>NZ_JBQQEW020000004.1:0-5198 GCF_052258385.2 Psychrobacter sp. 1Y6 | reverse complement strand
AACGTAACTAAAACGTCTGTTAAATAGATTTTCCTCAGCGTCTTTCATTCGCTGATAGCCATTTTGTCGAGTTGTTCCAAACATTTCAGCATAGCGTAAGGCGTCAATGCGTAAAGGTTTATCAGTACTCAGTCCAGTGTTTGTCTCTCTTGCATCTACTATCGCTAATTGAATAATGCGGATTTCAGGTAAAGACAAGTTTTGTAGGGCTGAATTAAGCTGATTTGTTTTGACAACCAAGTTACCCTTAGACATACAACTTCCTTGTGGTTTATTTATAACTACACTATCATAACCAAGTATATTAATCTACAAATAATATTATGTAGACTAATGGTAAGTAAACGTAGTCATATGGGTAAGTAAACGTAGTCATATGGGTAAGTAAACGTAGTCATATGGGTAAGTAAACGTAGTCATATGCAAGCTGAAACCCTTGAAATATAAGGGTTTCAGCTTGCTTAAAAGCTTATAAAAGCATTAAAAACATTAAAAGCCTTTTTTGTTTCTTTAACTAAGTGCAAAAAAAGCTAATTTTAAGCTATCTATTATCTTCATAGCTTTACTAAAATATTCATTATTAAGTGTTAATTTTGAGCGTTTCTTTATAACCAACTATGTATTAATACCTCAGACGGCAGAGAGTCTAAAACCTAGGTATAGGGGAACTATTAGCTATCCTAGACTCATTTCTATCCTTCTGTAAGCCATTAGACTGTTCCTTGGTGCTATTGTATATATCCACATTAAGAACTTCCTGACGGTTATCTGAAAGCGTTTTAGCATTATGTCTTTCTCTTTCTTTCTCGGGATCACGAACTATTTCGAAAATATCTGCATTATTTCTAAAGAAACTCAAATCATTAGCCAGATTCTTATGGTATTGATCAAAGTCAGCATGATCTTCATGAAAATTCCTATCAAGATTATACTCAATAGCAAAAGCTTCCAATATTTCTTGTTGTCGCTTATCAAATTTCTGTGAATGCATTGGATCATCTACACTCTCGTAAGATTCCCACTTAATACGATTATTACTGTCTTTACGTTTGGTAATCTTATGAAGTAACCGACGGTTTAATAACTCAGCTTCTCTAGCGTATCTAGCAACGACGAATTTTCTTTGTCCAACCCACTTATTTCCGAGTCCAGAGTATTTTTGAAGCTTACTAGTTGTTTCGTCTGTTGTTCTATCAAAAGCTTCTGTTTCTCGATTATAGCTAACAGCTGCTGATTCTCTAGCAGCACTGCTTCTTCTGATTGCGTCAGAGAAAGGGTTTGAGGCTTTGCTAGCTCTTTTCTCAATAAGTCGTTCGCTGTACTCAACTCTCTGTTTGCTGTACTTAATTCCTTTATCGAGGTGACTTGTGACTCGTTCGTTGTAACCAATTGTTCTACTTGCTCGTTTAAGGTATCTATCTGTTGTAGCAGATTGTCCATTTGCTCTATCTGCAAATCTTTTGACAGTAGCAGCTCTTGAATTGAAGACAGACTCGTTACGTTCACTGATTTCATCGTTATGCTCTCTTTTTCTGTCTGATAGTGGGCTTCTGCCAATGTGTACCTGCGGCAATACGTCTAATTTCCGATCTTTATAACTAAGACTACTAACAGCTTTGATACCGTGCTCTAAGAGTCGCTTATTGATCATTTCTGCCCATTCTGCGCGTACTGTTTTGATATATTCAGTTTCTTTTACCAAACCTTTAGCTTTTCTAGCCGTACCGTCTAGCTCTGAGTCAGCTTTGTCAGTGAATATCAGCTGATTAGCAGTATTTAGCTCAGCTTTGCGAGTGGTAAACATGATATGAGCATGAATATTGCGCTCGTCATCGTCGTCAGTTGTATTGTCGGCTGCCTTACTTGAAGGCTTAGGCGCAGGAACATTGCTTTTAAGCTTGGGGTTATGAATACAGCAATCAGCAATCACGCCTAAATCGTTTGCCATTTTTGTCGCAAACTCTTCTGCCAATGCGATGTTCTCGCTATCGCTCAACTCATGAGGTAATGCTAACAACCATTCACGAGCGACCCTAGCTGATGATTTGAGCGTCTTATCTTTCTTAGTCACCTCATGCTCTTCAACCATTGACCACAAGTTTTCACGGTCAATTTTGAAATCTTGCTCAGCCAATACAGCTGGCAAAATAATATTCTTGTGCATGATGTCAGACTTCTTACTATAGTCATGAACCATCGCATTAGGATTGTATTTGTTCTTATCCGTCAGCTTTTCACCTGCTCGATAGGCAGCAGCTGCCACAGCATTATGTCCTTTGCTACGACTAATCGGTTTCACTTCTGCTCTGTATAAAGCCATGATATAAGCTTTCCAATAAAGTAGTTTTTGGGGGTTTGGGGTGTCCCCGACGTAGTACGAGAAATAATATAATAGCACGGAGTAAGCGTATTATATTATTTCTCGTAACTGCGCTCTTGCAGAGGGCTTAAAAAATTGAAAAGCTGGTTAAGCTAGGGTAATAAGGATTGGTAAGCTGTATATTTTTACTAAAAAATTTGCCATTAGTGATACACTGCCCATAATATAGGTAGTGCACAGTAAGATAGTGACTGTACTGAGAGATAAAATCGTTCAGATTTCTTTCATAAACACGAATACTAACAAATGAAGATACAATATGTTTAAGCAAGGTATTGGCTGGAAGATCGATAGATTGGGCGCTCTTATCAAAACAGATAAATCTATTTCGATGATAGCAAACGAATGGTCACAGCTAGCAACAGGTAATGATGCTGATTTGGAGATCCCATTAAATCCTGACGATCCATCAAAACCAATGATAATCTTCACTATCCTAGATAATAAAAAATATGTAATAGGATATTTTGAGGAAAAAAACTCTATCAATATTCATTTGGATTATGATGACGCTGATATTTCAGAATACACAGAGATGAACCATGAGATGAATGAGTTTTATGATTCGGTAGAGCGTCTACTTACAAAGTATTTGCCTGAATCTGTTACTGACATCAAGCTAGGTGTCGAAATGATTGACTATATCGACAAACCTTCTGATGGAATAGAAAAGTTTAAGCATAACTTTTCTTATTTCTCTGGTATCAATGCGGGTATTAGTGAGATTGATTTAAAGCTTAAAAGTAAATTCTTCATAGAAAATAATGTTGAAATTAGAAAAACGCTGGAGTTCTCAAATCAGAAAAAACTCAAGATAGTAGTGGATTCCAATATGGAGAACGCTTCTACAAAAAATATAATAACAGCCAATATAGAGCTTGATATTGTTAAGGAAGATGTAGCAAATATTGATGCTATCAATCATATTGGTATATTAAAAAAGAGCTTATTGGATATAGTAAGAGAGGAGCTTTGCTATGAGTCAAATATCAAAAAATAGTGCCCTTTTTTCTATGATGCTAATGGAGCACACTGGAAAGAGGGTCGAAATAACTGAGATAGATAGTTTTGAGAACTGTAGTGACTATCTTAAAATCAGAAAAGAAAGTCGAACATTACTACGTGATACTGACATGTATAAAATATATGTCTTTGAAAAAAATAATGAAGGCAAAAAAGCATGTACTTATGCATCTATGTTGATGCATTTTGCCGTGCGTTATGAATCTGTAGATACAATTGACACTTTCTTCGAGTCTTTAGACAAGACAGCTATGACTTCATGGTCTTTAATGGCTTTCTTAAGAACAACTTACTCTTACCGCCGTCGTCTTAGCCAGTGGGAACACCTATACAAAGTGACTTACGACCAAGTTGTAAAAGAAGGTTTGAACCCTAAAAGAGAGCTACACGGATTAAATGTCTAAGCTATATGAGAACTCATGAAATAAACATAAGTGAAAAGCTACTTGGTAAGAAAGAAAGCGACAGCCTAGGCCTTACTATTAACCGCTTGAGAAATAATCGTGAACACAAACATACTGGTTTCGTCTTTTTAGATAATGAGGATAACAAACCAATATTAGCTCATCTTTCAAACCGTTATAGATATGAAAAAAGTAAATTAAAAGGTCTTGGTCTGCTTTGGTTAGACTTTATTACCGAAAGAAATGCTGCAATTATTACAACTGAACTCAGGTTGCTTGGACTTAAAGAACTAGATATCAGTAGTATTTACGGTATAACCAATAAAGGAGGTACAACAATCAGTGGTGGTTCGATTGTTGTAAATCCTGATGTGGAAGGTGATAGCTTGACATGCGCCACGTTCGTACTCTGCGTTCTTGAACAGTTTGCTTTTGAGGTCATAGACAGAGATAGTTGGCAGATCACAGCTGAAGATACTCAATGGCAGAAAGAAATACTTGAAATACTTGAACCTTATTTACAACCTGCTTTTTATAAAATTCAGAAGGATAATGTCGGTAAGGTAGTTAGGATACGACCAGAACAAATTGTTGGAGCTTGCGGTATCTATGATTACAGCCCTGTGAGTTATGATGATGCTTGCCAGGCAGCAGATTTAGTTCTTGAAGGTCTTGATAATATATAGTTAGGCACTTTGTTATTTAAGATAATCTCTAATTGGACGCTTTTTAAACTGAGAAGCGTCTTTTTTAAGACGATTAACCATTTCAACTTCCCATACTTTAATATCCTGACCTGCCGGACTGGTTGAACTCACTAAATCATTATAGTCTGCTATAAAAATCGGATTACGAGCAATACGTCCCAACTGCTTATCGCTCAACCCTTCAATTGTAAACATATCTGATGTATTACTACTCCTTCCGTTGGTTGAATTCTGAGTGTTTTTAGGCTTTTCCTTATCTGAAACTTTGAACTTAAAACCTATTATAGTTCTACCTTTTTTAACTTGCTCATAACCAACCTTAATATCAGTTTTTTCATTAATTTCTTGAACCGCAAGATCTAAAACCCTTAACTTAAAATTTCCCATTCTTTTATACTCACTAGACTCTACGCCTAGTTGATCTCTGAACCTTTCAAGCTCAAACATAGGAGTGTTTTTAGCTTGTTTCCATTGCACTAATAACTCATAAAGCCTTACGGAGTAAATACTATCCATACTTGCTGTTTGCTCTAGCAGATAAGAAGTGAAAAAATCTTCCGCACCATTAATACGGCTAATCCCCTTGACTACGGCAAGAGTGAAAACTAATTCAATTGCGCCCTCATCATCAAGGTAAGTTACTTGCTGAATCCAACGTGATTTGACGACCTTTCCTTTTTCATC
>NZ_JBQQEW020000003.1:0-8114 GCF_052258385.2 Psychrobacter sp. 1Y6 | reverse complement strand
AGAACCCAGCAGGGAAACGAAATATCAGGCTGACAGGCGGATTATATGAGCGAGATTTTAACTTTAGCAGCGAAATTCAAAACACAGTCACAACAGCAAGCAAAGACTATCGAGCAAGAAGTACAGAACGCTACGACGCAGCTAAACAGCTTTATGACAGCGAAGTTGGAAGAAAGCGAGACTATCATCAAGCAAGGCATGGAAAGCCTAGACACCAGCAACGAGCAGTTGCTAACCATGTTAGCAAAACATCAAACCGATATGTCTACAGCCCTCGAAACCTATACGAACAACGTCCAAGCCCATACCACAGAACATTTAGAGCAGTTCGCAGAAGAGATGGAAAGGACGATAGAAGCCTACACACAGCACATCAAACAACTCATAACGCAGCGAGAAGACCGGATAGCGCAGGTTATCAAATCAGAAATGAAAAAATGGGTGATAGTCACCAGTATCGTCGCAATCACAGTAATGATGTTCGGCATGCTCATAGGGGGAGCGTTGGTCAACAAATTCTCAAAACCGACCTATATCAATCCACCGCAGCAGCCACCGTCACAACCGCAGATCGACTACAGTCAGAGGTAAGTCATGGACAAGAGACTACTAGAGCAAGTACAGCAAGCCCTACAAGCGCAGCAGGACACGATCAAACGCCAAGAGCAGATGCTAGACGATCAAGAGCGATACACACAGCAGCAGCTACGCAAGAAAGACCAGGATATAGCCGAATTGACAGCCTTATTGAACAAATTGGCGCAGACGAAGATACAAGAGTTGGAACGCTTACCGATATTGTTCAAAGAGTTGCAGACTTCAATGACAGAACAAACAAGCGTGTTCAGTGGTTGGGTACAGCATCGGAAAAATCACGCAACAACGCAATCAACGTTGATAAGCGAGTTACTGGCATTAGGGAACGTACAAATGCAGCTCGTAGCGCAATTAAAGACGTATCAGAGCACGATAACACCGCCCGATTATCTAAAGAGCGATACGATGCAATTAGAGAGCGATACAGTGAGATTAGAGGACGAATTGAAGGAATTAGTGAACGCACAGATCAAAATAGAGCAGTCACAAGCGAAAATAACCGGCTCGCAGACAGGAATACAGACGGAATTGAAGGAATTAAACAGGTTGCTGGACAAATTAGAGAGCTGATAAAAGCTAAGGAGCAAGAGCTTGAGCGTGCTAGAGCGCACACAAGATCACAATCTCCAAGCATGGGGCGCTAGCTAAGCCAGAAAATAATAAAGTAAACAATGAAGCTATAGTTCGATGCCTCTACAGCGCACCAATCACAATTTGATGAGATAAATCCAAGTTTTGACGCACCTCGAAATAGTTAGACCATTAGCAAAAACTGGTTGTCGAAGTTAATGTTGAGTGTCTTTATCATGGTGTCATAAAGACGCTTATTTTTATTTCTAATATGTGATGACTATGACTTCTTAATAATCATCACATTTAGCATCGCGAATAACTTTTTCTGTAGGATCATCCCACGACCTCATGTTAGAGACTCTATAACGCGAACATTTACCATAATGACCGATATACCTAGTTGTGTGTCGATCATCATTTATCACCATATCTATAGCATCTCGTTCGGTTTCTTGAGTAGACCAAAGGCATTGAATTGGTCCACATGCTTTCCAGTTTCCATTCGGTGTTTCCCATGTAAGAACCGTACCTGTATCGGCTAGTGCTGCACTTGAATAAAGTGCGCTAAATAGAATAACTGCTAAGCTTAATATTTTCGTTTTCATGTAAACCTCCATGCTTACATTTATAATTGTAGGAGTTCAATACCGCAAAAGAGAAATATTGAATTTAACGTAAAATTATAAGAAAACGCATTATCTTGCTGAAGTATTCAGTACTAGTAATATATGAATTTATATGAATATTCAAGCCTTTCTTAATTTAATCAAGAATATCTATAGTTTTCTTTTCTCTCATCTTGCCTACTGATAAAATGAAAAAAACCTCGAATTATCACTTTTTTTGGACACTGTCTGGACACCATATAAAGACAAAATAATATAATAAATCTCAAAAACAGATACTTAGAAAAAAATCATCCTCAAGGGTGGCTTGAGGATAATTCTAGTGTTCATGAGTGATTGTACTGAAAACACTTAATCCACAGACGACAGTTTGGGTTCTAGTATAGGAAGGAAACTTCTACTTTCGCGACAAGTTCGTTATAAATGGTTCTATTATACTAGTCTGTTTTAAGTGGTCTGTTAATAGGTTTGAAGGGCAAAATAACTGGTTACCTTGGGGTATACTCTACGCTAACTATAACTTCATAAGGATTTTAAATGCCAGATGCCTATATGGAAATTTACACCGAACATCAAAGTGAGACTTGCTTAGAATGGGTAAATAGCATGGTTAAAATGCTGATGGACTTCCACGAAAACACAAGAGGATTAAAATGGTCAGGGGTATATTCAGAAACTTACCAAGGTAAAGGGTACACTTTCGTCCATCTTTCTACTTTACTCAAACACAGTGAAAATGATGCTTATAAATTACTTTTTGATTTTATTCAAGAACGATGCCTGTTACTCATTAAAGATCGCCCTGATAACTGTCATATCTTATTAACTCCGCAGTCCTCAACAGATTACAAAGATGGTTTGGGTCTAGGTAATAGCCAGACTACTCAAAAATTCATCCAATTTCCTAATGTTGGAGTAACTACTTCAAGGTTTGCAGGTTATAGACGAATAGAGGTCATCATGGCACATAAAAAAACTGGGTTTAGTGTCATTGCTAACGATCATAGAAGTCAGATTGCCAATACAGAAATAGCAGGTCAGTATCTGTATTCTAGAATACAGTTTTATAAATATTTACCTAAGGAGGCTATTTGGCATTAGAACATTTTGATATTCAATAATTATACACTATCAATTCACACGACGAGTATCACTTGAAGTACACTGCCATTATTTAGATAACTCTAACCATTGCTATCACTATCCTACAGCCGAAGATTCGAGTCCTCACTAGGGAACCATGCTTATTCTCATAAAGGTGGATTATGGTAAATGGTTTTAGGGGTGAAAAGTCATCGGCATACGTGCTCGGAAATAGACCTGCTATCATGGCATTAACGCACAAATGCATACTCCAAAAACTAATCAACAGAGGCACGCCATGACCTTTCTAAATACCTCGTTAGTAAGTAAACCCCCACTATTTTTAGTCGCTGCAATGCTATCTGTGTCAGCAATGGCCGCTGATTTTGATCAAGTCCAACGATTGGCTAATCAAGGGGATGCAGAAGCTCAATATAACCTTGGAGTGATATATGCCCAAGGCAAAGGCGTGCGTCAAGATTATGCTAAATCATTGGAGTTGTATCAGAAATCAGCTAATCAAGGTGATGCTTATGCTCAATATAACCTTGGAGTGAGGTACGACAATGGCACAGGCATACGTCAGGATTATACTAAAGCAGTGGGTTGGTATCAAAAGTCGGCTGATCAAGGATATGTTAAGGCTCAATTAAATCTTGGTAATAGTTATTACAAGGGTAACGGCGTGCGTCAAGATTATACTAAAGCAGTGGAGTGGTATGAAAAAGCGGCTGATCAAGGTGATGCTTATGCTCAATATAACCTTGGAGTTATGTATAACAATGGCAAAGGCGTACGTCAAAATAAAGCTACTGCCAAAGAATGGTTTGGAAAATCTTGTGACAATGGTGATCAAGATGGATGTGATCTCTACAAACATTTAAATTAAAGATATAGTGCTGAGTCTTGAATAGTGTGGCTTTGCGGAGAAGTTGCGAATTGACGAAATAAGAATGAGAGCGTAAACTCAAATGCTAGAAACGACTAACCCCCAGTGCTACCAACACTAGGGGTTAGATGAATTTTAATCTGTGTCAGCAGATATAAAACCCATTTTTCGATACGGACATTTTATATCAGCAGGCGCACCAACACAAGTGTGCGTGATGTTAATACTACCGGAAATATACGAAACATTCCCTCATAAGCCCTATTGCACCGATGATTTAGGTAATCTTGTCATTCGTCCTAGGCAAACTGCCGTCAAAATGCGGTACATACAGCACAACCCTCCTTCTATGACCCACTTCATCTGCTTAGATGTTGATCATAAGCATGGCGCAATGCGTTGGGCAGAAGAACACCTACCACCGCCACGATGGACAAGCCAAAACCCCTCAAATGGACATGCTCATATTGTTTATGAGCTAAAAACACCTGTTTGCACTAGTGAGCATGGCAGCCGAAAAGCTTTAGACTATCTCGCTAAGATACAAGCAGGGCTTGTCAGAGAGACAAGAGCAGACCTCGGCTATACCAACTTCATTACCAAAAACCCGATGCACGAGCACTGGCGTACTGAAGTATGGACAAAAGAAGCCTATGAGCTGAATTATCTAGCGGAGTTCGTTGATCTTAGACCCCTAACGAACAAAGAAAAAGAATATGGGCTTGGCAGGAACTGTACCCTGTTCGATACCGTTCGCCATTGGGCATATTCTGCGATTAGAGAGCATCGAGGTAAGACTTGGGAGCAATGGTATAACTCAGTGCTTAAACATGCTCAAAACGTAAATATGATGTTTTCAGAGCCGTTACCGTACTCAGAAATTAAAGCTACTGCAAAAAGCATTGCTAAATTTTGCTGGAAGCGTGATGGATATCACTACAATGAGTTTATCTATCGCCAAGCAATCAAAGGCAGTAAGGGCGGCAAGGTATCTAAGCGTAAGCCTGACCCCACATCAGAGCAATCCACTAAGCCTTGGGAAGCCCTAGGTATTTCGAGAAGAACTTACTACAATTATAAGAAATTAGGAAAACTCTAAAGTTTGCACTGGATAAGCCTAAATCAGATAACAGCCCATTATCGCTAGTTCCTTCGTTCAGGTTATTCCTTGCTTCTTGTTTGCTTATATTAGTTTACTCTACTTCATTTTAGGTTATCTTATGCATCCTTTAGATTCTAGTCGTACCGTCTTCCATTCTATCCATGATATGGCTGGTTCTTATAATCTCCAGAAAGGTGAGCATGTTTTGAGAAGTGCTCTTAAGATGGAATATTCTGACATTAATGAAGTCCTAGAACTTTATCACATAAGCCAATATCTGGATGCTGGACTCTTTTTACCATCTTGGACACCTGAGGAGCTAGATACTTTTCAAAACCGTGTTTCTTCCTATAAGAAAGTTATTGGCAGGTTCTTCGCTAATCTTGATGATACTAATGTCGAATGTTTTTTTAGTAGTGTTATACATAGCTATGTGAGTTCATTTTGGCAAATTTTTAATGATCAGAACGTTTCTAAACGAGTATCAGCAAGTGTGCTTGAGAGAATCCTAATTTCAGAGCCTGTTCTTATAAAAACTTTTCTACTTCATTCTAAGTTAGTGGATAAATACTCTCTAGCCCTAAGGGATTTTTTGTTAGTTAATCCTAAGTCTGCTGAGATACTACTTTCAATTTATGAAGTTAATGACCCGCTTAATAAGCCTAAAATGCTGCTGCCTAGGTCTTTAACTCCCAACGACAAGGAGTTAATACTGTCTAATTACTTAGATTCGGATAGCGTGAATTTAAGTTATGCTCTAATGATTAAAAATATGAGGACTAGAAGTGATCTCAAAGTATCCGATAAGACTAGGTTGAAAGCTAAAAATTGCTACTTAAATGAGCAGAAGCGTCTACAAGAAAGTAATACATTGCACATGCATGAATTTGGGGTGTCTGTAAGATTTGAAGAGGGTATTTCTGAGCATAAGCAAGCGTCAAGGGATAAAAACGTTATAAATTATTTATACAGTCTAGATTACATTGCTGATAATGCGCATCCTTATATGCTCTTTTCGAATTTCGAATACCTATTTGAATATGTTGATCTTCAAAAGAGGATAAGACTAGTAGCTAATGAGAAAGACTTGGGTGTCCTTGAGTTATTTATGAGCGTTAGCGCACAAGATGAGTATAGAGGTGGGCTACCTTTCTCAATATCTGAAATGACTTCACATGCTCAGATAGTCGTTTATAGTCAATGGGTCAACAAGCTAGACATATCATTAGAAAGTATAATTCATCACGTATTTGAACATTCATTCCAGGAAAAATACAATTTCGCAGATAATGCAAAATTTTCCGTTCCTACGGCAACAACATTTCTAGAGAAAGTTAGATTATTGGCACCAGAGTTCGAGTCCCTTCTTAAGCAATTTAAGCTTTTCGTAGAAGAAGGGCATATTGACTTTGATCTTTTGCAAATATCATCTTCTCCGTCCTCAATAGCAGATATTCCTAGCCTCAATGAAGATAAATATATTTATCTAAATGAAAAAAACCACATACTAATGCAATGTCTAAATATATTTTTCTCGAACCAAAGAAGTTTGAACTATGTAAAACCTCATCAAGAAAAAGAATACGACAATTTTTTTGAGCTATTGAGAAAAGAGAACGTGAGGTTTAGCGACTATGAGGAATACCAAAAGCCTGAACTCAAATACCTTATAGATAATGGATTTATAGCCATCAATAAACAGGACCTTATAGTAGTTAATAATCCTATGAGGCTAATCTTACTTAATGATTTATATTACAACGAAGTAGGATCGCTCTATCATTATCCAGTTGAATACCGTCAGGAAGCGAAACAAATGGTTGTTGACGATATAGCATATTTTGAAAAAACATTGTTTTCTAAGCCTGAGCAGTCCTATTTCAATTATTGTTTAAATAAAAAAGAGTTTACAAACGGTCTGGATTTAAGAAATAGTTATTTGCATGGGACACAACCTAATCATAGCGAGGTCAACACACATGCGAAAGCTTATTTTATTTACTTAAAGTTGATATTCCTAGCGCTTTTAAAGATTGAAGATGATCTGAATTTAAATATGCTTCAGAAAGATATTTAAACAACTAGAAAAGAACTGTTCTGCTATTTTCCTTTCTTATTTATTTCATAAGCCAGCATATACCGTGGGCACAATATCCACTACGTTACTATTGACCCAAGGCATGCCGGTAAGGGGAAACCCCTTAACCCCAACCCCTCACAAAAAGCCGTGAGGGGTAAAAAATAGCTATAGCGAGGTTAAAATGGCAAGGACGAAATGGCTAAAAATCAGAGTGTCGGATCAAGAAATCGCAGACATCAAAAAGCGGACAGGCTCGCATGATATGTCTAACTACGTTCGCAAGTTGGTACTCGATCAGCCGGTAGCCGCGCCTGAACCAAAGACTAAAAAAATCGTACACAGTGCCGATCCCGAATTGGTGCGAGCCATTAATCGCATTGGTATCAATATTAACCAAATCGCCAAGCAGACCAACACAGGGCAAGAAGTCGGTAACGCTGTATTGATGGCCTTACTTAACTTGCAAACCACGCTAGACAAAGCACTAGCATCGAGCATGCCTGATGATCGTTAAATTCTTCACGAATGGTACAGGTGGCAGTAAAGGCGTGTTTGATTACTTGCTTAACGACAAAGAGCAGCCAGACGGCAAACGCCTTGGTGCCGAAGTATTGAGGGGCGACATAGACAACCAAGCCTTGCTCATTGATAGCCTCGACTTCAAACAAAAATATACCAGTGGTTGCTTATCGTTCACTGAGACAGCCGACCAAGTCACTGTAGAACAAAAAAATGCCTTGATGGACGGCTTTGAGCAGACCATTAGAGCAGGGTTAGACGTTGATAGAGTAAGTGTTAGCTGGATTGAGCATCGAGATAAAGGCAGGTTAGAACTGAATTTTGTCTTTGCTAACGTAGATTTAGAACACGGCAGAGCATTTCAGCCCTATGTCCATAACGTCGATAAGCGCAGAGTCAACGCATGGAAAGACATGCAAAACATCGAGCATGGTTTTACAGACCCCAATGACCCAGCCAACAAGCGGCTCATGGCACAGCGTGACAACTTACCAAGACAGGTTAAAGACGCAAGACAAGCCATTACTGACGGTCTACAAGCATTGGTGATTGAGGACGTAATTACCAATCGTGCTGATGTTGTCCAAGCATTGACGAGTAGTGGCTTTGAGATAGCACGAGAGACGGATAAAGCGATCTCTATCA
>NZ_JBQQEW020000002.1:0-39509 GCF_052258385.2 Psychrobacter sp. 1Y6 | reverse complement strand
GAGCTATAGAAGGTCAAGTAACACTTCATATCGTTTGGTAATGTAGCATAATAACCCATCAAACGGAGTACGTAAATTTATCCATTGAGCAGTGCGGACTGGTATCATAAGCAGTTTTCATTTTGAAATGCTGCCTGTAGTATTAACAGGTCTATCCGAGTTTTGGATTTTGACTAAAAATTCAAAACTCATAATTTTGGATAATTTGCGATGCGCCTGTCTACTATTAATCTACAAAAGCGTTTGAGTACTCACTCAAATCAATTACCGCTATGGTTTACGCTAGTAGCAGCATGGCTTGCAGGGGCTATTTTTTTATTTGCGCTAGCGCCTCATGGGTTCTGGCCGCTAGCAATAGTGTCACCAGCGATTTTATATGCGCTGTTGGTACCAAATATGAGTGGTCGTCGCGCTTTTATTATCGGTGAAGCTTACGGTATGGGGCTATGGTGCGTCGGCGGCTTTTGGCTCTATACTGCCATCCATGATTATAGCGATACTCCAACGTGGCTCGCATTGATTATGATTGGATTGATGGGTCTCGGTATGGGACTGTTTCATGGATTTTTAGCACTAGTCTTTAACCGTATGGTAGGCAAACAACCCTTTTCATTTGCTGCTCTTTGGGTGCTACAAGAATGGTTAAAAACTTGGTTATTCACAGGCTTTCCGTGGCTGTTTGTTGGTTATGCATTTACTGAAGAGTATTGGTTATCGTCCTTAGCACCCGTTGCTGGTGTTTTTGCCGTTTCTTTTGTTGCCATACTATTGGCTGCAAGTTTAGTAGAGCTACTGCTTCGACGCAGTAGTTATGCCGTCGTTTCTGTACTGTTATTAGCCATTAGCACATCATTATGGCTGGTCAATCCGCAATGGACAAAACCTAAGGGCACACCTGATCTGTCAGTGTCATTGATTCAAGGTAATATTTCACAAGATATAAAGTGGCTGACGCAATATCAAGTAGAAACGCTAAAGATTTATGCGAAGTTAACGCGCACTGAGTGGGGACGTGATGTGGTGGTGTGGCCTGAATCATCTATTCCGATGTTTCAGGATGAGGCTGCGGGCTTTATTAGTGAAATGATAGAAATGGCCAATGCGACCAATACGACATGGATAACTGGTATCCCTTATAAGGATAAAGCGGCATTCAATGCCAGTACGGATAAGTATCCCCCATTTTACAATAGCGTGATTGCTCGAGGTGTAGAAGCGGAAGGCTTATACAAGAAGCAGCGTCTAGTGCCTTTTGGAGAGTATATTCCATTTGAAGGCGTGCTCGATATTTTCCCAAGTTTGGCCGGTAGTCAGGATATTAAGAGCTATAGTCGTGGTAGTGATCAGCAGTCACCGCTAAAGGTGCGTGAACACAATATAGGGACGGCTATCTGTTATGAGGTAGCTTATCCAGATACCACGCGTAAAAATGCCATCGATACTGACTTTTTGTTGACCGTCTCTAACGATGCCTGGTTTGGCACTTCAGCAGGACCATTGCAACATTTGCAAATGGTACAAATGCGCGCGCTTGAGAACGGGCGCTGGTTTATTCGAGCGACCAATACTGGTGTTACCGCTATCATTAACCATAAAGGTCGTATTGTAAAACGCGCACCGCAGTTTGAGCGTACTGTACTACGTGGTGAGATACAGGCACGGGTTGGTAACACGCCCTTTATGCTTATGGGAAATTATCCTATCTTGATAATAATAACCCTGTTATTACTAATAAGCTATTTTGGCAAAGGTCTAACCACACTTAGAAGACGAGGGTAATAGTAAACTTAATCATAATAATTTAATCAGCGTAAGTTTTTTATTTTTTCTAGGTAACGTCCTAACGCACGTAAATATAAAAGTTTTAAACTATTGATCACATAAGAACTGATTGAAAAAATTATGTTGACATAAGGCACGCGCCTCATACTTAAAAAGAGATAGCTATATACGGTCTATCATCTTTTAGTTGATACTTTCATTTAATGCACGCGATTTTTGATTGTCATCTGCCTTAGTACCAAATTCAATAGTTGCATGTTGTATATTCTGATGCGCCAAATCTTCCTTGATGTTTTCTTTCATAGTAATAGTCTCTTCAAACGTTATATCGGTCTTCGGTACAATATGAACTGTAAGAGCATTCTCAGTGGTACTCAAAGCCCAGATATGTAAATGATGAAAGTTTTGAATAAAATTATAGCTCTCTAAGATAGCAGTGATTTTACTGAGATCAACATTTTGAGGTACTCCGTCGATAGCAAGCTTGATACTCTCTTTTAGTAGACCCCAAGTCGATAACAGTATAACGACTGAAATAATCAAGCTAACTAGAGGATCAACGATATTCCAACTTGTATAGTAAATAATAATGCCCGAGATAACGACACCTACAGAGACCAATGCATCTACCATTAGATGCAAGAAAGCACCTTTGACATTAATATCGTCTTTTTGACCTTTGTAGAATGCAAAAGCAGAAACAGTATTTATAAATACACCTATTAGAGCTGTAATAATAATAACTTTTCCTGCAACTTCCGGTATCGTATCAAATCGACCCAAGGCCTCATACGCAATACCTATAACGATTGTAACTAACAATATGGCGTTAATAAGAGACGCCATTATAGAAGCTTTTTTGTAGCCATAGGTATAAAGCGTAGTAGATGCTTTCTGTGCTAATTTCATTCCAATTAACGAGATTATTAAACTGGCAACATCACTTAAGTTGTGGCTAGCGTCTGCGATTAAAGCTAATGAATTAGTTGAGTAGCCCACTATAAACTCGATGAGCGTAAATGCAGAATTTAGACCAATCCCAATATAAAAAGCTTTATTCATATTTTTAGGGTCTGGAGCTTGATGACTGTGGTTATCTGAATTACTCATAATTTACCCTTGTTTAGGTTGCTGCATTTTATTAAAGGTAGAAAATAAGTTTATTGCATATTTTCTATATTGCACAGTCAATATTGCTCTAATACCGTAGACCCACTTATTTTTATCAATAAACTGAGCCACAACTTGATTGTGTGTCCTATCTCTCCTTGGGCGAAAAAAGCGGATTTTACTGTAATCTAACTGGCTTACGTAAGCTTCTTGTTCTCATGTTCAAGCTCTTTAGTATGTGTAGCTTAGTCTTGAATGTTGGTTAGTATAGTTTCATTAGTGTGCTTTTTATGACATGACCACATAAAGGTGTAATCGTTTAATGCTTCAATCAGCATACGAACGGCGCGTTCTTTAATCTCAGGAGTGTAGGTTTGTCTTTTCATTATCGTATTCTCTCAGAAAGATGATTTACCGCTTCTTAACAGCGCGTGTAAAACCTTGCATCTGACGACTAAGCCGGTCTTCATAGTAAACTATCCCAGTATTGTCAGAAACTTAACGTCTTGTGAGGATGTACTAAGTGCTAACTTCAAAATAATTGAAATGCTTACGCTAAATGACGACAAGAAAAGCCTAAGCAATCTAACGAAGAATCAGATATTAAAAACCTAATCTGTATGACAAATAAAAAAATGCCTCTGGGAGTTGACTCCCAGAGGCATTTAGTTTTAAATGTAGATAACGGTTACAGTGTGTTGACGCACCCTGTAACGAACAAATAAGCACACAGACTGCGTTATTTGAACAGCATTAAATGCCCGTATAGGTGCATTTTATCCAAAATCTGCTTTCATATCAACTCTATTTGCTATACATTTTAAAAACTGCTTGTTCGCTCGTTACATTTTCGTGCTGCTCTCTCTGTACCCGTTACCCGTCAAATGGGTGGCAGGCCTCGGTGACGACTGCGTTTGACATAAGGGTGAGCTCCCTACAGGGGTGACTAGACAAAGGATCAGAGCAACGCAATGAGTGGTTACTTGTGCATATCGTAGCGGTATATTGGGCGAACGCCCTTGCTAGCGTATGACAGCACAGTAGCGGTTATGAGCGTGTCTAGGCGGTGCTATCAGCCGTAATCATAACAGCCGTAGCTTGATACAGTGATACGGTCTTGATGACGCGATGGGCGATGAAGTCGGCATGACTAATCACATCAAATTCAAGGAATGCACTAAAGTGTTTGTGAGTATTTTTATTATACTCATAATTGCTTTAGGGTGAGTGTTCCTTGAAATCTGCTCAAGGCTCCAAAATCAGCATAAATTCACTTAGGCTAATTTAAGTAGTATATAGCCCACTAGGCTATATACTATGAGAGTTCAGAGAAAAATTTAGAATATTTATTATACAACCATCATTTATTCAGTGAGTCGATATTGTCATGGTGGATTCATAAGCTTAGTGTGAATAGAACGGGATTGACTTAGTTATTGTTAATAGGCCTCTATTACTAAGTTTAACTGATACTTTTAGTGTTAATTGTCTCTCGCATCTTTTCAATCTCTGCAGTCAATGAGCTACTCTTTTCCTGTTCTGATTGATAGTTAACTGAAAGCTCATCATACTGCTCACTCAATGCAGTGTACTCTGTACTAAGCAAAGTTCTCTCATGATTTAACGTGTCGTGTTGCTTAATCAGTAGCTGATGATCTGCTTCAATCTTAGCTTGCTTTTGAGTCAGCTGCTCATTGATCCCTGATAACTTATTACGTTCAGCGATTATCGCTTTTAATTCTCCTTTTACCTCTGCTGTAAGGTTCATTATTTGGTTGTGCTGAGTAGTCACTGTTTTTAGCTCAACTTTGGCTGCTTCAAGCTCTGTCTTCACACGTGTGATCTCTGCTTTATCGCTATTGGCAGTGGCTTCAAGCGTGGCCACCTTCGATATGTTGGCACTCAGCTCTTTTGATTGCTGATCAAAACTGCTACGCAGGTCAGTAAGTTGAGCCTGAGCTGCCGCTGTTTTAGCTCGTTCAAGTTCCAGCTGGTGCTGAGTATCGTTGAGTGTCTGTGTCAGCGTATCCCGTTCAACAGTCACTTGAGCCGCGGTGATAGCCGTTGCCTCTGCAGTTGCTGTGACCTCATCGAGCTGTTCTAACAAATCAGCCTGCTCACTCTCTAGGGTCTTAACCGCTTCTTGAGCCTCGTCTGTCTCAGCTTGCGACTTGGCTTTAATACTCTCTAGAGCCTCCCGTTCTTTAACCAGACGATCATTGGCAATATCAATGGCCGTTTGCCACATATCCGCACCAAGCGTTTGTAAGCGTTCAGCAATGCCACTTGGTAGCTCAACCTGTCTTAGCTGCTCTTCTTGTTGGTTATCCTGACGCCAAGACTTCATGGCTTCACTGATGGTCGTGAATGATCCACCACCCAGCGCCTTACGCACTTCGGCTAAAGTAGGTTTGATACCTTGTTCGTGCAGTTGATCAGCAATAGCATGAATTTGCTGTGTAGTAATGGCCATAATTATTGTCCTTAATTTTGTATGAGTAAATATTTAGCGTTTGTAGTATGTTGTATATATTATAATACAATGTACTACATAATACAGTATAGGATATAAAAAAACCTCAAGCAATCTTGAGGTCATAATCGTTAGATTGTGGCTAACGATCAGTTAAGTACTCCTCTAGAGCATTACTATCATTTGTTAATGATTAGCGCCTGGTTGTCTGTATACCTAAATTTGGCAGTAATACTTGGGCTAATAGCGCTGATTTTTTTAGAGAACCCTAGTGGCTTGATACTGCCAAAGCTAGCACTTAACCACTCAGCAATAAGATATTTTTGTTAGTCTACGTATATTCTAAATAATCACGAATAGGACACTTAGTGAAAACTGAAGAATCCGTCTTTAGTCTTTTGACCATCTCAATTGCCCACTCTGCCTCATTTTGGCCTGCTAAACTGGTGGAGCTGACCAGATGGTTATAATTGGCTATAAATTCTTTATTCATAACAATGCGCTTTAATTGTGCGTCACTTAGACCTTTAATTGAAAAAGAATTCAGATCACTCTTCAACGCTTTTGACTGCTTAGCCCCTACCTTGGCTTGACTGCTATCTTTAAAACTAAACACAATCTCACTCACCACTCGCCCTTTTTTCTTTTGAGTATAGGTTATCTTATAAGGCGTGTGCGCATGAATATCACTGATGGCTTTATCGATAACATAGCGTTTAAAATTATAAAAATCGGAATAACTTTCAACGCAATTAAATTTTTCACGCAAATAGTCAATGGTATATGTCTTCTTTTTGTGATCTTGGAACATACAACTGGCAATTAGTTCAAATAAAATCATGCCATAACTGCCAAGATTAATAATCCAATGTCGCTCCCATTTGGTGAATGGATTTTCACGATCGAATACTGATAGCATCTCAATCACCGTATCGGCCAGTATAACTTCTAACTGTCCCTCGTTTTCCTTATATTCGCACTGAACAAGCCAAGACACTCCAGTTCTATGCGTTCGTTCATTATTCTTAAAATTCCAAAAAAAGAATGCTTTGTGCAGCATGCTATCAGCAACTTCTGCCAAGGTACGGTAAATACTTTTTTTGCCTAAATTATATTCACGGGCAAACTCTAGCGCATTAACCACAAACATTCGTTTCCTGGCATCAGGGTCATTTTCTACATGCTTACGTACTAATGGCGATAAAAACATAATCAGACGCCGCTCATTCAGGTCCAAATCTGAAATGGCATTTAATAAACGGTTTTGCATCACCAGCCATTTATCACTGTAAATTGGTTTGGGCTTACTCTCAGCTTCACTGATATTTTGTAATGGTTTGATTTCCTTATCATTTGGGGTAATCAAATCAAAATTAAAATCAAATTTCGTCTCTATGACGGGCTCGATAATAAGGATAGTGGCATTATTATCACCCACTGTCCTTCTTACATGAGCAGTAAGTTCATCGCGCTCTTTTTCGCTTAAATTCTTATCTACTTTGACCGTATAAGACTCGCCAACAAGCTCTCGTAGATTATTTTGGAACTGCGTCATCTCATCGCTATTCATATCACAATATTTCGCTTTAACCGACCATTTAGGTAATAATAGGCGGTATTAACGAAAAATACAATTTACTATTTCGTTAATACCGCCTAAACTTTCGTATAATACCGCCTAAACTTTCGTATAATACCGCCTAAACTTTCGTATTTAAAAAATACTTTCCCGCTGTAGACCAAGTAAAATAAGTGTCTGTGCCGATTTTTACCTTCAGGACAAAAGCTTTTAAAAATTATTAGAAAGTAAGAAATATATTTTTGTTTTAAGTAATAGGAAAATAAGCAAAAAAACCGATGAATTTGAAATAATAATATGAGCTACCAACTGCTTGTAAAATTATTTAGTAGCTCAACAAGCTGTTGTCCGTTTACTTGATATTAATCCTCACTTTCATAGTTCGGATCAAGAGTCGACCTCTGGAAATTTCCAAAAGCACGGCCAAAGATATTTTGAATGTTTGCATCTGTCATTTTGGACAGAGCTGGTTTCATGTTCTCAACTTCAATCTAAGGCTCATTTTTTGTAGATAATTTGGATTCACTTTTAGTAGCCATTATCGATATCTCTGTAAATACATCTCAAATCGTTGCTAGAAAGCCTAAAAATTACCCTTATACGCATTCTATGCTCTGTTTTATACCTTGGTAGCTAAAGATATTTTAAAGCGCTTAAAACAGCTAAAAATCGTCTTCTAGCATTTCGCTAATTAGAAGACGATTCAGTTGTACTGATGAATAGGCTATTGCTAACAGTAACAGTTATTGAGCTGCTGAATCGTCATCAAACAATGAACCGTACTCACTATCTTGATTGTCTTCATGTGAAGTAAAACTGCTTGATACCATCTTAGCCTCACCTTGCATCTTATGAGCAATTGACTTTAAAAACTCACGGTGCTTTTTCAAACGGACATATTTTTCATTATCGTGTGCATCTAAAAAAATAGCTTGCAGTTCATGATTGTCATCATCGTCTAATGCGTTGGCCAACCACTCCCCCAATATTTTATGTGCTTCAAGCCTGTCCTGATCAATCTCTTTTTTAAGAGCCTGTAATTGCTTAATCTTATTTGCAAATAAATCATCTGATATTACTGACATTACTTCATCCTTTTTTTAGCCAACTATGATAGAGTTGATCCTAGCAGTACATACACAGGTATGCAAGGTAGTAAAATACACAAGACCACATCGTTTCGTGGGCGCAGTAGTATTTTAACCCTCTGTTAAGAGCGAACTTAGGAGTTTATGTAAAAAAGGCCCACAAGGGGCGCTATTTTTTTACATAAACTCCGTCGTTCGGCAGGGGGCGAACCCCCTACAACCCCCAAAAAATCATCTCTCAATATTGGGTTTTTTTGCTATGAATAATAAAGGGTTTCATCTGTCGGTTAGCGCCGTTAGTAAGGCGAAAAATCATAGTGTGGTGGCAAAGTCGGCTTATAATTCTGGCTCAAAACTGGTTGATGAGCAGTCAGGAGTCGTCCACGATTATACCAGTAAAGCTAAAGACAAAATCTTAAACTTAGTGGACAGTGATGGCACTAAATACACGCAAGTTATTGAGAAAAATGTGGTGCATACGGCGTTGTTAACGCCAACTCTTGCTGGGGATCTAGCAGTGACACGTGAGGGTTTTTGGAATGATATCGAACGCATTGAGACTCGTAAAAACGCGCAATTGGGTACTGAGATTGATGTGATGTTTCCTGATGGAATCACCGCTGATCAGCGTATAGTTCTGGCCGAGTGCTACGCTCAAACCTTATCTGATCGCTATAACGTGCTTGTCGATGTGGCCATTCATCGGCCCCACAGTCACGAGAAACATGTGGGGGAGGTTGAAGTGGTTGAGCTGACCAGTCGTAACTTTCATGCCCATATTTTACTCTCAAGCCGTGAGATAGTAGCGGATGTTAAGGGTTATGCTTTATCAGCACGCAAGAATTGGTTGCAGTGGTCAACGGAGGAGCGGTTATCTAAGGGGTTAAACGGGCGCGGCGATGAACTTAAATATCAACGCACCCTTTGGGCGGATATGGCCAATGAGCTACTGCCTGAGAATAAAACCATTAGTGAGAAATCCTACCGTGAGCTGGGCATCAGTCGTTTACCAAAAATGAAACTGGGTAAGTCACTATATAAGGATATTCTCAAAGGCAATCGTTCAGTGATTCATGAGTACAACGAGACGATTGATGAGATCAATGCTTACATTGAAAAAAATGGTCTGGTAATTGAGTATGACGACAAGGGACGTATTGACCTAGAAAGCAATGAACAAGAGGTTAACGGCGTCACAATACATTATAAAAAGCGTAAACCCTTTGCGCGAATTGAGCTCAGTAATATCCGCTTTGTAGATCCTGCCGCTGAACTTGAACCCGCTATCCCTAAAAATAAGAGTCAGACGCATAGTGATGCGGCCAATGATCACGCACTTGATGAGCTTTTAGCAATCTCAGCCAACTTTGTGAGTCAAAAAAAGATGGTACGCAGCGCCTTATTTTCAACCATTGATGCGCTGCATGAAGAGTTAGCGCACCAGTCTAAACAGATTATTACCATTGATAAAAACATTAAGAGTACCCAGCGGTTCACCGAGGAGGTGGGACAGGATTTTAGCGAGCCCCGCCAAAAAATGATTGAGCTTGCCCGGAAAATACATACGAAAGAGCAAAGTGAGGCACTAAAGACGGCTTTAGTGTTGGTTGATCAATTTAGACAAGATGACACCCTACAAACAGGCCGCGCTGTTAGCCGTCTTGAAGAGCAGCTGTCACAGATTGATAAAACGATGCTGAACAATAAAACGGTTTTAAAAAAGCTTATTCCCCTTAACAATCGAGTTATTGATGATCATAAGGCGCTAAAGGCCACCCTAAAACCGTTTGCCGCAACGCTGAATAAGCTGGCTACTGATTTTAAAGCGCTTGATGAGATTGATGTTGAAAAAACTGAGCTGCAGCGGCACTGGCGGGAGGCGTTTGAGGATTTGCAGACGATCGAGGTAACGAGCAACCTTGACACCTATCATAAGTTCGCGGCAATGGCAGATCTTGATGTTGAGCGTTTTAAAGCGCTTGAGCAAGAGCGTGAGGCGCTGCGTGCTCTTAAAGCGGTAGAGATAGATGATACCGCTGAGGCACGTTTGAAGATGCTTGTATCTGATGTAAAGACATTTAAAACCGCCAATAATGAAGACATCAAACAATTAAAGCTGCAAATCAATACTAGTCAAAAAACCTATCAGCGCCTATCGCCGTTTTATGAGCAGCGTATTGCCCTTCTTGATCAAAGTGAAGCGGTGATTGTGCAAGATGATAACTTATACGATGAGATTACCCGTACCAAGACCACTCAATTGAACGCAGATCGGCTTGATGACTGGCGTACTCGTACCATGGCGCTCCAATACCAGCTCAACAAAGCGCATGAGCAAGCCGAAACTGAGAACAAAGCCAGGCGTGAGCGAGAGGAAGCAGAGAAGCGGCGGCAAGAAAAACAACAAAAAGAGCAAGATGCTACTGCCCTTGCGCGTACCCGACAGGCAGAAGTCAAGGCGTATCAGAGCAGGTTTGATAATATGCTGGTACGGGTTAAAGACCGTATTGATAAGATCGACTTTAAAGCGATTGATACTACTGCCACTGTGATAGAGGCGGCTGAAAAGTTAGCTGCTGAGGCCCTCGTTTTAAAAACGCTTCAGCATACTGATAACGTCACCGCGTTGCAAAAGCGTTTGCGAGACACGGATGCAGAACGGGTGATGATAGACAGAGATACGTCGGTACAGACACTATTACAAGCGCTCGGCACGCTTCCTAGCGACCGTCATAAAATTGATACTATAAACGCGCTTAATGAGCGTTTTGAGCAGGTTCCTGACATCCGCGTGGGCACGCAAAATTTAGCGCAAATCTTGGCCGCACAAGTGCTGGATATAGACAATGCTATTCAAGAAAAAGCGCGCCATTACTCGTCACCACGCCCATTTTAGTTGTGATGATTACAATAATGAGTACTTACTATGAATAAAAATGACCGCACTGAGCAAGACATACACGATCAACTTGTTAATCTAGTGACTTCATTGACTCCGGTCATTGGGGCCTTGCGTGAGCTGATTAAGCGAGCCGATGATGCGGTAGCGAGGCGGCTTGAGCGTTCGCTTAGCGGTATTGATAGCAAGGTGAATGAGGTGTCTTCTGCCATTGAAGAATTAGGTAGTAGCGCAAGCACGACTTCGCAGGCATTGAGTCAGTATCAAGAACTCGTGTTAAAGCAGCTACAAGCGGCAGTGACTGCTTTTACTGACAATGAGATGCCGCGTCGTTATGATGAAAAAATAGCAGGCATCATCACCGATATGAAACAGCAGATTGATACGGCTGTAGAGTCGGTCGTTACTGCTAAAAACGACAGCATAGAGGTACAAGTGAGTACCATGCAAGCGGTGGCTGACAAGCTTGGCGCAAGCGCTGACAATCTAGCCCTATTCACCAATCAGTACCAAGCTGGTCATAAGCAGATTATTGAAGATATTGAGACCTTTGAGACCACCACCAAAACGCGGATTGAGCAGGTTGAGGGTAGAGCTAGTAAAGACTTGGACAAAATTCATAAGTCCATTGAGACTATGAGTATTAAAAGGATTGCAGCCGTTGTCGCAGCGGGTACGATGGCTGTGATAATAAGTTTGGTGGCCCTGGTATTTTGGTATGTGCCAAGCTTTGATGAGATTGCAGAGATGAGATACCAGCAAGCAGAGCTACAGCGCGGCATCGATGAGCTTGAAACGGGGTGGAAGCAGGCATTTGATAACGCTCAAAGTCAGCAGATTATTTTGGCTTGTGATGTTAATGAAGCGCAGCCTGATGCAATCAGCTGGTGCGTTAGAGCAGACAGCAAAAGTGTTTTGAGAGATGAGAGAGGCTTTGTTTATTATAAAATAGCTGGGGTGCCGCGTGCAGAGCCGACTGAGTAAAGGCATATGGTAACAGTAAGCCATATTGCCCAAAAGTGCGTCTTCTGAGACATATAAGACTGAAAAAAGCTTGTTTGATTGTCGTTATCTTTGTCTATATCAAGAAGCCAGATAATGACACTTTATCTGGCTTTAAGGATTATTGTTTCTTGTTAAACAAGAAGTCTGTAAATATAAGCTAAAGCCATTACGCTGCTTGGTCAGTGTGAGCTGTGACCAACTCTATAAAAGCAGTTTCAAGGGTGCTTAACGCATGATCGTCAACGATAAGACCGTCATCTAGCTGTCGTTGCACCCAGACATAAACCGCTTCATCATTATAAAGAATGGGGTCAACACCAAGTAGGGTTGCCAGCTGTAAGCCTTGCTCTATTTGTAAGCTTAATAACAGCTGAGAGGCTAACGTTTTAGTCTGTTCACTAAACCATGTGCAGCTATTGAGCCGAGATAGATTGTTATTCATTGGTATTCTCCTATAGACCATTATATGCATATAATAAATAAAATGACTTACTACAGGTCAAATTATACCTATATTTTAATCTATTGCAAGAGAAAATAACCTTCTGTAGGTCTTTTTATTCGTTTAAAGACAATCACAGCTCATGACAACGTTATTTATGCTGGTGACTCACTGCTGTCCTCATTTATGATTTCGTATAAATCACCAACATTGATTCTAAGATAAGTACATAAAGACTCGATGACATCTAGATCAACGCGGGTGGCTTCTTCATGATACATGCGAGTAATGGTGCCACGATTGATGCCAGTATCTCTTGAGATATCGGCAATTTTAAGGCGTCTTTCACCCATGATGGTCGATAAGTGACACTTCACCATAGTGGTTCCCTCATTCATATTAGTGGTTTTTGATTGGTGAGCGGATTATAACGAATATGAGCGGCTAAAGTATTGCTTTTAGTAGCTCATATTGATACTTGATAGCTACACTTTATATGTTAGCAGTCAGTTTACTGGGGCATCTCAGTCTTTGATAAATTTATGCATTTTTATGAATATTATTCACATAGAAATTCAGTCGATATCAAAGATATAGTTATTTTTTAAAAATGTTGCTATTCATCTAACTATTGAGTAAAGTCTTAATAATACTCAAATACTCAAATACTCAAATACTCAAATACTCAAATACTCAAATACTCAAATACTCAAATACTCAAATACTCAAATACTCAAATACTCAAACTTAGGATTGCTCTATGAAAGTCATTGCTGTGTTGAATCAAAAAGGAGGCAGTGGCAAGACAACTATTGCCACTCAATTAGCTCGTGGCTTGCAGCTGCAAGGACATAGTGTATTGCTAGTAGATAGTGATCAGCAGGGCAGTGCACGGGATTGGCGAGCTGTAGATGAAGATAATCCAGTACCAGTGATAGGTCTCGATAGACCTACGCTTGATAAAGATCTAAAAAACGTCTCTGATAAAGAGTATGTGGTGATTGATGGTTCACCACAAGCAACTAGTTTGGCTTTATCTGCAATTAAGGCGGCTGATTTTGTATTAATTCCTGTACAGCCTAGCCCATACGATGTCTGGGCGACTAGCGATTTAGTAGACTTAGTAAAGCAGCGTATAGAGATGACTGACGGTAAACTAAAAGCAGCCTTTGTAGTGTCTAGGGCAATTCAGAATACTAATATTGGTAAGGATGTGGCTTCAGTTTTACTAGAGTACGGTCTACCTGTGTTAGATAGTAGAATTATGCAACGTGTAAGTTATCCAAATAGCGCAGCATTAGGCAAGACCGTGTTTGATACTGAGTCAGTGAATAGTAATGCGGTACAAGAAATGACAGCATTGGTTAATGAAATTAAAACATTCTTTGATAAGGAGTAAATGATGAGCTTAGCAGCAGGTCGTCCCAGCAAGAAGGTAAAAGATGAGTTATCTTTGTCAGACGTGACCGATAGTCCTCAAAAAACGGCACGAGTAAACTTTAACATTGACAAAGATAAGTATATTGCATTCAAAAAGTTTGCGCTTGATAACCGAAAGACAGTGACTGAGCTATTAACTGAAATGATTGAAGAAAAGTTGGTTGAGCGATAGGCATAAAAAATCCGATTTTTTATGCCTATAAAAAGGATATGTATAAAAAACTCAAAAAACTATACATATTATCGGATTTTAGGGCTGATTTTTGACAACTCCCATTCAGCCAGAATTTTTCATAGTGACAGACTAATAACGAGTATTGTTACCCTTGATTTGTTACTGTTAATCTATACGTAGTTGCGCTATCTATGCGCTATTTAGAAACTATCTTTTACTGCCTAACCTGTAGAAAGATTGTACTTCTTACAGGTTAGATTTGTTTTAGTCCGATATTTCTACAGGTTAGCTTTATAAATACCTATTAAAACAACTGGCTAACTGAATTCAAACTTTAACTAATACTGCCCCTCAGAACATAGAGAACAAAAAAACATGGCTAAAACACCTGCAAATAAGAACGACACTATAAAAGACGGTCGCTTTGAAGAAGCCCTTTGGGATGCTGCCAACAAGCTACGAGGTAGTGTTGAATCCTCAGAATATAAGCATATCGTCCTTAGCCTGATTTTCTTAAAATTCATCAGTGATACTTTTGAGCAGCAGCGCCAAAAGCTTATTGATACGGGCTATGAAAAGCATATCGACATGGTGCAAGCCTATACCAAAGACAACGTATTCTATTTACCGGAGGAGAGTCGTTGGAGTTTTATCCAGCAGAATGCTAAGCAAGAAGACATCGCGCTTAAAATCGATACGGCGCTCAGTACCATTGAAAAGACCAATCAATCCCTCAAAGGTGCATTGCCTGACAACTACTTCTCGCGTCTTGGCTTAACAGCCAGTAAGCTTGCTGCCTTGATTGATGTCGTCAATAACATTGATACTATTGGTAATCCAGAAGAAGACACGGTCGGGCGCGTGTACGAGTATTTCTTGGGTAAGTTTGCCGCGACTGAAGGTAAAGGCGGTGGTGAGTTCTATACGCCTAAGTCTGTGGTCAATCTCATTGCAGAAATGGTTGAGCCGTATCAAGGCAAAATCTATGATCCTTGTTGTGGCTCAGGCGGTATGTTCGTCCAGTCCATCAAATTCATCGAGAGTCACCACGGCAATACCAAAGACGTGTCTATCTATGGGCAAGAGTACACCAGCACGACCTACAAGCTCGCTAAGATGAACCTTGCCATTCGTGGTATCTCTAGCAACTTGGGTGATGTGGCAGCCGATACCTTCTTTAAAGATCAGCACGAAGACCTCAAAGCCGATTTCATCATGGCAAACCCACCTTTTAACCAAAAGGATTGGCGCACGCCTGACGAGCTGGTCGATGATCCACGCTGGGCAGGCTATCCGACACCGCCGACGGGCAATGCCAACTATGCATGGATATTGCACATGATATCCAAGCTCTCTGAGCATGGTACAGCAGGTTTCGTATTGGCCAATGGTTCGATGTCTACTACTACCAGTGGTGAAGGTGATATACGCGAGCAAATCATCAAAAACGATCTGGTCGATTGTATGATTGCGCTACCGGGTCAGTTGTTTTATACCACGCAGATTCCAGTGTGCTTATGGTTTATCAGTAAAGACAAAGCCGCCAAGTCTGCTGATAGTAAAGCTCGCGGTTTACGTAATCGTAGCGGTGAAACGCTATTCATTGATGCCCGTAATATCGGTGCGATGATTGACCGTACTCATAAAGAGTTCTCTACTGATGATATCGAAGCGATTGCCAAGACGTATCATGCATGGCGCGGCGAAGCGGAAGCTGGCGGCTATGAAGCCTATGCGGATGAAGCAGGCTATTGCAAATCGGCAAGCCTAGACGATATTAAAGCCAATGATTATGTACTCACGCCTGGACGTTATGTTGGCGCGGCAGCGATAGAAGATGACGGTATCCCGTTTGAGACAAAGATGTTAGAACTTAGCCGAACGCTATATGCACAAATGCAAGAGTCACAAAAGCTCGATGCGACCATTTTTCAGAACTTGGAGGTGTTGGGTTATGGTGAGTGATTGGGTAAAAACAACTCTTGGAAAATTTACGACTTTACAACGTGGCCATGACTTGCCTTCTGCAACAAGAATTTCTGGGAACATACCAATATTAGGTTCATTCGGTATTACTGGTTGGCATAATGAATCAAAAGTAAGTGGTCCAGGTGTTACGGTTGGTAGAAGTGGAGCGTCCTATGGTGTGGTTTCTTATTCTGAAGTAGACTACTGGCCTTTAAATACAGCTCTATTTGTAAAAGATTTTCATGGCAACCATCCTAAATTTGCTTACTATTTTTTAAAGTCTATGGATTTTGAAAGATACAACTCTGGTAGTGCTGTTCAGTCTCTTAATAGAAATCATATTCATCCAATAGAAATCAGCATTCCACCGCTTCCAGAACAGAAAGCCATTGCTCATATTCTTGGCTCTTTAGACGATAAAATCGAGCTAAACCGTCAAATGAACGAAACACTTGAGGCGATGGCGCAGGCGTTGTTTAAGAGTTGGTTTGTGGATTTTGATCCTGTTATTGATAATGCGCTCGCGGCTGGTAACGCCATTCCTGATGAGTTTATGGAACGCGCTGAGCAGCGTAAAGCCACCGAGAGAAAGGATAACTCAGATATTCAAAGTTTATTTTCTGATGAGTTTGAGTTTACGGAAGAGATGGGGTGGATTCCGAGGGGGTGGCTGGTTAAAAATAGTGGTGATTTATTTGACGTTAGAGATGGTACGCATGACTCACCAAAAAAATCTGATGAAGGTAAATATTTAATTACATCAAGACATATCACAAGTGGTGTTATAGATTATCCCAACGCATACCTTATCTCACAAGATGATTTTGATGAAGTCAATAAAAGGAGCCTAGTTGAAAGTTATGATATTTTAATAACAATGATCGGTACCGTAGGAGTATCAATGCTTGTATTGCAAGATGAAGTTGATTTTGCAATTAAGAATGTCGGATTGTTTAAAACAAGTAGTAATAAAAGTTATGCTGTTTTCTTTTATCTGTATTTGAATTCAAACTATATGACACAGTTCTTAGATTCGAGGCTTGCTGGAACAACTCAAAAATATCTAACGCTCAAAGTTTTAAGGGCTTTACCTGTAGTCACCCCTGATGATGAAACATTGAGTTATTTTGTTAATAACATATCACCTATTTTCAAAAAAATTCACTCCAATCATGAGCAAATGGGAACTCTATCAAAACTACGCGATACCCTTTTACCCAAGTTAATGTCAGGTGAATTGCGTATTTCTGATGCAGCTGAACTGGTGGATAAAGTTCTATAGCTTTCAATAGCAAACGTTTATCCCAAAACCATAATGATTAATGGAATCTGGTATGAAGAAGCTTTTACTTAGTTTGGCACTCAGCTTGGGCGCTTTATCTGCGACTCCTGCAATGGCTGCCGCTCCTGCTTTCTCTGCCAGTCAAATGGCTCAGGTCAAAATCAAGGACTTGAGCTTTAAAGAAGTCATGCGTGAGTTCTATAGTGGTCGTACGGGTTATGAGTTTATTGATGATGAATATATTGAGTCGATGCCAAATATTGGTTTAGACAGTATTGATAGCGATGGAGAGAGAACAGTTGCTCTAATGCATCCGGTATTGCCTTATAAAAATGTAGCAGGTGAGCCACGTTATTTGGCCATCATCGAAAAAGTGCAAGTCAATAATGGTTCATTGGTTTCTTGCCATGTTTGTGGTGCAACAGCTGATTTATACAGTTTTCAAAAGCTAAGTAACGGCCAGTTTCAATTGGTAAGTAAAACACCAAAGGACGTGGAGTTTTCTACTAGCTGGGGGCGAGTTGGACTTTATGCCGAAGATATTCAGAACGGTCTACAGCCGTTGGGGAAAAACCTAATGGGCAGTATATTTATGAATGGTTATACCTCTACTGGGACAACGGATACCTGGTGGGATGTCCTATATTTATCTGAAAATGCATTTATTGATGTATATACATTGGGTGATGCTGGTTCAAGTAATGCTGGGAATTATGAGGAAGACTCACCTCTGTACTACAGCTATGATGTCACTTTTAAAGTTATGCCTGAAAACACTACTTATTATCCTATTAAATTGACTTATAAAGGCGATAAACCTACTGACGACTATGAGCGTATCAATAGTGTCAATTACAGCAAGATTGTGAAGTTCAATCCGGTGAAAAAGGCTTATGAATAATTTAGCTTTGGTTTAGCCGTGAACTGGCGTATTAATCGTTGATAAAGATAATATAGAATAATAAAAAGGACTTACCATTGAAATTCACCGAAGACAGACTTGAACAAGCCATTATCGAGCTACTAGCAGCTGAGGGCTATCCACATACGCTAGGCGAAGCACTCGACCGTAATCCTGACGATGTGCTGATTAAGTCTGATCTTCGACAGTTTCTAGCCACCCGTTATAAAGATGACTTGATCACAGAATATGAGATTGAGTCCATCATTCATAAGCTTGAGTACCTTCCTGCGTCTGATCTGTACGACACCAACAAAGCCATTATGAAGTTTGTCGCTGATGGGTTTTTCTTGAAACGTGAGGACTATACCCAAAAAGACTTATACATCCAGCTGCTTGATTATGAGGCACTCGATAACAATCGCTACCGCATCGTTAATCAGATGGAGATACAAGGCTTTGAGCTGCGTATTCCTGATGGCATTCTCTACATCAATGGCTTACCACTGGTGGTGTTTGAGTTTAAGAGTAGCATTCGTGAAGATGCCACTATGTTTGATGCCTATACCCAGCTGACCACTCGCTATAAGCGCGATATTCCAGAGCTGTTTAAATACAATGCCCTATGTGTGATCAGTGATGGGGTCAACTCAAAGATGGGCTCGTTCTTTGCGCCTTATGAGTTCTACTACTCTTGGCGCAAAGTTACAGGCGATGAGAAGTTAGAGAAAGATGGCATCCACTCTTTACTAACCATGATGAGCGGATTATTTGATAAAGCGCGTTTGGTTGATGTCATCCGCAACTTCATCTATGTGCCTGACAAATCAAGCAAGGAAGAGAAAATCGTTTGTCGTTATCCGCAGTATTATGCTGCCACCAAACTGTTTGACAATATCAAGCGCCATATGAAATTGCTTGATAATCATGGCAACTTAATAAATGATAATGGCTTACGAGACGGTAAAGGCGGTACGTACTTTGGTGCCACTGGCTGTGGTAAGAGCTATACCATGCTGTTTCTAGCACGTCTGCTGATGCGCGACGTGGATCTTGGTAGCCCGACTATTATTTTAATCACTGATCGCACCGACTTAGATGATCAGTTATCCAAAACCTTTACCAATGCTAAGACCTATATCGGTGATGAGGAAATCATCAGTGTCGAAAGTCGTGCTGAGCTACGAGAGAAGCTGAAAGGGCGCAGAAGTGGCGGTGTGTTCTTGACCACCATTCATAAGTTCACCGAAGACTTAGCCCTATTGACCGAGCGTACCAACGTTATCTGTATCTCAGATGAAGCGCACCGCAGCCAAATTAATCTCCAGCAGAAGATCACCGTCACCGAAGATGGGGTCAAAAAGACCTACGGCTTCGCTAAGTACCTACATGATTCATTGCCCAATGCCACCTACGTGGGCTTCACGGGTACACCGATTGATGCCACCCTTGATGTCTTCGGCCCAGTCATTGATAGCTATACCATGGTTGAGTCGGTATTCGATGAAATCACGGTACGTATCGTCTATGAAGGCCGTGCGGCCAAAGTGCTACTCGATAGCAAGCAGCTTGATGAAGTCGAAAAATACTATAAAGAAAGTGCGGACGCTGGCACCAATGAGTACCAGATAGAGAAAAGCAAGAAAGCCATGGCGAGTATGTCCACCATTCTTGGTGATCCTGACCGCATCAGAGCCATTGCTGAAGACTTTGTTCAGCATTATGAGGCGCGAGTAGAAGAGGGCACGACGCAAAAAGGTAAGGCGATGTTTGTCTGTAGCAGCCGTGAAGCTGCTTATCAGCTCTATAAAGACATCATTGACCTGCGCCCTGAATGGAATGAAGTAAGAGCGTGTGAGGAAGGCTCAACCTTATCAGAGAGTGATAAGAAAAATGTCATGCCCATGGAGCGCGTCAAGATGATCATGACTCGTAACAAGGATGACGAAAAAGGCATGTGGGACAATCTGGGTAATAAAGACTACCGCAAAGAGCTTGATCGTCAGTTTAAAAACGGCAAGTCTAACTTTAAGATCGCCATTGTTGTCGATATGTGGCTCACAGGCTTTGACGTGCCATTTCTCGATACCATCTACATTGATAAACCCCTACAAAAGCACAGCCTGATTCAGACCATCTCACGGGTCAATCGTAAGTTTGAAGGCAAGGAAAGCGGCTTAGTCGTTGATTACATCGGCATCAAAAAGCAAATGAATCTAGCGCTCTCGCATTATACCAGCGGTCAGGTTCAAAACCTAGACGATATCCAAAAGTCAGTCGTGGTGGTCAAAGACCATTTGAACCTGCTGGATACGGTTTATCATAAGTTTGACTCTAGCCTTTACTTTAATGGCACGCCACTAGAGCAGCTGAACTGCTTAAATGCGGCGGCTGACTTTGCGCTGCAATCTAAGAAGCTAGAGAAACGCTTTATGGATTTAGCCAAGCGTCTGAAGTCTGCCTATGATATTTGCGTGGGTAGTGAAGCGCTCACCAAGGCGCATAAAGACAAGATTCATTACTACCTAGCCATTCGTACCATCATCTTTAAAATCACGACTGGCGGCGCACCTGACGTTGAGCAGATGAACCAAAAGGTACGTGACCTGGTCAAAGACGCGCTGATGAGTGATGGCGTTGAAGAGATCTTTAAGTTGGGTGATAACACCGACGGTGAGATAGATATCTTCGATGAAGACTACTTAGCCAAGCTTGAAGTAATCAAGCAGCCAAGTACCAAGCTAGAGCTACTACAACAGCTGCTCGCAAAAGCCATTGGTGAGCTTAAAAAGACCAATAAGGTGAAGGGCGTTGATTTTAGTAAGAAGATGAATGCTTTGGTCGAGAAGTATAATGACCGTGACGAGCAAGACATACTGCGCGCTGAGGTCATTGGTGATTTCTCCGATGAGATCATCAAGCTATATAACGAGCTACGGGTTGAGATGGCGTCGTTTGGTGAGATGGGTATCGACTTTGAAGAAAAAGCGTTTTATGACATTCTGCTATCATTGGCGCATAAGTACGATTTCACTTATCCAGAGGACAAGCTGATTGAGCTGTCTAAAGAAGTGAAAAAGCTCATCGATGAGAAGGCTAAATACACTGACTGGAACAAGCGTGATGACATCAAAGCTGAGCTACAGTTTGATTTGATGGTATTGCTCGATGAATGGGGCTATCCACCTGTAGATTCCAAAGAGGTCTACAAAGAGATATTTGAGCAGGCTGAGAACTTTAAGAGGCATCGGGTGGTTTAGTTATATTTACACGAATTTAGTATACTTTTATTTATCAAAATACACTAAGACCTTTCTATACGGATAGCGTTATGATCGAAAGTTTCCAAGTAAAAAATATTGCTACCTACAATGAGTCAGGCATTAGTTGTAATGATTTAGGTAAGATTAACTTTATATATGGAACCAATGGAAGTGGAAAAACCACTCTTTCTAATCTATTAAGAACTCGTTCTCCCAACTGTACAATAAGATGGTTGTCAGATAGACCCCTTGATATTCATGTTTATAATAAGGATTTTAAAGAGAAAAATATACTCAATAATGCCAGCTTGAACGGGGTGTTTACAATTGGTGAGGACGATATAGATAACGAAAAATTGATCTTAAAAAAACAAAATGAAGTTGAAGGTTTAGAAAAAGTAAGTTTCGGACTAGGAAAAAGCTTAGCAGATAAGAAAAAAGACTTACTAGATTTAAAGAAAGAGGTCGTTGATGCTGTCTGGTTTGATAGCGGAGAGTTGAGAAAAAATGCTTTAAAAAGCCCACTATCGGGATATCTTGGGAAGAAAGAGGATTTTTTTGCGAAAAGTTTGATCGAATTGGGTGGCACAGCAGCACTCCTAGATTTGAAGGAATTAGAAGAACAGTCAGAGACTCTTTATGGCAAGGCTCCTTCGTCTTTGCCAAAGATTATAAGCCCTTCATCAGGGCTAGATCAGGTAGAGAACAATGATATTTGGAAAGAGATCATTGTAGGAAAAGGTGACATTAACATATCAGCACTGATAGAAAGTTTGAATATCAGCTCTTGGGTACGTGAAGGATCGACCTATCTCCAAGATAATGTGGAAACATGTCCATTCTGTCAAAAGGACACAATAGACCATAATTTCAGAGAAGATATTCACAGTTATTTTGATAACAACTACACAATCAAAGAAAATCTATTAAAGTCTTTGCAAAATGCATATACCAGCTACTCAGATAAGTTGCTCAATTCATTCCAACAGATAGCCGACGCTCACAAAGTTAAAACCTCCTATGCTTTCGATTCGGTTTCGTTTGAACGGTTTATGGCTCAACTTAGAACTAAAATCCAATTAAATATAAACCTTATAGCTAGCAAGTTAGAGAAACCTAACAGGGTTATCGACATAGATGTCACTATGACTGAAATCGGGCAACTACAGAAAATTATTAATGAAGCAAATAGCCTGATTGATAAACAAAATGCATTGGTTTCAAGATTAGGTGCTTCAAAAGCAGAACTAGTAAGAAATTCTTGGCGATACATAGCTGAACTAAATAAGGATAATCTAAAGAAATATAATAGGGAGAGTAAAAATGCTAATAGTGCTATTAGGAGTATTAATGAGCGTCTAGCGACGACGGAAGCTAACATTAAGAAAATAAATAGAGAGATAGCACAACTATCTCAGAAAAAGACGAATACTAAAAAAACAATTGATGATATAAACAGCTCTTTGAGTTACTTCGGGTTTACGGGATTTTCTATAGTGGAAAGTCCAGATAGTAACAAACACTATCAATTAAAGAGAAATGATGGTTCTATTGCTAATGAAACGTTGAGTGAAGGTGAAGTTTCTTTTATAACTTTTCTTTATTTTTATCATCTTTGCAAAGGTGGATCGACAGAAAGTACGATAAATTCAAACCGAGTGATCGTTATTGATGACCCTATATCAAGCTTAGATAGTAACATCCTATTTGTTGTTAGTAGCTTAGTAAAAGATATCATTTACGATATAAACAATGATAGCAACCACAAGATAAAACAACTAATAGTCCTGACTCATAATGTATATTTTCATAAAGAAATTTCCTATACAAGTAACAAACTAAAAGCCAGCTGTAGAGCTAACTTCTGGAATCTTAGAAAAGTTGGAAATGTTACGAGCATAAAAAACTATTATAATAAAAACCCTATAAAAAGCTCTTATGAGCTTTTATGGCAAGAGTTAAGAGAAGATTCAACGTCTCAAACAACACTTCAAAATTCTATGCGACGTATCATTGAAAATTATTTCAAGATCCTTGGAGGGATTGAGGATAATGACATTTTGGCATGCTTCTCATGTACTCACGAGCAATTGATTTGTAGATCTCTTATATGTTGGGTTAATGATGGATCTCACTGTATACCAGACGACTTGTACGTTGATGACCAAAGCTCAACTATAGATGAATACAAACGCATATTTAAAGATATCTTCAAGCATACTAACCATCTTGCACATTATGAAATGATGGTAAGAGAAAAATGAATTTGAGTATTTGAGTATTTGAGTATTTGAGTATTTGAGTATTTGAGTATTTGAGTATTTGAGTATTTGAGTATTTGAGTATTTGAGTATTTGAGTATTTGAGTATTTGAGTATTTGAGTATTTGAGTATTTGAGTATTTGAGTATTTGAGTATTTGAGTATTTGAGTATTTGAGTATTTGAGTATTTGAGTATTTGAGTATTTGAGTATTTGAGTATTTGAGTATTTGAGTATTTGAGTATTTGAGTATTTGAGTATTTGAGTATTTGAGTATTTGAGTATTTGAGTATTTGAGTATTTGAGTATTTGAGTATTTGAGTATTTGAGTATTTGAGTATTTGAGTATTTGAGTATTTGAGTATTTGAGTATTTGAGTATTTGAGTATTTGAGTATTTGAGTATTTGAGTATTTGAGTATTTGAGTATTTGAGTATTTGAGTATTTGAGTATTTGAGTATTTGAGTATCATTCCGTTTCTTTAGCTACAACAACTATCAGTTGACGCGAGCACTTAGCCGTAATTTGTATTTCAGAATAGCTATGCCCAAATTTTAGGAGACTAGCGATAATCTTACGCTTCCCGGTATCTTTCCTACGTCCTGAGTATTTACCCTCTGTCTTAACACGAGCAATACCTTGCATCTGACGGTTACGCCGATCTTTATAGTTCTTTCTAGCAATATCAACGAAAATATCAAGCACCATTGAGGTGATGGCTTGCAATACGCTAGTCATAAACTCAGTATTGTTTGCAGGCTACAAGGCCATATATGAAGTCGGCAGCTCTTTTGATACTACCGCTAGCTTTTTCCCAGACAGTATTTTTTAAGATGTCCCAGTCATACTGATTTAAAAGTGCTAAGCGGTCTACCATTAGTCTATACCCAAAACATAAAACTTCTAAACGATAACCTATCTATCATTTGACTTTTATTTGATATTAAATGATAGTAATATCTTGCTATTATCAATGAACATCAATTATTAAGTCTAACTGATACAAAGAGGTATTATGACCGTTCGTATTTATGTGAGAGCCAGCACTAAGGATCAAGACGCTACTAGAGCATTAATAGATTTGGTTGCCTTCAGTAGCCGCTATGGTGATAGCTATGTTGATTACGTTGAGCACTTCAGTGGTACAAAGCTCGATAGACCAATCTTAGCTAAGTTGCTAAAGGACGCCGAGCAAGGCGATATTTTATTGGTTGAAAGCGTGGATAGATTAAGCAGACTATCTCAAGATGATTTTTCGATTCTAAAGCAGCGTATTAAAGATAAGGGCTTACGATTGGTGGTGGCTGATCTACCAACCACACATACGATGAGTGACGGTATGACAGGTGAGATCCTAAAAGTGATTAACGATATGCTGATCGATTTATTAGCGACCATGGCAAAGCTTGATAATGACAAGCGTAGAGAGCGCATTAAACAAGGATTGGCCAACAGTGGCTATAAACCCACTGGTAAGAAAGCCAATACCGCAAAACACAATCGTATTAAAGCATTGGCTAGTCAAAACAATATGACAAAAGAAGAGATCGCTAAGGCGGTTGGTGTTGGCGTAGCTACCGTTTATCGTGTCTTAAAGCAGGTCAATAGCTGAGGTATTTTAAATATCGACTCAACGTGACCTTTGGTCTTGATTTAAAGGCATCGCAACGTCATAAGAAAATCGTTTTAATGCAATAAGGCTTTATAATAATCATTATATTGCATTCATAATTGTTTTTGCGCAAAATGGCTTATCTATAATCGCTTGAGCCACTCATGATGAATACCCCTATCTCAGATCCTATTGGCGCAGCATGGCTTGTCCGTTATGCCAGCATAGAGCTGGTTTCGCCTTTATATGTCAGCAGTAGTATCGGTGGGCGCAGACAAACCTATAAAGACGGTGACGTCATTCATAACGCTTATCAGGAAACCGCACGTCCACTGGACACTATCATTGCGCACTTACAGTTTCACATGCGTCATGAAGTACTGAATTTAGAGTTACTGGTTCGTCTATTTGAGCAGATAGGGGCAAATGACGTGCAAGCATGGGTAAACGCTGAGCCGACAGGCAGCTATGCCCGTAGAATGGCTTTCTTGTATGAGTGGCTCATGGATAAGCATTTAGAGGTACCGAGTAATATAGGCGGTAACTATGTGGATGCTTTGGATACCAAGAAGTTGGTTACTTCAAGTCCTTCGCAGGTCATCAAGAACGCTCGCTGGCGTATCAATGACAATCTAGCAGGAACCCGTCATTTCTGTCCGATGCTGGTAAAAACAGAGGCCTTTACGCAAGCAGCTGCACTCGATATTGCCACAATGGTTGACAAACTTAACGATGAATTTGGGCAAGACTTACTGATGCGCGCCTCCGTATGGATGACCCTACGAGAGAGTAAAGCCAGCTTTACTATAGAAGGTGAGGGAAAAGAGTTAAAACGCATTGAACGTTTTGCCGATGTGATGGCACGGCGTACCGGCACCGGTGACATTCCGCTTGATCCTGAATCACTAGCAGAGTTGCAACAAGAGATACTCGGTAGCAAAACGGTTATCCAGCAGTATGGTGTCCGTCAATCACCAGTTTTTGTGTCGCATACTCAGGTCAATGGCTTTAAAGAAATTGTGCATTATATTGCTCCACCAGCTGATGACATTGCTGATAAGTTAGAAGGATTACAGGTATTTATGGAAAAGACTGAGGGACAATCAGCACTGATGCGTAGTGCGGTTGCCTCCTTTGCCTTTGTATATATTCATCCGCTGGCGGATGGCAATGGCCGTGTACATCGCTTTTTAATTAATGACGTCCTCAGGCGAGACCAGGTCATTCATGAGCCGATTATCCTACCTATATCACAAGCCATTGCCGAGCATCCCTCAGACCGGCATGCCTATGATAAGATTTTAGACCGTGTCTCTGTGCCGCTCATGAAGCAAATCCGTGATCATTACAGCTTTGATAAACAGGCAGTTACCTACCCTGATGGTATTCGCTCAAACTTAAATTTTGGAAATACTCACCTGATTCAACCTGCATGGCGCTTCATGGATCTAACGCCTCACGTTCAGTACTTATCAGGACTGATTGCTCATGTTATTGAAAAAGAGATGCATAACGAGTCACAGTACCTAAGAAAGCATGACCATGCACGACTGGCGATAAAAGAGATTGTTGAGATGCCCAACAGCTATGCCGATAGAATCATTCGCAGCATGCTACAAAATAAGGGTGCTAAAAGTAATAAGCTACTGAAGGATTATCCGTTTTTGGCAAATGATGAGGTTTGGGACGATATTTTCTCTATCGTTGTAGAGACCTTTAAAGATGAAGCAGATGGTTTGAATAGTTAGACGAACCCTGCTATACGCAGGAAAGTCTGCCTTGATAATCAAGCTCAAGCTAGTCTCAATATTATCGTTCCAATGATGATTCGTTTGTAAAACGATTCGGCGAAAATACCGTAGCCTGAAAAGTAATCAATATTTTTCTTGACCCTATTCAAGCTAATAAACTACTAAAAATAGAATATGTTAAAGGAACTTTGATAACAGATTACTTTTGTTTGACAAGAATTATTACAGCTCCTAAAATTTGAGTATTTGAGTATTTGAGTATTTGAGTATTTGTTTAGCTATAACAGCTATCAGCTGACGCGAACACTTAGCTGTAGCTTGTATTTCAGAATAGCTATGCCCAGATTTTAGGAGGCTAGCAATAATCTTACGCTTTTCGGTATCTTTCCTACGCCCTAAATATTTACCTTCTGTCTTAGCATGAGCAATACCTTGCACCTGACGGTTATGTCGATCTTTATAGTCCTTTCTAGCAATAGCAGCGAGCATATCAAGCATCATCGAATTAATGGACTGTAATACGCTGCTCATAAATTCAGTGCTGCTCTCAGATTGAGGCGTCATATATGAGGTCGGTAGCTCTTTTGATACTACCCCAGATTCTTTTCTAATAGCATTCTTTTGAGAGTATCCCAATCAGCTTGGTTTAAACGTGCTAAGCGGTCAATCTGCTCTACCAAAATTATATCGCCTTCATAGGCATCATCGATCACTTACATTAACTGTGGACGTATTAAAGTTGCGCCTGATTCGTTTTCGACATAGAAGGCGGCAATTTTGTGATCATGATCAGTAGCAAACTGTATAAGCTCGTTTTTGGTACGCTTGGCATCTTATTCTTTGGTAGACGCTCGTAGACACGCTCTGATAAACATAAACACGTACAATAGTCTGTTATAAGTAGTTCCATTACAGCAGTCTATTTTAAGTCGTCTATTAATCGGTTTTTGATGCCTTTTAGATGGTTCCCTTGGGGTATACCCTACGATAACAGGAAAGCCATCGCGAATGACAAAACCTGTTTAGCTTTTAAACAAGACGGGTTTGTCGATAGTATGTAAGATAAGTTCGAAAAGTAACTGGAGTGTGAGGCTATTCATACTGGGTCTGAATTAAAGTTTTATTGTGATTAATTTCTGCTCAATGTTATTCATTTGTCGCCATGATGAGTGATGGCGGCTTGTGATTTAGTTAGGAAAAATAATCTTGAGTAATAAGATACGTTTGTGGCATTTGTAGCAGAGCTTGTTCTAGGCTTCTTTACTTACATTTTCCTGCAAGTTCTTTTTTAGTAAATGATCGAATATAAATGGGCCAAAAGGTAAGAGTGAGCCGAGTACGCCCGCAGGTATTGCCCAAAGAGGCATTTTCATTTTGATAGCTGAGCCTATAAGTATTATGATATAGGTAATAAACAACATACCGTGTGCCATACCGATGTATTTCACACCTTCTGGAATGTCCATCATATATTTTAGTGGCATGGCGATGAAGAGCAATAATAAGAAAGAGGTGCCTTCTAGATAGCCTATAAGGGTAAGACTTTTTAACGCTGTCTCTTGTTTTTTTCTAAGGCTGTGAATTTTTTCAATAGTTGGCTGAGCCTGTGACACTGTATTTTCCTTTTGTTATGATCAATAAAGAATTTATGGATTATTCAATGTCTCTATAATAATGGCTCTACGCAGAGCTTTTAAGTATTGAGTTTTAAGACCTAAAATGAGTGAGTACCTATACCAGTCATACATTATCTTCCAGTTCACATTTTATAAACATACTCAAGTATAAAAAGTATGTTTCCGTATAGAGTGACTACGACGCTAGTTCATTTTGTTTGTGATAATCGGCATCAATGTGCTTATTTATTACGCTTACTTTCTAAAAATATCATGTCAATTATAATCAATGCGACACCGACACAGACACCTATATCTGCAACATTGAAAATAGGATAATTCCATACATCAGCATAATGCACATGGATAAAGTCAACCACTTTACCAATTCTTAAACGATCGATTAAGTTGCCAATCGCACCACCAAGCATTAAGGCCAACCCCATAGATAATAGCTTGGCTGCACGTGGCGCTTTGATTAAATAAACCGTTAAAAAGATAGCCATTACAAAAGCTGAGCCTGAGAAAAACCATTTCTGCCAACCGCCAGCGTCGGCTAAAAAGCTAAATGCTGCCCCATAGTTATAAGCGAGTGTCCAGTTGAGAAATGGTTCAATGACCGGTACGGGGTCATTGAACGCTAATGTGGTTTGGGCCAACCACTTAGTCCATTGATCAAGTATTAATACCATTATCGCCAACAAATACCAGATAAAAGCGCGACTGCCATTGGCAACCATTTTTGGCATTTTGTCCAACTTACCTTTAGGTGTTATTGAGTTGCCTGAAGTCACGTACATAGCTTTAGGCGTATGATTCATGGTTTTAGAGTCAATCGATTGATGAGTACTACTCACAGCTATAGGTACTTTATTGTCAGCAATATTAGTACTAGCCGATTCAACGCTATTCAATTTAGTACTATCTAATCTGTCGGTAGATTCAGTCATAGTTGTTTTCTTTATCTATGTTTATACAATGAACAATGTTAAACGTATATGTTTTTGGTATACAATTATTAATCGCGCCACTTTCATAAACGGCTCCACTTACCGCTCTGGTTTTATGAAACTTACGGTAATAATTTTTTATTAGGGAATCTGTTGATTGATTTCAACATTAACCTGAGTCTGTTCAACGCTAATCATTATAGGATTACCCGATAAGTCGCCTGATTCTGCTATGGCATTACCGCTATGACTAATACGAGCAACGACTGCTAACTGAGTTTTGTCACTACGAGCTGAATTTAACGTGCGATCTGGCATCATCGCATCAAGATTACTTAAGCGGATACTAGCCTCACCTTGCTTGATAATACTAATGGGTAAACGTTTGGCGGCAAACGGTGGACCTCCTTTAACGTCACGTATCGCAACAAACAACACATCATCAGCTTTCACTAACGGTAATAAATTAGCGTTAATTTTCACTGTCACGTCAATACCTTCTAGCGCTTGCTTTTCTTGCGTGCTAACGTAGTTGCTTAACTCATCTAAGCTTGCTAAAGCTTTAGTATGATCACCTGGTTTGGCCACAATGCTGCCTTGTAAGCGTTTAATCCAACCTTGCGCTTGGGCAAAGTTACTACTACGAGTCTCACCCATTGCCATGAGCATTTGAGCCCGTTCATGCTGCGGATTCTTAGCTAATATAGCTTGTAATAGACGGCGAATATTGGCGTCTAACTGACCTTCATTAACAAAAAAACTAGTCTGAGCATAAGTAGTAGCAATCTCCTCGTTATCAGGTGCTAAACGATAGGCACGCGATAAGGCTTCTAACGCAGAGTCAGTCGCCTCCATCGATAAGAAAAGTTCAGATAGGCGCATCCAGCGATTAGGATCATCAGCGTTACGATGGACGTTGGTCTGCATAGCGCTAATCAACTGACGACCGTTTTCAGTCGCCCACTTTGGTGGCTTATCAATCTTAGCCGTCAATAGGTCATCAGCCACTTGTCCTACTTTGTCCTCGCTTGTCCACAAATCAAACACGGGCGTACGATTGCCTATTAGTAAGTACGCCATTGCAGCCAATATTGGGATCCAAGCTGCGACAATTAAACGGCTTTTGACATCAGGGGTGACCATAGGTGTTATCTGACGCTGCGCATCTAATAGCTGACGCTCCAGTTCCAGCTTTTGATTTTGATAATGGCTATTATTAATAGTACCGCTGTCTTTATCTGTTTGTAGCTCAGCTAAACGTTCGCGAAATACTGCAACATTAATATCTAGCAGTTGATTGTCTATTGGTTTGGACTGCAAACGCGGTGCTCGTAGCCATGGCATAATAGCAATTAGCGCAAATATAAGAGCAATCAGCAAGCTTAGAGCTACAAATAAGCCAAAAGTAGAAAATAGAGTCATTTTTTGTCCTCTATGCTAGTAATATCGTGGTCGACATTCTCAGCTTGCGATAATAGACGATCAAGCTCAGCCTTTTCCGCAGAGGTCAAGGCAGCAGTACTGTTCACTGTAACGCCGTTTTGGCCACGGGCGACAACTTGGCGGCGTTTACTTTGCCAAAACCAACCAACAATTAAGACGAGCAATAATAGTGGTGGAAAAAACCATAGGATCCATGTCGATGGTCGCATAGGCGGCTTGTAGCTAATAAAGTCACCGTAGCGCTCTTGCATATAGGCGCGTATTTCAGCATCACTACGTCTATCTTTAATTAAATCATAGACTTTTTGCTTTAGATCCTGTGCAATCGGTGCATCAGAGGCTGCAAGGTTTTGATTTTGGCATTTTGGGCAGCGAAACTCTTCTATTAATCCACGATACTGAGCTTCTTGCTGTGGTGAATCAAAATCGTATACGTCAATAGCTGCGTTTGCCGTCATGTTAAGCAGACACGCTAGTATTAAGCTTGCTAGTTTTAAAATTATATTGAGTTTTATTTGAGGAGCTCTTATTCGAGTAACGTTCATTTGCACATCTCCTCAACCTGAATGAGATCAGGACTATCGTTGTTCTTATTAGCCTCATTAAGTACGGTCAGGCACGGCTTAACACGCTGTTGCCAATTGGCTTCATTAATCTCACCAACAATATGCTGACGAATGATGCCATCTCCATCCACAACAAAGGTTTCGGGCGCACCAGTTATGCCTAAGTCTAGAGCAAACTGACCCAATGAATCCTGAATAGACATAGAAAATGGATCACCGCCTTGGTTTAAGTAACTGAGCGCATTACCAATCTCATCCTTATAATTCACACCAACGATATCAATGCCGCGCTCTTCTAGTTGCATTAAAAACGGATGCTCAATAATGCAAGTTGGGCACCACGAGCCCCAAACATTAAGTAAAAACGGCTTATCTGGCAAATTATTATTGGTGATAGTACGGGTAGTATCTGCTAATAACGGCAGCTCAAAGGCAGGAACCGGACGCTCAAGAGCGGTATTGGTCACAATGTCTGTTGGTTTACCTAAGCGCATGTACAATATAACTACCAAACCAAAAAAGAGGATAAGCGGAATTAAGAACCATAGCTTCATCTGCTTTTTTTTCATTGCCTTTGGGTTACGCTGCTTACTGTTTTGGCTATCTTTTTGCTCAGGAGTGTTATTCGACATAGTCATTTATTTCTCCTTTAGTGTCGACATCGTCGATGCTGAGATTGCCTGCTCAATAGCTACCTCATTGACTCCATCAGTAGCCAAACTACCAGTAACTAGCAACGGAGCTTTAACTTTTTTGATGCGGTATCGTTTATCAAGCATACTAATTAATCCACCTAGAGCCATGATAATTGCCCCTAACCAAATCCAGCGAATTAATGGTTTTACATAAATCCTTAATGCCCATTGGTTACTACCATCGGCAATAGGTTCGCCCAGTGCGACATAAACATCGCGCATAAGACTGGGGTCAATAGCGGCTTCAGTCGTTGGCATCGTGCTGATAATATAAGTACGCTTTTCTGGAGTCAGTTTCGCCACTTCACGACCGTCTTTGGATACCACGACTTGCGCTTGCGTTGCATCAAAGTTACTACCCTTTATTTCAAAAAATTCAGTTACTTCAAAATCGTAACCTTGAACATTGACTGTATCGCCAATACCCATTGCTACGTCACGCTCAATACTCAGGCTACTAGTAAAGGCTATGCCAATGACAGCAACCAATACGCCAATATGAGCAGTCTGTTGACCCCAATAGCTCAGACGCAACTGCCGCAAACCGTTAAAAAGATTAGGCGCATTCTTAGTTTTATCTTTAAAATCAACTGCCATCCATAGCAGTGCCCAAAAGCTAACGGCTAAAGTCACACCAATATTAAGCATAGACGATGGATTAACAAAGTAAGTAATAATGGCAGCTAATACTAAGCTACTAACGGCGATGACCATGCCTATACCCAGTAGTGGACGGGTGTCTTTTTTCCAGCGAATATTTGAGCCCATACCCATAGCTATTAATAACAGCCACGTTAAAGGTACAAATAATGCATTAAAATAAGGAGGGCCAACGGACACTTGTCCTAAACCAAAGGCATCAGCGATAATAGGGTAAAGGGTGCCGAGCAGCACCACTAAGGTTGCAATCAAAATGATGGCGTTGTTGATCACTAAAAAGGACTCACGTGAAATCAGCTGATATTGACTTTCAACGGTTAAACGCCAACCTCGAACGGCAAACATTAATAGACCACTACCGATGATAATGCCAAGAATAGCTAAGATAACCAAACCACGCGTCGGATCAGCGGCAAACGAATGCACTGAGGTAAGGACTCCAGAGCGTACCAGGAACGTGCCAAGCAAGCTTAAGGCAAAGGCGAAAATAGCCAGCATAATGGTCCATGCTTTAAACACCCCGCGCTTTTCAGTGACTGCTAATGAATGCAGCAATGCTAAGCCGACAAGCCAAGGCATAAACGAGGCATTCTCTACCGGATCCCAAAACCACCAACCGCCCCAGCCAAGCTCGTAGTAGGCCCACCACGAGCCCAGTGCAATACCAATGGTCAAAAACCCCCAAGCCGCGAGCGCCCATGGACGTGACCAGCGTGTCCAAGCAGCATCTAAACGCCCTTCCCACAATGCCGCCATACAAAATGCAAAAGGTACTACCATACCCACATAGCCCATATATAACATGGGCGGATGAATAATCAGACCGAAATCTTGTAGGACAGGATTTAAATCAGCGCCATCGACCGCTAGATTGGGTAAGGTACGCTCAAACGGTGACGAGGTAAATATCAGCATCGTTAGCATCATTAACTGTACACCGGCCAAAATAACTAATACCCGCGCACGCATTGATAACGGCAAGCCGCGACTAAAGTATGATACCAGTGCACACCATGTGGCCATGATGGTCATCCATAGCAGCAAAGAGCCCTCGTGTCCGCCCCATGTCGCCGATAACTTATAGTACCAGGGCAACAGCGTATTGGAATGCTGCGCGACGTAACTGAGGCTAAAATCATTATAATAAAAACCTGCTATCAAAGCGCCAAATGACGTTATCATGGCGGCAAACTGTGCCCAAGCTAAGCTAGGGGCTAGTCGTTGCCAAGCAACTTGGTTATGAATAACACCAATAGTTGGCAGAATTACCTGCAATAACGCCAATACAAAAGCGGTAAGCAAGGCAAAATAGCCCAATTCTGTAATCAACATACGGTCTAACCTTATTTACTCTAATGCGGTTGCAGTTTACTGTGGCGGTGGAATTTTTATTATTAGAACCCACCCCCGAAATCTGCTGCTATCTCTAGTTTTTAATTGATTTCGAAGGGTTTTATTTAACTACTTTAGGCGGATTTACCAGTGGAGGCGCTCCCTTAAAGCGCAGTAAACGTAACGCATTAAGAGTAACGAGCACTGTTGCTCCAGCATCAGCTAGAACCGCAATCCATAGTCCAGTAATGCCGAATACGGTCGTGATCAGAAAGACGCCTTTGAGACCCAAAGCGAAAATGACGTTCTGATGAATGTTGCGCATGGTGGCACGTGAAAGTGCGATGAGATGAGCCATATCCGTAACACGACTTTTTAATAATGCGATATCGGCCGTCTCAATGGCCACATCGGTACCACCACCCATCGCGATGCCAACATCGGCAGTTGCTAGCGCTGGCGCATCGTTAATACCATCACCAACCATCGCTATTTTGCGGTTGTTCTTCATCTCGTTAAGCAGGCGCAGTTTGTCCTCAGGCAACAGCTCAGCTTCCCATTCCACGTCTAAATTACTGGCAAGTGCTTGAGCGGTTAAGCGGTTGTCGCCTGTTAGCATGACGGAGCGCACACCCATCGCTTTGAGCTGAGCCACACCTTCATGAGCGTCGTCTCGTAATTCGTCTCTTAGCGCGATTAATCCAAGCACTTCACGGTTTTGCTCATCGAAAAGAACAGAGACGGTCTTACCCTCATTTTGCAGCGCCTCAATTTGCGCCTGTTGTGTGGATGAAATCAATGCCTCATCGGCTGCGTAAACAGGCGAACCGATAGCTAGCGCGCGCTCCGCGACAGTTGCGTGTACCGCTTTACCGGCAGTTGCAGAAGCATTGAAGGCCACAGGTATAACAACTTTAGCGGCTTCAGCATGGCTGACAATGGCTTCAGCAAGTGGGTGACTAGAACCAGTCTCCACACTGGCAAAAAGTGCCAATATCTCATCTTGACCTTGAGAATTCTGACCTTGAATACTTGAGTCCTCTTGTGTAAAGGCAACAACATCGGTCACGCGTGGTTTGCCTTCAGTTAAAGTGCCTGTCTTGTCAAAAGCGACCGTCTTCACTTGGCCGATAGTTTCTAAAGCACTACCGCCTTTGATCAGCAAGCCACGGCGCGCACCAACAGCAAGACCAGAGGCGATGGCAGCGGGTGTTGATAGTACAAGAGCACAGGGACAGGCAATCAGCAACAGTGCTAGACCGCGATACAACCAAGTCGACCAATCTCCACCCATGGCTAACGGTGGAATGATAATAATTAGTGCGGCAATAGCCATCACTGCCGGTGTGTAATAGCGACTGAATTTCTCAATAAAACGGGCAGTGGGTGCTTTGGAGGCTTGGGCTTGCTCTACCAGCTCAATAATGCGCGAAATGGTGTTATCGGCGGCTGTCTTTTCTACGCGCACTTGGAGCACACCATCGATGTTAATTGACCCTGCAAATACATTGTCACCCATCGTCTTGGCAACAGGAACAGACTCTCCCGTCACGGGCGAATCATCAAGGCTGGACGCACCTTGAACAATGGAACCATCAGCAGATACCCTATCTCCAGGACGCACCAGCACAAGGTCATTCACTTGTAATGAAGTCGCTGGAACGTTACGCTGCCCACCTTGAGCATCAAGTAAAATTGCACTTTTCGGAACCAGCGATGATAAGGCTCTGATGCCAGCGCGAGCGCGATCAGCAGCGATACTCTCAAACAGTTCACCGATTGAGAACAAAAAGACAACCGCTGCGGCCTCTTCAGCTTCACCAATGATAAGTGCGCCAAGCACGGCGACGGACATCAGCGTTTCAATTGAAAAGAATGAACCTGTTTTAGCCAGTGCTAAGGCTTTGCGCGCAAATGGAAAAACGCCTACAATCACAGCGATGGCAAACACCCATATCCCATAAGCGGGCAACAGTAGTGACAGTGCATAAGCGCTGCCCATCAAAATACCGAGGCCAACAACCTGTTTGCCTTTTTGAGTTTGCCACCATTGCTTATCCTGCGGAGCCATCTGATTGTCGCTGTCAATATCAATAGCCGATACAGTTTGTTGACCAGTATTGGCAGAGATGCCGAACCCTAGGCTTTTGATTGTTTTTTCGATATCACTAGCCTGAGTCGGCGCACCAGGGGCTAAATTTAGCTCTAGCGTTTCTGTAGCGAAATTCAGCTGAACATCAGAAACCCCAGGCATACGTTTCAAAGCTGTTTCAATCTTGCCGATGCAACTGGCACAGTCCATACCTTCAATATGATATTTCATAATAATTTACCCTTTGAATAATGATATTATGAACCCTATAGTGGCTTTAGAGTCAAGGTTATTTATCTACAGTTTCGTAATTTTAATTTCTCTAGCGCTAGTCTTTACAGCCACTTTAATTATTTAAATCATAGAGGTTGTTATGACAATCAAAATTGGTGAGCTCGCTAAACGCACAGGTGCCACAGTAGAAACCATTCGCTATTATGAAAAAGAGCGTTTATTACCCGAGCCTTTTCGTAGCGAAGGGAATTATCGTTTATATAATGAAGAGCACATTGAGCGTCTACAATTTATCCTACATTGCCGTACGCTCGATATGGCTTTAGATGATGTGCGAATCTTACTTGAATACTGGGAGTCGCCTGACAAGGACTGCGGCGATGTGAATAACTTGCTAGATGAGCACATTCATGCTGTGGAAATACGAATGGAAGAACTGATGCACTTAAAGCATCACTTGACCGTTTTGCGCCAGAAATGTGCAAGTAGTGCACCAGCGTCATCATGTGGCATTTTAAACGCGCTTGTCGATAACTCCTGTCATGAGTAATGATATCAGTAGTGTTCATTTCTGACGGATCAAATCATGAAAGGTTAAATACGCCCTGATGTTAAGCACAAAAAAACCCAGCAATGATATTAAGATCACTACTGGGTTGGAGGAAATAACAACTATGTTGTGCTGACTTAGAAAGTCTTATTTATCATTCATAGCAAGGTAGATATTACGATCTGATGCGGATGCGTCATCCACGTATTTTGAATCGCGCCATGTCGTATAAGCATAGACACCACTGTATGGGCTGATGCTGTTCTGACGGAAATCAGAAATCCAATTTTCGCCATCAAATATTTGGATATGGCCATGCGGGCGCTTTGATGAGCGATCATAGACAATAACATCACCTACTTGGGTTGGCATATCATTACTGATTTTGCTAAAACCTGCTTTATCAAGCGTGCCACGAGTGGCGTACTGATAGGCTGAAGGATTGGGTGTAAATTCATAACCAGCTGATTGTAGTGCTTTACGTACGTAACGGGCACAATATCCAGAGCTGCCAGATAAAGCCACTTTTGAGGCGCGAGCAGCAGCGATAGCGGGGGCTGAATTGCTGTCAGGAACCTTATTGACTTGCTGCTGTTGTTTTTCAGCGTATAAGCGGCTGTTTAATGATGAAAGCTGATTCTCTTTTTGCTTGGCCTGCGCACTTAGGTTGCTAATTGCTTGACTAATTTCATCATTATTAGAAACATAAGCACCACTTTTGGTGCTATAGATGTTTTTTGATGAACCGTAGTTTGATGCCACAGAAGTATTGGTGATGGTATTATTTGTTTGAGAGATTGTGATAGCAGCACCACTCGTTTGTGCTATGCCCATACCCAGTACTGACAAAATCAATAAAGCCTGTTTCATAAATCTAATACCTACGGTTAATTCAAAATCGTCTGTTATCAACAACAGCGCAGTCAATTAAATCTCAATAACTCAAGTATATATATGTCATAGTGACTGATACTTCTGCTGCATATTATTCATATAAAAAATGATTATTGGCGATCACAGCTCATTGAAGTCTTACGAAGCTGTTACAAATCAAGCTGCTGACCAAAACACAAAGCCGACTTTAGCATAGGCTGTTTAGCCTGTCATCCCCCTTAAAAACCCCAAAAATACTTTTTTGATGTCGAAAAAATTGCTAATATCCCACATTTTACAATGTAAGTTTGTGTAACATGTACAGAATATAGCTGACTAGATTGACCACAATTTCTACTGTTTTATAAGCAAAAAAACGTCTGAGGGTTAAATCTATAATTTAGATTTAACCCTCAGACGTTTTTCTATTGGATGAAGTAATTACCCTATATAGGGTCTAACTAATTATTAAGATAATATAATAATTTATAATATTAATATAGATGTTAATTCCCTACTGGCTTATGTAATATTACGTAATTGTTTCGATACATCCTGTATATTCTTGTATTAACCCTTAGTTATTTATCTATTTTAAGGGTTAATAACCGATAAATCCGCTTACATTGTCATCAAAAGTTACAAATTCAAAGTTATTTTTAATTTTAAAGTCGCAATAGCTAATGAATTTTTTGATGAAGAATCATTTTATAAGCAATAGAACAGTCTTATACTTGCTTCATTCGCTTTTAACGCTAACACTATAATCAAAGTATTCTTAACTGCTAACACACTATAATTGCTGCTCTACCGATTCAATATCAGCATAAACTTGGGTCGTCCCGTCTTTATTGAGTTGCATAACCTGATAGGGCATGAATTTATTTTGATACTCCATACCCGGGCTACCAACAGGCATGCCAGGTACGGCAAGACCCATAGCTTGTACTGGCGGATTTTCTAAAAACTGCGCCATATATTTAGCGGGTACATGACCTTCAAAGACGTAACCATCAGTAGTGACTACAGTATGGCAAGAACGCATTTCATTTGGAACGCTGTAGCGCTCTTTAAATACGGCTAAGTCCGCAACATCTTGCGCGGTTGCACTTAGACCATTATCTTCTGCATGACTTATCCATTCTTTACAGCAGCCGCAATTGGCATCTTTATAGACAGTGGCTGATACGTTTTTTAGTAGGTCTGGTTTACTTACTGATGTCATCATAGGAGTATTTATAACGTTTGGTTCAGCTGTCTTCGGAACAGTCACTACATCTTCAGTTGATGCCGATGTTGTGCTTGCATCAGATACGCCACTACTCGGTTGGCTACAAGCAAATAGTGATGAGGCGGCAAGTAATACTAACGTACTACGCAACCCCTTAGACAGATAACGATTGAATATAAGACTGGATTTTATTTTTAAGGGGGTCATAGTGCTCTCTCATGTACTGTAGATATTGT
>NZ_JBQQEW020000001.1:0-3182942 GCF_052258385.2 Psychrobacter sp. 1Y6 | reverse complement strand
AGGAAAGAAACCTAACGTTTTATTGAGTCATACGATCTTAATTAGCAGATTTTACGATACGCATTAATATCAACACATGTACGATCAGCAGCACACTAAATAGAATCAACGACTGCTCAGGGATACTTAATCCCATAAGCGTCCAATCAACAGAGGCACATTCGCCAGATCCTGCAAATACTTCTTTGAATACTTGTAAGATGGGGAGGGTATCAAGCCAATAGTTCAGTCCTGGACCACAAGAAGGTACTTGGTCAGCAGGCAAATGTTGCAGCCATACATGGCGTGCTGCTACTGCAGTTGCCCAACCAATACCTACTAGACTACCAAGCCATAGCAATAGTCTTATCACTTTAGACTTAGGATTAAACAACGCTGATATCAGGGCAAATCCGCCCATGACGATTAGACCAACGCGCTGAAAAATACAGAGCGGGCAAGGCGAAAGCCCTAGATGACGCTGTAAATAAAACAGCGCAAAACTCATGCCTATGATGGCCATTATCACCAAAAATACTTGCAGGTTACGGTAAGTGGTTAGCTGTCGCATTGTGCGGTTACTCTTATGGGTTTATCTATAATAGATGTGGGGTAGCAATCAAGATTAAGCAGTCAAAATGTCACAGTCAGGACTTAGCAATTAATAACTAGCAACTTAGCGATATTGCTGTAAAAATTCCGCAAAGTCTTCTGTTTCAGACTGCTCAATCTCAGCTTGCTGTAAGATAGATTTTTCTGCCAATACTTCGTATTTAGCTTGAGTATTTGGACTAAGTGTCTGCTGTAGTAAAGACTGGCGATGCTGCTGAGCCAACGTAAATCCAAGCTGCCATAAGCTGCCTAAGCGTTTACTATCGGAATTCACTTGTGCAGAGATAGTCGACTCAGAGTGTCCTGCTTTGCCCTGCATCAATGCTACAGCCGCGCGGTAATCGTTACCACCGTAGTGAGCATCAAGCAATGCAGCAAGCGGCTGCATACGCTCTAGATGCGTTAGCATCCAGCTTTCAAGTGACTGCTCTTGACCATTATTGATAATGTGCAAGTCATCACGGCGACCTTCATTGACCACACGCTCAAGATTGATAGCGAGTGTGTCTTCTTCTTCAGGTAGCAAGTCTGGTGAGTCACTGAACAGACAATACAATGCCATCACTTCCAGGAAACAAGCACTAGATAGGCGAATACCAACGTCACTATATGGGTCAAGATCGATAGCGCGGAACTCGACATAGGCGATACCGCGACGCTCAAGCGCTTCGGTTGGTGTTTCACCGCTCATCGCGATTTGTTTAGGACGAATAGGGCTGTAGTACTCGTTTTCTATCTGTAGAATATGATTGTTGATTTGAATCGGATTGCCATCTTCGTCTTCTAGGCCAAGCTTAGCAAAGCTTTCGTGCGGTGTTTGGATGGCACGGCGCAGGCCATCGACATACTCTGGCAGATAGTTATAACGGATATCAAGCTGCTCTTGCACGCTATTGGTATAGCCAAGCTTACCCATACGTAGGCTAGTCGCAGCAGGTTTGTAATAAGTCGAATCATTAAGCAATTCTAAATCGTGCTCACGCCCTGCCAAGAAACAAGGACATACGCTTGGACTGGCACCTAGCAGATATAAAACAAGGCTGGTTAGACGTTTAAAGTTACGAATCAGCCCTAGGTATTTTTCGTTTTTGAACTCTGTCAACGTTTGGCTTTGTGCGGTCGGTGTTTTGGCTTGCCATGTCTCAAACAGCGTATCACCAAAAGACAAGTTGTAATGCAAACCAGCAATCGTCTGCATACGGCGACCGTAGCGGATACCAAGTCCACTACGATATAGGGTTTTTAGCTTACCCGTATTAGAGCTACCATAATTAGCTAGTGGGATATCTTCATCTTTAGAAGACAACATGCAAGGCATCGATAATGGCCACATCAACTCACCTTCAGGTATGCCCTGATAGACCAATACGTGCAATTGGCGCAGCATATTGAGGGTTTCTTTTGGTGAGGACTTTGGTTCAGTGATGAGCTCAAGCAGGCTTTCTGAGTAATCAGTAGTAATAAAAGGATGGGTAAGTTTTGATCCAAGTTTGGTTGGATGCGGAGTCTGGGCCAAGAAACCATCAGGCTTTACGCGCAGGCCCTCTTTTTCAATACCGCGGAGCATACCCGTTAAGTGTTGGCTATCAAACCAATTAGGGATTTCGAAATTAACAAAGCTACTCGCAAAATTACTCATAATAGTCATCTATTGTTATTTATTATGGCGGATCAAAACACGATAAGCGTTTGTCCATAAAATAGGTAAATGTTAGGTCAATAATTCCGTCAGTTTAGCTCAAAGCTGTCTTGAAAACCACGGACAATTACAAATACGATAAGCTTTAGGCAACGCGATTTGTGAGGATTTTGACCCTATTTTTAATACAAATTCATCTCGAATATAGCGTTATTCTAGCCAGACAGTTTGATAAAAAAAGCATCTACCTGAGAGATAGATGCTTTGTTCATTATGCCTACAAGCCATTTGACATAGTATTGGCACACTATCGCATTATCTTGATAATCATAGCGCGACCGCGTCTATTTAGCTTATATAGAGAATGACGAACCGCAGCCGCAAGTGGTCGTGGCATTTGGATTGGTCACAACAAAACGTGCCCCTTCCAGTCCTTCGGTGTAGTCAACGGTAGAGCCTTGCAAGTATTGATAGCTTAGCGAATCGACGACTAACGTCACATCACCATTATCAAAATTGGCGTCGTCTTCGTTTAGATCGTTGGCAAAGTTAAACCCGTAAGAGAAACCAGAACAACCGCCACCCGTCACATAGACACGTAACATAAGATCGCTATCACCTTCTTCTTCGCGTAGACGGCGTACTTTTTGCGCCGCACTGTCGGTTAGGCTTAATACGGTTGGGTCTACTGGCTGGCTTGAGCTTGGACTAAATTGGTTGGCTGATTCGTTCATATCTACCTCAGTTGCTAGGATCAAATGCGGTCGTCGTCCTGTTTGGGTTTGCAATAGGATACTTGCAAATAAAGATACGCACGGCGTTTGATTTAATTGGGTGCTGTCATTATGGCAAAGCTATTGGTGCATTATAAGCTGTTTGTACAATTTCAAAATACTATTTGTGCCACCACAATATTTTATTGGCTCTATTGATAGTGGGCACTTATCTTTTATCAGTATATCATAATGGGGGTGCTGATTCGTTTGTCAAGAGTGATGCAACTACTGAATTTTACTAATGAATAGCAGTGTCCCATTTTTGATATTGTGTTTTTTAAAATAACTGCGTCAAGGGGCTAAACCAATAACCAGACTAAAAAATAATAGCGTGCGACTATATAAAACACTACTCAATAATATTAGTCAGTCTTAAAGCTTATTAGTCATATTACGGTATTTTACGGCCATAACCTTTATAATAGTAACAACCATGTATGAGCTCAAGAGTCGCTTGTGCAACTTAAGGTGTTTAGCATAATAAATACTTAGTTTTGAAATAGTTATTTAATTGTTTGCCTATGGAGCAAGCGTTTGAAATAATAGCCGCAAGTTGGCATACCCTATGTGTGTTTCTTATTGCCCTATATCTATATTATTGTTGAGATGAAGAAATTATATGATCGAATTTAAAGACGTTGGTGTTCGCCGTGATGGTCGTGAACTGTTTGCAGGTGCAAGCTTTCAGCTCCATCCAGGTCACAAAGTTGGACTGACGGGCAACAACGGCACAGGAAAATCTACCTTATTTGCGCTATTACTGACGCAGATGGGTACAGGCGATACAGAGGTCACCCTTGATAAAGGTGAAGTCAGTATTCCTGATAGCTGGCATGTGGCGCACATGGCACAGGAAGTTGGTGCTACGACGCAGTCTGCAATCGATTATGTATTGAGCGGTGATGAGCAGTGGTATGAGATTAATGCTGCGCTAAATGATTTGAGCAGTGTCAGTGATGAGCAAATTGGTGTGCTACACCAGCAGTTCGATGAAATCGACGGATATCGTACGCCGACCAAAGCGGCGCAAATTATGGCGGGTCTTGGTTTTAAGACTAGTCAGCATGAGCTGCCAGTAGAAGGGTTTTCCGGTGGTTGGCGTATGCGCTTAAACCTTGCCAAAACCTTGATGAGCCGTGCTGATCTGATGTTACTCGATGAGCCAACCAACCATTTGGATTTGGATGCTATCCTGTGGCTTGAAACATGGATCAATGCCTATATGGGTCTGGTCATCGTCATCTCGCATGACCAAGCGTTTTTGGACGCGACAGTCGGTCATATCCTGCATGTAGAGCAACAAAAAATCACCCTATATACTGGTAACTATCAGCAGTTTATCCGTACCCGTCACGAGCGTATGGCGCAGCAGCAGCAAGCGTTTGAAAAGCAAGAAGCGACCAAGGCTCACTTGGATGACTTTATTCGCCGTTTCCGTGCTAAAGCCAGTAAAGCTAAGCAAGCACAGAGCCGTATTAAGCAGTTAGAGCGTATGGCAGAGCTGTCACCAATGATGGCTGACAATCCGTTCTCGTTCCAGTTCTATGAGCCTGCAAACATGAGCTCACCGCTGATTGAGCTAACCAACGCAGATATTGGCTATAGTGAGACACCGCTTCTACACAATGCCAATGTACAGGTGACACCTGACACCCGTCTTGGCTTACTAGGTATGAACGGCGCTGGTAAATCAACATTGATTAAAGCATTAGTCGGTGAGCTTGGCGTATTAACAGGGAAGTATCGTGTTTCGGATACCCTAAAGCTAGGCTATTTCAATCAGCATCAGATGGATATCCTAGATGCCAAAGCAACGCCTATAGAGATGTTACGTCGCCTAGCAGGTAAAACCTCTGATGCGATGCTACGTTCATTCTTGGGTAGCTTTGACTTCCGCGGTGAGCGCATTGATACACCAAGCGAGCTCTTCTCCGGTGGTGAGCGCGCGCGTTTGACCTTGGCATTGATTGTTTGGCAGCGTCCAAACGTCCTTGTACTCGATGAGCCTACCAACCATTTAGACTTACAAATGCGTCAAGCATTGACTATCGCCTTACAAGGCTTTAAAGGTGCAGTGGTACTGGTATCGCATGATCGAGAACTAATTGCCAATGTCTGTGATGAGCTGTATCTAGTACATGATGGTATTATCGAAGAGTTCGATGGCGACATTGGTGACTATGGTAAATGGCTAGCAGAGAAGCGCAAGCAAGAAAACGCATCAGATAAAAATACTGGTAAGAAAAAAAGCAAAAAAGAGAGTAAGAAGTTTGTTTCACGTGAAACAGATAATAGCCAAGTGAGCAACAAAGCATCTGATAACTCATCAAAGAGTAAAGCTACGATGCCTGCACTTAGTAAAGAAGAGCAGCGTAAGCTAGCGGCTGAACAGCGTAAAATGACAGCACCTATCCGCCGTGAGATAGAAGAAATAGAAAAGACATTGGCTAAGATTGATAAGCAGCTCGTGATGCTTGAAGAAAAACTGGCTGATACAGATCTGTACGAAGAGAGTCGTAAATCTGACTTGCTTGTATTACTCAATGAGCAAACGGCGCTACAGCAGCAACATAGTGATAATGAAGAGAATTTACTACTATCAATGACGACTTTAGAAGAGATGGAAGCTAAGTTCGCATAAAGCGTTCTAGATAGTTAGTGATATAAGCAGACATAAAAAAGGGATGGCATCAGCCATCCCTTTTTTATTACATTATTCCTTACGATATTTGCCATCACCGTACGACAGTATTTCCATCGTGGTCGTACAAAGCTGACAGTTTATTTCACCAGCAGCGGCTTTTGATAAATCAAGGATACGACCTCTAATAAAAGGTCCTCTGTCCGTGATTTTTACAACGACGCTCTGCTTCGTCTTTTGATTGGTTACTTGTACCTTCGTGCCGAACGGTAACGTGCGATGTGCAGCGGTTAAAGAGTTCATATTGAAGATACTGCCACTTGCTGTGCGCTTGCCATGAAACTTACTACCGTAGTAACTGGTATTGGCTGCAAAAACTGTGGTGCTAAGTAGTAGCGATAAAGTGACAACCAAAGACTTGATTAAATAAGACATTTAATACCTTTAAGCAATTAATAAAATAGACAGATGCTCTTGCCTACGTTATCTATACTCCCTATGAGTATGAATAATAGGGGATTCTACAAGAGCTAGCTTGTCATATTATTACTGCCGTGTAAAAAACTCATGAGGTCAAATAGCTGTTTTTTAAGGAAAAATAGCTATTTTTTAGCAAGAATAATGATGATATAGGTACTAAAATTAGACTTATAAAGAGTGATTCTCATAAAGAAGCCGACAAAATACTGGAAAGCCAACAACGCAATATAAATAGGTAATATATAAAGACTAAATCTATCGATATAGCATAATTATCGTTATGAAAGCTTAAATAGAAATAGATAATATAATGTAAAAAAACCTTGCTATATTATTACTATTTTGTAAAAACTATATTATCGAACTTTATTCTATAAATTATATTAAATATTTCATGACAGTATTGATCACATCACCTGAAAACTATTTTTCTATTATTTTTTAATGACGTTTCAACTTAAAAAACTATGTTTGTTGCGATTGCGATCGTAATGCTTCAACTTATTGTAGTGAAGAATAAACTTGGTTGTAGATTCATAGCAGCGGAGTTTTATCGCATCGAAAGACAGGTAAGGTTTATAAGCAATATTCCTAAGTAAAGGTACTAGTTCTAGCATGTTGTTTATAACGTAACGAGATACTAGAAAACCACGCTTATAACTGAATTAAAGAGACGATTTTTATTTGTTTAAATATATTTAATGTTCGCAAATAAGTTTTAAGTTACCAATGAAATAGATAAGAAAAAATTAGCTTACAAATGTGTTGCATTGCAGATAGTTTGACAGTATTATTCGCACCAAACAAATATCAGTTAATGAGACCATATATGAATAAGATAGTTGCTGTAGCGATACTCGCTATCCTGACATCAGGATGTGCGACCCAAAATTATCTGGTGTCTTCATCAGAGGCGCCAAGTACTTCGGTACAACCGAACGCTGAAAAGATGCAGACGTTTTTTGTAAGCGGCCTCGGTCAAGAGAAGAAAATTGATGCAGCTGCAGTCTGCCAAGGTCAGCAAAATGTGGCCAGCATTCAGACTAAGTCCAACTTTATCAATATTGTACTAGGCACCATTTCTAATGGCATTTATACCCCTCGTCAAATCAGTGTTTACTGTAAGTAAGGAATAATAATGAAAAGATTACTAATAACAGCAGTGATGGGTTCGGTATTTTTGGCATCTGGTTGTGCTACCCAAACTGGTTTAATTCAACCAACCCAAAAAATCACCCCAGAATATACTAAATCACAGACTTTCTTTATCGGTGGCATTGGACAAGAACAGACTGTAAATGCTGCCGAAGTATGTGGTGGTGCACAAAATGTAGCTAAAGTTCAAACTGTGCAAGAGGCTAAAGACATCGCGCTAGGTCTAGTGACTTTCGGTATTTATACACCTCGTACTGCTAAAGTTTTCTGCCGCTAAAAACAGCGACTAATACACCGTAAAATATCACTTTATCGTTAAGTGACGAACAACTGAGCGGTCTATTATCAAGTCTTTAGAATAAAAAAAGAGCAAACAGTAACTGTTTGCTCTTTTTTTATTCTAAAGATTTAGTACGTACTAGAAAAAAATTAATATTACGTCAGCAGCTATCAAAGAATAACGACGCCAGACTTATAGTGATATATTCAGACACTGTGATGGCCGATAATAGCGTAGTGTTAGGTGATTCAGATAAGATAGATGCTGCAGTCGCTTGGCATCACTACTGGTAATATTTATATAACGGTGTTTGTTGTAATTATTGTTATGATGATAAGTAGGCTACAAAAATTGCTATAGCAAAATCTAGTAGCCATTTATACCGTATCGTTTGAAATTGGCAGACTGATACCACTAATATGTTTTTATTTTGGGGAAAATAACATGGCAGAGAAAAACTACTATGACATTTTAGGGGTCAAAAAAGACGCCTCAGACGCTGATATCAAAAAAAAATACCGTAAGCTCGTTCGTCAGTATCATCCCGATGTCAGTGATCATCCCGACGCTGATAATAAAATTGCAGAAATAAACAACGCTTACGAAACGATCAGAGATAAAGAAAAGCGTGCTGAATATGACGCTATGCTAAATAATCCGTTCGCGGGTCAAAGTAGATCAAGTGGGTTTGGGGGCAGTGGGCAAACTGGCGCAGGTCAAGGTGGTTTTCGCTGGGAAGATATCAAAGATCAGTTTGGTGATGGTGAGGCCTTTGGTGATGGTGGTTTCCGATTCGATGACATTTTTTCAGCATTTGGTCGTGGCGCACGTGGGTCAACTGGTGGACAAACGGGCAGTCGCTCTCAAAGCAGCGGCTTCGATCAATTTGGCGGCGGTTTTGGGACGCAAGATAGCAAAGGTCAGGATCAGCATGCCGAGATTACCGTTGATTTGTCTTCAGTCTATAGTGGCGACGACTATAGTATTAAGCTAAACGTCCCTGTTCGTCAGCCCAATGGTAATGTCGACTACGATAATAAAACCCTTAAGATAAAAATCCCTAAAGGTATCACTGACGGTAAGCAAATTCGTTTGGCAGGGCAAGGCGCTGCTGGTAGCAGTAATGGCAAAAATGGCGATTTGTTTTTGAAGGTTAAAATTCGTCATGATGCCAATATTCGTATAGAAGGCGCAGACGTTTATCAAACCGTGAATATTGCACCGTGGGAAGCAGCATTGGGTGAAAAAATCAACATCAGTACGCCAGCGGGTACGCTTGGTGTGACCATTCCTAAGAATAGCAAGTCTGGTAGCAATTTACGTCTTAAAGGCAAAGGTATCCCTGCCAAGGAAGCAGGTGATTTGTATCTAGCTTTAAATATCGTTAATCCTGATGTCAGTAGTGATGTGTCGAGACAGGCTTATGAGCAGCTAAAGCAAGCCTTTGCTGATATCAATATTAGTCGTTAAACAAGATTATGAATAACCATTACTTATTATTGAAGTAATAAACGAATAGCAGAGATGAACACGATACCGATGAAATAAAGAGAAAACGAGGATAATAGCTATGAACCACTCGACTGAATTTACAGACATCATCATGAGCTTAGATGAACTGGTCTCTGCCTGTGGCCAAGAGCGCCAATGGGTCATCGAATTAATCGAAGAAAATATCATTGAATATGATGTACCAGAGCATGAAAAATTTACTGGTTATCAGCTGACGACAGTGCGCCGTGCATCGCGATTGAGTCGTGATTTTGAAGCCAGCGTACCTGCCATTGGATTGATACTTGAGCTGTTAGATGAGGTTGAGCAACTGCGCCAACTTAAACGTCAAATAGAGCAGCAAACACCAGTCATCGAAGTCGACATAGACAACCTAAAGTAATCAAATAATCAAAATAACACGTAAAAAAAGGGCCCTTTAAAGGCCCTTTTTTTATGTCTATATAAAACACTTCAGCAGAAATTAACGCGAATACGTCGGATCAGCTGCTGCTGTAAATAATACATCAGTAGAAGAGTTCAAGGCAGTTTCAGCTGAATCCTGAATCACACCGATGATAAAGCCAATCGCAACTACTTGCATCGCGATATCATTTGGAATACTAAATAAGCTAGCAGCGAGTGGAATCAATAGTAATGAACCACCAGCAACACCAGAAGCACCGCAAGCACTAATCGTAGCAACCAGACTGAGTAGCAGCGCTGATGCAAACGTCACTTCGATACCCAACGTATGAGCAGCAGCAAGCGTTAAGACATTAATGGTAATCGCAGCACCCGCCATGTTAATGGTGGCACCTAGTGGAATGGTCACCGAATAAGTGTCTTCATGCAATCCAAGCTTACGAGCAAGGTTCATGTTGACTGGAATATTGGCCGCTGAACTACGTGTAAAGAAGGCAGTAATTCCTGATTCGCGCAGACATCTGAACACGAGTGGATAAGGGTTCTTGCCAGTTTTAATAAGGACGATAAGCGGATTGGCGACCAACGCAATGAATAACATACAGCTGATTAATACCATTAAGATACGTGCGTAGCCTGCCAAAGAAGCAAAGCCTGTCTCAGCAACCGTGCTAGCGACTAGGCCTAAGATACCAAATGGCGCTAAAGCAATAATCCATTTAACTACTTGTGAGATGGCATCAGCGAAATCACCGACAACATTACGAGCAGTATCACTGGCTTGGCGCAATGCAAAACCAATGATAATTGCCCATGCTAAGATACCAATATAGTTGGCTTCAGCGATTGCATTGATCGGATTGGCGACTAAGTTCATGAGCAAGTTCGTCAAGACTTCTTTTAGGTCAGCAGGTGGTACTTGTGCGATATCAGCGTTGATCAAGACCAGCTCAGTCGGGAATAAAAAGCTGGCACCGACTGCCGTTAGTGCTGCCAAAAAAGTGCCGAACATATACATAATAAGCACCGGCTTTACGTAGACTTCATTGCCACTGCGATGTTGACTAATGGCTGCCATAACCAGAATAAACACTAGGATGGGAGCGACTGCTTTTAGTGCGCCGACAAAGAGTGTACCAAGCAACCCTATGGCGGTGCCGATACTTGGCGCCAGCCAACCAATCAATACCCCTAACACCAAACCAATAATAATAAGCGGCACCAGCCCTATACGCTGATACATCGCAATTAATGAACGCATCTGTACACCCTCAAGTCCGTTAAAAGTAAGTGAATTGTCACAACAGAAAATTTATCGAAAGATGGTAGCATTTTTTGACATATTCGCATACCACTCATAGCAGTAGCTACTGTGCGAAAATGGAGGGATAGTAGAGTTATACAACTAGTACAAAAAGAATGCAGCACTTATAGGCAAGGGCTAGCTACTCAGAATACATCATCAATGAGAGAGTAAAAGCAGCGATATAGGCAGTGATATATAAGGTAGGAAGAGATTTCGCTATGAAAGGTAAGAGGGAAATAAACAGTAGAGCTACACCTTAAAGTGGGTCAGATCGTAACCTAATTGCTGGTAGGCTTTATATTTATTGCGACCTTCTTGTGTACTTGTAGCATCAGGTCGGATCAGCTCAAGGACTCGAGAGGGTTTTGAATTATTAGTAGCAGCCATAAAATCGTTGACGGGACGTGTCGTCGTATTGAGCACGATACCATTAAAATCTGCTGGCATATGATTGCCTAGCAGTACAGGCGCTGATACTTCAGAAGTAGCAATGTTGCTATCATCAGTACCTCTATCATTGGTAATTTTATTGTCATTATCAGAAAGACATTGATGTGGTATAAAACTCGTGGAGTCCTGTGACCAAAGTGCCGTATCTAGATTTGATAGTAATGTCTCATCTTCAATTAAAATCAGCAAAGACTGAGCGCTTTTGTTAAGCGCCGTCTGAGTCAGCTGACAAATAAAGCCCAAGAAATCTTGGGCCTTACTCTCACTTAATACATAAAAACTAATTTTCATAAATGTATTAAGCCATCTCTGCGCTGTTTTTTAGATATTGCATAAATAGTGGTACTGGACGACCAGTCGCTGCTTTGTCTTTACCTGAGTTCCATGCAGTACCAGCGATGTCTAAATGCGCCCATGCTTGACCTTCTTCAATGAAACGCGATAAGAAGCAGGCGGCAGTTACGGCGCCAGCACCTTTACCACCGATGTTTTGCATATCAGCGATTGGTGAGTCAAGCTGAGCTTGATATTCGTCATCTAAAGGCATATGCCAGATAAGATCACCTGATAGGTTGCTGGCATTTTCTAAATCAAACAGGACGTCTTCATCATTACTAAATACGGCTGAACGAACATGGCCTAGCGCAACCACACAAGCGCCAGTCAAGGTAGCAACATCGATGATGGCTTTTGGCTGATAACGCTGCACATAGCACAAGGTATCTGCTAGTACCAAGCGACCTTCGGCATCAGTATTCAAGATTTCAACTGATTTACCATTCATCGCTTTGACGATATCGCCTGGACGCGTTGCATCACCTGATGGCATGTTTTCAGCACAGGCTAGCGCACCAACGACGTTGATTGGTAGACGCGCTTCACATAAGGCTTTGATTGTACCAAGTACTGACGCCGAACCACCCATATCAAACTTCATCTCATCCATCGCCGCACCTGGCTTAATTGAGATACCGCCTGAATCAAAGGTCACGCCTTTACCGACTAATACGATAGGTGCGTCGTCATTGGTTGCTTGTGCATTGTCATTGCTATTTTTACTTGCATTTTTAGCTGACTTTTTGGTTGGTAGTTTATCGGCCAATGCCTTTAGGCCACTCACTTTTGCGTTGCTAGTGGTTTGCTCGGTAGTGCCTACATTTGAACTAAATTCTGATTTACCACGGTACTCCATGAGTACCAGCTTACCTTCTTTGGTAGAGCCTTGTGCAACGGCCAGGAAGCAATGCATACCTAGCGCTGACATCTCGTCCTCACCTAGTACCTTCACGGTTAATAGGTCCGGGTAAGCTTTTGCAAGCTCTTGAGCTTGTTCAGCCATGTAAGCTGGGAAGCAGATATTACCAGGCTCATTGGCCACATCACGAGTGAGGCTCTGACCAGCAAATACTGACTGAGCAAATGCTAGCGCAGGCTGTAGTGACTCATCAGCTAACAGATAAACATCAGTCAATACAGGCGTGGCTTGCTCAGATTTATATTTATCAAAGCGGTAGCTTGCTGCCAACAGATTAAGGGCAAATTGACCAAAGTGATTTTCTTCTAGTGCATCACCCAAGGCTACAGTAATAGAAGACACACGTTTTTGTGTGCTGCTATAGATGGTATTGGCGATTTTTTGCAGTACTGTATTGTTGAACTTATCAGTGTTACCTACACCGACCAACAGCAGTTGAACAGGGTTTTGCTTAGTGGTCTTTTTATCACCTGCTAGCGCATAATCAGCAACAGTCTCACAGGTAGTACCCTTGAAATGTGATACTTCAATCAGCTGCTCAATACGAGTGGTATATTCGCTTAGCACAGATTTAGCCAGAATGTTTTTCTTGTCATCGACTAAAACAACCAGACAAGCATCGTCTTTACTTTTGGCTTCTTTTTTCAAGATTTTTTGCGTATGAGTCTTTGGTAGATGCTGAGATAATTTGATATTCATATAGTTATCCTTATTAGAGTTATGAAAATTGCAGGATTTGTATGTCTGCTTATACCTGTCAGATTATTAGATTATTTGGTCTATCGAGCAATCACAGTAGTGTAGCATATTGCGATAATTGAGCGCAGTTAGCAAGCCTTAGGTAATACGTTTGAATTATTATGCTGTGCTAACTTACGCTATGGTTTAGTGGTTACATTATCATTTTTCGATGATGCCAACATACTAGCCATTGACCAATTCATCGGTCGTTACCATCGCGGCAAATCTGTCTTGTAGTGCGGCCATGGCAGTGTTATGCATAATTTCAGCGCTTATCGGCTTTCTTGTAGCGCTAGGTAGGTCGCGAGTGGCACAGGCATCATGGCAAACAAAACTATCGAAACCTAAATCAAATGCGGCGCGGACGCTTGAGCTGACGCACATATGGCTCATAAAACCCGCAAAAATAATCTGTTTTTTTGCTGCTGCTGAAATCAGTGATTGTAATTGCGTATCATAAAAGGCATTCGGATGCTTTTTGGCAATTACTGTTTCGCCATCTTGCGGCTGCAGCTGTTCGAAGATCTCAACGTTAGCTGATAAAGGATCAAAGACATTACCATTCTCTGCGCCATGATGGGTAATGTGGAAAATAGGTATATCTTGCTGACGCGCTTTATCGAGTACTAGGCGTGCATTGGCGATGGCTTTTGCCCCAGCGTCCCCTAATGGCATAGCGCCATCGACATATTCATTTTGATAGTCGATAAGAACAAGCGCGCTATTTGACCAGTCAAGCGCATCGAATGTGCCGCCGGCGAGTTCAAGTAGGGTAGAAGGTGTAGAGGTCGTTTTATTCATTAGTATTATTCTCCGTTTGACTATATAAGTATATTTTTCTATCAGTCAGTCTAGCAATTAATAACAGAGATAAATGTTCGATGATACGAATGACAAACAAACCTTTCTAAAATAAATAAAGCAAAAACTTAACGCTATAAATGCTATCAATTCGATGTAATTTAAGGTTTTATCAATTGTTTATCCAATATTTGCTATATTCGTTAATTACTGTCAATAATGCGCTCTTAGCAAGGTGTAGGTAATGTTTCCAAACACATTTCACAGCCATTTTTGAGCAAAACATGCTAGCATTAGCGGTTATATCTGTTGCTTGTGTTTATTGAGTATGACTAACCAGTCGCTTAGTAACGTTTACCGTTATTTGAGTATTTAGATGACCCATATCATGCTGGTGATATGTCGTCGTACGTCCTAGATATTCAGTAAGCCTATCATCAATCGCGCGCATACTAACCGTTTAAGAGTACCCATTGTGATATTACGCCGCTACATGACACAACAAGTTGCCTCGACCACTGCCTTAGTGTTGGGGTTTTTGGTAGTGATGATGCTCGGCGGTCGTTTGATACGCTATTTTGGCATCGCTGCTGAAGGTCGTTTGGACGTCAGCCTACTGTTTACAATCATTGGGTATAACCTACCGTACTTTTTAGAGCTCATTTTACCGTTAGCGTTCTTTATCGCTTTGATGCTGGTATTTGGTCGCTTGTATGTCGATCAAGAAATGGCAGTGATCAATGCTAGTGGCGTGTCTCGAGGTAAGCTTGCTCGGTTAATGACACCATTAATATTGGCATTGTTCGTCGGCGAGGCGGCGCTATCTGTCGTTGGTAAGCCTTGGGGTGTCCGCTCGTCTGAGGCTGTCTGGCAGCAGCAAGCATTGACCAGTGCGTTTGATTTGATTCGTCCGAACGAGTTTATCAGTAGCGGTAATTACCATTTGTACGTGGGTAGTCTCAGCGATGATAAGAAAAAACTACAAGATGTGATCTTGATCCAATCTGAACCCGTGAAAAAAGGTAGTGCTGCTGAAGATATCGATGCTAGTACCACTGCTATTGATATGAATAATACGATTGACAGCGAAACAGCTGAACAAATTGGCATCTCTGATATTCCAAAAGATATTATAAATAGTGGTGCAAAGGACATCAGCAAAGACACGATCACGTTGGCTAAGCGTGCTGAGCAAGTTGATACTGGCAATAGCGGCGTGACCCAGTTGGATCTGTTTCAAGGACGTCGTTACGAAGTCGGCGCAGGCAGTCTGAAATATAACCAAGTCGCTTTTGATCGTTATCGCATTACCTTGACTGAGTCTTCACAGGAAGTTATCACCGAAGACAATATTGAAACGCAAAAGATTGGACCATTGTGGCAAGCCGCAACGAGTAGCTCACCATCAGGCACTAACAGTGCAATGCGCGCTGCACAAGGTGAGCTTGGCTATCGTTTGGCGCTACCATGGCTGATGATTATCGCGCCTATGTTGGCTGTGCCACTGGCGCAAGTGCGTCCGCGTCAAGGACGTTGGCTGCGCTTGTTTCCTTCTATCTTATTATTTGTCAGCTGTGCATTAGGTATCATCTCGCTCAAAAACGCAGTGAGCAAAGACAGCATCAGTGTATGGGCATATGCATGGCTTATTTTAGGATTTATGGCATTGGCGCTTTATATGAATTGGGGTAGCCGTGTGCAACATCGATTGCGCTTTCGCAAACAAGAAAATAGGCTAGCCGCTGCCGCAACTAATTTAGTTAGCGACATAGACAATCAGAACAACAGCTCACAAGGGGGGCAGTCTTAATGCGCTCTTTATTTGCTAGGTCAGCTAAGTCTGATCAATTGGCCAAAAAACCTGCCAATCTAAAAGTCATTAGTCGCTATGTCAAGCTCAACGCTCTATTGGCTATTATCGCTGCCGTCATTGGTTTGTGGGCATTACAGCTGATTTTTTCTTACTTATCAGAGCTTGATTCGTTAGATGATAACTACACCATGGGCGAGGCGCTCAAATATATCTTTTATCGTTCGCCTTACTTTTTAGAGCAATTTATTCCAACGGGTGCGTTACTTGGTGCCGTCATAGGATTGGGCTTGCTGGCCAATAAAAGCGAGCTGGTCGTCATGCGCGCGGCTGGGGTCAGTATTTATCGTATCGTCGGCTGGGTATTGCAGCCCGCTTTGATATTTGTACTATTGGCCTTGGCTATCAATCAGTTCGTTCTACCGTCTTCTAACCAGTTAGCAAAACAGATTAATGATGAAGACAGCACCTCATTGGTCACATCAGTACGCGGCTACTGGACGATACAGCCACGATTCGAAACCGCAGAAGATGGCAGTGCTACACCTGATGGTAGCGATGTTTTATATATTGATTATGCTGATGTCGCAGGCAACATTGGCGAGGTGAAACGCTGGCATTTGGATAATAATGGCAATTTGCAAACTGCTGTCCATGCGGAAGGTGGAAAGTATACTGGCCGTGAACCAATTGATATAAATAGTGAAAAGCCAAGCGAGCAGTATCGTTATGAGTGGCAGTTAAACGATATGGTTAAGCTTTCTATCAATCAAGGTTTTGAGAGTAGCCAAGCTATTTCACCATCAGATACGTTAAGCTTACCCTTTGCCCCAGAGTCTGTGTATCTGCTAACGCGTAAGGCAGAAGATTTATCATTGACGCAGCTGTATGAGCATCGCACGTTTATGCGTCAGCAGGGCAATCGTTCTTTAGATCATGAAGTCGCATTTTGGCAAAAGCTACTATCGCCATTGTCGATATTGTCGCTAGTGATTGTCGCCTGCTCATTTGTTTTTGGCTCGCTACGGACGCACAGCTTAGGCTTGCGTATCGTCGTGGCATTGTTGTTTGGCTTGCTATTTAGCTATATACAAGACTTAGTCGGTTTTGTATCGCTAGCCACAGGCTTTTCACCAATGCTCATGGTGCTATTGCCGATTATCGGCAGCGCGCTATTAGGCGGATATTTGATAAAACGCCAGATGTAGAAAGACAATTAGTCATACAAAATAAAAAGCACGCTAAAACTAATTTAGCGTGCTTTTTTATGTTGATTTCAATTTGAGCCTCAGTTTAAATGGCCGAAACTCAATCAGGCAAAGCTAAAACTAGTCTTTGGTCGCCATCGTAATTGTATAGGTTTTACCTTGTTTGATTTTGTCGCTATTACCAAATACTTCGGTAAACGAGCGTTTCACAAATTGGCGCAGGCCGTTGATGGTGACGACATAAAAACGGCCACCTTTACGCATGCGTGCATAGGCATCGAGGAAGTATAAATAATGCTGCTCCTTACCGACTTTGGCTGGCAAGTTTGACATCACAAGGCTAAAGTCTTTGTCTTTTGCCACATGATTAAAGCCATTTGATAAATGCACATCGACATTGTTTAGACCATTTTTCTCACAGTTACGGCGTGCGTATTCTACCGCCATAAAGTCTTTATCAATCAGCGTATGCTGACCATTTGGACATTCACGTGCTGCCGTCATACCAAGTACGCCATAACCACAGCCCAAATCGATCGAGTCATCATCTTGCTCAAAATCCACATAATCAAGTAGCATCAAACTACCGTCATCGAGCTTTTGCGGTGAAAAAATGCCCCACGTGGTCGCAAAATCAAACGGCTTACCCAGCACTTCTTGGCGAAAATTGATATCTTCGCGCCAGTGTTCGGCATTTTTTAATAGGTCAGCAGGTGGTCTATGGCTCATGGGATTCTCGGATAATAGATAGGAAAAAGGTAGTGCGCAGCCCAGTTAGGCAGCATGTATATCATGACGCACTTTAATAAGGGTATTGTAACTAGAAAAGGATGGGTTTGCAGCTATCTATTTCTAGAACTGCATTTTGCTATATTGCAAAAATTTTTAAGAAAAAATGCTAGAGATATTAGATAAGAGGTATTGCTTAATATAGAATCGAATTTAACCTAATAGTCGCTAAGTATTATTTATGCCAGACATTATATTCGTATCTAAAGTAGACTTCTGGCTTGCACTGTTACTCTGGGGTTTGAGCTTATTTACTGTGTCTGTTCCATTATGGCAGTGGAAGCGAGATGCTCACAAATCCCTCATACAAACTATATTAATGACGGTTATTCTCATACCTTTTGCAGCACTAATGCTCATCCCCTTTTTCGGTACCGAGTACACATTAACGAATGACCAACTACAAGTAGATAGTGGGTTCTCTGTTCAAAAAATTGAGCTTACAGATATCACCTATATTATGCCGACTCGAAGTATGAGTTCTGCGCCAGCATTATCATTGGATAGGATTAAAATATCCTATCAAGATGAAGAAATACTAATCTCACCAAAAGACAAACCACGTTTTTATCGCGAGATACAGGCACGTAATCCTAGAATAGTGATAGATACTGCAGGCGAATAGAATGGCATTATAGTTAGCCGCATTCAGCTATACATCGTTCCTGATATTGAATTTTTCTTGAAACTACTTACTCAAACTCTTATTTAATAAAAGATCAAATATAAATGGCCCAAATGGTAAAAACGAGCCAAACACGCCAGCAGGTAGTGCCCACAGCGGCATTTTTATTCTGCTCGCCGTAATGACCAGCACCACGATATAAGCAACGAATAATACCCCATGCACTGGACCGACATAGCTCACCGCTTCTGGAGTATCGAACATATATTTGAGTGGCATCGCGATACCAAGTAACAATAAAAAAGAAGTGCCTTCTAAATAACCCATGATAGTAAGATTTCGGAGTGCAGAGTTTTGACTCTTTGTTAAGGCAGACGGTTGAGCTTGCGACACAATATATTCCTTTTACAATCATCAATAAATATTAGATTTCAATGCTGCCCATATGACAATATGGCAAGGCTACCCACGTGGATGATGCTCCGCATGTAATTTCTGCAATCTCGCTGTCGCCACATGAGTATAGATTTGTGTGGTGGACAAATCGCTATGTCCTAGCAATAACTGCACACTTCTTAAATCTGCACCATGATTGAGCAAATGTGTGGCAAAGGCGTGACGTAGCGTATGCGGGGATAATTCTTTATCGATACTGGCAACTTTGGCGTATTTCTTAAGTAGATACCAAAAGTTCTGCCGCGTCATATAGCCACCTTGCGCCGTCAAAAATACCGCTTGGCAATTGCCTGATTTCAAATGGGCAATCAAGTCTCCACGTCCATGAGAAAGATAATCTTCCAATGCATCCGCTGCATATTCGCCGAGGGGCACCAGTCGCGTTTTATTCCCTTTCCCCGTGATTTGTAGCCAACCTGAGTTTAGATTCACTTGCTCTAATGAGAGGTTAATCAACTCACTCACCCGTAGACCGCAGGCATAAAGCACTTCTAGCATGGCTTTATCACGCAGTCCAAGTGCCGTACTGGTATCAGGTGCAGCAAGTAGATTATCGACGTCAGCCTCGGCTAAGTCCTTTGGTAACGGACGTCCCAGTTTTGGGCTTTTGATACGTTCACAAGGATTATCTTCACGCAGATTGCTAGCGATCATCCATAGATAAAACTGACGCAAGCTTGAGAGCATGCGTGCTTGGGTACGTGGGGTTTTGCCTTCTTGAGAGAGTGTTGATAAGCAGTGCAGTACATCATCAGGCTGCCAGCGTGTCAGGGCGATAGGATTGGTCAGCTCACAAGAGCGTAGGTCACGGACGTACGCATTACGAGTACGCGTCGCTAGACCGCGCGCCAGCATGGCTTGACGAAACTCAGTCATATAAGCTGGCTCATCATCGACCGCCAATGCTTTAGGCTGTCGTTGTTGCACGGCACGATCACGGCTCATAGGACGATACTCAGGTAGGGGTTAAGTTAGCAATGACAGACAGTTATTAAAACAATGCCAAACCTATCATGCCATCTTTTTCTTAACCAGATAGCGATATAGCGTCACGCTTGCAGGCGTATCATCATCGCTATCGATGGTGATTTCATCAGGGTCAGCATCTAAGCTCACGTTTTCAGCCAATGTTTCTTGACCTATTAGTTCATGACCCAAATGACGACAGAAATTTGGAATGTCGCGCGTGGTAGCTGGATCTGTCGCCAATATCTCAATCACTTCACCGCCATCTGCTTTTCGAATGACACGGTGTAGCATCATGACGGGCTCAGGACAAATCAGCCCTTGAGTATCTAAGTAATGGTGGATAGGCGTGTCTGGTATCGAAGTGGTCATAGTCATTATCGTAAAGCTAAATAAGTGAATTTGAGGATGAGTAGTTTGCTTAAATACTTATCGCGGCGTACTTTGTAGATCGTCTACGCTCCAGTACTTTCAGCATCTTCGTCGGCATCAGGCGTATCAGCTACTTCTAAAAAGTTAAAAAACCGCTTAAAGCTTACTTTAAATAAAAATGCCACGCCTAGCCAACAAGATAGCCCTAACCATGCAGTATCGGCAAAAATTAATCCACCAACCAATATAATGGTTGATACACCAATACTCATGGCAATCATCGACGGTTGGTTTAAGCGATAACGATAAACGACCAATGCATCATAAATAGTAATGGGTATCGTGAGGGCTACTAAGGCGTAGGGCAAATTATAAAATAACTGATAAAGCAGCTGGTTATCATGGAAAGCTTTGATACTAGCAATCGTGCCAAAGACCACAAATGTAAAAATAGCCGCATAAATGAGATAAATCGCTATTTGGTTGGCACGCTGTGCGCCTTTAATACGGGCAATAGCAAGTGGAGCGAAACCATGCTGTGACTTATGTTGCGAGGGTTGGTCTGAGACAGTGGTCATAGTAATCAGTCATTTATCCGTTAAGAGGTACGATGTATCGAAGTGACATTATAGCCGCACACGTGTCTTTTACCTATTTGGCTGCTTTATTCTGCTTTGATTGCATCGATAGCGATACTGCTATTAGGATCAGCAAAATAGGTCGACATTAGGATACAAGCGGAGATATCATCGATTGGGTCGCGTTCGTTTTTGATCCAACCATTGTCCCATGCGATTTCTCTTGCTTCGATGGAAGTCAGCCGCTCATCACACAGTGATACGGTCACTGGCAAATGCTGCTCCATTATTCTATGGGCCAGACGACGAGCGAATTTGTGTGCTCGTTTTGAAAGCATGGAGCTAGTGCCATCCATATTAAGCGGTAGACCGACCACGACTTGCGCCACGCCCCAAACTTTGATGATACCAATTAGATTGTCCCAATCTGGCTGACCGTTATTCATCGCCAATATGTCAAAGGCACGCGCTGTCTGCGTAATGGTATTACCGAGCGACATACCCATCTTTTTGACGCCATAATCTAGCGCCAAGATAAGATGCGGCTTTACTTCTAGCTCAATAGTTTCAGCAGTGCTATTGCTATCGAGAGTATCAAGTTCATTTTCAATGTCATTATCTATAGCGTCTGTGCTACTGGCTGTAAAAGTACTATCTACCATAGTAATGGGTGTCCTTTATGTCTTTATCTAAATTCGCAGAGCGTATGATATTAAGCATGACCTATGTCACTACTAAGATAGTCGAAATTGACTCCGATTTTGTCGGCTGCGATTTGCCAGCGTTCTTCAAACGGGGTATCAAATAATAAATTCAGATCAGCAGGGCAGACTAACCAGTCACCATTACTCAGCTCTTGGTCTAGCTGTTTTTTGCCCCAGCTGGCATGACCTAGACACAGCTGATAGTGACCAACACCTTGCCCTGCGGCGATACGCTTTAGAATATCTTGGCTAGTCGTGATGCAAACGTTCTCTGAAATAGCAAAAGAAGACGCCCATTCCGGCTGACCAGTATGCAGCACAAAGCCAACCTCAGGATACATAGGGCCGCCTTCTAATGCCACATCCTCCATCACCTGTGGATTGGTCACTTCAATATCCAAATCTTCTAGCAACTTACCTACGCGAGATTGCTCAAGCGGGCGATTGACCATCAGACCTAGCGCACCATGCTTGTCATGACGGCAAATATATATAAGTGCCTGCTCAAACCTTGGGTCTGACAGCTCTGGTGCTGCAATCAAAAAATGATGGGTCAAATTGGTTTTAGACATAGAAACAAACGCAACCTAATAATAAGGGTGAAAGACCACTATATGGTGATAATCAACAGAAAAGCAAGATTCGCATCAATTGCTGCTGACCATCATACAGACTCATCTAACCATTCGTTTTAATGAAAACGAATGATTATTTAACGTTAGATAGGTCAGATAGAGCGTTATTTAACATCGGATAATAAGCTGCGGGCATGATCGCGCGTGACATCGGTGATAATGACACCACCAGACATACGCGCCAGCTCGTCTACTTGTGCACTGTCGGTCAGTATGAGTAGCTCGCTTTCGGTCTGTTCTTGATGATGCTTTTGTACCAAGATATGTTGATGTGCTTGTGCCGCGACTTGTGCTTGGTGTGTGATAGCTAACAATTGCTGTGTTTGGCCAAGTGAGCGTAACAGTTCGCCAACCACTTGCGCAGTACCGCCACTGATACCGACATCGACCTCATCAAATACCAACATAGGCTTGGCGGCATTATTATCAGCATTGGTCGCTTGTAAGACTTGCATCACGAGCGCCATACGTGACAGTTCACCACCTGAGGCGATTTTATGTAGGGGCTGCATTGGCATACCGACATTAGCGCTGAATAATAAATCAATATCGAAACAACCTTGGGCATTGTAATGACTAGGTTCAGATTTTTTGATAAAGACAAATTCACAGCGAGCATTGGGTAGCGCAAGCGGTTGTAGTTGTTTGATGAGTTGCTTACTAATTACCGGGGCAGCTTTTGTGCGCTCTTTATTTAACTGTGTCGCCAGAGCGAGATAGTCTTGCCAAGCCTGCTCAATTTGCGCTGCCATTGCATCACTACTTGGCTCGTTCTCTAGCTGCTCTAATTGCGCTTCCCAACCTTTTGCCTCATCAATTAAATCACTCGCTGGCAAGCTATGCTTACGTGACAAACGATGTCCTAAGCTGATTAAATTGTCTAGTGTTTGCAAGCGTTCAGGATCAGGTAGCTGCTGTTCGGCATAATCTGATAGCAGAGCAGTCACCTCAGTGATTTGCTGCTGTGCTAGATGGAGCTGCTCAGAAGCTTGTTCAAACGTTTGACTGACGCTTACTTGATTGTCACAGAGTTTAATCGCTTGTCCGAGCAAGGTCATGACGTCTGGTTCATCAGTATCATTGTCGAGCAAATGCAGACCATGACTGGCCTCTTGCATCAAGGCTTCAATATTGGAGAGCTCTTCGTGTTCAGATTCAACTTCTACGTAATCCACAGCCAATAACGGCGCAATATCTGCTAATTGGCTCTGCAACAACTGAATACGATCTTGACGCTGGGCTTCACGACTTGCGATGTCATCCGCGCGACGTTTTAGCTGTTGATAAGCTTGATAGCTACTGGCAGTTTGGATGGCTAGCGGTGTTATCTGTGCCATCTCATCGAGCCATTGCACCACAAATTGCGGCTTGAGCAATGCTTGCTGAGCATGTTGGCTATGTATATTGACCAGTAAAGCACCTAAACTCTTTAGCTCAGCTAAGCTAACCGGTGAACCATTTAGCCATGCTTTTGAGCGGCCAGTATTGCTTAATTGTCGACGAATAAGTACTTCAGGTTCTTCTAGCGGTCGATCATTTTTGGCAAACCAGTCAGCGACGACACTGTTATTTTCTACATCGAATTGAGCGTAGATATCTGCATGCGCGGCGCCATGCCTGACCATTGCACTGTCTGCTCGCTCACCGACACACAGTGATAGTGCATCTAGCAATAACGACTTGCCAGCACCTGTTTCACCAGTGATGACATTAAAACCTTCAGCCACGCTCAGCTCATGCTGAGCAATCAACGCAAACTGATGTAAAGTTAACGATACTAGCATCAACGCCTCTCAGGACAGACAATGGACATCATATAAATCTTAGGAAGCCATCTATAAATAGGATAAATAAGGAATTGAAAATATCTATTTAAACTTGCTAATTAGATAAATATTATAGGCAAATAGTATGGTGTTAAATGTGCGTAAATACAAACTTTAAGACGAGGTATAACAGAATTTATTATTGGGAGATTACCATAAAACTATTAAAAACTGACAATAAATCATCGACATAATACCTATAATATTAATCATTAGGGTCATTTAACATCTAAAGATAAGCAAAGTATGCGAAAAAGTATTTTGACTAATAATGATAAAAATATATCTAAGTTAGTGGCCTAGCATCTGCCTAGAAAAACACCAAATAAATATTAAATGAGTGAATGGTTACTTGTCATCAAATAGAATTTTCCTAGCCGCTTTAACAAACTTTATAGATATAATGTGGTAGCATAATCTCACATAATGATAAACTCTTCTTATGAGTTTGATGCGCTATGCAACCTAATAACAAGTCATAATTTTGTAAAATTGTAGGCGTATAGTGGTAAAAAACATGCCACTCTATCATTATTCAAAAGCGTTTTCATGGAACCTGTGGCTACCTTTAGCGCGCAGATATCTACTATAGAGGGATAAGGTGCCTAAAGCAGGCATATTTGCTTACTGGTCACGTATTTGAAGCCCAGTGCAACTCTGTCAGTACTTTAACCCGTTACTTATTTTTTAGTTTTGCCATAATTATTTGATAAGGAAGCCACTATGACAGCGGCGCAATTTACTAACGTAACAGTTAATGCCCAAGCGACAGTATCCTATGATGGTCGCTGCTCAAGCCATACCATTATGTTTGAGGATGGTCGCCATAAAACGCTAGGCGTTATCTTACCTTGTGACAACTTGGTTGAGCATTATCACTTTAGCACCAACACTTCTGAGCGTATCGAAATCACCAGTGGTGAGTGTGAAGTGAAGATCAATGGTGACGATGAATTCAGCTACTACCGTGCAGGTCAATCATTTGTCGTTGAAGGCAATAGCGGTTTTAACCTACGTACTGAAGAGATTGTTCAATATGTCTGTCATCTAGAGGGCTGATATTATTAATAGGGCGCTTGAGCTTTATTATTCTAGCGCCTGTTCTATCACACATTAATGTTTCGAGAAAATAAACAATATCGGATTGGTATTGTTTATTTCTTTTTTGACGTTTGGTTTACTGTTCTCTTATCATCAATGAGCTATGACATTTAAAGCCGACGTTATCCTCTTTTATCCCGTCGCCTAATGCGATATCCACTTTATATTTAGTAGGCCTATTATGGCAAAACCCATTTATTTTTACGGCATTCATGCCATTGATGCATTACTTGAACATCGTCCTCTTGATGGCCTTAGCTTGTTTGTGCAGCAAGGGCGCGAGAGTGACAGTCATGTACAAGCTATCATGGCCGAAGCGGAAGCAAACGGCATTAGCATTCAACCAACCCAAAAAGACAAGCTAACGCAATTATGTGGCAGTCCGCAGCATCAAGGCGTGGTGCTCAATGCTCGTCCGTTAGGTTTCGCTGATGAAGGTTTGCTTGATACTATTATTGGCCGTGAACAGTGCTTATTATTGGTACTAGATCAAATTACTGATGCACATAACTTTGGCGCCTGCCTACGTACCGCCGTGGCGATGGGTGTGGATGCAGTGGTTTGTCCAAAACACCATGCAGCGAGTCTAACGCCAACAGTCGCTAAAGTATCGGTTGGCGCAGCAGAGATGATGCCGATCGTCAGCGTTACGAACTTGGCACGCACGTTGTCGCAAATCAAAAATGCAGGCGTTTTCGTATTTGGTACGGCACTTAGTGAAGAGGCTAAGCCAATACATGCCGCTGACCTAACTGGAAAGACTGCTATCATTATGGGTTCAGAAGGAGAGGGTATGCGTCGCCTGACAATGGAGAGCTGTGATGAGTTGGTTTATATTCCAATGTCAGGAAACGAGCATGGTAATCTACAAAGCCTAAATGTGAGTGTTGCTACTGGCATGGCATTGTATGAGGTTAATCGCCAGCGAACTTTAGCTGCTGGGCAAGCGTAAGATACTCTTGATGTAAAGGTTCTAGTTGTAGATATAGAGAGGCAAGGTCGCTCTCATTGAGTATGACATTGTCTGCATGACGATTACGCTCTTCACGACTCAGCTGATTGGTCATAATGGCCTTAATCTTTTGTATGCTTTGATCATCACGCTGACTGGCACGCGCAAGCTGCGTATCTTCGGTGGCATCCATGACTAAAATACGTTGACATAAATTGGCCAGTCCTGCTTCTGCCGCCTCTATAAGTAGGGGCGCAGACAAGATTATATACGGTGAAGTACTAGCATCTAGCTGTGCTTTTGCTGTCTCACGTATCGCTGGATGAGTGATGGCTTCAAGCTCAATCAACGCTTCAGGATTTGCAAATACGTGTGTACGTACAGCAGCCCTATCCATGACACCATCATCCGTCAATATCCAATCACCAAATTTTTTCTGAATTTTCTGCAGGGTGACGCTACCTTTAGCGACAGTCTCATGGGCGATTACGTCTGCATCAATAATATCGATGCCTTGCTCAGCAAACCAAGCACTAGCGGCAGATTTGCCACTACCGATACCACCCGTCAAACCAACCACAAGCTTCTTATTTTTTGGTTGCGTAGTTTGTGGTTGGTGTGAATAAGAGTGTGATGTATTTTTTGACATAATAATGGCTTATCTGACAGATAGAACAATGAATGCAGCTATAAACTCACAATTGGCCTTTTAAGGCTTCGTTCATAAGTCACTGCCGAAAATTTCCTACAATAATCTAGTGTACGCTATCAGTTATTATTAGACATACATACCAAGATACCAACTGACGATATCTGAGCCGTATAATAAGGCAACAATACCTGCAATAGCGATATAAGGGCCGAAAGCAAAAGGTCGGCTTTCACCCTGTTTTTTCATCAAGATTAATCCAGCGATAGAGCCGAGTAAAGATGATAGTAGAATAATCAAAGGTAACATCATAGGTCCAAGCCAAGCACCTAATACTGCCAATAGTTTAAAATCCCCTTGACCCATTCCATGTTTCTTAGTGATTAAATAAAACACTTTGACTACTATCCATAGCGATAAAAACCCAAGTAGTAATCCCCATATCGACTGTGTTGGTGAGACGAACCAGCTTTGTGAGTTTACCGCCAACCCTAAGCCTGCCAAAGGAAAAGTTAGACGATCAGGTAGTAACTGTGTGTCAAAGTCGATACCTGTTAGAGCAACCAGTGTCCATACTAAAACCAATGCGGACAAGCCTGTAGTACTTACCCCAAACTTATATATTACTAATACGGATAGGATGGCAGTTACTAGCTCAACGAGAGGATAACGCAGACCGATAGCCGCTTTGCAGCTTGAACAGCGTCCGCGTAGTAATAGCCAGCTTATTAAAGGGATATTTTCATACCACTTAATTTTATGTGCGCAATGAGGACAGCGTGAGGCAGGTCGACTTAAAGTAATTGGTTGGTCAGTAGCGGCAATATTTGCTATGGGTAGCGTATGCTCGCGTGGCATATCTGCCTGTTCAGACATAAATTGGCTACACTCTTGTCTCCAACCATAGACCATCATCAGCGGTATGCGATGAATCACAACATTTAAAAAACTGCCAACACAAAGACCTAATAGGCCAAATACGAACAAAGCTAAGGCGATATTTTCTTGTAGTAACTGTATAAATTGCATCAAATCATTATCCTACTACTGCGCCCATTTGGAAGATTGGCAAGTACATTGCAATGACTAGGCCACCAATTAATACACCCAATACCGACATAATGAGTGGCTCCATCAAGCTAGTTAGACCATCAACAGCGTTATCAACTTCATTCTCATAGTAGACAGCGACTTTGTCTAGCATTTCTTCTAAGCTACCAGACTCTTCGCCAATGCCAACCATTTGAATAGCTAAACTTGGGAACAAATTGGTAGATCGTATAGAGAACTGTAATTGCTGACCAGTAGATACATCACTCTTAATTTGCTGAGTGGCGTTGTAAAAAACAACATTATTGGTCGCACCAGCAGTAGAATCTAAGGCATCGATAAGCGGCACACCAGCAGCAAAAGTTGTAGATAGCGTACGAGCGAAACGAGCAATAATTGCCTGATAAGCAATATTTCCAAATATCGGAGCCTTTAGCGTAGCCCGATCCAAAAAGTCACGGAACTTTTTAGAGCGCTTTTTAGCCTCAGTGAAGCTAATAATTGATCCACCAATGACAATAATCAAAATAAACCACCATGCCTGCATCCATTCAGACATCGCGACTACCATCTGAGTAAAAGCAGGTAATTCCGCTCCAAATGATTCAAATAATCCAGAGAATACAGGTACTACCTTTACGAGCAAAATTATAGTGACAATGATAGCAACTACGATAACAGCAATAGGGTACTTCATCGCCTTTTTGATTTTTGCTTTTAGAAGCTCACTCTTTTCTTTGTAAGTAGCGACTCGTTCAAGCATCGTCTCAAGTGCACCTGATTGTTCACCAGATTCAACAAGTGAGCAAAATAAGTCGTCAAAGTAGCGGGGGTGTTTGCGCAACGCAGAAGCAAACGTACCACCCGCCTCGATATCCGCTTTTATTTGCAGTACTAAGTCTTTCATACTCGGGTTGTCGAGGGAGTCGGCGACAATTTCGAAAGATTGTGTTAATGGCACGCCTGCTTTCATCATTGTTGCTAATTGCCGAGCGAAAATGGCAATATCAATGGCTTTAATGGCTTTTTTAAAGGTATAAAGTGGTTTTGGTTTTTTCTTAATCCCTTTAACTGTGATACCTTGTTTACGTAGGGTCGCTTTTGCCAGCTCTAAACTACGACTGGTAGTTTCGCCTTTAACTTTCTGTCCGCGTCGATTCACACCGTCGTAAACAAAATCTAACAACATATCAGTCTTAGCTTTTGCCATATTACTACCCTCAAAATAGTCCAATATATATTGTAAATTTACAATAGAATACCAGACTTAAGATACCAGTCAGGCATACTTTATTTTAGCGTAAAAAACCAGTGTATATCTGTTTTATTTTTAAAGATATACGATAGAAAATGTTGCTAGTTTATAAATTGCTTAACAACTACAAGTTAAATCGCCAAGAAATAGCAGATACATTCTACGTTTTTATTTATTATTCAGAAGTCACCCGCATCATTTCTTGAATACTTGTGACACCTTGCAACACTTTTAAAATCCCAGAACGACGCAAATCGCGGAAACCATTTTTAATGGCAGCGTCTTTAATATCTATTGCATTACCATCTTCCATAATAATGCGTGAAATATCAGGGCTGACTTTCATAACTTCATAGATGCCCACACGACCTTTATAACCTTCACGGCATTCATTACAGCCGACTGGTTCATAAATAACATTATCAGTGTTGTCTAGATCAGTATCAGTAAAACCAATCTCTAATAAGCTCTGACGCGGTATGCTAATAGGTTTTTTACAGTTCTTACAAAGACGTCGTGCCAATCGTTGGGCAATAACTAGGTTGACTGATGTGGCAATGTTGAAGGAGGCGACGCCCATATTGCGTAGACGCGTTAATGTTTCAGGTGCCGAGTTGGTATGCAAGGTAGAAAGAACCATATGACCTGTCTGCGCCGCTTTAATAGCAATCTCAGCAGTCTCAAGGTCACGAATCTCACCGACCATGACAATATCAGGATCTTGACGTAAAAAAGACTTGAGCGCATTGGCAAACGTCAGACCAACTTTGGCATTGACATTGACTTGGTTAATCCCTTCAAGGTTAATTTCGACTGGATCTTCAGCTGTTGAGATATTGGTTGCGCCAGTATTCAAGATATTGATACCAGTGTAAAGGGAGACAGTCTTACCAGAACCAGTAGGGCCAGTGATAAGCAACATGCCTTGTGGTTTGTGTAATGCTTCTAAAAACATTTCCTGCTGATCTGGTTCATAGCCCAATGCATCAATACCTAGCATGGCTGATGATGGGTCAAGGATACGCAAAACAAGCTTTTCACCGAATAACGTCGGTAATGAGTTTACCCGGAAATCAATCGCTTTATTTTTAGAAATTTTTAGTTTAATACGCCCATCTTGTGGTACCCGACGTTCTGAGATATCCATCTGAGACATGACCTTTAAGCGTGCTGCAATTTTATTCGCAAGTTGAACCGGTGGATTGGCCATTTTTTGCATGACGCCATCGACACGAAATCGTACTCTGAAAGATTTTTCGTATGGCTCGAAATGTAAATCAGAAGCACCCATACGGATAGCATCGACTAGCATTTTATTGACGAATTTTACGACAGGTGCTTCATCGACGCCGTCGTTCAGCTGAGTTTCGCCATCCTCTTTATCTTCATCACCGTCTTCAAAGCCAACATTTAAATCACTATCAGAGAAGCTATCAAAGCTTTGCATCGTATCTGCATATGCACTTTCTATACGCTTTTTGAGCTTATTTTCTTCGACAACAATGGTTTCTATCGACAGTCGAGAGTTAAAGGCTATTGCATCAATAGCATCAACGCGTGTGGGATCACTCAGCGCGACAAACAGTCGTTGTCCTCGTTTAAAGAGTGGTAATGCATTAAACTTGCGAACGATTTTTTCATCCACCAAGTCTTTTGGAATAACATCAATGTTTAATGCATCAAGATCAAATAGAGGGTCGCCGAAAGCTTGGGATAGCATTTGGGCAAGTTGATAAGCATCGGCCAATTTATTGTCTACCAGATAAGGTACCAGTCCTATTTGCTGCTGTTGCGACTCAGTCTGTGCCGTCTTCATATTCGCTTCGCTAACGACACCGTCGCTAATAAGTTGCTGCGCTAGACCACCATACTTACTGGTTGCGATAGACATTGTAACCTCTCCTTTGATACAAAATATTCTGTAGAACTGCTTTATATTGCACGCTATATACTTGTCGTTGCTAGTCGATAAATCGCTTGAACTATATTGCTTTGTTTATCTTATCTGACTGCATATCTATATATAGAACCAGCAATAATATTTGATTTTATAAACTCTGTATTTCATCAACTCTGTAGTATAGAACTTTACTTTAGTTTGAAAAAATTATATATACCATTAGACGACTAGCTCGTAAAAATAATGGTCTATTGATACATTGTCTGTAGATAAGTTTGCAGTAGTGATTATGCTCATGGTGGCACGCTACTATAGCACTTACGAATTATTTGTTATACTGACGCGCATATTAGCCGAATTGGCATGAATACATGAAACAAGGTAAATAAGTATGCAAGCTTGGGTAATTGGCAATTGGAAACAGAATCCTGCGACTAACAGTGCTGTCAATGCACTATTGGACGACTTATTGACTAAAGTTAATACTGAAGAACAAGCTAACTTGCAGGCGTCAAAAAATCGCTGTAAATTAATGGTAGCGCCAAGTTGTGTTCATTTAAGTACAGTGAGTACGCGTCTAGCAGATAGCTCAATACTCTGTGCCGCACAGGACGTTAGTACTTATAGTGCAAGTACAGGAGCCTATACGGGTGACTGCTCAGCACAGCAGGTAGCAGATGCAGGTGCTACTTGGACGCTACTTGGCCACTCTGAGCGTCGTCAATATCACCAAGAGTCTCATGATTGCCTGATAAGTAAATTGTCTCATGCTTTTTCTCAGAACTTAGGCGTAGTGTTTTGCATCGGCGAAACGCAAGAGCAGTATGACAATGGTCAAACACTCGACGTTATCAATGAGCAACTCTCGGTTATTAAGGATTTACTGACTCAGCAGCCAGATTTGGCATCATCGTTATCTGAAAAGCTGCTCGTCGCTTACGAACCTGTATGGGCAATTGGTACAGGTAAAGTGCCTACTGTGGCAGAAGTGAGTAAAACTCATCAGTATATCAAGCAGACGATTGCAAGCTTTGCTGATATAACAGATACGATTACCGTATTGTATGGCGGTAGTGTTAATGCTGATAATGCCAATAGCTTTGCTTCTGACGCTATGATTGATGGCGCGTTAGTGGGCGGCGCTTCGTTAAAAGCAGAGAGCTTTCTAGCGATTGCCGACGCCTTCAACCAAGCTAATGCTTAAATGAATAAATAACGCTCAGATATCAAGATCATAGCTTATAGAGAGTATGGTTTTATCGGTTGGTAAAAGTAGGTTTAACACTGCCCTTGCAATCGTGTACAATGCGCCTTATTTATATAGTCGATTTGGCATTTGATCATGCCGATTGTCATTCTATTAACCTTACGTTTTATTTTCCGTTATCAGTCGTCATTACGCGGCAAAAGAGGCCACCATGTTTACGTTTATATTAGCCCTGCATATTATTGTGGCCATTGCCATGATCGGCTTGATTCTGATACAGCATGGTAAAGGGGCAGACGCTGGAGCTTCTTTTGGTGCCGGTTCATCAGGTACCGTGTTTGGCGCAGCAGGTACTGCTAATTTCTTGACGCGTGCTACGGCAGTACTAACGGTCATATTTTTTATTACTAGTATGACGCTTGCTGTTCATGCGCGTAAGCAAGCAGAAGATCAGTTTCGTTTAGATGCGCCAGTTTCAGCACCGCAAACGCCGCGTCCATTGACTCAAAATCCTGAGTAAGCCTCTTTTAAGTAGGCAGCGCTTGCTATTTTGGTAGGTTAGATTTACAATGCTTTCCTGTTTTCGCAACTCCTGTTCTATAGGTGCCTACCTTAAGCATCATTGATTATAGACTGGATGATAGAAGCAGAGCAGTACAATGCGATTGTGGTGGAATGGTAGACACGCCATCTTGAGGGGGTGGTGGCGAAAGCTGTGGGGGTTCAAGTCCCCCCAATCGCACCAAGTTTTACAGACGCAGCATAGCGTCAGGTTGGATTTTTAGCAGATAATACTTATTTTATAATTAATTTAAAAAAGTATTGACACTTCTACGAAACCTCCCTATAATATGCGTTCTAGATTGATGCGGGGTGGAGCAGTCTGGTAGCTCGTCGGGCTCATAACCCGAAGGTCGTTGGTTCAAATCCAGCCCCCGCTACCACTTTTTATACTGATGTTTTGTACACTAAATTTGTCAGTACCGATTAGCCCACCATTATGTTTGTGGGTTTTTTTGTATCTGAAGGTCAGTGTTATCGCGGTATCTATCCTACTTATGCTAAGCTCTAAGTCTATAGAGTACGATATTACTCGTCACTGGTCATCATCGGCCGCTACCGGCACGATGCTTCTTAAGCAACACTATCTTTTATTCCTCATACTTTTATCGATAGTAGTGCTTTATAAATAATAAAAGCATTGTTTGGCCGAGCTTGATGTTTTTTACGCTCGTCCCTATATAAATGCACAATATGTATCATATATTTGTGATTTAAAATTATATACTGACCGTGATTCTTATCATCATAAGATTGCTATATAGATAAGAGTCAATCTTTAATACGGTTTACTAAGTACGATAGATAAGTGAATAGGAAAATACAAAGAGATTATGAAGCTTTCGACTAAAGTTGCAGAACTGACTAATATTATTGCCCCTGCCGTGGCCGCTTGTGATGTGTCGCTATGGGGTATCGAGTTTGCGCCACAAGGTCGTCGCTCTTTACTACGTATCTATATTGAGGCATTGCCGGAAGAGCAAGCCCAAGATAAACAAGTAACGATTGAAGACTGCGCGGCAGTAAACCACCAAGTAAGCGGTATCTTAGAAGTTCATGATCCTATCGCTGGTGAGTACATCTTAGAAGTATCTTCACCTGGTTTTGATCGTGCGTTTTTCTCAGATGAGCAAATGCATGCGTATGTTGGTCAAACTGTGAGCTTGCGTCTGATTCAAGCTATCGGTACAGGCGATCAAAAACGTCGTAAAGCCACAGGTACTTTAGATAGTATTGATGAAAACTCTTTAAAACTGACGTCAAGTGATGGCGAGCAGTTTGAGATTGCATTAAGTAATATTGATAAAGCCAATTTGATTTATGAAGATGCCTAGATTTTTACTAGGGTAACTGTTTATAGATAGACAGTTTTATCTTCAATAGCTTACGTGGCTTATAGTAACTATATAATAGCAGCACCCAAATTATAAAATTTAAGTCAATTAAAAAATGATAGGACAGGTATAGCATGAGTCGTGAAATCTTAACGGTAGTAGAAACTGTCAGTAATGAAAAGGGCTTAAATCCTGAAGATATCTTTGAAGCAATTGAAGACGCTTTAGTGGTATCGACTAAGAAGAAAGTATATACCGAGCAGCCAGAAGTGGCTGTACGGGTAGCGATCGACCGTGCAACTGGCGATTACGATACTTATCGTTACTGGACAGTGGTTGCAGATGAAGACCATGAAATGCCAGCTTGTCAGCTTGCTATCACCGATCTTGATCAGGAAGAATGGTCAATTGGTGATATTAAAGAAGAGCAAATTGAGTCAATCGAATTTGGTCGTATTGCTGCTACTCAAGCCAAACAGGTTATCATCCAAAAGATTCGTGAAGCTGAGCGTGCACTAGTTGCAGATGCTTTCGAGCCACGTGTTGGTGAGATGATGTATGGCGAAGTCAAAAAACAGACTCGTGATGGCTATATCATAGATTTGGGTGACAATGCCGAAGGTTATTTGTCACGTGATCAAATGTTGCCACGCGAACAACTCCGTGCAAAATCACGTATCAACGCTATCTTGTACCATGTAAACCGTGAAAACCGCGGTGCACAGTTACTGTTATCTCGCACGCATCCTGAAATGCTATCAGCATTGATGCAAAAAGAAGTGCCTGAGATTGCAGAACAAATTATCGAAATTCGTAACGTCGCTCGTTTGCCAGGCACCCGTGCTAAAATAGCCGTGAAGACTAACGATCATCGTATTGACCCAGTTGGTGCCTGTATTGGTATGCGTGGTACGCGTATCCAAGCAGTACAGCAAGAGTTAGACGGTGAGCGTATTGATGTCGTGGTATGGTCAGATGATCCGGCCCAGTTCATCATCAGCTCTCTAGAGCCTGCTGACGTAAGCAGTATCATTTTAGATGAAGATACACAAACAGCAGATATTATCTTTAGCACCAATGATCAATTGGCGCGTGCTATTGGCTCACAAGGTCAAAACGTACGTCTAGCGTCTGAGTTGACAGGCTATAAGCTTAATATGATGCTCGAAGAAGAGTATCAGCAACGTCAACAAAACGAATCAAAAGCGTTTATTGAATTATTCTATGAGCGCCTAGAAGTAGATAAAGATTTAGCACAGGCATTGGTTGATATTGGTTTTACCAGTATCGAAGAAGTTGCCTATGTACCAGTTGAGACTTTCTATGATATCGAAGGTCTAGACGATGAAGCGATTGATATGATTCAAGAGCGCGCTAAAGAAGTTGTCATCGCTGATGAACTGGTCAAACAACAGAACATGAAAGAGCCAAGTCAAGAGCTTCAAGAGCTTGAAGGTATGACAGTCAGTTGGGCTTATAAAATGGCGCAAAAAGACATCATTACTATTGATGACTTGGCAGAACAAGCCGTCTTCGATCTAGAAGATATCGAAGGATTAGACTCTGAAACTGCAGGAAAACTCATCATGAAAGCTCGGGAATCTTGGTTCGATGAATAAGCGGTAACTGCATATCGCTGTCTTTTGGTGATATGCTATTGAGAATAAAGCGCTGATATCTATTTATAAGTATCAGCCTTAACCCAATCATTTGTAGCCAACAACTGAATTGAACATATAGCAAATAATAGACAGTAGGTGATAATAAATGGCAGATAAGACCGTCAAAGAACTGGCAGAAATGGTAGGCAAAACTACAGATGCTGTAAAGCAGCAATTAGTAGATGCTGGCCTGCCTGCTCGCGCAGAGGATGACCTAGTCACCGAGCTTGAGCAAGAAAAGCTGGTGACGTATTTAAAGCAAAGTCATGGTCAACAAGAAAAGCGTCGTATTAGTCTTAAATCTAAGACGACCAGTACTGCACGTGTGACCGGCTCTTCTGGTAAATCTAAGAGCGTCAATGTAGAAGTGCGTAAAAAGAAAGTATTCGAAAAGCCTGATCCAGAAAAAATGGCTGAAGAGCTAGCCGCTCGTGAGCAGGCTCTGGTTGAGTCTCAAGAACGTGCAGCAAAAGAAGCTGAAGAACGCGCCGCTACTAAGAAAAAAGCGGAAGAGCGTCAAGCAGCAACGCTAGCAGCAATGCGCGCAAGCTTAGGCTCTAGCAAAAAATCAGACGACAAAAACGATGATATTTCTACATCAGTTGTCGTCAAAAAAGGCGGTAAAGCGACTGCTGAAGTTAAGCCTAAAGAACAGCCGAAGAAGAAAGTTGCTGCAACCAAGCCTAAAGTTGAAACCGCTGCTGAACGTAAAGCTCGCGAGACTCGTGAGAAAGAAGAAGCGCGTCTGCGTGAAATCGAACTAGAAACCCGCCGCACACAAGCTGAAGAAGCGCAAAAGCGTACACTTGAGCAAATGCGCAAAATGGCTGGTAAATATACAGATCGTGAGCCTGTTACTGAAGTACGTAAAGATGAGCCATTGGCTGAAGGTTTGGTCGGTGATGCACTAGAAGAGTCTTTCGAAAAAGAGCGTCGCGAAATCAAACGTGGTTCGAATAGTACTGGCACTCGTGGTCGTCGTCGTAAGAACCAAGATGAACGCGAAATCAAAAACCGTAAAAACGGTTTGCGTTCAACTCAAGCATCACAGCATAAGTTTGAAAAACCTGTCGAAAAAATCGTCTATGATGTCGAGATTAGTGAGCAAATTTCAGTTGCCGATCTTGCACAGCGTATGGCGGTTAAAGCTCGCGAAGTAACCAAATTACTTATGAAAATGGGTGAAATGGCTCGTGAGTCAGATACGATTGATCAAGCAACCGCAAGTTTGCTTGTTGAAGAAATGGGTCACAACCCAGTACCAGTTAGTGATACTAAAGTTGAAGACGACTTACAGTACGCAGTTGATGAGCGTAGTAGTAACATTCAAACTCGTCCACCAGTAGTAACTATCATGGGTCACGTCGATCATGGTAAGACCTCACTACTAGATAAAATTCGTGAAACGAAAGTTGCGAATGGTGAAGCGGGCGGCATTACACAGCATATCGGTGCTTACCATGTAAAAACTGATCGCGGTGTTATTACTTTCCTTGATACTCCAGGTCACGCAGCGTTTAGCGCAATGCGTTCACGTGGTGCTCAAGCGACTGATATCGTTGTATTGGTTGTTGCAGCTGACGATGGCATGATGCCACAAACAGCAGAAGCAATTGATCATGCACGTGCAGCTGGTACGCCAATCATTGTTGCTATCAACAAAATGGATAAGCCAGGTGCTGATCCTGACCGTGTTCTTAATGAATTAACGACGAAAGAAGTTGTTTCAGAAGAATGGGGCGGCGATACACCAATGGCTCGTATTTCAGCCAAAACAGGCGAAGGTATCGAAGACTTACTAGAATTTATTAGCTTGCAAGCTGAGCTAATGGAACTAGAAGCGCCATTAGACGGTGCTGCTCAGGGTGTGGTTATTGAGTCAAGACTTGAAAAAGGTCGTGGCCCTGTCGTTAGTGTCCTAGTGAAAAAAGGGACATTAAAACAAGGCGACTTGGTTCTAGCTGGTGAGCACTATGGTAAAGTTCGTGCATTAACAGACGAGCATGGCCAACGTATCAAATCAGCTGGTCCTTCTATTCCTGTAGAGATTTTAGGTCTGCCTGAAACACCTGCTGCTGGTAGTGAGTTCCTAGTTGTAACGGATGAGAAAAAAGCTCGTGAAGTTGCGGACTTTAGAACCAACCGTGAGCGTGAACGTCAACTTGAGCGTCAGAACGCCATGCGTTTAGAAAGCATGTTTGATCAGATGGGCCAAGGCGATGTGTCATTCTTGAATATCGTACTAAAAACAGACGTACGTGGTTCACTTGAAGCACTACTAGCTGCCCTAAATGAACTGTCTACTGACGAAGTAAAAGTCAGAGTGATCAGTTCAGGCGTTGGTCCTATCTCTGAGTCTGATGTAACCCTTGCAGAATCTAGTGAAGCGGTACTATTAGGATTCAACGTTCGTGCAGATGCTACCGCACGCCGTAAAGCAGATACTGCTAACATGGATATTCGCTACTATAGCGTAATCTATGGTTTGATCGATGATGTGAAATCAGCAATGAGCGGTATGCTTGCTCCTGAACATCGCGAGAAAATCCTTGGTGTTGCAGACGTTCGTGAAGTATTCCGTTCTAGTAAGTTCGGTGCTGCTGCTGGTTGTATGGTGGTCGAAGGTACAATCTATCGCAACAAACCTATCCGCGTATTGCGTGATGACCAAGTTATCTTTACTGGTCAATTGCAATCATTGCGTCGTTATAAAGAAGACGTTAATGAAGTACGTACTGGTATGGAATGTGGTCTGGCCGTTCGTGGCTATGATGTTGAAGCTGGCGATAAGATCGAAGTCTTTGAAATCCAAGAGTTCGCACGTACTATCTAAAGCTGCTGTTCGATAGCAGAGTATGTATTAATGCAATATGCGTAACCCGCTGAGCTGTTTAGATACTTTGCTAATATTCAGCTGTACTTAGGCCTAACAGGTACATCCTGCTAGGCCTTTTTTAGCACATATTAGTGCAACATCTATTAATCAGCAGACTTATACAGTAATAAAATAAGCCCATTAAAGTAAGGTAACAACATGAACCAACGTTTACAAAGATTGTCGGATCAGATTCAGCGTGAGCTTGCTGTTCTTATTCGCGATGAAGTCAATGACCCTCGTCTAACGGGTTTTGTCACGATCTCTAGTGTCAAAGTTAGCCCAGATTTAGGCTATGCGGACGTCTATGTCACTATCATGGAGCCTGAGCTCAATGATGCTATGAACAAGACCAATCATGAAGAAAGCATTAAAGTATTGAATAAAGCGGCAGGATTCTTGCGTACGGAATTAAGCCATAGCTTAAAGACACGTACTACGCCGCGCCTACGTTTTCACTATGATGAAGTGACTGCTCGTGGTAACTACATGATGGACTTGATTAGTAAGGCCGTGACTAAAACTGAGCAAAACGAGAATGACGAGTAAATTATTATTATGTCTATAGCGTCTAAGCAAGTTGATAAACAAGCCAATATGACACCTGAAAAAGTAAAAGTTTCAGGTGTCATATTGGTGGATAAACCCAAAGGTATGACCTCGCAGCAAGTCGTATCAAAAGTGAAGTATTTATTTAAATCACCGATACACGATAGTAAAAAGGCAGGACATACAGGAACGCTTGATCCAATGGCAACTGGCCTGTTGCCTATTTGTTTGGGTGAAGCTACCAAGTTTAGCCATTATCAACTGGATGCTGATAAGTCTTACCAAGCGACTATCTTGTTAGGTAGCCAAACCGATACTGGTGATGCTGATGGTCAAATCGTAACGCAGGCATCTATTTCAGTATTCGACGAAGCATCATTGGCGACTATTGCCCAGCAGTTCTTGGGCGCTCAACAGCAGATACCCCCGATGTATTCAGCGCTAAAAAAAGATGGCAAAAAACTGTATGAATATGCTCGGGCTGGCATTGAGGTTGATAGACCGCCTAGAGATATTACGATTAAAGCAATCAATCTACAGATGATAGATGATACCCAGATTAATCTCACGGTTACTTGTACTAAAGGTACTTACGTACGTGTATTAGCGGAAGATATTGCAAAGCAGCTAGGTACGCTAGGACATTTGACGGCATTACGTCGTACACAAGTAGGGAACTTCAGCATTGATGATGCTATCGCTTTATCATCGTTAGAAGAGCATGGTTTAGAGGAGCGTCAAGCTTGTCTACTGCCTATCGATGCTTGTATTGATATCGATGCTGAACTGATGCTGACAGAGGAACAATGCGCCCGTGTACATATGGGGCAGCGCTTAAACGTATTTGATGAGCTAACAGGTAAGCTCAAAGACTATGTTACTAATATGGTTTCTAACCAGCTATCTAATAGTAGCTCTGTTAGTGTTGATGATAACGCTAGTACCAATGGTAAAGCTGATACTGGACTTGATGCGTCTCAGCTTTTAGAGCACGAAATACCTGTTGATATACGTTTACTCAACGAGCAGGGAGAGTTTCTCGGTTTGGGATCTGTGAGCTTAAACGGACGTCTACAACCTAAGAAATTGATTCAGCGCTAATAGTCACGTTTTCACCAATGTTACTTAAATAGAGAAATTATCACCTAACATTGGCCTGATTTACTAATAGTTTACACTAATCACATACCGTCACATTTTATTGCAGGTTTCGCCTATGGTGAAACCTGTTTTTTTTGTACTCTAGATTCATTAGATAGGGAATACTGAGTTAAAAAATAAAACGGATAAATATTATAAAAATAAAAAATTGCTATAAAGCAAATAATTAAAAATAGACAATCAAAAGAAAAAAGTAATGCAGAAAGGACGCATTTGGATAAAAATAAAATAGTTCAAAGGAAAACGTACTACTGAATAATAATAAAATTAGCTTATAAAAATATACTGGCTCACAAAACTAATAGATAAGAAAAAGGAAAGTTATGAAAACGATCGCTTTTTTACTACATAACCACTTCGAACAAGCAGAGTATGAAGACGTCAATAATCAGTTAAAAGACAAAGGCTACAAGACACTTCTTATAACAACAAATGATAAAAAAGAAGTGCAAGCCATGCAGCAAGACGTAGATAAAAGTGATACTTTTACTGCTGATATCTTTGCAGAAGATGCTAACGTCTCTGACTATGATGCGTTAGTTTTACCAGGTGGTACTGTGAACGCTGATACTATTCGTGGTAACGAAAAGGCTCATCAAATTATCAATGCTATTAATGAAGCAGGAAAGCCATTAGCTGTTATTTGTCATGCTCCTTGGGTTCTCATAAATACAGGTATTGCTAAAGGCAAAACCCTTACCGCTTACCCTACGTTGCAACTAGATTTAGAAAATGCTGGAGCAAACTACGTAGATAAGACAGTACAAGTAGATGGTAATCTTATTACCTCGCGTAACCCAGACGATATACCCAATTTCGTTGATGCCATAGATAAAGCATTATCTTAGAATTTTGATTTCTAACTAAACAAGTTCAATTAATTAAGTACTATTAAATCTCAACTCTGTACAACCAACATTCATAACCATAACTAAGGAAGATAATATGTCAAATTCTAATCCAAACGATACTAAACTTGAGCAACAACGTTCTGATTCAGCGGAAGCAGCACTTAAGAGTCAAACTGAAGACAATCATAGTGAAAACAGCGAAGCAGCAGCAGAACGTATCGCAGCTAACTTAGAAAACGTGAAAGAAGATAAGTAGGTTTTTAATATGCCACCTGTAATGGGTGGCATTGATATGTTTATAGTTTGCACGTCTTATGATCGATGAGTGCAACGACAGTTAGTCCAAAAATAATAATTCAGGAGCTAATATGAGTAATTCACCGAACAATATGGACGAGCAAGAAAAAGAGACTGAAAAGCTTGCAAAAGAAATCAATCCAAGTGAGCATACTGCCCCAGATAGTCTAGCGGAAGTGACTACTGCCGCGCCTCTTGAAGATGATGAACTAGGCGGCAATGCGAAAGAAGCTGATGTTAATAAATAGACTACTTAGGTAGGATGTTAATAGCTAGTTATCTATCAAATACTAGTTACCAGAGACCAAAGGTAGCTTTACAAGTATTATGAAAAACTGCTGCTAGTTCAGCAGTTTTTTGTTATAATTACCCCCACATTTAAATTAGGTTTTGAATGATGTACTGTAGTTAGCCCATTACTTTGATTAAGTAGTTCTATAGCTAAATGAAATGTACGATTCAAAACATACTAAATGGTTGTTAACTGAGCTTGTCGTACACTAGGTCAACTCTAGTAATGCAGGGTTGTCCTGAATGGCGTACAGGTTATTTTATTTATTATTCTATTGCTTTAATACTGACTCAAATTGCAGTCCGTTTTTAAAGTTTTTAGCATTGCCGGAGATATTTATGCTAACTAATACCGATCGTGAACAAATCATCGCTCAATACCAACGTGGCGAAAATGACACTGGTTCTCCAGAAGTTCAAGTAGCTTTGTTGAGTGCTCGTATCAATGATTTGCAGAACCACTTTAAAGCACACAAAGCTGACCATCATAGCCGTCGCGGTCTTATCCGTATGGTTAACACGCGTCGTAAACTGCTTGATTACTTAAAAGGTAAAGACCTTGGTCGTTACACTACTCTAATCAGCCAGTTAGGTCTACGTCGTTAATCTAACGACAATAGTACGAGTGGACGCTAAATTTTTTGCTAAACCGCTTGGAACTTGTTTGTTGTTATCGATAAAATAGATTTTTCTAAAAACGGTGTGGAATAGTTTCACGCCGTTTTTTTATGCTTATTCGTTTTAGATACTGTGCTCAAATAGTAAGAGTTATAACCCCTTCTATAGAATCGTTAAGAGGGATATTGGTATAAACTGTACTAACCAGGTCTCAAGTACGGTATTTTCTGACAATAATTGCGCTACTGTGCAATTAATTGGTCAATGGCTATAAATCACTGTAAAATAATGCCTTGTGAGTTTGATAGCGCATCTGCTACAGATATGGCGATTATTGTTAAGATATTCATTATTTGGCTTGGTAATCGGCGCAGATAGCTGATATTTGAGAGCCTAGAAAATAGCCTGTAGGGTTTTTAGCATCGAAGTCTTTTGACTTAATGTCTTTTTGATAGTATTTATAGTAAAGCCAAAATTGCACGACCGAATATACATAATAGTACGATGTCTAACTCAGACAAATATATGAGACAACCAAGTAACGTTATTGGCATTGGTTGCGATGATTTCTAATAGAAAACATGTCAACTGATAGCCATATACACAGAATTTTAATGACAGATATCAGCCTTTTTTAACGCTGATATCAGTTTTGTCAGTCAACATTAGGAAGATTATATGACAATGTTCAACACCATTAAGCGTGAATTTCAGTATGGCAACCAGCAGGTTGTTATCGAGACAGGCCGTATTGCCCGTCAAGCAAACTCTATTTTAGTACACATGGGCGGCGTAACCGTATTAGTTGCAGCAGTCGTAAAATCAGAAGCTAAAGAAGGTCAAAACTTCTTTCCGCTAACGGTTAATTATCAAGAAAAAATGTATGCAGCGGGTAAAATTCCAGGTGCTTACGGCAAACGTGAAGGCCGTGCAAGCGAATTTGAAACGTTGACTTCACGCTTGATTGACCGTCCGATTCGTCCGCTATTCCCAGAAGGCTACGTAAACGAAATCCAAATCACCGCTACAGTTGTATCATCAGATAAAACTCAGTCTGCAGATATCGCTGCACTAATCGGTGCTTCAGCAGCATTGGCTATTTCTGATGCACCATTTAATGGTCCTGTTGCGGCCGCTCGTGTTGGTTTCATTAACGGCGAATACGTTCTAAACCCAACGTCTGAGCAGCTTGAAACTAGTGATCTAGATTTGGTTGTGGCTGGTACTAAGTCTGCAGTATTGATGGTTGAGTCTGAAGCGGCAGAGCTGTCAGAAGACCAGATGTTAGGTGCAGTATTGTACGGCCATCAGCAACAACAAATTGTTATTGATAACATTGCTTCGATGGCTGAAGAGATCGGTACTGCTAAGCAGCAATATTCTGCTCCTGAGCGTGATCAAGCACTTACCAGTAGCATGAGAGAGCAGTTCGGCGAGCAAGTTGCTGATGCTTATACCATTACTGATAAGCAAGCACGTTACACTAAGCTTGATGAGATTAAGCAATCAATTATTGATGCACTTGCTGGTGATACTGAGTCAGAAACTTATGCTGATACCGTATCTGAGCTTAAAGAAATCTATAACGACCTTAAATATCGTACCGTTCGTGACAACATTTTGTCAGGTAAGCCGCGTATCGATGGTCGTGACCCTGAGACAGTTCGTGCGCTTGACGTACAAGTTGGTGTATTGCCATATACGCATGGTTCAGCATTGTTCACACGTGGTGAGACGCAGGCATTGGTTACTACCACACTTGGTAACAGCCGTGATGTCAACATGATTGACTCACTAGGTGGCACGATTCGTGACCATTTCATGCTGCATTATAACTTCCCGCATTTCTCAGTTGGTGAAACGGGCCGTGAAGGTATTCCAAAACGTCGTGAAATCGGCCATGGTCGTCTAGCGCGCCGCGGTGTACAAGCAATGTTGCCAGATAGTGAGCGTTTCCCGTATGTGATTCGTGTGGTATCAGAAATCACTGAATCTAACGGTTCATCTTCTATGGCTTCTGTGTGTGGTGCAAGCTTGGCATTGATGGACGCAGGCGTACCGTTAAAAGCACCAGTTGCTGGTATCGCGATGGGTCTGGTTAAAGAAGGCGATCGTTTTGCTGTATTGTCAGACATCTTGGGTGATGAAGATCATCTAGGCGATATGGACTTTAAAGTAGCCGGTTCTAAAAATGGTATCACTGCACTTCAGATGGATATCAAAATCGAAGGTATTACACCTGACATCATGGAGCAAGCGCTTAAACAAGCCCATGCTGGTCGTATCCATATCCTAGAAGCAATGAACCAAGTATTGCCTGAAAGCCGTACTGAAATCAATGCTCATGCACCAAACTACGCGGTTATCGAAATCAACCCAGACAAGATTCGCGACGTTATCGGTAAAGGCGGCGCAACTATCCGTCAGCTAACGGAAGAAACTGGCGCGGTTATCGATATTGATGACGCAGGTACTATCCGTATCTTTGGTGAAAACAAAGCAGCGACTAAAGCGGCTATCGGTAAAATCGAAGCACTAACTGCTGAAGTTGAAGTTGGTAAAACTTATGAAGGTACCGTTGCTCGTATCGTTGACTTCGGTGCATTTGTAAATGTCTTGCCAAATACGGATGGCCTAGTACATATTTCACAAATCGCAGAAGAGCGCGTAGAGAATGTATCAGACTATCTAAAAGAAGGTCAGGTCGTTAAAGTACTCGTACAAGACGTTGACAACCGTGGTCGTATCAAACTAACTATGAAAGGTGTTGAGCAGAACTAATACTCAATATCTGATGTGGTTTAAGTAATAAAAAACCACCTTGAAGTGCTCGTTATGAGTATTCAAGGCGGTTTTTTTATGTGCTCAAAAAGACGATGACTGGCTAGCTAAAAGGCCATTTATAACTCAATGTTTTTAGGCAGATGTATATCGATACGAAGTTTTGGTAGGTCTTGTAAGTACTCAGTTAGTAATGGCAAAGTAACAGCATGCCAGTCTAAAGGCAGGGTATCTACTGTATTGCTTTTATTGGATACGATATCACGTGGTCTGCTTGAGATAAGTGGCCGCGCAAGTAATGCAACTCTGCGTATGCCTTGGTAACGTATAAGCGGCATTATTTGCTGTTGCAAATCAATCAAGGCAGCAGTCAGCCAACGTGTGCGCGCTGGATGATAAGGATGGTTTGATATCACAAGGTTGGCAATATAGTTTGGCTGGTTACCGTTACTACTGATACCAAGTCCGACCTGCTCACGTGTACGCTTATTAATTAAGCAGCTACCAACATTCAGACTACCATCGCGACACGCACGATGATAGCGACTATAATTATCAGCAAATAGAGTTTTCGCTCGTGTGAGTACAGGATCTAAAACGACACCAGCATTGTTAACAGGTAAAATAAGCAACTGTGCATTGCTATTTAAAATAGAGGCATGTGTGAATTGCAAAATCGCCATCGTAAGCCTCTCTATAACCAAATCAAGTATACGGTTATTGAACCGTCGCTTTATTAGAGTCGTTTGCTTCTAATTGAGCAATTTGTTGTTCAAGCAGTGCAATTTGTTCGGCCTTCATATCAGTCAATTGCTTATTCATAGCCACTTGTTCAGCGGCTAATTTTTCTTGTTCGGCCAGTCGCTGACGTTCATCTTCTAAACGATCAATCTCTTCTTTCGCCAAGCTATCATTTTCTGGTAGAGGCGCATCTAATATAGCAGTAGGATTTGGTATCGCGTTATTGTCATTATTGGCTGCTTCAGAGTTTTCATCCATGAGTACACCATCGTTAATGACAGAGTCATCTGTTGTCTCAGGTATATTGTCTGTTGTTGACTCTGTCGGTGTTTGCTCAGTTGTTGGTACTGAAGTAGCAGTATTAGCAGGTAAAGTAGATTCTGTGTCAGACTTACCTAAAATTAAATAGCCGATGGCAATAATCAGCAGTACTAAAATAAATACTGTCCAAATTTTCCGGCGTGTTTTAGTCGCTTTTTTCTTGGAAGCGTGAGTGGGTAAAGGACGAATGTTTTCTCGTTTCATATTATGATCGATTCATGTCAAGAATATAAGTAGCCATACTATAGCAAACTCAAAATAAAAAGCCTATCTATTGATAGATAGGCTTAATAGACCATTAAATAATAAAGGACTTAATCTGTTTTTAGATATGAAAACTAAATAATTAAGGCTTGAATTTTACAGTGCCGCTGGTGCCAGTCGCCATCGCATCACGAGCTATCTGATCTTCTAAATGGTTCTTGGCGCTAATGGCATCAGGATCAGGGCGGTGCTCTGTGTGTCCGCACTGAGTACATTCAATATACTCATCTGGGGCAGGAGTCACGATATTAACTTGCACCACAGCGTCCATCTCCTGACATTTCGGACAACGTACCCCTGCTAAAAATCGGCGCTTAGGACTAGAAGACTGATAACGCATTTAAATGACCTCGCGAGTCGTTTGAGTGTTTGCGGCATCGATACTTTTAACATCAGTGAAACCATTATGGCGTAACAAGGCGTCGATACTGGCGCTACGACCGCGGAAGTTTTCAAAGTTGGTCTTGGCTGGGAAACTGCCGCCAACAGATAAGATAGATTCACGGAACGCTTTGCCTGTCGCTGGGTTGAAAATCCCGTCTTCTTCAAACTTGCTAAACGCATCCGCTGATAGCAGTTCCGCCCATTTATATGAGTAATAACCTGCAGCATAACCACCCGCGAAGATATGACTAAAACCATTAGCAAAGCGGTTATAGTCAGGTGTTTGCATAACGGAGATATCATTACGGACAGTATTGAGCGTCTCTAAAATGCCATCGTAACTCAGTGCTGGCGTATGAGCGTGAATGAGTAAGTCAAATAGGGCAAACTCAATCTGACGCAGCGTTTGCATGCCGCTTTGGAAATTTTTCACTGCTAATAATGCATCGAGCTTGTCTTTAGGTAATGGCTCACCAGTCTCAACGTGGCTGCTGATAAGGGCGATACCTTCAGCGTCCCAAGCCCAGTTTTCCATAAACTGACTAGGAAGCTCGACCGCATCCCACTCGACGCCATTGACACCAGCGACATCACCGACCGTCACTTGGGTTAATAAATGATGTAAGCCGTGACCAAACTCGTGGAATAAGGTTAATACTTCATCATGGGTCAATAAACTAGGTTTGCCATCAAGTGCTGGCGTAAAATTACCAACCATAAAGCAAACGGGCAGTTGCTGATGGTTTTGTTCTTCATAGCTATAGCGAGATTGGAAACCACTCATCCATGCACCGCCACGCTTACCACTACGTGCAAACAAGTCAAAGTAGAAGCCACCAAGCAAGCGATCATCAGCATCGAATAATTGATAAAAACTCACATCGTCATGCCAGCGAGATACTGAATCACTTTCTACATTTTTATGGCTTTGCGCTTGTACTTTAATACCGTATAGACGCTCAACGATAGTAAACAAGCCGTTAATTACTTTAGGTAATGGGAAATATGGACGAATTTCCTCTTGCGATAAGCTGAACTCACTTTGTTTTACTTTTTCAGCGATGTAAGCGCTATCCCACGGTTGCAACTCGTCAATGCCATAATCACTAGCGTATTTCTGTAGCTGTGCCAAATCTACTTTGGCAGCAGGGGTTGCTTGCGTTCCTAAGTCACGTAAGAATGTCTCTACTTCTAAGACACTGTCTGCCATCTTAGTCGATAGGGATACTTCAGCATAATTTGCAAAACCAAGTAGCTTGGCTTTTTGCTCACGTAATGAGAGGATTTGACTCATATTGTCAGCGTTATTTAATGAGTTGCCTTTTACATTGGTATGTTTATCAAACTCCGAGGCACGCGTAACATAAGCACGATACAGCGTCTCACGTAGGCTACGATCGTCCGCATGAGTCATGATCGCTAGATATACAGGAATATTTAAACTGGCCACATAGTACGGAGTAGGAAGCGCATCTATATCTGTTTGACTTAGAGTGCCATTAGCAAGCTCACGCGCTTTGTATTGTTCGCCTGCATCTGCCAATAATGCCAAACCGCTCTCTGTTAAACCTTTTAATTGAGAGTCTTCTAAAGGCAGGGCAAATGCTTGCGTCGCATCCAAGATATTGTCCGAGAAAGTTGCAGACAGGGTTGATAACTCACTTTGGATAGCGGCAAACTTTTCTTGCTCAGCTTGAGGTAACGCAACGCCTGATAACTCAAAGCTACGTAATGCCAGTTCGATTGCACGTCCACGAGCAGGCTCTAACGTAGCAAAAAAATCTGTGTCATTGACGATAGCTTGATAGCGATTAAACAAAGGCTGATGCTGTCCAACCCGCGTACCGTAAGCAGATAGCTTTGGTAGCAGCTCATGGTGAACATGACGAATCTCATCGTTACTCATCACACTATTGAGATGCGACAAAATACCCCAGCTACGATCTAATGCCAAATTGATATGGTCAAAGCTCATCACATCTGCTAAAGCTTGTTCAGCGCTTATTTTTTCAGCACTGTCGCTTTCTATCACAGTTAAAGTATCTAAAAAAGCATTGGCAGCATCAATAGCGTCAATCACTTGGTTCTGTAACGTATGTGGCGCAGTGTCGGTAAAATCGACAAGGCGTAAATCTAAAGGAGAAGATGTCATATAGGTATCCGGTATCAATGAATTATTACTAATAAAAATGAGAATGAGAATGAGATAAGTCTGGCTACTATTGAAATATACAGTATGTTCTTATTTTATATATAGATTATATAAAAGATGGGTTCGTTTGATAAAAATACAACCTAAGTATTTTTATACGATTCAAGTAATTGGGACAGCGCTAGCAAACTGAAAGTAAATGTCGAGATTCTAGTACTTAGATTCAACATCTCAAGATAATTATCTGAATACGTAGTTATGCTCGCTAAGTCAGTTCTTTAACAATATAGAGTGCTCTACTTACAAAGCGCTATCATTTGCTTGCAAATTAACCCTACAGGGAGTGGGGTATAGCTGTTAGCATCAAGATAATGGAATTTAAATATTATGCATCAATGAGATGCAAGAAAAACACGGATAGAAATTTCTACGCTTATAACAGTATATGAGTGAAGAAATGTATAAAGTTGAAAATGAACGATAATAAAACAAGGAGCAATATATGAAAGCGACTCTTAAAAATTTACGTGAAACTAAAGCTAACCCTGCAGTAAGTATCTTTGTTAAAACGCATCGTGAACATCCAGCTAACGAGCAAGATCCTATCGCTCTAAAAAACCAATTGAAGGTTGCCGAAGATCGTCTGACGAAAGAGTTCGATAAACGCACAGCGACCACTATTCTAGATAATATTCAAAATAAAATCAGTGAGCTCAATCACAATTATAATCTCGATACATTAGCTATATTTGCTAGTACAGATGATGTGCAAGTCATCCGTATGCCAATTGATACAACAGAACGCGTTGTGATTTCAGATAGATTTGCTACGCGTGACTTGGTTCGTGATATGGCAAGTGCGGTTCATTATTATACGGTGGTCTTAACCCGTGACAATGCTCGTTTGATTGAAGCCTCTAATGACCGCGTTGTGAGAGAATTCGATAAAGATGATGATGCACAGAACAACATGGAGAACATTCAGTTCCCTGTCGAAAACAACGGACTATACACAACAGGTGACGGTGGCTCAGATCGTTCATCAAACAACGAAAGCAGTCACTTAAAAGAATTCTTTAACCAAGTTGATAAAAGTGTCCAAGAACTATGGGGCGAGCATAAAATGCCTCTTGTCATAGTTGGTGATGCAAAAAATATTGGCTACTATAAAGAAGTCTGTGATCGTCCAGACAACATCATCGCTACAGTATCGAATGCGACCAATTTAGAAGATGGTAGCGCTCAACATATTGTAGATAGTGTGCAAGAAGCTGTAGAAGAGTATCGTACCTCACTGCACAAAGCTGCGTTGGGTGAAATAGATAAAGCTCGCGGTGCGAATATGTTGCAGACGGATTTACAGGAAGTATATCGCAGTGCCTTCCAAGGGGTTGGCGAGACACTTTACGTACGCCGTGGTTATATACAGTCCGCTAAGATTGATGAGAAAGCACAAACGTTAAGCCCTGCCAATGATGCGACTACGGAAGGCATCACAGATGATGCAATCGGTGAAATCATCGAACACGTCATTCATAATGGCGGCGAAGCTGTATTTATGCCACAAGACATCATGGGTGAAGATCAACCAATAGCGTTAGTAACTCGATACTAATCTGACGATGACACCTATACGCGATGTTCATTTACGATTCAGCCATTTATGAATTAGCCATTAATAATACATAGGTGTAATATGAGAGCATTGGTTCAATACGAGCCAGTGCTCTTTTTATGTCTGTCATTACCATCACTATGGGTGCTATCGTAGCTGAGCTATTGATCTTTACTCCATAAATAATGAGCGTACAACTAACCAAACTATGACTACCACCTCTTTTGTTTTAACCAGCTACAACATCCACAAAGGCATGTCACCGCTGAATCGCCAAGTGAAGATGCAAGGTATTGCTCAGGCGCTAGAGTCTGTGGGTTCAGACGTCTTGTGTTTGCAAGAAGTGCAAGGCCAAAACCTTAAACGCAATATGCAATACAACGAGTACCCAGATCAATCGCAGCATGAATGGTTCGGCGAGTTTTTAGATCTGCAAAACAGTTACGGCAAAAACTCCGAGTACGAAAACGGCCATCACGGCAATGCAGTATTGAGCCGCTTTCCGCTAGACCCCAAACACAATGTAAATATTACGGTCAACAAGCTTGAGCAGCGCGGTGTCTTGCACTGTGAGGTACAGCCTATCGGTTGGGAGATGCCAGTTGTCGTATTGTGTGCACATTTGAACTTGTTTGAGCGTGATCGTATCAAGCAGTATCAAGCGATTAGTGATTATGTGCGAAATGAGATTGCGCCAGAGCAGCCACTTATCTTGGCAGGCGATTTTAACGACTGGAAAAAGATGTCTTGTGACAAACTGGCGTCAGATCTCGGTATGATAGAAGCGTTCAAGCATTGTCATGGCAAGCTGTTGCCAACCTTTCCCGCAAAACTGCCAGTACTCAGCTTGGATCGTATCTACGTGCGCAATTTGCTTGTGAAGGATGCTTGGGTACACACTGGAAAACCTTGGTCATCGCTATCAGATCACCTGCCCATTAGTGCAGAACTGATGCTGCCTTAATACCTAACTATAATAATTCGTCTAAATGTATTATATTGGCAATCTATCAATATATGAACAATTGTTTTTATCGATCATATTATTGATTAACCATGTTCTCGATTGAAAGTGCTATTTGCAGCATAACGTTTCAATAAAATGAAGACCAAGTACAGCCTAATAAACAAAATATAAGGATATTCTACGATGGCAACAGCGTCTACTACTGATAATAATCAACAAGCTAACCACAACATACCTAAGACTCAGCACGCCGTACTCATACACGAGTTCGGTGAGCCTGAAGTAATGAAATATCAAGATGGTGCTGATGTCCCTGAGCTACAGGACGACCAAGTACTGGTAAAAATTGCCTATGCTGGAATTAACCCTGTCGATTATAAAACTCGCCAAGGTAAAGGCTGGGGTGCGGAAAACATTCGCAAAGACAAGTTTGAGAATGATCAGCCAGCTATTTTAGGATTCGATGTATCAGGCGAAGTAGTCATCAGTAATAGCGATGAGTTTGCTATCGGCGATAGAGTAGCGGCCTTGACTTTTACCGGTGGCGGCTATGCGCAATATGTGGCAGTAGATGCCAAGTTGCTTGCAAAAGTACCAGACAATGTCACTTTAGAGCAGGCAGGTGCTTTGCCTTGTATCGGACAAACGGCGCTACAGTTTGTAGATTTTGCTGATATAAAAACAGAAGAGCATGTGGTGATTAATGCACCAGCAGGCGGTGTCGGTCATTTATTAATCCAATTGCTCATGAATAAGGTGGCGCAAGATAACATCAAGGTAACGGTAATTTGCTCGCCAGAAAAGTACGCCAAGCTTGATGAGTTGATAGACGTATCTAAGCTGGCGGGTTGGATAGATTATACCAAAGATGAAGCGTTTCCTGACCTACAAGCCGACGTGCTACTTGATTTAGTCGGTAATGACGCAGGTGTCCGTGCGCTTAGCGTGCTCAAGTCAGGCGCTCGAGTGAATGTATTGCCAACTATCTGGGTTGATAAGCTCAAAGAAGCCGGTCAGCAAAAAGACTTAGCAGTAGCAGGCTATAAAGCGCAGCGTAGTGGTCAAGATATGGCGCATGTTTTACAGGAAGTGGCCGATGGTAAGCTGACTTTAAAGATTCAAAAAACCTATCCACTCTCAGAAGTTGTTGCAGCGCACCATGAGCTACAAAAAGGCGATGCTTTTGGCAAGATTGTCTTGGCCGCTGCTGAGTGAATGTCAAGACTGCCTAAGTATTAGATAGTGTTTGATAGGATTTATTAGTAAGGGGGTGTCTGTTGAAACCCAGTAAACTTAACTGATTACTTAACAAATCATACAAAAGTTTTATTTTGGACAACAGAACGTCCCTGTAGTCTTCGCTTATTTATCATAGGATAGAAAGCGAACAATACTAATAAAGGGAATAATATGACTATCAACAATAAGACTAACAATAATAAGACCAGCAATGAAAAAATAGATGACCACATTGCTTATGAAGCAAAAGTTCGTGCAGAGATAGAAGCATGGAAGAACCCTGATAAAGGAATTTTGGATAAAACGCTAGCAGTGCTTAATACCCCTGTGGTAGCCGCTGGTGATGCATTGATGGAAGCTCCACAATTTGGCGATTCTCTAAAAAAAGCAACTGAGGAAACGATTAGTGCTTTGAGTGATGCAGCCAACTGGACATTGGACACTCAAGACGTTATCGATAGCTATCAAGAGGCAGCAGATATTAACGACGCCTCTATCAAAACGCTAGCTGACGTTAAAAGTCTACCCATTGCTGCTGTAGATAAACAAGTTAAGCTTTTCAAAAGCAAATATGTAGCGCTAACCAGTGCGCAAGGGGTGACTACAGGGATTGTAGGTTGGGCAGGTATCCCTGCTGATGTCGTTGGGCTTATTACAGCCAATCTACGTGCGATTGGAGAATATGCAACGTACTATGGCTTTGATATCAATAATGAAAGCGAACAACTATTTGCGATGTCTTTGTTGGCTGTAGCAACTTCTGCCTCTGTTGAGGAACGTAAAGCAGCGTTAGATGACACTCATGCGATGATTAAAGATCCAGAAACTCAAGCATTCAATCAGATTAATGAAGAAGTTATGTCTCGTGTACTGCGTCAGACAGCGACTAAAGTAGCCGCTAACATCGTTAAGACAAAAGCGGCGCAAATCATTCCAGCGGTGGGCGCAGTAGTCGCAGGTAGTGTCAATGCTAGCTACACTGCCAATGTGTGTGAAGCTGCTTACCAGTGCTACCGTGAGCGTTTTTTAGATCGTCTCGCATAAGAGTTAGATGACTCGTTAAGTCAGCGATAGTATCAAGATGTAAGCATATGCCGAAACGTTAGACTGATTCGTCCAGTATCGACCGTCTTTGTCTTAGTAATCGTATGCTTCCAAAAGGTTTGTGTATCACCATGCATCACAACGAGCTGACCAGACTCAAGATAAAGTTCAACTTTGTCTTGAGTTTTTTTATGCTTAAAAACAAATTTACGTGTGGCACCAAGCGATAAGGAGGCGATGACTGGTTGATGACCGAGCTCTTTTTCGTCATCAGCGTGATAGCCCATACCATTAGTGCCAGAAGGATAGTAATTAAGCAGGCAGGTGTTGAAGTTAGCGATGACACTACTCTCTGCTAAAGCTTGTTCGATTTTCTGTTTCACGTGAAACACTATATCTGTCCACGGAACAGTTTGTCGCACATGTCCTGAATATTGATAGTCTGCATCTGTATCTCCCATCCAGACAATTTTTCGAGTGGTTATGTGGGTCTTACCAAATAACGTCACGATGTCTGGCTGCCAAGGTAGCTCATTTAGTAGAGTGTTATAAAGGGCAGTGGCATCGTCGATAATTACGCCTAGATCATTCACCTTACCATCATAGGGTAGTAAGTTATCCGTGGGTGCAGGGGCAAAGAGGTCAGTCATAATTCAGTCGTTGTAAATCCTTATTTACTTCTTTGGTAGTGCTCGTTGATGATTTGAGCACATAATTCAGGCGCTTCCATTGGCAATAGATGACCATAATCTGACAGCGAAATAAGACTGCTATCTGGGACAAATTTTTGCCATTGCTTTCGTACTCTGTCATTGATGAACAGGGTAGGCTTGCCTGTAATTAAGGTGTAGGGACAGTGTAGTTTTTTGAGTGCGGCATCGATATGAGGAGCGCCAAAATAATTGGCTAGCTCTTGTTCTGGTGCAAACATAAGCGTATAGCTACCATCTGCATTCTTGCTCAAGCTTTGTTCAGCAAACACTTGCAAGTGCTCGTCACTGATACGCTTATAAGCACGCTGCGCACGTAGGCTCTCGTAATAACTACAGGTACTTGGCCAAGTAGATTGCTTGGTTAACGTGCTTTTGAAAGGCTCGCGGCTCAATAGGAAAGAGCGTGGCAAAAGGTTATATAAGGTAGCTTGGTGTTTGGTAAATGTGACAGGCTCGATCAGGTACAACTGCGAAAACAGCTCTGGACGTTTGGCAGCTGCCATTGCTGTGGCTGTTGCGCCTTGCGAATGACCAATACCTACGACAGGCTTGTCTTGTGTCTTTTCTAAAAACTCAATCAGCATATCAGCATCTTGCTCGCGCGTAAGGCGTTGGCTTTGCGGCTTGTCATACCAATAGCCCCGTAGGGCAAGTGAGCTAATATCAAATTCAGTGGCTAGCTTACTTAATAGCGGTGTATAAGTGCCAACGGTAAAACTATTTCCACTATAAAAATGTGCTGCCGCGCGGGGAGTAGAGCTTGAATCTAGCGGCTGATTAAACTGGCTAAGGTCATAGTAGCGTGCCTGTTTTCCGCCAAGATTAATGCGGTTTGTGAATGCTTCCATAAAATAAACACTTCCTTGTGACTTATTTTGAGTGATTTTTTTGCAGTTTGTCTTCTTATGATTGCTCTTAATGAATCTTAGTTATCTTCACCTAAGAAGCCACCACTTTGACGTTGCCACAGTCGAGCGTAGACACCGTTTAATGCTAATAGTTCATCATGACTACCTTGCTCAATGATGCGGCCTTGATGCATAACGACCAGTCTATCCAGTGCCGCAATAGTAGACAGCCGATGGGCGATAGCAATAACGGTCTTGCCGGTCATGATGTCATTTAAGCTTTCGGTAATGGCATATTCAATCTCAGAATCTAGCGCACTGGTCGCTTCATCTAAAAGTAAAATCGGCGCATTTTTTAGCATAACACGTGAGATAGCGATACGCTGACGTTGACCGCCAGATAGTTTGACTCCGCGTTCACCTACTTGGGTATCGAGACCTGTATTGCCTTTATCATCGTACAGATCTTTGATGAAATCCCATGCCTGAGCTTGTTTGGCAGCGATCATAATCTCTTCGTCAGTAGCGTCAGGACGACCATAGGCAATGTTTTCACGCACGGTACGATGTAGCAATGACGTGTCTTGAGTCACCATACCAATCTGTTGACGCAACGATTCTTGCGTAACGGCATCAATAGCCTGACCATCAATTAGAATCTTACCGCTATCGACATCAAAGAAGCGCAGTAGCAAATTGACCAAGGTCGATTTACCAGCACCTGAACGCCCAACCAAACCAATCTTTTCACCCGGCTTAATATCTAAGTGGAAGTTGTCCAACAGTTTGATATATGAGTTAGGAGCGCGCTTAGCGATGCTAGTACCATCGACAGGCTCGCTAGTTTGACCATTGTCTTCTTCGTCATTTTCATAACTGAAGTCAACATGGTCGAACACGATACGTCCGTCCGTGACGGCTAGCGCTGGTGCGTCAGGTTTATCAATAATCGTCTGCGGTGCTGACAACGTACGCATACCATCTTGAACTGTACCGATACTCTCAAACAAACTGGCTGTCTGCCACATAATCCAACGCGTCAAACCATTTAGACGTAATGCCATAGCTGTCGCAGCAGCAATGGCACCAACACCAACTGCGCCTTGTTGCCACAAGTACAATCCAATACCTGCAGTACTACTGACCAAGATCACGCTGATAAGATGTGTCGATACTTCCAAATAGCTGACCCAGCGCATTTGTGCATGAACCGTACCTAGAAATTGCCCCATGGCGTTTTTAGCATAGCCAAGCTCACGACGAGAGTGGCTAAATAGCTTTACGGTCATGATATTGGCATAAGCATCAGTGATTCGCCCTGTCATCAAGGCACGAGCATCTGCTTGGACAATGGCTGTCTCCTTGAGCTTAGGGATAAAGTACCAAATGGTAATGGCAACCAAAATCAGCCAAATAATAAAAGGAATAAGTAGTAAGCTGTCTAAATTAAACAAAATCACCCCTGAGGTGATAAAGTAGACAGAGACATACATAAACATATCGGTGACAGTCATCACGGTATCGCGTACTGCTAGGGCTGTCTGCATTACCTTAGCTGAGACACGTCCCGAAAATTCATCCTGATAGAACTGCATGGACTGCCCAAGCATGCGCTGATGAAAACGCCAGCGCATCTGCATGGGAAACACACCTTGCAAGGTCTGAAAGTGGATAAACGATGACAAGGCAATCCACAATGGGCTTACTATCATGACAGCGAGCATGATGAGCAACATGTCGCCTTTTTCTACCCATAAGTTTTGTGGTGTATAAACGCCCAACCAATCGACGATATTACCTATCCAAGCAAACAGCATGGCCTCGTAGATACCGATACCAGCAGACAAAATCATAAAGATTAGTAGCCAGCCGCGTAGGCCATTGGTACATGCCCACAAAAACTTCAGCATGCCATCGCGAGGTGATGGCAATGGCATAGGGGTGTCTGGAAAGGCGGGTAGGCGGTTTTCAAAAAAGCGAAATAAAGCATTCATAGGCAGTAATAAAACATCAATAGCAGTACGTCAAGATGAACGAGAGGACTCGTTATCTAGAATCTTTACTTTTGTGATTGGGATTAGGTGCTATTTTAGCAAAATTACTAATCATACCTGCATGCTAATTGTAATTTGCTTAAGAATAGCTATGTTTTGAGAGCTTCAGTTATAACTATAATAAATAGATTGCTGTAGAAAACATATTTTGTTACATTTCATATCCACACTTATTTATAGTTTAAATATTGCTTTTATAAGCATGATTTTATTGCAAAAATCAGCTGATTAGCGGGCATTCTATTTAATGGTTTTTATAAATAGACGAACAGTAATAACTCAACATTGAAGTTCAAAAGGTAGCAGTGAATGATGTATTTAATAATAGCGGTGCTATGTAGCGTCGCCGTCTCCGTACTTTTGAAGATATTGCGCCAGAAAAATATAGATATTCGTCAGACCATCGTGGCAGGCTATCCTGTGGCTTTTTTACTGACTTGGGTGTTACTAAAACCTGATATAGGGGCCATACATGCGCTTGATAGCGCTTGGGGCATCATCATTGCGCTTGGAGTACTATTACCTGCTGTATTTATCATTCTCGGAAGAGCTATTGAAGCGGTGGGGATGGTAGCAACCGACGCGTCTCAGCGCTTATCACTTATCATTCCTATCGTAGCGGCTTTCTTGCTATTCGGTGAGGTGCTGACTGGTACACGTATACTTGGATTGGCGTTAGGTTTTCTTGCATTAGGTGCGCTTGTCTATAGACCACAGCATAACGATATTACTCGGCAAGCAAAGCATACGCCACTGTGGTTATTCGGGGTATGGGCAGGCTACGGCATTATTGATATTTTGTTCAAACAAGTTGCCAAACAAGGGGCAGCTTTTCCGCTGACTCTATTGGTTAGCTTCGGGGTAGCAGGTGTATTGCTTTTAATCTATTTACTTGTCACACGGGTACGTTGGCAAAAACAAGCACTTATGACGGGCTTGCTGCTCGGCGCATTAAACATGGGCAATATCTACGCCTATGTGCGGGCACACCAAGTGCTGCATGATTCTCCTAGCATCGTCTTTACTGGTATGAATGTCGGTGTTATTGCCGTAGCGACATTGATTGGCGTAGGTGTATTTAAAGAGCAGCTGAACCGTATCAACATAATAGGATTAGTATTGGCAGTCTGCTGTGTAGGGGTGCTATTTTTGGCGTAAAGCGCACTGTCCAAAAGTATTGGTTTCATGATTTTTTAGCTATATTGTCACGTATCCTATATAGGCATATAAATCATCCTATGATAAGGTTATCTACAAATAACACGGCTTGTATGGAATAAAAAAGCTTAGTTTATGATACTTAACTTAACCAATAAAAATAGGATGCAGGCTCAATGGAATACGATAAGCAATTACAGCGTATAAAAAATAGTTCGGGTTTTATTGCTGCGCTTGATCAAAGTGGTGGCAGCACACCAAAAGCGTTAGAGACTTATGGTGTCAGCAGCGATGCTTATGATAATGATGAGGCCATGTTTGATTTGGTTCATGAAATGCGTGCTCGTATTATGACGTGTGACTGTTTTGATAGCGAGCGTGTACTTGGTGCAATTTTATTTGAAGATACCATGGAGCGCGAAGTCAATGGTAAGTCGACGGCTAATTACCTATGGGAAGATAAAAATATCGTACCATTTTTAAAGGTAGATAAAGGTCTGGCTGAGCAAATGAACGGTGTACAAGTCATGAAGCCGATTCCGAATCTAGATCTATTATTAGATAAAGCAAAGAACTATCCCGTATTCGGTACTAAAATGCGCTCAGTCATCTATGAGCCAAATGCCGATGGTATTGAGCTTGTGGTACAACAGCAGTTTGATGTGGCTAAGCAAATTATTTCAAAAGGTCTGATGCCTATCGTCGAGCCAGAAGTCAATATTGATAGCACTCAAAAGCATGAGTGCGAGTTACTGTTGAAGGCAGATATCCTGCGCAATCTGGAACGCTTGAATGATGAACATCAAGTAATGCTTAAGCTGACCCTGCCAGAAGAGGCGGGGGTTTATCAGGAGCTGATTGACCATCCTAAAGTGCTCAAAGTAGTGGCGTTATCTGGTGGTTATAGTCGTAGCGATGCTTGTGCCAAGCTCAAACAAAACCCAGGTATGATTGCGAGCTTCTCGCGTGCCTTTACTGAAGGCTTGAGTAAGCAACAAAGTGATAGCGAGTTTGCTGAAACCATTAATGCCTCAATTGAAGAGATTTATCAGGCGTCGAAAATTTAAATGTAGTAAATAAAAATTCGCACATAAATCATGAGTAAATAAGTCAAAAAAAGCCCTACTAGATAAGTGTGCAAATACTTAAATAGTAGGGCTTTCCTTATTTCAAAAGTATAGGTTATTAACCCTACACCTCTTTATATAACTGGCGTCCTTCGTTGTTATATTTTTTAGTCATTTCAGCCATGCCTTGGCGAATTTCCTCAGCAGTGGCTTCACCAACTTGTCCGACAAGCTCTGTATCTACCTCTTTGATTAGGTGACCAGCATCGGTTAAGTCGCCTGTTTGCGGCGTTATTTTTTGGTTAGCGGTATCTTTATCCAGTCCTGCTGCATATTCACGCACGTTTTGAGTGATTTTCATTGAACAAAACTTAGGGCCACACATGGAACAAAAGTGTGCCGATTTGTGTGCGTCTTTTGGCAATGTCTCATCATGATATTCGCGTGCCGTATCAGGATCGAGCGCTAGATTGAACTGATCATCCCAGCGGAATTCAAAACGTGCTTTAGATAGCGCATTGTCACGTGCCTGTGCTCCTGGATGACCTTTAGCAAGGTCAGCAGCGTGTGCAGCGATTTTATAAGTAATAATGCCGTCTTTGACGTCTTTTTTGTTTGGTAGACCCAAGTGTTCTTTTGGCGTGACATAGCACAGCATCGCTGTACCAAACCATCCAATCATTGCAGCTCCGATGGCACTAGTGATATGGTCATAGCCTGGAGCGATGTCTGTCGTTAATGGCCCTAAAGTATAGAAAGGCGCGTCAGCACATAGCTCAAGCTGCAAGTCCATGTTTTCTTTGATGCGGTTCATCGCGACGTGTCCAGGGCCTTCGATCATCACCTGTACATCGTGTTCCCATGCGACTTTGGTCAATTCACCAAGCGTACGTAGCTCACCAAACTGCGCTTCATCATTGGCATCTTGCAAGCAACCAGGACGTAGGCCATCACCTAGACTAAATGCGACATCGTACTGTTTCATAATCTCGCAGATGTCTTCGAAATGCGTGTATAAAAAGCTTTCTTTGTGATGGGCTAGACACCACTGCGCCATAATAGAGCCGCCGCGTGAGACGATACCTGTCAGACGTTTTGCGGTGAGCGGTACATAGCGTAATAGTACGCCGGCGTGAATAGTAAAGTAATCGACGCCTTGCTCTGCTTGCTCGATCAACGTATCACGGAATATTTCCCACGTCAGATCTTCAGCGACGCCATCGACTTTTTCTAATGCTTGATAAATCGGTACGGTACCAATCGGCACAGGAGAGTTACGGATTAGCCATTCACGGGTTTCATGAATATGATTACCCGTTGATAGATCCATAATGGTATCCGCACCCCAACGTGTGGCCCACGTCATTTTGGACACTTCTTCATCGATAGACGAACCCAGCGCTGAGTTACCGATATTAGCATTAATTTTCACCAAGAAATTGCGCCCGATGATCATCGGCTCAGATTCAGGGTGGTTGATATTGTTTGGAATAATTGCACGTCCAGCCGCCACTTCATCACGAACAAACTCAGGAGTAATGATTTGAGGCGTATTAGCACCGAAGCTCTCGCCATCGTGTTGACGCATATCGGTCAGTTCATGTTGCTTCTGCGTTTCGCGTATGGCGATATATTCCATCTCAGGAGTGATGATGCCACGGCGTGCGTAGTACATTTGCGTGACGTTCTGTCCCGCTTTGGCGCGACGCGGTTTATCGATATGAGCAAATCTAAGGTTAGCAGTGCTGATATCGCGGGCACGTGCTTGTCCGTATGAGCTGGATAGGCCGCTTAATTGCTCGGTATCACCGCGTTCTGCGATCCAGTTCTCACGCAATTTTGGCAATCCACGTGTGAGGTCGATATCGACATTAGGGTCGGTATATACACCTGAGGTGTCATACACATAAAACGGCGGATTATGCTCACCGTCTTTATCTCCAGTACCGCCAACAGGCGTATCAGCCAAGCTGATTTCACGCATCGGCACTTGGATGTCAGGTCTTGAGCCTTCGATATAGACTTTTCTTGAGGCGGGTAAAATACGGTGTAAGTCGCGCGCATCTTCTTCGAAACGGGCATCACTTGCGGCACGGTGAGCAGGGGTTTTTAACGCATCTGCTTTTTTATCTGCTTTGACGTTGGTCGTGTCAACAGCATTTGAAGCAAGCGTTGAGTTGTCGGCTGGATTATGCGTTTGGGCTTTCGGTGCAATTGAGGTGGTGTCTGCAGTAGTCATATGCTGTCCTAGCGTGTTGGTTTTTGAATAAAATCAACACCGCCAGTATCTGCGGGGGTAGGCATCCATTATTTAGACAAGTTTATAACCTGAACCCACAACTTCGACCAAAAAGTATCGTCGCGCATGGTGGTCATCAAATATTGGACGCAAATTTATATCCTCTCTTCTTATCTGGCTATGCATCACGCATATTAAGACAGTAGTGACGATAAAAATGTATTTCTACGCGCCCTTTGTCATAAATAACAAAGTGCTTAAGACTTCCCTGCGTCGGTACTAACCGCATCAGGTTCGGCGGGTGATCTCTCAGCGAATGTATCAAGGCGACTACTTTAATAAAGCAAGTTTAATAAAGTGAGCCAAAAATACACCGCACCCCGAGTCTGTCAGTGTTGTAAATCAGCCTTCATACTAACAAAATTCTGTACCAACGGCTAATAGTATTTGGATACAAATATCCTGTGCCACACATACTATTCAATATTTTCGTGAATAATTTTTTGAGTGTTGATAGATGAGGATGCTTAGTACTATTAGGCTGTAGGCAAATCGCTGTTGGGCTGTAGACAAATTATTCAAATATTATGTAAAGCGAATGAAGGATTCTAGAAGTTGTCATTAAACTGTCATAAAGATTTGGCAAGATAACACGCATATCACAAGCAATGCTTTTTTATACCGTTGTTAAACTTCAGGAGTCCTACATGCGTTATTCGTTATTAGCAGTGGCCGTCAGTTGTACATTAATGCTTACGGCGTGTAATAAGTCAACAGATACGGCGGAGCCAACTGCTGATACTAGCAGTAGCGCTGTGACAACAGCTGAAACAACCTCTCAGACAGCATCTTCTGCTACGTCAGATTTTAAATCTGCTGAAAATATCGCTATGAATATTACAGGTGCAGGTGCGTCGTTCCCGCAGCCTATCTATGCGAAATGGTCATATGACTACAATGCTGCGACTGGTGGCCAAGTCAACTATCAGTCGATTGGTTCATCTGGTGGTATCAAACAAATTCAGTCAAAAACAGTAGACTTTGGTGCTTCTGATGCACCGATGACGCCTGAAGAGTTAGATGAAGCAGGTTTGATTCAGTTCCCAACCGTGATTGGCGGCGTTGTGCCAATCGTCAACATCGACGGTGTTGAGCCTGGTGCACTGAAGCTAGACGGCACAACGTTGGCTGATATCTATTTGGGTAAGATTAGCAACTGGAATGACCCTGCGATTAAGGCGATGAACCCAGATTTGACCTTGCCAGATGCCGCAATTACAACAGTATTCCGCTCAGATGGTTCAGGTACGACGTTTAACTTTACTGACTATCTTGCCAAGGTTTCACCAGACTGGAAAGACACCGTTGGTGTTGATAAAACCGTCAAATGGCCGACTTCTGCTACTGGTGCAGGCGGTAAAGGTAACGAAGGCGTTTCAAGCTACGTAAACCGCATGAAAAACTCTATCGGTTATGTTGAGTATGCTTACGCTAAGCAGAATAAGATGTCACATACTGCGCTGAAAAATGCAGCTGGTAACATCGTACAGCCATCTGCTGAAACGTTTGCTGCGGCAGGTGATATCGACTGGTCACAACAAGAAGGCTTTTATAAAGTCATCACCAACTCTGAAACTGACCAAGCATGGCCTATCGCTGCTGCGACCTTTATCTTGGTACATAAGCAACCAGAAAATCCTCAGCAAGTCGCTGGCGTGTTGAACTTCTTTGACTGGGCTTATACCCAAGGTGATGACAGCGCCATGGAACTAGACTACGTACCATTCTCTGATACGGCAGTAGCCTTGTTCAAAGAGAAGTGGAACGAAGTAAAAGGTAGCGATGGACAGCCTGTCTACAAGCCAGCTCAGTAATTTGTTTCTGCTAAATACGATTTAGCAACCGACAAGTTATCCTCTCGAATAACTATTCTCCGGTAGTTATTTGAGGGGTTTTAACACAGCAAATTTGATGAATACATCTCGATAAATATGCTTACACATCCCATTTAAGTTTGTTGTGTTAAAACCTGAGATACATCTTTTTAATATTTCGATTCATCCCATTCAATGCTGAGACACTTATGACAGACTTAAGGTCCCAACTGGCTAAACAAAAACGTTACGACGCTTTATTTGTTAACTCTACCAAAGCGTTTGCCATACTCGTCCTCCTATCTTTAGGGGGCATTTTGGTGTCTCTAATTGTTGGAGCATGGCCGAGTATTCAAGAGTTTGGTTTGGGGTTTTATACCAGCAATAACTGGGATACAGTCGCCAATGAATACGGGGCATTAGCGCCTATTTACGGCACCTTAGTCACGTCATTTATCGCTATTATTATCGCGGTTCCAGTCAGTTTCGGTATTGCGATATTTTTAACCGAGATGTGCCCTAAGTTCCTAAAAAAACCACTTGGTATCGCTATTGAGTTGTTGGCTGGTATCCCATCTATCATTTATGGCATGTGGGGATTGTTCGTATTTGCACCATTCTTTGGTGATCACATTCAGCCATGGTTCATTGAGCACGTCGGCCCTTTACCTATTATCGGTAAGCTGTTTGCAGGTGCACCTATGGGACTGGGTATGTTTACCGCCTCCCTAGTACTTGCCATTATGATCATACCGTTCATCGCCGCTACCATGCGTGATGTTTTCTCTGTCGTACCAGACTTACTGAAAGAGTCAGCATATGGCATGGGCGCGACGACTTGGGAAGTCATGTTCAAGATTATCCTGCCTTATACCAAAGCTGGTGTCGTTGGTGGCGTAATCTTGGGTCTTGGTCGTGCATTGGGTGAGACGATGGCAGTTACTTTCTTGATTGGTAATGCTTTCAATATCAGTCCAAGCCTATTCACTTCTGGCGTGACGATTACTTCGGCCTTGGCCAATGAGTTTGCTGAAGCGTCTAGTGAGCTACATCTTGCGTCTCTACTACATCTAGGCTTAATCTTATTTGTCATCACCTTCATTGTGCTGTCTTTAGCGAAACTGATGCTTATGCGCATGGATCACAAAGCAGGTAACCGATAAGTCTGTTACCGATTTATTGAACCTTGATAGATATTGATAAAAGATATGGGAAATAAATATTATGCCTGCTAACAATGCGATCAATGCACCACTACCTACTAAGCCAAACGGCGCTACTCGCTACAATCAAAGCCTGTATAACAAGCGTCGTTTGACCAACAAGTTAGGTCTAGGCTTTGCCATGTCAGCGATGATTTTTGGCTTGTTTTGGTTGTCATGGATTTTGGTGACTTTGTTTGTTGAAGGCTTCCAAGGTATGGTGCAGCTACCAATCTTTACCGCTGATACGCCGCCACCGATGAGTGCAGGCGGTTTACGTAATGCTATCGTTGGTTCGGTCATGTTGGCGTTTTCAGGATTGTTTATCGGTGCACCTATTGGCCTTATGACAGGTATTTACTTATCTGAGTTTTCTAAAGGCAGTATGCTGGGCAAGGTCACTCGCTTTTTAAATGATATTCTATTGTCAGCGCCATCGATTGTCATCGGTCTATTTATCTATGCACTGATGGTAAAAGGTCAAAGTTTCTCTGGTTGGGCAGGCGCGTTGGCATTGGCATTGATTGTTATTCCAGTGGTCGTACGTACGACAGAAAACATGCTGAATCTGGTACCTAATAGTCTACGCGAAGCAGCCTATGCGCTAGGGACCCCTAAATGGAAACTGGTCACTCAGGTTACTGTAAAAGCTGCGCGAGCAGGACTGACCACAGGTGTGCTATTGGCTTTTGCTCGAATCACCGGTGAGACAGCGCCGTTACTATTTACCGCACTTAACAATCAATACTTCAGTACAGATATGGGTCAGCCTATTGCTAACTTACCCAATACCATTTACCAGTTTGCGATGAGTCCTTATGACAACTGGCATACATTGGCTTGGGCGGCAGCACTACTTATCACCGCGTCTGTCCTAGTGTTGAATATTTTGGCAAGATTTATCGGTGGTAGAGGTCAGCCCAAATAAAGGCTGAGAGCAGACCAGACCGTAGCACGCTACACGCTAAGCATTTCCTTAAACTTATATGAAATTAATTGAGCTAGGTTGAAATATTATGAATGATGTCCTAAGCAACGTCCGTACGAACACGACTGCTGACAAATTTAATACGGCAACAGGCAGCCTATTAAATAGACCCATGTCTACTAGCGCCCAAGCTCAGCAACCAAACACTGCTGATTTTAATAAACAAACGATTCAAGATATTCCTAAGAATATGCCTGCTGCAAAAATGGAAGTTCGAGATCTAAACTTCTATTACGATGATTTTCAGGCACTAAAAAACATCAATATCGATATCGCTGATAAAAAAGTGACCGCTTTTATTGGTCCTTCAGGTTGTGGCAAGTCTACGCTACTACGTACCTTTAACCGCATGTACGATCTATATCCAGGTATGCGTGCAGAGGGCAATATCAATTTAGATGGCAAAAACATCTTAGGTAAAGATATCGATGTGAACTTATTGCGTGCACAAGTTGGTATGGTTTTTCAGAAGCCAACGCCGTTCCCGATGTCAATCTATGACAATGTCGCCTTTGGCGTACGACTATATGAAAAATTAAGCAAAGACGAGCTGGATCATCGTGTAGAGTGGGCTTTGAAAAAATCAGCGCTATGGCCAGAAGTGAAAGACAAGCTAAAAGCATCAGGACTGTCGTTATCAGGTGGTCAGCAGCAGCGTCTTTGTATCGCACGTAGTGTCGCGACCAAGCCTGAAGTACTGTTGCTTGACGAGCCGACATCAGCACTGGATCCTATCTCGACGGGTGCTATCGAGGATTTAATCGAAGATCTGAAAAACGACTATACCATCGCTATCGTCACTCATAATATGCAGCAAGCAGCTCGCGTATCTGATTATACGGTCTATATGTATCTAGGCGATATGATCGAGATGGGTGAAACCGATCAGATATTCACCAAACCTACCCAAACCGCGACAGAAGACTATATTACAGGTCGTTATGGCTAACATTGATTGAGATTGAAGTCGGTACAAGCAGACAAAGCTGATTTGCATGTCATAAGCCGACTTTCTAACTTCACAAGCACACCGCGCTATTAAAATATAGATTCTAGGGAATACCTCTCATGCAAAGTGATAAGCATATCTCCAAAAGTTTTGACCAAGATCTTGATGAAGCCATCCGTTTATTCTTATACATGGGTGATAGCGCGGCTAACCAAGTGGCCAAAGCCATTCATGCTCTGATCGATAAAGATGAAACACTGGCACAAGAAGTCATCGATATGGACTTCGATATCAATCGAATGGAAGTCGAGCTCGACGAGCACATTTTATTATTGGTCGCCAAGCGCCAGCCAGCTGCCAGTGATTTGCGCTTAGTCATGTCGATCAGTAAAGGTGTGGTTGATTTGGAACGTATCGGCGATGAAGCGGTAAAAATTGCGCGAATGGCCAGTAAAATAGCGGCAGAAGGCAAATCAGCATACGGCTACGCTGAAGTTCAGCATCTGAGCAATCAAGTTCGTCTGATGCTAAACAACTCGCTAGAAGCTTTTAGTCAATCGAATGCGGAACAAGCGTTTGAAGTGATGCGTAATGATAGCGTTGTCAATACCGAATATCAGTCAGCCATTCGTGCTTTGATGACCTATATTATGGAAGACTCACGCCATGTATCAAAAGTCATTAATATTATGTGGATATTACGATCGCTTGAGCGTATCGGGGACCATGCACAAAATGTCGCAGAGCTAGTCATTAACTATATCAGTGGGCAGGACGTGCGTCATTCAGACTATGCGATGGTCGAAAAAGCGGTGCAAGAAGCCAATGATCGCTTAGCTGCTCGTCAAGTTAGTACATTGTCAGCCAATGAGCTTGAAACGTCAGATAGTGATGAAGGCTGATAAGAAAGACATTGATTTTTACCTTATAATAAAAAACGCGCTATAGTAAGCGCGTTTTTTTATAACTACTAAATGTGGCTAGTAGAAAGCCAGTAAATCCTAGCTTTCTGGTGTCCAGCCTTGTGCGCGCTCATAGTCTTCGTTGTCTAAGAACTTATCACGCTGCTCTGTTAAAAACTTTTTGGCAGCAGGATCCATCATGCTCAGATGGTTTTCATTGATAAGCATCGTTTGATGCTCAAGCCATTCTTTCCACGCCTTTTCAGATACGGTCTCTTGCAGCTCTTGACCTTTTTTATTAGGGAAGGGTGGATGCGGCATCTTTGGTAAATCTTGCTTATATTTGCGGCAAAACACAGTATTTGCTTGAGGATTAAAAGTCTCAGTCATAAGGCATTCCTTATTCATTATATTAAGTGGTTAAATCAAATATCATATGAGTCTATGATAACGGTCTCGGTAGATTTAGCAAAGGGTACTAATGTATATCGTTAGACCTCTATCCATTTGTTATAAAGTCTTTGGTAGTTGGTGTATGACAAATATTGCCTACGTTTAACCTTTTTATTTAGATTTTTAAAGTTAGTGATATTTTGAAAATAACATTGGCTAAACCAGTAGAGGTCATAAGACAAATAAAAACACCCGCATAGATAGCGGGTGTTAAGTTTAGATTGGCAAGTTGGCTATTGTTTATAATTTACTGATTAGGCAAAAGCTTTTAAGCGAGCACGGCCATTGACCACCGCTTGCTTGACTTGGTTTGGCGCAGTGCCACCCAAATGGTCACGAGCTGCTAATGAGCCTTCTAGCGTTAGATAATCGAAGACATCCTCACCGATGGCATCGCTAAATTGCTGTAGCTGTGCCAATGACAAATCACTTAGATCAACACCCTCTTTGATGCCTAAAGCAACAGCGTTACCAACCACTTCATGGGCATCACGGAATGCCACGCCTTGACGTACTAAGTAATCTGCCAAGTCAGTCGCAGTCGCATAGCCTTTCATCGTAGCGGCACGCATGCTTTCCTTGTTTGGCGTGATGTTTGGTAGCATATCAGCAAATGCTAATAGCGAACCTGTCAACGTATCAACGCAATCAAATAAAGGCTCTTTGTCTTCCTGATTGTCTTTATTGTAGGCAAGTGGCTGGCTCTTCATCAGACTAAGCAAAGTCATCAACTGACCAAAGACACGCGCCGCTTTACCGCGTACCAACTCAGGTACGTCAGGGTTCTTCTTTTGCGGCATGATCGATGAGCCCGTACAGAAGCGATCTGGTATTTGCACAAAATTAAACTGCGCTGACATCCAAAGAATAATCTCTTCACTCATACGCGACATATGCATCATCAGGATAGATGCTGCTGAAGTAAACTCAATCGCAAAGTCACGGTCTGAAACGGCATCGAGTGAGTTTTGGCAAATACCTTCAAAACCTAGTAGTTCAGCAGTGATGGTACGATCGATTGGGAAAGTCGTACCAGCAAGCGCTGCGCTACCAAGTGGCATCTGGTTGATACGGCGACGTGCATCGACAAGACGCTCAGTATCGCGATATAACATCTCAAACCATGCCATTACATGATGGCCAAAGCTGACCGGCTGTGCCGTTTGCAAATGGGTAAAGCCTGGCATAATGGTATCGGTATGCTGCTCGGCCAAATCAAGTAAGCCACTTTGCAGACGTACCAATAGGGCGATGATGTTATCCGTCTCTTCGCGCAACCATAGGCGAATGTCAGTCGCAACCTGATCGTTACGGCTACGTCCAGTATGTAGTTTTTTGCCAACGGCACCGACGATATCGGTCAGACGTGATTCGACATTCATATGCACGTCTTCAAGCGCGATTGACCAGTTGAATTCACCTGCTTCAATCTCGCGCAATACTTGCTGCAGGCCATCGATAATGGTGGCAACTTCATCAGCAGTTAAAATGTCACATTCTTTTAGCATCGTTGCATGCGCAATCGAGCCTTGAATATCGTGACGAGCAAAGCGCTGGTCAAAGCCCACAGAGGCAGTAAAGGCAGCAACGAAGCTATCTGTCGCTTCACTAAAGCGTCCACCCCACATTTGTTGGCCTTGGCTACTAGCAGGCGCAGTCTGCGTTGTGGTACTTGTTATAGGAGCATCTGTGCTAAAATCAGAGTCAGATGAACTTTTACTTGATTCAGGATTACTAGGTTTTGAAGAATTGGCGTTCATATCGGTACAAGACAAGTCAAGAGAATAAGAACTCGAGTATAGCAAATGATGAGGTTGCCTTACTAGCTACACGCTTAGAGTTTTTTATTCCTAAACTCATGGAAATCATGAGGCCTTGGCAGTGGCTGACATATATCTTTTTTTGGTCCTTGTTCCTAACGGTAATGGAGCGCCATAGTCTAGCCACTTGGTCAGACTTCATGATTCAGTTTGTACGTAGCTTTACTCAAAACACTCTGACGGTTATTCCCTCACTGTATTTAGTTGACTATCTACGCCCTGCTTTCAAAAACGCCAGTATTCTTAGCGTAAGTATGCGGATTGTACTGTTACTGATGTTTGCTGCTGCAGTTTCGATGGCGTTAGTCACATTATCTATGATTAATTTCGGTTGGCTAACATATGATAGTCGCACGTTTGTATTAAATATCGTGCTCAATACAGTGTTGGCGGGCGGTTTTACCACTGTGTTTCTATTATATTTTTTGCGTAGCTACCGTGAGCTCAATGCGCTTAAGTTGTCCTTTGAATATAAATTGACTGCGCAAAACGATCTAATAAAAGCCCGTACGGCCCCGCACTTTTTCTTTAACACTATCAATACACTCGTATCACTGATTGAATCGAACCCGCCCAAAGCCGCTGACTTATTACAGCACGTCTCTGCACTATTCCGTGCTAGTTTTAGCGGTACACGCGAGATTAGCTTTGAAGAAGAGGTCGATCTCTGTGAGCATTATTTGGCAATCGAATCTAGTCGTCTGGCAGACAAGCTCGAAGTCAATTGGAAGTTACCTGAAGAAGATATCATGTACGACATGGTTATCACTGCGCTAACGCTACAAAGCGTGCTAGAAAAAATACTGCTCAATGTGGTAGAGATGACCACAGAAACTATCTGCATTAATATCGAAGTCACGTGGGAACAACACCGAGTCAAAATTATGATTGATGTTGCGCTTCCCAAAAAAACACTAATTATCAACCATGATTTGCGCCAACATATGAATTTCTATATTCAAGCTGATCGTTTGCGCGCCCATTTTGGACAAAGTGCTGACATTCAAAGTTCGGTAGCCAGTACTCAGATTATCACCATCATCGACTATCCTCTACAAGACGTTGGTTTATAACCTACTGTTATTTATTAGCTTTCTCTCTTTTTTCAAATCCTAAAAGCCTATGTGGCATACTTATTGCAGTACCTCATATAGACGTCATAATTTATGTTTGATAAATAATGAGTACGAATAAGTAATATCATAACTACCGTGAAACACAATTACACCATATAAAATCTACCAATAGCAGGAGTATATTGTCCGCTATAAAAACTGGTAGTTTTCGTCAGAATTTTATTAAATAATTTAGATTTTATATTCTAAGTGATTGATAATGAGTGCTAATATAGCAGTAATACTATTGAAAAAAAATATTAAGTATGTCCTTGGATGGGAGTTTGCATGCGTATCGTAGTTTGTGATGATGAGCCCCTAGCGCGTGAGCGCTTGGTGAGAATTGTACAGGAGTCAGGCCATGAGGTAGTTGCTCAGGCCACAACAGGTGCAGAAGCCATCGTCGCTGTAAAAACCCAGCAGCCAGATATTATATTATTAGATATCCGAATGCCTGAAATGGACGGAGTGCGCTGCGCTCAAGAACTTGCCAAACTTGAGCATCCACCAGCGATTATATTTGTGACGGCATACGACCATTATGCAATTGCAGCGTTAAAAGCCAATGCAATTGGCTATTTGTTGAAACCTGCAAACAAAGATGAGCTACTAGAGGCATTAAACAAAGCAAAGAACCTAAATGCCGCTCAACTAAACGAAATTCGCAAGCTTGAAGATCCGACAGCACGTCCAATACGTGAACATATCGCTGCTCGTACACATCGCGGTGTTGAACTGATTAAGCTAAAAGATATCTACTATTTTGCAGCAGATCAAAAATACGTCAAAGTGCGTCACAAAGATGGCATGGTATTGATTGATGAAACGCTAAAAGAGTTAGAGCAAGAGTTTGATGATCGTCTATTCCGAGTACATCGCAATGCCATTATCAACCTTAGTTATTTGGACTTTTTAGAAACTTTGGATGCAGGCCAGTATCAGATACGTTTTAAAGGTATTGATGAGACACTAGCGGTCAGTCGTCGTCACTTACCTGCCTTACGTGATAAAATCCAAAGCATGTAATAGGCTGTCCTGATAGCGACCAATCATTCCATATCATCAAACCCTTATTTATGCTTAAATAGGGGTATTTTTTTGCGTCAGCATCTACTATTAATCATTTGAGTCGCCTAAGCTTTGGCAAACTTGCCCTATCGAGTAATATCGATATTATTCAGTATAAAGATGAACAGTACTGACATTGGGAATATAGCCATTATAGTATTAGTATCGAACTTATTGAGGCCCTTTATGAGCAATCCGCAGCAACCTGTTTTGACTACTCTAAATATCGCTACACGTCAAAGTCCTTTAGCCTTATGGCAGGCTGAGCATATTCGTGATCGATTATTGGCGTTGTATCCTGATCTAACGATTAATTTGCTAAAAATTGTCACTAAGGGTGACAAGATTTTGGACACACCTTTGGCTAAAATCGGTGGTAAAGGGTTGTTTGTAAAAGAGCTTGAACAAGCGCTGTATGACAAACAAGCTGATATTGCAGTGCATTCGCTAAAAGATGTACCAATGCAGCTTCCTGATGGCCTCACATTAGGCGTCTACTGTAAACGCGCTTCACCAACAGATGCTTTTGTGTCTAATACTTATAATAGTATTGATGAGCTACCACAAGGTGCAGTCGTTGGGACATCAAGTTTACGTCGTCAATGCCAGATCAAAGCCTATCGCCCTGACCTGCAGATCAAAACATTGCGCGGCAACGTCGGCACTCGTCTAGGTAAGTTAGATGCTGGTGAATACGATGCCATTATTTTAGCGACCAGCGGCTTGCAACGTATTGAGCTGGACGCGAGAATACGCGGTGAGCTTGATATCGCAGCTTGCTTGCCTGCAGTTGGGCAAGGTGCCTTAGCAATTGAATGCCGTGAAGGCGATGAAGAAGTCCTCAAATTACTTGCACCACTCAATGATGATAAAGCCCGTATTCGACTTATCGCTGAGCGTGCTCTGAACCGTCATCTAGAGGGCGGTTGCCAAGTACCGATCGCCGCTTATGCAGTTTTGCAGACAGCTGAAGAAACCAGTGTTAATAATGATAACAATGGTGATAACGGCAATAACGATAGTGGGAATGTGCTGTGGCTACGCGGTCGAGTAGGTCAAGCCGATGGTAGCGAATTGTTGAAGGCAGACAAACGAGCTACGTTGGTTGGGACACAAGCCGAGCAAGAAGCCCAAGCCAACCAACTAGGTATCGATGTCGCAGAAATGCTACTTGCCGATGGCGCAGGCGCTATTTTGTCAGCGATCTATCAGCCTGAGTAGTACAAGTACAGTCGCTATAGGTTTGATTAACCGTAAGATAGGCTGATCTAAGCATCAGCCATTTTTGTATACTTAAGCCTTTTTCACTCGTTTTTTGTCATGGTATACCTATGTCATCAATGCCAACTCAATCTACATACACAACTTCTCATAAAAATTATTCTAATGAGAAGTCAAAAGTAATGCCGCAAATTGTCATTAATACTCGCCCAGTAGAGCGAGCAGCACCGTTGACGCAGCATTTGCAAGCGGCAGGATTGGTAGTGATTGAGATGCCAATGTTGACGCTACAACCACGTCTAACAACTGATCTAGATATTGCATTAATGCATCAGTGGATGGCGGGGGAGTACAAAGCGCTTGTTATCGTCAGTCCAACTGCAGCGGCTTCGGGGCTAGCCGCTTGGCAGTCACTTGACCATAAAAAGTGTGAATACAAAACGAAAGATAGTAATGGCAACTATGCGCAGAGATTGTCAGAAGGTTTGTCACTACCTAGTCCGCTGGTTGCGGTTGGTGAAGCAACGGCAGCAGAGTTCAGTCAGGTGCGTATAGATACAACAAACTATCAAATACTTCAGCCTGAGACGGCCAATAATGAAGGCATGCTAGCAATGCCTGAAATCGATAGCTTACAAGCAGGCGATAAATTACTGATATGGCGCGGGCTTGGTGGACGTCGATTATTGGTTGATACATTACAGGCGCGCGGTGTACATATCGATAGTATTGCGTGGTACGAGCGTACGATGCCTATCGATGCAATGGCTCATTACCAGCAGTGGCAACGAGCATTTCTTACTCATAGTACTGCGTCAGATATTGCCCTACCAAAGCAGTCAAAGCCAATTGTCGTCATCAGCAGTGCAGCAGCTTTTGATCATTGGTCAAATATCGTCAATGATGGCCAATCAAAGACTTTAAAAAAAGAGCAAAATTCTGATGCAGTGGCTGATACAACACAGCGTCTATCGCTTACGCTAAAAGATTTTTCTTACGTTGTGTTGGGTGAGCGTCTTGCCAATATGGTTGCAGCACAGCAGTTGAGCTACTGGCGAGTAGAGGATTTATCGCCAGATACGATTCTCTCAGCCATTCATTCTAAAATATAATACCTTAAACTTCTCATTTGCTTTAAACATGTTTATCTATACCAATAACGGTACTGCCTTATGTCAATGAATTCTGAGTCCTTATCTAAGGATCCTTCTACTGTTCAGCAGCGCCGGCAAGCAAATATTTTGCTGCTACGGATGCAATGGCTGGTTATCTTATTGCTGATCGCTGCATTATTGTGGCTATATATTAGTCAGCAGCGCTTTCAGCATAGTGTCAACGATCGTTTGCAGAGTAATGAGCAAGTAATCAGTCGACTAAACGAAATGGACGATCGTCTATTTGCCATGAGTCAGCAGACGCTGCCAGAGCCTAGAGTTAAGGCCAGTAGCCAAGCTCAGAATCAGTTAGATCTGTTGCGTATCCAAATCAAAGCTGCTGATAGACTGTTGGCGGATAGTAATGACAGTGCCGCGATTGAGTTATTGCGAGGTCTACATTGGCAGTTATCGCAAAGCAGTAATGAGATTGCGCCTGCGCTAACCATCGTTATCAAGCAAAGTTTGCTCAAAGATATTGAGCGTCTGCAGGCACAAAGCTCACAGCCAAGCCCATGGCAAATACAAAATCTTGCGATTCAAAACATTCAGGAATTTTTGCACAGTCATGAGCGTCTTGGCAGTTATGAAGGTACGGATTTACAGCGTCGAGAGCTGGTAGATGCAGCTACTGAGAACAGGCAGCAGCTCAAAACAACCAATGCTACTGATACCTCAGCGACTAATGACGCAAATCTAACGCGTCGTCAGCTCACTATCCATGAAGTCATCATGACGTTGAATCTAGCAAGCCAAGCCAGCAATATGCGTAAGCAGGATCAACTGGTCAGCTATTTGACTCAAGCACGTAAACAGTTAAAAACGTTGGTGCCTAGGGCCTCAAATAGCGACAATAAAAAGTCAGTACAAGCTGGCGCGATTGGCATTGTACAAGCCGATAAAAAATCAATCGATGGTCAAAGTAATCTTGAGACAATGAAAGCACCGAGTGACATACCAGAAGTAATTGTATGGCTGAATCAGTTGATTGCTCATGCACCAAAACCAACGCCATTATTGACGACAGAAATCTTAGACAAGCCTCAACGCTAACAAAAGCTAGTCGCAATAGCTAATACAGAAAATATAAAACGTAAGGTAAGCAATGACCCATTCTAATGAAAAGTCAGTATCTATGTTTGATGCAGCAAACGAACACCGCCCTGAATTACTAGCTCATTATCCTGTGATTCATCATCAACCGATACAGTGGGGAGAAATGGATGCCTTCAATCACCTGAATAATGTGGTTTACTATCGTTACGCTGAGTCAGCACGTATCAGCTATCTGCATGCGCTAGGAATGTTTGATGGTAGTATGGTCACTGTTTTAGCTCAGTCTAGCTGTCAGTATTTACGCCCAGTTACCTATCCTGATACATTATTATTAGGAGTTCGTTGTAAGCGTTTGGGCAATACAAGTATGGCGATGGAATATAGTTACTATAGTACTGCGCAAGAGATCATCGTTGCTACGGCAGAGGCTGTGGTAGTACGTCTGGATAGTGATGGAAAAGGTAAATTGCCATGGACAGCAGCAGAGCGTCAACAGTTGCTAGCATTGGAAGCCAAGTTTGGTCATACGCCTGAGCTTTAGGTTGGTTCCTATGTGAGTCGATTGTTCATTTTTTCAAAAAAATTATTATAAATTAAAAGCTAAAAACAAAAAAGGCACGCTAATATAATGTCAGCGTGCTTTTTTAATAACTCATCATTCAACTATTTTCTTAAACAGTTTTTAGTCTTGCTGCGGTGCATGAACAAAATCAACCACGTTTAGATCAAAACCTGACAATGCAAAAAACTTCATTGGCGATGACAATAAGCGCATATCACGGACACCTAAATGACGTAATATCTGTGCACCAACGCCGATACTACGATAAGGTTGCTGCGTGATGGTTGATTGCGACTCGTTGTCCGCGGCTTTATCCAACGCATCTCCCAAATCAACTGGCTGATTGCTACCAATCCATACCAGCACACCACGATCTGAAGCACTGATTTCTTCTAGTGCTGACTGTACGCTCCAGCCACTACGGCCAGTCATATCGTTTTTAGCTGCAAATAAATCGCGTAATGGGTGGAAACCATGAACACGTACAGTGCTGACACCTTCGCTGACATCACCTTTTACCAAGGCTAAATGTGTTTCTTCAGCGCCAAACTCACGGAAGCGATGTAGCGTAAAAGTACCGTGTTCAGTTTCAAAAGGATGTGACTCAATCTCTTCTACCGTCTGCTCATTAGCAATACGATAATTGATAAGGTCAGCAATCGTGCCTATCTTGATGTCATGCTCTTTTGCAAATATTTCAAGGTCGTCACGGCGCGCCATCGTACCATCTGCATTGATAATCTCTACAATCACCGCTGCAGGCTCTAGACCCGCTAAACGTGCTAAATCACAACCCGCTTCTGTATGGCCTGCACGGTGAAGTACACCGCCGTTTTGTGCCATAATTGGAAAAATATGTCCAGGCTGAACGATGTCTTCAGGCTTTGCTGACGAAGATACCGCTGCCTGAATAGTACGTGCACGATCACCAGCAGAAATACCCGTAGTAACGCCTTCAGCCGCTTCAATCGAGACAGTAAAGTTGGTGCTAAATTTAGCCTCGTTACGATCTGACATAAGTGGCAGTGCCAATTGCTGGCAACGTGCTTGTGATAAGGTCAAACAAACCAAGCCGCGTGCGTGAGTAATCATAAAGTTAATATCTTCAGGGCGGACATGCGTCGCTGCCATGATGATATCACCTTCATTTTCGCGGTCTTCATCATCCATCAAGATGACCATTTTTCCAGCACGAATGTCTTCGATAATCTCAGGGATTGCATTTAAACTCATAGTAAATCTCAATATTTTATTATTTATAAATAGGTGTCATTTAGAATATAAGGCTCTATCTGCTTATTGTAGCAGTAGATAATACAAAGCGCTGTTACGGTCAAGCAAAGCGCTACTACGGTCAAGTAAGTCGCGCTATAAGCAATATAATTTGATATAAAAGTGACTCGCTTAATTGCTTGTATATATCATTATGAGGTTATTTTAACGCTTTTCAGCCTCACGTGCTGCGCCATCTTCCCACTATATCGTTCAGTATGTCAAAAATAGTCATAAATATTATCAATGAGCATTAAAACTGACTCATAAATCTAGGCGCTAGCTTTTTTATTAACTTGAGTTTTACGAAATTAATCATTGCTCGCTGCTTGGCTTTTTAGCCAGTCCATAAATTGCTTACTGTGCTGCTCACGCTGATTATCTGCAAACTCGTAAAAACTGGTACCAACCAAATTATCTGGTAAGTAGCTTTGAGGATAGTAATGGTTAGGATAATCGTGCGGGTAAGCATAACCTTGACCGTAGCCTTGACTACGCATCAGTTTGGTCACGCCATTGCGCAAATGTAGCGGTACAGGTGAGGCATCTTTTTCAGCTAGCGCCATTGCAGCATTGATCGCTTTATAAGTGCTATTGCTTTTGGCACTGGTCGCTAAATACACCACAACTTGACCTAAAATAATACGCGCTTCTGGCATACCAATAGATTGCACACTACGCAATGCTGCATCAGCTAGGAGTAAGGCATTAGGATTGGCATTACCGATATCTTCACTGGCCAAAATCACTAAGCGCCGCGCAATAAAATCAGCAGGTTCGCCGCCTACGAGCATACGTGCCATCCAATACAATGCCGCATCGGGATCTGAGCCACGGACTGACTTTATCATCGCTGAGATAATATCGTAATGCTGCTCACCATCTTTGTCATATCTTACCAAAGCAGTCTGTGCCACTCGGCTGACCAACTCATCATCGATAATCACTGGCGACTGCTTGGCATCAGCTGTTTGAATGGCTAACTCTAATAAATTTAGCGCTTTTCTAGCATCACCATGGGCCAGCTGGCTAATGGTATCTTTTGCTTGTAAATCGACGGTTAAACTTTTGAGTATATTATCTTCTGAGAGGGCTCGTTGCAGCACGGTACTTATCTGCTCAGGCGTTAACGGCTCTAAACGATATACTTGGCAACGTGATAGTAGAGCGTTGTTGACACTAAATGACGGGTTCTCCGTAGTGGCACCAATCAAAGTAATATCACCAGACTCTACCGCACCCAATAGAGCATCTTGTTGGGCTTTGTTAAAGCGATGAATCTCATCAATGAAGACCACAGGTGATTCAAATGCCAGTGAGTCTTTATTATCTAGGACTTCGCGTAACTGTTTGACTCCAGTATTTAACGCAGAAAGCGCATGAAAAGGTCGATTGACGGCATCGGCTAACAACATCGCAATGGTTGTTTTGCCAATACCTGCTTCACCGTGCAGGATAATAGATGGCAGGTGTCCTTGCTCTACTAAACGTCGTAGCGGTGCGCCAGCTGCCAGCAAATGCTCTTGACCAATAATATCGGTAAGAGAAGTAGGGCGCATACGCTGAGCAAGTGGGGTATCGGCGTGGAAGTTAGGTGGCATAAGACTCTCGATCGGAAAATAAAAAAACTATCTACTAGCTGCAAAGGTAGTAACAGCAAGGTCTTTATAGTTAAATTTAAATAACAGCATACTAGGCTAATTCTACCAATCTCATTGGATTTTAACACTCGTATACGTTTGGCATGATTTTCGCAGCAATTTTATAATGGCAATGAGTATTAGACATCAGCAGTAAAAGTAGGCTAGTTTATAAGGATGGTACTTTTTATAGGTTATACACGCTAGGCTAACGCAAAAATATGTTAATGAAAGCTATCTAAGCGTATAGCTTGTGTCCGGAGTACTTTAGTTCTCATCATTCATCTATATTAACGGCTCTACTATTAACAGTTTTACCGTATCGATGGGAAAAGTTGGCCAATTGCGACTGTTAACTGTTAACTGTTAACTGTTAACTATTAAGCATTAAAAATGACTTATCAAATATAAGGTATTGCATTAACGATGTCTGAACCGACTCTTAAACGCTTATTCAATCGTTATTTGCGTAGTAATACAGGCAAGCAGCAATCACGTTATCTGACAGCTGGCGAGATAGCGTTGGCGTATTCAGTATTTGGTGACAGCATCAAACTTGACGAAGTGCAGTTAAAGACAGCGTGGTGGGTACTAAAACATTATGCCATTAGCCCCAATGGCAATATTTATTTTAATGCTGTCGATTGGATTACGGATTTTAGCGAAGCTCCACTGAGCAAACAAAGCTGGCTTATACATGAGCTAACGCACGTATGGCAGTTACAGCAAGGCTTAAAAGTTGTACGCGGAGCGATTATCAACCGAAAATACGAATACGTGTTAGAAACAGGCAAATCATTTTTTAAATATGGTATTGAGCAGCAGGCACGCATGGTACAAGACTATTTTGTACGTCGTCAGCATGGTCAGAACTGCCAAGAGTGGGAAGCTTGTATTCCATTTTTGACAGAGCAGCCTATTGTTAAGGCAAAAAATACTGATGATCCATCAGTCATCTAGTTTTTAAAAATAACAGTAAGCTTGGCTGTGATAAGCATAACCGAACTATAGAACGATACATTAACTGAAACACAGGTCAGTTGGATAAATACTGGCTAACTATATTGGACGATTTAACAGTCAGTTGTGTTGCTAAAAATCAAAGAATAATGAACCGCAATTGTAATTTACCCTTTAATAATTTTGCTTTACCAAAGGATATGTACTCTCATGTTTAAATTTTTGTCAGTAAAGCCTAATGTTGATACCTGCTACCAACCGACTTTGCTTGTAGTTGCACTGTCAGGAGTATTGTTTTTGACAGGCTGTCAGCAGTCTGACACATCGCCTGTAACTGATGACAGTCAAACCAGTGAAAAGACAAGCGTAGAAGACAGTCAGCCTATGCCAAAAAGTGACTCAGCTGCTGCGCGCATAAAACAATTTCAGCCGATATATGTCGCACAGGCGCAGAGTTTACAGAGACGATTGCAAGCAGAATATGAGTCATTGCAAGCAGCAGATGCGTCAGACAGTGAGGAGCTTTTATTACTGAATACTAATAATAGTGAAAATACAGATAGTAATAACGAAGTGGCGACCGACCCTATCGCAAATACTACTGCTACCAGTTCTGAAGAAGTGGTGTCATCGGGTAGTTCAGAAGTTGACACGAAAGATATTGAGGCAGATATAGATGTTAATACTAGCACTGAAGTTGGTGAGCGTGACTTAACGGTTTTAAAACGTATCAGTCTTGAGCCGCGTAAACCTGTTATGTTGACCGAGGACCAAATCATTGAACGCTATCAGCAAACCATGGATGCCTTATATCAACCGGTGACAACACCGCTGAGCGCAGAGGATTCTGATACATTAATCAATATGGCGACGTTGGTTCCGCAGTTATTTGAGCATGCAGAGATTGCTGGTAGAGTAAGCGCAAAAAGTCCGGCGCTTGCCCGTTTAATTATTCAGCATCAGGTATGGGAACAAATAGAAGCTCAACAAGTGGTTGATATGCAGCAAATGAAGCAGAAGCAGCAACAAGAGTTTGAAGCTTTGATGGCTAAGTTTAATGAAACCATCGAAGGATACGATGAGCAGATTGCCAAATATGAGCAAACATTAAAAGAGTTTCAGTAACTGACTATATTTTTATGAACTGATTGAATTAATCATTTCTCATAAAACAATCAATATCAAATAACGAGAGTTAAGACAATAAAAAATCCCGCACGATGGCGGGATTTTTTATTGGATAACGATTATTTTTGCTTACTTGCGATCTTCAACTTTTACAAAATCACGGCGCGTTTCACCAGTGTATAACTGACGTGGACGACCGATTTTGAACGGTGCACTGTGCATTTCTAACCAATGGCTGATCCAACCTGAAGTACGAGCCAATGCAAAGATTACGGTAAACATTGACGTTGGGATACCAATGGCTTTCAAAATGATACCAGAGTAGAAATCAACGTTTGGATATAGGTTACGCTCGATGAAGAACGGATCTTCTAACGCAATTTTCTCTAGTGCCATTGCCAATTCAAGCTTAGGATCGTTGATACCTAGTGCTTCTAGTACTTCATCACAAGTCTCTTTCATTACTTGAGCGCGTGGATCGAAGTTTTTGTAAACACGGTGACCAAAGCCCATTAGCTTCACTTCACGGCTCTTCACTTTTTCCATGAACTCAGGCACGTTCTCAACAGTACCGATTTCGTCTAGCATCTCAAGAACAGCTTCGTTTGCGCCGCCATGTGATGGTCCCCAAAGGGCTGCGATACCAGCAGCGATACATGCATAAGGGTTTGCACCAGTAGAACCAGCTAAACGTACCGTTGACGTAGAAGCGTTTTGCTCATGGTCAGCGTGCAAGGTAAAGATTTTGTCCATTGCGCGAGTGATAACGTCGTTTTTCTCGTAGTCTACGTCAGCAGGCGTTGCAAACATCATGTATAAGAAGTTTTCTGCGTAGTTAAAGTCATTACGCGGATACATGAACGGTTCGCCTTGTGAGTATTTATAACTCATCGCAGCAAGCGTAGGCATCTTAGCAATCAAACGAATAGCTGTGATTTCGCGATGTTCTTCATTGCTCACATCTAGGTCTTCATGGTAGAACGCTGATAAAGCACCAACGACACCAACCATGATAGCCATTGGATGCGCGTCACGGCGGAAGCCTTCAAAGAACTTACGCAATTGATCATGAACAGGAGTATGCTCGCGGATTTTTTCAAAAAATTCTGCTTTTTGATCAGCAGTAGGTAGGTCACCATGTAAAAGTGCATAAGCAACTTCTAGGTATTCAGCATTGTTCGCTAGCTCGTCGATAGGATAGCCGCGGTGTAATAACTCGCCTTTGCCACCATCAATATAAGTAATCTTTGATTCAACAGGAGCAGTTACTTTAAAACCAGGGTCATAAGACCAAAATCCTGATTCTTGTAAAGCAGCAATATCGATAACTGGGCGCCCTAAAGTACCTTTAATAATAGGAAGTTCGTATTCTTCACCATTCACGGTTAGTTTGGCATTAGTATCAGCCATAAATTGCTCTCCATTGGTTTGACTTGTTAGAATAAATTACTACAGACGCATACCCTCGCGTCATTGTCGGTTGAACGGTAAAAGTGCATTCAACTCATTTAGTACGCAGGGTATATTAGCAGTAATTCTTGATGATTTGAAAAAACTTTTATGGACCATGTGTCCAATTGGCGCGGTGTGGCGGTAGTTATTCGCTGTAATTTTTGTATCAAAATATGTCTGTCAGGTTATTTTGCTTAAAATTCCTCTGTTTTTGAGCAAGTTTATAGCAGCATTATCGAGCCAATATTTTGGATTTCTAAATATATTTTAGAGACAAAACTCATAAATAATGACACTAAAAACTGGCAGACTGTACCTAGTAAGCGGATTAAAGTTTGTCATAATAAATACTGTTAAAACCAGTATTATCCTTATTCATTCATTTATTGATTAAATATGTATATATTCTTACTGAATGGATAAATTTGTAATTATTGCTCAGGCATTTTATAATTGTAGGAATTAACTGGCACTAGCTTTGCGCGAATTAATAAATGACCATGTTATAGTGTCGTTCAGAGCGTTTTCTATTCATGCTTATTTACGATTGTCTGGTGTTACGATAGACCAAACCGCATTCTATGGTTTGAACTTTCTTCTTAACCAATATTTTTTATTTGTTTAGCACAAGATTTCAAGTGCCTAATATAAGGTCTGCTCTGATATAGAAGACATAGTAACGTTGTCTTACTATTCATACGACCTCTAAAATAGACTGGTTAGTCGATGTTACTCATGTTTATTTTCTTTGTTGTATAATAGATAGGTTGTTTGATAGGCCTGTCGATTCGACAAGCGACATTGAACAGTCTATCAATACCTTTATATACATGATCCTTTCTTCATATTTAGCGCAAACTAAACGAAGTCAGCTAGCTCTTCCTTACTTTATTCGTCTCGTGTGTTGCTCAATGCTCAATTGGCACTATTTATGTCAGGCGTTGATAGCAGATACAGGAGTATAACCGCAAAAGGATGCCCGCTGTGAAAAGCAACCGACCTATTGATCTGCCTTTAAGCCAAGTGATTAGCGTTAATCGCTCACCGATCGCGATCGCCTCTATCTTGCATCGTATCTCTGGCATTATTTTATTTTTATTGATTCCTGTCATGTTATGGATACTACAGAACTCATTGGCATCGCCTGAGAGTTTTGCGACCATATTTGACAATGTACTTGTGCGCTTTTTGGCATGGATATTTGTTGCCGCCATTGCATATCATTTTGTAATGGGTATCAAACATTTATTTGCTGATATGGGCATGAACGAAGAGCTAAAATCTGGCCGCACTGCCTCTATGGTCAGTTTTGTGATTGCAGCGATTTTAGTTGTCGCGTCATTTGTATGGGTGATGTTCTAATGATAAAAAATGATTCAGGAATCAAAAGTGCTACTGGTCTGACAGGTTCAGGCTCACGTGATTGGATTATTCAGCGTATTAGTGCTGTTGTGTTAGCCGTTTATAGTGTGGTGTTGCTGGGCTTCTTTTTGACCCATGGCGATGTCACTTTCGTTGAATGGTCATCATTTATGACCAGCCTACCGATGCGTCTATTCAGCTTGGTTGCAGTACTTGCACTAGCTGGACATGCTTGGGTTGGGATGTGGACAGTATTTACTGACTATATTACAACAGGCAAACTGGGCTCAAGCGCAGCAGGTTTACGTTTAGTACTACAGTCATTGATGATTATCGCTATTTTAGTATTTCTATTTTGGGGCATCATGATTTTTTGGGGTAACGGTTTCGGTATAGCTGCCGTTTAACCATCTCATAAAAAGCTCTGATATCTATATATAACGACGGATGCATTCAACTGCTACATTAGTTGGCAAAGTATTTTAGCGTCATCCGTTGATAGCCAATAATAGTCATAGCATTGGACTGGCATTACTGATCAGCTAATCTGATTATAGTTGAGTAGGCTTAGTTCAGTATAACGATAGATATGCAAATTAAGTGGTTAATGATTATTGAGACTCTTTATTTTATAAGCGTAGAAATGGCCAAATAGTAAGCCTTTATAGCTGTAATAGAGATGTCTTAAAAAGTCTTTGATTTACTTTTACGCATTAACAGGCATTAGGAAAACCGTAATGGCAACTAGACAAGACAATACCATTAGTAATATCAAGACCTTAAACTACGATGCAGTTATCGTTGGTGGCGGCGGCTCAGGTATGCGTGCTTCATTGCATTTAGCGGAAGCAGGCATGAAGGTTGCAGTCCTTACCAAAGTATTCCCAACGCGTTCGCACACAGTTGCCGCTCAGGGTGGTATCGGTGCAAGTTTGGGCAACATGAGCAATGACAACTGGCACTTTCACTTCTATGATACCGTTAAAGGTTCAGATTGGTTAGGTGACCAAGACGCTATCGAGTATATGTGCCGTGAAGCGCCAAAAGTAGTTTATGAGCTTGAGCACATGGGCATGCCGTTTGACCGTAACGAAGACGGTACGATCTATCAGCGTCCGTTCGGTGGTCATACGTCTAACTATGGCGAAAAAGCAGTACAACGTGCTTGTGCCGCTGCTGACCGTACAGGTCATGCACTATTACATACGCTATATCAGAAAAACCTAGAGCAGGGCACTGAGTTCTTTATCGAGTGGATCGCCCTTGATTTGATCAAAGACGAAGCTGGTAACATCAACGGTGTCGTCGCACTTGAGCAAGAGACTGGTACGATTGCAGTATTCCAGTCACCAATTACTGTCCTAGCGACAGGTGGTGCTGGTCGTATCTTCGCAGCTTCTACCAATGCTTATATCAATACTGGTGACGGTATTGGCATGGCAGTACGTGCTGGTATTCCATTACAAGATATGGAGTTCTGGCAGTTCCACCCAACTGGTGTCCATGGTGCAGGTGTACTATTGACTGAAGGTTGCCGCGGTGAAGGTGCTATCTTGCGTAACAAAGATGGCGAAGCATTCATGGAGCGTTATGCACCAACCGTGAAAGACTTGGCACCACGTGATCTCGTATCGCGCTCAATGGACCAAGAAATCAAAGAAGGCCGTGGTTGTGGCCCTAATGCTGACCATATCGTAATGGATATGACGCATCTAGGTGTTGAAACCATCATGAAGCGTCTACCATCAGTATTTGAGATTGGTAAAAACTTCGCCAATGTTGACATTACTAAAGAGCCAATTCCAGTAATCCCAACCATTCACTACATGATGGGCGGTATTCCAACCACTATTCATGGTCAAGTGATTGTACCGGATCTAGAAGCAGGTACGGATGAAGACGGCCTATATGCTAAAGGCAATGTGGTTAAAGGTCTTTATGCAATCGGTGAGTGTGCTTGTGTAAGTGTACATGGTGCCAACCGTCTAGGTACGAACTCTCTACTAGATCTATTGGTATTTGGCCGTGCAGCTGGTAAGCACATCGTTGATGAGTTCCATCATGCAGATCATAACTATAAGCCACTTGATCCACGCGTCCTTGATTTTACAGTGAAGCGTTTAGACAAATTACAACAGTCTACTGAAGGCTACAACGCTCAAGACGTAGCTGATGAGATTCGTGCTACGATGCAAAAACACGCTAGTGTATTCCGTACGCAAGCGATGATGGACGAAGGCGTTGAGAAGATTCTAGCGCTAGGTGAAAAAATCGACAAGATCCATCTTGGCGATAAATCACAAGTGTTCAACACAGCACGTATTGAAGCATTCGAAGTTGCTAACTTGTATGAAGTAGCCAAAGCGACAATGATATCTGCAGCGAAGCGTCATGAAAGCCGCGGCGCGCACAGTGTATCTGACTATGATCGTCCAGAAGATGATGATTACGCACCTAACGGTCGTAATGACCACGATTGGATGAAGCATACTTTATGGTACTCTGAAGGCAATCGCATCATTTATAAGCCAGTACGTAAAGTGCCATTAACCGTTGATTATATCGAACCAAAAGTTCGCGTCTACTAATTCTAGACTGCATACTTTATATATAGTTGATAGATAACAGCAGTGTTAACGTTTTATCCCTTATTAATTTATTAAAAAGGTGACCGCCAGCTACATGCTCATGCCAGCGCTACGACGCTATTAATTGGTATCCGATATTGGTTATCAGTACTGATTAATAGCTAGCGCAAATATGTTGCAATCTTTGTATGCCCGCCATCACCTACGTGTGGAGTTTAGCATTATGAGCCGAGGTACTCGCACCATCGAAATCTATCGCTACGATCCTGATCTGGACGCAGCGCCACGCATGCAAACTTATACGATTGAGCTACTTGATTCAGATCGTATGTTGCTTGACGTACTATTACGCCTAAAGAAAGAAGATGAAACACTTACTTTCCGTCGCTCTTGCCGCGAAGGTATTTGTGGCTCTGACGGCATGAACATCAATGGTAAGAACGGTTTGGCATGTCTAATCAACATGAACACGCTACCAGAAAAAGTAACGGTTCGTCCGCTACCTGGTTTGCCAGTGGTTCGTGACTTGGTTGTCGATATGAACCAGTTCTATGAGCAGTATGAAAAAGTACATCCGTACTTAATCAATGATCAGCCAGCACCGCCAACAGAGCGTTTACAGTCACCTGAACAGCGTGAAAAACTGAACGGTCTATACGAATGTATTCTATGTGCTTGTTGTTCAACCAGCTGCCCATCTTTCTGGTGGAACCCTGATAAGTTCTTAGGTCCATCAGCATTACTGCATGCTTATCGCTTCGTTGCTGATAGCCGTGACGGTGATACTCAAGCACGTTTAGCTCGCTTAGACGATCCGTTTAGCTTGTTCCGTTGCCGCGGTATCATGAACTGTGTATCAGTTTGTCCAAAAGGATTGAATCCAACCAAAGCGATCGGTCATCTACGTAATATGTTGATTGACCAAGCTGGTTAAGCATAAGTAATTGATCTTTATAGTTACTATACGAAAAACACCACCTATTCATTAGGTGGTGTTTTTGTTAGTTAAAAAGCTGATATATAGGTTTACTACTTTTATAGCTAACTTGTCATTTAAAAATATAATGAATTTAGCCTATTAAAAAATAGGTATTAAATGATTTAAGAGTAAAACTGTATGGTCAATACGTTGGTTGTATGTAAGAAGAAATAATATATAGACAATCACCCTATATAATCGAATATAGACATAGTCGAATTTTGGTATAATTGTATTTGGTATTTAATGAGATGCTCAAAGTGTCTTTTTTGGCGCTTAATATGTGTCGTTTGAACAGATTATGACATTATCAGGCTAAAATACTATGCGCACAATGATTATGCGTTTATAATTGATGATAGATATTCATTACATAAATACCTAGTATTGAACAAACAAACTATGTCGCAAAAAATGGGCATGATAATCTATACAGCAATGTATGTCTGTCTGAAAAGGCAGAATTTATCAGCAAATTTAGGGTAATTCAGCATCAATAACCAGTTGATAGGTTAGCTGAAAATATAATTATCTATTAATAGCTTATCATTAATGGATTGGTTATGACTCAAAGAAGTATATATAAATTAATGTTGTGAAACGAGCTAGATAAGAAAACTGAGCGTTCACAAATAGTTTTATTTTTAGACGGGTATTGCAATAAGACTTGTTACCACTATTTAGCATCACTTGCTCTTGTAGACAATGACAGCAATATTCTATGGTGATGGCAATACTTAGGGATAAAAGTGTTTTATCGAATAGTATTTAACAGGATATGACACATTGTCTAACTACCTGAGCATACAACGACTGACACAATAATAAGCACGATTCCATTCATTTATCTATCAAATAGACGATTATTATGAATAGTATAACCAAAGAAAAATCTGGCCAAGTACATACCGAACTGGCTGCCGATAACGCCAACTATATAGAAGCTCTCTACGAGCAATACCTAACAGACCCTGATAGTGTTGATACTGACTGGCAAACGTACTTTGAACAGTATAAGTCGCAGAACGATGCTCAGCATAACGCTATCAAAGATCAGTTCTTACTACTTGCTCGTAATCAAACGGCAAATAAAAGTAGCAGTACTGATACCGACTCTAGCAGCTCTGCCAACTGTGATCCTAAGCAGATGGGCGTACAGCAACTAATCTCAGCATATCGTCGTCGCGGTCATCGCCGTGCTAAGCTTGACCCTTTAGATTTGCATCCACGTGCAGAAGTAGAAGATTTGACGCTTGCTTATCATAATTTGTCAGAAGCTGATCTCGATACCGTATTCCCAACCAATGATTTAGTCATTGGTAAAGATGAAGCGACATTGCGCGAAATCATCGAAATCATGGAACGTGTTTACTGTGGCCATATCGGTGTCGAGTACATGCATGTTACCACCAGTACCGAAAAACGCTGGATGGAAGAATACCTAGAGACCAATCTAGGCTATATCAAATTCGACAAAGAAAAACGTTTATCTATTCTTGAGCGCTTGACCGCTGCTGAAGGTTTAGAAAAATACCTTGCTCGTAAATATACGGGTGTTAAGCGTTTTGGTTTGGAAGGGGGCGAGAGCTTCATTCCTGCTATCAATGAAATCATTCAACGTGCTGGTGGTTATGGCACAAAAGAAATGGTCATTGGTATGGCTCACCGTGGCCGCCTAAACCTACTAGTCAACATCTTAGGTAAAAACCCTGCAGACTTGTTTGATGAGTTTGATGGTAAAGTACAGCCAGAAAAAGGCTCAGGTGACGTTAAATACCACAATGGTTTTTCATCTAATGTGATGACACCAGGTGGCGAAGCGCATTTGGCTTTAGCATTTAACCCATCGCATCTTGAAATTGTCGCGCCAGTACTACAAGGCTCAGTACGTGCCCGTCAAGTACGCCGTAACGATCAGCCACTACTAGACAATACTGGTGGTAATTCAGTATTACCTATCGTGATTCATGGTGATGCCGCTTTTGCTGGTCAAGGTGTGGTTCAAGAAACCTTCCAAATGTCACAAACCCGTGCTTATACCACTGGCGGTACTGTGCATATCGTGATCAATAACCAAGTTGGCTTTACTACTAGCCGTCAAGAAGATGTTCGTTCAACTGAATATTGTACTGACGTTGCCAAGATGGTTCATGCTCCTATCCTACATGTAAACGGTGATGATCCTGAAGCAGTCGTATTTGCCGCTCAGTTAGCATTAGATTATCGTCATAAGTTTGATAAAGACATCATCATTGATTTGTTCTGCTATCGTCGTAATGGCCATAACGAGGCAGATGAGCCATCTGCAACTCAGCCATTGATGTACGCTGTTATCAAGAAACTTCCAACTACTCGTACTTTGTATGCGCAGAAGCTTATCGCAGAAGGTATCTTGAATGCCGAAGAAGAGAAACAGTATGAAGATGACTATCGTGAGTCGTTAGACCGTGGTGATTATGTTGTTAGCTCATTGGTTCAAGAGCCTAACGAACAGTTATTTGTAGATTGGAAACCTTATCTAGGTCATGACTTGGTTGATGACTGGGATACCAGTGTTGATATCGAAAAGCTGAAAGGTTATGGACGCCGTATGGCCGAAATGCCAGAAGGTTATAAGCTACAACGTCAAGTTCAAAAAGTTGTTGAGCAGCGTCTAGCGATGCAAACGGGCGAAGAGCCTCTTAACTGGGGTGCGGCTGAGACATTGGCTTATGCATCATTGGTCGATAACGACGGCGTACTAGTACGTATTACTGGTGAAGATGTTGGCCGTGGTACTTTCTCACATCGTCATAGTGAAATATACAATGTCAATGATGGTAGCATGTATGTACCGTTGTCTCATTTAAGTGAGAACCAAGCACGCTTTGCTACTTACAACTCATTGTTGTCAGAAGAAGCGGTACTAGCTTTTGAATATGGTTACGCGACCACTGTACCGAACGCATTGATCGTTTGGGAAGCACAGTTTGGTGATTTCGTTAACGGTGCTCAGGTTGTGATTGACCAGTTTATCTCAAGCGGTGAGACCAAATGGCAACGTGTTTGTGGTTTGACGATGTTGTTACCACATGGCTTTGAAGGTCAAGGTCCTGAGCATTCATCTGCACGTCTAGAGCGTTTCTTACAGTTATGTGCTGAAGACAATATGCAGGTCATTACCCCAACGACTCCTGCGCAAATTTATCATGCATTACGTCGTCAGGCAGTACGTCCTATCCGTAAGCCATTGATTGTTATGTCACCAAAGAGCTTATTACGTCATAAGCTAGCGACTTCTAATCTAGAAGAGCTTGCTAATGGTAAGTTTGAGACAGTATTGCCAGAGATGGACGATCACAACGCAGATAAAGTGACTCGTATGGTGCTGTGTGGTGGTAAGGTTTATTACGATCTGTTAGAGCAGCGCCGCGCATTGGGTCTTGATCATGTGGCTATTGTTCGTATTGAGCAATTGTATCCATTGCCAGAGACTCGCTTAATCGCTGAAATTGAGAAATATAGTAATCTAGCTGAAATCGTATGGACGCAAGAAGAGCCATTGAACCAAGGCGCTTGGTACTACTTAGCACCGCATATGTTCCGTATTGTCGTACCGCATCCAACCAAAGCAAAAGTCATGGAGCCAGTAGCGCGTCCTCCTAGTGCAGCCCCTGCAACAGGATCACCGAAACTGCATGCTCAACAACAGCAAGCACTCATTGCTGGTGGCCTTGGCATAAGTGTTGATGAATTAGCTCAGTAACACCTTGTCTAATCAAAAGATTATAGAAGATAAATGAATCAGGCGATGACAGTCAGTGCTTTTTAATAAAATATAAGCAAAGTTATTAGAAAATTACTGACTGCCTATCACGACTTAATAATAAGTATGAATATCCAAATCTAAGGAGTATATCGATGGCTGACATCAAAGCCCCCGTTTTTCCAGAATCGGTTGCCGATGGCACAATCGTTGAGTGGCATGTCACTGAAGGTCAACAAGTTAATCGTGATGACCTATTGGCTGAAATTGAAACTGATAAAGTTGTATTAGAAGTTGTGGCACCTGATGATGGTGTATTGACCAAAATCGTAAAGCAAGTTGACGATACTGTATTGTCTGATGAGCTTATCGCTCAGTTTGAAGCCGGTGCAAGTGCTGGTGCTAGCGCAGAAGAAGCGCCAGCAGTAGATCCAGACCAACCAGCTGCGCCAGTTCAAGCAAAACAAGCTGCTGATGGTGGCGAGCCTGTTCAAGCAACAGATAAGAAAGGCGAAGCTGATCATAAAGATCAAAGCCCAGCAGTTCGTAAAGCAGCAAAAGAGTCAGGCGTAGATCCTAAAGAAGTTGAAGGTAGTGGCCGCGGTGGTCGTGTAACCAAAACTGATATGGCTAATCCAACATTGAAATCAGACAGCAGCATCAAGTCTGATAGCGGCCGTCCTGTTGCTGAATCAATGGGCGAGCGTACTGAAAAACGTGTTCCAATGACTCGTCTTCGTAAGCGTGTTGCTGAGCGTCTACTATCAGCATCACAAGATACAGCGATGTTGACGACGTTTAACGAAGTGAACATGAAGCCATTGATGGACATGCGCGCTAAGTACAAAGAGAAGTTTGAAAAACGTCATGGCGTACGTTTAGGCTTTATGTCGTTATTCGTAAAAGCAGCGACAGAAGCGCTAAAACGCTTCCCAGCAGTAAACGCTTCACTAGATGGCGATGACATTGTTTATCATGGTTTCTATGATATCGGTGTAGCAGTATCTTCAGATCGTGGCTTGGTTGTTCCAGTATTACGTGATACTGATCGCATGAGTATGGCTGACGTTGAAAGCACAATCCGTGAGTTTGGCGGTAAAGCACAGCAAGGTAAGCTTGGTCTAGAAGACATGACTGGCGGTACGTTCACTATCTCTAACGGTGGTGTATTTGGTTCATTGATGTCAACACCTATTCTGAACCCACCACAAACTGCTATCCTAGGTATGCATGCTATCAATGACCGCCCAATGGCAGTCGATGGTAAAGTTGAAATCTTACCAATGATGTACTTAGCACTATCTTATGACCATCGTATGATCGATGGTAAAGAAGCAGTACAGTTCTTGGTAACTATCAAAGAATTGGTCGAAGACCCTGCAATGCTACTACTAGACCTGTAAGCTTTTAAGCTTGTATTGGCAACCGCTGATACAAGCTTTTTAACTTTGGTATAGATAATGATTTTTATGAATCAGCGATTACTTGATGCGCTGATAACTGTATTTAAATGAATTTAATAATGGTGATTTGCTATTGATAAGTGAATCTATCTCATTGACATAGTGTATTAACTGTTCAGTGTAGATAATGCTGATCTATCAGCGAGATAACAACCAGTTTAAATGACACATACAATTAAAAATAGGAACGTACTATGAAAGACAATTATGATTTAGTCGTCATCGGCGGCGGTCCTGGTGGTTACGAAGCAGCTATTCGTGCAGGCCAGCTCGGTATGAGTGTTGCTTGTATCGAAAAGCGCGTTTATAAAGGCGAGCCAGCACTTGGTGGTACTTGCTTAAACGTTGGTTGTATCCCATCAAAAGCCCTACTTGACAGCTCACATCGTTACGAAGCTACTAGGCATGACCTTGACGAGCACGGTATCAGTACTGGTGACGTTGCTATCAATATCGAAAAAATGATAGAGCGTAAAGAAGGTATTGTTAAGCAGTTGACTGGCGGTGTTGCAGCGTTGCTAAAAGGCAATGGCGTTGATTGGCTACAAGGATGGGGTACTTTAGTTGACGGCACGGGCACTGACAAAAAAGTCAAATTTACTGCTCTAGAAGACGAAAGCGAAACGACGATCACTGCTAAGAATGTTATTCTTGCGGCAGGTTCTGTGCCTATCGAGATTCCTGTTGCCAAAACTGACGGCGACCGTATTGTTGATTCAACTGGTGCACTTGATTTCACTGAAGTACCTAAGCGTCTAGGCGTTATTGGTGCTGGTGTTATCGGTCTTGAGCTTGGTTCAGTATGGCGTCGTCTAGGTGCAGAAGTAGTCGTATATGAAGCACTTCCTAGCTTCTTAGCTGCTGCTGACAAAGACATCTCAAAAGAAGCTGGCAAAATGCTGAAGAAGCAAGGTCTTGATATCCGTGTCGATACCAAAGTAACCAATGCTGAAGTACAAGGTGACCAAGTTGTCGTCACTAGCGAAAGCAAAGGCGAATCGAGCGAGGAGAGCTTTGATAAGCTAATCGTTTGTGTTGGTCGTCGCGCTTATTCTGAAAAACTGCTTGGCGATGATAGTGGCATCACGTTGACTGAACGTGGCCTTATCGATGTCAATGACCAGTGCAAAACCAATCTTGATGGCGTTTATGCTATCGGTGATTTGGTCCGTGGTCCTATGCTTGCGCATAAAGCAATGGAAGAGGGCATGATGGCTGTTGAGCGTATTCATGGCGAAAAACCTCAAGTTAACTATGACACTATCATCAATGTCATTTATACTCACCCAGAAATCGCATGGGTAGGTTTGACTGAGCAAGAAGCCGAAGAAGCTGGCTATGAAGTTAAAACAGGTTCTTTCAACCTAGCTGCTAACGGTCGTGCATTAGCGCAAAGTGAAGCGCAAGGTTCTGTAAAAGTAGTTGCTGATGCGAAGACAGATCGTCTATTAGGTATGCATGCTATCTCTGCTGGTGCTGGTGATATCGTCCATCAAGGTATGATCGCGATGGAATTTGTTTCTAGTATTGAAGATTTGCAGTTGATGACATTTGCTCATCCAACTATTTCAGAAGCAGTGCATGAAGCTGCTCTATCTGCAGATGGCCGTGCTATTCACGCTATCCAGCGCAAAAAACGTAAGAAATAAGTAGTTGCTCGTTTAGTTATTATCGATTTACAACCTGATTGGGGTATCGCTATTTTGGTGATGCCACAATCATGAGTGCGTCAGACGTATGATTAATATGTATATGTGCGCACTTGATTTCACTTTTTATTAATTGTAAAAAATAAAGGATACAATCAATGAATTTACATGAGTATCAAGCAAAAGAGCTATTAAAAAGCTACGGTTTGCCAATTCAAGAAGGCATCATCGCTCATAACGGCGAAGAAGCTGCTGCAGCTTTTGATAAAACCCCAACTGACATTGCGGTCATCAAAGCGCAAGTACATGCTGGTGGTCGCGGTAAAGCTGGTGGTGTAAAGCTAGTTAAAACTCGTGAAGAAGCTAAACAAGTTGCTGAAGAGCTGATCGGTACTAACCTAGTAACGTTCCAAACTGATGCTGATGGTCAGCCAGTAAACTTTGTATTGGTTGCAGAAGATATGTATCCAGTACAAACTGAGCTATATCTTGGCGCAGTCGTTGATCGTGCAACTCGTCGTGTAACCTTCATGGCATCTACCGAAGGTGGCGTAGATATCGAAGAAGTAGCACACAGCACTCCAGAAAAAATCTTCAAAGTAAATGTTGATCCTTTAGTAGGTTTAATGCCTTTCCAAGCGCGTGACGTTGCGTTCAAACTTGGTCTAGAAGGCAAGCAAATTAACCAGTTCGTTAAATTGATGACTGGCGCTTATAAAGCATTTGTTGAAAACGACTTTGCTCTAATGGAAATCAACCCATTAGCTGTTCGTGAAAATGGCGAAATTGTTTGTGTTGATGGCAAAATCGGTATCGATTCGAACGCGCTATATCGTCTGCCAAAAATCGCAGCGCTACAAGACAAGACTCAAGAAAATGAGCGTGAGCTTAAAGCTGCTGAATTTGACCTAAACTATGTTGCTCTAGAAGGTAACATCGGTTGTATGGTTAACGGTGCTGGTCTTGCAATGGCGACCATGGACATCATCAAATTGTATGGCGGCAAGCCTGCTAACTTCTTGGACGTTGGCGGCGGCGCAACTAAAGATCGCGTTGTTGAAGCGTTCAAAATCATCCTAGAAGACAGCAGTGTTGAAGGCGTTCTAATCAACATCTTCGGCGGTATCGTACGTTGTGACATGATTGCAGAAGCTATTATCGCTGCTATCAAAGAAGTTGACGTACAAGTACCAGTTGTTGTTCGTTTAGAAGGTAACAACGCTGAGCTAGGCGCACAAATCCTAGAAGAGTCTGGTCTGAAATTGATTTCAGCTCAAGGTTTATCTGACGCGGCTCAAAAAATTGTCGATGCTGTTAAAGCGTAAGTCTTTAAACATAAGTGTTTAGAGATAAACGCTTAGGCATAGTAGTCAAATCGTAATAGCGGTTTTTATAATAAAAATTGGTTATCAAAATTTGATAACGATAGTTATGAAGACCACTGTTACAAGACAACCGAATACAAGGAAAATATAATGAGTGTATTAATCGATAAAGATACCAAAGTATTGGTACAAGGTTTTACTGGTAAAAATGGTACGTTCCATTCTGAACAAGCCATCGAATATGGTACAAAAGTAGTTGGTGGTGTGACTCCAGGTAAAGGCGGTCAAACGCACCTAGGTCTACCAGTATTCAATACCATGGCGGAAGCCATGGAAGCGACTCAAGCTGACGCATCAGTAATCTATGTACCAGCACCATTTGTACTAGATTCTATCGTTGAAGCAATCGATGCTGGCGTTAAGTTGATCGTTGTGATCACTGAAGGCGTACCTACTATCGATATGCTAAAAGCAAAACGCTATCTTGAAGAAGCTGGCGACGTACGTTTGGTTGGTCCTAACTGCCCAGGCGTTATCACTCCAGGTCAGTGCAAAATCGGTATCATGCCAGGCCATATCCATCAGCCAGGTAAAGTGGGCATCATCTCACGTTCTGGTACATTGACTTACGAAGCTGTAGCTCAAACTACTAAGCTTGGTTTTGGTCAGTCAACGTGTATCGGTATCGGTGGTGATCCTATCCCTGGTATGAACCAGATTGACGCACTGAAACTATTCGAGGCTGATCCACAGACTGAAGCTATCATCCTAATCGGTGAGATCGGTGGTACTGCTGAAGAAGAAGCTGCTGCTTATATCAAAGACCATGTAACTAAGCCAGTTGTTGGTTATATCGCTGGTGTTACTGCTCCGGAAGGCAAGCGTATGGGTCATGCTGGCGCTATCATCTCTGGTGGTCAAGGTACTGCTGAAGAGAAATTCAAAGCGTTTGAAGATGCTGGTATCGCGTATACACGTGACCCATCTAAACTTGGCGATAAGCTAAAAGAAGTTACTGGTTGGTAAAACGGGCAAAAGCCTATTAACTACTAAAACTCTATTGAAATATCGAGAAGGCACCCCTACAATGGGGTGTTTTTTTTGTTTGAAAAAACTATTTAGTATTGAAATTGAACTCATATATAGTCAATTCTCTATAAATTGGGTATGGTGTCAGTCTCGCTCAGTCTACTACTTGTAGTACTTTTACTCGGCTTCCTTGTATCCAAATTATATTGAACCGACTATACTCTATGTTCATTCTAATAAAAGGTATTACTAATATGATCAAAGTTTTAACATATGGTACATTTGATTTGTTACATCATGGACATATTCGGCTTTTAGAACGTTCTAGATCATTAGGTGATCACTTAACAGTAGCAGTCTCGACTGATCAATTTAATTTGGGCAAGGGTAAGATGTGTGCTTACACTTATGAAGAAAGAATACATATCTTACGAGCTATTCGATATGTAGATAATGTTATTCCCGAAACAAACTGGGAACAGAAAATTGATGATGTAAAGAATCATAATATTGATATCTTTGTGATTGGTGATGACTGGGAAGGTGAGTTTGATTTTCTTAGAGAATACTGTCAAGTTTTATATTTGCCCAGAACGCCTGACATCTCTACTACGCAAATTAAAGAAATGTTATCAAATAAATAAAGCTGATAAGATATACTTTTTAATACATTTAAATAATATTTTTCCAAAGGTAAGGCTATGTCCAAGTTATTAAAGTTAAAAAATAACCCTAAATTATTTTTTAAAGATTCATACGAAAAACGTAGTATACAGCTAAGGAAAATAGCTAATATTTTAAAAAATCAAGAAGCTACAAAGAAGAGTGATGTTCAAAAACCTTTAAAAACTCAAAGTAGCAAAAAGGTCCTCGAGAAAGCTATAAAAAAACCTGTAGCTAATGGCTACAGATATTATCTAGAAAATTATACTCAAGGTAATATTCAAAAAAACTTAGTTCTTTTTGATAGCTTTTGGGGGAGAAAAATCGGCTGCCATCCATATGCTATTTACAGGGCTATGAAGGCTTCTAGAATTTTCGATGACTACAGTTTTATTTGGGTAAAGGAAAGAGGTATCGATATACCGAATGATATTATAGAAGATAAAAAAGTTAGCTTTGTAGTATATGGTAGTGCAGAGTATGCGTCTGCTCTGATGAGAGCTGAGATATTAGTATCAAATTCAAATTTTTCACCATATTTCAGTCCCAAACCTGAACAGTATGTTGTAAGTACATGGCATGGTATTCCTATGAAAACATTGGGTTATGATGCCAATCCAAACCTAGAATCTGTTTACAATACTCAAAGAAATTTCAATATATCTGACTTAATTGTATCATCTAGTCAGTTTTTTACAGATAAGGTCGTAAAATCATATGGTGCCTATTTATCATTAAGTGCAACCAAAGAAATAGGATCTCCTCGTATAGATTTAACGTTAAATGCAGATATAGATCGTATTAAAAGTCAACTGGATATTTCTTTAGGTCGTAAGGTTATATTATACGCTCCAACTTGGAGAGGAAAGATCGGTGAAGTATCGAATGATATAGATATACAAATTGAATTAATAGATTATTTAGAAAGTACATACAGTGAAGAATATGAGATTTTAGTTTCCTTGCATCATTTAACAAAGAAATCATTAGGCAGCAATTTATCAAAGCTAAACATCAAAGAAGTTCCTTCTAATGTAGATATCAATGAAGTATTATCTGTTTGTGATTTGGTAATCAGTGACTATTCAAGTATCTATTTAGATTTCTTATGTCTTAATAGACCAGTTATTCTGTATGTCCCAGATATTGAAGAGTATATGTTGCATAGAGGTTTATATTTGAGCCCTTACGATCTGCCTGTGAACATAGCAAAAAATATGGAAGAGATTTCTCTCTGTATAGAAGATGCTAAGATTCCATCAAGTTTTGAAAGTTATCAAAATATCCGAAACAGCCTATTACCATTTGAAGATGGAAAATCTAGTGAAAGAGTAATTGAAAAAATATTTTCTAGAGAGTTAAATACCTATAGCCATCTTTCAAACAAAGGAAATGTCTTAATATCAGTTGGGGGACTGAACTCTAGCGGTATTACAAAATCTCTATCAAATTTACTGAATAATATTGATTATGAAAAATTCAATATATTTTTACTGATCAATGCGAAATTAGTTGATACTCATTTTGAAAAGCAAGTTAACCTTAATCACTTAAATGATAAAGCAAAGAAAATACTAACTATTGCACCAAAAAATTTTAGTGAAACACAAAAGAATGCCTATCAAAAATTGTCAAGTGGTAAGAAAGTCAGCGGTGCTGAAGAATATCAGGTGAGCATTGCTTTTGATAGAGAGATGCGCAGGTTGATTGGTAAATTTACATTTGACCATGCAATTGACTATACCGGTTATTCTGTATATTGGACTAGTTGTATTACATCTATTTCTGCGAAAAATAAAATTACGTTTCAGCATAGTGATATGCTTGCTGAAGCACAAAATACAGCTAGGGGACATAGCTCACTACATGGTGTTTTTCAGAAATATAAAGATTTTGATAAGCTTGTTAGTGTTTCATTAGAGCTTTTAGAACTAAATAAAGTAAACCTAAGTGAGTATGCTAGAGATAACACATTTTACTACTTGCCAAATCTATTATCCGTAGAAGAGATACTACAAGGAGCAGATGCGCCTTTATCTATAATGTCACCGACAGCTTTTATGCTAAATATGGAAAAAGATGTCATAAAATTTGTTTGTGTAGCAAGGTTATCTCCAGAAAAAGGTCATACGTTATTGCTTCATGCTTTCAAGAAGGTTGTTGATGAAGGTATCAATGCCAGTCTATCTATTGTTGGCTCTGGCCCAACGGAGTCAAAGCTTAAAAATCTCTGCCATTTGTTAGGAATTGAAAACCGCGTTATATTCCATGGTCATATTAATAACCCATATCCCATTATTGCACATAGCGATTGTTTGATACTAGTTTCTGAATATGAAGGGCAAGGTCTGGTTTACCTAGAGGCAATGACTCTGAGTATCCCATGTATAGGTAGTAATATTCCAGTAGTTAGAGATTTAATTACTCCTCATGGTGGTATAGTCACTGACTTAAATGAAAAAAGCGTGAGTGATTCTATGGTTAATTTTGCAAAGAATCCCACTACTGTAGTAGATTTTAGTCCTAAAGAGTATATCGATCAAAATCTTGATATTTTATATAAAAACATACTAGCTATAGATCAATAAAAAAGATAACTGAGGCTTAATATTGGCTTTAAGTTTACTATGATAGCTTAATAATTAGTCATCAAAGCACAGTCGATAACGCGTATTCTCTAGGCTGTATGTGTGCTTTTAAAATGCTTATAATAAAAGCTTAGTAATGAAAATAGGTAGTCTAACTATGGATTCTATTCAAGTAATTGGTCATAGAGGTAATAAAGCTGCCCATGATGAAAATACTTTACAGGGTTTCAATTCAGTCTTCACTGAACCTGAATTTGATGGGGTAGAGTTAGATGTAGTAATTAGCAAAGATAAACAGTTATTTGTGGCTCATGATATGTATGCAAAATTCAATCAAGATGATAAATGGTTTCACCAGTTTGACTATCAGCAGATATTAGATGCATGTGTTGAAGAAAATGGCAATAATGTCAGTAAATTTCCTTTGCTTAAGCAAGTCTTTGATTTGTATAAAACCTGCAACTCGAATCATAAAATTCAAATAGAGGTTAAATCTGATCCAAGCCTAGAGTTAACCTTCAGTATAGCTGATACTATTTTAGCGATTCATAGAATGATTCATGATTATAGTTTGCTAACTATAGCTAGCATTACTTCATTTGATTATCGTTATATAATAGAGTCTAGACGACAAGATCCAAATATAAAAACTGGTTTGATTATGCATCGTTGCTTATTGCCGCTAGATAGTTTTATATCATTGGGGATTAATGCGATTATATTTGAAAAAAACTGGGTTACTAAGAATGATATTCAAATACTCGATGCTTCGGGTATCGATTCCTACGTTTGGACAGCAAACTCCAAATCTGACTGGAATAGAATGAAGAGTCTAGGGGTAACAGGTATTATTACCGACAAACCTAGGGCTTTAGTGAATTGGTTAAAGGAATAATGCAGTGTTATTAAAGTATTTAATGCGTAGATTAAGCAGCCGAGAGAAGAAAGCTAATTTTTTTGCCAAATATGATTCTTTTTTTCCAAAATTTAGTCGTAAAGTCATTCTGGTTGTAAAGAAAAATACAGAATTTTCAGGCAATTTGCGTGTATGTGCTGATGTGCTTTTGGCTGAAAAACATCATAAAGTTTATGTATATAAAGATGGGGTCATGCCAGCCAGTCTAGAAGTAGCGATCAAAGCACAGGGTATGAATGTATTAAAACCTAATTCTTGGTATAGTTTTTACCACATTTTTACCAGTGGATTAATGTTTTTCTCTCATGTGCCTAGAGATGCGCATATTTCTGTTAAACACCGGAAAAGAGCTATTATTGGGTTATGGCATGGTGTAGCTTTTAAGAATATTGAAAGTCAAATGATTGATGTTGCACCTGAAAAGCTCACTTTAATAGAAAAAAATGCTGCACTATACGATTTAATGACAGCATCAAGTCAGAGGGATAAACAGTACCTTTCAAAGTCATTTATGGTTGATGAAAGTATTATTGAGATTACTGGTCTACCAAGGTATGATCTGCTCAAGTCAACATATCCTTTAGATGCATTCTTGGCTATACAACAGCAAACGTTGAGTCAGATTAAAGCTGATAAAACGTTATTATTGTATGCACCCACCTTTAGAGAAAATTGTAAATCACATCTTGAGCAGATTTCTAATTCTGAATGGGAGTGTCTGAATGAGTACATGTTTGCTAATAATGCAGTACTTGGTGTACGGCCACATCCTTATGATTTAAAGTATGAGCCAAAGGTGTTCAAAACGTTAGATAATATAGTTTGGTTAGGTCAAGATGAGTTTACTGAATCTAATTTAGTCTTGCAGTATGTTGATGCATTGATTGTAGATTTTTCTAGTATATGGATTGATTATTTATTACTAGATAGACCTATTGTAGGCTTTGCCAAGGACTTTGAATATTATCGAGATGTTGAACGTGGTTTTGCATATGAATTTGATGAGACTTTTCCTGATGTATTCGTTAATAATATAACTGATTTAATAAGTCAGCTTGATTCGATATTAAGCAATGGCATACAATCGAAAAAATATAGTGCAGCAAAAAAGCTATTCCATGCATATGATATATCAGTTAATTTTTCTGGGAATTTAAAGAAATCAATTAAGCCCTATTTATAATATTATATGCATTAGGTTTAAATAATGGGGCTGTAGTAGATAAGCACTATGCTAGACTACTTTTATGAAGATAACCCGTTGTAAACTCAGCAAAAAAGTACAGCGACGACTGTTAGAGTTTTTTACGGCTGAAGTAACCGCTAGAACGGCCGCAGATTTACTCAATATTCAGCCTAAAACTGCTGCACTTTTTTACCATAAAATAAGACTCGTTATAGAGTATTATTTATCTCTTGAAGCAGATGACATCTTTGACGGTGAAGTCGAATTAGATGAAAGTTACTTCGGCGGTGTACGTAAAGGCAAAAGAGGCCGAGGTGCTGCTGGTAAGACAGCGGTGTTTGGAATCCTAAAACGAAATGGTAAGGTTTATACCATTGTCGTAGCAGACACCAAACAAACCACGCTAATGCCCGTTATCAAGCGTAAAATCAAGCCTGACAGCTTTGTTTATACTGACAGCTATCGAAGTTACAATGCACTGGATGTGAATGACTTTAAACATTTCAGAGTCAATCACTCTAAAGAGTTTACTTGCGGTAAAAACAATCACATCAATGGTATTGAGAACTTTTGGAATCAGTCTAAACGGACACTCAGAAAATATAATGGAATCGATAAGAAGAACTTCCATTTATTTTTAAAAGAGTGCGAGTTTAGATTTAACTACGGGTCACCATCTAATCAGCTTAAAACGCTGAGAAAATGGTGTGATATTTAATCCTTATCTACTACAGCCCCTAAATAATAGCTAAACTGTTAGCAATCTTTTAAGATCATAGGCAAGATTGAGATGGGTACGCCATAGTTTTTGAACTTCCTCTGGGTAGACTGATTTTACAAACTCTTCGGCATTTTCTATCATTAACTGAATCTCTCCATCTGGGTCGTCAGCATCAATAGTACGCATCATATCTTCGAGTGATGCCGCGAACTCTTCAACAGTGGGACCACAAATCACACCACGATTATCACTAAGTAAAAATGTTGAGCCTGCATGTTTGCGTGCTATAACAGGAATACCGATATCCATTGCTTCAGCTATGGTTAACCCGTATGACTCACTAATTGAGGCAGTAGCATGAATCGCGCTTTCCCTCATTCGTGCATCCAAATCTTTTACTGGATCCATAACTTTTACATTAGGAAGTTGCTTAGCTAAATTTAGTACTTTGCTGTGAGCAGGTCCTCCACTACCGTAGATATCAAGACTCCAACCAGGAACGCTATTAGAAGCAATTCTAAATGCTTCAATCAATTCTTCATGCTTTTTTACTGTATCCATTCTACCAGCCGCTATAACTTTCTTTTTTCCTAGAAAGGAGGCTTTACGTTTCTGTGATATGGAATTAGGAATAGATATAATTTGTGCTGAAGTGTTCTTACTAAATACATTAACTAATATAGGGTTGACCAAATGTACAGCATCACATGATTTTATTGCATCTATAAAACTTTTAGCATTTTCAGTAGTTCTAGGTATTTCTCCATCTTTTAAACTTTGATCATAACGTACAGGATTGTGATCCCCCAATATATAGCATACAGATGGAGCTAGATTGTCTTTAAAAAAATTGTATATTTCACCATCGTAATTCGGGAGATAAGCAAAGTCGCTTTTAAGGTTTGCTAAATACTTACGAAGTTTTAATAAAGTACTTTTCTCAGCAGAAATCTTTCCTTGAGGTAAATCGAATTTTTTAAATTCTTGAGAATTTTCCATATATGAATCAATATAATCAAGTTTAACACCATCAGGACATCTGAATATTGGTCCATCGGGTACCAGCCACATTGAGCATATAGTAACGTCAAACCCTGCTCTGGTTAGTACGTCAGAAAGTTGAAAAATAGCAGATGTTTTACCGCCAGAGGAATTTATCTGTCTAGAAAATATAGTCACTGAAAGAGGCTGATCGTATGATTTCTGTATGAATGATAAAGAGACCGCTTTACCTAGCGTTGTATAAGGAATAACATCTAGATTTTTAATACTTGCTTTTGAGCTTTCAACTTCATCTAATTTGACCCTAATTAAATGATCTTCATGTTTCCAGTAAAGATCAAAAGTACCTTGTCGGCAGCTTCTTAAGCCCAATCTTTCGACGGAAAGGGTAAAAAGACCATTTTCATTTTTAATAAAGCTAATTGAAAGTTTAGGATCTTCACGAAGAATAGCAACTAGAAATTCTTTCTCGCTTTGAGTCTCGACTATAACTTGATTTTCTTTAATATAAAGTTTGGTGGTTTTTAAAGTTTTAAGCATGAAATTACCAGAATAGTAGTTTTAGTTCAAAATGGTTAAAGATAGGTTTAGTGGACAATTTGTATATAAATTATATAGAATGAATAATGACGTGGTAATTATAATAGCAGATATAAAATAATTGAGCGGTCAAATATATACTATTATTTTTATCGCGGTAATCTCTGTAAAATGGTTTCCCTAATATAGTGACCTTTTTTCCTCTCAATAACGCTTCAAATCCACCTAATGACGTAATCGTATAGACGTGATCGATTGTCTCTAAGGCATCAACCAAATGTATAGACTGGGTAAGAATCAGACAATCTAGCTCAGTAAGCACACTAACGATAGACGGATTATCCAGCGTCATCGGGTGCGGTTTGACAATGATTTGCGCTTCAGGGTTTTCTTCAATGGCCTTATTGACCACATCAAGTAGCGTAATACCAGTGCCACCACCATATTTTAATGAATCATCATATGGTACTTGGCCTAATACCAATATACGTTTTTTACTCTTGATACCGTATATAGGTATAACATCCACGTATGACTGGTGATTGTATTTGCTCACTCTATGCGACACATAATAATCGAGCATCTCTTGAGCCAGCTCATCATCATAACCATCCTGCTCAAAGTCAAAGTTAGCAATCAAGTCAGTCAGATCGTTTGGGCGAGTGGTATCGAAGTAAGGAGCTTGACTATCCATCACGATAGACAGCGGTGGTGAACTGCTATCGTCATCAGGGCCTGAACGAATAAAACCATCTTCTAAGAAGAAAATGTCTAAATTTTGCGCTCGTACATACTCGATAAAGTAATCAGGAGCCTTATAACCCCAAATATAGATAACAGGACTTACACGCTTGATAAAGGGTTTGAGCCATCGATGAAAATAACGCTTATCAAAGTGTCTTTGTATCTGTATATGCTCTGACTCTAGTACCCACTCACCGACCATATCTCGCCATGGCTGCATACCAACAACTAGCGCCAAACGCTGTTTCGAATGGCAGTAATGTTTATAATAGCCCGATAAAAGTGGCTGAATGTAGGCGTTAAATTTCATAATATGGTTAATGGCTTATGTTGATAGAGTGCAAGTAAGTAAACACTATTAAGGTATTTATGTTGGTAATGTATTATAGTTCCCAGTATAGTTGCATTTATGAGCAAAGACGAATAACTAATTCATAAAGTAACGGATCGATGTTATGAAAAATAAAATATTAGTTACTGGCGGTGCTGGATATATCGGTTCGCATACTTGTATAGCATTGCATGAAGCAGGTTATGAAGTTGTGGTATACGATAACCTATCTAATAGTAGCCGTGAAGCGATTAACCGTGTCTCTACGCTTATTGGACAGCCTATTGAGTTTATCGAAGGTGATATACGAGATGCTGAATCACTCAAACAAGTATTTGCCGCGCATCATTTTTTTGGAGTAATTCATTTCGCTGGTTTAAAAGCAGTTGGGGAGTCAGTAGCAAAGCCATTGCTGTATTACAATAACAATGTCAGCGGTACCATTACCTTATTAGAAGTTATGGCAGAGTATAATATTAAAAATATAGTTTTTTCATCATCTGCCACTGTCTATGGTGATCCTGAATCCTTACCCATCGATGAGAGCTCGAAGCGCTCTTGTACCAATCCTTATGGTCAGAGCAAGCTGACAGTTGAACATATCTTAGAAGATTTAGCTGTGCCTGATGACAGCTGGAACATGATAGCTCTTAGGTATTTTAATCCAGTAGGCGCGCATACATCAGGACAGATTGGCGAAGACCCCAATGATATTCCTAATAATTTGATGCCTTATATTTCTCAAGTGGCCGTCGGCAAACTTAAACAGCTCAGTATCTTTGGTAACGACTATCCTACTGTCGATGGAACAGGTGTCCGTGACTTTATTCATGTCACTGATTTGGCGCAAGGTCACGTGGCTGCACTAAATTATCTAGATAAACAAACCAGATCAAACGGAAGCGGTACGACAAAAAAGAACTCAGTAGGCTTTTTACCTATTAACTTAGGTACTGGCAAAGGTACGTCTGTATTAGAATTGGTATCTGCATTTTCTGATGTATCTGGACAAGCTATTCCCTATCAGTTTACAGGTCGTCGTGCAGGGGATATCGCCAGTTGCTATGCCAGTGCCGATAAAGCGAAAACACTGTTAGGGTGGCAAGCTGAGTTATCAATTAATGATATGTGTCAAGATACATGGCGTTGGCAGAGCATGAACCCGAGTGGATACAATATATCTTGATACTTGTTAAGCTATCATCGTTTATCTACTACCTTATTCTCACTTAACTTTTGAAACAGTCTTATTTATATGAAAAAAATCACTCACGCCGTTATTCCTGTCGCAGGCTTTGGTACTCGTATGTTGCCATTGTCAAAATCTGTGCCAAAAGAGTTGTTACCGCTTGGCAATCGTCCTGCTATTCATTATGTGGTCGAAGAGGCCATTGCTGCTGGTATCAAGCATATTGTCTTGGTCGGTCATGCGCAAAAGAGCGCGATTGAAAACTATTTTGATATCAATGCCGAATTGGACAATCAATTGCGCCATAAGGGCAAAGATGAGCTGGCTGATAGCTTAAACTGGTTGCCAGAAGACGTAACAGTATCGATGATACGCCAAGGTAAAGCGTTAGGTTTGGGTCATGCGGTACTGGCAGCGCGTCCAATCATTGGTGAGCATGACTTTGCCGTATTATTGCCTGATGTCGTACTCGATCCATTTACCACTGATATGTCAGCTGACAATTTGGCCTTTATGTTAGATGCCTTTGCTACAGATGGTCATTCACAGATATTGGTTGATCAAGTAGCGGATGAAGACGTACATAAGTATGGTATCGCTCAACTAGATGAAAAACTCAGCAATACTAATGAGATTGATGAAGAAATAAATATTAATGCTAGCTTTAAAGTGGCTGGTTTTGTAGAAAAGCCCAATTTAGCTGATGCTCCTTCAAATCTGGCTGTGGTAGGGCGCTATGTATTTAGTAACCATATCTTTGATTACTTAGCCAATACTAAAGCATCTGTCGGCGGTGAGATTCAGCTGACAGATGCGATTGATGCGCTCATTAGTGAATATGGTGTCCATGTCACAACTATGCGCGGCAATAGCTACGATGCAGGCGATATGCGCTCGTATATGCAGGCGTTCATCTACTTTGCCGAGCAGCAATTAGCAGATGATGAGTAGCTGATGAATGAGATAAGAAGCGACAAGGCCTATAGCAGTGCTCGACATTCTAAATACTGGCAGCAACTACAAACGCTTGCAAAGCATCCGTGGTCGCTTGCACAGTTATTTGCGCAAGATGATAAGCGCGCCAAGCATTTCAGTGTGCAGGCTGGTGCGCTGTATATGGACTTTAGTAAGCAGCGTATCGATCAGACAGTATTGTCTAACTTACTGAGTTTGGCCGATAGTTGTGAGCTGGATGCTCGTATTGATTCATTACTGCAAGGGGCGATGGTAAATACCAGCGAGCAGCGTGCTGCATTGCACACAGCATTACGATTGCCAGAGACAGCGACATTACAAGTCAATGGACAAAATATCGTCGCTGATGTACATCATAGTTTGTCACAAGTAGCACGCCTATCTGAGCGCGTGCGCAATGGTACATGGCGCGGGTTTTCGGGCAAGGCAATTACAGATGTTGTCAATATTGGGGTTGGCGGTTCTGATCTTGGCCCACTCATGGCGACTACAGCGCTCGACGAATGGGCAGATACCAGTATTGAGGTGCATTTTGTCTCCAATATGGACGGTACGCAGCTTGATAATTTGCTCAAGCATTTAAATCCTGAGACCACATTATTTATTATCTCTTCCAAATCCTTTGGTACGGTTGACACCTTATCGAATGCTAAGACGGCATTATCTTGGCTACTTGCGACGGCAAAACTCCGTGCAGGCACAGAAGATAGTGTATTGCGTCGACACTTTATCGGCATCTCAGCCAATAGTGAAAAAATGAGGGCTTGGGGAATTCATCCTGAGCATCAGTTGCAGCTTTGGGAGTGGGTAGGCGGTCGCTTTTCTCTATGGTCAGCAATTGGCCTTGCCATTGCTATTCGTATCGGTATGAATGGCTTTAAGGCTTTATTAAGCGGTGCTCATAGTATGGATGAGCATTTTGCACAGGCGGACTTTGCTGATAACTTACCAGTATTGCTAGGCTTACTGGCTGTTTGGAACAGTACTTTTTTACAAGTAAATGCGCATACCGTATTGCCTTATGATGGTAGGCTAGGCTATCTACCCAGCTATCTTACCCAGCTAGAGATGGAGAGTAATGGTAAGTCTGTTACTCGAAATGGGGATCATATCGACTATGATACGTGTCCGATTCTATGGGGTGAAATTGGCTCAAATGCACAACATGCATTCTATCAGCTGCTACACCAAGGCACGCAGCAGGTTTCCTGTGACTTTATCGCTTGTGTACGTCGCTACGGTGATGAGGCGCGAAACTCCTCATTGCAACAACAGCACGAATTGTCTTTAGCAAATTGTCTGGCGCAAAGTCGAGTATTGGCATTTGGCAATGCTGCTGTGACAGATCTGGTCGATCCACAGGCAGTTTCCGAAGCAGACAAATATAAGTACTACCGTGGTAACCAACCGTCAACCACATTACTGATTGATGAGCTGACGCCGCATAGCTTAGGAGCATTGATAGCGCTCTACGAGCATAAGGTCTATGTCATGGCCAGTATCTGGGATATCAATCCGTTTGATCAATGGGGCGTCGAGATGGGCAAGCAAATGGCAGACTCGGTACACCATGCCATGCAGCATATCCAGACGGACTCTCAAGGTCTATTCGATACGTCTACTGACCAATTACTACAGCGTATTAAGCAGATGTCTTAGTAGTATTGATACGTCAATAATATAGGAAAGCACGCTCATGCAGACGCCTTTAGATGGTAGCCATATGAATAAATACAATAATGAATCTAAACCAAACCAATTAACTGATTCTACAGTTTGTGTGCTTATTGGTCACAGTATAGAGGCGATTACTAGTGCAGTGGTGCTGGCAAGTCTCGGTCAGCGTGTGCATCTTTACGCAGACAAGATGCTACTGACGCAGCAGATACAACAGTATGGTTTTGAGCATCATCTGCAAGCCCTATGGCAAATGTATGAGCAGCAGCAGGTCATTACCAGTAAGGAATTACCGGCTAGTGCCGATATGCTAATAAAAGGCTATGAAGCAGCTAGTCATAACGAAACTGATGCTCAAAATACGGTGACGCTTTATTGGTTATTTTTAGACAATATTAAACCTGTGTGGACAAAAGACAGTTGGATAACCGCGTTTAATCACAGCTATCAGCAGGCAATCCCTGTGATTATGAGCGGCATTGAGCAATTGGGTCATGTAGAAGGATTGGCTCACCGCTTACAGCGTGCTTGGGTCTATTACGTGCCATTTGTATTCTTACAAGATGGCGATGCGTATAGCTCGATGTTGAATCCTTCGTTATGGTTACTGGGTGAAAAAACAGCGAGTAGCAGCCAGCACTTAAATGTGTTAAAGCCTTTAATGCAGCATGCACGCGCTACCCATTATGCTGATATCGCAACGATAGAGTTTGCCCGTAGCAGCATCATGGCGATGCTAGCAACCAGAGTAAGCTTTATGAATGAGATGTCACGTTTGGCTGATAGTCAAAATGTCGATATCAGTCAAGTCAGTCGCATTATGGGATTGGATGAGCGGGTAGGCAGTAGTTATCTAAAAGCAGGGTGGGGATTCGGTGGTAATACTTTGCCTACTGAGCTGGCTAAATTACAACAATCAAGCCGTACACACAGTTTGGATATGCCTCTATTACAATCTATCGTGCATATCAATGAAGATCAAAAAGAGCTGATATTCCGTAAATTTTGGCAATATTTTGATGGTTTTATTGATAATAAAACAGTCATGATTTGGGGCGGTAGTTATAAATCAGGCTCAGGACGTACTGCTGGCTCAGCTATCCATCCGTTATTAGCATTACTGTGGTCTTATAATATTCGCACACTGGTTTATAGTGATAAGGCACAGCACGAGCTTGCTGAGCTTTATCAGCAACAACCCTTGCTTGAGCTGATTGCTAGTCCTTATCAACAGCTTTGCGATACCCATGCTATTTTCATCATTAGTTGGTCACCACGAGATCAATTAGATATCGCCAAAATCAATCAGCAAGTCATGCCAGTATTTGATGCGCAAAATGCCCTGACACGCTCGCAAATTAATAGCTTAGTAGGTGACTATATGGGTATTGGTCGAACTAAATAGTTTGGTTTAAGGTTTTCTGTGTATAGAAAAAAGGCTCGCTAACACTCATTAGCGAGCCTTTTTAGACTGACAATCAGAATGATTTTTACTGGGTTAATCACTTTATGCTGGTACGGCACCTTGTGTTGCTAACCATTGCTGAATCTCTTGAGTTTTAGTAGCCAGTAAGGGTTGGTCGCCGCGACTTTCGATATTCAATCTGATAAGTGGCTCGGTATTCGAGGCACGTAGATTGAAGCGCCAGTCACCGAAATTCAGACTTAAACCATCAAGTGTTGATTTAACTGGTTGCTCATTGCTGAATTTGGCTTCAATTGCACTGATGATAGCCGGTGCATCATGAGTTGTAAGACGAAAGTTTAATTCGCCTGAGCTAGGATAGGCGGCAATATAGCCTGTTACCAATTCGGATAGTGTTTTACCGGTGATAGACAACAGTTCGATGGTCAATAACCATGGAATCATACCACTGTCGCAATAGAAGAAGTCGCGGAAATAGTGATGTGCAGACATTTCACCGCCATATACAGCACCTGAGTCCCGCATGACTTGCTTGATAAATGAGTGTCCAGATTTACTAATGACAGCCCTACCATTATGTTCTTCTACCACTGCTTCGGTGTTATAAATCACTCGTGGATCATAGACGATTGATTCACTCGGGTATTTGTTTAAAAAAGCTTGAGCGAGCATACCGACGATATAGCTACCATCGATAAATTCGCCACGTTCATCGAATAGGAAGCAGCGATCAAAGTCACCATCAAAGGCAATGCCAAGATCCGCGTTATTTTCCAAAACGGCTTGCTGGGTAGCCACTCTATTAGCTTCAAACATTGGATTGGGGATGCCATTAGGGAAGCTACCATCTGGTGTATGATGCAATTTAATCACTTCAATTGGTGCATCTGCTTGTGCTAATTTATCAACTAATAAATCGACCACAGGACCTGCACTACCATTGCCTGAATTAACGACCAGTTTAAGTGCTTTTAGTTTATCAGTATCGATAAAAGTCATAACATGATCGATGTACGCGCTTTTATCCGTCAATAACTGTAATTTGCCTGATTGATTATCCGTAGTGAACTGCCCAGATTCTGCCAGTGCTTGAATCTCTGCCAAACCATCATCAGCGCTGATTGGTTTTGAATGTTCTTTAACCAGTTTTAGGCCATTATAATTGATAGGGTTATGACTGGCAGTCACTTCGATACCACCTAACGCCTGATAGTGACTGGTAGCAAAATATACTTCTTCAGTACCACTCATGCCCAAATCAATAACATCAACGCCTGCATCAACGATGCCTTTGATAGCGGCTTGTTTTAACTGCTCACTAGAGTGGCGAATATCACTACCGATAACGATAGCAGGTTTTAGAGTTGCTACATCATCGGCTTGAGTTTGAGCCGCTACCTGATAACGCTGATACAAAATCTGTGCAAACGCGCGCCCGATACGGTAGGCAATCTCTTCATCGAGATTGACCCCAAGCTCACCCCGAATGTCATAGGCTTTGAATGAGCTGATAGTAATAGGGTCGAATGTCGCAGCTGGTTGATAGTTGGTGGTCGCAGAAGTGGACATAATGATAAAGTTCCTCGCGCATGAGCAGTGGTAAAATGAAGAGGTTAGTAGCACAATTATAAGCCAAGCTGTGTTCAATGATACACTAACTATTAGACGAATCAGCAAACAACACATAAAACGATAAGAGCCGCCCTTATGAGTATTTCAGACAATAAAGTTACCGTGCCTGTACCAGTACAAGGAACTCCAGACGCTACTGGCCAGCTTGATGATTTGTTAGCGTTGATGGCACGACTAAGGGCAGACTGTCCGTGGGACAAAAAGCAAACCAATCATAGCCTTATTCCGTACGCCATTGAAGAGGCTTACGAGCTAGGCGAAGCGGTACAAAGCGAGGATGATGAGGACATCAAAGGTGAGCTTGGTGATGTGCTGCTGCAAGTGGTGTTTCATTGTCAGATGTATGCGGAGCAAGGGCGCTTTGATATGAGTGATGTTATTACAACCTTACAAGAGAAGCTGGTTCGCCGACATCCACATGTGTTTGAAGCCGAAACGCTCAAAGACGATGCGGCAGTAAAAGTACGCTGGGACGAAATCAAGCTCGAGGAACAGCAAGCGCGCGAAGCACGTGGTAAATCAAAACGTCGCTTAGATCAGGTTAAGGCGGGTAGTGCCTTGATGCAGGCGCAAGATGTACAAAAGCAAGCGTCAAAGTTGGGTTTTGATTGGGAAGGTATTGCAGGTGCCGTAGATAAGCTAGACGAAGAGATTGCTGAGCTAAAGCATGAGCTAACAGATAAGTCTACAACTGAGGTTAAAGCTAACATCAGAGAAGTCGAAAAGGAATTAGGCGACTGTATGTTTGCACTGGTCAATGTCGCACGCAAATTAAATTTGGATGCAGAAGCGGCTACCTTAACCTGTGTGCACAAGTTTAAATCTCGCTTTGGTTATATTGAGGAGCAGCTAGAACTCGCTGGCAAGCGTATTGAAGACAGCGATATAATAGAAATGGATGCACTGTGGGAAGCGGCGAAACAACATGAACGCTCATTATAAGTTCTCATTTGCCAGTTTACTGACGACCACCGCTTTTAGTCTCCTATTGTCTGTGGTCGCACTCAATAACGCCAACGCAGATCCTTGTTTTGACGAACCTCAGCGTGCTTATGAGTATTTGATCGCGAAAGAAAAAGCTGTTACACAAGCGCGTGAGCAGAAAGTTATCAATATCAATCGAGCTAATGAAGGTGAGCTGGTTTCGTTAGATGGTATCGGCAGCAGTAAAGCTCAGGCGATAATTTTATATCGAGATATGTTTGGCGATTTTAAGACAGTGGACGAGTTAGCAAAAGTGAAAGGTATCGGCGCAAAAACAGTCGAGAAAAACCAAAGACGTTTAAGCGTGCGTGATTAATGGCGGTGTTTTGCATTAATTAACCCCAATATTGACAAAATAGCATGTAAGTAAATGTCATAACACCCCCAGTAGGTCCAAAATTTGTTAAACTAGCGGGTACATCCGCCTGATAAACGCTGTGTTATTCAGGGGTAGTTAAAGAATACCGGCGAGGAGTAGATGCATGGCCGAGCGTGCCGCCAAGCAGTTAGAACTGAACAAATCTGAATTACCCAATTCCATTACTGAAGTGATTGCCACATTGACCCGTGCTGGGTTTGATGCGTATATCGTTGGTGGTGGTGTGCGCGATACTTTATTAGGTCTGCGGCCGAAAGACTTTGATGCTGTCACCGATGCCAAGCCACATGAGATTAAAGATGTCTTTGGCAAGCGCTGTCGCATTATCGGTCGCCGCTTCCAGTTAGCGCATGTGTATTCAGGTCGCGAGTTGATTGAAGTTGCTACTTTCCGTGGTCCACCAACCAGTGATGCCAATACCAATCAAGATGGTATGATTCTGCGCGACAATGTTTGGGGCGATATCCAACAAGATTTCTCCCGTCGCGACTTCTCTATTAATGCGCTTTATTATCAACCGCTCAAAGGCATCGTTCATGATTTCTGCGGCGCGCTTGATGATATTGACAACAGAATCATTCGTCTATTGGGCAATGCGCCAGTACGTATCGAAGAAGATCCTGTGCGCTTGTTACGTGCCTTACGTTTCAAAGCCAAGTTAGGTTTTGAGTTTGATGAAGCGTTGTCCGCTCAATTCAATGATGGGAACTGGGCGCTGCTTGAGCAAATATCACCGCATCGTCTCTATGATGAAACGCAAAAAATGTTTACTGGTGGCTATCTAGTACCCCTGTTGCCATTACTGTTTGAATCAGGTGCGATTGATAGTCTCATTATCTATCCACCGTCTGAGCCAAGTGCTTTAGTCAATCAGGTAGCTATCAATACCGATAAGCGTATTGCAGCGGGCAAGAGTATCAACCCTGCGTTCTTCTATGCTGCCTTACTGTGGGAAAATTACCTACATCAATTAGCAAAAGCCAAGAAACGTAATATGCCGTTTGCCGAAGCGCAAATGCATGCTGCTGGTAAAGTCATTGACCGTCAGCGTATCAAAACCGCTATTCCTAAATTTGCTGAGCAATTCATTCGAGATATCTGGATATTGCAGCCAAAACTTGCAGCCCCGCGTAGCAAACAAATCGTTCAGCTATCTGAGCATCCGCGTTTCCGTGCTGGCTTTGACTTTTTGTTGTTGCGTGAGCAATGCGGCGATGCTGAGCATCCGCTATCAGAGTCAACCAACGATATGGGTGACTGGTGGCAGACGTATCAAACCTTATCTGAACAAGAGCAGCAGCAAGCGATTGATGAATTTGACGAAAATATTCGCCGAGGTGCTTATAAAAAAGGGCAACGTGGTCGCGGACGTAATCGTCAAGAATCAAAAACACAGACTACTGATAACGCAACACCTAATCAGAACAGTACAAAGCAAAATAAAGCCGATGACCGTGCTGAAAAAGGTAGAAATAATCAAACGATGGTAAATGATTCGTCAAATATTCCAGCCCGTCGCCGCCGCGCTGCAAGTCAATCTAAAGCCGGTCGCACTGACAGTGGTAGACATAACGTGCAGCAAGTAGAGCAAGACAATAACGAGCTTGCTCAGCTACAGCAGTTGTCCCTTGCTAGTAACAAGCAATCGGCAAGCCAGCAGGCCAAGCCTAAGCCATTATTTGTTATCGAGCACGAGAACGTAGTGCCACCATTGCAGAAGCAACTGTCAGCTGATGATACATCGAAGCGCAGCAAAGCACCTGTGCGAAAGCCAGTATCAACCAATCAAGAAGCTCCAAAGCAAGCGGTTAAGTCTGAACGCTCAGATAACGTTCAGCCGTCTAATACTAACCAACCAGAAGCTCAAGCGTCAGCTAGTCAGGCTAGACCAGTTCGCTCGATCGCAAGATCACCTGCGCTAGTCAGTATGAATAACGAGCCGATCCCGCATAAGCGTCGCCGTCGTCAACCTACTGTAGATAGTGCGAGCAACATTGAAGCACAAAGCAATAGAGATGCGAAGGGCAGTAATGGCAAAGCACAGCCAGCAGCGAAGTATGTGAAAAAAGCGCCTAAACCTGCAATGGAATCGACTGATAAAAGCGATACTAAAAGTGTAAAGGTAGCAGCTAGCAAGGCAGTAGATAGCAAAGACACTACAAAAACTGCTGCACCTGCGAGAGCCAAGAAATCGGTGAAAGCAACTACTGCAAAGGCTGCTAAAGCGAAGCAAGATACGAATGATCAGATGCCTGCTGTGAAAGTAACTGATAACAAAGGCCCTGTACCATCGAAGCGCCGCCGCCGTCAGCCTAGTACTGAAAGCGTATAATATGGATAACAGTACAGATAATAGTAACTGGGTTACCTGTTATGTGGGCTTGGGTAGCAACCTCGCTAATGAGCTGGGTTCGCCTGCCGATCATTTGCAGCAGGCGCTTGCAGTAATGCGAGCACATGAGCAGGTACGTGAGGTAAGTGTCTCTTCTTTTTACGCTTCAGCACCGATGGGTCCGCAAGATCAGCCGGATTTTATTAATGCAGTAGCTGGTTTTGAGACAACGTTTGCCCCTTATGAGCTGCTTGCTTTTTGTCAGCATTTAGAAAGCATGGCTAAGCGAGCACGTTTGCGCCGTTGGGGTGAACGTAGTCTGGATGTTGATATTTTACTATACGGCGAGACACAGATTATTGATCCAACACTGACAATACCGCACGCTGGTTTAAGTGAGCGCAATTTTGTCTTAATACCACTGCGAGAGGTGGCACCAAATTTAACCATCGCAGGTAAGTCGATAAGTGACTATTCACAAAGTCGTGATTGGACAGGTTTAACATTACTATCAAGCGATTGATTATAAATAACTAATGATAAGTAATAGGTGATTGGGATATTGGTCTAAGATTTCTCGATCATAGCTAGAATAGTACCAGTATTGATAATCAAAGGCATTGCAGATTAATTGAGGGTCATATGACAACATTATCTACTCTAAATAAGTTTAAAAAAGAAGGTACCAAGTTCACTTGCTTGACCTGTTATGACTCGATGTTTGCACGAATGATGGAAAAAGCCGAAATTGATACGATTTTAATTGGCGATAGCTTGGGCATGGTTGTACAAGGCCATGACTCGACACTACCTGTAACAGTCAATGATATGGCTTATCACACTGCCAATATTGCCCGTAGTAACAAACACGCGTTGATATTGGCTGACCTGCCGTTTATGAGTTATGTGACACTACCAGAAGCCGTTGCTAATAGCCGCACGTTAATGCAAGCAGGGGCGCATATCATAAAAATCGAAGGTGGTAGCGAGCTGTGTGAATTGGTAACAACCTTAGCGCAAGCAGGTACACCAACTTGTGTGCATCTTGGTTTGACTCCGCAATCAGTCAACGTGTTTGGTGGTTATAAAATTCAAGGTCGCGGTGATGAAGCGGCTGATAAACTACTTGCCGATGCTAAGGCAGTCGTTGACGCTGGCGCTGCACTGCTAGTATTAGAATGTGTTCCAGCTGCGCTTGCAAAAGCCGTTACTGAAGCTGTTGCCGTGCCAGTTATTGGTATTGGTGCTGGAGCTGATACTGATGGTCAGGTATTGGTTATGCACGATATGCTAGGTATGGCGCATGGCCGAGTCCCACGTTTTGTCCATGACTTCTTAACCGATGAGCGCAATAGCGCACACAGTATTGAAGGTGCTTTTGCGCTCTATCAGCAGTCAGTACGCGAAGGTAGTTTCCCGACTGAACAGCACCAATTTAGCTGATTTTGAAGTTATTAAAGTTATTGAACAACAGAACGTTTGAATAGAAGAAAAGTAATCATGTCTCCAATTATTTATCATGATATCTCGTCACTACGTGAAGCGCTTCAGCCTTATCGTGGCCAGCAAAGTGACAAACAAGTCCGTCAGCAGCGCATTGCGCTAGTACCAACGATGGGTAATCTACATGACGGTCATCTTGAGCTGGTAAAAATTGCCAAACAGCATGCAGATGTAGTGGTGGTCAGTATCTTCGTTAACCCTACTCAGTTTGGCGTTGGGGAAGATTTTGACAGCTATCCGCGTACATTAGATGCAGATGTGGCCAAGCTTGCGACAGTGGATGCAGATTACGTGTTTGCACCTAGCATTGATGCGATGTATCCAGTATTACCACCACCTACTGCTGTGTTGGCAGGGGCTATTGCCAATCAGTTGTGTGGTCAATCACGTCCTGGACACTTTGATGGTGTTGGTATTGTTGTCGCTAAATTATTCAATATCGTACAACCAGATGTGGCAGTATTTGGACAAAAAGACTATCAGCAGCTTGCTATCATTAAGCAGTTGGTACGTGACTTGAGTTATCCTATTAATATCATTGGCGCACCTATTGTTCGTGCTAATGATGGCTTAGCGCTATCATCGCGCAATCAATACTTAAATGCAAATGAGCGTCAAGTTGCCCCTGTATTACATCAAGCATTGCAAGAATTAGCGAAGCGATTGAAAAGTACGGCTCTTAGTCAGCAAGCATTTGATAAGCTATTAGTAGATACGCGGACACGTATTAGTGACGCAGGTTTTATTATTGATTATCTGGAAATAAAGACTGAGGAGTTAGGTTCTGTCGTAAGTGACTCTAAAGCCTTTAATATAGAGAACAAAAACATCGTTATTTTAGTTGCAGCGTGGCTAGGAAAAGCGCGTTTGTTGGACAATCAGTTGGTAGTGGTAAATTAGATTTTATGACATAGCAGTAGACTAGATACAATAGACTTGGATGAGTAGATCATGGGTGTAAGTCAGGATCAAAATAGTAATGCAGCAGCAACGATAGCGGATCAGACGTCTACGAATAAGCTCAGTATATTGGTGGTCTCAGGGCGTTCAGGCTCTGGTAAAACCTCAGTATTGAATATCTTAGAAGATCTAGGCTATTACTCTATTGATAATCTACCGCTGTCTTTGTTACCTAATGCTGCTCATAAACTGGTTAATGAAAGCGGCATTCATCGTATTGCGCTGGGTGTCGATATTCGAACGCCACGTGCTGATTTATCTAACTTTGCAGTAACGTATGCTTCTCTCAAGGAGACTTATGGGTCGCATGCGGTACAAATTTTATATGTGACTGCACAAGAGAGTACGCTGATAGCTCGTTTCAATGCGACGCGACGCGTACATCCGCTAATGTCACAAGATATTGATAGTGATAACGCTAAGCATATTGCCTTTAATTTACCTGCTGCTATCAAAAAAGAAGTTGAGCTATTAGAACCAATTGCTGGTCATGCTGATATTAGGATTGATACCAGTAGCCTAAATATTCATCAATTAAAAGATAGCTTGCGTGAACACATAGGTATGGACAATCAGATTGTCATCAATCTACTGTCTTTTGGTTTTAAATACGGTAGCCCTATCGATGCTGACTTTGTATTCGATGTTAGAATTTTACCGAATCCGCACTGGAACCCTGAGTTACGTGACTCGACAGGTCTGGATACTGAGGTAGGTGCATTCTTCTCAGATTATCCAGAAGTAGCAGAAATGATGGGTGATATCGATAAGTTTTTGACCCGCTGGCTACCAGAGTTTTTGCATAATAATCGTCATACGGTCACGGTTGCCATAGGCTGTACGGGCGGCAAACATCGCTCTGTTTTTATCACTGATCATCTACAACGCCACCTTGCTGAGGCCATGCCTAAAGGCGTGAAGGTATTGGCAAAACACCGCGAAAAAAGTCGTTGGTAATGATTTCAGACACTATTTAATTTATTAATTATTATTTTGGAAAGCTTTTATGATCGACTGGAAAGAACAGGACATGCGCGTTTCGCGCACAGAACTCAAAAAAGCCCATGAGCGCTTGCAGCAGTTATCTATACCGCTTGCTAGCTTATCGAAAAAACAGTTAAAAGCTTTACCTGCCAGTGATTATTTTATGGCGGAGCTAATGGCATTGGCTGATATTACTAGCGCCAATGCTCGCAACCGTCAGACCAAACGTGTTGGCAAGCTGATGATTGAAGAAAATCGCCATGAGCTGATAAAGGCACTATTTGATGCCTTTTTTCCTAAAGAACAAGTCTCAAAAATAGAGAGCTGGTACGAGCGCCTGAATATCAATGATGAAGGTACGCTCAAGCAGTTTGTGAAGCAATATAAAGCTTCTGAGCACCACAGTATGTATCAGTTACTATTGTGGATAGAGTATGCCAAACACATGCAAGATGATGAGTTGCTAGCAGAATCTAAATCAGATTTGGCAAGCTATATACGTGAAGTGGCTATTTTATCGCAGCTGAAGAAATAACATCTATATATCAAGCTAGAAATCTATTAATTAGAATTGTATTAGTTGAAAGACTAGCAATTAAATAATGAGTGATTAAAAGACGTATAGCTAAGAGGTTAAGATGCAAAAAAGCCAATCAATTTATGATTGGCTTTTTTATGCACGACATACAGATATGCTGTACGTCATGTGAGTTATTCAAGTACTTATGGCTCGAATTATTTCTTTTCAGCGCGAGTTTTGTCAACTAAATAGTCAACAACTTTAGCGACTTTAGCGTTTTCACCAGTTACCACATATTTGCCTTGTACAACGACAGATGGAACACCAGTGATTTGATAACGCTTGGCGCCTTCTTGAGAGCGACCAATTTTTGTACCAACAGCGAATGAGTTATATAGGCTGTTAAATTTCTTTTCATCAACGCCTTTTGATGCATACCATTTGCTTAGTGACGCTTGATCAAACAGTTTCTTACCATCTTTATGGATAGCGTCAAATAATGCGTCATGAGTTTTGCTTTCAAAGCCTAAAAGCTGAGCCGCATAGAAACCGCGAGCATTGGCTTCCCAAACAGGGTTAAGTGCTGCTGGTGTCTTGAAGAAGGCAACATCTTTGTCTTTGGTTTTTGCCCATTTTTCCATATGCGGGTTAAGCGCATTACAATGTGGGCAACCATACCAAAAGAACTCACGAACAATGATAGCATCACCGCTGATTTTCTCTGGGTTGTCTAGCACACGGTAATCTTTTCCAGCGACATAGTCTGCAGCTTGTGCGCCCATAGAGGCAAGTCCAATGGCCATGGCTAGACCAGTCAGTGTGATGACACGTTTCATACTTTATCCTTGAGGTGTGGAGACTTAGAATGGGTTAAGAGGTTGGTGTCTATATGGTTGTTAAACATGTGACACTTCAAAATATATAGCTTTTAAAGCGTCTAAACCAGACAATGTCGAGTATAATCGAACAATAGCAAAGTATCGACTATGATAACGTAAAATGTATGTACTTGTGAATCGCATTCTTAACCGATAGTTGTAAAGCTGTTAGCTATTATTTAAGGTATATTGCTTGTTACTTTCTGAACCTACTGTTTCTCAAACGTCTAATTTGTTTCTATATAGGATTTAAGAGATTTAAAAGTATCAGAATGCGATGTTGTCACAAGGATACGTATCTTTTCTATATCAAGATACTGCCCAAAAAACAGGGTAAAGTTTGAGCCTATTCACAATCGGTGACGATGTGCTTACGACAAAACTGCTACTCTCATGCTAATATTAAGCACATAATCGTGCACTGTAAACGATAATAACGATAGTGACAATCAAGGAACATACCATGAGCTCAGCTTTAAATTCTTCATCAACTTCAAATGATCAAAATAACAATAGCACTTTCAATAATACAGAGTCTACCACCATCAACGTAGATCCTAGCGAAGTCGAAAAATTTAATAACTTGGCGAGTGAGTGGTGGAGCAATACAGGGGCGTTTGCAACGCTACACGAGATCAATCCATTACGTTTAAACTGGATAGAAGAAAACGTCAAACGTGGCTATCAAAACGCTGCTAATAAAATCGCTGAGCAAGGACTTGCTGGCAAAAAAGTACTCGATGTAGGGTGCGGCGGCGGAATATTGTCAGAATCTATGGCACGCCGCGATGCTGATGTTACAGGGATTGATTTAGGTACAGAGAACCTAAAAGCTGCTGCGTTACATGCAGAGCAAAGCCAGTTAGAGAATACGCTTCGTTATCAGCATATACCCGTTGAAGAGTTGGCAAAAACACATGCTGGTCAGTTTGATGTGGTGACTTGTATGGAGATGCTAGAGCACGTGCCAGATCCTAGCTCGATTGTGCAGGCTTGTTATGAGTTGTTAGCTCCTGGCGGTGTCTGTGTACTATCAACGATTAATCGTAATCCTAAGTCTTATCTGTTTGCCATCGTTGGTGCAGAGTATGTACTGCGGTTGCTTGATCGCGGCACCCATGACTATGCTAAATTTATTACGCCAGCAGAATTAGACAAAATGGCACTCAATACTGGATTTGTTCGTCAGGATATTATCGGTTTGCATTATAATCCGCTGACCAAACGCTACTGGCTTGCCCAAAACGTCGATGTTAATTATATGATAGCCGTACAAAAGCCACTGGCTTGATGCTGCACGCAGCCATTTATTTGCCATACTTTCACTAAACACGTCATCAATCTCAAGAGCATTCACTATGACCCAATTTGTAAAAGCTGTTTTATTTGACCTTGATGGGACATTAATCGATACTGCTGCTGATTTTGTTCGTATCATTGGTAAGATGAGTCTCGAAAACGATTGGCAGGCACCGCCTGAAGCGGAAATCCGTGAGCAAGTCTCTGCGGGTGCCTCAGCCATGGTGCAATTGATGCTAAGACATAATGATCAGCTCGAAGTCAGCGAGGAAGCGTTGCTTGAGTTTCGTCAGCAGTTCTTAGATGATTATGAAGCAGATATCTGTGTCGATAGCTGCGTGTTTCAGGCGCTTGAAGCGGTACTAACAGAGCTTGAAGCAAAGGGTGTGCCATGGGGTATCGTTACCAACAAGCCGCGTTATTTAGCCGAAAAGCTATTAAGTGAGATGCAACTGGATCAACGCTGTGCGGTTTTGGTCTGTCCAGATGATGTATCACGTACCAAACCAGACCCAGAGCCAATGTATATGGCGCTAGAAAAACTCGGCATCCCGCGAGGAGCGGCAGGCTGCGTGATCTATGTCGGTGATCATATGCGTGATATTGAAGCTGGCAACGCTGCTGGCATGCCAACGATTTTGGCCGCTTATGGATATATTCCACCTGAAGATCAAAAGTCTTTGAAAAAATGGGGTGCCGATTATATTACGGATACGCCTGAGCAGTTAAATAAATTACTGCTATCGTCTGGTAAGTTTGAGTATTTATAGACTGCTACATATCACCAGATTTACAACCATAAGCACATATCCTCAACGATTTAATGATAAGTAGTGAGCAATGCCATGAGTGACAATAATAACCAACCAGTCGATCCACAAGACAATAAACAAACTGTTCAAAGTCCTATTCAGCCTTTGACACATGATGATATTCGTAGCTTTGTACCGTCAAGTAACTGCTTGGATGGTAAGACTATTTTGGTGACTGGAGCAGGTGATGGTATTGGCCGTGTTGCTGCATTGACCTATGCGCGTTATGGCGCCACTGTTTTATTGTTAGGACGCACTAGTAGCAAGCTTGAATACGTCTATGATGAGATTGAGAGTCTTGGTGGTAAGCAGCCTGCTATGTTGCCCATGAATTTAGAAGGGGCAACTTACGCTGAAATGCAGCAGCTCGAAGGGCTAATCAATAAAGAAGTCGGCCAGTTAGATGGCATATTGCATAATGCTGGTGTATTAGGACAACTGACGCCGCTTGAGATGTATGACGTCGATACTTTTGCCCAAGTGATGAAAGTTAATTTTACATCGACCTTTATGCTCACTCAAGCGTTGCTACCACTGCTAAAAGATGCCGATCATGGGTCTGTTGTCTTTACCTCTAGCACTGTAGGTACACATCCTCGCGCATTTTGGGGGGCTTATGCACTCTCCAAACAAGCAGTAGAAGGTATGAGTGATATCTTTACTCAAGAGACTCAGAACACCACTAATCTACGTTTCAATTGTGTCAACCCAGGTGGTACTCGCACTAACATGCGTGCGCATGCGTATCCAGGTGAAAACCCTATGAGCTTAAAAACACCTGAAGATATCATGGCAGGCTATGTCTGTCTGATGAGTGACGAAAGTATTGGCGTACGCGGTCAAGTAATTGAGCTACAACCTAAAGATTAGTAGCAAAGTTTGTAAATCGATTGCGTCATTCTTTATTGACGGTTTTACAAACTATTGCAGGTTGCAATTAACCATAGCTAGCCCCATCTATTTGTTATTAAAGACATTTGTATTGTCTAATTATAATGAATAAAATATAGGATAAGATTATGGCAGGTGGCTGGTCGAGAGATGGTGCTGAGCACGAACAGATGGATGCAACGGTAAATGATGCATTGGAGCGAGCGCGACGTTCGTTACCGACAGGTGTAAGTGCTGAGCTGTGTGACGAATGTGGTAAGCCTATTCCAGAGGCAAGGCGACTGGCAGTGCCCGGTATTCAGCACTGCGTTAGCTGTCAGACGGAGCTTGAACAAGAAGCAAAAGCGGCTGAGCTATTTAACCGTCGTGGTAGTAAAGACAGTCAATTGCGTTAAAAAATAGTTAGGGCGTGTCCTCAATTCAATCGATAGTCATCTAAATGGGTTAAAAATGGCTAAATCTTGCCAAACGTCGTCAAATAGCTGACTAATATCTCGATATTATCTGCGCTATTTTCCTTGTTTGACTGCGATTTATCTCATTTTTATCACCATTTTTAAAATGAGGACACGCCCTTTTTTTGTCTGTTGCTATATAACCAGTGCCATCAGTTCGCGATCGCACTCTTCCCAATCTATCAATACTGATGATGCTTTGGCATCATTCTCAGTTTCTGATTTTTCTATAGCTTTATCGGCAGCATGTGTATCGACAGTATTGCCTAATTGCAAAATAATTTCCAATCGACTATCAGTCTGTGGGTCGATGGTTCTGGTGGTTAGACTACCAGGGTTAAAATTGATCTGCATCCAGCCATCAGAAGTATGCACCACGCCTTTGATACGTTGCCAGCTTGGCAATGCTAACAACCAATTCTGTAAATCGTCAGCGTTTAATATGTAGTGTGCAGGTAGTCGCCATCCAGCCAATTGAAAATCTTGCTGCTCTTCATGGTAGCGATAGGGCAGATCACTATCAGCACTGGTCTGAGGATTGGCCTGAGCCTCGCTCTCATCGGTAGATGAACTCGATGATAGTACAGTTGCTAAAGAGCTGGCTGGAGACTGTAAACCAATCATCGATTTTTTAGGATTAGAAATACTGACTTTTCGTTGATTCGAAATGATAGAGCTGGGCTGATTCAGTTGGTCGTTTAACGTAGACAAGTATGCATCTGCTACAAGTTTATTTGCTACAAACTTATCTGATGAATGGACATCTGATGAGTCTGTTGTCTCAGATGCTGTTAGTCCTGATGCCGCCCAAATGATTTTTACTTGTGAATTTAGCGTGGTTATCCATTCTACTAAGACTTGTTTTTTGCTAGTATCTAATTGGACATAACGATTGATTATCAGCACATCGGCATCACGGACATGCGCTTGATAACCATCATGATCACGATATTTAATCTGTTGCCACTGCTCGCCACTCAGTACGGTTATGACAGCATTCATCTTTAGGGCAGTTTGCCAATGCGGCACACTAAGTTGTAGTATCAGCTCACGTGGATGTGCTAAACCTGTGGGCTCAATGAGTAATCGCTGCGGATGATGTTCACTGAGCAGGCGACTGATTGCAATTTGTAAGGGCAGCTGACTGGTGCAGCAAATACAGCCACCACTGACCTCACGAATGGCGATATTTTTTTGCTCAAGCTCGTTATCTTGGGAGCTGGCTAGGAGTGCGCCATCAATACCGATACGGCCAAACTCATTGATTAAGAGGGCCCAGCGTTCGTCATCAGGTTTTGTGGCGAGTAACTGATTAATTACAGTGGTTTTGCCAGCACCTAAAAACCCTGTCACTAACGTGCAGGGTATGTTTTGAAAAATAATTAGATTCTTCACAGGTATGCTCATCATATTGGCGCGTGTTTGTGCTTAACCAAACACGGCCTATATTAAAAGGAGTTAGATCAGTCGAAAGTTATTCACTCTTGATGGTTTCTACCTCGGCTTCATCAGGAACGAACACATAACCAACGCCCCAGACGGTCTGGATATAACGTGCTTGTGAAGGGTTGTCTTCAATCAGACGACGCAGACGCGATACTTGGACGTCGATAGAACGCTCCATTGCACCCCATTCACGACCACGAGCAAGGTTCATCAACTTATCGCGAGTCAATGGCTCACGTGGATGCTGTACGAGCGCTTTTAGTACTGAAAACTCACCTGTCGTCAAAGTGACTACGTTACCATCGCGTTTAAGCGTACGAGTTGATAAATCTAGTGTCCATGGACCAAACTCGACCACTTCCATTTGATGACTTGGTGCACCTGGCAACTCACGGTTTTGACGACGTAGTACAGCTTTGATACGCGCCAATAGCTCTTTTGGGTTAAAAGGCTTAGGCAGATAATCATCTGCACCCGCTTCTAGACCGGCGATACGGTCTGCATCGCCACCTTTGGCAGTCAGCATAATGATAGGAATATCTGCATTGTCCTCGCGCAGACGCTTACAGATACTGATACCGTCTTCGCCTGGCAGCATCAAATCGAGCACGACCAAAGAGAAAAGCTCACGTTGCATGAGTTTGTCCATCTGACTGCCGTCATGAGCGGTACGAACGACAAAACCGTCGTCTTCTAGGAAGCGTTGCAACAAAGAGCGCAGACGAGCATCGTCATCGACGACTAAAATACGCTGAGTCAACGTGTCAGGGCTGTTGTTATCAGTCATACAGGCATCCTTTTATAAAAATTATTGTTATCAGAAACTACAAGTAAATAGCTATGAGCAAAAACACTGCCATTAATTATCATTATTTAATTATTGGTTACGAATAAGCACTTCATAAAATTAAAAACTATTGTTCAATATGTCAGCACATATCAATATTTGTGTTATTGATACTTTAGTGTATAAGATTGCACCGAGAATTGCATCACCCATGACAATAAATGCTGTATGCGTTTGTTTAACAAGTCCATAGGATGTGCGATATAGAACGATTTGCGTCCTAAAATACGCAATAAATAACGAAAAGATAAAAAGGATTTTTATTCATGCAGCTTTTGCTATAATGCAAAGCTACATTTCTCAACGATTGATACGTATATGAGTAGCACTGATACCTTAACGTCATCTCAAACCTCGACAAATGCACAGGTTTTAGATGCAACCACACACGCGAATATTCACGACAAGCTTGCTCGCGCGCTTGGCATTAAGACTGCTCAAGTCAATGCGTTTGTCAAACTTTATGATGAAGGCGCGACGGTTCCTTTTATTGCGCGTTACCGCAAAGAAAAGACTCAGAATCTTGATGATGCGCAGCTGCGTGCTCTAGAGAAGTCTCTTAATTATGAGCGTGACATGGCAACACGCCGCCTCAAAATCACTGAGCTGCTAAGCACACAGGGCAATCTGACTGACGAGCTACAGACACGTATCGATAATGCGACGTCTAAGCTTGAGCTTGAAGATATCTATCTGCCATATCGTCCGCGTCGTCGTTCACCTGCTGCCAAAGCTCGTGCCGCTGGTCTCGATACTGCTGCCCAAGCGGTCTTGACCCAAGAAATCACCCCGACAGATGCCTTGGCTGATTATCAGATCCAGTCAAGTATCACTGATGACAGTGGTAATGAAATTGAGGTTGACTTTAGCGATATTGAAAAACAACTCGCTGGCGTACAAGCGATTATCGTTGATGAATGGACACAAGCATTGGGTTTGTTGGACAACTTACGCAGTGGTTTTGCCAAAACTGCCAGTATCGTATCGAGCGTTGCGAGCGAAGAAAAGCGCGAAGTTGGCGAAAAATTCAAAGATTACTTTGAGCATAGCGAAAGCCTTGCTCGACTGCCAAATCATCGCCTATTAGCAATGTTGCGCGGTCGTCAAGAAAACGTCTTGGGTCTAAAGATTGAAGGCGAAGACGCACCCTTTATCGAAAAAATTATCAGTCATTTTGACGTTGATGCTAAAGCACCAGCAGCCCGCCGTGAGTTTTTGTCAGAGGCAGCCAGTAGCTTGTGGAAAGACAAATGGCGTCCACATATTGAGCATCGCCTATTAACTGAAAAGCGCTTAGCCGCAGAAGCGGATGCGATTGATGTGTTCGCTAGCAACTTACAGCATTTGCTAATGTCTGCGCCTGCAGGCCCTAAAGTAATCTTGGGTGTCGATCCTGGTATCCGTCATGGCGTAAAAATGGCTATCGTTGATGCGCAAGGTCATGTCATATCAGATAGCGAAGAGAAGCCTGTCATCGCGACAGTGTATCCGTTTGCACCTGATAATAAGATGGATGAAGCCAAAAAAGTCATCGATGCGCTGTTAAGCACTTATAACGTTGATTTGGTTGCTATCGGTAATGGTACGGCAAGTCGCGAAACAGATGCGATGATCAAAGAGATTTTGGCTGCGAATGATTCACTAAAAGCCAAAGCTGTCATTGTCAATGAGTCGGGCGCGTCTGTTTATTCAGCGAGTGAACTTGCTAGTGATGAGCTGGCCAATCTAGACGTTTCTGTACGCGGAGCTGTCTCTATTGCGCGTCGCTTACAGGATCCATTGTCAGAGCTTGTGAAAGTTGATCCAAAAGCCATTGGTGTGGGTCAATATCAGCATGACGTCAATCAAAACCAGCTTGCAGACAGTCTGGATAAAGTAACCCAAGACAGCGTGAATGCCGTGGGTGTGGATGTAAACACAGCCAGCCCAGCTATCTTAGCTCACATCGCAGGTCTTAACCGCAATGTGGCACAGCAAATCGTCACCTATCGTAAAGAGCACGGTGCATTTGATAGCCGTGAAGCACTTAAAAACGTCCCACGTCTAGGCGCTAAGACATTTGAGCAAGCAGCTGGTTTCTTGCGTATTCATAATGGTAGCAATCCATTAGATGCCACTGGTGTGCATCCAGAGAGCTATGCATTGATCGATAGCTTACTCGCACAAGCGGGCAAGCCGTTGTCAGAAGTTATCGGTAATGATGGTGTGTTAAATACGATTGATACGACTACATTGGCTGCTAACGATGATAATGTCAGCGTAAAAGCGATTATCGAAGAACTTGCTAAACCTGCTCGCGATCCTCGTCCTGAGTTTAAAACGGCCAATTTCCGTGATGACGTCAATAGTATCAAAGATTTGAGCGAAGGCATGACGTTAGAAGGGGTAGTCACCAACGTAACGGCCTTTGGTTGTTTCGTTGACGTCGGTGTGCATCAGGATGGTCTGGTACATATCTCGCAGATGGCCAATGACTTTGTCGCAGATCCTATGAATCGTGTCAAACCTGGTGATATCGTATCGGTACGGGTTATCTCTATCGATGAAAAACGTGGTCGTATCGGCTTTAGCATGAAACCTGAATCTGAAAAACCTGTCCGTACGGCTGCCAAGTCTACGACAGCTAGTACAGATGGTGAGAAAACCAGCCGTCCGCGCAATAATAATACAAATAGTGACCGTCCAAATAATAGCCGTCCAGCTGCTGACAAACGTCCTTCTAAGCCACGTGGCAAGCGTCAGGATAAAGACAACGCGAGCAATCGTAGTAAGCCAGTGAAAAATGATAAAGCTGAAGCCCCAAGTAAAATGGGTACATTCGGTGCTTTATTACAAGAAGCTGGTGTGACTAAAAATAAGAAATAAACACTGCTAACAACAGCCAAAATTTATAGTTTAGTATAAAAAAAAGGCAGCCATATGGCTGCCTTTTTATATAAGTAATACGCTTACAAACTAATCAAACAAACTAACTAACTATCTGCTTAGCGTGATACAGCGATACGACGGTTTTCTTTAAACTGTACGTTTGCTGGCTGAGTAGCTAATAACTCACCACGCTTGTCTTTTTTCTTTTCTTGCAAAGTACTAGCAGCATCTGCAACTTTATTCTCAGTAGCCGCTTCACCTGCAATTAAAGGCTGATAGTCTGCATTGCTGTGTTGCATGTTAGGTGCTTGAGTGTTCTGTACAGGAGCCTGAGCAGTTGTAGCAGTAGTCATTGCTGCCGCATTGGTTGTTGCTTGAGCGTTATTCATCAAAGCTGCGTTATCATCGCGTGCTTCATTATCCATATCATCAGTTTCGTCGTTCATTTCATCTGCTTCATTATCCATGTCCATATCGACATCAGCAGTGTTTGACTCTTCGACATCGACAGCGCCAGATTGAGTCGCTAGCAACTCACCATCAGGACCTTCTATTTCGGCCTGTATAGTGCTCTCGACAGCAGCATTACGCATATCTGCTGGCATTAGATCGCTATTGTTAACGGGTGCCGCCATTGCCATAGTTGGTAGTACAAGGGTAGCGCCGACGATTAGTGATAAAACATTCTTTTTCATTATAGAACTCCATGATACATAATTAGCAATAGTTAAAAACGATAACTCATATTCAATGTTGAGCCGTTTTTATTTAAAGTTGTCTGTAAATACTGTATGCAAATTATCAACGATGTAGTTTATATTTCAGTAGCAAACTCATTAAGGTTCTAACAGTTTAATGTTTTCTTGTGACGTTATGAAACTGCCATACCTAAAGTCTAGCTGATATTTTAACTTCCAGATTCCCCAAAACTCATTAGTAGCAAAGGTTGATTGTGTTATTACAACTGTTAATAAGTGAGTCTGTTAATAATAAATATCTACCGACGCCTCTAGTATTGAGAATATGAATATTTGATTGCTCATAGTTGTTATTTGAACTTAGATAACTGTTATTAATAGTTTTTTGAGTGCTATTTGTCAGTATTACAGAGACTTTCATCAGTAGTTTTTATTTATAATTCAAAACCAGTGTTTAGATAATTATCAGATTTTAGTACATAAGTTTTTTGATGATATACATTTAATTAAACTAATGTTTACATATAATTTTTCTACAATATTTATAAAATGATAGTAGCAATATTAGATTAGTAGTTAGTATAATAAAGTATTAAATAATTGGGAAACAGAAACATTGTTCACCAAAAAAATACGTTGTTCTCAATTTAATTCTTGTCTAAATTTTTAGAGTAGACAATAAAAAAACCGTATCTCGAAACCAAGATACGGTCATAAAAACATTCAGCCTTTATCATAACTCGATATATTAACTATCAATTACTTTAAAGCTAAGACCAGAATGCGCTTCTAAGCGTGTTATCAGCTTATCTCCCATCGCAGATGCTGGTGTCCAGAACCCACCGCCAACGTCCTCTTTGCTGATATCTTGTGCTAGACATAATGCCGCCTGCGAAATCATGCGAGAAGTACTGCCGTAACCAGGATCTCTATCACCTGTTACTTTAACGGTAATAGTGTCATTTTTGGCGGTTTGTCCAAAGTGACGAATATCAAAGTAGCCGTTTTCTTGCTCGTCCTTAGAAGGGCCTGAGCCAGCTTTTGGTAAAACGTGCTTGGATAGTAACTCGCGACTTGGTTTGATCATCATCGCAGTAGCAAAGCCCAATAAACCTGCGCTCATGGCATAGCTAGACAGTTTTCCTTTGACGCCGTCTTTCATCCACATTGCTTCGTCATATTTGAAATCGCGACCGTACTCATAGCTGAGCAATTGGTTAGTGCGATGGACGATACGCGTATTGATGGTCGCCATGACGAACGGTGCTAACCAGCGCTTATGGTTGCTGTCATATACTGGTTTGCTGACATTATCCTGACGTACGTTTGGTGCATCAGTATCATCGTTTAACAAGTAAGGGTTGGCCACTTGTTTGCGACGTGCTTTGTCCTCACCAGCTTCTTCAAATATTGATGCCATCGATGCGATGGTACCACCTGAGATACCACCTTTCGCTGCTTTGACACGCATATGGATGACATTACAGGTCTCACCGAACTTTTCTTCTGCCTTGGCTTGGGTAAAGTACGCGCCCAAATCTGACGGGATAGAGTCAAAACCACAAGAGTTAACAATACGGGCACCACTTTGCTTGGCAGTGTCTTGATACTTGTCCATCATATCTTTGATGAAAATAGCCTCACCAGTAAGATCGACATAATCTGTACCGTTTTCAGCACAAGATTTAATCAGTGGCTCACCATATTTTAGATAAGGACCGACAGTAGAGATGATGACTTGAGTTTGCTTTGTCATCTTATCAAGGCTGGCAGCATCGTTACTGTTAGCAATAATAATGTCTACCTTGCTCTCAAGTTTGGCCTGTAGCTTATTAAGCTTGTCTTCATCGCGGCCTGCGATTGCCCATGATACGTCTGAGCCATCTTCATTTTTATTATTTGATAAAAAATTGGTTAAATAGTGGGCAGTGATCTGACCGACGAAGCTAGTCGCACCATATAGAACGACGGCATAAGGGCGTGTGTCGCCGCTGGTTTTTTGTATAGGGGTTTCAGTATCCGTATTGGTAGCCATATATATTGTCCTTAATAGATTTGAGAATAAGTGGATAGTAAACTATAAACCAAGTCGTTTGATTAGGTTAGGGGTTTGTGAGGTCGCTACAGTTTATAGTTTGCAGCCAACCTTCCATAAAACATCACATATAACGTGAGAAATTTAAAATAGTTCTGCATACAGTTGGAAGAGTAGCGTTCAGTAAAAGAGTACTCAATAAAAGCACATTCAGTTAAAAAGCGCTTAGTTAAACAACTCTCAGTTAAATAACGCTGTATTCAGAAATATAATTCTATTTCGAAAATATCATCTATTAAAGAAAAAAAGGTATGAGATATCAACAGTTGCTACAAACTTTACATAACCTACCGATATTATTACTAAAATGAACGTTTTTTAGAGACGAACATTGCTAATCTATAAGCGTAAACAGTAATAACTAGCATTAAATAAAAACAAGTTAAATAGATGCTATATAAATTCTAATATCTGTTTTTTACCATTATTTGAGGAGAAGATTATGTTTCGTTGGGCTATTATTTTTGCAGTAATCGCATTATTAGCGAGTTTCCTAGGTTTTGGCGGTGTCGCAGGATTGTCTGCTAATTTGGCGTACATTTTCTTAGCAGTCGCTGTTATTTTGTTTATCGTTGCTTTTGTCAGTCGTAAGATGTAGACACGGCTTATAGTTATAAATAATTACTATAGAAAAGACCCTCAATTGAGGGTCTTTTTTTGTCTGTTTCAGATAAAATAATCAGTACAGCGCCAGACTAATCGGCATCAAGGCATACATTGTAGACTTGCTACTACAACCGTTTGGGCTGAATAATATGCTCCATACGTTTGGCTAAACGAATATCTAGACTAGAGATACCGCCTGTATCGTGGTTGGTTAAACGAACCTCCACGATATTATAGGTATTACGCCATTCTGGATGGTGCTCAAGCGCTTCAGCATGAAATGCCGCTTGATTCATAAAGCTCATAGCTTCGATAAAATCGCTAAAATGATAGGTTTTGACGATACTATTGCCGTCACGTTGCCAGCCAGCAAGCTCTTCTAGTTGTAGATTGATTTGTTTGTCAGATAAACTACTCATATTAATAACCTTTATTGTTATGTCGAATTGGTTTATTAAAAGTGGTGTTGGGGTATGTCTCCTATGCGAAATAAATATCTACATATTTTTCTGCTTCGCCTGATATCACTTAACTGAGTCTCGTTAACGAAGTAATTGAACCTAACTACGTAGCCAATTAAACTAAATCTTGATACTCAGGATGTTTGCTAATGTATGACGCGACAAATGAGCATTGTGGTATCACTTTCTTGTCTTGCTCGCGTGCATAATTCAATGCGTGCTTAACCAGTGCTGAACCAACGCCTTGACCGCCTAATTGCTGCGGTACGATAGTATGATCGTAGACCAATTTGTCAGCACTTTCCTGATAGCTAATATAACCTGTCTGACCATCGATAGAGGTCTCAAAGCGGTTCGCTGCTTGATTATGAACAATGTCTAGATTTGGTTTAGAGGTTTGGTTACTCATTAATATACTCCATTTCTTATTATCGAATTTTTATTATGAACTAAATGTTTTATTAATTTTGATAGTGCCAGTTTAGTATGTAGTTTTGACGCTCAATTATCTAGACGCTTACCGTAATGGTTGATAGGACGACTGTTAACGTCATCTATATCTTCCGTCCTACCTTATCATGGCCGTATCTAGTTGCAAATCTGAATATGTCATCATGCATAGGATATGGCTTTACGAACGACTGGAGGTAAAAAACGAGCGAGACCGCCAGTATTCTCTATCGCTAATTTGTCTTCTAAATTGGCCGCTGACCTATCATCTTTATGAGTAGTACTATCTGCATTTTTCGTTGACTGCATATAGGCTTGCCATTCTTTTTCACTAGGTTTGCTAAAGTGATAAATACGTCCGAGTACTTGCTTGAGTTGTGTGCCAAAGCGACCAGTGTTATAGCTTAAACCATACTTACGGCATATGGCCTGTACCTGCGGCGCAATCTTTGCATAGTGGCCGGCTGGCATATCAGGAAATATATGATGCTCAATTTGATGAGATAAATTACCTGTTAAAAGGTGAAACCATTTGCTGCCTTTGATATTGCTAGAGCCAAGGATTTGGCGTACATACCAGTCGCCTTTACTTTCATTGGCATCGAGATGGGTATAGATATGCGCTTGCTCAGTGAAATGCCCGCAAAAAATCACTGCCCACGTCCATAGATTTCGGACGGTGTTGGCAGTCATGTTACCGCTCAGCGTACTAAAGGCGCTACGACGACCTAGTGTCATCGCTACTATAGACGGTAGTGCAATATAGTCTTTGCCTATTTGTCGTCCGATTTTGGCAAATAACGCGCGAGACTTTTGCTGCATGATTGTGTGCAAATCAGGAGAGTCAGCGTATTCATCTGCACTGATTTGGATGTCATGAAAAGCTACTGCCCATTCAAAGCCAAATGCCAGTACCGCGGTACTAAACATATTGTAGCGATCTTCTGGCGTCCAAGACTGCTCATCAGTCACTCGAATCAAGTGATAGCCTACGTCATGATCACGGCCAACAATATTGGTAAAGGTATGATGTAAATAATTATGAGAGTGTTGCCATAATGGAGCAGGGCAGACAATATCCCAGTCAAATTTTTGACTATTAAGGTGCGGGTGTTGCATCCAGTCATATTGACCATGCATGACGTTATGACCCAGCTCCATGTTGTTCAATATTTTGCTAAAGCTAAGTAAAGACGTGCCTAGTAGCCAAGTAGCGACCAGACTGCGTTTCGATGGCATACGCCCAGCCGCTGCAAGTAGACCACGGGCGATAATTTCACTATATACCACGGTGGCATATATCCGCTGTATGTAGCGTGCATCCTCATTACCTAGCGAGTCCATGACGCTTTTGTACAGGGCGTTGAGCTCTACGGCTAAAGCATCACTTTGAGGCTTTGACAAGGGAGCATCAGTTACTGTGGGGTAGCGAGTCCGTGTTGACGTGTCTGGCTGACTGTTATCATTGATTGCTTCATCATTAAGCTGCGAGTAAGGCATTTTCGGTGTCAAAGGCAAAGGCGCGTTTTTCGCTAGTTGTGCATCGGACAGTGGCGTCAAGATAGGCACAGCAGATTGTGGCGTAGTAACGGGTGGTAATAAGCGCATAAATAAATCCTTAACCGAAACGGCATATATAAGCAGCACTGCATCCGGTTTGATAAGTTATCTGAGTTTTAGCCTATAAAATAACGTTTGTCTTTTATTTCTCATAGGTTGTTTGGCATATGCTTTCTATTGAGCCAGTCGTTCTATTAAACCAGTCATTAAACATCGAGTATCACATCAGTCATGGCAATATTGATACAAGTCTGAATAGACTCGTAACCATCCCCGCTTACTTTCCCTGTCTGGATATTTTTGACCACGCCGCTGACTTTATTACAGCGACACAACTGGCAAATACCTTGTCGGCAACCATGTGCTAGCCGTACATCTGCATTCTCAGCCGCAGCCAGTATGGTCGTGTCACTGCTAAACTGTCGTTGCCGTGACCGCAAATAGACAACGTGTTCTTCTACAGGTACTGTTCTATCAAATGTTTGATTGCTGTTATTATCAACATCAGCTAGAGCATTACCAAAGTTCTCTACGATGATGTTATCGCGCAGCTGTTTGTTTGTAGATAAGGTTATCTCTGCGGCAGCTTTATATAAGCCAGTTAATAACGCTTGTGAGCCACAGGCAAATATTTGTATATCTGCTAGAGGTAAGTTTAGCGACAGCAGACTCTCTGCACTCAAGTACCGTGTGCCAGCCAAATAGGTAGTCGGCTCTTCAGTATGGATTAGATGATAAATAAAGTCTGGATGTGCCTCGTTCAGCTGTTGCCACTGATGTTGAAGCTGGTATGAAACAGTCCGGCTGTAATGCAATAGCGTCACCTGATGTCCATTACTCAGGGCCTGAGTAATAAGTCCGAGCATAGGTGTGATACCGCTACCACCAGCGATAAATAGCAAAGGAGTGAGCTGCTTATTATCAGATATTTCATGCCTTAGTATCGAGGTCTGCTCCAAAGTGAAATGACCAAGTGGCAGACTTGTATCAATGACGCTAGCCAGTGGCATCTGCTTGGTTAAATAGTCAGATACTAATCCTTGCGGTTTAATCGCGATAGTTACCGTATGGCATTGGTCTGCCATATGACTCTCGGTATTATCGTCGAGCCACCAGAGTGGTTGATGCGCCAAGCCCACTATCGAGTAACTACGCTGATAATAAACTCCATCGATACAAACGCACAAATCAAGATATTGACCGCCTTGCCAACCACCCATCATCTCAGAAGTCTGCTGCCTAAAGGCTCTATTGGTCTCAAAATGAAGTGCTATCAAATCATCACTTAACGTATAGCGTGCGATCAGGCGTAACTTAGGAGTCGTCAATGACCAAAAAGGATGTAAGCGCGATCCGATAAAATCGACAAACGCACGTTGAATAATTTCAGGGCGATAGCCATTGGCCATATTGTCAGTACCTGTATGATTGCTATAAAGTAGGTGTTGAGACGAACACAAGGTCAGGTTATCAATCATTTTGATAATTAAATATCAAACGGATCTACTTGACTTTGTTAAGCCACACTAACATGCTAACGGCTATTGATTAAATTTGCGAAAGTTTTGATGCTATTTTTTGTGGTCTTTATAAAACGCTAATGAATCAAAATGTTAAGTTAGTTCATTAAGATAAGACTTCTTGAGTTATTTTTAAAGCGAGTTTTATAGCCAAAGGGCATAGCCTGCTGTCAAAAACAGTAAAACAACTGGTAAAACAACCTGTCAGCTTGCAGGGTATGCGCCACAATGCGATAATGACCTATAATTTGTAACCCTGATTTTGAGGTACGGCACGCTTGGCATCATCGCTGAGTTGCATTTGCTGTTCTCTTCTATGCAGTCTATCGGAGTGTTAATGGCTCAATATATTTACACGATGAACAACGTGTCAAAACTTGTTCCCCCTAAGCGTGAAATCCTAAAAAATATTAACCTATCGTTTTTTCCTGGTGCCAAAATTGGTGTTTTGGGTATTAACGGTTCAGGTAAATCAACCTTGCTACGTATCATGGCAGGTGTGGATACTGAGTTTAGTGGTGAAGCACGCGCGCAAGCAGGTACCAAAGTTGGCTATCTGCCACAGGAACCACAGCTAGATGATAGCAAAGACGTTCGCGGTAATGTCGAAGACGGTATGCGCGAAGCGTTAGATGCGCTAGCACGTTTAGATGCTATCTATGCTGAATACGCAGAGCCTGATGCTGATTTTGATAAACTTGCTGAAGAGCAAGGCAAGATGGAAGATATCATCCAGTCTTGGGATGCGCACAACTTAAACAACCAGCTAGAAAAAGCGGCCGACGCGCTCCGTCTGCCACCGTGGGATGCGGACGTTAGCAAACTATCAGGTGGTGAAAAACGCCGTGTGGCACTATGCCGTCTACTATTGTCGCGCCCTGACATGCTATTACTTGACGAACCGACCAACCATTTGGACGCCGAGTCTGTTGCATGGCTAGAGCAGTTCTTGCAGAACTACAGCGGTACTATCGTTGCCATTACCCATGATCGCTATTTCTTGGATAATGTTGCTCAGTGGATCTTGGAGCTTGACCGTGGCCATGGCTATCCGTACGAGGGCAACTATACCGAGTGGCTAGAGCAAAAGAATACGCGTCTAGAGCAGCAGAACAAGCAAGAAGAATCATTTGCTAAAGCGTTGAAAAAAGAGCTTGAGTGGATTCGCAAAAACCAAAAAGGCCAACAGGCTAAGTCTAAATCTCGTGTACAGCGTTTCGAAGAGTTGAACTCAACTGAGTTCCAAAAACGTAATGAGACCTCTGAGATTTATATTCCACCTGGTCCACGTTTGGGTAACAAGGTTATTGAGATTAATGACATCTCTAAATCATTCGGTGATCGTCTGCTGTATGAAAACCTAAGCTTTAACGTACCAGCTGGTGGTATCGTTGGTATTATCGGTCCAAATGGTGCGGGTAAAACCACGCTGTTTAACATGATTACTGAGCGCGATACCCCAGATACAGGTTCAGTTGATTTGGGTGAAAGTGTTAAAGTTGCCTATGTCGGTCAGGTACGTGATCATCTAGATGATAACAAAACTGTATGGGAAGAAGTTTCTGACGGCCTTGATATCATTACTGTTGGCGACTACACCACGCCAAGCCGTGCCTATATCGGACGTTTTAACTTTAAAGGCTCAGATCAGCAAAAGCACGTTGGTCAATTATCAGGTGGTGAGCGTAACCGTTTGCAATTGGCGAAAACGCTAAAGCAAGGCGCAAACGTATTGCTCCTCGATGAACCATCAAACGATTTGGATATCGAAACCTTACGTGCACTAGAGGATGCGATTCAAGTATTCCCAGGTACAGTGATGGTCGTATCGCATGATCGTTGGTTCCTTGACCGTATCGCGACTCATATCTTGGCATTCGAAGAAGAAGGCCCAGTTTGGTTCGACGGTAACTATACTGAGTTTGAAGCGTATCGCAAAAAGACAATGGGTGATGACGCCAGTCCTAAACGTGCCAAGTATAAGAAAATTACCAACTAATACGGCTGTTTAATATAGTCCAATCCAAAAAAAAGACCGCTAATCATTAGCGGTCTTTTTTTGTTTAGCTTAAAATCTTAAAGGGTATAGGTATTCGTTAAAATTAACGCTTGCGCCCAAATTTACGCTGTTTTTTATTACTAATCTCAGTAATGGCGTGAGTGATTTCTTCTTCGTCCAAACTAGCAACTTGCTGCAAGATTTGCATCATATCAGGCGTTAGCACGTACTTAGCATGATGAGCAATGTCATTAATACGATGATCAAAGGTCAGTATGCCTGTTTCATCGTCTTTTTGTAGATAGTCAAGACGAGTCAACGCACTAATGAAACTGGTAAACAAGGCGCGATCAAAGAAGTCAGGAATATCATCTGCATAAAGCACAGACAAACGCTGTCCGAGCAGGTGACACAGGTCCACAACTTCGTTTTCAGTTAAATTACCAGAGCCTTGCTGAGCAAGTAGGGCAAGCGTCATAAAGTAACGCTCAAGACTTTGTCCAACTGGAGTTGCCAGCACTTGCAGCTGCTGATAGTGCTTACTATTAGACTCAGGAACACTGAGCGTATCATCACCCAAGTCAACGATGAGTCCATGAGACAGCAGGTTGTCAACTTTCTTATTGAGCGTATCAGCCAAGCCATGTGCTGGATAATACAAGAATAGCTCACTTTGTAAGAACGGATATAGCTGTTCAGCGATACTATCGAGACGGCTGCGTTTGATACGTCCGTTGCGTGCGACTAGTGCAGACAGGAACGACAGCAAAATAAAGACATGCAAAATGTTGTTACGGAAGTAGCTAAGTAATGCCGCTTGCTTACCTGCGACCTGAATGATATCGCCCAAGATATGCGGCGTACGTTCGATAAGTTTTAGCTTAATACCATAATCAATGATTTGCTGCGGCGTCATGTCAGTGATAACCGTATCATCTGAGTAGACCAACTGCTGAGCCAGACCTTGATACAAAGCGATTTGCTCACGGCAGATGTTTTCATCCAATGCCGCCTTCGGTGCTGATAGCAGAACCAATGACAGTAGCGAGACAGGGGTGACGACCGCAGCTTTATTGATATGCTGCATGACTTTCACACCGATGTTATCAACCATAGCGCTGGTCTTTTCATCGAGCGGTGAGTCAGTACGATCGGATGGCAAGCTATTGGCTGGTACATCGAATTTCGTCATAAAATCGCTAAGGTGCAACGGTGTACCAAAGCTCAAGTGCACATTGCCAAAGATACGTTCGATTTTACGACCAACTTTGAGCAGCCCGATCAAAGACTCCGACTCTTTTGGTTTACCTTTTAGCTCACCGACATAAGTGCCGCCTTCCATAATACGCTCGTAACCGATATAAGTCGGAATAAATACCACGGGCTTATTGGTTTGGCGTAATTGGCTATGCACAGTCATCGCTAGCATACCCATTTTTGGCGGTAGCAGGCGACCTGAACGTGAGCGACCCCCTTCGATGAAGTATTCAATCGGGGTGTTACGCGTGATCAGGGTATGCATATATTCGCGCAGTACAGCGGTATATAGTGCGTTACCACGGAAGCTACGACGAATATAAAAAGCAACGGCACCGCGTAATAGTGGGCCTAATACAGGTACATCTAAGTTGTCACCTGCTGCGACATAAGGGATACTCAGGCCGCGTTTGTAGATGACATAAGAAAGCAATAGATAGTCAACATGGCTGCGATGACAAGGCACATAAATCAGCTCATAATCGGTCGCAAGTTCACGTACTCGCTCGAAGTGATGGACTTCTACGCCGTCATATAACTGCGTCCATAACCATGTCAGAAATTTATAAAAACCACGGATGATAGAATGAGAGTAGTCATTGACCATCTCATTAGCATAGCCTCTGGCTTGGCTACGAGCTTCTCGAACGCTAGTCCCTTTTTCGGCCGCTTCCATCTCAATTGCATGTTTGATCGCTGGCGAGTACACCAGTTTGTCTACCAAGTTGCGTCTATCTGATAGATCTGGACCGAGCATGCTAGCACGCTGCTTGTCTAAATAAATCGACAGTTGCTGCTGCAACATACGAACCAGTTCACGATTACTATCAGCTGATGCGACTAGCGCATAGCTTGGTGTCTGCTCAGCGTCAGCTGCGGCATCACTGTTAGTAGCCTTTGTCTCTGTATCGAGTGAATCCGCCGCGGTTAAATCTGCTTTAAGGGCATCTGTAGCAACTGAGTCAAAGGTAGCAGGTCCTTCCACATCGCCTTTAAGATTATCATTGATAATGGTACGTAAGTCTTGCGGTGGGTGAAACTGTACAAAAGTATCGCGGCCCATTACTCCAATATTAAATAATTGTTTAGTGATACTAGGATCTTGCCAGTTGTCAGCAGTCAACAGTTTAAATAGCGAATCTTCCTTTTCAGGTGCGCGTCCCCACAGAATCGATACAGGCACTAGACGTACCTTTAGCTCCGGATATTGCAGTACAGCAGATACTAAGCGAGAAAGGCGAGGAGACAGCTGGCTGTCTTTGGCACTTGGGTGATTCAAAAATATGATGGCCGCATTTTCTTTAATATTATGGGCGGCATCATTTACTCCAACCAGTGCAGGCGGTAAGTTGTGCTCTTGCGTCTGCAAGTCAATCAGAATACTGTTGGAACGAGAGTAGTCCTGTAGTACATAAAACCGTAGCGTCTGATCATCATTATCGAACTCAGGTAACTCGCCTAATAGCTTAGGTTTTACGGCGATATCGAGCATCTGACCTGACAGCTTACGATACAGCTGATTGATCGGTGCATTAGAATAAGGCTTCGTAGCGATTGCATTGCCATCAGTTTCAGCAGTGTCAGTTTCAGACGCACGGTCAGTTGCGACCGGCGCTTTAAAAATCCGTTTTTTTAGGAACTTCGGTATCATAATCAGTATCAAAAATAGTCAAATATGTTGCGCTTATGATGCCATAAAAGCCACCAAAGCGATATATAGTGTCTGTATATACTACCAATATTAATACGGTTTGGTTACGCTGTAGTGAGTGACAAATTACACAAAATGCTCAAACATTTGAAAGTTCATATATTTAGCGTAATAATATATTTTTATCTCCGATGACTCATAAATATAGTGTCCACTTTTCAATTTCATTTTATTAAGCCTAAAACTTATGACTCCAGCTATCGATCTTGCCAAAAAACGTAACCTTGATTACCAGGTACACGAATATATTCACGACAGCAATGCCGCATCGTTTGGTTTAGAAGCCGCAGAAAAACTTGGCGTAGCGGTGGCGCAGGTGTTTAAAACTTTAGTGGTGACGACTGATACTGGCGTACTTGCTGTGGCGATATTACCAGTTGATAAAACACTTAATTTTAAAAAAATGGCCAAGGCATTATCTTCTAATAAATTGCTATCCTGCAAAAAAGTACAGATGGCCGACCCCAAACAAGTAGAACGAAGCACAGGCTATGTGTTGGGCGGTGTCAGTCCACTGGGTCAAAAAAAGCGACTAAAAACCGTCATAGATAGCACAGCTCAAGATCAGCCCACAGTCTATGTAAGTGGTGGTCGCCGCGGTCTAGAGATTGAATTGCCGCCTGCACAGTTGGCCGCGACGCTTGATGCTTGCTTTAGTGATATCACTGATGAATAAAATATCCTACGGTTGTGATAATCTGTTTATCATAAAACCTCCATATTGCTAAGCATATTTATGAGTAATCTATACTGGTTTTGCTTGTATTGAAGATATTTTGGCGCAAGATTATTGTAGATTGACCATAGCGATAAGGCGTAGACTTGTACGCCAACTTATCTATTAATTCTATCTACATTTAAGGACATGCTCATGCCACATTTAACCATTCAAGTGACACCCAACGTCAGTATCGCTCACGAAGAATCATTGCTCAAATCGTTAAACAAAGCATTATGGGATAGTGGTCAGTTTAAGCAACCTGCTGATATCAAAGCCCGCATTGTGCCTATTAAGTCATTTCTAGTAGGTGTTGAAGACGATGAGCAAGCAAATGGATTTATTTATGCCCACCTAAAGCTCATGAGCGGACGCGATATGGCCGCTCGTGACCAGTTGGCTGAACTGTTGGTTGCTACTATCGAGGAAAAAATAGGCGCAGAGCAGTCAGGACGTGCGGCATTGCAGATATGTGTAGAAGTTGAAGAGATAAGTGCGGTCTATCATAAGAAAATGCTTGGTAGCTAACAGTACTTGCCTTAAATTGCTAGTTGCTGTGGATTCCGTATAAGCATATTTTCAGTTAGGCATAAAAAAGCGCCTAAATGATAGGCGCTTTTTTATTAATTATCGATGCAGTTTTAATCTAAGAAAGCAAAGTGATCGATTTCCATTGATGTCATGCTTTCGCTTGGTGCAACCATCGCTTCTGCGTGACCAGACGTGCGTGGTAGCAACTTATCAAAGTAGAATTCAGCAGTCTGAATTTTTGCTTTATAGAACTCTAGTGCTTCTGTGCCGCCATTTTCTAGCTTTTCATAAGCGACAGCTGCCATACGCGCCCAATGATAACCCATCATCACATAGCCTGAGTACATTAGGAAATCATCTGATGCTGCTGAGATGATTTCACGGTCTTTACGTGCCATCAGCATCAAGCGTACAGTCAAGGTATTCCACTCAGCACATAGTTTGGTTAGTGCCCAAACGAATTTACGCATGTCTTTATCCAGAGCATACTCACCACACCATTTCATGATACTAGAGGTGTAATCACGGATGATTTTACCTTTAGACTGCAAGATAACCTTACGGCCTAGTAGATCAAGCGCCTGTACGCCAGTGGTGCCTTCGTACATCGTTGCGATACGAGCATCACGAGCGATTTGCTCCATGCCCCATTCTTTGATGTAGCCGTGACCACCATAGACTTGCTGACCATGCTTAGCAGCTTCGATACCTAGCTCAGTTAAGAAGCCTTTTAGAATTGGCGTATAGAAGCCCAATTTGTCGTCCCACTTTTCGAACTCTTCATCATCGCCATTAACGATACCTTGTGCCATTTTATCGGCATAACGTGCTGAATGATAAATCATTGAGCGACCGCCTTCAGCAAAGGCTTTTTGCGTCAGTAGCATACGGCGTACGTCAGCATGATGGATGATAGCATCAGCTACTTTTTCAGGATCTTTAGTACCAGATAGCGTACGCATAGAACGACGCTCTTTGGCATATGGCAAGGCATTTTGGAAAGACAATTCAGTATGGGCCAGACCTTGGATGCCAGTACCGATACGAGCCGTGTTCATGAATGTGAACATGGCTTTTAGGCCTTTGTGCGGTTCGCCGATTAGATAGCCGACTGCGCCGTCAAAGTTCAATACACACGTCGAAGATGCGCTGATGCCCATTTTGTGCTCGATTGAACCACAAACTACGGCATTGCGCTCGCCAGCTTCACCTTCAGCGTTTGGCGTGAATTTTGGTACGATAAATAGTGAGATACCGCGTGTGCCTTCTGGTGCATTTGGTAGGCGTGCTAGAACGATATGGACGATATTATCTGTTAAGTCATGCTCACCGCTTGAGATAAAGATTTTGGTACCGCTGATTTTATAGGTACCGTCATCTTGTGGAATGGCTTTCGATTTAACTTGACCCAAATCCGTACCACACTGTGGCTCAGTCAGACACATGGTACCTGCCCATGAGCCTTCGACCAGTTTAGGTAAATAAAGTGCTTTTTGCTCGTCAGTACCGTACTGAAGCAGCGTGTTGATACAACCTGTTGACAGACCAGGATACATCGACCATGACCAGTTAGCAGTACCGATCATCTCAGCTTTAATAAGGTTGATTGACGTTGGCAGATTCATACCACCGAATTCTTCAGGATATGAGATACCTTGCCAGCCGCCTTCTACAAACTGGTCATAAGCCTCTTTGAAGCCTTTTGGCGTGGTCACGACGCCATCTTCAAAATGACAGCCTTCTTCACCACCTGATTGATAGAGCGGGGCAATGACGTTTTCAGCAAAATCAGCCATGCCTTGTAGAATCATGTCTACAGTTTCAGGATCAGCATTTTCGCCGTTGTCTAAGCTTTTATAATGCGTCTGATAGTCAAATACATCATTAATCAAAAATTTGATATCACGTAAGGGGGCTTTGTAAGTTAACATAATCGCTCTCTTTGGTTAGTTCGCTATCATAGACTTATGGCGCAATATTTGAGTCACAACTTATGTAAGCGATATTTACTTATTTTAGATGAGCTAGACGTTATATTAGTCATCAAGTGAATTATTAGTGGACAGCTTTCCAGTGTATTAGTTATTAGAACGTCTTTAGCGACGGACAGCTGTTATGGCGTTGATATGATTATAAATCTTCTACAGCGACAAATATACAACTAATAACTATTATTCATGATTAATTATGTTATTAATTCGTTTTAGTTTGTATAGGTAAATTGTATCTTCGCTTGAAATTATTCTATAAAGGGCTATGTAGACTCATCTAAATTCAAAGAAAAATGGACTTATCAAATAGGAAAAGCCATTTATGAGCACCTCAAAAAAGCAACAGCGAGTCTCTTGGTTGAGCACACTATTAACTCGTATTAAGGGGTTAATCGATGGTGAGCTAAGTCATTTACTCACAGTCAATCGTAGTCACCGACCATGGCATATGCCAATCATCGCAGCGATTGCGATTAGCTTTCCGGTGTTTGTAGGGGCTCATTTTGGTGACTTGTCTTCAGGTATCAAAGCCTCGCTAGGCTCAATGATTATTTTAAACCTACCATTTGCAGGCGGGCTACCACATCGGCTAGTGACGGTCATGGCTTGGGGGTTTGCGATGATACTCAGCTTTGCACTGGGTCTGATCGCGCAGCTATTGCCAGTGCTGCGATTACCTGTGTTCATGTTGATTGGCATTAGTGTAGTGATGCTAGGTCGTTACTATCGGCAACCACCACCAGCGGGGTTGTTTGTGTTGATGGCGGGTGCGATTGCGCTATTTATCCCTGTGCCGATTGAACAAGTGCTTTCAGCAATAGGGCTTGTGATATTGGGTAGTGGCTCCTCGATGTTGCTAGCGCTACTCTATAGTTTGTTCTTATTGGTGACGCGTCCTGTTGCTTCTGTACCTGTTTATGACTATCAGCCGGATATGATTAGCGATAGTCTTATCGTGGTAAGTTTCGTCAGTTTGGCATTGGTCGTCGCCGTTCTGTTAGAGCTGCCTTATCCATATTGGGCAGCGATGAGCTGCTTTATTATCATCCAAGGTATGCAGCTACGAACCATGTGGATCAAACAGTTGCATCGATTATTAGGTACATTGGCTGGCATGGGCGTGGCAGGTTGGATGCTGTCTTGGGGACACTCGGTATGGGGCATCGCTATCGCGATATTATGTATGATGTTTTTGATTGAGTCATTTGTGGATCGGCATTATGGACTGGCGGTGATATTTATCACGCCGCTGACGATATTTATCGCTGAGTATGGTAGTACGATGTCAGTGCCACCAGTCGCTGGAGACGTTATCCAAGCGCGTATGATTGATACGGCGCTCGGCTGCGTGATTGGATTGAGCGGTGGTCTGGCGATACACTCTACGCGATTGCGTGTACCGCTACGCCGTTTTGAAAATTGGCTGTTACTACGTTTTAGTTAATAGGGTAGAGCTTTACAAAGATTTTTCTTTGATTAACTGTCTTTATTTAGCGCTGTTGTCGCTTGTGCGACATCGATAGTATGCCCAGTCCAACGCTCAAAGCTTAAAGCGGCTTGACCGATAAGCATACCGTAGCCTTCAGAGGTCTGTGCGCCGCGAGCGGCAAAATGCTGTAAAAATGGTAGCGGACGACCATACATCATGTCGTAAGCGTACTGACAGTTTAGAGTATCATCCAGCGGCAACGTATCACCTGACAAGCCAATCGAGGTGGCATTAATGATAATGTCAAAAGAGCCACTGAGTTCATTGGTCGCGCAAACCTCGATGTTTTGGTTATCGATTATTGAGCTGGCCGCGCTTAGCTCATTTACCAAATCGGCTGCCTTAGACACGGTGCGATTGGCAATCGTGAGAGAGCCAATACCCGCTTCAAATAACGGCAATATTACGCCACGAGCGGCACCGCCTGCACCTATTAGCGCCACACGAGCATCGGTCAGTGGCCAGTCCATACTCATAATGTGATTGATAAGTCCTTGTCCATCCGTGTTATCACCATAGAGTGCTTCGGTGATTGGTACGCCGCTTTCTAATAGTGCTTTGTTCAACAGTAATGTATTGACCGCGCCTGCCGTCTTGGCATGTTCTGATAAGCCACCACGCGCCGCACAGCAATCATAAGCAACTTGTTTAAAAGGAACTGTCACGTTAGCGCCCACACCGCCACCACAAAAAAATGCCTCAACGACAGCTGTAAAACTGGCGGCATCATCAGGGCAGTACTGACGCTGATAGCTAATATCAATCCCTGCTTGGATAGCAAACTGCTCATGAATCTCAGGAGATTTACTATGGGCAATTGGATTGCCAATAACGATAAAGTGTTGGGTCATAAATAATCCGCTGGCTAGAAAATAAAAATACTATCAAAGAAGCACTAAGTGGCGCTCAATCATCATAAGTGATAACGCTATGATTGACAAACCAAGAGGCTATCGCCAATCAATGATTAGGAAGTGACAGAGTTAGTCATAGACTGTCTTATCGCTTTTGAAAATAAATTGTGACATTGAAGCAAACATACGCTAAACACGCGCAAGCAGTTTTCTACTTTCTACTGAAGAGAAAGTCGTTTTGGTACGTTATATATTTAACAAATCTGTACTCTCGGGGAGTGCTCCGCGTAACGTAAGAGGTAGTCAAGTGCTGAGCAGTTGGGTAAACTATAAAATATGGAAACCTATATCAATATGCTGTAATGACTGCTAGATTATAATATTTGTGAAATATGCTCTTTATTGAAAACTATTCGTTATCAGCGGCGTTCCTGCCAGCTCGTTAATACTATTTCGAGATCAATCTAAAAGTGTGAGTAAATTATCCATGTGGAATCCTAACCTACAGACCCTTCTAGTCGGTACGATAATGGCAGTTGGTGTGACGCTCAGTGGCTGTGACAGCACCAAAGAAGATGCTCCAAATCCAGATGCTGAGACCACTGAGCAGGCAACGACGAATGAGCCAGTACAGGACAGCGCAAACAATCCTGACCTAGATGGCGCCACTGCTCAGCAAGGCACGCCAGTGAGATATGATGTTGCAGCATGGGGTACGGATAAGGTTGAGTCGCTCGCTGTAGATGAGTTAGATAGTATAAAATCGGTGTTTGGCGAAGTGATGAGCACTGACGAAAACAGCTTGGACTATGCCAGTAATCCAGCGGCAAAATATCGCTTTATGAAAACGGACGCGCCTTATCTAGATATTATCGACTCTGAAAAATATCTAGAGCTTGGCTGGTACTATGCCAATCCTACTGACACAGATAAAGAAAAAGAGCTGAGCCAAAACCACGCCAAAAAAGCCTATCAGTTATCGCGTCAATTGATGGGTGATGATGGCGGAAAAATGGTTGCTGATATGCTCAATAGTCAAATCATCAAAAATAGAATCGTCGGTGGACAAAAGATAGAGCTAGCAAAATGTGAGTTCTACAGTTGCATGCTAGTTATCAATAAAGCCGCTGCTCAAACAGACAATAGCTAAGTCATGACCGATACGACGTCAGTGCCAAACGGTTGGGTGTGTCTGTACCCACAAGGCGATAGGGTGACCGAAGATAGTAGTTTGATCGAAGACAATAGTGTGACCGAAGATGATAGGGCAACCAGCCAAACGGTAACCATATCTTTAGATAATCGCGGGCTGGCATACGCTGACGGCTTCTTTACCACTATGGGTGTCATCGATGGGTTGATACTGTGGTCAGATTATCATTATCAGCGGCTTGTCTCTCATGCTGAAGCCTTGCAGCTAAACATGAATAGCGAAGAGCTATTAGCAGTACTGCAACTGTATGCCCAGCAGTTAGAGCAAGGTATGCTCAAGCTAGTAGTTACTCGCGCTGCGCAGAATGTACGCGGTTATGGTTATACACCTAATGCAAATGGTAGCGACTGTGAGATATGGCTAAAGGCTACCGCAATGAGAGTTTCTACTGCGCTACAACTGTCTTTGCCTGATGGAAACTTGGTACCTATCCAACCTTATGCTTCGGCAATATGTTTGTCTTCTCAGATTGCTTGCTTACCGCCACCGTTGGCAGGTCTCAAGAGCCTTAATCGTTTAGACAATGTCCTCGCTAGTGGTGAACTACAGCGGATAAAAGCTGAGCCATTGGCATCAAATCTTGCTTCAACACTTGGTGAAGGACTGCTACGCGATATGAGTGGGCAGTGGGTTGAGGGTACGATGAGTAATGTTTTCTACCAATTGGCAGAAGAGTCGCTATCAGAATCCAAAACTACCTCTAGTATTCATAAAGATAATGAAGATTACCTAACCACCGGTCAGTGGTACACCCCTTCTATGGCTCAATCGGGCGTCGCGGGCGTCATGCGTCAGGTAATTATAGATGCACTATCGACGACGCAATATCCAGTCATAATCAGGTCGCTACAAGATGAGGATTTGCCTAAATTAACGCACCTCTTCTTTTGCAATGCACTGCGCGGTATCATGCCAATGAGCAGTCTGACGTTGTTGTCAGGTGATGTTGTGGATTTTGAATCTGCCTAGTTGTTATTGAAAGATATTGAATTGGGTATCAATAAAATCATCTGGATATAAAACCACTTGCTCATTTCTATACATTTTTTGCGCTTTTAAAAGGGCACTTTGCTCATCTTCAGCGACAACATCCACGATAGTGCTTAATGTTTCGACAATTTCAACTTGAAAGGTTTGTGCTGCCTTTTTATCTTTTCTTATTATATTCACACTCGATTCTCATATATCACTTCAGTCATTTATACAAGTAGATTAGCAAAAGCCCTCAAAAGAAGTGATCGTCTTTTGTTACGCAGACTTGTGCCATAAAGCAAATCGATCAATGATCCTTTTTCAATAGACATGGTTAAAAGGACAATATCGCATGCGTTTAATATATGAAAAGGTAAGGGTTCCAATACAAATCAGACGTTTGATGGTGTTCGATGAAATTTGTAGATTGGCCAAAGCTAAGCCTAATAAAATCGTGCATTTGTCGCCTTATACTCAATTGGCTTTTGGTGTCATATATTTAAAAGACCTTAAAAGGTTTGTGGCTTTTGGAGGTATGTTTGAGTATGCGCATACGCGAGAAGAAGTCATTGAGCAGGGTATCGATGTTATTGCTAATGATGAATTGGTGATGTGTGCATTGACGGTTAATCTAATTCCTTTCACCAAACCTGCACGCAACTCGGTACAGCTGTTATGGCAGTGGAATCGCTATGTGCGTAATCGATTGCATGCTTATATTGACTATCGTGAAGAGCATTTTTTCAAAATCAATGATGAAATTGATTGGGAGTATCCAGCACATAAGTTTCATCAGCGCCTTGTGGCTACTGCGCGATTACCACTATGGGATGATAGAGGTGAGCTGATTGCCGATGTGTACCGTGACAAAAAAAGACAGCCAAAACCTAAGCACTACAACGAGAAGCGACTAGTATAATTTTCGATAATAACCACGGCTTATAAATTCAATAATGCCTTTATCTCGTAATACTTGTAATTGCTGGCGGATTTTATCTTTTACATGGTTGTTTTCAGGATGTTTGAGCTGCAACTCATCAGCAAAAGCATAGACTTGATTGAGAGAAAAACTGTCATCGAGTCGGTCGATACATTGCCAGATATCGAGTGTCCAACCGCGTGAAGCCATAGATTGCTTGCGTAAAAATAAAGTCTTTTGGAAATGTTGGGTGACATTTTCACGCGGTATAACTTGTTGGTCTTTGACCAAAAATACTTTGCCCGATTCGGGTACTTGGCGTAAGTCAATATTGCAACCAACCCAACCTGCTCGTTTGGCATTCACTGATAAGGGTTTACGCTTAACAATAATATCGGGTGTAAAGAAATGCTTAGGAATAATCAGAAAATTATTGACGGTGTATTCTTTTGAGTAGGTTAAAAAGAAAAAGCTGGGATTGTTCTTACTATTGATACGCTCAATCATCGTCTTATAAGCGCCATCATTGACAATATTGCTTAACTTGGCTTTTTTACTTTTTAGCTCATATTGCTCATTACAATTTTCGCAATAAAAATCAGCGACAGGTTTGTTATTAGCAAACTCAGCAAGCGATTGGGCGCTACAATTGGTGCAGTAACTATTTTCTTTTACCCATGCTTCGCTGAGTACACGAACTTTTTGAGGTTCAGAGTGATAGTTTTTAGCAAGACTTTGGTTAAAATGTAGGTTCATAAGATATTTTTATTATTAATAGATAAGCTGAGAATACTGAAAAAAACGCTTAAGTATTAAGCCATATAAACGGCTATCAATAGCAAGATAATTCATAAGCTAAGCAAATACCATTGAAAATCGCACGGTTCAGTGCTAAATTCTAGCAAACATCTGCCTCGCGAGTTGCCATGAGCAAGCCTACACCCAATATACCACCTGAACGTCCCAATGAGTCGCCGTCAAACAAACAAGATGGCACAGTCGAGGAGCGTGTCGATACCACGCTGCCGGACGCGCAACCAGTGGTAGATGAGGTGGAAGACACATCAGCAACGCCAGCAACCAACGTCTCGCTCATCAGTGGTAACAGTAAACCGCGTCAATATAAAGTCAACAACCCATCGTTTTTTATGCAACGTGGCTATCAAGTGCTGCTAGTGCTAGGGCTAATTGCTGCATTTTTCTTAGTCATGGTTTATCAGACGTTGTTTGGTCGTATCGAGCAGCCACAGCAAATGGTCACGATTGAGCCAGGTCAGACGTATTATGGTCTACTACCGCAGTGGCAGCAGCAGATTCCGCTGTTTTCGGCAGGCGTGGCCAAGCTGTATATCAAATCGCAAGTCGATGCGCCGTTGCATGCTGGTACGTATCAATTACCCGAAAACCCGACTATCGCTGAGGCGCTACAGATACTAGGTCAAGGTGCAAAAGCGGCCATGGTCAAAGTGCAAATCATCGAAGGTAAGACATCTAAAGACCTTTATCAAGCGCTGCGTGATAATGACAAAATCGAAAAAGAAGTACTGACCGCAGATAGTGACAATGCGAGTATTGCACAAGCACTAGATTTGACGGGTGTACTGCCAGATAGTGTGGCTAATAGCAGTGACCCGATTGTTAACTATAATCTTGAAGGTTGGTTCGCGCCTGATACTTATTATTACGGTGAAGGAACCAGCGATAAAAAAGTATTGACTGACCTGTATAAGCGTCAGCAGCAGGTACTGACTGATGCGTGGGAAAATCGTGCGCCGAATCTGCCTTATAAGAGTCCATATGAAGCGTTAGTGATGGCGTCTATTATCGAAAAAGAGACCAGCGTTGCTGATGAACGTCCTTTAGTCTCTGCCGTATTTAGAAATCGCTTAAATAAAAACATGCGTATGCAGACGGACCCGACCATTATCTATGGTATGGGCAGTCGTTATGATGGCAATATCCGCCGCAAAGACATCAATGAAAAAACATCTTACAACACCTACCAAATTGATGGTTTACCGCCAACGCCAATTGCGCTACCATCGGCGGCCTCTATCGAAGCGACCTTACATCCTGCCGATAGTGAAGCGTTGTATTTTGTGGCAACGGGCAATGGCGGGCACAAATTTACCAACAGCTTGGCTGAGCACAATCAAGCGGTAAAAGACTATCTCAGTGTCATGCGTGAGAAAAAATCTCAAACGCCGCCGCAGTAATACTCCTTCTCAATCTTCTTAAAAAACTTATCGTTTATTGAGTGCTACAAAGTAGAGGTAGCGCTCATCAATGACATAAGGTCATATCATGTCAGTATCTATGCACACCAGCGTAACACCGTCACATACCAATACACCATCATCGAATCTACCTGAATCAAGTGCTTCAAATACGGAGGCGGCACCTACTTTAGGCCGCTTTATTAGTTTTGAAGGAACCGAAGGCGTAGGCAAAACTACCGCGATTGAACAGTTATGCTTGCGCTTAGAAGCTAATGGCATCTCGTATCTACGTACTCGTGAGCCGGGTGGCAGCCCATTTGCCGAGCAATTGCGTGATATATTATTAGATCCGGCGACTGATATCGAAGACGATACTGAGCTGCTACTATTGTTTGCGGCGCGCTGTGATCATATGCAGCAGGTCATTCTACCAGCGCTTCAAAATGGTACTTGGGTGATATGTGACAGGTTTACCGATTCTACTATCGCGTATCAGGGCTTTGGGCGTGCGTATGGCGACGAGTTGGTACGCGGCAAAATTGATATGCTCATTAATCAATTTGTGACGCAGCTTCCTGAGCTGACGTTGTGGTTGGATTTGCCAGTAGCAGAGGGTATGAAACGTGCCAATAAGCGCAGTGCGGCAGATCGTTTTGAGCAGCAGGCTACCGAGTTTTTTACTTGGGTACATACTGGTTTTAGCCAGCTTGCGAGCGAGTATCCTGAGCGTATACAGCGTATTGATGCATCGGGCAGTACGGATGATGTGAGTGCACGTATATGGCAGACAGTTATGGACAGATTCGATATCAAATAATTAGGTTTTGCTAAGTAGGTTTATAGATTTATAAGGCAGTTAGATGTATCGATAGCCAGTCAGCTAGTTAGACAGTCAGTTAGCACCAATAAAAAGCCCCAGCACATTGCTGGGGCTTTTTGTTAAGGTAAATATTTTATCTTTAAATCAATAAAGCAGATAACTACGCACGTTATTTGTCATCTATTTTATCTACTTTTACATCCTCAGTAGTAGCGATAGAGGCGTCGCTATCCTGAGCAGAGTCAGGTAGACGATTTGGATCAAGCGCGCCTTTTTTGTTTTTAGGCGCACTGCCATTGCCATTACTGTTCGTAGAAGTTTTGGTCTTCGAAGTCGCTGTCGAATTTGCAGACATGACGCCTTTATTATCCACATTAGTAGCAGATGTTTTTGGCTCTTCTACTGGCTCACTTTTCTCTACAGTAGTGCTAGAAGGTGACTTAGTCTCGGTGCTACTGCTTTGAGTAGTTGATGACTGATTAGCAGTGTTTTGCTCATCATTTTTGTCACTATCTACCGAAGACTCTGGCGCTGCTGTCTGACTGTCATCAGGGCTAGGCTCCTGCTCTTTGCGCTTTTCAGGGGCTTTTGAGTTAGACTCAAAGTTAGCATCAGCTGCCATGCGAGCCTGCTCTTGCTTAGGCGTTACATCGACTGGCTTCGGCTGTACTTCATCGTCTACCACTAGCGATATAAGCTTACGGTCACGAGGAACAGTACCATCAAAATTATCGGTGATGACGTGCAGTTTGCCTTCTTTATCTACCGTATATAGCGGTACGAATTGCTTATTATCCGCTTTATATTGCTCAAAGCTATAGCTATCCGTGATGTTGGTAATCTTAATTCGAGCTTTTTTGGACAGCATACTGGCAAGCTTGGTATAGGTTACATCTTTGCCAAACAACCACTGTGAATGGAAGTTCGATTGCTTGTCATCACGCTCGCTTTTGACTTTCTCATCACTGAATTTAAGACGGTATAGCTTACGCTCACCAAATTCATGACGATAGTGAATCTCGGACAATGTATTCATTTCTTTGTCCATACTCATCGCAAACAAGCGACCAATACCGATTAGATCTAGATGATGATCTGCGTGATCAGAGATAGGGTTGCCAAAGTAAGTACGCAGACCGCTCATGCGTGCGCGTGCAATATTGGTGTAGTTATTGTGCGCAACGATGACATCAAAGCCTTGGTCTTTGAGAGAGGTAGCAATCAATAACGCAATTGGGTTTGAGCCGACGATGAGAATACCGTTGGTCTCAGGCTCACGTACGCCAAGTAAATTGCCGACGACTTTTGCACCTAGACCCTGAATCATGACCGTACCAATGATGACCATAAATACCAGAGGTACAAGTAGCTCTACGCCCTGAATATCATACTCTTGCAAACGAATCGCAAACAGGGATGAGATAGCAGCGGCAACGATACCACGTGGGCCAATCCAGCTAATCATCAGCTTTTCATTGGTCTTAAGGTTCGAGCCGATAGCCGATGCCCAGACTGATAGTGGACGTGCCACAAACATCACGATAGCGAGCAGCACTAGCCCTGCAAAACCAACGCTGAGCAAGCTTGCCAACTCTACACGCGCCGCCAGAATAATGAACAGCACTGAAATCAGCAGAATGGTCAACGACTCATTGAACTCTAAAATCGTCTCACGGGGGAATTTTGGCCAGTTCGCCAATGCCACGCCCAGTACTGTGACGGTCAATAGACCTGACTCATGCTCTAGGTGATTCGATATTGAAAATAAGACCAGTACAAATGCTAGAGTAAACACATTACGCAAAAACTCAGGAATCATATGACGACGCATAAGGAACGCAAGTAACCAAGCGCCCGCCATACCCATTGCAGTCGCCAATACGACAATCTTAGCAAACAGTAGAATACTACTGGCTTCGCCGCCTGAGATAATGTACTCATAGACCAATACCACAGCGATAGCGCCGATGGGGTCAATGATAATACCTTCCCACTTCAAGATGTTGGAAATGGTTTTGTTAGGGCGTACACTACGCAGCAGTGGCATAATGACCGTTGGACCAGTCACACAGACTAGCGCACCGAAGAGTAGAGCAATCAATGGATCGACATCAAATAGTAAATAAGTCGATAGGGCCACGATAGCAATGGTAATCAGTACACCGACCGATACCAGCATCTGTACCACGGTACCATGTTGCTTAATCTCATCGAACTCTAGCGTTAGCGATCCTTCAAATAGGATAATCGCTACGCCCAAAGAGATGAAAGGAAACATCAGCTCGCCCAATACCAGATCTGGGTCAAATACACCCAGCACTGGCCCGACGATAATACCAATCAGTAATAAAAATAAAATGGATGGTTGCTTTAAATACCAAGCCAACCATTGGGCGGCAATGCCAATCCCAACCACGCCGGATAGCAAAAGGGCGGTATCCATAAATTAATCCTTTTATAATCTTGTCATATTTTATATCTATCGATAGCTGTTATAAGATAGTCGCTACCGTTTATTTAACAATAAGTTGTTATCCGTTTTTGTTGTAGCCAAGCTATCGCACTGATAGCCATCATGAATCACAACATAAGCTAGATATGATATAACTACTATAAAGTAGCAAAGACAAAAGCGTTTCTAGATAAATCACAATACGCTAGAAATGCAAAAGATGGAAAACAAGAGTGATGATAGCCAGTTTATAAGCCTGCAATAAACAGCCTCATATACAAGCTAACTTTTGTTTGTTTAGTAAAATATTTGGTTTGACATCATACCATGATTTTATTTCGAGCTGATGTAAGCCGTACCTGCTAAAAAGCTATCTCACGGCCATAAAAGTATACGAAGCCCATATGAAATAACGCTGCCTTGGGTTATCCTGCACTATGCAAAAGGCATTAGCATCATACTTTAAGTTTTTATTTATCATACAGTAGCTGCGTGGGGCATGCACGTCGTGCACAGGATAATAGTGTTAGCGTCATGAAATGTCATATACTGATTGCTGACATGGTTTATTTTTATAAGACACTATTAATCATGTTCTACACTATTAACCACCTTCTAAAGACAAGCGCTCTATAAATATTCAAATAGTGAGTAGTGATAAAAATAAGCGTAAAGTAACTGCTAAATAGGTATGACAGGAAGCTCGAATAAAAGTGCTGCGTAGCATAAATAGACAAGATAAATAGATAAAAGAATATAATTTTACCAAATAGTAACGAATAGGGGCATGCCGCTTGGTGTAGTCGCTATCGCTGACAATCATAACGTGGCTGTTAATAGCAGCGATTACTCATATGGAGGACACAAAATGCCTATCAATATGTTCAAAGGACAGACCACTGCCGATATGCAGCGCTGGTTACAACGTAGTGCGCTGGCATTCGCTATTAGTACCGCTATGTTTGCTAGTATCAATGTCACGACGATAAACAGTGGGCAGGCTGCAGTCACTACGGCTGATTTTTCTGGTTTGGTGCAACAAGTCACGCCAGCAGTGGCACGCGTCAATGTCACCAAAACGATTAGTGAAGCTGAGCTTGCTAAGGCTCAGACTGCTGAAGTGTTGCGTCAGTTCTTTGGTGATCGTCTGCGTATACCGGATCGAGTCGCGACGCCAGCGATTGAACATGCTTATGGTACGGCCTTTTTTATTACCTCCAATGGATATATGCTGACCAACCATCATGTCATCGCAGGTGCGGACAAAATCACTGTGACGCTCAATGATAGAACCGAGCTTGATGCAATTTTGGTTGGTAGTGACGAGCGCTCAGATGTGGCTGTGCTAAAAGTTGAGGGCAGTCAATTTCCAGCCCTGCCTATCGGCGACTCCAGTGGTCTAAAAGTAGGGGAGCCAGTATTAGCAATCGGTTCGCCGTTTGGTTTTGACTATTCAGCCTCTGCTGGTATTGTCAGTGCCAAGTCGCGTAGCTTCTCGCGTGAGACCAGTGTGCCATTTATCCAAACGGATGTGGCACTAAACCCTGGTAACTCTGGCGGACCACTATTTAACCAGCGCGGCGAAGTGATTGGAATCAATTCGCGTATTTTTAGTGGTACTGGCGGTTATATGGGACTGTCATTCTCTATCCCTATTGACGCTGCCATGGACATTTATGAGCAGCTAAAAAACGACGGTGAAGTGGCGCGTGCATATCTAGGAATCTATCCACAAGATATCGATCGCAATCTGGCCGAGGCTTATAATTTAGAGCGCCCTCAAGGTGCCTTACTGACTCGCGTATCACCAGATTCACCAGCACAAAAATCAGGCCTAAGACCTGGTGACATCATTTTGCAATACAATGACGTACAAATCATGGAGGCATCTGATTTGCTGAACTTGCTCAATCGAGCGCGTCCAAGCGATCCCTTCCGTGCACGGATTCAGCGTAACGGTAAGCAGATGGTGATTAACGGTAAGCTCGCTTATGCGCCTAATGATGTAAGAGCACAGAGCGGTGATGAGCAAAATGATGATGTACAGTTGGGCTTGCGTTTACGCGATTTGACGGCAGATGAACAAGCAGAAATTGCTGTCGATAACAAAACTGGCATATTGGTTACTACAGTTGATCCTACTGGATTGGCCGCGCGCTCAGGGATTTTGGCAGGTGATGTCATCACTAACTTTCATCAAAAGCCGATCGAAACAGTAGCAGACTTTTCAGGTGCTATCTCATCTCTTCCTAAAAAAGGCGTGGTCACTATAGAAGTTATACGCCAAGGCATTCCTGCTATTATTGGTCTGCGTATTGAGTAGGTGTCATGATTAAAGCGTGACTGTTAATGTGGCTAATAATGTAACTCAGATTACGGTGCAGAGTATAAAGGCAGCGCGCACGTCAATAATTGTGCTTGTCTATCATGGAGGTCGACCTCTATAATGTTTGGTTTTTTATCAAACAGCTAAGAGTAAGACCTCAACAGCAATCCATTCGTTAAATGAGTTATTGATCGATCAATAGGCTCTAAGGTGGGCCGAGTCGCTTAGTAGGCTCGTACCATTATGCAACCGCTAGGTAATTATGACTGACCCCGCTCTACATACGCTTATTACAACGACGTCAGCAGCACTGCTAGCGTACATTGCACTGTGGTCAGGGCTACAAACGTTTAATGCCAATCCTACCAAGCGCTTTATGCGCATTTGGGTGAAGCTCGCATTGTATTATGCCGCTTACACAATGCCTGTTTGGGCGATATTGCTTATCATGGTTTGGTCACAGAACCTGATACCGATGTTAGCGCAGCTATCATTACCTGCCGTACTGATGGCAATATTGATGATGGGCTTATACTTTTATACTGTCATTGTACAACCCAACCGCTTGCGACTAGAGCATCATTCTATTGACTTAGACTTGTCTACACCGCTCAAAGTCGCCGTATTGGCAGATTTGCGTATAGGAATATACGGTGGTAAGCCGCGTCATATTCGCAAGCTGGTCTCTACTATCAACGCCTTATCAGCAGATGCCGTACTGATTACTGGCGACTGGCTATATTATCCAAGTGCAGATTTAGTAGGCCAGTTAATGCTATTTAAAGGGGTGAATAAACCTGTTTATACAGTCATGAGTACCTCGGACTTGCGTTATCAATCTATGAATACGACCAAACAAGGTCAGCCACTATTAGAAGATACGTTGGCCAGTACTTTTGATGTACTCGATATTAACTATATCGGTCAGCAATGTACGTCGCTGCCACTCAAGTGTGCAAGAGCAACAAATAAGCAGTCAGTCGTCAATCAGTCGACTAATCAAACTCATAATCAAGACAGTGTTGAGCAAGAAAATCCGAATACAAATCCATTAGTAGCGGTGCTTTGTGGCTGGCAAGATGTACCCAAGCAGTCTACAGATATCGAAACGTCAGAGGCGACTGATAAAGCAATGCTTGGAACAGAGATTGCCAATGCCACCAGTCCAGTGATTATCTTAGCATCACGATTTGATAGTATCAGTGATCTGCCAAAATCTTTACAACCACGTCCTTTATTGATAACAGGCGCTGCAAAGGCTATTCAAAAAAATATCCTGCTTGCTCAAAAACAAAACGATATTCGACGTAGTAGTGAGCAATCAGCATTGCTATATAACAGTCGCATGGGTAAGCAGCGCGGCTTATATCAACATGCAAGTGCACAGATATTTGTTAGTAGCGGCATCGGTACGAGAGGGTTGCCTTTTCGATTCTATCGACCTACTATCGATGTGTTGACGATTCGTTAATATTACATAAGAGACTTATCAGCGTACATTGATTGCGCTAAACTGTTCCTTTAATGATGTAACTATTCATCTACAAGGTTTTAGTTCAAGTTCTATAAATTTAAGCGAAAAATAATGCCCATTTTTTGGTACTAAATTTATGGGCTGACTGCCAATTGATTGATAGCGGTCAAATCAAAATATGCTACACTAACGAGCACTCTTATTATTATATTTCTATCGGTTAGTAAGCAGGCCTTTACTCTTGGTAGATTGCCATCACGATACTGATATCGTAGATATAATCATCTATGATACAAACGCTATTATAGTAAGTAGAGACGCAGCATTAACATCAAGTAAGTTACGCCATCAGCGTTTATCAACGCACACAAAGCAATGGCCACTTGCAAACGACCTATCATGTGACAGCTTTAATAAAAGCTAGGATAATACAGTAAGGCACGGTTATGAGCACAGCATACGACGAGATCAAAACCCGACTACAAGGCTCAATGGTAGCTTTGGTAACGCCCATGCACCCTGACGGTAAGGTCGATTATAAACGTCTCGCAGATCTCATAGATTGGCAGATCGAGCAGGGCACACACTGCCTTGTGGCTGTTGGTACTACTGGCGAATCAGCGACCCTATCTATGCAAGAGCATAGCGATGTCATTCGCTATTTTGTCCAGCATGTTAAAGGTCGTGTACCGGTCATCGCGGGTACTGGTGCCAACAACACGATGGAAGCCATCAAGCTGACTCAGGATGCTGCCGATGCAGGTGCAGACTGTGCGTTGCTCGTTGCTCCTTACTACAATAAGCCGCCACAAGAAGGCTTATTCCAGCATTATCAAGCCATTGCCAAAGCCGTAAATATACCGCAAATGCTGTATAACGTGCCTGGACGTACAGTGGTTGATATCGCTCAAGACACGGTCGAGCGTTTGTGTGACATCGATAATATCGTTGCTATCAAAGATGCGACAGGATCTGTCGGTCGCGGTGAGCAATTGATCAAAGCCGTTGGTGACAGAATGGTTGTGCTATCTGGTGATGACGGCACTGCACTCGATCTAATGAAAGTAGGCGGCAAAGGCAATATCTCAGTCACTGCTAACGTGGCGCCAAAAGCCATGAGTGAGACTTTTTCTGCGGGTTTACGTGGTGACTTTGAAGCGGCTGGTAAAATCCATGACGTGGTCAAGCATCTGCATCGCGACCTATTTATCGAATCAAGCCCTATTCCAGCGAAGTACGCCTTGCATAAAATGGGCATTATCGATAAAGGTATCCGTTTGCCATTGGTTTGGCTCGCCGAGCAGCATCATGCGACTATCGATGAAGCATTGGTTCGAGCAAACATACGATAAATTGATATTTAGCCAATTGATATTCGGCGATTTTAGATTTGTTGCTAGTTCGATAATTGATATTCGAGCTAATAGCAGGTCAACTTATCATGATAAGTCAATCGCCTACATGAGCAATAACTGCTAACTCAGAGAGACAACATGATGACAGTAACATCAAAGACAGCATCATCAACGAAAAAATTATTTCCAGCAATGCTGACCTTGGTTTTGGGTAGCACTTTGGTGTTGAGCGGCTGTCAAGCGACCAAAAACTTGCTTGGTAAACGTGACAACGGTAGCTTAGATTATCAGCAAAGCAAAAAGCTTGCACCGATAGAGCTACCTGCCGCCCAAGAAACGGCACCCTTTGTACCTTTGTATTCAACACCTAATGCTGGGGCAAACACGCTCCAACTACAAAATGAGTCAGGCAATCAGTATCAGCTACCAAAGCCTCAGCGTGCTGTTAGCAACACTTCGAACTAAACTTATTCCCTTATCTATATCGCTGACTTTTGCGTTTTTTATTATAGCCGCAAACCATGTATCTTACATCAGTCAGCGGTAGCTGCGCGTTTTTACCACATAAGCTTGAACGAACAGGAACCCCCATAATGCAAAAGCAACAACTGCTGTATAAAGGTAAAGCCAAATCTGTCTATGAAACAGAAGACAATGATCTTCTGATTTTGCACTTCCGTGATGATACCTCAGCGCTTGATGGTAAGCGTATCGAACAATTAGCACGTAAAGGTGTGGTTAATAACCGCTTTAATGCCTTTATCATGCAAAAATTGTCTGATGCTGGTATCGAAACACATTTCGAGAAGCAATTGTCTGATGACGAAGTGTTGGTTAAACGCTTGGACATGATTCCTGTAGAGTGCGTGGTGCGTAACTTTGCAGCTGGTAGTTTGGTGCGTCGTTTAGGTTTAGAAGAAGGTCAGGCATTGACGCCGCCAACTTATGAGCTGTTTTATAAAGATGATGCGCTAGGTGATCCGATGGTCAACGAATCACTTTCTGTGTCTCTTGGTTGGGCGACCAAAGAGCAATTGGCTAAGATGGAAGAGCTAACCTATCAAGTCAACGATGTATTAAAGGCATTGTTTGATGCGGGTGATTTAATCTTAGTTGATTTTAAACTAGAGTTTGGCATATTCCACGACCGTATTGTATTAGGTGACGAGTTCTCACCAGATGGCTGCCGTATCTGGGATAAGAACACTAAGAAGAAACTTGATAAAGACCGTTTCCGTCAATCATTAGGCGATGTGATTGAAGCTTATGAAGAAGTGGCTGACCGTATTGGTGTGCCATTAAAATAAGTATCTGATACTGAACATAAAATAAAAGACTGAGCCATGTGCTCAGTTTTTTTATGTCATTATATTCATAATGGTACTCTAGTGAGGACTTGAACCTTCGGCTGTAAGCTATATATGCCAATAGGTTAAATTGTTAAGATAATGACGGTGTACTTAGCATACATATTCTATCGTATTTGAATTGCTGGCTACCTAGTGTTTTTACCTATTAAAAAGTTCATATGTTAATTCAATACCAAAAAAAATTTTGGTCTTGCGTCGGTCAATGCTTCTAAAAGGTACAAATCTTGAAAATTTCTTTCTCCCCATTCAACTAGTTGCAATTCCCCTGAAAGACTTTTAATGTAGGAATTCACAAAAGAAGACAACATATATTGCGAAAAAATAGGATATTTATCAGTAAAGTATTTCCATCCAATAATGTAAACTTCTTTCCATTTTAACCAGTTTTCAATCAGATAATCTGATACTACATCTGTAAGCGCACCTAGGCTTTTACCTGTAACTAGCTTAAGGCTGTAAGATCCGTACAATACCTTCCCTATTGTCAAAGTGAAATCTTCTTTACTCTCACAGCCCATTAAGTCTATAACAACTATGTTAGGGTCATCCAATCTTTGCTGACCAAATTGAACCCAAGACTCATTATCTCGAAAATAAATCATTTAATTCTCCCCAAAGCTTTACTGCCATGAATGCTAGGTTCAAACTCAGCTGCTGGACTAAATATGCAAACCTTATCCAGATCAGTACATACAAATGGTATACCCCAACGAAACCAGTTATTTCACCCCAAGAACCTATTAACAGACTACTTAAAATAGACTGCCATAATGGAACCAGTTATAAAAGACTGCAACTTCTATCTATTTATCAACCAGTATCCCTCTTTAGGTACAGGCGTATAGTTTAGATTGTATAAAAAATCAAACATAGCGCCAACACTGTCTTCGATACCTTATCTTACTTTTATGCTAATTTATTAGTGCTTACTCATATTGATTAGACCATAAAAATAAGAAAAGGTTTCGCTAATGTCTACTGCCTCATCAACTGTTTTGGAGCCTGACTGGTTCACTCGTCCGACCTGTGTAGTCGCTGCTGACCTGATTGGTAAGGTCTTATGTCGACAGCTGACAGATAGTGACGGACAGCAAAAAACGCTACGTATGCGTATCTCTGAGACCGAGGCCTATATTGGTCAAGATGATCCTGCGTGTCATTCACATGCAGGTACTCGAACGGCGCGCACAGAGATTATGTATGAGCAAGGTGGTGTGTTCTATGTATATTTGACCTATGGCGTGCATCATATGCTAAATTTGATTAGCGGCTCTGTAGAGTCGCCTGAATCGGTATTGATTCGCGCTGGGTTTTTGACCGATGATAGTGACCGTCTGATCGAAGAGCAACAACTCAGTCTAGATAAGCAGTTTACTCATCCTAAGCAGTTTGCAGGCCCTGGCAAATTGACCAAACGCTTGCAAATTGATCGCGATTTATATGGCAAACCTATTTCGCCATCATCAGACGTTTGGATAGAAGATGATGGCTGCCAGCCACCTGTATCACTACGCCCACGTATTGGTATTGATTATGCAGGTGATGCCAAAGACTGGCTACTACGTTATATATGGACCGAGCATCCTTCCTTATCTAAGAACTAGCATATTGAAATTCAAAACCATTCTATGAGATAAGCCTATGTATAAGTTGACTGTTTTTATTCCTGATGCAGCGTTAGACCAAGTGAAATCTGCTCTGTTTACTGCTGGCGCTGGGAAGATTGGAAACTATGAGCAATGCTGTTGGCAGGTACGAGGGGTCGGTCAGTTTATGCCATTATCAGGCAGTAACCCGCATATCGGTACACAGGATAGTTTAGAAACGGTCGATGAGTGGCGAGTGGAAATGGTAGTGGATGAAGCATTTATTGATGCTACCATTACCGCGTTAAAAGAAGCGCACCCCTATGAAACACCAGCTTATGATGTGATAAAAGTCTTGGATTTTTAGTTTTATATAGAAAAATATCAGCTTATGGAATGTAAAGCGTTCTATAAAAAAACCAAATAAGCCACTTGATGACTTATTTGGTTGTAAAGTTTTTCATTTTTCAACTGAGTATAAATAGTGAATATCAGACCTTAATGATCGATTAATCTTTTTTGAGTTTAATCACGTTGTAGCTTGGATAGCCTAGCTCGATTTTGTAATCGTCGCGTCCGCGTTCAGCCTTTATCTTAATCTTACGATCACCGTTTTTATATTTGACGTCTTTGACACGATATCCCATACTACGGACTTTACTAGCAGCTCGTTGCTCGACAACGGAGACATAGCTGTTTTTATCGTTCTTTTTGTCTTTGTGTTTTTTATGACCTTTATTGTCCTTATGAGTATGCTCGTAAAGGTCGTCATAGCCATTGTAGCCGCTAGGCGCAGTCACACAGCCTGTGGTCACTGCCAATAAAGCTGCGACTATGCTGCCAGTCGCTACCGTTTTTAATGTTGAAAATGATAGAGTTTTCATAATGATCTCCTAAGGATATATCGTTGCTCAATATGGGTAAAAGTTAAATGTACCGAGGTAGTTAGCTAAAATGCTGAAAGTAATCAATCTTTTCTGACTTTGATCACATCTAAATTTGGATAACTTAATAATATTTCGTACTTCTGTGAACCGCGTTTGGCCTCAATCTCGAAGACGCCGCGCTTATTTTTTTCTTCAAGCTCGATATCTTCAACACGGTAGCCCATAGCTCTTACTTTATTGACAGCACGGCGTTTAATAGCTGGGTAACGTGATTCTCTTTTAATAGCGTCTTCGACATCGCCTTTTTTATAGCGCTGACCATTTTGATAATTATCTTGATGCTTGTTTTCTTTATAGCGGCCATTATTATTTTGCGATTTATTATTATCCCAATTATCTGGCCACGCTTTTTTGCTTGAGCTGATAAGTCTTAGTGCAGGGTAAGTATATTTTAGCTCGTAGGCTTGGTTGTTCTTTTTGGCATAAGCTGTAAGAGCTCGATCACCACGGTAACTATCAGCTCTGATATCTATAACTTGATAGCCTTTGCGGTGCAAGTCTTGTCGAAGCTGCTGACTTACACGATTAAAGTTATTGCTTTGGCTATTATTGTCACCACGATAAACAGGCTGATTGTCATATCCTGGACCTACAACCGCACAACCCACTGTCGTACCCAATAATGCAACGACAAGACCAGTAGACAAAGTGGCCTTAATAGAGAAAGGTTTTATCGTTTTCATGAGGCAATATCCTATGATGGTATTAAGTAGGCGATATATGTTAGAAATATCTATAACTATAAGATTTTGAGGATATTTTGGTGCGTTAAATTAGTTCGTAATCAATAAGTATTTGTAGTAGTTTGTTTTTCGAAATATTTCCTTACATTATCTATAATAGAGCACAAAACTTTGCGGTAGGTGTCATTTGCGTTAATAAGTTGTAATAATTGTGGTAAGTAAAATAGATTGTTGTAAGCATATGCTTACACGCAATGACGTTTACGCGACTTAACATAAGAGTGAGAGTTAGGCATTATAGTCACACGGCATTAGGGAATGTGACTCAAGGATTGAGTTGACCGCATTAAGGATAATGATTCGATAACTAGCATCAGGATGATAATAGTGATTGAAGTAAGGACACAGTCCCTTTGCTGATAGCAGCAAGTAATACTGAAGCTGTAGTGTAGTAAAAAGGGCAGGATGCTCAGTATCACAATATACTGAATATTTGTGCAAGGATGCATGAAAAGCAGTCGTGATAGGTAACATGGATAGTTAACAATAAAACCGCATAACAATTGATTGCTATGCGGTTTTATCGTGTCTGGAGAATGGTAATTTCTTTCTCCAATAGCTTATCTGTACAGTATAAATCTGCCATAAAAAAACCGCATATATTTCTATGCGGTTTTTATGTTTGTTCGGTACATTAATTGTGCAACGAATATATTAATATTTGTTTTCTACACGCCAATCATCTACTTCACGCTCTGCATCTTCTTTGGCATGACCGTAACGCTCTTGTACGCGGCCTACTAGCTTGTCACGGCTACCTTCGATATGGGTAAGATCGTCGTCTGTTAGTTCAGCCCATTTTTGTTTAACTGAACCTTTCACTTGGTTCCATTCGCCTTTTAGAGTATGTTCGTTCATTGTATTATTCCTTTTATTGAACTTATTATGTTTGATTTATTTCTTAATCACCATTTTGATTTTTATTTCACGATATCGATTACTGATACTACTATTTAATTTTTATTTTAATTGTATTGCACAAGGATAAATGATTGGTTCCAAATATCTTGTGAGATTAAATATAGGACTTTTCAATTCAGCTGTCTGTATATGCTATGTTTATAGTGTTACTTAATTATAGTGGGCGTTTACTAAGTGTTATCTACAAGGCTGCTGTAGTAGTGCCACGTAAATTGCGTCTACTATGCGTGAGAATACTTTCTTCTATGAACTTGTTTTTTTATATGAATATTAAGAAAATATATTATTTATTCAAAAATACTTATGTAGATAAAAAAGCAGATACTCAAAAATAGAGTAGCTGCTTTTTTATTGTCTTTGAAATTGATTGAAAGTTATTTCGTCGAATATTTATTCAAATACTGATGATAGCGTTTGGTGAGTTTTTTTATTCGTATACGATCAGAAATCAATGAGAAAATTGGTGAGGCATTTGGTTTGGGATATTTTCCTTGCCCCATGCGCTGTAATTGTCGCTTGATGACGGCCATTGTAGCAACCGCACTTAAAGTTTTATCTTTCCAACGTACCACAGGATTATGAGCACTAAGCGTACTATCATTTTTCCAGTCACTCGGTAGAGACGGGTTCATGGCTAATGCGGTTCCCATACCAACCACATCAATTCCTTGCGCCAGTACATCTTCTGCGACAGCTAATCGCCTAACGCCACCTGTCGTCATGATAGGCATGGTAGCAACTTGAGCAATCTCTTTTGCGAAGTCTAAAAAGTAAGCTTCTCGTTGCAACGTGCGACCATCAGCTGTGCTGCCTTGCATGGCTGGGCTTTCGTAGCTGCCACCTGATAGTTCAACCAAATCTACCGCCAATTCATTCATCGCTGAAATAACCACTTTGGCATCATCTGCATCAAATCCTCCGCGCTGGAAATCGGCTGAGTTTATCTTCACAGCGACTGCAAAGGTAGGCGCAACTTGAGCACGAACGGCTTTGATTACTTCGATCAATAGTCGCATCCGATTCTCAATCGAACCGCCATATTCATCTTTACGTTTATTGGTAAGCGGTGATAAAAATTGAGAAATTAGATAGCCGTGGGCGGCATGAATTTGTACACCATCGAAGCCAGCTTGCTCTGCTTTTAGTGCACTATCCGCGAATCGCTGTATCAGTTGCTCGATATCTTGTTGCGTCATCGCGTGCGGTTTGCCAAATAGATGAGAGTGCTTGCCTAAATCGATCGCTACGTCAGAAGGTGATAGCACATCGCCGCCCATGGCAGCATATACTTGACGGCCAGGATGGTTGAGCTGCATCCAAACCTGTGTATTGTTGTGCTTGGCAGCATTTGCCCACGCTCTAAAAGGCGCTATCTCACTGTATTTGTCCAATACGACACCACCAGGCCCTGTCATAGCGCGGCCATCTACCATCACGTTTCCAGTGATTAACAGCCCTGTACCGCCTTCTGCCCATTTTTTATATAGACGGAGCAGAGTAGGGCCAGGGACTTGACCGATATCAGCCATGTTTTCTTCCATGGCAGCTTTCGCTAAGCGGTTGGGTAATGTAGCGCCACAAGGCAGCACTAAAGGGGAGAATACAGGTGATGTCATGATAGTGGCCTAAAAGTGGTTTTGTGAAGCATGAGTTCTACTATGGGTTTGGCTATAGACATATGGTTTAAATGACTATAACCTTATAGCTAAGATATTCGCTGTCGGCAATTGACCATTATCATCACATTTTTTTGGCATAATAGCACCTAAGGGAAATTACTGGTGTGTCGATATAATTATCTATTGAATAGGAATACCTCTGCATTGAATGTATTAACGCCAGATTTGACAGTCCCAGTAGAATCTAAACGTGAGCTAGCAAAAGCCAAGACTCGGCGTGCATTATTAAAGAGTGCCTTGCGGTTGTACAGTTTGGAAGGTGCTCAGGGCATGAGCATGAATAAAGTTGCTAAAGGTGCAGGTATTGCCCAGCCCAGTTTTTACAATCATTTTGAGAGTCTAGAGGCGCTACAAAATGAGCTGAGCGCCCAACTAAAAGACAATTATCTATCCCCGATGCGACTGGCATGGGTCAATATGCTCAAAGATTATGATGTGTTGAGTAAAGATCAGTTTAATCAGCAATGTCGACAATGCCTGATTATGATTTTTGATTCTGCATTTGAGAATATCGCATTGTTTCAACACTTACTCGAAGACCGTCCTAGATTTAGTGACAGTATAGAAAACCAGTCATCATTGAATAATGGACTGGGCAATCTGATTACCGAAATACAAGAAGAATGGACAGAGATATTTATTCAAGGATTGCAGTTATCCAATCGTTCTTGCGAGCGCAGTGCTGTCAATCTATGCGTCGATATGGCGGCGGCACAAGTACATGAGTTGATATTGGGCTGTCATCAGCAGCGTTACTCAAGACAACAAGCGATTGCCATGTTGAGTATCAGCTTTGATGCACTGTTCGCCAATTTTTTGCACGGAAGCAATACTAGTCAGTAGTGATAATAAATAAAAATTATTGTCATGAAATCTAGAACACAAAACACAACAGGGAGAGTGACTATGGCCACAACCACGGCTGCACCAACGTTAGGCGAAACGCAAACGCATTTTAGAACTTGTACATTGTGCGAGGCAATGTGCGGCGTCGAAATAAAGCACGATGGCGAAAAAGTCTTGTCGATTAAAGGGGATAAAAATGATCCCTTTTCGCAAGGCTATATTTGTCCGAAAGCCACTGCTTTGCAAGATTTGCATGAAGATCCTGACCGTTTGCGTCAGCCAGTAGAGAGAACGGCTGACGGTTGGAAATCTATTAGTTGGCCAGAAGCGTTGGATAAAGTCGCCGCAGGTATTCAGTCCATACAGCAAAAGTATGGTCAAAATGCGTTGGGTGTTTATTTGGGTAATCCTAATGTACATAATATGGGCGGTATGTTGACCATCAAACAACTGCTTACCAGTTTAAAAACGCGCAGTCGTTTTTCTGCCACCTCTATCGACCAGCTGCCGCATCATATTATTAGCATGCATCTGTTTGGTCACATGCTGCGCATTCCAGTTCCTGATGTCAATAACACGCAATACATGCTGATCATCGGTGGCAATCCGCTGGCTTCCAATGGCAGTATCATGACTGCGCCCAACATGCGTCAAAAGCTAAAAGATATCAAAGCGCGCGATGGTAAGGTGGTAGTAGTTGATCCAAGACGTACCGAAACAGCCGATATCGCCAGCGAACACCACTTTATTCGTCCAGCGACGGATGTACTGCTGTTATTGGCCATGCTCAATGAAATCTATACGCAAGGCTATGCCAAGCTCGATACTAGAGTGGCTGCCTTGGCACCAGAGATCGATCGACTTGCTTTGTTTGCTGAACAATACACACCTGAGTCAGTGGCAGGTATCACGGGTATTACCGCAGCCGAAATCAAACGTATCGTTAAAGAGTTTTGTGAAGCGGAAAGCTCAGTTTGTTACGGCCGTATGGGCATCTCAGTGCAAGAGTTTGGTTTGCTCAGTCAATATCTATCTATGGTCATCAATATCGTTACAGGTCGTTTAGATGAGGTGGGCGGACTCATGTTCCCAAATCCTGCTGTCGATGTTGTGAATAGCTCAGGCCCAGGCTATTTGGGTAAACGTCATAGCCGCGTGAGTAATCTGCCTGATTTTAATGGTGAGTATCCAGTGGTTGCGATGGCAGATGAGATGTTAGTCGAAGGGGAAGGTCAGTTAAAGGGATTCGTTACGGTCGCTGGTAATCCGGTTCTGAGCACCCCGAATGGTGAAAAGTTAGACGAAGCATTATCTCAGTTAGAGTTTATGGTTTCGCTTGATTACTTTGTGACTGAGACCAGTCGCCATGCCAATATTATTTTGCCGCCTGTATCGCCGTTAGAACGTGACCATTATGACATTACTTTTAATGGTTTTGCCGTGCACAATGTCGCCAAATACTCGCCTGCTTTGTTTGATAAAACTGACGATACCAAGCATGACTGGGAGATTTATTTAGGATTGGCAGAGCGCTTAGACAAAGATGCGCCAGAAGCAACGCAAAAGGAACGTGCCGCGACAAAAGCCTTTGGTCCTAAGTTCTTGTTAGAGCAAGGTCTTAAGTATGGACCTCATAAAGAGGTGACATTTGAAGCCTTAGTCGAAAATCCGCATGGTATCGATTTAGGTCCGCTGCATCGTATGTTGCCAGAGGCCATCAAACACGCCGATAAACAAATTCATCTTCATGTTGATTTTTATCAGTCAGATTTGGCACGTGTTAAAGAAATGGTGCAAGAGTATGACAGTAGCCAAACGCTGCTCATCGGCCGCCGTCATGTGCGTAGTAACAACTCATGGTTGCACAATAGCCATCGATTGGTAAAAGGTAAATCTCGCTGTACGTTAATGTTGCATCCGCAAACGGCAGCGCAACATGGCATTGCAGACGGTCAAGATGTCAGAGTAACTTCTCGAGTAGGTAGCGTGGTCATTGCAGCAGAAGTGACGGATGAGCTGATGCCAGGAGTAGTCAGTATCCCGCATGGTTTTGGTCACGGACGCAAAGGGGTGAAGCAAAAGATTGCGCAAGCGCATGCAGGTGTCAGCGTTAATGATTTGACTGATGAGACCTTAATTGACCAGCTGAGTGGTAATGCTGCCGTTAATGGTGTGCCTGTGCAATTAGAAGCATTGGATATGGGTATAGATGGTTTATCTACTGCTACAGAGACTATAGCGGAAGGCGCACTAGCATAAAGTTAATCATACATTTGTAGAAATAAAAAAAAGGCGTTCACGTAAAGTGAGCGCCTTTTTTGTTTGCAATCTGAATACGTCACTGAGCCGATCAAACGCTCATGCCGATAAAATCAAAATCGACGTTGGGCGTTTCACCTTGGATTAGCAAACTAAGGGCTTTTGCAGAGCCGCAAGAGTGTGTCCACCCTAATGTGCCATGTCCTGTATTGAGCCATAAATTATCAAAAGTGGCTGAAGCGTTATGACTGCCATGTTTGACTTGACCGCAGTGCGCGCGACCAATCAAAGGTACGTTCGATGGGGTCATCGGGCGCAGTCCTGTCCAATATTGTACCGAGTTTGCAATAATGCCTTTTGGAAATAACTGCTGCACGCGCCGAGTAATGGCTTCACAGCGCGTGGCATTTAAATCTAGGTTATAGCCGTTAAACTCCGCGGTACCAGCGACTCGCAATTTGTCACCCAGTCGTGAGGTAACCAGTTTAAATTCATCATCAATTAGACTGACAAAAGGCGCTAAATGCGGTGCACGTGGATTCACCGTATAGGTAGCCGAATATCCTTTTGCTGGAAATATTGGCGCGTGTATCCCCAAAGGTTTTAGCAGAGGTACGCTATAGCTGCCAAGAGCGACCACATGACTATCAGCCGTGAAAGTCTGCGCATTTTCGCCTTTTGGACGGATAGTAATACTGTGTACATGCGGACGCGCAGAGTCGGTATCGGTATTGAGCGCTAAAATTTCGGTATCATATAAAAACTGTACGCCAGCATCGATACAGCGCTTTGCCAATCGTTGGGCAAATAGGTGCGCATTGCCAGACTCATCACGACTGGTATAAGTCGCTCCAGTGAGCTTATGCGCAATTGGGTAAAGCGCTGGTTCTAAGTTGACAGCATTATTGATATCAATCACATGGCGCTCACAACCAAGCGCTTGCATGCGTTCAGTTGGTTCGATAGCCGCATCAAACTCTGCCTGATTGGTATAAAAATGCATGATACCGCGTGTTTGCTGCTCGTAGTCGATACCAATATCCGCACGCAGCTGCTGTAAGGTATCTCTTGAATATAGACCTAAGCGCACCATTTGCACTAGATTGGCATCGGCTCTATCAGCGCGGCACTCTTGCAAAAACTGCATGGCCCATTTGAGCTGCGCTTTATCCGCACGCAAGCGATACAGTAGCGGAGCATCTTCTTTAAACAGCCACTTGAGCGCTTTCATCGGGGTCGCAGGATTGGCCCAAGGCGTGGCATGTGAGACAGATATTTGACCGCCATTGGCAAATGACGTCTGCATACCTGCCGCCGATTCGCGTTCAATCACGGTCACATCATAGCCTGCCTGACGTAGATACCATGCGGTGGTCACGCCCACCACACCTGCTCCGAGTACCGCAATATGTGTCATAGGATTCTCTATGCTCATGTTAGTCATGACGGTCGCGCTGTATTGAACTACCATCACCTTCGCTACGTCGCTTGATTCTATTTCTATTTCTATTTTTACTTAGGACGCGCAACATCTATCTGTAGTGCAGCTGGCAAGTCCAATATGCTCAAATCGCTTTCTGCCAACTGTTCAGGACGCGCCACAACCAAAGCAATAAAGCCGTCATCATTTTTCATCGCATTGACCACTTGGATTTTATCAAGTTTGTCACCTGCGCTTGGTGCTTCACCGGTGCCTTGTACATAGTGTAAGAATGCTTTGGGCGCAGATTTAAAGTAGATGCGAGCGATGACTTCTTGACCCAAGTAGCAGCCTTTATCATAGTCCATGCCGCCGCGTTGATGTAGACGCAACTCTTGCGGTTGGAACTCACCTTGAGTCGCGGCCACAATCCAATAATTACCAGTGGCAATACTGCATACCATCCAAGCCTGTGTATCGTCAGCAGTATTATGGTCGTCTTTATGGCTAAAAGTCGGCTCATCTGCTAGCACGCAAGGATAAATCGCTGCTGGTGCACTGGTCTCGAATTTAGAAAACGCCCCGTACTTATTAAGATGTGCCTGCAAAGACTCAGCACAGTCGCTACTGATGACCACATCATAATGTTTCTCTGCTTGTTTTTTGATCCAGATGCCAAACTCAATACGACCTTTTAGGTTACCGATAGCGGCTGCCTGATAGCTAAGCCCGAGCTTGGTAACGTCACAAGTCAATTGCCCTTGCAAGAATTTTTCGGCGTCTTCGCCTTGGATAGTTAATTGCGAAAACTGCGGTACGGCTGATAGATTCGAAGACTGAGTCATTGTTATTATCCTTCTGAGGAGAGCTTATTTATTAATATAGAGGGTAAATCGAAGTGATAAAAAATTATATGGGCGCTTTTGTCATTGACAGCATCTGTGCACATAAATCTAAATGAGGCTAAGAAGAGTACCACAAAAAACCCTGTCATAAAAAACGTCATCAGTAAGCGATGAGTTAAGTGTTAAATTGGGCATAGCGTTTGATTTTCAAGCGTACAAATTGGTTAAAGATGGTGAGTTACGGTACAATATCAGCTCTACAATTAACCTAATGTACGATGGCTGCCGAGGAAATAATGAGCTTACCAAATTGCCCTAAATGTGATGCTGAATATACGTATGAAGATGGTGCGTTACTGGTATGTCCTATGTGTGCTCATGAATGGACGGCGGCTGAGACTGATGCAGCGCAAGCTGAAGACCAAGACGCAGTTATTCGTGATGCTGTTGGCAATGAGCTACAGGACGGCGATGCGGTGACGGTTATTAAAGACCTAAAAGTCAAAGGCTCTTCAATCGTGATTAAAGTAGGAACGAAAGCGAAAAGTATTCGCCTGTTGCCAGATGCTACTGACGGTCATGATATCGACTGCAAACTTGATGGCTATGGCCCAATGAAGCTTAAGTCTTCTGTGGTCAAAAAAGCTTAAATTGTAAAAACTTCTTGAAAGATTCAATAATAAACAAATATAAAATAGACGTTCAATCACAAAACATTGTCGTTATAAATGTCGCTATAAGTAGAGAATAATTATGAGTACTAAAAACGAACAGCTCTTTGCACAAGCACGTAAACACATCCCAGGTGGTGTTAACTCACCTGTTCGCGCCTTTGCAGGGGTCGGTGGTACGCCAATCTTTATGCACCGTGCCAATGGCAGCAAAATTTATGATACCGAAGACAATGCTTATATCGATTATGTCGGCTCTTGGGGCCCAATGATTTTGGGTCATGCGCACCCAAAAGTCATCGATGCGGTGAAAAAAGCCGCCGATGATGGTCTAAGCTTTGGTACACCAACACCGTTTGAAACCACCGTTGCTGACAAGATTTGTGAAATCGTGCCTAGCGTTGAGATGATTCGTATGACTAGCTCTGGTACAGAAGCGACCATGAGTGCGATTCGCTTGGCACGTGGTTATACTCAGCGTGACAAAATCGTTAAGTTTGAAGGTTGCTACCATGGCCATTCAGACAGTCTTTTAGTAAAAGCAGGTTCAGGCATGCTTGATATCGGTGAGCCAACGTCAAAAGGTGTGCCTGCAGACTTTGCTAAGCACACGATTACGATTCCTTATAATGATCCGCAAGCGATTAAAGATTGTTTTGAGAAATGGGGTGAAGAAATTGCCTGCGTTATCTTAGAGCCTATCGCTGGCAACATGAACATGGTTATCCCAACACAAGAGTTTCATGATACGTTGCGCGCAGAATGTACAGCCAATGGCGCAGTATTGATTTTTGATGAAGTGATGACGGGCTTCCGTGTTGGTCTTGGCGGTGCGCAAGCCCATTTTGGTATTGACCCAGACTTGACCTGTTTCGGTAAAATCATCGGTGCTGGCTTACCCGTGGGTGCTTTTGGTGGTAAAAAAGAAGTCATGTCCTGCATCGCGCCACTCGGCGGCGTCTATCAAGCTGGCACGTTATCAGGCAATCCACTAGCGATGCGCGCTGGTATCGCTATGTTTGAAGACTTAACGGCAGAGGGTTTTTATGACGAATTAGCAGCGAAAGTTGATCACCTAATGGATGGTTTCCAAGCAGCAGCTGATAAACATGGCATCCATCTACGTACCAACAAGTTGGGCGGTATGTTTGGCATGTTCTTTGTTAAAGACAGCGCAACCGAAACGCCAAAAAACTTCGATGACGTGACAGAGTGCGATATGGACGTATTTAATACTTTCTTCCACGGTATGCTAGATCGCGGTATTTACTTGGCACCATCAGCTTATGAAGCAGGCTTTATGTCTATCAAACATAGCGATGAAGACATTGATGCGTCAATCAAAGCGGCTGATGAGATATTTGCAGAAATGGCAAAAGCATAGTTTAGCCATGTAAGTTATTAGCTAACTAAAAAGTTGAAGCTTAAAAAAACCAGCAAGATCATCCCGTGATCTTTGCTGGTTTTTTTGTTTATCGATATCTTATTTATAATCGTATTGGGAAGAATACAAAGTATTTTTGAAGATTGTTTGTATAGCCGTTAACGTGACTGATGCTTATACAGTTCTTGCCTGCGCATCCGAAAAACAGACAATAAGTTATGATATTCTGAGGTAAACCCAGCCAATTAAGCAAGGATGCAAACGAATGAGTACCAGTACTTCTAGCAATACCGCGCCATTATGGCAAGCCACTTACGACCAATACGGCCTAGACAATCATTTGAATGTATTGGAAGGTAAGCAAAATCTGATTGACTTACTGCAACCAAAGATTGAACAGCATAGTGAATTTCCAGCTTTTAGTATGGGTGCGTCGTCGCTCACTTTTGGACAGTTAGATATTGCCAGTCGACGTTTCGCGGCTTTTTTACAAGCGCAAGGTGTCGAGAAGGGTGATCGTATTGCGGTACAACTGCCAAATATACTGCAGTATACCGTGGTACTGTTGGGTTGCCTACGTGCAGGTGTGGTATTGGTCAATGTCAATCCCATGTATACCCAATATGAATTGGCACATCAGCTCACTGACGCTCAAGCCTGTGGTCTAATTGTGCTAGATGGTATGAGCACTGCTTATGAGCAATTAGATGACACAGTCAAAGCGCAGTTAAAATGGGTGGTCAGATGTTCCATTGATCCTAGCATTGCTGATAACGACATTGCCTTGCTCAGTCAGATTGGCTCAGAACAACCTGCGCACACACATAAGCAGGCACATGCTTCCTCCGAATCATTAACTGATTCATCACAGCACAACATAATGTTTGCACATATCATGCAGGCCTATGATGCAGAAGCGTTTAAAGCCGTTACGATTGTACGTGAAGATTTGGCCCTACTACAATATACAGGCGGTACGACTGGCAAGCCAAAAGGTGCTATGCTCACTCATTATAATGTCATGGCCAATGTCTGCCAGTGCTATGCGATGTTTGGTAAAACGATTGAAGCCAATCGTAGCGAGCAGATTAAAATACTTAATCCCTTACCGCTTTATCATATTTTTTCGTTTACGGTCTGCGGCTTGCTAGGTCTTTATGGCGGCTGGGAAGATATATTGGTCACCAATCCACGTGATATCGATGGTTTAGTGAATACCATTGAACAGCACCGACCTCATGTTATCCCTTCAGTGAATACATTATTCATTGGCATGCTGCATCATCCAAAATTCGCTAGTCTAGATTTTAGTCGTTTAGCCTTATCTATCGGTGGCGGCACAGCGATTATCAAAGCGGTTTCTGATCAATGGCAGCAAGTGACAGGTATGATTATTAGCGAAGGCTATGGAATGTCTGAGACGGCGCCTGTTATTTCTTTCAATCCGTCTGGCATTACAGAGTTCAATGGTAGCGTCGGACTACCACTGGCTTTGACAGATATCCATATCATTGATGAGAATGGGAATACGTGCCCAACAGGTACAAGGGGTGAGGTCTGTATCAAAGGGCCTCAGGTCATGCGCGGTTATTGGCAGCGAGACAATGCAGATACTTTTACCCCAAATGGCTACTTTAGATCAGGTGATATTGGCGTTATGAATGATGAGGGGTTTTTGACACTCGTCGACCGTAAAAAGGACATGATACTGGTATCAGGATTTAACGTATATCCCAATGAAGTAGAGGCTGCGCTGACTGAACATCCCAAGGTGCTCGAAGTCGCTGTAGTCGGGGTGGCAGATGACCATAGCGGGGAAGTGCCAAAAGCGTTTGTGGTCAAAAAAGACGCGGATCTCACCGTAGAGGAGCTACAAGACTTTGCGAGCAAGCGTTTAACTGGTTATAAGCGTCCACAGTCCTATGAGTTTATCGATGAGCTACCTAAGACTGCTGTTGGCAAAATATTACGCAAATCCTTACGATAAGAAATGTGTCGTTTCGCTTATAGAAATTAGCTGACATCAATGAAGCTATCAATATAATTGAAAACTGGGCCGCTAAAAATAGTCGCCCAGTTTTTTTGTCACTTAATTTATATGACGACTAAACGTTATCGTGCTTTATCAAACTTGCGATCTCTCAAGCTCAGATTACCTCGTAGCACATCGCTATACATACGAAAATCGCTGACAAAGCTTTTCAATGGAAACTTAAAAGAAGCGGGTTTGTTCTTTTCAAAGAAAAAGTGTCCAACCCATGCACAGGCATATCCGGCGGCAATGCCCTTTACTAAAGGTTTGGCTGAGCCAGTTTTGACAGACTTTGCCAATCCTAGTAGGCCAAAGCTACTACCTGCAAAATGTAGACGGCGACAGGCCATGTTTTGATGCTCATCTAAGTAAAAATCATAAAATGCTTGTTTAGGCGAAGTTTCAGTTTTTACCATGTCTTTTTTAGCGCTACTGATAGGGGTTTCAGTATTTTGGGTAGCGTCTTTTGTGGTGGTCTGATTCATGTGACTAGCTTCCTTGCTGGTGAGGTTGATAACTATTAATTGCAGATGGTTTGTAACCGATTAGTTGGTGGCTTTTGAAGTAAATTATACGGATAAAAATTCTGTAAATAACGGTTTTTTATCATGATATTGATAGCTTTAAATGTAGCAAACCGATATGCGTAACACAAGCGCTAGATACTGAGCCGATACCTATCAGCTTATAGGGTGGTTTTCGATGTTCCCGCTACAGTTTTGCATTGCTTGCGAGTGTTTGGCATAAATGCTTTAATGATAAAATTGCCCTGATTTTTGTGGTTATGACTTTTTTCTATACATGTGATTTTATAACTATATAGCACGTGATTTTGGTAAACTATCCACTCTCTCTAACACGGTGACGACTTGTCCTATGCCTATTGACTACCTTACGAATCCGCCAATTGGCGATGATGAAATGATGGCAGCCATCGATATTGGTTCCAACAGTTTCCATTTAGCTATTGCTCGTCTTGACCATGGGGAAGTGCGAAAAGTAGTCTCGATGTCTGAAAAGGTACAGCTCGCCGCCGGTTTGGACGAAAATAATATTCTAAGCGCAGCTGCTGAACAGCGTGGTCTTGATTGTTTAAGCCGCTTTGTGGCGCGCTTGGATTCAGTACCACCAGAGCGTATTCGTGTAGTCGCGACCAATGCGTTGCGTCAAGCCAAAAACGCCAACGACTTTATTTCTCGTGCCAATAAAATCTTGCCGAAACCTATCGAAATTATCGCGGGCCGAGAAGAGGCGCGATTGATTTATTTGGGCGTCTCGCATACCAACGAGAGTAGTGATAAACGCTTGGTTATGGATATTGGCGGCGGTTCGACAGAGTTTATTATTGGTCAAAAGTTTGACCCATTATTGACTGAAAGTTTACAGATGGGCTGTGTTTCTTTTACCCAAAAATTTTTCGCGGATGGCCTGATTACTAAAGAAGCCTTCAATAGTGCCATTTCAGGTGCGCGCAAAGAAGTCTTAGCGATTAATGGTCGCTATCAAAAGACGGGCTGGAGCAGTGTGGTTGGCTCAAGCGGTACGATTAAAGCGGTGCGCAATGTCCTAGTGTCAAAGGGTTGGGCCGATGAGCAAGAACGCATTACTTACAAAGGTGTCAAAAAATTAGAGAAATTGCTGATTAAAATTGGCAATATTGATGATATCGAGTTAGAAGGTGTCAAAGACCATCGTAAAGCGGTATTTCCTGCTGGCGTGGCAGTACTGCGCGCGGTGATGAAAGTATTAGGTGTTGAGACCATTACTTACTCAGATGGCGCGTTACGTGAAGGCGTTATGTACGACATGCTAGGCCGTTTCGCTAGTGAAGATGTGCGTGACCGCAGTGTATTGGCATTAATCAAGCGTTATTCAGGGGACAAAAAGCAAGCCAAACAAGTAGTAAAAACCAGTCGTCATTTATTCGAACAAGTAAAAGACAAGCTTGCGCTGTCCAATGATGATTGCGACTTGCTCAGACGTGCTGCATTCTTGCATGAGATAGGGCTGGCAATCAGTCATAGTAGTTATCACAAGCACAGTGCGTATTTACTTGAATACTCTGATATTCCAGGATTTTCGCAAGTTGATCAAAAACGCATGGCGCAGTTGATGCTTAACCATCGCCGCAAGCTCAAAGCCGATATGCTAGAGCAGACTTGTCAGATTGGTGGCGATCAGTTGGTTTATCTCTGTTTACTGTTGCGCCTCGCCGTACTGGCACATCATAGCCGCAGTGATTATGCGCTACCAGAGCTAGAACTAAAGGTAATCGCTGAAAACAGCTGGCAAATCACCTTAGCGGATAGCAGTGAACATTATGCTTTCTTGCTCGCAGATTTGCGTACTGAGATTGACCAGTTTGCTAAGTGGGGCGTACAGCTTAGTGTGATTGAAGCCCAAGAGGCCGAGACTCCAGAGGTTGAGCAGTTACCATTGTGAGTATTGAGTTAAAGATTAACGTAACAAAAGCGGCGTTGTCGATAATGTCATGCCATTTAAGATGTGCTACTATAGCTCCTATTGAGTTTACAACTGTACTTTCATTATCTGAACACGGATAACGATATTATTCTTAAACATAAATACATTAAGTATAATTATTAAAGGGAAGCGTCTATGAGCACTGTCTGGGATAGTGTGCAGCTTGCACGACACGCCAAGCGTCCATTATTTATGGACTATGTTAATCAGCTTTTTACCGAATTTGACGAGTTGCATGGCGACCGTGCTTTTGCCGATGACAAAGCCATTTTAGGTGGTCTTGCACGTTTCGATGGTCAGCCTGTGATGGTAATTGGTCAGCATCGTGGTCGTAGCACCCGTGAGCGTATTGCTCATAACTTTGGTATGGCCAATCCTGAAGGCTATCGCAAAGTGATTCGTTTGGTCAAAATGGCCGAGCGCTTTAACATTCCCGTGATGACTTTTGTAGATACTCAAGGTGCTTATCCTGGTATTGGCGCAGAAGAGCGCGGACAAGCGCAAGCGATTGCAGAGAGCATTGCTGTATTTTCTAGCCTGAAAGTGCCTGTGATAGTGACTATCATTGGTGAAGGTGGCTCAGGCGGCGCATTGGCAATTGGTGTTGGTGATAAAGTAAATATGCTACAAAACAGCATCTATTCGGTTATCTCTCCAGAGGGCTGTGCTTCTATTCTCTGGAAAACCGCTGAAAAAGCACAAGACGCTAGTGAAGCGCTAAAACTAAACGCCATTAACCTTTATCAAATGGGTTTGATTGACGCTGTTATTGAAGAAGGCGAGGGCGCACATGTGCAGCCACAACCTGTGATGAATGCACTAAAGGCACTGATTACTGAGCAGCTTGATGAGATTAAAGATTTAGATCCTCAAGAGCGTTGTGAGCTACGTTATGAAAAGCTAAAGTCTTTTAACTCAGAAGTGATGTTGCCTGCTTAATTGGTTGCTATGGCGCCTTTATTGTTAAGTCGCTATTATTCAATAATGGACTTTTCATATTAGAGTCTGAGTCTTAATGCTAAAATAAAAACGTGTCATTTAATGGCGCGTTTTTTTATGGCTGTTATCATATGAAGCATCTAAAATAACGAAAAATAAGGCTGACTATGACCAGCAGCGCAATCATCTCACATCCTATTAAATCGATTGCCGATTTGCCAGTTGATAAGACACTAGCAACCGCATTATTGAGCAGTATGTCTGAGTATAATGATCAGCTGCATGGTCGTCGCCTTTGGCTGGCATGTAGTGGTGGGCGTGATTCATTAGCTCTTGCGGCGCTGTGTGTGCAGCTCTATCGACAAGGTAAGTTGCCATGTTTGCCGCAGCTTTTACATGTCGATCATGGCTTACAATCGGATAGTCAGTACTGGGCCAAGCATGTTGCCAATTGGGCAGCGGCTCAAAAAATACCTTGTCGCATTTTACAGGCACAAGTGAATGGACATGATGAGCAGGCCGCTCGGCAAGCACGCTATAATGTTATGCGCGCTCATATCAACCAAGACGATGTATTACTATTAGCGCATCACGCTGATGACCAAGCTGAAACGGTATTAATGCGATTGATTCAAGGAGCAGGAGTCAATGGTCTGTCTGGTATGCAGCCATGGCGAGTGCAAACGCAGGGCGTACAGCGCAATATACTGTGGCGACCTTGGCTCACGATACGACGAGCCACTATTAGCGCCTATGCTAAGCGTTTAGAGTTGCCTTATATCGATGATCCTACGAATGACAGCGGTGACAATGTGCGTAGTGGGCTACGACGCGACATCATGCCAATACTGGCTACATACAATCCCAATGTCATCGATAATATCGCTCGCAGTGCGCAGCTGTTAAGTGATGCACAGGAAACAGTTAGTGCTCAAGCTATGCAAGATATGCAGCAGACAGAGCATACAGACCTGCAACTTTCACCCGCACAGCGCGTGCTAAATATCAGTGCGTTGCAAAAGCTACCCATGTATCGTCAGCGGCAACTATTGCACTATTGGCTCGGTCAAGATGAGCCGTTACCGCCTGCTAAGCAACTCGTCGATGATGTGCTAACTCTCAGCCAACGTGATGACCAAGATCATCAGACAGAACTGTTTTGGCAAGGTCGTAAGGCATCTTATACCATTCGCCGCTATCGTCAGCAGCTCTATCGTATGAGCAGCGAGTGGCTGTCTTGGCTGAAGCTGCCGCTGAACGAGCAGGTGCTGACTTTATCTAATAATTTATTTAGTCATTCAGCTGATAATAATTCAGTCTCACTCATTTTACGTAGCAGTGATCGTTATACTTGGCAGTTGCAAGTAAAGGTAGATGCGCTGGTACGATTGTTAGAAAATAGTGCGGACGGTATAGCACAGCAGGCAGTGTTAAAAGTAGCACCGTTAGAACGTAAGCAACGGTTGAAAACTGAGATGGCTGCGCGACCACAAGCAGGCAAAAAACTGTATCAAACCCTTGGGATCCCATTATGGCTACGAGACAGCTTAATGGTAGTCAGCATTACTTTTATAAATGAATCCGAAGATGGAAGCGAAGTAGAAACTGATATTCCTCTATTACTAGCATCGCCATTTGAGAGTTGGCTTTTGAGTTCTGAGCAGACCGATAACGATGCCAAGAGTAACCAATTAGCTGAGTACATCAAAAGTGAGCTTAGTCTAAAATAGAAAGCGTTAAAAGTTTAATTATCCGTTGGCTGACTCATTGATTTTTATCAGGTTGATGTCAGGCGTGACATTTTGAATTTATCAAACGGTAATAGTGGCAGTATGATAAACTGAGTGTCGTTTTACATATCAGTATGTTAAGTTGAATACCTTTGAATTTTGTGACTAGGAGACAAGTATGTCGGTATTAGATAATAAAAAAATCAGTTTTATTGGTGGCGGAAACATGGCACAAGCGCTCATTAGCGGGCTTGTGGGTTGCGGCATCAAACCAAATCTAATCACGGTCGCCGATCCTAGCAGCGATGCACGTGAGCAATTAGCCGCCAAAGGTCTAAATACTGTTGATCCAATGGCTGATCCAAAGTCTGCTGTGATCGGTGCGGATATAGTGGTACTCGCAGTCAAACCACAAATGATGAAAGTAGTGGTAAGTGCTTTTGCTGATGTACTAGACAATCAATTGGTCATTTCAGTGGCTGCAGGCTTGTCGACTGATCTTTTATCAAGCATGTTGGGCGGCTATAGCAATATCGTCCGTGCAATGCCAAACACGCCTTCTATGATTCAAATGGGTGCGACAGGCCTCTACGGTACAGACAATATCTCAGCGGAACAGAAGCAGCTAGCAACAGCCGTTATGGAAGCATCAGGTTTGGTCATGTGGGTCGATGACGAAGAGCATATGCATGCGGTCACAGCCGTATCAGGTTCAGCGCCAGCGTATATGTTTTACTTTATCGAATCGATGGTCGATGGGGCTGTTGCATTAGGGCTGGATAAAGAACAAGCCTCAGCGCTTGCTATGCAGACCATGTTGGGTGCTGCAAAAATGGCGATGAACAGTGATGATGCACCAGCTGAGCTACGTCGTAAAGTTACTTCACCGAACGGTACTACTCAAGCAGCGGTTGAGTCAATGCAAGCCAATGAGATTGGTCGTCAAATCAGCGAGGCCATGCAAGCTTGCTATGATCGTAGCCAAGCGTTAAGTGAAGAGATGAGCAAGTAAACACTGACAAGGTGTGCTGTGAGTCACCACTGACGACACACCTTATGTAATCATCAGCATCTGATAATGACATTTGTCATCCTAGAATCTGTTAATAATGTCACATTGAGTAGCACTTCATGAACAACATGTTATTTCAAATTTTTGATTTGGTCACCACATTCGCTATGATGCTGGTGTTTATTCGTTTTATGTTGCAGTTTGCAGGGATGGATGCGAGCAATCCGATGATTGCACCTGCTTATAAAGCGACGCATATCGTCGATGTATTTGGGCGTATTTTCCCGACTGTCGCGCAGGGTCGTATTAGCATTGCCGCTATCGTGCTGATGTTTTTGATTCGTCTAATCGATATCTCTGGAAAGGCCGCATTGACGCATAAAGGTATTGCGCCTGTACCGCTATTCTTTACAGGTACGACTAGCTTATTGTTAGACTTTTTACGCATGTGTCGCTACTTGGTGATTGGTTCTATCATCGTTAGCTGGATTGTGGTATTTACCAGATCTGAGCATCCGATTATTGGCATTATCATTAATTTGGCTGAGCCTATTTTGGCCCCGTTTCGTCGTATTACGCCGAATTTAGGTATGCTCGACTTATCGCCAATGGTCGCTTTCTTAGCATTTTATTTGCTTGAAATATTCATCGGTGGTTTGGCCGCGAGTGTCTTGCCAACGTTAGGTTAAGCCTAATAGAATTAAATCTAAAAACTGTCATAAAAAGGGCGTTCTATAAAAATATAGAGCGCCTTTTTTGCGTCTGCTACTTGGGAAATCTATTGGCTTTATAGATATGCTAAAAACGAACAAAGCGATTTGGTATGAGCTGAGCTTGAGTATCATCAGGATGCGGTGCATCAGCTGCCCGCAATGTCTGGGTAATCCAACTGTCAGCCGCTTTTACCGCATCAATGAGAACATCGCCCATTGCCAAGCGTCCAGCGATGAAGCTGGCGAGTGAACATCCTGAGCCATGGAACTCACCGTCTAAGCGCGGCAAAGTACTTTTATGAACCATTTCACCCTGTATATATAAGTACTGCTCGATGTCACCGCTATCAAAATCATGTGAGGTTTTTACCAGTACGGCATGAGCGCCTTGAGCACATAGCTTTTGTGCACCAATATGCAAGTCTTGCTCTCCGCTAAGCGCACGTAGCTCATGAGTATTTGGAGTGATTAAAGTGGCGTAGGGTAGCAATTGTCTAAAGGCGCTAACCAGAGTTTTTTCATCGCCCAAGCTACCACCGCTATTTGCGACTAGTACAGGGTCTAAGACAAATGGCGTATCATTATCGATAACTTGATCAGCAAACAGTTTGGTCAACATTGCGATGTTATCAGTGGTGCCGAGCATACCTGATTTGATAGCACTAACAGGCAAATCATCAAGAACCGCAGTAGCTTGAGCTTTTACCAACGATGCTGCACAAGCCTCAAAGCCAAATACCTGCTGCGAGCTTTGGATAGTGACCGCCGTACACGCAATGGCTGCATGTGCCTCTGATTGTCCAATGGCCTCGATATCCGCTTGTAATCCAGCACCGCCTGAAGGGTCTAATCCTGAAAAACAAAGTACGACAGGTCGCATAACAGCTCCTTTTGAGATATTTTAAAGTAAGTGACAAATACTATAGCCACCTACTACTAAAAAATCTATCATAGTCTTATGCTTGTGGATGAGGTATAAGACGGTAGAATAAATAGACCCAATATTAACAAGCAGTTTGGTCGTTATATTTAGCGATGATATGCCGCAATTTTCCGTATAAAAATGCAAGATAAGTACTTATATCTATAATTTTGATAAAAGCCGCATTAAATCTGTAGACAACGCTTGCAATTCGTTTTGGCTTTGTTATAATACTCGCCCACGACATGAGACGTATTGTTAGCATCAATACTATGTTTATAGATTTTTTATAAATGTCTTGAATCGTTAGGTGAAGTGGGTGAGTGGCTGAAACCAGTTCCCTGCTAAGGAACCATACGTGTAAGCGTATCGAGGGTTCGAATCCCTCCTTCACCGCCATTTATTCAGTTGTTATTAGAGTAATAACGCAATATACTGCGTTAAACATTTTAATAATTAATTCAAAAAATAATTTGTTTTAATTAAAAAAGATGTTGACACAAGCGATATTATCTATATAATGACCAACCTAATTTACTGCAAAAGATATTATCTGCGCAGTGGATAAAGTGCAAAATACGCGCCTGTAGCTCAGTTGGATAGAGCACTTGGCTACGAACTAAGGGGTCGGGAGTTCGAATCTCTCCAGGCGCACCATTTGCATAATAGCTTAATTTAAGCTGATAAAACATTAAAATAATCGCCTGTCTTATGACAATTGGCGGTTTTTTTATGTCTGTAGCTTTTACCCTTCTATTTATTTATTCTACGACCATCTCCTGTGTATAACGTGATTGGATAGCCAACTAATAATATTAAAGAGCAATCTACGATATTGGACAGTCATCTACGATGTTAGGCCATCTACGATGTCATCTAGGATAATGTACGATAGCCCCACCATTTACGGTACAATAGCGTTACTATTCACTGCTTGCTATGAGCTTGTACCATGTCAAAAAGTCCATCTAAACGTCCGTCAAAAACGACTCGCAAATCAAACCTTCAACCGAGTGCGCCTGTACAGCAAGATCCTAACGAAGAGCCAACCATCGCTAAGCCTATGATTCGTGTCGTGGCGATTCTCTATGACGGTATGCTGATTTTGGCGTTATTGTTTTTGGTAGGGACGATACTAACCGTCGTTGGTACGCTGTTGACTATGGAGACGGGTACTGAATCCTCACAGGCTCAGTCACTGCCGCTCTGGTATCAGAACGCTATTATGACGCCATCATTTGTACTGACGCTTGTAGCGTTCTATGGGATATTTTGGCGCCGTGGTGGTCAGACATTAGGTATGCAGACGTGGCGATTAAAAACGATTAATGATGCAGGCCAATGGCTAACATGGGGTCAGTCGTTTAAGCGTATTTTGGCCGCTTGTCTGATGCCGCTAATTTTTGGCATTATTGGCAGTCTTATTGATGGATCACGCGCCGCCTTACTGGCCAGCGCGTTTCTTGGTTTGGTATTCAACTATGTGTTCTGTCTGTTCAACCCTCGCGGTCTGGCAGTACAAGATATGCTGTCCAATACCATCACCCTAAAAATGCCGAAAGTGGCACATGAAGGGCTATGGCGCGGTTTTAAAAATCGTAAGAAAAAATCCTAGTCTGATTTTATTGACGTAACAATTTTTATTGAACTAGTAACTCTTATCGACGTAATAATTTAGTCGTATCCATGCTCAGTTGGTTCAGCCTAAATAGTTACATACTGACGCTTTGAATCAGCCATGCGGTGTAGCCCATAAAGAACAGTACCAGCGTGGCACCTGACGTACGACCGAATTGGCGTTTTGTTTTAAAGGCAAATGCGCATAGTGTCACTAGCAATATCGTCAAAACCCCCATCGCCATCACATCACGCGACAGAATCACTGGGTCGGCGGCGATAGGAGCAATGACCGTTGCCAAGCCGACAACTGCCAAAGTATTAAAGATATTAGAGCCAATGATATTGCCGAGCGCCATATCATGTTCGCCTTTACGGGCTGCTGACAGGCTCGATACCAGTTCAGGGAGTGAGGTCCCAACTGCGACAATCGTTAGACCAATGATAAGCTCACTGAGCCCCCATAGTGTTGCTAACTCGACAGCACCCCAAACGATAGCGCGTGAGCTGGCTACGAGCATCAGCATACCGATAATTAAACTGATAAGACCACGCGTTACGCTTGGTTCTAGCTTTTCTAAGCTCTCTGAGTTATTTAAGTGCTCTAAGTTATTTGAGTGCGCTGAGTCAGCATTAGCCACGACTATATCGTCTTCGTGCTCATGATAGCCTTCGCGTATACTCATTATGATCTGTAGTCCTAAGACTGCAACCAACAAAATCAACAATACGATACCATCGGTTTGGCTCAATGTTCCATCACGTAGCTGCCAAGCGGCGATGACAGTAATCAGTAGCAGTAAGGGCAAGTCGCGTTTTACGATGCCTCTACGGATGATAATAGGGCTAATCAATACAGTTGCACCGAGTACCAATGCGATGTTGATGATATTTGAGCCATAAGCGTTACCTAGAGCCAACTCAGGGCTGCCTTCTATCGCTGCTAGTACTGATACCACCATCTCAGGCGCTGACGTGCCTATACCCAATATTAAGACACCAATTAAAAAGCTAGGCACACTAAATTTCTTTGCTAGTGCTGTCGCTCCATCAATGAAGACATCGGCACTCCAAACTAAAATTGCTAACCCAATCAGTATTGCAAGCGCGGCCAACCACATCAGTATGTTTCCTTGTATATGATGAAAAATGTGAATTTGATAAATAAAAGTGGCATAAAAAAAGCCGAATCTTGATTTAGATTCAGCTTTCCCTTTAGCATCGAGATTTTTAGTAATAATAGCAGCTAATTCAAAGATGTAACTTTGTGGTTATCTTAAATTTACCAAAACCTCACCATCCTGTCATATTAAGCAACTTGTACAGGAATGATATTTGCTGTGTCTTTAACGGTGTTGTCTTCGTTGCAATAGACAAGTTTTGGCTGATACGTTGACGCTTCAACTTCATCAAAATGCGCGTAAGCACAAATGATAACGATATCGCCCAAATCTGCCATATGAGCCGCAGCACCATTTAATGAGATAATACCAGAGCCCGCCTCAGCACGGATAGCATAAGTGCGAAAGCGCTTACCGTTGGTCACGTTGTAGATATCAATAGATTCATTTTCGCGTAGACCAGCAAGATCTAATAGATCGCCGTCGATACCGCAAGAGCCTTCGTAATGAAGCTCGGCATGGGTAACACGGGCACGGTGTAATTTGCATTTAAGCATATTAAGTAGCATAGGTTGGTTCCTTGGCGTAACTGATATTAATTAACTAAATCAAAAGGTTAATGGGGATAAAACTGCCAAAATAAAAGGTCATTATCATTGAACGACTATATTATTCTGGTAATTTAAAGCCATTAATTTGTGAACGTGCTTTTTCGACATCACCATCTAACAATAATGGGAGCGCCTCAAAAGCAGCTGTCAGCGCGCTATCAATCGCAATCTGCTCATCAGGAGATGCTTTAGAGAGAACGTGTCCACTAACTTTAGACTTGTGACCAGGATGGCCGATACCCACACGCAGGCGATGAAAATCATTGCCAATATGCGGCGTGATATCACGTAGGCCGTTGTGACCACCATGTCCACCGTCTGTTTTGAGTTTGATACTACCAGCTGGAATATCGAGCTCATCATGAGCAATCAACAATTCATCATTTTTGATGCCATAGAAATTTACCATAGGCACCACTGACTGACCAGATTTATTCATAAACGTCAGCGGCATAAGTAAACGCACATCAGACCCATGAATCTGCCCACGCCCTGTCGCTCCATGAAATTTCTTATCAGGGGAGAGCGTGATATTAAACTGCTGAGCCAAATGATGGACAAACCAAAATCCTGCATTATGACGCGTAAACATATACTGCTGACCAGGATTACCAAGACCGACAATAAGCTTTATGGCCATAAAAACACCCTGCTTGAATTTGATAAATAGGGGTAAGGTGTGAAGTACTGATAGACAGTTTATTTTCAAACCTTACTTACAAAAACAGCAGGAGATTTTAATCACCTGCTGTCTTATTGACTAAACGAATGTATCACTAACCAGCACAAAATAATGCACTAGTTAGAAATAGTATATTACTCGCTGTCTTTGTTTTCTTCAGTACCATCGTTTTGTTCAGTTGCTGGTACTTCATCAGCATCAACGTCAGCATCAGCATCAACTTCTTCTACTGTTGGTGGCTGCATGTTAACGATAGTACGGTCATGACCGTCTTCTAGCTCAAGCTCATGAATTACAACGCCTTCAGGAAGTTTGATGTCTGATAGACGGAACAAATCACCGATTTCCATGCCAGACACATCTACTTCTAGGTATTCAGGAAGTTGTGATGGTAAGCAGATAACTTCGATGTCAGATACTAGAGTAGATAGTACACCAGCAGCAGCAGTACCAGGCGCATCTTCACGACCAGTGAAATGAACAGGAACGTTCATGTGGATTTTCTGACCTTTTACAATGCGCTGGAAATCAGCATGCATTGGGAAGCCTTTAGCTGGATGGCGCTGCAAGTCTTTGATAACTGCTTGATGCTCTTCACCGTCAACGTTGATAGTCAAGATGTGTGAGAAAAACGCTTCGAATTCTAGTGATTTTACTAGTTCGTTAAGCTTGATAGAGATAGCTGTTGGCTCTTCGTTACCACCATAGATGATAGCAGGAACTAGGTTCTGCTTACGTAGGCGGCGGCTCGCACCTTTACCTTGTAGTTCAGCAGCACGATCAACGGCGTTTAGTTCAAAATGATTAATGCTCATGGATATAATCCTATAAAAAAAATGATGAAGTGTCTGGTCATAAAAAAGTGGATTTGCGACCAATCCACTAATACGTGATGATAGCTAATATTATGGTTACGAATAAAACTCGTAATGTCTAAGCTTAGCCATTTGCTTATAGCAGCGCTCGCTATGATAATTACCATAACGATGGTTGCTGTTAAGCATGATCAGCACTTTTGATAGTGCTAGCCTAATAAAAACAACGAAAAGGTCAGCACAGGCGCGCATTATACGTGATTCTGTAGCAATAATAAAGACCTACGCAAAACGCCTACGCAAAACAAAGCGCCAAGTAAGGTTACTTGACGCTCTGTTTTTTAACTATTCAAGATATATTTCAGCAGCCATTGCTACTAAAAATTACCGCAATAGCTGTTTTAAAAATAACTGTATCAGATTAAGCGTCAAACATCGCGCTAATAGATTCTTCGTTATTAATACGGCGTAAGCTTTCAGCCAGCATCGGTGCAATACTTACCTGACGGATTTTGCTACAGGCTTTGGCTTCAGCAGATAATGGAATCGTATCGGTCACAACCACTTCATCCAATGCAGATTCGCTGATGTTTTTCAGTGCGTTACCTGATAGGACAGGGTGCGTAATATAAGCCAAGACGCGACGGGCACCATTTTCTTTCAATGCTTCAGCGGCTTTACACAATGTACCTGCAGTATCGACCATATCATCAACGATAACGCAATCACGGTCACGAACATCACCAATGATGTGCATTACTTGTGACTCATTGGCACGAGCACGGCGCTTATCAATAATTGCCATGTCGGTATCGCCTAACTGCTTGGCCATCGCACGTGCACGAACCACGCCGCCTACGTCAGGTGAAACAACCATGATATTGTCATAGTCTTGCTTTTGTAGGTCGTTTAGCAATACAGGGGTGCCGTAGATGTTGTCTACAGGGATATCAAAGAAACCCTGAATCTGATCTGAGTGCAAATCAACAGTCATTACGCGATCGATACTAACGATGTTTAGCATGTCAGCGACCACTTTAGCAGAGATAGGTACACGAGCTGAGCGTGGACGACGATCCTGACGAGCATAACCAAAATACGGCATGACAGCTGTGATACGGCCAGCACTAGAGCGACGCAAAGCGTCAGCCATCATCATGATTTCCATCAAGTTGTCGTTGGTCGGTGCACAAGTAGGCTGCATGATAAACACATCTTTACCACGTACGTGTTCTTTGATTTCCACGGCAATTTCGCCATCAGAAAAACGCGTGATGTCAGCTTTACCAAGAGGTATGTGAAGATGATCGGCTACGGTTTTTGCTAATTCTGGGTGGGCATTACCCGTAAAAATCGCCAAATAAGGCATGACAGAAGTCCTATTGATTGACTCAAGCAGCGACCGCTAAGCAGTGTCAAACTGCTCAAATTAAGAAAAGAGTGGTGAAGGTGTTGAAGTATACTATTACAGTAAAAAATGGCAGGGGTAGCTGGACTCGAACCAACGGATGTCAGGATCAAAACCTGATGCCTTACCAACTTGGCTATACCCCTGTAATGTCTAGGCTATGAACAACCGATATATAATAGCGACTAAGTAGTCGTTCTTAATATGGTGTCATGACCTGTCAGTTATCTAAAAAACGGATAAACCGTTTAAAACATAACTTTTCCCTAGCGGTGTCCATTGCGAACTATACCGAAACTGGGATAACGTTGTCAATGACAATAAGATAAGTGGCTGTCTATAAACCGCTTATACTCGATGTATCTCTAACGCTTCGTACTAAAAAATGGCAGGGGTAGCTGGACTCGAACCAACGGATGTCAGGATCAAAACCTGATGCCTTACCAACTTGGCTATACCCCTATTGTGGCGACCTATTATAAGTAAATTTTCAGATTTTGCAAGTCATTTGCGGCTTTTTCTGGTATTTATTCATCATAGGTTACTGCTGGCGCTATTTTAGCAAATTAAAATAGGCAATCCTACCGTTGTCATTATTTAGATGATAAGAAATCTAAAGGTTGTATGTGCTATTTTAAGTTTCCAACGATATACCCTGCACAAGGCGCACCTTCAACCCACTTTGCCAATAGCTTTTTGTTACTGGAAATACTCGCATCTAGAGGCAAAAACACAGCACTACCAGAGCCAGTCATTCGTGCTGTGCTCAGTGTTTGCGCTTCTAACCCCTGTAGATAACTTAAGGCATCTGCAACAGCAGAAGCAAGGCTCGTCACCACTGGGGTAAAGACATTATGATAAGGCGTAGTGAGCGTTTGCACATAGTCAGTGTATTGGTTTTGAATAGTTGCAACCGATAGGGGCGCGATATCTCGCTGTAGTTTAGGATGCGCAAATAAGGTAGCGGTATTGACATGAGCGTTAGGCGTTAAGATTAAATACTGCTGGTCAGGTAGGTCAATGGCAGTTAACTCTTCACCAATACCCATCGCAATAGCGTCTTGGCCAAATATAAATATAGGTACATCCGCACCCACAGTCGCGCCAATCTTTATAAGCTCATCACAGGTAAAATTAAGCTGCCAAATATCATTGAGTACCAGCATAGTCGTTGCTGCATTAGATGAGCCGCCACCCAATCCTGCACCCATTGGCAAGTGCTTATCTAAAGTGATATGCACTTTTGCTAATTGCTCAGGTAAAGTGTGTGACTGTATGGCAAATGCTAGCAATGCGCGTGCCGCTTTGAAAATTAAATTGTCTTCTATACTAGTAGTGATAGCCTCTGCACCATCTAGTATCAGTAGCTGATGACAGAATTGATTAGCACTTAATTCACTAGCTATAGTAGAAATCACGGCATCATCGCTGACCGAAAAATGCAAGTAATCGCCCCAGTCAAGCAGGCGAAATACCGTTTGCAAATTATGATAGCCATCGGCTCGTTTACCCGTGATGTGCAAAAACAGATTGAGTTTTGCAGGTGATAAACGGGTAATCATAGAAACAGATGGTGCGGCTATATTTTCAGTCATATTTTTTTATCATAAGGTGCAGTTATAAACAGCTATCTTAATTAGCAATAATGATTTTTAGCAAGCTTTCTGTTGTTAATGAAAGATGGATTAATGGTTAATCGTCATTACAACTTTGTTGCCTTGTGGCTGTACTGCACTAATTTTACTAGGTAGCTTATCCGTACCTTTATAAGTAAAGCTGGCTGTCCACTCACCATTGACTGAACTAACTAAACGGCTCTGATCATCCAGTTGTGGCGCACTATCTGAAGGTGCTGGGCGACCAGAAATCCAGTAAGGCATTTGTGAAATTGGTGCTTGCCAACCAGTGGCTTTCTTTAGCAAGGTTTCAGGATCATCAGCGGTCAATGTACCTGTCTTTTCGCTGACTAGAGTAGCGGTCTGACCATTGTATTCGATGTTGGTTTTACCAATGCCAAGTGCGCCAATTAATTCAATGGCAAATCGGTCATTTTGTTGACCCCATGCATAAAATGCACTACCACCTTGAGTACCTGTCGAATCATTCGCAGGCGTCGTTACCCCAATTTTACCGGTAATATTAAAACTCTCTAGCTTTTTTGGTTGATCAGCGTTTTGACCTTGTACTGTGGTCGTTTGCTGGTTGGTCGCGTTGGCCGTTTTTAATGACTGACAGCCAGAGGTAATGACCATCGCTGCAGTTAGAGCAGTAAACAGAGCCAATTTATTTGGTTTATAAGAAGTGATTGATGCTGACATAATAGTTTCTCAAAATGGAAAGATGAACAAAGATATTAGCTTAAGCGTTATTTGTTACTCGGTTATGCATGGCTGTTAGCTTCTTATAATGACCTTGTAATTTATAAATGCTTCGTTATTTATAAAACCTTATCAATTATCATATCTCTATAATCGCAAAACCCAAAGAGCATATCCAAAATCAGCACTATTAATACAGCTGTATGCGATCATTGATATTATGCTGTCCAAATGAGAAGCGCTGCTGCAAATCTGCGAGTAATGCTTCGACTTTGTCATTATTACCTAAGCCTTGATAGGCGCGCAATAACAGCGTGCCTGAGCGCAGAGTTGGTAGTACATCATAAGGTGTCTGTAGGTAGTCGATGACCTGCTGATAGTTCTCTTTGGCCAATGCATTGCCCGCCAAGACATTTAAGGCTTGCAGATGTAGGTCGTTATCATAACGTGGGTCATCATAGCGAATCTGAATAATTGCGGTAGCTAGCGCCAGACCTTGCTCTGAGCTGCGCTCATTTGCCAGTAGCAACTGTGCATAGCTCAACTGATAGGATAAATTGCTAGGATCTAATGCCTGTAAATGATTGAGCAGGGTGCGCTTAACGACATAGTCTTCTTTATCGTCTAACAGCTGAGCCCGTGCAAAGAGTAGCATTTCATTATCAGGGTATTTACGAGCGGCACGGGTTAGTAAGCGCAGTGCTTCATCCGACTCGTTTTGTTGCCACAAGATATCGGCTTGCATGACAAAAGTGTCAGGCGCGAATACTGTGAAGTCTTTGCGCAGCTTCTCTAAAGTCGCGATTGCCCCATCGATGTCATTATCGAGTAATTCAAACGCCACTACCTTTCTACGTGCTTCTAATACCAAATCCTCTTGCATGACGCCATTGAGATAGTATTTGGCTTGATCGAACAACTGCTGACGCTCAGCACTGATACCCAGATAATAATAGGCTTGATCAAGATAAGCTGGACTCTTGGCAAGCATATTGAGTAGCTCATCAGCACTAGCGTACTCTTCAATATCCAAGCTCACTAAAGCTGCTAGCAGGGTAATCTCAGAATCATCACTGAAGCGGTTATGCGCCTCAAGCAGTAACTTCCACGCTTGTTCGCTTTGCTTTAAATCTAATAGATAGCGAATCTCATATAGATATAAGCTTTTGCTATCAGGGTTGCGTAGACGAGCTTGACTGACATAATTGATAACAGTCTCTGCGGTCACAATTTTGCGCAATATATCTGCTTTTAACGTAATAAAGGGCACATAGTCTGGCTGACGCTCTAGCGCTCGATTGATATGAACGATAGCGACTTCAGGTTCGTTAAACTGATAGAGTAAACCTGCTTTTAATACTGACAATGAGGCATTTTGCTCGCTATCTAGTGGTTGCAACGCGGCAAGAAGTTCACGTTTGTCGTCGTCATTATTTGGGTAAATGCCTATGAGGATTTCGCTTAAGTCTGCGCGTGGGTCATAGCGCAAGATGCGGTTTAACGTTTCACCCGCTAATATATAGTCGTGGGCACGTAAAGCCAAATGCGCGACATAAAACCAAGCAGGTACGTGGTCAGGGTTTTGGTCTTGCCATGTCTTGGCAAACTGTAATGAATCTTCAACCCTTTCATTACGCAAAGACAGGCTAAGCGCTCTCTCAAACACGGCTGTCGCATCTTCTTTAAAAGACTGTTGCTTATAAATAGAGACCGCGCGTCGTTTGTCATCGCGATCGGCAGCAAACTCGGCATCCAGTAGAGCGTACAAGCTTGGTTCACTAAGCTCAGGCTGCCATAAACTGGCTGGCGCTAAGCCATTAATGTTTTTTACGTTTTCTATGGTGAGCGTGTCTTCATTATAAGGTGTATCAATCGCGGCATTACTATCATTTACTTTATTGCCATTTGGCTTATTGGCAGCGGCCATATTATCGGTAGCAACGGATACTTTAGGAATTTTTGCTTCTAGCAATACATCGGGGTGGCTAGCATGAACAGGGGCTGCCAAACACAGGCACACGGCTAGAGACAACGCTAGCTTATATCGTTGACACAGGCGCTCAATAGCGACATGCAATAAAGCACGGAAGCTAGAGTATTCGCTATAGGAATGTGGTGACCGAAGTAATGACCCAAAAAAAATCATAGATAGCCGTATTCGCCCATGGTTTACCTACACAGATAAGGCAAGTTTGTTTTAATCATTTTAAGTTAAATATTGGCAATATGTACCCATGACAAACATTATAAGAGTAGACCGATGAGATAAACAATAGCATCCGTGTTACTCAGATAGTGGCATGCCTGACCGTATGAATATGCTACTAGTAGCGAGCACGTTGCCAAAGAACGACACTGAAGATGATTAAATATAGATATGTCTGTCGAACTGAATATTATAGAAATATAACAAGTTAAGATAGAGTAAGCGAATGATTTAACATTATATTATTGACCATAAGTTAAAACCCAGCTATTGATTTTATAAATCGTATGAGTAGTTGATTTGTTACATTTGCGACCAGATACAGAGATATGGTTATCATAGATGGGTGAGTGTTAATTAAAGCCCGCAATAATGATATAATAGGCGGTTTTTAGGGTCTTCCTTTTTAGCGCTGTCGTCAAAAACTGTCTTTTAAAAATAATAAGATAGCGTAAGGGGCAACTGAGCGTCATGTTTATGGTCTATCGATAATGAGATTAGTGGTCATTGGGGTCAATCACAAAACTGCACCAGTCGCTCTGCGAGAGCGCTTGGCGCTTGTGGGTGACGATGTAAATGTCGCGCTCAAACAAATAGAAGCCTTTACTGATGGTAGCGTGATCGTCTCTACTTGTAACCGCACCGAAATCTATGCGCTAGTGCCGCACACTTCAACGTCGCATCATGCTAATAGCCAATTGTCTGACTCACAATTACCCAATGTGCAGGATGTCAAAGCTGCTGGCCAATCATCATCCAACAATACTTTTAGTAGTAGCATGAATATCTCGTCTGCTGCGATTAGTGCGCATATTACCAAAATCAAAACGTGGCTGGCTGATTTCAAGCAATTACCACTCGTTGATATTGATCCTTATCTCTATGTACATCGTGATACCCATGCATTGACTCATTGGTTAAGAGTAGCGGCTGGTCTCGACTCTATGATACTGGGTGAGCCGCAGATTCTCGGTCAAATCAAAAACTCTGTGCATCTGGCTCAAGACCAAAAAGTACTCAGTAATCAGCTCGGCTGGATCATCGATCAAGTATTCGCTGCTGCCAAACGAGTGCGTAACGAGACTCAGGTTGGCGCACAGGCTGTATCGCTTAGCTTTGCTGCAGCCAAATTAGTCACACAAATATTTGATGATTTACCCAGTCGTACTCTACTGGTTGTTGCAGCAGGCGAGATGAATCGCTTAGTTGCCACCCATATCGCAGGGCTAGGGGTCGGACGAGTCATTATCTGTAACCGTAATCCCGAACGTGCCGAAGCCTTGGCGGCTGAGCTACGTGGCCCTAATCGCCGCGTAGACGTTAGACCCTTACAAGAGTTGCCGCAAGTATTGGCAGAAGCCGATATCGTTAGTAGTTGTAGTGGCAGTATGGATTTGTTGATTGATAAGACAATGACCATACAAGCGCTAAAACGTCGCCGTTATCAGCCGATGCTTATGATAGATTTGGCCGTACCGCGCGATATCGATTCTACCATTAGCCGTATCGATGATGTTTATCTGTACTCTGTCGATGATTTGCAGCATGTGATTGCAGGTAATATCGAACAGCGTCGCCAAGCCGCAGTGGATGCTGAGCTGCTAGTCAGTCAATTGGTGGTTGAGATAGATCGCCGCTTTCAGGTTCGCCAAGTTGGCAAAGATATTCAGCAATACCGCGCGTGTACTCAAGGTCAAGTCGATAAACTGCTGCATGAATCTATTGCTAAGCTGCAACAGGACGATGTCAGTCCAGAAGATATCATCACTGAGCTGTCACGACGTTTGACCCAAACATTGACCCATGCACCATCGAAACTGATGCGCAAAGCCGCACGTGAAGGCGATAGTGAGTTGCTAGACTTCGTGGTGTCAGGACTACAAGATGCTCATCGAGGGCATTGATGTTTTTATTGTGGCTTTATAAATCAAAACTTATCAATCAATACCTACCAACAAATGCTCGATAGCGCAAGTCATATCGTTGCCTGAGCGTATCGTTGTCAACCTTCAGTATCAGTGCTAATATCAGGCTCTCATGGATGGCTTAGGTCAAGATATGTGCTGGTGTTTGCTTGTAATATGACTACGAATATATTAACTTAATGTTAGTAGACCTCATCAGTGTCCGTTGTTTTTTATTCGCTTAAAGACAACGCATCTCTAGACAGCGCAAGACCTCACCATCAAAAATAATAGCATTTGATTATAGTGCTATCTAATCCATGTCGCATATTATCTAACCATACACTAGGAGTGTTCAATGCCTGCATTACGTCAAGATATCGATCCAAACGGCTTATTAGAGTATTCAGTGGTTTACACCGATCGTGCGCTGAACCATATGTCAAAAGCCTTTCAGCAAGTGATGAACGACCTATCTAGTGACCTAAAATCTGTGTATAACGCTGACGCCGTGGTGATCGTTCCTGGTTCTGGTACTTATGGTATGGAAGCAGTCGCTCGCCAGTTGGTAAATGATGAAGACTGCCTAATCATTCGTAATGGTTGGTTCAGCTATCGTTGGACGCAAATCTTAGAAAAAGGCAAAATCGCCAAATCATCTACAGTCCTCACCGCCAATCGTACCGATGATAGTGAGTCGTCAAAGCCGTTTGCTCCAGTCGATATCGACGTTGCCGTAGCCAAAATCAAAGAAGAAAAGCCAGCAGTGGTATTTGCCCCGCATGTCGAAACCTCATCGGGTATTATCTTGTCAGATGACTATATCAAAGCGTTGAGCGAAGCTGTGCATAGCGTTGGCGGATTGTTAGTCATTGACTGTATTGCTTCAGGTTGCGTATGGCTAGATATGAAAGCATTGGGTATTGATGTGCTGATTAGCGCACCGCAAAAGGGTTGGAGCAGTACGCCGGGCGCTGGCTTAGTCATGCTAAGCGATGCTGCTGTCAAAAAAGTGGACAGCACTGAATCTGATAGCTTTAGTATCGACCTAAAGCAATGGTTGAACATCATGCGTGCTTACGAAAATGGCGGTCATGCGTACCATGCGACTATGCCGACAGACAGCTTACGTCAGTTCCGTGATGCTGTGAATGAAGCCAAAGCAATCGGTTTTGATAAACTGTGTGACGCACAGTGGACACTTGGCAAACGTATCCGCGAAGTACTAGAAGCCAAAGGCGTTGAGAGCGTCGCTGCTGAAGGTTTTAAAGCACCTGGCGTTGTCGTCTCTTATACCGATCGAGATGACATGCATAAAGGTAGTGCGTTCGCTGAAATCGGGGTGCAAATCGCGGCTGGCGTACCATTGAAAGTGGGCGAGCCTGATAACTTTAAAACTTTCCGATTGGGTCTGTTTGGTTTGGACAAATTGACTGATATCGATGGCACAGTAGCGCGTTTTGAAGCGGCACTTGATAAAGTGCTGAGCCAGTAAAGATACCAATTAAGAGGGCTGATAAAGATAGTAATGTGATAGCTTATTAAGTTTTTTCACTGCCTTTTTTGAAGCCTTTACAGTATAGTTCTAACAGTTATAAAAAATACTGAACTATTAGCATTATGCTAGGTTCAGTATTTTTTTACCTTTTTATTATATTTTATAATATAATGTATTTTTATAAATTAATACTCAAGCACGTATTTAATAAACTTAATTAGGTAGTCCGTTATGAGCATACAAATAGACTGGCAAGCATTTACGCCGATCTCCTTAGTTGGAGGTCTAATGCTAGGCGTAGCGACGGTCATCTTACTGCTAGGTATTGGTCGTATAGCAGGTATCAGTGGCATCTTTTCAAGCCTACTAAAGCCCAAGCGTGTAGCGATGTGGCAGGTGCTGTTTATACTGGGTCTGGTCATCTCACCACTGCTATATCAGTTGGCAAGACCGCTACCTGAGGTAGCTATCAGTACTTCCGTGCCATTATTGATTGGTGCAGGGTTATTGGTCGGCTTCGGCACGCGTTTAGGTTCAGGATGCACGAGTGGGCATGGTATTTGCGGTAATGCACGGCTGTCTCCACGGTCATTGGCAGCGACTGTCACCTTTATGCTGTTTGGAATTGTGACCGTTTATATCGGTCGCCACGTATTAGGCCTACTATAGCGAACTCATGGCATATTGTCAGATGAAGACTGATAGCTGGGCTAACGCGCGAACGACATATGATGGTTAATAAAAAATAATAATAGCGAGATACGACGATGCTAAAAAATATAATCGGATTGCTGGCAGGATTACTGTTTGGAATTGGACTACTGGTGTCAGGTATGACCGATCCTGTGAAAGTACAAGGGTTTTTGGACGTATTTGGCGCATGGGATATCTCCCTTGCACTGGTGATGGGCGGTGGTCTGATAGTGGCATTCTTTGGTGTGCGATTAGCGAAGCGTCAACAAAGTAGCTGGATTGGTACACCGATTGATATGCCAAGCAAAACTGTCATTAATAAAAAATTGCTTATTGGTGCGATGTTGTTCGGTATCGGCTGGGGGCTGGTTGGTATCTGTCCAGGACCAGGAATTGTATTGCTCGGTACTGGCCAGTGGCAAGCCTATGTCTTTATTCCAGCCATGATTATAGGAATGCTAATCTATCAATGGCTTGAGCCTAAGCTTGGCTGATATAGTTAGTTCTCTATAAATTGGATACGGTGTCAGCCTCGCTTAGTCTACTATTTGTAGTACTTTCACTTGGCTTCCTTGTCTCCAAATTATATTGAACCAACTATAGTATAAATAGGCTAGCACTCGAAAAAAGGTCAGTCACTTATACGTGATTGACCTTTTTTATGAATATTAATTTGTGACAGGATTTAATATATTGTCAGATCATTTAGCACTGGCAGTTACTTTTGGCGTTTCGTGTGCCAATGATTTTGCTGCTTGGCGTAGCTCAAATTTTTGCACTTTACCGGTACTGGTCTTGGGTATTTCTGCAAAGACAATATGTTTCGGCACTTTAAAACCTGCTAGGTGCTGACTACAATGCTCCATCACCGTATCACGTTGCAGAGTACTACCGGCGTGAATCTCGATAAAGGCAACGGGCACTTCGCCCCATTTATCATGTGGCGCGGCAACGACAGCGCAGCTTTCAATCGCAGGTAGTTTATACAAGACGTTTTCTACCTCGATACTAGAGATATTCTCACCGCCTGAGATGATGATATCTTTTAGTCTGTCCATGATTTTGATATAGCCATCAGGGTATTTGACGCCCAAATCACCCGTGCGAAACCAGCCATCAGCGAAAGCCTTTTCGGTAGCCTTGCGGCTTTTTAGATAGCCTTTCATCACCATATTGCCACGTAGCGCCAGCTCGCCCATCTCTTCGCCATCAGCGGCGACTGGTTCAGTCGTACCTTGCTTAAATACTTCAAACCCTGCCATCAAGTGAGAAGTCATGCCTTGACGTGATTTCTTTTGGGCACGGGTAGCTACATCAAGCTCATTCCATTCTTCCTGCTCAGCACAAACCGTCACTGGCCCATATACTTCAGTGAGACCGTAGACATGCGAGATATGAAAGCTCATGGCTTCCATAGCGGCCAGCATGGTTTCAGACGGCGGTGCACCAGCGACCCAGCCTTTGACCGTATGGATGATGGCTTCTTTATACTCAGGTTTGCCGCCAGCAATCATATTATGTACGACCGGTGCAGAGCAGTAATGGCTAACTTGATGCTTGGCAATCAGCTGCAATATTAAATCAGCATCAATTTTTCGCAAGCATACATTGACCCCAGCACGCTCGGCGATGGTCCAAGGAAAGCACCAACCGTTGCAGTGAAACAGTGGTAGCGTCCATAGATACATCGGGTGTTTGGGCATGTCCCAATCTAAAATATTAGAGATAGCATTGAGAGTTGCACCACGATGGTGATAGACCACGCCTTTGGGCTTGCCTGTCGTCCCAGAGGTATAGTTCAGCGCAATGGCATCCCACTCATCTGTCGGCATCTCCCAATTATCCAAACTGTCTGAACTGGCTATCAATGCTTCATAACTCATGAGCCCAAAACGCTCGACATCGACAGCTTTGTCCGTTGAATGAATGACAATTAAGTCTGGAAAAGTCTCATCGATGATTTCAGCATGTTCAGCAAACTCACTGTCTAAAATTAAAACCTTTGCTTCGGAATGCTGCAAACAAAAGGTAAGCGCATTGATATCGAGTCGGGTGTTGAGGGTACAGAGGACACCACCTGACATCGGCACACCAAAGGCGCATTCGACCATTGCTGGCGTGTTTGGCAACATAACAGCGACCGTATCATTTTTATCGATACCCAATTTGCGCAGGCCGTCAGCCAGTTGGCGACAGCGGGTATAGGTCTGTTGCCATGTTTGAGTGAGGTTGTTGTGTTCTAGGTCGTCATAAATGATAGCAGTCTTATTAGGATAAACTTGCGCGCTGCGAGTGATAAAATCAATAGGGGTAAGTGGTTGATGGTTGGCAGCATTTTTGCCGAGACCTGTATGGAAATCTGTCATGATGATAGTCCTTTATCGTATTTCTATAATGCGTCAGTACATTAACGTCAGTATGTTCTTTAGTACAGTAATCTAGCATAGAAATTATAGGTATAAGTCGATATTTATCGATTTATATCTTAGTCTAATCTCTAAGTGACATTAAACTAACGGTATATAATCTACCTCAAAAGTTGGCTAGGTTTTGTGGTGTTTGCTTAACCATATGCCACAGTACAGCCTGATACACCGTCCTGCTCGTTATAGCAATTAATATAGTGCTCACTCATCAGTCGCTTGTCTGCATAGCTGACAATAATCGCGGTGTGTTACGATATCGATGATGCTAAACCCCTTAGCTCCACTAATTCTAAAAAGCCGTTTTTAAGAAGTAGCCTCATAAACTATTCATAAGGAAAATGATATGTCTGCCAGCCATAGTGCCAATACGATCCAAACCGCTAGCACCAATGAACACTATCCGCATTTATTTGAGCCGCTAGATTTGGGCTTTACTACGCTGAAAAACCGTATGGTGATGGGCTCAATGCATACTGGGCTTGAAGACCGTTTTTATAATTATGGCAAGCTAGCGGCGTATTTTGCAGAACGTGCCAAGGGCGGCGTGGCAATGATGATCACTGGCGGTATCTCGCCTAATCGCGAAGGTTGGTTGTTGCCTGCTGGCGGAACGATGAATACCAAAGCTGACGTCATCAACCACCAGCGCGTCACCCGTGCTGTGCATAAGCACGACAGCAAAATCATCATGCAGATATTGCACAGTGGTCGCTATGGCTATCATCCTTTTGCCGTATCATCTAGCCCGATTAAATCTCCAATCTCACCGTTTAAGCCACGCAAGATGAGCATCAAAAACATCGAGCAGACGGTAAAAGATTACGCTCGCTCAGCCAAACTTGCCAAGCAAGCAGGCTATGATGGCGTCGAAATCATGGGCTCTGAAGGTTATTTACTTAACCAGTTTTTATCAAGTCATGTGAATAAGCGTAAAGACATTTATGGTGGTGATATTCATGGTCGTATGAAGTTCGCTGTCGACGTGGTCAAAGCGGTACGCGAGGCGACTGGAGAAGACTTTATCATTCTATTCCGCTTATCAGTGATCGATTTGGTCAAAGACGGTAACGTCATGGATGAAGTCATCACTGTGGCTAAGGCACTAGAAGAAGCGGGTGTGACTATCATGAACACTGGTATCGGCTGGCATGAAGCGCGTGTTCCAACTATCGTGACTAGCGTGCCACGAGCCGCTTTCGTTGATTTCACTGCTGAAATCAAAAAGCATATTAGTATTCCGATGATGGCGGCCAACCGTATCAACATGCCAGAAACAGCAGAAGAAATCGTTGCGACTGGTCAAGCTGACATGATTCAAATGGCACGTCCATTCTTGGCTGATGCGCACTGGGTCAATAAAGCCAAAAACGGACAGACAGATCGTATTAACACCTGTATCGCTTGTAACCAAGCCTGTCTCGACCATACGTTTGAAAACAAACGCTCGACTTGTTTGGTCAATCCGCAAGCCTGTTATGAGACTGAACTGGTCTATAAGAAAACCAAAAAACCGAAGAAAGTCGCCGTCATCGGTGGCGGTGTCGCTGGTATGTCAGCCGCTCATGTGGCGGCCTTACGTGGTCATGACGTGACTCTGTTTGAAGCTAAAGACGTGCTTGGCGGACAGTTCAACTACGCTAAAGTCATCCCTGGTAAAGAAGAGTTCTTTGAAACTATTCGCTACTATATCAATGAGCTTGAGCATCTGGGTGTTGAGATTAAACTGAACATCAAAGTTGATAAAGACATGCTTGAAAAAGCCAAGTTCCATCATGTCATCGTAGCAACGGGTGTCGTACCGAGAAGTCTAGAAGGTAAGCTCGAAGGGGCTGAGCTGCCACAAGTCATGAGCTATGCTGAGCTACTGTCTGGCGAAAAAGCAGTGGGTAACACAGTCGCGGTCATCGGTGCTGGTGGTATCGGCTTTGATGTAAGTGAATATCTGACAGCCAATCATGGTAAGTCGCTGGATGAGATCGGCCCTGAAGGACTAAAAGATCCAAGCTATCGCCCTGAGCCACAGTCAATCAATGAGTGGCGCGAAGAGTGGGGCGTGACCAACGATACCGATTATCAAAGTGATGGTGGTCTGGTCAGACCGCACGCGATTAAGCCAATCCGCCAAGTTTATCTCATGCAGCGTAGCAAAGGCCGTCTGGGCAGTGGTCTAAACAAAACCTCAGGCTGGGTACATCGTGCGCATATCAAATCTCACGGCGTCATCCAAGTCGCTGGCGTGCAATATGACAAAATCACCAACGAAGGTATCTGGGTGACTAACCCACAAGGTCAAAGCCAGTTATTACGCGTCGATAGCGTCGTTGTCTGTGCCGGTCAAGAGTCAGTCGTTGAGCTGATGCCAAATGTTGGCGATGCGCCAGACGCGCAATATCACCTCATCGGCGGTGCTAAGCTAGCAGCTGAACTAGATGCTAAACGCGCAATTCGTGATGGTGCTGAAGTCGCCGCTCAGATTTAAACTCTTTAGCATTAATGTCAAATAATGGACGGCGAGGGGATATCTCTTGCCGTCTTTTTTTATTTAGATATGCTGTATTTATACGTATAGCTCACTTGCTGATGCTAATACATTGAGATCAGCAAAAACAAAACTTTGCCATATAAAAAGGATTTTACGATGGCTATATTCAAAATATTATTTAAATGGATAGTGCTACCTATCATAGGACTATTGGTAATTATTAGCCTAGGTTTAGTGGTGACTGGTAATGCCTATATTTTCCGAGGCATACAGCTTACTTATTTCAAAGGTGAGACCACTGCTAATATAGATGATTATAAGGATTTCGATAATCGGATTATTAGTACAAAAGATCCTATAGAGTGGGATAAGGATACCAACTTCGGCAATATCTCCCTGACACCTACCTTACAAAATGCCTTGGATACCGACCAAACCGTCGCCTTTGCTGTTATCAAAGACGGCAAGCTACTATACGAGAACTACTGGCAAGGCTACAGTGGCGACTCACATACCAATAGCTTTTCTATGGCAAAAACCGTCACCACCATACTGTATCTCAAAGCGGTAGAAGATGGTTATATCTCTAGTATCGATGAGCCGATTATCAAGCTGCTGCCTGAGTATGCAGACAGTGAATATGCCCAAAACTGTACGCTTGCAGATTTATCGGCGATGACATCAGGCTATGACTGGACAGAAGACTATTATTTCCCAGTCAATCCCACAGCAAAATCCTACTATGGGAATGACCTAGTAAAGCATATTACCAGCCGACCTTTTGTGGAGCAGTGCGGTGGTCAGTTTGATTACTCCTCTGGTGATACTCAGCTGCTAGGTATTGCGTTATCACGTGCATTAGAAGCGCACGACTATACGATTTCTAGCTATTTAGAAGAGAAGTTTTGGCAGCCGCTAGGTATGAAAGGCGATGCTTATTGGTCGCTCGATGGCTCACAAAATATCGAAAAAGTGTATTGCTGCTTAAACGCTAGTGCACTGGACTTTGCGAAATTCGGACAGCTGCTGTTGAATGGCGGCGAGTGGCAAGGCGAGCAATTGCTGAGCAAAACGCATGTTGATTTTATGATTACACCAAATGCAGCAGCATTTACAGAGGGGCAGGCGCAGATATACGGACATTCAGTATGGACGGATATGGATAGTCCAATTCCATTTTATGCGATGCTTGGTCACTTAGGTCAGCGAGTGTTGGTATTGCCCGAAGAGAATGCGATTATCGTTAGACTGGGCAAGCAAAAAGGCTTACCTACGCCGGTAGCAGGTTTTCATTTAGAGCCGGACTTAGGTCAGTATGTCACCGAAGTCAAAGCTATTTTAGATAGTTTGGCTGATTTAGATGATTTAGAGGGTTCGCCTAAGTTATCTAGTGAACAATGAATTGTTAAATAGAATGTTATTCGAATAATCTGAATAGATAAAACGTCGCTATTGCAAACACACTTACGAAGATATCAGGTAGCAAAACTATCAAGCAGTCAGGTTAGCCATTAATCCTGCTGTCTTTTGTCTTCGCAAGTGTTCTTACAGGTTGTTGTTCTTAAAGGTTGAAGCAAAACTTTGCTATATTTGAAGGCTAACCTTCCATCTCACCAACTAACCATTTTTCAAAATCACTCACTTGCGCTGTCAACTCAGGTTGTGCTTTTGTTAGGTCATCGAGCTTATCTTTAATCTCAGGCTTATTATATTTAATACCAGTCAATGTCTCTTTCAGCAGATCAATAAGCTCAACATTTAGCGCATCAGAGAAGATGACAACTTCGGTAATCATTGCCTGCTTCACATCCATATGTACATCCATCATGCCCCAATCAAAGCGAGTCTCGATATGATGAGTAAACTCAGGCGTTTTACCAAAGCGCCAATCCCAATCTGCCATTTGTTGATAGTAAGCGTTTAGCGTCGGCTGCTTAGCAAGGCTGGCCTCATCTAATTGCTCAACCTGTGCAGTCTCTCCATGATATTCACAGAACGCTTCGATAATCGCATCAGACAATGTCTCGTGATTGATAGTCTCATTGAAATCTACCAAGTTTGCTACGCGAGCGCGCACAGATTTGATGCCTTTTGCTTTCAGCTTTAGTGGATGCGGGTTCAGATAATCGCCAAGCTTTTGCATGTTGGCATTGACCAGCAATGTGCCATGATGAAAGCTGCGATCGGCTGCATGTCTAAATGCGCTGCCCGATATTTTGCGGTCGCCGACCTGCATATCGTTACGACCAGACAGCGTGGCGTCTATGCCGAGTTTCTTAAGCGCATTAATGATGACGGTGAAGTTTGCTTCTTGGTCGTAAGCATCACTGGGTGATAAAAAAGTAAAATTGGTATTGCCCAAGTCATGGAACACAGCGCCGCCGCCACTCTGACGCCGCGCTAAAAATACATCGTCTGCTTCCATCTTATCGGTTTTGCACTCTACCCATGGATTTTGCGAGCGTCCAATAACCACGGTTTCAGAGTTACGCCATAAAAATAGGGTATGAGAGTCGGGATTGAGCGTATTAAATATCCAATCCTCGGTGGCAAGATTAAACCAAGGATTGGTCACAGCAGACTTTAGGATGCGCAGTTTCATGTATTTGACTCTTTAATAAATTGGGTTGGTGAGTAGGTTTTATAAATAGGTAGCATCATTCTTACCGATGCAAGCTTGTAATTCAATGGCTGTCCAACAGGGAGGTTGATTTTATCAGTGGCTTTGTCAGTGGTGAAGACATTGAGTATATAGAAAAAACGGTGAGAAAATTTTATAGAAGAGGGCGCTAAGGTTGATGCTTCAGTTTTTAGCGGGCGGCAATAAAAGCCAAGCAAAACACTCAGCTTTATTGCACTATAAATTGCTAGAGTACTCTGCTCTATTTAGCACAGATTTCCCACTGCGATTTTGTACTAAGATAACATTGCATAACTGCTTTACCAGACTGCGCATAAGCATCACTGACGATACGCTGATTGGTTGGCAAACGATATCTGATGATCGCGGGCTCGTCATTGACGGTGGTCGTCCATCCAGTCACTTCATTACGGTCATTATAGTTTGCACTGGTAGAGGTTGCCATTTTGCCAAACCCTGGCAGGTTATAGGAGACCTGTCTAAAACTATAACTCATCGCTGCACCCTCAGCGCCCTCATACTGACAGTTTAGCTTTTTTTGCAGTTTATCTTGTTTATAAACATAACAAGTGGTCTCATCTGAGAACTGACCAACCCCGCAAAAACCGACCGTTGCAACTGACATCATACCGATAAATAACGCTATCCTTTTCATAGTCATTCCTCAATAATTTATAAATCCTACTAATGATGTTTGCCATCTATTTTTTGTATTGCCAAATACTAACCAATACCTTGTAGATAGTAGGAAATTAGTAAACAAATATCAATTAATATATTTTAAGAAAATCTTGAACTGATGTATTAAAGCTATCCTTAACATCAGTATTATTAAGAGTAGCTGTTATAGAACAGGGTTATAAGAAGGGCTTACTATGACCGTGAATCTGTTTTTGTAGATGTTGAACGGATAACTTACTTAAGGATGACTTTCGAGTTCTTTAGTATGTGAATAGAAAGGCGCTGGAATAGGCTAAAGTATATGAATAATAGGATCAGCGCTGCTTGCTATACAGTGCTTACTAAAAGGGATTTGTCCAGATTTATAAATTATCAAAAAGGTGAAAACCTTAAAACTGTGCTAAAAAAATTAATAAATGGCCAAAAACTCACTATAAATTTTATAAAAAATTACCCATCAAACAATTAAAAAGTTATCATCATGAGTTTTTAATCACATGATAGTTTTTACAACGCATCAGACGCTTATGACCGACACGAGTTGGCAAACGCAGTCGAAGCGCTTAATAGGATTACCCAATGACCAACCGTGACCTCATCATCTTTGTGACGCTCTCTTTTATGTGGTCACTCTCTTTCATTTTTTATCGTATCGGCGTGCCTGAGTTTGGCTCATTGGCATTTGCCAGTTTGCGTGTGATATTCGCCGGATTGGTCATGTTGGTCTTTGTATTGCTTAATAAGAAAAACAGAGTCGGCATCAAGGAGCATTGGAAAATGCTAGCGCTCGTTGGCTTGTTTTCAGCAGCGCTGCCTTTTGTGTTGTTCTCGTTTTCCGCGCAATCAGTGAACGCGGGCGTGCTAGCCGTACTAAATGCTTCTGTACCGATGATGAGTGGTTTTATCGCTAGAGTCTTCTTTAAAGATAGGCTATCAAAAAAACAAGCACTTGGTTTGGTCATTGGGGTGATAGGGGTAATCATATTGATGAGCGAAAGCTTATTTGGTGGCGGCGAGCCAGGCAAAGGGTTGGTCGAAGGGCTACTACCAATGGGTTACGCGCTACTAGCCTGTGTAGGTTATGCGCTTGGGGCCAACATCACCAAAAACTATCTGTATGAAGTATCGCCAGTCGCTATCACCGCAGGCTCGCTTATCATCGGTAGTATTATTATGCTGCCTGTGGCTTTTAATGAGTTCCCTTATGGTAAAGATATCAGCATAAAGGCATGGGTATCCGTAATCTGTATTGGTGTATTTTCGACAGCCATCGCCCTTATTTTTATGAATCAGCTTATTAAAAATATTGGCCCGACGCGCGCCACCAGTATCACGCTAGTTATTCCAATTTTCGCCATTATTTTAGGGTATCTACTACTTGGTGAAGCTCTAAATATCCAAGCCATCATCGGTTCAGTAGTGATATTGTTTGGTACATATCTGTCATTAGAGCTGTCTGTCAAAAAAATGCTACAACCAAAGAATTCCACGCGGACGACGAGAGTTTAAGCTACAGTAAACTGTCTTCGTAGCCTTTAATTATAAAGATTCGAATATCTAAATATTGGTGTTTCTGTTTGTAAATATTGCTTGGAATAATTGCATTTGCCCCCTATAAAGAACTCGGCTTATGAGTAGCGTACTTCGCAAATTATAGAACGATAGCTAAGTGCTACCTACTAATATAAGTGCTATTTATTACCAATAATAGTAAACCTGATACTAAGGTTTAAAACAATAAACAGGGCTTTTTATGGCACACGATAATTTATTTGAAACCGTCAAAATGGGTACCCAAACCCTAAAAAACCGCATCATTATGGCACCGTTGACGCGTCTGCGTTCGGTTGAGCCAAGCGATGTACCAACAGCACTTGCAAGCGAATATTATTCACAGCGTGCAGGTTCTGGCTTGGTAATCACTGAAGCGACGCAAGTTTCTTTCCAAGCGAAAGGTTATGCTGGTGCGCCAGGCGTTCATACCAAAGACCAAATCACTGCGTGGAAAACCATCGTAGATAATGTCCATGCTAAAGGTGGCAAAATCGTAGTACAGCTATGGCACACTGGCCTAGTCTCTCATGAGAGCGTACAGCCAGATGGTAAAGCGCCTATCTCTGCTTCTAACGTTGATGTTGGTGTACGTACCTCGCTACGTGACAGCGATAACCAAGCCATTCGTGTAGATGCAACGCCGCCGCGTCCAGCCACACTTGAAGAAATCAAGCAAGTTATCGCTGACTTTGGTCAAGCAACTAAGAACGCCAAAGAAGCGGGTTTTGATGGGGTAGAGATTCATGGTGCTCATGGTTACCTATTGCATCAGTTCTGGGTTGAGCAAACCAACCAACGCGATGATGAATACGGCGGTAGCCGCGAAAACCGTGCGCGCTTGACGCTTGATGTTATCGATGCGTGTGTAGACGCTTGGGATGCAGATCATGTTGGTATTCGTATTTCACCACTGGGTACGTTCAACAACGTAGAAGCTGGATATAACGAAGACGAAAATATCTGGATGATTGAGCAGATTAACAAACGCGGTATCATGTATCTGCATCTGTCAGAGCCAGATTGGGCAGGTGGTACACCTTATAGCGAAGACTTCCGTAAGCGTGTGCGTGCTGCTTTTGATCAAATGATCATCGCAGCTGGTGGCTACACTGCCGAAAAAGCAGAGCAAAATGTAAAAGCAGGTTATATCGATGCAGTCGCCTTTGGCCGTGACTATATCGCCAACCCTGATTTGGCTGAGCGTATCCAAAAGGGCGCGCCGCTCAATGAGCAGCATCCAGAATCTTTCTATGGTGGCGGTGCTGAAGGTTATACCGACTATCCATTTTTAGACCAAGCGTAATAGTTGGATTTTTAGCTAAATAACGCAACATAAAAAGGCCGCTTAACTAGCAATAGTTGAGCGGCTTTTTTTATGCCTAGATTTTCATTATTTGCCGAAAATACCTATTTGATAATCACGAAAGGTCTGGCGTAGTTCTTCTTGAGTATTCATGACAAAAGGACCGTGACCTGCGACTGGTTCACCGATTGGCTCACCGCTTAGCAGTAGCAATTTGATAGGTGTGTCTTCATCGGTAGTTGCAGGGTAGGTCAATTCGATAGTATCAGTAGCAGGTAACGATGGATGTTCAGATTGAGTACCTACATAATTTCGGATAGGCGCTGAAAATTCTATCAAACTACCTGCACTGACGGCTGTACCGTTGACCAATACCTGACCTTCTTGTACCAGCAGTAGGGTATTGTGCGTTTTCGGTACTTGTAGCATGGTTGTACCTGCTGTATGTAGCTTGATATCCCACATATTGACTGGCGTAAATGTCGTTGCGGCTCCCGTTATCCCATGCCAGTCACCGGCAATAATGGCAGCTTGACCGATGACAGTTTGCTCGTCGCTATTGTCTATCAGATCAACGATAGGCATGTCAGCACGTTTGATAGATTGGTATTTGGGCGCAGTCAGTTTGTAGGCGCTTGGCAAGTTGACCCATAACTGCACCATACTAAAGACGCCGCCACGTTGCCCAAAGGCTTCAGAGTGGAACTCTTCGTGTAGAATGCCGCGACCAGCAGTCATCCACTGTACATCACCTTCTAAAATATCGCCGCGCCCACCTGTCGAGTCTGCATGGCTAATCTCACCTGAATAAGCGATGGTTACGGTCTCAAAACCTTTGTGTGGGTGCAGTCCAACACCATGTGGTTGCAGCTTATAATCAGGATTGGGTGAAAAAGTCGTAGGCTTACCGTAGTCAAATAATAAAAAAGGATCGGTATGGCTATAGTTAAAATCAGGATTATTATCGAGATGATTGATTAGGGTTTTTACAAAAAAACCGTCACCTACCCAATGCGGCTTTTTATCACCATGAATATGCTTGATTGAACGCATGGATTACCTCATAAGTCTAAGTGGCATTGCTATCAATAGGATGAATGCCTTACGTTAATTCTACTATGAAAATAGACTTATGTTGTGTTTATTCTCATTGCTCTCTAATATTACTGTCTAAAACCATTCAACTATCATCAAACATACTGTCAGCCATTATCTGAGTAATAGTCAATTATTCAAATGCTGACAGTCATTAAGGCTATTATTGTCGCTATAAATAGTGAAGCCATTAAGGTGATTAAACGACTTCACCACTGACAAAACCACTGGCCCAAGCCCATTGAAAATTATAGCCGCCAAGCCAGCCAGTCACATCGAGTACCTCACCGATAAAGTACAAGTTATCTTGTAAGTTGCTTTGCATCGTTTTGGAAGATACCTCGTCGGTTGTGACACCGCCGCGTGTTACCTCAGCCGTGCGGTAACCTTCTGTACCAGAGGGCTTGAGCTGCCAGCCATTGAGCGTAGCCCCAAGTTCTGTGAGTCGCTCGTCTTTGATATTGGCAAGTTCTGTATCTTTGATGTCTTCCCACAGATGCGTCTGTAACGCTGCCAATAGCTTCTTGGGTAATGCGTTATCTGTATTTTCTGCCAATACGGTACGAATCAGTTGGCGCGGGTGTGATTTTTTGCGAGCCAGTAAAAGCTCAGTGACATGTATCTCAGGCAACAGATTGATACTGATGGTTTCGCCAGTCTGCCAATAGTTGGATAGCTGTAGCATGGCAGGGCCAGAGAGACCGCGATGGGTAAATAGGACGGGCAATTTAAAAGAGATACGCTCGTTACTGGCAATAACTGGCAGACTGATACCAGCCAAGGCACGGATAAGCTCGCCTGTTTTATCAGTGAAAGTAAACGGCACGAGACTGGCATCAGTAGGCACAAGCGTATGCCCGAACTGCTGTGCCAACTCATAGCCGATACCACTTGCTCCCATGGTCGGGATAGACAGGCCACCAGTAGCGACCACCAAAGACTCACAGCTATAGCGTGTCTGCGCGGACTGAGTGCCGTTCGCGATGTCTTTTTTACCAAGCTTTTTGCTTGTCGTTAGATAAAAGCGTTCGCCATTATCATGGGCAGCAGTTTTAACATGATCAATTTGAGCATTAAGCTTTACTTGTACGCCTACGGCTGTGCATTCATCTAGCAGCATAGACAAGATTTCTTGTGCCGAGTCATCACAGAACAGCTGACCGTGTTCGCGCTCATGGTAGGCAATCTTATGCGACTCTACCATGCCGATAAACTCCCAACTCGGATAGCGACTCAGTGCCGATTTGCAAAAGTGAGGATTGGCACCGATAAAATGCTCAGGCTCTACAAAGTAATTGGTGAAATTACAGCGACCACCACCCGACATCAAAATCTTTTTGCCAGCTTTATTGGCATGATCTAACACCAATACGCGGCGACCACGGCGACCAGCAGTCAGTGCGCAATATAATCCTGAAGCACCAGCACCGATGATAATGACGTCATAGTGGTTATCAGTAGATTTTTTGGCTGACGATGGATTACCCACTGATGAATTGCTTGGCTTAACTGGCTTTGCTTGTTTTGGCATTTGACTCATGATGATGACTTATAGAATAGGTTTGGATAGACGATATAAAGTAGCTAATTATACCATGGCAATAATGGCGGTGTTTTTAGGGAAGTAATATAAATAGCTTTTGCCGCTTGCTATAAATCATTGAATAACTTTGATTTTTCTATAGACAATAATTCGTAGTTGGTATAATGTGAATATATGAATATTATTCGCTACTACTGCTGCCATGTTGATTACTTACTAAAACGCTAGTCGTTTCGATATAAAGAAAATGAATTTCTTTACAAGTAGTTGATGAAAAAGTCAGTCGATTGAACCGCTTATTCAAACATTGTCACGGATGATAATGTTAAGACAAAAGGGACTTTATGGATATCCTACAACTGCTCATTAGCGGGATTGCTAATGGTTGTATATATGGGCTGTTAGCGCTGGGTTTTGTACTCATTTACAAAGCCTCAGAAGCGGTCAATTTCGCCCAAGGCGACATGCTTATGCTCGGTGCCTTTTTAGGCATATCTTTCATCAATGCCGATCAGGCAAACCTTCCTTTCTTATTAGGCATTACCTTTGCTGCTGTGATCATGGGTGCGTTTGGCTACTTACTCGATCGCTTTATCTTACGTGGTATTTTTGGTCAACCGCAATTTGCGATGGTTATCCTTACCATCTCGCTTGGTTTCCTAATGCGCTTCGTCGCTGGGGTTATCTGGGGACATAGCCCAGTCTCACTACAGACACCGTTTTCAGGCAAGATGTTGGCATTAGGCTCGCTGAGTATCGCTTATGTTGACATCATTATCATCATATCTACTATCGCATTAACCTCTATTTTGTACTTCTTTTTTGCCCACACGCGGCTTGGTATTGCGATGCAAGCCAGCAGTCAAAACCAGATGGCAGCCTACTATATGGGTATTCCCGTCAAACGGGTCAATGGTATCGTTTGGGCTTTGTCAGGGGTGGTTGCCGCACTCGCCGGCATACTATTTGCGGCCAAAGGCGCCATCGAACCTTCTGTCGGGTTACTGTTCGGTATCAAGGCCTTCGCCGCTGCGGTAATCGGTGGCTTAGGCTCCTTGCCTGGTGCGCTGGCAGGTGGATTACTAGTAGGGGTGATAGAGCCCTTTGCTGGTCGTTATCTACCGCTAGGTCTTAGTCAAATTGCGCCTTATGTGGTTATGCTAATCGTACTAATCGTACGTCCGGGCGGTATTTTTTCTCAGGTCAAACAGAAAAAAGTATAGAAGCTTTGATCCAAGGAAGCTTTGATTCAAGGATGACAAAGCGGCCTCCAAATCTTTTCAAGGATGAGTACTGCCCATGAAAGCTCAGTTTAAACACAGCTATGATCAAGATATCAATATCTTCGATGACAAAAGCCAACTCATAAAGTATGGCGTGCTTCTTTTGCTACTACTGATGGCGCCTTGGTTGTTGAGCAACTATTACATCAGCGAGCTTAGCGCCATATTGATTTGGTCTATCTCTGGACTGGGTCTGATGCTCTTGACGGGGCACACCGGACAGGTCAGTTTAGGGCATGCCGCCTTTATGGCGATAGGGGCATTTAGCCATATGGCACTCATGGCTCGAGGGTGGAATTTCTTTCCTGCTTTGATTGCCTGCGCACTCATCACTGGGGTTATCGGTGCGATCATTGCCAGACCAATCTTACGAACTAGCGGTATCTATTTAGCCATCGCAACCTTAGCGCTTAGTATTATCGTCGAGGACATCGCTATCGTGGCTGAGCCTATTACTGGCGGCATCTCTGGTACCTTTGCTTCTCCCATTAACCTCTTTGGCTACACCATCGATCGCTACATCACGCCAAAAGCCTTTTATTACTTATGCCTCGCGCTCGTGGTGCTAGTTACTTTAGGTTATATCAACTTGCTCAGAAGCGGCACTGGACGATCGTTCTTAGCCATCAGAGACAGTGAAGTATCCGCCCGTGCGCTTGGCGTCAATGTGCCGCAAGCCAAAACGCTAGCGTTCAGCATATCTTGTGCGATTACCGCTGTGGGTGGCGCTATGTACGGACATTTTGTGCAAGCGGTCAATTATGAGAGCTTCACCGTTATCATCTCTATCACCATCCTCTTGCAGATTGTCATCGGTGGTTTGGGCTCCATACATGGTGCGTTTTTTGGTGCTGTCGTCGTTGTCTTATTACCACAAGTGATTGCTATCTTAGGCGATATGGTTGGTCAAGGTGCGGGCTCTAGTATCACCAGTATTCCTGGTATTGATACGGCGCTGTTTGCCTTAGTTATTGTCATTATGATCATCTATGAGCCACGCGGTATATACGGCATTTGGATAAAGATACGGACTTGGTTTCAGATGTTTCCGCTATATCGAAAAGGACTGTTTCGCCGTTCTAAAACTTATCTTAAAACGGAGCGTATGCGATGAGCTTATTAAAAGTTGACTCCTTATCTATCGCATTTGGTGGTGTGAAAGCCGTTGATAATATTAGTTTTGAGGTAAACGAGGGCGAGGTATTCACTATCGTAGGACCTAACGGTGCTGGTAAATCTACGATTTTTAACTTAATCAGTCGCTTGTACGAGCCGCTTAGTGGTCGTATTACCTTTGATGATACTGATATTACCAAGCTCCCAGCTCACGATATCGCAAAACTGGGTATTGCCCGTACGTTTCAAAACATTGAGTTATTTGATCACTCAAGCGTATTACAAAATCTGCTTATCGGTCGGCATTCACAGCGAAATACGTCATGGATACAGGACTTGCTGTTTTTACCAAAGGTGCGCCGTAGCGAGCGCGAGCATCGTTTGCAAGTTGAGAAGATTATCGATTTTTTAGAGTTAGCGCCTTATCGAGATAAACTCATTGCAGGTCTGCCTTATGGTATTAGAAAAGTGGTTGAGATTGCGCGCGCATTGGCCGCTAATCCAAAGCTTATTTTGCTCGATGAGCCGGCCTCTGGTCTTAGTGTAGAGGAGACGTCCGAGATGGCATGGTGGATCGAAGATATGCAAAAAGATCTTGGCTTGACTATCTTGATGGTAGAGCATGACATGAGTCTTGTGAATCGGGTGTCCGATCGCGTATTGGCCGTCGCTGAAGGTAAGTTTTTGGCTCAGGGCACGGCAGCTGAGGTACAAGCCAATCCACAGGTTATTGAAGCCTATCTTGGACAGGAGAGTGTGTAATGTCAGCTATTAAAAAATCACTATCCTCTGCCGCACCTGCCACTGAAATGAATTTGGTCGACTCTGAAGTAAAGAACAACGTACTTGAAGTGCGAAATCTAGAGTCCGCTTATGGCCCAGTGATGGCATTGAGAGGCGTGAGTCTAGAGGTACCCGAAGGTAAAGTTGTCACCATTTTGGGCGCGAATGGTGCGGGCAAGACGACGTTAATGAAAACCATTTCGGGGGTTATCAATCCTCGTAAGGGCGCAGTATGGTTCCACGGTGAACGTATCGATGGCACTGAACCTGATCGCTTGGTCAAAAAAGGACTGTCGCATGTACCCGAGGGACGCGAGGTATTTCCTTTTTTGAATGTCGCCGAAAACTTAGCGATGGGCGCTTATACTCGGCGTGACAAGTCTGAGATACAGCGTGATGTTGAGATGATATATGAGTATTTTCCTATTCTAAAAGATCGCCGTACACAAGCAGCTGGCACGATGTCTGGTGGTCAGCAGCAAATGCTCGCTATCGGTCGTGGGCTAATGTCACGACCCTCTCTTATGCTACTCGATGAGCCGTCTCTTGGACTGTCTCCATTATTGGTACAGGAGATATTTGCCATTATTCGACGATTAAATAAAGAGCAAGGTGTGACGATTCTACTGGTTGAGCAAAACGCAAGAGTTGCTTTGGCAGCAGCGGATTACGGTTATGTGTTAGAAACAGGGCGTATTGTCATGGCAGGCTCAGCGGACAAACTCATGCACTCTGATGATATTAAAGAGTTCTATTTGGGACAAACCAAAGATAACACTGCGGAAGCCACTCGGTGGAAACGCAAAAAGACTTGGCGATAATAATCATGACGACCTCCATTGATATTGATGTTAATACTAAAAACAATACTTCACTTTCTCCTACGGATGCGGCAGACATGAAAGTCACATCTGCTGCGCCAGTATCGTCCCACGATTACTCAGAGAATCATGATTACAATACGGGTCGAAAGATCCACAATGCGCCTTTCGAGCATGCACCTCAAATCCTAGAAGGGTGCGATACGTTGAGTAAACTTTGGCGACAAGTTTGCTTGAGCCGAGGCGACAGAATTGCTCATCGCGAAAAGAGTTTTGGTATCTGGCAGAGTTATAGTTGGCTAGACTATTATCATCATAGCTGCGATATCGGCATGGCACTCGTCGAGCTTGGCCTGAGTAAAGGCGATACTGTCTCTATCTTGAGCGAAGACAATAAAGAATGGCTTTATTTTGATATGGGTGTCTGCGGCGTAGGCGGAATACCCAACGGTGTCTATACGACAGACAGTCCCGAGCAGCTTGCTTATATCCTAAATGACAGCCACTCAAAGTTTCTGATTGTAGAAAATGATGAGCAATTACATAAGTTTTTAGAGATTCGTGAACAGACGCCTAACGTTAAAAAAGTCATTGTCCTTGACCGTAAAGGTTTGCGTAGCCTAGAGGATGATCAGGTTGTTTTCCTCGATGAACTATATACGATTGGTCGAAGTGTCGATAACGCAAGAGAGCGTTTTAGTGATTATATTGATCAAGGTACGCCCAATGACATACGTACTTTAATCTATACTTCTGGTACGACAGGCAATCCAAAAGGCGCTATTTTAACGCACGCCAATGTCCTCTTTGAGCTCAAAACAAGCATAGATATCCTTCCTATTTTACCTACTGATGAGCAGCTCTGCTTTCTGCCCCTATGTCATGTACTCGAACGTTTAACGTCAGTGGATTTGCCTATCCATCGAGGTTGTATCGTCAATTTTGCTGAGAGCACAGAAACGGTATTTGAGAATATGAAAGAAGTATCGCCTGATACTTTTACTGCTGTGCCCAGACTGTGGGAAAAAATGTACGCCTCTATCAGTAATATGCGTAGCGACGCCAGTGCATTCAATGGCTGGGCATTTGATCAAGCCATAAAAGCAGGTCATGATTACGCTGATATCGTGATGACAGGCAATACTCCTACGACAGGTCAACGACTGCGTTACGAGTTTTGGAACAGACTGGTGCTATACAAAATTCGTGATCTGATAGGCATGAGTAATATTCGCCGTGCTACTACTGGTGCTGCGCCCATATCGCTAGATATTATCCGCTGGTTTCATGCGATAGGGGTGCCTATCTATGAAGGCTATGGCATGACTGAAAGTGCGGGCGTAATATCGGTCAATACCCCTGAAGCACAGATGGCCGGTAGCGTAGGTAAGGCATTACCAGATTCTGAAGTCCGTATCGCCGATAACGGGGAGATACTCGTAAGAGGCGCTAACGTGTTTGCAGGCTACTGGAATAAGCCAGAAAAAACCGCTGAGGACTTACGGGATGGCTGGCTACATACGGGTGATGTCGGCGAGATAAGAGATGGTTATATATTTATCACAGGTCGTATCAAGGACATTATCATCACCGCGGGCGGCAAAAATGTCACACCAGCTGCGATTGAAAGCAAACTTAAATTTTCACCTTATATCTCAGATGCGGTCGTCATTGGCGATAAGCGAAAGTATTTGACTTGTCTGATCATGATAGATCAAGAAAACGTCGAAAAATATGCACAAGACAATCAAGTGATGTTTTCTGATTTTCGTTCGTTGTGTCACGCGCCAGAAGTTATCGCCTTGATAGATGACGTCGTACAGTCTGCTAACGAGACCTTAGCTCAGGTAGAAACCATAAAGCAATTCAGGCTTATTGATGTGCTGCTCAGTCCTGAAGATGACGAATTGACCGCGACGATGAAATTGAAAAGAAACTTGGTTGAGAAAAAGCATCATGCTCTCATCGACTCTATGTACTGATCTAGCTCTTTACTCTTTAACACAGTTCAGCTTAGCACCGTTCAGCTTTTTTGAAGTCGTCTCAACCTCGAAAGTATTAATCTCAAGAGCATCAAACTAACAGCGACTGAGTCGCAAGGAGAAAGGCAATGAAATGGACATTCAAGACCACGCTACTAGCACTCACGGTCGGTACGATGGGTCTAGTAGGGTGTAGTGATCCAGAAACGACCGCAGCGACGGGCACTGATACTGAGGCTGCTACATCTACTTCTACAAGCGATATGCCAGTACAAGGTGTGACCGATACTGAAATTATCTTAGGCGGTGCAAATGATTTATCAGGTCCGTTCGCTGGATTTGGTAATCCTGCAGTCGCCGCAGCCAATATGTATTTTGATGAGGTGAATGCGGCAGGTGGGGTCAATGGTCGAAAGATTCGTTACATCGTCGAGGACCATTCTTATCAAGTACCAAAGGCCGTACAGTCTGCGAATAAACTGGTCAGCCGCGATAAAGTGTTTGCGATGCTAATGTCGCTTGGTACACCGCACAACTTAGCGAGCTTCCCTATTATGGACCGCGCCAATGTTCCTAGTATCATGCCGCTCACTTTTGCTCGGGCTATGCAAGAGGAAGGGGCTTTCAATCGTCGCTATACCGCTGGTAGTACCTATTATGATTCAATAAAGCTAGGTATGGAGTATCTCATTGCCGAAAACAAAGTTAGCAATTTATGTGTCATGTATATCCCATCAGACTATGGTGAAGAGACTAATGAGGCGGCTAAGGATATCAGCGATAACAATCCTAACGTCACCCTAGTTCAGTCCAGCTCACATCGTCCTGATGAAACAGACTTTGCTGGGGCAATGGCCAAGCTAAAAGACGCTAAATGTGAACTTATTGCTTTATCTCTAACCATTCGCGGCGCTATTACAGCGGTCGGTACGGCAAACGCTATGGGCTGGAGTGACGTGAAGTTTATCGCTCCTGTAACTGGTTTCCATCCTGCAGTTGCAGCGGCACCAGGTGGCGCAAGTGAAGGCCTATACTCTGTGTCGTACTATAATGATTTGGCACTAAGAGCGAATGAACCTGAGACTAAAGCTTGGGTTGAGAAGTTTGAAAAAGCCACAGGGGAGGAAGTATCAGCAGGTGCTATTCTTGGTTATCTAGCCGCTAAAGTAACCGTTGATGGTCTAACTGCAGCAGGTCCTGACTTAAATGCCGACACTTTCAACAAGGGTCTAGAGACTGTCAGCTTTGTCGACGGCGTTACAGGATCTACAGTTGCCATCACGCCTGAGAGCCATGTCGCGATTAATGATATCTACTTGTCGCAAGTACAAAATGGTCAATGGAAAACAGTAACGCAGCTTAAATAATACATCCTAGATGTTTAGTGAATTTTCGATAGCAGCAAGCCATACATAAGTATGGCTTGTTTCGTTTATACACTTTGGGTTTGGCAATAATTTCATTTTATATGTTAACTGTTTTACGATTATTCATAAGTGCAAGCTCCTTCTTAATACAAAATAAGCCATAAGTCATGGACAATAAAAATTGACTGGAATAATGAGTCAACTTCCTTATAGCGACTAGACTATTTGTGCATAAAGATACAGATGTACAGTGAAATTGTTATGTTTGGCTTTTGATGTCTTGCAACCGTCACGCTTATTTGTCAAACTAACGATGAGTGTCACACATTATGGAAGATGACTCTTATCGCTTACATGGGGCGCGTCATAGACGTTTATCCGTGTAGGTCATAATAATTAAAAGGGACCCAACACTATGACTCAGAAATCATTTCCTATCTCAGCCGAGTTTATGGCTGCTGCCAATACCACACCTGATAAGTACCTTACAGACTACCAGCAATCTATCGAATCAGCCGAAGCAATTGATGCTTTTTGGGCGAAGCGTGCTGAGCTAATCGATTGGATAAAAAAACCAACCAAGGTCAGTAACGTCAATTATGACTTAGATGATTTTCGCATCAAATGGTTTGAAGATGGTGAGCTGAACATTTCAGTCAACTGTCTTGATCGTCACCTCGAAGAAAACCCATACAAGCCTGCTATCATTTGGGAAGGTGATCACCCTTCATTGCACAAAATCATTTCTTTTAAAGAGTTGCACGAAGCTGTCTGCCGTTTGGGTAATTCATTGCGCAAGCTTGGCGTTGTAAAAGGTGACCGCGTAACGCTATATATGCCGATGATACCGGAAGCCATGGTAGCGATGCTGGCATGTGCGCGTATTGGTGCGGTGCATTCAGTGGTGTTTGGTGGTTTTTCTGCCGAGAGTTTGGGCAATCGCTTGATAGACAGTCGCTCAAAAGTTGTTATTACCGCTGATGAAGGTTTACGTGGCGGCAAGCACACACCGCTTAAAGCCAATGTCGATCACGCACTCGATATGGATGGCACTGAGAGTGTCGAAAAAGTCATCGTCGTTCATCGTACAGGTAACTCTATACCGATGAGTGGCCGCCGTGATGTGTGGTATCACAATTTGGTCGATGGTCAATCAGAGATCTGTGAGCCTGAAGTCATGAATGCCGAAGACCCGCTATTTTTATTATATACCTCTGGTTCGACAGGTAAGCCAAAAGGTGTAGTGCATACTACAGGCGGCTATATCACCTATGCTATCTCAACGTTCCGTGATGTGTTTGATATTAAAGAAGATGACGTCTATTGGTGTACGGCAGATGTGGGCTGGATTACTGGCCACACGTACTCAACCTATGCACCATTGGCCAATGGCACGACGACGGTAATGTTCGAAGGTGTGCCAGAGCATCCAACATGGGCGCGCATCGGTCATATTATCGATAAGCATGACGTGACTATCCTATACACTGCACCAACAGCCATTCGAGCAATGATGAAAGAGGGCGATGCTTTCGTTCGAGAGTCGGATCGTTCTAGTTTGCGTCTGCTAGGGTCAGTCGGTGAGCCCATCAACCCAGAAGCGTGGGACTGGTATTACAATGTCGTCGGCGATGGTAAATGTCCTATCGTCGATACATGGTGGCAGACCGAGACTGGTGGTATCTTAATGGCGCCAATACCAGGCACGGTCGATCTCAAACCGGGCGCGGCCATGACACCACTATACGGCGTCAAGCCAGAAATCGTCGATAGCGATGGTGCGACTTTAGAAGGCCCTGCAGAAGGCAATTTGGTGATCAGTAGCGGCTGGCCAGGGCAAATGCGTACCATATACAATGATCATCCACGCTTTTTGAAGACTTACTTTAGCGATTATCCGGGTCATTATTTCACAGGTGATGGCGCTCAGCGTGATGAAGATGGGCATTACTGGATTACGGGTCGTGTTGATGATGTACTCAACGTAGCAGGGCATCGCTTGGGCACAGCAGAGATTGAGAGCGCTGTGGTTGCGCATCCTGCAACTGCTGAAGCTGCGATTGTCGGTATGCCGCATGAGATACGCGGTACAGGTATCTGTGCCTTTATCATTCTAAAGTCAGGTGAAGAAAAAACTGACGATCTAAAAGCAGAGTTAAAACGCCATGTGCGTGCTGAGATTGGACCAATTGCGACTTTAGATGCCATCTATATGGTTGATGCACTACCAAAAACGCGCTCAGGAAAAATCATGCGCCGTATCTTGCGTAACCTTGCAGCAGGTCAATATGTAGGACTGGGCGACCTATCTACGCTTGCTGATAGTTCAGTAATTAATGACTTGGTCGAAGAAGTCAAAGCGGGCCGTGGAGAGTAGGTCAGCCTGATAACAAACCTGCAGTATTAAGGAGGGTTATTCAGTACTAGCCATTAATGTTTGCATATCAAAGCTGAATAGAAGCCATGTTATCGAGAATAGCATGGCTTTTTTACGTAGACGATATTGATATTGGCGCATTTTGAAGGTTCAATAATGCTAACAGGATAATATCGCTACCATTTTAATTGAGGATTAATTGACGAGCCACTCGGTACTTACTAGGCTAACTAATTAATATAGTAGCGACTCATAAATACTTTATAAGGTCCACTGTCATCATGACTGATCATGCTTCGTGCTCAATTGCTCTATCTGCCCCAAAAATCGCCATCATCGGTGGTGGCCTAACGGGATTGCTCACAGCAACACTATTAGAGCGCGCGTCAAACCAGACAGGCAACACCCCGCAAATCGCTATCTTTGAAAAATCACGTAGTGTAGGCCGTTTAGCGACCCGCTATCGCAGCGATAGTGAAACTGGTAAGAACTGGCAATGGTCGTTCGGTGCACAGTTTTTCACTGCGAAAACTTCTGACTTTCAACAGTTTATTGCGCCTTGGTTAGATACAGGGTTGCTACAGCCGTGGTGTGCCGAAGTGGTTGAGTTAACGCCAGAAAGTGACAATGAGCAGTCGCCTAATATCCAAAGCAAAGAACAATGGGACGTGGTGCATGCTCGCTATATCAGCACACCGAAAATGACCAGTTGGGGCCGTGAATTAGCCGCTGCGCTCAAGCATACGACCATAGTATTTAAGACTCGTGTCGCACCGCTTGCTCAGTATTTGCAGTCTCAAAACCAGCAGCAGTCTCAGCATCAGATCCAGAACCAGACTCATAATCAAACTTTTAATCAAAACAGCAAGCAAACTGAGCTATTTGACGAAACTGGAGCCAGTCTGGGCTGGTTTGATTGGGTGATATGTACAGCGCCAAACGGTCAGGCGGTAGAGCTGATGGCGGATAGCGGCTTTGCTCAGCAAGACAAAATTACTAAACCGCAAGTGCAAGCCTGCTATACGCTGATGCTTGGCTGGGATGATGTACGAAAGCTACCTGAGACATTAAATGGCCAACTTGCACCGCAGTGGGATGTCGCTTATTTAAATAGTGCTGTTCTTGATAGGGTATTTATTGAGCATCAAAAACCTGCTCGTGATGAGCTACTACCAAGTGTCACCATTCATGCACGTAATGACTGGTCAGAGGCCCACGTCGATGATGATATTGAGTTGGTAAAAGAACAGTTATTACAGGCGGCAAAACAAGCATTAAATTGGAATGAAGAGAGCGCACCTAGCCAGACAGATTGTCATCGTTGGCGCTATGCAGCTACTATCGTAAATAAAAATACTGAAGAGTTGGGTATCTTAATCGATGCAACTAACCAATGGATCGTCAGTGGTGACTGGTGTGCAAAAGGTAATATAGAAAGCTGCTATCGAATGGCGCAGCAAACCGTTAAGGCAATCATGCAAACGCAGTAAGCGTAATATCCATGCTCATTATTTTGCATTGTTTAGAACTGAGGCTTATTTCAAAGCTAGTGTTTAAGCGATATTTGGAAAGTATAAAAACCCGACATTTAGCAAAACGTAGGCAAAAAAAGGCCCACAGAGGAGGTACTGTGGGCTGAGGAAAACGGGTCATGTATTAGCTACACAGGCCGTGGTCAAGAGTTGTTGTAATTATTGGTGCTCTCTACTGTTATTTATAAGGGTAATAATTATCAATACAATAGGTGGAGATATTTACTTAGCTATTTATATTTACTGATTTAAGTGTACAAGTGTTCTGGTACAGTCGCTATGATAGCGCAATTGAGTGCTGTCTGGCGGTTTTGGTTACAGTATATTACGTTGTAAAAATCCAAAAGACGCAAAGACTTGTATGAAGTACTGATATTTAGAGTAAGTAGCGGAGCTTTATGATGACATCATTCATAAAGGCTTCCAATAATTTCAATACCTTATGTCGATAGGAGAGCATCTAGTCAATCTTGATACCTTTCTTGATATCTTTGATAACTCAATCGCTGCAGAGATGGCATGACGCCTTGTCCGAAAAATGCTAAGCTATCTGCCATTATTATGTTCATATTAAACTGGGTTTGCCATGACTGACAGCACGCATTTGCATACGCAGGAAGAACCGCCAAGTTCGCAAAATACCAAGAGTATTTTTAACTTGCCTAACAACCTTACGATTGCGCGTATCTTGATGATTCCGCTATTTGTTGCGATTGCCTATTGGCCGCCAGCCATGGGTATTGGTATGCCTGCGATTTCAGACAATGTCATTGCGCGCGTTGGGATGAGCGAGTTTAGCGATAGTTTGTTGCGCCACTTGTTATTGACCGGCGTCTTTATTATTGCCGCGATTACCGATTGGCTCGATGGGTATTTTGCTCGTAAACTTAATGTCATGTCAGCCTTTGGTCGCTTTTTGGACCCTGTTGCTGATAAATTGATGGTGGCGGTTGCGCTCATCGTTCTTGTACAGTGGCATCCCAATATCATTATGGCGATAGCGGCTATCGTCATTATTTCGCGCGAAATCGCAGTATCAGCATTACGCGAATGGATGGCAGAGCTGGGCAAAAGCACTAGCGTTGCAGTATCCTATGTTGGTAAACTAAAAACAACGTTCCAGATGGTAGCAATTACCGTACTACTACTTAATTGGCAGTCGCTTGAAACCATCGGTTATGTATTAATGGTCGCCGCTGTGATACTTACCTTGTGGTCGATGATGATTTATCTAAAAGCTGCTTGGCCTTATTTAAAGCAAAGCGGATAGTTTCATAAAAAGGAAGTAATCAGCATAAAATTTAGATAATAAAAAACGCCAGTCGCATTAGCCACTGGCGTTTTTGTTTTTACTGCTTACAAATCAGACGACTTATAGTGTCACTGAGTTATTTTCACCTAAGTTGGTCGCTTTCTTACCGTCCATTACTGCAGCAGTGGTCATCTTGAACATATTGACTACTGAGCTACCACTTAACCAGTATTCTGCACCATGTGGGACAACTTTAATCAATTGGACATTTGGATCTTCTTTACCTTGCTCATAAAACGCATTGTAAATTGGCGACCACAGCTCGTCTAACTTCTCTTGGTCTTCGACCAATTCTGCTTTACCGTTAATTGAGACATAATCTTTTGAATCTTGACTGACATAGGCCAAGTTCACTTGTGGGTCTTTTTCGATATCTTTGATGGTTTCAGTGGTTTTATCGCCAATAAACCAAATTTCTTTTGCACCAATGCTCGTCTCGCTAGTGGTCATTGGGCAGGCATGTAAATGGCCTTCGTGAGTACGAGTAGTCATCATGGCAAACTTCACTTCTTTTACCAGCTCTTGTACTTTATCGATATGGTCTTGTCTACTCATAATAAATTTCCTTTTTGATAGTGTTTTAATTGGGCTTATATAGCGTTGTTTTAATTAGCCGAATTGAACAGTTGATTATTTATAGTAATTTTTCTTTAGGCTATATATGTTTAACCCTTAAATATATATAAAAGTTAAACGTCATCGTTTCCTTAACAACTGAGACTAGAATACCGAGTTGTCACCCTACATTTATATAGGTTCCCAGTAATGCGATGTGAGTGTTTGTAAGGAATATGAAGGTTAGGTAAAAATTGTGACAGCGTAGATTTGAGCGTTCTATTTTTCAATAGGTTAGTCAAAAATGGCTAGAGATTTAATTTTTTTGAACTATCGATTCGCAAATAGTAAGTCGCGATAGAACGCAACTTATCGGCAATTTATCTTGGTTTAGACCTGCTTATTACAGGTCTTCTTGTTATAATACCCAGACCATTTACTTAGCATGGCAGAGATGCCTTGATCTTACGGATTATGCCTTTATGATGACCATCGCCGGACAACCGTTTCTTACCGATTTTCAGACGCAGCAACTCATCAGTCAGTTTCAGCAAAAAACCGAGCTAAATGTCAGTCAAATAAGTACTCAGCAAGTGTATGTACTATCACGAGAGCTATCTGGTGATGAACATAAAAAAGCGCTAGATTTACTGGCGGTTGACCAGTCAGCAACGCTAAATGCGCCGCAAGACAACCAACTACAAGTCATCGTTGGGCCACGTTTTGGTACGATATCGCCATGGGCAAGTAAAGCGACAGATATCTTTAATAACTGTGAAATTGAGATCAATCGTGTTGAGCGTGTCGTCGTTTATACGTTAACCCTCGATGAAAAAATAGACGGTGACGCAGGCGAAAAACTACCAGTAGACGCCGAGCAGTTATTGTTTGACCGTATGACGCAGAGCTTGGTTTATGACTTGAGTGATGTCAGCAAATTGTTTGACGATCAAGCGCCAGCCTCATTGAACCATGTTGATGTGATCGGACAAGGTCAGTCAGCACTAGAATCAGCCAATACAGAATTCGGCTTTGCGTTATCAAGTGAAGATATCGACTATCTGATGAATGCGTACGTCAATGAGTTGAAACGCAACCCAACTGACGTTGAGCTGATGATGTTTGCACAGGCAAACTCAGAGCATTGCCGTCATAAGATCTTTAATGCCCAATGGACAGTCGATGGCGAAATACAACCAAAGTCACTGTTCCAAATGATTAAAAACACGTACCAGTCGAATCCACAAGGCATCTTGTCAGCGTATAAAGACAATGCTGCGGTCATGGCAGGGTCTGATGGCATGCGTTTTTATCCTATTCCAACCGACGCGATGGATGCCAATTCAATCCATCCTTACGACTTTCATCAAGAAAACATCGATATCTTAATGAAGGTTGAGACGCACAATCATCCAACAGCGATTGCCCCTTATTCGGGTGCGGCAACAGGTGCTGGCGGTGAGATTCGTGACGAAGGCGCGACTGGTCGTGGCGGTAAGCCAAAAGCTGGTCTAACAGGATTCCACGTATCACATCTGCATATCCCAGAGCTTAGTGAAAAGTGGGAGCAGTCAGGTCAATTGAGTACGCAGGATTATGGTACGCCAGATCGTATGGCAACCAGCCTTGAGATCATGACCGAAGCGCCATTAGGCTCAGCCAACTTCTCAAACGAGTTTGGTCGTCCAAATCTATGCGGTTACTTCCGTAGTTTTCAGCTAGATACCTCTGCCGCAAAAGACGGTAGCGAGATGCGCGGCTATCATAAGCCAATCATGCTGGCAGGTGGTTACGGCAATATCAAACGCAATCTGATTGAAAAAAATGCCATCAAAAAAGGCGATTTGCTTATCGTTCTTGGTGGCCCTGCGATGCAAATCGGTCTGGGCGGCGGTGCAGCATCGTCGGTCGATAGTGGTGACCTTGATGAAGGCTTAGACTTTGCCTCAGTTCAGCGCGATAACGCTGAGATGGAGCGTCGTTGCCAAGAAGTCCTTGATCGCTGCTGGGCCCTCGCTGGTAATGATGTCGATGTAAGTAATAATAGTAAAGACGGTAACCCAATCGTCTCACTACATGATGTAGGGGCAGGTGGTCTGTCTAATGCGATGCCAGAACTGGTCAATGACCATGAAATGGGCGCGCATCTGAACTTGCGTAAGATTCCATCGTTAGAAGCTGGCATGTCGCCAATGGCCATCTGGTCAAACGAAGCTCAAGAGCGTTATGTGCTAGCGATTCGCCCAGAGAGCAAAGAGCAGTTCGATGCTATCTGTGCCCGTGAGCGCTGCCCATATGCCATCTTGGGCGAGGCGACGGATATCCGTCAGCTAATCGTTGATGATGAGCTGTTGGATGAGCAACCAGTCGATATGCCGATGCAAGTACTACTCGGCGGTACACCAAAGATGCAGCGCAGCTTTGAGCGTACCGAAAGCACGTTACCAGCATTAGAGCTTAGCGACATTAATCTAGCCGAGTCAATTACCGATGTATTGCGTCATCCAACCGTGGCGAGCAAATCATTCTTGATCAGTATTGGTGACCGTTCTATCACGGGTATGGTCGTGCGTGATCAGTATGTGGGTCGCTATCAAGTGCCTGTATCGGATTGTGCGGTGACGGCTTCTGGCTTAGTGGCGCTAGATGGTCAGCCAATGACTGGCGAAGCCATGAGTGTCGGCGAGCGTACGCCTGTTGCGCTTATCAGTCCAAAAGCCTCGGCGCGTCTAGCAGTCGGTGAAGCGATTACTAACATCGCTGGTGCGCGTATCGCTCAATTGTCTGATATCACCATGTCAGCGAACTGGATGGCCGCCTGTGGTGATGATGTAGAAGATGCTGCCTTGTTCGATGCTGTACATGCCGTTGGTGAAGAGCTGTGCCCAGCACTCGGTATCGCTATCCCAGTCGGTAAAGACTCGCTATCGATGCGTGCTAACTGGTCTGATAACGCCAATGACAATGGTGAAAACCAAGACAAATCAGTCGTCTCACCAATGAGTTTGGTCGTGACGGCGTTTGCTCCTGTGGTTGACGTCGCAAAAACGCTAACCCCTGAGCTAATCAATCGCGACAGCGCGTTCTACCGCATTGACTTGTCTAAAGGTAAATTGCGTCTAGGTGGTTCAATCCTTGCGCAAACGCTTAGCCAATTGGGTAACGATTGCCCAGATTTAGCGCAGCCAAGCGACTTGATCGACTTCTTTAACTTTATCCAAGCGGGTAATGAGCAAGGCGTCATCAGCGCTTATCACGATATCGGTGATGGTGGTCTATTAGCGACTATCGCTGAGATGCAGTTCACTAGCCGTCAGGGTATCAAGCTGTCATTAAATGATGATAACTTACTTGGTCAGCTGTTCAGTGAAGAGTTGGGTGCAGTCATCCAAGTATTGCCAGAAAACGTTGCGGCGCTCATGCAATTGGCAGAAGAATTTAACGTCAGCGACATGCTAAGCCTCGTTGGTCAAAGCTCTGAAGAAGATAGCCTGCTGATCCAAACGCCAACGCTCATGGGTGACGACACTCTACGCTTTAGCCGTAGTGAGCTACAGCAAGCATGGACACAGGTCAGCTATCAAATCGCGCGTCGCCGTGATAACCCAGCGTGCGTACAGCAAGAGTATAACTTAATCGCTGATGCGAGCCATAAAGGCCTAATCGCCGCGCCAAACTTTGATCTGAATCAAAAAGTTGAAGAGCCATACTTGGCTAGTCGCGATACTAAGCCAAGAGTTGCTATCTTGCGTGAGCAAGGCGTCAATGGTCAGACAGAGATGGCAGCAGGCTTTACCCAAGCGGGCTTTGAAGCGGTCGATGTACACATGAGTGATCTACTCAGTGGCCGTATCAACCTACGTGACTTCGACGGACTGGTCGCTTGTGGTGGCTTTAGTTATGGTGACGTATTGGGTGCTGGCTCAGGCTGGGCGAATTCTATCTTGTTCCATGACGAGCTTCGCATGCAGTTTGTCCGCTTCTTTGCCCGTCCTGATACCTTCTCACTAGGTGTCTGTAACGGCTGTCAGATGATGGCGCAGTTAAAAGACCTCATCCCAGGTGCAGAAAACTTCCCACGTTTCGTCGCCAACAAATCAGCTCGTTTTGAAGCGCGTACGGTCAACGTAAAAATTGAGCGTACCAAGTCTATCCTGTTCAAAGGTATGCAAGACAGCATCTTGCCAATCGCGGTGGCGCATGGTGAAGGCTATGCCACACTAGACAATACCGAAATCGACGGTATGGCAAAACACGGTCAGCTTGCGATGCGTTATGTCGATAGCCAAGGTCATCCAACTGAGACGTATCCGCTCAATCCAAACGGTTCGCTCGGCGGTGTCACGGGTCTATGTAGCACTGATGGTCGCGTCACCATCATGATGCCGCATCCTGAGCGTAACCTAAAAGCTTATAACCACAGCTGGAAACCAGAAGAGTGGGATGAGGACGGCGCGTGGATGCGTATGTTCCGCAACGCTCGCGCTTGGTTGCGTTAAGATATAGGGTAATTTGTTCTAAGCTATAGTTTTAGATAGCTGTTTGTTAAATAAGAAGGTGGGCTTAGGCTCACCTTTTTTGTGTTTAAGGTTTGAGTGTTTGGAAATAAAGGTTAGTGTTTATACCGTGTTTTCACGAGTATAGGTGATGACATGCTAAAATTGCGGTTAACAAAGAACAGTATTCAGCAAAATAAGGAAGAATAAAATGTCAGGAGTTACAGATATAAATGAGCTATTGAGTTCGATGCAGCCCGCATTGGTTGATGAGTTATTTGTGTTTTGTACCGTGAAAGGTCAACTGGCTGAATACGCAAACTTAGCGCCAATCGCGACGTTTGTGGAGATAGAAGGGCTGACTCTGGTACTAACAAAAGACAAAGCTGATGAGGCAGGTTTACAGTATGAGGGCGTGTTTCGGCAAATCACTTTGACGGTGCATTCAAGCCTAGAAGCGGTAGGTCTAACCGCAGCAATAGCAACCAAACTGACCTCAAAAGGTATCAGTGCCAATGTGATCGCTGCCTATTATCATGACCATATATTTGTGTCGGATGATAAGGCGGAGCAGGCGCTGTCTGCGTTAAAAGAGCTGAGTAATATATAAAATATTTTGACGTTTAAATTTGCATCGTTAAGATCAACTGAGTTAGTTTGGAATAGTGTTCTACAAATAAAAAAGGTGGGCGTAAAGCTCACCTTTTTCATGTTTGAGTTTTCAAAAGTAGGGAGTTATTCATGAGAAGCGTTAAAAAAATTACAATGCAATTTTAACTTTGCAAGTAAGAATTCTTTAAAAGGAGTTTTCTATTTTGCTATTATCTTGATCATCGATTCAGACGGTATTAAGAGTGTATGGATTTCAGTGAAGACCTCAAGAACAGTATTTAAGTATATGTTATATATATTATTATTTCATATCCGTCTCTAGAATTATATGATATAATATATATCCTTAAAGAAATATCACAATCAATATCTTTACACTTTCTAAGTGTATCATCCGAAAAAATAGCATATTGTAATCATATGCCACTTCACTACACTTTTCTTTCTAACAACACGATACACTGTCTAAAGTGGTCTTTAGCCAATATGAGGAGGTTATTATGAAATATTCAGCAATTGCAATTGCAAATGCTTTTATTGAACAAGCTAATAATGGAAAAATTAATAACTTAACTCCTATGAAGCTGCAAAAATTGATGTTTTTCGCTCAATCATGGCATCTGAAATCAACTAATATGCCATTGTTTGATGGTAACTTTGAACGTTGGCAGTATGGCCCTGTTTTACCTGAAATTTATCATGAGTTTAAGAAGTTCGGTTATAGAAGTATTCATGAACTTGGCTCTAATATGTGGAATGAGTTTCATAAGATAGATACTCATGACCATCAAGTAACTGAATTCCTAAAACAGATAGTTGATGTGTATGGTAATTATACTGGAACTGAATTATCTTGGATGACACATCAGCCGGAAACTGCGTGGTCAAATGGGCAATTAGGTACGGTTATTAATTCGCAAGATATGATCAACGGCAAAGTATGATATTTAAATTGTAATGTTAGATATAAAGACAACTTTTAATAACGTTGAAGAGAGTGGCATCAGTAAGGATGTACCACTCTCTTTTCCTATTTCTAATTCAGATGTAACAAGGGCTGGTGACGTTATACGTTCTTGTATGGAAAGTTCAAATCTAGATATTAGAAGAGAAGAGGAGTTTACAAACGCATTACTTATACTTAGAAAATATCGAGAAAATCATGCACCTTGTCTTAAGATATTCTCAAATCTATTAAAAAAGAAATTGAAAAGATTAGAGATTGATAAGGAAAGTATTGTTGGTTCCCGTACAAAAAGGCTAGAATCAATTTCAATGAAATTAGTTAGACTTCGTTCAACTAGACTTTCTCAAATGGAAGATATAGTGGGAGTTAGAGTTACTTTACCTAGTATGCAAGCGGTTGAGCGTTTTATTAGCGATAGAGAAATATGTGAAATATATAATTCAGATTATATTGAGAATGAAACAAGGACAAATAATTATATAAGCAAACCCAAACTTGATGGTTATAGAGGTATACACCAGATTTTTAAGTGTAAGGTCGATAATAAAGTTTTTCGATTGGAACTACAGATCCGCACAAAGGTACAACATGAATGGGCTACAATTGTAGAAATACTCGGTTCTCTGTACAAAGCTTCATTCAAAGCGAGAGAAGGAGATAAAAGGTACTTAAGGTTTCTTGAACTAACAAGTGTATTGTTTTCTATTGAAGAAAATGCTCCTGTTATTTCTAGTTATGCAGAATTAACTCCGATAGAAGTATGTACTAAACTAAATGCACTTGAGAAAGAATTGAAAGTTATTGAAAAGCTAAAAAGCGTTAATTCTATTAATTTATTAGAAAAAAGTCCTGAAGCTAAATATTATCTAATCCAGTTAAACTTAGAGTCTCGTGAGACTAGAGTGCTGCATTACTTTGATGGTAAAAAAGCAAATGAAAACTACTATCGGTTAGAGAAGACTTACAAGGGCAGTGATAAATTTGATGTAGTTCTGGTATCGGTTGATGATGTTAATAAAATTGAAGAAGCTTATCCAAACTATTTCCTAGATAGTGATAGCTTCATCAATAGATATAACAAGCTTTTAGCTAAATATTCATAGCTATAGTGAGTGATTTAGTACCGTCATAAATAGGTTATAGTAAGATTTTACGTATATAGATGCTGAATACATAATGCAGTATTTATTATTCTCTTTCCGATCCTCGGCAAGCAACTCATACACCTTATCACTTTCTCTTAGTACACAACCATCATAAGCAGAGAGCAGTTTAGGTTCTTGCTGCTTTTCCTGATCTTGCTAGGTTCTCTCATCGCTTTTTAATATCCAAAAAAAACGGCACTGAAATCAGTACCGTTTTATAAATCGTGACAATATAAAAGCTAACCATGACTTCTCAAATACTAAATCACCAAAATCAATCCCAGCTTAAAATCACCTTACCGCATTGCCCACTTTCCATGATATCAAAGCCTTCTTGAAAGTCATCAATGTGCATGCGATGGGTAATGATTGGCGACAGATCAATACCGCTAATCAGCATTTGCTCCATCTGATACCACGTCTCCCACATCTCGCGCCCATAAATACCCTTTAGGGTTAACGCCTTAAAAATAATCTTGCTCCAATCCACCGTGGTGGTGTTAGGCAAAATGCCCAAGAGCGCGATTTTAGAGCCGTTATACATGTTACTAATCATCGAATCAAAGGCCTGAGGCGAGCCTGACATCTCAAGACCAATATCAAAACCGTGCATTTTCAAGGTATCGATAGCGCCTTCGATGGTTTCACCCTTGGCTGGGTTGATGGTCATCGTCGCGCCCATTTTTTTGGCAAGCTCTAGACGATAATCACTAATATCACTGACTACAATATTACGCGCCCCTGCGAAGCGGCAAATCGCCGTTGCCATTGACCCAATCAGACCTGCACCCGTGATTAGCACATCTTCACCAAGGACAGGGAAAGATAACGCGGTATGCGTGGCATTACCAAACGGGTCCATAATGGCTGCCATTTCATCGCTGATACGCTCATCGAGTTTGATGACATTATCGGCAGGTATCACCAAATATTCGGCAAACGCGCCGTCGCGGTCAACGCCCACGCCGATGGTGTTTTCGCACACATGTAGCTTGCCACGGCGGCAGTTACGGCAATGCCCACAAGCGATATGGCCTTCGCCTGTGACGCGGTCACCTACTTCAAGATGCTTGACGCCATCGCCCATTTCACTAATGACACCGACGTATTCGTGTCCGATTATCATCGGCGTGTTTATGGTCTTTTGTGACCACTCATCCCATTTATAAATGTGCAAATCTGTGCCACAAATGGCGGTTTTTTTAATTTTTATTTTAACGTCATTAATACCAACTGTCGGTTCTGGCATGTCTTGCATCCAGATGCCTTTTTTGGCATGAGCTTTAACCAGTGCTTTCATAGTTTTCTCTTATTTAGCTGTGTTGTACTTAATTTTTGAATTTAGATAAGTTCTGAGTGATGCTTAATCAATCACCTTCATTTGCTTGGCGACTTTAATAAAGGCGGCGATACACTGGTCGAGCTGATCGCGAGTATGCGCAGCAGAGAGCTGCACACGAATGCGAGCTTCATTTTTGGGTACGACAGGATAGAAGAAGCCAATCACATAAATGCCTTCTTCAAGCAGTGCGTCTGCCATTTGCTGCGAGACATTGGCATCATAGAGCATCACCGCACAAATGGCAGACTCGGTAGGCTTGATATCGAAGCCCGCGTCTTGCATTTGCTTCACAAAATAGGCGGTATTTTCATGTAATTGGTCTTGTAAGGTATTGTCTTGCGCTAGCATTTCAAACGCTTTTACCCCAGCGGCAGCCACCATAGGCGGAATAGAGTTTGAAAATAGATACGGGCGTGAGCGTTGACGCAGCATCTCAATCATTTCTTTTTTGCCCGTGGTAAAGCCGCCAATAGCACCGCCAAACGCTTTGCCTAACGTACCGGTGATCAGCTCAATATCGCCGCGCAGATCAAATAATTCAGTTACGCCGCCACCAGTGCGTCCGACCACGCCTGCTGAATGCGACTCATCAATCATGACCATGGCATCATATTTTTGCGCCAACGCATAAATCTCATCCATTGGCGCCACATTACCATCCATCGAAAACACACCATCGGTGACAATCAAACGAAAACGCTGTGCTTGCGCCGCTTGTAATTGCGTCTCTAAATCTTGCATATCTGCATTGGCGTAGCGATAACGTGCGGCTTTACAAAGGCGCACACCATCAATGATTGAGGCATGATTTAACGAATCAGAAATAATGGCATCTTCGCTGGTCAGCAGTGGCTCAAAGGCACCGCCATTGGCATCAAAACAGGCGGCATAAAGTATCGTATCTTCGGTATTAAAAAACTTAGAAATCGACGCCTCTAATTGCTTATGCAAATCTTGCGTACCACAGATAAAGCGCACTGATGACATGCCGTAACCTGAGTCTTCGATGGCTTTGATAGCCGCCTTTTTAATCTCAGGGTGATCAGACAGTCCAAGATAATTATTGGAACAGAAGTTAAGCATCTCACGGCCATCGGCGATCTTGATGAGTGCATCTTGCGGAGAAGTGATAACGCGCTCGTTTTTATACAGTCCTGCTGCGCGTATATCACTGATTTCTTGTTGTAGGTGTTTTTGAAAGGCTTGATACATAAATATTCCTTTTTTAGTATTATTGGTGTTCATTTGATAATAAAGATATTGAGACTGGTCATAGAACTAGGCTATCAAAGCCAAGCTATCAAATCTGCGCAGCATCTTAGCCATCATTAAAATCAACGATAAAACCAACGAGGCGGGAAGCCAACGAGATGGTGTGAGCAGTGATACTATCTATAACCCTGTGAGCGGTGATTTTATCATTAGCCTATCGCAATAAATAGCCTAAATAGTTGGTAGATAGGCCTTCTTTTATAAAGTGATATAGCGTTGTTTGGTTATAGTATTGGTTTCATAGCGGCTTAGCTATGTCTCAAAACATAAGACATTAACTTGCGCATTTTTATAATCTTGATTGGTAAGTATTGATAAGTACTGTCTATCCAGTTAGTCACCTTTGGGACGCTTCTGAGCCTCAGCGATTAACTCATGAATCTTGGCGCTTTCCTTTAGCACACAAGCATCATAGGCAGAAAGTGGCTCAGGCTCTTGTTCCCCTTTCTTTTCCTGCTCTTGCTTGGCTTTTTCTTCTAGATACTTTTGTAGATCGTCTTGCTCATTTTTTTGAGAGTTATTCATGGCTTATGTCTCCTGATAGTCTGTATTCTTCAATAAAAATCATCCCGACCAGCATACTTCTTATTTAGTGCCTGCAATATTGCATAGGTCTCGCTATCCATATTCCCCGTTGGCTGCTGCGCTCTAAAGTGCAGCTGAAACGCATAGACGACATCGCGACTGGCTTTGTCCCATGTATCAGTGTCGTTGATTTGATAGCCATATTTGCGAAACGCTTGCTTGATCTCAGGTATCGTGGCCGACGCAAATCCATCTTGATTCATAAAAAACTGCTTATCAAACTCATCATACCAAGCGCCGATACCGTAATCGAAATAAAGTCGCTCCCACGGGAATTTGGCACCGGGGTCTATCTTGCGCGAGGGTGCCATATCAGAATGACCGATGATATTTTTCGGTGAAATGTCATAGCGCGCGGCGATATCTTGCACCAGTTGTGCGACTTTTTTAATCTGCAACTCATCAAATGCCACATAGTGCTCATAAGGGTGATAGTCGAGTGTGCCATTTTTTAGTGCGTCTCGATATTCAGGCTTGATACCGCTATTGACGATCTCGATACCGATAGAGGTATCGTTTAATATCGTCCGTCCTGCAAAGCCGCCATCACCTGCATGCCATGCGCGCTCGCTCTCTGGTACGAGGTTATAGATTCTATTGTCATCGTTGTCTAATACTAAATAGTGCGCGCTCACATTGCCTGTGGTCAATGTCTTTATCGAGCGATCATTATCAGAGACGGTATAGTGCAGGACGATGGTTTTGATGCGCTCGCTTTTGCCAGTAGCTTGGTAGCTATCGCTGTCGATGACATAACGCGGTGCTGTCGTTGATACGCAGCCTACAAGCGATAGCATGGAGCATGATACTAGTACTGAAGCCAATGCCATCGAGAAAATATTTTTTGCCATGAAATGCTCTGTATGGGAATAGTTGCGTTTAATTAACGTTAGGATTGACTGCGATTTTTTTATAACCAATTGCCCCAAGCAGAATAAAGAATCCTAGCAAGACATAAGCATTAAATGACAGCGCCGCTGGTGAAAATGGTAGCAGCAACAGCGATATAAAGACCACACTAATTAATACAGAGAGATAATTTAGCAGACCTGCCTGTTTCTTTTTTCGCTCATTGATGAGGTCGGCAGTCGTGACATAAGCAAAGCCAACCGTAATGCCCAAGGATGCCATTGTTACAATGTCGAGTAGGTAGTTTCTACCCAGCCAAGGAGAGAGTAGGCACACCAAGCATATCAATATAACGGTTTTTTGCTTACTGAATTGGTTATGTTTATCTGTAAATACGCTAGGCAATAATGACGTGTCACCCATAGATTCTAAGAGCTTAACCGATGACAATATAAAGCCATTGATGCCACTCATTATCGAGCCAATCATAGCGATCGATAGTAGCCAAATACCAATGCTACCAATCCGATTGTCTATGCCTTCACCTGTTGCCCAGTGGCTGTCTTTGATCGCTTGATAGTCAAAGCTCATGTTTAGCGCGGTAAAGTAGTTGATTAAAAAGTAAAACAACACACCGGCGATGAGTGAGATTAGGATAATACTTTTGGTCTTGGTTTTTGAGTCGCTAATCGCCTTTGAAATTTGCGGTGTGGTCTCAAAACCAACATACGCCCACGGCATAACGGCTAAGATAGGTAACCATGCCAGACTGGTGATAGAGCTGCTAGACATGTCAGTTGGCAAAAATGCTTGGCTCGTTGGTGTCATCCAAAGCGAGGCAAAAAACAGCGCGGTGACTGATAGAATCATAAAGAGGGCGATATAGAGTTGAATTTTTGCGCCGACTCGTACACCTTTTAGATTGATATAACTGAACAAAATAATAGCCGCGCTGCACAAGAACACTTCACTGGCGTAGACTTCCCAACCAGCAATCGTATACAGATAGCCTAATTGTAAGCCGCTAGGTAACAGATAGCGCAGTAGCAAAGCGACGGCTGATATATTGAGCGCGATAATAGAAATATAGCCTATCGTAACGCCCCAACCATAAATATAGGCATGCTTGCGATTAATGTATTTTTCAATCCAATAGATACCGCCTGACTCGTTTTCTGGCGTTTGGGTCAGCAAATTAATATAGGCACGTGCAACCATATAGATGGCTAAAGTACCGATAATAATAGCAACAGAAGAGCCTAATAGCTGTGACTGCGGCAAAAACAAATCGCCTGGCATGACATACGCACCCCAGCCAATAATCGCACCAACGCTAATCGCTATCGCTTGTAGGTAGCTGATACTTTCTGTCTTTTCACTCATGGAGTGCTCCTTCACGATCAAAGATGGAGAAGGAGAAGGGGAGAGTGTTTATTATGGAGCTGACATAGAACATGAAAAACCTTGTGACGCCATTACGCAGGGTACTGGCTATCTTTTATAAGTAGGAAAGTCATATTAAAGGTTTTTGTTGAGTATTACCTTTTCAATCCTGTTGGATTTTTTTAGCCAACACTTTCTTCCAACTCTCTTCCAAACACTCAATCGCTAGCCACGGTTCAATTACATTGGCATCAAACTTTTCTTTTGAGTTTGCCAGTTGCCATAGCGTCTCTAATGTCGCAAACGGATAAGGGCGCTCAACCAAATATACGGGTAAATCAGCGTCTATAATGCCATCACGGACGACTTGGAAGTACCAGCCAGAGATACCTTGCTTGCTGACCCATGCCGCGATATTTGGTACTTTGGTAAATTGTCCAATTTGATCGTTGATTTTGTAGCAAGGGCAGCGTGGTTGGACAATCCGTAGTTGAACGCTAGCACCATCATTACTAGTATCTAAACCGTTTTCAAAGCCTCCTCCGTATTGAAAAATATCACCAATACAAACGGTAGATTCGGTCATTTCAGGCAAACCATCGACAGCTTCAGTCGTAAGGTTTTCTCCTAGCGTACCGACGCGAACTTTTAAGCCGAACTCTACATTGATTTTTTCATATGTTGCAGACGCTAGCTGATGCACGGCTTTCAATGGGCCACCATGATGCTTACGGTCAGCCTGTTCATCAGTGGTTAAGCCCATAAAGTTGACGGCGACAGGAGATTTGATAGGTGCTTTATCAATGGCGCTCATTTCCTCACGGGAAAATGGCATAGACTTGCCAGCGCGAACACAAGTGAGGGTAGCGATATGTAGGGGCAAGTCTTGGTTAAAGTCTGTTAAGGTTTGCTCAGGTGATGATGTGATCGATTCTGCGCTCATAAGGTTTCCTAATAAGTAGAATGAATAGGCTAAGGCGGCTTAATTTTGGCGGTTTAACTTTAGCGGTCAATAAATAATAATATGAAATGAGCTTATCTGTACTCAGTGATGTATTTGATTATACTGGTTCATCATCATAAAATTTACATAAAAAAAGACCAGAATAAGTATTCTGGTCTTTTTGGTGGAGCGTTTCTTAATTTTGAACGAATATCATCACTGACAAGCTTATTTGTTTTTGTTACGACGACCTGCAGTTTTCTTTTCGCGCGGCGTAGCAACTAGCTCAGCCAACTGCTCAGGTGATGACCATAGGCCTTCTAAGTCATAAAACTCACGTGCTTGTGGCGTCATCATGTGGACGACAACCGCGCCCAAATCGATCAACGTCCAATCAGAGTCGATGCCGCCTTCACGACCAAGTGGCATAAAACCAGCTTGCTTAGCTTCAGCGCCGACGCTATCAGCCATCGCACGTACATGACGCTTTGAGGTACCATCAGCGATGATGATGCGCTCTGTTACGTCAGTCAACTCTTCTACATTCATTACAGTGATGTTCTTTGCTTTCATATCATCTAGAGCGCTTTGTACTAGGGTCAAGCATTCTGTTAGGCGTTCTGCAGTCATGGTGTTGGTCATAAATTTTAATCTCTTGAATCGTAAATATGTAAAATAAAGGGGTAAAACGTCAATTTGTCTTATCCGACTGATCATATGTTGTCAGTCACGCATAAAGACAGGATAGGCAAAATGACATAGATAAGGCGATTTTAACGGAATTGAGCAGCAGAATATAGCTGATGGGCGATAATATATTGATAAACAGCAGGATTTAGCCATTTAGCTAATGGATTAGATTCAGTATTGCTAATGATATCATTTATTGATGCTATAGATGCGATTTGCCTCTCAGCGACTGGCATTTTATTTGTTTGATCGTCTAGTTTCTGTAGTTGTTCGCGTATTTGCGTACTCGATACAGCAGTAATAGGTCGCGAATCTATATAAATGCGTCCTTGAATGGCGTTTTTCAAGTCAGTGCTAGTCGGATCAGTGCTATTTGGATTAGTACTATTTGAGTTTGAGCTATCTGACGAGCGCTGAATGGTTTGAGTTAACAGCTCGATAGGTGAGTCCGTTATATGGGGCTGCAATGACAACGGTAATTGCGATTTTAAGAAATTAACATCTTCCGTAGTCGCTGTATTATTTTCAGAAAATATGTTGCTGTCAGAAAGTTTATTGCTAATGCCATCGCTAACATCGTTACTGCTCTGACGATTAAACACCCATAGATTGACATGGTCAGTGAGATGCAATCCATCTTTCCATTTGTCCAAACTATGTGCGCTGTCCATACCCATGATAAATATTAAATTATCATTAGGATATTGCTGTTTTAATGTGCGTACGCTGTCGATCGTATAGACAGGCGGCGCTTGCCATAGCTCCAGCTCATTGATCTGTATCGGCGTATTCTCCGTCGCTAGCTTTAGCATCGCTAAACGATGGTTAGGGTCTGTACTTTGGGTCTTAAATGGCGAGCGCGCATTGGGTAATAAGGACACGTGCAATGTGAGCTGTAGCTGCTTGGAAATTGGTAGTAGGTGCTGATAGACAGACATCGCGACTTCTAAATGACCATTATGTACGGGATCGAACGAGCCGCCAAGATAGGCACGAATGGCAGGTGCAGGTGTTTTTTCTTGAGGGCTGTTGCTCGTATTTGGCATAAATAAATGTGTAAAAGTAGATAGGGCGCATGTGGTCGTTGATGCACATTGCTCTTTTACTGGCTGGCCTCTTTAGATTAAATAACTTGATGATAGCGCTATTGTAGAGGGCAGGCGAGCATCTGTCACCACTGTCTGACCCCACAGTACCAATAAAAAACCGACCATCATAATGATAGTCGGCGTTGTATAGAACTTTAATTAGCGAGCCTTACAGCGACTAAATCAAATCGCTATACGCTTGGATAGCGGTTAACGCGATAGTATAGACGATATCGTCGACCAAGGCACCGCGTGATAAATCATTAACGGGTTTATTCAAGCCCTGCAGCATAGGGCCGACACTGACGACATTGGCACTACGTTGTACCGCTTTATATGTGGTGTTACCAGTATTGAGGTCAGGGAAGATAAAGACATTGGCTTGTCCAGCGACAGGTGAGTCTGGCGCTTTTTGCTTACCGACGCTCATGACCGATGCCGCATCATACTGTAGTGGGCCGTCGACTTTGAGGTCTGGTGCGCGCTCGCGAACGATTTGGGTTGCACGGGCGACTTTTTCGACATCTGCGCCTGCGCCTGATGAGCCAGTAGAATAGCTGATCATCGCCACTTTTGGGTCGATACCAAAGGCAGCAGCAGACTGTGCTGATTGAATAGCAATCTCTGCCAGCTCTTCAGCGTTAGGATCTGGGTTGATCGCACAGTCACCATAGACGACCACTTGCTCAGGTAGCAGCATAAAGAATACTGACGACACGAGTGAGTACTGCGGCGCGGTCTTGATCAGCTGAAATGCTGGGCGTACCGTATTGGCAGTGGTATGAATCGCACCTGAGACCAGACCATCGACTTCGTCTAGTTGGAGCATGATAGTACCTAGATAGACTGTGTCTTTTAGGTATTCAGCAGCGACTTCTGCAGTGGTTTTTCCTTTACGACGCTCGACGACAGCGGCGATATATTTGCTCATATCGAGGTTGTCAGGATCGATGATTTCTAACCCTTCAGGCAACGTCAAATCACGGTTTTTGGCCACTTGCTCAACGTCACTACGTTTAGCAAGTAATACGCAGTTGGCGATACCACGACTCTGACAGATACAGGCCGCTTCGACGGTACGTGGTTCCGCGCCTTCTGGTAGTACAATACGTTTTTTCGCGTGTTGTGACTTTTTGACCAATTGATGGCGAAACGCTGATGGTGACAGACGCGGTTCATGATTGCGGCTGAAGTATTCTTTAATCCAGCTTAGATCCAAATGCGCCGCCACATAACGAGCGACTTCATCAGCACGTTCTGTATCATCACTTGGAATCTCAGAACTCATATGCATCAGGCTCTGTACCGTCTCGTAGCTGTCGCTTTCGACACTCATGACGGGTATGCCAGTTTTGAGCGCTGATTGCCAAAGCTCAGCAACTGTCTCACTTGGGGTGATACCACCTGTCAACACCAGACCTGCCAATGGAACTCCATTGATACAGGCCAATCCAGCAGCCAATAGCAAGTCATCACGATCGCCGGGCACCACCATTAACGTACCACGCTTAAAGACTTCATTGACGCGCGCCACTGAACGAGCGGTTAGGCTGATTCGATTGATACGACGTGTCTTTGCTTCACCAACATTTAGCCAAGTCGCATCAAGCTCCGTTGCGATATCCCACGTGCGGGGCACAGATAGGGAGTCACTAAAAGGCACCACCCCAATAAGGCGGAATACTTCGGTATTGAACGAAGGTGATAGACGCTGAACCTCTTGTAGGAAGTTCGGATCTAAGCTGACAACGGCCTCACCCGGCGCGACAGGTTGATTGTCAAACGTGTTCGGCACGTCTTGTACCCGCATCAATATCACGCCTAGTGTCCGTGAATCGATGACACCGCCAAACTCACGGGCATGGACATCCAGTTTATCCGCTAAATAAGCAGGTTTACTGATATCAGCGGTACTGACAAATATAATTTTGGCGTCTAGCGCGTGAGCAAGTGCACGGTTGATTTGTGAAGCATAAGAGGTCTCAGTGGTTGGTACCAGACCTTCACAGATAATCACGTCATGACCATCATCGATCGTATGAAAATTGGCAATCACTTCTTCCATCAAGTCATCAAGATTGTCATCGCCTAGCATACGCTCGACGTGTTGACGGCTGATAGAATCAGGCGGATTTAGGCCAAATGCGTGCATGGTCAATGCGCTTGAGCTGTCTAAGCTGTGCTGTTTGTCTAGCGTATCATCTTGCAAAAACGGCTTCATAAAGCCCGCTTTGATACCGTTATAATCAAAGGCACGGATTAGCCCTAGTGCGGCTGATGTCACACCGATACCGCGACTAATGGGAACAAGTAAAATGGTTTGCATAATGTGTCCTACAATTTATTTTATTTTAGACGTCGAGTCATTTTGAGCAGCATAAGAAATGCAGTATAAAAACACCAAGCGCTTTATCTTACTTGTTCTCAGCTTTTTATAAGCGTCCAAAACGATAAGCGCTAGGCATTATAGTCAATCGTCTTATACTAATTTCAATGCTTGACGAGTCTCTTGAGCGATACGGTATTCTTCATCTGTTGGTATAACCCACAGCTCGACACTGCTACCTTCTGCTTGGAAGCTGCCTTCTTGACCACCGTACAATCCAGCGTTCTTTTCAGCGTCCATTTTGATACCGAAATGACGCATGACGGCTAAAATACTTGCGCGCGTCGTGACAGAGTTTTCGCCGATACCACCTGTGAACACAATACCAGTGAATTCAGGCAGTGCACAGCTTAAGCTGGCGAGGTATTTACCGGCGCGGTAGCAGAACATCTCGATGGCGAGCTGCGCATCTTTATGGCCTTCGCTCGCAGCTTGTTCAATAGTACGCAAATCATTTGATAGGCCAGAAATACCAAGCAGACCGCTCTCACTATTCAGCATCTTATCCGTTTCTTCTAGACTAATACCGAGCTGACGCTTTAGATGCATATGTAAGCTTGGGTCGACATCGCCGCTACGTGTGCCCATCATCAGTCCCTCAAGTGGGGTCAGACCCATGCTAGTATCGAGACTTTTGCCATCATATACGGCAGTTGCTGAGCAACCATTGCCTAGATGCGCGGTTATCCAGCCATGAGGACCTTTTGCTTCAGTGATTTGGCTAGCACGTTCTGAGACATAAGCATGAGACGTACCATGGAAGCCGTAACGACGGATTTTGTGCTCTTCGTATAAATATTTTGGCAACGCATAGCGGAAGGCAACAGGTGGCATGGTCTGGTGAAAGGCGGTGTCAAATACTACAACTTGTGGAATGTCAGGATAAATAGCTTGAACCGCTTCAATACCCAAAGCATTTGCAGGGTTATGTAGTGGAGCCAAGATTTTTAGGCGTTTTACTTCCTCTAACGCATGCTGATCAACACGAACGGCTTGAGAGTACTCACGGCCGCCATGTACCACACGGTGCCCGACTGCGATGAAGTGATATTGCTCTAGTAGCTCTAGAATTTTTTGCAGTGCCAGTTTGTGACTACCACCAGGGATAGAAATTTCTAACTTATCGCCATTTAGCGTGGTATGTTTGATACGGGCTGTATCGAGACCTAAGTTTTCGGCAAGACCGGTGATACGAGTAGAGTTGTCATCGCTGATCAACGCGTATTTGATAGAAGACGAACCGCAGTTGAGGACTAAAGTGGGGCTAGTTAGGGTTGATGTTTCGCTATTCTTATCATCAAAAGTGGTACTTAGGTTGGCGCTCATACTCTATCCTTAGATTGGTTTTTATAAAGGGCAAATCAATTATATCGTTCGTTCGATACAAAAAAGACGTCTATTGCCACGTCCTGTTTTATTATCATCAAATGCTACATCGCTGATATCTCAAGTGCTGTAGTAAGGGTCACTGAGACATGATGTCATTATTATATGGAGTTGATGAAGTTGATAACCGTCGAGTAAATAAAAATCAGCCATATCTATGCTGATCATACCAAGCAAGCATATTGGCGATTTTGTTTATACTTGGGCTACTATTTCTGACAGTGCTATGCATCCATGCTTATGAGGTAATGCGTATGCATCTCAGGCTAGCATCCTATTGCCGCCGCAAACTGGGAATATAATGTAACACATTTTTGTTTCTACACCACGACAGGGGCAAGGTTTAAAATGTGTGATTGATAAATTGCTAAATATGAAATAAATCGATTATATTCAGTGAGTTATAGAACTATAAATGGATAACTTGTATAGGCGGCATAACAGCGCTATTGCTCACGAAATTGTAAGAAATATTGTCGAGATACCCATATGTCATACATTCATATCTAAGCTCGCAGACGATATTACTATAAAAATTCGACTAATGTTTTAGAAAATATCCAACATCACGCAAATTTATTCACCAATCATATTCAGTATCCGTACAGCTTTATGTAATAATGCTATGATTAAAATAGTCATAATGGCAGTGCTTTAACTGCTGGTTTGGCTGTCCATTTGTTTTTTATTTATCACGATTTACTATTGCCATTATGCCGTCGTAAGCTCACAGGTTATCTATTATATGTCTACTATACACAGCCCCTCAGCAGCCAAGCATGCTAGCTCGTTCGCTCGTACCAGTCGTCAGGCTGTCGCCACTTTATTTATTGGCAGTGCGGTTATGCTAGGATTGTCAGGCTGCGGACAAAAAGGCGATCTATATTTGGCACACTCTAGTAGTCAAACGATAGAGGGCAGTGCGTCTGTACTGGATAGTACTAGCCATCCACAAGATGCAGCCTTTGCGGGTATCGACGATGATAACTATCAAAAAAACCGCTACCTAGAAGAGCAAATGGTGCTACCTGAGCCTAGTACTGACCCCAACGACTATTAATTGCTAAGCTATTAATTACTAGGCTAATAATTGCTAGGCTAATAATCGCTAAGCTGAGCCCGTAGATAGCGGTTAGGTGCTTTTTAATTAAAAGTTTAATTGACTTTTTAATTAACTGTCGATTCTTTACTGCCTGATTGACTAAATAGCTTTACTACCTAAATTTAATTTTCACCCTTGATAATCTGATTATATTAGAGATGTTTATATGAGTCATTCTGAACTACCTGCTGACTTAATCGATTCTGCTACTGGCGAATCCGTTACTATCCAAACTGAGCAAGGGTTGTATGTTGACCCGAAAGCGTTGAGTGCTCACTTGCCAGCGTTAAGCTATCGCGACGATGCATTGTATATGGAGCAGGTCAGTATCGATGAGTTGGCAAAACAATATGGTACACCTTGCTACGTGTATTCAAAGCAAGCAATATTGGACGTTTATCAAGCTTATACTGATAGCTTTGCCAGTCTGAATCATCAAGTATGCTATGCCGTAAAAGCAAACTCTAACCTTGCCGTGCTTGGTGTCTTGGCACAGGCGGGCGCTGGGTTTGATATTGTTTCCCGCGGTGAGCTTATGCGTGTGTTAGCCGCAGGTGGCGCAGCATCACGTGTGGTATTCTCAGGTGTAGGCAAAACGTATAGTGATATCGAATATGCGCTGACTCAAGGTATTGGCTGCTTCAATGTTGAGTCTATCAGCGAGCTGACTTTAATCAATGACGTGGCAAAGTCACTTGATAAGCCTGCGCCAATCTCGTTACGCGTCAACCCTAACGTCGATGCCAAAACCCATCCATATATCTCAACAGGTCTTAAAGACAACAAGTTCGGTATCACTCACGAAAACGCACTAGCGGTCTATCAGCAAGCGGCGGATTTATCACATATCGACATCGTTGGTATTGATTGTCATATCGGCTCGCAGTTGACTGAAGTAGAGCCGTTTGTTGCAGCATTAGATAAAGTTATTGAGCTGATACATAGCCTGCGTGACACAGGTATTGAGTTACATCATATCGATTTGGGCGGTGGTTTAGGTGTGCGCTATATTGATGAGACGCCTGTATCTATCGATGAGTTTGCCCAAGCATTATTACCAAAACTTAGCGAGCTTGGTTTGACTGTGTTCTTTGAGCCAGGTCGTAGTATCGTTGCCAATGCTGGCGTGCTATTGACTCAAGTTGACGTACTCAAGCCGACTGAGCATAAAAACTTTGCTATCGTTGATGCCGCGATGAATGACTTGATTCGTCCTGCTTTATATCAAGCTGAGATGGCGGTGATTCCGAGTGTGTTACCTAGTGCTGGTATCGATACGGATGGTACGCAGCCGTGGGATATCGTTGGCGCGATTTGTGAGACGGGTGATTTCTTGGCAAAAGACCGCCTACTGTCATTGGCCACAGGTGATGTACTGGCCATTACGGGCGCAGGTGCGTATGGTTTTACCATGAGCAGTAACTATAACTCACGCCCGCGTGCTAGCGAAGTGATGGTGTCTGGTGATAGTCATCAGCTTATTCGCAAGCGCGAAACGATTGAAGCGTTATATGCAGATGAATCGTTGTGGCAGGGTAAGTAGCACTATAAGAAGCGTTGATTGACATTGATATGGTCATCGATGGCTGTATTGATTAGATAGCTTTGTAATTATACTTTGTTGATTAAAGAGAACCCACTGTGGCGATAACAGTGGGTTTTTTTGTGCCCAATGCTAAGTAAGTAGGTCAGTTGTGAGATATACATATAACTTAGTATTTGATAGTGGTGATAATTATGATTGTATCTGACAGCGTGCTAATATAAGGCATACATAAAAATAGGATAGGACATCAAAGATATGCTAATAGAGTTTACTAAAATGCATGGGTTGGGTAATGATTTCATGGTCATTGATTTAGTGACCCAGCGCTTAGATTTGACCAAGGATTTGGTGCAGTTATTGGGCGATCGTCACCTAGGTATTGGTTTTGATCAGCTGCTCGTGGTTGAGCCACCTATGCGCCCTGATGTCGATTTCAGTTATCGTATCTTTAATACTGATGGCACCGAAGTCGAACAGTGCGGCAATGGCGCGCGTTGTTTTGCACGTTTTGTGCAGGCACGTAAACTGTCATTTAAGCAGCGTCTACGCGTTGAGACGGCCAGCGGCATTATTTCCCTGACTACTGATCGTTACGGTTGGGTAGATGTCGATATGGGCAAGCCTAAATTTGAGCCAGATGAGATTCCGTTTAGCCCAAGAGCGACGACTAAAATTCAAAACACCTATCACCTTGATGTAAATGGTACGCCTGTACAGCTGTACGTTGCCAATATGGGTAACCCGCACGCTGTGATAAAAGTCGATGACGTACTTGATGCTGAGGTTGAGACTTTAGGCAAGGCAATCGAGTCGCATCCTGCCTTTCCAGACCGCGTCAATGTGGGCTTTATGCAAGTGATGAATCAGCGCCACATTCGTCTACGTGTGTACGAGCGCGGCGTGGGTGAGACCCAAGCTTGTGGTACGGGCGCGTGTGCAGCAGTAGCCGTTGGTATACGTGAGGGTTGGCTCGATGAGGGTGAGGAAGTCCGCGCGCAGCTATATGGTGGCAGCATGATTATCAAATGGCAGCCAGGCTATTCAGTTACGATGACGGGCCCGACCGCTTTCGTCTATGAAGGCGTATTTAGTCCAGATGGCCTGATGGCACAAGCGGGTCTTAAACCCAATGCTGAAGGCTGATAACTGTTGTTAGGCCAATCGTATAAATGCCAAGGATGGTTCTAATATGGTTATGTCTACAAAAAAAGACACTCAGGCAGCGAGCTCAGTACCTTGGCTATCTACTGAGCTGGCCGCCAATATAGAGTCAGACGCTGCCTTACGAGAGCTACTCGCACCTGTACATCGTTGGCTCAATACATTGTCTGTGCGCAACCATTCGCCGCATACTCTGACCGCCTATTTCGCTGGTTTAAATCAACTGGCGTTATTTTTGCGTGGTAAGCGTCTAACGTGGACGCGCTGTGATAAACGGCAACTTGCCCAGCATATCAGTCAACGTCTTGATGAAGATAAGTTGGCACTTGCCAGTGTCCAGCAAGAGCTGTCTGCGATTCGACATTTTTATGGTTGGATGATTGAAGAAGAGCTAGCACGTATCAACCCAACCACTGGCTATCAGCTGAAGCGTAGTCCTAGACCGCTGCCTTCTATCGCTGATGTCGATTTACTGACTCAGCTACTCGATCAAGAGATTCCTGATACACCAGAGCAAGCGCGCTTATGGTTGCGTGACAAGGCTATGTTCGAATTGCTCTATAGTAGTGGCTTGCGTGTTGGCGAGTTGGTTGCACTCGATATGGCAGATGTAGACTTGTCTGACTTACGGGTACGAGTCACAGGTAAAGGAAATAAAACACGGCTAGTACCATTAGGGATAAAGGCCGCAGAAGCGATTAGTCGCTACCTACCACATCGTAACCTGTGGGTAGAGCAGATGGATAACGCACTATTCATCAGTGAAAAGCTTGGGACCAGATTATCAACACGGGCAGTGCAGCAGCGCTTAAAAGTTGCTGCTACTCGCGCAGGTATTGCCCAAAACATGTATCCCCATCTATTGCGTCATTGTTTTGCATCACATATGCTGTCAGGCAGTGGCGACTTGCGCGCCGTACAAGAGATGCTCGGGCATAGTGATATTAGCACCACGCAAATTTATACCCACGTTGATTTTGCAAAATTAACGCAAGTTTATGATCGCGCCCATCCACGAGCAACTCATGCTCAAAATGAAGAATTGCCTTAGCAATTAGGCATGAAACCCACTGAATTTCACAATTTACGCCAAACGATGGCAATCAAAGATAGGCAGCTTCTGACGGCCTTGCTCTTGTGCTTGCTTGTCTAATGACGCCATGACGATGGCATATTGTTTATCCAGTTCGCTATCGTCATAGCTTGCGATAACACTACTATCAAACGCTGTAATGGCTGCATGTCCCCATGTCTGGCGCGTACTACCATCTTTGTAAAGATGATCGCCACCTTGCGCTGCGCCGATGACCATACATTGACTGTCTAGAGCACGCGCTCGTAACAGCAGCGACCAGTGCGCTTGCCCAGTCAAGTACGTAAAGGCAGAAGGTGCACTCAACAGTTCAGCACCTGCTTGTCGCAGACGCTGCGCCAATGCTGGGAAGCGCAAATCAAAACATACCATCATGCCGAGTTGATAGACTGTATTGCCTACTGCTAGTGGCGCAATTACGGTCTGCGTACCCGGCTCAAAGGTCGCCGCTTCGTTATAGCTGCCATGCTTATCGGCCACAGTTGCGGTAAACAGATGAATCTTGTCGTAGCGTGCGACGCGGGTGCCATCTGGTGCAAACAGCTGGCTCACTTGGCGCAATCTACCATCAGGAACGACAGTACCATCAGGGCGATAATGGCAGGGTAACGAGCCTGCTAATACATGGATACCAGCGGTGCGGGCGTAGTCTGCTATCGTCGCTGATAAGTCGTCAAAACGCTCAGCAGTAGCAGATTGCTGTCCCATACTACAGCAGTTCTCAGGCAATACAACAAGCTCAGCACCTTGAGCTTGTGCGTCTGTGATAGCGGCTTTGATATCTGCTAGATTATCCTCAACATTCTGCTGACTGTTCATTTGAATAGCAGCGACGTTAAGTTGATGGTTACTTGAATTCATGACAATATTCCTATTGGGTGTGAGCTGTATTGGTCATTTACCGTAATTTATTTATTATAATATTTTCGCGGTAATGAGCAGACTGCTCGTATTTATGGATTGCTCATCCTTGCCAAGATGGTAGTCTGCTATCGATAGCAAACCAAACGTATCCGGACAAAACATAAATTATCATAGCAAAATTGTGGCAAAAAATGCTATCGTCATGTCCTGATAAGATTTATGTCGTTACCTTTACTGACAGAATAAACACAATATCACTAAGATCGGAGTGCAATAAGCCGCCCATGAGTATGTCGTTCGGATTGGCGACCACGCTGAGCAACTCACAAAAGCTAACCCCGCAAATGCAGCAAGCCATAAAATTGCTGCAGCTCTCTAGTCTTGAGCTCGCACAAGAGGTTCAGGCAAAACTAGATAGTAATCCATTACTTGAACGTATCGAAAACGATGACGAATACGACAGTGGTGACGATGAAATAGAGGAGTGGAGCGAGCCGTTGACGCTTGATAGCTGGAATCAAAGTAGCAGTGACTCATTCGACTCAGTACCTACTAGCGGTACAGAGTACAGTGGCGATAGTAGTGATAGCTTCAGTGATAGTTTGGATAAATTACAACAGCCTAATATCGATGATAGTGCAATAGATGTAGATAGCTATAGCAGTTCTGATGCCGATAGCTTTGATATAGGTAGCTTTGACACGGGTAACTATGCCTCTACCGCAACAGGCTCTGGCAATAGTAGGGGTGATGAAGATTTTGATAGTTACCAAGGCGGTACATCGTCCACCATTCAAGATCATGTGCGCTGGCAGCTGAACTTTAAGCGTTTATCAGAGGCCGATACGCTGATTGCAGAATATTTAATAGACTCCATGGACGATATGGGCTTTATTCGAATTGATATAGATGAGCTGCTGCAGAGCTTTGATACGATGGCAAGTTTCTATCAATGGGATGAGCGCGTTGAAAAAGAAGAGGTCTTAACTGTATTACGTATCATCCAGTCCTGTGATCCAGTTGGCGTGGGGGCGCGTCATTTAAGCGAGTGCTTATCGATTCAGCTATCTAAACTAGATGCCCGCACCGAATACCTACAAGAAGCCCAAGCGCTATTATCAGCGAGCGAGCATTTAGTCAGTAATAATATTAAAGCACTGACAGAACGCACAGGGCTTGCACCAGAATACATCACACCTGCGCTTACGCTACTACGTACCTTAAACGCTTCGCCAGGGCTGCTGTTCCAGTCTAGCCAGCCTGACTATGCCCAGTCGCCTGAGAGCTACGATATTCCAGATGTGCTGGTCACACCTGTTAGGAATAATAAGGCGACAAGTAACTCTGAAGCAGAAGAAGATGGCTGGTATGTACGCCTCAATCCAGACACCTTACCAAAACTACGCGTAAACCAAGAATATGCCAACTTGGTCAAGCGTGGCGATGACAGTCCTGACAATCAATATCTGCGCGAAAACCTTACCGATGCTCGATTGTTTATTCGTAGTATCGAAGAGCGCAATCAAAACCTACTCAAAGTAGCAACCAGCATTGTACGCTATCAACAAGAGTTCCTGCAGCGTGGTGCAACCGCCATGCAACCTCTGATATTAAAGGCAATTGCTGAAGAAGTTGACTTGCATGAGTCGACAGTCTCACGCCTTACCACCAGTAAAACTATCTTGACGCCGCAAGGGTTGTTTTCTTTGAAACACTTCTTCTCCTCTCACGTAAGTAGTGCTGATGGAGATATCTCATCGACCGCTATCAGTGCCATGATTAAAAAGCTCATCGCTGACGAAGATCCCAAAAAACCCTTATCAGACAGTCGTATCAAAGATGAGCTGTTAGCAGATGGTATCGATATAGCCAGAAGAACCGTCGCCAAATATCGTGAAGCAATGAATATTGGCTCGTCTACTCAGCGCAAACAGAAATACTAATTATCTAAGCTCATCTTTCTATAAGCTTAATGGCTACCTGTCTGTATAGTGCAATACAGATATAAAAAATAAAATTTTTTGATTATATAGAAACCAAGTAGAAATAATAGGTATTGTTACACTTAATTACAATTTAACGGCTTGCTACTGGGCGATTTTCATGACAAATTAGAGTCATACCAACAACGAAACCCAAGTGCCGATTTATAGTATTTATTTACAACTAATAAAGGAGACGATAAAAGGATACGTCGACACATTACTAGAGGCTTTGGTGTAGTTAGTGGTAAGGCAGGATGATAAGAGCAAGAATGCTACCTCATCTGTTGATTGGAAGTTACAAATAAAAGGACAACAATATGAATGTTTCTATCAGTGGTCATCATATCAGCGTTACCGAAGCTATGGACACAGCAGTACGCGAGAAGCTTGAAAAAGTAGAGCGTCACTTTGATCAGATACAAAGTATTCAAGTGATTTTATCGTTAGACAATAGCGGTGCTAGCGATGGCGGTAAAAAGAGCCATAAAGCTGAAGCAATTATGCGTGTCTCGGGTCAAGAAATGTTTGTCCAAGCGTATGAAGATGATATGTATAAAGCCATTAACGAGATGGCAGACAAGCTAGATAGACAAGTACGTAAGTACAAAACCCGTCAAGAGCGCAAAAAGACTCAGGGTGCAGGACGCGATAGTCGCTATCAGGATATAACCCCTGCAGAAGCAGTACCAGCAGCATAGTTCGAGTTTAAAAATTTGAACACTATCGTTACAAGTTAGTGAAAGTAGACTAAGAGAATAAAAAATTTATAAGTAGCTACTGCACTAGTTTGTAATTGACGTAAAAAAAGACCTCTAACGTGTAATACGTTGAGGTCTTTTTTATCATTAGTAAACTTAGAACGAAAATGAACTAGCTGTCAGCTCAAGCTTATCTGTCTAAACATTATCAACCACCGCCGACGGCTTGTACTACTTCGATATTCATTCCTTCTACGATACGTAGTTGAGCAAGCTCGCTCTTTGGCATCAGCTCGCCGTCTACTTCTACAGCATAACGACCTTGGCTAAGACCAAGCTCATTGATAACCAGTTGTACAGTCTGATGAGTGGTTTGCAAGCTTTTACCATTGACACTAATGGTGCTCATATTAAATACTCCCTACTAAATTAAAATTCCTGTTTATCTGCTATTCACTGCGTGTCTTTTGCTTTATTACTGATAGTTCGTTGCAGCTGATGCAAAGAGCTGAAAATAACAATAACTATTCTATTAAAAAGCTCAGTTAACTGAATCTTTTAATCGAAAGGCGGAAACGGCCAACCATAGCCAACCTGCAATCATAAGAACGCCGCCAATAGGCGTAATCGCACCAAACCAGCGCGGCGCACCAAGCGTCATGGCATACAGACTACCAGCAAAAATGATAATGCCAATTTGTAGTAACCAAGCGGTCGTCTGAGTAATATATTTCAAACGAATTAGCATACCGACAAGCAATAATCCCAGCGCATGTACAAATAAATATAGCGTTGCCGTATGCCACCATTCAAGCTGTTGGATGCTGACACGACCTTCTAGACCATGCGCACCAAATGCGCCCAAAGCAACAGCAATAGCCATATTAATTGCTGCAATACCAATCCAATTTAACATTGAACAATTCATATCATCTTAGGGCTATTGGATATCATCTGGCAGAATCACACTATCAATGGTCATCGCATCACGGATTTTGTCCATAGCATTTTTCTCAATCTGACGGACGCGTTCGGCTGAGATAGAGTAAACGGCTGCTAACTCATGCAAGGTGGATTTTTGCTCAGATAACCAACGCTGCTCGACGATATCACGCGAACGATCATCTAAGGTACCCATCGCAGCGATGAGTGCTGATGAGTTGTTTTCTTCCCAATCCGCTTCTTCTAACTGTTCAGCTGGATCGATACCATCTTCCAAAAATAGCTGAGGGGCATAGCGACCATCATCATCGTCGCTTGACTGCGCTTCAAACGAAGCATCATAAGAGGTTAGACGTGATTCCATCTCTAACACTTGCTTGCGTGTGACATTCAAGTCATTAGCAATAGCATCCGCTTCTTCTAGTGTCAGCTGATTGTTAGTCTTCTTAAGGCTACGCAAGTTAAAGAACAGCTTACGATGAGCTTTGGTGGTCGCAACTTTCACAATACGCCAGTTGCGAATCACAAACTCATGAATTTCAGCTTTGATCCAATGCACAGCAAAGGATACCAAACGTACGCCTTTATTCGGGTCAAAACGTTTGACCGCTTTCATCAATCCTAAGTTACCTTCTTGGATTAAATCTGCTTGCGGCAATCCGTAACCCGAGTAGCTACGTGCGATATGAATTACAAAACGTAGATGCGACATCACCAGTAGTCGAGCGGCTTCAACATCACCTTCATCATAATAGCGATGCGCCAACTCTTGCTCTTGTACCGGCGTTAGGATTGGGATTTGATGGACAGTATTGATATACGCACCCAAGTTGACCCCTGGCGCTGACAGGTGAGTTGGCATAGCTGGTACTAAGTCGCGCGTACTGGTATTGCCCAATGCACTCGCGTCATAGGGTGGTCGCTGAGCAGCGGCCTTTAATGCAGCATCGCGTGCATCATTTTTTATAGGAGCTGAGCCATCTTTTTTATTTGTATTTACAGCATCAGTAGAAGTATTAGCCATATTCTTGACCTTGGTTAAATAGTTAAGCAAATAGTCAGATAAAAATCTTTATGATTTAATTGTAAAGGATAGCAGCGCTTAGTTGCTATCAGTTTTGGTAATGATGAAGTGATATATTGTAGCGAAACGCTGTAATGATGTGCCATCAACTGACGAATGGTCAGTAACTTCATTGACCACTAACTTCAAATAATCTGCCGATTGTGATTGCTTACTTTGTCGACAAAACGCTGTGATATCAGCTTGCGAGTTAGGGTCGGTTGCAACCACATACAGTGATTCGCCAACTGTTACGTCACGTAATGCGACCTTAGTTTTTAATAATGGCATCGGACATGCAAGACCGCGTCCATCAACGAAGCTTTTTATATTTAGTTCAGATTGCTCTATAGCTACATTATCTGAGCTATGACTTTCAGTCGGTAGCAGCTCTAGTAAACTCGCAATGTCGTTCTGCTGTGCATCAGTCAAATTCGCTGATAACTGCATAAAGTGCGACACACGTTTGATGACTAATTCACTAGCAGCGGGCATAACTTAAACCTTGTAGATATCTATATTTTAATTTGTTTTATTAGCAATAGGCTTTGATGTTGAGTACGAACATAATCTATCAATCATAAATTACGAGGTCTTTATAACAGCCATCACAGTCATCTAAACCTACTATCATTGTTGCTCATTATACCAAATAGACAATGTATAGTTGCAGTTGAATATAATCAACGCTGTATTCGGTTCACTAGAATCATATAACCAAGAGTTGCACGATTAGCAGTTGCTCGATTAATAGTTATACGATTGAGACTTACTGCATAAATAATATCCCAATGAATAATTACACAGCCATGTTGCGCAATCGTGACGGGTGGCTAAGTTATTGGTAGTTAAGTTCATTGTAGAATTGACCTTGGATAAACAAGCTCGTATAGTCGAAAAGACGTCGTTAATTATCTTATAGGATATGCACTTGTACCAGGCTGATAGAACGAAGCGACCTGACAGCAACAGCTCTTTAGTAGCCAAAAGCTCCGTAGGTTTGCCACTTATGTTATTTAGGCGAAAAGGTAAAGGTCATTTTATGAGTGTAGCTGTGTTAAATAGTATCAAGGTAGGACTGTCAATAATGCTACTAGCCACGGCTAATGGTGCACATAGTCAAGAGAGTCAAACGCTGCCATTTTCTCATAACTCATGGCAAGTCACAGATCCGCAAACGCTAGAGCTACCAAATCTGCGCGGGCAAGGCTTGAGCTTTTCTGAGCAATATCAGAATAAAATGCTTGGCGAGTGGTCATTACAGAATATCAATGGCCGCGTCAGAATGGAACATGACCCTTGGGTACAAGAAACGATAAAAGACATGACGTGGCGTCTCAATGCCCAAGCCCGTCAGCAAGCACCACTTGGCGTCGTTATTATTGATAACCCCAGTATCAATGCTTTTGCAGCACCTGGCGGCATAATAGGTATCAATACTGGGACGATACTGTCAGCTAGTAGCATGGATGAGCTGGCGAGCGTCGTCGCGCATGAAGTCGCACATATCAGTCAACGACACTACGAAAGCGGCGCTGACGAACGTAAAAAAGCCTTGCTGATGCAGCTAGGCGGTATGCTAGCTGCGATTGCTGCCTCAGCTGTCGATGGTGATGCCGCTGCGGCTGTGATGATGGGCAGTCAGACAGCCTCTATGAATAGCAGCATGGCCTTTAGCCGTAGTAACGAACGTGAGGCTGACCGAGTAGGAATGCAGATTATGACCCAAGCGGGTTATGATCCTCGGGCGATGCCACGGTTCTTTGCTACGATGAATCAACAGAGTCAGTTGAACCAAGTTGAGAATCAATTCTTACCAAGCTTTGTACGCTCACACCCTCTGAGTAACGAGAGGTTGAGCGAGTCACAGAGTCGCGCCCAGAAGTATCCAGCGCTCTCATTGAGCCAGCAGCAGCGCCATCAAGCACTGTTTGATTTACTGTATTGGCGTGTGCAAGTGACTGGTAAACATGCCTCTGAAGTCACGCTGACAACGGCCGCCAAAAACAGTCTCGGAGCCAAACTTGCGCTAATGCATTGGTATGGAGAGCAGCAACGCTTTACAGATGCTAATAAGGTATTAGCTGAGATAAATGCGTTATCAAGCACGCAGCGTCAAAATTTAGAGCCTCTATTGTCGATTACCCACAGTCAGTTATTGAGTGAACAAGGCAAATGGCAACAAACCGTAGATGTCTTAGAAAGCCAGCAGCGCCTATATCCTGAGCGCCGTGACTTACGCCTTTATCTAGCCGAAGCGCTGACTAACAGTAATCAACCGATAAAAGCTCAAGCGCTGTTGAAGCCACTAACAGAACAGCAGCCAAGCGATCGTTATGCATGGCAAAGCTTGCAACTTGCCAATGAAAAACTTGCTAAGACCACCACCTCACCACAGTTAGCCAATATCGCGACGATTAATGCATTGCGCTATCGTAGTTATGATCAGCTATGGAATGGACGCTATGAGAGTGCGCTGACCTCTTTGACACAAGCCAAACAGTTGACGGAAAACCTGCAAACCACGGATCAAGCCAATAGTGCGCGTCCGTTATTGGCCAATATTAATGCAGAACTCAAAGCAATAAAAACCGCCCAAGACTTTAAGCCTTAGACGGTTATTTGTACAGATTAGCCTGCCAATCAATAGCAAGTGCTAGCCTTGTAGCGCTTCTTTGACCATTTTAGAAATCAAAGCAGGATCAGCACGGCCAGCTGTTTTATTCTTTAAAACACCCATGACGCTGCCCATATCGCGCATAGACGTAGCACCTTGCTCAGCGATTTCAGCATTTACCAATGCCATGATCTCGTCTTGATTCATTTGCTGCGGCATAAACTCGTTGATGATGTCAATCTCAAACTGCTCTTTGGTGGCCAAGTCATCACGGCCATTTTCTGTAAAGATAGTTAATGATTCTTGACGCTGCTTTAGCTGCTTTTGCAAAACTTCTAATACTTGCGCATCATCAAGTTCTGTTTGACGATCAATCTCAATTTGTTTCACTACTGACTGTACATTGCGCAGTACTTTGACGCGCTCAAGCTCACGAGCTTTCATTGAAACTTTGATATTGTCTGATAACGTCTGTTTAAGTTGGCTCACTGCTATTATCCTTATCGATCTGTTAAATGCTATTCGTTAGAGGTTGTTTGTTAAATTTTTAGAACCAAACCTGCTGATAGTGGTTTTAATAAAAAATTATGTCAGCAGTAATAACAAAAATTGTAGCATAAAAAACGCCACTGATATCGATTGATAACAGTGGCGTTAGTGTAGCGCTTGTACTTAACTAATCAGATTACTGATTAGTACATACGAGTGGTACGAATAGTTTCGCGTTGTAACTTCTTCTTATAACGCTTTACGGCAGCAGCTTTTTTACGCTTACGTACTTGCGTTGGTTTTTCATAAAACTCACGCTTACGTACGTCTGATAATACACCAGCTTTTTCACAAGCACGTTTGAAACGACGGATAGCGATATCAACTGGTTCGTTTTCTTTAACCTTAACTGCAGGCATGAAGACTCCTCGATTAGGATGAGATATAAGGGCATTAGTTTGGCTGTGTATTAGTATTTAGCCGTAATATCTCAAGATTACAGGCATCAGCTCAAACTAGGACAATTCTCACGCATTAGCGTAAGGGCAGGTATTTTAATAAAAAATACCAACAAAGTCAATGATTTTAAGCATTTATTGCTGATAAGGCATTCAATTAGATAGCTATTTGAATTTGGCTCTCAAACTATGAGTTCGACATATATACAACGCTTTATCAATAAAAAATCCCTACCGTCTATAACGGTTTGATTGGAGTTTATGCTATGATAATTCCCATATTATAGGGTCTATTGAACATTCAAATATTAGGGCTGCTGATGGCTAAAGTTACACCAAACTAGGCGAAAACCGACGATAATGTCGAGACCTTAGCTAGGTTTTCAACAACGGTTGGGGTAATTTTAGCATCAGCCTTTCAGGGCAGTACTCTTTTTTGCCAATATATGGCGAAATAATTTAACCTAGAATGTCTAGGCTTCAACAATTTCACTGCATATTGTCTAAAAAATAGTGACTGCCAGCACCACATTTGAAAGTTCAATAGACCCTAGTAAGCCTATGAACCGTTTTGTGTGTATTTTATTGAGGATGTTGGAATGAAAAAGACAGTATTTAACACGGCATTAAGCACCGCACTTATCGTAACTTTAGGTGTGAGCGTGAGCGCTTGTAGTGGCGGCGAAGAGCATGAAGAAGTAATGGCAATCGATCGCGTTGACGAAGCTGCTGAACTTGCCATCAAAAATGCGCCACCAGCTGAAGAAATGGAATTCCCAGAGACAGCACCGATGCCAGCGGCTGATGCTGCGGGTACAGAAGCTGACGGTACAGCTACTGCCGAAGCAGGAACGGCTGACGCTGATACTGCAGAAGCAGCCGCTACCGATAGTACGGATACAGCCGCTGCTTCTACTGACAGCGCCGATATGGCGGCTACTGACGATACAGCTGCAGCCACTGCCGAGTAACTTCGTGCTGACTTGACTATTAGCTCAATGGACTATTAAACAGTCATTAGTCGTAGATGTAAGTACTTTAAGCTTATATAACGCATCACTAATTGATTGCAGACTGACTAAGTAAGGGTAAAACCATGATTGATATACAACCGTATATGAACAAGCTGAAATTGTCTGTGATCAGCATGAGTGTGGTATTTGCTGTGAGTGCTTGTAGCGGTGATAACACAGCTACGGAAGAGTCTGCAATAGCCGATGAACCAGCTACCGCTATAGAAGAGAAAGCTGTATCAGAAACCGAAGGCACGACGCTTGTGTCTGTGGCTGAGCCAGATACAGAACCAAAAGCAGCAACAGAGTCTGCTGACATAGTAGATGACGCAGTGGCAACACCTGAAACTGATTCTGAGCCTGAAGTGTTGGCCGCAGATGCAGGGGCTAAACTGTATGAATCAAACTGTCAGGTGTGTCATGCTGCAGGTTTGCTCGATGCGCCAAAGTATGGTGATACAGCGGCTTGGACAGCTCGTCTGACCAAAGATAAAGAGACGCTATATATGCACTCGGCTAAAGGCTTTAATAAAATGCCAGCGCAAGCGGTAAATGGTGTGACCGAAGCACAAGTTAAAGCAGCGGTTGATTATATGCTAGCGTCGGTAAGCTGATACGGTATATATAGAGTATGTCAGCTATTGAAATTTGCTAAACTGGCCGTCATTGTGACTGACAATGACGGTTTTTTTATGCACGTTTTTTGTCATGCCAGTCTGAGAATATACAGCTGTATCAAGCGAATTTGAGATAGTGTGTGACTGGCTGTATTCGTTATCCAATTTCCCAGAATGATGTAAGATAAAAGTGCGACAAAAATAGCACGAAAACGAAAGTATAAAGGCAAAAGTATGAAAGTATTGGGCTTAGAAACCTCTTGTGATGAGACGGGGCTAGCGATTTTTGATAGTGAGCAAATAAATAGCGACAACCAAGGTTTGGTCGGGCAAGTACTGTATTCTCAGATTGAGCTGCACGCCCTGTATGGCGGCGTTGTACCTGAGCTTGCCAGTCGCGATCATATTCGTAAGCTCGTGCCGTTATTGAATGAGCTGCTAGAACAGTGCGATATGAAAAAAAGCGACATTGATGCGATTGCTTATACCAAAGGGCCTGGTCTTATTGGTGCATTGATGACAGGCGCACTATTTGGTCGTAGCTTGGCATATGGTTTGGATATTCCAGCGATTGGTATTCATCATATGGAAGGGCATCTTTTGGCACCGCTTATGGGTGCAAACCCTCCGGCGTTTCCTTTTGTCTCGCTACTAGTATCTGGTGGGCACACGCTACTGATTGCTGCTCATGGCGTAGGGCAGTATGAGATATTGGGTGAGTCGATAGACGATGCGGCGGGTGAGTGCTTTGATAAAGCGGCTAAGATGCTAGGCCTGCCTTATCCTGGCGGCCCTAATATTGCCAAACTGGCAGAAACTGGTAATCCTGACGCTTACGCACTACCAAGACCAATGCTACATCGGGGTCTAGACTTTTCGTTTAGTGGCATGAAAACGGCCGTACATAATCTGATTAAAGATACACCATGTTCGGGAGGGTCGGGTAATGGCGCTGACAGCGATCCGCAGGTTCGTGCTGATATTGCCGCCAGTTTTCAGCATGCAGTGGTCGACACGCTAGTGAAAAAATGTGTCAAAGCACTTAAGCAAGCAGATATGAGCCGCTTAGTAATTGCAGGTGGCGTCAGTGCCAATACGCATCTGCGCGAGATGCTAGAGGCAGAGCTGGCCAAGATAGATGCGACGGTTCATTATGCACCGCCTGCGCTATGTACGGACAATGGCGCGATGATTGCCTATGCAGGTTTTGAGCGCTTGCAAGCAGGACAGTTTGATGATTTGGCCGTTAGCTGTATTCCGCGCTGGCCAATGACAGAATTGCCAGCCGTATAAATGAGCATTTGGTCCAACACGTTTATATGAATTAAGGACAGTCTATGCAGTGGCTTGCTATTGGTTTGGGCGCAGCATTCGGTGCTTGTCTGCGAGCTTGGTTATCGCGTTTCAATGCTTTGCACGGTTGGGTGCCACTCGGTACCCTGAGCGCCAATATCTTAGGCGGACTGCTGATAGGGTTGGCGCTAGTGTGGTTTGAGCGTATGGGTAGCAACTTGTCCGATCACGTGCGCGTGTTTGTGATTACCGGATTTTTGGGTGGGTTAACTACCTTTAGTACGTTTAGTGCAGAGGTATTTGGCTTTATCCATGACGGGCGGCTGCTGGCAGGCTTAGCGCTCATCGGTTTGCATGTTGGGCTAACGTTACTGGCAACCGCGCTTGGCTTTTATTTCTTTAAGCTAGTTTTGTAGGCGTTGATAGATATTAATTGTTTAAGAGTCTGTTTTAAGTAGTCTATTAATACGTTTGGAGAGTGAATTAGCTGGTTCCGTTGGGGTATACCTTAACTGAAACAGTTAAACACCTTCAAATACGTATATAAATTTTAAAATTGAGTACATTGATGAGGAATTTCAGAAAAAATGATAGGTATGTTTTAGTTAATATGACAGGGAATAAAAATAATTATCTATCAATAAAGCTTAGCGATAGAAAAAGTAAAACTATATTTAGAGACTTAGAAAGTAAGATTATTAATTGCAATGTCAATTCAGACATGATCCTCAGTCAAGTAGAAAGGGCGTTGATTAGAATCAAACATAAGTATAAATTAGAGTTTTACATAACAGAAATTGAGTTCATATCTTCTGATAGCTTTTCAGAGGATATCTATGAACAAATGACGTTTAGACTTTTAAGTAATATTACCTCCAAAGAGCATCCAAACTCTGCATAAATGTTATTTAAATTAGATGCCAAGTGACCTACTACAGTAATGAGAAAGCAGCTTAGAGTTCGATGCCTGTATAGCGCACCGAACATGCTTCCATAATGACGTTAAATCACTACCTTTTTACCGTCTAAAATGGAGAATACAAAACTCCTCGACTGTTCCGATAACAGATGTCGCGGTAAAACGTTAGCAAATAGAGAGTGAATGCTATGAAGGGCAGATTAATAGTCGTACCAACCTCAAAAGAGGCGGAGCAAAGACTAGATTATGATAAATGTACAGATAGTGATTTAATTGAATATAATTTGAATGAGAAGGAATTTGATGAATTATATGATATAGGATTTTTCATTGAACTAAATGATAAATTAGGATTGATGATCGATGACTACGAATCCGAAGAAATATTAGAGGATAAGCTAAAAAACTTAGAAGATTTTATGGAGTATTATCTTGGTAAAAATCCAAGAAATATACTACTTAGAAATCTCAATGATTTGTTCCAAGTTGCTTATGAAAAAAGAACGGGAGTATTCTTCTTCTTTTAATTAATCAGACTATTTTAAGATGGTAATTCTCCAAGTTTGTTTCTACGAATTTGATAGCAAAGGGCACTAAGCAGTTAGCGGTGAATCTTAGTAATCATCAAGCTAAGCTCATCAAGTACACTCAGATGTATACTGATTCAATATATAAACCTATACCTATTGAAATCACTTGGGCTACAGCCCAAGTTTCAAGTCCTCACTAGGGAACCATTATTTACCATAACATTCATTACGATATGAAAAGGTGAATAATATTTCATCACTATAAAAAAGTGATTAGTAATGAAACTATAACGGCTTCACTATCCCTTCCAATAAGCTCGCAAATCCCTGCATATACGCCGTATCTTTACTTGAGATACGCGTTGCGGCGTACAGCTGACAATGCACACCCTTTCCTAGTGGCCGCGAGACGACCCAGCCTTTTCTCTCGTATTCAGCAACCACCCAATCAGGCAATGCTGCCACGCCGCGCTCACTAGCAACCAACTGAATCAGCATCGCGGTCAGCTCTGTCGTACGAACACTCTTAAAGCTTACTTGTGCTGGCGTCATAAAATTAGCAATGATATCGAGGCGTTTGGCTTCTACGGGATAGGCAATCAATGTCTCATTAACCAAATCATCAGGGTCAATAAATTTCTGAGCAGCTAAATCATGCGTTGGTGAAAGTACCAAACGGCTTTCATACTCAAACAATGGCTGATAGCTGATACCGTCGAGCGGTAAATCACTGGTAGTGATAAGCAGATCAATATCACCTTCCATAAGTAGATGATGCGGCTCAGGCTCAAACCCTGTGGCAAAGTCTAGCTCAACATCTGACCACTCACGGCGATAGTGGTTAAGTATCGGCATCAGCCAATCAAAGCAGCTGTGGCACTCTGATGCTAGGCGTAATCTACCTGCTTGACCATGTGCTAAGCGTTTAAGGTTGGATTTGGTACGGGTAACTTGCGGCAAGATACTGTCTGCCAATGCCAATACTGCTTTGCCTGCTGGCGTAAAACTAAGCGGGCGCGTCCGACGATTGACCAAGCTAATGTCGTAATAGTTCTCAAGCTCTTTCAGTTGATGTGAAACGGCAGAGGCGGTAACGTGTAGTTCATCGGCCGCTGCTGCAAGTGAACCATACGCTCGTAGCGCGGTTAATGTATTAAGATGACGTAGCTCAAGCATAATATAACCTAACCGCTAAGGTGAGAAAAATTCATTATAGTCAATATAGCGCTGACTTTCACTCATAGTCCGTTATTAATAAGTAGCTAATAAGCAATTAGTTAGCAATCAACATCTAGCGCTTGCGTAATAATAACTGTGAGATAACCACCAATACTAGTGAAGCAACTAGCAATAACGTACCAATGGCGTTGACTTCTGGCTTGAGTCCTACACGCACCATAGAATAAATGCGCAGCGGTAAAATCTCATAGCTAGGTCCCGTGACAAAGGTCGACACCACCACATCATCTAGCGATAAAGTGAAAGCTAGCAACCAACCTGCCATAACCGCTGGCAAGATAACTGGGATCAATACGGTGCGCACCATGGTTGATTCGTTAGCCCCCAAGTCGCGTGCCGCTTCCATCAAGCGCTCATCTAAACTACTCAAACGTGCAAAGACAGTAATCACAACAAAAGGTAGGCAAAAAGTAATGTGTGCCAATAGCAATGAGACAAAACCCAATTGCAAACCAATTAATAAAAACAGTGCTAGCAATGAAATAGCGAGTACAATCTCAGGCGACATCATTAGGACAAACAGCAGACCGTTTAGCAAGCCTTTACCGCGAAAATTATAACGGTGTAACGCCAGCGCTGTAAGCGTGCCTATCAAAGTCGAGACAGTGGCTGCCACCAATCCTAATACAATAGAGTGCCAAAATGCATCTAGCATCGCTTGGTTGTTAAATAGCGATTCGTACCACTTTAAGCTAAAGCCGCCCCAGTTGTAGCCAATTTTTGATTTGTTAAAGGACATCACCACCAAGACAATGATGGGCAGGTACAACAAGGCATAAATCAGTCCGAGATAGCCTTTAGCAGCGATACTACCAATCTTGAGCGGACGAGTTTTTTTGTTCGGTGAGCTATAAGACATTAGGCCACCTCGTTAAAGTCAGTCTTGCCAATGCGGCGGCTACTGGCACGGTAGGCAAGTAATAATACCGCCATCGCTAGTGTCAATAAAACGCTAGCTGCTGCGCCAAAGGGCCAGTCACGCGCATCCAAAAATTGGTTTTTGATGATATTACCGACCAATAAATTACGAGAACCACCTAATATATCTGCCACATAAAACATACCCATCGCAGGCAATAGCACGAGCAGTACACCAGAGATAATACCAGGTGTCGTTAATGGCAGTACCACATGCCAAAAGGTCTGTGTTTTATTTGCGCCCAAATCTTGCGAGGCCAGTAGCATATCATTGCGTAAGTCAGTAAATACGGCATATAGCGGCAGTACCATAAATGGAAATAACAAGTAGGTTAAACCTGCAATCACCGCACCTTGGGTATATAAAATATCGATAGGGGTGTCGATTACGCCAATTACCAATAGCAATTTGTTAATCAAACCATTGTTAGCAAACAGTAGTTTTAACGCATACGTCCGTACCAAAGAGTTGGTCCAAAATGGCAGTATCAGTAACATCATTAGCAGCGGTTGCCAACGCACTTTCGCCTTAGAAACTAACCATGCAAAAGGGTAGCCAAGCAATAGGCAGATAACCGTTGTGATACCTGCCATCCATAATGAGTGGACAAACACCTCAAAATATAACGGATCAATCATACGTACATAGCTGTCGATGCTAACAGGTAAGCTAATAAAGGCGCTACTATCACGGGTTAAAAAACTGACAGCGATGACTAGGATATTTGGTAATAGTGCAAATATCAGTAGCCAACCCCAGATTAGCCAAAGCGTGGCAGTACGAAATGGACTTTTACTGCCTAAGTGGTTGCGAGCCATCAGCTACCATCCTTTTGTACAGTCGTGTCTGGCATAGCTTCAGAGTCTTCTGGCAATACCCATTCCCAGCCATCTACCCATGAGACTTTAACGCCCTCGTTTAGTTTGTAATCAAAGCTTGGATCATCCTCATCAAAAAACTCAGAGGCCTTAATGATATGACCATTTGCCAGTTCGATAATCGAATCTAAGGTGCTACCTTTATAGTTACTCTCGATGACACGGCCTAACAGTCCGCTATGCTCGTTGTCTTTTGGATCATATATTCGTAGGTCTTCAGGACGAAGTAGTAAATTAACGATATCGCCCACTTGCACGTCATTGGCAAAATTGGGACGACGTAAATTGCGTAAGGTGGTTGGTCCTTCTTGCACCTGCGCTTCACAGACTTCGACCTCGATGCGTCCGTTGTTCACTTTGCCATCGCGATCTGGCTGGTCTGGATGGACACCTTTGACTTCAGCTCTAAACAAATTCGTCTCACCGATGAATTTTGCAGTAAACAGATTGGCAGGGGTTTCATAAATTTCGATAGGCGTACCGATTTGTTGGAACGTGCCGTCTTTCATCACGGCAATACGGTCTGACATCGACAGCGCTTCTTCTTGGTCATGAGTCACGAAGACAAAGGTAATGCCCAGCTCACGTTGTAGACGCTTCAACTCAGACTGCATTTGCAGGCGCAGTTTATGATCGAGCGCGGATAATGGCTCATCGAGCAATAGCAGTTTAGGGCGGTTAATCACCGCGCGTGCAATCGCAACTCGCTGCTGCTGACCACCAGACAAATCTTGTGGCTTGCGGTTGGCTAAATGCTCTAGCTGTACCATCGCTAGCATCTCGCTAACACGTCTTTGGATTTCATCTTTTGAGACTTTTTTTAGCTTTAGGCCATATGCTACGTTTTGGGCCACGCTCATATGAGGAAACAATGCATACTGCTGAAATACGGTATTGACCGGACGTTTATCAGCGGACAAGCCTGCCATCTGTACGCCATCCAAATATATCGCCCCAGCGTTTGGCTGTTCAAAGCCTGCAATCAAGCGTAGTAATGTCGTCTTACCACAGCCTGATGGGCCAAGTAATGTCAAAAACTCACCGTGTTTGATATCAAGGTTGATGTCTTTTAGAACTTCGGTTTGATCATAGGTTTTTTTTAGACCAGTCAGTTGCAGCAGTACCTGACCATCATGAGGTAACGCAGAGGTGTTATGCGTGTTTGGAGATAAATCGGTCATAATATCTGTTCCTAAGCGTCCAATAGCTATATGCAGCTGGCTGTCATTATAAGGATTGGCATGAGCGTAAGCATGTTCGGATTGCTGCCTGAATGCTGCGTATTATAACAAACCCTTGATATAAGTCAGTGCAAGTTCGTTATAAGTTACGCGAGTCATACTGTCGTAGCAGCGATATGTACAGCTGTATTTTTAGATATGACTACATTTACCTAGCGATATTTAGACAAATTTTTTTACCGTTTTTTGGTTTTTATTGCTATACAATCACGTTATGGCTGACAAACATGATTAGCCTGATAGTTTGGTGATAATTAGCCAATCTGTGCTTGAATACATGTATGCAAAACAGCTTATAACTCTAATATTATTGATGATAAAGGATCTCTCATGCCTACCGATATACGTCCAACCACAGGTCAAGAAGCGCTTGAGCTTTTAAAAGCAGGTAATGCACGCTACGTTGATAGCCTCACCAGTACCGATGAGTATATGCAGCGCCGTCCAGAGTTGGTCAAGGATCAAAATCCATTGGCCATTATTTTGGGTTGCTCCGATGCACGAGTACCAGTTGAGATTGTTTTTGATCAAGGTTTGGGAGATTTGTTTGTTATACGAGTCGCGGGTAACGTGGTTGCACCATCACAGATTGGTTCAATCGAGTTTGCAGCTGAAGCCTTTGGCACGCAATTGGTCGTGGTACTTGGACATTCAAAATGTGGCGCTGTCACGGCTTGCGTTGAGACATTAATTAACCCTGAGCAGAACTATTCACCTAACTTGCAATCTATCGTTGATCGTATTCGCCCAAGCGTTTATAACTTGCACGAACTAGCAACTGCCAATGGTCAAGACGTCGATGCAGACGAGCTGGTCGATCGCTCTATCCGCGCGAATGTACGTATGTCAGTCAGTCAGCTTAAGCATGGCTCACGTGCATTAGAGGACTTAACCAATAGTGGTCAGCTATTGGTAGTCGGCGCTGAGTATGACTTAGAGACAGGAAAAGTGCGTTTTTTAGATAGCTAGTTAGTCTTGGATAAATTCAGATAACTAGCGAGTTAGGGGATAAAGACGAACATACCTTGTTCATATTCTTACAAAACCCTATCAGTTATTTCGCCGTTTTTTATTATGATAAGAGAACGACACAAATCATGACAATCGTGATTTGCGTGTTTATGCATTTATTTTTTGAATTATATTAGGATAATTATGTCTACTTCATCTAACAACAATAACGACGCAATAGACCAGCCTGCTAGCAGCGTTAGCACGGATGGTGTTCAGCCAATTTCATCAAAGACGACCGGTTTTACTTTTAACCACACCATGCTGCGTGTCAAAGACCCAGTGAAATCGCTTGAGTTTTATACTGGCGTTTTGGGTATGACCTTGCTTGCCGTTAAGAAGTTTCCTGACATGGGATTCGATTTATATTTCTTGGCTAAGTTGACCGAGAGCGAGCGCGAAAACCTGCCAACTGGCGATGATCTAGAAATCTTTGCTTTCCGTCAGCGTGGTATTTTGGAGTTGACGCATAACTACGGCACCGAAACCAAGGCTGATTTTAGCTATCATGACGGCAATCAAGATCCGCAAGGTTTTGGTCATATTTGTTTTAGCGTTCCAAGCTTGGATGAAGCGGTTGCTTGGTTTGATAAAAACAATGTCGAATTCAAAAAGCGTCCAGAAGACGGCAGCATGAAAAACATTGCCTTTATCAAAGATTTAGATGGCTACTGGATCGAAATCGTTCAGGCCGATTTGATGAGCTAAGTATCAGAACGACAGCACCTATTAAGATAAGTGCGTTAATAGAAATAAATAGAATAAAGGAGTATCACCCAGATGCCTACCTCTGAGGCAGAAACGACACTGAGTGCTGAGACAGCCGCGCAGGCTACGACGACGGATGGATTGACTTATCAAAGCATCCTTGGTTCGGCAAATGAGATATGGGTTGGCTTTGTTGAACGCATCCCATATTTTGTCGCATCAATTATCGTTATCCTAATTTTTTGGTTTTTATCGATTGTCTTCAAAAAAATCGTTCACAAATTATTAGGCAGTCGTAGTCGGCATCAGAACTTGGTCAAGGTGTTTCAGCGGGTAGGTGGGGCGCTTATTTTCTTTATTGGTTTTATGATAGCGATGGTTATTGCAGTGCCAGGGTTCACCCCTGCTAAGCTAATTGGCGCGCTCGGTATTGGTTCCGTTGCTATCGGTTTTGCTTTCAAAGATATTTTCCAAAACTTGCTTTCTGGTATCTTGCTGCTAATTTCAGAGCCGTTTCGTATCGGTGATCAGATTGTCTCAGGCGACTATGAAGGAACGGTCGAAGATATCAAAATCCGTGCAACCACCATCAGAACTTATGATGGCAGGCAAGTGGTGATTCCAAACTCAGATCTTTATACTTCGGCGTTAACCGTCAATACCGCTTATAAGCAACGCCGTCTGCAAGTCGCAGTTGGTATCGGTTATGAAGATGACATCGAAGCGGCCAAAACTGAGATTATAAAAGCATTAGATAAGATAGAAAGCGTCTCGAAGAAAGCAACACCAAGTGTTATTGCTACTGGCTTCGGCGGTTCGTCCATTGATCTAATGGTACGTTGGTTTATCGAAGATGGTACGCAAGCTAATAAGGTTGCCTCGATTCATCAAGTAATTGTAGGTATCAAAAACTCATTGGATGCAGCGGGCGTAAATATTCCCTTCCCAATACGTACGATTGATTTGAGTGATCCTTCAGTAAGTGCAATCGTTAATAAAATGAACGAGCAGCAAGACATTGTGGATGTGAATAAAACAGTGGCCGAGTAGCGCGCTCGGTGAAATATTTAATTAGTGTCAAAAATGTGATATCTAATAATACTTAGAAAACTAAAAAAACCGCCACATCAACTGATATGGCGGTTTTTTTATACGTATCTACTTGCTATAAATACGAAGATTTATTCGTCTTTTGCTCTAAAGTCGGTATGGCATGATTTACAGCTTGCACCAACTTGTCCAAAGGCAGGTTTAACATCGTCCATGCTAGTAGCGTTTTGAGCGGCGGCGTTTAGCTCAGCAGTGACTTTTTGAAAGTTTTCCGCTTCAGCACTGAAGCCATCAGCATTAGACCAAACCGCTTCGGTAGCATTACCTACCGCTTCTGGATCTTCAAAATGACTCCAAGGCTTGGCGGCATCTTCTGCCAAGAACGCCGCTTGCTCTTTAAATACATCGGCATCAAATGTGTCAGGTGCTTTTGCCATATCACCCATGACGCCCATTGCATCGCCCCAGTTTTTCATGGTGTCTTGACGCGCTTGCACGTCAGGGTTAGATCCTGTTGAAGTGCTACAGGCTGTTAGACCCAGTGCAGCCGCCATCAAGGTAATGCTAAACAGAGACTTGAAAGATTTGTTGGTATGAACCTGTGCCATATGACTTACTCCTTTAAACTTGGCTAATAGTAAGCGCGATTACAAACGCTCGCTTCGTCGTAAAATATAGTTATACAAAATACTGCCTAAAATTCTTCTGAGCACAGTTGCTAATAAAGAACGTCTTCTATTGTAACGGTTATCTGTGCATTGGGAATTATATAGTTGTTATATCCTCGTAATATTTTAAATAAGCATAACTTAACTTGGTTGTTACTGTTTATAGTTGGTTACGATGATTGTATTGGTAAATACACGACATATTTTTTACAATAACAACGTGAGAATGGCTCGTTTGGATAGTACTGACAATAAAAAAGGCCAGCGATAGCAGCTGACCTTTTTAATATTTACGAAAACTACAGTGCTAACCAATCACGCGGTTTTAGATAATAATCGGTCAACTCAAATTCAGGCGTTCCTTCAGCAGGCTCAAAACGATAATGCCAGCTGGCAAGTGGCGGCATACTGACTAGAATTGACTCGATACGTCCGTTGCTCTGTAGCCCAAATAGCGTTCCGCGATCGTAGACCAGATTGTATTCAACATAGCGACCACGGCGATAGAGCTGAAACTCGCGCTGCGCTTCAGTATAAGGCGTATTTTTACGTTGTTCAAAAATCGGCATGATACCGTCAAGATAACCGTTGCCCACGGCTTTCATAAAGTTAAAGCAAGTCTCGAAGTCCCAGCCACGACTTTCAGTACTGACGTCATCATAAAACAAGCCGCCAATGCCGCGCTGCTCATCACGATGGCGTAGATGGAAATACTCATCACACCACTGTTTGAAATCAGCGTAGATATTGTCTCCAAAAGGCGCACACAAGTCATGACAAACTTGATGCCAGTGTACACAATCAGCGAGTACTGGATAGAATGGCGTTAAGTCAAAACCACCACCAAACCACCAAATAGGAGCTTCACCTTCCGCTTCCGCTACGAATAAACGCACATTAGCATGGCTCGTAGGCACGTTTGGATTTTTGGGATGGACAACCAGTGACACGCCCATTGCTTGAGCTTTACGTCCAGCGATATTGGGGTGACGCGCGGTCGCCGAGGCGGGTAGGTTATGTACATGAATATGGCTAAACATGACGCCTGCTTTTTCGATGACCTCGCCATCTGCCAATACGCACGACCGTCCGCCACCGCCTTCAGGACGTTCCCAGTCATCAGGTACAAAGGTCGCATGCTCATTGTCATTAGTGCTGCCGTCACGCTCTTGTGCTTCTAGCGATTCACAGATACGTGCCTGTAAATCAACCAAAAATTCGCGCACTCGCATGATGTCGTTATTGGTTGGCGTCGTCACAGACGCCACCGTTGATAAGTCTGTTTCGTTATTTGTATTTGTAATACTCATAAGATATCTATTTATTCAGGTGTATGGCGGTATTAAGGTCTGTATCGAGAGAAGCATCTATATCAAGATTGATATTTTTATCAAACAAGTGGCCCATGCGATCACGTTTGGTTGCTAGATATTCAGCATTCATATCATTGACACCGACCAACAATGGAACCCGTTCGACAACATCAATACCATGCTCAGTCAGATAAGCGACTTTGTTTGGATTGTTGGTGATGAGCCTGACAGCGTCAACACCGACATGGGCAAGCATCGGACCACACATATCATAGATACGCGCATCGGCAGGCAATCCTAACATTAGATTGGCGTCCAGCGTATCATGCCCTTGATCTTGGAGGGCATACGCACGAATCTTATTGGTCAAACCAATACCGCGGCCTTCTTGACGCAAATACAAAATCGCACCGCAACCTGACTCTTGGATGGCTTGCATGGCAGTATTGAGCTGCGGACCACAGTCGCATTTCAATGAGCTAAACGCGTCGCCTGTCAGACATTCAGAATGAATGCGAATGAGCGGTACTTGCTTCGATACTGATTCATCTTTTTGGCTCAATATCTTGTCGTTTGAGGGTTGACTAGCCACATCATCTGTCTGTTGATCGACCACAGCTAGACCAACGGTCAGCATGACATGCTCTTGACCTTCGCTATTTTCAAAGATGTGAATATCAAACTCGCCGTGACGAGTGGGTAATTTGGCACTAGTGATAAATTGATATGACATTGCTGTCCTACATAAGCCTAAAGTCGTGGCGGTGAAAAGTATGTTATTGCTGTTTGAAACGAGCGCTGTTTGAGACGGTTACTGTTCGAGATAACTACTGTTTTCGAAATAACTATTAGTTGAGATGAGCATGTCACCTAAACTTTACTGCTAAGATTAAGATGATACCAGTATAACCTGTTCATAAAGACAGCGTGCTCATTGTATTTTTTATAAAAACACACAAAGTTCACAGACGACGCACGATGATTAAAGCGACAATTAAAAAAAAATGCTATTATGCCATACTATTTTGACGGATACAGTGACAAGTCTTTACCCTTACATTACTATGTCGTCACTAACATCCGCTATTGATGCAAAATAATAGGGCATAATGTCACCCCTCAGTAGTCAATAGTGTAAAAGCATCAATATTTTGATATCAAAACGTTGGTATTGGCGCGCAGTCTATTGTGCTAGCGTGTGTACTGTCGTAAGTAGCGCAGCTATACAAATACGAAAGTTGCATGAATAATTATATGGTCGATTACATCAATAATGATGTAGGTATTATTGACGTCTTTTGATTATAGTCACCGCTATATTTTAAAGACACGTCTTGTCAGCAGATTGGTAGGTATCGTACGGTTTATGCAGCAGTCACCTCATTCTCCAAAGTCTCAGTCCCTATCTACATCAGTGCTGGATTCTGCTGCTCAGCTATCGAGCTTACAGCAGACCTATACTGTGATTCCACGTGTGCGTCCTCATACGCCATTGCTTGATGCAATTGATACACCCACTGACCTCAGTACGCTTTCAACGGCTAAGCTTATTACGCTGGCCGATGAATTGCGCCTTTTTCTATTGTATTCAGCTGGTCAGAGCGGTGGGCATTTTGGTGCCAATTTGGGCGTGGTCGAGCTGACCATCGTACTACATTATTTGTTAGAGACGCCGCAAGACCAAATCGTCTGGGACGTGGGTCATCAAGCCTATGCTCATAAAGTACTGACAGGTCGCCGTGAGCAGCTAGGTACTATCAGGTCTAAAGATGGTCTGACAGCATTTCCTGAGCGCGCAGAATCTGTCTACGATACATTTGGCGTTGGGCATTCATCGACCTCTATTTCAGCTGGTCTGGGTATGAGTCTCGCACTGCGTTATCAAGGCCGCGAGCAAACGGTTGCTTGCATCATCGGCGATGGTGCAATGACAGGCGGCATGGCATTTGAAGCCATGAATGACGCAGTACAGCAAGATGCTGATTTGCTGGTCATCCTAAATGATAATGATATGTCGATATCATGCTCTATTGGCGGGTTTTCACGACATTTAGCCATGCTTTGGGAGTCAGGTTATCAAGTTGATATCTCTGAGTCAGGTGAGCCAGTACTCTGCCACCGCCCTGATATGCAGGCGTTCGATCGCCGCAAGCGTCATAAAGAGATGCGCGATGTTCCACAGTTAGAAGACAACTTATTCAAAGCGATTGGTTTTACCTATTTTGGTCCATTTGATGGGCATAATATCCCTGAGCTACTGCGCGTATTGTCACTGGCGAAGCAAGTAAAAGGCCCAGTATTGGTACATATTTATACCACTAAGGGTAAAGGCTTTGCGCCAGCAGAATTAGATCCTGTGGGCTATCATGCAATCAGTAAATTGCCAGTCGAAAATCATAAAGCGCATGAAGCGTCTAAAGCTGACTCTGTAGAGCAGCTAAAAAAGCAACCAAGTACAAAGCCAGCGTTAAAATATTCGCAAGTGTTTGGCCAGTTCTTATGTGATAAAGCGGCCGAAGACGATAAGCTGTTAGCTGTTACCCCTGCCATGGAAGAAGGATCAGGGATGACGGACTTTGCTCGTCATTTTCCAGAGCGCTTCTTTGATGTGGCCATCGCTGAGCAACATGCTGTCACACTAGCGGCTGGGATGGCAACTCAAGGCGTCAAACCTATTGTCGCGATTTATTCAACGTTCTTACAGCGTGGATATGATCAGCTGATTCATGACGTGGCTCTACAGAATCTCGATGTAATGTTTGCCATTGATCGAGCGGGCCTAGTCGGTGAAGACGGTGCCACGCATGCTGGCGTGTTTGATTTCGGATTCTTGCGTTGTGTGCCTAATATGGTGATTGCAGCGCCAAAAGATGAGAACGAATGCTACCATTTGCTCAATACTTGCTATGAGTACCCAGGCTGCACGGCGGTACGTTATCCGCGTGGTACAGGCACAGGTGCTGATATTAAGCAGCCAGCCCAAACTTATAAAGTTGGTGAAGCGGTTGTCGAGTCAGTATTAGGTAAAGCTGATGCACCTTACAAATTGGCATTATTGGCCTTTGGCACGATGGTAGCAACTGCTCAGCAAGCAGCAGAAAGCTTAATAAATAACGATGCAGCGTTAGATTGCCAGATACAGGTGGTCAATATGCGCTGGGTAAAACCGCTCGATACGGTAATGCTTGAGACGTTACTGGCGCAAGGAGTTACTCATATAGCAACCCTAGAAGAGCACATGATTATGGGCGGCGCAGGTAGTGCAGTGAATGAGTATTTACTCAACGAGTCGGCTGCCTTTAAGCAAAGTCGTCCAGCTATTGCTAATATCGGTATTCCTGATCGTTTTATCGCTCATGGCTCTCAAGCAGAGCAATTAGCTGATTGTGGTCTAGATGTCGAGGGCGTAATCAAACAGCTTAAAACGCTCTTATCGTAAGCAATGTTCCTAGCGTTACAATATTATTTTAAAAAATTAATGCGCTAAAAAGGCATGAATTAAAACCGATATAAGCTCCTTAAACAGAGCAAACGCCTGCTAGCCGCAGGTGCTAACTTTTTTACAACTTGCGCAGTTTAGATGATCGCCAAAGTACTGGCTTGGTCAGCGTAACGGTTTTTTCGTTTTTATCGAACAATTTTAGTATAATGCGAGTGTCTTTTATAAGTTTTCGTTTATAAGAGACACGTTTTTAATCGCATAGATGTGGTGTGATGCGGCGGCTGTTTGGCATGTTGTGGGCACAGAGTTAGTCTTATTTTTTTATATTCATTCATCAAGCAAATAGGTTATTTATGGAACCCATGGTCGTCATCGCAGCGCGTACTGCTGAAAAAGTTGGTAAAGAGATTTTATATGCGCATCAAAACCGCCACAAAATCGAGTTAGATATTGAGTCTAAAGGACTTGATGGTCTGGTTACCCGCATTGATCGCTTTAGCGAAGAGCTCACGATTGAGACGCTAAAAGCCAGCTATCCTAATCATTCATTTTTGGGTGAAGAGTTTGGTATGCAAGAAGGCCGCGGCGAAGATGCTGACTGGTGCTGGATTATCGATCCACTAGATGGCACTAAGAACTTCGTTCATGGTGTGCCGCAGTTCTGCGTATCTATCGCTGTACAGCATAAAGGTGTTACCCAACATGGTGTGGTCTATGATCCAGTACGTGATGAGATGTTCTCAGCGAGCCGTGGTAAAGGCGCGCGCTTGAACAATCGCCGTATGCAAGTGAGCGAGCGTAAAACCATTGATGGCGGTTTCTTTACGACAGGACATCCGCTTGAGCGTAAGCGCAATGGCGAAGTTATCTCTTATGCTAAACAGCACTTTGAGAGCTTACAGAAGATATCTGAGGCAGGTGGTCAGGTACGTCGTATGGGTTCAGCTGCGCTTGATTTGTGCTATGTTGCCGCTGGTCGTTTTGACGGTTATTTTGAGATGTCTATCAAGCCTTGGGACATCGCAGCGGGCGAGCTTATCGTAACTGAAGCACGCGGTGTGGTGGTTGATCATACTGGCGCGCACAATTCTATGACATCAGGCTCTATCTTTGCTTGTAATGTGAAATTGCTCAAGCCATTGATGCAGACAGTTGTTCCAATCTGGGGTGATGCAATCTAAACGTTAACCTTAATGGTATTAACGTTTAGCGCTTGCAAGATTTAAATTCAAGTAATATCTAGATTGAGTATGAATGAAAAAAAGCTGGTTCCGTTATGGAGCCAGCTTTTTTGTTTTATCATTACCCTTATTGTCATTTTTATCTTCAACAGTGATGCCTTTGAATGCTAGCTCTTTACTGGTAGTTTCTAGCAGCTGTAACTCTTCTTCTATCAGCATCAGCATATCTTGTACGCGAGGTAACGCCTTGCTACAAGCGGTAATACCAAACTCAATCTTATCCAGATAACTGGCTAAGGTGATATTCATCGCTTGACCATTAAAGACAATAGAAGCGGGGTACAATGATTGCAAACGAGCACCATTCCAGTACAGCGGTTTTTCAGAACCAGGTACGTTAGAGATAATCAGGTTAAATGCCTGCTTTCTAGGAAACAGTCCTGTCGCCAAATTAATGCCTTGCCACGCGTATGAGACGATACTGTAGTTAATGACCTGCGCTTGGTTCATGCGGCGAAAGCGACGTTTGCCATGATTCATACTACGATGGATAAGCTCTATCCTGCGCAGTGGATTGTCCAAATGCGTACCCAAGTTCGCCAATACAAATGACAGCTGGTTGCCCGAGATACTATTATCCGTACGAAGTGACATCGGTACAAAGGCAATTAATGGTTTGCTTGGTAGCGCATCCATTAATATTAGATAACGGCGAATAGCGCCTGCACAGACCGCCAGTACCACATCGTTTCTGCTAATTTTGAGCCTTTCGGCGATATCGTTAAACCGCTTTATGTCATAAGACTGTGCGGCTATACGCCGTGAGGCTGATATACGTTTGTTCAAGATACTCATCGGCGCGTCAAAAGTACCGACGTACCCTTCATCACCGTAGTTTTTTACATTATCTAGCAGTTCTGTAAATACAGGTTTGATGGTAGATATCTGCTCTTTTATGATACCCCTGATAGATCGTTCGGCAGGTAAGATAGCGTTTACTTGGTTACGATGGCGCGCCATCAACGACCAGACAGGGAGAGTAACTGGCTCGGTTGGCGATTGTGATAAGGATTTTTGAACCAAACGCATCGCTGCAATGCCATCAACCAAAGAGTGATGAATCTTAAAATACCATGCAAAACGTTCAGGTCCACCTTCGATTTCTGGCTGTATACCTTCGATAACATGACATTCCCACAAAGGCATAGCGCGATCTAATAAACGTCCATGTTCTCTTGAGACGTACATCAATAATTCACGTACGCGTCCAGGACTTGGTAGCGCGACATGATGCAAATGATGCTCGACATCAAAGTCTTTGTCTTTTTTCCAAAAGGCTAAATGCTCAAGTACTTGATTAAAAGGAAAGCTGGGCGGCACATCAGACTCTTGCATTTGTTTTACCAATTGATAGACAAAGTCGCTATCCGCATTGTCTGGTAATTCAAATACAAACAGTCCACCAACGTGCATGGGCTGTTTACGCGACTCAAGAAGTAGAAACAACTGGTCGACTGCTGTGAGAAGTCGCATAATAAATCCTTTTATGACGATAAGTGTTATGTGAAAATTATAATGAGTAGATATTCAATCAAATAACATTTTTTATTATTTTATAGAGCGTGTTAAGCAATCAACCATAGCACTGACAGCACTATACGTAAATACTCAACACGCTCTATTATACTATGTCATTTATACTTCAATTTATTGAAAGAAGTACCCAGTCTGTGGTGAGCTGGCAGTAGCCATCTTACGCATAGGCATACGACCTGCCAAAAACGCAGCGCGACCTGCCCACATAGCATGTTTCATTGCGTGTGCCATCATTACCGGGTTTTGTGCATTGGCAATGGCTGAGTTCATTAGTACGCCATCACAGCCAAGCTCCATCGCAAGTGCAGCATCAGACGCAGTACCGACACCAGCGTCAACCAATACGGGTACTTTAGCGTTTTCGATTATTAAGCTAAGCGTATGACGATTGAGTAGACCAAGTCCTGAGCCAATCAAGCTGCCAAGCGGCATAATGGCGACACAGCCCATGCTTTCTAATTCTTGTGCGACGATAGGGTCATCTGACGTATAAACCATCACTTCAAAACCATCATCGATCAATACTTTGGCGGCTTTTAAAGTTTCCATAACGTTTGGATATAAGGTTTTCTCATCCCCCAATACCTCAAGCTTAACCAAATTATGCCCACCCAATAATTCGCGAGCAAGCTTACAAGTGCGAATGGCTGTTTCGGCGTCAAAGCAGCCAGCAGTATTCGGTAATATCGTATATTTATCAGGTGAAATCACATCTAATAAGTTAGGCTCATCACTATTTTGTCCAATATTGACACGGCGAATGGCGACGGTCACGATTTCGGCTGCTGAAGCGACAATGGCTTCTCCAGTCTCCGTCATGTCTTTATATTTACCGGTACCGACTAACAGACGCGAAGAAAAGGTACGGCTACCGACAGTAAAGGTATCTTGTAAAAGTGGTGTTGGATGAGTAGTGCTAACGTTCTCTGACATAACGGAAAATCCTAATATCGAGCGGGAGAAGGGACAGACAAAATATGATGGGCAATTTAAGTAATCTAAAAGTTGTAATAGACAATGGTAAGCTGTTAGAAAAAAATCGCATGATATGCTAACTCTGATAGTAATAATATGTGCTGGGCGATAGGTATAAAGCGCCAGTCACATAAAATAATACCCGTCTAAAACAAAATGCTATTATAACAAACTCATGCAACCTTACTGGCAGTCTTTTTTGATTCGAACTGTTAAGGACAAGGCATCAACCCTGTCTTGGCGTGCGTACTTCTTATCTTCTCCTCACTTATTGGGCCGTCTTTATGATGCAGTTGCCATACAGCTTTGCGAAACGCCATCAGATTTTGGCCATACTTGCGATAGATCCGGAATTGCCACCAACATTGGTACTTACCAAAGCGACTCCGTTATCAGCGATTAATGAAGCGGTACGGTTTTTACAGCAGCAAGGCAGTCGCGGTGTACCCACTTACGAAAGTGTCAGCGCGGATGATTTTGAAAAACGTATGAACGCGGCTTATGCTGGCAATACAGGAGAGTCGCAGCACATTGCTGCTGGACTTGAGGACCATCCTGATCTCGATAGCTTGGCAGATAGCGTCCCTGAAACTGAAGACTTGATGGATCAACAAGACGATGCACCTATCATTCGTTTGATCAACGCTTTATTGTCCGAAGCCATTCGTTTAAGTGCCTCAGACATCCATATTGAGACCTTTGAAAAGCGTTTGGTCGTTCGTTTCCGAGTTGATGGTGAGCTAAAAGAAATCATCACACCAAAACGCCAATTGGCTCCATTGTTAGTTTCGCGTATTAAGGTAATGGCTAAGTTAGATATCGCCGAAAAGCGAGTGCCGCAAGATGGTCGTATCAGTTTAAGACTGGCAGGGCGAGAGGTCGATGTGCGTGTATCGACTTTGCCATCAAGCTTTGGTGAGCGTGTGGTGATGCGTCTATTAGACAAGCAAGCAGGTCGTTTGAATATGACGTATTTGGGGTTGTCTGATAATGACTATACTGAGCTAAAACGCTTAATCCATCGTCCGCACGGCATTATTTTGGTGACAGGGCCGACTGGCTCGGGTAAAACCACGACGCTATATTCTGCATTGACCGATCTCAATGATCAAACTCGCAATATTTTGACCGCTGAAGACCCTATTGAGTTTCAGCTTGATGGTATCGGGCAGACGCAGGTCAATAATAAAGTAGACATGACATTTGCTAAAAGTTTGCGCGCGATGTTGCGACAAGATCCCGATGTGGTGATGGTTGGTGAAATTCGTGATTTAGAGACAGCAGAGATTGCCGTACAGGCCTCTTTGACAGGGCATTTGGTATTATCGACGCTACATACCAACACTGCTATTGGCGCGGTCACTCGCTTACAGGACATGGGTGTTGAGCCGTTTCTGTTGTCGTCGTCGCTTATTGGCGTAGTAGCACAACGTTTGGTACGCACTTTATGTTCACATTGTCAAAGCTGGCAGGCTGCTGATACCGAGCAAGCCAAGCTGTTTACCGAAATTGGCATTGGCTCAACGCTGAAAAGTGATGCCAAAGATATAGCAAGTGAGTCGATTCGTTTGCCCAAGCCAGTGGGCTGCGATAAATGTAATCAGTCAGGGTTTAAGGGGCGTACTGCTATATATGAAGTCGTGCCAATCGACGATACATTGCGCCGTATGATTCATAGCAATACGGCTGAGTATGCGCTGGAAGAGTATGCGCGCCAGCAAACACCGTCGATACGTGCAGATGGCTTACGTAAAGTCATAGAAGGTCGCACGACATTGGAGGAAGTGCTGCGAGTGACAAAGGAGAGTGCGTTAACGGACGAGACAATACTAGTATAAATCTGCAAACTAGATATCGGTATAACAGACAAAAAACAACTGGCGTAAATAGCCAGTTGTTTTAATATTTTTCTAATTTTGGAGCTTTAGAGTTTTTAGTCGCTATTATTTTGCAGCCATACACTCAACCTCAACGCTTGCTCCAGCAGCCAGTTCTGATACGCCAAAGGCTGAGCGTACAGGATAAGGCTTTATCATCTCAGCCTTGTAGACCTCATTAAAATCATCAAAGTCATCCATATCAGTCAGCATGACCATACATTTAACAATATCAGACTTTCGGTAGCCATATTTTAATAGCGTGCTATGGATATTATCTAGCACTTGCTTAGTTTCAGCTTTGATACCGCCTTTGACCAGTTTGCCATCTTTAAAGCCAATTTGTCCCGACATATACAATGTATTACCCACGCGTACAGCTTCTGAAAAAGGATAAGTACCTCCATCGCCCAAGAAAGTAGGGCTAGATTTAGCAATGCTGACAGCTGTCGTCGTATTGGCATTAGCGCTATGAACAAAACCCAATGAGCACATAGTGGCTAGCGCTAGCGCTAGCGTAGATAGGCAAGTACTAAGTTTGAACATACTGTTTCCTCATTGGGTTTGTTATCAATTTTTTATTAACTACTTGTCATTACTATTATTTTGAGTAGATGAGGCATCGTTTTCTTCGATTGGTGCCTCGGTCTCAGTGTCATCTTCTGCAACTTTTTCAGACGCTTTACCTTGGCGGCGTGCCTCTAGCTCCGCTTTTGGTATCCATGCCCACGTCATCTCAACCACAATTGGATCGCGGTCACTATCAGATTCACGATCTTTGATGACACAAGGAATAATCATCTCACCTTTAGGCGTGTTTAGGATATCCAAACGCTGTTCATCAGACAAGCTTGCAATAGCAGCAATTTGACCTTTTTTGATTGGACGATGGAAGTTTACCGAGTAAGATTTAATCAGCAGAATGCGATCAGAGGGCAAGTTTAAACCCAAAATAAACCCCGTAGCCGTCTCAGCCAGTAATGTGATGGCGACTGCATGGATAGAGCCGATATGGTTTTGGACGGCTTTATTGTTGTTTAAACTAACGACGACTTGGTTTGGTTCTACCGTCTCATAATAAATGCCAGTCGTGCCGACATAGGGGACGACCTTGCCAAACGCTTTAGATAAAATACTTGAGCGTGCTCCAGCAGGCAGATATTTGGTGACGGATAACAGTTTAGTAAATTGATTGCTAATTGGTTTTAGCGTGCTACTGGGTTTTTCAACTGAAGATTTTGTGCTGTCAGATACTTTGGCTGGCAGTTTATTGGTCAACTTGGCGGGTAGTTTTTTTAATAATCCTGACATACAAAATTCCTTAACGTAAATGAGTTGAATGACATTCTTAGCATGGCTTTTTATGATAGCGACACAAATATAGATAATGAAAGTCTCTATAAATACTATGGTACATCAACCATTGCCTTCCTACTATTATTAGCATGAACTGCTGCGCTTACAAAACTATAGTAGCGTGGCTATGTTGCTAGGTTATGTCATCAATTTAGATCGCCACTTAAAGCAGCCTAGTCATCTTATCTATCAGCATCATTTGGACATTGGTATTATTAAGTGATTGGTATAGTCAGTTTAATATGACTGATATACAAGGAAGCTGAGGGACAGTACTACAAATAGTAGTCTAAGCGAGACTGGCACCGTATCTAATTTATAGAGGGTTGACTATAGTTACCATGCCAATAGACAGCCACGTTATAATGACAAAATGTTAGCATGTCTGTTTTAAACCTGTTTTCAATGCCGCTGGATAACGTTATGCCTGATATGTCTGCTCATGAACCGACCAATATTATTTATACGGGCGTTGCTGGTACAGGTAAAACCTATAGATTACTGCAACTCGCGAAGCAATATACCGACTATCTACCCAAGACTGAAAATGAAGATTTATTAGCACAGCTGCTGCAAGGTTTAAGCTGGCGCGAAGTATTGTGTCTGGTATTTTTAGATTTACGTGCTGAACAACAGGATTTGTTAAAGGTACGAGAAATTATTGATCATCCTTTTTTCATGACCAAAGCTGCTCAAAACTCACGTGATAAAAATCTAGATAGTACAGCTTGGCTAGAGTTACGCAGACATAGTCCTACGAACTCTCAAACAGTCAGTTTTGATAACCGCGCTAGCCAAGCTTATTTTGATAAAGACAATAGTGGAGCATGGTATTTATTGCCAGAGAGTATGGTGCTACTAGAAGATTTATCGCAGCAATTAGCAGAGTTTCAGCAAGCACAGCGTGACAACCAACCCCATCAAAATATCGGTCAGCAGCGTTTTAGTATGGTGAGCTTCCATCAAGCCTACGGTTATGAAGAGTTTGTAGAAGGTATACGGCCTGTCATGAGTGGCACCGCTCAAGCAAATAGTAGCCCTTCTAATCAAAATCAAATGAGTTACGCGGTGCAAGATGGAGCATTCCTGAAGCTATGTCAACGCGCAGCTCGTGACCCTCAGCAGCGTTACGCAATGCTGATTGATGAGATTAACCGTGCTAACGTGTCACGGGTGTTTGGCGAGCTTCTCAGTTTGATAGAGCCTGATAAACGAGCGGGCAAGCCAAATGCGATGACAGTGAGTTTGGCATATTCTGGACGTGCCTTTAGTGTGCCTGCCAATGTCGATATTTATGCCACTATGAATACCCAAGACCATTCTTTAGCACCACTTGATATGGCATTACGCCGACGTTTTCGCTTTGTAGATTGTCCACCGCAGCCTAATTTACTATCGATAATTTATGACAGCAATGACATTGATGCTGGCCTATCTGACGGTTCAGAAGCAGCTATGATAGATTTGAGTAAGTTACTAATAGGCTTAAATAGACGTATTGTGCAGACACTGGGAGCAGAAGCACAGTTGGGGCATGCGTTTTTATTCGCAGTCACTCAGTTAGAGCAATTACAAACGGCTCTCGTTGAACAAATTATCCCTCAATTGGCTCAAGCAGCTGGTGGTCAAATTACGGTGCTGCAGTATATCTTTAGAGATGAGCAGCAACCGACAAGTAAGCAGTTTGTACAGGACAGTCAAGCATTGATGAATGACGACTTGTATAATCCGATGGGCAACCAAAACAATGCTTCCGCTGAACACCAAATGTTTGCAGGGCAGGGATCTTTTCTTGGTCAGTCTATGAGTATGAATAGCTATACTATCAATGCCGATTTGATTGCTAGGGATGGTGAGTTTAATCATGCTGCTATCTATCAGCGTTTGTACTAGCAGGGTGACTGTTCAATGATAATGAATAATCCATATCACGCCAAGGAACACTCTATTAGGGTAAGCAGTCGCCAGACTCGTATCCCTAACAGTAGTGTCGCTACTATGAATGTTATCACCGTGTTTGAGCATCAACGTTTGTCCATGCATGATTTTTTGCACGCGTCTGACTTCGACTGGCTAATGGCACAAGAGTTTGCAGTATTTACTATCAAGCGTAAGCAAGGACAGTGGCAGCTTAAGGTTGGACACTATATTGGAATTATTCTGCTACCCAGTAGCATGACGCTTGAGATATTGCCAAAGCTCAATCAGTCCACTCAGCCTAGCGATATCGTCCAGACTCGTCATTGGATACAGGGTATGCTATCGGATTTGATTCATCTTGATGCGCATAACAATCGTAAGCTACCCGATATGAAAAACTTCGGTCAGTTTAGTTCCCAGTCCAATTCTTTACCGTTAAAAGTATTGCCTATATCAGACTGGTTGATTGAGCAATTTTTGCAGCGTTTAATGGATTATCAACCAACCAAGCATTATCAGGCTCAGATTGAAAATCAGGCATCCCTGCAAGGTCGACTGCTCATCAAAGAGCAACTGCGTCACAATAGTATGCAACCGCATAAGTTCATCTGTGAAAGTAGCGTATTCAGTCACAACATGTTGGCCAATCGGCTGATTAAAAGAGCATTGGTTTACTTGATGCCTTTATTGCCCCAGTTTATTTCTTCAAAACTGTTGCAGCCATGGCAGAAAGTGCCTACGCTAAACAACCGCGAAATGCAGCAGATAGCGTTAATATATGCTCAAGCAAAGCGTCAGCTAAACGTTCAGCCACTCCAAAAGCAAAAATTGCATGCCGCGCAGCAGTTAGTAGACTTGGCATACTGGTTATTGAAACAGACGACAGCTGCGACAGGTAACGGTATTGATCCAAATAGACAAAATTGTTCTCAGCTAAGATTGTGTTTGTTGATTGATATGAATCAAGCTTTTGAACAATGGGCAAGTCAGCGTATCGCATCGATGTTTCAACAGATTAGTAGCAATTATCGTCCTTTTTACCAAACCCAAAGTGTATGGCTAAACGATGCTGAAGGACTAGCGTGCTTATCTATACGGCCTGATTTGCTGATATTTAAAACCGTCTATGATGATTGTCAAAATCAGAACGGTACAGCAGCTAGTCAAACTAAAGCCAAAAACAAAACCAAAGGTCGCTACAGCCATGTCATCGATATTAAGTGGAAATACTTACCGCATGCCGCTGCAATTAGTGCAAGCGACGCCTATCAATTGACCAGCTATGAACAAGCTTACTTGGCCGGGCAGGTCTGGTTAGTTTATCCGGTGCTAGGTAGTGATAGGCAGCCAGTAGCGCTCAAGCAGCAAACTCATTATGGCAGTAATGATAGCGTTAGTAGCGATAATATTAAAAACAATGAATCAATTGATACCCATTTATGGTTAATGCCGTTTGATGTTTTGACAGGCACACTCAACGGTGAAGTACTGCCACATTTGGACGAAGACTAATATCGTTATCAATGACAGCGCGAATGACTGACTAATTGATAGGTAAATAAGAAAAGGGTCTTGCTACCGTTATTTTGGTGAAATTGACGTAATTTTAAAAAAATTAGCGATTATTTGAAATTAATCGAAAATAGGTGTTGACACAATCGCCTTTACCCCTTAATATGTGCACCTCGATAGCGAGGAACATTAACAAGTTAGCGGCATTGCCAACAACGAGTTAATTAACAAACTATCGTGATAATAGAGAATTTCGGAGTGTGGCGCAGTTTGGTAGCGCATCTGGTTTGGGACCAGAGGGTCGTAGGTTCGAATCCTATCACTCCGACCATCTATTTTAAGAGCCTTACAGGCTTTTTTTTATGTATAACGGTTTAGTTTCTGATATAGTAAAATATATCGTAAAGTAAACTTAGTATATAAAAGTCCTCTAAGAGCGCCTGTAGCTCAGCTGGATAGAGCATCTCCCTTCTAAGGAGGTGGCCGCAGGTTCGAATCCTGCCAGGCGCACCATTTAGCCTGCAAATCTTGCCTATTCTTTGGCAATAGTTATGGCGGTTGTAGCTCAGTTGGTAGAGCCCCGGGTTGTGATCTCGGTTGTCGTGGGTTCGAGTCCCATCAGTCGCCCCATATTTTATTCTGTATGTATCTACATACAAATCATATCTTAATCTAAAAATATATCAGTAATAGCACTCGCCCTTGATGGCGATTTTTTTATGCCTATTCGATTTTATCTCTGCAATTGTCTTTCAAAGATTAAACAGATAGAGTTTGATAGCACCTTCAATACTAGATAACCCCCCAAATTCTTATCAACATTGCCTATAGGTTTTCCTTAAGGCCTAGCGTGACTGTGTCTACTCTATTATTGTTTAGTAATTCTAATAAGTAAATAGACATGACGTTTTAAATGATGCATTATGCTTAAATGTTATCACAGACATAATACTTAATAAAAATTATTTATTGGAGCAAGTATTGGCATAGAGGAAACTGACAGAAATTGTTATTAAGGATACTATTATTTTTTAAGATGAATCGTTATTAATCTGCATTATTGAGGAATTGATTGATGGACGCACTAAGTGTATTGCTGCAAAACGTGCATTTATTTGAGACTAAGTATTATCGTCTAAATGGCACTGGCAATTGGTCTTATTCTATTACTAGAAAAGACACCATTTTATTTTACTTAGTAATGTCTGGCGGTTTTTGCATCGATGTTGGTAATGGTCTAAGAGAAGCTCGCGCTGGCGACATGATCATGATTCCGAATGCGCACAAGCATGTGAGTTACGCACTTAATCACCATGGCGATGTTGCTGAGTCGCTTGATGAACTATTGAGTAATTGCACCGAGCGTACACTTGATATCGATGGCGATGGCGATGGCGACCCCAATTCTTCTTTGATACTGATCGAATGTAAGTACGACAAAGAGATGATTAATCCTCTGTTGTCAGTACTGCCACCGATATTGCCAGAGCTCAATGATGCTGCTGACGGACGGTTTGAAGTGATTGATGTAGAGATAAAGCTGCTAACACTAGAAGCTGAGCGTGAGCGTATGGGCAAAACGGCTGTAATCAATCATTGGGCAAGCATCATGATGATTGAGTGTTTGCGCGTCTATATTGAAAGCTTGCCTGAAGCCACAGAAAACTGGCTCAAAGCCATGAAGGATCCATTTTTGACTAAGGCGCTAGCCGCAATGCATGGGGCACCGGGTGAGAGCTGGACCATTCATCAGCTTGCCGAAGTGGCAGGGATGTCGCGTTCCAGCTTTGCACAGCGTTTCAAAGACACCGTTGGTATGCCACCACTGACTTATCTGATCGATTACCGCTTACGATTGGCGGCTCGCTATTTACGCTTACAGCAAAATAGTATTAGCCGTATCAGCGAAATGGTGGGCTACGCCTCAGATTCGACTTTTAGTCAGGCATTTAAACGTGTGTATGGTGTCTCGCCAAAAGCATACCGTCAGCAGTATCGACAGAACAATCTTGCATAGTTCTAGTTGATGTTTATTTAAGTTATTTAAGTAGAATCTCGATTAGAAGCGCTAAGGTCATTTATATGTCCTTGGCGCTTTTTTCAATTTGTGAATACATATTGTTTATAAACATTGAGTCACTCATATCTATAAGGCCTTTGGTAACTTGCTATGGCTATTTTAGTTAAGGGCAGCTGACATTGAGTCTGTGTTCAGGTACTATGGGTTGATGAGTCGTCAAGACAAAAGCGTTGGCGCTATAACGCGCTATATGTCCTTATATGATAGGTGTATAAAAGGATCGAGACGATGTTTATTTTCGCTGCTGATGGTATGTTATGACTGAACCGACCGCAAAGCTAAATGCAGGAAGCAATGGCCAACAAGAGGCTGCTGCAACTACTAAAATAGAAAGTAATGTTGATAAAAACACTACTGTAGAGAACTCGCATGTCGGCAAAGATGCGCCGAAAAATGAGCAAGTAGAGACACCTGATAAGGCGGCATTATTGACGATGTTTACTTTGTCAGATATCGATGCGGTAGCAACTAAAGCAGTAATATCTGAGTCATCCGATAGTCTTACAGTAGCTGTAAAACCTGCTGCTCAAGAAACCAATGTCGCTACGCGGCGTATTGCGCTTTATCGTGCTCAGCATGAGCGTACTCGACTGTTATATATGGCATCTGCCAATACGCGTCCTACTTACTTAGTACAAACCCTGAAGCCGCAATTCGCAGAATATCAGCAATATTTACTTGCGCAGCAGCTTGATAAACGTGGGTTGATGGATACGGATACGCTCGAAAGACTCTGGCAGCAGCTGCATGTAGTTGATGACATTATTGCAGATATCGTGCGTCATATGCCTGCACAGCAGCCCGCCGGTTGGCAGCTGACGACTCAAGATGGTGGCAATCCATTGTGCTTTGCTACAGTCGGTAAGTTAAAGCACGGCAAGCCAGTTCGCGACCAAGGTAGCCTCAACAGTTATGTACTTGGTCACTTTGGCGTGAGTAGTTTTACCTACGATCGAGGCTATTATATCGGTCATGTGGTTGGTTATTTATTCAGCTGTTATTACTGTGCTCACTTGTCGATTGCTTATGGTGTCACAGCCCTTGGACAGCAAGTCGTGGCTGACTATGATTACGCCAGTCTTGAGACACCACATATGGTTAGGCTATTACAAGGTCTTGACGGTTATTGCAAAAAACGCATTTATCAGTTGGCTGTCATCTGTGCGCGCTTGAGCGTTTTTTCGAGTGATAAACGTATTGAAAGAATGCTAATCGCTGAGGTCAATGACTTTGATAAAAAGCTACAGCAGCAGCATTTGGATGTCTTGTTATTACAAGGTTTAATGCCTGATAGTAATGACTCAACGCCACTTTTTTAAGCGTCGAGTATCAAATTAATAAATTTCTATTAAGTCATTAATTATAACTGCCTACCTGTAAGCCTCTTAGGATATCCGCTGCTATGCCTGCCTATCATTTCAAAGCGCTTGACGACCATGGCGTTGTCCAAAAAGGCTTGCTAGAGGGGGATTCTGCGCGGCAAATTCGCCAGCAGTTGCGTGATAAGCAATGGACACCGGTCGAAGTCAACCCGGTCAATGACAGACAAAGTCAGAGCAAAAACCGCTACAAAAAACCGTCTGCATACGAGTTGGCATTGCTGACACGTCAGTTGTCTGTGTTATTGGCCGCGGGTATCCCACTTGAGGAAACCTTGGCAGCAGTTGCTAAACAATCTCCAAAGACGCATATCAAATCCCTGATGCTTGCAGTGCGCTCACATGTCTTGGAAGGGCTCAGCTTAGCACGTGCCCTACAACAAGCTGCTAGCTTTCCGCCGTTATACATCGCTACGATTGCCGCAGGCGAAAAATCTGGTCATCTTGATCTTATCCTCAATCAGCTAGCAGACTATACCGAAAACCGTTTTGCCCTCCAAAAGAAAATCCAAGGGGCCATGGTCTATCCAATTGTCCTAATGGTAATGGCAATTGCGGTAATTATGGGGCTGATGAGCTTCGTTGTGCCCAAAATTGTTAAAGTCTTTGAACAGTCTGAGCAAGCGCTGCCTTTAATTACTCAAATCGTGCTCACGCTATCGAATATCATTACTCAGTGGTGGTGGCTAATACTATTGGTATTGGCTAGTACCGCATTTTTATTCTACCGTTTCGCCCAAACGCAAGCAGGTAAATTAACAATTGATAGCGTGGTGCTTAGATTGCCGATACTAGCAAGATTGTCCAAAGGTCTGAATGCCGCGCGGTTTGCCAGTACCCTTGCGATACTAGTACGATCAGGGGTGCCACTGATTGAGGCATTACATATTGGGGCTGCGGTCACGACCAATTTACATATCCAAAAAACCATTATCACCGCAGCTGATAGGGTCACAGAAGGCTCTAGCTTGTCTAGTCAACTAGAGAAATCTACTTACTTTCCACCGATGATGGTACAGATGATAAAAAGTGGAGAAAACTCAGGCGAGCTTGAAAATATGCTCAGCCGTGCCGCCAATATGCAGGAGGCAGAAGCAACCAATTTTATTAGCACCTTATTATCATTACTCGAACCTCTAATGTTGGTGCTGATGGGCGTAGTAGTCATGATTATTGTAATGGCGGTTATGCTACCTATCGTTAATATGAACGATTTGGCAGGCTAAGTTAACGCGCTAGTTAATTATTAATTATATTCCTTACATGCAGCCAGTTTGCCTTTTCCAAAATATCTATTTAGTTCTTTTTTACTCTATTCATATAACCTCACTTGCTTGCTAAACCTTGGACTAGCTTTCTTAAGGTTTGCTTACTGTTGTATATTGTTAAACGAACGCTATTTTTGCTATGGCAAACACAAGCGCCGCGCTATAGTAAGCACGAATCAATAGTCATACAGTTGGTGTCATTCAATATTTAGCTTCGGCTGAAATAGCAAACTCAAACTAGGCGCAGCGCTGGATAAAAGTAAAACCATGGTTTATAGTGACAATAGTTTCAGAACTCATTGATATATCATTGATGAAAGCCATAATAGAACGCCACTTTTACTATTTACATAACTGTGATGACCAAAGCGATGACTATGACTGACAAATTCCAAGTAAATATGACGCCAAAAAGTGCTATTCAGAATACGCAATCCCATTCAAATATTGTAACTGACCATAAGACTGCTTCTTCAGCTATGCAGCGCAGTGCGACAAAAAAGTCTGGTCAAGCAGGATTCACTCTTATCGAAATTATGGTCGTCATTGTGATCCTAGCCATTCTTGCTGGATTAGTGGTACCAAAAGTAGTTGGTCAAAGTGATAAAGCCCGTGTGAAAACAACTGAAACGGCGCTTGCTACTGTCTCAAATGCGCTAGATATGTACAAGGTTGATAATTCGCGCTATCCGACGACTGCTCAAGGGTTAGAGGCGCTTACGACACCGCCAGCTGATGCAAAAAACTATCCTGAAGGTGGGTATATTAAAGGTGGCTATCCAACCGATGGCTGGGAAAATGAGATGCAATATGTTGCACCAGGTAGTGAAGGGCGGCCTTATGATTTGTTTTCGTTAGGCGCTGATGGTCAACAAGGTGGTGAAGGTCAAGATGCGGATCTTTATGCTCAGCTATAAAGCTTAATAACAGACGTATAGTGAACAAATTCTGATACTGATATAGCTTTGTAGAATGAAACATTCGGTCATCCATGCACTTTCAACAATTTATAAATATCAACCAATATTCCCTTATTGGTTGATATTTTTTATCAGTAGATAAACTGCCTACTGCTCAATACAAGTTTGATAGCCAGTGCTATAAATATATCTAAGCGCTCAGCAAAATAGTCATCGCAAACTGCAATTAAAGGTAATTATCTATGTCGATCCAACAGTCTAATAAATACTTTTCTAAAAACCTTTATGAATTGGTTCTAACCGTCGCAAGCACTTCATTAGTAACGGCCTTGTCAATGACATCAGTCAGTGCACAAGCAGCAGGGTTGAATGACTTATTTAACAATAGCTCCTCGGCAAAATCGAAGTTCTTACCAGTGGATGAAGCCTTTCAGGTGGTCAGTAATACCAAAGCGACTTCCAAAGGCACGCGGTTGTCGATCAGTTTTGAAATTACGCCAGGGCATTATGTCTACAAGGATAAGCTTACGTTGAGCTTCCCTAAAGGAATAAGCGCCACGCCGTTCACTTTTAATCAAGCACCAGTATCAATCAATGATCCGACCTTTGGTCAGGTTCCTGTATTTACGCAAAGAAGCGTCATTGCAACCACGACACTGACGACCAGTAATGGTAAGGGAGCCAAAAACGCGCCTATTATTATTGGTTGGCAAGGGTGTGCAACAGCAGGTCTATGCTATCCACCAGAAAAAATCAAAACCAAGATAGACATTGCTGCGACGCGCAAATAAATAGCGAGCAGATTGATTAAAATATCGGTAATAATAGGTAGCCATTCATGTCCATCAAGACATCATCAAAGTCCTCATCATCTAGCGTATCTACCCATTCGAAAAAATCCCATATCTTAGCGCTTGCTATCGCTAGTGGATCATTGCTGACAGGTTTATCAGCGACATCGACGGTACAAGCGGCAGGGTTAGGTGACCTTTTCGGTAGTAGTGAAAGCTCATCGAAGTCAAAGTTTTTGCCAGTAGATCAAGCGTTTCAGGTAAGTACAGATAGTACCCCTGTCAAAGCAGGTACGCGGTTATCTGTTAATTTTGATATCACTCCTGAACATTACGTCTATAAAAAGCAAATTAAGCTTACGCTACCCGCTGGCGTGACGGCTGCACCTTTTACCTTTAGCCAGACACCATATTCGATAGATGATCCAACATTTGGCAAAGTACAGGTATTTGACCAAGCGAATATGGTCGCTACCACCACACTGACGAACAATAGTGGCAAGAATATAGATAGTGCCGCTATCGTCGTCGGCTGGCAGGGCTGTGCAAAAGCAGGACTGTGCTATCCACCTGAAAAGATTAATACGACTGTCAATATTGTAGCCGCATCGACACAGGTATCAGCAGATAGTGAGAGTACTGCGAGTAGTGCGAGCTCGACCGATTCAGAGAATAGTGCTAAGGCGACACCAGAGGAAGTAAGCTCAACAGCTCTTGATAATACTTTGCCTGATGAGGCGCAAGCACTGACAGACGATGGTGCTATTGACTATGATCTCATTGATGACAGCGCTGTAGAGTATGATTCTTTAGATAGTAGTGCAGCGATGAATACGATTTCTGCAGCAAATAGCAGCGTAACAGGCGAGACGGCCAATAGCGAAAGTACCTTGAGCAACAGTTTCGTTGATAGCGATCCTTTTGGTTTGGCCTCTCACCCTTGGTTGGCATTAGTACTATTATTTTTAGCAGGCTTAGGCTTAGCTTTGACGCCATGTGTGTTACCGATGCTACCTATCGTGGCCAACATTGTAGCCCGCGAACAAAACCCAACGGTCAAACGCGGTGTCATCTTGACCACCAGTTACGCGATTGGGGTAGCGACTGCTTATGGTATTTTGGGCGCTGTCATTGCAGTATTCGGTGAGTCTTTAGGTATTATTGGTTGGCTGCAGAATCCGATCATTCTCATCAGCTTTGCTATCGTTTTTATATTGCTCGCGCTATATATGTTGGGGCTTTTTAGTATACGTTTGCCGCATACAATCAGTCGAAAGATGCAAGGCTTAAGCCAAGCAGGTGACAGTAAGCTTGGTAGTACAGGCGGCAGTTTGATCGCTGGGTTTTTATCAGCGCTAGTCGTGTCACCTTGTGTTTCTGCGCCATTATTTGGGGCATTATTAGCGGTCTCTACCATTGGTAGTCCGTTGCTCGGCTTTGCCGCTTTATTCATGCTGGGTTTTGGTTTATCAGCGCCGCTTATCCTAATCGGTGCTACTCAAGGCAAGATTATGCCAAAAGCAGGCGAGTGGATGAATTGGGTTAAGCAAGGCTTTGCTTTACTACTGTTTGCCGTAGCACTGCTATTGATTGAGCGCGTCTTTATATCGCCAGTCATGCTGATGGTATGGGCATTGTGGTTTATGGTTGTGGCAACATGGGCATGGAATTGGCTAGGTAAAGGTCGTATGCTGACCCAAGCACTAAGCCTTATCGCTGGTATTTGGGCGACTTGCCTAATAGTTGGCGCTGCGTTGGGTAATAATGATAGCTTACATCCATTAGCGTCATTGGGTGCACCATCGATGATGGTACAGTCAATGTCTGGTCAACCAGTGAATAGTGATAGCACCACTGATAAGACTATCACGACGCTTGCAGAGTTAGATGCCATTGTCGCAGCAAATCCGAATGTCATTGTCGATCTGACAGCAGAGTGGTGTATTGAGTGCCGCATTATGGACAAGAATCTGTTTCACAATCGTCCAGCACAGATGCAAGATTGGCAACTAGTAAAGCTCGATATCACTGAGACAACGGCAGACTCAAAAGCCGTGTTGTCTCGTTACCAACTCTTTGGTCCACCAGCGTTACTGTATTATATTGATGGTCAGCTAGTAAATCAGCAAGTGGGTGAGATCGGTCGCTCAGAATTTGAGCAAACATTATCGGCGTTGAACAACTAACATTTAATAATGAACACTTAAGAAACCAGTGTAATTTTTCGAAAACTCTTAAGAATGTTAAGAAGGCCAGTATACTAAAAAAGTATGCTGGCTTTTTTGATGCCATTAAATTCATACTATAGAATATTTATTAAGTATTTGTTATATAAGCAATTATATTGATAGGTGGTTATTTTAACTATCGATAAAGCTAGTATCGTGCTTATATTTTCATTACAATAAAGAAACAATGCAGCAGGGGCACTAATTGTCATTTTTTCCGCTCCTAATATCTGCGATTAGCTGATAGTATCAGTCAATTCTATTTTAGCGATAACGCTAATGGCTATATTAATTACCTCATATACTCTGCTAGCGCTAATGCTAGTTAGATAAAGGACACTTATGTTTGCCCATACCATTACTCAGCGTCACCAACAGCTGTCTTACCAGAATGCACCTATGCCTCTTCGTATTGCAGTTGCGCTTGCGTTGAGTTGTACCGCGATACAAGTACAAGCTGCTGATGATTCTCAGACTTATAACGAACTGCCAGCACCTGAAGCTGCGTTTGAATACGAGGATCTTGACCTATCACAGAGTCTTGATAACAGTGCGATATCTTCTGATATGAGTACACAAAATGGCAAAATAATCAGCAAAGAATTTATTGCTCAGCAAGCCAAGCTGTTTTCTGAATGTACTCAAGTCCAGTCTAGTGCTGCTCGCCTAGCTTGTTTTGATAAGGTAGCTGAACAAGGTAAGACACCAAGCTATACCTCAACCAAACAACCAATCGATTTGGCAAAAACCTTTCAAAGTACGGTCTCAGGTAATCCAAAAGTGATATTGGCTGAGTCTCAAACGGCGATGAGTGGTACGACAGTTGAAGATGCAGATACCATTTTAATGACTAATCAGCAAACAGCTGCCAGCAAATTGAAGGCAAATGGCAACGTAGAAGTAGATGCTGAAACGAATAGCGAGGCACAGATTTTAGAAAGTGTCGGTGTCACTCAAACAGACATCGAAAAATTCTCGCCACTCAGTCTATCTTATGACCTAGATAAAAACAGTGAGCGTGGTACTTGGACGGTCAGACCATATCGACCGACATATCTGTTGCCATTATTCTATACTTTCGATCCTAATTTGAATCCAAGTACACCATCGCAAGAAACAGATCCTTTTGATTCTAATGATATACGCGAAACTGAGCTAAAATTCCAATTATCCCTAAAAACAAAAGTCGCAGAAGACTTGTTTGATACCAGTGCTGATCTATGGTTTGGCTATACCCAAGAATCACATTGGCAAGTTTATAACGAAGACAACTCGCGTCCATTTCGTGCTACCGATTATCAACCTGAAATATTCTTAACCCAACCTGTGACAGCAGATCTGCCTTTTGGTGGACGTCTGCGTATGTTGGGCGCAGGTGCTGTGCATCACTCGAATGGACAAGATGATCCATTATCACGTTCATGGAATCGTGCCTATCTCATGGCAGGTGCAGAGTGGGGCAGACTCTCAGTCATACCGCGCCTATGGGCTCGAGTAAATAGTGAAAATAGTAGCGATGATGATAATCCAGATATCGAAGACTACATGGGCTACGGTGATATCAAATTCTTGTATGACTTGCCGGCTGATCAGAGCATTAGCGGTACCTTGCGCTACAATCCAGGTACCAATAAAGGTGCTGCGCAAATCGACTATATCTATCCTATCTCAGAAAACGTTAATGGTATGGTTCAGCTATTCCAGGGATATGGTGAGTCGATCATTGATTACAATCATGAAAATACCTCTATCGGCTTTGGTATTGTACTGAACGATTGGAAAGGGCTTTAATTTAGAAAGAGCATCAATTTGAGAAAGGCTCTAACATAGGTGGAATTTATTATAAGTTATGAAAAATAATAGTTTATGCGCTGTTTAGCGCCTTATCAAACTGGACTGTGGTTGGCAGAGTATATGGATATGCGCTGCCAACTATGCCGTATTTATCGTAGTACACCGCAATCGCAACTATTGCAGCATCAAGCGCCATCTAGCCTACACAATATAGCGGATACGCCGCCTACACGGACAGCCTTAAAGCAACACTCTTTTCTTACTGATATCATTCATCAAGCAAACAGCTATTTGAGCAGTGGTTTACTTTGTGATCACTGTCACAACGATATCACTTGGTTACCAAGACCTTTTGAAGTGGATATCGCTCCTAGTATATCTCTATCTATCCAAGCCTCTACTTACTACGAGTATCCAATACGTCAAGCTATCCGAGCATTTAAGCATCAAGAGGATATGACGAAATTGCCGTTACTATTACATGCCATACGTCAATTACCGCGTCCACACGGTTGTTATCGCAATAACAGCGTGATTGTTGCTATGCCAACGACAAGTCAACGATTGGTCAAACGTGGGTTCGATCCTGTCAGTATTCTATCTGCCCAATTGTCTAAACATTGGCAAATTCCTTTATGGCAAGGCATCAAGCGTATTGACGATACAGTTAGTCAGCAAGGACTGACTCGTGCCGAACGTCTTAGTAACTTAGATAATGCCTTTGCTCTAATCGAAAAGCCCCCTACAAAACGCTTACTACTATTCGATGACGTATCTACCACAGGTGCAAGCTTACAAGCATTAGCGCAAGCGTTCATTCCACCTGCAGCAGTAAAATCAGCAACGGCTAGCAGCCATAGTAGCTATCAAATTTCTGCTTACGTATTAGCACATGGCAGCAAATCCTAAACCCAATATATCTTTATCAGTAATATCTAATTATTGCTAATATATTTCCTTAAAGCTATATTGTTATATTTATGTATACTAATTTGTTGTTCTGAGTTAGATGTCTAAGTTATCTTTTGGCGGGCTAACATATGAGTGAAGGAGGCCAGAAAGCGCCTATAGTCATTTCTAGATGGTATTTATTAGATATCGTGGAATGAAAATTGCATGTTATTAAATAAATATATGTAGAAAATCATGGTAGTAAGGCAACAATATAAGATACTAATAATCAATATGCCATAAGTAAAAGACAGATAATCGCAGTTTTAAATAGGAACACGATGTGAATGCATCTTTGAACACTCCACTACCTAAGCTAAAGAACGTAAGCTCAGGTTTTACCTTGATTGAGCTGATGGTAACGATTGCTGTTCTTGCCATTATTGCAGGTATTGCGGCGCCTAATATCAGTACCCAACTAGCCAATCAGCGCGTAAAGTCGACTACGGCTACTCTTGCTAATGCATTAAAAGAAGCAAGAGTGGAGAGTGTCATTCGCCGTCAAAATATTACTTTGAGCTACAACAATACTAGTACACCCAAAGTAATCACCATCACTGCTCCTAGCTCTACTGCTATCTCAAGTTATAGCTATAACAGCAGCAGCACTATCAAACCAGATACAGCGGTGACAACTGTTTTTGAGCCCAGTAAGCGTGTCACCACAGCACGTACTTATACCATTTGTGATAGCAATGACGCTGCTAGCCCTCAACAGATTGAAGTAAATGCACTGGCTAATATCTCAATAAGATCTGGGGGGAGTTGCTAATGAATATCAAAAGTTCCCAGCGAGGCGTTGGACTGGTAGAGGTATTGGTTGCTGTCCTTCTGTTGTCTGTTGCCGTTTTGGGATTTAGTGCTTTGCAACTACGGGCAATCAGCGCAACAGATGAAAGTCTTGTACGCACACAGGCGATGAGTGTCATACGAGGGTTATCAGAAAACATGCGATCTAACTCTTTGCAGTTAGATACTTATGAAGACGCGGTCAATGATCCTGTAACGACCGAGCCCACCATTGGTGTCGGTAGCTGCTTATCTTTGGCAGACAGCTGTACCGATGTGCAAATCGCAGCCAAAGAAGCCAAGATAGCAGTGAACAAGCTAAAGGGTTATGGGATAGAAGCCAAAATGGTTACCTGTCCAGGCACAGCAACGGTTAGTTTTTCTGAAGTTAAATGTATTATTGCTGCATGGGGAGATACCAAGCCTCTACTGAGTAACGGTGATGACAAGGCATGCGCTACAGAGAGTGGTATATATAAAAGTGGTAGCACCTGTAGCATAATTGAGGCTTATTGATTATGAGTAATAACTCACCAGCTAACCAAAGCAGTAGTATCGCTCAGCAAGGGTTTACGCTCATTGAGCTTATGATATCGCTGGTATTAGGCTTGCTAATATCTGCAGCTGTCATACAGGTGTTTATCACCAGTCAGCGTGTCGATCGTATTCAAACGGCAGGCTCAGACATACAAGACAAAGCGGTATTTGGCTTACAAGCGATTGAGCCTCAAATTAGGCTTGCCAATTTGGGTAATGCTGGCATCGCGATCAATGATACCACGGCATTAGGCGGTGCAGTGCTCACAAGCAGTAAAGATGCCAATGCTACTGTTAATCTAATCACCAAAGATGACTTGGGGGTAGGATATTTAACCCGTAGTGAAGACATGGATGCAAGTGGTAGCGGTGATGATAAATGGAACGGCACTTTATCCAATACGGATGTGAAAAGTGATCAGTTAACGATTCAATATATCAATAGAACTGGACGCCCATTATTTGACTGTGAGGGTGCAGAAATTCCAGTAGATGCACGAGTCATCAGCCGTTATTTTGTGACAGAGGGCAGTGCGGTACCGACAGGCAGTGCCAGAAAAAACCTAAATCTCAATTGTGATGCTGGACGTATAGCAAGTGATGGCACTGTCTCTAGCTTCACTGATGCAGGGCAGACCATCATCGAAAACATAGACCAGTTCAATATTCGCTTAGGCATACAGCGCTCATTAGTAGTAGGTGGTGTAACGACAGCGCAGTATGCAGATATGACGGTTAAAGACTATATGGCTTTAGGTGCTGGCAAGCCACCTATTACCAATATAAAGCTGGCCATTCTCGCTCGTAGTACTGCCAATAGTCCTGAAACTAGTGCTGAAACCTTTGGTATATTAGGCACTACACAAACACTAAAAGCACAAACTAACGCACCAAAATATCTACGCCGTGTCTATGAGTCTAATATTTTATTACGTAATGCTCGCGTTATGCGTGTGATTGACAATGCTACAGGCACAGGCACAGGCACAGGCACAGGCACAGGCACAGGCGGATAACAGTAACGATGAATACCAAGCGTTCAGTTTCATCAAGTGGCTAAGGCGCATCAGTTAATGTTTGATTTATCGATATCATTAAATACCATATACTCGTTATAGCTACCTAAATAAAGGCAGTAATCAATTATGAAAACGAATCGCTCATACCCTATAGGGTTATCTCATCAGCATGGCGCTGTCTTGATTGTAGTGCTACTGTTTTTGGTATTGATTATGCTTGTGGGTGTCATTGCAGTACGCAACAGTAGCACTGACTTAAAGCTTGCGACCAGCGATCAGATAAACACCATCTTGCTGCAATCTTCTGACAGTGTAAATAACAAGATTGAAGTCACGGTAAATGGACCTCCTAGCGGTGATGAGCACATAAAAATCATGGGTTTTACGGGCATTTTTGGGCATTATATTCTTAATGATGGTGCCAATAATGATGTTATTGATTTCTGCTACCGTCCGCGCTCAGCATTTTTTAATGTCGATAATTCTGTGATACGCCGTGGTTCGGGTAAGTTGTTATCGAATAATGAGGGCTACTGTAATCCAGAGAACGCAGGTGACTATACCAGCGCGCGTAATACCACGATGACGCAAGTCATGATAAAAGACGTCAGCAGTACAGCAAACTCTGAAGCATTTGAACATATGGATTTAGGCTCAGATTCAGATGCCAAAACATCAAAAATGCATACCTTTGAGATGTTCTCGACGTCAGTTCTTCCTGCTTATGGTAATGCAGATACTACCAAGATTTATGATTGTTTTGCCAAAGATGCTTCGATAGATAGTGGTGGTGTGACAGAGTGTATGATTAACAACAACATACCCAATAAGATGGTGGTAGAGCAAGTCGACGTAGTTAATACAAAGAGCAGTGAGTACTGCACCTATTTTGGCAAGAGTAATGGCACAGGCAGTGCTAGCTCATTATGTAATGATATCTAATAGCAAAGACTCACAAATACTGCGATGAGTCAGAAGATGTTTATTTAAAGGCAACAATATAACTTCGTTTTATTATTGCTTTATACCAAATATACAATTAATTTTTATATTATATTTGCATTACCCTATATATCATCGCGTCTATCTTAGCCGTGCTCAGGAGATAACCTTATGAAACTCAAACGCCTCAATCGTTATCATGCATCAGCAGTGACGGCTGCCCCATCTAATGCTCAGCAGGTGCGTAACTCATGGTGGCGCATCTCTAGCTTAAGTGCTGCGGTACTAGGTATGATGTGCATGACGATGTCTCAAGCAGCGGTCAATCAAGATGGGTCTACTAGCCGTATTGGTGATTTGAGTATTTATCAACCTGCAAAGACTGCTCGAACCAATCTCATGATGATGATTGATACCTCAGGGTCGATGGGTATCAGCTCATTGGTTGTTCCTAAGAATAATAAATATGGTAGCCCTGGTGATGTTGATGCACCATTATGTTCACGTGTTAAGGTAGCAGAATACAATAACACTAGAAGTGCTACGCACAATATTTTTGAATGGGCCTACAATCTGATAGATCCATCAACTGGTAGTACCTCTAAAATGAAAACAGTCACTATCGGAGGTGAGTCTGTTACCTATTATATGCGTGGTTGTGAAAAGAATGGCATTAAAGAGTTTGACCGTCTGTCGCGTCTAAAAGATGCACTAATACCACTATTAGCAAGTGATGAAATTAGCAATAGTGTCCATATGGGACTTGGACATTTTTCTTCAAAGGCAGAGCCTAATGTTGGATTACCAATCACAATTGGTACAGCGACTAACGTGCTGGTTGATGGTCACTCTGGTCGAATACTGGTACCCTCAGCGCCTCTGACCACAGAGCAACGTAAGAGAATCATAAAAGCCTTGGCAGGCTTTAAGTCGCTTGATACCACCACCAATGAGGATGGCTCTGCAAACTCTAACCTCAAGCTTTCTAGTAACAGCTATCCGAACGTTACCAAATCTTCGAGTGGTACACCTACTGCTCATGCTTATGCAGAAGCGGGCGCTTATATGATGGGCACTGGTACTGGTGTGGACAATAGTATCACTTCTGTCAAAAATGTTGGCATCATCTATGATGGTTATATGGTCAAGCAGAAATCTGTTACTGATGACAAGCAAGTATACTTTGTTTGTATTGAGTTAGGGCCTAATAAAACTTCAGCAATTGGAGCTGTGGTTGAACAGTGCGTGAATAACTGGCCAGGACGTGATGGTGGTAATATCGCTCAGGGTACTGTCAATAATGGTATTTATTATCCTAATGGATCAGGCGGATGGAATAGTATTACGAGCCAGTCTGATTTTAAAACAAAGATAAAAAGTTTAACTGGTAAAGATGTTTCAATAGGTAGCATATGGGATACCTATGAAGCGCTACCCGTTGGCTGGCGTTATGGTGGTTGGTTAAAGGTTGAGGAAGAGCCACTAGATATTGAACCTATCGTTGGTACTGTATGGAACTATGGTGATGGTATAAGAGGCCTAGTATCTTATCGAACCAGTCCATTTTCGTTAAGCCCTGGCACAGAAAACATGGTAGGTGGTCTAAGGTATTCGGCAGCAGATACCAAAAACTCTAGTGGTAATGCCTATATCAAAGGTAGTAGTACAGAGATGTGCGATAGTAATGGTATTTACTTCTTAACAGATGGCGCGCCAAACTCGACCAAGCCTGCAATGGCACGCGCTATTATGAACCAATCATTAACCACTGCCCATGCGATCAGTGGGACACCGACGGGGTTGGTATCGCCAAAACTTCAGTCTAACCTTTTCGTTGGTGAGACAGGTGGATGGGAGTATATTGGTGAATATGCTAAAAAGCTGTATAACAAGTCATCAAACCCATCTGGTGCCAGCATTAGAACAGCAGTGGCAGGCTTTGGCTCATCATTCTCTGTATTTGATGAAGAAGCTGGCGTAGTTCCTAAAAAAGAAGACGGAACCTATGATTGCGATGCTGCAACCAATTTAGATGCGAAAAATGCTTGTAAGTGGGGCGGGCCCGATTATGGTAATGGTGGCTTTTTCTATGCCAAAAAATCCACAGATATTTCTGACAGTGTAAAGACATTTATTGCCGATTTAAATACAACCATTACAACAACACCTGCCGGTACCATTAGCGTACCAGAAGACCCTTATCAAACGGGCACTACTTTGCCTTATGCTTATCTGCCCATGCTTGAGCCAAAAGTTGGCGATGCTTTTATGGTATGGCCAGGTAACCTCAAAAAATACGAAACCAAAAACGGTACCTTGTATGGCAAAAATGGCCGCTTGTATGCTGACAATAGCGGTGCATTAAGAGATGCGACAGCTGATATATGGCAACAGACCTCAGTGCCTGGACTAGCCAACTCAGCCATCAACAGTGGTGGGTTCTATGCCAAGTTGATAGCCCCAGATCTTAGCTCGCCTGCTAGTACACGTAATGTGTTTGTTGAAAACTACATCGGTTCTGCGGGAGCAGCTATTGCAGAGGGTGTTGTCAAAATTGGTGTCGGCGATAGTGGTGAGCCTTTCGGCTTTCCTATAGTCAATGATCCTGTATATAGCACTGGTGGGCGCACACTTTTACAAAACAAGCGTTTACTGTTAAATTTCCTAGGTTATAACATTCCTTTTAATGATCCGTTAGATACTACCTTTATTTTTCAGTTTAGAATGCAAAACCACTTACCGACTGAAGCTATTCGTCAAGTAGGCGGTATTATTCATTCAAAGCCTACCTTGGTTTCTTATGGTGCCGAAGTCGATGAGATGGGTAAAGTAACGGCTGATAACCGTGATGATTACCTGTTGTTTGGCTCTATGGATGGCGCGCTGCACATGGTAGATGCAGATACTGGTGAAGAGAAGTGGGCACTTGTACTGCAGGAGATGTTCCGCAAGCAGCCAAAAGCGTTAATCAAAGGGGCTGAAGGCACTTTAAGCTTTGGCGTTGATGCCCCTTGGCTTGTGAGTGCAAAGTATCGCTATCAAGCGACTGGGACAGGCGATAGCAAGAGTCGCAAAGTCGAGCTGTATAAGCCAACAGGTGCTGACTTGGATAGTGCAACCAATACCAGTAACTTTTTGCCGATGGCTGCTTATGGTGGCTTTCGCATGGGTGGTGACGGTCTATACGCTCTAGATTTGGCTGATAAAGATAAACCAAAAGTATTGTTCAGTATTACCCCAGACGTCGATAGCCCTGATACTGCGCGATTGCATCAAAACAAATCTGGCGTACAAACCAATGTGGCCAATACAGCCAGTAAGAGTTATGCCAATGTCGGACAAATATGGAATCAGGTAACCACCGCTCGTCTAAATGAAGGGGCAAGTGACACCAAATTTAAAGATGTCATCATATTTGGTGGTGGTTATGACATGAAATATGAAGACCCAGAGTATGTGCCAACTAAAGCCGCTAAAGCCAAAGGCAGCTCTATCTATATCACAGATGCCAAGACTGGCGAACAGTTATGGGCATGGGAGAGCGATCAATACCATAGTATCGTTGCTGGTGTCACACCGCTCGATCGTAACAATGATGGTTTGTTCGATCACCTATATTTCGCTGATTTAGGTGGCAACGTCTTCCGCGCTGACTTTATCAACGAAAAAGACAAGGCGTTTAAAGAAGTACGCGTGGTAAGAGTCTTAGATGCATCAAGTAAGGTACGTGGCAATACCACAAAAGGTCTGTCTTATCGCTTCTATAACCGTCCAGTAGTCAGCTTCTACAAAGACAATCAAAACAAAATATTTGCTCTAGTCAATGTCGCATCAGGCGATCGTAGTTCGCCACTATCTGAGCGCCGCGATACTCAAGCAATTGCCAATCGCTTGTATGGCATTATGGATACAGATGTCACTCATGCAGACATACTGAACCTCGGTGATGACGGCAAAGCGAATGCAACACTCACGTTAAACGATTTGAATGAAGACCATCTAGAACAGCTCGGTGGTGCCAAGCTTACCACTGCTAGCACCGATGCAAATATGATTGGCAAATACTGCAGACCAGAAAAAGACACAGCAGGTAACGACAAGACTGACGCAAGCGGCGCCTTTATTTACTCTACTCTTTGTAAGCAAAAACTGGGTCTAGCGAGCAATATGATGCTCGGTACAGGCAGTAACAAAAAGCACGGTTGGTACTACCCACTCACACGTTTCGCAGGTTTTGAGAATGTATCAGATGTTAAAGCGATGGGCGATTATCGTGTCATCAACAACTATCTGTACATGTCTGCCTATGACCCTAATATGTCCTACGGCGAAGACAACACCTGTAATGCACAGACACTAGGTGGCTCAGAGTATCAGCTGTATTGCCTACCATATGGCATTTGTATGAACGACATGTCTACAACGGGTACTGGTGGCTTTACCCCAGCAGGTAAAGGTATCCAAGAGCTTAGTCTTGGAGCGGTTAATAAAGACAATCTAAATGCGACTGTGTTGCTCGGTAACCGAACGCTTGATGAGCGCGCACTAGATGACGCGCGAGTAGGGTATGGCACAGATACCAATAAAGGTACGAGCCCTAGTGGTAGTGGAGATGGCGACAACAACCCAGCAAACGATCCAAAGCAAGCGTATGGTGATGGCTCTATGCCTGATCTGGTCAATACAGAACGCTTCGTCCTAAAACCAACACAATGGTATGAGGGTAAATAATGCAAATTAAGGGTCGCAATATAGTCCGTCGCGGTAGTCAAGGCTTTACTCTCATAGAGCTGATGGTGGTCGTGGTGATTATCGCTGTACTGGCGGCTATTGCCATTCCTAGCTATCGGCAATATGTGATAAAAAATGCTGAGCGTGATGTCCAAGCCAAAATGCTACAGCTAGAGTTACAGCTAGAGCGGTGGCGCTCCTCGGCATTGACTTATAAAGGCTTTAGACCACAGGTGATTAATAGCGCCAATAACGAAGCAAGCTATGGTTATGATGCGAACAACACGACCATCTATGTGCCACAAGGTAGTAATGCCACTACTCATCGCTATCAAATAACCCTCGTCGATGGTGTTGACCCTACTCAATCACTGGTGACCACTGGCACAGGTATCGATAACGCGACGGGTAGAACGTGGAAAATGCTGGCCATTCCGAATAGTACAGGAACTTTTCAGAAAGCGAATAAAATGCTGATGACCAGTACAGGGGTACGCTGTCAAAACACAGCTAGTATCGCCATTACAGCGAATACCTGCGGCAATAATCAGGAGGAGTGGTAATGGTAAGACATCATCATAAGCAGGAAAAAACCCTAGAATATCAGCGCGGTTTTACATTAATAGAGCTCATGATAGTCGTTGCTGTCATCGGTGTGCTCGCTGCCATTGCTTATCCGAGCTATCAAAGCTATGTCATCAAGACCAAACGTGCCGATATGATGACTGAAATGCAAAATATTGCTTCAATGATAGAAAGCCGTAAACTCGCTCAAGGCAGTTATAGCAACGCGCTAAGAACAGGACTTACTGGTAATTATCCTCAGCAGGGCACTGCGCTTTATAACGTTACTGTCGAAACAATAGTTGTACCAGTTTCGCCGCCACCAAATCCACTGCCTCCGCTAGGTCCTTTGACGTCCGAATGGATCATTACCGCGACGCCAATAGCAGGCAGTCAAATGGCTAATGACGGTAGAATGACGCTCAATTATGTAGGCGTAAAGTGTAGAGTGATTAAAACAGTTAATACTTGCGGTACCAATGATGAGTGGAATAAATAGCAAGTCTTACGCGTTTTTATGGAGGACTGACAAATTTTGTCATCTATACTTACTGATTGCTACTAATATTTAATTAAACTGACAATTTTCAGTAGGTTAATAGCAACATTAATAACACAGTTTAGGATGATTTAGACAATAATTGTCTTATTAATGCCGATTTTAAGAGTGACAGCCCTGCTTTAGTTATAAAAATAATAATATCTTAGTTTTGGCATGTTACCTGCAACAGTTATAGTAAGAAAGAAATTTATTATATCCCTAAAGATAAAAAATGCGCTACTAGCCAATTATCTTTATATACCCCAAAAGGAGTTCTTATGAACACACAAAAAGGTTTTACCTTAATCGAACTAATGATCGTTATTGCCATTATCGGTATCTTGGCAGCGATCGCTCTACCTGCTTATCAGGATTACACAGCTCGTGCAAAAGTGAGTGAAGTGGTATTAGCTGCCTCTACCTGTCGTACTGCAATTACAGAAGCTTCGCAGACTGGTCTGAAAGCTGATGCTACAGCTAACGGTTTCGGTTGTGGAGAGACTGTTAGCTCTTCAGCAGCAGCTGTTTCAAGATATGTAAAAAGTATTAAAACTAGTGAAGCTGGTGTTATCACCGTAGCAGCACAAAATATTAGCCAATTAGGCACTACTAACGTAAATCTTGACTTAGTACCTTATGTTGATGCGGCTGCTACAGATGCAGCTGATAAAGCAAGCTTTAATCGTGCAACTCTAGAGCCAGTTGTAGCTTGGGAATGTAAGTCTGGTGCTACCAATGGTATTGCAGCTAAATACTTACCAACATCTTGCCGCTAATTAGTATTATTTGAGCTTTAATCAAAGTCATAAAAAAGCCAAACGTCATGTTTGGCTTTTTTATGTATAAAAGGCTTAATAAGGCATACTGTGGTTTTAGGCAAGTATTAATTATGTTGTAGCACTTGCACTTGTTTTCCTTACTATTCTAATTTTATGGATGTTTAAATTGTAATGAGTTTATTATGCGTTATGATTCAAAAATGTTTAAAGATAAGTTAAAAGCATTTGCTATTCACCTCATAATCAGCTTAGTAATGGTATTAGTAGCTTATATCATGATACACCTCTTATGGTATCCTGCGCCCCTATTTAAGGCGACTGATACTGGTAAGATTTTCACTATGATACTGATAGTGGATTTAATATTAGGTCCATTATTAACTTTCGTCGTGTATAAAAAGCATAAAAAAACGCTAAAAATGGATTTGACGATAATAATAATAATTCAGTTGAGTGCCTTAGCTTATGGTTTATATTCCATTTATCAGTCGCGTCCCGTCTTGATTGCCTATGTGGTTGATAGATTTGAGCTAGTTCGAGCCAATGACATTCTCGAAGCAAATGAACAAACCTACCATCTATCAAAATTTGGTCTAGAATATATTTATGTTGATTTAGCTAGGCTTAATGCTAGTGAAAAGTTGGATTCGACACTTGATGAGCTGACATATAATATTAGTCCCGCCCAAAGACCCAAGTTTTATAATGACTTTAAGTTGGCTAAATCTTTAATAATAAAAAATAGCAAAGATATAAAACTTTTAAATCAATATAACAATTCTGTAGAAGTTAACAAGTTTCTGGAAGAATATCCAACGGCAGATAGCTTTTTACCGCTCAAAGCGAATGCTGTTGATATGACAGTACTTATCGATAAAGAAGGCGGCGGAACAGTAATCAAAACTATAGACTTACGTCCTTGGTAATAAAATAAGAGTTTATCCTTAATGTCTGAATCTATATGGTCTAAAGAATATAAGTTACCGTTACCTCCCATAAAATCTAGTAAAATCATTCGTGCAATATTACTTATTTTACTTCCTAATCTTATTTTTCTAGTAATAAGTGCTATTACTGGAACCTCTAGACCGTTATTAAATATAGATTATGTCTTACCAGTTGTATTAATTCTATTAAACCATAGGTTTTTTCAATGGCTTGGATTCATTAGCTTAGCTATTATGACTATTCCTGATATAGCTATGTTTGTTATACAGTTATTTCCATTTATGGACTTAGAAGGAGTTATATATCTTTCACCGTTTATACTAGAAGGTCCTATACGCTATATAATATTTATATTAGCTGCTTTTATTTATACTCTCTCATTTCCGTTTTTAATCAAATTTTTTGTGAAACCGATAGACAATCTACATGCTTTAATAGCTGGTGGTGGTGTACTGCTTTTAACTTACTTAATATCTATGAGTGATATCGAATATAGTACAGGATCAAAGTTAACGTTTGGCTCTGAAAACAATTATATTGCTGCAAGTCAGATTGAGCTTTATCTCGAACTTCAAGATTCAGTATTTTTCAAAGAGGCTGGAGTCATGACTTCTTTTTCTCCTAGCAAATTCGAACGCGTTGTGTCCAAGCTTGATGTACCATTGAATGACAAAATCCTACTTATTATTGTTGAGTCACTAGGCGCAGCTTCTAATCCTGACCTTCAGAAAGAAATTCTAAAGCCTTTATATCAGCAACAACATTTATTCGACTATTATAATAGCGGTTTTTTTGAAGCACCTTCTTTCACTGTAGGAGCTGAAATCAAAGAACTTTGTGCTAAAGATATGAAGGGTTTTGGGTTACGGTTAGTCCCTGATTCAAGATTTCCTCTTTGCTTACCTAAGATTTTGGCGGAACAAGGTTATCAAACGACGGCTTTACATGGTGCAAGTGGTAAGTTATATGATCGATTCAGCTGGTACAAAAAAGCAGGGTTCGAAAATGTTATTCTTTCTGAAAATATTATCGAAGCAGAGCGATGTAGCGCTTTCAACGGAGTCTGTGATGATGAAGTTTTTCCAATAATCAAACATTACTTTGAAGCTGATAGGTCAGCATTCTTTTATTGGATGACGCTTACTTCACATGCACCATATGCAAAAAAAGACATTTATAGTAAACGTCTCGACTGTAAATACTATTATATTGAAGACAACGAGGTTTGTAGAAACATGACTCTACAAGCACAGTTCTTTGAAGGTTTGGCGAAGCTCAATACTCTTCCTGAAATGAAAGGTGTCGAGGTTATATTAGTAGGTGATCATGTGCCGCCTTTAATTGATGGAGCAATAAAAATTAAAGAGTATGAGCATTTGTCAGTCACATGGCTGCATTATAAAATAAAATAATAATTGGAGTGGTTTTTACTTTAGAAAGAATGGCACATAGTATGCAGTGAAATATAGTATCAGTAATAATGCGGTCTAATATTATCATGTCTTTTAGTTCAAATAATTTTTCAAAGGCTCAAATTGGTTTCACATTACTAGAGTTAATGGTAGTTATCGCTATTATAAGTATTTTGGCCGCAATAGCCTTACCTATCTATCAAAATTACTCTGTTAGAGCACAAGTTACCGAACTAGTATTGGCTGCTTATTCGTGTCGAACTTCAGTAACCGAAAGTATACAGCAAGCCTCAAACACCGATGTATCAGCTGAGCTGATTAATACATGTACTTTTATCACTACTAAATATGTGAAAAGCGCTACAGTGGATGCCAACGGTGTAATCACAGTTTCAGCTGATGAAGCTAATCTGCCAATTTTAAGTGTGGCAACTAATACATTGACGCTTGTCCCTATACAAGCAGGTACTACCGAATTGGTCGGTACGTCTGATGGTGGGAAAACCATTGCTGGCTGGCGTTGTGGTTCAGCAACAGATGGTACCACTATTCCTACTCAGTATTTACCTAGCTCATGTACGGGAGCTTATTAGTTGTTTGGATTTTATATCTTATAGAAAGTTAGACTAACCAATTCTCGTTAATTATAAAAAAACCACCTAACAGCATATCGCTATTAGGTGGCCTTTTATTGTCTAAATATATTGAGTAGAACTGAAGATACAATTACTTCTCTAAATACTGAATTTTACCTTCCACACCATCCCACTTTTCCGCTTCTGGCATTGGTGGTTTCATCTCTGTGATGTTTGGCCATTTTTGTGCCAGATCAGCGTTAAGCTCAATGAATATCTCTTGTCCTTTGGGCACCTCATCTTCTGAGAAAATCGCATTGGCAGGACATTCAGGCTCGCAAAGCGCACAATCGATGCACTCATCAGGGTCGATAACGAGGAAGTTCGGCCCTTCATAAAAGCAGTCCACAGGACAGACTTCTACACAGTCGGTGTATTTGCAAAGAATGCAGTTATCTGTAACGACAAAGGTCATAGTGAGGTCTACCTGTTATTGGATTGGCTGATATAGTCAATCGCTTTCAAAATAATTATCGTGTCAGCCTTGCCTGAAGTATTATTTATACCTCTGCGCATAGCTGCATTGTAATTCTTTTAAATTAAATCAACTATAAGGGCTACAAAGAATAGTTGGAAAATAAAGCGTATTTTAGCGCCTTTACTACATTTTGACAATTCCCTTTAATGACTAATGATTTTCTTCAAATGATAAAGTAAATCATGCGCTTGCTTGGGCGTTAGACTATCAGGATCAATCATGCTCAGCTCATCTTGTAAGCTAAATAGCTGATTTTGTTTTGGATTGTTCAATGTGTCTGCCGCTTGAATAGTATGACTTGCTTCTTGATTGAGAGTAGCATCATTATAACTCTCTTGCCGTTTATCCTTTACTGACTTAGCTAATTCATTTTTATCATCAATAGTTTGTGCTTTATCTACGGTTAAATCGTCTAACTGTAAGTTGTCTACTAAATAGCGCTTAGCATCATTTAGCACTTGAGTAGGGATGCCCGCCATTTTTGCGACATGCAGCCCAAAGCTAGAACTTGCTGCACCATCTTTTATCTGATGCAATAGCAATAGTTGACCGTCGACTTCACTGGCGGCGACGTGGACGTTACGAATCTCGTCACTTGTCTGTCCCAATTGCGTCAGTTCAAAATAATGAGTGGCAAATAATGTCAGGCAGCCAATCTCGACTAGGCGATTGACACAGGCATGAGCAATGGCAAGACCATCAGTAGTGGCAGTACCACGTCCGACTTCGTCCATTAATACCAGTGATTTATTGGTAGCTTGATTTAAGATATTGGCTGTCTCAATCATCTCTACCATAAAGGTCGATTTGCCACCTGCCAAATCATCGGCTGAGCCAATACGCGTAAAGATACGATCAATATCACCGATATGTGCATATTCGGCAGGTACAAAGCTGCCGCAATGAGCAAGTAGTACTATCAGAGCCGTTTGGCGCATATAGGTAGATTTTCCACCCATATTAGGGCCGGTAATCAGAAGTAATCTTTCTGGGCTTTCGAGACTGCCTAGCGCACAATCATTGGCAACGAAGTGGTTTGTACTTAATAAATTACTATTCCTATTGTTCGCGTTGGTTTGATTTAATGCCGCTTCAACCACAACGTGACGACCTTGACGAATATCAATGTTGGTTTGATTTTTGGCCACCGATTCGCTTTGGTCTTTTGTATGTAGCCCCATGATTGGGCGCTGCCAGTTATACGTCATGGCAAGCTGGGCCCAATTGCTTAGCACATCTAATTGGGCGATAGCCGCGCTAAGCTGTTGTAGGTCAGCCAAGTGTTGGTTTAATTGATTTAAGAGCTCTTGATACAGCTGCTTTTCACGAGCTAACGCTAAGGACTGTGCACTTAGATATTCTGTCTCAACTTCCTTTAGCTCATCAGTGATAAAGCGCTCGCTGCTTTTGAGCGTTTGCCGACGGATAAAGTGGGCAGGGGCATTCTTTGCCTGCATCTTGGGCAATTCAAAATAGAAGCCGCTAACTTTATTAAAGCCGACTTTTAGACTAGGTAGTTGGTTGTCTTGACGTGCGCGCTCTACCATCTCGTCTAGCGTCGATTGGATATTGTCATGCAAATGGGTAAGGCGATCAAATTCTTCATCGTAGCCCGCCGCTAGCATTCCGCCATCACGGATATGAGCAGGCGGTTCAATGACAATAGCGCGCTCGATTAATTCGGCAACGGATTGAACAGCTGGCAGCCTGGCGGGCAATTGCTGCATCAACATCGGCAATAGACCAGCGTCTTCAGGACTGATTCCCGATGCTGTCAATAGAGTAGTAAGCTGAGCACCACTAGCGATACCATCGGCGAGCTTGCGTAAGTCACGAGGTTTGGCACTCATTAGCCCGATTCGACTGCTGATTCGTTCAATATCGCCAATGGTATTCAGTGTTTCTCGTAAACGTGTAACCAGTAAGCTATCTTTTGAGCTTTGAGCAGATTGGGTTGAATGACCCTCTGTATTCAATAGAGATGCTATCGCGTCCAAACGCATATTGATACGTGAATGCTGACGCAGTGGACGTTTCATTTGCTGCACGAGCAGTCGCTTGCCCATCGGAGTTTGACAGTGATTTAGCACGGATATTAATGACGTTCCGTTGCTACTCACAGGGGTAAATAGCTCAAGGTTTTGCTGGCTATTGGCATCGATAATTAGGTAGTCATCGCTGTACTCGACAATGAGTTGGTTGACTTGTGGCACGTGGCGTTGCTGAGTCTGACGCGCATAGTGGATAAGCGCAGCACAGCTGGTTTGCGCAAGTGGAGCCTCGTGAATACCTAATCCATCAAGACGCTGCACTTCGAACTGTTGACAAAGCGTGTCACTGGCATGCTCACGATGAAAGTCATTGGCAGCGACTTCTATAATAGGGCAGTCCAGATTTTGTCGTAACCACAGTAGCCACTCTGAATCAGTGACACCAATGCTGCCGCCAACGCCACCAATACTATCGCTGAGTGCTTCACTAATGATACATTCACTGGGTGCAAACCGTGCCAACACCGTCAGCATCTGAGTTTGCAACTCATCTATATCGTTTTTATCTGCTATTAGCGTCTGGGTAGTCAATGTACCTGCAGCTAGATCCATTTGGCTAACAGCTGCTTGTAACGTCTGGCTATTATCTTGCGTTTTTAAATGAGCAATATCAATGGCAACGACAGTCGGTGTATGGTTTGGTGCAATGAGTGCATCATCAGTAATAGTACCTGCTGTCAGCGTTTTGACGACTTCACGGCGCATGATGCTACCAGCCGCCGATTTGCTTTTGTCTTTCTTTTGCTTGTCGCCCATCGCAGGGACATTAGACTTATTATCAGCGTTGCCAGTTGTCGACTCGTCAATTTGTTCGCATACAACCACTGTCTGACCAGCAGCGATCAAGCGTGCCATATAGCTATCGGCTGCATGAAACGGCACACCTGCCATGGCTATCGTGTTGCCTGCCTTATCCGTACCACGGCGCGTTAATGTGATATCCAGTATCTGCGCCGCACGCTTAGCATCGTCAAAGAACAGCTCATAGAAGTCACCCATCCGGTACAAGAGCAATGCTTGTGGATAGTTGGCTTTCATGGTTAGATATTGCACCATCATCGGCGTATGGTCTGCTAGGTTATAGACGGCATCGCCTATACTTAAGCAGTCAGAGCTCTCTTGTTTTGATAAGGGTTTTTCTGATGGATTAGGATTTGACGACTGATTTTGTCCAGATGGCTTTACGGTCATGCAGAGTCTCTTATAGTGCTTTAATGAGTGGTAATGAGTATTTTGTGATAGGGGTACTAAAGGGTTATTTTTCTTATATATGAGTTTGATGTATAGCTTTGAGCTTTGGCTTTATCAATAAGCCAATCACTTGTAGATAAATGGCTTAACGACAAATTCTGAGCCAAGATGCAGTGGTAGCAAGCTTATAAAAATCAAAATGTAAAAAATAAATAAAGTCGCTAAAAAAGCTAAGAAATTTAAGAAGGTATTCGCTATTTTAACACGTCCTACTAGGTTTTTACTGTGGCAAATATCTACTCGTTGCCCTTGTATCCATCAGCGTCATAACCATATATAATGACGGCACACTTAATTGGGCGATACTAAATTAGGTAGTACTTAGTCGGGTGATGACAAGGCAGAGAGCTAAGCTTTGGCTAATGCGCACTAATTATCGAATATTCCATAGGTCAAAAAATTATGTTATCAAAGATTATAGGCAGTGTGGTTGGCACCAAAAATGACCGCGAATTAAAACGCATGCGTAAAGTGGTCAGCAAGATCAACGCACGAGAGGCTGAAATACAAGCCCTGTCTGATGAGCAACTACAACAAAAAACTGAAGAATTTAAAGCCAGACATCAAAAAGGCGAAAGCTTAGATGCATTATTGCCAGAGGCGTTTGCTGTCTGCCGCGAAGCATCGTTACGTGTTAATGGCATGCGTCACTATGACGTGCAGCTGATCGGTGGTATCACCTTGCACGAAGGTAAAATCGCTGAGATGAAAACTGGTGAAGGTAAGACCCTAATGGGAACCTTGGCCATGTACCTAAATGCGATCAGCGGCAAAGGGGTTCATCTGGTCACGGTTAACGATTATTTGGCTGCACGTGATGCTGAGCTGAACCGTCCGTTGTTCGGATTTTTGGGTATGACTGTTGGTGTGATTTACTCACAGCAGCCGCCACAAGAAAAAATCGAAGCTTATCAAGCCGACATTACCTATGGTACCAATAACGAGTACGGCTTCGATTATCTGCGCGATAACATGGTGTTTAGTCTTGCTGAGAAAAAACAGCGCCCGCTAAACTTTTGTATTATCGATGAAATTGACTCAATCTTGATTGATGAAGCTCGTACGCCGCTTATTATTTCGGGTCAAGCTGAAGATTCATCACGCATGTACGCGCTGATTAATACGATTATTCCTGTGCTGATTCGTTCAAAAGATGAAGAAGCAAACAAGAACAACGAAGAAGAAGACTTCTGGATTGATGAAAAAAATCGCCAGATTGAGATCAGTGAAAAAGGCTACGAAAAAATCGAGCGCTTCTTAATCGAAGTGGGCGAGCTGGGTGAAAATGAAAGCTTATATAGCCCAAGTCGTCTGCCACTTCTGGCTCACGTTCAAGCTGCCATCCGTGCGCATCACGTATTTGTCAAAAACGTTCACTATATTGTCGATGAAGGCGAAGTGGTCATCGTTGATGAAAATACAGGCCGTACTATGCCTGGTCGTCGTTGGTCAGAAGGCTTGCATCAAGCAGTAGAAGCGAAAGAAAACGTTGAGATCCAAGCAGAGAACCAAACGCTTGCCACCACGACATTCCAGAACTATTTCCGTCTATATGACAAATTGTCCGGTATGACGGGTACCGCTGATACTGAAGCTGCCGAATTCAAATCTACTTACGATCTAGATGTTATTGTCATTCCAACGCATGAGCCGATTGCTCGTATCGATATGGATGACCAGATTTTCTTAACCAAGTTAGGCAAATACAAAGGCATCATTCGCGAAATTAAAGAAATTCAAGCCAAGGGCGCGCCAGTACTGGTTGGTACAGCGACGATTGAGGCCAGTGAAGAATTATCTTACTTGCTCGACCAAGAGGGCGTCAAACATAACGTCCTAAACGCCAAGCAGCATGAGCGTGAAGCAGAAATTATCGCACAGGCAGGTAGCCCAAAATCAGTCACGATCGCCACCAACATGGCGGGCCGTGGTACGGATATTATCCTTGGTGGTAACTGGCAGTCGTTTATCGAAGATATCGATGCGGTGAGTCCAGAAGAGATGCAGCGTCTAAAATCTCAATGGCAAGTCAAACATGACCAAGTCGTAGCAGCTGGTGGTTTACATATTATCGGCTCTGAGCGCCATGAGTCACGCCGTATCGATAACCAGCTACGTGGTCGTGCTGGTCGTCAGGGTGACCCTGGTATGTCACGCTTCTTCCTATCGCTTGAAGATGATCTGATGCGTATCTTCGCAGGCGATCGCGTGGTCAATATGATGCGTGCGATGGGCCTCAAAGAAGATGAAGCCATCGAACATAAAATGGTCTCTAAATCGATCGAAAATGCGCAAGGCAAAGTTGAGAGTCGCGATTTTGATGCTCGTAAAAACCTACTGAAATATGATGATGTTGCCAATGAGCAGCGTAAAGTTATCTATGGTCAGCGTGATGATTTATTAGCAGAAATGGACTTATTAGAAGCCATCGAAGTGATGCATCATGAAGTATATAACGCGATGATCAATCAGTTTATTCCACCTGGCTCTATTGACGACCAGTGGAATATTGACGGCTTAGAAGACGAGTTAGAAGACGAATTCAAAATCTCGATGCCGATTAATGATTGGTTAGATGAAGATCGCCGTCTGGATGAAGAAGGGCTGCGTGAGAAAATCGTTCAAACGGCGATAGATCGTTATCACAGTCGCCGTGAGCAGATGGGTGAAAAAGACGCCGCTCAGCTTGAGCGTCATTTCATGCTACAGAGTCTAGATAAGCATTGGAAAGAGCACTTAACGCAGATGGATCAGCTACGTAAAGGGATTCATCTGCGGGGTTATGCACAGAAAAACCCTGAGCAAGAATACAAGCGTGAGTCGTTTGAATTGTTCCAAATGATGCTTGGTGCGATTAAGTCTGAGACTGTACAAGACTTGTCACGTGTACATATCCCAACCAAGGAAGAACTGGAAGCATTAGAAATTCAGCAACGTGAGAACGCTGCCCATATGCAAATGCAGTTCGAGCATGACGATGTAGATAACTTGGATAGCAATGCGAGTGGTTCAGCTGCTCAGCCGCAACCACAAAACCGTAGTCTAAACAGCGGTGCTGCGGCAGCTGGCGTTGGTGCTGCTATAGCAGGTAACGGTAGTAATGCTAATGAACCAAACCCATATGCAGGTATGAACATCAGTCGTAATGCAGCGTGTCCTTGTGGATCAGGTCTTAAGTACAAGCAGTGCCATGGTAAAATCTAGTCTTTAATCATAGCAAGTTATTAGCTATGTATTGAACTGCTATTAAAGACAGCCTTTATCTGAAAAAGCCCTTATCTTAAGTAGATAGGGGCTTTTTCATATCTGTTAGATAACTTATGCAAACTTAAAACTTGCTAGACTAAGTCCAACAAACACTTTGTATTGATTACTTACAAATTCAGCATAGGCGTGAATTTATGGACACGCTATAGTGTTTAACATATTTATTTGGGAGAGTGTCATGAGTGTAGAATTCTTAAAAAAAGTACGCAGCTCAGTAGTTTTAACAAGCTTGTTGGCTGGCGCCTTGACGGTCAGTGCTTGTCAGCAACAGGCAGAGCCAGAGTCGGGAATGGAAGACGGTGCTAATACAGAAGAGTCCGTTCCAATGTCAGCGGAGCCTGCTGAACCTAGCGATGTCGTTGTCGATACTGAAGATGCTTCACTTAACGAAGTAGAAGGTGATACCACCGCTTCAGTAAACAGCGGCGTGATGCAGATGTCGTATCTATGTACACCTGAACTAAAAGTTGAGGCGACTTATAAAGAAGATGCCAATCAAGTTGTTGTCGCAACTGACATGGGTACAGTAACGTTGAACCAAACCAATGAAGGTAGTAATCCTGAAGTGTTTGAAGTGGCGACCGCAATTGATGGTGGTCAAGGCTTTACACAATGGCGCGTAGGGCACGAAGCTCGTAAAACTGGCGTCATGCGTACTGCTGGTGCAGATGAGTCAAATGTTAATACATTTGAGTGTAATGAAGCCTCATAGTTGGTCTTCAATACTTAGCAGGTAATAATCATTAAAAAAGCAGCGCTAAGATAGCGTTGCTTTTTCATGCTGCATAACAATCTTTATCAATCATACAATTTCGTAGTGGCTAAACTATCAGCGCTTATTTTAACGAAGCTGTATCAGAATCATGAGCCAACAGACCTTCTTCAGTCACATCTAACTCTTCATGCTTGAGCTCTACTTGAATGCTGTCAGTATGTACATGGGTGCTCTTATTGATTTCGATGTCTTGAATAGCGTAGGTGTCTTTGGTAATAGTAGCCACTTGGCGAGATAACACAATATCAATCGGTTCATCGCCAATCTCTATTTGTTTACCATTAATAGTTACTACGGCTTTGCTATCTAAAGAAGGCTCGACGTGGCGCAATATGTCTTTGTCATCGTAATTACCAGAGAGTAAGTCTTGGCTCTCTGCGTCATGGTACTCAGTACGAATGGTGATATATTCTTCTACTAACTCAATTGGCACTTCAACAGTCTTAGTACGTGAATGCTTAGTGACGGTTACTTTACCCACATCCAAGCGTTCTTTGTTAATTACAGGACGCTCTTCTAATAGCTCTAAGTGTCCAACATTGACGGTATTATTCGTCTGCTTCGTTGAGATATTTTGTTCTTTATCCAAGTTATCTTGGTAAAGACTGTTTCCATTTTCAGTAGTCATTCTTATTCCTTTATAATTATAAAATGATGAATTTCTAATAATTTCAAACGTTATATGTTAATTAACCACATATATTAACTAGCTACATTGAATACTATAAACCATTCGCTCATGTTATGAATACAAAAAAGACCAGAGACATGCTCTGATCTTAATGGCTAAACATATGAGCTTAGCTACTTATTACTATCATGTTTAACTAACGATATAGGAAACTTACGTCATTAAACTATGACGTATTAGCATATTACATGCCACGAGCACGGCGTACATCTTCTGCTGTGATACCATCACGGTCTACTAAGTTACCTTCACGGTCTACCACATTGCCGTCGCCATCAACATCTAGCTCTTCACGTTGAATGGTCTCAATTAACGTCTCAGTATGGTGATCGGTCGTCTTACCGACATTTACTTCTTCAGAAACATATGTTTCTTTGCTGACGCGAGCACGTTCAGCTTTTAGTTCGACTTCAACTGTTTCAGTAGCATCGAGATCACCAATACGACGATCTGTTGGACGATCTACGCTAGTACGCTGAATATTGGCATGTTCTTCTTCTAAGTCTACATCGACATTACGTTCTTCAGTGACGACATGCTTACCTACTTTTACTAGACCAGCAACGATACGGTCTTTATTTACCGTTAGACGCTCTTCTAATAGCTCTAGCGTATTTGGCGCGTCATAAGAATGATCTGCAATATCAACGCGATCTTCTACAGGGAGTGTATCAGCAGTAAATGCTTGACGATCTCTTTCGTACTGCTCTTTATAGCTGTACTGGTAATCGTGATCGTATACTTCCATGGCTTCTACTTGCGTTTTGGTTAAGCTATCAAAGAAGACATCATCACCAACAATACGTGCTAAACCTGCTGGTACCAGTACTTCTTTTGAGCTAAACCAGCCGCCTGCATCTACAATTAAGTAACGAATACGACCAGTCGTGTCTTCGACTAGGGCACCTTCGATCTTACCGATTTTCTCTTCATTGATACCGTAAGCAGTTTTGTGCGTTGGATCATAATAGTCATCACCAATCAAATCTTGATGAGTAGCTTGGATATCTTTTAAACGGATTAGTTGACTCATTGTTATATTCCTTTTTTGCGAGTTTATTTTTTATAATGTAATGGTTGATGTTGTTATTAATTTTTAGTAAAACCATATCTATTACAGTTAATGGTAAGCCAAATGAATAGCTTCCCTATCAACTTGTAGCTATCCTAACACCGCGATTTTTGATGAGATATATGAGCAAGGTAGCAAAGTGTGCGCTTGCAGTAATTGCGTGTAATAGGCTGTAAGTGGCATAACATAGGAAGGGGTAGAAGTTAACGAGTCTTTACACAGAGTAATATTCAACATTCATCGAAAGAAAGCAGACACAAAAAAACCGCATTACCATTAGCAATGCGGTTTCTCAATAAACAATAATTATCTAAGCATTACTTAGCTAACTTACTTTAAGTCAGCTAAACCTACTTTATTTAAGCAAGTTCAATAGCTACGGCTACCGCTTCACCACCACCGATACATAGCGTTGCGACGCCTTTTTTGCCGCCAGTGCGCTTTAGAGAGTTGATAAGCGTAATCAGAATACGAGCACCTGAACAGCCTACTGGATGACCAAGGGCACATGCACCGCCTTCGATATTTACTTTGGCATGGTCAAGTTTCAGCTCGTCCATTGCAGCCATAGTAACCATTGCAAAGGCTTCATTAATTTCCCACAGATCTACATCATCTACTGACCAGCCAGCACTTGATAGTGCTTTTTCAATGGCACCGATTGGCGCGATGGTGAATTCGCTTGGGTGACGTGAGTTTGAGGCAGTAGCAACGATACGAGCTTGATAATCAAGGCCTTCAGCTTTCGCTTGAGACTCTTTCATCACGACGACTGCTGCAGCACCGTCTGAGATTGAACTAGCGTTTGCGGCAGTAATCGTACCATCTTTAGCAAATGCTGGACGCAAAGTAGGGATACGATCAGCATTAGCAAGGGCTGGTTGCTCATCGGTATCGACAGTTTGCTCGCCTTTGCGCGTGGCAAACGTAACAGGCTCGATTTCATCTTTAAAGTGGTTATCTTTGATAGCAGTCAGCGCACGGTTCAATGACTCAATAGCAAACTCATCCATTTGCTCGCGTGTATAGCCTTTTTCATCAGCCATTTCTTGAGCAAACATACCCATTAGCTTACCAGTATCAGCATCTTCTAGGCCATCTAAGAACATATGATCTTTGACTTCTTTATGACCCATACGATAGCCGCCACGTGAACCTGGCATGATATACGGTGCATTGGTCATTGATTCCATGCCACCTGCAACAGCGACGTTGAAGCTGCCCGCTTTGATACCATCATGCGCTTGCATGACGGCTTTTAGGCCTGAACCACAAAGCTTATTGATCGTGACAGCACCAGTCGCATCCGGTAGACCTGCTTTACGCATGGCTTGACGAGCAGGGCCTTGACCTAGACCTGCCGTCAAGATACAACCCATAATGACTTCATCAACACTGTCAGCGCTAACACCTGAGCGTTCGACGGCAGCTTTGATAGCGGCGGCGCCCAGCTCGGTAGCACTCATGTCTTTTAGTGCGCCTTGAAAGCCACCCATTGGTGTACGTGCGCCGTTTAGGATTACAATTGCATCATTTGACATCGTTATTATTCCTTGTTGTGCGTTTTGATTAAGTATCTACCAAGAAATCAGATGCCGATTGGCTAGCTTTTGCTTATATTATAAGCATCTGTCTTCTTCAGTATGTGGTTTATGCTAGCTCATCTAATCGTATGCGTACTACTTTATCAGTAATGGTCTCTAACTTTTCAATTTTTTCGATAGCAAGATTCATCTGACTCTCGACCACAGGGAGCGTCAGAATAATCACCGGCACTTGACCTACTTTATGCGCAGGCTTTTGCAAGATGGCATCGATATTGATACCAGCATCACTTAGGATGCGCGTGATATCTGCTAATACACCTGGGCTATCATAAGCATGCACACGCAAATAATATCCAGTTACCATCTGATCGGCACGCAATATAGGTGTGTCCGATAGCTGGTCAGGGATAAATGCTAAATGCGGGACATGATGTCCAGTGTTGCTCTGATCGTCGCGGTCTTTGCTACCCAGTACACGAACCAAATCCATGACGTCAGCCATCACTGCAGAAGCAGTTGCACCAGCACCAGCACCATCGCCGCAATAGAGCGTCTGGCCAAGTGGATGTGAGTTGACCAGTACTGCGTTTTTCACACCATTGACGTTAGCCAATAGCGCATCTTGTGGAATAAGTGTCGGGTGTACGCGTAATTCAACCCCTGCGTCACCATCGTTTTCGCTATCGCGGCGTACGGCAAACCCTAAATGCTTGATACGGTAGCCAAGCTCTTCGGCATAGTTCACGTCTTGCAGGGTAATACCAGTGATACCTTCACAGTAAACTTTATCAAACTGTAGTGGGATACCAAATGCGATTGAAGCAAGTAGCGCCAATTTGTGAGCGGCATCAATACCTTCAACATCAAAAGTAGGATCTGCTTCTGCATAACCCAACTCTTGCGCTTCGCTTAATACGTCGGCAAAAGGACGGCCCTTATCACGCATTTCGGTCATGATAAAGTTACCAGTACCGTTAATGATACCCGCGAGCCAGTCGATTTTGTTGGCGGCAAGTGCTTCACGCATTACCTTGATAATCGGAATACCGCCTGCAACCGCTGCTTCATAAGCAACATGCACATTGTTTTCTTCAGCGAAAGCAAAAATTTCATTACCGTGTTCAGCGAGTAGAGCCTTGTTTGCCGTAACCACATGCTTGCCGTTTTTAATGGCCTGCATAATGACGTCTTTGGCTAAGGTGGTACCACCAATCACTTCGATAACAATATCGACGTTGTCGCTTGCGGCAATTGCCATCAGATCGCTGTTTTGCATGATATTGGTATCAATATCATCACGCTGACGACGCGTACCAACTTCGGTAATAATAATGTCGCGTCCGCTACGGCGTTTTAGCTCATTTAAATTGTCATTGATCAGATTGATCACGCCCGTTCCGACGGTGCCCAGACCAAGTATCGCTAGTTTGATGGAATTACTCACAGTATCCTCAAGAGGTTAAATACAATGAAGTCAGTATAAGCGATGACAGTGTCAAATGAGTCTGCAATATCAAACGTAATGTCTGTGCGCATTGTCTAGTGCTGCCTGCTTATCTACTTCATCGTAGTTGAATAAAAAAAGCTCAAATAAAAAGGGTGTTGCTCATTTTGCATCGCGCTTTATCGTATCATACCGACAAGGCATTGTGACGTCTATACAATCTCATAAAGAGCAATCTCATAAAAGCCAATGTTCCGAAGGCTAATACTATAAAGGCCAATGTTATAAGAACAACACCATCAAGGTTATATCAGCTGACGATTATAAAAAAGCAGTAGCTTCAATCTTGTTTGGCATATGTATATGTCATTTATGCTTGGTTGCCAATATTAGTTACTAATATGAGTCACTAATACTGGTAATTTATACGATTAGTTAGCACCTACTGCTTGTGCCAATTCTGCTGCAGGTAAATAACCACCTACTTGTTGTCCTGTTTCGGTAAACACCGCAGGCGTACCGCGCACACCAAGTCTCGACCCTAGAGCCATATGTTCTTGTACAGGGTTGGCACAGCTAGGGGCTTGTACATTGGCACCGATTTTTGCTTGATCCATCGCAGCTTTACGATCCTGACTACACCAGATAGCTTCCATCTTTGGTACAGACTCTTGACTACGTGGCCATGCCAGATAACGAACCTCGATACCGCGCGCATTGATATCATCCATTTCTGAATGTAGTTTGCGACAGTAGCCACAGTCTGCGTCGGTAAAGGCATAGATGACAGCCTTGGTTTCACCTTTTGCTGGATAAATCACCATGTCTTTTTTATCAACGGCTTTTAGCGCTTCTTGTGCTGTCGTAGCAACCAATGCAGCACTGATATCAACCGGAGCGGCATCACCCACAGCAATGATCTGACCTTGAATAATATGCTTGCCAGCTTTATCAGTAAAGAAAGAAGGTAAACCTTCAGCGGTCACCCAATAAATACCATCCATATCTGTCGGTACGGCTGAGACAATAGTTTCCTCGATACCAGAGCTTTTCAGGTTCGCCTGTAACGCCTTCACCACGGTTGTATCATTACCAGCTGAAGGCTTAGTAGTAGCTTTGGTCTGTGCAGCGTTTACAACACTGGTATTGCTGGTTGCATCAGCGGCATTGTTTGAGCAGCCAGCAGCGATACCAACTAACAGCGCACTCATCATAAAACGAGATAGAACGGTACGAGAAAGAGGGTTACGCAAGGTAGTGTTTTTGATAGTGGGGAACGGCATACGGGTTTCCTATAGGCGTCGCGCCTAATCATGAGTTCGTTATAAAAAGCGCTATAAGCTTTTCTATATAGTAATGTGTCTTGGCAGTGTTTTAAAGGTCTAACATTGAAGAAGTTTTTATAACTTATTGATAATAAAAGATAGGTAATAACAGCCTTCATATTACCATATTTACGCTAAATAATAGCAAAGGGAAGGCAGCCAAGAAGTATCAATAAAGCCAACTTTAAAGAATAGCTATCAACATAAATTCAAAAAACAAGATACATTTGTGCTATTTAACATAGTTGCTTGAACTTGTAGTCTAAGGCTAATCGCATTGTTTTTATAAAAATCTATATAAAATGCGTTGTATAAACTATTTGAGAACGACTTACTTTAACAAATTTGCTTTAAGGAGCACACATGGCAGGTGCCAGTTTATTAACCTTACTCGATGACATCAGCGTCTTAATGGATGATGTGAGCGTCATGACCAAAGTTGCCGCCAAAAAAACCGCGGGCTTAGTTGGTGATGATTTAGCACTCAATGCCGAGCAGGTCACAGGGGTTAAGCCAAATCGTGAGCTCCCCGTCATTTGGGCAGTTGCCAAAGGCTCTGCCGTAAACAAAGTGATTTTAGTACCAGCGGCACTATTGATCAGTTATTTTATACCGTGGTTGATTACTCCGCTATTGATGATCGGAGGGTTATACCTGAGTTATGAAGGGGCTGAGAAGGTCATTCACAAGTTTTGGCCGAAGTTGTTGCCTCATGATGAAGAGCAAAATGCCCGTTTAAAAGCCAATGCAGATGAGTCGGTAGATTTGGTCGCGTTTGAAAAGGACAAAATCAAAGGTGCCATACGTACCGATTTTATCTTATCAGCTGAGATTATTGTTATCTCTTTAGGCGCAATTACAGCAGCTGGTGGCGATATTGTCCAAAAAGGCATCGTACTTTCGATAGTTGCTGCTGTCGTGACCGTCGGTATTTACGGCTTAGTTGCAGGCATCGTAAAGATTGATGATGCGGGTCTGCATTTGATTGAAAACTCACAAGCAGGTGATAGTAAGCGCAAGTTTGGCGAGTTTATGCTTGCGGCTGCGCCAAAGCTTATGAAGTTTTTATCCATAGCGGGCACGATTGCGATGTTCTTGGTGGGCGGCGGTATTATCGTTCACGGTATCGGCTTTTTGCATCACAGTGTAGAAGATATTGCTCATCTTACTGGGGTATTTGAAGGGTTAACCGCGTCATTGTTAAATGGATTGGTCGGACTGATTGTTGGCGCTATTGTAGTAGCTATTGTTACTACTATTGGTAAAATCCGTGGTAAAGATGACACAGCGTCTTCTACACACTAAGCTTATCTGCTTTTTATTGTCTCTCGTTTGAATTAGCAAGTAAGTTTAACTGTATTAAAATAAAAAGCCCCAAAGCTACGAATAGCTTTGGGGCTTTTACGTTTGAGCTTATGTAACTAGCTATCGCTATCTGTATCATCAGATGCGAGCTTTTCAGCCTGCGTCGGCTTCTTATGCTCCGTCTTAGGCTTACGACTGCGCGCCTTTGGTACTTTTGGCGTAGTCAGATTGAACATACCGGTCTGTGGTAGCAACTGCTCAGCCACATTTTCGATCATGTTTTTATAGCTGGCTATGGTCGTCTTAGACTTAGCTGCCTGACTGTCTTCTTTGCTAGCTTCTTTAATAGTTTCTTCTACTGCCGATTCAGTCGTCTGCTCAGTCTCTGCAGCTATGTTTTCTGAAGCATCTTCTACCTCATTGACAGTTTGTTCTACAGGAGTTTCGACTTCTGCGTCCTTAGCTTCTGACTGAGCACGCTCGACTTCTAGCAAGTGCTCACTATCAAAACTGACGTTTTCTGTCTGTGTCTGATTGGCTAGGGCAGTTGCTTCAACGTGATGCGCATCGACTTCACTATTAGTTTGCTCGACGATAGCTTGTTCAGCAGGTACGCTCAATACAGCTGGTTCCTGATAATCAGGGTGCTGTCCGCGCGGATCGTTGCTAGCACGCTTAGTGATAGCACGTGGCTCAACGTCTGTCTTACCTTGCGCGGCTGCGAATTGACTGACCGCTCGGGTCATCGCTTCAAAGCGTGCAAGGTAGTCGGCAGCCAATGGTTGATAGCCATAATTGCTAAAGTCAAAGCTCTGGCTAGCAGCATTAGAACTGTTATCAGTACTCTGAGATTGCTCATTATGCAACGCAATAGTCGCGATAAAGCAGTTGATAATGCCTTCTTCTACTAAGCGCGTTTGCGCCTCTGGTAGCGTGGCACGAATAAACTCACCAACCGTACCACGTATTGCTGGCACATTAGTAGCAGCTGGCTTGTCCGCTTGAGCGGCTTGCTGAGCGAGTACTACACGTGGATCGTTACTCGCTTGCCCAAATTTCTCAGCAGTCACGTAACGTGCGCCAAATAGTGCTTCATGAGTTAGCTCAAGTGCTGAGTTACTTACATTACTTGTGCTTGCACTATTACTGTCAGCCTGAGTATTCTGAGCTTCATAGCCCTTACTCACATTTTCAGCAGTCTTGGTTTCCTGCTGTTTTGGAGTCTGAGTTTCTTTAGCTTCTTCTACGTCAGCAGTTACCGATGTTGGAGCTTCCGCTTTACTTTCGGTGTTACTCGTAGAGGTCGATTGAGCTTCTACAACTACAGGTGCTTTTTTCTCTTCAGCAGCCTGTTCATGCTTAGGAGCATCGTTTTGCACCTTAGCTTGTTCAGTATTTGCACGCTTATCGTCATTTACCTGATTAGTATGGGTTTCTACCGTATTTTTTTCATTATCACTTTTCTTCTCAGCGTTTGGAGCATTGGTGTTTTGCTTACCAGTGTTCTGCTCATTGCTACTATGCTTATCGGTAGGTTTTTGAGCAGCTGTTTCGTTTGAACGCTCATCTTTTGCTACGTTATTTGTTGCGCTTCGCTGCTCGCTAGGCTGATTTTTAGCCTGTGTGGCTTTGCTATCATCTAAAGATAGATGAACCACTTCAGGCGCTTTTAGCTCAGTTGGCGCTTCATTGACCTGTAGCACGACCTCGTTAGGGTCCTGATTACGGCGCGTGTTAGATTGATTTTTGCTATTGGCAGCATCGTTATTTCTAGCGTTCTGCTGTTTGCTATGCTTAACGCTGTCAGCTGTTAATGTTTCACCGCGCTCTAGCTTACCGCGTGAGCCGCGTTGACTATGCGATTTGCGCTTAGTACGGGTTTGCTCATCTGCTTTAGAGCTGTTCTCGTTATCAGCATCACTGCGCTCACTTGCGTTACGATTGCTGCTCTGTTGATTACTATCTTGGCGGTTATTACGATTGCGATCGTTCGTGCGTCTGTTATCGTTCTGACGCTTGTCTTGCTGTCTTTGGTCTTGAGTATCAGACGATTTGTCATCAGCATTGTTTGAGCCAGAACTTTCTGAACTACTGTTTACGTTGCCAGTATTCTCGTCAGTTGTCTCTTTTCTTTGACGCGGTTTAGAAGATCTAGACTTACGCGGCTTACGTCTTCTTCTGTCTTCATTGCTGCTGTCGTCAGCATCGCTGTCATTACGACGCGCCTGTTGACGGTTAGTGTTATTATCTGACTGTTGGCTGTCATTTTTCTGACTGTTGCTTTGTTGAGTTGGCTGCTCACTAGTTGCAGCTGCACTATTCAATGCATTGCTATCAACTTGACCAAAAGAGCCTAAGCTTTGCGCGCCAGTGTTTACTAGCGCTTCGATTGCTTCAGCGGCATCTCGGCTACTGACACTAGGTGTCGTAGTGGCTTGTGGTGCTTGAGCAAATAGGTTTGATAACCACGCAACGGCTTTTGGTTGAGCAGTAGCTTCGACACTCTGTGTCTGCGGCGCTATTAGAGCGGCAACACTAGCGGTTTTATTGGCTTGCGGTGCATGTGCAGGCGACACGTCGTTGGTATTTTTATGATTACGACGATCATTGCTATGATTTACCGTATCGTTCTGCGCTTGCGTGGCTGCATTCGGCTGCGTGTTTGAGCGGTTCTGCTTATCATCTGCAGTTTTACGAGGCTGGCGAGTAGGTTGCTGTTCAGGACGCTCTTTTTCAGCAGTCTGCCAGTCAACGTTGTAGCCAAGGTCACTGTGCTCTTGTTGCTGAGTATCAGTGATACGCTCATAGCTCGATGGTGCAAAGCCATCACGGTTGAAATGAAGCTTGAAGTTTGGTGATTCCAAATGCGCGTGTGGCAAAATAGTGATACGAGTGCCACTGTCTTGCTCAAGATAAACCAAGCTGTCGCGCTTTTCATTTAATAAGAATGCAGCGATGTCAGTCGGGACTTCTGCCTGTACTTCACCTTGACGTTCTTTTAGAGCGATCTGCTCAATTTGACGCATGATAGATAGCGACAATGAACGCAAGTCACGAATCATACCGTTGCCATGACAACGTGGGCAGATATAGCCAGTTGATTCTTCTAACGAAGGACGTAGACGCTGACGGCTCATTTCCATTAGACCAAATTTAGAGATATCGCCGAACTGAACGCGCGCACGATCGTATTTGGTCGCGTCAATCAGACGTTTTTCTACTTCTTTTTGGTGCTTATTGTCATTCATGTCAATGAAATCAATAACGATCAAACCACCCATATCACGCAAACGAAGCTGACGAGCAATCTCATCAGCTGCTTCTAAGTTGGTATGGTAAGCGGTCTCAGCAACGTCTGAACCTTTGGTCGACTTAGCTGAGTTAATGTCGATAGAGACTAGTGCTTCTGTTTGGTCAATAACGATTGAGCCACCTGATGGCAGACGAACTTCACGCTGATAAGCAGTTTCGATTTGTTTTTCGATATTAAAGCGTGAAAACATCGGCTCATAATCGGTATATTTGCGTAGCTTTTCAGCTTGTTTTGGCATTACCGCATCAATAAACCCAGCCGCTTCAATGTAAGCGTTTTCGTTATCAATCCAAATCTCAGCGATATCATCACGCAGATAATCACGAACAGCACGTGTGACAACGCCCGCTTCTTGGTGAACCAAGCGCGGTGATGGGTATTTTTGGTTTTGTTCTTGAATGGCTTGCCAAATGTTGAGCAAGTGGTTTAGATCGTGCTGCAAGTCTTCTTGAGTTTTACCAATACCAGCAGTACGAATAATGACACTCATGCCTTTTGGTAAATCAAGGTTGCTCAGCATACGCTTCATATCTTCGCGCAGTTTGCCCGAGATTTGACGTGAGATACCTCCGCCACGAGGGTTGTTTGGCATCAATACCAGATAGCGACCGGCTAATGACACATACGTCGATAGGGCAGCGCCTTTATTGCCGCGCTCTTCTTTTTCGACTTGGACAATTAGCTCGTCGCCTTCTTTGATCAGCTTTTTGATGTTTTCATCACGTGGATTGCCGCTTAGATATTCAGCAGAGATTTCACGAATTGGCAAAAATCCTTGGCGCTGAGAACCATATTCGACGAATACTGCTTCAAGCGATGGCTCGACACGGGTCACATGACCTTTATAGATGTTAGATTTTTTTTGCTCGCGAGTACGGTTTTCTAGGTCGAAATCGTACAGATGATTGCCTTTACATAAGGCGACACGAATCTCTTCGTTTTGAGTGGCGTTGATCAAAATGCGTTTCATATTTGTATCCTATGAGTACGCATGACAACGATAAGACAGTCTTTAGGACATAGTGGCAAGTGTGGCTAATATTGTGATTAGCGTGTGTAGATGTTCATTAACGGTAGAACGTAAATCGTGGGTTTCATAAAGCACATGGGCTTTTTCAATGGCTTCTTTTTTTACCTGAAGTAATGAGCGGTGCTCACGTTAATATCAGTAATATAGGGTGTAAGGCTATGGTACTTATATTTTATCATTAGTAAACTTGGTACATATATGATTGGGTCAGCGAGTCAAAGCGCTCTTATTCTCAGTACGTTCTATTGGTAGTGATTTCAGCGCACGTTGTAAGCGTGGGCGAGGGTCAGTTACAGTTCTAAAAAATACTGATATTAAAAAGGCGTGGTGCTGTTGCCATTCATCCATCAAAGTCTAACAATAATATCGCGGTCATGATGCTACTATATAGTGGCGTCATTCAGCGGTTGTTTATTCAGGTGAAGCAATTGGTTACTCTTTGTTTATCGTTCTCTGTCTAACGTCAATAATATCTTGGGTGTTTCAAGGTTAGGTGTCGCAGCTTTTGTTATCAGCGGGGCGTACTTGGCAAACAGAGTAATGGACCAGCTTGTCAGCGTGGTATCGTATTTACATTGTTATCGTCATCTGTTTGACCACCAATACTTAGGCAGCTATCGATATACTTTTCGATCCTAACGCTAAATTACCCATACTTGCTCAACTATGCTGGCATAAAGAACCATCAGATAAATAGTCATTAAATAATGATTGGTTATCGAGTACAGTCGTTGTCATGCAATTAGTGAGTCAGTGTTGTGTTGTAATCGGTTAATAAGCTAATTTATTATCAGAGTTATTAACGCGATGGTATTTAGTGTCACTATTTATTTTATGGTACCGAATAACATTCAGTACAGTATTTTTAATTTGTAGGGCTATATTTGGTAAGTAGTACCTCTAAATAAATAACGCGCCCTAAAATCAGATGAAACGTGTCATGTCAGCAGCATAAATAGTGTCAACCTCTTTACTGGCGAGTAGTAGAAAACTGACAAGCAATAAAATGGTGGTCAACTATTTGTAACAACAATGATTATTGCTGTCGCCTCTGCTTAATTGTCGCTCAACATGCTAAACTATAGCAAATCTTTGTGTAAATGCCTAACTAAAAATGACAAACTCAAAAATGACTGACGACGCTACTACCCATGAAGCCCCTGCTATTTTTAATAGCAAAACACGCCCACAAAGCGCTGACGATGAGATTAGCAACTTCGGTAAGGTGAACTACCTCGAAGTAACGCGCCATCAACACGACCAGCGTTTGGATAACTTTTTGTTAAACCGTTTAAAAGGTTTGCCAAAATCACATATCTACAAAATGATTCGCTCAGATGAGATACGCGTCAACAATAAACGCTGCAAAGCACACGATAGAGTGCAGCGTGAAGATGTGGTACGTATTGCTCCTGTAGAGCTAGCAACGCGCGAGAAACCAATTATTAGTACCGAGTTCGCCAAAAGCTTGCTGGCTCGCGTGGTCTATGAAGATGACGGTTTGCTAGTGCTGAATAAGCCTTCTGGTATCGCTGTGCATGGCGGTAGCGGTTTGGACTTTGGGGTTATCGAAGCCATGCGTGAAGTGACAGGTAAAAAATACTTAGAGCTGATCCATCGCATCGACAAAGACACATCAGGGCTACTGATGATTTCCAAAAAACGCTCAACGCTCAAAGTATTGCAGCAGCATTTGGTAGATAAGACCATTCAAAAGCACTATCTATGTCTTGCCAAAGGTCAACCTGCGCTTAATGAGCAGCGTATCAATGCGCCATTGCTACGTTACACGCTTGCCAGTGGTGAGCGCCGAGTGAAAGTAGATAGCCAAGACCCACAAGCGAAAGAAAGCCAGACTGATATTATTATTCATGATCGCTTTATGATTAATAGTCAGCCAGTCAGCTTAATTGAAGCCAAGCCATTGACGGGTCGCACTCATCAAATCCGTGTGCATTTGGCGCATATCGGTCATGCTATCTTGGGTGATGACAAATACAACGTTCATGACAAATCAGGCGTCCATCGTCTGTGTCTACATGCATGGCGCTTAGACATCCCAGGCTACAAGACTATTACTGCGCCATTGCCAGACGATATGGCAGATTGGTTACCAGAAACAACGAAATTGCCTGAATAGTTTTTCAAAATCAATTCTTAAGCCAAACTATTTTTGTATTTTTCTAAACGTCACGATATCTTATTTTTACGAATAAGCCACCGTGACGTTTTAGTATCTGCTATTTATTATTGTTATTCATCAAGGTGACTCCATGACCAAACCAGCTATAACTTCAGAACGCATCATAAATGCTCAACCATCAGCAGAAGATAATCTGTCTGACAAGACATTGATTATATTTGATTGGGACGGCACGCTAATGGATTCAATCGGTCTAATCGTTGAGTCTATGCATGTGGCTGGGGAAGCACACGGGTTTGAGACGACTGATAAAGCCGTAAAAGATATCATTGGTCTGAGCTTAATGAATGGCATCAAGCTTTTATATCCGCAGGCAAACGATACGCAGTTGCTTGAGATTCAGCGAACCTATGCAGAGTACTATATTGCTAATAGTCACAGTACGCCGCTCTTTGAACCAATAGAGGGTATGTTGCAAGTTTTGCAACAGCAAAGCAAAACGCTCGCCGTAGCAACTGGTAAAAAAAGAAAAGGGCTAGATCGTGTACTAGATGCCTCAGATAGCCATGATTATTTTGCGATTACGCGTTGTGCTGATGAGTCAGGCTCAAAACCTGATCCGCAGATGTTGACCGATATTTTGGATTATACGCAGCAGCAGGTTTCTGATGCTGTGTTTATCGGTGACAGTATCTATGACATTCAAATGGCAACAGCATTAGGCATGACCAGTATAGCGGTGAACTATGGTACGGCAACGAGTGCAGAGCTTGCGGAGCAAAATCCAACCTATCAAGTTGATACTCCACAAGCGCTAGTAGACTTGCTATGCGGGTAGAGCTACTTTTATAATCCTCGTTATTTTTATAGCATACCGATGATAATAATGAGTGAATAAACAGGCAATAAAAAAGAATTTATCGTAATAGCGATAAACTCTTTTTGTTAAAGACAAGGATATTTATTTGTTTTCTTTATCAACGCTCTCTTTTTCAACGCTTTCCTTTTCAATAGCGTCTTCTAACTCAGCGCCTTCTAGCAATGCAAAAGAAGACTCAATGATTTTGTCTGCATCAAGCTGATACTCATACCAGTTGCCCATTATCCCAGCCAACTCATCGAGACCTTCTTTTCTGAGAGCCGAAAACAACTGAATGGTACAGTTTAAGCCCAGTTTTTTCAGGCGTTTGCGAGTCTCAAGGAGGGCGTTTTTAGAAGCACCGTACTTCAATTTATCTGCTTTGGTCAGCAGAATATGTACTGGTAGTTCACCATCGTTTGCCCAGTGCAGCATTTGCTCATCAAAAAACTTAAGCGGATGGCGAATATCTGTCATCAGTACCAGACCTGCAAGGCTTGAGCGTGATACCAAGTATTCTTCTAGCTCAACCTGCCATTCTTTTTTCATCTCTAGCGGAACAGCGGCATAGCCGTAACCAGGCAAATCAACCAAACGTCTGTCAGTATCACCGATACTAAAAAAGTTAATCATCTGCGTGCGTCCAGGCGTTTTAGACGAGCGAGCCAATTGACGCTGATTGGTTAAGGCGTTGATGGCTGATGATTTGCCAGCGTTTGAGCGCCCTGCAAAAGCGACTTCCAATCCCATATCAGGAGGACAGAGACGAAAGGTAGGTGCTGACATCATAAACTCAGTTTGCTGAATTTTCTGACGAGATTTGGTATTGAACAAAGCATGTTCAGCGGCGACATCGTTAAACGGGGTACTCATAAATGGCTCATTAATCTTAAAAAATTGGATGCGATTATAAAATTTTAGTCAGCTGATGATTCAAGTCATCGGTGCGGTCAAGTAATTGGTCAAGTAATAGGTAAATCAAGGTAAATCAAGGTAAAAGGCTGTTCTTTATCAATACAGTTATGTGCAAATCATAAAAGTAGCTATTTAATATTACTGGCTATTCTATACTATTCCGTGTCTTACTTATTGAAATAACTGCGATTAGCATCATATAAATAGTAGGATAACATTAAAGTTGGCCAGTCATTAAGACAAGTTCTCAGCTTTAACAAAGCCATATCCAAATTCTCTATGTTTATATGACATATATTGTTACAATGTTTAACGAGAGATGTTTAATAGAACGATTGATGAGACACGTGAAATATCACGAGGAGGTGCTCTATGTTTTCAATCAGTAAACTTCTTAGCACGAGTTATCGCGCTATAATTGCTAGCAGTGCTGCACTATTATTAAGTGGCATTATGATTAGCAGCGCAGGTGCGGCAGATATCGCCACTACCTATAATAACTCATGTGCAGCCTGTCACGATAGTGGCGCGTTAAATGCCATTAAAAAAGGTGATAGTGCCAAGTGGCAACAGCTGATTAAACAAAAAAGTATGCCGACGCTTATCAAGTCTGTCAAAGGTGGTATGCCGCAGATGCCAGCAGGTGGTCTTTGCGACAAATGTAGTGATGACGACTATCGTAAACTTATCGAGTATATGAGCAAATAATCGACTTATAAATATAAGTTAAACATATAAAATAAAGCGCTAGGCTAACAACCTATCTGCGCTTTTTGTTTTTGCGTCATATTGTATATTGTGTTGCCAGAAAACTGATGGATACTATGATTAAGTAGGCAAATGATACAAAGTCTTGCTATAATAATCGAAAATAAACCCTGATGTTAGTAAGTACTTTCAGACTGCTTGTGTCCAAGACCTTAAAATATACGCCATTCTCATGATTAAAGAGACGGCTATATCAGGTATCTTACCAGTGCAATCACTCTAAATAATGCTTACGCCGAGCTAGTAGGATTTGTATCAATGAAAAAGTTAATCGCTGCTGCCAGCTTATGCGTTGCAAGTTTCAGCGTACAAGCTGCTATTATTGTTCCTGAATATGACGTCAATGCAGGTCAAAAAGTTGCAGAAACCGTTTGTGCCGCTTGTCATGGTCTTAATGGCGTCAGCATTGTTCCTGCACAGCCAAACCTTGGCGGCCAAAACGTAAAGTACCTATATAAACAGCTAGTCAACTTTAAAGCAGGTTATCGCAAAAACGGTATCATGCAGTCACAAGTTGCTAATCTGTCTCAGCAAGACCTAGCAAACGTAGCAGGTTATTACGCCAGTCAAGCGCCTTGGGGCGTTGGCTACGGCAATCCTGCAACCAACCAAGAAGCGACTAAGCTATTCTTGGGCGGCGACAAGTCGCGCGGTGTTATTGGCTGTGCCGGCTGTCATGGTCCAGATGCTGCAGGTAATACTTGGGCTGCATTTCCAAAACTAGGTGGACAGCATGCTCAGTATATTGCTACTCAGCTAAAACTATTCCGTGCCGCTGGACGTGTTGATGATATCGATAGCGATGACCAAAAACGAGTCAATGATGCAGCCAAAGAAGGCGAGATGGGTATGATGCAAACGGTTGCATCGAAACTATCAGATCGTGACATTCGTATCTTGTCAGATTATGTAAGTGCTATTCACTAATTGAGTCGCACTGATGCGATATCTGATACATACTTGGCTTTGCATAGAAGGCCATTGAATAAAGCCACTGAGTATTGAATCGCATATCGATTATATCTGAATGACTAAACCCCGATTTCGGGGTTTTTTTATAACTGTTTGTCCCTTATATTAAGACAGTATTTAGTTGAATTCATTTACAGAAGCCAGTCGTTGCTCTGTATAATTATAAATTATCGTTATTCACTTTATACCAATTTTCAAAATACGATTAGTCTTGTCAAACATGTTCGGTCTGCTATGCGTAGTACGTGCACTTGTCTTGTTTGCTACTCCAGTTTTTGTGAATGGTATTAGATCGTTTGGATTGAAATTATGATGATCCGTTATGCTTCTTATTTTATCGCGGCGCTACTACCGTTATTGCTATTTCGTTGGTTTGCACCTGCGTCAATTGGTGAGATTGACTTTTGGTTACTATGGCTATTAGCCATGGTATTGGTTGCGCTGCCAGTTGTTTACGCTGAGATAGCATTGGCCTATCGTAGCGTTGAAGGCCCTCTAGCGGGTATGCAAAAGCTCACTCGTGAAGCAGATGTCAGTCCGATCTGGCGCAGCTTTGGTTGGTTAGCGGCGCTGGTTTCTATTGTGATTGCAGCGTTGGTTATATCTGGCGCAAGTACGGGTATATTGTCTGCATTAACTGAGCTAAATAGCGTACCTGATGTACCTAGCTTCGCAGTTGCTGCAGGCCTGATGGTCATTGCATTACTCTTAAGCTTGCTGGGTATTACGCCTTTACCTATTGGTTTGGGATTGATGGTAATAGGGTTGCTACTAGGATTCGCAAACGGTGTGCCAAGTGCTGGTTTTGCTATGACTGATGTCAGTTTGACGGAATGGGCTCGCGCAGTCGCGTTAGCATTAGTCAGTGTCGGTGCGGGTACAGGACTATACTGGTTCGGTCAGAACTTGGTGAGCAAACAAACCGTCACAGCGGTAGAAGCAAACAGTCAGCAAGTAAAGAACAGAGCAGCTACTCGTGAGTACCGTGCAACCAAGTTAGTGTTACCGATTTGGGTGTTGCAACTGCTGATAGGAGTAGTGGCTTTATTTACTAGTGGTATGTCGCTACCACCAATTGGACAGCTGCTATATTGGGGTGGGGTGTTATTTGTAGCCAGTTACTTGCTACATTACAGCACGCAACAGTTAACGCATAAATTTGGATTGTTAGTTAGTTTGATAATCACTTTTGCTGTAGCGTTATTATTAGTGGTTGCGATTCCGACAGCATGGTTAGTTGGCATCTTGGTCATTATTAGTAGCATTGCTGTACTACTATTATCAGTATTTGCGGGTTGGCAGATGAAGATTAGCCATCTACGCAAGTCGTTAAATTTTAGTAATGAAGCAGTTTATAACTTGTGGCGAGTGGCGATACGTTTAGTCGTACCATTAGCATTGCTGCTAGCATTGATAGGTTGGGTGATGCAGTGGTTGAGCTAACAGTCGAAGGTCGTGACAGCAGTGTGCTACAGTCTACGCAAGCCAATCTAATGACCGTATATCTGGCGTATGCTGAAGATGAGCAGCGCCAGCATTATCTAGCTTTGCAGGTTAGACAAGGTACTAGTTTGCGTGAAGCATTGGCGCAAGCAGGATGGCTTGAGAAATTTGTAGAACTGGCAAAGTGGTGTGAGCAAGTAATAGATATCACCACGCCAACTGCGAAACGTTGGCATGTAGGGATTTATGCACAGAAACAGCCATTAAGCTATTTGCTACAGCCTTTTGACCGTATCGAGGTATATCGCAGTTTAAGCGCTGATCCTATGTCTCAGCGCAAAAATAAATCTCGTAGCTAATCGTCAATTATCTAAGCTAATAGGTTTCGCTAACTATGATGCTGGCAGACTCTCAATACCTTCGATGCGCGTGACCAAACCATTATCATCAAAGTAAACAACTAAGTGCTGGCTAGCGTTTTTGACATCGGCGATGCCTTTACGACTACCTTCAGTGCCTGCTTTGTAGTCATAGATATAATCCCAGCGTTTAGGCTCAAGCGTATCTCGAATCGCAGGGCTACCAAGAGTATAAAGAACTTGGTTTTGATTCATACCCACTTTTAGCTTTTGAGCTTGGGTTTGAGTAATCGCTGTGCCTTGTGGCAAATCAATCTTATAAACACTCAATAATGAGCAGCCAGACATAGCAACAGTAGCGCTAAGCATACTGGTGATAACGATCTTACGTAATGCGCTGGTGTGGCTTAACGGACGGAAATTTAATGTCTTTATCATGGTAAGATGACTCATAAGAAATGAATTAGGTGTGGCCAGCGTTAGGTCGTACCAGTCTGACCGACAATCTTGGACAAATGATACGTCATTTACTTGCAATTGCCTACCACTTACGACATTATTTACCAAACACAATCTGAATAGTTAGATTAATTATATTTTAAATTCATAGGCTTGCATCTCGATATTTAGAAAATAATAAGAGAGATGTCTGTGTAAGTTTCATCAGTTTATTATTAACCATTTACTTTATATTAAATAAAAATAATCTTTGTTGATTATTATCTCATATTTTCTATTTGTTAAGACTGTCACAGTCAAAAGGGATATTATGGCTTCTTTTACCAATCAAGATTTACGTAGAGCAGGACTCAAGGTCACGTTACCTCGTATCAAAATTTTAGAGCTATTAGAAAGCGCAGAGCTGCATCACATGAGTGCAGAAGAAGTGTACAAGGCGCTTATCGAGCAAGGTGAAGACGTAGGTCTTGCCACTGTCTATCGTGTCCTAACACAGTTTGAGCAAGCAGGTATTGTTGAGCGTCATAACTTTGAAAACAATCTATCTGTATTCGAGATTACCCAAGAAGAGCATCACGATCACCTAGTTTGTGATGTGTGTGGCAAGATTATAGAGTTTCATAATGAAGTCATCGAAGAAGAGCAGCTGAAAGTGGCAGAAAAACATGGCTTTAAATTGTCTGGGCACTCTCTCGTGCTATATGGCATTTGTGCGGATCAAGCCTGTAGAGATAGCGCGAAATAATTATCTGTTGTATCACTAGAAACGCTTATTTCTGCTAGTACTTACTACGATATTAAACAGTAAAGAAACCCTCGTTATTTATAACGAGGGTTTCTTTTTATATGTCTATTATGCGTAGAAAGCACAATAATTTAGCTTACATCTAATGATAAACTATCAGCACCTTCATCTAAATTAGCCTTACCGTTTTTGCTGCTGAGCTTAATTTTGAGGCGTAGATCGTTAGGGGAGTCGGCATGTAGAATCGCTTCTTTATACGTTATCTCTCCCTGCTCATACAAATCAAAAAGTGCTTGATCAAAGGTTTGCATGCCACTGTCTCGTGAGCGTGTCATCACATCTTTGATTTCATGAACTTCCCCTTTACGGATATAGTCACTGATCAGCTGCGAATTTAGCAAAATTTCAATAGCAGCACGTCGACCTTTACCATCGGGTGTGGGGATAAGTTGCTGCGCGATAATAGCTTGGAGGTTCAACGACAAATCCATAAACAACTGGTTATGGCGACTGGTTTCAAAGAAGTGAATGATACGATCGATTGCTTGGTTAGCGTTGTTTGCGTGCAACGTTGCAAACACTAGATGGCCAGTTTCTGCGTACTGAATAGCATAGCTCATGACTTCACGGTTACGAATCTCACCGATTAAGATGACATCGGGTGCTTGGCGTAGCGTGTTTTTTAGGCCCGCTTCAAATGAATGGGTATCGATACCAACCTCACGTTGGGTGATAATACAGCCGCGATGTTTATGGACAAATTCAATAGGGTCTTCTATCGTAATAATATGACCATGAGAGTTTTGATTGCGATGTCCTATCATTGCAGCAAGGGTAGTAGATTTACCTGTACCCGTTGCGCCAACTAATAGAACAATACCGCGTTTTTTCATGGCCAATTCTTTTAGCGCTGGCGGTAAACGTAATTCTTCGACAGTTGGAATGTTATTTTCAATTTTTCTTAAAATCATTCCTGCCATGTCGCGTTGTACAAATGCACTGACTCGAAAGCGTGCTTGCTGCGCTTCATCAGAGATGGCAAATTGACACTCGTTGGTTTCTTCAAACTCTTTTTGCTGGCTTGGCGTCATTACACCTTTGACCAATCTCATGGTTTGCTCAGCACTTAAAGGTGTTCTACCGACAGGCAGTATCTTTCCATTCACTTTCATGGAAGGTGCTACGTCAGCAGTAATAAAAAGGTCAGAGCCATTTTTGCTGATCATTAATTGTAATAGTTTATCAATATCCATATCGCACCTGCACCGGATGTAAGTCGATTAAAATCATATTTTAAAAGCATCAGTAAAAAGTAATAAAGTAAAAACAGAGACCATAAGTTGTTTGTTATTTTTAGTGGTATTTGTCAATACTATCTATCAGTACTACAAAAATGCCTCAGGCTGCTTGGCATAAGGACGTGCAACATCCTTACTAATGGTTCCCTTACTTACCAAGTTCTTTAACGTTTGATCGAGGGTAATCATGCCATCGCCTGCACCTGTTTGGATAGCAGAGTACATTTGGGCAATTTTGTTCTCACGTATCAAGTTACGGATAGCAGGGGTGCCTATCATGATTTCATGGGCGGCTATACGTCCACCCGCTTGTCGACGTAACAGGGTCTGTGAAATAACAGCTTGCAATGATTCTGACAGCATCGCGCGGATCATATCTTTTTCAGCAGCTGGGAATACGTCAATGACACGGTCAATCGTTTTAGCCGCTGAGCTGGTATGCAAGGTACCGAATACTAAGTGACCAGTTTCTGCTGCGGTCAATGCTAAACGAATGGTCTCAAGGTCACGTAGCTCACCAACCAAAATAACATCGGGATCTTCACGTAGGGCAGAGCGCAATGCTGGCTCAAAACCCAAAGTATCACGGTGTACTTCACGTTGATTGATTAAGCTTTTTTTAGATTGATGCACAAATTCAATCGGGTCTTCGATAGTTAGAATATGCTCTTTACGGCTTTCGTTAATATAATCAATCATCGCTGCAAGTGTTGTCGACTTACCTGAACCTGTTGGGCCTGTGACCAATACCACACCACGCTTAAAGTCTGAAACGCGTCTAAAGACATCGCCCATACCTAAGTCTTCCATCGTTAATACTTTGGAAGGAATGGTACGAAATACAGCACCTGCACCGCGGTTTTGATTAAAAGCGTTGACACGAAAACGTGCTAGATTAGGAATTTCAAAAGAAAAATCCGTTTCAAAAAACTCCTCAAAGTCAGCACGTTGCTTATCATTCATGATGTCATAAATAAGCTGATGCACGACCTGATGGGTCATCTCTGGCATATTGATACGTGTCATTTCACCATCGACACGTATCATTGCTGGCATACCCGCTGAAATATGTAAATCTGACGCCTTATGCTTAACCGTAAAGCGCAGCAAGTCTTCGATATTAAGATTATTTTTTTCAGCCATAATTTGATATTCCTATTACTTAGTCTAGGTAAGACAAAACACTATAAAAGTACGTGGTAAACTATTTATCGATAGCCTTAGTATAATAAGAGACTCACTAGTACAGGTCTTTACCATCACTAGCATATTCAGTAGCATATGTTAAAGCATGTAACAATATCATAACAAGACTGTGAGTATTTAACCATCTACTAAATTAAGAAAAAATAGAACTGGAACGTTTTAAAATAATTCTTATAGGAGTTATTTCTAATTTACTTTGAAGAATCGGATAGTTATGTTTTTTTTATAATAAAAATTGCAGAAAAAAATCTCAAAAAATTAATCAAGCAGTAAGGGCAAAATATGAAGGAAATGAATGGCAATATTGCTGAAGTGACACTTATCGATAACTGGCAGCAAGTTCATAAGCAGATGAAGCAAGCGTGTGATCATGCTGACAGAAAGGCTAATAATGTTATGTTGTTGGCTGTTTCGAAAACGAAACCTGCCAATATGATTGCAACTTTAGCAGAGCAAGGACAGCGTAATTTTGGTGAAAACTATTTACAAGAGGCCATCGAAAAAATTACTGCTCTTAAAACGCAGCCTGTAGGCGAGAGTATCGTTTGGCATTATATTGGTAGTATTCAGCGTAATAAGACACGTGACATTGCAGAGCACTTTGATTGGGTGCAAACGGTTGAGCGCGATATCATTGCCAAACGATTGAATGAGCAACGACCAGCTGACCTGCCACCGTTGAATGTGTTGATCCAATTAAACATCGATAATGAAGATAGCAAGTCAGGATGCCTGCCAGCCCAATTGCCAGAGCTGATAACAGCGATAAAAGGCTACGAGCGCTTAAAACTGCGAGGTTTGATGATTATTCCTGCTAAAGCAAATACGGATGCCTTTGCTCGAACTAAGCAGTTGTTTGAAAAGGTTGAAGCCGACTATCCAGAGTTAAGTAGCTGGGATACGCTTAGTATGGGTATGAGTGGTGATATGGCAGAAGCGATAGAAAACGGCACAACGATGGTACGTGTCGGTACTGCTATCTTTGGTCAGCGTGCTTAAAACCATATGAGTAGGCTAGTTAGGCATCCTTTAACTAGCCAGTAAATTAAATGACATCTTCTAATTTGGTGACTAGCATCTGCGTAATTTTAAGATTATCAGTCGCGATAATCTCAAATCGATAATTGGCATACTCAATCGTATCGGTCTTCTTAGGGATTTTTCGGAGCATATACATCATAAATCCACTGATAGTCTCGTAATTTTGACTGCGTGGTAGGTCGACGATATCTAATGCACGAATCACATCTTCAATAGGGGTCATGCCATCGATTAACCACGAGTTGTCAGTGCGCTGGACGATAGGTTGTTCCTCTAACGTTACCAACTCACCCATCACAATGCTCATCACGTCCTTTAAGGTGATAACACCAACGACTAGGGCATATTCATTCACGATGACTGCAAAATCAGCGCCAGTAGATTTAAACATCTCTAATACTTCAAACAAAGACAACGTATCAGGCACGAAAAGTGCTGGTTTTAATAGAGTTTTGTTTGTCAGGCCAACTTCTTGTTGGTTCAAAACCAAAGCTAAAAAGCTACGAGATTCCACATAACCAATGATATGCTCTAAATCATCATCATGGCAGACCAAAAACTTATTGTGTGGCTGCTCAATCATGATATTCACAACTTCTTCGGTATTTGTCTTGGTATCAAAATAAACGATATTTTCTCGAGGGTTCATTACTGAGGTGACGGTACGCTCCTGCATATCAAAGATGTTTTCGATCAAGTGATGCTCTTGCTTTTTCAGTACACCCGCTTCGGCACCCGCATCCATCACTGCATAAATATCTTCTGGTGTCATATCATCTTGACGTATGGTTGAGATGCCAAAAAGCTTAAATAGGATATTCGCGGCCCCATCGAACACCCATATAATGGGCTTTAGTATAAATATCAACAACATCATCGGGCGTACGAGCCGTACCGCTATCGTCTCAGCATTTGACATGGCCAAACGCCTAGGCATTAGATCGGCAAGTAGCGAAAACAAACTCGTGATAAGTACAAACGATATAACTGATGCTATCGTTTCACTATTTAATAACTGCTCGAGATAAGGGCTGATGGCTGATTCACCGACGGTACCAGCTGAAATAGCGACCGCGTTTAGCACTATTTGTACGACGGTGATAAAACTACCAGGGTGCTCTTGCATATTGAGCACATCAAGTGCGCGAACATCGCCTTCTTTTGCCATAATTTGCAGCTTGATTTTGCGGCCTGCGGCGATGGCAATCTCAGCAGCAGAGACAAAAGTGCTTAAGGCAAGCAGTAAAAGAAGAAAGACACTAGCGGTTAGCAAACTCATGACGTACTCGAAAAAGAAATAAAGATAATTAAGGCAAAATAGTTGGTGAAACTGTGTGGAAAAGAATATGGCTAGGTGTAAAAATTTTTGGTGGATAAAAACCAAAAAAGCTGGGCAAGCACCCAGCTAATAGTAAAAAATTCGATATCTTTTAAAACTGGCTAACTAGTACCTCTCAACTTATAGATAGTAAGAGTTGAGAGGTATGTAGTAATTAACCTTTGATTGACCACTTATTAACCAATGGATAACGGCGCTCACGTCCAAAGGCTTTGTGGCTAATCTTGGTACCGATAGGAGATTGCAAGCGTTTGTATTCGCTGTTGTCTACCATTTTGATAACTTTGGCGACCATCTCAGCATCGAAGCCTTTATCAATAATTTCTTGATAGCCCATATCTTCATCGATATATGACGTCAAGATACCATCTAATATATCGTAGTCAGGCAAACTGTCTTGATCTTTTTGATCTGGACGTAATTCAGCCGATGGTGGACGAGTAATAACGCGCTCAGGAATCACAGGCGTGTCTTCTAAACGGTTACGATAGCTAGCCAATTTATAAACTTGAGACTTGTATACGTCTTTTAATACGTCAAAGCCGCCAGCCATGTCGCCATATAGTGTTGAATAACCAACAGCCAATTCTGACTTGTTACCAGTCGTGATAACCAGATGACCAAATTTATTAGACAAGGCCATCAAAATAACACCGCGAGCGCGCGCTTGGATGTTTTCTTCGGTCGTATCTGCTGGTGACTTATTGAATAACGGTGCTAGCGTATGACGGATGCCTTCGACAGCGTCAAAAATAGGGCAGACGGTGTAAGAAACATTTAAGCGACGTGCTTGGGCTTGAGCATCTTCTAGACTGATTTGAGAGGTATACTCGTATGGCATCATGACTGCATATACCTTGTCAGCGCCTAACGCATCAACAGCGATACAAAGTGTCAATGCTGAGTCAATACCACCTGACAACCCGACAATAATGCCAGAGAACCCTGAGTGGTTGACATAGTCGCGTAGACCGACGACTAACGCCTGATACATTTCAGATTCGCGGCTCAAGGTTAGAGGCGCTTTGGTCTGTTCGTTAAACTTAGCAGTTTTTACATCTAACGTGGCCAGTAGCAACTGGTTCATAAAGCGTGGTGCTTCATGAGCAATGCTACCGTCAGCTTGTACAGCCATAGAGCCACCATCAAACACTAGATCGTCTTGCCCGCCGACAGCATTGACATAGACGATAGGTAGCTTGTTTTCACGGCTACGCTTGGCTAGCATAGTCTTGCGATTGTCCTGCTTTTCAATCTCAAAAGGTGAGGCGTTTAAGCTTACGATTAAATCAGCACCTTGCTTTTTAAGCTCAGAGATAGGACCTTTTTCCCATAAATCTTCACAGATAAGCAGGCCAATAGTAATGCCTTTATAGTCAAACAAAACTTGATTACGACCTTTATCGAAGTAGCGACGCTCATCAAATACGCCATAATTTGGCAAAATTTGCTTATGGTAAAAGCCTTTTTGATGACCATTATGTAGGATGGCAGCAGAGTTAAAAGTACCGTGATGATCGACATGCGGATAGCCGACGATCATGACGATATCATCGATATCACTCAAAGTAGACAAAGCGCTTTTAACGCGACCTGACAAGCTTGGACGTAGCAATAAATCTTGTGGAGGGTAGCCTAGTAGCGCTAACTCTGGGAATACGATTACGTCAGCACCCTGTTCGCGTGCTTGTAATGCTAGGGTACGCATTTTTTCGACATTGGTTGCGATATCACCGACCAAAAAATGTGATTGAGCTAAAGCAAAAGTGACAGTATCTTGTGGTTTATTGGTCTTACTGGCTTCGTTTGAGATGTTAGAGTTGGGGTTATCAGTGTCTTTTGACATTGTTATTGTTCCTATCGATATATTATTAAAATTTGGTGTGTCTGTATTGATTTCAAATAAAATCAAAGTAAATCCGAAATTAACTCAAAACTGCGCTCTTGCATATCAAGCTCAAATATTGAGCTGATATGCTGAGTCTAAATCTCGTATAAGCCTTTATAAAAGACTTATGATTTTGCTCAAGTAACTCACTCTAAGTGATAGCGACACCCTAAAATTAGAACTTATGATAGTCTAAAAGAAGACGACATAAGCGGGTGTTGAAATCTGGCTCAGAGGATTCGCTGTCTGTACGACGATGTAAATAAATATGTGCAAATAAACTTAACTACACTGAAAAGCTTAAAATAATTGCTTTAGTATAACATCAATTGTCGCGACAAATAGAACGCACCAGTGGATTCCCTTATAAGATAACAGTTTAAAAGCTGAACATAAAAGTAGTTTTCAATACATCATTTTTACACACTAAATTCATGCATTATGCGCTAGTCATTATCGTCGCCATCTAGTAAGCTTGCATAGACAAAGTTGTAAGTAAAGATTACTACAACGCGTTATATAATTCACACGCTTTATTGCATAATAAAGTGTGCTAGCTGCATTTTTATTATTTTATCTACAATAATAAATGGCTATAAATTTGTAGTATAGAACTGGACATAGTCATACTATTTAATCGTCATATTACTTAATCGTCATATGACTTCATAAGTCCGACCCAATGCTTTTTTGTATGATTCGCAACTCTCGCTAATGGATATGGCTTACAGACAGTGTCTAAGAGCTAATATTCATCACACATTTATAAACTCGCCAGCAAAACTATCGTTTGCTGTCCGCTTTTGGTTTATACGCTATGATTGAAAACTGGACAAAAGAATTTATTATTCAGCGCTTATTAGCAATTACGTTGCTAGTAGTGTTGTTCGTATTGTGTTTTCAAGTGGTGCAGTTTTTTATTGTGCCAGCGCTGTGGGCAGCGATTTTGGCCTATGTGACTTTTCCTATTTATAATTTCTTCCATGAAAAGGTAAAGCTAAGCCCAGACTTTAGCGCTGCTATTATGACGGTGAGCATCTCACTGATAATAGGCGTGCCACTGGTCATCGGTGTGTTTATCTTGCAGCAAGAAGCTTTGAGTCTAATTAGTAACCTGATTTATCGTATCAAGGTAGGTTACTTAGATGTGCCCGACTCTCTTAAAGATTTGCCTATCATCGGCCAGCAAGTCAAAGATGTACTGTGGCGTATCAATAAAAACCCAGAAGGGACGCTAGAAGCTTTTCGCATTTGGGTTCAGTCGCATTTATATTATGGCAAAATAGCCTTGGATGTGGTGTTCAGTAGTTTGGCCAAACTCGGTATGGCATTAATGACGCTCTTCTTCTTTTACCGAGATGGCACCAGTCTGGTTCGGCAGATTCGTCAAGCACTGCGCAATATCATCGGCAATCGCATCGACGGTTACATCGATTCTGTGGGTACAACTACGCGTGCGGTGGTATACGGTATCGGGCTGACGGCATTGGCTCAGGCGTTGTTGGCTGGTATCGGCTATTACTTCGCTGGTGCGCCAAGTCCTATTTTATTGACCATTATCACGTTTATTATTGCCTTGATTCCGTTTGGTACGCCGTTCGTTTGGGGCGGTGTATCGATTTGGCTATTGAGTCAAGGACATACCGCAGAAGGTATTGGCTTGGCGCTATGGGGTGTATTAGTAATTAGCTGGGTGGATAACTTGATTCGTCCTATCGTTATTAGCGGCGCGACCAAAATTCCTTTTATCATTATTTTTATTGGTGTATTAGGTGGTCTAACAGCGTTCGGCTTTGTTGGTTTGTTTATCGGGCCTGTCGTATTGGCTATCGGGCTTGCAGTATGGCGCGAGTGGATATCGCAGCATAAGAATGAGATATTTGCTCAGCAGGAGGTGATGCTTTCTGACTCTCGTACGATAGATCCTGTGCACGAACCAGAATAACGAGTCATTAGGGCGTGTCTTCAATTCACCCGATGGCCATCTAAATGGGCTAAAAATGGCTAAATTTTGCCAAACATCGTCAAATAGCTATTTAATATCCTGATATTATCTACGCTATTTTTCTTGTTTGACGGCAATTTATCTCATTTTTATCTCCATTTTTGAAATGAAGACACGCCCTAGAAAATACGATGTAAAAAATTATCGATAGAGACGATGAATAATGACAAATGAGAATATGGCAGAATCGACGAATAATAAGACCGATAAATTAAGTACAATTAAAAATATCACTATTTTAGCGGACAGCAACATCGCCAGTCTGAATGATTTTTTTAATGATTCTATGCTAGGTCAGCTGACTGAGCATAAGGTTGAGATTATTACTGTCGCTGGTCGAGATATCGATGCAGCGCTACTTGCCGAAGTGCAGCCAGATGTGCTGCTGATACGCTCGGTGACAAAAGTAGGTAATACTTTACTGGTTGATAATAACAGTGTGCAGTTTGTTGGGTCTGCGACTATTGGGACCGACCATGTAGATCAAGATTATCTAGCGTCTCGCAATATCACTTTCGCCAATGCGGCTGGTTGTAGCAAGCATTCTGTGGCTCAATATGTATTGACGGCTGTTTTCACTTTGCGTCCGCAGTATTGGCAGCAATCGGCGTCATTAACATTAGGTATCATTGGTCTTGGTAATATCGGTAGTACGCTTGCTCAATACGCCTATGATTTGGGTTGGCAGGTGCTAGGTTATGATCCCTTGTTGCCAGCCTCTAAAACTAATAATGCTAGCCTTGAGCAGGTATTTAGCCAAAGTGACGTGGTTAGTCTGCATGTGCCTTTGACCAATGAAAAGAATGCGACGAATCCTAAAGGTAGTGATTATCCAACACATCATCTTATCAACGTAGCTGCATTAGCAATAATGCCTGCCGATACGATGTTAATTAATAGTGCGCGAGGACCTGTAATTGAGGAAAGTGCGCTTGAAACAGACATTGAGCGTACTGGACGTCAAGTGGTGCTAGATGTGTTTGAGCATGAGCCAGAGATAGCAGTAAGCTTACTATCCAAACTTGCTATTTCCACACCACACATCGCTGGCTATACACTAGAAGGTAAGCTACGTGGCACACAAATCATTTATGATGCCTTGTGTGAAAAATTAGCGATACCTCCAGCTCAATCTATGTCTAATCTGCTACCGCTCAATATGTTCTTATGGTCTGAACTAAAATTATATCCAGACAGACTGCCAAAGTTTTATGACATCATGCAAGATGATGCCTCGTTGCGAAATAAAGCAGTTGATGGACAAGTAAATGGTGCTGACTTTGATGGTCTGAGACGTGATTACCACTTGCGCCGTGAGTGGCAGTTTTAATTAAACAAGATACTGAGCAACCAATTATTCATCAGTCGCAGTAGAGCCCAATGACTCAAGCAAATAACATTTCTCCGCAGCTTATTACTCCTAAGCCTAGCTACGCCCCAACCATGACACTTGCGATGGCACAACAGCGCGCGCAATTTATCAGCAATATTCGGCAGTTTTTTACCAGTCGACAAGTGCTAGAGGTGCAGACACCGTTATTATCCCAAGCAGGCAATACAGACACTTTTTTACAGTCTGTAGCAGCTCATGTGACCTATCAAGACCGTCCACGCACTTATTATTTGCATACCTCGCCTGAGTTTGCGATGAAGCGTTTATTAGCCAGCTGGCAAGTACCTATTTATCAGATTTGTCCTGTCTTTCGTGATAATGAAATAGGCACGCGTCATAATATTGAATTTACGATGCTTGAATGGTATCAACCTAATTATAGTCTGGACGAGATGGCCACTGAACTTAATGAGTTGTTAGAATCGCTTTATGGTCATTCTGTTGTGATGAGTCATTATCGCTATGTCGATGCCTTTATGGACTTTGTTGGCATCCATCCGTTGACAGCGAGTTTAACTGCATTGCAAGCCGTGGCAGAAGATATGGGTTTGACAGGATTTGATTTTAATAATGCTGATGATAGCGAAGAAAACCGTCGTCAAAGCTGGTTGGATTTGTTATTCAGTCATGCCGTGGAGCCAAACCTAGGTCATGATTTGCCGACATTAATTATAGAGTATCCACCTGCGACCGCTGCACTCGCCAAGACAGCTATGGACAAAGACGGTAATAAAATTGCGAAACGTTTCGAGCTATACATTAATGGTATTGAGATTGCCAATGCTTATGATGAATTAGCAGATGGTCAAGCATTGCGTGACCGTTTTGAACAAGACAATCAATTACGTGCGCGTCATAATCTACCTCAAATGCCAGTTGATGAACATCTATTAGCCGCATCCAATGATTTGATGCCATGTAGCGGTATCGCAGTCGGTATGGATAGATTGCTAATGGTGTTGACAGGTGCAAGCAGCTTGGAAGAAGTTATTTCTTTCCCCAGTGGGCAAGCATAATTGAATGTGAATCTTTTCCATTATCAGTGATTTAAATACGTAATAAAAAGGTCGTTGCCGATTTACCAATTAGATATTGGCGAATCGACAACGACCTTTTGTATTGGCTGCTTTTAAAATCTAGCGTCCACAACCAATTTTGGTAATGCTAAATTTATTTATACCGTAGCAACCGCTTCATTAATATCAATATCACCATTGTGTAGATTGAAAACTTTGCCTATGGTGTTATCTGCGATGAGTACTGCTGCTAGCGTTGTCGCTACATCTTCGATTGCATTCTCACCAGAGCTGATATCATTGATAGTGATTTTACCGGTACCAGCGCGTTCTTTTAGTGCGCCCGGCTGTACGATAGTGTAATCCAGCGAGCTGTTATTCACTAACCAGTGATCAGCGTAGTGCTTAGAGATATAGTATTCTTTTAGATCTGCAATACCTGGGTTTTCATCCCATTTGTCAGTTTCTAATGAAAAGACTGAGCTCAGCATAATATAACGTTTAATGCCTTTATCTTGTGCAGCTTGCATCGTTTTCACGGCACCATGCAAGTCAACTTCTAAGACGTTTTTACCACCAGATCCTGCTACAAAGTAGACAGTTTCAATATCCTGATCCAGTTGTTTTTCAATAGACTCTTTACTGGCTGTAATGTCTAAATCTAGCTGGGTATAGTTGTCATTATCAAATAGTTTTTCTTTCTGACGAGTCGTGCCAATAACTTGATGGTCATCAGCTAATAATTGCTTAACCAAATCACCGCCCACTCGACCACTTGCACCAACGACTAAAATCTTCATAATCATTCCTATTTTTATTTAAATGCTATTGTTTGAATTGTTCAGTAAATTTATTTATCTTAAAAAACGAATATAGAGTAACAAAGATAGGTAGCACGCTTCGTTATAAAGCGTGCTGATTAAATAGTGTTTGGTTATAGAGTGTATACAGTTTGCAAGGAAGCAAACGTTGATTAGATGACATCGTGTCACAGATGACAGAATGAGTAAGCGTCAGATGGAACGATAAAAAGTGCTAACGAACCAAGCGATTAAGACCATCAGCAAAGGCTTTTTTATCTCGATCACCGTAGGGTTTTTGCCCGCTCATTTCCTGCAACTCTAGGACACCAGTACCGCGCATGGTGTCCATAAAGTCGCGCATATTAAGCTTTTGCTTGATGTTGTTTTTGTCGTAGACCACACCGCGCGTCGTCAATACCATACCGCCTTTATCCAAAATATCATTGGCCAAAGGGATATCGCTAGTAATAGCCAAGTCACCAGCCTGTATCTGCTCGACAATATAATCATCAGCTTTGTCGAAACCTGACGGTACGACAGTCATGACAAGTAGAGGCGACTTGCGTAGCTTAATCGGCTGATTAGCCACAAATATGGCCATGATCTTGGTACGTTCAGCCGTTTTAATAATCAGGTCTTTGGCAATCAATGGTACCGAGTCTGCGTCCACCCAAATCTGCATTATTTTTTGGCCTTCTCAGATTTTGATGAAGGAGCAGTCAGGCTGTCTGCTTGGCTGTCTTTAGTGTCTAGGTCATCAGCTGTAGCATCGTTTTGAACACTGTTCTGAGTACTGTTTTTAGCATTACTTTTAGTATCGACGTCTGCTTTATTAGGCTGAGTATCTACACTTGCATACTCTTTATCCAGACCGACCTTGTTTGGCAAGATAGCAACCAGTTTTGCCATAGCAGGCTCTAAATCAGTCACGTCGTTAGGCATCAAGGTAATATGAGCAATCTTACGATCGTCACGCTCAGCCTTATGATAGCTATGATAATGAGCGCCATCGATATTTAACACTGCACTGATATCAGGATATTGACCCAGTACATTTACCATAATCGCAGGATGCACGTTATCTGTATCGCCTAATGGCAAGTTAACCACAGCACGGATATGATTCTCAAACTGACTGGTAATAGCGCCTTCGATACTCCAGTGCCCAGAGTTGTGTACCCGTGGCGCAATCTCATTCGCCAGTATCGCGTTGTGACCGCGAGCATCTTTGGTGACGAATAACTCAAGCGCCATAACGCCGACATAGTCCAAATGGTTCATGACTTTGGTAATGGCGTCTGTTGCTTGTTGAAATAGATGACTCGTGCCAACAGCAGGTGCTTGAGTTTTGGCCAATATACCGTTGTGATGATGGTTTTCGACCAAATCGTAACAGCGTACCTGACCATTTTGCGCTCTTGCTGCAATGATAGAGACTTCACGGCTAAAGTTAATAAAACCTTCAGCAATTAACGGCGCAGGCGTTGGCGTGAGTGACCCTTTACCGCTGACGGCGTCCTTTAAATCTAGCCAAGCAGCTTTAATATCACTGTCTTGCTTGATAACGAACTGTCCTTTGCCATCGTAACCACCTCGGCTAGTTTTTAGAACGATAGGCAGTCCTAACTCTTTACAAGCGTGCTTGAGCTCAGCTTCAGAATTTACTTCCATAAATGGCACGGTTGCGATATCAAGTGTGTTGAACATCTGCTTTTCTTTTAGACGATCTTGGGCAATATCAAGCGCAATCAGTGGTGGGAACATGCCTTGCTTGCTGTCAGATTTTGACAAGCTAACCAGTTGCTCAACAGTAGACGTTGGCGTGTTTTCAAACTCTAAGGTAAAGACGTCCGCTGCTGCGATAAAGTCTTCTAGTTGGTCGCTATGAAAGACACGACCGTATAAGCTGGCAGGGCATTCTGGATTGTCTTCTAGGAATACACATTGGTAACCCAATGGCATAGCGGCTTCGGCAAGCATCATACCAAGCTGACCACCGCCTAAAATACCGATGGTACGAATGGTTTGGGTAACAGGATAAGCGTTTGCTGTAGTCATGGCAGGCTCTTTGAATAAAAGTGAATAAGGTGTTTGGGCTATTAAAATCTAAAACTCAATGGGTGAAAATAGGAAAAGGTGCATTGTATGCACCTTATCTCTACTCGGAATTGCTTAAAAATATACAGTGATAGCTTCAATCGTTAAGCTATAAATATAAAAGACGCTGCTATAAAAGCCGATCGACTTATATCTACCTAAGGATTGATAATACCTGGTGTTGGGCTAGCAAGAATAGTCTCAGTCTGAGACTGGCGCATCTGATCGAGCTTAGTAGCAATCGTATCATCATGCAATGCCAGTACTTGAATTGCAAGTAGGGCAGCGTTATAAGCACCAGCAGCACCAATCGCCAAAGTACCAACAGCGACGCCTTTTGGCATTTGTACGATAGACAGTAGACTATCCCAACCGCTCAGCATAGATGACTTTACGGGGACACCAAAGACAGGTAGCGGCGTTTGACTGGCACACATGCCTGGCAGATGAGCGGCACCACCTGCACCAGCGATGATCACTTGTAGACCATTATCTTTTGCGCTTTTGGCATAATCAAATAATCTATCAGGCGTACGGTGTGCAGAGACAACTTCACAATCAAAAGCAATGTCAAAGTCTGCAAGCAATTGCGCAGCAGCACTCATAGTTGCCCAGTCAGACTGCGAACCCATGATAATGCCGACTTGTGGCTGACCAGCAGGGGAGGTGATTGGACCGTTCTGGTTAGCAGCAGTATTCGTGGTGCTCATGATTGGATATCCTCAAAAAGACCATCATACAAAAATTTTGCTACACTCGTAAAGTCAAGTTTGACTTTTAATACTGGTATGGCGCTAATTGCAGTGATATCACGATTTTATATATGTTTTTCATCATGACAATGCTGAACAAAGTGATTGACCGTCAATGGTAATGGTTGTTCGGTATCTAACTGGTAGCAGGTCAAATAACCGCTATCCACTGCTGCAGAGTAGTCGGTACAGGCAACTTGTGGACTGAGTGGCTCAGGTGTACCAGTGAGCCAATAATGCCCGACGAACACAGGTTTATGAGTTTTTAGCGCAAATTCAATATTTTCAGCCAACGCATCAGGCGGTATCTGTGCCAATGCGGACGATGAAGCACGAGACACTTCACGAAGTGTGCGTGTATTTAGCTCATCTAGCCACCAACGTACTCGCACTCGTGTACGCTCGGTACCTTCTTTATCTACCATCACAATACCTTCAGGTAAACCTGTTTCAACCCCTTTTAACACTCGCTCCAAAGCGTCAAAGGCGATAGTATCTTCCTTAGCCGTTGCGATTAAACCTGCTGGAGTCAGACAGTTATCGTCAGTCAGAAGGGGTTTTAGTATTGCCATGCTATCTGTATCCCAGCAAGCATGTACAAAACAGGCGTAGTCGGTCTCGATCCATAATGGAATTTCGTATAAACGCTGCAACCAGTACTCATGTTGCTCTGAGCCAAATGGTATCTCTGCTAAAAACGCCTCATGTTGGCGTCTATGGATATCATTGTGCGAGCGTAAATACTGGCTAGTATTATCAGGATCGCGCGTGGCATATGCCAGTGCATTATATTCATGGTTGCCCATCACTGCATCGGCTACATCGGCATCTAGCATTGCAAAGACAATCTCTAGTGTGGCTAGTTGCTGCGAACCACGATCGATCAAATCGCCGATGAACAAGGCCCTGTGACCTTTTGGTGGCACGAAATGCTGACCGTTATGCTTATAGCCCAACTGATGCAGCAGACCAACCAGTTTGTCTGCATAACCATGTATATCACCGATAATATCTATAATCATAATGTATTACTAAATCTCAAATGTAGAAGTGTACCCTGCGCAAAATAGAGTTTATAAAGTATAACTGTGTTTAAAATGATAGCTTCATGGTACGTAGAAATGTCTAAAATCCTGGTGATATCAACGCATTGATAAAGTGCGGTAGTACTTTTGGTTCCAAAACAATCGTGGCGATAACGCCAAACGCACCGCCCCACATATGAGCCATATGGTTGATATTTGAGCCACCGCGTCGATCAGCATAGATACTATAAAATATATAAGCCACGGCAAATAGTATCGCAGGAATAGGAATTACGGCAAAGAGGTAAATTCTCTCCCATGGTGCTAGCAGAATAAAAGCAAATAACACAGCCGATACACCGCCTGATGCGCCTAAACTCAAATAACTGGCGTTGTTCTTATTTTTCACGTAACTTGGAATCATGGCAACGATAATTGCCAAAACATAAAAAACCACAAACCCGTAACCGAATAAAAACGGCTGATATAGTCCTTCGATAGCACGCCCAAAGAAATACAAAGTAAACATGTTGAAGAGCAAATGCATACTATCAGCGTGAATAAAGCCGTGGGTCACAAAGCGATCCCATTGCCCATTGTTGACTGCTGGCGGATAAAAAATCAATCGATTAAATAGCGTCTTGTTTTGCCAAGCCAATAAGCTGACAATAACTGTAATAATGATAATAAGCGTCGTATGGTTTAACAAAGGAAAATCCTTAGGCCGTGCCTGATATGTGACAATGTTACAAATGACAAGCTACAAATGACAATATTCAAAGCCTAAGCGTTACGGCTGAGTAAAAAATAAGTTTGACGTCTGATCCGTATTAAGTACTAACCATTAGCAATAGACTAATACTAACAGCAGTTGCGATAACGCGAATACCTATTGTGTGACAAAACGATGCTTTTTTATGCGGTTATAGTGAATAATGTAGCAGTGTACCATGCAACATAAGTGAAACTTTTAAAGCAAGGTTAAAGACGAAAGTAGTGTTCATTCATCCGCGCTGCAATGAGTCTTTTAGACAAAGAAGCAAAATACACAAGTGACATGGACAAAAATAAAATAGGTGCTTAATTTTGCACATTCAAATAAGGCTGATAGAGGCAGTGGATTATGAACATTATTGACCAGCTAGAACAAACGGTAACCCCAGCTGTAATGGGTAATGATGACAGCAATAATGTCGCCTATGTCAGTTTACTTGAGCAGTTTTATGCTGTTTTGGCTGCGCGCCTAGCTGTGCCACAGGTTTACTCACAGCTGCTGCGTACTGACCAAGTAATTACTAGCACTAATAATGAAAGCCCTCTATTTGAACAAATATGGCAAGATAAAAGCATGCAAGAGACTATTGTCCAAGAATTGTCAGCCACCCATCACATTGATGAACAGACAACTGAGCAATTACTGATTAGTGCTACCCCATTGGCATATCGTGAGCTAAAAGTATTGGCCAATGGGCAATTTTTGCTAGCATTTTTACAAGAGAAACAGGCTGCTTTACGCCCATATTTACCTATCTGGGCTGCAGTTGTGATTACGGCTCCTCAAGGCGTTAGTCAGCAAATACAAACAGGCTTTGGTTCAGATGATGACCATGTGCCAGTACACGTGCCAGTAAGTGACGACATATCAAATAGACTTGACGACGCTACTTTAGATACTGGCATAGCTGGCATAGTCACACCAATAACGAACACTGATGCAGAAAGTATAGAGCAAATATCAACTGCTGAGCGCGTAAACACTGAAGCGTTAGATAACGATACGATTGCCAATAGTGATGCTATTCATGCCAATCCAGCAGCCTATCATCTGGCAGAAAACAGTAACTTGAAGCATGCACAAGTACGCACTCGCAATCAACGAAACGATCTACTAATACGTGTGTTTTTATTAATAGTAGCCCTTACCGCGCTTGCACTAGCGGCATGGGCATTGTTAGTGAAACCCAATAATGAAATACCAGTAGAGCCTGTGGCCACGTCACCTGTTGAACCACCGCCAGCACCCGTGCCTCCTGTACCAATAACGACTCCTGTTGAGATTATTGTCGGTGTAGATAACGGCGGCAACTTGTACACTTGTAGCGCGACCGTTGGCGATGCTGCACTGCAAAGTACGTTGCAACAGGCACTCAACACAAGCTTTGGCGAACAGGCAAGTATTTGTGCATTGAACATACAGGATGGGGTAGCAACCTCAATCGCTAATATGCCTGCGGAGACACTGCCCAATGTATTGACGATGCTTAGATCAACACCATTTGCACGTTTACATGTGCAAAATGACCGTCTCACACTGGAGGCGCCAGACAATATGCTACTGCAAAAACTGGTCACAGAAATACGAAGCTTAGTACCAGCGATAATGGTCGAAAGTACAGCGCCACTGCCATTGCCTGATAATAGTAATATTGGTGATGCTACGAACAACATGGCAAACGCAAATAACCAGTTTGTAGATGATGGGGTGGGGATTAATAATCAATTCAACAATAATGGGGTAAATAGTAACTCTGGCGAGTACCAAGCATCAGATGATGATACTGGAGATCGTGTGATACCAACTCCTTTGCCTAACAATAATAATAGTTTTAATAATGCGCCCAACAATCTGCCTACCAATGGCGCGAGTAATATTCCCAACAACTTTCCTTCGAATAATCAAACGACCAGACCGCCAGGCCCTTTTTCACCTTCAGAAGTAGATGAGATGGCAAACACGGTTATCGTTGCTGAACCAGCTCAAGTTAGGTAGTTTTTTATAAGGCACGCTTTTTTATATGGTGTGTCTTTTTATATTGCCTATGTTTTCATGTAGCTTGACTACAGTTACGTGTGCCAACCGAAACATTACTTACTGTATCATTTGCACAACAACGTACAGACTGTGAATAGCAGCTTAAGAATTTTATAATAATCAAAACCAAACAAAGTAGTTTGATGAATTTATCGCCACTATGATTATCTAATACTATAACGATTGAATACAAAAGAATGATATAGCTGCTTTTTGAGCGAACGAATGATATAAATAAAAATTGAGGGGAGAGCCATATTATGGATATTATTAGCCATTTGACACGCACCGTCAGCCCAGCCGTATTAGAAGATGACCGTAGCCCAGCTAAGAAAAATCTATTAGAACAGTTTTATGCCATTTTTGCTGCTCGTCTTGCAGACAACGATACTTTTAGCCGCTTCGCTAATGAAAATATTGCCCGTGATGATAATGCTTTTTATGACCGTGTATGGACAGAAGGAGCACACCGCGACCAAATCTCTCGCGAATTGGCAGGCAAGCATAATGTCGATGCAACCGCTTCACGCGGTCTGATTGCGATGGCAGCGCCATTGGCTTTTCATGAGATCAAAAGCTTGGCTGGTACTACACCCGTTCCGCAATTTTTGAATGACAACCTGAACAGTTATCAGCATCATATCCCTGCGTGGGCGGGTACTGTTTTGCCTGCTAGTGCAGTCGCTGCCACTTCTACTACGGCTAGCACACCGATTTCTGATACTACCAGTACAGCGCCACTACAAAAAGAAGAAGAGCCAAAAGAGAGCTTTATGAAAGCGCTGCTACCTATTATTGGTTTGATTATCTTGGGTGCATTGGCTTGGGCTCTACTCAGAGGCTGTCAAGAAAACCCTGAACCTGTAGCAACGCCAGCGGCTACAGTGCAGCAAGGGGCGCAAGGTAATGAGGCACTAGCGGTTGCAGGCGCAATTGAGCCTGCATCACTAAGTATCGCAACTGGTGAAAATAGCGAGCTGTATGCTTGTCGTATGAGCGTGGGTGATGAGACACTACAAACTAATGTTATGAATGCCTTGACTGGTGCATTTGGTGATGAAGCCAATAAATGTCGTGCTGACGTTGATGATAACTTTGCAGTAGATATGCCAGCATCCGCTCAATTGGCAACGATATTACCAATTATCAAGAATGTACCGAATGCGAGCATGATTATCAAAGGCGATAACATTACTGTGAATGCTCCTGATAAAGCTGCGTTGGACAAGTTGGTTGCTGATTTGCAAGCAGCTGCTCCTGCTATGACGGTTCAAGCTGAAGGTCCATTAGACTTGCAAGGCGAGATTGATGATAGTCTAGCTGCTGCAGATGTGGCGATGACCAATCTAGGTGAAAACCCAGATCCACGTGATGTTGCTCGCGCTTTGAGTATTCAGGTGATTAACTTCCAAGTAGATGAAGCGGTTATACCTGAAGTCAATAAGGCGCTGCTAGACCGTGCTGCAGAAATCATCAATAATGTACCTGATATGAAGCTGATGATTGTCGGTCATACAGACAGTCAAGCCTCTGATACCTATAATATGGAGCTGTCTCAGGAGCGTGCTGAGTCAGTGAAAGCGTATCTAGTGTCTAAAGGGGTTGATGCCAGTAAACTAACGACCAAAGGCATGGGCGAATCAGAACCAATCGCAGATAATTCAACCGAACAAGGTCGCTTCCGCAATCGCCGTATTGAATTTATGGTCAATGACGAGGTTGTTAGTGCAAACGATGGCATGATGATAAACGGTGATTCGCTAGATCCAGATATGAACCCATTAGATAGTAACAATGATGATTTGTTACCAGATGGCGATGATGCTACCCAAGGTACTGCGGTAGACCCAACTAATTAATCTATTTGTTCTTATTTTGATTATAGCTACGCAGTAGTAGTTAAATGACAAAAACCGCATCTTATAAAGGTGCGGTTTTTTGCATGCTACTCAATGACAATTGAACAAGCTATTATTTATACAGAGTAGGATCTGTTGATTCTTTAGCAGTCTGACCATCAGCTTGCGCATCAAAAAAAGTTTGAGTAACATTTTGCTTGGCTTGCTGCCAGTATTCAAATTGCTGGCAGGTAGATTCAAGATCGCCTTGCCATGTTGGGATGTTACCGCGCATGGTTTTGATACGTTGCTGGTTAGGGTAAGGCAGATCTTGCGCAGCTTTAGCAGCTTCATGAGCAGCCACACGGTCGTTGCATACGAGGGCAATATCACAACCAGCACCAATGGCCGCTTTTACGCGAGCACTGACATCACCAGCCGCCTTCGCACCTGCCATCGATAAATCATCAGAGAATAATACCCCATCAAATTTAAGCTCATCTCGAATGATATCTTGTAGCCAAATTTTAGAGAATCCTGCTGGCTTGTCGTCTACTTGCGAAAATATCACATGTGCTGGCATAAGAGCGTCCAGACTATGTAGTGTTTGAGCAAAAGGTTGCATGTCGCTATTGATAATCTCATCTAAGCTACGCGTATCGATGGCTTCTGATACGTGCGAGTCAGGAGCGATGGCACCATGACCGGGAAAGTGTTTACCAGTGGTTGCCATACCAGCGGCTTTCATACCGCGCATAAACTGTGTTGCAAGCGCAGTGATGGCTTGCGTCTCGTGATGAAAGCTACGATCACCGATGACTTGGCTAATACCGTCTCTATCCAGTACGGGTGCAAAGCTAAGATCGATTCCTACAGCCAGCACTTCAGCTGCCATTAGATAACCGCAATCGTAGGCGCAGCTAAGTGCCTGACTTGGATCTTGATTGAATAGCTCACCCAGTCGACCCATAGCAGGCAAGGGCGTGAATCCTTCACGTAGCCTCGCGACTCGTCCACCTTCTTGGTCCACACCGATAAGTATGTCTTGATTGTGATAACGTATATCGTCGCACAGTGCTCTGACTTGGGCCGCATCTGTGACGTTACGACCAAACAATATTACTCCGCCGACCTGTGCTTGTTTAATCAAGCTAACATCTTCAGCGGTCAAAGCAGTACTATCAATGTCTATCATTAAAACGCCGTACATCGCGTATTCCTTATTATTTTATATATGGTTATATTATGAGGGTGACTGATTATCTATGGCTATCTTATTATGACAGTTATTATTAATTGAGCATAATGTGGTCGATTATTGGGGTCAAATCAATTTTCTAATAGCCAGTAGATTCAGTCATCAAATCGATGTTGATAGCCCTCAATTACTATGTATGATAAAAATGCTAGAAAGTTTGGTATGTACAGGTGTAGCGTGTAAGATTGCTTATACAGTTTGAGACAGTTCAGTATTTATGCGCATGATAATATTGATTGATTTTTGACTATATATCAGTATTTAATGATGCATAAAGTATAAGAATAAAACACAGCATTTATAGGTCATAACAGATTCGAGCATTTCTAATTCTGATGAATTACCCAATACTATTAACTTCAAATAACTAGGTACATATGATGAAAAAACAACCAGCACAGTGGTTACTCAGTGCAGCGTCAGTGGGCATCGCCGGTATTATCTTAACCCAAAGCTACGGTACCGCAGTCGCCGAGACCAATACGGGAAGTTTCGTTCAGACCCCTGAGCAAAAGGTCACCACCCGTCAAGTAGCCGCTTTGCTGGATCGCAGTCATTATCTCAATCAGCCTTTAGATAGCAAGACTGGTAGCGAAATCCTATCAATGTATATCGATAGCCTTGACCCAAACCATACGTTATTTTTGCAATCCGATGTCGATGAGCTGAAGAAAAAACACGCTGAAGACTTTGGTGCTCGTCTAAAACAAGGTGATCTATCTGCAGGGGTAGAGGTGTTTGATCGTTACCGCAAACGCTCAAACGAGTACTTTGCGATGGCCACCAAGATGCTCAAAACAGATATTGATTTGACAGGTAATGACACAATCATTCTTGATCGCGAAAAACTCGGCCATTTTAAAACCAAAAAAGAGCAGCGTGATTACTGGGAACGTCAGCTAAAGTTTCAGTTGATGAGTATTACGCTCGGTCAAGAAGACGAAAAAGCCAAAGAGAAAGTATTTTTAAGCAACCCAGATATCACTCGTGGGCAAGACTTGGTACGTAACGATGAGCGTACGCCGAATGAGATTTTACAAAATCGTTTGTCTCGTCAACAAGAACAGTTTAAGCGTCTTAAAGATGATGAAATCATGGAAACCATCTTAAATACGGCGATGCTCACTTATGATCCGCATAGTAATTACTATGCACCGATTCAAGCGACCGAACTGCAAATCCAGTCTAGTCTTCAGTTAGAAGGCATAGGTGTCTCTATTCGTCCAGATCGCAAAAATCCAGACTATACTCGTATTGTGACCTTAGTCGATGGTGGTCCAGCCGCCAAGTCGGGTCAGATTAAGCCCAATGACTTGATCGTTGGTATCGCAAAAGATGGCGAAACCATGACGGACGTGGTTGGCTGGTCAACGCGTGAAATTGTCAGCTTGATTCGCGGGAAACGCGGTACATCGGTCACACTGAAACTACGTCAACCTAACACCCCAGATGCTAGCGCCCGTACGGTCACGGTAGTACGAGACATCATTCAGCAAGAAGAGTCAGGCGTTACTCAGCGAGTGGTAGAAGTACAGCGCCCTAATATTGATAAGACGCCAAAGCGTATTGGCGTACTTGAGATACCGAGCTTTTATCTAAACTATCGTGCACGTCGCAATGGTGAAGACTATCGTAGCGTCAGTATCGATACTGAAAAAGCACTAAAAGAGTTGAATAAACAAAATATCGATGGCCTAGTGGTTGATTTGAGAAACAACCCTGGCGGCTCATTGGATGAAGTTGCCAAGATGCTAGGTTTCTTTATCAAGAGTGGACCACTGGTACAGATTCGTGATAATCGCGGCAATATTCAAGTATACCGCGACAACGATGGCGGCGAGCAGCTGTATGATGGCAAAATGTCGGTCATTACCAATTTAGCATCGGCATCAGCCAGTGAAATCTTTGCCGCTGCTATTCAAGACTATGGTCGCGGATTAGTGGTTGGTAGTACGACAACTGGTAAAGGCTCGGCGCAGATTCAGCTCGATAGCTTAGCCTTGGGATCTGCTACCTTAACTCAGCGTAAGTTTTATCGTGTTACTGGCGGTAGTACGCAAAATAAAGGGGTCGTACCAGACGTTGAACTAGTCAATATCTATGACGATGCGACCTTTGGCGAGCGCGCTCAGAAAAAAGCATTGCCTTGGGACACTATCAGAACAGCACCGTATAAGCCGGAAGGGAAGTTTACCAGTGATACGTTGGCGACGCTCAATCAGCAGTCTAAGATTCGCCAACAAAAAGACCCGCAATTTACTTATCTGTCGACACTAAATGATATTCGTAACATGGATGACGAAAAGAAACCTGTTCGTTTAGATATCAATAGCCGCCGAGCCAAAATGCAACTAATTGAGAAACGCTCATTAGAAGCAGAAAACAAACGCCTTATCGCAACTGGTGAGCGTCCATACTCTAACTGGAATACTTATCAAGCAGCGATGGACGCAAAATTTGAAGAACGTAGCCGTATGAAAGCCGCTGAACGTCCAGAATTACCAGAGGATGAAGCGTTCATCAATGAGGCAGCTTACCTTATGCTCAGCGCTGAACCTAAGACAATGCTTAGCCCTGAAGAGAAGCTATAATGTGAAGTTATTATAGCGTTACGTAATCTATGTAAGCATATGCTTACATAGATTGACGTTTATACCTCTTACCAACGAAGGGTCAATCTGCGACTATAACTGTACGGCACGATTGAACGAAACGGTTCATTGATACTAGGGATTGGTATCTTAAAGGTCGTACTAGGGATAAGTAGTTTGCTGATTAAGGATGATAAGGCTGGATGCCTGTCAGTTATGAGATACCCCGGGATTAGGTATCACGTAACGCTAACATGGATGGTTGGTAATAAAAGCCGCATGACGCTTGTCGTTATGCGGCTTTGTTACGTCTGGAGACTAGTAATTTTTGTGGCGGATTCTCTAAGTAGATAGTATTTAAATTGAGCAGCACTGTATACTGAATTAGCATTCAGTTTATAGATGAGCACATCTACATTAATTCAAAACTTACCATGAGATAAGCATAAAAAAAGGCCAGTAACCTGATCGGCTACTGGCCTTTTAGATTAGATGATAAATCTAATAACTTATCATCTAACCATTGTCACTACACTCTAGAAGAGATTAGTGCTCAACGCCACCTGCACCATGTACATGGCCATGGTTTAGTTCGTCTTCAGTTGCTGCACGTACTTCTTGGATTTCAACATCAAATGTCAAACGCTTGCCAGCCAATGGATGGTTTGCATCAACAGTAACTTCTTGATCGTTTACAGCAGTTACGGTAACCAACATTACTTGGCCGCCAGCTTCTGACTGGAACTGCATACCAGGCTGAATGTCATCAACGCCTTGGAAGTTGTCACGTGGTACATGCTGTACTGCTTGCTCTTGGTATTCGCCGTAGCCATCAGCAGGTTCAACGACGGCATTAACTTTTTCGCCAGCAGACTTACCTTCTAATTGTGCTTCTAGGCCTGGGATAATGTTGCTGTGACCATGTAGATAAGCAAGTGGCTGACCTTCTGGTGACTGGTCAAGGATATTGCCTTCGTCGTCTTTTAGTGTGTAATTGAATTTGACGGCAGTGTCTTTTGCGATAGTAGTCATAAAATATCCTAAATATATCTATGTAAAAAATTAAATACGGTTGCAATAAACCTAAAAAAGCCAATCTGCAAGCCAAAAGGCCACGTCATTAGTCAATTATCATCAGTTTATTAAAGTAACTTTAGCAGTTAGCATCTTTAATTGAGATGGCCCACATAACTTTCAAGGCAAAAAACATAAAAAATGCCAATTAATGCCACAATTTACAATAATAACTGCTATTTTCTATAGTTAATGCATAGCTATTGGCTATTCATGGTTTAGGAGTTGCTTTTTTAGAGCAGGACTTCTAGCATAATTATAAAAATAAGGATGAGAGACACGATGACTGCATTTACCAATACCACTACTAAACAACCAGCGAGCAATGTTTCAACCAATCACGATGCTACTAAGGCTAAAACGATCGTTGATATAAGCTATCAATTTGATTTTGCCCGTTTCTTTGAACATTTGGTCGATGTATCACTGAGCTTTACAGCAGTATCCGATGCGCCGCAGCTTTGGTTGCCAGCGTGGATACCAGGCAGTTATCTAATGCGTGAGTTTGCACGAAACATCACGGCGGTCCATTATCAAGTACTAGAGGCTCAAACAGCGGATAGTGACGAGCAGTCAGCGACTTATCGCGCGCAAAAAATTGACAAAAATACATGGCAGCTGCCAACTGTGCAAGCTGGGCAGACGGTCATCATCGAGTACGAAGTCTATTGCTATGACCTGTCCGTGCGTACGGCCTACGTCGATCAGCAACGACTTTATGGCAATTTTACCTCACTTGCGCTCGCCGTCGAAGGGCAAGAGCAAGCGCCTGTCCAAGTTAGCTTGATTGTGCCTGAGACATTTTTTACAGACAAAGAAAGTAGCAAAGTACTGTTAGCCTGTGGTTTGGACGCTACGCACCTGCAGATTGATCAACAGCAAAAAGGCAGTCAGCAAGCTAACCGTCAGTACCTTTACAAGTTACAGGCAGCCAATTATCACGAGCTGATTGATTATCCATTCGAAATCGCGGAACAAGAAAAGTTTGATTTTATTATTCATGATAATGAGCATCAGACGCTACATCATAGCTTTTACCTGTCAGGCAAGCAGAATGCCAATCTAGGTCGATTGCAGCAGGATATTACTCAGATTTGTCAGACCTACGTAGATTGGTTAGGCGATGCACCATTTGATGATTATACCTTTATGACCTTTGCTAGCGGTCAAGATTATGGTGGGCTTGAACATATCAACTCTACTAGTCTTATTACCCCGCGCAATGATTTGCCAAGTGCCAATGAGCCAAAACTACCGAGTACAGATTATCAGCGGTTTTTAGGCTTGTGTAGTCACGAGTATTTTCATTCATGGTGGGTTAAGACGGTACGTCCTAATGTTATGATTGATGTCGATTTGCGCCGTGAGGCATTTACGCCATTACTTTGGGTGTTCGAAGGGTTTACGTCTTATATCGATGACTTTATGTTGCAAGCGTCAGGCGTGATTGATAAAGCCAATTATCTGCGACTGCTAGCCGAGCAAATCAATCGCTATTATCAGACCCCAGGGCGCGGTAATCAAAGCGTGGCAGAATCAAGTTTTGATGCTTGGATTAAGCTGTATCGTACTGATGAAAATACAGGCAATGCGGGTATCAGTTACTATAATAAAGGCGCGTTGGTCGCTCTATGTCTGGATCTAATCTTACTCAAAAATAGTGATGGTCGTTATCGTCTGTTTGATGTGGTCAAAGCTTTTTATACTCAAGCCAAGCAGAACGACAGTAAGCGGATTGGTATCAGTAGTGCTGACATGGGCTCAGTCATTGAGCAGTTTATGCCGCTAGCAGAATGGGAAGATTTTGAACGCCGTTACGTCAATGGGGTAGAAGAGCTGCCAATTGAAGCGTTGCTAGTGGCAAATGGTGTCAAAATACAGGCGAATACTAAAGAAACGGCTGACAAGCATGTGCCTTGGGGTATGCGATGTAACGAAACGCCAGCTGGGCTCAAAGTCAATCGTGTGATGCGAGGTAGTATTGCCGCTAGAGCTGGTATTTCAGCACATGACGTTATTATCGCGATTGACGGCATCAAAGCAGATACGAAACAACTTACCGCCTTGGTTAATACAGCGCACCCTGTTGAATGCTATTTATTCCGCCGTGATGAGCTAATGTGTGTTCAAGTTCGACCCGAAACGACAACTAAAGTTAAGCCGCGAGATGAGACAACTGGCATGACTGGAGCAGTACCTCCTCATAAAGTAAGCCTACGCTTAGCAAAAGGAGATAAGACTCTAGAGAATGATAATGAGCAATTAAAAGGTGAGGCAGGTTGGGAGACATGGCTTAATGTTATGAAGCGCTAGCCTCAATGCTACATCAAATATCTTTCCATATGAAAAATCCCTCCATATAAAACACCCTCTTCCGAGCAATCATGCTTAGAAGAGGGTTTTCTAAATCACTTTTAATATTGTAGATGTGTCCAAGCAACTTAAATGCTCGATAGGTCAGAGGTTAACGAGAAGATATACGTTTACTGCTCTTTAGCTCTGTTATCTGGGTTATCTGAGTTCTTATTATCGGTAGTTTCAGGCTCAATATTTTCATCTACAGAGCTATCGTCTTCGTTGCTACTTGCAGCCTCAAGCGCAGCAATCCAGTTTTTCATCACATCAATTTCAGTTTGCTGGTTATCAATGACGTCTTGCGCCAACTGACGCATCTCTTCATCTGTCCCATATTCGAGCTGAACTTTTGCCATATCAACAGCGGCAATATGATGCGGTAGCATGCCGCGTGCAAATGCCATATCAGGCGCGGGGTCAGCCACACCCAAAGTCATTTCGCCATGCATATTTTGCATGCTCTTAGCATATGCTTGCTGCATCGCCACAGTATTTGGCTTAGGTTTGGCAGCATCAGGATGGCTAGCTAGCCACTTGTTTAAGACGTCTATTTCAGCTTGCTGTGCTGTGATGACATCTTGAGCAAGTTGGCGCATCGCTTCGTCAGTACCATACTTGAGCTCTATTTTTGCCATCTCTACCGCGCCGCGATGATGTCCCAGCATGCCTTTAGCAAAAGCGGTATCAGGATCGTTATAACCCATCCCAATCATCATCTCGTCATGCATTCTAGTCATCGATCTCGTATAGTCTCTGAGCATATCGCTCATTTGAGACTCATCAATGACATTATTATCGCTGTCATTTGTTAGAGTGTCGTCTGCCATACCGTCATGCTCAGCATGTGGCATATCAGTCACTGGCGGTGAGGTTTCTTCTACAGGATTTGATTGGTTGTCCTCAGTCGTTGGCTGACAGGCGCTCAATAAAAGCGCCGCAGAAATGCTAGTGACCAACGAAAGAAAACGACGAGAAGCAATCATGACATATCCCTATTGTGAAAAAACCAAACGATAAATGGATAATACCTATTATACATAATCAATTACGTGCTGAATGTTAGCAGATAAACCTTACCCATTCGAGACACTATGTTCAAGAAGTCGTAATATATTAGTGTCAGAGCTTTATATTAGGGGCTAAACAGCCAAACAGTGTGAATTAATCAACAGTATTTAAACTTAAAACCATCTAAACTAGTTAGAAATACCTAGCTGACGACAGTGTTCGCTAGTTAGATGAACACGTACAAACTCTCCAACAGCTAACTCACCCAGCTCAAACCCTGCCACCGACCAACGTATCAAACGCAGACAAGGCAGACCGACGTGCGCTGTCATACGTCTGACTTGGCGATTTTTACCTTCGTATATTGTTAGCATTAGCCATGAGTCCGGTACGCTTTTACGCTCACGTATTGGCGGATTGCGCTGCCAGAGTACCATCGGTAGTTCTTCTTCACTGACGTGCTTGACCTCAGCAGGTAGCGTTTTACCATCTTTTAAAACCACGCCACGTTTAAGCTTATTAAGCTGCTCAGCAGTAGGGATTCCTTCTACTTGCACTAAGTAAGTTTTACCTTGTTTGCGCCCTGCATTGGCTTTTGGCGGATGCGTAATTGCTTTATTAACGAGACCATCATCGGTCAAAATCAGCAAGCCCTCTGAAGTAGCATCTAACCGACCAGCAACTCGCAAAGCCTTGTCAGTAAAGTATTGCGATAGAGTGGTGTGATCGTTATTACTGTCATCTCTAAACTGACTTTGCACGCCGTAAGGCTTGTTGAATAAGATGAGACTAGAAGTAGACATAAAACGGTGTTTCCTAGTTTTTGATGAACAATGAATCATTGTAGCGTATGTTTTGTGATGCATAGCTAGTATTAAGCGGCAAGACTACGGGCGATATATTTAATGTGCTGCATGCTACGTGACCTGCTACAAAAGTAGGACAGCGCTTGTATAGATTTGCTGTTATCCTAAATCCGCATTCTGATAGTGGTATTTATATTTTTAATATAGAAATATCTACTATCTGCAAGCGACAATCATTGTTTGGGTCTCTATTTTAATTTTTTTAGCTTCGAGCTATTTTTAACATTGTTCAAATCAATGCCGCAAGTGTTGTACTCATCAAAGCTTTGCTTAACCGATAAGCGCTCAGAGCGTTACAACTATAATAAAACGGTTAGCATAACAAAGTGTCTAGTTCGCTTGCGACGTGCAACATACAACCAAGGAGTATCATCGATGTCATATGATAAGGTTATCGTGCCAAGAGACGGCGAAAAAGTGACCGTAAACGCAGATCTAACATTAAATGTTCCCAACCATCCGATTATTCCGTTTGTGGAAGGTGATGGAATCGGTGTAGATATCACGCCTGTCATGATAAAAGTAGTCAATGCTGCAGTTGATAAAGCGTATCACGGCAAGAAGTCTATCATTTGGATGGAGACGTATCTTGGTGAAAAAGCAGCGAAAGTATATGACGGCGATTATTTGCCAAGCGAGACGCTAGAGATTCTAAAAGACTACGTCATTAGTATCAAGGGTCCATTGACCACGCCAGTGGGTGGTGGCTTTAGTTCGTTAAACGTCGCAGTGCGCCAAAACCTCGATCTGTATGTCTGTCAACGCCCCGTACGCTGGTTTGAGGGCGTACCAAGCCCAGTACAGCATCCAGAGCTGACCAATATGGTTATCTTCCGTGAAAACACAGAAGATATCTACACGGGTATCGAGTGGAAAGCGGGCAGTGATGATGCCAAAAAAGTTATCAATTTCTTAAGAGATGAGATGGGTGTGACCAGTATTCGCTTCCCTGAAGACTGCGGCATCGGTATCAAGCCTGTTTCAAAAGAAGGCTCACAGCGTCTGGTACGTAAAGCGATTCAGCATGCTATCGATAATGATTTGCCAAATGTGACCCTAGTGCATAAAGGCAATATCATGAAGTTCACTGAAGGCGCATTTAAGGATTGGGGCTATGAGCTGGCGGCAGAGCGTTTTGGTGCAGAGTTATTAGATGGCGGTCCATGGATGACTATGAAAAATCCAAAAACAGGTAATGATATTATTATTAAAGACGTCATCGCTGATGCGTTTTTGCAGCAGATTTTGATGCGTCCTGCAGATTACTCTGTAGTAGCAACGCTTAACTTAAACGGTGACTATATCTCTGATGCATTGGCCGCTGAAGTAGGCGGTATTGGTATCGCGCCTGGTGCAAATAAAGGCGGCGCGATCGCTGTTTATGAAGCGACGCACGGTACTGCACCCAAGTACGCTGGTCAAAATAAAGTAAATCCAGGCTCATTGATATTGTCTGCTGAGATGATGCTTCGTGATATGGGCTGGACGGAAGCAGCTGATTTTGTTATCAGTGGTATCCAAGGGGCGATTGCCAATAAAACAGTCACGTATGATTTTGAGCGTCTGATGCCAGATGCTACCTTACTAAGTACTTCGGAGTTTGGTAAGGCGATTATTAAGCATATGGAAGCCTAAGACTACTTAAGCTCTCAGCATTCTATTTTATTACTATGTATTAAAAGCCGCCTGATTATATAGGTGGCTTTTTTTATTTCACTCTTTATAAAGCTTGTAGACAGCATAAAAAAACACCTCAACGTTCGAAAACGGTTGAGGTGTTTTGTACTAAGACTTAAACCTGCTTAATCACTTCTGGGTATAAAAACCAAAAGCGATTAGGCTTAATGGTTTAAGAGCAGTCGCTTAAAATTATAGCGATGCCAATGTCTCGTTAAATAAAGCGCTTGGACGCATTGCTTTCTTAGCCAATTCTTCATCAGCATAGTAGTAGCCTTTGATATCTACTGGCTTGCCTTGAGCTTGGTTAAGTTCTTTAACGATGGCTTCTTCGTTCTCTTTTAGCTTTTGCGCGAATGGTGTAAATTGCGCTTTTAGCTCGCTATCTTGATCTTGCGCTGCAAGCTCTTCTGCCCAGTACATTGCTAGATAGAAATGGCTACCACGGTTGTCCAACTCGCCAGTCTTGCGTGATGGTGACTTATCGTTTAGTAGCAGTTTTTCTGTTGCTGTATCTAGCGTGTCTGCCAAGATTTGAGCTTTAGCATTGTTGTCGTTGTTTGCTAGATGCTCCAACGATACCGTCAATGCCAAGAACTCACCAAGTGAATCCCAACGTAGATGGTTTTCTTCTGTCAGCTGCTCAACGTGCTTCGGTGCAGAACCACCAGCGCCAGTTTCAAACAAACCGCCGCCCTTCATTAGTGGTACAACTGATAGCATCTTGGCACTGGTTCCTAGCTCTAGAATAGGGAACAAGTCAGTTAGGTAATCGCGTAGGATGTTACCGGTCGCAGAGATAGTATCTAGACCACGAGCAACGCGCTCTAGGGTATAACGCATCGCACGAACCTGAGACATAATCTCGATATGTAAGCCAGTAGTATCATGATCTTTTAGATATGTTCTAACTTTTTTGATTAGCTCGTTCTCATGTGGGCGGTATGGGTCTAACCAGAAGATTACAGGCGTATCTGATTCACGAGCACGGCGTACGGCAAGTTTTACCCAATCTTGGATAGGCTCGTCTTTAACCTGACACATGCGCCAGATATCACCTTTCTCAACACGTTTTTCGAGTAGCACTTCATCAGTATCAATATCGACGATACGTGCAATACCAGCATCGCTAGACTCAAAAGTCTTGTCGTGCGAGCCATATTCTTCAGCTTTTTGAGCCATTAGGCCAACGTTAGGAACGGTGCCCATTGTTTTTGGATCAAAGTTACCATGCCATTTGCAGAAGTTGATCATTTCTTGGTAAATACGCGCAAAGGTAGACTCTGGCATCACTGCTTTACAGTCATACATTTTGCCATCAGCGCCCCACATTTTACCGCCTGAACGAATCATCGCTGGCATAGAAGCATCAACGATTACATCACTTGGAGAATGGAAGTTGGTGATACCTTTTGAAGAGTCAACCATGGCCAGACGTGGGCGATGCTCTTGACACGCATGTAAATCACGCTCAATCTCTTCACGCTTTGAAGCTGGTAGCGTTGAGATCTTGTCGTATAGATCTGCCATGCCGTTGTTGACGTTGATACCTAGCTCATCAAAGAAAGCACCATGTTTTTCAAAGGCTTCTTTGTAGTAGATTCTAACTGCATGACCAAAGACGATAGGATGTGAGACTTTCATCATGGTTGCTTTTACGTGCAATGAGAACAAGATACCAGCTTCGCGGCAATCTTCCATTTCACGCTCATAAAACTCTAACAATGCTTTTTTGCTCATGACCATCAGATCGATGACTTCTTTATCAAGCAAAGCAATTTTAGGCTTTAATACTTTCTGAGTACCGTCATCAAGTAACAACTCCATACGTACTGTACGAGCTTTATCTAATGTCATAGATTGCTCGCCATCGTAGAAGTCGCCGCCATGCATGTGTGATACATGCGTGCTTGACCATTGCTTCCATTCACCCATAGAGTGTGGATGCTTGCGTGCATAGTTTTTAACTGCTTTAGGAGCGCGGCGATCTGAGTTACCTTCACGCAGTACTGGGTTCACTGAACTGCCTAAGCTTTTGCCATAGCGCTTGCGTAGCTCTTTTTCTTCGTCAGTTTGTGGATCTTCTGGGAAGTTAGGGATAGCATAGCCTTTGCTCTGTAGCTCTTTAATAGCAGCTTTTAACTGCTGTACAGAAGCACTGATGTTTGGCAGTTTGATGATGTTGGTATTTGGATCTTGAGTCAGACGACCTAGCTCAGCTAAGTTGTCAGGAACACGTTGCTCTTCGGTCAAGTATTCAGGGAATTCTGCCAATATACGCGCTGCAACAGAGATGTCGCTGGTTTCAACTTCAACGCCTGCCGTTTTGGTGAATGCTTCGACAATAGGTAAGAACGACAGAGTCGCCAGCGCTGGGGCTTCGTCAGTTTTTGTATAAATAATTTTTGACATTTTAGTTAGATCTTCCTTTAGGCTGTAGTTAATAATAAAGCTCAAATATAGTGTTGAATATGCGTCAATGATACTATGCAATAATCCATGATATGGTTAGAACAAGTACTTCATATGTAGCTTCTTAGAAATTTTTAAGATAGGTCAGACATTTTCTTTTAATAATATTCATGAAAAAAGCATTTAAAGGCAACACGTTAACGGTCGGTGTAAAATCGCCTAAAAGTGAATCACTGACGCTACATTATAATCAATCCACTATAAATCCGATAGGATGTCAATCGTATACCATGAACTAAGTATACTGTTTTAGCTCGTATCCTATGGTTTCGAATTATACTAAGCTAATAACAACCTTATTCTACCAGTCATCGGCTTCGATATCATCTTTTCCATACAACTACTGTTTTTTCATGACGTTTTATATTGATCTCACTGTCCATGAGCGCAGTCGTACAAACCACCCGCGTTATCGTTGGTGGTTTTTTATTGGATGCAGATAAGTTTTTGCAAATTGTGACAGCAATGGCGTAAAAATTTGCTAGTCTAGGTCATCAATAGATTGGTTATCGATAAATATATCGCGATTATAATAGTGACGGTGAATATGAGTTTAGAGTATGCGCTGATTAATGATACCAGTTGGCAGAGCCAAACAGAGTGGCAGACGCCAGATACCCCTTTTATGTCATTTGCTTTTTGGCAAGCGCTGACTGACACTGGAGCAATTGGTGAGCAGGCAGGGTGGCTACCGATATTTATTTTGGTACATCGTGTCGCTGATGCTACTAACAGTGCCGATAGTGAAGATAACACCGATACCTTAGTAGATAGCGCGGCAGAAAATACATTGCAGCCTGTGGCTGTCATGCCAGTATTTATAAAAGGTCATCATCGCGGTGAGTTTGTATTTGATCATGCATGGGCTGAAGCTTATGCACGCTATGGTGTTGATTATTATCCGCGATTGGTCACTAGCGCACCATATACACCGATTACTGGTCAGAGAGTTTGGTTGGCAAAAGGTGAAATATTAAATGAAGATATCCTCAAAACAGCCATCGCAGGTATCGATGATATCGCTCAACAAGTGGGCGCTTCAAGCTGGCATGGACTGTTTGTGACACCAAAGCTGACCTCTATTGCTACTACATCTATGCCAACTGAAATTGATGTAGAGCTTGCGATAGCGGCTCAAGAAAGCGGCGTAGAGTCAGCTGCTATTGAGCTACCGATATTTGAGCGTCAAGGCTGCCAGTTCTTATGGCAAAACAAAGACTTACTGAATGACAGTAAGCCATTTGCAGATTTTGATGCTTTTTTGATGACCTTAAAAGCCAAAAAGCGCAAAACCATTCGGGCTGAGCGCCGTAAAGTTTCTGAGCAAGGCATTATTTGCCAGCGAAAATGCGGCGATGCTATTAGCGACGCAGACTGGAAGGCCTTTTATCATTGTTATGTGATGACCTATGCAGTACGCGGACAGCAACCTTATTTGACGATAGACTTTTTTATGGCTTTGGCAGCGAGCATGCCTGAGCATATAATGCTTGCGCAAGCACTTGATGCCAGTGGTGAGATTATAGCGAGTAGTTTGTTCTTATATGACAGACCTGATAGCGACAATGTTGATGGTGATAAGGCTGATGACGATAATAATGCTACCTTATATGGTCGTTACTGGGGCGCGCTAGGTGAATATGACAGCTTACATTTTGAGCTGTGCTATTACCAAGGTATTGAGTTTGCTATCGAGCAAGGGCTGATGTCTTTTGATCCTGGTACGCAAGGCGAACATAAGCTGGTACGTGGTTTTATCCCAACGACGACACATTCTATCCACCGTATCTATGATTCGCGTTTTGTACCAGCGATTGGCGACTTTTGTGCTAGAGATCGGCTGCATATGGCGCAGTATCGTCAGCATGCCTTTGAAGCTTTGCCTTTTAACGCAGATAATATGCCTGTATTTGATGGTAGTGACTCATAACAGTAATTCATAATGGCAATCAGCTGTGACTAACTTTGCTTCTATTTGCAAGCACCTTTTAACTATCAAACATCCTATAGAAAATACTAGCCATAAACTATGACCAGCAATTCCTTCAGTTCTACCAGTGGCCTACCTCCTACTGAACTCATACCTTGGCTAAATGCTGAAGGCTCTCTCACTGCGATATTAGAAGAGAAGGCAGGGCAGCCGCTGCGCGTAAAACGCAGCTTTGAAGGCTATCGTTCGCTAACTTTAGGTCAAAAAAAGCAGCTGGGTGTACGAGGTATGATGCTAAATCGTCCAATGCTGGCATGGGTACGGGAAGTGCAGCTGTATGGTAATGATGAAATACCATGGGTCCAAGCACAGAGCATCTTTCCTTTAAACAGTTTAAAAGGTCAGTCTCGTCGTCTTCAGCATCTGAAAAACACACCTATCGGCTACGTGTTATTTAAGCGTCGCCGTACCTTGCCAAATGAGCGTTTTATCAGTCATACGAGTGACGGTTGGCAACGACAAACGCGTTATGATTGGTATGGTCGCACGCTTATGATTAGTGAAACCTTCTTACCTGCGTTTTTAACTAGCGACCTATAAAAATATTACTAGGTTAACCTTGCTTGAGTTATTTAATATACATCTACACTCGGCTGCCTTGTACTACTTTTAAAGTGAATCGACTATATCTAGCCACGTTTGAAAATATTTTATGCCTAAAACAGCATAAAAGTGCAGGCAAGAGAAAAAATTCAGCGGGTAAATCCTTTATTTTATTGGCTATTTATCTGTGTTATATAGTCATTTAATTCGCTCATCTTAAGGTGAGGTTTTTTTGCGCTCACAGCACAAATTTTCATGTTACACTTAATCTTTCGCGATGATATCGATGCAAATGTACATCGATTTTATTGACGAATCAGTCAGGTTAATAACAGGTCAGTCGCCTGTCTTTATTCTTATTTCAATCTTTGCTAATAGACTCCATTCACAATAAGGGTCAGACCATAAAACAGACTGCAGAAAAACAGCGTGCAGAGGTATCAAGCGTACTTCAGCGACGTTGACGCAGTAGTTGTTTTATTGTGGGCAGGCTATAAGCTTCTTTTCAATGACGTTTTTTAATGACAGTCACTACTTAGGACATCACTATGTTTAAAGATATTTCTATCAAAGATTTTGATCCAGTACTTGCTGAAGCGATGGCCGCAGAAAGCGTTCGTCAAGAAAACCATATCGAGCTTATCGCCTCTGAAAATTACTGCTCACAAGCAGTGATGGAAGCACAAGGTACTGACCTTACCAATAAATACGCAGAAGGCTATCCTGGCAAGCGTTATTATGGTGGTTGTGAGCATGTAGATGTGGTTGAGCAATTGGCTATTGATCGTGCAAAAGAATTGTTCGGTGCTGAATATGTCAACGTCCAACCACATTCAGGTAGCCAAGCAAACTCTGCTGTATTCTTAGCGTTGCTAAAAGCAAACGACACGGTACTAGGCATGAGTCTAGATGCTGGTGGTCACTTGACCCATGGTGCACACATCAACTTCTCAGGTTTGAACTACAATGCCGTACAGTACGGATTGGTAGATGGCACTGGCCTTATTGATTATGATCAAGTAGAGAGCTTGGCGCGTGAGCATAAGCCAAAAATGATCATCGCTGGTTTCTCAGCATACTCACAAGTAGTTGATTGGCAGCGTTTCCGTGACATCGCGGACGAAGTAGGCGCGTATCTATTGGTCGATATGGCTCACGTTGCTGGTCTAGTTGCTGGCGGTGTTTATCCAAACCCAGTACCTTTCGCTGATGTGGTTACAACGACGACGCACAAAACTCTACGTGGCCCACGCTCAGGTATGATTTTGGCACGTGATGAAGTACTGGCTAAAAAGCTAAACTCAGCTGTATTCCCAGGCAACCAAGGTGGCCCGTTGATGCATGTCATCGCAGCAAAAGCGGTTTGCTTTAAAGAAGCGTTAGAAGATAACTTCAAAACGTATCAGCAGCAAGTAGTGAAAAACGCACAAGCAATGGCAAAAGTGGTTCAAGAGCGCGGCTATGAAGTCATCTCTGGCGGTACTGAAAACCATCTAATGCTGATCAGCCTCGTTAAGCAAGAAATGACGGGTAAAGAAGCGGACAAATGGCTTGGTGAAGCACACATCACTGTCAACAAAAACGCTGTACCAAACGATCCAAAATCACCATTCGTGACTTCTGGTATCCGTATCGGTACACCAGCTATTACTACTCGCGGTTTCAACGAAGCACAAGCGGGCGAGTTGGCAGGTTGGATCTGTGACGTACTAGACAGCCGCGGTGATGAAGCGGTTGCTACTGAAGTACGCGCTAAAGTAGAAGCTATTTGTGCAGAATTACCAGTCTATGCTAAAAATCAGTAAACTTTAGAATGGTAATAAAAAGAACCGCTAAGCTTTTGCTTAGCGGTTTTTTTGTTATTGCTCTCTATAAATATTAGAGCATTCAACGCAAACCTATATTGGTATTGCTATTTAGCTCTTTTTAATTATATTTCAGTCTGTTATTTAACCTGAAGATTACTACCGACATTTTTCGATAAATGTAGTGAGCTTGATTGAGTTTCGCTATTAGTTTTAAGGAGCTAAGTTGATGTTTAATTAAGAAAAATGTGTAAATCTCTTTGTTTATACAAAAATATTAGTATATAGTCAGTATTGAACTTCTAGTAATAATACTAATACAAATTATAATAAATAGTTACACTTTGTATTAGTATCGCTGTAATTGATTGAATAATTATATAAATATTATTTTCACTAAAGGGATTTACATGAAAAAACAATCTTTAGTCGCAACGATGCTATTACTCAGCACCACTCTTGCGCAAGCAGCAGAACAATCAGGTTTAGCAGCATTTGGAGCAGGTCTCGATGGCTTCATGGCCAATATATTTGGCTGGTTCGTCGACCTTATTTTCTTTTCAGTACCTCTTGGAGACGTAAGCTTCCCGCTTATTGTGGGTTGGTTGTTAGTTGCCGCACTCATATTCACTTTTTACTTTGGATTTATTCAGTTTCGCCAAATAGGCTTGTCTCTAGATATTGTCAGAGGCAAATATACCGATCCCAATCCCGCCAACAAGGAAGAAGGCGAGGTCAGCCATTTTCAAGCCTTAGCTACTGCGTTATCAGGTACTGTTGGTCTTGGTAATATTGCAGGCGTTGGTGCAGCACTTGCTATTGGTGGACCTGGCGCTACCTTTTGGATGATTATGGTCGGCCTATTCGGTATGGCGACTAAGTTTGTAGAATGTACGTTAGGTGTCAAATACCGTACGGTACTACCATCTGGCGTCGTATCAGGTGGCCCTATGTACTATCTAAGCCGCGGTATGGCTGAACGTGGTATGGGCGGATTAGGTAAGTTTCTGGCTGTTGGTTTTGCACTCATGTGTATATTGGCGACCTTTGGTGCCGGTAACATGTTCCAAGGTAACCAAGCCTTTGCAGTCATGAGCTCTACTTTTAGCATTCCAACGGACTACAGTGTATTCTTTGGTATTGGCTTAGCGTTTTTAGTCGGTATGGTTATCATTGGTGGTATGCCGCGCATTGCAACCGTTACCGAAAAAGTCGTACCTTTTATGGCCTTGTTATACATTACTATGGCGGTAATCGTACTGATTGCTAACTTTAATTATATCGGTACTGCATTTGGCGAGATTTTCTCGGGTGCCTTCACTGGTGCTGGTGTGGCTGGTGGCTTTATTGGCGCATTGATTCAAGGTTTAAAACGTGCAACTTTCTCTAACGAAGCAGGTGTTGGTTCAGCCGCTATTGCTCACTCAGCAGTAAAAACCAAAGAGCCTGCTACTGAAGGTCTAGTAGCGCTATTAGAGCCTTTCATTGATACGGTTGTTATCTGTACGATGACGGCGCTTGTTATTACTATCTCTGGGGTCAACACTGCCGCAAACTTACAAACCCAAGCGCTTACTGGTGTGGATCTAACCCGTGCAGCCTTCATGGAGACGGCGCCTATCTTCCAGTATTTCCTAGCTGTCGCGGTATTATTATTTGCTTTCTCAACGATGATTTCATGGTCATACTATGGTCTAAAAGCTTGGACTTACCTCTTCGGTGAAGGTAAAGGCGGCGAGATGATATACAAACTTATCTTCTTAATCTTCGTTGTTATCGGTACCATCGTACAGTTCAGCTTTGTTATCGACTTCTCAGATGCGGCTCTGTTCGCTATGGCTATCTTTAACATCATCGGTCTGTACTTCTTGATGCCAATTGTGAAAAGAGAGGTTAACTCTTTCATAGCGCGTGTGAAAAGTGGTGAAATTAAAAAGTATAAATAATGGGTTCGATTGAACACTCTGTTATAACTTGATAATTAAAAAAGCCCGCCAAGATAAGTCTTGGCGGGCTTTTAGATGGCTAATATTTGTTATTTGTTAGATATCTATTAAGTTTTGATCTGTAACAGCATCGGCCTACATAAACGGCAACTTCGTAAATATCTGTAGTATCGTGGCATTGACGATATCAACAAAAAAGGCACCTACCATTGGCACAATCAAGAATGCTTTGGGTGAAGGCAGATAGCGATCAGTAACTGCTTGCATGTTCGCAATCGCTGTCGGTGTTGCACCCATACCAAAACCACAATGACCCGCTGATAATACAGCTGCGTCGTAGTCTTTACCCATAATTTTAAAGGTAATGAGGTAAACGTAGATAATCATAATGATGGTCTGTACGACCAATATGACGAGTACAGGACCCGCCAAATCGGTCAATTGCCATAGTTTTAAAGACAACAATGCCATCGCCAAAAATAGACTTAAAGACGCATTACCAAGTACATCAATTGAGCGGTCAAACATATCAAAATTGAAGACCATCGTCAGCACATTGCGAATGATAACACCACCTGCCAATGCCCATACGAAAGTAGGCAGCTCAAACCATGTACCTTCAGCAACGATGGCCATCACATCGGCAAAAGCCAAAGCACCTGCGAATAGTGCCAAGGTTTCGATAGTAGAAGAAGCGGTGATAAAGCGCATGCTATCAGGCCTTTCAAAAATATCTTTATTACTGCCTGCAGACTCTTCATCGTGTTTGGTGCTATATAACGACTGTGCACCAGCAACTTTTTCGATATCGCTAGGATCAGGGTTAGCTGGCGTTGGTTTTAGGCCAAGTCGATTAATCAAGCGACGGGCAACAGGACCGCCAACAATACCACCCGCGACCAAACCATAAGTAGCAACCGCGATACCCAATGTAGTCGCACCGACCACACCGTAGTCTTGTTCTAACGTAATACCCCAAGCGCCTGCTGTACCGTGACCACCAGTTAGAGCGATAGACCCTGTCACCAGACCGAGCAGAGGATCAAGTCCTAACGCACTTGCCATGGCCACACCAACGACATCCTGCAATACAATGAATACTGAAACAACGATAGTAAAAATCAATAATGGTGTGCCGCCTGCTTTTAATCGACTGAAATCAGCACTCAGACCGATGGACGCAAAGAACATCAACATGGTGGCGGTCTGTAATCCTTGATGAAAGTTAAAACTATATCCCCAAACCATATTGAGAGCATAGACAACAATCGCCGCGACCAGACCACCAGCAACAGGTTCTGGAATATTAAAGTCTTCTAAAAACTTGACTCTCCGCACCAAAAACCGCCCAAGCAGCAGCACTAAGGTGGCCAATATCAGGGTGTAATAACCGTTTAAGGTAATCTCCATAGGTTAATCCTTTCTATAAAATAAATTAACCTGAATTCGGGATAAATATGGCTTTATCTCGAATTCAGGTTTCTATGATGACGAATAATTATCGGTGACTATCGGCGGTCGGGCCTGCAATATAGGCTTTCAACGACTAACTTTCTAACTTATAAGCTTCATCCTCAGATGGCACGATGATCCACAATTGTGGTTTGCCAAATTCTCTAAAGGCATCCTCAATGATGCTTTTAAAGACATTGAAGTCCTCAGTATTTATCCTTTTGACGTCTGTTAAATCCAGCCTCAAATAAATTGCCTCACTGTCTGTTAGACAATCCCATGCACTGTCCCAGTTGTGTGAAAAATAACTAGGAAAGTCACAGGCCTTGGCCAAACTCGTCAATAACTCAGTTTTCTCGAGCGTGTCACCTACGGCTATAGTAACAGCCTGCGCAGGAATGCTAGTACCCAGTGCTGTACCGTTTTGGTTAATGTGGTCTTGATTAACATGGCTTTGATTAACGTAGTGGATGGCTTGTTTCATATCAGCTCGTTTCATATTAAGGCACCTGTAGTCTTTGAAAGCTATCATAGTGGTCGATAGTCAAGTAATAGACGGTAGGTGGGTTACCACCTGTGACGATACGCCGTGCGCCGCGATGAGAGACACTAGGGGTGGGTACGGTATATTCGCGGTAGTAGCCTTGTGACTGGGCGGGTAGTCTGCCTTCACGGTTATAAAACGTTGTGCCATCTTTATTTGGATAAGGAAACGGGCCGCCTTGCTGAATAAGCGCAATCGTATTATCGACCTGTGCATCACCTGTTATACCAGCACGGGCGACTTGGCTCGTATTATTATTTACGTCCTGCGATACCGTTGTCGACTCGATGCTATCAGCAAACAATGTCGAATTTAAATCGCCAAAGAAATAGAAAGCGACAGCGATTATAGCGATAAGGCTAAATAGCGTAGAGCCTAAGCTTCTTTTATTGGGTCTGCTGTTTTGACTGCTACGATTTGAGTTACGAGTGCTATGATGGCTATTTCTATTGGCATTAGTAGGTGTATAGCTTGGAACATCTGATGCAGTATCTTGGTCAAGGCTCAACGAAGATGAGGTCACTTCAGTAGCTCTCAATTGATTTTTGTCGTTACGGGCACTGTTAAAATAGACACTTTGACCAACCGTTATAGGCTTTGCCAATCGTGCTTTGCTAATATGAAAGAACACATCTTCACTTTGATTATCTACATCGATAAAGCCATAGCCTTTATCTTCGTTCCAGTGCTTAATCTTGCCACTTTGCATGGTCGTACCGCTCCCTATAATTTAAATGCCTTAACTAAAATACTTGTGATTTAAACGAAGAAACGCCAGCATAATTGCTGACGTTTCTGATTACTCGTTTTGATAGTCGATGCTATTATGATTAAGCACGGGTTTCGCCATGACCATACACGATCCATTTTTGTGAAGTCAGACCTTCAAGACCGACAGGACCACGCGCATGGATTTTGTCCGTTGAAATACCAATTTCAGCACCGAGACCGTATTCAAAACCATCAGCAAAACGGCTAGAGGCGTTAATCATCACGCTGGCCGAGTCCACTTCACGGATGAAGCGTTGCGACTTAGTATAGTTATCAGTGATGATGACATCGGTATGATGGCTGCCGTGCGTATTGATATGTTCAATCGCTTCATCAATACCTGAGACCACTTTTACCGCTAGGATAGGAGCTAAATATTCAGTATCCCAATCTTCAGAAGTGGCAGCTGATAGATGACCTTCAAGCTTAGTACTCTCATTTAGAATAGCTTGTGATTTGTCATCAAGGCGTAGTTGCATTGCGTCATCAGCCGCGACGATGGCCTCTGCTATTTTAGGCAATAGCTCATCTGCGACTGTTTCATCGACCAGGAGCGTTTCCATCGTATTACAAGTGCCGTAGCGATGTGTTTTGGCATTGACACTGACTTTGATCGCAATCTCAGGATCCGCATCGCTATCGATAAAGGTATGGCAGTTGCCGTCTAAATGCTTAATTACAGGTACTTTTGCATCGTTGCTGATACGCGCAATCAGACCTTTACCACCACGTGGGACGATGACATCGACATATTCAGTCATGGTGATCAGCTCACCAACGGCTGCACGATCGGTCGTCTGTAGCACTTGTACGCTATGTTCCGATAGATCAGTATGGCTAAGACCTTTAATGATACATTTGGCAATGGCTTGGTTAGATTCAAAGGCTTCAGAACCACCGCGTAAGATAATTGCGTTGCCTGATTTAAGTGCCAGTGAGGCAGCTTCTAACGTTACATTAGGGCGCGACTCATAAATCATACCGACCACACCAAGTGGTACTCGCATTTTGCCCAAATGAATACCCGATGGCTGATAGGTCATGTCAGTGACTTCACCGATTGGGTCAGGAAGGCCAGCGACGTCTTTAAGACCTTGTAGCATACCGTTAAATCGTGCTTCGTTTAGCTCCAAGCGGTCGAGGAGTGCGCTATCAAGATTGTTTTTTTGACCATTGTCCATATCGATTTTATTGGCTGCCAAGATGTCTTGTTTGGCATTGACCAGCTCATCATGAATGGCCAAGAGTGCTGAATTTTTATCGCCAGTGTTGGCAGCAGCCAGCGCGCGAGAAGCGGCTCGTGCTTGCTTGCCGACAGACTGCATATAGGTCGTAATATCCGTAGTATTCGATTGACTCATAAATTATTTTCCTTATGTGATACAGGTTTTTTATAACTAAAAGCGCCCAATTTTACATAGGTAAAAGTACCTAAAAAGGCGAAAAATGTCGCAAAAAAAGAAGTTTTGAATGCCTACTGAAATAGCGATAGGTCATTATGCTATTTAACATAGAGCAGATTGAGACGATAGTAAAGATGATTTTGTGAACAGAATCCGCTTTACATCGCTCTTGTAGGGGCTTATTCAAAGTTATATTGCTCGTGCTAAGCGGTATTTATTTAAGATAATCGCGTTATCAGTACTACACTATATCTTTACGTGTTTTTAACAGAATTGCGATGTAAATACTAAGGTAGCTGCGAGATATCCTCAGTATAGTAAGCATTAAAACAGTAAGGCTATCAGTAGATAGTACTTAATCTTATTATGATGAGTGATGGAGAACGAACATGGCTACAAAAAATACGACTTATAAAAATTGGTTAACGGTTGGCTTGGTAGCAGGTGCTTTGGCATTAGGCGCTTGTAGCAAAAAAGACGAGACACTGATGGAGACTGAAGCTGATACTACTGTAGACGCTCAAACCTCTGTAGAAGAAAGTGCAACAGCGAGCGACAATGACGATGTGGCCGTTGCTAGTGCCGATGATGAGGGTATGGACGTTACCAATAACGATGATGTGGCAGTGGCGACAGCAGAAGATGCAGATATGATGGATGGTACTGAAGACTCAGAGCATGTATCGACGTACTAATCGCATATTATAGAATGCACTAGCTACATATTAGATGTACTAAGCACATACTATAAATAAGCAGTTATCAGATAACACAACGTCTCGTATTCTAAAGTGATAAAATAAAGCCCAGAGCGATAAATGCAGTCTGGGCTTTTTTGTATTCGCGGTTTGTTAGAAGCTGATTAACCCGTTGGTTAAATACAATATTTGCCTTTTTACTGCGTAATAAGAGACAATATGGCATTTTTCTCTTTGCCACATCAGGCATATTACGATAATGCATCTAGATGCTTGTACTATATATAGATATAGCTCTTATTTTATTCGTGTTTTCACTCATATTTATTGGAAGTCTGCTGAACCATGCTTGATACTGCAAAAAACCCGACTCGGCCTATCGCCCTAGACTTACAAGACATCCATAAAAGCTACGGCTCATTAGAGGTATTGAAAGGGGTATCCCTGACTGCCTATGATGGCGATGTTATCTCTATTTTGGGCTCATCTGGCTCAGGTAAGTCGACGTTGCTGCGTTGTATTAATCTTCTAGAAAACCCCAATCATGGCCGTATCTTGATTGGTAATGAAGAGCTGATGCTAAAACCTGCCAAATCAGGTGAGTTACAAGCGGCAGACGTGAAACAGCTAGAAAGCTTGCGTGCTCGCGTCGGGTTTGTCTTTCAGAACTTCAACCTATGGCCGCACAAGACAATTCTACAAAATATTATCGAAGGGCCAACGCAGGTCTTAAAGATTAAGAAAGACCAAGCAATTAGCGATGCAGAAAAACTGCTTGATAAAGTCGGCCTGCTCGACAAAAAAGATGCTTATCCTGCTAACTTATCTGGCGGTCAGCGTCAGCGTGTCGCAATCGCTCGTGCACTTGCTATGCAACCACAAGTCCTATTGTTTGATGAACCAACCTCTGCGCTAGATCCTGAACTGGTCAACGAAGTGCTTGCAGTAATGCGCGAACTAGCAGAAGAGGGGCGTACGATGCTTATCGTTACTCACGAAATGCGCTTTGCCCGTGAAGTATCAAGCAAAGTCGTTTTTTTACATCAAGGTGTGGTTGAAGAAATTGGCACACCTGAGCAAGTCTTTGATAACCCTACCTCTGAGCGTGTTAAAGACTTTATGGCATCACACCGTCCTACTTAGTTATTAATTATTAGTTTTTTGCTTAATATCATGTCCAATATAAATGGTGGCAACACTTTTGTCACCATTTGCCCTGCCAAACGTAAAATCACTGTAACGTAACCATTGTTGACTGTTTATTGCTTAATGATAACTCTGAGTATGCAAAACGTTTGTTTTTGATATTTTACTCAGGTATTATCAAAAGGTTTATAGGCCATCACGTCTCGTGGCTGTCTGTTATTCTGCTATCTATATTGCTTGTCTGGCAGGGACGTCAGAGAACAAAATATCAGAACCCTAAGTCAGAAAATCCTGTCAAAAACTTATGTAAAACCCATCAGAATTTAAGGAACGTATGATGTCGAATTCTCGCCTATTGTGGTCATCAATGACCGTTACTGCTGCATTGATGTTGAGCGCTTGTAGCCAACCTGCCGATGAAACTACCGATACTAACGCTGACGCCCCTGCAGCAGAAACCACTGGTAAAACCATTCGTATCGCCACCGAAGGCGCTTACCCTCCATTCAACTACACCAATGCTGACGGCAGCTTGGCAGGTTTTGATATCGATGTTGCCAATGCCTTGTGTGATCAAATGCAAGCTAAGTGTGAAATCGTTGCACAGGACTGGGACGGTATTATCCCAGGTCTATTGGCACAGAAATATGATGCGGTGATTGCAGGTATGTCTATCACTGCTGAGCGTCAAGAAAAAGTTGATTTCAGCGAGCCGTACTTTGCCAATACGATGGTATGGTTGACCAATACGGATGGTGGTTTTGATCCTATGGCGATTAAAGATGCAACGCTTGGTGGTCAACGTTCTACTACGCCAGGTGCTTATCTACAGGATAATTACGAAGGCAAAGAAGGCAACACAGTTCAGTTGTATGACAACTATGACAATGCCTATCTAGATCTAAAATCTGGTCGTAGCGATGCGGTATTGGCTGAGAAAGTTTCTGCCAAATCATGGTTAGCAGAAAACGCAGCGGGCTTCGGTATCGTTGGTGATGAAATTGATAACGATGACAATATTGCCATTGCTGTACGTAAAGGTGACTCACTCAAAGCTGACTTTGACAAAGCATTGAGCGAAATCCGTAGTAACGGTGAGCTTGCACGTCTTGAGCAGATGAACTTTGGTCAATAATGACTCACTGAAGATTTATGCTTATAACAAGTAACGTTTGATACAAGTAATGCTTAAAACTGGGCATGTTTCAAATAAACGGTGTTTATAAGCATAAATCAGCAAGCAGTGATTGACGATACAGCTGGTAAATATATTAAGGGATAAAACTTATGACAATTTCAATGACATCATCAATGAGCAAAAAAGCATTGTGGCTAGCACCGCTTAGCGCAGCAATGCTAATGCTGGCAGGTTGTAACAATAGCTCAGCACCAGCAGAAAATGCTGAAGCTGATACCGCTACTGAAGCGCCTTTAAATATCAAAATCGCGACAGAATCAAGCTACAAGCCTTTTAGTTATACCGATGCAGATGGCAAACTGATTGGTTACGAGATTGAGCTGGTTGACGCACTATGTGCGCAAATGAAGGCTGAGTGTGAAGTCATCTCTCAAGATTGGGATGGTTTGATTCCAGGGCTTAACGCACAGAAATTTGACGCAGCTATCGCAGGTATGTCTATCACGCCTGAGCGTAAAGAAGTGGTTGATTTCAGTGACCCTTACTTCCATAGCGGTATCATCTTGATCGGCAAAAAAGGTGATGACTTAAGCGTTGAGTCACTAACAGGTCTACCAATTGCCTCACAGCGCTCAACTGTTGCCTCGCAATACCTACAAGACGAGCATGCAGATGCTGATATCAAGTTATATGATACGCAAGACAATGCTTATCTAGATCTAACCTCAGGCCGTGTGCGCGGTATGATGTCTGACAAAGTAACGGGTATCGACTGGTTAAAAACAGACGCAGGCAAAGGTTACGAAGTCAAAGGTGAAGAAATCAGCACCAATGACGACGCAATGGGTATTGCTTTCCGTAAAGGCGATCCGTTAGTTGCTAAGTTCAATGCAGCATTGGCTGAGTTAAAAGACAACGGCACCTATGATCAAATCACAGGTAGCTACTTTGGTACTAGCTCAACGGCTGCAGCACAAAAAGCGGTCGCAACAACTGATAGTGTCGAAGAAGTAATGGTCGCTGAAGAAGAAGCGCCAGCTAACTAATACGATATCTAGCAGTTTGACTGCTGTTGTTTGAAGACGTGTTGTTTACTCAACAAAAAACCAAGGATGATCATGAGCAACCATTGTGCCCCAATCTGTACCACGACTGGCAAATCTAACATTAATGTAGCCAGTCGCCTGTCTATGTCATTGCTTGCACTAGCGACGGCCTTTACCGTTGCTGGCTGTAGCAATAGCCAGGAGAGTACAGCTGATACTAATCCAGAGGCTACCGAAGCAACGGCAGCGTCTACAGGTGATGTATTGCGCATCGGTACAGAAGGGGCCTATGCACCTTTTAACTATACCAATGCCGATGGGACACTGGGTGGTTTTGATGTTGAGATAGCAAATGCACTCTGTGTGGATATGCAGGTTACCTGTGAGATTGTGGCGCAGGACTGGGACGGTATTATCCCTGGTCTAAAAGCGGGTAAGTACGATGCAATCGTGGCCGCGATGTCTGTTACTCCAGAGCGTTCGCAGCAGGTGAGCTTTACCGATCCGTACTTTAGCAATGCCTTGGTTTTTTTGGCCAAAAAAGACAGCAGCTTTGATCCTAGCAACAACAGCGATATCGACTCGCATTCTATTGCTGCACAGCGTTCAACTATCTCATCGCAGTGGCTAGAAGACACGTATCCAAAAGCCGATATGAAGCTTTATGATACGTTGAGCAATGCGTTTTTGGATCTCGGTTCAAACCGTGTCGATGCGATGATTTCTGATAAGCTGCCTGCGATAGAATGGCTGAGCTCAAATGCTGGTAGCAAATATGCGCTAAAAGGTGATGAGATCGATATTAATGATAACTTTGCGATAGCAGTACGCCCAGGCGATCCGCTACAAGCAAAGATCAATCAGTCTCTTGCCAATATAAAAGCTAATGGTACTTACGATAAAATCAATCAAAAGTACTTTGCGGTGCCAGCATCTGCAACGAGCACAGTTGATGAAGACGCAGATGCAAATATAGATGCAGATACAGATATTAGCGAGCAACCAGCGACAGAAAATGCTAGTTAATAGCTAACAGTAGTTAGATATAGCAGTCAAAAAATAGTGTTTTGATTAATAAAAGGATATCGCCATCATGGTGATGTCCTTTTTTATTTGTCGTTATAGCAACGAATATAGATAATAGCCGCCTATCAATTTTGCTCAAATTTAGTCGGCTTATTGTATGTCTCTAGAGGCAAGTGTCTGTTTAAGTACGGTTTAGGCGCAGCTTTTACGCGTCAGTATTAACATCACGGCGAGTGAATATGATAAAATCAGCGCTCATTTCTACTGTGTCAATTATCGCAGCGTTAATCGTATTCTTCTGACGTCATTTTTTGACGCCGACCATCCCTATTGATTTGGTATAAAATACGGTGTTTCGCCGCGTTCAGCTATTGATGCTGATTCTTTTAACTCATATTTTGCAAATTGCTAATATAAAGAGACTGAGTGGATAATCGTGTTTGACTTACAAGGATTTGGCGCGCTTTTATTGAGCGGCGCTACCGTCACCATACAGCTAGCTGTGACCAGTTTAATTATTGGTTTGGCTTTAGGCTTGCTCGGCGCAACCGCAAAGATGTCCAATATCTGGTTGCTGCGTAAACTTGCGACTGTCTATACTGCGACGATGCGCGGTATTCCTGAGCTGCTATTGGTGCTCTTTATTTACTATGGCGGCTCTATTTTATTGATGAGCATCCTCAAAAAGTTCGGCTATAACGACTATGTCGAAATTAGCGCTTTTTGGGGTGGTGTCATGGCACTGTCTATTGCTTTTGGTGCGTATGCGACTGAGATTTTTCGCATGTCCATTCAAGAGATTCCAGTAGGGCAGCGAGAGGCTGCGCAAGCGATTGGTATGCGTCCTTTTCAGACTTTTTATCGCATCACTTTGCCGCAAGTGTGGCAGATTGCTTTACCAGGTTTGGGTAATTTATTTCTGGTACTGCTCAAAGATACCGCATTGGTATCGGTCGTGGGTCTCAAAGACATCATGTATCAGTCATCGCGTGCGGCACAGTCTACACAGCAGCCATTTACCTTTTATATGGCAGCAGCGATTATTTATTTGGGTCTGACCATGTTGATTACGGGCTTTATGATGTGGCTTGAGTGGCGCGCCAATCCTGCGGCACGCTATGCCAAAAAGATAAGCCGTCAATCCACTCACAGTCAATCGACCATAGGGTAGAGGAGAGATACTATGGATTGGAATTGGCAGGTCATTTTTGACCATATCCCTGATTTACTAGGCGGCGCGGTATTGACCGTACAGCTGGTTTTGTTTTCAGGTGTGATTGGATTGCTGTTTGGTTTGGTTTTGGCGTTATTACGACTGTCTAAGAATTGGGTGGTACAGATACTACCATTCCTGTATATCTTCTTTTTCCGTGGTACGCCGCTGCTGGTACAGATATTCCTGATTTATTATGGTTTAGGTCAATTTGAGGCCGTACGCGAGTCGTTCTTGTGGGAGCCGGTACTTAGCCAAGCATATTGGTGTGCCATCATCGCCTTTACCCTCAATACCAGTGCTTATCTGGCAGAGATTATACGCGGTGCGATTCAGACGATTCCGATTGGAGAGCTTGAAGCGGCTGATGCGCTTGGCATGTCAAAATGGCAAAAGCTAACACGGGTTACGCTACCGCGCGCATTTGGTATTGTGATTCCAGCATACAGTAACGAAGTTATCTTTATGCTAAAGGGTAGTGCGCTCGCTTCGACTATTGCATTGATGGATATCACAGGTGTTGCTCGTACGATTAGTGCGCGTACCTATACCTTGATGGAGCTATTCTTTGCCGCTGGTATCATCTATCTATTGCTGTCGTGGGTCATTTTGTTTAGCTTTAGAATGTTTGAAAAACGTATGAACCGTCATGCCAGTTATGTACCGCCAGATGTCGTGACCAATACGATTCCATAGTTAGCAGTTAGCAGTTAGCAGTTAGCAGTTAGCAGTTAGCAGTTAGCAGTTAGCAGTTAGCAGTTAGCAACTAAAAGTCGTCAAAGTCACTGTAGACAATATAGTATGGACTGCTGATAAAATAGCCATCATTTACAGGGAGAGTTTAGTATGAGCCAATCGCCACACGAGTCATTAGCGAACGCCATTGCAGCCGGTGTCAGTGCCGAGCAGGGCGCTATCAATCATAATGAAAGATTACGTACTTCTATTGGTAAAGTCGTCTGTGTTGGTCGCAACTATGCGGCACATGCAGCGGAGTTGGGCAATGAAGTACCAACCACGCCGATACTGTTTATGAAACCTGCGTCTTCAGTGGTTTCTATCCGTGGTGATGTGGTTCGCCCAAGTCCAGAGTTATTTGGCGAGACTCACTACGAGGCCGAGCTATGTATTCAGCTATCAGCTGATTTATCTATGGCGACGATTGAGCAAGCTCAGCAAGCGATTGGTGGCGTGACACTAGGACTAGATTTGACCTTGCGTGATTTGCAAAGCAAGCTAAAGGAAAAAGGTCATCCATGGGAGCGTGCTAAGTGTTTTGATGGAGCTTGCGTCCTTGCTGATTGGCTCGACCCACAAGCGTTTGGCAATCTGCAGAGTGTACAGTATCAGCTGTTTATCAATGACAAGTTAACGCAAGATGGCGATAGTGCCTTAATGCTATTTCCTGTCTACGAATTGCTGGTCAATATCAGTCATGCCTTTAGCTTGCAAGCGGGTGATGTGATTATGACTGGTACGCCAAGTGGCGTTGGTGTGTTGCAAGCAGGCGATCAGCTTAAACTAAAACTGGGTGCTCATGAGTGGGTATCACAAGTACAGTAAGCTTTTCTGCCATAACAGACGCATATTAAAAGCCCCGAGCAATTGCTTGGGGTTTTTGCTTTTAAGCCTTTATATTTATTTTTTTGATTTGCTAACTGCAAAACAATTCTATCTTCAGATTATTCTATTTCTAAATCATTAGCATGGTCGATTGTCATCAGTTTGTCACCTATTGTTCAGCGTGCTGTCATAAAGGTTGAGTAGACTTAAGCGGAATTCGTATTTTTGTGGTCGTAATTATAAAGCCGCGATCAACTCTCTGCCAATCTAGCCTAATAGCAAGGTGACTGATAATGACATTATTGAACAATGAGCGAACGCTTGCCCACGAAGTGGTTGAAGACTCAAATCCTACTAATAATACTGACTTTCAGACGATTATCAATCGTCGATTGAACCGCCGTAGTATCCTAAAAGGTGGCACAGGGTTGACGGCTGCTGCGTTTTTTGGCGCATTACCTTTGGTCGGTTGTAGTGAAGACGACGATAGCAGTATTGTTGGTAATGACGATAATGCCGCTATCCCTGCACAAGGTGATTTGAAGCGTCCTGATACCCTAAAGTTTGAAGCAGTCGCGCATTCAACAGCTGATACGATGACCGTAGCAGCAGGCTACAAGGCAGAGATGATATTACCACTTGGTACGCCGCTAAACTCTGGTATCGAAGACTGGAAAGACAATCGTGAGCAATCAGCAGAGTCATTTGAATGGCGTATGGGTGACAACCATGATGGGATGTGGTTCTTTGGCAAAAGCGGTAACGCTTACGATGCCAAAGCGTCAGAAAACAGCTTGCTAGTCATGAATCATGAATACGTCAATAGCAGTGAGCTTAGCCCATTTGGCTATTACGTTACTCAAGACAATGATGCTGCGCCTATCTTTCAAAACCGCCGTCTCGCAAGCGACGTCCGCCGTGAAGTCAACTGTCATGGTGTCTCGGTGGTTGAGTTAACTCGCCGCGCAGATGGTATGGGTTATGAGATGGTACCTGATTCTAAATACAATCGCCGTATCACTAGTAGTACAACAGCGCAATTGGCTGGCCCTGTGGCAGGCTCTGCTCTGGTCAAGACCAAGTTTGATCCGACAGGCTATCAGACTCGCGGTATCAACAACAACTGCGGCGCAGGTCTGTCACCTTGGGGTACTTATCTGACTACCGAAGAGAACTTCTTAGGTGTGTTTGCCCGTGGACAAGATGCCAGCCAATTGAGCGCTGGTGATAACTATGCGCGCGAGCGCTACGGTGCGGTGGAGGACTTCCCAGGTTGGGAGTATTTATGGCATACCCCAGAGGCAAAGGATGCCAAGATAGCAGACGAGTTCTCACGTTGGGATATGACCGCAGTCGGTGCCAGTGCTGCGGAAGATTATCGCTATGGCTTCAACACTTTTGGTTATATTACTGAGATTGACCCATTTGACCAAAACTCTATACCGCAAAAACGTACCGCACTGGGCCGGTTCGCTCATGAAAACTGCGCGTATGCTCCTGTTGAGCAAGGTAAGCCAGTGGTGTTCTATATGGGTGATGATGCCCGAGGTGAGTACATTTATAAGTTTGTCTCCAAAGCGATGTGGTCAAACTCGGACATCGGCGGCGGACTACAAGCAGGTGACAAATATCTGAATGACGGCACGCTATACGTGGCGGTATTTAACGAAGACGGTAGCGGCGAGTGGAAAGCACTCGTCCATGGTCAAAATGGACTGGATGCTTTTAATAGTGTACTGCCATTCAATGGACAAGATGAAGTATTGGTCTTTGCCCGTGCAGCTGCCGATGCCGCTGGTGCTACTAAGATGGATCGACCTGAATGGGTATCGGTCAGCCCTATGACGGGTGATGTCTATGTGACGTTGACCAATAATAAATATCGTGGCGTACGTGACGACCAGCCTGTCTCAGCTTCCAATCCGCGTAGCTATCAATCAAGCGGAAAAGCGCTTGGTAATGACAATGGTCACATTATTCGCTGGGCAGAAGCGGGCGGCGACCATGCCGCAACGAGCTTCGAATGGGATATCTATCTGTTTGGTGCACCAAGTGATTTATCAGCAGAAAACTTATCTCAGCTAAATGACAATAATGACTTCTCTTCACCTGATGGGCTATATTTCGACCCACGCGGTGTCTTGTGGATTCAGACAGACGACGGCGCTTACACCGATACCAGTAGCTGTATGTTGCTTGCGGCTCTACCGGGTAAGGTCAGTGATGGGTCGATGACGACCACATCGGCAGGGCAGTCAACCCGAGTCGGCACATCAGCTAGCAATGACAATATCAAACGATTCTTTGTCGGTCCTGAAGGATGCGAAGTAACAGGTATCACCATGGCACCAGATTTTAAGACGCTGTTTATCAACATCCAGCATCCTGGTAACACATGGGGCGCTGTCGCTGGCGGTAGTATTCCTCGCTCAGCGACTGTGATGATTACTCGCGAAGATGGTGATGTCATACTGGCAGAATCATTTGATACGGCTGATAGCACGACATAGATAGATAAGCTATAGGCGGATAATAGAAACAACCAAAATGCTCACGACCATAAAAATCCCAAGTTAAGGCTTGGGATTTTTTATTGTCATATTGATTTGATGGTTAAATAGACCGTCTATCAGTAATCTGGCTCTGCTAATCGTCATCCCGCCCTAAAGTCAAACCATTCACTTCTATTTGCTGCCGTTACAGGATAATATAGACCATTACTTTTTTCGCTGAATGTGCAAATATTATGAGCAGTCCAAAGGTGTTTTATAACGACGGTGTTAGTGACAGCGACGCTCAAAATGATAGCAGCTATACTCGTACTCATCATGAGCTCGATGCGCATTTTGTCCCCGATGCGAGTGTACCGCTACACAGTCATCTATACGAGCAAATCGACCAACTCGAAGCCATCGATATGGATGAACTGGTCAAGCTACTAGCAGATTCGGATGACAGTGATGAAATCAACAAAACACCTGTGTCTTTGGCTGATTTTTTTGAAGGATTGGCCCAGCTTGCCACTATGGGTGTGGTTGAGGTTACAGAAATCGTAGAAGCCATTCACCGTGAAGTTATCTTGCGTCCGCTAGGCCGCTTCAATGACAAACATTTAAATAAATGGTCGCGCGGATTTACTGGACGTATCTATGGCACGATACGTCATGTGATGCAAATGGTCGGTAATAATCTAGCGTCTGTACTACGCATATACAAAAACCTGATTCTCCAAAAGTCAGTGCAGCCACTACCGGATTCACTAAAAAAACTGGTCAATGTGCTCAATGGTGTCATGGGTGATCATCTGGTCAACAACCAAAATGCGCTCGCCATTCCGATGATGCTATACACTCAAGACGGCAAACCACAGAATGAAGTGCTATCAGGCCGTATCGTTATTTTGTGCCATGGTCTATGTATGAGTCATTTAAGCTGGCAAGCCCAAGTGGATAATGATTTAGGTGAGGCCATTCATATCAGCCAGCCTGATACCACGGTGCTGTATTTGGATTACAATACAGGTCGCCGTATCTCACGTAGCGGCCGTAAGTTCTCTCAGTTGCTACAAGCGCTGGTCGATGACAACCCAGATATCAGTCAGATAGATCTGGTTGGACATAGTATGGGCGGTTTGGTCTCTCGCAGTGCACTGTTCTATGGTGAGCAAGATCGCCTAGACTGGATCAAGCGCGTGGGAAACCTTATCACGCTAGGTTCGCCGCATCATGGGGCAGTGCTTGAGCGTATCGGTAACTATGTGCAAGACATCATTGCCAAGCTGCCGTTTGCAGGCTCACTGGCCAAGCTCGGTGATATGCGCAGTGCCGGTATTATCGATCTACGTCATGGCAGTATTCGTGATGCAGATTGGAAAGCATTAGAAGGACGTAGCGTCCTACCACAAGACTTTCGCCATCCTGCACGCTTGCCAAGTGGTATAAAAACTTACTTTGTCGCTAGTGCCTTGCTTGAGACGCATTATGATTCTAAAGTGACGGATCTGCTAGGAGACAGTTTGGTATCGGTAGCTTCAGCCTTAGGTGAAGATGACGCTGAGCATGCTTTGTTTGTGCCAGATGGTCATAAAGCAGTGTTTTATGGTGTCAATCATATGAACTTAATCCATAGTAGACGAGTGCGCGAGCAGGTGGTTGAATGGCTGCTAGATAATGGTCGCAGTGACTATGCTGGACGTCCGCGCATACATTCTTATCCTAGAAGTTTGGATGTGGCGGTGTAGTGATTTAATGTGAAAAACAAAAACCCTCAAGCATGACGCTTGAGGGTTTTTTTATAAAAACTGATTTATAGCAAGTAAGAAAAAACTTACTCAGCAAATATTGCTGCTACATCATTTTTGTTGAACTTATAGACTTCACCGCAGAATCCGCAATCCATCTCAAATGTACCGCCTTGCTCTTCGACGATATCTAACGCTTCCGCTTCGCCGATTTGTTCGATTGCCATCTCGCACTTCTCGCGTGAGCAAGTGCAGCCAAATGATAGAGGGGCAGGCTCAGGGGCAACAATGTTTTCTTCGTGATACAAGCGATAGAGTATTTCGTTAGCATCCAGTGTCGTTAGTTCTTCTGGTTTGACCGTACGCGTCAATACAGACAAACGCGTCCATAAATCATCGTCGATACCCGCATCTTGATTTTGCTCGACTTCAGACGTTTCTTCAGCAGTACGCGGTAGCATTTGTACCAAGATACCACCAGCTTGCAGGCCATCAGATGCTAAGTTAATCAACGTTGGAATCTGGGCTGATTGCTTTTGATAATGCGCTAAGCAGTCTGCTAGATTGTCATGGCTACGCTCAACGATACCTTGGTATGGCTCACCGCCATCAGGCTGAATATTGATAAACAATACGCCTTGTCCCATCGCACCAAGCTCAGCAAAGGCTTCTTTGGCATGGGTCATATTGTCCCACGCTTGTACTTGCTCGTCTGTTTCGCCTTTCCAGCTAGCAAGTGCACGAATGATACCGTCTTGATCGCATTCTGCCATTGCCCAGTTTAGTAAGCTGTCACTGTCTGATGATTGCAACTGAATAGATAGGCGACCATTGATTTTGACCGTACTGATTAGCAAACTCGCTGCGGTCAGCATCTCACCCAATAAGCGTTTGATGGCTTCAGGGTAGGGCTTTTGCGCAATCGTACTCGCGTAGCTGCGTGATAGGCGTACCACATCACCGCGCACGGGAGAGTCTTCAACAAAGAAACGTTGGCGAATGTCGTTGCTGCCATGGTTGCCAGTAGTTTGGCTGTCCGTATTTGGGACTTGGATATCTTGAGTCATAAGTCATTTGTAGTATAGAGAAGTTGTTTGCTTTATGGGGATTACTGCCGATTTATCAATCTCACTTAGTAGACTGTTTTGACGATTATGAGCAGTAAAGGTTAATAACGAGCTTAAAAAACAGAGCAGCTATTTTTACAAAGCTCTGAGTAGATAGCCGCTATAAGCCAACATTTTATAGCCAGAATATAAATATATTCATAAATATGACCTCTCTCAAAAAAAATTCACCCTCTACTGCAAATTTGTTGTACAGTAACATTAAGTTGCATTGTGATAAACAACAGCAACAACCGTACGGATGCGGGGCAGTCGGGTCAATCAGACCTATGTCGTCCAAGCACTCACTCAATCTTGCGATAAAAGGATGTATTTCATGACATACTCATTTTCCAAACCGTTGACTTTAGCTGCTGTTATGGCATTAGGCTTAGCGGGATGTAATAACAGCAGCCAGACCAGCACTGATGCGCCAGCAGATGATGCAGCGACGACAGAAACCACGACCAATGGTACGCTACAGAAAATCAAAGATTCTGGCACCATCGTCGTCGGTCACCGTGATTCCTCTATTCCTTTTTCTTATATCGCTGATGATCCTAATCAGCCGATTGGCTATGCACACGACTTGGAAATGAAAGTGGTTGAAGCAGTTAAGCAAAAGCTAAATATGCCAGATCTTAACGTTCGCTATAACCTAATCACTTCGCAAACTCGTATCCCATTGGTACAAAACGGCACGGTAGATTTTGAGTGTGGCTCAACCACCAATAACGAAGAACGTCAAAAGCAAGTCGCATTCTCAAACGGTTTCTTTGAAATTGGTACGCGTCTGTTGACCAAAAAAGATTCCGGTATTCAAGATTTTGAAGACCTAAAAGGTAAAACTCTGGTAACGACAGCAGGCACGACTTCAGAGCGTTATATCCGTCAGTATAATGATGATAATAAAATGGATACCAATATCATCTCAGCAAAAGATCATGGCGAAGGCTTCCTAATGCTAGAAAATGGCCGCGCTGATGCCTTTATGATGGATGATGTATTGCTCGCGGGCGAAAAAGCCAAAGCAAAAAATCCTGATGAGTGGGTAATCGTCGGTACGCCGCAATCGTTTGAAATCTATGGTTGTATGATGCGTAAGGATGATCCTGAATTCAAAGCTGTGGTCGATGAAGCACTTGCTAATGTCTTTAGCTCAGGCGAAATCAATAGCATTTATGACAAGTGGTTCTTGAACCCAATCCCACCAAAGAACGTCAATCTAAACTTTGAGATGTCTGACAACTTAAAGGCCTTGATTGCCAATCCGCATGACAGCGCTCAGCCTAAAGAAGCAGCAGCGCAGTAACGCTCATTGTCCCTCAACATAGCTTGCCTATACGTTCAGATAACCAGTAATTTTATTTGACGTATAGGCTTATCAATCGTTGCTCGGAGAGACAACCATGAATTATAGCTGGAACTGGGGTGTGCTCTTTGAGCAGACTGGTATTGGCAACGAGCTCTATATCCATTGGATGATCACTGGTCTTGGCTGGCTGCTATTGATTGGCAGTATTGCATGGGCTATCGCGATGGTCGTCGGTACCATCTTCGGTATCATGCGTACCTTGCCCAACAAAACCGCTCGTGCAATCGGTACGGCTTATGTGACATTTTTTCGTAATATTCCACTGCTTGTTCAACTGTTCTTTTGGTTTTATATCGCCCCTGGCTGGCTCACGCCGACGATACAAGAATGGTGGTATAAGGACTTGTCTCCGAATACCTCAGCCATGTTATCAGCCAGTATTGGTCTTGGCTTATTTACCGCTGCTCGTATCGTTGAGCAGGTACGGACAGGTATTGAGTCATTACCAGATGGACAAATCAATGCGGCCTACGCATTAGGGTTTAGCATTCCACAAGTCTATAAAGAAGTTCTGCTACCGCAAGCATTTCGTATTATCTTGCCACCGCTCAGCTCTGAACTGACTAACTGCTTCAAAAACGCCTCTGTGGCCTCGCTTGTGGGGGTAATGGAGCTGATTAGCCAAACCAAAACCATCAGCGAATACACTCAAAATAGTATCGAGATATATACTTACGCGACGATTATTTATTTGGTTTTCAATTTATCCTTAATCGCTATTATGGGATTGATTGAACGTAAATTGCGTGTGCCTGGGCTTATTGCGGGAGGTCAGAAATGAATATGACCGAATTGGCAACAGCCTATCCTGGTTTGATGGGTGGCATGCTTACCACTTTAAAAGTACTGTTTTTGGCTATTTTGGGCGGTATCAGTTTAGGAACTGTACTGGCATTGATGCGCTTGTCAGGTATCAAAGCGCTTGAAATCCCAGCTAAACTATACGTCAATTACTTTCGCTCCGTGCCGCTGCTATTGGTACTGCTATGGTTTTATTTTGCCGTACCGATGATTTATCTTTGGGTAGCGGGTAAGTACCTGCAACTCGATGCTGCATTTGCCTCTTGTGTGGTCGCATTTATGATGTTTGAGGCGGCTTACTTCTCAGAAGTAGTGCGTGCTGGTATTCAGTCGATTGGTAGCGGGCAGGTCAATGCAGCCAAAGCGCTCGGTATGACTTATGGGCAGACCATGCGTCTGGTCATCTTGCCACAAGCCTTTCGTAAGATGCTGCCACTGATTTTGCAGCAATGTATTATTTTATTCCAAGATACGACACTGGTATTTGCCATTGGCTTGACCGACTTTTTCCGCGCAGCCTATGTACGCGGTGAGCTAATGGGATTACTCACGCCTTATATCCTAGGTGCTGGTGCTGTCTATTTTGTGATTAGCTTAAGTGCTTCTATTGGCGTGCAACAATTACAGAAGCGTTTGCGGTTTTAATTGAGCGTATTTTAATAGAGCTATCGCTTGCGCTTTTGAGTGTTGAGAGCTTGGATGTTTGATTTACCTTTTTTAAATAATGTTTATCGAAAATAATGTGGTTAGGAGCCAGTGATGAGCAATGCTGATACGTACTTAAATGCCTTTGGCGGGCTGGTTACCAATAGTGGTCATGCTAGTGATGAGATGGTCATTGAGATATCTAATGTCAGTAAATGGTATGGAGACTTTCAAGTACTGACTGACTGTACGGCGCATGTACATAAAGGTGATGTCGTTGTTGTTTGTGGTCCATCGGGCAGTGGTAAATCAACTTTGATTAAGACAGTGAATGGACTTGAGCCTTTTCAAAAAGGTGACATCATGGTTAATGGTATTTCTGTCGGTGACCCAAAGACTAATCTACCTAAGTTACGCAGCCGTGTCGGCATGGTGTTTCAGCATTTTGAGTTGTTTCCACATTTGACTATTATTGATAATTTGACTGTGGCACAAATCAAAGTGTTGGGCCGTAAAGAGTCTGAGGCCAAACAAAAAGCAATGGCCTATCTCGACCGTGTTGGCCTAACGGTACAAGCGGCAAAATATCCAGCGGAGCTCTCTGGTGGTCAGCAGCAGCGTGTTGCGATTGCACGAGCGTTGGCCATGGATCCAGTCGCAATGCTGTTTGATGAACCAACCTCTGCGCTTGATCCTGAGATGATTCAAGAGGTGCTAGACGTAATGGTCGAGCTGACTCGTGATGGTATGACTATGATGTGCGTGACGCATGAGATGGGCTTTGCCAGTCAGGTGGCCAATCGTATTATCTTTATGGATGAAGGGCATATCGTAGAAAACTGTAGTAAGGATGAGTTTTTTGAAGGGGCAAAAAGTGACCGTGCGCAGATGTTCTTATCGAAGATTTTAAATCATTAAAACTATCGACCTTACTTATATTAATCTTTGAAATCATAATCAATTCTGATAAAAAGCGTCTCATTAGCAGGCGCTTTTTTGTGGGAGTTGATTTATACCTTTAGTGTAGGTGCTTACGTACAATTAAATACTGATATGCATGAGTACATTGCTAGATAGGTGAGTGAATGGCTGTTTACTGATACAATAGCGGTCAATATTTTTGATAATTAAAATAATTCATAAACCATATTGGAGTTTATATGAGCGTAGAAAATCCATCTGTAGCAACGAGCACAGTAGCAAAAAAAGGTGTCGTTATTATTGGTGCAGGACTGGCAGGCTGGCATGTCATTGATGCCATTCGTGCCAAAGATACAGAGATTCCAATTACCCTAATCACGGCTGATAGTGGCGACCGTTATCATAAGCCGATGTTGACGATGGCAATCAGCCAAAACAAAAGAGCGTCAGACTTAGTACGGGCATCTGGTAGCGAAGCGGCGAACACAGCAGAAGTAACGTTGCTAGCCAATACGCAAGTGACAGATATCGATCCAGTGAGCCAAACTGTACAGGTGCGCTCTACTGCACAGTCAGATGACACACTGACGACTATCGGCTATGAGAAAATGGTACTAGCGATGGGCGCGCATCCTATCTTCCCTAAAAGTCTGCCACAAGATTTGGTCTGGCATGTCAATCATATTGAGCGTTTTAGTCAGCTACAAGAAAAGCTAGCAACAGGTAGCCAGCACGTTGCGATCGTCGGTGCTGGTATGGTAGGTACAGAAATCGCAGAAGACCTGCTTAAAGCTGGTCATAAAGTAACGCTTATTGATCTAAACGATGCACCGCTTTCACAGATGCTACCAGCCAAAGCGACCGCACGTATAGCCAAAGCGATCGAGTCGCAGGGTATTCAATTCTTAGGTGGTTATCAAGTATCAGCTGTCACTCGTGTTAATGACGATGACAATAATAATGACAGCGAAGATGGCGAGAAGCTACAAGTAGATTATGCACCGTTATCATCAGATGCAGACAATACTGATACTCAGCCACTCGAACCACTGATTGTAGATCATGTGATTGCCAGTACAGGTCTGACAGTCGATGAGCAATTACCTGCGGCGGCTGGTGTAGAGTTCGATCGCCGTACGGGTATAGTGGTAGATGCAGCGACATTGCGTACCAATGCAGCGAATATCTATGCCATCGGCGACTGTATGTCTATCAACGGGGTGGCTTGTCGGTATGTTGCGCCATTACGCGCGCAGGCTGCGACTATCGCTGATGATATCTTAGGTCATGAGCATAGTGGCTATGATCATAAGCCACCAATGATTCGCCTCAAGAACAAAGCCATCTCTGTGATGGTGACGGGTGTACCGCAAGCAGCAGGCAATTGGCAAGTAAAGACTGAAAGCGATGATGAGCTAATCATGGATTTGCTCGATGATAATGAAGCCGTTAGCGCAACAGTAACGATTAAAGCGCCTGCAGTTCCTAAAGCATAACGATTGCAATACCGTTTTTTGAAAAACTAATAAAAGCACATCATTTATAAGTGATGTCCTTTATTAGATGCTTTCCAGAGGACTTAGTTAAACGACAGTATTGATGATTGAGCCAGCCCATTTCTTATGATGTGGCTGGCTTTTTTGTGTCAAATATTTGCCATGATTCTATGCTACCTTTTACTAAGTAGAAAGGCAGACTGTCTAATTAAATGATACATACTGTATTGATATTGTTGACAGGCTTTCATTGATGGCGTTATAGTAGCTGAATGCTATGTAAGACCTGCCCAAGGAAGAAGGTTTGCACGCAGGCTATTAATAAGTGCTATTTATAAATAATATAAAAAGTAAAACGAAAGGACTCGTTATGACTCAAACTCCTGATTTCGATTCGACTCGCGTTGACTTCGATACTATTTTAAACAACATTCCTAGTATCAATATGGGCGCACGCTCAGCCAATGCACCACTTACTCAAAGCTATGATAAAGGTCCTGATGTACCGCTGATTGAAGCGACAATTGGTGACTTTTTTGATGCTATCGTCTCCAAATATCCTGAGCGCGAAGCACTGGTCGTCCGTCATCAAAATATCCGCTGGACATATCGTGAGCTACAGCAGCAAGTAAATCAGCTAGCCAGTAGTATGATTGAGATGGGACTAGAGATTGGTGATCGTATCGGCATTTGGTCACACAACAATGCTGAGTGGTTGCTCATGCAGTTGGCCACGGCAAAAGTCGGCGTTATCCTCGTTAATATCAATCCTGCCTACCGCACCTTTGAGTTGCAATATGCCTTAAATAAACTGGGCTGCTCAGCGCTCGTACTGATGCGTCATTTCAAAACCAGTGACTATGCCAGTTTAATCCGTGAGCTGTGTCCTGAGATTTACCACAAAGACTACACTCAGCTTGATTTGGTCGAGATTCCGACGATTGAACGCATTATCTGGATTGATGAGCCAGAGTCAGACGAGACTTTTGGTTTTATGCAAAAATTCTCTGCGTGGATGAACGAGGGCGATGCCAACGATCCCCGTGTTGCCGAGCGCCAAGCCCAGCTTAAAAACACCGATGCTATCAATGTACAGTTCACCAGTGGCACGACAGGTACACCAAAAGGTGCCACCTTAAGCCATCGCAATATCTTAAATAATGGCTACTTTATCGGTGAGGCCATGAACCTTACTGAAGAGGATAGGCTGTGTATTCCAGTACCTTTGTATCATTGCTTTGGTATGGTGCTTGGTAATCTAGCGATTCTCACGCATGGCGGTTGTATCGTATATCCAAACGATGGCTTTGAGCCGTTGACGGTATTGCAAGCAGTAGAAGAAGAGAAATGTACAGGTCTACATGGTGTGCCAACGATGTTTATCGCCGAGCTTGACCATCCTGAATTTGAAAACTTTGATCTGTCTACCTTGCGTACGGGTATCATGGCTGGGTCTAGCTGTCCGATTGAGGTCATGCGCCGCGTCATTGATAAGATGCATATGAGCGAAGTCACTATTGCCTATGGCATGACAGAGACCAGTCCAGTATCTTGTCAGACCAATGAGCACACGCCACTTGATAAACAAGTATCAACGGTAGGACTGGTACAGCCTGCGCTTGAGGTCAAGGTCGTCGATACAGAAACAGGTGAAATTGTCCCGCTGGGTGAGACAGGTGAGTTGCTTACGCGTGGCTATTCAGTGATGAAAGGCTACTGGGGCAGCCGCTTTAAAACGCGTGAGGCGATCCAAGATGGGTGGATGCATACGGGTGACTTGGCCACAATGGATGAAGACGGCTATGTCAAAATCGTCGGCCGTAGTAAAGACATGGTGATTCGCGGCGGCGAAAATATCTATCCGGTAGAAATTGAAAATTATCTCTATCGTCATCCAAAGATTCGTGATGTACAAATCGTGGGTATACCAGATGAACGTTATGGTGAAGTGCTGGCAGCGTGGATTATTCCGAAAGAGCCTGGCTGCTTGACTGAACAGGAAGTACGCGAGTTCTGTAGCGAGCATATCGCTCATTATAAAGTGCCGACTTACTATCGATTTGTGACTGAATATCCAATGACCATCACTGGAAAAATTCAAAAATATAAAATCATTGAGCAAATGAAAGAAGAGTTGGGTTTGTAGTAAGCTTACTTATCTGCTCTAAAAAACAAAAGACTAACCATATTCATTTCACTATAAAAGTATTACAGCGTTAACCTCGCTTGAAGTATCACACATACATCTGCACTCGGTTGCCTTGTACTACTTTTAAATTGAATCGACTATATGTGAGCAAGGCTTAAAAATAGCAGTTAGTATCATTTATATAAAAAGCTACTCACATCTACGTATCTATCTATGTATAAGAAAAAAAGGGATATCATGAGCGCTATCATAACCAGTAAACTGAGTCCAAACTCAAGCGATTTTCAGCAAAACAGTGCCGCGATGCAAGAGATAGTCGATGACCTGTATGTACACTTGCGTAAAGTTGCCCAAGGTGGCTCAGAGCGCGCACGAGCCAAGCATCTAGCGCGTGGTAAGCTGTTACCACGTGAGCGCGTCGAGCGTTTGCTTGATGTAGGCACGCCGTTTCTAGAAGTGGCGCCGATGGCTGCACATGATATGTATGGCGAAGAGATTCCGGCAGCTGGCGTGATTGCAGGTATTGGCCGTATCAATGGCATCGAATGTATGATTATCTGTAATGATGCCACGGTAAAAGGCGGTACGTACTACCCAATGACGGTCAAAAAGCATCTACGTGCGCAAGAGATTGCACAAGAAAATCATCTGCCGTGCGTTTATCTGGTTGATTCAGGTGGTGCTAATTTACCGAACCAAGATGATGTGTTCCCTGATAAAGAGCATTTCGGCCGTATCTTCTTTAATCAAGCAAATCTGAGTGCGGCAGGCATTCCACAGATTGCTGTGGTCATGGGTAGCTGTACGGCTGGCGGTGCCTATGTGCCTGCCATGAGCGATGAGTCTATTATCGTCAAAGAGCAAGGTACTATCTTTTTGGGTGGTCCGCCACTGGTAAAAGCAGCGACGGGCGAAGAGGTCACCGCAGAAGACTTGGGCGGTGGTGATGTACATACTAGACTGTCGGGCGTGGTTGATCATCTAGCGCAGAATGATACGCACGCGTTATCGATTGCGCGTAATATCATCAGTCACCTAAATCGCCCTGCAAAAAATATTCCTAACCAAGTCACACCGCGTCCGCCGCGTTATGATGCCAAAGAGCTATACGGTGTGATTCCAACAGACAAGCGCAAGCCATTTGATATCAGAGAAATCATCGCCCGTATCGTTGATGACAGTGCCTTTGATGAGTTTAAATCGCGCTTTGGTACGACGTTGGTCTGTGGATTTGCTCATATCGAAGGGATGCCTGTTGGTATTATTGCCAATAACGGTATCTTATTCAGTGAATCAGCGCAAAAAGGCACGCATTTCATTGAATTGTGCTGTAAACGCAAAATCCCATTAGTGTTCCTGCAGAACATTACTGGCTTTATGGTTGGCCGTAAATACGAGAACGAAGGTATCGCTCGTCATGGTGCCAAGATGGTAATGGCAGTGGCCAATGCAAAAGTGCCAAAGTTCACCGTTATCGTCGGTGGCTCGTTCGGCGCTGGTAATTACGGTATGTGTGGCCGCGCTTATAGCCCGCGTTTCTTATGGATGTGGCCAAATGCCCGTATCTCTGTCATGGGCGGCGAGCAAGCTGCATCAGTACTGGCAACGGTCAAACGTGATAACTTTGATCGCAAAGGCGAAGCGTGGAGTGATGAGGACGAAGCCGCATTTAAAGCGCCGATTCGCGAAATGTACGAAGAGCAAGGTCATCCTTACTATGCTACCGCACGTATGTGGGATGACGGCGTAATTGATCCTGCTGACACCCGTAATGTATTGGCTTTAGGTCTAAGCGCTGCATATAACGCGCCGATTGAAGAGACGACATTTGGGGTCTTTAGAATGTAAGCGTTCTAAGGTCTTCTCATAATAAGCGACTACTGCGTTAACCTTATTTGAAGTACGATTGGTACATCTACGCTTAGTCTTTGTACTTGGTTTTCTTGTATTAACATTATTATGGATTGACCAAGAGTTTGTTTAAGTATTTACATAAAAAATATAGAGAAAGTTATGCAAAAAGACAGTGATAAAAATTATAAAAGCCTACTGGTTAAAGTGGAGCAACACGTTGCTACAGTGACCTTAAATCGTCCTGAGATACGTAATGCCTTTAACGATGAAATGATTGCTGAGCTAACCGATGCTTTTAGTACGCTTGGTGCTGATGATGAGGTACGTGTTATTGTGCTAGCAGCAGCTGGCAAGGCATTTTGCGCAGGTGCTGACCTCAATTGGATGCGTGCCATGGCGGATTATAGCTATGAAGAGAATCTAGCGGATGCTGATAAATTGGCGCAAATGCTTAAGACTATTTATGAATGTCCTAAGCCAACAGTTGCGGCTATTCAAGGTGATGTATACGCAGGTGGCATGGGTTTAGTTGCTGCTTGCGACGTAGCCATTGCGGTCAAAATTGCTAATTTCTGCCTCAGCGAAGTCCGTTTAGGGTTGGCACCTGCCACTATCAGTCCTTATGTTATCCGAGCGTTAGGCGCTAGAGCATCGCAGCGTTATTTCTTAAGTGCTGAAGTATTTGATGCCAAAAAGGCGCGTCAGCTTGGCTTTATCCATGAGCGTGTTAGCGAAGAGTGGCTAAGCGATGAAGTGGCTGCGTTCTGTAACAAGGTCGTCAAAAATAGCCCTGACGCAGTCAAAACCTGCAAACAGCTACTACATGATGTCGCTGGTGCGCCTATTACAGATGAGCTGATTGCCGACACGATCAAAGGTATCGCTGATATCCGCTCATCAAAGCAAGGCCGCGAGGGGGTGCAAGCGTTTTTGCAAAAGCGTAAACCTGATTGGCTAATGGCAGACTAACTAGTAGTAGAAAAATGATAGGCAAATGGGCAAATAGACAAGACGTCAAATAATAACGACAAGACACAGGGATAGTTATGTTTTCTAAAATTCTAATCGCCAACCGTGGTGAAATTGCTTGCCGAGTGGCCGCGACTGCTAAGCGTCTTGGCGTCAGTACCGTTGCTGTTTATTCCGATGCGGATCGTGAGGCCAAACATGTAGCTGTCTGTGATGAAGCTATCTATTTAGGCGGTTCGGCACCGAAAGACAGTTATCTAAAAGGCGATGCTATTATTGCGATAGCGCTTGAGACTGGCGCCCAAGCAATCCATCCAGGATATGGGTTTTTGAGTGAAAATGCTGATTTTGCACAGGCTTGCCAAGATGCTGGCTTGGTGTTTATTGGCCCATCGGCGGATGCTATCCGTGCTATGGGCGGCAAGTCTGAGTCTAAGCGCTTGATGGAATCGGCTGGCGTGCCGCTGATACCGGGCTATCATGGTGATAACCAAGACGCACAGTTTTTGCAACAGCAGGCAGATGACATTGGCTATCCTGTCTTGATTAAAGCCAGTGCAGGTGGCGGCGGTAAAGGCATGCGTATCGTTGAAAAAAGCAGCGATTTTATTGACCTGCTAGATTCATGTCGCCGAGAAGCGATTACCAGTTTTGGCAATGATCAAGTATTGGTCGAAAAATATGCGCTAAAACCACGTCATATCGAAATTCAAGTATTCGGTGATACGCATGGTAATTATGTGCACCTGTTTGAGCGTGATTGCTCAGTACAGCGTCGCCATCAAAAAGTACTAGAAGAAGCGCCCGCACCAGGTGTCGATACTGCCATGCGTGAAGCGATGGGCACAGCGGCAATCGAAGCAGCACGTGCGGTCGATTACGTGGGTGCAGGTACGGTTGAATTCATCGTTGAGCAGCGCGAAGACTCTATGAATTTTTATTTCATGGAAATGAATACGCGCTTGCAGGTTGAGCATCCCGTTAGTGAAGCGATTACTGGTGTCGATTTGGTCGAGTGGCAGCTGTTGGTTGCAGCGGGTCAGCCATTACCAAAAACACAAGATGATTTGGCTATCAACGGTCATGCAATTGAAGCGCGTATCTGTGCTGAAAACCCTGACAACAATTTCTTGCCAGCGACTGGGACTTTATTCACTTATCAAAAGCCTGAGCATAGTACCTTCAATATTACCGATGTGCGTATCGATGATGGCGTACGTGAGGGTGATGTGATCAGTCCTTTTTACGATTCTATGATTGCCAAGCTTATCGTCCATGCTCCTACGCGCGAGCAAGCGTTGGCGAGACTAGATCGTGCATTGGCACAGACGCGTATCGTTGGTCTACCAAACAACGTGGCATTTTTGCGTTATATTTTAAATACCGATTCATTTAGCAAAGCCAATCTTGATACGGCCTTGATAGAGCGTGAGCAGGATAAGCTTTTTGACCAGCATCCTCTCGGATTATCGACGCTTGTGGTGACCGCTATTGCGCAGCAGCTTGCGAGTGAAGCGACCACGCAGGGCTCAGATCCATTCAACAAGCCGACGGGTTTCCGTGCTTATAGTGATTATACTCGTTCATTTAGCTTGGTTTATGATGAGCAAGCCTACAGCGCTCGCATCAGTAATTGGCATAATGCGAGTGGTGCTGATAGCAAAAAAGGCGGTGATAGTCTCAGTAGTTTTACGCTTGTCATTGGTCAAGAAATTGCGAATACGCAGGATGATAGCAATATCAATGTGGCTGCTCAGACCGAAACGGTTTATGAAGGTCAGATCAGCTATGATAGCAGTGATGCGCACAATCATACCTTATGGTTAGAGGGTGCACGTATCAGTGCCCAAAGCTGGGTGAATAATGAGACAGTCTATGTATTCACGGATAGTGGACGCGATGAAATTACGCTTATTGATATCATGGCACATGTGGGTGAAGACACAGCAGCGGTTGGCAGTTTAAAGTCACCAATGCCAGGACAAGTAGTTGCATTCAAAGTAGCTGTTGGCGATACTGTAAAAAAAGGCGAGCCACTTGCCGTCATCGAAGCCATGAAAATTGAACACACGATTACCGCACCAACAGATGGTGTGGTAGCAGAGCTATTATTTGCAGCAGGTGATTTGGTCGCTGATGGTGATGAGCTACTGCGCATCGATAGTGAAAGCGCATAGCTAACGAAGCCTAATAAGAAAGCCTCATCAAAGCGCAAATAACAAAAAGGACGACAAGTATGAGCCATTCGTATCCAAGCCATGTCACCATCGTTGATGTCAGTCCACGTGATGGACTACAAAACGAATCAGTGACAGTGCCGACTGAGGTTAAGCAAACGCTCATTAATGATTTAATCGCGGCGGGTGTCAAAAAACTAGAAGCGACAAGTTTTGTTTCACCAAAGTGGGTGCCACAAATGGGCGATAACAGCGCGTTACTGGATGCGCTTGCGCCAACGCGGCAGACGGACGTTTGCTACTCAGTACTGGTACCCAATATGCGCGGCTTTGACAATGCGATTGCCTACCGCCCTGATGAAATCGTCATCTTTGGCTCAGCCAGCGAAACCTTTAGCCAAAAAAATATCAACTGTAGTATCGATGAAAGTATTGAACGTTTTGCACCAGTGGCTGCGGCAGCAAAAGCACAAGGCATAAAGGTACGTGGCGTGATTTCTTGTACGGTTGGCTGTCCTTATGAAGGTGAGATTGACCCCAGTCAAGTAGCGTATGTCACCAAGCGATTGATTGAGATCGGTTCAGAGCAGATTGGCATTGCCGATACGATCGGTGTAGGTACGCCGCTCAAAGTACAACGAGCGTTGCAAGCTGCACTTGAGTATGCTGATATCTCTATGCTATCGGGTCATTTTCATGATACTTATGGTCAAGCATTGAGCAATACTTTGGCTGCATTACAAATGGGTGTGAGTGAGTTTGATACCTCTGTCGCGGGCCTCGGTGGTTGTCCCTATGCCAAAGGTGCAACGGGCAATGTCGCCACCGAAGATGTGGTGTATATGCTGCATGGCATGGGTATCAGCACGGGTATCAATCTGGATAAATTGGTTGTGGCAGGTGAACGTATCAGCGAGTTCTTAAAGCGTCCGAATGGCTCAAATGTGGCGCGTGCCATCATTAATAAACGTCAATCTTAAAAAATTATCGTAAAAATTAAATACTAAAAACAAGGAATGGTTATGAGTTTACCTGGATTGAATTTTCAACTTGGCGAAGATATTGACGCCCTACGTGATGTCGTACAGCAATTTGCAGCAAACGAGATCGCTCCACGTGCTGCTGAGATTGATAGCAGTGATGAATTCCCAATGGATCTATGGCAAAAAATGGGTGACCTCGGTCTACATGGCATTACCGTTCCTGAAGAGTACGGCGGCTCTAACATGGGCTACGTCGCACATATGGTTGCGATGGAAGAGATTAGCCGTGCTTCGGCATCGGTAGCACTGAGCTATGGCGCACATTCTAATCTATGTATTAACCAAATCAAACGTAATGGCTCTGAAGAACAAAAGCAGAAATATCTGCCAAAACTAATCAACGGTGAATTCATCGGTGCATTGGCAATGAGTGAGACAGGCGCTGGCTCAGATGTGGTAAGTATGAAGCTAAAAGCAGAAGAAAAAGACGGTAGCTATATTTTGAACGGTAGCAAGATGTGGATCACCAATGGCCCTGATGCGGACGTGATGGTGGTCTATGCCAAGACCAATCCTGAAATGGGTGCAAAAGGCATGACGGCCTTTATCGTTGAAAAAGGCATGGAAGGCTTTGGTACCGCACAAAAGCTAGATAAGCTCGGCATGCGCGGTAGCCATACTGGTGAGATGACTTTTAATAATGTAAAAGTACCAAGCGAAAATATCTTGGGTGGTCTCAGTGAAGGCGTCAAGGTGCTGATGAGCGGTCTAGATTACGAGCGCGCTGTATTGGCCGCAGGCCCTATCGGTATTATGCAAGCAGTGATGGACAATGTCGTGCCTTATATACACGACCGTAAACAGTTTGGTCAAGCGATTGGTGAGTTCCAGCTTATTCAAGGTAAAGTTGCGGACATGTATACGATACTACAAGCCGGTCGTAGTTTCTTATACACCGTTGGTAAAAACCTCGATATGTTGGACGCGCGCGGTGCCGGTCATAGTCGAGAAGTACGTAAAGATTGCGCCAGTGTGATTCTATGGTGTGCCGAAAAAGCTACGTGGATGGCAGGCGAAGGTATTCAAATATTTGGTGGCAACGGCTATACCAACGAGTATCCACTCGGTCGCTACTGGCGTGATGCCAAGCTGTATGAAATTGGCGCAGGTACCAGTGAAATCCGCCGTATGCTAGTCGGTCGTGAGCTGTTTAACGAGACCAAATAGGAAAGTATTGGGGAAATAGCTAGCATACGTTAGCTATTTTTTGATAATAAAATAAAAAAGCAGCACGTTCAAAACGTGCTGCTTTTTTCATGTCAACGTCAAACCGAATTATCTATAAGCGGTTAAGACTTATTGCGATAATCAAAGTATCTTGCCAAACCATTTAGTAATAAATCATCACGTAAGCGCACTGGGCGATTAACATGCTGGGAGATAATGGGTGCATCACCACCTGTCATAATCAATTCAAAATTAGGGTGACGATGGCTAATCTCATTAATCGCGCCGACGATAGAGAGCAAAATACCGCGATGTACCGCGTCTTGAGTGGTCAAGCCTTGGTTGACGCTATCAAAAGTACCGTTCGAGATAGTGATTTGCTTAGTACCAGAGAACAGTGATTCACGTTGCAGGTAGATGCTGGGAAAGATATAACCACCCAAATGCTCAGCATGATCAATCAAATCAATGGTCACTGCTGTACCGCAACCAATCACACATTGACGTTTTTTCTTATCGACCGCACCGAGCATCTGTAGCCAACGATCACAGCCGAGCTGCTGATCATTGTAAGCACTTTTCATCAGCGCATGTGCTGCATCGACATGGACAAACTCAAACGGAATATTCAAACGACTGAGTGTCTCTGATACTTTGGCATTGAGATTGTCACCCAATACTGATGAGATACCAATAAAGTCAGGCGCATAACGCTCAAAACGATCTGTCAGACCCATAAGTAGTTCGGCAGGCGCTTGCAAATGCTGCTTAGCATCATGCGCGACTATTTGTCCGATATCATCGGTTAGCCAGTATTTTAGGCGGGTATTTCCAAGATCAAGCCAGAGCATAAAAGTCCCTTTATATAGTGCTCGTTAATGATGGTGTTCATCAATATAGTTGTCTAAGCCTAATAAATAACGTCGATGCGTCCAGTAAAAAGCGTAGAAATCTTACCGCTATCTTGGCGCAATTGCAAACAGCCATGTGTGTCGACACCGCAAGCGATTCCCGTTATGACTTTTTCTTCGTTATTATAGTCTTGCGTGACGCGTAAGCGAAGACCTGATAGCGCATCCATCATCGCAAACTGCTCCAAAAAACTATCCAAATAATAAGTATGACCCGTTGGCTGTTCTATGCCCAAGTGCTCAAAGCGTGTCATCGCCGCCATCAATGCTTTGCTCATCTGCTGATAGAGCATTGGTAGATCTGGTAGGCTCGCAGACCGTGACTCTAAAGGCAGCCTCTCATTAATGTCTTGTAAGCTAATCGCTTGGTAGCTCATACCTTCAGACGTTTGTGTGGTGAGCTTTGGTGCTGCTTGTACGTTTAAGCCAATGCCTAGCACCACACCGACCAGCCTGCCAGCTTTCGTCACTGGCTCTATCAAAATCCCAGCCAGTTTATTAAAGGGTAGTGTACGCTGATTCGCGGCGGCGTTATCCGATGGTACAAGATGAGCCTCTTGAGTGGGATAAAACCCCAAGTCATTTGCCCACTTCACCCCAATTGGCGTCAGTCCTTGTGCTTGTAGTTGCTCGTTCAGCGTTTGAATGACGGGCATTTTTGCCAGCTCAAGACCAATGATTAGCGATAGCAAGCCACTGATTGGCATATGCACAGGATGATATAGCGACAGATAGACATTACCACGCGGTGATTGCCACGAGCGCCCGTGCTGTCCACGACCTGCGCTTTGGGTTTCCGCGGTCAAAACATGTACGGTGGCGACATCTAACGACCCGTTTTGCAAGGCTTCTATCAGCTCGCTATTGGTCGAGGCGCTACTAGCCACATGACGGTGATTGAGCTCGGATAAATAGGGAGAAAAACTAGTGAGTGGCGGCATAAGTTTAGTCGATGTGGTTAAAGGAAACTTTGATATACTGAGCGATTGTTGCGGTCAGACAGTATCGAGTAAACAGCATAAAGGTCACGCTGAGATTTGGCAAATACAATTAAGCACGCCTAAGCGCTAGTGAGTACTATAGCGCCAGTCAGTATTATAAAAGGTTCGTTCTATGATGTTATATGTGTGGTTTGTGATTGCAGGCGCGTTTGCGGGTGTCAGCGCGGGCTTGTTTGGCGTCGGCGGTGGCATGATTATCGTGCCCGCATTGGTTTGGATTTTTACCGCATATGATTTTTCGCCAGAAGTAATCACCCATCTGGCCATTGGTACGTCATTGGCGACCATCGTTGTAACTTCAATCAGCTCATTGACTGCCCATAACAAGCGCGGCGGGGTGCGCTGGGAAGTATGGCGCAAGATGGCGCTTGGATTGGTTGTCGGTAGTTTGGTCGGCGCTGGTATCGCGGATATGATTGATGGGCAAGCTCTACAGGCTATCATTGGTTTCGGTGCGCTATTAGTCGCTCTAAAAATGCTGTTCTTTTCGAATAAAGAACAGGTGGGGAAACCGTTACCATCGGCTGGTATCCAGTTTGGTGCTGGTACTGGTATAGGTATGGCGTCCTCTATCTTTGGCATTGGCGGCGGCAGCTTGACCGTACCGTTCTTGAACTGGGCAGGGCTTCCGATGAAGCAATCGGTCGGCACATCAGCAGCATGCGGTCTACCAATTGCCTTGGCTGGGGCGGCAGGGTTTGCTTGGTTCGGTCAAGACGTGGTCAATCTACCTGAGGGCACGATAGGATTTGTCCATGTCACAGGATTCTTGTTTATTTCAGTCGCCAGTTTTGCAATGGCAAAAGTGGGCGCCAAGCTCGCTCATATCTTACCTGCGCTGATGCTTAAGCGTGCATTTGGCATATTATTGATATTTGCTGGAGGGCAGTTGTTATTGAGTGGATTGGGTGTTTTATAGCAATAATGAGTTTTTATAAAATTAGTAAGCAAATCGTGAGACATTATTAGTATGAAAGCTGCAGAAAAATACCGCCGTGTTTTCGGCTCAATGAATCATCTAAAAGACCAGTTATCATGGACGACGGGTCTCTCTAATATGGTAGAGTTTTTGGCATGGGAGCCGCAGCGTATTTTAGGCATCACTAAAAAGCAATATATACGCCAAATCATTGAGTGGACGACTCACCCAGAGTTAAAGAACAAAAATATAGAAGAGATTGAGCAATCAGTCATCAAAAAGCTCAATACAAAAATGAATGAAACTGAGCAGCTAGAGACGTATTCAACGCAGACGATGGGTATCTGTAATGCGAGAGAAGCCGTGCGCCGCGTAACGTTTTTTTCTGAAGACTATCTCAATAAAGAGTTCGATATCTTTTTGAGTTTGTGCAGTGATGTTTATCTGAACTTATTTTATCAGCAATTTATCAGCTTTGAGCCGAGTGGATCATGGTCGACACATGGTAATAGCGGTATGTTTGAAAACAGTACAGAGCTAAAAGCAATGTATATGGACAACCTAGCCTATAACCATCAGGCGAATGTGCTGATAGCCAATGAGTTAAAACTCGCTGGTCGGAAAAACCCAGACCCAATCCTAAAGTACTGCTTGATGTATGAGCAATTATTAGAAAAAGGCTTTATCGATAAAGGGGCAAAGTTTTTGCTGTTATTTATCGGTGGTGACGCGCTAAAGCAAAACAAGCAAACGCTCGTAGATCGGGAGCTGGCTCTGTGTCATAAACGGCCAAGGAAGTATCAGCATTTGCTAAGACCAGAGCTGTTAGAGATAGTCGATCATTTAGAAGTGGCAAGTATCTCTTGGTCAGCCTTTATCGAGTTTAATAATCGCTACTTAGCAGAAAATAACGTCTGCCAAGTGGAGCAAAAACTGTTACGAGGGTTCCATCAAAGCCTTGAATCAAAATCGTTTATGCACTTAGCAGTTTAACCCTAAAAACCCAGCACAATTTCAGGTAGAATAGCCGCCTGTTTTTGCTAAGTTTATTGACTCTTCATGCGTTTAAAATCTCTAAAGCTGGCAGGCTTCAAATCCTTTGCCAATCCAACCACTTTTACTTTTCGTCATGGTATCACCGCTATCGTCGGGCCAAACGGCTGTGGCAAATCCAATGTGATTGATGCCATCCGCTGGGTGCTAGGCGAGACCTCGGCCAAGCAGTTACGCGGCGGGGCGATGAGTGATGTTATCTTTGCTGGTACGCAGGATAAGACAGCCAAAAGTGTCGCCAGTGTCGAGCTAACCTTTGAGCATACCCAAGATGAGCAGACTGGTATTCGCCACGAGTTTAACTTGTACCAAGAGTTATCGGTTCGCCGTCAGGTAAATAAAGATGGCCGCTCAGATTATTTTATCAATGGTACGCGTTGTCGTCGCCGCGATGTAGTCGATGTGTTTTTAGGTACAGGGCTTGGCGCACGTAGCTATGCGGTGATTGAGCAAGGTATGATTGGGCGCATTGTTGAGTCTAGTCCTGTGCAGCTGCGTGAGTTTATCGAAGAGGCGGCAGGTGTCTCACGCTATCAGGCTCGCCGTGAAGAAACACAAAAGAAGTTAGAAAAAACAAAAGACAATCTAGCGCGCTTGCACGATATGCAAAGCGAATTACTGCGTCAACAAAAGACACTGTCTAAGCAGGCAGCTAGTGCGCAGCGTTACGAAGAGCTCGCCTTAACACTGGCTGATATCGAGCAGCAGCTCACCATTCAGCAGCTTTATCAAGCCAAGCAAACGCATCAACAGCAGAAAGTAGCGCATGAGCGTAGTGCTGCTGAAGTATCGACGCTACAGGCCGATTATGACACGCTCAAAGCTCAGCAAGATAAGCTCATTGCTCGCATCAATCAAGAGCAATGGCTCAAAGACGATGCCCAAAGCGCTCACTATCAGCAGCAGCTCGGCTATCAACAAGCGGAACATCAATTGAGCGATGCTAAGTCACAGCTGACTACTATCGAGCAGCAACTGTCTGGCTTGGCTCAGCAGCGTGTGCAATCACTCGCTGATATCGAACGGCTCAACGCTGAACAAGCTGAGCAGAATCAAGCGCTAGAAACGTTACGTCCGCAGCTGACTGAGCTAACAGATAAACGCGACAACTATAAGCGCAATGAGCAGCCACTACAGCGCGCGTGGCACGACGCGCAAAACAATCTGTCACGCCTACATGATGAAGCCCGTTCGCTTGAACAGCAGCAAGCTATTAACGCTCAAGCAAAAAAGCGTCATCAGCAAAATCATGATAAATGGCAACGCCGCGAGCAAAACTGGCAAAACCTGTGGCAGCAATTACAGCAGTCTATAGCGCCATCTGCATCTGACAGTGCTGATGTGAGTAAGACGAATAATGCGCAAGATCTCAATCAAGTGCTAGAACAGCAAGTCACTGAGTTAAATACGCAGTTGCAGCAGGTTGAGCGTCAATGCGAAGCCGTCGATGAACGATTATCCGAGATACAACCGCAAGCGCATAGCTTGCAGCAGAGACTAAACGCACAACAGAGCGAGCTGAGCGATAATGAAAAGCGTCATGCGCTGCTGGCAGGCGAATACGATACTCTGCATCAAATACTGCGTCCGAAACCTACACAACAGCAATCAGCAAAGACCCAAACTACTGCGACAGATAATGCAGATAGCAATGGCATATATCATCAGCCGTTAGCCATCGCGACGTTACGTGAGCAGATTGAGCTGAGTGCCAAAGGGCAGGAGCATGCGCCGCTACTCGATAGTATCTTGGCATTATGGCTAGACAGCCATGTGCTGACATCTAATCCACAAGCTAACCAACAAGCTAATCAAATCAAGCAATCAGACGTTAACAACGCTAATAGCATTTCTCAGAAAACTGATAGCCTCTGGCAAGTGCTTGAGCATGACGTTGCAGACTTACTGACTTATCAGACGGCACAAAATACGCCTGCCAGTGCAAAAGATAAAACTCTAATAGAGACAGGTCATAGCTTATGGTTGCCAACTGCGAAAAGTGATATTAGTGACCAAGAATTTGTCAGCGAATTGTCAGAAAATTTGATTAATAAAGTGTTGCCATTATCGCAGTTGATTAGACAGCCTACATTAGCGCTTTGGCAGCAATGTTATATATATAAAGCGCAGCTTGAGACCAATGAGCAGCATGAGGTTGATACACTTACTGATGTACTAAAGTCATTACCGCCGTCTGCTATTTTGCTTACCACAGATGGTTGGCTAATCAGTCGTCATGGGACGATTAACTTAAGCAAATTCGCTGGTGCACAGGATGAGCAAAACGATAGCAATAGTCAATTCCTCACGCAGCGTCTGCAACAGCGTACGCGTCTACAAGCATTAGAAGACTTGCTTGATGAGTTTGAAACCAAAATACAAGATCAGCAAAAGTCTATCGCCAAAGACCAGCGCGATTATGATGCGTTGTTAGTTAGCTTGGAAGAAACGCGCGCGCAAGCTGAGCAGTTAACCCGTGATAAGCATCAATACCAGCAGCAACTGACGACCGAGCGAGCCAACGCTGAGCGCTTGCAAGCGGATAGCCAACGCTTGAACGCTGATAAAGTAGCACTTGAGCAAGAAAAGCAAGAACTGGCACAAGAGCAACAAACCCTTGAACAAGAACAACAGCACATTGAAAGCGAGATCGCTACGCTTACCCCGCAAATAGCAGAGGCACGAGCGACAACTCAGCAACTACAAGCTGAGCGCAGCGAGCTAAACCGCGCGCGTCAAGCTGATGATGACGCGTGGCAAGCATTGCAGCTGCGTATCCAGCAGTACGAGATGCGCTTGGAGCATAGTGTTAGTAGTCTGGCTCGTGCGACTGAGCAACACGACAACTCGTTAGAGAATGAGCAAAGTCTACAGACGCGTCACGATCAGCAGCAGGCCAAATTGCCGGAGCTACAAGCAGCTTTGCAGTCTGCACAGGTAACGCGCGATGAGCAGCAAGTGCTATTGAACGAGCATGATACTGCGCTAACAGCACTAAAACAAACGTACGCTGAGCAGCAGACAGCATTTGATACATTGCAAAATACATTGCAAATGCAGCAAAACGAGCTTGGCCATCATGCTACTGAGCTGGCACTGAGTGCGGCGCGCTTGGAAGATGCTAGCGCACACACGCAGAGCGCTTTAGATGCTTATTATCGTGTAAGTCATAAATATAAAGCGCAAGTAGAGCAACCGCAACAAAGCATGAGCGTCTCAAACTTGCTAGCAGATTTCATCGCTCATGATCGCCGCGTCCGTCCAGACAAAATCGCTGAGCTAGAGTCCGAGCGCGCCAAGTTGACCCAGCAGTTGAGTAAGATTGGGCCAGTGAATCTAGCAGCGGTCGCAGAGTTGGCCGAGGTAAACGAACGCCTAGAGCCACTCGCACAGCAGACGGCAGATATCGCGGCCAGTATGCAGACATTGACTGAAGCGATTGCCTCTATTGATGAGACGACCAAGACACTGTTTATGCAGACACTTGATGCGGTCAATAATGAGCTGGCCAATTTATTTGCCAAAGTCTTTGGCGGTGGACAAGCTAGCCTGACGTTGAACACTGACGAGATGCCAGCCAATACGCCAAAGTCCGAACAGTGGCGGGCAGGGCTGACGTTAATGGCGCAGCCCAAGGGCAAACGCAACAGTCGCTTAGCGGTATTATCGGGCGGTGAAAAAACCCTTACTGCATTGAGTTTGATTTTTGCGATATTTAAGCAGCATCCCGCACCGTTCTGTGTCCTTGATGAAGTCGATGCACCGCTCGATGATGCCAACGTTGCGCGTTTTACCAGTCTCATTCATGAGCTAGCAGATGATTTACAGTTTATCTTTATCAGCCATAATAAATTAACAATGCAAATTGCTGATGAACTAAAGGGTATCACCATGCCAAGTGCGGGCATTTCTACACTCGTCAGTGTGTCGCTCGATGAAGCTGCGCGTTACGTAGAGAGCTAAGCGTGAAATAGCTGACATTAAAAGTGCTATGAGAATCAGTGCGATGCAAATATAATCAATCAATTGGCATAAATGCAAATAAGCTTGACCTCAGTCCAGCATACTGGTTATAAAGTACACAATGTGGTGACGATATAGGTCAGCCATGCTAGAATATTGCCATTTATGCTCGTTTGTGTATTCCCTTTTGTTATATATACTAGGATGTATTTATCATGACCGTTATTCAGTTTATATTGATTGCCATTGCCGCGTTTATCGTGCTCGCAGGGCTGTTTATGGTCATTCGTAGCTTTAAGCGCCGCGGTGCTACCGAAGCTGCTGCGGTCAATTATGATAAAAATGGTATTCCGATCATACCGCGTCACGAGCGCAACATCGTCGATCAGCCAGATCTCGATGACACAGTCGCAGGCGAGACGAGCATCGGTCCAGATCGTAGCTACTTGGATGCCGTCGTTGAAGAAGAGCCATTGACGCAAGCGCATACCAACGTTGACGCTCAACTAACGGCTGATCGTGACCATGTAGCAGCTGACGATCATGACGTTATCGATGAAGCAGACTATGCGCGCTGGCAAGAAGAGCAACGCCGTGCCGATAGTGCTGAGTTTGTAGAAGTCGCCGATCAGATGCATATCGAGCAAGAGCCTGATGCGTTCTCTAGCCTAATGTCAGCGACCGATAGCCTGATGCCAACTATCGATACGGCAGAAGAGCCAAGCTTCGATGACAATAGCCCGATACTGGATCAGCATCTATCAGAGTCAGGTGATGATGCGCAAAACGGCCCGTTGATCAATGCTAAAGACAATATTAATATCACCATCTTGCCGCACCAATATCGCGATCGTCCAGCGGCGATTATCCGTGGTCGTGACCTGCTAGCGTTGATTGATAAATACGGCTTACGCTATGGCGCGATGAATATGTTCCATCGCTATGAGCAAAAAGACGGTACGGGTATGTTGTGGTTTAGCATGATGGGCATTACCGATAGTGGTATTGCGCCATTTGATCCGCATAGTGTGGCGACCAACACTTATAACGGTGTCGTCGTATTCTTGTCGTTGCCACATCCACAGGCCGTGCGTAGCTTCGATAGCATGATGAGCATTGCTTATATGATGGCAAGCGACCTTGACGCGATTATGCTTGATGAAGAGAACGAACCAATCACGCCTGAATACAAGCAGCAGCTACGTAACCAAGTTCGTGATTATGAGGGTTAGCAGTTTAAAGGCTAAAAGCTACAAAAGTTAAAAGCTGATTAATATCAGAAATTATAAAAAGGGCAAATAGCGATTAACGTTATTTGCCTTTTTTAATGAGCTATAGTTTCTGCAAAATTCTAACCATAGTAGACTGAGCAAGCTTGATATAGTATTTGATTTATATAGGATTGACTATACCGAGCTTCCTACAAACTTGTTATCATATCGACATCTTGAATTGCGAAAAAGACGCCGACTATGACTGACTCTACCTCATCAAATAATTCTAAAAACCTATCTGCTCAAGTAGAAAACCAAACACCTGCGACCTCTAATATACCCAGTCCTACCGATAGTAGTACGGATAATAATACAGAGATTGTCTCAAAAATGCGTGCGCTTATTGAAGCGATTAAGACGCATAACTATGCCTATTACGTGCTCGATAATCCGATATTAGAAGACAGCGAGTACGATCAATTACGCCGCTCGTTGCTTGAGATCGAAGAAGAGTATCCAGATTTAGTGCAGCCAGACAGTCCGATCAATCAAGTCGGTGATATGCCGTTATCTGCCTTTACCCAAGTCACTCATGACATTCCGATGCTATCACTGGGCAATGTCTTTGAATATGATGATTTGCGCGATTTTATGCGCCGCGTCAATGACCGTCTCAGCGACTCGCAGCAAAACCCTGAATACGAGATGGAGCTAAAGCTTGATGGGCTGGCGGTTTCACTGAAATATGAGCACGGAAAATTTGTCCAAGCAGTCACGCGCGGTGATGGGCAGACAGGTGAAGATATTACTCAAAATGCCAAAACCATTCGTAACTTACCACTATGGATAGCCGATGCAGCTGATATTGAATTGTTAGAAGTGCGCGGTGAAGTATTAATGCCAAAGGCAGGATTTGAGCGTCTCAATCGCTTAGCAGAAGAGAATGAAGGCAAAACCTTTGCCAATCCGCGCAATGCCGCCGCTGGTAGCTTACGTCAGCTAGATCCAGCGATAGCAGCCAGTCGTCCATTGGCTTTCTATGGCTATTCGGTCAATCAAGGTTTGCCAGATACTATCGACACTCAGTCAGGGGCGTTGGCATGGCTTACCGAGCTTGGATTTACGGTCAGCGCCGTAGAAGTGGTAGCAAATCCACGCGCCGCGCAGACATATTATGAGTCAGTAATAGAAGGGCGTAGCGATCTGCCATTTGAGATTGATGGCATGGTCATCAAGGTAAACAGCCTTGCGTTACAGCAGCAGTTAGGCTACCTATCACGCGAGCCACGCTGGGCGACTGCCTATAAATTCCCTGCCGAAACGGTGATGACACGTCTAAACGATATCGAGTGGCAAGTAGGCCGTACGGGTCAAATCACACCAGTCGGTAAGCTTGAACCTGTAAAAGTTGGCGGCGTCACTGTCAGCAATGTCACTTTGCATAACTTTGGCGAGATTCAGCGTTTAGATGTGCGCGCAGGCGACACGGTCAGCGTCCATCGGGCAGGCGATGTTATCCCAAAAGTCACTCGTGTCTGGCACGATCAGCGCCCAGCCGATAGTACGCCTGTCACGCTACCTTCGACTTGCCCTGTCTGCGACTCTCCTGTCGTCTTGCCAGAAGATGAAGCATTGGCACGCTGTACGGGTGGATTGTTTTGCCCAGCTCAGCAGCAAGAAGCACTTATTCATTTTGTCTCACGTCGTGCGATGGATATCGATGGGCTTGGTGCCAGTTGGCTGATTAGTTTCTTTGAGCATGGTCTGGTCAAAACCGTCGCTGATATCTATCAGTTGCACAATCATGCAAATGAGATGGTCACCTTTGAAAAACTGGGTGAAAAATCGGTACAAAATATCATCAACGCTATCGAAGCCAGCAAGCATACGACATTGGCTCGTTTTATTTATGCACTTGGCATACGCGGTGTGGGCGAGGGCACGGCACAGAACTTTGCCCAGCAGTTTGGTGATTTAGATAGCCTGATGGCGGCCAGTATTGAGACTTTGATAAAAACCCCAGATGTCGGAGAAATCACTGCCGAGCTGACCTATAAATTCTTCCGTGCGCCGCACAATATCGAAGTGATTAATTCATTGCTTGAAGCTGGCGTCCATTGGGATAAGGTCGAGCAGGTCGCATCAGAAGGGCTACCACTCGATGGGCAAACATGGGTCATTACAGGTGCGCTCGATAGCATGGCGCGTGATGAAGCCAAAGCCAAACTACAAGCGCTGGGTGCAAAAGTCTCAGGTAGCATCTCTGCAAAAACGACTGCGCTACTAGCAGGGGATAAGGCTGGCTCTAAACTGACCAAAGCGGAAAAACTCGGCGTTAAAGTGGTGGGTGAGGACGAGTTTTTGATTATGGTTAGAGAGTAGATTTAGCTTCAACTGAGATTTATAGATGCGCTGGTAGCTACCACTTGCAAACATTGGATGATGCTATGAAAACAATAATACAAGAGGCCAGCCAGCGCGAAATTGGTTATTTTGTTAAAGGAACATCAGTCAGAGTAGAGGGTCCAAATAGGTTTAGCTATAAACAGATACAAGATATCGAGGTAGGTGATAAGGTGCTATCTGCACCTGAAAATGGCATCGGGGAGCCTGTTTTCAAACGAGTGACCAGGACCTTTAAGTTTGAAAATAAAGAGATATGGTACGTTGGATATATCGATATCACTAGACCCGCTCTAACAGATATAGAGGATGTTCATTATGCAATGTTACCAAACCATGTTGGTGTTACGCCTAACCACCCCTTTATTGTCGTGGGTAAAGGATATCATACTGACCGAGATCGTTCGCTCGTTGGCCCGCCAGAGGATTTAGTGTTGTTTGATATACCTGAATGGAGACGTGCAGATCAGCTAACGTTTGGGGATATACTAGTGAATCCAGAAAATGGCAATCATTATGCAGTGATAGCTGCTAAACCATTATACCAGTACGGGAGTGATCAGGTCGGTAATATGGCATGGATGCATGCCACACCTTATTATACTCATGCTGTGGAAGATATTGAAGGTATGGAGGAAAGCCTAAGTAAAGGCACGCTATTTGATATGGACAATATTCGTAAAAATTTTGGTCAGTTTCAAAAAACGGATATTTCTTGCGATAACTACAATATCACCACTCATGATGATGGTACAGAGTCTTATATTCCTTATACCACGACGGTATATAATCTCGAAGTTGAGGACTATCACACCTACTGTGTCGGTGGTTTTAATCAAATTATGGTTCATAATACCAACTATGGCGGTGAACAACCAAGTGGCTAGATTGCGTTTGTACACCCTTATAACGACATTTTTAAAGATTTTTGATTATTGCTGAGATTTCAAATAATCCTTTCCGTTTACCCAACAGTCATTAAAATAAAAAGCGTGCGTTACCCCAGTGTACATTTTGTCAGTTTATTTTAGTACCAAATAAATACTCATAGGCTTCATCTATAACTGAAAGCATCTCTGCTGTCTTCATCTTGATCACTTTTACTGACCAATAATGTTCATCGAAATATTTTGGTTGTTTAGGCGACTTATCAGCATTAAAAAATCTTTCATATTCTTTTAAATCATCAGGATAATCGTCTAAATTTTTAGGATTACGATGTATATGAATGATGACGAGTTTGGTTTCATCTTTATGGTTGATAATAAACGGGTACCACCCTTTGTCTCCATATTCATGTGGCTCTATATCCCAAAGATGGTCTACAAAATTTTCAAAATCAAAGTAGCTATCATCGTACAAGCTCTCTTCGTATTCTTCGATTTTATTTAGCGTGTACAGTGTCGGTTGAAGACCTAACCTTATACGCTCTTCTACTTTCCACTCAGAGAAATATTGTTTTGCTAAGGCAATCATTAATTCTTTATCGCTTAGATGAAATAATGCAGGTGACTGGCTCTCGAAAATATCTCTATCAGTAAGAGGAGTTACAAACATGCTTTTCATATTGTAAGCCAGATGTGGTGGAATCATCTGTATATCGATACATAGATTAAGACTATAAAAGTCTGCTGTTAGATGCTCAATGACAATAGCAAAATTGCTATATGTACCATCACATGTAATTCCTGGATTTCCAAATATCATTTTTCACCTTATTTTAGCAAAGGAACACAAGCATTTTGAAAGATAACTCCTTCTAACTTATGGAAAATCTGAGATCGTCATTGCTCTCTTAACTTCTACTCCGCCATCTCACCATGTGCTTTCACATCACCTTTCTTACCATCTGGCTGAATCACGATAGGTAGTACCAGCCCTTTGGCAAAGTCATCAGACAGCACATAATCATAGCGACTGGCAGCGACATCAGGCGTGGTATGAATGATAAGCGTCATCTCATTGCCATCGGTTAGCTCGTGTGAGACATAGGTTTCGCTCAGCTGATCTAATGCTTTCGATAGTGCCTCGTTACTTGCCATGCTCACCGTCAGGTTATGCTGAGCGGTCGCAGCGTCCACTTTGAAGTAATCTGCATAGTCTCGGACGTTTTGACTATCGATCGCAAACGGATATTTATAATTGGTAGGGTCAGCAGGCTTTGCACCGCTATCTACCAGTGACCAGTCGATGGTGTCGGCTGCTGGTGCAGATGGATCTGCTGCTGTCTCCGCAGTTTGCTCAGTGGCATCGACAGAATCGGTAGCGTTATCGCAGCCTGTCAGCGCCCACATGCTTGCCGTTGCAATTACCATCATACTTATCAGACGCTTTGCCATCGAGTTACCCTTTTGATTATTGGTCATGATTGATTTGCTCTATCTGCTATTTTGACAGCTTTCTTTATGCTTCTCTAGCGAAATACATCAGATGGCAAGTTTTGATATAGTCGATCCTCTATAAAAGAATGATAACGTTAACCTCGCTTGCAGTATCACAGTTATATCTGCACTTGGCTGCCTTGTACCACTTTTAAATTGAATCAACTATATAGTCAAGTCTATATAAATCCGCTACATCGTCATCCTCGCTAAGCATACTAATGTATAACTTGCACTCGGTTTCCTTGTATCGAAATTATATTGAACTGACTATACAACTATCTATCTGATACTGATTTTTATAGCCATTTTTATACGCGTATCAAACGAATACGCATAAAAAAGCAGCCACTATTTAATGACTGCTATTGACTGATTTTTAACTATTACAACTTTTGACTGGTTAGATTTGGCAGTTTACTTGGTATTCTTTACCATCAGCCCACTTCATCGCAAAGATACCTTTGTCACCTTTCATATGCCATGCATAGACGACTTCTGGGTTTGAGTCATTTACATAGCTTGCGACTTCGCCTTTCACTTTACCGTTTAGGATGATTGGCTGCTCGGCCCATTTTACTTTTGGCAAGGTAACGTTGAGCATCACTTGTTCTTTATTAATAGATTGCTTTGCCATGATTTTGCTGTCATCGGTACAGGTGTATGGTGCTGGCGCCATACGATCATAGGCGGCGGTTACTTTTTCTGGAACTGGCGTATCAGTTGCATCTGGGGTAGTTGGTGCGGTAGTCGCACAAGCGCTCAATAGGGCAAGGACTGGTAAGGTAGTCGCAATTTTAGTTATCATTTTCATAGTGCTCTCCAAAGCTTTTTACTAATGTCATTTACTTGTTCTTAATGATGCGTTTAGCATATGAGGGTTATAGTAGCGAAAACGAACCATTTCAGTGTTAGAAATTGTTCGTTACCTGTTAGCTTCGTTACCCAACCGCTGTCTAATGTAACTTGTAATCTGAGACATGGTGAAAAGTAAACAGTGTTAATTATGAAATGCACGTCTATAAAATTAGCGCATAAAAAAGCGCCTATCACCGAGTGGCTGATAGACGCTTTTTTATTTTACTTAACACGCGCTAGATTGAGCATGCGTTTTTATACTATGAATACTACTTGCTATGAACACTACTTGGTTTTACGTGGTGGCAGACCAGTATGCTGAGTCTGGAAATTGCCTTTGCTAACTTTCTTCTTACTGTTTTTACCCGCTGCACCTTTAGCTGACGCACTGTTGTTTGACGAGCCATTACTGCGCTTCACTGAATCATTGCCAACACGGCTATTCTTTTTGCGCGCTGACTGATAAGTATCTTGCGCGGCATCACGCCCTTCTAAACTGGCGTTAAATGGTGGAATCAAACAACCACGGTTTTTACCAATCAAGTCACTACGACCCATGTCTTGTAAGGCTTTACGTAGTAGTACCCAGTTTTTTGGATCATGATAGCGTAAGAACGCTTTATGCAATTTGCGCTGTTTGCCAGACTTGACGATATCCATGTCACCTTCATCACGGCTGACCTTATGTAGCGGATCTTTGTGCGTATGGTACATGGTGGTCGCGGTCGCCATTGGACTTGGATAAAACGCCTGTACTTGGTCAGCACGGTAGCCATTACTTTTGAGCCAAAGCGCAAGGTTCATCATATCTTCATCTTTGGTACCCGGATGGGCGGCGATGAAGTAAGGAATCAGATATTGCTCTTTGCCAGCTTCTTGGCTGAACTGTTCAAACATGGCTTTAAACTGATCATAGCTGCCCATGCCAGGTTTCATCATCTTCGATAGCACGCCTTCTTCAGAGTGCTCAGGCGCAATCTTGAGGTAACCACCGACGTGATGACTGACCAATTCTTTCACATATTCAGGATCTTTCACTGCCAAGTCATAACGTAAGCCTGAAGCAATCAGGATCTTTTTCACGCCTTTGATATCACGTGCTTTGCGATATAGCTTGGTCAAATTACTATGATCGGTAATCAGGTTTTCGCAGACGTCAGGATAGACACAAGACGGCTTACGGCAGTTCTTTTCAATCGTTTCGTCTTTGCAGCTGAGGCGATACATATTGGCTGTTGGGCCGCCAAGGTCAGATATCACACCAGTAAAGTTCGGTGCAGTATCTCGAATCGCTTCTACTTCGCGCAAGATTGAATCTTCTGAACGGCTCTGGATAATGCGGCCTTCATGCTCAGTGATCGAGCAGAAAGTACAACCACCAAAACAGCCGCGCATGATATTGACCGAAAACTTAATCATGTCATAAGCAGGGATACGCGCATCGCCATAGCTTGGATGCGGCAGGCGTGCATACGGCAAATCAAACACATAATCCATCTCTTCAGTTGAGAGTGGCACTGGTGGTGGATTGAGCCAAACGTCGATAGAGGTATGCGAGTTACCAGCACCGCTACTATGACGCTGCACAAGCGCACGGGCGTTACCTGGATTGGTTTCTAGATGCAGGATACGACTTGCATGAGCATAAAGCACAGGGTCAGATTTGACATGCTCGTAGTCAGGCAGACGAATCACTGTCTTTTCACGTGGTGGCATTTTTAGCTTATGCTTACGTGCGGTCATTGGCTTATCAAAGCCGCGCATTTGTACCACTTGCGTCTCTTCATCGACTTGTTCAGCGTTGATAACTTTATTGGCAACTGGTTCTGCGACAAAGCCTCTATACTGCGACGACATTGATGACATGGCTTGGCCAACAGGCGAGTCCGATGGTTTGCTCTGCTCAATTGAACAGCTATCAACGTCTTCGGTCATCACATAAGGGTTGATGATTGGATCGACACGGCCGACGGTATCGACATCATTACTCGCAACCTCAGTCATATCTTCTTGCCAGTGGCGACGAGTCGGGGTCAATAAGTAAGCAGTACCGCGCAATTTGCTCATTTGCTCAAAGCTATAGCCTTTAGACAGACCATGTACCACATCGACGATCGCACGCTCAGCATTACCATACAGTAAGACATCAGCACGCGCATCCAGCAAGATACTACGGCGCACTTTGTCTGACCAATAATCATAATGAGCAATACGGCGTAAGCTACCTTCGATACCGCCTAAAATAATAGGCACATCAGGATAGGCTTCACGGCAGCGCTGGCTATAGACGATAGCTGCGCGGTCAGGGCGTTTGTTTGCCACGTTGCCTGGAGAGTAAGCATCATCGCTACGGATTTTGCGATCGGCGGTATAGCGGTTGATCATGCTGTCCATGTTGCCCGCGGTCACACCGTACGCATAGACAGGTTTGCCCAGTTCCATAAAGGCGTCTTTGCTCTTCCAATCTGGCTGAGCGATGATGCCAACACGGAAACCTTGCGACTCTAATAGACGACCGATGATGGCCATACCAAAGCTTGGATGATCGACATAAGCATCACCTGAGATGATGATGACGTCACAAGCATCCCAGCCCAGATCGTCCATCTCTTTGCGGCTCATCGGCAGATAAGGCGCCGGCTCGTAGCAGCTCGCCCAGTGTTTGTCATAATCATAAAGTGGCTTGGTGCCTTGTTTAAAGGCAGTGCGGGCGATGGTATCGGCAGACATGGGCGGACCTGTTAATTAGAAAAATGGCACTAAAAATACAGCCCTTATTACCCAATGATAATAAAGGCGAATTTAAAAGCGCTCATTTTAACATGAATCGCCTTCACTATGCGACCTATTCTATGAGGGGCGATTGCCGATAAGTTATTGATAGCGTGAGATAAACTGCTCATGCAAAGTAAGCTGCTAGCGCAACAAGATAATAGTAAAAATAGCTTAGCTATCACTGTCACGTTGTTAGTTTCATCACCAATTTTATAAAGGCCATTATCAGCTCTATAAAACTTCCTTCTAAGAATTAATCTCTATCCTATTTCAATTTATAGCTACGTCCTCGCAAGCATCATTATCGTAATACTGATTCGGCTGATACTGGTCATTTGTTTTCTTATATTTATAAGTTTCTTTAACTTCTAATAATAGGTTTTGGCACAGGTTTTGCTCCACCCTTATTAGGGCTTATTTGTGTGCATTAATGAGTAAAAATAGTGCACCGATAAAATTTGAACGGATAGATAAGTGTTTGGAGATAAAATGAGAACATCATCTGTTGGACTGGACACGATAAAGACATTATTAAAACTGTTGCTAAGTAATAGGCTAGTGCTAAGTACAGTATTGTTTACAGCAATGGGTAGCGCGCAAGCTGCTGAGACTGACACATTGACTGTGGCGCAGCTGCTCGAATATCAAAATATCGCTTGGATTATCTGGGGCGGGGTATTGGTGTTCTTTATGCAGGCAGGTTTTGCTCTACTTGAGAGCGGATCAGTACGCGCAAAGAATGCGGTAAACGTGATGATGAAAAATTACACTGACATGTGTATTGGCGGTCTGGCGTTCTACTTGGTTGGTTTTGGGCTGATGATGGGTACCAATCACTCCGGATTTGTCGGCACGGACCACTTTATGCCAGTCGCGTTATCCAATATGGACTGGGCACTGATGTTCTTTCAGATGATGTTTGCAGCGACAGCAGTGACGATTGCTAGTGGTGCAATGGCAGAGCGCGTTTCGTTTATTGGTTATGCAGTAGCGGCATGTTTGATTTGCTTGTTCATTTATCCTGTGTTTGCCAGCTGGGTGTGGGGTGGTTACTTTGGCGGTACAGGCTGGCTAGCTGAGCTTGGTTTTATTGATTTTGCTGGTTCTACTGTCGTGCATTCTATCGGTGGCTGGTTGGCATTGGCAGGCATCTTGGTTATTGGCCCAAGGCTAGGCCGCTTCGCACCTGATGGCACGCCAAGACTCATCGCAGGACATAACATGACGTTACTGGCGCTTGGCGGATTTATCTTATGGTTTGGCTGGTTCGGGTTCAATGCTGGATCGACCTTATCTATCACGGGCAATATTGGTTTAATCGCAGTCAATACTTTTGTCGCAGCAGTCAGTGCGGTGGTGAGTTATATGTTGATCTCCCGATCGCTCAACAAAGCCATTTTACTGAGCGATAGTGTTAATGCCAGTTTGATTGGTCTCGTATCGATTACCGCAGGTTGTGCGACTACGACTCCTGTCTTTGCCATTATTATCGGTGCGGTTGCTTCCGTGGTTTATATCTTATCGTCGCAAGCATTATTAAAATTCAAAGTAGACGATGTGGTCTCGGCAGTGGCAGTACATGGCTTTGGCGGTGCATGGGGTACGCTCGCAGCAGGATTATTCTATACAGGAGATTTGTTTAACTTATCGCGTCTTGGTGTACAAGCGCTGGGTGTCGGCGTGGCATTAGGCTGGGGGCTGGGATTGGGTCTGGTGATGTATAAGCTTATCGATTTAAGCTTTGGGTTAAAAGCCAGCCGCTTACATGAGCAGCGCGGTCTTGATTATACTGAGCATGCAGAGCTTGGTTACCCTGAGTTTCAAAAGCAAATGTTTGATTCCAAGAGTTTAACTGAGCGACATTTATAGGAGCGAGCTGATGAATATTGATACTCAATCCGTAGACCAAGCTGTGACTGCGATGGCAGAAGTGCTTGCCGATTATCTACATCCTGAAGAGGTGCGATTGCTCAAATCACAGTGGCAGCGATACTCGACGGTCTCTGTGAAAATGATGCAACAGTGCGTCTTGGATGCGACAAGGCGCTATCCTGAGCTGCAAGCTTATAAGTCCGATATTAGGAAAGGCTTTTGGGCTACGTTGCAAGCGGACAGTCAGCAGACAATTGAGTCTGACAGTCACAATAGCCATAATGAAGCAATAAAAGCGCCAGTCCCTGTCTCTGAGTTGGTTCTGGCATTTTATACCGTCATAGAAGCACTGCGCAGTCAGCTATCAGAAACAGAAAGTCGTAACCTGTTTCTGACCATGCACCAAACTGTTTCGCAAGAACGCACCTTCAAAGGGCATAGTCTTAACATCAGTCAATTTTTGGAAGGCAATCGCCCGTCCGTACCTGACAACGAGCACCTATTAAATAATTTGATGCAGCTGGCTTATGTATGCTTATGTGATGTTGCAGGCCCTGTCGAAGCAGATGAGATGATGTTTCGAGCGGCAGAGAAGGCAAAACAGAACTACCCGAAAATATTGGTAGAAAAGTTATTCTAAGATATTAAGCAGGCACGTTACAGGTGGGTACGGAAAACCTTTCGATAACCTGCCTTTTATAAAGGGATTTTTATAACGTATATTTTATAATGTAGCCTTCATGACATAGCCTTCATGACATAGCTTTCATAACATAGCTTTCATGACATAGCTTTCATAACGTATCTTGATACTAGACAATGAGCGGTCTAATAGTTAACTATCTAATCTAATAACTGAAGCGGGAAAGTAACCACGTCAAAGGCGAGGGCAAAGGGTAGCAGTACTAGCTTCTGTGCGCCATTTGGACCGCTACGAGTGACGACATCTTGCTGAGTTTGTGTATAAAAACTCACTGTATATGGCTTGGTCAATGCACGATAGTTTGACTGAATTAACCCTAAGTTACTAACTTGCGGATAGATAGCGCCTTTGACAGGAACACTAAAACAAAAACGCTGAGCATTGATACGTTGATCGCTCGCTGAGGTGCACTCTTTACCGTTATTTTGCAAAAAGAACTGATAGTCTGAGCGCCCAAACTCATCTTTTAATTTAGCATAAGACAATTTCATCTCACCTTGGAAGTACCCATCATTATTGGGCACATGAAAGCTCATGTCGTTATCCACTTGAATATTTTTTTGCGTGAGGTTACTCAGTAAGTTCACCATTTCTATCCCACCTTGGGTGAGAACGTAGCTGTTCTTCTCTCCTACGATAACCATTGACGCATTTGGCATTTTTGGTAACGCCTGCGCAGGACGACCAAAGGCAACAATTTGATCTTCAGACAGTATATGCTTCGTTGTGTTTGTGGTGACATGTCCGCTATTGTCTAACAATGAGCTAGTCGCACAGCCTGAGCTGGCTAGTACCGTAGCAAACAGAGCGCCTGCTATTATCTTTTTTAAATTTAATGGGTTTAACGGTTTTATTGACGCTTGCATATTCTTATTAGCAGCATTTGTGTGATCAGTCATGATTAGGCTTCCTTGTCTAAAAAATAGGCTCATGAATCAGCTATTAGAGTTTGATTTTCATCAGATATTTGGTGATATCATACAGGGTTTATATGTAATTTAGCTACTTATCATCATTGTCATATGATAAGTAACTTCAGCTGTGACTAACTAATTGTAATTAATCTAGCGTGATTTTTGTCCCACTCTTAGTAAAGTTCATCACAAACTGGCTTTTGAAGTTGCGCACATTATTTTCGTAAGTCAGTAAGTTGCGGGTGAACTGATGATAGTCGCTCATATTCTTTGCATTGACCATGAGCATAAAATCAAAATCACCTGATACTTCATAACAGCTCATGATTCGCGATTGCGCATCCATCAAGCGCTCAAACCGATGTTGCATTGAGGTATTAGAGCGCTCCATTTCTATCATCACTACGGCTGTCAGGCCATAGCCCACTTTGTCAGGATTGACGATGGCTACTTGTTTGGTAATCACGTCACTATCTATCAGCGCTTGTATACGCCGCTGCGCCGTCGCAATGGATACATGCACTCGCTCTGCGACAGTTTTAAGCGGTAGGGTCGCATCATCTTGCAGCAAATTTAAAATAGCTTTATCAATATTATCTAAAGTATGGCTCATATCAGGATATCCTTAATAGCAAAGTTTTCTATCGGTTTTTATAAATATTATCACTAAAAATACTAATATAAGAAAATAATTATTTATATGGTATTTATTTGATATTTTTATTCATTAAAACATCTATATAGAGATAATATATCAAAGCACCTTAGTAAAATAGACCGTACCAATCAGAGCTGCTTTAAACAAAGAACTACCTATTGGTTTTTTATCATCTATTAATAGCTACGGTGCTTATCATGTCTATCTCAATGCTCTCCAATGTATTCGCTAATACGCTAGCAACGACTGCTGCACGTTTGCCACTACCTGCGATTTGGACAACAGGTAGCGCACAACAACGCACTCTGATATTAGGGGTGTCTTTTGCCATATTGTCCAATGTGCTATTTGGCGTACTCTATGCCTATAGCAGTTTTTTAGCGCCATTATCAGGGACGCAAGTTTTTATCTGGCGCATGCTCGCGATGTGGGCAGCGTTGGTCGGATACCTAATGGTAAGTGGACGTCTGGGATTGCACATCGATAAATTGAAAGTGTTAAAAAGCGCTAAGCAGTGGGCTTGGTTGCTATTACCTACGCCGATATTTCTCAGCCAGTTTTGGTTATTTATGTGGGCGCCAGTGAATGGCCAAGGTGTGCAAACCGCGATGGGATACTTCTTATTCCCATTAATGATGGTGGTGTTTGGTTGTGTCCTCTTTGGCGAAAAACTAAGCCGTTTGCAATGGTTGGCAGTGGCCTTTGCTGCACTGGGCGTAGGTAGCGAAGTTATTCGTACCCAAAGTGTCTCTTGGGCGACGCTATGGGTATGCGGTACGTATCCTGTTTACTACATTTTACGCCGACTGCAGGGAATTGGCGCAGTGACTGGATTATTGATTGATTTAACGATATTTGCGCCCTTTGCGCTGGCTTACTTGTTCTTCTTTGCCCCAAGCAGTTTGGCATTGGTTAGCGGCTCGGGTTTCTTTATCATGATGCTAGTAGGTTTAGGTGTGCTCAGTGTCTTGGCGATGAAGACCAATATTGATGCCAGTCAAATGCTACCAGTCAATGTCTATGGCATGATGAGCTATTTGGAGCCAGCGTTACTATTTATCTTGGCAGTGACCGTACTAGGCAATCCGTTCGAGTCAGCGATGATTTATAGCTATGGTCTGATTTGGCTAGGTATTGCGTGTTTGATTGCTCATGGTGTTAGGCAATTGCGTCAGGCTAGTAGAAAGAAAGCAGCGTCTTTAGAAGAGCAAGTGGCATAAAAAGTTTCTGGCTCAATGTTATAAAGGTGACTATTTTATAAAACTACTATTTTACAAGGCCTACTTTTACCAACTAGCGTTTAAAATGGTTATTTATAAAATGTGATAGACAACAAAAAAGGACGGCTCAGTAAATATTGAGCCGTCCTTTTTGACATAGATTAAATAACGCTTAATCTAAATGCTGTTTGAAACCGCGCTGCTTATCACGTTCCCAGTCACGATCTTTTAGCGTTTTACGTTTGTCATGCTGCTTTTTACCCAAGGCTAGGCCAATTTGGCATTTCACCAGTGAGTTTTTCCAGTAACAAGACAGCGGTACGCAAGCATAACCTTTCTGGTTGATTGCCCCAGATAGTTTTTCGATTTCACGACGGTTTAGCAGCAGTTTACGGGTACGAATACTGTCTGGACTAACGTGCGTTGAGCTCGATAGTAATGGCTGAATGTGCGCCCCAAACAAGAAGGCTTCGTTATTGCGGAATATGACATAAGCTTCGGTAATCGTCATTTTTCCTGCGCGAATGGCTTTGACTTCCCAACCTTGTAATGCCAGTCCTGCCTCAAAGGTTTCTTCGATAAAGTACTCATGACGTGCCTTTTTATTGGCGCAAATCTGATTATCTGGCTTTTTTGATTTTTTTGACATAATTTCTCCGTAAGGATGACCTAAAACGCAGGCTCCTTATTTAATCAGTCCCACTAATTCCTCATCCTAATCCAATAACTGGTCTTGTTTTTTATTTCGATTATGAGATGGATGAGTCGAACTGCCTATTGTATCAAAGCCTCTGGTGAAAAGGTAAATCAGCTGTTAGGACAAATGTAGCAGATAAGTATTAAGTTTGAGCAAAATTTGCTAGCATATGGCCTAATATCACCGATTATATCAGTCATGCTATGAGCCACTCTATTTCTCCCAATTCCTCAAAGCTACATACCAAAATCCTATACCCTGGTACCTTTGATCCTATTACCAATGGTCATGTAGATTTGGTCACACGCGCCGTCAAGCTATTTGATGAGGTCGTTATCGCGGTTGCCTCAGGCCATCATAAAAAACCCTTGTTTAATTTTGAAGAGCGCGTTGCTTTGGTCGAAACCGTATTTGCTGATTTACCGCAAGTATCTGTCATTGGTTTTGAAGGGCTGCTTGTTGATTTTATGCGTGAGAAAAACGCCACGGCAGTTTTGCGTGGCTTGCGTGCAATGTCAGATTTTGAGTACGAGTTTCAGCTAGCCAATATGAATCGTGAGCTTGATGAGAACTTTGAGGCAGTGTTTTTGACCCCATCTCAAAACTACTCATTTATCTCATCTACCATGATTCGCGAAATTGCTAAGCTTGGTGGTGACGTCAATAAATTCGTTCCACCTTGTGTTTTGCAAGCATTCGACAAAAAGCTAAATATTAAATAAAAAATGCTGCATCAAAGATATGCTGCTAGCACTTGCTAAAATAGCAAGAAGCAGCCATATATGACTGATATAAGCAAAAATATAAGGAACAGTTCATGGCACTATTAATCACTGATGAGTGCATCAACTGTGATGTGTGCGAGCCTGCTTGCCCCAATGAAGCCATCTCAGAAGGGGATGATATTTATGTCATCGACCCTGATCTATGTACAGAATGTGTCGGACATTTTGACGAGCCACAATGCGTTGTGATTTGCCCAGTTGACTGTATTCCTCACGATCCTAATCATGTCGAGACTGAAAGCGACCTGCTATCTAAATACAAACGTATTACGGGTCAATAGAGTACTTATAAGCGATTGATGACGTTTGGATTTACAACGTTTTAGGGACAACATGATGACCATGGAAACAATAACCACGCAAACAAGAACCACGCAATCCATCCAAGTCACAAACGACTTTGATCAGCAACACCTTTGGCACCCATATGCCAGCCTGCCACCCACTTATTCTAATATCGTAATCGATCGAGCTGAAGGTATTTATATCATCACCGAAGATAGCACGCGCCTGATCGATGGTATGTCATCCTGGTGGGCGAGCGTTCATGGTTATAACCATCCAAAACTGAATGAAGCACTGACTAAGCAGTTGGGTAAAATGGCGCATGTCATGTTTGGTGGATTGACTCATCAGCCAGCGATAGATTTGGGCAAAAAACTGCTCGACATTGTACCTGCTGGACTTGATGCGATTTTTTATGCTGACAGTGGCAGTATTGCGGTAGAAGTAGCACTGAAAATGGCGTTGCAATATCAAGTAGCTGCCAATCGTCCGAACAAGCAGCAGTTTGCATCAACTCATTCAGGGTATTACGGAGACACGTGGCATGCCATGAGTGTCTGTGATCCTGTTAATGGAATGCATAGCCTATATGGCAAGCAGTTACCGATGCAGCATTTTGTTCCTGCACCGCCCATTGGCTTTAATCGCGCATTGACAGTAGATGAGCGTGAATCATTAACTCAGTTTTTTGTAGAGTATGGTGAGCAGCTGGCAGGTTTTATCATTGAGCCAATTATTCAGGGCGCAGGCGGAATGCGTTTTTATAGTCCTGAATATCTGCAATTGCTGCGTCAACTGTGCGATGAGCATGATGTACTATTGATTGCAGATGAAATCGCTACTGGGTTTGGGCGTAGTGGTAAATTATTTGCGTGTGAACATGCAGCTATTAGCCCTGATATCATGACTATTGGCAAGGCGCTAACGGGTGGCTATATGACTTTTGCCGCAACGTTATGTACCCGCAAAATTGCCGATACCATTCATAATAGTGACTATCCAGCCCTTATGCATGGCCCAACCTTCATGGGCAATCCACTGGCTTGTGCAGTTGCGTGTGCATCGATTGATTTGATTATGTCTTATGATATCGAAGCGCGTACCGCAAATATGCAACGCATTATGGAGCAGCAGCTAGCACCAGCCGCGTTATTAGAAGGTGTTGTTGAAGTGCGCTGCTTGGGCGCGGTCGCCGTCATTGAGTTGCATGAAGCGGTCGATATGCCCATTTTTCAGTCTTTATTGATTGATAACGGTATCTGGGTCAGACCATTTGGTAAGCTGGTGTATATTATGCCACCTTACGTGATTACTGATGATGAGCTGGCCACCTTATGCCAAGCGTTGCTAAAAGTAGTGCGTACGTATTTAGAAGACCGAGGTCAACCATGAGTGTTCTATTTGTTTCTGGTATCGATACCGATATTGGTAAAACTTATGCTACTGGGCTGCTTGCTAAAGCCCTTATGCAGCAAGGCTTAAATGTCATCACTCAAAAGCTAGTACAGACAGGTGTATCGATCAATCCAGACGATGGTGAGATGAATATCGCTGATGACATTATTACGCATCGTCAATTAATGGACATACCTCTGCAGCCATGTGATCTCGATTTTACGACTTGTACTCATCGTTATAAAAAGCCTGCGTCTCCTCATTTGGCTACTAAATTATCAGGGGAAACACTTGATCCTGATATGATTACCAATGCTACTAAGCGCCTGCAATCTGAGTATGAGCTGGTACTACTAGAAGGTGCAGGTGGTTTGCTTGTGCCCATTACAGAGAATCTACTCACGTTAGACTATATTGCCGAGCAAGGCTATCCTATTGTCTTGGTCACCTCTGGTCGATTGGGTAGCATCAATCACACTTTGCTGAGTTTAGAAGCTATAAAATCGCGAGGATTAATAGTACATAGCGTAATTTATAATCATATTCATGATGATGCTGAGCAAACGGATACTGAAATCGCAAATAGTACTATTGAGTTTCTACGAAAATATTTGGACAATCATTATCCCGAAGCGCATTGGCTACAAATACCGTATCTAAAAGATAATCTAGTCGGTAATATTGACACACTACCAGCAAATTTTGTTTAGCCTATTTATGTTGTCCACGAAAATAAATCCAAAAGACATTCGCAGGCAGTCATAAGTTTGCTATACTAGCGCGCTTGGTAGACTAGGCGATCGCCGCTGCACACTGGCAACAGATGAGCAGGGGAGGAAAGTCCGGGCTACATAGGGCAGCGTGCCAGCTAACGGCTGGGCAGGGTAACTTGACGACCAGTGCAGCAGAGAGTAGACCGCCTTTAGTATCTTAGGGTATTATCGGTAAGGGTGAAAGGGTGCGGTAAGAGCGCACCGCGTGGCTGGCAACAGTTCACGGCATGGTAAACTCCACGCGTAGCAAGACCAAATAGGCATCGGCATGGCGCGGCCCGCGTTCGATGCGGGTAGGTTGCTTGAGCGTATTAGCGATGATACGCCTAGAGGAATGATCGTCCACGACAGAACCCGGCTTATCGGTTTACCAAACCTTTTTTATTGTTTGATGTAGTAATAGTTGCAATTAATCTGAATTAAATTCGTTTTTTTGCAAAAAATGCTTATTAGGGGTTGACGGCAGTCAACAGCTTGGGCATAATGTGCAGCCTAAAACGGCGATGTAGCTCAGCTGGTTAGAGCGCATGACTCATAATCGTGAGGTCAAGAGTTCAAGTCTCTTCATCGCCACCATATATAGCAGTACTAAAAAAACCAATCTATCGAGATTGGTTTTTTTTTGCCCAGAATAAATGGTTTTATAAACTAGAAGCGATTGATAGATAGTATTTTAGGTGTGATTTACTTACAGATTTCTTACTAAATCATAGGTTTATCTGTATGTATACAGATTAATTCTTGTAACTTATGTCGCGCTTACTTATCATAGGGGCTGTTTTCGGTAAAGTCCTGTACGCCATGTCTGTCCAACTACCTCCTTATCGTCCTATCAAGCATCGCAGTGGCCTTAAAGTCATGGGTGCAGCCTTTCATGCATTACTCATGCGTGAGTTACAGACTCGCTTTGGCGGATATCGTTTGGGTTACCTTTGGGCGCCACTTGAAGTCCTCTTTCAGGTTCTGATTTTCTTAGTTATATTCGGGGCTATTAGAGAGCGTCTAGTTCCAGGTATGGATTTTTCCTTATTCCTAGTTGCTGGAATGGTGCCTTTTCGGATGTTTCAGAAGATAGCAACGAGAGCTCTAGGAGCCGTCGACGCTAACAAAGGCTTATTGATGTACCGGTCGATTAAGCACATTGATGTGATTATCGCACGCTCATTTCTAGAACTGGTGATTTATTTCTTTACATCGATACTACTACTTCTAGGATTGGCTTTTTTTGATATCTATGCCAACTTGGAAAACCTGCACATTGTATTATTTTGCTGGATAACGCTATTTATATTTAGCTTTGGCGTTGCTCTGATTATGATGGTTGTTGGCTATTATGGTGGCGAAATCAGTAAAGTAATTACTATATTATTTACCATACTGTATTTTACATCCGGTATCATTTACCCGATTCATATTATTCCTGAACCATATTTTAGTTATTTACTTTATAACCCTTTTATTCATAACATCGAGTTAATTAGACACGCCTTCGCACCTAATTACCCAGCATATCATATTGATATTTGGTACTTTTTAGAATGGATGTTCGTTGTAAACTTTTTGGGACTTTTACTCTATAAGTATGCTGAACGTGACATGATTCGTTCTCGTTAAGGTAATATTAATAATTATGAGCACTAATATTAAGAAAGGTGAGTAAATGATTGAGATAAAGAATATTTCTAAGTCATTTATGACAAAGAAAGGCCGTCATTACTTGTTCAAAGATCTAAACCTGACTATTGGTGATAAACAGAGTATAGGCCTGCTAGGACGTAATGGTGCGGGGAAATCAACATTACTACGTATTATCTGTGGTCTTGATGAGCCGGATAGCGGGGAAATTATCACCGACTCGACTATTTCTTGGCCAGTTGGGGTGGCAGGTGGTTTCCAAGGTAGCCTAACAGGTCGTCAGAATGTCCGGTTTGTGTGCCGATTATACTCCAGTGGTCCTTACATTGATGAAAAAATTCGTTTTGTCGAAGAATTTGCTGATATTGGCAGTTATTTTGATATGCCAGTAAAAAGCTACTCATCAGGAATGAAAGCTCGCTTAACATTTGGACTTAGCTTGGCCTTTGATTTTGATTACTATATGCTCGATGAAGCAGGTGCCGTTGGTGATGCAGCATTCCGTAAGCGTAGTGAAGAGATTTTAGCGGCCCGCCGCGCACAAGCAGGATTTTTAATAGTGTCGCACAATATTGGTGACATCAAACGAAACTGCGATATTGGTATTGTACTAATGGATCAAACAGCACACGTGTTTGACGATACAACAGAAGCGATTGAGGTTTATGAAAAGCATATCCACAAAGCAAAAAAGTAAGATAATTAACTTCTCGCTGTTTATTGGCTTGGTCATCCTTCCTTGGTTGCTCGTTATATACTATGTAATGACATTGGCGCATCCGCGTTTCGTTTCGACTGCTGACGTGGTAGTCAAACAAGTCAGTGATTCGAGCGTACCATCTGGTGGCGGACTATCAGCTCTATTGGGCGTTAATAGTACTAGTAAAGAAGACGCGACTTATTTGACAGAGTATATTTTGTCGAATGATATGGTGAAGCGACTCGATAGTAAGTTTAAGTTCCGAGACGCTTACTATGTTGATGGCTCTGATCCTATTTATGAAATCGATCCTGATGCGACTCAAGAAGATTTGCTTGAATACTTCAAAAAACGGGTTCACATTGATCTCGATGAGCAAAGCTATGTGCTTTCGGTATCAACAGAAGGCTTTGACTCAAAGTATGCTTTTGAGCTGAACAAAGCTATCTTAGGAGAATCTGAGCGTTTTGTGAACCGCATTTCACAGGAAGTGGCTCGTGATCAATTGGCGTTTGCAGAAACTCAGTTAGACGAATCAGAAGAGCGTTTAAACGATGCCAAAGAGCAGCTATTAAACTATCAGAATGAAAACGAAATCTATGACCCACAAGCCAATGCGCAAATCGTCAATCAGTTAATTGGCAGCTTGCAAGCGCAATTAAGCTCGTTGCGTACCGAAGAGCGCCAGTTACTCAGTTATCTAAATCCAGATGCGCCGCAAGTGGTTTCACTAAGAAGCCAGATAAAGGCTGTTGAAGAGCAAATCACTCAAGAACAAACCAAGTTGACATCACCAAATACAACCAAGTTGAACCGTCAAGCGGTACAGTTTGAGACCATCAAGGCAGATGTGGATTTTGCTACCGAGTTGTATAAATTGTCGTTGTCATCGCTTGAGAAATCAAGACTAGAAGCGTTCAAGAAAATGAAAAACTTGATTGTGATCTCGACGCCCTATGAAGCTGAAGATGCAACATATCCGCGTCAAGCGTATCTTATTTGGACATCGCTTGCATTGCTCTTAATGCTGTACGGATTTGTACGTTTGGTAATGGCAGTTGTCCGTGATCACCGCAGCTAATCTTGAAAAACCAGATATCAGTAATGATCGATAGATCAGGAAAGGAATATAACTCATGAATATGAAACCACGTTCTATCGTGATAGCGACAAGCTTGGCAATGGCGGCGACTAGTATGTCTGCAACAGCTGCAAGCAGTTATGCAGATCAAATATCAGGTTCAGGCTTTGGCACAAGCAACAATAACATGAGCCAATCTCAGAACCAGAGCAATATTAACGTGTCTACCCAAGCATTTGCTGGGGCAGTACCAGGGCAAGCAACGACCCAAGAAGCGGTCAATGCAGCGAGCTTACCAAGCCAATCAGTTATTAATACCACGCGTCCTTATCAAGATATTAAAACTCAAGATATGATGTTCGGTGAGCAATTGTTCCGTGGAGCATTTTCGACGACTTCAGGCTCTACCTTCAATGACAGCTATGTGATTAACCCTGGTGATAACGTCCAAGTAAGAATGTGGGGCGCTTACCAATATGCGGCTACCATGACCGTCGATCCACAAGGTAATATTTTCTTACCGAACGTTGGACCAGTCCGTGTTTCTGGTGTGCAAAATGGTAGCTTACAGAATGTGGTCAAAAATGCTGTCAGTCGTATTTACCGCTCGAATGTAGGGGTCTATGCTTCATTAGAGCAGGCACAGCCTGTTAAAGTGTTCGTCACAGGTTTTGTTAAACAGCCAGGTTATTACGGTGGTCTAGCAGCAGACTCGGTATTGTCTTATTTAGATAGAGCAGGCGGCGTTGACCCAACACGTGGTAGTTATATCGACATTCAAATCAAACGTAACGGTCAAATGCTACAACAAGTCAATTTATATGACTTTTTGCTAGCAGGTAAATTACAAGCATTTTCATTCCGTGATGGTGATGTCATCACCGTGGCACCGCAGAAAAAGACATTTGTGGTAAGCGGTCAAGTACAAAACGAATATACCTTTGAATTTGATGTGAATGATCTGACTATTGGTGATGTGTTGCAAGTGTCTAATCCGGCAGCCAATGCTACTAATGTCAGCATTACTCGTAGTGCAGGACGTGCACAGACGGCAGAGTACTACTCATTAAGTGAAGCCCAAAATGTCCCTGTCTATAATGGCGATCAAATGGTAGTAACGTCAGATCGTTACGCAGGTACCATCGCGGTGCAGGTAAAAGGTGCACATACTGGTAATGGCGCAATGGTTGTGCCATATGGCGCGCGTCTAAAAGATATCGTGCCACAATTACAGCCAAGCCCACTGGCCAAATTGACACATCTAACCATCTATCGTGAATCTGTTGCTGAGCAACAAAAACGCATGATTAACGAGTCGCTCGATCGTCTAGAAGAGCTAACGCTTGCTACTCAATCAACGACTCGTGAAGAAGCCGCATTGCGTCAAGATGATGCAGCATTGGTTAAGCAGTTCGTTGCCAAAGCTCGTAATGTTCAGACAGATGGTCAAATCGTTGTTGTGCCAAATTCATGGCAAGATATTATTCTGCAACAAGGCGATATCATTGAGATACCAGCACAAACATCAGTCATTACAGTCAATGGTCAAGTACGAGCACAAGGGGCACTTACCTTTAATCCTGACTATACCGTTGGGGATTATGTGGCTAATTCTGGTGGTTTCTCTGATAACGCTGATACAAAGGATATCTTAATTATTCATCAAAATGGAGCGAGCCAAGTGGTCAATACTGCGTATCGTATCCAGCAGGGTGACGAGATTATGGTATTACCGAAAGTCAAAACTAAGCGTGTGGAGATTGCGCGCGGTCTATCACAGATTGTTTATCAGTTAGCAATTGCTGCCAAGGTAGTTTTAGATCTATAACGGTTAGCCAGTCATGACTTAACGATGACTGTTGAACGAATTTAACCAAAACCAATGAGTAAAGGTATCAAAGATATGGCAAAAGAAGCAGCGAATGAAATCAAGGTATCTACTATGTCCACCTCTGATCATGCGCTACTTTCGCCATCGTCACAGTACCAATCACCGACAAAACAACTGGCAGTAGTTGGTAAAGGTATGTGCCGCAATAACTTGCTACTCTCGCAAGTATTGCAAGCTGATATCCAACGCTGGTATCCATGGTCAGGCTTGCAACAAAGCTTGGTAAATCGCAAGAAAAAACCACAACCTGAGGCATTTATTGGATGGGGGCACAAGAAAAGCTTTCAACGAGCTGATAAAGCTGCCACTCGTCAGGACCTGAATACATTAAGTATTGAAGATGGATTTTTGCGTTCATTGGTTTCAGGTATTAGTAGTCGCCATGGCTTAAGCGTGGTTGTCGATGACATTGGCATCTACTTTGATATGATGCACCACTCACGCCTTGAGCAGTTGATTGTTGAGCGTACCAAGAGTACTAGCAATGATCGCGCAGTAGGCGAGGCACGTGCTCGTCATCTGATGGCACGCATATGTGAAGAAAAACTGAGTAAATATAATTCTATAATCGATTGTCCGTCATTGGATAAATTGATTAATAAAGAAAGTATTAACGAAAAAGAAAGCGCTTCACAATTCCATGTCCTATTGATTGACCAAGTAGCAGGTGATGCCTCTGTCAAAGGTGCTGGTGCGAATAAACGTCAATTTAAGAAGATGCTAAAATCTGCATGTCGCAACCATCCTAACGCCCATATTTGGATAAAGGCTCATCCTGCGTCAAAATCAGGCTATTTATCCAACTTAAAACTGCCTAAAAACGTTAGGTTATTGACAGAGTCTCTCAATCCTATTGAACTGCTTAAACAAGTAAGTGAGGTCTATACCGTCAGCTCACATATGGGCTTTGAAGCATTAATGCTAGGTAAAAAAGTACATTGCTTCGGGGTCAGCTGGTACAGTGGGTGGGGGCTGACCGATGATGCTAACGCACCTAAAAACTTACTTAAATCAGTTCAAAAACGTCGTTTAGCATCAGCTGAGATACTCCTTAACAATAAAAGTTTTTCGAACTTAGCAATGTTTCCTGCGACGTCACATAAAACGCTTAAAACGACGTTAGAAACATTATTTTATAGTGCTTATATTGATTACAGTCGTTATGTAGATCCAGCAACGAAACAAGCTTGTGATATCGATACAGCCATTGAGTGGTTGGTGACCAATCGGCGGTGGCAAGCACGTCTTGAAGGCGATTTGACAATATATGAATTTAGTCGTTGGAAGCTGCCATTTGTCAAAGCCTTTACAGACCTACCGCGTACGACATTATTCGTTAAACCAAAACCGCGTCTAAAAAATCTTCTACATCCAGACCATTTCCGTGTCAATTTCAGCCAGCCTTTATTGGTATGGGGTTTGGCCAAACGTCAGCAAGTACAGAAGAAGCTACAGAGTAAACTTGCTGAACAAAGCTCGGATATGCCAGCTATTTATTGTATGGAAGATGGTTTTATCCGATCAAATGGTTTAGGTGCTACTTTAATGGCACCACTGTCTGTTGTCATAGATAAACAAGGTATCTATTACGATGCGACCCAGCCTTCAGACTTAGAAACATTGCTGCAAAATTGTCAGCCATTAAGTTCTGAACAGCGTCTTCGCGTAAAAAAACTGCAAGATAAACTGCTGAATCAGCGGGTAAGTAAATACAATGTTGGGGCTGGTATAGATGTTTCTAGCATCCAAAATAATTCGTGGATGCAGGATGCTAAAATATCTGGGCGACGACGCGTTCTGATTATCGGTCAGGTAGAGGACGATTTGTCAGTACAGTATTGTGGCTCCACAATAAAGACAAACAGTGGTTTGATCGAATGTGTACGACAAGATAACCCAGACGCTTATTTGATCTATAAGCCGCATCCTGATGTAGAAGCAGGACTGCGAGCGGGTAAAGTATCAGAAGCCCATCTACGACAAGTTCAAGCGGTTGCCTACGATACTGCAATGCCTGATTGTTTAGAATGGGTGGATGAGGTTCATACGATCAGCTCATTGACTGGTTTTGAAGCGTTGCTGCGTGGATTGGACGTCACCTGCTATGGATTACCGTTTTATGCAGGTTGGGGGTTAACCACAGATATTGACGAGCAGTCATTACCGAAAGCTACCTACCTAAAAAGACGTCAACGAGATATACCTTTGACTCTTGAGCAGCTAATATATGGCGCGCTTATATGTTACCCGTTGTATCGTCTACCTGATGGCTATGGGCTGGCACAAGTCGAGCAGGTGATTGATTATTTGTATCCTCCTAAAGATTTACATCTGCTTGAGAGCAGTGAAGAATCGCAATCTGAAATGGCTAGTACTTTAAATAGTTCATCTAAGACTGTGGCCTCGTCTTTATCTACAAAATTGAAACGTCACGCGACTATGCGTTTTATGCAACAGCGTCACCAGTGGCAACAGAAATTGCGTAAAATGTCTCGTTGATTTATTAGAGTAGCACCATATAATTGCATTGCGACAAATAGGTGCTTTTTCGGTATAATCACTTTTACGCTATATGTTTTCACATGGTTGCACGACCTTTCTCATTTTTATCTCTTATTTTCTCATTTAATGGTAGCCCTGTATTATGGCAGCTTCGATGTCTCACTTGCTCACTCATCGACACGTCTTGCTACTACAAGGGAAAATGGGTGGGTTTTTTAATCGATTTTCGTCATTCTTGCAAACTCAAGATATTAAAGTAAGCAAAATCAATTTCAATGCAGGCGATGCCTTTTTTTATCATCATGACAATACCTACGAATATACCAATACATTAGCGCAATTTTCTTCTTGGTTGCAGGTGTTTATTCAAGAGCACAATATTGATGCAATTGTATGTTTTGGCGATTGTCGACCGCATCATACTCAAGCGGCGTGTATCAGTGAGAAGCTGGGCATTTCATTTTTTGTCTTTGAAGAAGGGTACTTGCGTCCTGATTACATTACCTTGCAAGAGCATGGGATTAATGGCTATTCACGTCTAAACACTGCTGAGATTAAAGCACTTAAGAAAGCCAATGATCAGCCTTTATATACACATAATCGATTTTATCGGCTCAGTATCGCAGCCATCGTCTATTACATCATTGCTTGGCTTTATAAAAGCCGTTACCCACATTATTCGCATTATCGTGGTATGACCGCCTGGCAAGAAGCCATCGCTTGGTTAAAGGCACCGTGGCGGAAGCTTCGAGGGTATTTACCAGACAAGCACTTGCAAAATAGACTGACCAAGCAAGAAAGTAATAATTATTTTTTGATCAGCTTGCAAGTCCATAATGACTCACAGATTACCCATCATAGTGATTATCGTGATGTGGTACAGTTTATTGACGAGTCTATCGCAAGCTTTGCAAATTTTGCTAAGCAAGAACAGTTACTCGTGTTTAAGCATCATCCATTAGATCGTGGTCATAGAGACTATCGGGAGCTGGTAGCTAGCCTAGCTGAGCGCTATCAAGTGTCTCATCGTGTTTTCTATGGTTGTGATATGCACCTGCCAACTTTGATGAAATATAGTATTGGTATGGTGACTATTAACAGTACGACAGGCTTGCAGTCGGTTTATCATAAGAAACCCACTAAGGTTATGGGTCGTGCAATTTATGATATTCCTAAGCTAACAGATCAAAAGCCGCTTGATGATTTTTGGCAGCAGCCTAAGGGCCCAGATAATGAATTTTATTTGAGATTTCGTGAGTACCTGATAGAGCAAACTCAAATAAATGGTGCTTTTTATGGCAGATCGCCATGGATGTATAAGTATTTGTGCCAAACTAGCAGCGAAACGACAGACGTAGATATGTCTAAAACCAATTTACCCTAGTAATTTATTTGCTTTTGTTTCTAAGAAGTCATAGCAACTATAATGGTATCTATATAAAGAAACGAAGTTCAACAAGTGTAACGATTGTTGCGTTATCCTTTTTTAGCTGGTCATTTCATCTGTAAGTCACATCTCTTCTAACAAAATCGCCTTACTTTGCAGTGGAAAACTGCTAGAATACTCTTTTATGTCTGCGCATAAGAGTTAATGTGCTTGGCTATAGGTTTTAGACGGTGGTATGAGCCCAATCGGCTTGTTATAACGGTTAACCTTCAAAGAAGTACAAGCATCTTATCAATTGCATCTGACAGTATCTATTTTTTAGTTTTATTATTCTATCACCCTTAATTTAGTAGGCGCTTTGTGACTGCATTAGCCAATATTCGTAACTTTTCAATCATTGCCCACATTGATCACGGTAAGTCGACCCTTGCCGATCGTTTTATTCAAATGTGCGGTGCCTTGCAAGATCGCGAGATGCAGGCGCAGGTACTCGACTCAATGGATATCGAACGTGAGCGCGGTATCACTATCAAAGCGCAATCGGTAACGCTGTTTTATGATCATCCAAATGGAGAGCGCTATCAGCTTAACTTTATTGATACCCCGGGTCACGTCGACTTTTCATATGAAGTGTCGCGCTCATTAGCAGCTTGTGAAGGCGCGCTGTTGGTTGTTGATGCTGCTCAAGGCGTAGAAGCGCAGTCAGTGGCCAATTGCTATACAGCCGTTGATCAAGGCTTAGAGGTCATGGCGGTGTTAAATAAGATTGATTTACCGCAAGTTGAGCCTGAGCGCGTCATTCAAGAAATTGAAGATATTATCGGTATCGATGCGGTTGATGCACCGCGTGTATCAGCCAAATCTGGTCTTGGTGTTGATAAGCTGCTAGAAGCATTGGTGGAGTTTATTCCAGCACCAACTGGTGACCGTGAAGCACCACTCCAAGCACTAATTATTGACTCTTGGTTCGATAATTATTTGGGCGTGGTTTCATTGGTACGGGTGCGTGAAGGTACTATACGCAAAGGTGACAAGTTATACATCAAATCGACTCAAGAAGCACATCTGGTTGGCTCGATTGGTGTCTTTACCCCTAAACCTGTAGATACGGGTGTTTTAGAAGCAGGGGAAGTCGGCTTTGTTATTGCGGGTATTAAGGATATTGCCGGAGCACCAGTAGGCGATACTATCACTCATGCTAAGACCCCTGATGTGGATCGTATCCCAGGCTTTAAACAAGTCACGCCACAAGTCTATTCTGGTATGTTCCCAGTAGATTCAAGTGATTTTGAAAAATTCCGTGAAGCTTTGCAAAAATTGCAAATCAACGATGCTTCGCTGTTTTTTGAGCCAGATACGTCGGATGCGCTTGGCTTTGGTTTCCGCTGTGGCTTCTTGGGTATGCTGCATATGGAGATTATCCAAGAGCGTCTAGAGCGTGAATACGATCTGGACTTGATTACTACGGCGCCTTCAGTTATTTACGAAATTGAGAAAAAGAATGGTGATGTAATCTATGTAGATAATCCATCACATCTACCTGAGCCAAACAACATTGAAGAGTTCCGTGAGCCAATTGCCCGCTGTCAGATTTTAGTACCGCAAGAATTCTTAGGCAATGTAATGACGCTATGTATTGAGCGTCGTGGCGTTCAGGTTGATATGCGTTTTATGGGTCGACAAGTACAGCTTATATTTGATATCCCAATGGGCGAAGTGGTCATGGATTTCTTTGATCGCCTAAAGTCAGTCTCACGTGGTTTTGCATCGCTAGACTATAACTTTGAACGTTATCAAGCCGATAAGCTGGTGAGAGTTGATGTACTAATCAATGGCGATAAAGTCGATGCCTTAGCGATGATCGTGCACGAAACCCAATCACGTTATCGTGGTAATGCACTGGTTACGAAGATGAAAGAGTTGATTCCACGTCAAATGTTTGATGTCGCCATTCAAGCGGCTATCGGTAGCCAAATCATTGGTCGTAGTACGGTAAAAGCCATGCGTAAAGACGTATTAGCAAAATGCTACGGTGGCGATGTGTCACGTAAGAAAAAGCTACTGTCTAAGCAAAAAGCTGGTAAAAAACGTATGAAGCAAGTAGGTAACGTGGAAATTCCACAAGAAGCCTTCTTAGCTGTGTTGCAAGTTGATAGCTAATCGCTAAACGTAACCTAAGATAGTCATTGTAGATAACAGTCAAATGTAGTGAGTCTTATCGTAAAGGTATTAGATAAGCCGCTCGTTAATAGGCAATTTGGTATGGATTTTGATTTTAATTTAATTTTAGTGCCGTTAACTATAGTCCTAGGAATTGTTTGGCTGTTAGATAAGCTAGCGCTCAAACAGCGCAAAACTCGTGGTCGAGGTCAAGAAGGCTTACTAGTGCGCTGGGCTTATGACTTTTTCCCTGTGTTAGCAGTGGTGTTAATAGTACGTTCATTTTTAATTGAGCCATTTAATATCCCATCATCATCTATGGTGCCGACGCTATATACGGGTGACTTTATTGCCGTCAATAAGTATGCATATGGCGTGCGTCTGCCGTTAACCTATAATAAGGTGCTAGATACTGGTGAACCTGAGCATGGTGATGTGGCAGTGTTTCGCTATCCTGAGAACCCGAGCATTTATTACATTAAACGCGTTATCGGTTTGCCTGGTGATACCGTAAGTTATAGCCAAGGCACGCTGTCTATCAATGATGTAACTATTGAGACTAAGTCTGTAGATTTCGCGGCAAATGCTGAATTGACTTCACAGCTATATCTACCAGGGCAAATTGGTCCAGGTCAAGTGCTTACCGAAGAGAGTGCTTCTGCAATGGGTCAACAAGAAGAAGATGCAGCACAATATTTTGAAGAAATGCAAGGTGACAACAAACATCTCGTGCGCTATTTAGACGGCATGAACAGTTCACAATACGCGCCATTTTTACAACAACAATCACCAGAGGTGGTTGAGTCAGAGGGTACCGAGTGGCGCATTGACGTGCCAGAGGGTCAGTATTTTGTGATGGGTGATAACCGAGATCGCAGTGCAGATGGTAGATTTTGGGGATTCGTTCCTGATGAAAACCTAGCAGGTAAGGCTGTTTATATTTGGATGCATAAACCACCTGGTCTTAACCTACCGACCTTTGAGCGTAATGGTACTATCAATTAAGATTATGAGATTGTCTAGAGATTGATTGGTTGATAATGGTTTTATGCTAATATCGTTGCTAAATAATCAATAGCTATTTATTATTTATACACTTGTTCAAAATAGTCGTTTATCTTTAGAAGGATATCATAATGCAGCAATTATCTGGTTTGGCTATGCAGCGCGGCGCCAGTGTGACAAACATTGTTCTCATTATTATGCTTTTGGGTATTGCGACTAAATTGACAGTAGCTATCGTACCAGCTCAAATTGGTGACTACCAATTGACCAAGGTATTAAGTGCACAGTTAAAAGAAGCCAATAACAATAAAGAGACAGCTAAACAATTTGTTGAACGTGTCAACAAACAGTTATCTATCAATGCTGACTATGATACCAAGGCAGAAGAGGTATTTACCTTTACGGATAAAAAAACAGGTCAATTGGCTATCTATAAAGAATACGCAGTAACTAATAACTTTTTTAGCAATGTCGACATCGTGAACCGTTTCGAGGGTAATATTGAGATGGCAACAGCAGAGTAAGCCATCATAGTACGACATAGCACTTTCATTATTTCATAAAATATATCAAATAATATTATTAAACTAAATCTGTCAAGCAGAAGGGATAACCACAAACCACGCATGAAACCAACTTCGCACCATTCCCAAGCGGTTCCTACTTCCCAAAAAAATAGTACGTCTGTTGACACGCTTGTTGTTAGCTCAGAATTTATTCAGCGGTTAGCAGTATTAACGCGTAAGTTAGGCTATGAGTTCAATGACTTGAGCCTTCCTAAACTTGCGCTAACGCATCGCTCATTTGATAGCAAAAAGAACTATGAGCGCCTAGAGTTTTTAGGTGATGCACTGTTAGGGATGATTGTGGGTGAAGCTTTATATCATCGTTATCCTAGTCAAAATGAAGGGCGCTTAACGCGTATGCGTGCAACACTGGTGCGCCAAGAGTCGTTGGTAATTATCGCTCAAAACTTAGAGCTGTCTAACCATCTTATATTAGGAGTAGGTGAGCGCAAAGGTGGAGGTCGCAATCGTGCGTCTATACTGGCCGATGCCGTAGAGTCTCTGATTGGTGCTATCTATTTAGACAGTCAAGATATGGATATTACTCGTAAGTGTGTTCTCTCTTGGTATGGTGATTTGATTGATAATGTCAATGACCAAAAAGCGCTAAAGGACGCCAAGAGTCGGTTACAAGAGTGGCTACAATCTAAACAGTTTGACTTGCCTAATTACGAGCTCATGGAAACGCGTGGTAATGCACCGCATCAAATTTTCGTTGTACGTTGCCATGTCAATATCAATAATTGCCCTGACATTACTGAATCTGGTGAAAGCCGACGTATTGCTGAACAAAAAGCAGCAGAGCTTATGATTAACCAATTACATAAATTGCCAGGATCTGCCAAAAAACGTGTATAGCCGATGTCTATTAATGCATTTTTAGATGCAGAATATTAGCTTAGATTGGTTTATAGCTTGCAAAACATACATTAAAACTACCTCACATATTATTTATTTCAAAACTTTAAATGTTTCTAGCCTTTTTCAATGGTGACTTAATAAATTTGGCATCAACGACTGTTCGGCTAGACACAAACCCTATAGGATTAACTTATGAGCAATCATACTGATTTGCCATCAAACAATGAAGACGGCACCCAAAATTTGGGTGAAAATACAGATATTGAATCAAGCCAAAACAATATCGAAGTTACTGAAGAGACTCATGGTATTGATGCAGAAGATATTGCATTAGACAATGATATGGCTATTGAAGAATTTTTTGCACCGAGTGGCAATGCCCGTATGGCTGATGATTTTAGAGCAGGTTATGTGGCCATTGTTGGACGTCCAAATGTGGGCAAGTCAACTTTGATGAATCACTTATTAGGTCAAAAGCTGTCTATCACTTCACGCAAACCGCAAACTACCCGTCATCGTATCCATGGCATTTTGTCAAACCATGAAATGCAAGCGGTGTTTGTTGATACACCAGGTATTCACCGTAACGAAGTACGTGCTATTAACGAACGTATGAATAAAGCGGCGGTATCAGCGTTAGTAGATGTAGATTTAGTACTGTTTGTTGTTGATTCAGATCAATGGCGTGACGATGATTTACTGACCTTGCAAAAGCTCGGTGAGACCAATCTAACAGTCGTATTGGTTATTAATAAGTCAGATACTCTAAAAGATAAAGGCAGCGTGCTACCGCTTATCGAAACTTTCAACGATAGTTTCGATTTTGCTGATATCGTTCCTGTATCTGCACTAAAAAATCAAAACTTAGATCGTTTGCAAGAAGTGATTGCCTCACATTTACCAGTCGCTGCGCCTATTTATGATACAGAGCAAATCACTGATCGCTCTGAGCGATTTTTAGCCAGTGAAATCATTCGCGAAAAAATCATGCGTAGTGCGGGTGATGAAGTGCCATATGATTTAACCGTACAGATTGATGAGTTTAAAGACGAACCTGCACATACTGATCCAAAAACAGGGCGTCCACGCAAAGCTTGTACTTTCATTGATGCGACTATCTATGTTGAACGTGGTGGCCAAAAAGCCATTGTTATCGGTGACAAAGGTCAGCGTATCAAACAAGTTGGTATGGATGCTCGTAAAGATATGGAGCAGTTGTTCGGTAAAAAAATCATGTTAACTTTGTGGGTCAAAGTGAAACGTGGTTGGTCTGATGACGAGCGTGCGTTGACCAGTTTGGGCTATTGATAGCGGTTAAAAACGAACGCTTCAAAAGCACTGTCTGCCTTTTAGCTATTTAGGTAATAAAAAATGCGTAATGAAGCGCTCGTCGGGTATTTATTGCATCAGCGTCCTTATCAGGAAAAGCGCGCTTTGTATTATCTTTTTTCTCAACAACATGGTGTAATACATGGCGTTGGGAAAAAAGGCGCGCCACTATTTATGCCGTTACAGCTTTTTGCTACTGGTAAACGCGACCTAAAAACCTTTAGTCAAATTAATATTACTTCGCAAGATACAACTCAAGCTGACAGTGTTCAAAAAGACAGTGTTCAAAAAGATAGTACATCTGCTGTCTTAGAAGCCGTACCTTACGCTAATATCAGCGGTCAACATCAGTATGCCGCACTATATATAAACGAGATTCTGTGGCGGTTGTTACCTACTGAAGACCCAATGCCAGTATTGTGGCAGCATTATCAAATCAGTCTACAACAACTCAAGCAGCCCTTAAGTAATAGCGAGCTTCGTCTCTGTCTACGTCAGTTTGAGCAGTATCTATTTACCGAGTTAGGATTCACTTTAACGTTAACGCATGACAACGTTGAAGACCCCATCGAGTCTGATTGTACTTACCGCTTTTTACCAGATGTAGGTTTGCTCCCTGTATTAGTACATAATGAAGAGTCTGAGCATTTAGCTAGTGAGTCTGGACAGACTGTTTTTAAGGGTGCGGATATTATAGAAATGGCACGTTTAGGTATTACTGAACAGACGCTGAGCCATTGGTCAAAGCTAAATCGACATCTTATTGATCATTTACTTGATTATCAGCCGCTACAAAGCCGTCTGTTATGGCAGCAACAGCAGCGTTATCAATAAAGTCTTAAATATTCTCGTAGTATCAACTATATAGGTTAGGCTTAATTGCCCAAAGGATTTTTTATGAGTATCTCTGTATCTACCTCATCTGAAAACAATTCAAAAAAACCTTTGTTAGGCGTGAATATTGATCACGTGGCAACATTGCGTCAAGCGCGCGGTGTGAATTATCCGAGTCCTTTGGCTGCTGCATTACTGTGCGAAAAGGCAGGAGCAGATGGTATCACTATACATTTACGTGAAGATCGCCGTCATATACAAGATGCTGATGTTTATGAAATGGCAGGGCAGTTGTCGACAAGAATGAACTTAGAGATGGCCGCAACGGATGAAATGCTTGCAATTGCCTGCGAAGTTAAACCTTTTTGGGTATGTCTAGTACCTGAAAAGCGGGCAGAGTTAACGACAGAAGGTGGTCTTGATGTTGCAGGTCAAGTCACGTCTTTAAAAGAGTATGTTCATAAGCTACAAGATTCTAATATTAAGGTTTCCTTGTTTATTGATCCTGATGACAAGCAGATTGCTGCTGCAATAGAATGTAGTGCAGACGCAATAGAGTTGCATACTGGTGCTTATGCGGAAGCAGGCTTAGCAAATGATACTGCCGCACAGTTGGCTGAACTTCAAAGAATTGAACATGCAGTAGCTATAGCACAGAGCCTAGACGATAAATTGCTTATTAACGCAGGTCATGGTTTAACGCGTGACAATGTGAATGCCATTGCAAAGATTGATAATATATATGAGTTAAATATCGGTCATGCACTTATTGCAGATGCGGTGTTTGTAGGACTAGAAAGCGCTGTGACAATGATGAAAGAGGCTATGTATAAATAGGTTTACATATACAGCATCTATTACCCATTACATTTCGTAGGATGGTCTGCATTAAGTTTATGTTTGACGATACCGGATTGGTTAAAAGAGATTTGGTACATTGACTTGTTATAAGAAGAGGTAGGGCAGTATTTTATATGGCCGAAGTGTCCTCGCGGTCTGCCGCTATCACCCCAAAATTTAGTATAGTGACGCCTACCGCCAACTCTTAATTTCACTGTACTATATCTCAGGTTTAAGGATTGCTGAGTTAATAAGGTATCTACTTGAGAATCAAAATGCTTATTGTTATTTTTATCTACGAATAGCAGAAGCGTTTTATCACTGTTCCTATGACATTGCTGTGCATCATTCGATAAACAAACTAAGACATCCTGTCGACTTATATAACTTTCGGCCTTTGCTAAGGATAAGGTGCTCTCTAGTTGATGCTTGACCCGTTGGGCTTCCATTCGTGCTAAGTGCGTTAAGATGCTTGGCGCTGCAATAGCTGCGATAATCCCCAATACCATTGTCGTCACAGTTAGCTCAACGAGAGTAAAGCCGTTTGATTGCTTAGCACTGAGAATATTATTGTTCTGAAGGGATGGTTTCCTATAATAGGCTAACTTCAATAGTTTATTGAATAACCTAGATGCAATAGCTAAGAAATTATCAATTCCATACCCGCCTTTTCTGCAAATAGGTAAACAAAAGGTAAAAATGACTATTCTCTTATAATGGGCCAGTACCTTATTAAGTAAGTTCATAATGCGCTACATCCTATAGCTATTTGTCATTCAAGTAGAAAACAACGTCTCATACATCCTTGTGTTGACTATCTTTTAAGCAAACCAATTGTCCAAATTCTTTAAACTTTCTCTTATTCCACTGTATATAAAACACATAAAACACATACAACACCTAATTACTTGGTTTTCAGAAGAATATTGGTTTTTTACAATATATATGTAATATATAGCGACTGTCAAAAAATGTTTCAATTAGTGAAAGAACGATATTAGCAATAGAGAAAAAATTCTAATTGTAATAAAATGCTTCAAGAAAATAGCTATCAATGGACTACTCATCTATCGCAAACTGATGTGTAAAAGATAAGAAGCGTAAGGTGTGTTAGTTCTGGGTAACTTAGACTGTTTATTGTGTTTTAGTTACAACATTATCGTGTAATAATGTGTAGCTCGTTAACGAAAAAAGTTGTAAACTGAATTAATAATCGCTAAGCTACTCCTTAATTGGTTTTGCTTTGTAACTTAAAATGCGTAAGAGATGTCTATCTTAGTACGTCTTGAGAATCGGTTTTGCTTAATGCATCACTAAAATTATCCTTTGGAGGAAGTCCATGAAATTGAACAAAATAGCTCTAGCCCTTGTTGCTGTAGCGGCTGCACCGATGGCAGCTAATGCTGGTGTTACTATTAGCCCATTGTTACTTGGTTATCACATGACTGAAGAATTCAGTGATACCTCTGACAAACAGCGTGAAGTTCTTACTACTGGTAAAAACTTGTATGAAAACGCTAATGGCGACGTTATCGGTGATGGTAGCCGTGGTAACAGCAATGGTGGCGTAGCCAAAGAAAGCAGCCTATATACTGGTGCAGCTTTAGGTATCGAACTTACTCCTTCTACTCAGTTCCAAGTAGAATATGGTGTATCTGACGCAAACGGCGAAGCTTCTGAAGATTCAGCTGATGCAGGCGTTAACCGCTTTGATATCGAACAAGAAATGATTTCTGGTAACTTCTTGATCGGTACTGAAGAATTCACTGGTTACACTGATAGCGCACTTAAGCCATATGTACTAGTAGGTGCTGGTCAGTCTAAAATCAAAGTAGAGAACCAAGAACAGTATACTAACTCTAACGGTGAAGTAGTTGCTGCTGGTACTGAAGTATCAAACTCTAAAGACACTATCGGTAATCTAGGTCTAGGTGCTATGTATCGCATCAATGACGCGCTAAGCCTACGTGGTGAAGCTCGTGCGATTCATAACTTTGACAACAACTGGTGGGAAGGCATGGCTTTGGCCGGTCTAGAAGTAGTACTAGGTGGCCATCTAGCACCTACAGTAGCAGTACCACCTATGCAAGAGCCAGTAGTTGACAACACTCCAGTAGTTGTTGTTGAAGCTGATCTTGATTCTGACGGTGATGGCGTACCTGATAGCATCGATGCATGCCCAGGCACTCCAATGAACGTTGTAGTTGATGAGCGCGGTTGCCCAGTACCAGTAGACATTACTGACGAACTGAAAATGGAACTACGTGTATTCTTTGATAACGACAAGTCAGCTATCAAAAACCAGTACAAGCCAGAAATCGCTAAAGTCGCAGAGAAGATGCGTGAGTATCCTAACTCTACAGCTCGTGTAGAAGGTCATGCTTCTAAGACTGGTCCTTCAGCACGTTATAACCAACGTCTATCTGAAGCTCGTGCCGTTGCTGTTAAATCTATGCTAACTAACGAATTCGGTATCGCTCCAAACCGTCTATCAACTGTAGGCTATGGTTACAACAACCCAATCGCTTCAAACGACACTGAAGAAGGTCGTGCTATGAACCGTCGTGTTTATGCCATCATCACTGGTGACAAAACAATGACTGTTGAACAAACTAAAGATATGGTTGTTCAGTAAGTATTAGCAAAATAACCGTATAGTTAAATATACAGTTACAAAAAAAGCCACCCAATGGGTGGCTTTTTTTTATTTATGTATTGAGAAAAGTGAGTTATTACATAAATTTATGAATCAATAATGTTATACTAGCCACCCAAACATTCTGTAAATTAACAGTATGTACATTAGCATAGCAATCTGTATGATGAATTCGTCAGTATAGATATTTGATTGTATTGAACTTTTTTATTTGATAGCATTCTTTTTTGCATCATCTTAGATTCAATATCTATCTGATTGATGATGAAAGTTTATTCAGCAGCGCTTACTGCTACTGCATTTTTTTAAGACGAAACGAGCATTTTATATGGCGAACGATATCAAACACCTGCGTAACATTGCAATTATTGCCCACGTTGACCACGGTAAGACAACTTTGGTTGATAAGTTATTACATCAGTCTGGTACTTTTGGCGACCGTGCAAACATTGCTGAGCGTGCAATGGACTCAGGTGATATTGAGCAAGAACGTGGTATTACCATTTTGGCTAAAAACACAGCTATCCGCTGGACAGATAAAACTTCAGAAACTGAATACCGTATCAACATTGTTGACACCCCAGGTCACGCCGATTTCGGTGGTGAAGTTGAGCGTGTAATGTCTATGGTTGACTGCGTACTTTTGGTCGTTGACGCTGTTGATGGCCCAATGCCTCAGACTCGTTTTGTGACGCAAAAAGCATTCGAACAAGGTCTAAAGCCAATCGTTGTTATTAACAAAATCGATCGTCCTGGCTCACGTCCTGACTGGGTAATGGATCAAATCTTTGATTTGTTTGACAACCTAGGTGCAAACGATGAGCAGCTTGATTTCCCAGTTGTTTATGCATCAGCATTGAACGGTATCGCAGGTCTAGAAGCAGATGATCTAGCTGACGACATGACCCCATTGTTCAAAACTATCGTTGATGTTGTTCAGCCTCCACAGGTTGATGCTGACGCTCCGTTCCGTATGCAAATCTCAAGCCTTGACTACAATAGCTTCGTTGGTGTAATTGGTATTGGCCGTATTCAGCGTGGTAAAGTTAAACTTAACACGCCAGTGACTGTCATTGATAAGCATGGCAAAACGCGTAACGGCCGTATCCTAAAAATCATGGGTTACCATGGTCTTGATCGTATCGACGTTGAAGATGCACAAGCAGGTGATATCGTTTGTATCACAGGTATCGATGCACTAAACATCTCTGATACTATTTGTGATCCTAACAACGTTGAAGCACTACCAGCACTAACGGTAGATCAACCTACAGTATCTATGAACTTTCAAGTAAATAATTCACCATTTGCTGGTCGTGAAGGTAAGTTTGTGACTTCACGTAACATTCGTGAGCGTCTTGAGCGTGAATTGATTCATAACGTAGCATTGCGTGTAGAAGATACTGAGTCTCCTGATAAATTCAAAGTATCAGGCCGTGGTGAGCTTCATTTATCAGTACTTATCGAAAACATGCGCCGTGAAGGTTTTGAGCTAGGTGTTTCTGGTCCAGAAGTTATCGTTAAAGAAGTTGATGGTAAGCTACAAGAGCCGTATGAAAACGTTGTCTTCGATATCGAAGAAGAGCATCAAGGTTCTATCATGGAGCAAGTTGGTCTACGCAAAGGCGAGATGACTAACATGGAGCTGGACGGTAAAGGCCGTATGCGTATTGAGGCAACCATACCAGCGCGTGGCTTAATCGGTTTCCGTTCTGAGTTCCTAACCCTGACTTCAGGTAGTGGTATCATGACCTCGAGCTTCTCACATTACGGTCCACAGAAGATCGGTGATGTTGGTGGTCGTTCTAACGGCGTATTAGTTTCTATGGCAAATGGTACTTGCCTAGGTTTTGCTCTGTTTAACCTACAGAAACGTGGTAAGTTGTTTGCTGAACCACAGCTTGAAGTTTATGAAGGTATGATTGTTGGTCTTAACTCTCGTAACGATGATATGACTGTTAACCCAACGACTGCTAAACAGTTAACTAACGTACGTGCTAGTGGTACTGACGAAGCATTGACGTTGACGCCAGCAGTGAAATTCACTCTTGAGCAAGCGCTTGAATTTATTCAAGACGATGAGCTAGTCGAAGTAACGCCAAAAGCGGTACGTATTCGTAAACGCTACTTAACCGAAAGTGAGCGTAAACGTCACGGCCGTGGTAAAAAAGGTGCTTAATATCAATAATTGAATTACTTAGTGATTCATAGTATTGATGTTTGACGCAAACACTTAGTGTCAGTAGTTTTACTGGCACTAAGTGATTCAAAAAATGAGCAGTATAAGGTGAGCTATTAGTGGTTCACTTTATACTGCTTTTTTTTGTGTTGTAATCTGGGAAAAATACAGACAGAATGAATAGTGGCATTAATGTATTCAATTATTAACATGAAAGCTAGATGTGACACTAATTATATAAATATCTATTGGTTTGTAGATAAATTTTGAGGAAAAAACAATGAGTATGGTTTCAGAGTTTAAAGAGTTCGCTGTCAAGGGCAATGTGATGGATTTGGCAGTCGGTGTCATCATCGGCGGGGCTTTTGCTACCATCACAAAATCTTTAGTAGATGATATTATTATGCCGATTGTCGCTTTTATTTTTGGCGGCGAGATTAATTTTGAGAACATGTTCTTAGTTTTAGGCGATGCACCTGATGGTATTGTTATGACTTATGATGCGCTCAAAGAAGCAGGTGTACCTGTATTGGCTTACGGTAGTTTTATTACCGTACTGATTAACTTTCTAATCTTAGCTTTCATCATCTTTATGATGGTGAGAGGTGTCAATAAAATGCGCCGTGCTGAAGAGGTAGAGGAAGTTATAGAAGAAGCAGTAGAAGAGCCATCAGAGGAAGTGAAGTTGCTGCGCGAAATCAGTGCAAAATTAAGTAATACTAGTATTACGAAATAAATTATCAACTCGTTGACAATAAAAAAGGCTAACTTCTTGTTAGCCTTTTTGCTATGAAATAGTCACAGTCATTCTTGTGAACTATTTGATGTGCCTACTAAAAGCAAATTGTTACGGAGTGACCACTACATAGTCATTGGTATTAATTAGAATTTCTGACGGTTGATCGACAACGATACGTACCACGTTATTATCAACGACTTGAGATTTGTAATAATTGTCTTCTGCAACTGTGCAGCCTAAACAACGTCCCATCGCATCCCATGGCTCAACAAATAGCTTCTGCTGTGCTTGATCTGCATTACCACCAATAAGTGAGAAAGGTAGGCTTACGATATAAGCTGCCGTACCAGCTACAGCATTCACAAGTTGCAATGGTTTACCAACAATCGTATCAACTACCATCGTTTCGTATGAAGGCCCGAAATCAGTTTCATCAATTTCTATAGCTGCAAAAGTAGGATGAATAGTCGCAGCTACCAATCCTAAAGTTGCCAATACAGTAAAAAATCTCTGCTTAACTGTGCGTTGAGTTTTTGCTTTAACAGTCATAACGATATCCTGAAACTCATAGTAGTATGATTAATGGCTGCTGCTATCTTCACACAGGAATCTTGCGGCAACAGTAGTTAGGCTAAATATTACAGAAAAATAAATGATACGCACTATTTATGTAAGCGCTAGCACTATTAAAGCAAGATGTGCACTAATAAGCAACAAAAATGAGAATAATCTAGCTATAGCTTTGGCAATATTTGATACTTTCAAAAATAAATACTCTGTCTAGATATTAGCCTCATTTAATCTAAATATACCTCAAGCAAACAGATATCAGTTATTAGCTATTTCAACAGCTGGCAATTTGGACAATAAACACTGGCTCTACCAGTAAGCTTAATGTTTTCTAGTGCCGTGCTGCAATGCAGACAGCTTTCTCCTTGTCTACCATACACATTTAAGGTTTGCTGAAAGTAACCAGTTTGACCACTTGCTACTGTGAAATCTCGTAGTGTCGAACCGCCCAGTTTTATCGCTTTCTTTAAAATTTCTTTAATATGATTAACTAAAATGACAATTTGTTCGTGCGAAATTTGATTGGCTGGTGTAGCAGGGTGGATGCCGGACAAGTACAAACTTTCAGTCGCATAGATATTGCCAACACCGACCACGACTTCTTGTTCCATGATGACAGATTTAATCGCTCGGGAGATGGGTTTTAATCGCTTATTCGTTTTAGTATCATCTGACGATGACTCATTGCTATCTTGACTAGATAAATCTATACGCTGGATTAAACTGTACAAATAGTCTGCGGTAAAATCTTTTGAAAGCGGCTCAGGACCCAGATGATCTAGTAGTTTATTGCCGTAATCTTCATGCCATAGTACTGAACCAAAACGTCTTGGATCATAGTAGTGTAGCTGAGATTTTTTATTAGCAGTATCATTAAAAACGACGACCAGATGATCATGTTTACGCTTATCAGTACCGTAGCTGTGCTGCTGTAAGCTACCTGACATTCCTAAGTGAATGAGAAGCTGACGCGGTTCAACTTTGCTGGCTGACATGGGAGCGTTATTCTGTGCAGCTACTGGCAGAAAATTAAGAATCAAATACTTTGCTCGGCGCTCGACACTCTCCAATGTGTAATTAACCAGCTCGTCTAAGTTATCTGGCATCATCCATCGCAGCTTTGGTTGAAATACTTTAACATCAACGACCTGTTGCCCCAACAATGGAGCAAGACTGGCTTTAGTGGTTTCTACTTCAGGTAATTCAGGCATAGTATTTTTTGACAACTCTATTGTGGAATAAACAACGACTGGCTTAAGGTTTCATTTAAACGACTGCACGGCGTGCATGCAAAATACCATGTTGCTGTTCTAATTTTGCGAGCAACTTAGACAAATGCGCTAAGCCTGAGACTTCAATATGGAACTTTAAAAAAGCAATATTGTCGTCATTGCTTAACGTTTGCACTTGGCGAATATTGACGTTTTCTTTATCAATTATCTGTGTCAAATCACGTAGCAAACCGCGTCGGTCATATGCTTCGACATGAATATCAACGGGTTGATAACGCCCCGTCTGCACTTGCCAAGCGGCTTCTATCTTACGCTCAGGGTCACGCTCGACCAGACGTAAGTACTCTGGGCAACCTCGATTATGCACGCTGACGCCACGCGATAGAGTGATGTAACCAGCAATCGGTTCGCCATGCACAGGGTGGCAACAACCTGCCAAATTGATTTCGATATTATCCAAACCATCGATATGGATTTTATACGCATCGAGCTTACCTGTATCTCGGTTATCTACATGCGGTACAAAGCTCTCTGGTGGGATCTCAGGCTCTAGATGCAGCTGACGAGAGATATGACTAGTCAATTGATTCAGGCCAATATCACCTGTCACCAGCCCTACAATAATATCGTCGGTCGTATTGACATGAAAATGCTGAATGTAGTCGTTTAGATCAATACTGTTAGGATGAACAGATAGGCGCTCAAGCTCTTTACTGAGCATTTGGCGACCTATTTCAATATTCTTATCACGGTCTTGCTTATTAAACCATTGGCGCAGTTTTGAACGGGCCCGATTGGTATGGATATAACCTAGCGATGCTACCAACCAATCACGATTGGGCTCACGCGACGCCTTAGTGATAATCTCAACTTGCTCACCTGTTTTTAACTGATACGTCAGTGGCACATAGCGTTGATTGACGCGGGCCGCCTGCGCGCGGTTGCCAACTTGAGTATGCACATAGTAGGCAAAATCGAGAACGGTCGCGCCTTTTGGTAGTTCGGTAATATCACCATCGCGACTAAAGATATAAATACGTTCTAGCTCATCAAAATCAACGAGTTGCTCTTCTTCGTCAAACTCGATATCGTCTATCTCTTCGCCCGCTACCACAGCTGAGCGTGGTTGATTGCGTGTCTCATTATTAATAGATAATAATTGGCGCAATGAGCTGATTCTTTGGTTCAGATAGTTGTCTTTCTTATTCTTTAGCCCTTCTTTGTAATTAACGTGCGCACACATGCCAAGTTCGGCCTCAAAGTGCATCTCATGAGTACGAATTTGAACTTCAAGTGACTTGTTTTCCGCGATTACAGCAGTATGTAGCGAGCGATAACCATTAGACTTAGGGTTGGTAATATAGTCATCAAACTGCTCAGGAATATAACGCCATAAGCCATGTACTAGGCCTAAAACGTGATAACAGTCAGAAGGGCTATTAACCAAGACACGTAAAGCGCGAATGTCATAAAGCTGATCGAACGATAAACCTTTAAGCTTCATTTTTCGATAGATAGAGTAGATATGTTTGACGCGTCCAGATACTTCGCCTTCAATACTGGCATCTGCTAATGATTCATTTAATTTATCTTGTACGCGCTGAATATAGGACTCACGTTCGCTACGTTTTTCTGACAGCAGCTTAGCAATTTCTTTGTAGCGGTCAGGCGCAAGATAACGGAAAGCTAAATCTTCGAGCTCCCATTTTAGCTGTGCAATACCTAAACGATGGGCTAATGGTGCATAAATAGTCATGACCTCACGCGCGACACGAGTTTGACGCTCTGGCCTAGAAAACGTCAACTCACGCATGGCGAAAGTACGTTCAGCCAGTTTTATAAGGACTACGCGCACATCGTTAGTAACAGAGATGAGCATGCTATAAATATTTGATAGCTGATCACGTTGATTATTGACGAAATGGTCTTCTAAGCGCTTGTTACTCTCAATAATCTCCGACAGCTTACCCATTGCAAGGGTGTCTTTCACAAGCGTCAAAATATCTGGACCAAAGTTTTTTTCAACTTCAGCGAGACTGATGATTGATTTGCGGGCACTGCGATACAGCATGGCCGCGACCAATGCATCTTCATCTTGATAAAGATAGGTCAGAATATCGGTCATACCAATACCGGTCACATAAGCACCTGAACGCTCAGATTCACTGGTATTCATATGACTGCGAATAAATTCGCAAGCTGCACTTAGGTTGGGTACTGACTCTTGTCCAATACGTTTAGCCACATTATCTAGCCAAGTCGGTACGTCGATATTGGCTTGGTCTAAGTCGACCGCCTCCAGCTCTTCGTTTGATAGCGGATTGGTATCATCCAAATACTCGTCTTCAGTGTGAGGGTCATGTAAATGATAAGTGTGCGCAGCGGAGCGATCAAAAGTAGTATGTAACTTGTGAGTTGCCAACTGGTATTTGATGTCGAGGGGAATTTGGGCATAGCTATTGGCTGACTGGTGAGAGCGTTGGCTCGCCACCAGTTGCGCCGCAAGTGTTGCACTATCGGCCTGCGTGGTCTGTCCATCCACCAGCGGTAATCCTTCACGAATTTTTACCATAGCCGACTCCTCTTAGCTATTTTGAATTGATTATAACCTCATCTACTATGCACACACTCTGAATTAACGATCCATAAAGTGTCAGCTATAAACCAATACAACTGCTAAAAATGTGATTTTTAGCAGCTATAAAATGCGCGTAAAATATATAAAGCTATGAGTGCAAATGCTTGCTATGTAGCGATTGGAAACATCATCAAAAACATAGGAAGATTGTTTACTATTATCTCATTTTAAAGTGACAAATCAAGCGAGCCTCTGTACGGCTGTGGTCAATTACGCTAAATAATGGCTATTTATTAGCACAAACTTATCAAAGCTTTTAATTATCTTAGGTAATTGTAATAACACTTAATTGTCTCTTTAATTAGGTTCAACTATTAGTTGTTACTAACTATTAATCATTCTTGAAGATTAATAATGTTAAACCGCTACTTTTTCAAAGCGAGCGATAGATTCAACATGACCTGTATGGCAGAACATATCCATCACGCCAGCATGAGTCAGACGATAGCCTTGTTCTAACAATGCTTTTGTATCACGAGCAAGGGTCGCTGGATTACAAGAGACATAAACAATGCGCTCAGCATTAAATTTTGGCAAATATTGCATAATCTCCCAAGCACCAGAGCGCGGTGGATCAATCAACAGTGCATCAAAGCCTTGGTTGGCCCATGGCTTATCAGTACAGTCTTGAGTCAAATCTTGACTATAAAACTCAGTATTGTTGATACCATTGCGACGAGCGTTGTCAGCAGCACGTTTGGTCATGGCTTCACTGCCTTCGACACCGACTACTGAGCCTGTCTCGCCAACGAGGCGCGCTAGCGGTAAGCTAAAGTTACCCAAACCACTGAATAAATCTAGTACGCGTTCGCCTGCTTTTAAGTCCAATAAGTCACAGGCAAGCTTGGTCATCTGACGGTTGACCGATAAGTTTACTTGAGTAAAGTCAGTAGGGATAAATTCAAAAGTCAGATCATACTCTGGCAATTGATAATATAAACGACCAAATTGCTCGCTCAAATCATCAGCGTCTGTCAACGCAATACGTTGGATGCTATCAACGCCTTTCGACTGCAAATATAGCTGCCAATTACGCGCTGCGAAAAACACTTTTAGTTTGTCTATATCAGTATCTGATAACGGTTCTAAATTACGTACGATGAGCGCAACTGGCTGATTGCCATCAGGTAGTTCTGGCAGTTGCTCACCCATTGCAAGCTCAAGCTGAGCAATCTTGTCACGACTCTCTAAAGTGCTAATAAGCGTTTTTAGGTTTTCAATCTCAAATCCAATACGTGGATCCAAGATATGACATTCATTTAGCTCTGCCAAGAAGTTACTTGAACGCTCGCGGAAGCCGACAAGCGCGGTTTCTTTTTTGACAACATAGCGCACGCCCAAACGTGCTTTGGTACGATAACCAAGACGATCACCGACCACAGGGGCGAGCCAATTGTCAGGTTCCGCGTTGGCTTGATGCATCAGCATTTCAGCCAGTACTGATTGTTTAAAGTTTATTTGACCATCTGGCTGCCAGTGCTGCAAGTTGCAACCGCCGCAGGTACCGAAATGCGGGCAGGATGGGACAGCACGTTCAGGGTTTGGATTGGCGGTAATACTAATGGCATCGCCTTCTTCAAAGCTAGCACGGCTGTTGGTTATTTTTACTAAGGCGCTTTCACCTGGTAGAGCAAAGCTAACAAAGATTTTTTTGCCGTGTTTGTCTTCAGCATGGCCTTCCGCAACGTCAAAACCATTACCATAGACAGCAACGCCGCGACCATCATGTGACAAGCCATCAATATTAAATGGAATTGGCTCTGCATCTTTTAGGCGACGACGTGTCTTTGATGATGGCTTCGATTTTTTCTTACTAGGCGGAATGACAATCGTTTGGGTGTCGTTTGTTTGAGCTTCATTCGTTTGAGCGTTACTGTTTTGCGCTGCCATATCAGATGCTGTAGATGTTTTTGAATCGGTGGGTTGCATAAACCTGCCTTAATAATAAATAACTAGAAGAGGGGAATAAAAAACTACTAATAATGCGATTTCTATAATTCGGGTGCCGATGACCAGTCAGCGATAAACTCTTGATGTCGCGGACTACCGTCAGCTTGGGTATACTTTGCCAGATAGTCATAGCTCTGCTGCTGCCAAGCATCAAAATCTTGTGAAGACAACTGTCCTGTTAGACGTAACCAGCGTAAATAAATAAGCCAAGTGTTCATAACATCAGACTCACAGTATATAGATAGGGTCTGCCAGTCACCGCTACTAACAAGCGCGCCGACCATGCTGCCATCTACATCAGTTTTACCAGGTAATCCATACAAACTTGCGACAATATCCATGGCTTCACGGCGACTAGCACCGTACTGGCTAAACCGATCCATCAAGTCTAGATGACGCGTATGAAAACGGTTAACATAGTTATCAAAGCGCATGTTTTTAATACGCTCGCCTTCTTCGAACAGCCATGGTGCTGACAAATCATATTGCATGGCACGATATATCAGTACAGGTATGTCAAAGCCTGAGCCATTCCAGCTAATAAGTTGCGGCAGTGTTTCAATGTCGTTAAACGCTCTAAAGAATTTGGCTAGGATTTCTTTTTCACTAAATTTATCGGCAGTCAAAGAAAATAGCGATAACTTACCATCCTTGATATACAGAGCTGAGATACAGACGATGCGTTGTAGTGGCAAGCGCATAAAGTCGTGCCCTGCCTCTTGCGTACGTATGGCTGTCAGCGCGCTTAACGCATCTGCATCATTAAGATCGGCCAATTGCGGATAGATACGGCGTGCTGCATCGACATCAGCGACAGTCTCGATATCAAAAACCAATATAGGGTCGGATGGTAGCGCTTGTGACATAGATAATCCTGACTATTTATGAGCTTATAGTTAATTCATTATAAAAAAATGACAGCGCTAACCTTGCTTGAAGTATTGCATCTGCACTTGGCTGCTCTGCACTTTTTTAAATTAACGTTACTAAATGGTATTTCTTATGCATTAATTAACTTCTGCGCTGCTGTTATCCGTATTACTATCGTCAACGTTATATAAACCCGTTGATAAATAACGATCGCCACGATCGCAGACAATAAAAGCAATAACAGCATTAGGATTTGCTTTTGCCACTTGGGTCGCTGCCCATGCAGCTGCGCCCGAAGATACTCCAGCAAAGATACCTTCAGTCTTCGCCAATTTACGCATATAGACTTCGGCAATACGCTGATCGATATCCATCACTTCATCAATCAAATCTGCATCAAAAATACCTGGCATATAAGCCGCTGGCCAACGGCGAATACCAGCAATCGAAGCTTCTTCGTCAGGCTGTAGGCCGATGATTTTGACGTCTGGGTTTTGCTCTTTTAGGTAGCGTGATACACCAGTAATCGTACCTGTCGTGCCCATCGAGCTAATAAAATGCGTAATTTTACCTTCTGTCTGTGCCCATAGCTCAGGGCCTGTAGTCAGGTAATGTGCTTGACTATTATCAGGATTATTAAACTGATCTAATACAACCCCTTTGCCATCTGCTTGCATCTGTAATGCCAAATCACGTGCAGCTTCCATACCTTCGTCTACTTCAATCAGCGTTGCGCCATAAGCAATCATGGCATCTTTACGCTCTTGGGTAGAGTTGGTTGGCATCAGCAATGTTATTGGGTAGCCACGCATTGCAGCGACCATGGCCAATGCAATACCAGTATTGCCACTAGTGGCTTCAATCAACATATCACCAGGCTTGATATCACCGCGCTGTTCTGCTTGATAAATCATATTAAAAGCAGGACGATCCTTTACTGAGCCCGCTGGATTATTACCTTCAAGCTTAGCTAATACTGTGGCGCCATTGGCAATGTGCTCTTGCTCAGGTAGGCGTTGAAGTTGTACAAGCGGCGTTTGACCAACGCAATCAGCGAGGGTAGTGATTTGAGTAATAAAGTTAGCATTTGACATGGCCGTAGTGGACATAAAGTATCCTTTTCTATTTTTTAGATATGTTTTTAATGGCTTGTTTTTGATGGAAGCGCTGTTTTTATTGTTTGATCATAATTTTAGACAGTCGCTTGGGTTATAGGTTTACGGTCATAAGCGAGCTAAAAACGAAAGGCATTAGAGTGCGCTCTCATATGTTATGACTATGAGCGATATATTGTGGTAAATAAAAAGTGGCTTTATTATATCATTTTGTTTTCAGCTGCGCTTATCGCATCAAGGATTAATAGTCACTGTATCAAGTCAATGTCAATGTTACGTTGAAGGCTGCAAAAGTAGGACCATTGCTTACAGCCATATTCTCTTTAACACAGAGTGGTTGGTACTCTAATTATAACGTTGTTCATCATATAGAATGCTTAACCAGAACTTATAGAATCCTGTTAAGATAATCTTGAGTTATATATCAATTGTCTTATCAAAACCAGTGACCTTATTAACGATTAGTGGCTTCATTAAAAGTAGCGCCTTACCCAAATGCTTTGACACGACATGCTATAAGTATCACGAATACTGACATTATTACAAAAATTCACGGCAAGAACCTTAGTAGAGAGTAGACCTAGCATGGCATATAAAAAACGTTTCGATACCAGTAGTGCTTATGGTCAGCTGATCATACTGGTGTTTTTGCCTATCTGTGTGTTGGCAGCAGTAGGCGGCATCTTGGTATTTCACGAAACCATGCGTGCGAGCGACTCGGAGCAAGAAGTATTGGCCGAAGCGGTACTTATTCGTTATACGCCAGTCATAGCTGAACTGATTCCTGAGCTGCTAGAACAAGAGCGCCAGCAAGTAGGGAGTAGTGCTGAGAGGACCCAACAAGCGGCGATGACGACGCTAGAGGGTATCCAAGATAAGCTTGGACGTATGCAGTCTGAGCAGCATGTACAGCGCATTGCTATTATTAATGAAGGCAATCAAATACTAGCAACCGTCGGTTATGGTCTCAATGAAGAGTGGCCGCTAATCAGTGATTCCGCAAGCTTTTTGTCACAACGACCAACGCCTGTAGGCACAGCGTATGGCAGTGTATTGGGAGAGTTTGAAGGGCAAACGTTGTGGCTGCTCGTCGATATGGATAATGAGCCGCTCTATATTGCACGCTACCGTATTGCGATGGCGTTAGTGATTACCGGCCTGTTTACTATTTTGATTCTACTACTGAGTCTAAATATCTATTCAAAACGTTGGATTGCCCCCATTTATGAGCTGCGTTTGCAGTTGCAACGTACCCATGTCGATAATTTATACCAACCTGTACCAGTAGAGTCAGATGGTGAACTGAATCTATTACAGCAAGATTTAGTCAGAACGTTACGCCGCTTACATAGAAGCTTTCAAGAGCTCAAAGACCATGCCGAACAAACTGAGGATGATTTACGGTTGGCATTTGATGAAATGGAGATGCAAAACATCTCTATTCGAAATGCACGTGATGCAGCGATTTCAACCAGCCAAGCAAAGTCTGCGTTTTTAGCCAATATCAGTCATGAACTGCGTACACCATTGAACAGTATCGATGGCTTTATTAACTTGCTGGCACGTCATGGCGAGCTTAATCCTGAACAGGACTTGTATGTACAGACTATACGTAAGTCCTCAGCACATTTGCTCGCTTTGGTAAATGATGTCTTAGACTTTTCTAAAATCGAGGCAGGCAAGCTAGTACTGGATCGTCATGAATTTGATCTTTATGACACTATTTATGATGTGGTTGATATGCTATCTCCTGTCTCTGCGGAGAAGGGTTTACGTATGGCAGTACTGTTTTACAATGATGTGCCGATGCGCATCAACGGCGATGCGTTACGTCTTAAGCAAGTATTGACCAATATCGTTGGTAATGCCATTAAATTTACGGATAGTGGTGATGTGGTGGTGCGTGTGAGCTTAGATGACCACCGTGATAATTATCTGATGATTAGTGTGCAAGATAGCGGCAAAGGTATTTCCCTTGCAGATCAAAAAATGCTGTTCCAAAGCTTTAGCCAAGGCGACCCATCAATCACGCGTCAGTATGGTGGTACAGGGTTAGGTCTGGTCATCTCTAAACAGTTGACGCGCTTGATGGGCGGTGATATTGGATTTCATGATAATGCCCAAGAAAATATTGCCAACCAAGGTGCGACGTTTTGGTTTCGCATGCCGGCTCATGTCGATGTGCTAGAGGCAGCCACTGGTCAAACGATTGAATTACCAGTATTAGCGCCACTGGCAAGCGAGACCGATGAGTTTAATGTACTGGTTTGGATCAATCATACTGCTTCGATACAAGTACTAAAGGCCAGCTTACAGTATTTACCAATTAAGTTGACTCAAGCCAATTCATTACCAGGTGTGCTTGAGTCATTGAAAGAGCACGGTAATTATTGGGATTGGGTCATCGTTGATGATGACACGCAAGACGATATGATGGCGCTCCTTAAGCAAATACGTTTGCATTATCAAGGCAAGCTTGCTGTATTTGGCTATCAAGTGGCAGCCGATCAAGCGCTACTCAATCGCTATCATGCCAACATACTGTATGAGCCATTAGACAAAAGACAGCTGTACGCGATGCTTGATACGCAAAGCCGTAGTACGCCGCAAAGCCTGCAGGAACCACGCTGGAAAGGGGTCACGGTACTGGCAGTTGATGACCATTTGCCCAATTTACTAGTGCTTGATGCTCTATTGAGCGAGCTAGGGATTCAGGTAGTTACTGCGAGCAGTGGGTTTGATGCTATCGAAATTATCAGTAAACAACAAACCAAAAATATTAAAACTGCCAAGAGTGATAAGCAAAGCCTATCGAATAAAACGCAACTTTCTAAAGCAGAAACACGTGATGAGATAAGTAAGAAAACAAACAGCGCGTTCTATCATGAGGACACGAGCGCTGACGACAAAGCAGCCACTCAAGACAAAGATAATATTGATCTGATATTTATGGATATTCAAATGCCGCGTATGTCAGGACATGAGGCAGCTAAGCAAATCCGAAATATCGAAAATGCAGATAGTCGTATCCCTATTATCGCTCTGACCGCGCATGGGTTGGCAGATGAACGTGACAAACTTATAGCCAGCGGTATCAATGACTATGTCGGCAAACCGATTAGCCAACCTCAGTTATTGCAAGTGCTACAGAAATGGCTTGGTCGTAAGAGTACGACACCACAATTGACCGCGTTGCCCGATACAGATTTGCAGAGTTTTGGGTTACAGCATCCTGACTTACAGGGTGATAACTTACAAGGTGCTAATGTACAAAATGCTAACGTAAAGGGCACCGACTCATCAGAGGCTGAGCTAATTGCTATTGACTCGCTGCGCGGTTACTCAATCAATGATAATGATTTATCAAATGACTTGCGCTCTAACAATGTAAATGGTCAAGAGACTCAAGATAGTTCAGATACATTAACCGCTACTTATCCAATGATAAGAGGAAACGGGGTAGATCGTGATAGTACCTCTGTCAGTAGCGAGCCGAAAATTACCCGTCCACTATCCCTGAAAAAAATCCGTGATGATTATTTGCGCGATAGCCAGCCTCGTGAAGGCTATAGACGAGATACTGCGCGTGATATTCAGCCGCGCTATGAAAGCTTACGTTTACAAAAACAAGGTCAATCGCCACTACTACAATCACCAACAAAGTCTATCGACAGCTTTCAAGACCAAAGCCCCCAAGATAGAACAGCTCACGATAATACGACTTTACATGAGCAAATCAATAATGACCTTAGTAACAAAAATATAAGCAAAAGTGATACCTCAAACATTTTAGATTGGCAAGATGCGCTCACTCGTTCAGCGAATAAACCTGAATTGGCAGCCAAGCTTATTATCATGATGATCGATACTATCAATGATGAAAAGCAAGCGCTTATTCAGGCATGGGAAGCTCATGACCGCAATATGCTGGCACAAATTGCCCATCGTATACTGGGCGGTAGTCGATATACAGGTGTACCGCAACTGCGTCAGGCTAGCCAAGATTTGGAAGATAAGTGCCTGCTGAATGTACAGCATACGACACCTGTGCAGTTTACAATGATTGAGCCTTATTATGAGGCATTGTTAACGGCGCTAGACAACTTGCAAAAAGTAGATTTATCTTCTTATCCGCAGCTTAATTATCATCGCTTGAGCGAAAATGATATGACGTGGAAAATGATATAAGTTGAGGATGAAGTAAAATAGATAAAATCATTCAGGTTTAGAGAGCTATAAGTAACCTCGTTAAATTTGCTAGTCGCTATCAACTAGACAATCTATATCTGTTGTATATGAAACTGAGGATAGTATCGTGGCAGTCAGTTATTACTACGGTACAACAAAGACAAGCCTGCTAATATTGTGAATATCAGTACCAGATTTATTTTATTCATTAATAAGGATTGTTATGAACGCGATTGCAAGTTACCAGTATGAGACCTTACAAGTTAGTATTACAGACAACATACTGACGGTTACCTTAAATCGTCCACATAAAAAAAATGCCATGAGCTTTCAAGTAATCAATGAGTTGATTAAGCTGGCAGGTCGTATCAGCAAGGACAGAACCATACGAGCAGTCATTCTAAATGGGGCAGAGGGGACGTTTTGTGCAGGTATTGATTTAGGAGACTTAAATCATCCAAAAAACACAGCATTTGCGCTTTGGGAATTGATTAAGCCATGGCAAAGTGCGTTCCAACGAGTATGCTTGGTATGGCGTGATCTACCAGTACCTGTCATAGCAGTATTGGAAGGGTATTGTATCGGCGCTGGGTTGCAGTTGGCGTTGGCTTGTGACATACGTGTCAGTCACCCTGACTGTCAATTATCTATTATGGAAGCTAAATGGGGGTTAGTGCCAGATATGGGACTGACTCAATCGGCATTTGGAGTTCTAAGAGAAGACACTCTAAAAGAGCTCGCCATGAGCGCTCGTATCATCGATGCTAATGAAGGCAAAGAGTTAGGCTTGATTAGCCACTGTAGTGAGGCGCCTCTTGAACAGGCACAAAAACTTGCTGCCGAATTCGCAGAGCGCTCTCCTGATGCAGTGCTAGCAAGCAAACGCGTGATAAATGCGATGTATGATCAACCTGCTAAGACTTTATATAAAGAAAAAGCATGGCAGCTTAAAATGATGCTTGGTCGTAATCGTAAGCTTGCTCTTAGAAAAGCAAAGCAGGCCAGCACCTTATTTGGCAAACGCCAATTCCGCTAAATTTTTGCTATCAGTAAATTTGCTAGCGTTATTTTCGTTTAATTCACTTTAATAGAAGAGGTTGCTACTTAAGAATACCAGACATATTTTGGTAAATTATTTTAACAGGTTTAATTGTTAGCGGTTATTTCGCCAATATCTTATGGCCATTGAAATGCAAGCAGATAGCACGATATAGCATTGTCTGCTTGCACCGATGTGGGTAAAGATGCACTATTGTCGTTAAAGGTATCTATTTCGATTACTAGATAAGCCAGTAAAATGACGAAAGCCTACCTAACAACACGTGCAAGCAATTAAACGTCGAAAAATAAAATATTAAAAATAATAGCCACTATATAAAACGGTCTAAATATGTCTGCTTCAAAACCCTCCCTCCCAAACAAACCTATCGCTTCTGAGCGAGTGCGCTCTGCCGATTTGCCTGTCGCATGGATTATGATGCTTGGGCTGATGGTGGCGGTAGGACCATTATCGATTGATATGTATCTACCAGCATTGCCATCGATGGCAGATGATTTTGGTGTTTCAACGGCATTTATGGCCAACTCTGTTCCTGCATACTTTTTGGGCTTGGTATTTGGGCAGCTATTTTACGGACCCTTCAGTGACCGTGTTGGCCGTGTCAAACCTTTATATATAGGTATGACGCTATATGTTGTCGCTTCTATTCTTTGTGCGACCACTGATAATGAGTACGTACTTTTTGCAGGCCGTACTTTACAAGCATTAGGCGCCTGTGTCGGTGCAGTAGTTACTCGTGCCGCAATTCGCGATCGCCTTACGGCCAAGCAAACGGCAAAAGCTTTTTCCATCATGATTTTAGTGATGGGCTTAGCACCCATATTAGCACCATCGCTTGGCGCGCTATTCTTACAGTTTTTTGATTGGCATTCTATCTTTTGGTTTTTAGCTGCATTTGGCGCTCTAAACTTGCTACTTACTAAGTTTTTCTTTTTTGAAACTTTGACCGAAGAAAATCGTAACGTACGCCCTGCAAGAGAAGTGCTCAGTCAATATTGGGATTTATTAAAAGACCCGACTTTTAACTATCCAGCAATTGGTGGTGGATTGTTAATGGGAGCAATGTTTGTCTATATCAGCTCGGCTTCAGAGCTAATTATGGATACTTATGGCGTCTCAGCGACACATTTCGCTTGGTTGTTCGGAATGAATGCGGCAGGTTTTGTAGGTTTGACTCAGTTGAACCAATGGCTTACCAACCGCTTTCGAATACTAAGTATTTTGCGATTTGGGGCAATGATGCAGGTTATCTCCGCGGGCGTGCTATTTGTGACTGGCTTACTTTTAGGGACGGATGCTTGGTTGCCACTGGTGCTGGCTTGTATTTTCTTTTGTATCGCAGGACTGGGTCTGACTCAGCCTAATGCTTCTGCAATTGCGCTCGCTTTTCAGAAACGCCGTGCTGGTATGGCAAGTGCACTACAAGGTTCGCTAATGTTTTCAGTCGGTATCTTTGGTGGCTTGCTATTGAACCTGTTTCCAGTCAACCCAGTTCTCAAAGTTGGTATTGCCCTGTTCTCACTAATGAGTTTCGGTTCTTTCCTGATTTGGAAAATTGATCGTAATCTAAATTTGGACGATGCAGAGTAACAGCGTTTCTATTTTAAGTTAACTGTATTTTAAAAAGCACTCATACGGTCACAGCGTATGAGTGCTTTTTTGTGCGCTCTATTTATTTTTATTCAAAGCCAAATTAAATTTTATAGGCATTCTATATGATGGAATTTATTGATTATAAACGAGTATATATTATTTACGATTATATGCAGCCTTTGCTATATATGGCTTACCTTAAATAATAACCAAACATAATTATTGCAATCGTGAAATTAGGCAAGTACTATCTAGCGTAACTTTCTGTAAGTGAATATGTATAGACATTGCTTAACCTTGCTAGATTGTCAATTAATTAAAACGTAAAACAACGTTAGGTCTCAAGGATAGATTATGAAGCAGTTATATCGAGCGTTACCGATTTTGTTGAGTGTGGGCCTATTTGGCTGTGGTAATTCTGCTACTCAAGAAAATGCAAGCGCCCCAGTAAAGGAAAATATAGATAGCTTTGTGAGTAAGCTACCTGATACAGCGCCAACATTGAAAGTTGCCATGACTGGTGATTTGCCGCCTTTTTCATTCCAAGATGACTATGGCAATATGCAAGGCACTGATGTTGATTCAATTCGTGCTATTGGTGAAGAGCAGGGATTCAAAGTCGAGTTTTATAAGGAAACTTGGCAAGATATGTTCGATAGCGTCGAAACAGGAAAGCGTGATCTAGCGATTTCTGGTATTTCTTACAAAGACGATCGGGCAGTGAGATATGGTCTATCAACACCATACTTTTTCAACCCAGCTACTATCATGTATTTGGAAGGTAAGTTCGATATAAAAGGCTTAAACGATATAAAAGGTCTAAAAGCAGGTACGTTAGAAGGCTCTAAAGAAGAAGACACGCTAAAAGAAATGGGCAGTTCAGTTGAGCTAATTTCGAGACCTACAGCATTTTTGGCGTATCAGGATTTGGTTCAAGGTAATACGGATGTCTTCTTGTACGATATGCCAGTCTTACAATATATCGTCAAAGGCTATCCTGAGCATAAAGTGAAAATTGTACCCTATGAAGCTGCAGATGCACCTTCAGCCCAGCAAGTGGTGCTCATGGCAAAAGAAAATACTCAGCTTATCAAAACGGTTAATGAAGGTATTGCCAAACTAAAAGAAAAAGGGACATTTAAAGAAATTGAGGCGCGCTGGTTGGGTGAAGCTGACCCTGCTGAAAAGAGCGACTCTGACACCAACACCAAGCAATTGAACTAAGGAATTCTGAAGATGGCAACCGTACCTAATGTTGACAATAAGCGCTATCAAGGTCTGATTATTTCAATTGCACTATTTTTATCTCTAATCGGTGCTTTGCTGGCGTTTACGTTTTATACCTCAAATTTATTAGAAAGAAACACCGCTTTAATTGACCAAACTAACCAAGTTGCAAACAGTGCACAGGCAGTAATTAAAGATCTTTTCGATTTAGACAGTAGTTATGGTGAGGATACTAACTCTCCCCATATACAACGAGTGCTAAGCCGTTTAGAACAAAATACTGCGCTAATCACCAGCTCGATTGCTGCTATTGAGCAAGGCAGTACAATTACAGATGCAGAAGGTAATAGCTATGACTTGCCAAAAATTGATAGTCAAGCACAAACCAATATTGCTGCGGCCAATGAGCAATGGAAAGCGCTAGAGCCTAAGATTCAAACATATCTAAAAGATGCTGACAATATCATGATTTCCTCTGAGGATAATCTGACACAGGCTGTTGAGCAGGCTAAGACATCAAGTTTGTTTATTAACGACTCTTTAGATAGTCTGACAAAAGATGTATTTAATAGTGCAGAGCGTCAAGCAACTACCATTCGTCTTATCCAGGTGCTTGGTGTTGCCGCTATCTTTACCTACTTCCTAATCTTCGTATTCTTCTTTGTACGTCGTCTACGTGAGACGGATGCTGAAGCACTTGCCGCTCGCCAAGAAACGCAAGAAATTATGGAAACAGTGAATACGGGTCTTTTCCTACTGGATAAAGACTTGAATATTGGTCAACAGCATTCTCGAGCGCTGAACAATATCATCGGCTCTGATAGCTTGGCAGGGGAAAACTTTACCAATGTCTTGCGTGGCCGTATCTCTGATAAAGACCTTAAGACCACACAGCAATTCATTGAACAGCTCTATAACCCTCGCGTTAAAGAAAAGCTAGTAGATTCACTTAACCCGTTGAATAAGGTCATGCTGCATAACTTATCTGACGACAAGAGTCTTGATAATCGCTTCTTGGATTTTAAATTCTCACGTGTTTATGACAATAAAGACATTGCCCGTATTTTGGTCAACGTGAATGATGTATCAGATGCAGTCTACTTAGAACAGCGCCTAGAAAAAGAGCGTTCGCAAAACGATATGCAGATTGAGATGTTGACGACTATCTTGAATGTAAATCCGAAGATTATTAATGAGTTTATTGGTAATACCCAAGCGCATATCGAGAAGATGAATAATATCTTGAAAAATCCTGGTAGCTCACAATACGAGCTTGAAGGCAAATTGAAAGCTATTTATCGTGAAATGCATAGCTTAAAAGGTGAAGCATCAGCACTAAAACTACATAGCTTTACGAAGATTGCTTCTGATGCTGAAGATAAGTTACATGCATTACAAAACCAAGGTCAGTTGTCTGGTAATGACTTCCTACCATTGGCAGTACATTTGGATGACTTGCTTAGCTTATCGAACACGATTGCGACATTGGGTGAGCGTATCAACCGCTCAGCACCGACAGCAGCTAAGTCGTCAACCGTACAAGCACCAATTGCTACTCAAAATTCAGTAGCAGACCATGCAGCTAGCAATGCTGACTTTGATGGTGGGCTAGATATCGACTTAGACAATGAAGCAGATGACGATTTATTGTCTTTTTACAATGAGTTTACAAAAGAGATTGCTGCCAGACAAGGCAAGCGAGTACAACTAAAAAGTACGACGCTGACCCAAACAAGTATTCCAGCGCATCTGGCAAAGCCAATCAAAGAAATCAGTATTCAGTTGCTGCGTAATGCGGTAGTCCATGGTATCGAGTCACCAAGTGTGCGTCATACTACTGGCAAACCTGACGTTGGGACCATTGATTTGGAAGTGCAAGACAACGGTTCAAACTTTATGTTGGTTGTTCAAGACGATGGACAAGGTATCAACTATGACAACATCCGTAATAAACTGATTGAAGAAGGTCGTTTCGGTACAGAAGACGCAAATCAGCTTAGCAAAGGTGACTTGCTCAAACAGCTGTTCTCTTCTGGATTCTCTACCAAAGAGCACGCAGATGAAGACGGTGGCCGCGGTGTTGGACTTGATATCATCAAAGCAAAAGTAAAAGAGTATGATGGCAAGCTTAACGTAAATAGCGAGCTGGGTCAGATGACACGGTTTGTCATTACTTTACCTAAAGCTTAATCAAAATAGTAATTATATTGTCAGGGACGACAAGCACTTCATTAAAGGTAGTAGATAAGTTATGCATAAGTTAATGATTGTTGATGATTCAAATATTATTAGAAACCGTATTCAGCGCGCATACGATTCAGGAAAGTTCATGCTGGTTGCAACAGCGACCAGCGGTGTTCAAGCCATCGAAAAGTTCAATGTCCACCGTCCTGATGTGATCACCATGGATCTAACCATGCCACAAATGGATGGGCTAGAATGTATTGAAAAAATCATCGCGATTGATCCTGAAGTACGCATTTTAGTGGTATCAGCGTTATCGGACAAAGCCACCGGCATTGAAGCACTGTCACTAGGTGCTAGCGGATTTTTGTGCAAGCCTTTTTCGGAAGAGGAGCTTGTAGAGTCTTTGTATGAGCTGATGCAAGACTAATACCATTCATCGACCAAAGCAGATGTCATTATGAAAGAGCAAAAGCTACAGATTTTTTTAAGTATTATTAGTAATTATTTTGACCAGTTTGGTGGAGAAGAGCTTATTGCTGATACTCCTTACTTACTAGAAAACAAACAGCCAAAAGTCCACGATTATACGGGCGTGATTGGTATATCTGGTGGCCAAAAAGGCGTGGTATATTTTTCGGCGACGCGTGACTTGCTGTCTTCAATATTAGACAGCATGGGCGAAACCGATAAAAGTGAAGAGAACTATGTAGATCTGGCTGGGGAAGTGGCCAACACCATCGCAGGCAATGCACGTAAAGAGTTTGGCTCAGAGTTTCATATCTCTGTACCATTTGTGTTCAAAGGTGCGCCGCAAAGTATTGTATTGCCGAACGATGAGCGTTCTTTTATCATTCCCATCACTTGGCATTCTCAAGTAGGCGAGATTGTGGTTTGTTTGCAAGACTAATGCTGCCACGTAATACAGATGGATATTAATATATTATGGTTAAAGTAGAAAAATTGGGTGTGTTTCTAAGCTCGATCAATGCATTTTTTGCGCAAATCGATGGCTCGGAAGTGTCAATTGATACCCCTTACTTGAACAACAACAAAAGCGCGATTGGCTTTGATTATAGCGGTGTCATTAAGATATCAGGGCCTTTAGAAGGCTGCGTCTATGTCAGTGCACCAAGCGTGATGTTGCGAGAAGTCATCAAAGTGATGGGTGAGCCTGACTCTTCAATCACCATGATGAAAGATTTGTTGGGTGAAATGGCCAATACAATCTCAGGTAACGCTCGGACAGAGTTTGGTTCAGAGTTTATTATCTCTCCGCCGCACATTGTTGAGAGTGCGCCAAGCGTGTCTTATTTACCTAAAGACCGTCAAAGTTATATCACACCATTTACGTGGCGTGGTTACAAGGCGGTTATTGGTATTTGCATTGCATAAATTATAGTCAATCCTCTATAAACGAGTGATAACTATAAAAGAGCGACAGCATTAACCTCACTTAAAAAATAGCTATTAGAAAAATAATCATGAAAAAATCGATGCAAATGTGTCGCTTTTTTTTGTTTTATTATCGCCATAGTTTGTTTTTATCTTATTGATACACTACAAACAAACTGCTGGAGATTCCAAGACGTTATGTGATAAAATACAGCGCAGCTATTTTTTATAATTCACTTTATAGTTTAGATTTGGGCATTTGCTTCAATCTAGCGATAGCTTCTTTTTTTAAACCAACCAATGACACACACATCATGGCAAAAAATTGCTGGGTGTTTGGCGACTTGATTAATTTGTGATCTGTTAGTGCTTTACTAATGAAAACTAACCGGTAGCAGATGCGTGTCGCTAAATAGGCTGTTTTTGTGATGTGGAGGCATAACCCAACCAATAGGATATATTCTCATGGCTACAAAGAATCCAACCAAAATCGAAATGCGCGACTTACTACAAGCAGGCGCTCACTTTGGTCACCAAACACGTTTTTGGAACCCAAAAATGGGTCCATACATCTTTGGCGCACGTAACAAAATCCATATCATCAACTTAGAGCACACCGTAAAAGCGTTCAACGAAGCGTTGACTTACGTAAACGGCCTAGCTGCTAAGAAAAACAAAGTATTATTTGTTGGTACTAAACGCGCTGCAAGCGGTATCGTACGTGAGCAAGCAGCTCGCGCTGGTATGCCATACGTTGACCATCGCTGGTTAGGTGGTATGTTGACTAACTGGAAAACTCTACGTCAGTCAATCAACCGTCTAAAAGAGCTAGAAAAGCAAGCAGAAGACGGTACTTTCGCTAAGCTAACTAAGCGTGAAGCGCTAGAGCGTACTCGCGATATGGAAAAACTTGAGCGTTCACTAGGTGGTATCAAAGATATGGGCGGTCTACCTGACGCTATCTTTGTAGTAGACGTAGATCACGAAGCTATCGCTATTAAAGAAGCCAAGAACTTGGGTATCCCAGTTATCGGTATCGTTGATACTAACTCTAGCCCAGACAACGTTGATTACATTATCCCAGCTAACGATGATGCTATCCGTGCTGTGACTTTGTACGTAACTTCTATGGCTGATGCTATCATCGCTGGTAAAGAATACGCACAAACTCAAGCTGGTGGTAAAGCTGAGCAAGCACCTGCTGTAACTGAAGAAGCGCCAGCTGCAGAAGAAGCTGCTGCAACTCCAGCAGAATAAGTAGCTGACTTAAAAAGTTTAACTTTGTAAGGATGTCTTGATAGTGTATCTATCAGCATCCATATAATGTTTTGAACAGCGTATAAGTTCATAATAGGCATGATGTAGTTTTACTCGTCATGCCTTGTTATTGAATAAAGCCTTATTAATAACGTCATGCGTATAAGCGAGTAGCTATTGAGCGAGTATTATCGCTCCTACTGGTCATATCGCTATATTGTACAGATGTTATTTGTTTGACATTATCTATGGCTATATTAGTAATCGTTCAAAACGAGCTGTCTGCTAGATTTTAAGTAATACTAAGATATCGAATAGAAATACAGCATTTAGAAATCCAGCACTCCTATACATAACTATACTAAGGTGACTCTTATGACAGAAGTAAAAGTATCTGCCAAAATGGTAAAAGAATTGCGTGACCGTACTGGTCTTGGCATGATGGAATGTAAAAAAGCGTTAGAAGAATCAAACGGTGATGTTGAAGTTGCCATTGATAACCTACGTAAATCTGGTCAAGCTAAAGCAGCTAAAAAAGCGGGTAACATCGCAGCTGACGGCGCTATCATCATCGCTCAAGGCGAAAACAAAGCATTCTTGTTAGAAGTTAACTGCCAGACTGATTTCGTTGCAAAAGATGACAGCTTCACTGCATTTGCAGAAAAAGTTGCTAACCTTGCACTAGAAAACAACGTAACTGACGTTGCTGCTATCTCTGAATTGTCTTATGGTGAAGGTCAGACTGTTGAAGAAGCACGTGTATCACTAGTACAGAAAATCGGTGAAAACATCCAGATTCGCCGTGTTGAAACCCTTGAAGGTGCTAACATCGCTGCATACCGCCATGGTCTACGTATCGGTGTAGTTGTATCTTATGAAGGTGGCGACGCTGACACTGGTAAGAACCTTGCTATGCATATCGCTGCATTCAACCCTGTTGCTGTAGATGATGAAGATGTTGCTGCTGACGTATTGGCACGCGAAAAAGACATCATTGAAGCAAAAGCTCGTGAGTCTGGCAAGCCTGATAACATCGTTGAAAAAATGATCGAAGGTGGCCTACGTAAGTACCTAGACGAAGTAACTTTACTACGTCAGCCATACGTTATGGACAACGACAAGAAAGTTGGCGAAGTCCTAAAAGCTGAAGGCGTAAAAGTACTTGGCTTCAAACGTCTAGAAGTTGGTGAAGGCATCGAGAAGAAGCAAGAAGACTTCGCTGCTGAAGTTGCTGCAACTCAGGCTGCTAACAAGTAAGTATCAAATAGTGTTAGATAAGGCTGTGAGTCTTTAATTGTGGCTCACAGTTTGGCTTTATTACTCTTAATGCATCAAGATATAAAGCATCCAAACACAAAAAAGCCCATTAATTCGTTAATGGGCTTTTTTGTGTTTGGATTTTAGGTAATTGGCTTAGCGTAAAGCAGCATAGGCTGAGTTGGCATAGCTGGCACTATTAACATTGCTGCTAGTGCCATAACTGACATTTTGTAAGCCACTACTTGTACTGGTGCTACTGGTTTGATTGTTAGCACTGATACTTGCACCAAACAGTCCTGCATCGTTCTTATACAAGCTATGATAACGGCTCATCACTCTTTGAACATAGTTACGTGTTTCTTTGAACGGAGGAATGCCACCGTATTTATCGACATTGCCTTCGCCTGCATTGTAGCCTGCGACAGCATGTTCGACATTGTTATTGAAGCGGCGCATGAGCCAAGCGATATACTTAGCTGATCCTTCGATATTATCTGCAGGGTTCCAAGGATTGCTGACATTGAAGCGGCGCGCAGTCGCTGGCATCAACTGCATAAGCCCTTGCGCCCCCACTGGTGAGCGTGCGTTTGGATTGAAAGCTGATTCAGTGTGCATCATTGCTTTCATTAGGGCAGGGTCCACACCGTTGCGCTCAGCGGACGCACGAATGTAGCTGTCGTAAGAGTTGCGACTTCCGCTGTTGCTAGCGGCACTGCTACCATAGCTATCGCTGCTTCCGTCATACATCTTAGAGTCTTTATAATAAGTTACTTTTACTTTTTTCGTAAACTTATCAAAATTTCCACTAGGATTGACGTTGGTCAACAGTACTTGTCCACCTTTGTCTTTGTAGATATACATATTGCCTGCATTGGCAGCGATAGAAAAGGTCGAAAGAGCCATTGCACTTAGTAAAAGGGGAGATAAGCAGCGAGTCATCAAAGTAGCCGTATTTATCATAGTAAAATCACTTTTTATCGAATAACAGCAAATTGTTTTGCCTATATATGCGTTGATTTAGGCGCTTAAGCGGTTACTGATTTTGCAAAATTATTTAGCCCACTGTGAGGACAGCAGCTTAGCAATTATCACTTTCAATAAGGAACCACTTGCCATAGATACAAAAAATAATAGTTGCTTACTATAACATATAATAACTTTTTGGCGCATCAGATTGACAAACTAAGTTGTAAAATCAGATTTTTATTATTAAATAATCTTAGATAAATCAATATACTAACTTTTCTAAGTTACTTAACGAACCATTTGTAGTGGGCTTTTTGCGCTTATGAATTCATATAAATAAAGTGTCTCAATTTTTTTAAAAATAATAATGACATTTGAATAGTCGAGGTAATCTTTAATCTGAAATCAACAGTAAATAAGCCTATTAATGGTTAGGTTTTTAAAAATATAAGAATAGTTTAGGTAGGGTTCTAGTTACGACTAGATACCGATAGCACTGATAAAGATAGGCACCCAAACTGCGGTAACTAACCCGTTCACTGCCAAACCAAATGCAGCATAACGTCCGGCTGTGTGACTGATTTGCCATGCCTCTACTGTACCAAACGCGTGAGCTGCTAACCCCAGTGCCAATCCTTTAGCGCGGTCATCATTGATACCACGGAACAAAAAGCGAGCAACAGTACCACCTATCAGACCTGAGACGATGATAATTAGGTTAGCCATGGCCAATGGTGCTTTGATTAAATCTGCCACGCTCAAGCCAATCGGCGTCGTCACAGAACGGGTAGCAAAAGCTAATAGGGTCTCATGGCTGAGTGAAAATAAGTAAGCCAACGACATAGGTAGTAATGCGCCAACGACACTAGCAATAGCGACAATTAGAGTGAGCTTTTTGACTGGTAAGCCTTTGAAATTCATCGCCGCCAATGGCACAGCCAGAAGTACCGTGACATATCCCAACAGATGGTCAAATACAGGTTTTGCCGCGCTGTAATAGTTGTTGTAATCCCACTGCAGTACAAATAGGAAAACAAGCACTAGGACAAGTGCGGTAATGACCATCGGTAGCCAGGACAACTTACGTGCCAATATACGTGCAATTACGTGTGCTGCTAATGTCAATAATATTGCGGCTAGGGTTGCTATAAATACGCTGTCAAAAGTCATAATATTTCTCCGCAGCTCAGGGCTGTCCCTTTTGCTCAGTGGTAGGCGAACTATCAGTGTTTGCAGCGTGATTGAGCCAACGATTGGCCAGTAATGCCAGTCCCCACAATGGGATGAGCGTACTAACGATCATCGTTATCATCACACCCCATAGCTCATCTCCTAGAGCAAATAGCAACAAGCCTGCACCAGCAGAAACTGGTAAGAAGGCAAAACCACTATCGACTAGCAATGTATTACTGGCCTGTGTGAGCCAGCTCGGTAACCCCTTGAGCAGTCGCCACGCCATCAAAATGACAAACATCGCAACTAAACCGACAATATTGGCCGCTTTTTCGATGCCTGCCATTTGACAGAGAACAACCGCCGTTTCTCGAACAACGATGACCATGGTCAACGTTAGAATTAACGCAAGCCATATTGGGAGATGGGGAGAGTGAGCAGGCTTCATAAGCAATTCTGGCCAAGTCAGATATAAATGGATGGTGTACCAAACAAAGTATGTGATCACACCAAGAACACAACGTAGAAAATGATGCTATGCATACTGATGGTAGCAATGATTCACTTTCGAGAGATTAGCGCTATCTATCAATATTTGTTGAATGTATAACAGGCGATTATATAGAGAGTGGGGCAACTAATAAAGCCTATGCACCGTGACTGGTCATATCCAAAAAAAATAGACGATATCAATGGATATCGTCTATTCTATTTTAACGTACTATATAAGGGTTTGTGATCTAACAGTATGAATCAAACGTTCATTCAACTACTGTCGCAAATGACTCACTTTAACAATAGTTCTTATTTTGCAGAAATGATCATTATTTTTCTGAATCAGCTGTTTCTGAGTGTAATGCATCAAACTCATCAAATGCTTTTTCCTCAGCCTCTGTCATAGTCGGCTCTTCAACGTCGTCAACCTTCTCAAACTCTTCGAGTACTGGCATCAGTAGTGTTGCTTGTGCCAGCGGCAACACATCGATAGGTTTTAAGTTAGCTTGACCAAGTAGCTGTCTTAAGCGGTCACTTGGCAATCGAATCGTCAGACATTCACGACCCGTATCGTCGTAGCTTTCTTCTTCAATAACACCCAGTTCATATAGAGTGTTTTTGAACTGTCCAGCATCATACGGCAAAGTCAAATCAAACGTTGTCAATTTACCTGTCAGCAGTTGCTGTACGGCAAGCGTTAGCTCTTCCATGCCGAGGTTCTGTCTAGAAGAGACATAGACGCGGTTTGGCTGACCTTCGCTAGCATAGCCGATATGTGCAGGCTCGTCAGTCAAATCAATCTTGTTATAGACATTGAGCACAGGTACATCGTTATCGATTTCTGCCAATACTTCTTTGACCGCCTGAATCTGCTCGTGCATATCTTCGCTAGAAGAATCAATGACGTGCAATAACAAGTCTGCTTCTAGTGTTTCCTCTAGAGTTGCATGAAAAGACTCAACCAGCTCATGCGGCAGATGACGAACGAAACCAACCGTATCGACCAAGACGACACGACCAACTCCCTGCCAGTCTAAACGGCGTAGAGTAGGGTCTAGCGTCGCAAATAGTTTGTCAGCAGCGTAGATGTTTTCATCGACCAAACGGTTGAACAAAGTAGATTTGCCCGCATTGGTATAGCCGACCAGTGAGATGGTCGGTACATCAGATTTCTGTCTACGGGCACGACCCTGCGCACGGGTCTGACGGACTTTTTCTAATTTGCTCTTTAACTGATTGACGCGAGTCTGTAGTAGACGACGATCAGTCTCAAGCTGAGTCTCACCCGGTCCACGCAGACCAATACCACCTTTTTGACGTTCCAAATGCGTCCAACCACGTACCAGACGTGTTGATAGATGGTTAAGCTGAGCCAGCTCTACTTGCAGCTTACCTTCGTAGGTACGGGCGCGCTGCGCAAAAATATCTAAAATCAACCCAGTACGGTCTAACACGCGGCACTTCACTAGCGCTTCGATATTACGCTCTTGTGATGGCGACAAGCTATGGTTGAACAATACGATATCTGCTTCGTGTTCGCGCACTAGTTCTGCGATTTCTTCTGCTTTTCCGCTACCAACGAAGTATTTGGCATCAGGGCGCGAGCGTGATCCAGTGACCAGTGCCAAACGATCGGCACCTGCTGAATCAGCCAATAGCTCAAATTCACTAAGATCGTCAGGATCTTGAATTTGGCGGATGTCTAAATGTACTAAAATGGCGCGTTCGCCACCTTCATGTCTTTCAAAATAATCCAAAGAGTATCACCTATTTAATAAAGTAAATGTCTCGCTATAATCAGCTCAAGAAGCTTTGACGTAGCGTTTATATGATTATCTATATATGGTCTTATCACTTGATATTAAAGCGTATTAGCATAATTAGCGATGGTTTTATGTTACAGCGTTTGCTGCGGATAATTTTTTATAAATCTGCTTTATTACCCGTTTGTATAAAAGTCGGCACTCACTGAGTGAACAAGCTATCACTGAGTGTGAGAACTTTGTTATACTGGGCTCGTTTTTTGACTATTAAACACCCGTTATTTAATCATGAGGGCGAAGATGAGCCAAGCTAAATCAAGCTTTTCACTCAGACGACAGTTGAGCCGAGGCAGGCAGGTTGCTGGTATGACCACGACTATGGTCGGCGGCATACGCGCGGCGAAGCGTATCGGTGCATTTAAGCAGCCACCACGCGAGACCCTACCACGCTATATCCAGACATTCTGCCGCAAGATGGCAGGCTCTTTTGGGGTAAAAGTAGTAGAAGTGGAACCTGTAGAGCAGTTCCATGGCTTATGGGTATCGAATCACGTGTCATGGATGGATATCCCTGTCGTTGGTACTGTGAGCCCAGCGTTCTTTTTATCCAAGGCTGAGATCGGTGAATGGCCTGTGTTTGGCAAACTTGCTCATGCCGCAGGGACGCTTTTCATCGAGCGTGGATCCGGTGATGCAAGCTCAGTATCGGCGCAGATTGCTGACTTTTTAGCCAAAGGTTTTTCGATTATTTTCTTCCCTGAGGCGACCACTACCAGTGGTAAAAAAGTAAAGCGCATTCATGGAACATTGCTGCAAGCAGCCATAGATGCTGATGTGCCTATCAGACCGATCATCATCGCTTATGTCAATAAAGACGGCACATTAAGCGACGCATTGCCATACTATGGTAAGCTGACGATGAAAGAAAGCATGAAGAAAGTGCTCGATAGCAAAAACGTGACCGCTTATGTATTGCCACTCGCGCCTATAGATCCAGAAGGTCGTAACAAAAGCGAGCTGACCAATTTATTACAAGCACGCATGAATGAAGGATTGGCTGAGCTGCACTCAAGAGTCCTTAGCATACCAGCTGAAGACTGATTATTTACAGTTGAACTAGTTAGAGTCGAGCTAGTGTAGCTAATCTCAGCCAGTCAATAAAAGGGCGCAAATCGAAACGATTTACGCCCTTTTTTATAGGAGAATTAATAGAGCAAACTTAATATTATTTATTCATCAGGCTCTATTAACATCGAGTCTCCATAAAAGGCTAACTATGGCGATGGATTAGGTTGCTGTGTATGCACCGCTTCAATCGCTTCTAAGACATCTGTCGTTAGCTCCACATTGACACTATCAATGTTTGATTTGAGTTGCTCGGTCGTGGTCGCCCCAATGATGTTACTGGTGACAAAGTGACGAGAGTTTACAAAAGCCAATGACATCTGCGCCATGTCCAAACCTGCATCAGTAGCTATCTTTGCATATTGTTCAGTCGCTGATTTGGCTTGCTCGTTCACATAACGACCGAAACGATCATACATAGTCAGACGTGCGCCAGTTGGACGTTTACCATCAAGGTATTTGCCAGACAACACACCAAACCCAAGCGGCGAATACGCAAGTAGACCAACGTTTTCACGATGGGCAATCTCAGCCATACCGACTTCGTATAAACGGTTCAATAGGCTATATGGGTTTTGCACGGTAAGTGGTGGAATTAGGCCGTTTTTATCTGCTTCCCATAGATAGCGCATGAGTCCCCACGCGGTATCATTCGATAAACCATAAGCACGAATACGACCTTTTTTGATCTCATCATTTAAGGCCTGAATGGTCTCTAAAAACGGGGTTAAATCGTCTAATGACTGTGCTGCCATCTCTTCATCATAGCCGCGCTGACCAAAGAAATTCGCTTGACGCTCAGGCCAATGCAGCTGATAGATATCGATATAGTCTGTTTGTAGACGTTCCAAATTCCCGTCAATAGCACTGCTGATGTGCTCGGCGTTAAAGCGCGTTTGACCATCACGCAAAAAGTTCATTGGCGATATTTTGCTTGCGAGAATGACTTTGTCACGCTGTTTGGTCTTGTTAAACCAAGTGCCCATAAAGCGCTCAGTATCACCTTGTTTGTCTTTATCTGGTGGTGACGGGTACATCTCGGCGGTATCCCAAAAGTTCACACCTTCACTGAGTGCCATGTCCATTTGTTCATGTGCTTCGGACTCAGTATTTTGCTGTCCCCATGTCATCGTGCCTAGACAGATTTTAGATATTTTTTCATCGAGTTGCGGTAACGTTTGATACTGCATATAAGTCTCCCTTTTGGCTTTTTTTATCGATATTAATTTTTATCGTCGCGAGCTTTTATTTTAGTTAACGTCTAACGAGTTTTCGATAGTCTTTAAGTGACTACATTAATTTGATACCTGTGACACCAGGCGGTGTGACTTTAAAGATTTTCACTTTGAATAATACGTCTTGTCCTGCCAATGGGTGGTTAAAGTCTACTTCGACTTGGTCTTCATCGATCGCACTAATCGTACCGGGCAGTGTGTTTTTACCTTTGTCTTCGAACTCAACCATCATGCCAATTTCTGGATTATCAGCGACTAGCGCAAATTGAGTACGGCTAAAATGTTGGATGTTTTCAGGATTCCACTCACCAAATGCTTGCTCTGGCTCAAGGTGTGCACTGCGAGTGTCACCGGCGCGGAGGTTCATCAGTACTTGCTCAAAACCAGGTAACAAGCTCTCATCACCAATCGTCAAAGACACAGGTGCATCACGATTAAAGGTTGAGTCGATGATGGTGCCGTTCTCTAGTGAAACTTCAAAGTGCAGCTTAACAAGGCTGCCGTGAGCGATACGAGTGTCTTCGTTTGGGTTAATAAATTGAGATTGAGTCATAATAAAAAGCCATCGGTTGCTAGAAGAAAAGAATAGAAAATAATGCGTTGGATTACAGTCTCTTTAATTGCCGTATTATAGTGTAAGAAATAATAAGCCATCTAAGCCCAGATGTAAGCGTCAATAATGTAACGCAGATGGTGTACTATAATTGGCAATTCTAAAAGATATGAGGTGTCGGTAGTGAATAAACAACAAGGCACTGTCAAAAAATGGCAGGACGATAAAGGGTTTGGCTTTATTGAAACTGAAGCAGGCGAGTCTGTCTTCTTTCATGTGAGTGAGTTTAAGGCTCAGCGCCGTCCTAATATCGGTGAGGCAGTGGTCTTTAGCATTGGACAAGATGCGGAGGGACGCAAGCGAGCCAAGCAAGTACAAGAGCTTGGGTTTGTACAGCAAAAAATGGCACAAAAAAATCAGCAAATCCGTCAGCGCAAACAGAAAAGTAGCCATCAGGCAGAGTTTGAAGCGGGTCAAAAGAAACGCTCATTCCTTGGACTGGCTTTTTATGGCGTTTTAGTTTTATTAGCAGCGACAGATAAATTGAGCTGGCTAGTAGTCGGCTGGTACGTTGTGCTAGGGATTATTACTTATGGCATGTATGCCAAAGACAAAGCTGCTGCGCAAAGTGGCGATTGGCGTACGCCTGAGTCTACACTGCATATACTAAGCGCGATAGGCGGTTGGGTAGGAGCGCTATTGGCTCAGACGTATCTGCGTCACAAATCACAAAAGCCTGAGTTTCGAGTGACTTATTATTTGACCGTCGTTGTGAACATGGCAGGCTTGCTATTTTTATTAGCAGGTGGTGGCTTAGAGACGTTGACCGATTTACTATCAGAGTTACTATAAATAATAGCATTCACGATTAGCAGATTGCTACGTGTATGACGAAAGCACTAAAACGATCGACAAAAAAGAGGTGGGTTACGACTGCGTAACCCACCTTCTTTATTTATAAATTGACTTAATGTCTCTAGCTATAGACGGTTATGACCGTGGCATCTCACGCTTTTTTTCCAAAAACAGCATATCAATGACAATCAATAATACACCGATAGAAATACCAATATCCGCGATATTAAAAATCGGATAATGCCAAACATCAGCATAATGCATATGGATAAAATCAATCACATGACCATGCAGTAAGCGGTCGATTAAATTACCAACTGCACCGCCCAATACTAAGGCTAGACCGAAAGATAACAGCGTGGCTTTGCGAGGTGCTTTAATCAGATAGATGATTAGAAACAACGACATGAGTAAAGCCAGTCCTGAAAAAAACCACTTCTGCCAACCGCCAGCATCTGCTAAAAAGCTAAATGCCGCGCCATAGTTATAAGCCAATGTCCAATTAAGGAATGGATCAATCACCGGCACTGGATCATGAAAGGTCAGTTTGGTTTCTGCCAACCACTTGGTCCACTGATCGATAATGACAATAACCAATGCCAATATATACCATACAAAAGCACGACTGCCATTTGCCACCATTTTCGGGGTCTTGGTCAGTCGACTTCTAGGCGTAGTCGAGCTGCCTGTGGTTGCATGAGCAGGCTTAGGCGAATGATCAACCTTAACCTGCGGCTGCTGGTCATTCTGGCTTTCAGGCGAATCAGTTGGGTTAGGCATAGTGACGCACCTCGCCATCGCCACTGACATTGGTCACGCAGCGCGCGCATAGCTCAGGGTGTGCGCTATCTGTACCGATGTCATCACGGATGTGCCAGCAGCGTACACACTTAGTACCAGTAGCGGCACTTACTTGGACCACTAAATCGACAGCCTCTTCGGTATTGGTGTCGGTCGCTTCTTCTGTCTGTGTGATGCTATCAGCAGGCGCTTCGCTCATTGGCTTCAATGCAGCGTTACTAGTAATTAGTACAAAACGAAGCTCTTCACCTAGTTTAGCTAAGCTCTCATGCATAGCACCGTCAGCATATAGACTCACGTCGGCAGACAAGTTGGCATTGATGATTTTTTCGCCACGTGCAGTTTCGATATGTTTGTTCACCATGTCTTTTGCGAACATAATACGCTGCCAGTCATCGTTGCTGATAGCACTTAGCTCAAACGCTGGGAACTCATACCACTCTTGAGTGAATACATAGCCGCCTTTATCCGCATCACGTTGGTTCAGCACTTCCCAAGCCTCTTGCGCCGTGAATGACAGGATTGGTGTAATCCAGCGAATCAGCGCATGAGTGATATGGTAGATAGCCGTCTGCGCAGAACGACGAGGCTGACCATCCGCCTGAGTAGTGTACTGGCGATCCTTGATGATATCTAGATAGAAGCTACCCAAATCTTGCGAGCAAAACGCTGTCACGTGCTGAGTGACTTGGTGAAAGTCCATTGCATCGTAAGCGCTAATGATTTGCGCTTGTACGGTTTGCGCACGTTCAATAATGAATTTATCAAGGCTAACCAATTCGTTGATATCAATGCTGTCGGTCGCTGGATTGAAGTCATCGGTATTGGCAAGCAAGAAACGTAAGGTATTACGGATACGGCGATACATATCGATCGCACCTTTAAAGACCGTCTTACCTGCGCTCATCTCATAACGATAGTCACTCGATGCAATCCATAGACGCAGCATATCCGCGCCTGTTTTATTGATTTCTTCTTGCGGGGTGATGATATTGCCAAGTGACTTACTCATCTTGCGACCGTTTTCATCGACCACAAAACCATGCGTCAATACTTGCTTAAACGGTGGACGCTCATACATCGCTTCCGACGTCAGCAGTGAAGTCTGGAACCAACCGCGATGCTGATCAGAACCTTCTAGATACATATCAGCTGGATTGGTCAATTCATCACGTTGATCCAGTACCGCAAAATGCGTCGTGCCTGAGTCAAACCAAACGTCTAACGTATCAGTTGCTTTGTCATAGTCAGCGGCTTCACTACCTAAGAAGTCTTCACAGCTAGCATCAAACCAAGCTTCTACGCCGCCTTCATTGATTTTTTGCGCTGCAGTTTCCATTAACTCAAGTGTGTTTGGATGCAGCTCACCTGTTTCTTTGTGCGTAAAGAAAGTAATCGGCACGCCCCACGTACGCTGACGCGAGATACACCAATCAGGACGACCTGTCATCATTGATTCGATACGGTTTTGTCCCCACGCTGGCGTCCAACTTACCGATGGAATATCAGCAAGCGCGCGAGCACGTAAGCCTTTGGTTTCCATATTGATAAACCACTGAGGCGTAGCACGGAAAATGATTGGCGACTTATGACGCCAGCAATGCGGATAGCTGTGCTCAATTTTGGTATGGCTGATTAGATGGCCATTTTCATGTAGTGCAGCGATGATTTTTGGATTGGCTTTATAGATGTGCTCGCCGGCAAATACTGCAGCGCTATCTAAATAAACGCCTGTACCGCTTACTGGGTTTTCTACTGGTAAGTTGTATTTTAGACCAACGATATAATCGTCTAAACCGTGACCAGGTGCAGTATGTACCAGACCCGTACCACTATCAGTAGTCACATGGTCGCCCAAGATGATCGGCACTTGACGGTCTTCAATCAGTGGATGCTGGGCATGTAGGCCTTCAAGCTCACTGCCTGATACAGTTGCTAGGATGCCGTTATTTTCTAGTTTTAGCTCACTTAACGCAGTTTCTACAAGATCCGCTGCGAGTAGTAGGTTGCCTTTTTCAGTAGCGACCACGCTATAGTTGTGCTCAGGATGTACTGAGATAGCTTGGTTGGCAGGTAGTGTCCATGGCGTGGTGGTCCAAATAACAGCAGCGATGTTATCTGCGATATCTGCCAATGCGGCTACTTTGTCCGTACCGAGCACATCAAAGCTGACATAGATCGCGTCAGAGACTTTGTCTTGATACTCTACTTCTGCTTCTGCTAGGGCAGAGCTACAGTCCAAGCACCAGTTGACCGGCTTCATACCGCGAGTCACATGACCATTGTCATAGATTTTGGCAAGCGCACGCACGATGTTGGCTTCTTGATGAAAGTTCATCGTCAGATAAGGATTGTCCCAATCACCAAACACACCTAGACGCTTGAAGTCTGCTTTTTGCAATTCAATCTGAGTGCTCGCATATTCGCGGCATAGGCCACGGAATTCGGTCGCAGAAACTTTTTGACCCACTTTACCGACCTTGGCTTCGACTTTTTGTTCGATTGGCAGACCATGACAATCCCAACCAGGGACATAAGGCGCATCAAATCCTGATAAGGTTTTTGATTTTACAATAATGTCTTTTAGTACTTTATTGACCGCATGACCCAAGTGAATCTGACCGTTGGCGTATGGAGGGCCATCGTGCAAAATATATTTGGTTGCACCAGCACGCGCCTGACGAATTTTGCCGTACACGTCATCCGCTTCCCAAGCAGCTAACCAATCTGGCTCGCGCTTGGCAAGGTTTGCGCGCATCGCAAATGGCGTATCCGCAAGGTTCAGCGTGTCTTTGTAATCTTGGCTTGGTGTGTCAGTGCTTTTATCAGTCATAGAAGGTATCTTTTTAAAAGGTAGGTTTGTGTGTCGGTTCAAAACCGGATACAAGGCTCGATGTTCAATGTAGTTCAATATAGTACTGAGTGTCACGCGGTATTGATAATGCTTAATTACTAATAGTAGGTATATTGCTCATCATAGTCGGTTTATCAACCGTCATGTCAATAAATACCCATTGTTGCTCATTAGTCCGCAAATAGTTACGTCAATAATAAATGGTAACGAGACGATTGCAACATAAAATATGCTAGTAAAAATAATTCAAAAAAATATTTAGATCGGCAGCTATTATATGACAAAAAGGGTAGGGTAAAAAGAGCTGAGCAATTTCATCCTCATTTTGACCAATATCAACTGTTTATCTACGTTGCATGTCGTTGATGAGAGTATAACGATGACCTCTTCGCAAGATAATTTATTAAAAAATAAAGTCAGGTTCAGCCGCTAAAAAACCGATGCTAACCATAAGCGCAGTTTTAACGACCATAATGGCTGAATACCTGTTAGCCCTTGTGTCATCTTGCCATTCTCTAATACCACATAGGATGGTGTGACTTGTCCTTGCCAATCCGCAAAGATATTGCCTTGTTGATCATTTATGGTGGTGAAATCAAACTGATGTTGATCGAGGTAGCCGCGTAACTCTGGATTTGAGCCTGACTGTACGGCAACAGTGACAACAGGATAGTTATCTGCTGCTAGTTTACTGATGGTGGGTGAGGTAAAGCTGCAGACTGAACACCACGTACCCCAAAAGTATACCAGTGTAGGCCGCTCATGACTCATCGCTGCTAGGTCGATAGTTTGTCCTTGGTAATCGGTCAGTTGCAACTGAGGGTTGGCAGGCATGACAGGCTGTCGCCACCAATTGACCACGCTATAGATCACGACAAACATGAGACCGTATAGCATTATCGTTTTAAGTATCGAAATTATCTTCGGCTTCAGCTGCTTCTTTGGCTTTACTTCTTTTTGCTCAATATCAGTCGTCATGACATCCGCTTTTTAGTTTGCATATTTTTGTTAAATGATGGCTTATCGTCACTGCCTATCTTATTGTGATTGTCTATATGGTCATTGCACAAAGAGTCGACAGTAGATAAAAATAAACGGCTGAAAATCAGCCGTATTATTTATAAAGTCTACTATAAGTGTGCGATGTCAACCTATTATGGCTTTTGTGCTCGGTTTTGTAATGGATCACCAATCAGTACGCTACCTGAATTTTCACGGCGCTGCTCATCACTCAACTTGCTCGCTGGAACTTTGGCCTTGCGCTTCCACTTTAAGCTGAACAAATCATCACGGCGGTCGATTAAGTTATGTACTGAGCCTTCATGACGAACGTGAGTAAGCTTGTCTAAGTTTACATCAGAGAAGAATACCATCTCCGTGTTGGCAGTGGTCTCTGCCATAATCGCATCATGCGGGAACGCAAAGTCTGATGGTGAAAAAATCGACGACTGAGCGTACTGAATATCCAAACTCTCAACTTGCGGTAAGTTACCGACTGAACCACAAATCATCACATAGCATTCGTTTTCTATAGCACGTGCTTGCGCGCAGTGGCGGACACGTAGATAGCCGTTTTTGGTGTCAGTCCAGAAGGGCACAAACAAGATATCCATGTCATCAAGTGCCATTAGACGTGCAAGCTCAGGGAACTCAACATCGTAGCAGACCAAGATACCGATACGACCCGCATCCGTGTCGAACACTTTGACTTCATCGCCACCTTCGATTACCCAAGCGCTGCGCTCATGCGGAGTAATATGAATTTTGCGTTGCTCTTCAACCGTACCATCACGGCGGCACAGATAGCTGACGTTGTATAAGGTATCGTCTTCATCTAGTAACGGCATCGAACCGGTAATGACGTTGACGTTATAACTGACGGCTAAATGCGAGATTTCGTTTTTGAACCACTCGGTATAACCGGCTAGAAATCGAATGGCAATATTTTGATCGGTTTCTTCGCATAGACCCATCAAAGGCGCATTGAAAAATTCTGGTAAGCAGGCAAAGTCTGAGTTGTAGTCAGCCATGATATCGACAAAGAACTCAACCTGTTGCAGTAATTCTTCAGGTGATTCGACTTCACGCATCTGCCACTGAATACCACCAATACGCACTTCAGACTTGCGAGTATTAGGCTTATAGTCTTTAGGCTCGTAGTAGATATTTGCCCACTCAAGCAAGGTAGCAAAGCCCTTTGATTGCTTATCATCTGGTAGGTAGGCAGTCAAAATACGTTTAACGATAAAGCCATTAGACAGCTGAAAAGACAAAGCTGAGTCGTGAATTTCACGGCTTTCAACGGCATCAATATATTCGCCTGGAGTCAGATCTTTATGGTTATGATAGTTAGGTATGCGTCCACCGGCTAAGATAGCGCGGAAGTTCAACTGTCGGCATAACTCCTTACGTGCATCATACAGACGACGACCGAGACGGTAGCCGCGATAATCAGGGTCAATGAGTGCATCTAAACCATAAATGGCATCGCCTTCTGGATTGTCTCTGATGATTTCTTTTTGCCCAATCAAATCGTCATAGGTATGCGGATTTGAAAACTTGGCATAGTCAACGCGCATGGAGAGCACGATACCAATCAGCTGATCATGATCAAACAAGGCAATCTGGCCTTCTGGAAAAGCGTCAATCAAAGTATGAATGGTTGTCTTTGACCATGCACCACCCAAGTTTACATAGACACGATCCATCAATGCCTTTAATTGTGGATAATCTTTTTTCTTAATCTCAGCAATCGTGAGGTGAAAATCATCTAGTTTTTCCATCTTACTCATAAGTTTCCTGTTTTAAATAGCTATTGAATGTAGTGGTATTAAATAATGGTGTTATAGCACGTTGATGTACCGATTTTTGTGCAAAAAAGTAATAAAAACATTCCAATAGGAAGATATTGTCGTTACAATAATTTATTGCCGTATTTACAATAGGTTATGTTGATATCTTAGGCTGTTTTACTCACTCTATTTAGTAATGATTTTGGCCAACATAGAGGGTTAAAGGATAGCGAACGCCGCATTCTATATCACTTTATACTTATTAGGTTTGTAAACACCCATAAGCGCATAACTCTGCATCATCATTGTATCTGCGACTGTCTTGTTATTTATTATCTCAATATGGAATCTAAATAATATCTATCAGCACCTTTTGTTTTGCTTGTTATCATAGCAAGCTGTAACGGTAATAACAGTCTCACGTAGTAAATATTTGCTACGTTTTTGTGAGTCAATTTTTTGGTTCAACTCAGGCATAGTATTGTGTTGCTTGTTTCGTTTAGCCGTATCTCATCGGCTTCTTAGGATTATTTTATTATGCCTTTAAATCATACCAATAGAATCATGAAGTGGGATGACATAGATGACTCCGCTTTGGTTCAGTTGGTTTATGTCAGTACGCTGACTCTTGGCTCGCGTTTGAGCACCTCTATTTTTGATGAAGTAGAAGGCCACGCACGTAACTACAATCAGCAGCATAACATCACGGGCACGCTATGCTACGGTAATGGTCATTTCCTACAATGTATTGAAGGTAAAAAATCAGATGTATTTAATCTGCAAGAGCGTATCTTTGTCGATAGTCGTCATAAGAATATAGAAGTGTTGCTATTACAAGTCATTAATCATCGCAGCTTTGCCGACTGGCGTATGCGTTTGCTGTTTTTAGAGCGTTGGTTGTGGTCGCCCGCGACCAAGAAACAGGCCGCACAATTATCTCCGTTTTTACCCTTTGCGCCGCACGGCTGGCCGTCTGATCGGACTGAACAGTTTTTGCAAATCATTAAAAATTTCGATAGTCCACCTCATATTAAGGCGGCAGGTATTACTTATAATGCTTTAGGTAATATGGTGCGCCATATTGCGGCACCGCATCAGGCGTTTCTGATTATTCAAGGGTTTTTGAGCATATTACTGGTCGTTGCGCTGATACTGTTGTATTTATAAATCGTAGTTTTTGCGAATTATAAAGCAATAAAAAAGACGCTAGCCTCTCGGGGTAGCGTCTTTTTTTGGGGTTAAGCGTTTAGCATGCTCATCGCATATCGAAAATCTTACCACGGTTCATAATGTTGTTTGGATCGAATACTTTTTTGACTTCTCGTAAATAATCAATCTCAGTCTCACTGCGGCTATAGTGCAAGTACGGTTTCTTTGTCATACCAACCCCATGCTCAGCAGACACCGAACCGCCATATTTCTGTACTGTCTCGAACACATATTTATTGACGACCTGACACTCAGCAAAGAAATCATCTTTATTCATATTCTCAGGTTTTAAGATATTGAGATGCAAATTACCATCGCCAATATGTCCAAACCAACAGACTTCAAAGTCTGGATAGTTACTGCTGACAATATGATCAATCTCTTCGATAAAGGTCGGTACGTGGCTTATCAGCACCGATACATCGTTTTTATAAGGGGTAAAGACTGAGATGGTCTCAGAAATGTATTCGCGAAGCTTCCACAGCTCTGCTGCTTGTGTGAGATTTTGGCTCATTACCCCATCAACGACCCAACCTTGCTCCATACAATGCTCAAATATGGCCATGGCTTTATCCATGATTGGCTCATAGGGTGCTTCAAATTCTAACAGCGTATAAAACTTAGTACGTGATTCAAAGGGCTCTTGTACTTGACCATGTGCCATCAGCTTATCAATGGCTACATCGTCAAAGAACTCAAATGCCGTCAAATCAATTTGTGCCTGAAAGGCAGAGAGTACGTTCATCACATCGTTAAAGCTGTCCATGCCAAGCACCATGACGTTTAAGTCTTGTGGCTGACGTTCAAGCTTAATTTGCGCATGAGTGACAAGGCCAAGCGTACCTTCACTACCGATGAACAATTGGCGCAAGTCATAACCCGTGGCATTCTTTACCATGCCGCGATTCAGCTGCAAGATATCACCTTTACCAGTGACAACAGTCAGACCCATGATCCATTGACGGGTCATGCCGTAGCGGATGACTTTGATACCGCCAGCATTGGTGCCAATGTTGCCGCCTATCTGACTAGAGCCTGCTGAAGCAAAGTCAACAGGGTAGTATAGGTCTTTTGATTCAGCGAATTCTTGCAACTGTTGGGTGACGACACCGGCTTCGACTTCAACTATTCGATCGGCAGGATAGAACTGTCCAATCTGGTTCATTTTATCCATACTAACGACTATCTCGCCATTAGCAGCCACGGCACCAGCAGACAGGCCTGTACGACCGCCACTTGGGGTTAGGACGACGTTGTGCTCATTAGCAAGCAGGACGATAGTCTGTACTTGCTCAGTGGTCTTTGGAAAGACGATGGCAGCCGCAGCAGGGGCGAAGTGTTTGGTCCAGTCTTTGCCCCAATGCTCTAAACTCTCAGCATCGGTTTTGATTTGGCTAGGGTCGAAATCATGGGTATCAGTGAGCGTGCTCAAGATGGTTTGCACGGCATTGGTTTCGGATGTGTTTTGAGCGGTAGTTGGCGTCATGGTCAAATCTCAATATTGGCGTAAGCACGATGCTGGGACTGTTTATTATATAGCGAAATAACTATAAATTCAGTGATGAGTCAGCTCGTAGAAGTAATAAATGGATGATAATTTTTACCTATAAGAAGAGGTAAGTAATAAATAATTGATTCGAGCGGTTTTAAACAGAATAATTCACTATAGCATAAAAATTTTTCAGGCTTGATAACCAATAATTCATCTAATCTGCTAACATCGACCTCAAATTTTGTGTAAGATATCGGGACTGTTTTCGTTTCATCCATCATAGATTATCCAACAGGTAATCTTATAAAACAATTATAGGACAGTTCTCATATGGCGTTATCACTACAAAAAGACAAAATCCGGTTTTTATTGCTTGAAGGTCTACATGACAATGCCCTAAAAGTATTGGAAGGAGCTGGTTACCACAACATCGAGAATATCAGTCACGCCTTAGATCAAGACGAGCTGATCGAAAAGATCAAAGATGCTCACTTTATCGGTATTCGTTCGCGCACTCAGTTGACGCGTGAAGTACTTGAGCACGCACACAAGCTTATCGGCATTGGTTGCTTTTGTATTGGTACCAACCAAGTAGATCTAGACGCCGCTCGTGATCTTGGTATCCCTGTCTTTAACGCGCCATTCTCGAACACTCGTTCGGTAGCTGAGCTAGTATTGGCAGAAGCCATTATGCTGTATCGCGGTATTCCCGAAAAGAATGCAACCGTACATCGCGGCGGCTGGGGTAAGTCTGCGACCAACTCACACGAAGTACGTGGCAAGACTATCGGTATCGTCGGTTATGGCTCTATTGGCTCGCAGCTGTCTGTGCTAGCAGAAAGCTTCGGTATGAAAGTCATTTATCATGATGCTGTGACCAAATTGCCACTAGGTAATGCGGTACAAGTTGGTAGCCTAGAAGAGCTACTATCAACGGCTGATATCGTGACATTGCATGTACCTGATGTACCAAGCACTCGCTATATGATGAAAGCTGAGCAGTTCGCTCAAATGAAAGAAGGCAGCTACTTTATCAATGCGGCTCGCGGTACGTGTGTTGAGATTGATGATCTGGCGGATGCGCTTGAGTCTGGTAAAATCTTGGGCGCAGCTATCGATGTGTTCCCGAAAGAGCCAAAGTCAGCTGACGAAGAGTTTGAGTCACCACTACGTAAGTTTGATAATGTGATTTTGACGCCGCATATCGGTGGTTCAACACAAGAAGCACAGGCCAATATCGGACTAGAAGTAGCAGATAAGTTTGTTAGATACTCTGACCAAGGTGATACGGCGACGGCTGTGAACTTCCCAGAAGTTTCTATTCCGTTTAAAGAAAACTCGCATCGTCTGCTACATATTCACAAAAACGTGCCAGGCGTACTGTCTCAGATTAACCGCTTATTTGCTGAAGCTGGCATTAACATCCTAGCGCAGAGCCTGATGACAGAAGGTGATGTTGGTTATCTAGTGATGGATGTCGATTACAATGATTCGACCGCTGCACTAGACCAGTTAAAAGATGTAGAAGAGACTATCCGCGTACGTATCTTATTCTAATATAGTCAATCCGCTTTCAAATTGGATTAACTATATCAGTGCTAATAGTTTTGGTAGGCACTGAAGATTTATCATAAAAAAAGAGAGGCTCTATTGATTAGAGCCTCTCTTTTTTATTTCACTTCTTTTTTATTGTACTAATGTTAAGTTTAGTTCGCTTTAGTGTTGTTTGCAGCTTCTGCCTGTAGACGCGCTTCCGTTTTGGCGGCTTTACGTTTTTCGATTACATCCATCACGTCGCTACCGATATGGGCTTCGCCACGCTTCTTGGCTAGCTGCATTTGGTGCTCGCGCTCACGGAAACGGGCTTTTTGCTCATCGGTTGCCTTGTCGATACAGTGTGGGCAAGATTCGCCTTTGATATAGGCAGGGCTTTGCATGTCATCGACAGTGATCGGCATACGGCAAGCAAAACACTGCTCGTAGCTGCCTTTTTCTAAGTTATGGTTTACTGACACACGGTTGTCAAAAACAAAGCAGTCACCTTGCCACATAGAATCACTAGCAGGGACTTCTTCAAGGTATTTTAGGATGCCGCCTTCTAAATGATAGACCTCTTCAAACCCTTGCTCGCGTAAATAGGCAGTAGATTTTTCGCAGCGGATACCACCTGTACAGAACATCGCCACTTTTTTATGCTTGGTTGGATCAAGCTCTTTTGTAACGTATTCTGGAAACTCGCGGAACGTTTCAGTATTTGGATTGACTGCGTTTTGGAAAGTACCAATTTGCACTTCATAGTCGTTACGCGTGTCGATCAAGGTGACTTCAGGATCTGAAATTAACGCATTCCACTCGCTTGGTTTTACATAGCGACCAACTGATTCCAATGGATCGATATTCTCTACACCCATAGTAACGATTTCTTTTTTCAGCTTCACCTTAGTGCGATAAAAAGGCTGTGCATCAGTATAGGACTCTTTAAAGGTAAACGTACCAATCGCCTCAATACTACGCAGGTAGTCAAGAACAGTATCGATACCTTGACGCGTACCAGAAATCGTACCGTTAATGCCTTCGCTGGCAAGTAACAACGTGCCTTTTACATCGTTATCGAGCATAGTGTTTAGTATAGGCTCACGATATTGCTCAAAATTAGCAAAGCGCGTGAACTTATATAGTGCGGCAACGACGATATTATTGGTCACACTATCGTATACAGGGGCTGAATTGTTGTCCGTTATCGCGGTTTCTTTGATATTACTATCTTGAGAGGTGCTCATGTCTTTCTCCTGCTGGCTAGGTCGCAAACCTAGTGCGTTGGGGTTAAAGTAACTTTTCAATTTAAAGCATTAACAAAATTGTGGAATTGGTTAATGCGCGCGTAGTGTAGCAAATTTTAGATGGGTTTTGAATAGTTTGTAATGCTTGGCTTGATGTTATAGAAAACAAAAAAGCCCAGTAAAATACTGAGCTTTTTTTTATATTCAATTCGTGATACGAAAACTAGATACTATTTACTCTGGAACCAAGTATCCGCTTTGCTACGAGCACTAGCGATATCATCACTTGATAAGTTCAATGCCAACTGACCAATTTTACCGCGCGCTTTGTTACGGACTTTTTCGTCTAACATGCCATCACGGGCAGCTAAGTCATACCATTTATAGGCATCGACCAGATTTTTTTGCTTTTCATCTAGCAGCGCAAGCGTGTAGCTAGCACGGTTATCGCCACGCATTGCAGCTTTTTCTAACCACAGGCGGGCTTGTTGTAAGTTAGGCTGTACACCTTCACCGCGCAAATACATGATGGCAAGATTCAACTGAGCAGGAGCAACGCCTTGCTGAGCGGCTTTGGTATACCACTGGATTGCTTGTTGGGTATTTTGCGCAATACCTTCACCTTTTTGCAAACGCTTGGCCAAATAGAATTGAGCGTGATCGTTACCTTGGGCGGCACGACTAGACAACTCGCTCACAGGCATGAGTTCAAAACGTGAGGTATCAAGCGGTACGTTTGATATTAACTCAGCATTGGCTAAACCAGCACAAGAAAATAATGCAGTAAACAACGCAGCTTTTAATAATTTCATAGCAGCTCCAAAATTAGGCAGTTAATAAGCAAAAAAAATTGTACCGCTAAACATTGTCTCGCTAAAGACAGTTAGACGGCGATAACAATTAGGTGGAATCTTGCGATATGAACTTACCTAATCATTAGCAAAAGGGGGTTGCCATCTCTAAATCAGAGATTTCACCCTAACTGATTAGACAAACGGTCGTAATAGTGGGATGGCTGACAATATTTTGCTAGCTTAACACCCAAACTTACGAAACTCAAATACTAATTACAAGGTCTCATAGACGTTTGTACCTGATTGTCCTTAACAAAATCAGACAGTTACTAAAAAATTATATTAGGTTAACAATCCATTAAGGTTAATATCAGTATGTACAGCACTGTTTAACAGTCTACAAAATATAAAGACAGCTGATAATTTAGCGGCTATTTTTTGGTCACTCGGTAGATAGCGACGTCTGCTAACAAGTTAGGCGCTTGCCTAATTAACGCCTTCATCAAAGGTGTATGACCTTTTTCAGAATCGCTAACCGCAAAACGATTAATAATATGAATATCATGCTGCGCACACAACAGCTCAAAATCTTTGAAGGTACATAGATGAATGTTTGGCGTGTTGTACCATTCGTAAGGCAGCGCTTCAGAAACAGGCATCATACCTTTAAGCCCTAAATGAATACGGTTTTGCCAATGCGCAAAGTTAGGGAAGGTGATGACTGCTTCACGGGCGACTCTCAGCATATCAAGCAACAACTCGTCAGGTGCTTTTACTGCTTGTAGGGCACGTGCCATGACGACCGTGTCAAAGCTGTTATCAGCAAAGCGCGCTAGACCATCGTTCAGGTCCTGCTCGACAATCGATAAGCCATTGCCAATCGCTTCATTGATTTTGTCTTCATCAATCTCTAGTCCATAACCTGTTACGCCTAGTTTTTGCTGTAAGTGGGCAAGCAGCTCGCCATTGCCACAACCTAAGTCCAGTACGTGTGCTTGTGGTGCAATCCAGCGCTCTGCCAGTTGGTGATCCATTCTCATGAGCGTTCTCCTGTGGCTGAGCGGCTAGGGGTAATAAATGGCGCAGTCAAAAATCCTTTAACTGCACCCATGTAGCGAGGAATATCGAACAAGAAGGAATCATGTCCGTGCGGCGCGTCAATATTGATATAGCTGACTGGTTTGCCAGTGGCCATCAGCGCATCGACAATCTCTTGCGAGCGCTCAGGTGCAAAGCGCCAGTCAGTAGTGAATGACACGACCAGATATTGGCATTGTGTATGAGCAAAGGCTGCTTTGAGCGCAGAAAGCTCTTGCTGACGATCAGACTCAATATCTTCAATCGTCGTTACTGTATCTTCTAACTCACTCTGTGCCTTCGCTTTGCTAGACTCGACTGAGGCCGCGATTGAGTCTTCTATTTGCACTGCCGACTCTGTAGTGTCTTTTACTACCGTTGATGGGTAGTCGCGCGTCGGATCAAAGTAATCTAAGGCTTTGGTCATGAGTAGATAAGTATTGGCATCGAAGTTTTCACTAAAGCGCTCGCCTTGATAGCGTAGGTAGCTTTCGACCTGAAACTCGACATCGTAGCCATACATGAATTTACCTGATTTTAAATCACGGCCAAATTTGGCTTTCATTGCGTCATCAGTTAAATAGGTAATATGGCCAACCATACGCGCCAATATCAGTCCGCGACGAGGATAAGTGCCTTCTTGTATATAGCGCCCGTCTTTAAAGTCAGGATCGGATAATATAGATTGGCGCGCCACTTCGTTAAAGGCGATATTTTGAGCAGATAGCTTTGGCGTACTGGCGATGACCACACAGCGCTTTAATCGCTCTGGATAATCAACAGACCATTGTAGCGCTTGCATACCGCCCATTGAGCCGCCGACAATGGCGTGCCAAACGTCGATGCCTAAACGATCTGAAAGCATTGCTTGGGTTTTTACCCAATCTTTGATGGTGATCAGCGGAAAATCAGGGCCATACACTTGCGGCTCATCGCTGCTATTTGCATCAAGGCTGTCCGAACTAACACTATCCGAACCAACGCTATCAGGGTTAATAGTGGTAGGCCCTGTTGAACCAAAACAGCTGCCGATATTATTGACACAGACCACATAAAACTGATTGGTATCAATCGCTTTATTAGGGCCAATCATATTGTCCCACCAGCCTGCTTTTTTGTCATCAGCGCTATGGAAGCCAGCTGCATGATGATTGCCCGATAACGCGTGACAAATCAGAATCGCATTTGATTTATTGCTATTGAGCGTACCGTAAGTCTCTACCATCAAGTCAAACGAGGGCAGGGTACGGTTGCATTCTAACGTTAAGGGCTCAGCGAAATGAAAATTCTGAGGCGTAACGACACCCACAGACCCTACAGCACTATCGGTATTGTCTGAGCCATTAGGGTGAGGTTGTGAATTAGGATGCTGGTCACTGGTATTATCAGAGCGTGCGTTCAAAGCTACCTCGCAAGACTACAATCATCAATAAAATAAAAGCAAAATGGCACGTTGCTAACAGGCTATTTTACCTACACGGTTTTTATAAACTGGGCCTGCCTATTGTATGGTGATGCGCGTTGGAGTACAACCATCGAGCGCGCCTTTCGAGCGCATCGATCATAGTTTTTATAGAAGGTGCGCTAGAAATGAATAACGAGTGAGCCGCCAGCATCAAGTAATCAAGAGTTAATAAATAGCAACTGCGTATCAAATTGTATGGGGGCGCTTTTAGCGCGCGTCATTAATGGATAAAATGCTACACTAATGAAGTGTCTATTCAACTGTGTCTTAACAGTATCGTCTCTTATTATTTTAACCTCACCCTTAATAACTTACTGCTAATAAAGTGCTGCTATGAAACCTAAATTGCCCCCACGTATTGCCGTTTTGTTAGTGAATCTTGGTACACCAGATGAGCCAACGGCCCCTGCCGTACGTCGCTACCTCAAACAGTTTTTGTCAGACCCACGAGTGATTGAGATTCCCAAATTCCTATGGGCTATTATTCTGAATCTATTTGTCTTACCAAGTCGTCCTAAGCGCGTAGCAAAGGCTTACGCCAGTATTTGGGAAGGTGATTCACCAATTCGTAAAATACTAAAAAGCCAAGTTGAGCTATTAGAACCACGTTTGGCTGATAGTGTGGCACCATTTCGAGTCTCCGTGCATCCTGCGATGAGCTATGGTAACCCTGGTTTGCCTGACGTTATGGATGCGCTACGTGGTGAAGGGGTTGATCATTTTGTTATTCTGCCGTTGTTTCCACAGTACTCTGCCTCTTCAGGTGGTGCTGTATATGATGCGCTGACGAAGTGGACGCTCAAGCAACGCAACTTGCCAAATTATACGATTGTCAAAGATTACTTTGCCCATCCACTATATATTCAAGCATTGGCCAACTCTATTCGCCGTTTTCAAGAGAAGCATGGCAAGCCTGAAAAATTGATGTTTAGTTTTCATGGTATCCCGCAGCCTTATGCTGATAAAGGCGATCCGTATCCTAAACGCTGTAAATGTACGGCTGCGCAAGTGGCACATGAACTTGGCCTGACAGAAGATGAATGGATTATCAGTTTCCAGTCTCGCTTTGGTAAGCAAGAGTGGGTTAAGCCATATACTGATGTGGTTTTGGAAGATTGGGGTCAGTCAGGTGTGCGCTCGGTACAGGTGATTAGTCCGGCGTTTTCAGCAGACTGTCTAGAAACATTAGAAGAGTTAGCCATTGAAAACCGTGATAATTTTCTTGAAGCAGGCGGGCAAGAGTATCATTATATTCCTGCGTTGAACCTTGATGAGACACATATTGAATTGCTTGAAGCATTGAGCTTGCCTCTAGTAAAAGGTTGGGCTGGCACGTTAGAGGGCTGGGTTTAGTCAATTAAGAGTCGCTGTTTTAGTAAATTGAATAGTAGAATAGAAAAAAGCACGCTTAATATAGTTAAGTGTGCTTTTTTGGTTTAGAGAGGTAGATCAACAATCGTACTAAGTTCTAAAAATCATCACCGTTGCTACGTTCGGCCGCTTCTCTATCAACAATATCCATGGCATCTGGATAATCGCTGTCATCAAGGTTGTCCTGAACCAAAATCTCATCGACACGTGACTCATCGATATTTTGACGATGCGCAGGTGTCAGCCCTTGGGTCGCATCACTACCGACTTCTGAGTTATTAAATCCCGCACTATTATCAATCACATCATCGTTATCAATAGTATGCAGCATAGGATTGTCCAAATCGACCAATTGGTTGTCTTGTTCATCCTGATTATTGTTATCTAAGTTATCGACGTTGTCATTATTGTCACGACGATTACCGTCAATATGATCCATCTCTTTTGGTAGTGGGTTTTTTGAATTTTCCATGAATAATTCCTTATTGTAGTTATTAGATGTCGCCATCATTAGAAATAAAAATATCGCGCTGACTTGTTAAAGTCATCGCTCATTGCAATGTAAATAATATGCTTCTCAGTTTGTACGCTTATTCAACTTTTCACTAGTAGTAAGGTGTGACAGGATGTTCAAAAAATGTAAGACGATGATTAGAACGCAAAACGGCTACTCAAGATGAGTAGCCGTAATTGTTTATAAAATTTTTGCTAAGTCTTTATACGATAGCAAGATTGCTACATAAGAAATCAAACTTATAGTGTTAATTATTGGCGTGGTCGAACTTATAATTTAACTTTTGTACTAGACATGACTGATAGTCAGCCAGTTTAAATCGCCATAAATAGGTCAAGGCGATACCATAAATGGCAGTCTCCGCCAGCTCTTCGACAATTTCACCAAATGTATGCGGGAACACAATAGCGTTCTCACCCATGTACTGAATGATAGCCAGTACAGTAACGCTAAGATAGAGCGTAACTGGCACGTTTTTTAGCACTGCCCATAGGTAATGCCTCGAGTAGACCAGCAAACCAAGCGCGACGAGATAGATAACGGTAAGGACGCTGTCCTCCCACCAGTCATAAGACTGACCAAGCATTGAAAAATCGCTTGGAACCAGTAAGTCTGGTAGATAGTTCAACTCTCGACGAATGACAGAGACGAATATAAGTACGGCTGCTAGCCAAAAAGCCTTAATTTGTTTGACATGACTTTTCATAACATATTGTGAACTGCGCAATAGGCATACTACCAAAAGGATAATGCCAGGGATTTCAATAATGCCATCTGAACTCAAGATAAATGACTCCTGCGTATCAAAAAGAATGTGTTAAAAACAAAAAAGTGAGCCCAAAGGCTCACTTTAAAGCAAAAATATCGAATAGTTAGGGTTTAACAGATGACCTATTATAAACTCCGTACCTAGATATTACTGTTATGAAATATAACTAACTGGTCATAAGTGATTGTTAATATAAACAATATATAATGACTCATTGTAGTATCAGTTATCAAAAACTGTCATATCTGCAAGGTATATAAATAATCGTGCCTTACATGCTTGATTAAATGGCAGTTAATGATTAATGCGCCTCATCCCAGTTTTGACCACTATCAGTCTCCACTAATAAAGGCACTGCAAAGTCGACATTCCAGCCTTTTTCTACTGCCGTAGTCGTCAATACATCTTGCATAGCATCGGTAATCAGCTGGCTAACTTCGTCTACTTTATCGGTATCTACTTCAAACACCAGTTCATCGTGAACCTGTAGCAGCATTTTAGCTTGCGCTTTTAGCAGCACTTTATCAACGGCAATCATAGCAAGTTTGATTAGATCAGCAGCAGAGCCTTGTAGTGGCGCATTAATCGCCGCGCGCTCAGCACCTTGCTTGACCATACGGTTACTATGATTGATATCAGGCGTATAGAGCTTGCGGCCCAATATTGTTTCGACATAACCTTGCTCATAGGCACTGGCACGAGTATTGATCATATAGTTTTTGACGCCTGGATAACGCTCAAAGTACATATCGATATAGTCTTGTGCTTCACCGCGACTCATTTGTAGCTGCTTGGCAAGTCCAAAGGCACTCATCCCGTATAGCAGACCAAAGTTAATGGCTTTAGCATTACGGCGCTCGGTCGAAGTGACGTCTGCGACATCCTTACCAAGTACTTCGGCAGCAGTAGCCGCGTGAATATCTAACCCTTCATTAAAGGCATGAGTTAGGTTTTTATCACCTGAAAAATGTGCCATTAAACGCAATTCAATTTGTGAATAATCCGCAGCCAAAATAACGCGACCTTCTGGGGCGATAAAGGCTTGACGAATTAAGCGACCAGTCGCAGTACGAATCGGAATATTTTGTAAGTTAGGATCTGTCGATGACAAACGCCCAGTGCTCGTTAATGCCTGATGGTAGCTAGTATGCACGCGATCGGTTTCGCTATCTGCGACATTATCAAGCGCATCAGTATAAGTACTTTTAAGCTTGGACAGTCCGCGATACTCTAGCGTAATATCGACCAATGGATGATCGATTTTTGATAGTACCGCCTCACCAGTCGAGTATTGACCAGACTTGGTTTTTTTACCACCAGCGACGCCTAGCTTTTCGAACAGCATTTCACCGAGCTGCTTAGGAGAGCCAAGATTGAACTCTTCACCTGCTACTTCATAAGCGCGCTTCTCTAGAGCGATAATTTCTTCATCAAAGCGTTTTGATAGCTCGTTTAAGAAGGAGCGTTTAATCAAAATACCATGCGCTTCCATTTGGCAAAGTATCTCTGCTGTTGGAATCTCTAGCTCGTGTAGTAATTTGGCATTATTGGCATCGTTAGCCAGCTCAACGCTGAACACGTCAAATAATTGATAGGTGATATCGGCATCTTCACAAGCATAATCGCTCGCGATATCGATAGCCACTTGGTCAAAGGTAACTTGCTTAGCGCCTTTACCTGCCACATCTTCAAAGCTGATGGTTTGCGTTTGTAGATAATGGCGTGCCAAATCATCCATACCGTGGCGAGTGGCTGCTGCATTGATGACATAGCTAGCAAGCATGGTATCCATTGCCCAGTTATTTGGCTGCTCATGTATGGCACCAACTAAGTCGATATCGTAGTGAGCGAGGATATGCGCATCGTACTTTAGATGCTGACCGATTTTACCGATATTTGGGTTCTCTAAGATAGGTTTTAAGCGAGCTAATACTGTATCACGATCAAGTTGCTTGGCAGTTAGCTCATCACCTTCTAGGCTATGCGTAAACGGAATGTAATAGGCTTCGTGTGCTTGCAACGCAAAGGATAAACCGACAATTTGTGCATCACGCCAATGAACGCTAGTGGTTTCGGTATCAATGACAAAGTGCGGAGCAGCTTCTAACAATTCGACCAAGCTATCAAACGCTTGCTCATCGAGTACAGTGTGCCACGCTTTATCATGGTTAGTGCTGTCTTTGATGTTGTCGCTCTTAGTTGATTGGAGCGATTTTGCCACCTGTGCCTGTGACTCCGTATCGGCTTGGCTATCAGCAACACTTTTAGAGCCATTGGCAGGATGATTTGGATGGTCAAGCGATGCCAGCTCATTTCTAAACTCAAGCTCATTATATAAGTCGCGCAATTCATCTATATGAGCACAAGGGTCAGTATTGATTTTTAGGTCATTCCAATCTTGACCGATTGCTAAGTTAGTGACGATGGTGGCTAGCTTCCTATTAAAAGGAATATCGTCAGCGTGTTCAATCAGACCTTTTGCCCCGCGACCTTTGATAAAGCCAATATGTTTGAGCATGTTTTCGATATCACCATACTCAACGAGTAGGTCTTTAGCGGTCTTTTTACCGATACCAGGTACGCCTTTGATACCATCAGAGGCATCACCCATTAGCGTTAAGAAATCGATCATTTGATTTGGATTGATACCAAACTTATCGATTACTGCTGGCGTATCCGTGACTTTACCTGTAAAGCTGTCTTCTAGTATCACGCAGTCATTGACCAGCTGCATCATGTCTTTATCACCCGTTGAGATGACCACATGATGGCCTTGCTCGACAGCACGATAGGCAAGTGTACCGATGATATCATCCGCTTCTGCACCCTCGATACGCAATAGAGGAATACCTAATGCGGTGACCAAACGATGAATATAAGGGATTTGCTCTACCAGCTCGACATCGATGGGCGGACGAGCGGCTTTGTAATCAGCAGACATATGATGGCGAAAAGTCGGTGATTTGGTGTCAAAGCAGACAGCCATGTGGGTAGGGTGATAGCGACGCATCAGCTTGAGTAGTGCGTTAAGTGTGCCACGTATCGCATTGGTGATTAGGCCCTGCGAGTTTTGCATAGTTTTTGGCAAGGCGTGATAAGTGCGGAACAGATAATAGGATCCATCAACCAAAATAAAAGGCGGCTGATCTTTGTCTACATGACTGATATCCATCAGCGCCACGTTAGGCATGCTATCGAAGTTTGGTAATGCTTTGGGGTCAAGCGCTTGGTGAGAGTTGTGGTCGTTATCGGTGGTATTGTCAGCTATGTCATCAGTCATAAAAGTCACTTATCAGCTATTAGATAAAAATATATACGCTTATTATAACGATAAAATCATCGTGTGCCGAACTGCTTAACCGTTACGAGATGTTCTATCGTGTTCTTTTTTATTGAAATCTATATTGAGTTTTCGATATTTCATGTCTAAGACAAATAAATTGCTAAAAACAAAAAAAGAACCCAGATAATCTGAGTTCTTTTGGTATTGGATGACTATCGACTACTTGTCATTCAATAGACGTTGATAACGAGTCTTTGAATGCGTTATTTTACTTCTGAAGAGACTTCTACATCGATGTTACCGCTGGTCGCTTTCGAATATGGGCATACTTCATGCGCTTTTTCGACCAATTTTTGGATCTCGTCAGCAGATAGGTCTGTATTATCAGCGATGACATGGATTTTTACGGCAAGCTTATATTCGTGATTGTCACCTTGTAATAAGTCTACAGAGGTCTCAACAGTTGAGCCAAATGTTGCGCTTTCCATTTTTTTGACCACGCCTAAAGCACCATCAAAACAAGCGCCATAACCCATAGCCAGTAATTGCTCAGGGTTATTACCTTTTTCATTACCGCCTGGTGGTACCATATTGATTTCAAGATCGCTATCGCTTAAGGTTGCTGTACCCATGCGGCCGCCAGTAACAGTAGATTTGGTAGAGTATAGAGATTTCATGACACATCCTTTGTTGTAAGTTTTTATGTTTATATTTGAGTGGTAAGTCTTAATATGAAACTTAGCATAACAAATCGCTCACGCAGCTCAGTGCATAGAGAGTAAATATATACTGCTAGTTTGTAAATGAGATTTCGAGCTCAGTTTTATTCGTTTTTATATTTACAAGCTTATCGTATAGGCGTCAAAGAGGTACAATAGCGGTAATGAGCCATATATACGTTATCAGTACGGATAATAGAAATCTGAATCATAAGGACATTGTTTGATGAATAGATGGATTGCGATACCTAGTGTTTGTTTTTTGACGACGCTTGCTTTGATAGGATGCGAAGAAGAAGACGGCGCTTATGGGACGGCTAGTAGCAAGATTACATTGACAAGCTTTGCTAATAGTTACGATAGCAAAGCCAATGCTACGGCAATTGCGCGTATTGATGAAACGTATCGTACTGGTGCGCGCGAGATCAAAACAACCAATCTCATCAACAGTTATAGTAATCAAAGCCTGAATGATTTAGACAGAACCGTGCTGGCAGATGATTTCGAGGGTCGACTTGAAAACAAAGACATCGAGGTTAATAATCGGACGGTCAAACGCCCCATCTATGAAAAAAACACCAATAACCAGCTAGACTACCAAACCACTTATAAGACACTTAACTTATCAGGGCTGCGTGCGAACAGCTATGTTGCTAGTACAAACGTGAACAATAGATACGGTATTATTACCGACTTAAATAACTATTCTGAAATTCCGACCAATGTTGCTTTTCCTGAAGGGTCAGTTTGTTACATCCCTGTAGTAACCAGTGAGCGCTCATTTTTGGCATTTAATGAGAAAAACAAGACTGGATACGCCTCAATAGAGAGATGGATTGAAGTGGCCAAAACCCGCTTTAGTGCGGATAGAGATCATAGAACTTCTCAGTTCGGAGTTGGCGTAGGCAATCAGCAACAAGCTGCGCAAGTCATGTTTTTCGAATACGATGATCAGCCTGCTTATGAGTATAGCGGTGTTGAATACGGAAAAGACGTCTATGAGGCAAACTATGTCGCCAAAGGTAGCACTGATCCGAACACAGACAGTCGTTTTGACGTAGTCGATTGTACAATCGTCAATGAAGTGGCTGGCGACTTCTTAGCTGAGCAAATAGAACGCTACTATTAAGATGAATTGATGGCTGTTAGTCGTGCTAATTAAGCATGATGATCGCAATTAAAAGCCCAAAAACACGCTTCGTTGAAATAACGGGGCGTGTTTTTTTATACGCTAATTCTGCACCCTGATGCTAAATCCGCTACAATATGCCCATTATTTATTTTATTTATTTAGAGTCACTTCTAAATCACATAACTGTTGAAGCTGAAAATTATGAGCGTAGATCCAAAGAAATTAAACAAAGAAGTTGCTAAGCGCCGCACCTTTGCCATTATCTCGCATCCCGATGCTGGTAAGACCACCATGACCGAAAAACTCCTGTTGTGGGGTCAAGCGATTCAGGTAGTGGGCGAAGTAAAAGGCCGTAAGACAGATCGTCATGCAACCTCAGATTGGATGAGCATGGAACAAGAGCGTGGTATCTCGATTACGACGTCTGTCATGCAGTTTCCGTATAAAGACCATATGGTCAACCTACTAGATACCCCAGGTCACGCCGACTTTAGTGAAGATACGTATCGTACTTTGACCGCAGTGGATAGTGCGCTGATGATGGTCGATGGTGCAAAAGGTGTCGAAGAACGAACCATCAAGCTGATGGAAGTATGTCGTATGCGCGATACGCCTATCATCTCATTCGTCAACAAGCTGGATCGTCAGATTCGTGAGCCGCTTGAATTGCTTAGCGAAATCGAAGCCGTTCTAAAAATCAAATGTATCCCAGTGACTTGGCCTATCGGTATGGGTCAAGACTTCATTGGCGTCTATCATTTGACTGAAAATAAAACTTACTTTTATGAAAAAGGTAATGGCGGCAAGATGACGGTCTCTGAGACTCGTGAAGGCTATGATTATCCAGATATCCGTGAGCGTCTAGGACAACTGATGTTTGACGCTTTTGAAGAGTCGCTTGAGCTGGTACAGATGGCGCTAGAAGAGTTCAGTGTTGAAGCATTTTTGGCTGGCGAGATGACGCCAGTATTGTTTGGCACGGCATTAGGTAACTTTGGGGTGAACATGGTACTTGATACCTTGGTCAAATATGCACCGCCGCCAAAAGCCCATCCAACGACTGAGCGTGAAGTATCAGCCACCGAGACAGATTTTACAGGTTTTGTCTTTAAGATTCAGGCCAATATGGATCCACGTCATCGTGACCGTATTGCGTTCTTGCGAGTGTGCTCTGGTAAGTACGAGAAGGGCATGAAAATGAAGCACGTGCGTCTGGGTAAAGACGTACGTATTGCCGATGCGCTGACCTTTTTAGCAGGTGACCGTGAGGCGCTAGAAGAAGCCTATCCAGGTGATATCATTGGCTTGCATAACCATGGCACCATCTCCATCGGTGACAGCTTCACTGAAGGCGAAGAGTTAAGCTTTACAGGTATTCCGCATTTTGCTCCTGAATTGTTCCGCCGTGTGGTACTAAAAGATCCGCTTAAATCAAAAGCCCTGCAAAAAGGTCTTCAACAATTAAGTGAAGAGGGCGCCACGCAGGTCTTTATGCCACAGATTAATAATGATTTGGTTTTGGGTGCGGTTGGTGTACTACAGTTTGAAGTAGTCGCGCATCGTCTAAAAGAAGAGTACAAAGTTCAATGTACCTTTGAGCCAGTATCGATAGCTACAGTACGCTGGATTCATTGCGATGATGAAGTAGCATTGGCGAAGTTCAAGAAAAAAGCCCATGACCAATTGTCGATAGATGGTGGTGGTTATTTGACTTACCTTGCACCATCACGCGTCAATCTACAGCTGATGCAAGACCGCTATCCAGAAGTGACTTTTAGTAGCACTCGCGAACATTAAATTTATTTATACGCTTATATCGTTTATTGATTAAGACACGCCAGCCGTGTCTTTTTTATTGCCTGTATTTACGTCTTAAGTAGTAAGAATCAGATATCCGTTTGCTTACATCACCTCAAAAACGTGAACAGTCTTCCTACAATACATTGCAATTGTTACGGTAGAATATTGAATGGCGTTTTATATTTATAAAAGAGGACATATGCATACTACGACTCAAACTAATGATAAATCTATATCGGCTGATCTATTTTCGATAAAGGTAAGCCAGAGACGTTCAATTGCTATGTTGACTGGCAGCCTATTGTTAAGTGCCGTTAGTATGTCGGTAAATGCAGGAAGCTTTATTAGCAGCACTGAATACCTACCGTATCAACTACCCAGTAATATACAAGAGACATGTGACAAGCGTGATAACTGTCCAGAGATTGAAGTTAAATATCTCAAAAGCAGTCAAAACTGGATAGATGAGATTGCCAATGCTCGTATCGATAACTTAGTCGTCAATAGTCAGATGACAGAATCAGCACCTATTAAGGGTAAAAGCAGCGAAAAAGAAGTTACGGATGCCCTTGATAGCTTTGTGAGCTCGCAATTTCAAGATATGCCTGATGATGTGTCGTGGGGTTATAACCTGATAATAACGCCTAATTACTTAGGTCATGTCGATGAGTTTGAACTGTTTGAGATTAGTTCCTATGTCTATACGGGCGGTGCACACGGCATGCCTTATAGCGAGTACCTAGTATTTGACCCAAGTACCAAAAAGCAAGTCACGCTTGACGATATGCTTATCTCAGGTAAAAAACCTCGTTTTGAGGCGCTTGCCTATGATGCTTATAAAACGTGGGTTAAAACGGTTGCTGAAGACGTGAGCAGTTATGAGGAAAACTGGCCATTTACGTTGAGTGATAATGTGACTTTGACAGATACAGGCGTTAGCATTCGTTATCAGCATTATTCTATCGGTCCATACGCTTACGGTATGCCTGTCCTTAATATCCCCTATAGCAAGCTTGATAAAGTCATAAAACCTCGCTTTATACCAAAGTAAATACTGTATGGTGTTTGAGGAAAGTACTTAATAAACCGTACTAGGCAACTATTATTAAAGAAATAGCGACAATACTTATCATAAATTGGCAGTAATATTTTAGAGTTATTATTTTTAGCATCATTGGATATTCAATAGAAAAATAAGGAGTTATAACATGACAAACGAGACAGATAGTATGAATATGGCAGCAAGCGCAACTTGGCAGCTGAATGCATTGACCGAAGCGCTAGGTGACCTGACACTGACAGTTAGTGATAGCTTATCTATAGGTCGTGGTAGTGATAACGACGTAGTGCTAGGTAGCAAGCAGGTTTCTCGCAACCATGCAGTGCTCAGTGTGCTAGATGGTCAGCTGTATGTGAAGGACTTAGATTCTTCTAATGGCACGTTTATCAATGAGCAACGTATCGAAGGTAATGAATCTAGTCATCTAAAAGCAGATGATACGCTTGGCTTTGCAAGTTTTAGCTTTCAAGTACAGGCATCTGCTGCACCTGCGACGACGGAAAGTGAGGCACTAGCACCAGTGACCACAGAAGAGCCAGTAGCAGATACACATGAGCATGCTGACACGGCTACTGTGCTAGAAACTCCTGCTAGTGAGCCTGTGACCGAAGAGCAAATAGTTGAGGAAAGCGTTCTTGAGGAAGAGCCGATCATAGAGCAAACAGGCAACGAGCCAGTGATCAAAGAAACTGGCATCGAAGAAATGTTACCTGCTACAGATGATACTGTACCTGTAGATGCCGGCTCAGATATGACCGAAGACTCAGTAACTCCTACGCACGAAACCGTTGAACCAGTTGTTGAAGAACCAGTTGTTGAAGAGCCGGCTTTTGAAGAACCAGCTGTTGAAGAGCTAGCTGTTGAAGAGCTAGCTACTGAAGAAGCCGTTGCTACAGAGTCAGTTGTCAAAGAAACAGGGATTGATGAAGTACTGTCTGACGCGGATGCGGCATCGCCTACGCCAGTAGAAGACACGCCAGTTGCCACAGAAGGGGTAGATGACACATCTGTACCAACAGCAACTGAAACAGAAGCTGTGACGTCTACAGAGTCATCACATGCAGCATCTACTGATAGCGCGCCAGTGGTAGAAGAGCAGCCAGTAATGCATGAAGAGCCAGTAATGCATGAAGAGCCAGCAGTCCAAGACGAACACGACAAAACGACAAAAACAGAGTTACAAGAAGAAGCTGACCCTGAAGTTTTAAAAGCCAAACAAGCAGCTAGCGCCCAGTTTTCAGGCACGGCTAATTTAGGGCAGCCGCGCGATCTTGGTACCGAAGGTAATAATGCGATGGATCAAGAAATCAGCAACCCTGCTCATGCAGGTCATGTAGAGAAAAAAGCGAGCGGCGGCTGGTTCATATGGGTATTTGTGACCATTCTAATTATCGGTTTGGCCTTATGGTTGTTTAATATGGGCGGTGCATAATTCAATTCTACACTAGGTCTTTGTCGTAATTCTTGATAAATAGCCTTGTGGCGCTTGCCGTTTTTTAAACAAATGACTCATTATAGCGTCGATATTTTAGCGAATATTGGCGCTATATTTTATAGAGTAGCTTATAGTTTATTACTGCCTATAAGGTGCTAAGAGAGCGCTATTATGATGACTTTTGAAGAATACCAAGCTTTTAGAGATAGAGGCTTTAGTCACGCACCGCTAGTAAAAAAGCGTCTGATGGATGCGCAGACTCCCGTATCTGTATTCTCCAAAGTACGTGATCTAAATGGCTCTGCCTATCTGTTTGAGTCTGTGGTAGGTGGAGAGCGCTGGGCACGATACTCCATGATTGGATTGGGTAGTGATCTGATTTTGCAGTACGCTGATGGCAATATGACGACCAAACGAAATGATCATATCGATACAGAGTCAGTAGAGAATCCCTTTGATTACCTGCGTGAGCTGATGGCGCAGTATCACATGCCAACCGCTGAAGATGTGCCAACGATGCCGAGCTTTAGTGGCGGTCTAGTCGGTTACTTTGGATACGATATGGTACGTGTTATTGAGCCAAGTGTCGGCTTATCTGATGCGCCCAATCCAATGTCGATGCCAGATATGTGGCTGATGCTTTCGATGAGCGTTATTGTATTTGATAATTTAGAGAATACGCTATCAATCATCGTCTATGCTAATTGCCAGTCTGAGGATGGCTACAGTTCAGCTATCCGTGAGCTAGAACAAATCGAGGAAAAGCTAGCAGAGCCATCAAACCTGCGCGCACCTGTAATGCCTACGCCTAAATTTATATCGCAAACAGGTGCCGAAAAATATTGTAGCGATGTCAATAAAATAAAGAATTACATTGCCGCAGGTGACGTCATGCAGGTAGTACCAGCGCAGCGTTTGACCGCGGACTATACAGGCGACTCTCTAGCCGTCTATCGTGCGCTCCGCTACCTAAACCCATCACCATATCTGTTTTTGGTGCATGGTTATACACTCGACGATCATAAACGCTTTGATATTATCGGTGCTTCTCCTGAAATCCTATCCCGTATCGAAAATGGAAAAGTGACGGTAAGGCCGCTAGCAGGGACACGGCAACGTGGCCGAGATGAAGCTGAAGATCTAGCGCTTGAGCAAGAGCTGCTAAATGATGAGAAGGAGACAGCCGAGCATTTGATGCTCATTGATTTGGGTCGCAATGATATTGGCCGCGTTTGCGAGTATGGCAGTGTCAAAGTCACAGAAAAGATGTTTATAGAGCGCTACTCACAAGTAATGCACATCGCATCTAACGTTGAGGGCACGATACGAGCTGACAAAGATGCATTAGATGTGTTTTGTGCCACTTTCCCAGCTGGGACGCTATCGGGTGCACCTAAAATCCGCGCTATGCAAATCATCGATGAGATAGAACCGGTGCGTCGAACGGTGTTTGGCGGTTCAGTAGGTTATTTAGGTTGGAATGGTAATATGGACACGGCCATTGCTATCCGTACTGCGGTGATGCGCCGTGGTGAGATACATATTCAAGCTGGAGCAGGAGTCGTAGCTGATTCTGTACCAGAAAAAGAATGGGATGAAACCAATAAAAAAGCATTAGCACTAATAAAAGCGGTAGAAATGGCCTGTAACGGCTTGCGCATTCGCTAATTAAATAGCCAGTGATATGGCAAAAATAAAGGCTGCAAGCAAAAAGCCAATTTATTACCATATTTTTATTTATAAAAAAACTAGCTTAATCAGTGACTTAAATATTTATATCAAATTAATTTAAAAAAAGATGAAAAAGTACTTGCGCATCTCAAAAAATTTGATAGAATAGCCACCACTTTAAGAGAACAAGCCGACTTAGCTCAGTTGGTAGAGCAACTGACTTGTAATCAGTAGGTCGCCAGTTCGATCCCGGCAGTCGGCACCATCTCTCTTAAAGTAGCTTTTTATGAATTTGTCTTAAATGTAAGTCATTTTTGTTCAAAGCAACCTAAGGTGGGGTTGGGGAGCGGTCAAACCCAACAGACTGTAAATCTGTCGCGAAAGCTTCGAAGGTTCGAATCCTTCCCCCACCACCATATTTTCTAAAGTTTGTCATAGCGCCAAGCATACTCTCTATATCTCATAACTCTCGATTAGAGTTATCCTGAATAAGAGTAAATGCGGGTGTGGTATAATGGTAACACCTTAGCCTTCCAAGCTAATGACGCGGGTTCGATTCCCGCCACCCGCTCCATATATACACCATCGCAAAGCATAACAACAAATCATCACGAGAGTCAGTAATTATTGCTGCATCGTGATATTTTTTTTAGTGCAGCTCAAAGGTTTCAACATACGCTCATATAGCTCAGCGGTAGAGCACTCCCTTGGTAAGGGAGAGGTCTCGAGTTCAATTCTCGATATGAGCTCCATTTATTGTTTATACCTTTTATGCTTGTTTTGCTATTTATATAACTTTGCGTCGATATCGAAATTATAGAATATTGAAATATATAACAGTAGTGCGGTAGACAATGATTCAAAGGTGACACTGAGGTGTTGCCTTTTAGTGCTGTCAGTATATTAATAAATATTGGTTTTGATGGTCCTATATAGAGAAGACTAAAGCTAATAGGCCAGTATGCAGACATTAATACATTACTTTTTGCATTTTGGTTTCCCTCTTTTTATCGCGATTGCGTTTTTTAGAAAAGAGTGGAAAAAAGCATATCTGATTTTGCTTGCAACCATGTTGGTTGATATAGATCATCTGGTAGCAAATCCAATATTTCAGGCAAATAGATGTAGCATTAATTTTCATCCGTTACATACTTATTATGCGATGCTAGTGTATTTTGTTTTACTCTTTCTTCGTAAGCCTTTTAATATCGTTGGAACTGGACTGTTGTTCCATATGTTAACGGATTTTACGGATTGTTTGATGATGTCGGTCAGCTAATATCGCGACCTTGCATATCAAGATAATTATACGGTTATAAGAAAGGTTATAATCAATCGAGCTTTATATCTACTAGTTAGAGAGAAGTTGATTTCGATTGAGAGATGTATGACTATTTAAGACAAGTCAGCGTATAATAACGGATACAAGAATTAGTTCGGAGCACTGTTTAAGCAGTGGTTCGTGCGGTTGATAGCTAGGTTTATGATGATTTAATTCTATTATGAGCCATTAAACAGCTTTTTATTGATCATTCACCAAAAAAAGAGGAAATACCCATGGCAAAGGCCAAGTTTGAACGTAACAAGCCACACGTCAACGTCGGTACAATCGGACACGTTGACCATGGTAAAACAACCCTTACCGCTGCAATCGCAACCGTAGCTGCAATCACCTCTGGTGGCGAAGCGAAAGACTATGCGTCTATTGACTCAGCACCAGAAGAAAAAGCACGTGGTATTACAATCAACACCTCACACGTAGAATATGACACAGACAGCCGTCACTATGCTCACGTAGATTGCCCAGGTCACGCCGATTATGTTAAAAACATGATCACTGGTGCTGCCCAGATGGACGGCGCAATCCTAGTAGTATCTGCAACTGACGGCCCAATGCCACAGACTCGTGAGCACATCTTGCTTTCACGTCAGGTTGGCGTACCGTACATCATCGTATTCATGAACAAATGTGACATGGTTGATGACGAAGAATTGTTAGAGCTAGTAGAAATGGAAGTTCGTGAACTATTGAACGACTATGACTTCCCAGGCGACGACACTCCTATCGTTAAAGGTTCTGCTACTGAAGCCCTAAAAGGCTCAGAAGAAAAATACGGCCAACCAGCTGTTGTAGAACTACTAAACGTACTAGACACCTACATCCCAGAGCCAGAGCGTGACATCGACAAAGCATTCCTAATGCCAATCGAAGACGTATTCTCAATCTCAGGTCGTGGTACTGTAGTAACAGGCCGTGTTGAATCTGGTATCGTTAAAGTTGGCGACGAGATCGAAATCGTTGGTATCCGTGACACTCAAAAAACCACCTGTACTGGTGTAGAGATGTTCCGTAAACTGCTTGACGAAGGTCGTGCAGGCGAAAACTGTGGCGTACTACTACGTGGTACTAAGCGTGAAGACGTACAACGTGGCCAAGTACTAGCTAAGCCAGGTTCAATCACTCCTCACACCAAGTTTGACGCTGAAGTATATGTATTGTCAAAAGAAGAGGGTGGTCGTCACACACCATTCCTAAACGGCTATCGTCCACAGTTCTACTTCCGTACTACTGACGTAACTGGCGCAATCCAATTACAAGACGGTACTGAAATGGTAATGCCTGGTGATAACGTTGAGATGGGCGTAGAGCTTATCCACCCAATCGCTATGGACAAAGGTCTTCGCTTCGCAATTCGTGAAGGCGGCCGTACTGTAGGCGCTGGTGTTGTTGCTAACGTATTGAACTAATATAAGTCTCAGTAATGAGCTTTTGAATTAGTCATAAAAAAGGCCATCCTATCTAGGGTGGCCTTTTTTTTGTTGAGAAATAAATAATGTAGTTACTTACTCATATAATTTAAGTACAACCAAATGATAAGACTAATGAAATGAAAGGAACGTCATGTTTGCGATAGAAGTATTACCAATAAATACAGCAGAACTCGAAAACGTTATTCAAACTGTTGCCAATATAGAAGCAATGGTGCAACCAGATGATGCTTGGAATCAGAAAACATTGACTGAGTTGCTTGAGCAGAACAGTATTCGTCTATTGACTGCTTACGATCAAATCGAAGAAGAGAGTACTTCTTACCGTGAGATAGTTGGCTATTGCTTATATCAAACAACTTTTGAGCAAGCAGAGGTGTTACGTATCGGAACTGATCCAAAGTACCAACGCCAAGGCATTGCTTCACAGGTATTGAACAAACTGCATGAGCTGTTACAGCTTAATCAGGTAGAGAGTCTTTTGTTAGAGGTACGTGCAGACAATACAGCGGCGATAGCGTTATACGAGCAACAGGCATTCAATATTATTCATAAGCGTAAAGGATATTATAAAATGCCACATAAACCAGCAGTCGATGCATTAATCATGCAGCATACTTATATTTAATGAAGTGAGTAAAGCTTAGGGCATGTCCTCAATTCAAACGAGTGTCCTCTAAATGGGCTAAAAACAGCTAAATTTTGCCAAACATCGTCAAATAGTTGGTCAATATCTCGATATTATCTGCACTATTTTCCTCGTTTGACGGCAATTTTTCTCATTTTTATCACTATTTTTAAAATGAGGACACGCCCTAATAAAAAATAAGAGGCGATGATAAAAGTAGCTATAGCGGCTACGATATAAAAACAGAATTAACTAAGATTTAAGCTTCATTGCAAAGGAATTTTCTTTTTACAGACTTCCACATCAAGCTGATAATCGCTATCTGCTTTCATTCGACCTAAAATATCCAAGCGTTCGCTGAGCAGCTCAACCATTATGCTGATATTGGCTTGTTGTTTTTTGACTTGTTCTAGCTTTTGCTGAGTGAGTAAAAGCTGTGAATCAATATCCAAATGACCATCATAATAATCATTTAGACTGTTTTTGATTTCGGTAAGCGTAAAGCCAATAGCTTGCGCGCTTTTGATCAGCTCTATGCGTTCGATACATTCTGGATGAAATTCGGTATATAAACGTGAGCCTGCCTGACGCTTGCGAGATTTTAGTAGGCCTAATTGCTCGTAATGGCGAACCGTATCTTTGGTCGTATTGGCCTTTGCTGCTAGCTCTCCAATCAATAGAAACGATGTATCAAGTGCCATAATAACCTCTTATTTTTTTTCGCTATGATAATCATAACTCTAGTTGCCACGGCGATTCGCTATCCAGTAACGATACGGCTAACGGTTTATGAGAGTGCTTTTGCCATGGCACAGACTGGCTGCCTATTAAGTTGTCTAACTGAGCTAGGAAATCAGCACGCGGTAAAGTAGTCGCACCTAAGCTCATCAAATGATCGTTCGGTAGCTGACAGTCGACGAGTGCGACATCACTTTGCTCACATAAGCGCATCAGACCCCAAAACGCTAGCTTTGACGCATTAGACGCTCGATGAAACATTGATTCACCAAAATAGATGCCGTTTATCTTTAACCCGTATAATCCGCCAATCAGTTGACCTGCTTCGTCCCAAACTTCAATGCTATGAGCAAAGCCTTGTGCATGCAGTTTGGTATAGGCTTCGATCATCTCATCGTGAATCCAAGTGTGCTCACCTTCGGGATGATTGTCATTAAGGCCATCGCTACGCGGTAAGCTACAGGCATGTATGACATCGTCAAAAGCTTGATTAAGCGTCACTTGCCAACGTTCGCGATTTGCTTGCTTACGTAGAGACTTGCTCGGTTGATAGGCAGAGGGGACAATCACGCAACGCGGCTCGGGACACCACCAAGCAATAGGCTCATCTTCGTTAAACCAAGGAAATAGCCCCTGAGCGTAGGCTGATATCAGCGTTTCAGGTGCTAGGTCACCGCCCATCGCAACGATACCAATACCATCAGGATCGATAGAAATGGGATCAGGAAAGTCATAACGCCCAAGACTTTTTAAAGTCTCAGGCGTAATGTGTTTATCGTGCTGTTGAGTAAAGTTGCCCATTTAGGCTTCTTTATCTGCAGTTAGGGTTGAATCGTAAGTGTGATCACGAGCGACCGTTTCGCCCAGTGCATCCAAGTACTTTTCAGCATCCAACGCAGCCATACAGCCAGTGCCAGCAGAAGTGATAGCTTGACGGTAAACGTGATCAGCTACGTCACCTGCGGCAAACACACCTTCGATACTGGTCTGAGTGGCATTACCATTCAAGCCACTATTAACGATTAGATAGCCATCTTTCATGTCCAACTGACCTTTGAACAAGTCAGTATTTGGCTTATGACCAATAGCGACAAACATACCCATTGTATCTAGTTGTTTGGTGCTACCATCAATCATTGATTCGATGACGACGCCATTGACGCCCATGTCATCACCGACCACTTCTTTTACTTGATGGTTCCATTCGATTTTGACATTACCATTCTTGGCTTTTTCAAATAGCTTGTCTTGCAAGATTTTTTCAGAGCGTAGGCTGTCACGGCGATGCACTAAGGTCACTTCAGACGCAATATTAGATAAGTACAAAGCTTCTTCAACCGCTGTATTACCACCACCAATTACCGCAACTTTTTGGTTTTTATAAAAGAAACCATCACAAGTGGCGCAGGCTGATACACCAAGCCCTCTAAATTTGGTCTCTGATTCTAGTCCCAAGTACTGTGCAGAGGCACCAGTTGAGATAATGAGCGCGTCACAAGTATAGCTACCGTTGTTACCTGTCAATTGAAAAGGACGCTCGTTTAGGTTTACTTCGTTGATGTGATCGTAGACCAATTCAGTACCGAAACGTTCTGCATGCGCTTTCATCCGTTCCATCAATGCAGGACCTGTCAAATCATGCGCATCGCCTGGCCAGTTGTCGACTTCGGTAGTGGTGGTTAATTGTCCACCGACTTCCATCCCAGTAACCATAACTGGCTTAAGGTTAGCGCGTGCTGCATAGACTGCGGCAGAGTAGCCAGCAGGACCTGAGCCTAAAATAATGAGCTTTTCGTGACGTGGAGCAGTAGTGTCAGTTGCCATGAGTTGTTCCTTGCTAAATATACGAATTAAAAATGTAAGTTATAAATATAATAAAAGATGAATATCAAAAATGACTACAAATATGCTTCTTCTAATTGCTGTGTGATAATAACATAAGGGCACAGCGCACAAAGTGCAAGTTTGCTAAAACAAACACAGGTATCATTAGAATCAAAGAATAAATAACTTTGGAACATAAGTGCGAAAACAGAGACTATTTTATAGAATTTAAGCAATACAGTTAGCTGTATTTTGCCACTCGTGTTTCGCTAACCAGCTGTTTTCTTACGCAAAGTGTCTACTGATTTACTTTCTTACACGCTTTCTTGAGAAGACTGTCGCCACTGCACCTATGTATTTGTTATTATAAGAAGTTATGCCAAGTGTAGTAGGAGCCAAGCGATAACGGTTGTTTCAAGGCTCTATGATCGGCACATGCCAAACAAACACTTCGCTCGGTACATTTATGTCAACACTTTATGTCAGCATGATTAGGCTTAGTCATGCATTGGCGACCATTTAGTATTAATAACAAGGCAGATCTTACGTGATATCAGCACCGCTTATTGAGTATTTAAAAAAGGGAATGTTTACCCTCCTTGGGTTAATACTGGCCGTTTATCTGTTTGTCATCTTGATGACTTACACAGGCAACGATCCTAGCTGGTCGCACATCAGTAGTGATATGACCACGATTAATAACATGGGCGGCGAGGCAGGCGCATGGTTATCCGATTTGCTTTACAGCTTTTTTGGGTTTGGGGCTTGGTGGTTTTTGGCATTTGTGGTTTACGAATCTATCCTAATTTGGTGGGAAAACAAGCCAACGTTTTGGCTCATGCGATTGGTCGCTTATGTGTTTTTGCTATTAAGTGCTAGCGCATTATTTGCACAATTGGTCTCTTTAGTTCAACAAGTCACGAACCCTGACGCAATCGGCCTCGAAGGTGTCGCTGGTGGTATCATCGGGCTAGAGTTACAGGCGCGTTTGGCACAGCTGCTATCGCAGTGGGGGAGTGTGGTTTTCTTAGCAGTATTCGTTGTGATTACCGCTACGTTTGCCTTTAATATCCATTGGATGACGATATATCAAAAGGTTCGTGCGCTGTCATGGCTTGGTTCAGGTGTAAAAAGTCAGGATGCTATCAACGCTACTGAAACGAGCATTGCATCACAAGATGATAGCCAAAACTTAGATGAGTCGGTAGATAAAAAAGTAGAGCATGAGCAGCTGCCACTTGAGTTGCAGTCTACGGAAAATACTAGCGGTACTCAAGACGTCAGTAGTAGTGGACGTTTCGGTAGTGTCTTGTCAGACTTTTTGGCCACATCAGGATTGGCAGATAGTGTCAAAGCCTCTGTCATCGCAGCGAAAGCAGCGGCAACACCTAGTAATGTCAAAAATGAGCAGGCAAGTACCGATATAGGCTCGATTAATAACTCTACTGACAATACGGTCAACAATACAGTACAGCCATTAGTTTCAAACTTGACTGCACCTGTTACTCGCAAAGTTGAGCCAAGCTTTGCATGGAATGACGCCAATACGGTCGACGACTTACTTGCAAGTGAGCAAATGGCTTACAGTGCTAGTGGCATGGACAGCTCGGCTATGCCTGTACCTAACTATTCCCAAACGTGTACTAGTACCACAGCATCGTTAGAGAAAGCAGTACCTGCTACTGTGACTACTACCATGACGGAAGCGGTTGCTCAATTAGATATACATGATAAAGAATCACTAGCTCAGCCATCAGTTGATGAGTCAGTGCACAGTGATTTGGCCAGTCAGCCAGTCATTGAACCTGCTGAACCTAAAATCTCTACGACACATGAGACTGCAGAAGTAAATAAATTAGCAGAAGCATGGTTGGCAGAGCATGCTGATATATCAGAACCTACAGAATCTATTGTAGAAACGTCTGAAGATTCTAAGCCTGTTCAGGAAACTGTAGCAGCTGAGCCAATCGTACAAGAGAAGACACCAGAACCCGTCGTAGAAGAGCCTATTATCTTTGCACAGGATTCAGCCAATCAGCCGTTTGATACGCCTGTAGATTTGCCCCATACTGAAAAGACAGCAGTAGTCTCTGAGCCTGAAGTTGCTCCGGTAACAGTAAAGACTGAGCCTGCATTGTCAGATGTGCCAGACGTTTCAGACATGACACCAACCAATACGCCTCCTGCCAATCCAAAAGCAGCGCCAACGGTGGAAGTAACTAGTCCAGTCTCCAATGTACAGCCTGAGCCGAAAGCGCCCGTGCAACCATCTGTTAGTTTTGCTGTCCCAGAGGGTGATAGCAGCAACCATATCACTGATATGATGCCAGAGGACGACAGTGATGACGACACCAATGTACTGGTCATGCCGCATATTAGTGATGACGCAGCCTTCAGTCAAAAGTCGCGCTCGATGCAAACGGCAGCTTATCGCAGCAGCCTGACGCCTATTCCAGAAGTGTCTATATTGGATAAGCCAGATCCTGACCGCAAGCCTAGCTATACTGTGGCTGAGCTTGAAAAACTGTCTGAGTTGTTAGAAATTAAACTACAAGAATTTAACGTAAAAGCCTCTGTGGTTAATGCTATTCCAGGGCCTGTCGTCACCCGTTTCGAAGTAGAGTTGGCTGCTGGTGTGAAGGCTAGTAAAGTCACAGGTATTTCGCGTGATTTAGCGCGTTCACTATCGATGGCTTCTTTGCGTGTGGTCGAAGTGATTCCGGGTAAACCGTACATCGGTATCGAAGTGCCGAACAAGAAACGTGAAATGGTACGTTTGATTGAACTGCTCAATACCGAAACGTTCAAAGACCCTAAAGCGCAGATTAGCATGGCGATGGGTAAAGACATCGGTGGTAACCCAATCATTACCGACCTTGCGCGTGCGCCGCATATGCTGGTCGCTGGTACTACAGGCTCTGGTAAATCAGTATTGGTTAACTCGATGCTACTATCGATGCTACTCAAATATACACCCAATGAGCTGCGCCTTATCTTGATTGATCCAAAGCAGTTAGAGCTTGCTAACTATAATGATATTCCACACTTGTTAACGCCAGTAGTCACCGATATGACGGAAGCGGCCAGTAGCTTGTCATGGTGTGTGGCCGAGATGGAACGTCGCTATCAGCTAATGAGCTTGCTAAAGGTTCGTAAGCTCAATGAGTTCAACAAGAAGGTCATTGCGGCGGAGAAATCAGGCAATCCTATGCTCGACCCTCTATGGCGTCCAAATGACAGCGTAAGTATTAGCCAAGCACCCAAGCTAAAAACACTACCCATGATTGTCATTGTTGCGGATGAGTTTGCCGATATGATTATGCAAGTTGGTAAACAAGCCGAAGAGCTCATCACACGTTTGGCACAAAAATCGCGTGCTGCCGGTATTCATTTAATGCTAGCGACTCAGCGTCCGTCAGTCGATGTCATTACAGGTCTGATTAAAGCCAATATTCCTGTACGTGCGGCACTAAGAGTCAACTCAAAAGTCGATTCACGTACGATTCTAGATAGTGGCGGTGCAGAGGATATGCTGGGTAACGGCGATATGTTGTTCTTAGGGCCAGGGCAGATTGAGCCAGATCGTGTACATGGTGCCTATGTCAGCGATGAAGAAGTTAACCGTGTCTGTGATGCGTGGCGTGAGCGCGGCGCCCCTGATTATATTGATAATATGGCAGGCAATTTTGAATTGTCTAGCCCAGGCGGTAGTAGTACAGCCAATGCCTCTGGTGAAGATGATGATTTATATAATGATGCCGTGGCTTTTATTATGGAAACACGTAAAGTTTCTGCCTCAAGCATTCAGCGTAAATTCAGCATCGGCTACAACCGTGCCGCGCGTATTGTCGATTCTATGGAGGAAGCTGGATTGGTCAGCTCGATGGGCAAAAGTGGCAAGCGTGAACTATTGATGTAGGATTAATTTTTAAGTTGATAACAGAAAAGCGAGTCATGAGAATGGCTCGTTTTTTTATGGAAGAAACTTAATAATGCTTTTATAAATTGCAGGTTTGGAAGTAAGCTCTTATTGTTCAATATGCTCTAGGGCGCGAAGAGTAGATTCGTATACTAGCTTATTAACTAGCGAAATCGACCAGATGACTAACGAGTCCGTTTATGAAATATTAGGCACGGTTTTTTATACTAAACTGACAGTAGTTTATGAAAAAATAGTCATCAGTTTTAGAAAATATGAGTGCGACATAGTCTTAATAAAATTACTCTCCAAGGAAGGTTGGTTATGTTTAAAGAATATACTCAGTATGATGGTCTCGCCTTAGCGGCATTGGTTAATTCAGGTGAGGTCAGCGCAAAGGAATTGCTAGATGCTGCTGTCCATCAAGCCAATCAAATCAACCCTAAGCTAAACGCTATTGTGCATCGTTTTGATGAGCGTGCATACAATGCTGCGCAGACGGGTTTGCCTTCAGGTGTATTTACTGGCGTGCCGTATTTACTAAAAGATTTGTCATTTAGCTTCGCTGACGAGCCGATTACAATGGGTAGCCGCAGTGTCAATATCATTTCAGAAAAAGACAGCGAAATCGTCAAACGGATGAAAGCGACAGGGGTCAACACCTTTGGCAAGACTAACACGCCTGAGTTTGGTTTGATTATCACTACTGAGCCAAAAGCGCATGGTGCTACTCACAATCCTTTTAAAAAAGGCTACAGTTCTGGCGGCTCGTCAGGGGGCAGTGCAGCAGCAGTTGCGAGCGGTATTGTACCAATGGCAGGCGGCGGTGATGGTGGCGGCTCGATACGTTTTCCATCTGCTTGGTGCGGTACGTTTGGGTTAAAGCCAAGCCGTGGACGTAATCCAATGGGCCCTAATCTTGGTGAAGGCTGGGAGGGGGCAGTAGCTGACCATGTGATTACGCGTTCAGTGCGCGATAGTGCGGCGATGCTAGATGCCACTAGTGGAGCAGAGATTGGCGCCCCTTACGTTATTGCTCCGCCAGATGGTACTTTTTTGCAAGCGGCAATGCGTGCACCGCGAAAGCTAAAAATCGCTTTGCATCAGCAGCCTTTGATAGCCAATACGACAGTGGACAAAGAGGTGCTGGCGGTACTTGAGCAAACGGCTAAGCAATTAGAGTCTATGGGTCATGAAGTAGTGCCAGCCGAGCCAAACATCAATATCGAGCAGTTCTGGCATGACTTTATCGTTGTGGTCTGCGCGCATACGGCTTTTACGATTGATAATATCGAGCGTGAGTTTGGGGCTAACCACATCAAAAACCTAGAGCCACAAACCTACAATATGGCACTGCTCGGGCGCTCATTGTCAGCGGTTGATTTAGCACACGCCAAACATGGCTGGCATCATAGCCAGTATCAGACAGGTCTATTACTAGAAGACTACGATATGATTTTGTGCCCGACTGTGCCCACGCCTGCGGTAAAGCATGGTGTGCTACCGCCAAGTCGTATGGATGAGATGATGATGCGTAGCGCCGAGGTGCTTAACAAAGGCTTTAATATGGGTAAATATGCCTTTAGCTCAGGCATGATAGAAAAGCTCAGTGCCCCTGTATTAGGTAAAATGGGCTTTACACTATTGGGTAATGTTACAGGGTCACCCGCGATGTCAGTACCCGTTGGCATGAGCAAAAAAGGCCTACCGATTGGTATGCAATTCATCGGGCGTATGAATGATGAAGCAACATTATTCAGTGTGGCGGGCGAGATGGAGCGCGCAGGTTTATTTACCAAACACGCTTTTGAGAAGTAGGATTGAATTCTATGGTCTGGATTGTTAGCACTCAATCAAAGCGATAAATGTCCATACCTAAACTATGATGAGCCATACTTTGATGAACGACAGAGACGCGCGGACCAGTACCTAATGCAAAAAACAGCGGTAGCAAGTGCTCATCACTTGGATGAATGTCCTTGTAGTCTGGATATTGCTGCCAATCGAGCGCTGTGGGAATGTCTATTTTGAGCTGCTGCAACAACCACTGTTTAAACGCTTTGGCTGCTTGATCGATGCTGTCAGCTTCCCAGCGCAATGCTTGCAAATTATGCGTAATGTTACCTGAGCCAATGACGAGGATTTGCTCATCACGCAGATGTGCCAACTGTGCACCTAACTGATAGCAGGCGATACTGTCATAATGCTGCGGCAGTGATATCTGTACGATAGGCACATCGGCTTCTGGGTACAGATGTCTGAGCGGCGCCCACACGCCATGATCACAGGCACGTACTGGATTGACACTACAAGTAATGCCACGTGCGGTCAGCTGCTGTGCAAGTGTCTCAGCCAGTGCTGGCTGACCTATAGCAGGATACTGAATGTCGTAAAGTTCAGGCGAAAACCCTGAAAAGTCATGCCATGTCTTTGGCTGTGGATTACTGCTAATCTCTAGCTTTGCTGACTGCCAATGCGCTGACATGATGACGATAGCACGTGGCTTAGGTAAGTTTTGACCGATACGAGCCAGTGCACTGGTCGTCGCAGACTGCTCAATTGCGAGCGTAGGCGCGCCATGCGATATAAAGAGCGCTGGTAGCTTAGATATGTTTGTCGCTACATCAGACGTATTTGCCCATGCGGCAGCCGCTGTAATAGGCGTCTGCACACTATGATAGTCATCACGTTGATGAGAGGGCTTGGAGGCGTTGGGTGTCGCACGTTTTGGATATTTCATGTTGCATTTATTAGGGCGTGCGCCAGTTTTTCAATCTATTTTAGGGTTGATGTTTTAAATCAAACAAATAGCTTAAGGCGTGTTCCCATTTTTAAAATGAGGACATACCCTAGTATTTTATTTAATTACCACGGTGATAAGGGTGGTTATTATTGATACTCATCGCGCGATACAATTGCTCCATAAGTACGACGCGTACTAGCGGATGCGGCAATGTCAGTGCTGATAGTGATAATTTTGCATCGGCCTTTGCCAATACTTCTGGCGAGACGCCGTCTGCACCGCCGATGACCAAGACAATATCATCGCCTTGCTGCATGCCATCTGCGAGCTTATCAGCCAGTCCTTCGGTCGAAATCATCTTGCCTTTGACATCTAGCACCCATAATTGCTCGCGGCTTGATGCATTATGAGCGGCTAATATGGCCTGACCTTCTTGCTCACGGTACTGTGCCAAATTAGCATCTGAAGGATTTTTTGCCCGCTTGGCTGCCGCAATCTCGACAATTTCTGTGCTGAGCATCGGTTGAATGCGTTTGTAATATTCGTCAAAACCTGTCTGTACCCAGCTAGGCATTTTATTGCCAACGGTCAAAATCCTTACTTTCATAATGCTTACCATCTCGATAATTAAATTCAAGCTTACTAGGCCGTGTTCTTAATAGTTGTATCGTTCGTTCTTCATTGTCTACAATTTACATCAGAGGGTTAATCGTCTCTGATACGTTGCTACTTGCGCTTTGATCGTCCGCTTGGCTTGGCTTTGGAATGACAGTCAATTTTGCATCAGACTCAAAAACAATAGCTTCGACATCATCAAAACTATTAATCCCTTCAGAACGCATGGCACATTCGATTTCTTGACGCGTCAAGCGCTCATCACGCATGGCATCTGGCAAAAACTGCCCTTGATAAAAAACGATACGCGGCTCTGATAAAATAAAGTTACTAAATTGCGGTGAAACAGACGCATATTTGGTCACCACAAATTGCAATAGGTACAATACTAAAATAGACGAAACCCCTTCAACAAAGGGAATGTCTTTGAGCAAAATCGTACTGGCACCCAACGAGCCGATCATGACCGTCACGATCCAATCGAAGTTGTTTAGCTGCGACGTTGAGCGTTTGCCAGAGATTTTGGTAACTGTCACGATCAACACGTAAACCATAACAGTCGTCAAAACAATACGACCAAGCTTGTCTATGTTGTCAAAAAAGATCATGTCCATAATGTTCGCTCCTATTATAAAAGTAAAACAAGTCATCGCTAAAATTTTACTTACTAGGGCGCGTCTTACTTTGTCTCATTTTTAGTACTATTGTTAAAATAATGACGCGCCCTAAACTCAGCCTAACGGATTTTACGCATTAGCAGGGGAAAACTTTGTAGCACCTTGTAGATGATGGTTTGTACTTACGTTGATTTGCGTATAGGGTCTAATAATCGATTGATAGACCATAGACTGATTCGCGCACTGACTAGAGTGAGGACCAGCATCAGTATTAGTGATGAAAGCAAGGGCAGTGGACGCTGCATCGCCATCTCAAACAGTACCTCACGGCTTATCGTATCAAACAGCCAAAACCAGATGGCTGAAAAATAAATAACAGTCAGCATCCAGACAATCACAACCCCACCTAACATCAACTTATTAATCTCATCTCGCGCTAATGCTCGCTTCTGATGTTTGATAAATTTACTGACAGCGATGTAAGCACCCACGATAATAGAAACAACCATAACCAATTGTGGATTGAGCGTAAGTTTGGTCTGTATCATCATAAATATGGTACTGGCGAGCGTGTATCCAATCGCAAAAAAACCGACATATCGTGCCAGTTTGGGCTGCACTTGTACAAGCGTCTGAGGTTTGTTGAGACTGGTTGTCTGGCGTGACATAAGCTAACCTTTATAAAGGTAAAAAATAGAGTATTGATAATAAGTTGACTTAAAGCGTTAATTAAAATATCAACGCTGTGCCGTCCAGTCGAGCATGGCATCTAATACAGGTCGCGCTGCATAAGGATTTAATGCTTGATCGGTATTGATTATGCCGACGACAACATAATCCTGTCCTGACAGTCCTTTGACATAACCTGCCATTGAAGTGACGTTATTTAACGTGCCAGTTTTTATCCATGCGCGGCCAGTGGCTAAAGATTCAGGCAAGCGATCGCTATGGGCGGCAATAGTGCCACTAACCCCAGCAACCCCTAACGAATCGACATAGGCATCAAAATTTGGTCGACTATAAGCATAAGTCAGTAGCTCGCTTAGGTTGGCGGCGGTGATTGTACACTCACGGCAAAGTCCTGAGCCATTGGTCAAATGAGGCGGTGGTGTACTGAGATTGGTTTGCCACCATTGATCGATGGTTTGTAAGGCTGCTGGATAGTCTGTCGTAGCAGGTTTACCAAACTGATATAAGCTATCAGCCTTTTTACCACTAGATTTATCGGTCGCTACTTTATTATCCATCTCATTACTAGCTTTGACTTCATTACTAGCTTTGACTTCATTACTAGCTTTGGCTTCATGACTACTTGGACTAGTCACAGTTGTACTAGAAGGTATTGAATGAGTCAGCCTTTCTTTATCGTAAGCGCCTATAGATAACGCCACTTGCTCAGCCATGACATTGTTTGAGAAGTGGTTAATGTCATGAATCTGCTCGGTTAAATTTAACGACGGATAGCTGACCATAGGTAGGGGAGACATCGCGATAGCCGTAAGTCCGTGCGCTCGTTTTCTCGTCTTGCTCATATCGTAAGGAGTTTCTTGCGAGACTACCTGACCATTCAACGTATTCCCTAACGCTTGCCATTTAGCAGCGATGACGTGTGTGGCAAACTCTTTGGCATTTGGATATGCCACGTAAAAAACATGCTCACCGCAGCTCTCTGGCAGACTGGCATTTAACACAAGCTGCGTGTTTTGCCACTGCGGCGCTAGACTATAGCTTGCCTGCCCACAACTGGCTGCACGGGTATTGATTGTAGCAGGCAGCTGATAATTGGCTAACCGCGGCTTATAGGTCACGCTTGCTTGGCCGTTATCTTGAGGGTAAGTTTTGATGCCAATGGTGCTAAAGTTAACCAAAAACCCATCAGGGCTGGCGTTATAGGGACGTAGAGGTGAGTTATCAAAGGCAGCAGGATCTTTACTAACATTATTAAAAACCGTGCTGTCGATGATGATGTCACCATCAATGTGACGAATACCGGATGCTTGCACTTTATACAGTAACTGCTTCAAGCGCTCGTGGGTCATTTTTGGGTCGCCACTACCTTGAATAATCAAGTCACCATGTAGACGGTTGCCGATGACAATACCTGTGTGATAAACCCGTGTATGCCATACAAAATCTGCCCCTAAAGTGTCTAATGCGATAAAGCTAGGCACGAGTTTCATGGTACTGGCAGGCGTACGAGGGATGTCAGACTGGTGATCTAGCAAAGGCGAAAATGAAATTTTTATAGAGTTTTTATTGTTGCTCGCGGTATCTTGGGCTTTGGCGTTCTGATCAAGCGTATGCTGAGGTTCGTCAGGGATAACTGTTGGAATGCTCTCTACGCTCTGATAAGTATAAGGGTCATCGGTATAAGCATGTATTTTTTGCTCGTGCTTCTCAATGGTGCGCTGCTCTATGGTAACTAAGGCGCTCTGGTGGTTCGGGTCGCTGCTAATTGTATCCGTAGAGGCGTTTGTAACTGGATGCTCAGACACTATAGTAGATGCAGATTGGCTGTCAGATTCATCACTATCGATGACTTGAATAGGAGTGGGCAGACGGCTAGCAGTCTTGTCACCCACAGGGGTAATCACGATGCTGATATCCGCTTCTGTCAAGTCGGCACGCGCCAAGGCTTTTTGAATGGCTGCTGGCAACACGGCTTGTGCATGTATTGGCGCTACTATAAATGCTGCCAATAACGCTAACCTAGATAGACGTTTATTAGGTTGGTTCAGCGGTCGCAAATGACGACAAAGCGTGGTGATTTTGGTTGCAGCAGTAGAGTAATGACGGCGTTTAGAAGGGTATCGCATGAGCATCTTTCATCAGGTGGCAAAAACAGCCTATGGTAACATGAGTTGCTGTTTTCGCACACGATGTCAGCAGTACAATTTTAGGGTGTGTCATCAATCTGGACAGTAAACTGTAAATGGGCTAAAAATGTCTAAATCTTTGCCAAACTGTGTCAAGTAGCTGGCTAATATCTCGATATTATCTGTACTACCTTCCTTATTGGGCTGCCATTTATCTCATTTTTATCACCATTTTCAAAATGAGGACACGGCCTTGCGATAACGACGCCCTTATTGAGATAACTATATATTGAATTGCGAGCATGCTTTACTGCTAACGCACATGTAAAAAAGCCATCGCGGTCATAACAGCATCATTATAAGCATCGTGCGCGCCCAGTTCAGGAATGTTGTAATGGGCTAGGATACGATTCAGATGTTGGGCTTGGTTAGAGAGCCCTTGTGTATGTCCGCTGATACGCCGACTGTACAGATGACGCAAATCTATGACTTCGTTTGGTAGCGAGGTTCCCATATAGCGTTTGACCAAAGGATTTAAAAAAGCCATGTCTAGCTGTGTGCAGAATCCAACAATTGGTCGATTACCTATGAATGTTAGTAGTAGGGCCAACATATCATCGTAACTCATGCCATGTTCAACATCGGCGGTACGCAAGCCATGAATAACAATAGTGTCGCGATCTGGCATCACAGGAGGTCTGCAAACCAAATGCATGCCATTACCCGTGTCGATAGTATTACCATTAATATGTATCGCTGCTACAGACAGCAGGTGATGCTTCTTGGGGTTCAGTCCTGTCATCTCGCAGTCAATCGCAACCCACTGCTCAGCCGAAGGTGTCGTAAACATTGAGACCAGCTCTGGACGCTGTAATTGCGTCTTTTGCCAAGCGCAAGATAACTGCTGTAACCAGCTCATATTGGTTGCTCATCCATCTATGTTATTTTTGTATTTATAAACTTTCTCTATTCATGAAGCTTCTGTATTAAGACGGCCACATTTATACGATTTCTAACTGATAGTGTTGACGCAATTGGTTCTTAAAACTTTTGACCACAGCCAGACACTCTTTTAGTAGGTCACGTTCAAGTGCGGTCAAAGTCGTAGGATCTACTTGCCGTGCATGCTTATCGTCAGTTGAGAGTGCCACAGATAAGCGCTGCGCCATAAAAAACTCTAAGGCTTCTAGTAAAGTATCGGCGCGCTCTTGGGTCAAAGCATTAATCTGTACCAGAGCCTTTAAACGCGCCTTGGTACTAGGCACATCGAGCACATTGTTTTCTAATGCTAAAGTGCGGATACCATGAACTAAGGGAAAGATACCAGCTTTTTTTAGGTCAATATCAGGTGATGCTGATTTACCACCCAGTAAAGGTACAAACTTTTGCCACCATTGATTAACATCGCCAAACTGTAGCGCTGCCCGTGCAAACTGCCTGACAAACATAGGATCTGCTTGTTGATGAGCAAGTTCTAAGTGCTGACGTACTTGTGTGAGCAGTGACTCATCGCCGCAGACATATTCACCATCTAGTATCGCAGACAAGTAAATACCATGCATCGGGTCGGAGTTCCTAAACCATAGGCCAATTTGCGCAGTGAATGGCTTGAGCGGTTGTCGCCACATAGGATTGGTCATCATGATATTGCCATCACACAGTGGGTAGCCAAGCGTTGCTAAATGGCTATTAAAAGTATCAGCAAACTGTGCTAAATCAGGGTGTGTATAGCCATCACGAATGATGAGCGCGTTGTCCTGATCGGTACGCATGATTTGCTCACCGCGCCCTTCTGAACCCATAACGATAAGGCAGGTATTGGCCATCACTTCATCAGGTACGATTAGCTGCCATAATTTGGTAAACACTTGCGCATTTAGCGTCTGTACCATACGACTGATATTGCCGATTTTGACACCATTGTGATGCTGTGCTCGAATATAGCGACCGATCAGCTCAACAGCGGTATCTAGGCTCGATAAGTCCTGTGCCTGTTCGATTTGAATACTAATCAGCTGCGAATGATGGCCAATATGAGCGAGCATATCGCTTTGACCAAGTACACCGACGACATCGCCACTCTTATCAATGACTGGCAGTCTATGAATACGATAGCGAGTCATGGTCAGCAGCGCATCGCCAATCTCATCAATGGCCTTGATCGTGCGCAGATTAAAATTAGCATAGCGCTGGCAAGGAGTAGTAGCTGGATCTTGTCTGTCACTTACAGCGCGACAAATATCAGTATCGGTCAAAATCCCTAAGAGTAATCTTGTCTCATGTTGCGCTGTTTGTGAGCTATCCAAACCATTTAAACTATTTACGTCATTCAAACCCTCTAAGCTATGTAGCGGTCGGACCAGCACATGTTTTAATCCAGCTTTGGTCATAATGCGGGCTGCTTCGTACAAGCTATCATCGGCATCGACGATATAGACTGGTAATAGATGAACATCTATCACTGGCTGCAACATGATTTGCTGTACTTCTTGTTGGTTGGTATAGCTGGCAGGATCTAGCGTTTTATTATGACGTCGTTGGCGCAATGCTTTTAATCGCTCAGGCAGCTTGTCTGATAGCATTTGGCGTACCAAATGATTTTGCGCACTGATTTTATCGATAGCGGTGCCAGCGACTTGGAGCAGTAACGTCTCTTCATTAGCTCGGAATTGATAGGGCTGTATAGGAGTGCTTTCAGGCTCTAGCTGATTATCCTTGGCAAGTGATTCAGGCAGGCGGCGACTATCAAACCAATCATTATTGTTCAGACCGTCAGCGTGATTGCTCCCTACATAGGACGCGACAAACTCACCATCTAATGATTGCTCGATTTGCCCTTTTATGACGACATACAGACATTGCAGTTCCTCTGCAGGCAAGCTTTCGTTTTTGGCAAGGTAGCGTATCTGGGTATTTTTTCTAATACTTTGACGCTCAGCTAAGCTCAGTACATCAAAGGGCGGTTGGCTAAAATCAAGATGGGGCATGGCATCATCCTTGATGGCATATTTTCGGTAGAGACTTTACTATAGCATTAATAAAACAAAAAGCCTTCAATAACCCTATTTATATTGTGGTTATTGAAGGCTTTTTGCTACTGCGTTATTTATCCCAGCTACATTAAACTTTTCTAATTAGCTCTAAGCGTTTAGTAGGCTGCGGATACGACTGATTGCTTCTCGGCTCTCATCGACACTTGCGACCAAAGCGATACGCACATAACCTTGTCCAGGATTATGACCATCAACTTCACGTGACAAATAACGTCCTGCCAATGCATGGATATTGGCTTGCTCATACAACGCTTTGACAAATATTTCATCATCACCATCGAACTGTTCAGGCACTTTGACCCAGAAGTAAAATCCAGCATCAGGCATGCGTAACTCTAGCAACTCCCCAAGCTCAGACATCCATAGGGCAAATTTCTCTTGGTATAGCGCTCGATTATGAGCGACGTGTTTTTCGTCTTGCCACGCAGCGATAGAGGCCAGCTGATGAGGTATCGGCATCGCACAACCTTGGTAAGTACGATATTGCAAATAAGCCTGCAAAATTTTGGCATCACCAGCCACAAACCCAGAGCGCAAACCCGGTAAGTTTGAACGTTTAGATAGAGAGTGGAACACGATACAGTTTTTGAAGTCACGGCGACCAAGGGCCGCACAAGCTTGGAGCAATCCAATCGGTGCTGTATCAAAATACAGCTCACTATAACACTCGTCACTGGCAATAATAAAACCGTACTGATCTGACAGACGAATAAGGTATTCCCAGTCATCCATTGTCATGACGGCGCCTGTTGGATTGTTTGGACTACAGACAAACAATAGCTGCGTACGCAGCCAGACGTCTTTTGGCACCGCGCGAAAGTCACCTTTGTAGTCATTATCTGCTGTACAAGGGACAAAGTAAGGCGTTGCCTGTGCCAGTATCGCTGCGCCTTCATATATCTGATAAAACGGGTTGGGCATGACAACCGTAGGCGATGTATTAGACGCTAGAGAATCGCTCTCTGTGTCAGCTACATCATGATCAACGACCGCTTGTACAAAGCTAAAAATCGCTTCACGCGTACCCATCACGGGTAATACTTGAGTATTAGCATCGACATGATTTAGAAAAAACCGCTTTTCTAACCAGTGGGCGATGGTTTGGCGCAGCTCAAACATACCGTTTGTTGTTGGATAACGACTTATTTTGTCCAAGTTTTCGCGTAGAACGTCCAGCACAAATGCAGGGGGCTCATGTTTTGGCTCACCAATACCGAGCTTTATTTCACTGTAACCGTTGGCAGGCTTGCTATCGGCAAGCAAGGTTGCCATCTTTGCGAATGGATAAGGATGTAGATGCTTTAAGTTGTGATTCATAAGTGTGATAACTATAATAGACAATTAATAATAAAGTTATAAAGAAAATTTACATTAGAGCAGTGTAGCACTTCTCTAATTTTTTGTCCTTTTCTTCTTATATCGTGGATAGGCATTTACCAAGCGTAAGCTATTCATCATATGACTACCAAATAAGTAGTCGCTCAAAAGTCTTTTGAACCTTTCATAATTTATAACCTATAACAATATAAAAAATGACTACATCACAAACGTGGTAGATCGTTTTAAGGATAGTTTGATATGTCTAGTGTGCTAAATAATGATGATCTCATCGCTAAAGATATCAATAATGAAAAACTTGATAACAGTTTGCAGCGTTCTAACCTGTATAAGCTACTCAAAGAACGTGAACAGAGTTGGTGGCAAGCGCGCCAGCAACTGATCGAGCGTCAAGAAAAGAAAATGTTTTGGTATGGTGAAAACAGCCTCATTATGTGGCTGTTGTGGCAATTGGTCGGCTACGTGGTAGTGGCAATGGCCTTGATGCTGCTCAATAATATATTTGGTATCTCATTACCGCTATGGCAATACGTCTCTTTGTTTGTAATACAGACCATATTTTTTGTCAGCGCCCTTGCTGCTAAAGGTCAATTGGCAAATAAACTACAGCGTAAGATAGACAACGACGAGCTGATGCGCGAAGAGGCGCTCAATGAAATGATTATTTTGGCAGAGGATAGCCTGTATCCTGATGTACATGCCAAGTCGCCTATTTCTTTAGAAGCATTAGACGATTATCTAGACGGACAGTTCCACCTAGCAAGCTTGCAATGTCTGCTACAAAAAGAAGTCGATGCTGGACGATTAATCATGGAGCAGCAGCCACATGAAGTAGGTGTTTTGCCGCCAGAGCTTGCTGATGATGAACTGAACGAACATGCTAGCGAGATAACCTATAGAAGTACACTATAAAACGTACTTCTATAATGACTATCAGACTACTTTTGCTAGTTAATATTCAAAATAATGGCTAACCAAAACTATCTAGCCGTATCAAAAATATATTACGCTATTATGCTCTTTCTGAACGGTAAGGCTGGCTAATAGCGCTGCCTTTAATGCTTCAAGTCTATCAGGTGAGAGTGGCTTATCGTTTTGATCACTGATATAAAACATATCCTCAGCACGCTCACCTAGAGTAGTAATACGCGCAGCATGTACTTCGATTTGCTCTTGCAGAAACACTTGCCCAACTCGCGCCAGTAGCCCTGGCTGATCAAGCGTTTCTAAGCTCATGATGTGCTGATCTGATGCTTCATTGAATTCAAAGTTAATCACCGTTTTTACTTCAAAGTGTCTCAATTGACGTGGCATACGCTTGTTCGTCAGTTTAAGCACGGTAGGATCTTTGAACGAGTCAATTAAGCGTTGTTTCAGCTCTTGTTGACTGTCTTCATCAACCAACAATGTGCCACTAGGATCTAGCAATACATAAGAATCCAAAGCAAAGTCACGGGTCGCTGTGATAATACGTGCATCTAAAACGTCGAGATTCATCTGATCAAATACTGCCATAGTAACGGCAAATAGGTTCATCTGATCTTGGGTGTAAACAAATACCTGTACCGCATCAAGCGCCAATTCGCGATGTTCACGCAAAACGACCAGTGGCGGACTGTCAGCATTAGAAGCCAATCCAATCGGTGGGTGATTCAAAATAGCTTCAGTATGCCATAAGATATCTTCTGCAATCTCTCGCAAGAAATACTCATCGCCCAAGTCATCCCATAGACGTAATACTTCATCGCGGTTCATATGCTGGTTATTGACATTATCTAGCATCGTCAACGCTTGCTTGCGTGTAGCACTAATCATATCTTGACGATTGGTAGGCGCATCGATGTCAGCGCGCAAGATGCGCCGAGTTTGTGAATACAGCTGTTTCATGAGGGTCGCCCGCCAGCTGTTCCATAGCTGTGGGTTGGTCGCATTCATATCAGCCACCGTCAGTACATACAGATGGTTTAGATGAGTTACATTACCAATGAGATCAGAGAAAATAGTCACCACTTCAGGGTCTGAGATATCTTTTTTCTGTGCAGTAATCGACATAAGAAGGTGGTAGCGCGTGAGCCAGCCTACTAAGTTCGCATCCGCCAAGCTCATACCATGCGATAAACAAAACTCAATCGATTCAGTTTGACCAAGTTCACTATGATCGCCGCCACGGCCTTTAGCAATATCATGGAACATCGCTGCCAATACTAAAATCTCTTTACGCTCGATACGCTGAAAGATAGAGCTAACCAGTGGAAACTCTTCATGGAAGGTCGGATCTGTAAATCGATGCAAGATTCTAATTAAAAATAAAGTATGCGCATCTACCGTATAACGATGGAACAAGTCATATTGCATGAGGCCAGTAACTTGCGCAAACGCAGGAATATAGTTACCCAATACCCCGTAGCGATTCATGGTACGTAGACGATGAAATAGGTAGTTTTGTTCTTTTAGATTCGATAAAAACAATGCTTTGTGCGTAGGATTGTCTCTATATATCTGATCGATACCTCGTGCGGCAATTTTGAGTGCGCGCAAAGTATGGGTGCGAACTTTATCGATGCCGTGCTGACCCATCAATAAAAACATCTCTAAAATAGACTCAGGGTGCTGTGCAAAAACTCGATGATGCGCAATGGCAATCTGGTTACCAATACGGTTGAACCGTGCATTTATAGGCTGTTTTTTTGGACGTTCATCGTCAGGCAGCTGTGGCTCTATTATCGTTTCATAATAGTGATTGGTCAGCATCTCAGACAGCGTTGATATCTGCATCGCACAGCGATAGTAGTCGCGCATAAACCGTTCGACCGCAGCATTAGGCTGGTCATCAGGCTGGGTCTCGTAGCCCATTAGCTGAGCAATCTCACGCTGATAATCAAACAACAGCTTGTTTTCATTACGGCCCGTCAGTACATGCAAGTAATGTCGAATCTGCCATAAATACCCTTCAGCAAAGCTCAACTCATCAAATTCTTTTTCAGTCAAAAAGTTCTGTTGTACTAAATCATATAGCTTGCTCACGCGAAAATAGCGCTTGGTGACCCAGCCGATGATATGGATATCACGTAGCCCGCCTGGTGCTGTTTTGATATTGGGTTCAAGGTTGTACTCGGTGGCATTGTGTTGCAAGTAACGCGCTTTGGATTCTTCCATTTTTACATCAAAAAATGCGCGTGGAGACCACTGTTTGTTGACGATTTGAGCGGGCATGTCTTGCAATGCTTCGTTACCAATTAGGAGTCGAGCCTCTAGCTGAGCACTGGCAATCGTATGATCAAGCGCGGCCTCTAGCGCGTCATTAACACTACGTACAGAGAGCGCGGGCTCTAGTCCTATATCCCATAGTAGAGCAACCAGTTTGTCGATTTTACTACTGGCATCAGCACCTATTTCACCAGGAGACAGGAGCAAAATATCGATGTCTGAGTAGAGCGATAGCTCACCGCGCCCGTAGCCACCAGTCGCAAAAAACGCCAAATCAGTCTTATCTAACTCAAACCATTTGAACAACGCAATCAATAGGCTATCGATAGCGCAAGCACGTGCTGCAACCAGTTGGCGAATGTTAGTACCACGTTCTAATGAGCGGCTGATATCGTCATTGATTTGGGCCAACCATTCAGGAATGCCAAGCAGATTCTTGTCTGTCACATTTTTGGCTGACAGTGGGGATGAGTCTGTCGCCACCTCACTTGGTAGTATCGGTAAAGGCGTCAAATCAACAGAGGCGATATCACAATTAAACATGAGTGTTATCCAGTTAAGAGTTTAGAAATAGAACGTTTGAGCTGAGCGCTATTGGGCATCTAATGTACTGATGGCTAATAAAAGTCACGAATAGCAATTATCAATAAAAGTGCTGATAAGTATATCAATAGAAGTTATCAGGTCATCTGAGTATAAAGACAAAGCGCCTATAAGCACAATACTCAATATGGACTAGGGCGTGTTTGATATTCACAAATAGGCACTGCTGATTGCTAAAACTGTTTTAGACAACGCGTAAAACGACGGTAATGCTTGTGCCTTAACTAGGTTTACAACGCAGTATGGGGCAGTTTTAGCATCAGCTCCAATATAAACAGAAGGAAACAGGACTATTTTTTGCCACTTCATTGTTAAAACATAGACGCTTAGAATGACTAAACTTACTATTTTTAACGTCGAACTGTCTAAAAAATAGTCTCTGTCAGTGCCATGGTTGAATATCAAACACGCCCTAATTAAAGACCAAAAAAAAGACCGCCTAAGCGATCTTTGATTGTACTACTGCGTCAAAAAACTTAAATCTTCTTCGGGGCGAGTGGTAAATACCTCACAACCATTATCTGTTACGACCATGGTGTGCTCCCATTGGGCAGACAATTTGCGGTCTTTAGTAATCGCCGTCCACTCATCAGGCAAAATCTTAGTTTGCCACGTGCCTTGGTTAATCATAGGCTCGATGGTAAACGTCATACCTGTTTTTAGCTCAAAGCCAGTGCCTTTTTTGCCATAGTGCATGACTTGTGGCTCGTGGTGAAATTCGTCACTGATACCATGGCCACAGAACTCACGAACGATACTAAAACGCTCAGGCTCGACAACGGCCTGAATAGCAGCGCCGACATCACCTAGGCGTGCACCGTTTTTGACCACGCTCATACCTGCGTAAAGGGCGTCTTGTGCCACTTTGCAAATACGCTGTGCCATGATAGAGCCGTTGCCAACGATCCACATTTTTGAGGTATCGCCATAGTAACCATCTTTGATAACAGTCACGTCGATGTTGATAATATCACCATCTTTTAGCAGCTTGCTTTCAGTTGGGATACCGTGACAAACAACATGGTTGACTGAGGTACAGATAGATTTTGGAAAACCATTATAATTAAGTGGGGCAGGGATAGCCTGCTGCACATTAACAATATAGTCATGGGCAATCTGATTGAGTGCTTCGGTACTGACGCCCACTTTGACATGCTCGTCGAGCATGACAAGCACATCACTAGCGAGTTTACCGGCCACACGCATTTTTTCTATGGCTTCTGGAGACTGGATAAGGGATTTTTTAGTCATCATCGTATATCTTATAATTATGGGTTCATTGTGGATAGATTATACCATAAACGTACTAGTGACACTTTTACGTTAAGTGATAGTGTACCTATCATTATCATTGATAATAATTGCTTTACAGCATTGTGAAGGCTCATATGACTCATTAGTCAGACTAATATATTCATATTTTGACAAATTAGTTGAATGTTGCAGGATATATAAGTAATGTAATTTTGCCTGCTAACGGAATCAGCAGCAATTTTTACTGTAGTTGTGCAGTAAAAATAACAAAATCAATGATAACAAGGATGTTGTTATGACGCTTTCTTTGTACATTCGTGCAGCTCTCACACCAAAGACATTGTTACCAATACTGGGTTCAATCAGTGCTGGTGTGCTTCTAATGACTATACAAACCACTTCTGCTCAAGCTGCAGGACAATACTATAATTGTGCCAATGCTAACGGTTGCAAGTTGGTGGACAGTAAATACTTCACTTCTAGTTACACTAAAACTCAATATCCAGTCGTCTTGGCACATGGGCTTGGCGGCTTCACAACGTTATTTGGAGTCATTGATTATTTTAACGGGATTCCTGAAGACTTGATGAAAGGTGGCTCAGAGGTATATACCACCAAAACGTCAGCGGTCAATAACAGCGAAGTTCGAGGTGAGCAACTGCTACAACAGGTCAAGACTATTGCTGCCATTTCAGGTGAGTCTAAAGTTAATTTGTTTGGACACAGTCAGGGCGGTATAGATATCCGTTATGTCGCTGGCGTCGCGCCAAAGTACGTGGCTTCAGTAACTGCGGTATCAAGCCCAGAGCAAGGATCAAAAACCGCTGATTTTGTGAAAAATGTCCTTGAGCCAAATAATACTTCTGGACAGCCATCTAATGTCACCACCCAGCTAGTATCAGGTGTATTTAATCTGATTGGTGGCTTCACAGATATTGGTTCGGGTATCAGCTTCAATCAAATTCAACAACAAGATGGCTGGCAAGCGCTCGTGGCTCTATCGACCGATGGTGCTGCTAAGTTCAATGCCAAATTTCCTGCAGCAATGCCAAAAAACTACTGTGGTCAGCCGACTAGTACGGCAGTCAATGGCATCAAGTATTATTCGTTTAGCGGCGTTGGGCAAATAACGAGCGCACTTGATCCTAGCGATTATCTATTGGCCGCAACGGGCGTACCGTTTGCAGGTGAGTCGAATGATGGATTGGTATCTGCTTGCTCAAGTCGTCTTGGCTATGTGGTTCGTGATAATTATAGAATGAACCATTTAGATTCCGCTGATCAAGTCTTGGGTCTGACGGCATGGGGAGAGTCTGAGCCAAAATCTATCTATCGTACTCAGGTAAACCGTCTGAAAAACGCCAACCTATAAGCTGAACTACAAAACAAGAATGCTCATTGATTGAGAAATATCGTTTATGTCAAATAACCGCCGTCCAGTCTATGCAACAATGGCTATCATCGCAGTGGTTATCATTGCCACAGCGGCGGTTATTTTATGGTTCAAGCCTGATAGCAACGATGTAAATTCAACTTCAATCAAATCGTCCGTCTCTGATAATGAGAATATCGAGTCAGTGACAACTGAGCTGGCTGCGGGACAAGTCGTGAAAGCGACAACGACACCCAGCCAGTCTCAATTTGTCACAGGATTAGAAAATTTACCACGCTCATTAAAGGGCACCCAAATTGATGGTGAAATCATCATCGATGAAAATAAACAGTTAGTCGTCACTGAAGGTCTGCGGCGTTTGTTTGATTATTTTTTATCCGCCCTAGGTGAGGAAGAAGAAGCGGTTATATTTGCCCGTGTGGAGAGTTATATTCGCCATCACACACCAGAGCCTGCCGCTAGCCAAGCGGTCACTATTTTTAATCAATATGTTGCTTATCTTAAAGCACTTCCTGAGATAGAAAAGCGCTACGGTAATCTGCAATTACAGGCGACCAAAAGTGGTGAGCTGGACTTGAACGCAGTTGCCCAGCAAAAACAAGATATCGCTAATCTACGTCAGCAGTACTTTGATAAGCAAACCATTACAGCATTTTTTGGCGCAGAGGATGACTACGATAACTATAGTATAGAGATGGTCAGAATTGACCAAAATAAGCAGATGTCTGACGTACAGAAACAAGCTGCCCGTCAGGACTATATCAGTCGATTGCCAGATAATGCTACTAAAACCAATATTATGCAACAAGCCAATATTAGCGAGTTAATGACTCGCACTGAACAGATGAAAGCTCGCGGTGCAACGGCCGAGGAGTTATATAATATGCGCCGAGAGCTAGTAGGCGCACCAGCAGCAGAAAGGCTGGCACAAGTAGATCAAGAAGACGCTAATTTTGACCAACGCTTCACCCAGTATGAAACTCAAAAAAATCGCTTATTAAGCCAAGGTGTCGATGCAGCCCAAGCGCAGATTCAGATAAATCAGCTTGAACAGCAACTATTTAATGACACTGAGCGTAAGCGTTTAGATGGTTATGCGGCATTGCAACGACAGCAAGCCGTGAATAATCCATAATTGCCGTCACTAGCTATCGTCACTAGCTATCATCAATAACCATCAATAGTCATCGTTGATAGGGATGGGCAAAGTGAGCAAGATTGTAGTTAGCAGCTCATTTAGGTATTGGCAAGAGCAAGTAGCTAGATATTTGCAAAGTAGTACAAAATGCATTCCGAATAGCTACCCAGTTTATGATGACACCTCCCTGTGAGTCATGCACAATATTGTTATTGTTTAGAGCATTAAATAAAACAATAAATGAATCATAATAAGTCCGAGCTTTTACTATGTCTATTAGCGCTTACCGCCTGTCTATTAGCGCTGATCACTCATACAGATAGGATGTTTAGTAAAAGTATCGGATGCAATAAAGCGAGGAGTTGATATGAATAACATGACTAAAGTAATGATGGCCGCGACGTTGGCAGTTGGTACACTTGCTGCGGGTTGCCAGACGACAAGTTTGCCTGCGCCAGTTAACCAACCAATCACTGTAGATGTCTTGCAAGCGCACAACTGGCAGCTCGTTGATGCCAAACGCAGCAATGGTGATAAAGTGACTCAGCTGTTTTTTGACCCAGCCAAGCCGTTAACATTGAATTTTATGAATGACAACGGTAGAGATTACGTAGCATTTATGAATACCTGTAATAACATGGGCGCTGGATATAGCGTTGCAAATGGTGAAGTCGAGATTAAAAACGGCATCAGTACTATGATGGCATGTCCTAAACCGCAAGCCAGCTTTGATACTGCTGCACTAGCCACTGTACAAGGTAAGTATAGCCTTAGTAAGAATGCCAACAATGTGCCTATTTTGACCATTAAAAACGATGATCAAGTCGCTTATTTTAAAGCCGTTGCGAAGTAGCTTAATGATTGAGTAAACAGTTTGACTGGTTCGTGAGCTTAAGCAATTAGAGTTACTTGTCAGAAGTTACTCATTTAAAGTTACTTATTTGAAGTTGTTTTTCGTGAAAAGCAAAATGCCTCGCTATCAAGTGGGGCGTTTTTTTTATCCAAAGTTTGACTCAGTTTAGGCTACACTAGAGCCATAACCCTATAATACCTTTGACATCTTAAGATACTAGCTATGGCTTTGAGTCTGCAACAGTGACGACAGTTTTTTAATTATTCACAATACTTTTATCATTAGGATCTATTGGATACCACGCTATGTTTGAAACCATAAAAGTCATTACTACGATAGCTATAGTTACCGTCCTCACTGGCTGTCAGACATTACCCAATACCTCAGTAAAAAAGCCAACCAGTACAGTCGAGACCAATCCGCTGACTGCACGTATGCCAGCGATTGATCGCCAAGGATATATTGCCTATGTAGAAGAGCAAGGCGCAGGTACGGCAAAAGTATCGTCACTCTATAGTATCCGTCCTGATGGTAGCGATCGTCAGCTAATTGATCAGCTTAATGGCTATATCTATGCGCCAGCATGGTCGACAGACGGACAGCTACTTGCCTATAGCAAACAAGCTCCGCGTGAGCATCCCAAAATTTATATTTATGATCGTAGTAGCAATACGCGCAATTTAGTAGTAAATGCTGAAGGCAGCAATATGTCAGCGTCATTTTCACCCGATGGTCAAGATTTGCTCTATAGCTCTACTGTCGGTGGTAATGCTGATATCTATAAGATGCGTCTGAGTGATGGCAGTACCCAGCAGTTAACGACTCTGCCGAGTACAGAGGTACAGCCAAGTTATGCTGCCGATGGCAAGAGCTTTGTCTATACCAGTGATAAAGTCCGTGCTGGACGACCGCGAATTTATCGTTATGACTTCGCTACGGGCAATGCGACAGCTATATCAACAAATGGGTATGTGGCCAGTCCTCAGCTTAGCTTAGATGGTCAACGTATGGCTTATCTAAATGGTCGCAAGGCAGCTGTCATGACCTTGACGAGTGGGCAAGTGGTCAACTTAGCAGACACAGGGCTTGATGAACCCGCACGTCTATCTCCCTCTGGCAATTATGCCGTCTATCCAACTCGCCGCTTGAGTGTGGGCGGGCAAGTAGCAGGACAATCTAGTGGTAGTCTAGTTATCCATTCGCTGTCAGGTAATACCAGCTATGCCATCAGCGGTCAAAATGGTGGGGTCGTGCGCTCACCGATATGGGGTCGTTAGTGTATTAAACGCATATCGAAATTCTAATATTTAATTCAAAAATAAGATAAATCTGAGGATAAAAATGTATGGCGCATAAAAAGAAGAACGTCCGCAAAAAACTCTGCCCTGTCTGCGAACGCGAGTTTAGTTGGACTAAGAAGCTCGATAAAAACTGGGAGAGCATGGTCTATTGCTCCGACCAATGCCGACGGGTGAAAAAATATGAGGGGCTGGATCATCAAAAAGAAGACAAGTAGTCGTTAGTAATGAAGTAGAGCTATATCGACATAAGGGAGCAGACGATGGCACATAAAAAAGTAAACCTACCGCAAAAAACCTGCCCCGTCTGCCAGCGCCCATTTACGTGGCGTAAAAAGTGGGAAAAGGACTGGGAGCAGGTGATTTATTGTTCGGAGCGGTGTCGGCGGGGGAAGGTAAAAAGCGAATAGCTAAACATATATTTTGTGTAATATAGATTTCTATTTTAGAAATCATTAGGCCATATTTTGCTGTAATTAGCCAAACTTGGAATTGAACATACAACTTTTATAAGACTGGATTCTGTAGATTTTAGTCTAGTAAGTCCAGTATAAATTAGAGAGTAGTCGTGAACTTCTTCTGCTTTGTTTAGGAAAAGCAATATAGCTTTAGACTCCCATCCTTTAAAGCTATGGATAGTACAGACTTTTATACGTGTATCGCCTTTATAAAACGCCATTTTTCTAGCTCTTTCTTCTTTAACAGAAGTTTCACTATCTTTATTAAAACTAAATATATTGATATGCCTTATACCTATCTTATCTAAGACACCACATACATCTTTCCCTAATGATTTATCTTGTACAAGAATAGATATATCATTCATGCTTAGTTCTTGTTTATCAATTAAGAAATTCCTAATACTTAAAATAATATTTTCTATAATATTTGAGCTTAATGAGTTGACCTGTTCCCAACCCAAATATGTCTTATTAAAACTTATTTCCATCTGTGTTTTAATGGGAGTGTTTACCATCTCCTTAGGTAAGAAGGTGTCTGAAAAATTGACTACTAATGGTATAAGTTCATTAGGTAATCGGTATGTGCCTTCTAGTTCCACCCATTCACCCCTAAACCCTGCTCCTTGCATCGATTCATCAGTCCACAAAGTCGCCTGCTCATATATATCTTGAGTACTGTCCGCTACTAATAACATCTCACCATTATCAGTCAGTAATCTTCTTAAAATATTCCACCATTCTAATGAGAAGTCTTGACCTTCATCTACCAAGATTGCATCATATTCATGATCTTTATAGTCATCACTGAATCGATTTATTGCTTCATTCACTAATAAACAATACTGGTCGTTATCGGGAAAACCTGTAGATTCCTCAAAAAGTTTTGCCATTTCTTGGTTTAAACCAGCATCGCCACATAAACGACCACCCAAGTTATGAAAATTTAGCCACGTAATTTTTCTTCTAGCTTGAGGGTTAATTCTGACAGCTAAATCTTGTAAGTAATTCAGCATAGTAATATTAAAGTTAACGACAAGAACTCTTTTTCCTTCTTCCATAAGCTTTACTGCTCGTCCAACTAATACAACAGACTTTCCTGAGCCTGCAGAACCTCGTATTCTTCTATAGCCTGACTTAGTTCTACTGTGAACATAATCTAGCTGTTTAGTATTATAGTTGATTGGAGTCCTTTGCTCTATATTCGACTCTGGTTCTATTAACCATATCCTAAGTTGATTAGCTATAATTTTATTCATGAACTGTGAGCTAAATCTCGTAATTCCTGATGGTAATACAAACTTTATATTTTCCGATAAGTCTTCTTTAGTAATGATACAGTTATTATAATTTTCAGCACCTTCATCGATCAAATTGAAAACTTTTTGGTTTCTACTTTTAAATATTGGTAAGAATAGTTTTTCAGCTTCTTCTTTAGTAGATGATGGAAGAACTAAACCAACATTGACAACCAACGAGCCATATTTTTGGAAATTTAAGCCAAATGAGTATAAATTTATGATCTCTTTTTTGTATTGGAGTAATTTGTCTACCGGATTTGGGCAATATTGAAATTTTATACCTGAAGTATTTATAGCTTGTAACTGTTTCATCCCATATTTATCTTCTTTAAGAAGATATTTCATAGATTTGAGATTCCAGTTTTTAACCTCAAAAACTCCAATGCCTACAGTTGGATTTAAAATAACGACATCGGGGCACAGTCCATTCAAGTGAGGCTGTATATAAATCTCCCAATCTTTATGAAGATTTGCGTCTAGATATTCAATGAATTGACGCTCACCTACTTCTAGAGGTTGACGTAATTTATCCCAATCTGACTTAGGTGGCGAAATAATTCTATTCATCAAAGATATCCGATAAGATTAAGCCTGATACGGCTGATTTATTTCAATTTTTACTCTTCATCAAACCCCAAGTATCCAGAGTTTTTTTTATAAAAAAGAAGACTAATTGGTAAGCTAATAGCCATTATAGTAAATAGAAAATATTGTATTTTGACGCCGACATAAGACAACTCATCAAAAACAAGGATAGTGACTATTAAAGTTAGTGCAAAAACACCAGCAAAGAATCTAAAAATTGATCTTCTCATTATTACTTCTTCCTACAAATCCGAATTTAGTTACTTCGCAGCAATTTTCATATTTCAGTCTTTACGCTCAGTATGACTCTTCAACCGATCACGGCTTACTTTACCGACATTAGAGCACTTATAACCAAGACACAAGCAATAAAATCCTTACCTAGCATCTCTCTTAGCAAAAATATTCGCAACCAGCGCTCCACTAAAGTTATGCCACACACTAAATATTGCACTAGGTAAGGCCGCGACAGGGTTGAAATAAGTCGCTGCAAGGGCAGCGCCTAGACCAGAGTTTTGCATACCCACTTCCACCATAATCGCGCGGCGTTGTTTCTCCGTAAATCCAGACAAGCGAGCGATTACATATCCCAAGGTATAACCCGTCATATTGTGCAAGGCAACGACGATAAAGACGATAGCACCACTATCTAAGATGGTTGCTTTAGACACGGCAACCACTGCCGCGATGATAATAGAAATACCCAATACCGACACCATCGGTAATACCTCAGTGACGAACTCGATTTTTTTACCTAAAAACCTATGGAAGATAACACCCAGTAATATGGGCAAGATTACGATTTTTGTAATGGTCATCATCATACTGGCTAGGTCGATGTCGATCAGCTGACCAGCAAACACATTTAATAGAATCGGGGTCAAAAAAGGTGCCAGTAGGGTAGAGATAGAGGTAATCGACACACTCAAAGCTACATCACCTTTGGCTAAGAACGTAATCACGTTACTAGAAGTACCACCAGGGCAACAACCAACCAAAATAACACCGACTGCTATTAAAGGATCAAGGTTAAAGATGACCGTTAATAGGTAAGCGATCAAAGGCATTAGCGTGAACTGCGCCAATAGGCCTACTAGTACAGGTTTTGGGCGTTTGACAATCTCTAGGAAATCTTCGGTTTTGAGCGTCATGCCCATCCCAAACATAATGATGCCAAGTATGGGAACGATTAAAAAAGCCAACGAGGCAAAAAATTCAGGAAAAATAAATCCCAAAACAGCACTGACCAATGCCCAAATTGCGAAAGTTTTGCCAATCTAACTAGAAAGTAGTGCAATTTGATTCATAGCCTGTCTCAAAATAATAAAGTAGACAATAATCTAGCATGGTTCTTGTCAGTAAATGATAAAAGTATTTTGCTATGAACGTAGCGATAAGTTTGCTGATGGTGGGCAAAATAGACTGCCATAAAAAATGGCTTACTTATATTAAATAAGTAAGCCAAAAAAGAACTGTTAGGTTTTTATAACTTGATTAGTCAATCCACTACAAATTCGGATTTAACCACTTCTCAGCCGTTTTCATATCCCAGCCTTTACGCTCCGCATAACTCTCTAACTGGTCACGGCTTATTTTGCCGACGTTAAAGTACTCACTATCAGGATGTGAGTAATAGAATCCGCTGACCGATGACGCAGGCCACATCGCATAGCTTTCAGTCAAGGTCGTCCCGATTGCCTCGACCGTACCGAGCCAGTCAAACAATTTGCCTTTTTCGGTATGCTCAGGACAAGCAGGGTAACCAGGTGCAGGGCGGATACCGACGTATTTCTCTTTAATCATCTCATCATTGGTGAGTGACTCGGTCGGCTGATAGCCCCAATATTCTTTACGAATTAGCTCATGTAGATGCTCGGCAAACGCTTCGGCTAAGCGGTCAGACAGTGCCTGTACCATGATGGCATTATAGTCATCGCCTGCTGCTTTATATTGCTCAGCAAGTGCTTCTGTGCCGACGATAGAGACAGTAAAACCGCCCAAGTGATCGGTATGCGTCTCTGATGGCGAGATAAAGTCTGCCAAGCTAAAGTTCGGCTTGCCACTAGCTTTGTCGCTTTGCTGACGTAAGTGTTCGAACTGATACGTTGGGCTGCCACCATTTTGTGGGTCATTATCATACACAGTCACGGTGTCGGCCCCAGTACGGCGCGCGGGCATCAGTTTAAACACCCCTTTAGCTACGATTGATTTCTCATCAATCATCTTTTGTAGTAGCTCTTCTGCATTTTCAAACAAATCGCGAGCCGCTTCACCAACCACATCATCTTGCAATATCTTTGGGTATTTACCAGTCAGACCCCAAGAGATAAAGAACGGTGTCCAGTCAATATAAGGCAGCAGATTGCTGATCGGATAGTCATCCAATATCACTTGTCCTAGCTTATTTGGCACTGGTGGTACATAAGTTTCCCAGTCGTACTGAAAGCCAATCTTGACCGATTCAGCATAGGTGACTTTGGCGGCTTTTGGTTGACGCTTGGCCAGACGCTCACGCACTTTGACATACTCTTCACGGGTCTCATCGATGAGCGCCTGACGGTGCTCTTTCGACAGCAGTTTTGTCACCACGCCGACTGAGCGCGAAGCATCCGATACATAGATGACGCCATCATTTTGATATTGCGGCTCGACCTTGACGGCAGTATGCGCTTTCGACGTCGTTGCACCGCCGATCATCAATGGTAGTGTCATGCCGCGCTCTTGCATTTGCTTGGCGACATAGACCATCTCATCGAGACTTGGAGTAATCAGACCAGACAGACCGATGATATCGACTTTTTCTGCGATGGCAGTATCGAGGATTTTTTCACATGGCACCATCACACCCAGATCGACAATGTCATAGCCGTTACAACCAAGCACCACGCCGACGATGTTTTTGCCGATATCATGCACATCGCCTTTGACGGTTGCCATTAGGATTTTACCTTTGACTTCGCCTTCGACTTTTTCCGCTTCGATATATGGGTTTAGCCATGCGACAGATTGCTTCATCACGCGTGCAGATTTTACGACTTGCGGGAGGAACATTTTACCTGCACCGAATAGGTCACCGACGATATTCATACCGTCCATCAATGGGCCTTCGATGACTTCTAGCGGTTTAGGATACTTCTCCCAAGCTTCTTTGGTATCCGCTTCGATAAAGGTGGTCACGCCTTTGACCAGTGCGTGGGCGATACGTTCTTCTACCGTACCTTCGCGCCAGCTCATATCGACGGTACTGTCTTTTTTCTTGCCGCCATCTTGGTAGTTTTCAGCAACCGTCATTAGGCGTTCAGTCGCATCTTGACCAGTCTCACCTTGATTGCGGTTGAGCATGACGTCTTCGATAGCATCACGGGCTTCCTTTGGAATATCATCGTACAGCTCAAGCATGGCTGGGTTGACGATACCCATGGTCAGGCCGTTTTTGATCGCGTGGTATAAGAATACGGAGTTGATCGCTTCACGGATTGGATTACCACGGAAACTAAACGAGACGTTGGATACGCCACCTGAGACCATGGCATTTGGTAGGTTTTCCGTAATCCAGCGTGTGGCATTGATAAAGTCAGCGCCATAGTTGTTGTGCTCGGTGATACCTGTGGCAACGGCAAAGATATTGGGGTCGAAGATAATGTCTTCTGATGGGAAACCCACTTCGTTGACCAATACATCATAGCTGCGCTTAGATATTTCAATCTTGCGCTCGTAAGTGTCAGCCTGTCCGTCTTCATCGAATGCCATAACGATAATCGCAGCACCATAACGCATGCATAATTTGGCACGTTCAACGAACTCAGCGTGACCTTCTTTTAATGAGATAGAGTTGACGACCGACTTGCCTTGCGTACGTTTAAGGCCTTCTTCGATAATGTCCCATTTAGACGAGTCAATCATCAGTGGGACACGGCTGATATCTGGTTCGCCTGAGACCAAGTTGACGAAATGAATCATCGCCTGCTTGGAGTCGAGCATGCCTTCGTCCATATTGATATCGACGATCTGCGCGCCGCCTTCGACCTGATCGCGAGCGACATCGAGTGCTTCGGTATAGGCTTCGGTTTTAATCAAACGTAGGAATTTTTTGGAACCTGTGACGTTGGTACGCTCACCGACATTGACAAACAAGCTATCAGAATTGATGGTAAATGGTTCTAGACCTGATAGTCGGCAGGCAGGTGCTATCTCAGGAATGACACGCGGCGGATAGTTTGCCACGACTTTAGCAATTTGACGGATATGCTCAGGCGTTGTACCACAGCAGCCGCCGACGATGTTTAAGATACCTGCTTTGGCAAAACCTTCAAGTAAGGCAGCCGTTTCTTCAGCAGTTTCGTCATACTCACCAAACTCATTGGGCAGACCAGCGTTTGGATGCGCAGAGACAAAGGTATCAGCGATGTTTGACAATGTCTGAATATGTGGACGCAGCGCATCAGCACCTAGCGCACAGTTAAAGCCAACAGATAATGGCTTGGCATGGCGGATCGAGTTATAAAACGCTTCAGCCGTTTGACCCGATAGCGTGCGACCTGACGCGTCGGTAATCGTACCTGAAATCATGATTGGCAATTCAAAGCCAATATCGTCAAACACACCAGTGATCGCAAATATAGCGGCTTTGGCATTTAGCGTATCAAAGATTGTCTCAATCAAGATGATATCGACGCCGCCTTCTATCAGGCATAAGGTCGCTTCACGGTAGTTGAGTACCAACTCATCAAAGGTAATATTACGAAATGCAGGATCATTGACATCAGGCGATAGCGAGCACGTACGTGAGGTCGGACCCACGACGCCCGCAACGAAGCGCGGTTTCTCAGGTGTTTTTGCGGTAAATTCATCCGCAGCTTCTCGAGCAATCTTGGCCGCTGTCCTATTTAGTTCTGGCACTAGATACTGCATGTCATAGTCAGCCATCGACAGACGCGTACCGTTAAAGGTATTGGTCTCGATGATATCAGCGCCAGCTAGCAGATGATCGTGATGAATGTCTTTAATCATGTGCGGCTGAGTCAGTACCAGTAGATCGTTGTTGCCGCGTACATCTTGGTCGATATCAGCAAAACGCTCACCACGATAATCCGCTTCTTCTAGTTTATAGGTCTGAATCTGCGTACCCATCGCACCGTCTAACATCAAAATGCGTGATGCCATCTGCTCAGTAATACGTGCACGTGCGGTTAGCTGCTGCTCTTTAAATGGAAACACAGCAGGCGGCGTTAATATAAAGTCATTAGCGGATGAGGAACTAGAAGCGGTATCGGTATGAGAATCAGTTGGTGAGGTCGTCGTTGGAATCATAGGTGTGCTGCTTATATCGTAATTATTAAAAAAAGAAGGAATAACAAACCAGTAGCGTGCAGAGTCTCACGAAGAGGACCGCAAATTTGCATTATTTTAGCATGAAAAGTTTGCTACATAGGGATACTGTATATTCCTCTTTGGCAATAGATAAATAAGAGGAGAGCTAAGTAACAAAGCAAGGTATTAGAGTCTATTTCATAAAGCAGATACGCACAAATGAATATCATTTCGCTAGGGGGTTACATAAAGCTTTTCTTTTGCAAATGAAAGCCAACGAGAACGCCCAGAAGTCAGACAGAATTTACATCCATACCACAAAAAATTGCGCAAAGGCAGGTTGATAAAGATTGCTTACATGTTAATTTAATTTCAGAAATACAAGGTCTTAGTAAGTCCTACTTATAAATACAGGCTCATTTATTAGCAGTAACTTGTATCAAAAGTATCGGTATTAGCAGTGCAATACGGTGAGCAAATGGCATTAGCAGGCAGGATGATCTGTAAGACAGTAATATCATAGTTGAAACAATACCAATCAAAGAAATTCAAATCATTAAGGAAAATGTTATGAAACTTACTAAAATTGCCACCATCGGTACATTGGCTATCTCAATTGCAGGTCTAAGTGCTTGTAATAATATGATGCCAGCAAAGACGGGTGATATGAAAGCACCAATGCACAGTCAGAGTATGGCTAAGATGAATGTTGTACAAATTGCGCAAAGCAATCCTGATTTCTCAGTATTGGTAGAAGCGGTACAAGCAGCAGGTCTAGTCGATATGTTGTCTGATCCTAACGCTCACTATACGGTATTTGCACCAACCAATGCTGCCTTTATGCAAGCATTGCAAGAAACTGGTATGACCAAAGCACAGTTATTTGCCAATAAGCCACTATTGACCAAAGTATTGGGTTATCACGTAGTCGCTGGTGATATGGCTATGTATGCCAAAGACGTGAAGCCTGGCAACGTAATGACCGCTAGCAAAGATACGTTGATGGTAACCAAAGAAGGCAAATTGATGGATGAGAATGGTCGCACAACGAATATCGTGAAGACTGATATCGCTGCCAACAATGGTGTCGTCCATGTAATTGATAGAGTATTGTTGCCTAAATAAGTATTAACTGAGGCATACCCACTGTATTTATTGTAAGACTAAGCAGCCATTGTTTGTGATGATTTCATTATCAGACAACGGCTGTTTTAGACTTTAGAGCTTTATCTATATAAGTTTCTGTTTAGGTTTAAATTTTAAAACAGACATCTAAAAGTAGTTAATCAACAGCATTTTGTCTCAAACATCGCAATAACTGATATACAAGCAAACAATGCTATATACGTGATTGATACAGTGTTGCTACTTAAGTAAATACCATTTAAAAATTAAACAGTTAGACTGAGAACTATCAATATAACGGCCTAAATAATATGACTAAGTAATTGATACATTTATCAATCATTGGTCGCCATTATATTTATCGAAAGTTATTAATTTAAATAAATCCCTTAATCAATTATTTATCCAAAAAGGAATTACCTATGTTAAAGAAGAACTTGTTATCTATCGCAGTTGTAACCGCAGCCATGTCACTAGCAGCGTGTAACGATACTGAAACTGTTGCAGAGCCAACTGAACCAGAAGCCACTGAAGAGATGGCAGTTGAGCCAGTTGCTGAGACAGAAGCTGTTGAAGCAGAGCCAATGGCCGAAATGGATATGGAAGCGACTCAAACTATTGCTGAAATCGCAGCAGAAAACGAAAACTTAACTATCTTAACCGCTGCGCTACAGGCTGCTGGTCTTGATACTATGCTAATGGAAGAAACCAAGCATACTGTATTTGCCCCAACTGATGATGCGTTTGCGCCAGTATTAGAAAAACTAGGCGTAACTAAAGAAGAGTTATTGGCCAATACAGACTTGTTAAAAACTGTCCTTCCTTATCATGTGTTAGCAATGGAAGTTAAAGCAGCTGATATCCCGTATGGTACTGAGATTGAAACAGCGAACGGTAAGACTATCACTATCAGTGAAGATAACGTAATTACTGATGCTACTGGTAATACAGCAAATATCACTGGTACAGATATCATGGCAACCAATGGTGTGGTCCACACTATCGATGCAGTATTAATGCCTGAATAAGCTATCTATTAACGCGTAGATTCATAATCTACAAGTTATTTAAAGAAAGCCTAGCCATCGTGCTAGGCTTTTTTACATCTATAGATTAAGAATAGGGGAACTATGGTTTACCTATACTGGTACGACCACCTAATAAAAATAAGGTTATAAAATATCAAAGTAAGCTCTATACAAAGGCAGGCAAAATGCAAAATGACAGTTATATGTTGTGTCAAATACAAGTTAATTTTAAAAGTTAGAAAGGTAATTTTAAGGTATTGAATCAGCTCGTATGAACGTGGATTTTAATATTTTTTTGGTAAGCTATTCTGTAGCAATGTAGAAAAACATCCAAACAAAAAAGCCCGAGAACATGGTCTCGGGCTTTTTATTTATTCAATAAGATTAAATAGCAATCTTATTAAATCAACTTACACTTTATCTTTACGTAATGGGTCAGCGTTCATGCTTTTTTGCTGCGCTAGATGACGCTCTTCCCAATACGGTGCGTTTTTGATACCGAATTTAGCAGGGTCAAAGCTATAGCGAGTTACGCCAGCTTTGCGCTGAGCTTCATAGTCTTTAAGCATAGTAAGAGTTGGACGAGCCACGATGAAGATGACAAGAATACCAACAATGTTAAGCCAAGCCATAAGACCAACACCGATATCACCGATTGCCCAGATATAACCAGCTGAGTTTAGACCACCATAAGCAACCATCGCCATGATAAGAACTTTCACTAGGAATAGACCAGTTCTGTTCGCACTACGACCGAGGAAGCGTGTTAAGTAAGCCACGTTGACTTCAGCAATGTAGTAGTAAGCCAGAATTGTGGTAAAGGCAAAGAAGAATACAGCGATTGCGATAAAGGCATTACCAAACGTACCGTATACAGATTCCATTGCCATTTGCGTGAACGCAGGAGCATTGATTTCAGTAGTAGCAGCAACGTTCTGTACGATGAACTGACCATCTGGTAGCGTACCTTGAATGTTGTACATACCAGTAGACAAGATCATGAAAGCAGTAGCAGAACATACTAGTAATGTATCAACATATACTGAGAATGCCTGAACTAGCCCCTGCTGTGATGGATGCTCAACTTCAGCAGCAGCAGCAGCGTGAGGACCTGTACCCTGACCAGCTTCGTTAGAGTAAATACCACGTTTCACACCCCAACCGATCGCAGCACCAAAACCTGCTTGTGCAGTGAATGCATCACCAACAATCATACCAAATACATCTGGAATCAAGCTGAAGTTGCTGAACATGATGATTAGCGCTAGGGCAATATATCCTAATGCCATGAAAGGTACTGCAAACTCAGTAAAGGTTGCAATACGCTTAATACCACCGAAGATGATGATACCTAGCACGACTAAGATGATAGCCAAGCCGACCAAACGCATAGAGCCAACTTCTAGGCCTGCAACGTTCATGATCGTACCTTCGCCCATTACCTGTGCAAATGCACTGATAACACCGTTCGCCTGTACACCAGGTAAGAACATACCACATGATAAAATAGAAGCGATTGCGAAGAGGATACCGTACCACTTTTGACCAAGGGCACGTTCAAAGTAATAAGCTGGGCCACCGCGATATTCGCCAGTTACCACATCTTTTTCTTTATAAATCTGAGCAAGAGTAGATTCGACATAGGCTGTAGATGCGCCTAGGAAGGCTACGATCCACATCCAGAATACGGCACCTGGGCCACCGAAGCCGATAGCAGCAGCTACCCCAGCGATGTTACCCATACCCACACGACCGGCGAGTGAGACGGCAAGTGCCTGAAATGATGAGATACCCTGTGCACTAGATTTACCAGTGAATAGGAGTTTGATCATCTCACCGAATAGACGTACTTGTACAAAGCGCGTCATAATGGAATAGAACAGACCGGCACCCAAGCAGAGATAAATCAGCGCTGGGCTCCAGATAATTCCATTTACTAAGTTAACTAAACCTTCCATATTTATGTTCCTAGTACTGTCTCAAGGTGGCACTGTTTGCTAGGAGTAAACTAACTGGTTAACTTACTTATTTAAGTTAAGCAGTTAAAGTCTCTGCATCGACTTATTTATTGTCTAAGTCTCATGTGCTTGGCCACCAAGAATGGACTGTAGTTGTCTGTATTTACCCGCGTATCTCATCAGTAATACGGACTATTTGCATAGCGCTTATCACTGATAATATTAATATCAGCTGCGTTTACTATTATTCTACAACCTCAACTACTGCGGTCTTCTATCATCATGTTAGATATCAGATGAGTCATAAGTTGACCGGCGGATAAAACAGGCGGTTATATAATTAAATATCCATCACCATGATGGTATTCAACTTACTATGAGCTGTCTTGAATGAACGCATGACTGGTATGGCGAATTGACAGTATTTAGCGATAATTTGACAGTTAATTGATGTTTTTATTAAGAAATTAACAAATCGCTAATACTAATCAAACTATAAGTCCACTACCAAATGTATTCAAACCGTACGGCTACGTAACTGCAATTTGCCATATTTTTGTACTAATTACTAGAAATTTCTTTATAGACGGTAGATATATTCGTATTTTATTTGGCTGATACATTAGCAAGATTTGGATTATATATAAATAATTGTTTGTATTTACATAACATTTATTCTGATAGCGCTAGACTGCTAGATTTTTGCTCTATATCTATCATGATAAAAACGCGTTATCGTTAACGCTATGCGGTTGTGTTTTGGTAACGACCAATTGTAAAAAGCCGTGTATAACGCCATCATTATGACAACTTCTTTTGATATCATGCTGATAGAGTGATGCGCAGATATACAATATATAGAGCGTATGACTGCCGTATGAATACCAAGAAAACTTAAAAATATTAAAAACGTGGTACTGGATATTTGTTATTTATCATTATTAGGAGAATCAACAATGACGCGTAAATCTATTATGAAGCCGATGTTGCTAGCCGCTTTATTGACAACTTCTACAGTTGGTCTAAGCGGCTGTGGCTATAATAACCTGCAAGCACAAGATGAGCAGGTCACTGCTTCATGGTCAGAAGTGGTTAACCAGTATCAGCGCCGTTCTGATTTGGTGCCAAACTTAGTCAAAGTCGTACAGCAATATGCCGAGCAAGAGCAAGAAGTCTTCACCCAAGTGGCAGAAGCTCGCTCACGTGCGGGCGGTATCACGGTAACGCCAGAAGTGCTTAATGATCCAGAAGCGATGGAGCGTTATGCAGCAGCGCAAGAGCAGATGACAGGTGCATTGTCACGTTTGATGGCAGTGTCTGAGCGTTATCCTGATTTAAAATCAGATGCACTGTTTCAGGATTTGCAGGCACAGTTAGAAGGCACTGAGAACCGTATTGCTGTGGCTCGTAACCGCTATATTCAAGAAGTGCAGGGATACAATACAACGGTACGTCAGTTCCCAACAAACATCACTGCAAAAGTATTTGGGATGGACACTAAGCCCAACTTTAGTGTGGCCAATGAAGAAGCGATTTCAACCGCACCAAGTGTTGATTTTGGCGACTCTGCAGAAAAGTCAGCTGAATAAAATCTAGAATGAACGTGACGACAGAGCGGCATAGGCAGCTCTGTTTATTTAGCTAATGGTTTGACAATGATTAGTTAGAGTCTATCAATTGGTAAAGATGTTATCTGAGGTGGTATAGATTAGATGAATAATTCAAAAGCAATCTTATCAGCATTACTGTTTACGTTAGGTGTCGTCAGCGTGCCTGCATTGCACGCTGAACCCAATGATACAGCGGTGGCGACAGATAGCACCTCGGATCTGCAAAACCGTAGTGTCGAAGAGTTGGTGGCCGTTGCTAAAGCAGGCGAGTCTAACGAAGCAATCAATGATGCTGTATTAAATAATGATGCCATCAATGAAGCTGTGCTAGGCAACGACGCTATCACTCAAAACGCAGATAACCAAAGCACAGCAAATGGTACTGTCAATACTCAAACAACCGCTCAGCCACCTGTACGCTCAAGTGCCGAGAGCGTTGACGCTGATAAGTTGATACTCAATGAACCAGTCGTTGATCAGGCCAATATTCTAAATCCTCAAGAAAAGCTACGTCTAGAGGCTCAGCTTCGAAGTATCTATCAGCAGGGATTAGCACAAGCAGCGGTGGTTATCGTACCAACTACCAATGGCGTACCAATATTTGATTATGCCTTGCAAGTTGCTGAGAAGTGGGAGTTGGGTGATGAAGCTATCGATGATGGTCTGCTGATTGTCGTCGCTGTCAATGACCGTGATATGTACATCCTAACGGGTTATGGACTAGAAGGCGTATTACCAGATGCAGCGGTTAACCGTGTCATTCGAGAAGATATCACGCCGTTATTTAAGCAAAATAACTATGGTGCAGGGATAATCGCTGGCGTTGAATCGCTCAAAGCACGCCTAACTGCTGATCCTGAAGTCTTAGCCCGTGCTGATGCACAAGCTGCAGAACGTACTGCCCAGCAAAGCTCAGACGAGCTGCCATCACCTATTTTCTTATTTATCATGGCGATGATTTTTGGTAGCTTTATTACTAATATATTGGGCCGAGTATTTGGTTCTATTATTACCGCTGGCGGGTTTTTTGCAGGTTCGATGGCCTTAGGCGGCGGCTTCTTCATGACACTGATTATGGCAATATTTATCTGGATGTTTTTGATTTCACGCGGTGGTGGCGGTGGAAAAGGCGGCGGCGGTAAAGGTGGGCGCAGAGGCGGCATAATTTTCTTACCCGGTATGGGCGGCGGCAGTGGAGGCGGCTTTGGCGGTGGTGGTTTCGGAGGCGGCGGCTTTGGCGGTGGCGGCGGTGGTTTCGGCGGCGGCGGCGCAGGTGGCTCGTGGTAAGTACTCCACATACGCAAACAAAATAAACTCTACATAACCATCGAAATGACGTACTTGAGGAAATAATATAATGGTAGAAGACAACGCTTCAAACCCCAGTTTTGCCCGCTGGTGGCGTCAAGTTTTGTTCGTCCCTTTATTACATAGTAAGTGGCTAACAACAGAATCCAAGGCGCGTTTAACAGATGCTGTGACACGAGCCGAGCGTGGGCATCGTGGTGAGGTGTTCTTAATTGTAGAAAACCATCTGCCTATCCAAGAAGCTTATCGCATGAACTGCCGTGAGCGTGCGATTGACTTGTTTAGCGAATATCGCGTCTGGGATACTGAAGAAAATACGGGCGTCTTAATCTACGTCAATGTATGCGAGCGCAAACTAGAGATTGTCGCAGACCGAGGTATCAGCGCTCACGTTAGTCCAACAGTATGGAATGCAATGTGCGACAAGGCGGTATCTGGTATTGCTACCCAAAAGACAGAAGAGAGCTTGGCTGAACTGCTGGATGAAGTGGGGCAGGTATTACGTCAGTATTATCATTTAGAGCACGATCCAGAAGGCAATGAGCTGTCTGATACAGTGGTATTTTTAAAGTAGTTTGCGCCTTATACGGTTGTATTAAGAAGGTTGCTTTTATAAGTAGCTTATCTATACGGTCAAAGGGTTTTGTTTTAGGCGATACGCTTTTAGTGTTAAAATGACTATTCTGGGACAGATACCGCCTCATATATGTATGGTTTGATTATCCTACTGTGCAACATTCACTAGGGTTCGTCTCGATAACACCATTATTGGAATACTATGATTGAATTAATAAAGAAACTACCAAAAGCCGAACTTCATCTACATATTGAAGGTTCGCTAGAGCCTGAGCTGATGTTTAGATTGGCCAAGAAGAACAATGTGGAGATACCTTATGACAGCGTAGAAGACGTGCGCGCCGCCTATAATTTTAACAATCTGCAAAGTTTTTTAGATATTTACTATGCGGGTGCCAACGTCCTGCTCACCAAAGATGATTTTTATGATTTGACATGGGAATATATTCTTAGATGTGTCGAAGACAATGTTATCCACACAGAGATATTCTTTGATCCGCAGACGCATACCGAACGCGGCGTACCTTTTGAAGCGGTCATCACAGGTATCAAAGAAGCGCTTGCAGATGCCAAAGCAAAATACGGTATCACGTCATGTATCATCATGTGTTTCTTGCGTCATTTATCGCAAGAAGAAGCGCTTGAGACGTTAGAGCAAGCGCTGAATTATAAAGATGACATTATCGGTGTTGGCCTTGATTCATCAGAATTGGGTAACCCGCCATCGAAATTCAAAGAAGTCTTCCAAAAAGCCAAAGAAGAAGGCTTTAAGTTGGTTGCTCATGCAGGCGAAGAAGCGGACTTTTCATATATCTACGAAGCGTTAGACTTATTGAATATTAATAGAATCGATCATGGTGTGCAGTCTATAAAAAGCCCAGAGTTGATGCAAAGACTCAAAGATGAGCAAATGCCACTGACGGTTTGCCCGAATTCAAATATCGAGCTAAAAGTCTTTGAGACTTATAAAGAGCACAATATCAAAGAGCTTTTAGACTATGGTCTGAATATTAGCGTTAACTCAGACGACCCTGCGTATTTCAAAGGGTATGTGAATCAAAACTTTATCAATCTATATGAGAATTTACCGATTACGGAAGACGATGTTATCACGTTGGTCAAAAACTCGTTTAAATCGGCATTTATCAGTGATGAGTTAAAAGAAGCTTACTTGGCGAGAGTTGATCTTGCATTGAAATAAGCTACAACGAGCTTGTTTTTAGTAGCAAAGGATTAACGGTTTATATAAATCGTTAAGCCTTTTTTATTGTCTATTATTCAGTAATATCTATAAGTAGTAGCAACGTTTATAAAGTAGTAATCTCTGCTATAAGCAGTGGCAAAACGATTCCAGCCTTTTTTGCTAATGTGATATCGACGATAGTATTTGGCGTTGGGTCAGGGTTTATCTCAATAACTTGCGCGCCATTTTGTTTGGCTAATTGTGCCAATCCAGCAGCAGGATAAACCAAGCTTGAGGTGCCGATACTGATAAATACTTCGCAATTAGCCGCAGCATCTTCGGCAGCCTGCCAGGCCTGTACAGGTAGAGCTTCGCCAAACCAAACAATATCCGGTCTGATGTAACCGTCGCAATGCGGGCAGATAAGCAGTGTTTTATCAAAGCTCATGGTGCTTTGATTATCGTATGACGCTCTCGATTGATCTTGATAAGGTATCTCACACTGACCACAGCGGTTACGCCACAGATGACCATGCAGGTGAGTCACCGCGCTACCAGCTTGCTCATGCAAATCATCGACATTTTGGGTGATGAGTGTCACCTGCTGATCGGAGGTTTGCGCATGATACTGCCACTGAGCCAACGCATGATGGGCTGGATTTGGCACTTTATCTACGACCATTTGCCGACGCCACTGATACCATGACCACACCAGCTTTGGATCACGAGTAAACGCCTCAGGGGTTGCCAAGTCTTCGACACCATAGTTCTCCCACAGTCCTGTTTGTTTATCTCGAAACGTTGGGATGCCGCTTTCTGCTGAAATACCAGCCCCAGTCAAAACGCAAATACGCTGTTTCGACGCCAGCAGTTGTGCTGCAAGTTTTACTTCTGCTATTAACGCTGGTGATAATTCTGCTAACATGAGCCAACCCTTGCTAATAATGGATATTTTTACTTATGATAGACGGAATTTGGTGGCTTGTCATATTGTTCGCTGTCATCGCAGTTTTATGGTTCGTAGCAAAATCGCGCGGTGCAAAAATAGGCGAAAAGCATAGCGGCATAAAATCAAAAAATGCAACACCGAATGATGCGCTGCAAAAAACATCAGCGATATTAAAGCAGCATTTTTCTGATTATCGAGTCACACGTAAGGTAAATCATTTGCTCATTAGCAAACAAGATAAAAAAATTGCAATGATTACGATTGATAAAAAAATTGCTGAGGGTCAGCGCCGTTTGGGTGATGTGCCAGTGATTAATTATCACCGTATACCTAGCCGTGCTCAGCTAACAGTTAATTTACAAGATGCAGAGTAAGTTCTATATAGATGAGAGCACTAGAAATATACAAGCACAGAAAAACCGTAAACATTTTGACATGTAGGTTTGATGAGTATAGGTAGTTTAAGATAGTACTAAGGGAAGGGTAGAGCGAGATTGTAAACATTATAGTTGGTGCGCTCGGCGGGAATCGAACCCACGACCCTCGGCTTCGGAGACCGATACTCTATCCAACTGAGCTACGAGCGCATATGATAACGATATGTCTGACTGTCACGCTTAGATGCGCATGATAATTAGCATAAGGTGTCTAGAAATAAAGACCGCTTAGTCTAACAAATAAAAAGCATAAAGCCAATAAATGACAGTCGCGATTGAGGTTTTTTAAGAAAAAACAGCCAAGTCATTAAACAAGCATGGCAATTTACCTGCCTTTTCCCTTATAATGTTGGGGAGAATTCATATTTATAATCACCGATTGCAAGTGCGCTGGCACGCGGGATGGCTGTCTGCTATTGAAGACTTAGAGGTCGTCAAAGGAGGACAGACAGAATGTCCGAGCCGTGCTAGTCCTTGTATACGTAATAAGAGAACGTGACGAATGAGAAAAGTAGTTATGTTATCGGCAGCTGCCATTCTAGGAATCGCTAGTATCGCGGTGAGCCAAGCTGAAGATGTTGTAGACACTCCTGTAACTGCGTCAGACGTAGCAGAAGGCCAAGAGGTCGTAGAAGCTGCTCCTGAAACGCTAGGTGACGATACCCAAGCTGCTGCAGATACGACAGATGGTGCTGCGTCCACTGACGAAGCCGCTCCAGCAGAAGGTGAAGAAACTGCCGCTGCAGCGCCTGCCGCTGATGAAGAGCCAATTCCACAAGATACGCCGCAAGTACAGAAGCTAATTGCTTTGTATCCTAATCTGATTGCGCGTATCCAGCCTGTTGCCAATATCTGTTTTGAAGATGGTGAAGCTTGTGATGTAACGGCACGCTCATCTGGCCCAGCTGCTGGCGACGGTCCTCGTGACGGTAAAGCGGTATATAATGCTGTATGTCATACTTGTCATACAGCAGGCTTGCTAGGCTCTCCTATCTTTGGTGATGCTGGCGCTTGGGGTCCACGTATTGCAAAAGGTAAAGATACGCTATATACCCATGCTATCAATGGTTTCAATGCGATGCCTGCAAAAGGTGGCGCGGATATTCCTGATGAAGAAGTTCAAAACGCCGTAGATTATATGGTTGCAGAAGCAAGCTAATCTTTGTTGATTACCTTCCAAGCTTTTACGATATATATCTATAAAGCGCCTATTTCAGTGATGAGATAGGCGCTTTTTCATGATGAGTATTATTAATATGGTACTTCGAATATAAGGCAGTTGAAATTCGCCATGAGTAGCCTCATTTTATGAGATTAGTTCGTTTATTACCGTACATTGTCACCTTTAGAGAGTAGAGTGTGTTGAACATTCTTATATGGCTTCTGCCTATATGCTAATGATAGTCGAATGTTCAACACGGCCTATTATTCTAAAATCGCATTTTATATAAATTGATAACAAATAAAGAGGTCTTCATGTCTGATGCACCAGCACTCTCCATAAAAAACCTATCCAAAACCTATGACAATGGGTTTTCGGCATTAAAAGGGGTTGATTTAACGGTACCACAAGGTGGTTTCTTTGCGTTACTGGGGCCAAACGGCGCAGGTAAATCTACTATGATTGGTATTATCAGCTCATTGTTTAAGCCAACCACCGGTAGCGTCCATATTTTCGGTACAGATCTATTAGAGAACCCTTCGATTGCCAAGCAATACCTTGGTGTTGTACCGCAAGAATTTAACTTTAATATGTTCGAAAAAGTCGAAGATATCCTGATTACGCAAGCGGGTTATTTTGGTATTCCGGCAAAAGAAGCCAAACCACGCGCCAAGAGACTATTAACAGCGCTAGGACTATGGGATAAACGCGACAGCAAATCACGTGAGCTATCTGGTGGTATGAAACGCCGTTTGATGATTGCCCGTGCCTTGATTCATAAACCAAAGCTATTGATTCTGGATGAGCCAACGGCGGGTGTTGATATCGAGCTTCGTCGCTCGATGTGGGAATTCATGCAGCAGATTAATATCGAAGAAAACACCACTATTATTCTGACGACTCATTATCTCGAAGAAGCTGAGCAATTGTGTAAACGCATTGCGATCTTGGATCACGGCGAGATTCGAATCAATACGGAAATGAAAGAGCTACTGGCGCAGTTATCCGTAGAGACGTTTGTATTTGATTTGGATACGCCGCTCACTGAGCAGTTGGCTCTGACAGGAGTTACAGGGGTCTCGCAACCAGATGAGCAAACGCTAGAAGTTACCTTGACAGAAGGTGAGTCACTAAACGGTGTCTTTGATCAGCTATCTGAGAAAGGTATCAGTGTGGCGAGTATGCGCAATAAAGCCAACCGACTAGAAGAGTTATTTATGCGCTTGGTAGACAAAAACATTCAGAGTGCAGATAGCATGAAGGAGGCGGGGTTATGAGTCAGGAACTAGTCGATCATAATAAAACAATGTCATTGAGTAAGAAGTGGATTGCGTTTCGTACTATTTGGTTCAAAGAAGTGCGCCGTATTTTACGTATCTGGCCGCAGACGTTGTTACCGCCAGTTATCACGATGAGTTTGTATTTTGTCATCTTTGGTAAGATGATTGGCTCGCGCGTGGGTGAGATGGGCGGCGTGCCATACATGCAGTTTATCGTGCCTGGTTTGATCATGATGTCGATCATTACCAACAGTTACTCTAACGTGGTCTCAAGCTTTTTTAGTGCCAAGTTCACGTCCAGTATCGAAGAGCTTTTGGTCTCGCCAGTATCCAAGCATGCTATTTTGATGGGTTATATCAGTGGTGGTATCTTCCGTGGACTGGCTATCGGCGTGATTGTCTCGATAGTGGCGCTGTTCTTTACTGATCTTGGTATCGAGCATTTATTTGTGACTGTATTTACGGTACTTGGCACGTCTATCTTATTTTCATTAGGCGGCTTTATCAATGCGGTATTTGCACGCTCGTTTGATGATATCTCTATTATCCCAAGCTTTGTACTGACGCCATTGACCTATCTTGGTGGTGTGTTTTATTCGATGGAGAATTTATCGCCATTTTGGCAAAATGTTTCGCTATTGAATCCTATCGTCTATATGGTCAACTCATTCCGTTACGGTATTCTTGGCTACTCTGATGTCAATGTTTGGTATTCGATGGCGGCTATTTTTGTGTTCTGTGCGATATTTTATACCATTGCTTATCGCTTGCTAAGTAACGGCTCGCGCGTACGTTTGTAGTGTATATTATTCGCTAAGCATATTATTATTTAGAGCAAATTTTAAACGGTTTAACATTAGGAAGACAGATGAGTATTCACGGTATCTTGGGTGAGCAAACCACAGACTATCCAACTGAGTATAGCCCAGAGACGCTATATCCGATTGCGCGTAGCATGGGACGTGATGCGATCGGTTGGCATGACGACAAGTTAGCCGTTGGTGTCGATTGGTGGCAGGCTTTTGAGATATCTTGGTTAAATCCGCAAGGTATCTCGCAAGTAGCGATTGCGCGCTTTAGCATTCCTGCCAGCTCACCGTTTATTGTAGAATCAAAATCGCTTAAATTGTATTTGAATAGTATTAACTTTACCGAGTTCGCCAGTTGGAATGACGTACAAGCGTTGATTGCGAAAGACTTGTCAGCTTGCTTGCAAGCAGATGTACAGGTAGCGTTATTTGGTTTAAACGATGATATAAATGGTCATGAAACAGCGTTATTGATTGCTCAGCCTGAGGGTGTTTGTATTGATGAAGCATTGGCAGGCAACACGGATAAAGTTGCGTTAACGGAACATCCTGATGCGTCACTGCTGAGTACTAACGAAGTAGAGACGAGCGACGAAAGCGTGGCAAGTGATGGTACGCAGCCGTATACTTTTTATTCCAATCTACTGCGTAGTAATTGTCCAGTGACCAATCAACCAGATTGGGGCACGTTGGCCGTTTCGATAACGACTGATAAGCCTTTTAATAATGCAAATATGCTGCGTTATATACTGAGCTTCCGTCAGCACAATGGTTTTCATGAGCAGTGTGTCGAGCAGATATTTGCTGATTTAAGCCAATACTATAAGCCAAGCGAGCTAATGGTACGGGCATGGTATACGCGCCGCGGTGGTATCGATATCAATCCATGCCGTGTCAGTGATATACGTTTATTGCCTAAGCCAAGCCGTTTGATCCGCCAGTAAGTTCTTGCTAAAAATACGATGTTCATAAAAATACAATGTTAAATAGTTTTTAAGCCAATAAAAAAGCGCCTATCTCACGTGATGAGATAGGCGCTTTTTGTTATATAGTCTTTACTCGTAAAGCTATTTACCGCTTACTTTTGCCATGACTTCTTCGCGGCTCAGCATTTGTTTTTCAGCTTCACGGCGATTGACGTATTCATACTTGTCTTCCGCCAAGTTGCGATCAGACACGACGATACGATGCGGTATACCAATCAACTCAAGATCAGCAAACTTAACGCCTGGGCGCTCGTTACGATCGTCCAGTAGTACGTTGATGCCTTTAGCTTTTAACTCTTCATACAGGGCGGTTGCCGTCTGCATGACCGTCTCTTCTTTAGACTTCATCGGGATGATAGCGACTTCAAAAGGAGCGATCGAATCATCAACCGTTGGTGTTTTTGGCCACATGATGCCGTTTTCATCATTGTTCTGCTCGATAGCAGCGGCAATGATACGGCTAACGCCAATACCATAACAGCCCATCATCAAGGTAACAGGTTTGCCATCTTCGCCAGAAACCGTACAGTTCATCGCTTGTGAGTATTTATCACCCAATTGGAAGATATGACCGACTTCGATACCACGTTTGATTTTTAGGCTGCCTTTACCATCAGGAGACGGGTCGCCTTCCTGTACATTGCGCACATCAACGATGCGAGTAATGCGAGTGTCACGTGCCCAGTTCATACCGATAGTATGTTTGTTCACTTCATTGGCACCGCAAACAAAATCTGACAACGCAGCTGCTGAACGATCAACGAATACAGGCATATCTAAATTAACGCCGATATAGCCTTTGTGCAGACCTGCCGCTTTTAGCTCTTCGTCAGACGCTAACGTCAATGGTACGTTAGCTTCTTCGATTTTCTCAGCCTTGATAGTATTGAGCTGATGATCGCCGCGCAACACGATAGCAATCAGTTGTGGTTCATCATTCTCAGTATGACCATGAACGATCAAGGTTTTAACCGTCGTTTCTAACGGGATGTCCAAGTGTTCAGCAACCATTTTGCAGCTGGTCATGCTTTCGGTTAGAACGTCTTCACGCTCCATTTTTGGTGGTTGACGCTCAGCGGTGCTGACAGATTCTGCTAGCTCTACGTTGGCTGCATAGTCAGATGAGTCCGAAAACGCAATATCGTCTTCGCCGCTATCTGCCAATACATGGAACTCATGTGAGGCAAAGCCACCGATAGAGCCTGTATCTGCTTGTACCGCACGGAAATCTAAGCCCAAGCGGGTAAAGATGCGTGTATAAGCGTCATACATGTCATGGTAAGTTTTGGCCAATGAGGCTTGATCCACATGGAAAGAGTAAGCATCTTTCATGGTGAATTCACGTGCGCGCATCACACCGAAGCGTGGACGAATCTCGTCACGGAATTTACCTTGAATCTGAAAGAAGGTAATCGGTAGTTGTTTATAACTACGTAGCTCACCTTGTGCTAGATTGGTGATGACTTCTTCGTGCGTTGGACCAAGTACAAAGTCGCGATCATGACGGTCTTTGAAGCGCAGTAGCTCAGGACCATAATCATCAAAACGTCCGGTCGTCTGCCAAAGCTCAGCAGGCTGAGTCATCGGCATAAGCACTTCTTGTGCACCGACGTTTTGCATCTCTTCACGAACAATGCGTTCGACCTTTTGCAAGACACGCAGACCCATAGGCAACCAAATATATAATCCAGAAGCAATCTTGCGGATAAGACCAGCACGCACCATCAATTGGCTTGAGGCGATGTCGGCGTCACTTGGGGTTTCTTTTAGTGTGGCAAATAAAAATTGACTGGCTTTCATAAATAAAGCGTAACCTTATCAACGATAAAAAAATAAGAAATAGTAGGATGTTGAGCGTATGGCTAATCGTTTCATTGCCGCCGCAAGCTTACCTTTATCACTTAGCAATAATCTAGGGTATTTCCTAGTTACTAATCTGCCTATATACAAAGCACATTAGTAAAAACCACTCTCATAAAAGAGAGGCAAATTTGATTTGATGTATCAATATGCCAAAAATGCAATATATTCAGGTCAAAACCCTGATAAATGCTTTAAGACTGACATTTTATTCATACAATCTGACTATGTTAGGTAAAGTTAGCCTAAGACGCAATGACTTTTTGTCTTTTCAGACCGAACGTGACGCAAAGGCCTTAATAAGGGGTAAATAATTGAGCTATTCATATGATTTTATAGCGAAAGCACTGCTTATTTGAGAGACAGTTTATTGAGGTGGTTGCGTAGAGGTTTGTGGATAAAGTTATGTAGAGGAATGGTAGCCAATACTTGAAGTTACTGCACAATAGTCGCATTTATAGGTCAGGTATCACAGAGTTTTGATAATACAGTTAGCCTTATAAAAATAATGCAATATTATAGAGGTAGCTTCTATGGATAATCCTGATATGAATAACGCTAATGCCACTCAAAAGCCTGCGAAACGTCCTATTGCGACAATGTCGTGGGTGATATTATTTATCGGTCTAGCAGCGATTGTTTTTGCTATTTATAGCGCGCAAAACAAACCAGAAGAAGCGCCAATAGAAACTATTACTCGCGAAGGCGTGATTACGCAAATTCAGCAGTTAAATCGCTTACATACCGTCGCATTCAGCGTTGATACAGTGATTACGAGCGAGCGACCTGGGAGCTGGATGAAGCTGTGGCAGGATGAGCAAAAGGCCTTGTTTATCGCTCATGGTCGCGTAGAGGCAGGCGTTGATCTGAGTGCGTTGACACCTGAGATGGTACAAGTAGTGCAACCTGCTCAAGCTAATGAGGATGAAGAGCAAGTAGCTGATGCCAACTCACCAGCTGCCACTATGCCGCAAATCAATATTACTTTGCCGCCTACAGAGATATTTTCAGTATATCTGGATGATATCGAGATTTATGACTGGCAGACAGGGGCTTTTGGTATGATGCAAGTTGACCCTAAGATATTGGCACAGGCACAGACTATGGCAAAGAAAGAAGTGCTTGAACGTGCTTGCCGAGGTGATGTCATGAATATGGCATTGCAAAATGCGCAAACCCAGTTGCAGCAGCTGTTTGCACTCACGGGAGCGGTAGTGACGGTTACCACTCAGGGTGCAGGTGCATGTCAATTGCCAGTCACTACCAATAGCTAGTCTGCTGGTTGTTTTCTAAAATTAAGCTTCTTTTTTAAATTCGGCGATAGCTAACTTGCGTACTGATTTATGCTCAACCATCGGCGCAGGGTAATCGATATCGGCAAACTTACCACCTTTTGCCAGTTCTTTACGCATCTTATCTTCGTTGTGCAATATGCTATTAGGAATGTCCTTTAACTCTGGTAGCCAAGTCTTAATAAACAGAGCTTTAGGATCATGCGTATTGGCTTGGCTAAAGGGGTTCATAATGCGGAAGTAGGGCGCTGAGTCAGTACCTGTCGATGCGCTCCATTGCCAGCCGCCGTTATTGGACGCAAAATCCCCATCTATCAGCTGCTGCATAAAGTAGCGCTCACCCAAGCGCCAATCAATCAACAAGTCTTTGGTCAAAAACATCGCGGTGACCATGCGCAGACGATTGTGCATAAACCCTGTCGCATTTAGGCAACGCATTGCTGCATCGACTAATGGCACGCCTGTTTTGCCAGTGCACCATGTCTCAAAATCATCATTGTCATATGACCAATTAACCTTAGTGTCAGTATCTTCTTTATAAGCCTTATGACGGATCAGGTTTGGTTTTTCTACTAGCACATGACGATAAAAGTCTCGCCACGCAAGCTCACTTATCCAGCGATTGATGTCTTCATTATCACCGTCATTGCCGTGTAGCTTTTCTTGTGCTTTGCTCGCCTGTAGATAGCAGAACCTAGGGCTGATAGAGCCTATAGTGAGATAAGCCGATAGCTGACTGGTTGCGTGCAGATGGGGGACATCACGGCTCACATCGTAATCATTGATATCATCATCGACGAATGCCTCTAGACGCTGGCAAGCGGCAGACTCACCTGCAGGATAAGCGTCTCTTGCTTGATCAAGCTGAGCTGTCATATCGATATGCTGCAACGAGTCGTTCTTTTCTAATGTCTGCTGATAGTCACTGAGTATTTTCTCACTTAGTGCTTTGATATCGTCGATTGTATTGGCAAACGTTTGCGATGATGGTAGTTTGATTTTATAATCGCTAACCACTGCGGGTGCTTCATGCATTTGGATGGTGCTGACGTCCAATGTATGTCGCCATTTTTTATAAAATGGGGTGAAGACCTTATACATGCTATCGCCATCATTGGTCGTGATGCTTTGCGGTGGCAAAATGCATTGGTCATGCCAGCGGACAAACTCGATATCGTCTTTTGCAAGTTGTTTACTTAATTGTTCATCACGATCAATCTCATTGCCTTCGTACTCGTGATTGGCCATGACGCAGCTTACTTCATTATCATTGCATAAAGTCGTGAGCGCCTCTATACAGTCAGCAAAGCTTGAGCAGAGCTGTACTGTTAAAGTGATGTTCAGTTGCGATTGCAAGTCCTTTGCTAGAATAGGTAGCGTGCGAGCAATATGATCAACTTGTACAAGAGACGTATCGTGCGCTTGCCACTGCTCAGACGTCAAAAAGAATACGGCAGACACTGAGGCGTTGTCTTCCTTTGCACGTTCACAAAGCGCTGCTAAAGCGGTATTGTCATGGATACGTAGGTCACGACGAAACCACATCAAGTAATGCGGTGGATTTTTGCTAGTAGCATTGTCGTCAGTATCAGTATTATTAGCAGCTATCTGTGCAGTCTTAGACATTAAAGTATCCCTATATTAATCAATCGCAATCATAAACAAAACTAAGGATAAAAGTATGCTAGGATAAGTTTTTGGATGCAATGGCTTTGCCGTTTGGTTAACAAAACCTCATCACATCTAACGATTTATCTTTAGCTTGAACCTATCTGATGCCGCTATAATCGGTGTCATATTCAGCACCATGAAACGCAAGGTCACAAAATGCACGTCAAGTTTTGCGGGTTTACTCAGCTTAGTGATATACAGACTGCGGCACAGCTAGGTGCAGATGCAGTGGGTTTGGTGTTTTATCCACCAAGTCCACGTGCGGTCACAATAGCGCAGGCGCAAACTCTGAGCGCTGCCGTACCTGCTTTTGTCAGCGTGGTGGCACTGGTAGTCAATATGCCCAAAGATGAGCTGATTAACTTAGCAAGCAACGTCTCTTTTGATATTATCCAGTTCCATGGTGATGAAACGCCTGAGCAATGCCAACAGCTGGCAGGTATGGTCAATAAACGTTGGATCAAAGCATTGCGTATCAATACAGAGCAAGACAGTCTCGATAGCGTTCGCGCCCAAATTAATCAATTTGCGACCGCAGGTGCCAGTAGTATTTTACTGGATGCTTATCATCAGCATAAGTATGGCGGTACAGGCGCACGTTTTGACTGGAGTCTCATTCCACGTGACAGCGCACTACCGATAGTTTTGGCTGGTGGACTTGATGCTGACAATGTTGCCGCGACATTAGATTTGCCTATTTATGGCGTCGATGTGAGCGGTGGCATTGAGATTGATAAAGGTAAAAAAGACGCTGCCAAGATGCGTGCCTTTATGAAAGCGGTCAAGCGCGATCGATGGCAAAACGCTACGGTCACTGGCGCCATCTAAGTAGGTGTGTATCAAGCTATTCGCTATACGTAATCTGCTTAGTTGATCGTTATTCCGATTTTTCTGCTTAAATCTTATTAGATTGTTATCCCTTTTATTATTTTCTCTCTATTTATCTAAAGTTATCTAAAAAATACCACTTATTACAGTAGGAATTATCATGAGTCATGTCGAGAACAAAGATTTATCTGCTACCGCACAGTCGGTTAATACTTTTACCAATCCTGAAAACGTACAGGACTTTAACCAGTATCCTGATGCGCGCGGTCATTTCGGTGTACATGGAGGGCGTTTTGTCTCTGAGACGCTAATGGCTGCTCTAGAAGAGCTAGAAACGCTTTATACCAAAGTAAAAGCAGATCCAGCATTCTGGGAAGAGTATCATAACGATTTGGTCAATTATGTCGGTCGTCCAACGCCGCTGTATCATGCTAAGCGTTTGAGCGATGAAATCGGCGGTGCGCAAATTTACTTCAAACGTGAAGATCTAAACCATACCGGCGCGCATAAAGTAAATAACACCATTGGTCAGGCATTGCTTGCCAAAATGTGTGGCAAAAAACGTATCATTGCTGAGACTGGTGCAGGACAGCATGGCGTAGCGACGGCAACGATTGCGGCACGCTTAGGACTAGAGTGTATCGTCTATATGGGTGCTGACGATGTCGAGCGTCAAAAGATGAACGTATATCGTATGCGCTTGCTTGGCGCGACAGTTGTGCCTGTTACTTCTGGTTCACGCACGCTCAAAGATGCAATGAACGAAGCCATGCGTGACTGGGTGACCAATGTCGATAGCACCTATTACATTATCGGTACTGTAGCAGGCCCGCATCCTTATCCGCTATTGGTTCGTGATTTCCAAGCGATTATTGGCAAAGAAGCGCGCATTCAGCATCTAGAAAAAACAGGTAAAATGCCTGATGCATTGGTTGCCTGTGTCGGCGGTGGCTCAAACGCGATTGGTTTGTTCTTTGATTTCCTAAACGATACTGACGTTAAGATGTATGGTGTTGAAGCAACAGGCGATGGTATCGAGTCAGGTCGTCATTCAGCACCATTGGCGGCTGGTCGTATCGGCGTGCTACATGGTAACCGTACTTACCTAATGGCAGATGATGATGGCCAGATTCAAGAGACGCATTCTATCTCAGCGGGTCTTGACTATCCTGGTGTCGGTCCAGAGCATAGCTTCCTAAAAGACATGAAGCGTGTTGAGTATGTCGGCTGTACGGACAAAGAAGCGTTAGAAGGCTTCCATGAAGCAACGCGCAAAGAAGGCATCATCCCTGCGCTTGAAACTGCCCATGCTGTCGCTTATGCATTGAAACTGGCTAAAACCATGACCCCTGATCAAACGATCGTCGTTAATATGTCAGGTCGCGGTGACAAAGATTTGCATTCAGTAATGAAGGCAGAAGGGATTGAGATGTAGTAAGAATAGAGTAGTTTAGGTGGTTGTATAAGAAAGTTTAGCAGCGTATTAACTCGATTAGGTATTATAAATCTCAATACGCTAATTGATAACTACTCTATAGAGTAGAGTAGTTATCAATATTGCTAGCTATTTTTTAATTATCGATAGTATGCCTTCATGAATTTGAACCGCTTAATACCGAGTAAGCCTAGCCAGTTGGGCAAGTATCCAGACCAAGCAGTGCTAACAGCGCCAGTCACAATAAGTGTAGGTGTGCCTACTGAAAGTGTCAGTTTTTGGCAGAGCTATATTCTCTACTTAATGATGTTTGTAATAATACAAGTTACTATTATTTTATTTTTTATGAGTTGGTGGGCTAGTTTTGAGACAATGAGTCTATATGAATCAATACAAGAGATTAAGGTCGTATGGGCAATGTGTTGTTTAGGTTTGTTTTTACTATCTTACTGGATATATAGGATCACTAAGAATTCTGCTGTGCCAAATCCATGGATTTCTAGAAAATGGACTTGGAAGCATATCCCCATACTTATAATCAATAAAGATAATATCCAATTGACGTCTCAGTTTTATATAGCTAATAAAAATTTTCAGCACGATAAAGTCATAAATTATGATGACGTTAAAGCATTTTATCTTAACCAAATTCGAGGAAGCACTGTTGGTTTTTGGATAGATTACACAGAAATATATAGTAGAAAGATGAAAAACCGAGGGAACAGGGTGCAAGGTCTGATATTTAATAAAAATATTCCACTGTGCGCGAGGTACAATGTTTTAAACGGTCTATACTACATAGAGCAGCGTGAAATTCTAAATATTATGAATACTTTTCATAAGCAAAGAACTGATGATATCAAATATTTGTCGCAAGACAACCACGATAATTTAATGGATATTGGCTGGTAAGAATACACTTATATAAGCTAAAAATTTATTTAACAAAATTATAAGAGATCACTATGACCCGAATTGAAAGCACTTTTGAAACCTTGAAATCACAAAATAAAAAAGCCCTGATTCCTTATGTAATGGCAGGCGATCCTAATCCGACCACTACTGTAGGTCTGTTGCACGACTTAGTGAAACACGGCGCCGATATGATCGAAGTTGGCTTGCCGTTCTCTGACCCAATGGCAGATGGTCCAACTGTAGCGTTGGCTGGCGAGCGTGCATTAGCAGCAGGTACGAGTACTCGTGATGCATTAAAGATGGTTGCAGAGTTTCGTCAAACAGATACGCAAACGCCAATCATCCTAATGGGCTATCTCAATCCTGTTGAAATCATCGGCTATGACAACTTTGTCGCGCTATGTGAGCAGTCAGGCGTTGATGGTTTGTTGATGGTAGATTTACCACCAGCAGAAGCGGGTAGCTTCACTCAGCATTTGACCGATCATTCGATGAATGAGATTTTCTTGCTATCGCCAACAACTTTGCCTGAGCGCCGTGAGCAAGTATTGACTCATTGTGGCGGCTATATTTATTATGTATCACTAAAAGGCGTGACTGGTTCAGCCACACTAGATACTGATGACGTTGCCACGCAAGTTAAAGCGATCAAAGCAGAAACAGACCTGCCAGTATGCGTCGGCTTCGGTATCCGTGATGGCGCTTCTGCAAAAGCGATCGGTACTCATGCGGATGGTGTTATCGTCGGTAGTGCATTGGTACAGAACTTTGCCGATATTGATGCTAACGATACCGCTGCGGTTGCAAATGCACAGCAGAACATCATGGCAAAAATGGATGAGCTACGTGAAGCGTTAGACAGCTTAAGCGCCTAATAGCTATTGCTTTCATATTGTTGTTACTTGAAGAGATAGTTACTTAAAGAAATAGTTATTTGAAATGGCAAAGTCAAATTGCAGCTATTGTTTACCTAAAGACTTTACTCAAATGCTTTACGTGAAGACAATACTAAATGACTTTGCTAAAATTAGTTTACGAGTGTAAACTAACATCACTATTATATGGTGTCTGATAGCAATAATTTATTCGTCATTTTGATTGGCAAATACATTATCTATCAACAAGCGCATAATCAAATGACCGACATGCGAGATTTATTTATCAGTATGTCGCATAACTGCTCATGTTATGACTGTGTTAGACGCTTTGTTTAGACAACCATTAAACTCTCAATGACAAGCGAATGAGCAAACTTGTCAATAAGCCTTTTATGATGGCAAATAATATGACTGATACAATAACAAAACCCGATAACAATACTGCTAAAGCCGCGCCAAACAGCAATACGGATAGGCAGTCATGGTTTAACCGTCCTATCCCAGGCATCAAGCAGCATTTGACTGCGCCACTGTCTGCGGTAGAGACTGAACCGTCAACTAAGTGTAGTAATTGTCATTCGATGATTACCAACACGGCGCTGATTTTTAACTGTTATGTGTGCCCACATTGTGATCATCATTTACCGATGAGTGCTCGTGAGCGCTTGAACTGGTTGCTTGATCAAGTAGACGGCGAGACAGGACAAGAGTTTACGGCAAAAGATCCATTAAGCTTTGTGGATAGTAAGCCATATCCTGCGCGTATGAGTGAAGCACAAGAAAAAACAGGTGAGAGTGAGGCGTTGGTTGCTATGTATGGCAAACTGCGTAACCTTGATATCGTCGCCTGTGCTTTTGACTTCCGCTTTATGGGCGGGTCAATGGGTTCAGTCGTTGGCGATCGTTTCGTCCAAGCAGCTGAAAAGGCGCTAGAGCAAAAAGTACCTTTGGTTTGCTTTGCTGCTTCTGGCGGTGCACGTATGCAAGAAGGTCTATTGTCATTGATGCAAATGGCACGCACGGCAGCAGCGATTGAGCGTCTAAGAATCGCTGGGATTCCTTACATTGTGGTATTGACCAATCCGGTATACGGCGGCGTAACTGCATCACTGGCGATGCTGGGTGATATACATCTAGCAGAACCAAAAGCGATGATTGGCTTTGCTGGTAAGCGCGTGATTGAACAGACTGTACGTGAGACGTTAGAAGAGCCATTCCAGCGCGCTGAGTTCTTATTAGAGCATGGTGTGGTGGATGAAGTGGTACATCGTCATCAGCTAATCGATACAATCTATCGCCTACTTGCAAAACTATGCCGCGTACCAAATGTAGATGCTCAGTAAAATGAGATGCTTGATAAGGTAAATGACTCAGTATAATGAATCATTTATTGAGTGCATAATGACTTAGCTGCGTGCTAACATCTACTGCATATGCAAGACCCCTAATAGCATTTATCGTCATTGCACGGTAAGTGCTATTTTTGGTTTTAGCTAGCACATATATTTTTATCTCTTATTAAATTTTATATAGGCTCTATTTATGTCTGACCTTTTAGCATCTGACCTTCGCAGCCCTAATGCCCATAGTCCTAATGAAAGTGCTAGCCTAACTGAATGGCTCGATTATATGCAGCAGATTCATGTATCTGCAATCGATATGGGATTGTCACGTGTGTTGCCTGTCGCAGAAGCGTTAGGCGTAGTGCAGTCAGCCAAAGATGACGCTTATGTATTTACTGTGGCAGGTACCAATGGCAAAGGTTCTACAACTGCTGTCATCGCCGAAATGTGTAAAGCCGCAGGTTATAAGACGGCACTATATCAGTCGCCACATCTTAGTGCTTTCAATGAGCGTGTACGTATCAATGGCGAGATGGTCAGCGACCAGACGCTGATTGAGGCTTTTAGCAAAGTAGAGGCGGCACGTTTACAGTGCGATTTGACGTTGTCGTTCTTTGAGATGACCACACTAGCAGCGTTATTGATATTCGCTGAAGCAGACTGTGACGTGTGGGTATTAGAAGTAGGGTTGGGTGGACGCCTAGATGTGGTCAATATTATTGATCCTGACATGGCAGTCATTACCAATATCGGCATCGATCACGTTGACTGGTTGGGTGACAATGTCGAGGATATTGGCCGTGAGAAAGCAGGTATCTTGCGCAACGGTATTCCTCTGATTTATGGTGCTACTGAGATGCCATCCAGCGTGCAACAATCCATCGATACCCAGCAGGCAACTTGTTATCAGATTGGACAAGATTTTAGCTACCGCGATATTGATGCAACGACTTGGCAATACAGTAATGCGGCGGTTACCTTACAACTACCACGTCCTGCGCTATCGTTAACTAACACTGCCAATGCACTATCAGCAGTATTAGCAAGTCCATTAGATGTGGATATCAATGCTATTGAGCAAGCACTACAAACTGTCAAGCTGGCAGGTCGTTTCGATTATCGTGAGAGCCATAGCCGCCATTGGTTGTTTGATGTGGCGCATAATGAGCAAGGCGTTGAGTTCTTATTAGCCCAGATATTACCGTTTTGGCAGCAGCACGTAGCCAAGCAAAGTAATCAAAATAGCTCAGCGGATATCCCTACACCAAAAATAAAAATGCTATTTTCTATGTTAGGTGATAAAGATATTGGTAAGGTTGTGCAGCGCCTAACCCAAGCAGGCTTACCGATTAGTGATTGGTTTATCGCTGAAATCGATTATCCTCGTGCCGCGACTACTGAACAGCTGCAAGATGTTTTGGTTAAATATGTTGATAGCACCAATATATATGAGTTTGACGGTCTGTATACAGCGACCCATGCAGTGATAGAGGCGAGCCAGCCGCAAGACCTTATCGTCGTATGTGGCTCGTTTCATACGATTGGGGAAGCATTAATTGCCCTTAGCGTATGATAATTTAAGTTAAAGTAGTGCCTGTTTAATGTTAATCTTAGTCGTAGCCTGATAGCAGACAGCATGAAAAATATGCTTTATAATCAAAATGATTTGCCAGACTGGTAGAAGATGGTCGGCACAAATTTTGAACTCTGATGGCATTAACTGACAGTAACTGGCGGTAAGAGATCATGATTAAAGCGATTTGATACACTGCTTTAAGATAGTCGCTGCGCCGCTCAATCAACCTTATTACCAACTAAGAGACGTAAACGGATGAACTTTTCGAGACAAGCCTTATTGGGCATTGGGATGATTATCGGCGGTAGTGTGATGCTATACGCCATGGTGCAACAGATTGGCGATAGTGACCAACCAGAGCCGATGTCAGCGATGGTTGACAAATCAAGCTCGGAGCAAGAGTCTCCGCAGCCGCTCACCACTGATATCGAGACAGAAAAACGTATCCTTGCGCAAAAGCAAAAAGAACGTGCAGCCCGTGTTGCAGAGCAAGAAAAACGTGCAAAAGAGTTTCTGACAGAGCAGGAAGTTGCAGAAGCAGAAGCATTGGCCAAGGCGCGTGCTGAGAGCCAGCAATATGTCGATAATAGTGCGCCAGCTACTGATGAAACCAGCAGTACCGAGTCTAAAAAAGACGTTACTACAGATCTAACGGTTCAGCCTCGTACTGAGAGTCAGTCTGCTACTGATACTACAAAGTCTAGCGAAGCCGAGAAGCAAAAGGCTAATCAAGAGCAACAAGAAGCTCAAAGGCAAGCGGCTATCAAAGAGCAAGCGGCTGCCAAAAAACTTGCCGAGAGCAAAAAACAAGCGGAGGCAGAGAAACTAGCCGAAGCAAAAAAGCAGGCTGAAGCCCAAGCAGCGGCTGAGAGAAAAAGAGAAGCAGCTGAAGCGGCTAAAAGTGAGCCACCAAAATCGCCTTCTGAATATCAGATTAAGAAAGGTGATGGACTCATAAAACTGGCAAGACAATATAATATGCCTGTAGAAGTATTGGCTCAAGCCAACGACCTATCTCCATCAGCAGCGCTACAACTGGGTCAGAGCATCACCATCCCATCGAGCAAACAGGTACAGCGTCTGGAGCGTGAAGCGGCTGCCGCTGAACAAGCGCGTGAGAAGAAGCGCCAACAAGAAGAAGCGCTGGCGAAGAAATCTGCCGATGCAAAACGTGAAGCGCAGCAAAAACTTAGTGAAGCGCGTAAAGAAGTCAAAGAAACAGACGCTAAAGGTAGCTTCGGGGTGCAAGTGGCTCTAGCAAATGACCAAGCCAAAGCGGATGAGTTAGCGAAAAAATTCCGAGCAGCAGGTTATCAAGTTAAGACCAGTGCGACCAGTCGTGGTGTCCGTGTCGTGGTTGGGCCTGAACGTGGTAAAGTCGCAGCATTGGCACTAAAAGATAAAATTAATAGTGACCCTAAAGTAAATACGACCAGCGCTTGGGTGCTTTACTGGCGTTAAGCTGGAGCGTTTCTAGCGGTCTCAATACGATTTGTATCTACTTTATATGAAAACACGACAAATACTGTCGTGTTTTTTGTTTTATAGATTGCCGATTAGCGCAGCCTTAGTTAAGATGAGCGCCATTTTTATAATCTGTTGTTGTATAACCTGTCAGCCTATATAGGTTGCCTTGTCGTGGTTGGCGCATGATTAATTGTTATTAATAATAACAATTAGCCCATCACTCTCATATTGTATAAGGTAGAACCATGTCGTTTGGTGTTATATTTCTAATATTGGCCGTTGGGTTTTTGGGGCTGATTACGTTACCGAAGCTGCTACCAACACTACTGACGAAGCGCCCCGTCGTTGAGCCTGATCCAAAACCTGTGCGCGGTGATGAGTTGGCTATTTGGCCATTTGCGCCGATGCCAATCATGACCGATACGGAAGTAATATTTTTTAATAAGTTAAAAAACGCGCTGCCGGAGTATCACATATTTGTCCAAGTACAGCTGTCACGGATCATTGAAGCCAATAGTAGCGAGACATCAGAGCGTAGCTTTTGGTTCAATCGTATTTGCCGTCAGAGCGTTGACTATGTGATTGTGGATGTCGATGCTCAGACTACCTTGGTCGCTATCGAGCTTGATGACTGGACGCATAGTAGTAAAGCCCGCCAAAAAGCGGATGACAAAAAAGATAAGGCGCTTGCCAGTGCAGGTATTGCGATGGTGCGCTTCCACGCTGAGCGTATGCCGAGTGCCGACATGCTTAGATATGAGCTAATGCAAGTGATTGAGAGCTATTAAGCATTCTGTGAAAGCTGTCCGATTGTTAAGACCAGAATATTATCTAAGCAGTTTTATTTTAAAAGTTTAGGTTAGTTAAATTTATTCATCGAGTTGGTCTGACTGCCTTGGATAAATAACGATTGGTCGTTTACCTTCGAAATATAAACCTGTTTTAGGTAGTTCGCTATCTGACCAAACTATCGGCTGCTGGCGACTATCATAAGCATTTCGCTCATCATAAAAGTCGCGCTTGGTGAACCATTCAATATAATGCGCGGCTCGCAAAGCGGTAGTGTCAATCTTCGCAAGCCCTGCCATGTCTCTCTTATCACACCACTCATGCATTGGAAAACTCGGCGTTAGCCAATATGGCCAGTCATAATCACCGCAATCAGCTGTGTTAATCGGTAAAAAGAATCGGCCCTTAATCACGCCATAACGCTTATCAATTTTTACCTGTCCATGGTTTTCTGTATCTACCCACACCGCTCGAAACTGCTTGGTTTGCATGTGTGTCATTTTGCGCTGTAGATTATCATTGGAGTTAATCCCAACCCAGTTCACAGGTTCAAAAGGTGCTGTCCCCATAAAAAACTTAATGGCTAGCTCCCAATGTTCAACCAGCTGTTCTGTATGGTTATACAAAATTAAATCAAGCTCACCTGTCGTCTGCTTGCCATTATAGAGCTGCACATTGCTAGCCAGTGTCTCATACGGATGCAGCTTGCGTGCGAACCCATCCTCTAACCAATATGACACTAAGCCTTCAAAATGAAAACCCAGTCGATTGGGACTTGGGCGTTTGAGTAAATAGCGAGTCAGCTCTTGATAGGCGGCAGTGGTGTCTAGCTCTACTAATCGTTGCTTATACGCCTCAAACTGCGTCTGCCAAAATTGTGCGCTATGCACGGCAACGGTATGTGTATTTTGATGCGGTGCAAAGTCTAGCCACTGCGTTAGAAGATTAGGGCATGCCAACACATAAGCCAAATCACACACATAGGGTCGGCGGTAACGTTCCCAAGGTGCGTTATCTATGAGGCAGTTAGGTGTGGGCTGATTGACAGGCTCGATCATAGGGTAAACCAGTGTAAAGGTGTAGCATTTACCCTAACGGCTCGCTCTATAAAAGTCTATAGATGACAGGTATCCACTAGGGTAGTGCTAAGCTTTTCGGCTTCAAAACATGATATTAATGTGATGGATATGAATACTGATATCAGGCGGTGATAGCAGGTAGGGTAATAGGATGCTGAATACTGTTTTGAATATTGGGAGTAGCCATTTAGGCCGATATTGAGATAGTTTTTGTTTTGAATTAGTTGGAATGTGAATTTTCTGTTTCATGTGTCTAGCTCCATATTTACCGTAACTTGATTGCTACGGCTTATGGTTGCTATTTTATGAAGTAAGGTCATTCGATAGTTCTAGTTAGAAAAACAAGCGTTCTAACTAGATAGTAATTAGAATTACATACTGTTTTCATGTGCAAGTTTTAGCCAGTTTGCGATAACGTCTTTACTAACTGTATTGCCTTGTTTTTCAATGGCTGCCATTATTTTACCATTACTATCATTAGCAAAAGGTTGTGTTAGATCCATATTTAAAAGCTCACTGGTAAGAGCTGCTATTATTTTACTTACAGTGTTAGCGGTTCTAGGATGCATAGCTTTATCATTGTTTGCTATAGCTGTTTGTTCTAAATGCTCAATTTTATTGAGTAAACCCTTTATTTCTTCCTCTTTTTTAGTTAATTGTTTAACAGTAATATCATATACATTAGGATCAATGTTTTGACTTCTAGAGCTTCTTACCTGTTCTGCTATCAATCTTTCCTTAAATTCTTTTCTTTCTCTAATATAGTTAAGGATTGTACGGGCATCGCTGCTCATGGCTTCTCTGTGTTCATTAAAAAGCGTTGTATCTAAACCTATATCAATAATACAGTTTAGTTTTAAAATATCTTCAACTTTCCAGTACATATCATCAAAGCTATCATTTACATTATTTTCTAAAACCAGTGATAAATAGTCTTCTGTTGGAAAACACTGCGGATCATCGTACTCATAAGCATCATAACTATATTTAATATATGTAAGAGTATGATCCAAAGATTTTATGGAATCTATACCAGTGTTTTCATCTATACTTTCTTCATCTATTTCAACTCCATTTTTATCAAGTGTTTTAAACCCTAATTGATAGAAATTAAGTTTAAGAAATTCATCGTCATTAATTAAGTAATCAATAATTAATTCTTTACGGTCGTCAGTATATAGTTCTAGTAGCTCTATAAATAAGTAAAAGCTCACAAAATAATTATCTTCTTCTGTGTCCCAAGAGTAAAAATCTTCTTCTGCCTTTTTTATTACTTCATAAATAATGCCCACAATTTACACCCCTACACCCTTTAATCAAAGTAGATATAAGACAAACTAGCCTAAAGCTATATGGATGACTGGCTTTAGATTGTTCATCATGCTTGGCAAGATTTTTATTATTATTTGCTCAATCAAAACATCATACAATTACCAGCCAAATTTAGCACAAAAAAAAGCCAACCATTGAAAACAATGATTGGCTTTTCTCTTTACTGCTATGTTTGGTCGGAACGGCAGGATTTGAACCTGCGACCACTACACCCCCAGTGTAGTGCGCTACCAGACTGCGCTACGCCCCGAGTGACTGACTATTTTACGCAAAATTATGTATATTGCAAGGGCTATTTATAGTAGCCAAAATCTACAATATTATTCTGCCTAGCATAGTCAGTATAATCGCTTAGCAGCCAATGTTAACCCAATAATTCTTTTAGAATTTGGTTCACTTGCTGTGGGTTAGCACTACCGCGACTGGCTTTCATGACCTGACCGACTAGACCGTTAAAGGCTTTTTCTTTACCGCCGCGATACTCTTCGACCATCGCTTCATTTTTTGCGATGACTTCTTCGACCATCGCTTTGATAGCGCCAGTATCGGTTTCTTGCTTGAGGCCTTTGTCTTTGATGATTTTATCTGCTGCATCATCGCCATCGCCGCCTTCACGCTCATATAGAGCACTAAAGACTTTCTTAGCCAGTTTGCCAGATAGTGTGTCATCTTTGATACGCTTGAGCATGCCAGCCAATTGTTTGGCACTGATAGGAGAGTCGATGATATCGGTGTCATCTTTGTTCAGCGCGCCGAGCAAGTCACCCATGACCCAGTTGCCAGCCATTTTGGCATCTTGCTGACCGATTTCAGCCACCACATCTTCGAAGTAATCGGCAATTTGACGACTACCAGTCAAGATACGAGCGTCGTATTCTGACAGACCAAGCGCTTCTTCAAAGCGTGCGCGACGAGCAACTGGTAGCTCTGGCATTGCTGCTTTGATTGCATCAACCGTATGCTGCTCGATACGGACAGGTAGTAGGTCAGGATCAGGGAAGTAGCGATAGTCGTTGGCGTCTTCTTTGGTACGCATGGTACGCGTTTCATCACGCTCTGGATCATATAGCATCGTCGCTTGAACGACTTTGCCGCCATCTTCTAAGATATCGATTTGACGTTCGATTTCACGATTGATAGCACGCTCGATAAAGCGGAACGAGTTTAGGTTTTTTAGCTCAGTACGCGTACCGAGATCAGCGCCTGGCTTGCGCACAGAGACGTTACAGTCACAGCGGAATGAGCCTTCAGCCATTACTGCGTCTGAGATACCTAGCCAAGTAACTAGCTGATGGATGGCTTTGATGTAGGCAAGTGCTTCGTGAGCTGAGCGCATGTCTGGCTCAGAGACGATTTCGATTAGTGGTGTACCTGCACGGTTCAAATCCACACCTGTCATACCATCGACTGCGTCATGGACAGATTTACCTGCATCTTCTTCTAGATGTGCGCGAGTGATACCCATACGTTTAGGGTATTCGTTCTTTTCGCCTTCGTTGACGACGACATCGATATAGCCTTCACCCACGATAGGATTAGCCATCTGGGTGATTTGATAGCCTTTAGGCAAGTCAGGGTAAAAGTAGTTTTTACGGTCAAACGTATTAAACAGACCCAGCTCAGCATTGACGCCAATACCGAATTTTAGCGCGCGATCGACCACACCAGCATTTAACACTGGTAATACGCCAGGCAGACCCAAGTCTACGATGCTGGCTTGACTGTTTGGCTCATGACCGAAGTCAGTCGGCGCACTTGAGAATATTTTACTTTCCGTATTTAGCTGGCAGTGAATCTCGATACCGATGACCACTTCATAGCCATCGACAAATAGCTCTTTACGCACGGCGTGTTCACGGACGGCATTGTTATCAGTAGTAGCTGTACTCATTATACCGTCTCCTTTGCGATGGTAGAGTGTTGTAGGTGATGATCAGTATGCTGCTGAAACAGGTGCGCAGTCGTGAGCAGTTGACTCTCTTGCCAGTGCTTACCGATCAATTGTAAGCCAATAGGTAGGCCTTCTGTCGTCAAACCAACTGGCTGACTAAGTGCAGGCAGACCCGCTAGGTTGACCGCGATAGTATAAACGTCACCTAAGTACATCGTTGCAGGATCTAGGTCTTCACTAAGCTTATAAGCAGCTGTCGGTGCAGTTGGGCTAGCAATTACATCACAGCTAGCAAATGCTTCGTCGAAATCTTTGACGATTAAGCGGCGAATCTTCTGTGCTTTGGTATAGTAAGCATCGAAATAGCCAGCTGACAGTGCATAAGTTCCTGTCAAGATACGGCGCTGTACTTCAGGGCCAAAGCCTTCGGAGCGTGAGCGTGTGTATAGATCAATCAGATCCGTTGGATTCTCACAGCGATAGCCAAAACGTACGCCATCGAAGCGTGATAGGTTCGATGATGCTTCAGCAGGTGCTAGCATGTAGTAAGTGGCAAGCGTGATTTCAGGATCAGTGATGTTCACTTCTACAATCGTTGCGCCCAGCTCTTCGTACTTCTTTAAAGCGGCGCGTGCTGCTTGCTCGACTTCGCTATCAAGCCCTGTACCAAAGTATTCTTTGGCCACACCAATACGAAGACCTTCAAATGGCTTATCACTAGCAGCAGCTTGGGCATCATTGATGTCTTGTACGTAGTCAGGCATCTCGTATTTGATAGAAGTGGCATCGCGCGGATCATGACCAATCATCGGTTGGAGCAGATAGGCGCAATCTTTCGCGCTGCGTCCCATGCTACCCGCTTGATCTAGACTTGAGGCGTAGGCAATCATACCAAAGCGTGACACACGGCCATAAGTAGGCTTGATACCCGTGAGACCACAGAATGAAGCAGGCTGACGAATAGAGCCACCCGTATCACTACCAGTAGCAACAGGAACAAAACCAGCGGCAACGGCGGCAGCACTACCACCTGACGAGCCACCAGGCACGCGCTCTAGATTCCAAGGATTCTGTACAGTGCCGTAGTAAGAGCTACTGTTATCTGAGCCCATCGCAAACTCATCCATATTGAGCTTACCTAAGCTAATCATGCCAGCTTTGTCGATGTTAGAAACGATAGTCGCGTCATATGGTGAGACAAAGTTATGTAGCATCTTTGAGCCACAAGTGGTCAGTACGCCTTGGGTACAAAAAATGTCTTTGTGCGCCATTGGTACGCCGAGTAGTGGACGCTGATCGCCCTGAGCACGCATTTCGTCTGCCGCTTTTGCTTGTGCGCGTGCTGTCTCAGAAGTATGAGTGATAAAGCTGTTAATTTTGCCGTCTAGCGCGTTTATACGCTTGATGTAATGTTCGGTTAATTCCGCGCTGCTAAATTGTTTGTTTTGCAAGCCAGTAATGAGTTGCTCGGTACTTAATAAATGAAGTTCAGACATAAGGTGTCGTCCGTCAAAATGTTAATAGCATAAAATAAAATAGGATAATGGCAAATGCGTGATTGTGTTATTCAGCCACTATTATTCAATCACCTGAGGCACTAGATATAAGCCTTCTTCTACGGCAGGCGCAACTGACTGATTACGCTCACGATTGATATCGTGTTTTGCCACATCAGCACGCAACTCTTGGCAAGCTTCATGGATATTGGCTAGTGGCTTGATGTCTGTGGTATCAACGTTAGATAGCGTATTCATCAGTTTTAATACTTTACTGATATCATCAGCATAGCTATCGGCTGTACTTTCATCGACACCTAGGCGGGCAAGGTTGGCAACTTCTAGGATTTCTTCACGGCTGACGTTGCTGTCAGACGTTGCTGGCTGCTGAGACATAGTTTCTCCAGTTAAGGACAGTTTTTGTTAGAGTAGTTGGTTACGAAAACGAAAATACGTAAGCGCTAAAATAGAAACAACTAAAATACAAACAAATAGTAAGTGGGCTTATTATAAAGCATCTGACTCAAGTTTACAGAGCATGACGCTTGATTGATGCACAATCTCAACCAACAGGCTGAGTTGATAAAGACGTAATATTAAATAAGATATGGTGCTAACCAAGCCATAATGCCAATTAAGACACAATGATTTACAGAGAATTGCAAAACTGACCCCCTAATTCATCATTGTTCCTCAATTGCTCTCCAATTAGCTTCTAAAATACGTTACAGTATGCATCTGCTATTAAGCAAAACATTCATCTGCCTGTAGAGCCTTGTTAGTTATCAGATTAAATGATGTTTCATTGAGTTGAATGATATTCGCTACTATTTCAAACTTTGTAACAACTTTTGGCGTCTAAGACAAAAATCCTTACTTACTGATGCAAATATCTATGTTTTTTTTGAGCTAAATCGGTATAATTTAGCTCAGTTTTTTCATTTCATCATTATTGTTTGGATTTTGACTTGTTGGGATGATTAACTGTTGCCACAAGTAATGTTTAACGACGACCTGCTCAACACTGACGAGTAACACCTCAGTCAATCTCATTCGCCTCATTCGTAAGACGCTGGATATATTAGTCATGAACCTGTTTGGATTTTTATCAAATAATATCGCTATCGACCTCGGTACTGCGAACACCCTAATTTTTATTCCTAATAAAGGCGTCGTGCTTGACGAGCCTACGGTGGTCGCGTTACGAAGCAATCGTACTCAAAACCCGACCGTCGCCGCTGTTGGTATCGATGCCAAGCAGATGCTAGGCCGTACGCCTGCGAACATCACTGCGATTCGCCCGTTAAAAGACGGTGTGATTGCTGATTTTGAAGTGACGCAAAAAATGCTTAAGCACTTTATCGCTAAAGTAAAAGCCAAGCGTTTTATGGCACAGCCTAACGTTGTGGTTTGTGTACCATGTAAGTCTACTCTAGTTGAGCGCAAGGCGATTCGTGAGGCAGTATCATCAGCAGGTGCCAGCAAAGTACTATTGCTAGAAGAGCCGATGGCTGCAGCTATCGGTGCTGGTATGCCAGTTCATGAAGCCAGTGGTTCTATGGTTGTGGATATCGGTGGTGGTACGACTGAGATTGCTGTTATCGCGCTATCTGGTTGCGTATATGCTGAGTCGATTCGTATCGGTGGCGATATGTTTGATGAAGCGATCATCACTCATGTACGCCGTACGCATGGTTGTGTCATCGGTGAGACGACTGCTGAGCGCATCAAAAAAGAAGTCGGTTCTGCATTGAATGAAGACAGCCAACTAGAAGTAGAAGTTCGTGGTCGTAGCATGGCAGAAGGTGTGCCAAAGACCTTTACTGTCAATTCAGAAGAAGTGCAAAAAGCATTGACTGATCCATTGAGCGGTATTGTTAGCGCTGTAAAAGTAGCACTTGAGCAGACTCCGCCAGAGTTGTCATCAGATATCGCTGAGCGTGGCATTGTATTGACAGGTGGCGGCGCACTATTACGTGACTTAGACAAACTTATCTCACAAGAGACCGGTTTGCCAGTGACGGTAGCAGAAGACCCATTAACCTGCGTTAGCCGTGGCGGTGGTATCGCGCTTGATTTCATCAATAACAAAAGTTTAAATATGATTTTTGTTTAATTCATCTTTATTCTTAATTGCCCTATAGTATTGGCAGTATATGATGATTTATGTGAATCATGGAACTATAAATATAGTCGGTTCAATATAATTTAGATATAAGGAAGCCGAGCGAAAGTACTACAAATAGTAGGCTGAGCGAGACTGACACCGTACCTAATTTATAGAGAATTGACTATATATAAAATTAAAGGTAGCCGATTGTGCTACCTTTAATTACATTCATTTGTGCTAGAACCCAATATCCTCGATAAACACTCATGCTGTAAATAAGTGCTATTGTTCATTTTAGAATCCTTAAATCAGACGACTTATGACTCCAAGTATTTTTGCTCGCCAGCCGTTATCACTTCGTAAGACTGTTATCGTATTGATAGCAGCCTTAATTTTGATGTGGTTTGATAGCAAAAACTCTGATTGGTTTAAGCCAGTACGTAGCACCAGTCATGCCGCCATGCAGCCAATCTATGAGCTGTCTCTATTACCAAGCTATGCCAAGCATTGGGCTGGTGGCAGCCTGCAATCAAAAGAAGCACTGCGTCGCGAAAACATGCAGCTAAAATCGCAATTGATACACGCGCATGCCAAGTTACAACAGCAAGATTATATCTTGGCACAGAATGCACGCCTGCAAGGTATCTTATCTACCACCAAGCCTGAGCAGTTCGATCTTAATTTGGCGCAAGTCATCGGCACAGATACCAACTTGCTCAGACAGATTGTCGTGCTTAATAAAGGTGAGCAAGATGGCGTACAAGTTGGGCAAACGGTCATCGATGAAGACGGCGTATTAGGACAGATTATCAATGTCTATCCGAATACTAGCCGTCTGTTGTTGATTACAGATGAGCAGCAGTCAGTTGCGGTTACTGTTAAGCGTACTGGTCAGCGCGCCATCGTTACAGGCCAAGGTATCCCATCTTCATTGAGTCTCAATTACGTCTTCAAAACATCGGATGTGCGGGTAGGTGATGAGCTAGTGTCGTCAGGATTGGGCGGACGTATTCCGGCAGGTTATCGAGTAGGGCGTATCGCGCATGTCAAAGACGAGCAAACCGACAACTTTAGAACGATCGAAGTTACTCCAGCAGCTAACTTTATCGATAATGCCTATGTACTAATACTTCAAGACAAGCTGTTAAATGAGAACAATGCTACTGCTAGTGCCCCGTAGATAATGACGTAAGCCACAGTATTTACGGCTAACTAGCTGGTTTATTAATGTTTTAAAGCTTTCCACTTATGGTATTCACCTTGCCAATACTCAATCAACAATATCACCGCAACCATCAAACACTCGCTAAGGTAAGTATCCATGTCGTATCCTGATTCTGAGAATGCCACGATACTATTGATAGTTGTGATTGTTCTAAGTTTCATCGCTGCATCATCACTCAATGTCTATCCATTAAGTCCAAGTATGGCCACACTGCGTCCCATGGTCATGATCATGGTGCTGATCTATTGGTTACTGTTTCAGCCGCGCTATGTCGGCATTTTTACCGCATTTACGGTTGGACTGATTGCTGATTTATTGATGGATACCCATTTAGGACAGCAAGCGTTCGCCGCTGTTGTGGTTGCACTGATTATCAAAATTACCAGTATCTATGTCAGACAGTTGAACACAATTAGCGCGTGGTTAATTGCTAGTCTAGGGCTAATTGTCTTTCAGTTAAATCTATGGATACTACAGATGTTTATTCAAAACGTCTTTGTCGCCCAGTCGGCTTTGTCATTATTTATGAGTATCATTAGCTGGCCACTCGTGCTGTTTGCTTTGCGCAAGTTTTCGCGTTAATGAGTCACTAGCTATAGCTGTTACTCTGATTAACAGCTTAGCTTGCTCGGCCCACAATACTGTATGACCACACACATCATAAATTTATAAATGAAGAGAATATCGATGGATATCGTTTTAGCGTCTGGCTCTCCGCGTCGTCGTGAGCTACTAGAAAGAGCGCAACTAGACTTTACTATCTTAAGTGTAGATATCGATGAGACGCCGTTAGATAATGAGTCGCCGACAGACTATATCGAACGCATGGTCGCAACCAAAGCCGATGCCGCGATACAAAAATTGTGCGACACATCTCAAGCAAATCACGGTAGCCTCACATCACCATTTATTATTTTGACTTCTGATACAATTGGCGTGCTGTCGGATGGTAAGACAGTCTTGGTCAAGCCCGTCGATCGCGAGCACGCATATAGTATGTGGCAGTGTATGTCTGATAGCGTCCACGAAGTATGGACTGCCGTTCAAGCGACTCAAGTACAGCTATTGCCTAAAGCAAAACCAAGCCCATCAGAACCTACACATTCATTGCAAATTATTAATCAGCAGCGAATCACTGAGCGTACGGAAGTGACTTTTATACCACTGACGACACAGATGATGAGCGACTACTGGGATAGTGGAGAGCCAGCTGATAAAGCAGGTGGGTATGGTATTCAAGGACTGGGTGCGGCATGGGTCAGTCGTATCAACGGCAGCTATACCAATGTCGTTGGTCTGCCACTGGCACAAACGTTGGCACTAATCAAAGAAATGACAGAAGGCAGTATGGACACAGTCAACCCGTTATAATGGGATATGCACATAATGACACGGTAGGGTAATGGGCAAGAGCAAGTCGCATTTGTTACACTGTCAATCTAATAGGCGATGACCGTCTAATAAGAAAGCTGAGAGATAAGAGAAAAAACTATGTCCGAAGAGCTGCTGATTAATATTAGTCCAATGGAATCCCGTGTTGCGGTTTTAGACAATGGTATTTTGGGCGAGATTTATATTGAACGACATCACAAACTGGGGTTGGTCGGCAATATCTATCTGGGAACGGTCGTACGTGTCCTTCCTGGTATGCAGGCAGCCTTCGTAGATATTGGTCAATCGCGGACCGCATTTCTACATGTCAACGATATGCAGCGTGAACCACGCCCCGTCGCAGAAAAAAACAAAGCGGCTAAGGCCACTAAGCACGAGATAAATGAGGACGATGCAACTACCAACGCTGCTGCTGATAGCTTGGCTGTGACACCACCTGTTGTCAGTGCGCAAAGCACAGAGATCGTACCAGCGTCTAAAACATTGATTCAGCATCGTCTGCATGAAAGTCAGCGTATTTTGGTACAGGTAACCAAAGACCAGTTAGGGAGCAAAGGTGCTCGTCTAACGACCAACATCTCACTGCCATCACGTTATCTAGTATATTTGCCATCGAGTGATCATATTGGTATATCGCAGCGTATCGATGGTGAAGAAGAGCGTAGCCGATTAAAGACTGAGCTTAGTAGCCTAATGCAGACGGTCAATCTAAAAGGTGGACTGATTGCCCGTACTGCAGCCGAGCGCGTTCCTGTCGATAAGCTAGAAGAGGACATCTATTATTTATTGCAGCTATGGCGTACCATCTGTGCTCGTCGCCAAGAGATTAATCATCATCAGAGCTCAGAGCTGATCTATCAAGAACTGTCATTACCATTACGTTCTATCCGTGATTTGGTTCACGCTGATACCGAAAAAGTCATTATTGATAATACGCAAATCTATGAGCAAGTCAGATACTTTGCCAAAGAGTTTGTTCCATTCGTTTATGATCGAATCGTGCACTACACCGCTGAGCAGTCGTTATTCGATGTACACCGTGTCGAGGATGACTTACGTGACGCACTAAAGCGCCGTGTGGATCTAAAGTCTGGTGGTTATCTGATTATCGATCAAACCGAAGCCATGACCACGATTGATGTCAATACAGGCTCTTTTGTGGGTGGTCGCTCATTAGAGGATACGGTTTATAAGACTAATCTAGAAGCCACACATGCTATCGCTCGTCAGCTACGACTACGTAATCTAGGCGGCATTATTATTCTAGATTTTATCGATATGCTTGAACAGCAGCATAAAGATGACGTGCTTGAGAGTTTACAGGCGCAGCTTACCCAAGATTATGCAAAAACTAAGATTACGCAGGTTAGTGAACTTGGCTTAGTGGAGATGACACGCAAGCGCACGCGTGAGTCGTTGGGCCAGCAGCTTTGTGAACCGTGTTCAACTTGTCAAGGTCGCGGGTTTGTCAAAACGGCAGAGACGGTTTGCTTTGAGATCTTCCGTGAGATTATGCGCTGCGCCCGTACTTATAATTCTCCCAAAAAGTTCACAGTGGTGGCTCATGCGGCAGTCATTGACTTACTACTTACGACAGAGTCAGACACAGTGGCTGATTTAGAGTATCTACTGGGTAGGGTCATTACTTTTGATGTAGAGAATCTATACACCCAAGAGCAGTATGATATTGTTTTAGATTAATATTATTCAAAACAAATGATAGTTCTAGATGAAAGTATTTATGTGACTGAATATTAGTCTAAGAATGAGCATCTCTAATCACAATAGAGATTGCTCTTGCAATACCTAAAATACTATGTATAATATACACCACTGAATTATATATGCGCAGCTGAATAAAAAAAGCTGGCGCTATGACAGCTAGAGCATCGTTTCTAGCACTATTTCATTATGCCTTTGCTACTTTCCATTTAATAGGAGGGTTGGCGGGGCTTTAAACTATTTTGCTTTTGGCACGCTATAAGTTCGGATAAAGAACTCATTCTGGTTAAGAACAGAAGGCCGCTTTAAGTGAATATTTAACCAAACTGCTTTTGATCATGGTCTTGCGACGCAAGAATGACAAAGGCACATATTAGGAGCTTGCTGGCATGGCTAACCAGAGAATCCGTATCCGTCTTAAGTCTTTTGATCATCGTCTGATTGATCAATCTGCACAAGAGATTGTTGATACTGCAAAGCGCACCGGTGCGCAAGTTTGTGGTCCTGTACCGTTGCCGACTCGCATTGAGCGCTTCAACGTTCTAACCTCACCACACGTTAACAAAGACGCTCGTGACCAGTACGAAATCCGTACTCATAAGCGTATGGTTGATATCGTTCAGCCAACTGACAAAACTGTGGATGCGCTAATGAAATTAGATTTAGCGGCGGGTGTTGACGTTCAAATTGCTTTGGGTTAATGCACATTAAACACCCAACCCATTAATATAAGATATAAAGAGGTCTAAAATGGCGATCGGTTTAGTCGGTAAAAAGTGCGGCATGACCCGTGTCTTCACTGAAACAGGCGCATCTATCCCTGTAACAGTTGTTGAGGTCGATGCAAACCGCATTACTCAAGTAAAAAATACTGATGTAGATGGTTATCAAGCCATCCAAATTACCACAGGTACTCGTCGTGACAGCCGCGTAACAGCTGCACAAAAGGGTCACTTCGCTAAAGCTGGCGTTAAAGCTGGCCGTGGTGTTTGGGAATTCCGTGCCAACGAAAGCGATCTTGAAGGTCGTGAGATTGGTGGCGAGATTCTAGCTGACTTGTTCGAACAAGGTCAGATGGTTGATGTGACAGGACAGAGCAAAGGTAAAGGTTTCCAAGGCCCTGTTAAGCGTCACAACTTTAGTATGCAAGATGCTACTCATGGTAACTCAGTGTCTCATCGTGCGCATGGTTCAACTGGTCAAAACCAGTCACCAGGTAAAGTATTCAAAGGCAAGAAGATGGCGGGCCAGATGGGTAACAAACGTGTTACCGTTCAGGGCCTAGAAGTGATTTCGGTTGATGCCGAAAAAGGGTTACTTGTCATCAAGGGTGCTATCCCAGGTGCCACCGGTGGCGATGTTATCGTACGTCCGTCAGTCAAAGCCTAAGCAAGGGGATTAACGTGGATTTAAAAACAGTTACAGGTGCGGCGGTTGAGCTTTCTGATACGGCATTTGGTCGTGAATTCAACGAAGCACTAGTGCATCAAGTCGTCACCGCTTATTTAGCTGGTGCTCGCCAAGGTACACGCGCACAAAAAACACGTGCCGAAGTTTCTGGCGGTGGTATTAAGCCATGGCGCCAAAAAGGTACTGGTCGCGCTCGTGCGGGTTCTATTCGTAGCCCAATCTGGCGTTCAGGTGGTCGTGCATTCGCTGCAAAACCACAAGATTGGTCACAGAAAGTAAACCGTAAAATGTATCGCGGTGCGATGCAGTGCATCCTAGCAGAATTGATTCGTCAAGAGCGTCTGATTTTGGTAGAAGAGTTGAGCGTTTCTGGGCCGAAAACCAAAGAACTGATTGCTAAGTTAAACGATTTGAATGCACCTCGTGCACTAATCGTTACTAAAGAAGTTGATGAAAACTTATACTTAGCTGCTCGCAACATTCCACATGTCAATGTACTTGGTACAAACGAAGTGGACCCAGTGAGCTTGATCGCATTTGATAAAGTGATCATGTCAGTTGAAGCTGCGAAACAATTTGAGGAAGCACTAGCATGAATAACGCAAGACTTTATCAGGTCTTAAGAGGGCCTGTATTCTCAGAAAAATCTCAAATGCTTGGCGACTCACTTGGTGTGCAGGTATTTAAAATTGATTCTAATGCTACTAAGCTTGAAGTCAAGAAAGCAGTTGAGTTGATGTTTGAAGGTGTTGAAGTTACTAAAGTAAACACTTTGAATGTTAAAGGTAAGACAAAGCGTTTTGGTAAAAGCATCGGCCGTCGTAACGACTACAAAAAAGCCTATGTTACCTTAAAAGCTGGTCAAGATGTACAAATGGCTGATGCTGGTGAAGAAGTAGCGAATACTACTGATTCTACTAGTGAAACAGCGAATAACGAATAAGGATTACACTCATGCCTATCGTAAGAGCAAAGCCAACATCACCAGGCCGTCGTTTTGTTGAAAAAGTAGTGCATCCACACCTGTACAAAGGTCGTCCGTTTGCAGCACTTCTAGAATCAAAAAGCAAGTCAGGTGGTCGTAACAATAATGGCCGCATTACTACTCGTCACATTGGCGGTGGTCATAAGCAACATTATCGCATTATCGATTTCAAACGTACTAAAGACAATATCCCAGCAACGGTAGAGCGTATCGAATACGATCCTAACCGTACTGCTCATATTGCTCTACTTAAGTATGCTGATGGCGAACGTCGTTACATTATCGCTGCTAAGAAACAAGTAGTTGGTGATACAGTAATGTCAGGCGAGACTTCTCCAATTCGTCCAGGTAACTGCTTACCGCTAAAAAACATCCCATTGGGTACTGTGATTCACAATATCGAGCTTAAAATCGGTAAAGGTGCACAGATGGCTCGTTCTGCGGGTGCTAGCGTTCAGTTATTAGGTCGTGACGGTGTTTATGCTATTCTACGTATGCGTTCTGGCGAAACTCGCCGTGTACACGTAAATTGCCGCGCTGTTATTGGTGAAGTTTCTAACACTGAAAACAACTTGAAATCACTTGGTAAAGCCGGTGCTTCACGTTGGCGTGGTGTTCGTCCTTCTGTTCGTGGTGTCGCTATGAACCCGGTTGATCACCCACACGGTGGTGGTGAAGGTCGTAACAAAGGTCGCCATCCAACCAGCCCTTGGGGTCAGAAGTCTAAAGGACTTAAAACGCGTCACAATAAGCGTACTGACAACATGATCATCCGCCGTCGCGCCAAGAAGAAATAAAGGAAGAATTTCATGCCTCGTTCATTGAAAAAAGGTCCATTCATAGACGCGCACTTGTTTGCTAAAGTTGAGAATGCATTAGACACCAACTCACGCAAGCCAATTAAGACTTGGTCGCGCCGCTCGATGATTCTGCCACAAATGGTTGGCCTAACTTTATCTGTTCACAACGGCCGTACTCATGTACCGGTTATCGTGAGCGAGCAGATGGTTGGTCATAAACTAGGTGAATTTGCCCCGACTCGTACGTATCGTGGTCACGGCATTGACAAAAAAGCTAAGAGATAAGGTGCTTACCATGGAAGTAACTGCAAAATTACGCGGTGCCGCCATATCGGCACAAAAAGTTAGACTCGTTGCTGATGAAGTTCGTGGCAAATCTATTGAGCGTGCTTTGGATATCCTAACGTATAGCAATAAAAAAGGCGCTGTGTTTGTTAAGAAATGCCTTAACTCAGCCATCGCCAATGCCGAACATAATCACGGCTTAGATATTGACGACCTAAAAGTCGCTACTATCTATGTTGATGAAGGCATTACGCTAAAACGTATCCTACCACGTGCCAAAGGCCGTGCTGATCGTATCAGCAAGCGTACTTGTCACATCACTATAAAGGTAGGAGAATAAGTTATGGGTCAAAAAGTACATCCAATCGGAATTCGTCTTGGTGTTGTAAAAAAGCATAACGCAAACTGGTATGCTAACCCTAAACAATACTCAGAATACCTAATCAACGACATTCAAGTTCGTGAATATCTACGCAAAAAGCTAGATAACGCTATGATCAGCAACATCATGATCGAGCGTCCTACTGGCGCTGCTAAGATTACCATCGCCACTGCGCGTCCTGGTATTGTTATCGGTAAGAAAGGCGAAGATATCGAAAGACTTCAAAAAGAATTGACCAAAATTATGGGCGTACCTGCTCAGGTCAACATTGAAGAAATCACGTCACCTGACCTTGATGCACGTTTGGTAGCAGACGGCATCGGTAGCCAGCTTGAGCGTCGTGTTATGTTCCGTCGTGCGATGAAACGCGCGGTACAGAACAGCATGCGTTCTGGTGCTAAAGGTATCAAGGTTGAGCTGTCTGGCCGTCTAGGCGGTGCTGAGATTGCTCGTAGTGAATGGTACCGTGAAGGTCGTGTGCCATTGCATACACTCCGTGCTGATATTGACTACTCGTCAATTCGTGCAGAGACAACTTACGGCACCATCGGTGTTAAAGTTTGGATTTTCCGTGGCGAAATCCTTGACGGTATGAACAGTGTATATAATCCCGTCAAAGAAGAGCAGACTCGTGCGCCAAAACGCCGTGGTCGTGGAAACCGTCGAAACTCAGACAGAGGTTAAACTATGTTACAGCCAAAACGTACCAAGTTTCGTAAAATGCACAAAGGTCGTAACACTGGGCTAGCTCATCGTGGAAGCACCGTTGCATTCGGACAAATTGGTCTAAAATCATTGACGCGTGGTCGTATGACAGCTCGTCAAATCGAAGCAGCACGTCGTACCATCACTCGTAAAATTAAGCGTGGCGGTAAGATTTGGATTCGTGTATTCCCTGACAAACCAATTACCAACAAACCATTAGAAGTACGTATGGGTAAAGGTAAAGGTCCAGTAGAATATTGGGTATGCGAAATCAAACCTGGTAAAGTGCTATATGAAATTGAAGGGGTATCTGAAGAGCTTGCTCGTGATGCATTAACGCTCGCTGCAGCAAAATTGCCCTTTAAAACTACCATTGTTAAGCGGACGATAATGTAATGAAGATCAGTGAATTACGTGATAAATCATTAGAAGAACTGACCCAGTTACTTGATGAAAAGCAACTTGATGCTTTCCGTATTCGTATGGCTAAAGCAACTGGTCAGTTGGGTAATACCCATGAAGTTAGAGCCAATCGTCGCACGATTGCCCAGCTTCAGACTTTGATTAACGAGAAACAACGAGGCGACTCATGAGCGATAACAATCAAACAGCTACCAATGCTAGCGTATTGACAGGACGAGTTGTCAGCGACAAGATGGATAAGTCCATCACAGTTTTGATTGAGCGTCTGGTTCGTCATCCTTTGTATGGCAAGCAGCTTCGTCGTTCTACGAAAATCAAAGCTCATGATGAGAATAACGTTTGCCAACAAGGCGACCTTGTCCGCATCAAAGAAACGCGTCCAATCTCAAAAACTAAGTCTTGGACTTTAGTTGATGTGGTTGAAAAAGTAGAAAAAATCTAAGTAAATTGCATTAAAAGCCAGAAGCTGTTAAAATAGCCGCCTTTTTAAGGATGCTGATTGCGCCGAGCGTATATCACTCACATTAAGAGTAAGTCGCGGTTATTTATATTAAAATGCCGTCCTACTCATTCTGTGCTAGCGGCAGCAACTGGTTTTTATTGCTCATACGTGTGGAGTAACGCTATGATTCAGGTTGAGTCAATGCTGGAAGTTGCAGACAATAGCGGTGCAAGGCGAGTTCAGTGCATTAAAGTACTGGGTGGTTCTCATCGTCGTTATGCATCAGTTGGCGACATTATTAAAGTAACGGTTAAAGAAGCCATTCCTCGTGGTCGTGTTAAAAAAGGCGACGTGATGAATGCAGTAGTTGTACGTACCAAAAAAGGCGTTCGTCGTCCAGATGGTTCTGTGTTACGTTTTGACGACAATGCTGCGGTATTGTTGAACCAAAACAAAGCGCCGATTGCAACTCGTATTTTTGGACCGGTAACTCGTGAACTACGTGGTGATCAGTTTATGAAAATTGTATCACTAGCACCAGAAGTATTGTGAGGTAATCCATGTCAAAATTACGTAAAGGCGATACAGTTATCGTGATTGCTGGGAAAGACAAAGGCAAGCAAGGTACTGTACAAGCTGTAAAAAACGATCGTATTAAAGTTGAAGGCATTAATATTGTTACTAAACATCAGAAGCCAAATCAGGCAACTGGCGTTGAAGGTGGCATTCTTAAGCAAGAAGCTTTTCTGCATATCTCAAATGTCGCAATCTTAAATGCGCAAACCCAAAAAGCAGACCGTATTACTTATCAGTTTGGCGAAGACGGCAAGAAACAACGCGTCTATCGTTCAAGCGGTGAAGTAGTGGCGACTGCGTAAGACACTAAGGGTGTAATGGTAATGGCAAGATTAAAATCTTTATATAACGATGAACTAAAGCAGCAAATCAAAGAAGAGCTTGGTTTGGCAAATGTGATGCAAGTGCCTAAAATCACTAAAATCACACTTAACATGGGTGTAGGCGGCGCGTCTCAAGACAAGAAATTGTTGGAAGGTGCTGTAGCTGATATGACCGCGATTGCTGGTCAAAAACCTGTTGTCACCAAAGCGCGTAAATCAGTTGCTGGCTTTAAGATTCGTGAAGAATGGCCAATTGGCTGTAAAGTAACGCTACGCGGTGAGCAAATGTACGAATTTTTAGATCGTCTCGTTGCCATTGCAATTCCTCGTATTCGTGATTTCCGCGGTTTTTCACCTAAAGCCTTTGACGGACGTGGTAACTACTCATTGGGTATCAAAGAGCAAATCGTATTCCCAGAAGTAGATTTTGACAAGATTGATCGTATCCGTGGTATGGATGTGACAATCACCACGTCAGCTCAATCTGATGAAGAAGGTCGTGCGTTGCTTAAAGCATTCGGCTTCCCATTTAAATAAGGTAAAGACGTTATGGCAAAGAAGAGCATGATTAACCGCGAATTAAAGCGCGAAAAAATGGTTGCTAAATATGCTGAAAAGCGTATCAAGCTAAAAGAAACTATCAGTGATATGACTGCAAGTGACGAAACTCGTATGGAAGCGATGTTAGAGCTACAAGCTCTTCCACGCAACTCATCACCAGTACGTCTGCGTAATCGTTGTGCTATCACCGGTCGTCCTCACGGTTACTTCCGCAAGTTTGGCTTGTCACGCAATATGCTGCGTGAGCGTGTCATGCAAGGCGATGTGCCTGGTGTTCGTAAAGCAAGCTGGTAAGGAGTAACTATATGAGTATGCAAGATACCGTTGGGGATATGCTAACCCGTATCCGTAACGCACAAATGGCTAACAAAGTATCGGTAGCAATGCCGAGCTCTAAATTACGTAAATCAATTGCTGATTTGCTAGTTAGCGAAGGTTATGTGGCGAGCGCTGTTGTTACTGAGCAAGAAAACAACAAAGCAACCCTTACTATTGAATTGAAATACTTCGAAGGCCGTGCGGTTATCGAAACTATTCAACGTTATAGCCGCCCTGGTCTTCGCCAATTCCGCGGTAAAGACGAAATCCCTACTGTTAAGCAAGGTATGGGTGTTGCTATCGTATCTACTAGCCAAGGTATCATGAGCGATCGTGCTGCACGCGCTGCTGGTATCGGTGGTGAAATCGTCGCATTTGTAGCATAAGCTATACGACGATGAAGTCTATTTGATGGTTGTTAGGCTTCTATTGATTGAATAATATTAAATTATTTTGAATTGATAGATGTCTAACACAGTCAACTATGCTAAACTAACACGCTTTTTAGCCTGTTAGTTTTTTCGCTAATATAAAGAAGTTAAATTTTTTAAGGAATATTCCTATGTCTCGTGTGGCTAAAGCCCCAGTGACGCTGCCAAACGGCGTAAGCGTTACTTTGAACGATCGGCAGGTCGAAGTTAAAGGCAAGAACGGTTCTATGTCTTTACGCCTGCATGAATTGGTCGAGCTGAAACAGGAAGATGATGCTATCATTTTCTCACCTACAGTCGATTCAAAAGAAGCTATGATGCACACTGGCACCATGCGCGCTCTTGTTAACAACTATGTTACTGGCGTGAACGAAGGCTTTGAAAGACGTCTTCAGTTAATTGGTGTTGGTTATCGCGCGCAAGTTACTGGTAACAAGGTAACCTTGAACGTTGGTTATTCTCATCCAGTAGAGTATACGTTACCTGAAGGTGTATCAGCTGAAACGCCAACTCAAACTGAAATTGTTTTGAAATCAAACAATAAACAGCAGCTTGGTCAAGCAGCCGCTAACATCCGTGGTTTCCGCCCACCTGAGCCTTACAAAGGTAAAGGTATTCGTTATAGTGACGAGCATGTGATTCGCAAAGAAGCTAAGAAAAAATAAGGTGAGTTGAAATGTTTGATAAAAAAGCAGCTCGTCTGCGTCGAGCTAAGAAAACACGCGCGCATATCCGTTTCTTAGGCGTTCATCGCTTAACGGTTAACCGCACGTCAAAACATATTTATGCCCAGATTATCTCTCCAAATGGTGGTGAAGTGATTGCTCAGGCATCTACCTTAGACAGCAGCTTGCGTTCAGGCGCGACTGGTAATGCTGATTCAGCAACGTCTGTAGGCCAAATGATCGCAGAACGCGCAAAAGCAGCTGGCATTACTAAAGTTGCCTTTGACCGTAGTGGTTTCAAATATCATGGTCGAGTTAAAGCTTTAGCAGAAGCTGCTCGCGAAAACGGATTGGAGTTTTAATCATGGCTAGAAATGATAAAAATGATAAAAATGAACAGACTGACGGTCTAGTAGAACGCTTAGTTACCGTTGATCGCGTAGCGAAAGTTGTTAAAGGTGGTCGTATTTTCTCTTTCACTGCATTGACTGTAGTGGGTGATGGAAATGGTCGTGTAGGTTTTGGTCGTGGTAAAGCACGTGAAGTGCCAGCTGCTATCCAAAAAGCACTAGAAGCTGCCAAACGTAATATGATTACTGTTGAGCTAAATGATGCAACTTTGCATCATCCAATCAAAGCACGTCATGGTGCTAGTAAAGTCTATATGCAACCTGCATCTGAAGGTACTGGCGTAATCGCTGGTGGCGCAATGCGTGCTGTATTAGAAGTTGCTGGTGTCAAAGATGTTTTGACTAAATGTTATGGTTCTACCAATACTGCTAACGTTGTTCGCGCAACGTTTAACGGTTTACGTGATATGTCAACTCCAGAGAAGATGGCAGCTAAACGTGGTAAATCTGTAGACGAAATCTTGGGTTAACTTAGACTAGGTGAGTTACGATGAAAAAAATGAAAGTCACTCAATTTAAATCGGGTGCCCATCGCCTAAAGAGCCACAAAGCGAGCTTGAAAGGATTGGGTTTACGCCGTATTAATCATACTGTAGTAGTAGAAGATACTCCTTCGACTCGTGGTATGGTCAATCGCGTTAACTACATGGTAAAAGTGGAGGAAGCGTAATGGGTCTTAGATTAAATGAATTATCACCAGGTGTTGGCGCAAAGAAAACTGCCCAACGTCGTGGTCGTGGTATCGGTTCAGGTCTTGGTAAGACTGGTGGTCGTGGTGTAAAAGGTCAGAAATCTCGTTCAGGTTCTAGCATTCGCTCAGGATTTGAAGGTGGTCAGATGCCTCTATATCGCCGTCTACCAAAATTTGGTTTTACCAGTAAACTGGCTATGAAGACTGCTGAAGTACGTCTTTCTGAACTGAATAAAATTGAAGGCGATGTAGTTAGCCTTGAAACACTTAAAGCTGCTAATCTTATCCGTCACGATATGAAACGTGCTCGTGTAATGCTATCAGGCGAAGTCACTAAAGCTTATACTTTCAAAGGTATTAAAGTGACTAAAGGTGCTAAGCAAGCTATCGAAGCTGCTGGTGGTAGCATCGAGGAGTAGTAACGTGTCAAAACAATCAATGTCATCGGCTGGTATACCGCTTAATCCATTTGCATTTATACGTAAGTATGATGAGCTATGGACGCGTTTATTATTTTTAATCGGCGCATTGATTGTTTATCGTTTAGGGTCACATATTCCAGTTCCGGGTATTAACCCAGTTAACTTGGCTGATCTGTTTTCGCGCAACGAAAACACCATTCTGAGCATGTTTAATATGTTCTCAGGTGGTGCGCTAGAGCGTATGTCTATCATGGCACTTGGCATTATGCCATATATTTCAGCATCGATTATCGTACAGATGATGTCTGCAGTATTGCCATCGCTTGAAGCCCTCAAAAAAGAAGGTGAAGCGGGACGACGCAAGCTAAACAAGTATACCCGTCAGGGAACGCTTGCTTTAGCCCTAGTACAGTCACTAGGAATGTGTGCCGGCTTAATCAGCCAAAACCTTACTTTATCTACTGGTCTTACCTTTTATATTCCAGCTGTTACTTCTTTAGTAGCAGGCGCAATGTTCTTAATGTGGCTTGGTGAGCAGATTACAGAACGTGGCGTAGGTAATGGTATTTCAATGCTCATTTTTGCGAGTATTGTGGCTGGTACGCCAGGTATGATTTCGCAGTCTATTGAACAGGTCAATCAAGGTCAGATGAACTTGATTGTACTATTTATTTTTGTACTGCTAGGTATCGCGGTTACTGCGGGTATCGTTTATATTGAACGTGCTCAACGCCGTGTTCCTGTGAACTATGCTCAAAAGCAGCAACAAGGCCGCAAAATTTACGCTCAGCAGCAATCACATTTGCCGTTGAAGCTAAATATGGCAGGGGTTATCCCAGCTATTTTTGCCAGTTCTTTGTTATTGTTTCCTGCAAGTTTAGGGCAGTGGGTCGGTCAATCGACTGATCCTACCTTTGTACAGAAAATACTTCAAAATATGGCATTGGTGTTGTCTCCAGGACAGCCGCTATATTTAGTACTGTTTGGCGCAATGATTATTTTCTTCTGTTATTTTTATACGGCATTGGTATTTAGTCCGCGTGAAGTAGCAGAGAACCTTAAACGTAGTGGTGCGTATATCCCAGGTATTCGCCCAGGACAACAAACTCAGCGTTACCTCGATCATGTATTAAACCGACTGACCTTTATTGGCGCGATGTATATGACGGTTATTTGTTTAATGCCAATGGTCGTCCAGTCATCGTTTGGTGTGCCGTTTCAACTCGGTGGTACGTCTTTACTGATTATGGTGGTTGTGGTAATGGACTTCATCTCGCAGATTCAAGCGCATTTGATGACCCATCAATATCATGATCAGACGTTAATTCAATCGCCCACTCAACCTTAAATGAGCGGTACGATATTTCAAGGAGCATGCTATGAAAGTTCAAGCATCAGTTAAAAAGATTTGTGGTAGCTGTAAAGTTGTGCGCCGTAAAGGCCGTGTACATATTATTTGTACAGCAGAACCTCGCCACAAGCAACGTCAAGGTTAATCTTTAGTATTAGAAAACATCTAGTTTTCGCTGCTAATTAAATTAATACTTGAAAAATAACGGCGGATGCGATATCATCCGCCACTTGCCGTGTTTATACAAAATCTTTTATAATAGAATCGATGAGCAGACTTATAGTCAAAACATCGATAATAATTATAAAAGCTCTAGTATTAACAGCAACAAATCTGAAGAGTAAAGCCTTATCGCTAGATAACGCTTATTTTTCTTTAATGGAGAGAAATCAATGGCTCGTATTGCCGGCGTAAACATTCCGGATAATAAGCATGCTGTTATTTCACTAACTTACATCTTTGGTGTAGGTCGTACCACTGCTCAGAAAATCTTAGAAGCAGTTGGCATCGCCCCTACTACTAAAGTCAGTCAGTTAGATGATACACAGTTAGATGCTATCCGTGCACAAGTTGCAAACTACATGACTGAAGGTGACCTTCGTCGTGAAGTTTCAATGAACATCAAGCGTTTAGTTGATCTTGGTTGTTACCGTGGCATCCGTCATCGTCGTAACCTACCAGTTAGAGGTCAGAACACCAAGAACAACGCTCGTACTCGTAAGGGTCCGACACGCCCTCTCAAAAGATAATTAACTTAGGAAGCTAAAAGATGGCAAAAGACACTCGCAGTCGCAAAAAGGTGGCTCGTCGTTCAGTATCGGAGGGCATTGCCCATATCCATGCGTCTTTTAATAACACCATTGTTACGATTACCGATCGTCAAGGTAATGCATTGGCTTGGGCCACTTCAGGTGGACAAGGCTTCCGTGGTTCACGTAAATCTACACCATTTGCAGCTCAGGTTGCAGCTGAAGTCGCTGGTAAAGCGGCCCAAGAATATGGTGTTAAGAATATCGATGTTTTGGTCAAAGGACCAGGACCGGGTCGTGAGTCTGCGGTAAGAGCACTAGGTGCATTGGGTTATAAAGTTAACAGCATCTCTGATGTAACCCCAATCCCACACAATGGTTGCCGTGCGCCGAAAAAGCGCCGCGTCTAATATTAAAGACGAAGCTTTTTATACTAAAAGCTTATAGGAGACATAACAATGGCCCGCTATATTGGACCAAAACTGAAATTATCACGTCGTGAAGGTACGGATTTAGGCCTTAAGTCTGGCGTTAAACCGTATGACGTAAAAACGAAGAAAGCTGGTCGTCCACCAGGTCAGCATGGCGTAAGCCGTAACAAGACCTCAGAATATGCTCTACAGTTGCGTGAAAAGCAAAAAGTTAAGCGTATTTATGGTGTACTAGAGCGTCAATTCGCGAACTACTATAAAGAAGCTGCTCGTAAGCGTGGCGCTACTGGTGAAAACTTGCTAGCAATGCTTGAGAGCCGTCTAGATAACGTTGTATATCGCATGGGCTTTGGCTCAACTCGCGCAGAAGCACGTCAGCTAGTCAGTCATCGTACTGTTATGGTAAAAAAAGCTGGCCGTGATGAGTTTGTTCGTGTGAACATTCCTTCAATTCAGCTTCAAGATGGTGATGTCATCGCTATCCAAGAGAAATCTCGCGAACAACTACGTATTAAAAACGCTATCGAATTAGCGACACAACGTGGTATTCCAGAATGGCTTGATGTTGACCACAGCAAACTACAAGGCACGTTTAAACATGCGCCTGATCGTATTGATCTACCTGCTGAAATCAACGAAAGCTTGATCGTTGAGCTATACTCTAAGTAATGACGTAATGCTCAATGTTATGAAAATGGCATTGAGCAATTAACGTTAATTAAACCAGTTTAATAAATCGAGGTGACATCATGATGCTAAATGCAACTGAGTTTCTAACGCCGAATGCCATTAATGTGGATACGGTTAACGAAACGATTGCGAAAGTCACGCTCGAACCGTTAGAACGCGGCTTTGGGCATACCCTAGGTAATGCTCTGCGTCGCATCTTGTTATCTTCATTACCTGGTGCTGCAGTCATTGAAGCTGAGATTGATGGTGTTGACCATGAATACTCAACGCTTGAAGGCCTGCAAGAAGACGTACTTGATTTGCTTTTGAACCTAAAAGGCTTAGCAATTACTCTTCATGACCAAAATGAAGTATTTTTGACCTTGGATAAACAAGGTCCAGGCACTATTACTGCTGCAGACATCGCGTTGCCGCACAATGTTGACATCATCAATCCAGAATTGGTCTTGGGTACATTGAGCGACCGTGGTCATCTTAAGATGCGTTTGCGTGTAGTGATGGGTCGTGGATATGAGCCAGCAAACCAGCGCCGTGAAGATGGTGATACTAAAGCAATTGGACGCTTAAAGCTTGATGCAAGTTTTAGTCCTGTGCTTCGTGTTGCTTATCAGGTTGAGAACGCTCGTGTAGAGCAGCGTACTGATCTTGATCGTCTTATCATTGAGCTTGAAACTAATGGCACTATAGATCCAGAAGAAGCAATTCGTAAAGCAGCCACTATTTTACAACAACAGATTTCTATCTTTGTTGACCTAGAAGCTGAAGAAGCGCCTGAGCCTGTGAAAGAGAAAGAAGAGGTTGATCCGGTGCTATTACGCCCTGTGGACGATCTTGAACTAACGGTTCGCTCAGCCAACTGCTTGAAAGCTGAAAACATTTACTATATCGGTGATTTGGTACAGCGTTCAGAGACTGAACTTCTAAAAACCCCAAATCTTGGTAAGAAATCATTGACAGAAATCAAGGACGTATTAGCGTCTAAAGATTTAGAGCTCGGTATGCGCCTAGATAACTGGCCACCAGCTGATTTACGTGTTGATGATCGCTTTTCTTATCGTAGCCGTTAAACTTTAAGGATTTTTGACTATGCGCCATCGTAAGAGTGGAGTCAAGCTGGGTCGTACCGGCAGTCATCGTAAGGCAATGTTTCAGAACATGACTAACTCATTATTTGAGCATGAACTGATCAAAACAACTTTACCAAAAGCTAAAGAACTACGTCGCGTTGCCGAGCCATTGATCACTATGGCTAAAGAAGACAGCGTTGCTAACCGTCGTTTAGCATTCAGCCGTATGCGTAGCAAAGCTATGGTAGGCAAGTTATTTGGCACGTTAGGTCCTCGTTACCAGACGCGTCCAGGTGGTTATTTGCGTATCGTAAAATGCGGTTACCGTGATGGTGACAATGCGCCAATGGCTTATGTAGAATTGGTTGATCGCGACTAGTTTTGCACCAAGACATATTTCATAAAAAAGCTCCAATGCAATTGGAGCTTTTTTTTGTCTTAAATTTGACCAAATATACTAGTAGCTGTTTAAAGCAATAATTAGCTGCTTAGAGTAATAACGAATCGACATTGGCCGCACCTTGTCTGATAACTTCAGGAACGCTGCTAGTCATATCCACGATAGTAGTAAGCTTGGTCGTCTTTATACCTGCATTGATGAGACCATCGATTTGATTGCCTAGCAAATCTTCAATCTCAAATGGGTCATCCAAAATATCGTCTCGATTAGGCAAAATCAGTGAGCTGGTTAAGATAGGTTCATCCATTGCTTCTAATAATGCTTGAGCAATAGGGTTACTAGGTACACGAATACCAATGGTCTTTTTCTTTGCATGCGCCAGTTTTTTCGGTACGTCTTTGGTGGCAGTAAGAATAAAAGTAATTGGAGCAGGGGTATGGGCTTTCAGCTGTTTAAATTGCACATTATCAACTGTTGCATAATTGGCAATTTCGCTCAAGTCGCGGCACAGCAAGGTAAATTGATGCTTATCATCGAGTTCACGGATTTGCTTAAGCTTAGCTAGGGCATCCTTTGCACCCAAACGGCAACCAAAAGCATAACTGGTATCCGTTGGATAAATAATTAACTGATCTCTGCGCAATAGGTCAGCGGCTTGCTCAATGAGACGTGGCTGCGGATTATCGGGGTGAATATAGAAGACTTCCATAATGGTTCCTTATTTTATAATTATTGGTTTTTAATTGAGACAAATTTTTCATTAATTAGATGTGGTTCAATCACTGGATATATTAGAAAAACTATTCTAGAACTAAAGCAGATCGATATCTTCAAAATACCACTTCAGTTATCAGTATAGCTCAAAGTAGATATAAGTTTAGTGGCAAGGCGTTACCAACCGTAGAAAATCGTTAATAAGTAGGAACGCTTAGTAATTTAAACTAAGCGCTGATCTCAGATGAAGAAGTGCAAGCTCTAAGTAACGCAATCAGTAAAGTTTTAGCGTCACGCGGCAGAGTATGAGGTTTGGCTATATAGCTTTTTACTTGCTGATAGACATCACTAGCAAATGTGCTACTACTGGTGTCGAAGTCGGCAAACAAATTATCTTGTGAGACTTGGAAATTTCGTCCACACGCCAAAGTGAATAAACACTCTAATGCTTGAGGTTTGATTTCTACACGCTCAAATGCCTGCTGCTGCGCCGCTGATCGTCCATCTGGGGCATACCAGTAGCCAAAGTCAGATAGTTGTCTACGAGCGTCGCCAGCTACGCACCAATGACTGATTTCATGTAAAGCACTGGCAAAAAATCCGTGAGCGAATTCAATTCGAGCGGGTTCATTATTTTTAGCTGGAAAATACTCGGGTTCGCCATCACTACGAACCAATATAATTTGCTGATTAGCAAATAAAGTATTAAATAGCTGTATGAGCCAGTCGGTAGCTAATCGTTCGCTATCAACTACCAATTTTGCTAGGTAAATATTGTCAGATTGAGTACTAGACAATTCTTGCCACTGACTTCTGCATTCGTTTAAATACTCATCTTTATCATCAGAGAGTATATTGCTAGATGACCTTTCAGTATGACTCTTTAATTGAGTAAGCTGTTGTAGCAACGAACTTGCTTCAGTAGAAGAAAGTAAATCAGAAAAATTCATTTTATTATCGGATAGATTCATAGAGAAGACATTGATTTAATAAATACTAAAGACAAAAAACTTTAGGTAAAAAGGTAAGTAGTAAAAGAGCTTAAATAAATTTACTATCAAAAAATCTTAACATACTAGCGCTAGCAGAATATGGCACTTTCCGTTAGTATGGCAGGCAATATTATACACCGTTTTTATGAATGAGGCCGCGCATGTCAAGCACTCCAGAAACTAAACCGTCAGCACCTCACGCTGACAATAAAAAAGCGCCTGTATCTACTGGCATGCCTGAGCATATTTCTTTAGATAAGTGGGCAGACACTGGTTATGAATGGTCAGGAGAGGTAAAACCAAACTCGTTTGATCGTCTTGCTACTACTCTGAGCATTGAGCATGAGCAGTCAGATATACAGCTCAACGCTAACTTATATCGTCGCAACAACGTCTTGCATTTAGCATTTACTTTGACAGGTGATGTTTGGCTAACTTGTCAGCGCTGCTTACAACCAATCGCGATAGACTTGTCTGATGATTATGACATCGCGCTACTAGAAAACGATAGTCAGGTTCGTTTAGTTAAAGATGAACAAGATTATTTATTACTGGATGAAATTGTCACAGAGCAATCTCCAGAGCGTCTGTTGCCATTTAAAAAGTTGGTAGAAGACGAGATCTTGCTCAAGACGCCAATGGCGCCAAAGCATGACGATTGTGAGATGTCTGTTGAGCAGTTTGGCGAGATACCAGAAGAAGAGGAAGGTGAAAATCCTTTCGCTGCTTTAGCCTCGTTAAAAGGCAAACTATAAGCGTCAAAATTATCTACTCAATGCATTTAAAAAGCCTTTTATCAGCTTTGTACAGAAGAGTGCAAGGCAGGGCTTTATTAATTTAATAAACATGCGTATAATGTCCGGTTTATTGCATTCGAGCAACCTGTTGCTTGCTGATAGAAACTGACTGGGTAAATTTTTTATAGAATTCAGCCTTGGTCAGTGCTTTATGTGAGTGGCAATCTATTTAACTAATGATGCTTAAGACTTAGGTTGTTATGATTATATAGCCTCTGTCAGTATCGACTTAAGCTGAATTTCAAGCTTATCCCTTTTAAGTATAGGAGCTATATCATGGCTGTTCAAAAAAGTCGTAAAAGCCGTTCTCGTCGTGACATGCGCCGTTCACATCATCGTATGGAAATTGCTGAACTAAGCGTAGATGCTACTACTGGTGAAAAACATCGTCGTCATCACATGACTAAAGATGGTTTCTACCGTGGTCGTCAACTGTTCAAAGTCAGCCAAGACGCCTAAGACATTGGCTCTATGATAGCTTAGGCGAAGATGATAATAGTACTGGTGACTATTATTGTTTTTGCCTAGTTATTATTAGTCAATAAGCTTTGAGCTAAAAAAAGCCAAGTTATTTCGCTATCATATATTATGTGGCTGGATAACTTGGCTTTTTGTTATTTATAACCAGACTTATTGCTTAATTCGCTTGTTATTTTTAGTAGATTTAAAAATGTGCTGATATAATCTGCTCCTTTAATTTGAGCAGCGTTACTATTGCTGTTTGGTTTGCATCCGCTATGATAATCGTGTCTGTCAGTGTATAGTTTACTGACAATCCGTTTTCTTACATAAATACTTGAAGTAGCGGCTTTGTATAATATCTAATAATATAATACACCCCATTGTTTTTAGGGATATTTCTAATCAGATAAGGAATATTGGTTATGGCTTCTGTACCCGATATGGTAAAAAAGCAACCCGCTCGTATCGCGGTCATTTTTCCTGGACAAGGATCTCAAGCAGTCGCAATGACGAGTGAGCTTGCCGAAATCTATCCAGAGATACGCGATACATTTACCGAAGCGAGTGATGCGCTTGGTGAGGATTTGTGGGCAATCTGTCAGGACGAAGAAAAACTCAATCAAACCCAATATACTCAGCCTGCGCTTTTGACAGCTAGTATTGCTATTTGGCGTGTCCTACAACAAAAAATAGAAGAGACGCCTTGTTATTTAGCTGGTCACTCTCTGGGCGAGTACAGTGCCCTGTGTGCTGCCAATGTGATATCGCTTGGTGATGCAGTCACTTTAGTACATAAGCGCGGTCAGTTGATGCAAGAGGCCGTTGTAGGTGTTGATACTGCTATGGCTGCAGTATTAGGACTAGAAGACAACCGAGTTGAAAACTTGTGTGAGCAAGCAACCGAACACGTCGAAGATGCGGTAGTCGGTGCAGCCAACTTTAATAGTCCAGGACAAGTGGTTATCTCGGGTAACGCTGCTGGTGTTAATGCTGTTATTGATAAAGTCAAAAACACGGGCAAAAAATCTGTTCCTCTAAAAGTGAGTGTGCCATCTCATTGCGCACTTATGGAACCTGCCAGCAATGCATTGGCTGAGATACTAGCGGGTATCAAGTTTGATCAGGCAACCATTCCTGTTATACAAAATCGCTATGCGCGTGTTGAAACTAGTGCGGTCGGTATCAAGCAAGCATTGACCGAACAGCTCAGTGAGCCAGTATTGTGGTCAAAAACTATGCAAGAGCTAGCTGATAAGCAAATTAATATCTTAATTGAATGCGGCAGTGGTAATGTACTGAGCAATTTGGCGAAGCGTCAGGCGCAGCCAATCGCCAGCTATCCTACTGACAAGCCTGCCCGTCTAGAAAAATTATTGGAGGTGTTATCATGAGCCGTACGATTACATTAGTAACTGGCGCTAGCCGAGGTATCGGCAAAGCAGTGGCCAAGCGTTTTGCTAAAGAAGGACATTTTGTCATTGGAACTGCGACCACCGAGAAGGGCGCTGAGCTTATCGATGACTACCTTCATGACACTGGCGGTATTGGTCGTGTTTTAGACGTACGTGATACTGCTCAAATCGACAAACTGTTTGAAGAGATTGAAAGCGTTTATGGCGCGGTACAAGTATTGGTTAACAATGCTGGTATCACTCAAGATGGCCTACTGATGCGCATGAAAGATGAAGATTGGGAAAATGTTATCGATACCAATTTGACATCGGTATATCGCATGAGCAAACGTGCCGTACGCGGTATGATGAAAGCACGCCGTGGCCGTATTATTAACATTACCTCTGTCGTCGCTCAAATGGGCAATGCAGGTCAATCTAACTATGCGGCGACCAAAGCTGGCGTAGAAGGGTTTAGCCGTACGCTTGCACGTGAGATTGGTTCACGCCAAGTGACCATCAACTGCGTGGCACCAGGCTTGATCGAAACGGATATGACAGATGAGCTTGATGAGCGCCTATTGAACTCTATGTTAGATGCTGTACCTATCAGCCGTCTTGGTCAGCCAGAAGACATCGCTGCAGCGGTACATTTCTTGGCTAGCGACGAGGCCAGCTATATCACAGGCGCCGTTATTCCTGTCAATGGCGGCATGTATATGTAGTCAATATACGAGCGTTACATAGTTATAATAAAAAACTGTGTGAACGAGTGTAAACTATAATAAAGGGTGCTATAATGACGGATACTTTTGAGTCAAAGCCCTGTATGATAGCAGGGCTTTATTAGACATCAGACAGACTGTATAACATGTCATAGAGTACTCAGACAGCATTGCTAGTCTGGCAAACGCATTTTATATACCATGCTATGGCGTTAAATAAGGCGCTATAGCAGTTTATTAAAAATAATAGATGATAACGGAGTGATCTACATGAGTAATGATATCGAGCTAAGAGTAAAAGCAGCAGTAGCTGAGCAACTAGGTATGAATGTTGAAGACATTAACAACGATGCTTCATTCATGGAAGACCTAGGTGCAGATTCTTTAGACCTAGTTGAATTGGTTATGTCATTTGAAAGTGATTTTGGTATCACTATTCCTGATGAAGATTCTGCAGAATTGACTACTGTTCAAAAAGCAATTGATTACGTACAAGCCCAACTATAATCTGCTACTTATTTAGCAGGTTTATAATGCCGCTTATCTGATTAGATAGGCGGTTTTTTTATGGGCGCATGATTACTATCTTTGAACGCAGCAATCGAATTTAACATTGACTACGTCAATTCAACATTATTCAACATACTATTACTATCTACATCGACTCACTTTATCTATACTTATAATAGTAGGTCGTAGAAAAAGACGTCAGTTAGACATTTAAAATATTGTTTGATTGCGTGTTTTATTAAAAGAATGATAAATAATAATATTTCAAGGAGTAGATATATGGGTATGTTTAGCTTTGCAAAAGATATCGGTGATAAGATTTTTAACCGTGATGACGAAAAGCATGATGCTAAGACAGAAACGAAAGCAGATGCTAATACACCAGTACAAAGCAGTGAACCGAGTGCACAATCAGTTGCCAATATTTTATTGCGCCGTATTCAGCAGCAGAACCTCAATATCAGTAACCTGAAAATTAAATATAATGGTTCTACAGATACTGCAGAAATCAGTGGTAATGCTAAAACCCAAGCTGATCGTGAAAAAGCAATTATCGCTATCGGTAACGTGCAAAACGTTGCAAAAGTTATTGATAACATCGATATCGAAGAAGATGCACCTGAATCTACAATGTATACGGTAAAGTCTGGTGACAGTTTATCTAAGATTGCTAAAGAAGTTTATGGTTCATCTGGCGATTACATAAAGATATTTGAAGCAAACAAGCCAATGTTATCTGATCCAGATAAAATCTATCCAGGTCAAGTGTTACGCATTCCTAAGCCATAATTCTAGAAGAAGCGTATAGAAAGATAGTATTTTGAATATGATATTCTAATAAAAAAGTCTCTTATTATTAAGAGGCTTTTTTTATGTTGTACACTTCAAATAACCAATTTATCTCAGGGAGATTTGATAGTTATAAAGTGATTGGTTAATTAGTCGAGTCTAGCTTGTTGTGCTGCTCAGCTAGAGCCCATTCGATATGCTCATCTAGCATGTCATTATGTAAGGTCAATTTAGATTTTAACTGTTCGACTACTTCTAAGCTAGCATTAGCATTGCCAAGTCCGATAGCGATATTACGTAAAAAATTTACATAGCCGGTGCGTCTAAGCGGACTACCTTGAGTGTTCTTCATAAAGTCGGCTTCTTGCCACTGCCATAATTCAAGTAAGCTACTATTATCCAGTCCATGCCTTGGTGCAAAATCATCAACGGTAGTTAGATTGGCATAGCGATTCCATGGACAGATTAACTGACAATCATCACAGCCAAAGACCCGATTACCAATAGCTCGTCGATATTTGGTATCGATGACACCATCATGTTCGATAGTCAAATAGGAGATACAAGCAGAGGCGTTGAGCTCATGGGGCGCTACAATTGCTTGAGTAGGACATATATCAATACAAGCGCTACAACTACCGCAATGCTCCTTGACTGGTTTATCGTCGGGTAGCTCAAGGCTCAAAAATAGCTCACCAAGCACAAAAAATGAGCCAGCTTGCTTATTTATAAGTAGTGTATGTTTACCTGTCCAACCGAGACCTGCTGCATCTGCAATAGGCCGCTCAAAGATAGGCGCCGAATCGCTAAAAGGTCTAAACACAAATTCTTTCTCTGAACCGATATCTAAATGTTGCCATTCAGGGAGCATTGTTTCTATCTTTAAAGCCAATTGCTTTAAACGACTACGCATCGTTTTATGGTAGTCGCGCCCTCTTGCATAACGCGCGATGATGCCTTTATTGGGATGATCATTATCAGTGACAGCACGCGGTGTGGGTGCTTGAGTTAGATAGTCCATACGTACGCTGATGATGGTTTTTGCGCCCTCAACTAACTGATCAGGATGAGCGCGCAGGTCATGATTATTGTGCATAAACTGCAGCTGGCCCTCATAGCCTTTATCTAGCCACTTCTGTAGTTGTTCAATCTGCTGAGTAAACAAAGGATGATGCACAGACAAAAAACCACAATCAGCAAATCCTAGTGCCTGTGCTTGTGCTGTAATCCACTGCTTAACATCAGCTGTGGTTGCAAATACAGTTGGGTTCGTAATGGCGATTTTGTTTTTATCAGTAGGCATAGATAGTAGGTGCTTATTAGATGGTTTTCTCGTTTGTTTTAATCAGATTATTCATATCTGACAATCAGAGATAATGTAAATACCGCTATGATAAGCCAGTGAGCAATGAGTGCAAGTATAAAAGAAAATAAACTCATATTCATATTGATACATAAGTCGAGATAAGCTTTTGCTAAGCTGATATGAGAAATGAGCAACCAAATTTAGATAAAATAAAAAATGAGTAGAAACACCAAGGATAAGTTATGAGAAATAATACCAATTTGTCACCTATAAAAAATACAAAACCTATTGCGCTATATAGTAGTAAGCAGATTTATGCGATGGAACAGGCTTGGTTTGCAGAGGGGTACAATAGTTTTGGTTTGATGAAACAAGCCGCTTGGCAAATGACACAGCAAATAGAGCAGATTTATGAGCGAAAAACCGTCAGTGCCAGCCATTCTACCAATACCAACGTTTATCACCGTAGTGCTTATCCACATCGGGCAAGTATCTGGGTAGGGAAAGGTAACAATGGCGGTGATGGTTGGCTTATCGCTCATTATTTACAGCAAGCTGGCTGGCAAGTAGAAGTAATAACAGTTGGCTTTAGTAAAGATGATTTTATTATCGATGACCAATCAGTAACTTCTAAAAACTCTAACAATGGATACAGAGATAGTAGCAATATTACTGACGCGACAAAGGCATTACAGATAGCTTTAGCGAGCAACTGTCACTATCAACGTTTTGAGGACGTTATTGGTCACGATGATGCGGATAAAATAAACTTGCCAGCTGATATCTATATCGATGCATTATTTGGTATTGGCTTAGATCGTGCACCAGAGGGAGCCTATAAAGCAGCTATTAAAGTTTTTAATAACTTTACTCAACAAAATAACGCCTTAGCAATAGCAGTCGATATTCCAAGTGGGTTAGTGGCTTCTACTGGTGAGGTGTTTGAGCGCATAGCAATACAAGCTGACGTGACTCTATGTTTGATTACGCGCAAGTTTGGTCTACACACTAAAGACGGTACAGACTATAGCGGAGACGTAGTCGATATACCGTTAATACCTTATCAAAAGGCATGTCAGCAAACAGTTAGTCATCATATGATAGCTGAGAAAAATGCCATTCAAGCATTTGAGCCAGTTGCTACGCTGCTGACGGCTGCGCATAGTATGAATCTGCGTCGCCAAAACAGCTATAAAGGCAGCTATGGTCATGTATTAGTTATTGGCGGAAATCGCGTTGATGGCTCTCAGGGTATGGGCGGTGCTGCCATACTATCTGCGGCCAGTACGATGGCGACAGGTGCTGGTAAAATAACAGTTGCCTGTCATGAGGCTTTTCACGGGTCACTATTGACCTCATTACCAGATGCGATGACTATTAATTTACATGACATAAGCGGCGTGGAAGGTCTGATTAAGCAGGCTAGTATCGTTGCCATTGGGATGGGGCTTGGCCGTGACGAAAAAGCTAAAGCATTATTTATTAATTATGTACAGGCTGCTATAGAGAATGAAAAATCAATCGTGATCGATGCTGATGGACTTTATCACTTAGCATCACTGCACATTGATAATCACAAGCTAATAACAGAGTTAAGAGAATACAGTACTGATCATCGGGTTTGCTTGACGCCGCATAGTGGGGAAGCAGCTAGATTACTTGATCAAAAGATAAGTGAGATTGAGTCCAATAGACTGCAAGCTATAAAACAGTGCGCTGCAACATATGGTTGTGACTGGGTATTAAAAGGGGCAGGATCGTTAGTGTTAGAACAAGAAGAGGGAAAAGAAAGAGTATATGTCTGTAATGTGGGTAATGCTGGCATGGCAACCGCTGGCATGGGTGATGTGTTATCTGGGGTGACCGCTGGACTATTAGCACAGCAAGACTTATCAGCAGAGGCACGGAGCTTACATCAAGCGGTTCTTATACATGGGTTTGCAGGAGATGTATTAGTCAATCAAGCGAATAGCGACACCAATACATTGCTAGTGGGGCAACGAGGGCTACAAGCTCAGGATATGCCAGCAGCCATTCGTCACGTCATGCAGCTTATGATAGTTTGATATTTGCTTTCAAGAGGTCTAGCTAGGTAGAAGGGTTAGAGCAATACTGAGTAATTGCTTGCTGTACGCGCTCGCGCTTAAGCTCAATCTCACGACCATCTAAATATTGACGTTTACCGTTGGCATCCATCTCATAGATACGGCCGCCTACATTTAGGTTGGTCAAGTTATTACGCAGTGATTGGCAGCGTTGAGCATTAGCTTGAGCTTCTTGTTCTTTAATACGTGCTTCAAGTGCTGCTACTCGTTGTTCTTCTGCCGTTTGAGCATTGCTGCTTTGGCTAGGATCTGTTTTCCCTGCCATTTGTCCTGCATTATTCTGTCTACCATCACTACGAAACTCAATCAGTTCGATATTTTTACCGACTTGCGGCGCATGTTGGCTATATTTTACTTCACCGTGTGCCCCAATGGATTTATAAACTTGAATAGCCTGACTGGCATTCATGGACAGCATTAGCATACACGCAGTACTCATCAACAGTTTGGCAGCGGTATATATCTTAGACGCATATGCCATAGTAGCAATCCTCTTATTTAATAAAAATCAAATGTATATGGGTGTAAATATAACACTTGAACGTTTTATTGGTAGTAATAATGTATCGACTATCGATTCTAGCAAATAATACTTATCAATGTACATTATTTAATAACTAATAGTTTGGGATAGGCTTTAGAAGTTTTTCTTGACAATAACTCGTAAACCATCGAATATAATAGCAGTTGATTGGTCAGTGAGCGGCTTTTACGATGTTGCCGTGGCACTTGAGAATGAGAACTACGAGTTACTTATCGGTAGCTTACGCAGTTTTATTTCCTTTGTGATAATGATATAGCAAGCGTAGTGGCAAAACGACCACTATTGATAGCGATACATTGTCTCCGGACTTATCTGTCTACAATGACTAAGATAAACTTATTATTTGAAATGTGCTAAATGTGTTTTTAGCAGTTGTATCAAAAGCGATATAGTACGCCGTTGAGAGATTTCCCCAAAGCCTATTGTAAGTTCTAAAGATCTTATAATTTAGCATTGGTTATGAAGTTTTTTTGCTTGTGTATATCGATGCATCTGTACAAATAAAGTCACACGAATAAAGTCACAATAGGTACTTGCTAGTATCGAATCTCAATAATAAGCGCCTTCTTTTATAGATGCACTCGCATCTTGTCACTGTATATCGATAAACATCCATCACAAAGCTGACCTAAAATACACTGCTATGTTTGATTAGTATTGTCCTATCAGACAGTGTTAATTAAACCTATTAGGCAGATATTCTTGATATGGACAAGAATTAGCGATCATTCAGTAAGTAGAAATAATGACGGTAAGTAATTATTTCTACTCATAGAATCCCGCAAATTCTCGCCGCAAAAAAAGGTGATGACAGTGACGCAAACCACGCAAAGTCCGAACATGACGGGACATACCCAGACGGGTAATGCCGCCAAAAATTTTGAACAAAAGCAACAACGTCTTGCAGAAGGTAGTGCACAGCCTGTGATGCTATCGGGCGCTGAAATGCTGGTGCAAGCACTGACTGACGAAGGTGTCGAATACATCTTTGGCTATCCAGGTGGCGCGGTCTTACACATTTATGATGCGCTGTTTCAGCAAGAAAATATTGAGCACATCTTAGTACGTCACGAGCAAGCAGCGGGCCACATGGCCGATGCTTATTCGCGAGTGACTGGTAATACTGGCGTCGTGTTGGCCACATCAGGCCCTGGTGCGACCAATACTGTGACAGCTATTGCTACTGCCTTTATGGACTCTGTACCAATGGTGGTAATCGCAGGTCAGGTGCCAAGCAGCCTAATCGGTGAAGATGCTTTCCAAGAAACAGATATGGTTGGTGTATCTCGTCCTATCGTTAAGCATAGCTTCCAAGTACGTCATGCTAGCGAAATTCCAATGATTGTAAAAAAGGCATTTTATATTGCCCAGACTGGTCGCCCAGGCCCTGTCGTCATTGATGTGCCAAAAGACATGACTGCGCCTAGCGAAAAATTTGCTTACGAATATCCAGAAGAAGTGTTTATACGCTCTTATCAGCCTTCACTCAAAGGCCATAGCGGTCAAATCAAAAAAGCCATTGAAACGCTATTAGCAGCGCAGCGTCCTGTTGTATATGCAGGCGGCGGTGTGATTTGGAGCAATGCACACGAAGAATTAACAGATCTTGCACATCGTCTGAATTTACCAGTGACCAACACCTTGATGGGTCTTGGTACGTTCCCTGGCTCTGATCGTCAGTTCTTAGGTATGCTTGGCATGCACGGTACTTACGAAGCCAATATGAGTATGCATCATGCTGATGTGATTTTGGCTGTCGGCGCGCGTTTCGATGATCGTGTGACCAATAACGTTAAAAAATTCTGCCCTAACGCAACCATCATTCATATCGACATCGATCCTGCGTCAATTTCAAAAACGATTCTTGCGCACATTCCTATCGTAGGTGATGTGAAGTCGGTCTTAACGGACATGCTAGAGATTGTTGGTCAAGACAAGCAGTTAGAGCAGCACGCATTGCTCGATTGGTGGTCACAAATTAATGAGTGGCGTAAGCGTCATGGCTTACGTTATGACACCAGCACAGATAATGGTATTAAGCCACAAAGTGTCGTACAAGCTCTAGATAAAGTGACTAATAGTAACGCTATTATCACAAGTGACGTCGGTCAGCATCAGATGTTTGCGGCACTTTACTATACTTACAATGAGCCACGTCAATGGCTGAATTCAGGTGGTCTTGGTACCATGGGTGTTGGTCTGCCGTATGCAATGGCTGCCAAACTTGCCAATCCTGAGCGTGATGTGGTTTGTATTACTGGTGAAGGCTCTATTCAGATGAATATCCAAGAGCTATCGACCTGCTTGCAATATAACTTACCAGTTAAAATTCTGAACATTAATAATGCGCAGCTTGGTATGGTGAAGCAGTGGCAAGATATGCTGTATGAAGGTCGTCATGCCCAGTCTTATATGAACTCCTTACCAGATTTTGTCAAACTGGCTGAAAGCTATGGTCATGTCGGTATCAAAATTACTGACCCTGCGACCATGGAAGCACAATTGGCTGAAGCAATGGCTATGAAAGACAAACTGGTATTTATCGATGTTTACGTCGATCGTAATGAGCATGTATATCCAATGCAAATCGCTGGACAGGCCATGCGTGATATGTGGTTAACAAAAGGGGAGCGTACCTAATGCAACAACAACATCTGATTTCGGTATTGATGGAAAACGAAGCGGGTTCGTTGTCGCGGTTAGTCGGCTTGTTCTCGCAACGTGGCTACAATATCGAAACTTTGAACGTCGCGCCTACTGATGACCCAAGTATTTCACGTCTAACGGTTACGACCATTACGTCACCTGAAAGAATTGAGCAAATCACCAAACAATTGCATAAATTGATTGAAGTGGTTAAAGTGCTTAATTTGACGGAGAACGTACACGTTGAGCGTGAATTGATGCTTATTAAAGTCCGTGCAACAGGCGGTGTTCGTGAAGAGATTAAACGTAGCGCAGACATTTTCCGCGCACAAATCGTCGATGTAAATTCGAATTTATATACGATTCAAATCGTGGGCGACAAAGCCAAACTTGATGGTTTTATCGATGTGATTGGCCGTGAGCGTATTATGGAAGTGGTTCGCTCAGGTGTGATCGGTATTGCCCGCGGTGAAAAAACCCTAAGCATTTAATTGTTTATCAAAACCAGTTTAAACCAATATTTATTTATCTAATCAACAAAGCGCTTATCTTAGTTATTATATTGACTACAGCATAAGCGCTTACTATCCATGGCAAGCCATGATTGAGAACAAGGACTCTATTTATGAACGTTTATTATGACAAAGATTGTGACCTATCTATTATCCAAGGTAAAAAAGTTGCCATTATCGGTTATGGTTCACAAGGCCATGCACACGCGCTTAACCTACAAGATTCAGACGTCGATGTAACTGTTGGTTTACGTGCAAACTCAAGCTCATGGAAAAAAGCTGAAAATGCTGGCCTAAAAGTTGCTGAAGTAGAAGAAGCGGTAAAAGCTGCTGACGTTATCATGATTTTGACGCCTGATGAGTTCCAAAAAGAGCTTTATAATGATGTGATCGAGCCAAACATCAAAGAAGGCGCTACACTAGCTTTCGCTCATGGTTTCGCGATTCATTACAACCAAGTTGTACCACGTGGCGATCTTGATGTCATCATGGTTGCACCAAAAGCACCAGGTCATACTGTACGTTCAGAGTTCGCTAAAGGCGGCGGTATCCCTGATCTTATCGCTATCTATCAAGACGCTTCTGGTCAAGCCAAACAGTTAGCATTATCGTATGCTGCTGGTGTTGGTGGTGGTCGTTCAGGCATCATCGAAACAACGTTCAAAGATGAGACTGAGACAGATCTATTCGGTGAGCAAGCCGTACTTTGTGGTGGCGCAGTAGAGCTGGTTAAAATGGGCTTTGAGACACTAACAGAAGCGGGCTATGCCCCAGAAATGGCTTATTTCGAATGTCTACATGAGCTAAAGCTTATCGTTGACTTGATGTATGAAGGCGGCATCGCTGACATGAACTACTCAATCAGTAACAACGCTGAATATGGCGAATATGTTACTGGCCCTGAAGTTATTAACGAGCAGTCACGTGAAGCCATGCGTAATGCACTAAAACGCATCCAGTCTGGTGAATACGCGAAGATGTTCATCTCTGAAGGCGCAACCAACTATCCATCAATGACTGCGCGTCGTCGTAACAACGCTGATCATCAAATCGAAATCACTGGTGCTAAGCTACGTGGCATGATGCCATGGATCGGTGGTAACAAAATCATTGATAAAGACAAAAACTAAGTTTTATACAGATAAAAGTCTGATTTAGATGCAGTAGCCCGTGTTATCACTTGATAGCACGGGTTTTTTTATGCAAAGTATTTGATAGATGTTTTCCGCTTTGATTTGAATCAGGGTTATCGGTTGAAAATCATTAATTGCTGCCCAATATAAGCAGGCACCTTAACATTGGCTAAAGCGCCTTTGCGATTAACATTCATCATTGTTCTTACCCGTTTCTAAGTATTCGAAGCGGGCGGATGCTTCATTCTCACTTTCTATAGATAATAGGTTGTATGCTGTGCAAATATCTTATTCAGACTGGCTAACGCCGCAATTCGTATATATTACTCTTAGCGCTGTGGTAGCAGTTTTAATTTGGATAGAAGGGGAGATGCTCAAACAGACCGATGGTAAACTGCCTCAATCTAAGTTCTTCAAAGTTAGTTCATTGTTAGATACTCTATGGTTCTTCATATCAGTGGTGATTTTATACGTTGTTGATTTGACCCCGTTAGCTATCGCAGTGCCTGCAGCATATGGCATATACACGACCTTCGGTTGGATATATGGTACCAAGCTGCTGAAGCGCAAAGGCATCCCTGACTCTCCTAAAGACTTAGTCATTCCAGCCAAGTATATTGCCTATAGTCAGTCATTTTCATTGGTGTTTTTTGCGTTATGTTTGCTCGTATTGAGTTCAGCATGGCTACCGACATCACCATTGCAGTAACTGACATTCCAACCTACTATCATCTATTTCTACTTATTTAATTAGTGGTTTACTGATGAAATTGTAGTACATCTATAAATAAAAACTATTTTATATCAATAAGATATGGATCTGATTACTATCGATGTTAGCTTGCAACAATGGTTAGTATTTATTTACAAAAATCAGCAATTTAGACTGTTCCTACCATGGAAAACTGTTATAATCAGACTGTACTCAAAATATTTGAGGCAAAAAATCCAAATTTTCTTTAAGAACATTTAGCATTTTTGGCCGCCGCATTTAGCAAAAAATATTAGGGTATATATCAATTAATCGGTGATGACACAAGTCTCGCCAACAGTTAAAGAGTCAGGAAAATTTATGTCAGATAAAGTTGAAGGCACTGTAAAGTGGTTTAATGAAGCTAAAGGTTTTGGTTTTATCGCTCAAGACAACGGCGGACAAGACGTATTCGCTCACTACAGCGCTATCCAAGGTAACGGTTTCAAAACTCTAGCCGAAGGCCAAAAAGTGTCTTTCATCTTAGGTGATGGCAAAAAAGGCCCACAAGCTGAGCAAATCGAAGCTATCTAATCTCATTTATTATTAGGCTAACTGCTTGCCAGAAAGCTTAATGACAATAAGATTATCAATACGCATTGATTACTTTGTTTGTTAAAACAATAAAAATACTGTATCGATTTTAAAAAAAAGCAACCTCTTATCAGGTTGCTTTTTTTATGGGGCTTTTTTGGCATGACAAAGTGTTGCTAATGTAAAGTTCTATTGATTTTGACAGTCAACATCATCAGGTAATAACGAACAATGATTTAATAAAGATGTAATAGATAAGGTTATGTTATGAAGTGGGAAAATTGGCTTTCAATTGACTGGCAACAAGTGCTCGGAATTTCTTTATCTGCTGTAGGCTTTTATGTAGGGCTGATGTTGTTTACTCGATTGATGGGTTTACGCAGTTTTTCCAAGTTATCAAGCCATGATTTTGCGATGACGGTTGGTATTGGTAGTATATTGGCGTCGACTGTGTTGTCAGATAAGCCATCTCTATTTCAAGGGTTATTCGCTGTTGCGGTGCTATTCTTGATTCAGGGCGTTATCTCAGTTATCAGACGCAAAATAAAACCGCTCAAAGCTTTGATAGACAATCAAGCTATTATCCTAATGGCTCATGGTGAATATTTAGAAGATAACTTAAAAGAAGCAAATCTTAGTACTAGCGATGTGCAGGAAGTGCTACGTAAAAATGGTATCAAAGCGAAAACAGAAGTGTTTGCAGTGATTATGGAGACGACAGGTGATATGAGTGTCATCAAGAATAATGATGTTGAACCTGATTGGTCTTTATTTGACGATATACGTGATAGCGAATTATTGCTTGGTGCTAGTAAGAATAGTAATTCGCAGATCTGACTCGATTAACTATTCTTATCCGTTAACTTTGAAGAGATAAATAATAACAAAATATTAAGTAAAGCTAAGGCTTAGAATGCTATAAAGGGTATGAGCATTTTAAGCTGTTAAATAATGAAAATCGTGAAACAATGTGCTTATAGACTATTTATTATAGAGTGTTGACAAATTTATGACGCATTATTCACGGCGTTGTCTTGACCTTATCTGCCTGCTGACGCAAGATACATAGGTCTGATAATAACGGTTGGCTTAGCTTTAGCAGATTTCATTAGTAAGAGATACAATGCTAATATGCTCTTAGATATTGGCTCATCTTTCTTAGTTAACTATATTCTGTTGATGTAGTAATAACCTTGAGCAGTATTTTGAACGACAATTTGAACCACAACGAACCTTTGGTTCTTAACTGACAATTTTTAACTCATAACATTAATAAACGAGGAACGTATGAAAGCATTAGTAGCGGTCAAGCGTGTCATTGATTATAACGTAAAAGTTCGTGTAAAAGCCGACAACTCTGGCGTTGACTTATCAAACACTAAAATGTCAATCAACCCTTTTGATGAAATCGCGGTAGAAGAAGCGGTTCGTCTAAAAGAAGCTGGCGTCATTGATGAGATCATTGTTGCTTCAATCGGTCCAAAAGAGTCACAAGAGCAGATTCGTGCAGCCCTAGCGCTAGGTGCTGACCGTGGTGTATTAGTTGTAAGTGACGAAAAACCATATCCACTACAAGTTGCTAAGATTCTAAAAAGCATCGCCGAAGCTGAAAGCACTGATATTATCTTATTAGGTAAGCAAGCGATTGATGATGACAACAACCAAACTGGTCAGATGCTAGCGGCATTGATGGGTATCGGTCAGGGTACGTTTGCATCAGAAGTGAAAGTTGAAGGCGACAAAGTAAACGTAACGCGTGAAATCGATGGCGGCCTACAAACTGTTGCTCTTGATTTGCCAGCAGTTATCACGACTGATCTACGTTTGAATGAGCCACGTTATGCTAAATTGCCTAACATCATGAAAGCGAAGAAAAAGCCACTTGATGAGAAAACGCCAGCAGATTTCGGTGTTGATATGACATCTAAGCAAGAGATTATTAAAGTCGTGCCACCTGCTGACCGTAAAGCTGGTATTACAGTAGGGTCAGTTGATGAGTTGGTCGATAAGCTAAGAAACGAAGCAAAAGTCATTTAATGTTTTAATGATTGGATACTTCGCTACGGCATATCCTGTACAAGGCTTTAAATTTGACTGCTTTATTTCATACTAAATGATAGTTGCTCAAATAGCTTTGTACACAAACAACCGCATGAATAGATAATACGAATATATAAAGGACTAAAACCATGGCAATTTTGGTATATGCAGAACATGACAATGCCAGTCTAAAAAAGGCAACTTTAAACACCATCGCTGCTGCTAAACAAATGGGTGATGATATCCATGTATTGGTTGCTGGTAGTGGTAGCCAAGCTGTTGCTGATGAAGCGGCAAAAGCAGAAGGCGTGACTAAAGTACTATTGGCTGACAACGCTGCTTATGAGCATCAATTGGCAGGTAACGTGGCGCTATTGGTTGCTGATATCGCTGGTGATTACAGCCATATCCTAGCGGCTGCGACCACGACTGGTAAAAACTTTATGCCACGCGTTGCTGCGTTACTTGACGTCAGCATGCTGTCTGAAATCTCAGGTGTGATAGATGCGCAAACGTTTGAGCGTCCTATCTATGCAGGTAATGCGACGGCGACAGTGAAAACGACAGAAGACAAAGTGGTACTAACAGTACGTACTACTGCGTTTGACCCAGTGGCAAGCGAAGGCGGTTCAGCTACTGTTGAAACTATCGACAACGTACAAGAAACTGGTAAAGCTAGCTTCGTTAACGAAGAAATGGCTAAGTCTGATCGTCCAGAATTGACCTCAGCTGGTATCGTTGTTTCTGGTGGTCGTGCATTGGCAAACGGTGAAAACTTCACCAAGTACATTGAGCCATTGGCTGATAAGCTAGGCGCTGCTGTTGGTGCATCACGTGCTGCTGTTGACGCAGGATATGTACCAAACGATATGCAGGTCGGTCAAACGGGTAAGATCGTTGCACCGCAGCTATATATCGCAGCTGGCATCTCAGGCGCGATTCAGCATTTGGCTGGTATGAAAGATTCTAAAGTCATCGTTGCTATCAACAATGACCCAGAAGCACCTATCGCTAGCGTTGCTGATTACTTCTTAGAAGCTGATCTATTTGAAGCATTGCCTGAGCTAACTAGCAAGGTTTAATATATAGTCACAGAACTACTAAACGGCTACGGCGTTACCCTCCTTAGATGTACTACTTGTACAATCTGCAGTTGGCTGCCTTATATCCGTTTTAGACTTCTTTTACTATATCAGTAATAGACAGATAATAAAAAACCCACTATCAATTGGTAGTGGGTTTTTTTATGCTTGATAGATTAGGTAGGTTCTAATAGCAGTTATAAATGGACGTTAAGAGTATTGTCTTTGACGTAAGGTCTCATACAGACATAAAGACCCTGCAATCGCTACATTTAAGCTCTCTTGCCCGTTTGGCTGCGGTAATGCTATCGGCGTGGCACATTGCATTAAATCGTCGCTAACGCCTTGGCCTTCATGACCCATAATCCAAGCCACAGGCGCAGATAAATCGTGATCGTAAATGATAGTATCTGTGTGTGAGCTAGTCGCTAAAAGTGGCACTTGTACGTGATCTAAAATAGCCTGCGTACTCAAGCCTTCATAAATAGTCAGTGCAAACTGTGCCCCCATACCTGCTCGTAGCGTCTTGGGAGACCAAGCTTGAGCGGTCGCACTGGTACATAGGATATTTTGGATACCGACGGCTGCTGCTGTACGTAGCAGCGTACCAACATTCCCGCTATCCTGCACGTCGTTCAAGATTAAGCAGTCTTCATCGATCATCGATAGACTAGGCGTTGGTACTTTGATTATCGCCATGATATCGATGCCAGTACCTAAGCTACGAATACTCTCATAAAGTGAGTCTGACAAAGTGAGGATAGGCGTATAAGTGGGCAGGCGAGTCAATATCTGCTGAACTTCAGGGTGGCTACGCGCTGACTCAGACAGTAGTATCTGAGCAAAAGGGTAGTCACTACGCAGCGCAGCATCTATCAAATGGACGCCTTCTATGACTGTCTGACCGTTCTTTTTACGCTGGCGTGCTTGGGACAACAGTGCTTTTACAAGCTTCACTGTTGTGTTCTTATCTGAGGTAATCAGCTCGGTGGGATTTAATACCATAGTGGATCGCTTAGAGAAGAGTAAAGGAGTTGTTTAGATAACCAACACAATGCCTATTATTGATTTAGCATTATGTTGGCTACTCTTAACAGGTGCGTCAATCAATTATTTATTCAGAATAATTTACGTGTAAGTCTTTCACGTAATTGACTTCGTTTTTGCTACCGAGTACTACAGGAACACGCTGATGAATATCAGTCGGTTCGATATCTAGGATACGATTGACGGCGTCTGTCGCACCGCCACCTGCGCGCTCAATCAATAAGCTCATTGGGTTGGCTTCATACATCAAGCGTAGTTTACCCGCTTTATGAGCGTATTTGGTATCAAACGGATAAGTGAACAGACCACCGCGACATAAAATACGATGGACGTCACCAACCATGGCGGCTACCCAGCGCGTATTGAAATCACGTCCACGTACACCTGTTTCACCAGCGATAAGTTCATCAATATATTGCTGCATCGGCGCGCGCCAGTAGCGATAATTTGAGCTATTGATAGCATATTCGCTTGTATCGGCATCGATTTGAACATTGTCTTCTATCAGCACATAGTCAGAAGTCTCTGGATCTAGGCTAAACATCACGACTTTATCAGCGATGGTTAGCGCTAGTACAGTAGAGGTACCATATAATAGATAACCAGCTGCTAGCTGTTTGTTACCCGCCTGTAGATAGTCGCTGTTTTTACTGGTTTGACCTTGACGCTCATACGGTAACACAGAAAAAATCGTACCTACTGCCATATTGATATCAATATTTGATGAGCCATCTAATGGGTCAAACAAAACTAATAGGCTACCATCGTCATTAGCAGGCGTGGCATCATCGAGCTCTTCTGACGCAACACCGGCACAATGTGCGTTTTTTGCCAATGCATCTAGCAGTAAGTCATTTGCTAGTACGTCTAGCTTTTTCTGATCTTCGCCTTGAACGTTTTGATTACCCGCTTCGCCCAAAATGTCTGCTAAAGCGCCTTTTCTGAGCAGTTGTGAAATCGTCTTACCGACATCAGTGACAGTGGTAATCACGTCGTTAAGTGCAGGGCTAGTAGCATGTTGGTTTAGATAGTCTGCTAAGGTCGTCATAAGGCTTCCTAATAAATAGTATGGAAAGTAAAAGAACGGATAGGTGTCAAAGTAAAGAAGTAGGTGGCATTTAGCACACCTGAAATAGGTAAATTCTTAAATAGCTAATACGGCATCTTTGTCCCGACCACAAAATCGGCTACACTATATCTATTGTTATTCATTTATAGTTTTGTCAGAATTATTCTCTATGAGAATACAGCATGTCTACTCACGCTTTCTGATTGTCTGCTGAGGCTATTTTTCGGTCGAATTTGATTACGGTAAATTGTAGCAAATAAGCGTCAAAATGTCCTTTGTATCTATGCCTATCAGTGATAAATGATCGAACAAAGATGAATAAGTGATTACTATAGACTCATATAAACCCACAATAAAGACTCGCCATTATGTCAAATTCTATCGATAGTAGCGCTACACAACCAGTCTCACCGACTGATTATGCAAAATTTGATCCCAATACGATTCATCAAAGGCTCAATACCTCATTGAGTCGTCCGCAGCTCAACACCGATGGCAGTATCAGACATTTCTTAGGTGTTGAAGGTCTTAATAAAGCACAGCTCAAAGCTATTATCGCAAAAGCAGAGACATTCTTTGATGATAATGGACAGCTAATCAATCGTCCTGAGTTAGACGGCTATACGGTCATGAATTTGTTCTTCGAACCATCGACTCGTACACGAACGACATTCGAGGTGGCAGAAAAACGCTTGGGTGCCAATGTACTCAATATCGATATCGAACGTTCTAGTACCAAAAAAGGCGAGAGTCTGCGCGATACGCTGTGGAATCTACAGGCAATGACTGCGGATATTTTTGTAGTTCGACATTCAGCATCAGGTGCCGCGCATTTTATGGCGACAGAAGTGACGCCTGATATCGCAATTATTAATGGCGGTGATGGCTGGCATGCGCATCCTACTCAGGGAATGCTCGACATGTTGACCATTCATCGTGAGGCACCGCGCCCATTCGAAGAGCTGTCTATCGCAATCGTTGGTGATATTAAGCATTCACGCGTGGCACGCTCTGATATCAGTGCATTGCAAACGCTAGGTGTGACAGACATCCGTGTGTGTGCGCCGCGTACTCTACTGCCTAAAGGTATCGAACGTTTTGGCGTGCAAGTATATGAAAACATGGATGAGTGTGTCACTGATTGTGATGTGATCATGGGATTAAGAATACAAAATGAGCGTATCGGTTCGCCGCTCTTAGCATCATCGAGTGAATACTATAAGCATTATGGGATCACGCCGGAGCGAGTAGCGCTTGCCAAACCTGATGCGCTAGTTATGCATCCAGGGCCGATGAACCGCGGTGTTGAGATTGCCTCTAGTGTGGCTGATGGCGCACAATCCGTTATCTTAAAGCAGGTAAATAACGGTATTGCCATTCGCATGGCGGTCTTGTCGCTTGCGATGGAAGGTCAACGTGCTCATCAAGCGGCTGGCAAGTAAACAGCCTGCCGCGCGACTTATTCTCATTTATTTCATTTTATTGATACGGTAATAACGTTATGTCTACCATGCTTAATACGGATGCACCCATTCTTGACCATTTACCAAAAGCATTTAAAGATGCATTGCCACAAACTGCAACAGAAAAACTGTCTACACTCGATTCTAACCGTGAGATGTGGTTATTGCCACCACTAGTAGATCTATGCGCGCGCTTGCGTGAGCCAGGCCAACAGCAACACGGTACGTTAAAATCAGAAGGAAGCGCTGCTCGTGGTAATGGATTTTTGCATGTGGTGACGCCACCTGATACCAATCCTATTTTAGAAAATGGCTCACTCTTAAAAGGTTTACGTGAGCGCGCCCTGAGTGATGGCGGAATTTACTTGCATATTTTGGGTGCATTGACCACAGGGTTAGAGGGCGAACGACCGTCCAATATCGCAGGGCTTAAAAAGGGCGGCTGTATCGCAGTATCTAATGCGCGTAGACCTTTTCGCAATGACTTAGTATTGCTGCGTACACTAGAATACGCAGCAACCTTTGGCATGAAAGTATTCTTTTATCCTGATGAGCCAAGTCTGTCTGGAGATGGCGTAGCACATGAGGGCTATATTGCTTCTTATCATGGTCTGCAAGGGATTCCTTGGATTGCGGAAACTGTTGCGTTATCTACGCAGCTATTGATGGTGGAAGAGACCGGAATCGCTGCTCATTTTAGCCAGTTATCCTGTAAGTCCTCTATCGAGCTAATGCGCTGGGCAAAAGACAAAGGTCTGCCAGTGACTTGTGATGTTGCGATGCATCAGCTTTATTTAACTGATGATAACCTTGAAGGCTTTAATGCTCAGGCGTATGTATTGCCACCGTTACGTAGTAATACGGATCAGCAGGCAATCCGCCGTGGGTTAAAGGATGGCACTATCGACGCTATCTGTAGTCATCACGAGCCACTGAATAGTACCGCCAAAAAAGCACCATTTGCCGAAAGTACACCAGGTATCTCAAACTTCGATACGTTTATGGCGTTGGCTTGTCAGCTGGTCAATGATGAGGTGTTAACACTCTCGCAACTGGTAGACAAAATCTGCCTAAATCCTGCAAAAATCGCAGGTATTAGCGAGCAGTATGAAGCTATCGGCGGTGCAGTATTAGTCGATCCTAACCTTGAGTGGCAAGTAACCGCGCAATCTATGCTATCGAGTGGTAAGAACACACCGTTTTTCAATCAGCAGTTGCAAGGACGTGTTGTGGAGACATTCTTTGGCTAATTTGCCCCAACAGGATGACCGTCTGCCGCCATCCTCGAAGGATAAAGGGGTTACCATGAATGGTCAGCAAGAAAAATCGCGCAGTACGGCGAGTGAGTCTATCAAAGCAGTGGCCATTTATGAGGTAGTGAAAGGTGTTGGTGCGTTACTAGGAGCAGGGGCATTATGGTGGTGGCATACCAATCTTGAGCATTGGCTGACGACGGCAACCGTTACTTGGCAGCGCAGCTTCGGCCATATGCTTGCCCCGCAAATCGATAGTGCCGTACGTATTGCTCAGCAGGCAAGTAAAAACTGGCCGATGTTTTTATTATTGATATTTGCTTACGCCAGTTTGCGCTTCCTAGAAGCCTATGGCTTATGGCATGACAAAACATGGGCGTATTGGTTCGGGGTACTAGGCTATGGGGTATTTATTCCTATAGAAATCTACTATCTGATCGTTAGCCCATTTGACTGGTTTAAGCTTGGAATATTGGTTTCTAATCTGCTCATTATTATTGTGGTTTATCGCAATATGAAACGAAAGGGCTTGATATAACGTTTAAATTTAAGTCAAAAAATCCAGCATAAGACAAGTATCTGATGCTGGATTTTTTGTGCCTGCTATATTTTTAGCTTATACGTCTACTGGTTTTTCATCCGTACGAATGCTTTTAGCGACTTTTCCAACGCTCAGACCTTGTACCAAGATGGAGAAAATCACCACCGCATAAGTGAGTGCCAATAGAATCTCTCGTTCAGCCCCGATCGGTAACTGTAATACTAGCGCGACTGAGATACCACCACGTAAACCGCCCCAAGTCAAAACTTTCCATGCGCCCGTAGGCAGATCAAGCTGACGATGAAAGGTTTTTGTCGTCATACCAACCACAATAAATCGAGCAACGAGCGCAATCAGAATCGTCAAACCGCTCGCGATAAATAAATTGCCTGAATAAGCAATCATCACCACTTCTAAACCGATGAGCACAAATAGAATTGCGTTTAAAATCTCATCAATTAACTCCCAAAACAAATCAATATAGTGACGTGTCTTGTCACTCATAGCTAGCTCGCGACCTCGATTACCGACCATCAGACCCATCATGACCATGGCGAGTGGCCCTGATAAGTGCCAATGACTGGCCAGCGCGTAGCCACCGATGACACCTGCTAATGTTAATAGCACCTCTTCTTGATAGCTATCAATGCTTTTGAGTAAGTAATACAAAATCGCACCAAGTACCAGTCCGAATACAACGCCGCCACCAGCTTCAACCGCTAATGTATGTGCGACATAGTTGGCAGTAGGAATATCACCGCTAGATAAAATCCCTAGTAATAAAACGAAGATGACCACGCCGATACCATCATTGAACAATGACTCGCCAGCGATGACGGTCTCGATACTTTTTGGAGCGCCTGCTGATGAGAGAATGCCCATGACGGCAATAGGATCGGTAGGGGAGATAAGCGCCCCAAATAACAGACACCAGAGAAACGGCAGGCCGAAACCGAATAGCGGCAGCATAAAGTAAATCGTGGTCGCAATGAGCATCGCCGATATGATCGTACCAAGTCCAGCAAGGATGCCGATAGGTAACTTGTAACGTCTTAAATCACCAATATTAACGTGTAATGCACCTGCGAATAGCAACATTGATAGCATACCGTCTAAGAGTACTTCGGTAAAATCAAGCTGCTCCAGTAAGCTGACCTCGTAATCAATCAGCTGATCAAACCCTAAGAAGCCTAAAAATATCGCACCGATTGACAGTAAGATAGAGATGACCATGACACCGATAGTGGTCGGCAAACCAATAAAACGGTGATTAATATAAGTTAATGAAGCGGTAATCGACAAAAATATGGCGCTGATTTCTAGAATGGTGAGGCTGGTTGCAGATGCCATAAAAAGTAGGTCTCATATGAATATAAAAAGTATCTAAAGCGCAGGGCTTATAGGGACGTTATAAGTGTTTTTAGCTATAGGTGTTGTGCTTATAAGTAATGTGTTTATAAAGGCTGATATTGCTATTTATTTAAACAGTTAACTGGTCATAACATTAACTAGACTGTGTCTGTAACGCTTGACGAATATCGGCTTCAAACTCACTAACATAAATAAAATGCTTGTGTTGTGCATCCTTATCAAGGATAAATTGCTTGGCTTGTTCGCACATAGCGACCAAATCATCGACCAGCTCCTGATAATTTAAATTTTCTTCTCCGGCGCGCTGAATCAGATGCAATTCATGTAATAGCGTTTGCTGCTGTGCGCTGTTTACTCGTGCATAGTTCAGATTGACCATCGCTTGACATAATGCCTTTAAGACCATTAGGTCAGCAGCTGCGTAACGACGTATCTCACCAAGTGATACATTGATAAAATCAGAGATTTTGGGGATATGAGTGACTAGTGCCAATATGGCCAGTCGCTTCTGTTTGATAGTATTTTCAGAGCTATCGTTAGTGTCCGACTGCGGTATGTGAAAATGATAAGGGCTCGGTGGCTGACGACGCATCATGATACTCAGGCAGCTGGTTAGAGACTGGACGCAATTGACCGCAGTCTTTGGGTCATTGATACCAGGGGATAACGCGCGTACGGCAATCTCCGTCATCTGACCTAAGCTATAGGCAATGTCGTTGGAGTGCGCCAATCGTTGCTCAAGTCGCAGGCAATTTGCAAGACGTTGCCAAAACAGTCCATCAGGCGCTCTCGGTATTACTGCCAGATGCGGGGTCGCTGTCTTCTGTTGGTTGTTTGGATGAGATGCAGGCCGCTGATAAAAGTAGCCAATGACGTTTTTGTCAGTGACGTAATTACCGAGGTTGACATGCATTTGTACCACGCCACCATAATCTTGTGACAGCGCAATCAATGACTCAAGATAAATCTGCTGTAGATAACCTGAATTTGGTGAATAAATCGGCATAGCAGGCCAGTTTTGGAACTGCTCGATATCATGGCGCTCAGCATCGCGTTGATGTTGAATGTCACATCGATCGTTATACCAATAGTAAATGTTTGCAATTGCATCGTTGCTAGCATTTTGAATGACGTGTGACGCTTGAATGGCATGCACCATATGCTGTACAAAATAAACTAAAAGTAGAGCACAGATAATTGCCATGATAATGGCAAAAGTCACTGCCAATTGCGGCACACCAAAAGCCACGTCAGACTTATGGATAGACTTCAATACCAGTAAGCTATAGCTAAATGTACCGATAAAAGCGCCAAGGACAAACTGATTTGGAGTGTCGGTCAAAAAGTTACGTAGCAGTCTTGGACCAAATTGTGAAGAAGCCATCGACAGGACGGCGATTGTAATCGAAAACGTCGTACCGGCTACGCCCAATACGGCACCAGCGATAGCAGTCATAATCGCACGCGCCGCCTCGTCATCACCAGTAAAGGCAAAGGAGATCTCTTTTACCGTTTCACGATCAAAATGCTGATCAATCGCGACTAGTAAAGGAGCAAGTAAAATACCCACGATGACACAAGCGGTTGGGATAAACCAATAAGAGCCAATCAGCCACTGCCACAAATTATTTAAGCGATCAGGCAAGTCGGTCAGTGTTTGTATTGACCACAACTTAGTGAACTGCTTAAGCCTGTTTTGACTTGCATTGATCGTACGTGTCCAGACACTGTCTCCATCATTTTTATTCACTGTGATAAGCCTTAGGGTTATCTGCTTCTGTAATAATAGCGTTTTTGTGCGCACGTCTGGTCATATCTGTCTCAGTATGATTCTCACTAGTTCCGAGAGGTATGATGGCTTCATTGTCGTGATCGTCATATTCAATAGCGCTGTCTTTGTCATAAGCCATAGGCTCTAAGTGCGGTGATGCTTCTAGATGTGGATCATTACCGTTGTAAGCACTCTCACCATGTCTATCTAGATTATCATGTCCTTGTACGTTTTCAGTGGCGGCAGAGGTTTTTCTAAATAGTTTACGTTCATCGCTATGCTTACTATTAGATTGTTTCCGCGGTTCGCTATTGGCAAAAATAGCATTTAGCGGCAGATGCAGTTGCTGTTTGGCATACGCCTCGGTGTTTTCAAAGCGTTTTACCAATAAACTCAGCCAAGGCTTTTGACCTTCCAATTTCATCTCATCCAACTCGTCCTTGATAGGAAGTGGGTAGGGCAAGGTACGATAAAAGTCCCATAACGTCATCCTACTCAGGTCTCTTTTGAGTACATAGTCGTCATCATCTGTCATAGTAATAAGATTGCTGTCTTGTAGGTAGTTAATATAGGTATACCATTTTGGCAGCTCTTTGCGACCTAAGACATTACGCAGTGCTTGCTCGCTAACAGCTTCACCTTTTAAATGGTGGGTATAGACCAAATTCAACATGTCTAACAAGCTGAGTAACGGGTGACGAGGGTAGACTTCTTCTGTCTCAAAAATCGTCAAGGTATAACTGATTTCAACGCCTAATAAAATCAAATTCCACGACAGATAAATCCATAGTAGAAAGATAGGCAATGCGGCAAAAGCGCCGTAAATCGCTTCGTAGCTGGTAAAGTTAGCCATCACTGTACCAAACAGATGTTTCATTAATTCAAAGACAATGGCCACGAACACGCCAGCGATGGCTGCATTTTTTGCTGGTACGCGCGCCTTTGGAATAAACCAGTACATACCGATAAAGCCCGCCATCGTAATACCAATCGATGCCATTTGTACCCAAAAACTCCAGTCGATACCGTAGCCTGCAATTTGACGATTGAGAAAGCTCAGACTCTGTACGGTACTTGAAGCGATAAAAGCGGTACCCAACACCAGCGGCCCTAGGGTAACGATAGTCCAATAACGCAGCATGCTTTTAATGCCACCAGAGCGATCTTCTACTCGCCAGATTTGGTTAAACGCGCGCTCGATAGTGGTCAAGGTCATGATAGTCGTAAAGAATAAAATCATGGCACCGATAATGGTTAGATTGGATGACTTTTCGGCAAAGCTATTAATGTACTCACTAACTTGCATGCTCGATTGCGGTAATAGATTGCTATAAATGACGTCATAAATCTGAGCTCTAACCGATGCGAGTGCTGGTACGGATGACAAAATCATCAGTAATACCGTTAATACCGGTACGATCGACAGCATAGTGGTGTACGTCAGTGAAGCCGCCTTTTGCTGGCAATTATCTTCAAAAAAATGCCGAGTCAAAAACCGTAAAAACTGAAACCAGCGCTGCTGTAAAAACGGGAGTTTTTGAGATAATTTTTCCATGTCGACCATTAAGCAAAAGTAAGAGTGACAATAGTGTAACAAAGATGAACGGTTATCATCTGCGGTTTAATTGTGTCAAAATGCACTGCGTAGCACATCAGATACAATATAAATCAGGTTATCAATCATGGTTATTTGCATGACAGTGAATGACTCGGGCATAATGTGCACATATTCTACAATGCCAGTTAGTCGTATATTTCGCCGCATTTTTAATGGCCAGTACGACTAACGATTTTATAAGGAAGCTTTGCTAATGAGTCAGACCGACCCTTATGTTTTGGTGCTTTATTATTCTAATTATGGTACGACTAAGACATTAGCATATGCTATCGCGCAAGGTATTGAAGATGCTGGCATGACTGCGCGTATCCGTACGGTACCGACAGTGGCACCTGAAACCACCTCGAGTAAGCCTGCGATACCTGATGAAGGTGATTTGTACTGTACGATGGACGATCTCAAGGACTGTAGCGGTCTTGCGCTTGGTAGCCCAACGCACTTTGGTAATATGGCCGCACCCATGAAGTATTTTTGGGATAATACTGTGACCTTATGGCTGGCAGGGAACCTACAGAACAAGCCTGCATCGGTGTTTACGGCGACAGGTTCCATGCATGGTGGCCAAGAAACGACATTATTGACGATGATGTTGCCGTTGATGCATCACGGTATGGTCATCGTAGGTGTGCCCTATGCAGAGCCAGCATTGAACCGTACTCATCGCGGCGGCACGCCTTATGGTGCTAGCCATGTCAGCGGTGCATCGCATGATCAGCCTATATCTACTGACGAACGAGATTTGGGTATTGCGCAGGGTCGCCGTTTAGCGATTACTGCGGCTGCATTAGCACAGGCTAATTGGAGCTTATAAGCAACTTTTATAAACCTGCTGTCTAGAATCGTCTAAGTCTCAAAATCTACGATTCAATGCTTATAACCACTCGGTTATAAGCAAGCACTAACTATTCATATTCAGCAGTATATTATTCATTTAGGAAATCAAAATATCTAATGGCCACAACCCGCTCTAATACAAAGCCTCTTAAAACGGTTAAGCCTATCGCACCTATTGCACAGCGCTTGAAGGTTACGTGGTTAATTTGGCTCGTTTATAGACTGCTCGGATTGCCTATCTTTATTAGTATCTTTAATCCTAGTAGCCCTGATATCGTTGGCGGTATTGCTTGGCAGGCGTTATGGTTATTGCCAGCGTTGATTCTGACGCCATGGATATTGCGTGGTCGTTCACCTTATGCATTGTTGATAAGCAGTATGTTCACTCTGGTATATTTGGGTGCGAGTGGCGTGGTGCTGTTTACTCGTATATATGGCAGTAGTTGGGCTGAAATCGCCGTGTACTTAGCGGATTTCTTACTATTGCTTGCTATCAATATTTGGCTATTTATTCTGCTTAAACGCCTGCCTTCGATGAACAACGTTGTGAAGAAACCTCGTCAATAATTTAATTTATCTAAAGCCTAATAAATTATACCTATCAATCTAAAACCATAAAAAAGCGGCGCCCCATCTGGAGCGCCGCTTTTTTGTTTATAACTCTAAAGACAAGTAGATTAGTTAATCTTAGTTAATTCTAAATCCATCTTCTTACCATCGTTAATTTGGCTAACTTTAACTGGCATATAGTCCAAGCTTGGGGCTAACCAAAAGCTGGTAGAGCGGCTATCGTCATCGTGGACGCGGTCAACACGTACTGTATCAAATGTACCCGCTGGTACGGTAATCTTAGTACTGCCTGATTTTTTAAATGGCGTCTTCTCGATTTTGTCTTTTTTCGCCATATAATAATTACCAGAGAATTTACCGTTTAATAAATCCTGACGAATCTGTACCTCAAGGCTCAAATCATCAAAGGCTTGTTGCGACATATTCATAGTCGTCGACTTGCCCTTATAGTTACTGGTGACTTTTTTGCTGCTTGGGTTAAAGTCTAGTTTATGTGTGCGACCCATGCCAAGTAGTTTGTACGTAGTGCTTGCCTGCGTGGGACTGACATTATTACCATTAAGCGTAAAAGTGCTGTTTTGCGAGGCGCTAGCCACACCAGCGACACGAGCCTTAACGTTATATTTCCACGTATTACCAGATTTGCTTAGCGTACGAGTTGCTGTGCCTTTGTACTTGTCCTCAACAGTAAAACTATAATTTGCCGTTGATGGTTGAACAGTTTTTGCGCTGGCAAGGGTAGGTGTGGTCATACTCAAAGCTCCAACGGTAGAGATACTGATGCCTGTCACTAAGGCAGATAAAAATTTAGATGGACTGCGTTTTGCGTCGTTAGCATTATTAACATTGTCGCTTGATGACTTTTTGTGCATTGATGAAAAACTCATAGATACCCCTTCATTAATTTATTGCCGATATAGCAATTTTTTTCGTTCGTTCTTATTATGTGTACCAGACCTATAATGGTCATACGCTGTTACATTTTCAAGCGTGATGTCATACCGCTTCGTGTAGTGCTTGTAGCAAATGTTTCTATAGCGAATTTAGCATTGGTTAAAACATAAATTCAGCTCGCTAATATTTTTAAATATTCCTATTTCTTGCCCTTTATTTGAATAGCATAACGGCTTTATTAAACGTAAAGCATCGGTATGAGATGTTGATTGATCAATTTTTGCAAAATAATCTTGTAAATTTTTGGGCTTTACACTTGAACCGAACTCACCTTGCCCCCACTTTTTGTTACAAGCTCAAGGCTTATCTATAAAGCGTTGTTTTTGGCAGTGTTCCCTATAGATACTGGTATTGAGACCATTAATTCAAATAAACCCTTAATTTTATTAACCAACTTTTGGAGTCATATCGATGAACATTCGTCCTTTACATGACCGTATTGTCGTCCGCCGCATAGAAGAAGAAACAAAGACTGCTGGTGGTATCTTGCTTCCTGGTTCAGCACAAGAGAAACCTTCACAAGGTGAAGTGCTTGCAGTTGGTAATGGCCAAGTTCGTGACAACGGTGAAACTCGTGCGTTAGATGTAAAAGCTGGCGACAAAGTTTTGTTCGGTCAATATGCTGGTCAAACCGTAAAGGTTGACGGTGAAGAACTATTGATTATGAAAGAGTCTGATGTATTGGGTGTGCTAGAAGGCTAGTCCTTTTGAGTATCATTTTATACTCAGCACATTTTGATAGCAGTTTCTAATAATCGCTTTTGATAAGCAACTATCAAATCAATCAATTGTATTCTCATACTTATAATAGTGGAGTAATTTAACATGGCAAAAGACGTAAAATTCGGCATTGATGCCCGTAAACAAATGATGGACGGCGTAAACGTTCTAGCAAACGCAGTACGTGTAACACTAGGCCCTAAAGGTCGTAACGTTGTTATCGACAAATCATTTGGCGCACCTACCATCACTAAAGATGGTGTTTCAGTTGCCAAAGAAATCGAGCTAGAAAACAAATTTGAAAACATGGGTGCACAGCTGGTACGTGAAGTGGCTAGTCGCACTAATGATGTCGCTGGTGATGGTACAACCACTGCAACTGTATTGGCTCAGTCAATCCTACAAGAAGGCATGAAGTCAGTTGCTGCTGGCATGAACCCAATGGATCTTAAGCGCGGTATCGACAAAGCGGTACGTGAAGCAGTTAAAGAAATTCATAAACTATCAACGCCAGCTGACGATCACAAAGCAATCGCTCAAGTTGGTTCTATCTCTGCAAACTCAGACACCAAAATCGGTGAGCTGATTTCACAAGCGATGGAAAAAGTTGGTAAGCAAGGCGTTATCACTGTTGAAGAAGGTTCAAGCTTCGAAGATACCCTAGAAGTTGTAGAAGGTATGCAGTTTGACCGTGGTTATATCAGCCCATACTTTGCTAACAAGCAAGATAGCCTAACTGCTGAATTTGAAAACCCATATATCTTGCTAGTTGACAAAAAAATCAGCAACATCCGTGAGATCGTGCCATTACTTGAGCAAGTAATGCAGCAGAGCAAGCCGTTGCTAATCATCGCTGAAGATGTAGAAAACGAAGCACTAGCAACACTAGTTGTAAACAACATGCGTGGCGGCTTGAAAACTTGTGCCGTTAAAGCACCAGGTTTCGGCGATCGTCGTAAAGCAATGCTAGAAGACATCGCAACGCTAACTGGCGGTACTGTAATTTCTGAAGAGATTGGTCTAAGCCTAGAGACTGCTACTCTAGAGCAACTTGGTACTGCTAAGAAAGTGACGGTCGGTAAAGAAAACACCGTTATCGTTGATGGCGCTGGCAACAAAGCTGACATCGAAAACCGTGTTGAGTCTATCAACCGTCAAATCGAAGAGTCTACTTCTGACTATGACAAAGAAAAGCTACAAGAGCGTGTTGCTAAATTAGCAGGTGGCGTAGCAGTGATCAAAGTCGGCGCAGCAACCGAAACAGAAATGAAAGAGAAGAAAGACCGTGTTGACGATGCGCTACATGCAACTCGTGCAGCGGTTGAAGAAGGCGTTGTACCTGGTGGTGGTGTTGCTTTAGTTCGTGCGATGAATGCATTGTCTGAACTACGCGGTGATAACGATGACCAAAACGCTGGTATGAACATCCTACGTCGTGCGATGGAAGCACCACTACGTCAAATCGTAACCAACGCTGGCGAAGAAGCGTCAGTTGTGGTCAACGAAGTGAAGAGTGGCAGTGGTAACTACGGTTATAATGCAGCGACTGGCGAATATGGCGATATGCTAGAGATGGGTATCCTTGATCCAGCTAAAGTTGCTCGTTCAGCGCTAGAAAACGCTGCATCTGTTGCAGGCTTAATGCTAACGACTGAAGTTATGATCACTGACTTACCGCAAGGTGATGACGGTATGGCTGCTATGGGCGGCGGTGCTGGAATGGGCGGTATGGGTGGAATGGGCGGCATGATGTAATTTATGCCTCGACTAAATTTGTACGACGTTGTTAACCTCGCTCGATGTACTATTAGTACAATCTTCACTTGGTCGCCTAGTCATACTGCTTTAGTCAATCCATAAAGCGCTTATTTAACCTAGTGCAAATAAAACCCCGATAGGAAATTGCCTATCGGGGTTTTTTTTAAATATTTATTTCTACAAACTAAAGTTGTTAATTAAGTTGTTTTGAGGTGTGTTACTATTTTAGATTTTGAGGTAGACATGCAGTATATACAAGATGAGGAGTTATCAAAATTTGAGGCTAAGCTATTAAGAACGATGCAACTTACTGTTGATTCAAGGTTTGAAGCTGGCAAGAGGTTAAAAAGACTGAGTAAGGTTGGTTTTATAACGACTACTATTATCTCTTTAGGACTGATATTAATTCCTCTATTAACTGTGGCTGGACATAATGCTGTTTTCTCACAATTTACACTAACAAGCTTTCAAATATTTCTAGCTATATGCGTACTGGTATATTCGGTTGCAACATCTACAGCCAAGTATGAACTAAGAAGTAAGGACTTTTATCAGTGTGCAGATGAAATAAAAGGAATCTGTCAGAAATATCAACATGAAAAAATTGTTTGTGGGCAAATGAAAAAGAATATTGATGTATTGTCATTTGAGAAATTGTATAGAGACGCATTAAGTGGTACTGAAAGTCACGAAGATATAGATTACATTAGAGCAAATAAGATTAGAAAAGAAAAAAAAGAAAAAAATACTGAAATTAAATTGATGGAAATCATATGCAATTTTTCAGACTCTAATATGAGACATTCAAAAGAAAGAATTATTTCATTTTTTATGAATTATAGTGCATCTTTCTTCTTGTGTATAATCGAACTCTTATTTGTTTCTGATATGCTAGGTTTGACAAGTGCATTGACTTTTCTACACGAATAAAAGCTTTTTAGATCTTCACGTGGTAAATAATAATTGGTAAAAGGTGCTAGGCTATAACGAAAGTATGCGTTCTAGCCCATGAGAACCTAAATAGAGTTAGTTGTAAATACTACTGATCCATCGTACTAAACGTCCACGTCTTATCATCAAACACTTCTTTATAATAGCAATACTCTATCAAATTCGAATGAGTTCATTATGGGTCTTGCTACTCACGAATTATCGAGCGAGACATTATTCTCTTAGTCGGTATAAAAGAATCTCACACAAAAATAGGTAGAGTTGTCTTATTGATTACCTTTCTCACCGATAAATGAGTGTGAATGTCTTTTACGCTAGCAAGCTTGTGTAGCTTACGGGTGAACCGCTCATAACCATCAAGATTGGGGCTTACTACTTCTAACAAATAATCGTAAGAACCCGATACCACATGTCCATTAATCACTTCGTCCATGTTGGACAGAGCGCGTTCGAAGGCTGCGATAGATTCTTCTTGGTGGCTGTTGAGACTGACCTCCACAAAGAAACTCATCGCAATACCCGCTTTGGCTTTATTTACGTTCGCTTGGTAGTTCTCTATATAACCTTCATCTTCCAAACGCTTTAGGCGTCGCGCGCAAGGAGAAGGCGACAGCCCTATACGTTCGGACAGTTCCGCCGTAGATAAGCGCGCTTCTTTTTGGAGCACTTCCAAGATATGGCGGTCGATTTTGTCCATAATTTACCTTTTGGCTTTTTAAGCCAATAATTTCGATTTAGTTAGCATTATCCACCAAATATTTGTAAAATTCCAATGAATAAATAGAGATAAAAGCGCGTATTTTAATCGATAATTGGTCTTTGTATAGCAGCATAAGACACGACTATGAATACGATATTCCACCCCTCATCGCGCAAAAATCCTTTATTTGTAATGTCGCCACTAACCAAAGGCTATGTGGCGATGAGCGTCGTCTTATTGATTTGGTCAGGCTTTGCGTTGACTGTACGAGCGGTTGGAGCATCGTCGCTAAGTATTGCGGATGTCATGCTCATTCGCTTTAGTGTACCGCTGGTCTTGTTGACTCCTTGGGTACTCTCTAGTTGGCATGAAATCAAAAATATAAGACTGCCAGATATCATGTTTGTTTTACTTGGCGGCGTGCCTTTTCTTTTATTGGCCGCTTTTGGTGCAAGTACGGTACCAGCAGCTTACGTTGGTACTATTTTGACAGGGACACCAGTCTTCTTTGCCGCAATATTGTCTTTTATTTTTTATCGTCAACGAATATCATTGAGGAAATTTGCCGCATTAATCCTTATTCTTTTTGGTATCGCTACTATGATTGGCGGGCGTGCACAGTCAGTGCCTAATAGTCTTCTGTACGGTGTGGCGTTACTGTTGATGGCAAGCCTGATTTGGGCGGGTTATACCTTAGGGTTAAAAAGCACCAAGTTGAGTCCAATCGCTATTGCTATCGTGCTCTCTTATACCTCGTTTTTTCTGACATTAGTGATGGTTCTGTCTGGTATTGTGGAGACCAATATAGGTTCTGTATCTTTTGATGACGCGCTTCCGTTTATCCTAGTACAAGGACTTGGTGTAGGGGTGGTATCAACCATTGCGTTTTCTTATGCAGTCAAACAGCTGGGCTCCATTCGTACCTTATTACTTGGCTCTTTATCCCCAGGATTAACCGCTATACTGGCTACGCTGATACTCAATGAGTCTCTATCAGTCATTATGATATGTGGCATCGTACTCAGTACCATTGGTGTCATCTTGTCCAATCGAGCGACATAAATTAATTAAGGAAGTATCATGATGTTAGATAATATGCCTGTTATCAATGGTGATCCACTGTGGGCATTGTTAGGTAGGTTTCGTGCTGACCAACGCAAACATAAAATAGATCTATTGGTTGGTGTCTATCGAGACAAGCATGGCAATACGCCTGTGATGAAAACCGTGCAAGACGCAGAGATACATCTTGCTCATGAAGCTCATTCAAAAGCTTATGGCATGTTATCGGGTAACGCTAATTTTAATCAGCAAATGGCAAAATTTGTACTGGGTGACAGTCCAAGTCTAAACAACCAATGCACGATTCAAACGATTGGGGCATCAGGGGCGCTACGACTCATTGCTGACTTTATCGCCATACTCTCTCCAGATTCAACCGTTTGGATCAGTGACCCTGGTTATATCAATCATCGTCCGCTGATGGAAGGTGCTGGGTTAACGGTTGATACGTATCCATGGCAAAATAAAAATGGTCGGTTAGATATTGATGCGTGTTTTGCCGCGCTAGAAAAAGCCAAAGAAGGAGACGTGCTGTTATTACATGCGTGCTGCCATAATCCTACCGGTATAGATCCTTCTTTAGAGCAGTGGCAACTTTTTTCTGATAAATGTAAACAGAAAAATATTGTCCCGTTTATTGACATGGCGTATCAAGGTTTTGGAGATGATCCTAATACCGATGCTGCAGGTCTTCGTTTAATGATCGAAGACTCTGACTTTGCATTTATTGCCGCCAGCTGTTCAAAGAACATGGGTCTATACAATGAGCGGACGGGTATTGCCTCGGTGATGACGACGAACCATGAGCGTCACGCGGATATACAGACACTCTTAGAAACCATCACACGTGCCAACTACTCTATGCCGCCCAATCACGGTGCCGCAGTGGCTTCTTATTTGCTAGACAAACCAGACGCTTGGCTAGACGAACTGGCCAGCTACCGTAGTAGGGTAGATACTATTCGCCAAGCATTAGGCGCAGCATTAAAAGATAGGAGTGCACCTGCAGAGTTTTTGGACATCTCGCACCAAAAAGGTATGTTTTCTCTATTACCGCTAACCAAAAATCAAATGCTCATATTGCAAGATGAGTTCGCGATTTACGGTATGCCAAATGGTAGAATCAATATTGCAGGTTTGAAAATGACGGAAATCCCTCAACTGGCTGACGCTATCATGTCGATTATTTCACGTTAAAGAATAATTTTTATCGCTCAAGGCAATGGTTTTATCCACCAATCGCCACAGCAAAAAGAACACGACTATTTATACTTTATATTGGGATAAGGGTGGTGCCAATATGGCTACCCATGCTGTCTTTGAGGAGCTAGGCGTTTCTTATGAAATGATAGAAATAGACCTGTCTAAGAACATGCAAAAATCAGCTGAGTATCTAGCCATTAATCCAAATGGCAAAGTACCTACGTTGGTGCATCAGGGGCAGGTCATTTATGAGTCTGCGGCAATTTTAATGTATGTGTTAGATCAACACCTAGAGTCTGAGCTAGCACCTGATATAGGATGCCCAAGGCGCGGTGTCTATTACCAGTATTTGTTTTGGATGTCTTCTACACTACAAGAAGCCGCTAATCGCTGGGCACATCCCGAGCAGTACATCAGCGGCGAGCACAATTTGCAGCAAGTGAAAGATAAAGCGAATGATGTGCTAACCCACTGCTGGGATATTGTTGAAAAGGGATTGGCGAGTCATGGTCCATGGTTGTTAGGCGATAAATTAAGTGGGGCTGATTTTCATTTATTTATGATTGCTCACTGGAGTCAGCGATATGCGAGTCGAGCACAGGATTGGACACACCTAAATGCACACTATCAAGCCATGCTAAACCGTGCCTCGGTACAAGAAATGATGGCACAAGAAGGGTTGTTGTAATCTGTTCATATGTTCAACTAAAGGATATTTAATAAGTGAGCTAGGAGCACTGAATGCAATGCTTCTAGTGACTTCTAGCGATTGTAGTAAATGTATCTTTATATAAAGCTACTAATCCGCCGCATCTCTTCTAAACGTCCATGTCTGTTCATTAGAGGCTGCTTTACAATAATAATATCTCGCTAAATTAAACTGCTTTAGCTGCTCAGCCTGTCACTTTATATTGACCATTTTCTTACCTTTATCGTTAAATCGCTTTTCGCTAAAAGTATGATTTTGTCATAAAACCTATTTGACTATTAGAAGTTCTGTTATCGAAAGATAGCAGGGCTTTTTTGTGTCTAATTTTAATGGTGAGTTTCTTTTAACATGTACTACTATATATGTTATTATTTGAATATATAATGGAATGACACTTTACTTAAAAGGAGTTTGGACACGTGTTGCGGGTCAGAAGGCGCAAAATATCGTGTGCCATTTAATGTGATAACTATGAAAAAAATTAGGCTTGGAATCTTTGTAGAAGATGAAACATTAGCATGGCACAAATTTATGCCATTAAAGTCTCTAGTAGATGAAGGTATAGTTGAGGTCTGTATTGCTATCCAACGAAGTGCAGAACACCAATCTAATCCCTCTCATATATCCAAGATCATACCGTCTATCAATCAAAAGTTATTTTCTATTCTTTCTCACGCTAAAAAGACTACCAAGCGTTATTCTATTCATGATTTAGTTCCCAATGGCAAAATGCCTGTCGTTACATCAATATCAAGACAGGGTGAATCTAATAATGAAATTGAAGACTCAGTGATTAAGAGACTGCAGGCAACAGATTTAGATTACCTACTGAGTATGGATTTTCGAAACTTAATAGGGAAGGCGCTAGGTGTTACGAAACATGGCATTCTCTTACTTCATTATGGTGATGAAAGAATACAGCGAGGCGGGCCTGCGTTGTATTGGCAATTTGCTGAGCAATGGGAAAATAGCGTCGTGACGCTGCAATTATTGAGTAATGACGATGATGTAGACAAAGTGGTAGGTAGAGGTTATGGCAGTTTGTTTTACTGGGACTATAATTTGACTGAGGATAAGTTAAAAGGAGTTGCAGCATCAATACTGTATTGGTACTTCCGTAAAAATAAAATTGGCGTCGAGAGTGGGGATTTTATTAATTTAATTAACGATCGCACACTTTATCAAACGCCTCCACAGTTAACGGCCATACGACATTTGCAGAATTTTCTAAAAAACTACATGATAAAAAGATTTTATAAGCGTCTGTATCTAAACAAATGGAGTATTTTTATTGGTTCTACTGATCAGCCGATACAAACATACACGGAGATACTACCTGAAAAAGGATGTTTTTGGGCCGATCCTTTTTATATTGAACACGACTCAAGACGTTACATATTTTTTGAAAGCTTGAACTACAAAGAGAATATTGGTCGAATAGAGTGGATAGAGCTGAATGAAAGCCATCAAGTTATTAGTTCAGGACAAGCTGATTTGGGTATTAGCACGCACTTAAGCTTTCCCAATGTATTCGAGTATGAAGATGCTGTCTATATGATTCCAGAGGCTGCAAAAACCAATTGTATTAGCTTATTAAAAGCGACAGATTTTCCGTGTAAGTGGGAAAAAGTTCATGAGTTAGTTTCAGGCGTTCAGGCAGTAGATAGCGCCGTGATTGAGCATAATGGATTATGGTATCTTTTTACAACGCATGGTTCAGTTTCAGCATTTACTATGGATTTAGAGTTGTATATTTATACGTCTAACAAGCTGCAAGAAGATAATTGGACCATTCATCCCTCGGCGCCTCTAAAAATTGATGTGCGTGGATCGCGATTAGCAGGCGCATTATTCCAAAAAAATGGTCAGCTCTTTCGTACTGCTCAGGATGGCACTCTTAGATATGGGCGTAGGGTGGCTTTATACCTAGTAGAGGAGTTGACACCGACCTCTTATAAAGAAACCTTTGTACGTTATATTGAACCGAATTGGGAGACTGATATTGATCGTCTCCATACCTATAATATTTATAATGAAACAGTAGTACTTGATGTTTCAAGGGATAAGTTGCGTTTTAGAGTATAGGACTTAAAGCGTTTAGTGGTTGGAGAATAAAAAACCCATCATAAGTTTCGGCTTATGATGGGTTTTTATAATTTTGACTCGTATTATCTCAATCTACTGATCCGCCGCATCTCGTCTAAACGTCCACGTCTTATTATCGGACGCTTCTTCACAGTAGTGATATCCTGCCAAATTAAACTGCTTTAGCTGTTCAGCATTGGTCAGCTTATTATCAGCAGCATATTTGACCATTAGTCCACGGGCTTTTTTAGCATAAAAGCTAATTACTTTGTATTGACCATTTTTCTCGTCTTCAAATCGTGGCGTGACAATGTCTGCCTTTAGTGCTTTTTTCTTTACCGCCTTAAAGTATTCATTGGAAGCTAAATTAACCAATGTTTTGTCATCGCTGTCAGCCATACGCGCATTGATAACGTTAGTGACTTCCTCGTCCCAAAATTCATAAAGATTGTCACCGCGCTCATTTTTTAGCTTGGTGCCCATCTCTAAACGATATGGCTGGATCAGATCTAGTGGCTTTAGTACTCCATACAATCCAGACAAAATGCCTAAATGCTCATTGACATAAGTAGCGGTATCTTTGTCCATATGATACATATCAAGACCAGTATAGACATCACCATCGAACAAATAACCTGCAGGTTTGGCGGTGTTATCAGAGGCATCGTTAGTAAATGGCTGCTCTTCGCTCCAATGCCATTGTTGATTGCGCGTGGCATTAAGCTGAGCCAAATCGTCAGATATACTCATCAATTCTTGGAGGTCAACAGGCTCTTTTGACTTCAGTACTTTCATCAGTTCTTGTGAGCGTTCGATTAGCTCGGGCTGACTATAATAGTTGCCTAAATTTAATGGTATAGCATCTGTTTCGTTCAGGGATTTTGCAGGGGAGAGCAAAAAATACATGGTTATTCCTTATTATAATGAATCGATGACAGGTTTTTTCGAGTGTCAAGTATTCTTATTATACGGTATGCATGGGTGGAACTTGACTTAACCTTGCTTATTTTATGTTTATTGACGTTATTTGTTTAATAAAAGAACGGATTTAACATTAGGAAATAAATGGAGGCAGGCCTGTATCTATAAGGGTTAGGCGTTTTTCGGAAAAATAAAAGGCTTTAATATACCAACAAAAAGTATGCCAATGGTGTAAATACCTAAATTTTTATTTTACTTGTGGGTCATCATTAGACAATGAAACTTGACGAACGATATCTCTATAATAAAAAGGCATGATGGTAAAGTAGCTATCATTTATTAAATTGATAACCTTTGGTCGCTGTAATGGATTAATCATGATCAATGGGTTTTGTCCCCTGTGCTTTTTAGATGTGCGTTGAGGGTATTAAAGGTAGTCGTGAGACGTAAATATAGTCATTGGACGTAAGTAAGGAGACGGTATGAAAATCGGTGTAATTAGTGCAGATATCACGAGCGAGAGCCGTGTAGCCATAACCCCAGACGCAGTCAAAAAATTGCGTAAACTTGGGTTTGAAGTCGTCATTCAGTCAGGTGCAGGCCAAGCAGCATACTATGCTGATGAGTTGTATCAGGCTGCGGGCGCCGACATTGCCAGTAGTCGTACCGAGGTGATTACCCAGTCTAAGATTATTACCACCGTCAATGACCTACCAGCTGAAGCCACTGAAAGCTTATCGTCTGGTCAGATCGTCATTGGCATGCTTGACCCGTATCGCAACACTCAGCTTGACACTTATGCAGCCAAAGGCGCGACAGTCTTTGCGATGGAGTTATTGCCTCGTACACTGTCACGCGCACAAAATATGGATGTATTGTCATCACAAGCCAACCTTGCTGGTTATAAGGCAGTATTGCTCGCGGCCAATGAGTATTCACGTCCTTTCCCGATGTTTATGACGTCGGCAGGTACCGTTAAGCCAGCTAAAGTGGTTATCTTAGGTGTTGGTGTTGCAGGGCTACAAGCGATTGCAACGGCAAAGCGTTTGGGTGCAGTGGTCGAAGCCAGTGATTTACGTCCAACCGCTCGCGAGCAAGTGGAATCACTCGGTGGTAAATGGCTTGATGTGCCGATGAGTGCAGAGGAGGCTGAAACAGCTAAGTCTACCGGTGGTTATGCGTGGACGCCATCAGAGCAATATGTCAAAGATCAAGCGGCTGTCGTGGACAAAGCATTGAGCAACGCTGACATCGTTATCACCACGGCGCAGATTCCTGGTCGTAACGCACCGCGCTTGGTACATGGCGCAACGCTTGCCAAAATGAAAGCAGGTTCCGTACTGATCGATATGGCGGCCGGTACTGGTGGTAACGTCGAAGGCAGCGTGCCTAACGAAACCATCACCACAGACAATGGTGTACGTATCGTTGGTGCCGCCAATATTCCATCTATGCTAGCCGCACAGTCTTCAGATTTGTATGCCAATAACCTTGTTAACTTTATTACGACATTGATTGCACCTGCTGGCGATGATGCATCAGCCAGCTTGGCACTTAACTTAGACATGGAAGACGAGATTCAGGGCGCACTGGCAGTGACACATGACAGTCAGGTACGACTAGCCAAACGCTAGTTTGAACAGTCTATTACCACATATTTTGTCACTACACATTTGCCAGTAATGAATAAATTTTTAGGAGGATTAGATGATTGCCACTATTTTAGCTGCAGCGCCAGCCGGTGCGGCCATGAGTAGCACACCATTTGTAGCGATTTTCACTGTATTTGTGCTCGCTATTTTTGTCGGATACTACGTGGTTTGGGGCGTTACGCCTGCATTGCATACGCCATTGATGGCGGTAACCAACGCTTTATCAAGTATCGTCATCGTGGGTGCGATGCTACAGACCGTCACGATTGATGGTTCAATGTTTACACCGACCAGTTTGCTTGGTGCCTTTGCGGTATTTTTAGCCAGTATCAATATTTTCGGTGGCTTTGCTGTGACTGAGCGTATGCTTGCGATGTTCAAACCGAAAGTGAAAAAAGCACCAGTAGCAACCACTGATGCCGGAGGTGATGCATGAATGATTTCTCAGCAATGATTGCAGCAAATGCAGATTGGTTCTATCTAGTCGGCGCTATCCTCTTTGTCTTAACGTTACGTGGTTTGTCTAGCCCAAAGACAGCGATTCGCGGTAACCGTTTTGGTATGGCAGCGATGGCGATTGCCGTTGTGACTACCTTCTTTTTAGCAGAAGGCCCTGTGCTTTGGTTAATTATCGGTGCGATGGTGTTGGGTTCCCTTGTTGGTATGTGGAAAGCGAAAACAGTCGCAATGACCCAGATGCCAGAAACGGTTGCTTTAATGCATTCATTCGTCGGTTTGGCAGCGGTTGCGATTGCACTTGCGACGGTATTGCACACTGAACAACAGCATGGTGCCGTTGCCCGCATCGAGCTATTTATCGGTTGCTTCATCGGTGCAATTACGTTCTCAGCCTCGGTCTTTGCCTTTGGTAAATTGGCCGCGAAAAGCTGGGCGAAAACATTGGTTGGCGGCTGGGTAAAACCGGTTCAAGCGCTACTGTTCATTGCGATGATTGGTTTCGGTGGGGTGTATTTCGTCACGGACTCACTACCAGCATTTTATGCGATGGCAGTGATTGCCGTTATCTTTGGTTGGATGTGGATTGCCCCAATCGGTGGCGGTGATATGCCAGTGGTTGTATCACTACTGAACTCATTTTCAGGTTGGGCAGCAGCAGGCATTGGTTTTACGCTTGGCAACTCGATGCTGATTATCGCAGGTTCTCTGGTCGGTTCATCAGGTGCGATCTTGTCTTACATCATGTGTAAAGCCATGAACCGCTCACTACTTAATGTCTTGTTCGGTGGTATGGGTACATCAGCCGTTGCCGCAGGCGGCAATGATGGGGCACCGAAGAACTACAAAGCAGGCTCAGCAGAAGACGCAGGGTTCCTGATGTCTAATGCTAGCAGCGTGGTCATCGTACCAGGTTATGGTATGGCACAAGGCCGCGCACAGAATGCAGTAAAAGAGCTATATGAGCTATTAAAAGAAGAGGGTGTTAACGTTCGTTTTGCTATTCACCCGGTTGCGGGTCGTATGCCAGGCCATATGAACGTACTATTGGCTGAAGCTGATGTACCTTATGATGATATTTTAGAAATGGACGAGATTAACTCAGACTTTGCGAGTACAGATGTGGTCTTGGTTATCGGTGCAAATGACGTTGTAAACCCATCTGCGAAAGATGATCCTACTTCTCCAATCTTCGGTATGCCGATTTTAGAAGTCAGCAAAGCTCAGACGGTCATGGTCATCAAGCGTTCAATGAGTACTGGTTATGCAGGTCTGGATAACAGCTTGTTCTACATGGACAAAACGATGATGATCTTTGGTGATGCCAAGAAAATGGTAGAAGAGATGGTACGTACTATCAATGGCGGCGGTCATTAATCTCTAAGCTATGTTTTTAACCATGATTATTTACAGATAAGTTTTTAGATAAAGAAAGTCACTGAGGTGGCTTTTTTTGCGTTAAAGTGGGCGGCATTTATGAGCCGAATATAGACTGAGGTTATTTCAATTACGGTCAGTTTTTAGTTATCACAATATTAAGTGGGATTCGTGTACTCAGTATACGGTTTGCGCTTAATTAACTTTTTAGCCAATTTGAACTACTTCAACGATAGACAATCACCAATTATAAATACGATGAAATAAGAGAAAGATTTATGAATATGCTACTGCGTTTTTTTATTATGGTCAGCTTACTTAAACAACAGCTCAAGCATCAATCGACGAGTGAGACTATCAGTCTAGAGACGTTGACTGCACCGACCGTTCGCCATTATCGAATTTTGCCCCACGATATGGGGTTTCGCGATCATTTGCCCAATTATCGTTATTTATCATTTATTGAGCTAAACGTGACACGCTGGGTAAAGGCGTGCTGTCATGAAAAAGGCATTAAGCCGCTCAATTGGGTGATTGCCATGCAAGAGATGATTTATCTTAAGCAAATTAAATTTTTGGATAAAATGACGCTTAGTAGTGCCGTCGCAGGATGGGATCATAAATATGTGTATTTTGAGCATCGGTTCTTTGTTAAAAATCAGCTGATGGGTGTTGGTATGACCAAGTTTGTTTTTACAGATAGTAAAGGTATGCGCACACCAGAAGTATTAGATATGATGGGCGAGCATTTGACAGATACGATTAACACATGGAATGAGCACCAAGTCGCGGTAAAATCGACTAAGTCAGCCTAAGCCACATCGCAAAAAAGTATTGAAACCCAGTATTGAAAAATAACATCGTAAAATAACTTGGCTATAATCATTTGCTGAATTTTGGTAGGATAGAGCCCATCAAGTCGTCAGTATTAGGACGATGGCATCACTTTTAAGACGATGATTCTCAAAACGACTAAAAATAAGGTACCGTTATGACCCCACAAAAATTAAAATGGACAGATAGTTTAGATATCGCGATTGAGCTTTATGAGAAATTTCCAGAAACAGATCCACAGTACATTCGCTTTACTGATTTGCATCGCTGGGTAATTGAGCTTGAAGGCTTTGATGATGATCCACAAAAGTCAAATGAAGGCATCTTAGAAGCCATTCAAATGAACTGGATTGATGAAGCAGATTAATCGATTCGCTCTGCCAGCATTGCCATAAACAGAAAACTAAATAAACAGATAGAGAAGGCCGCATCATGACATCACAAATTAAAGAGCTACCAGAAGCGATAGCTTGTAGCGGTATCAGCGTTCGTACCACTAACAATGCTGAGATAAGCCATGACACTGCCAAACTTGGTAGATTATGGCAGAAGTTTTATCAAAATCACGCAGGTGAACTCCCTGAGGGTGAAGACATTTATGGTGTCTATCTCAACTATGAAAGCGATGATCTGGCAGGAGCGTTTGACGTTGTGGCCAGTTGGAAAGTAGCCAGCGAGCAAAATGCTCAGTCAGAAAGCGACAATGTGGCCAATGCTAGTAACCTAGTGACGGTTGATATTCCTGCAGGAAAGTACTTGGTATTTTCTGAAGAAGGTTACATGCCTAACACTGTGATGAATGCATGGGAAAGTGCTTGGGAATATTTCAATGCGCCCGATTGTGAGCATACCCGCACTTTTAATGTAGACTTTGAGCATTATATCGGTGGCAATTTAGAGTACGGTCAAGTTGATGTTTATATTGGTATCGAGTAAAGTTAGCAATTGGCTTAAGTAACTTAAGCTGCTCGATCGATTATCGACAAAAATAATGACAAAAAAAGCGCTAACCTAAATCAGGTAGCGCTTTTTTTTGGGCATATGTCATCAATTAGGCAGGTGCAAATAACCTTGCAATCAGTCCAACAACAAATTTTCCAAAATGCCTTCGTAAATTTGGGCAAGCTTTCCTAGATCATCGACTTCTACTTTTTCATCAACTTGATGAATCGTTGCATTACGCACACCCAGTTCGACGACTTGGGCACCAGTTGGCGCGATGAAACGTCCATCGGACGTACCGCCAGATGTAGATAGGGTGGTGTCGACATCGGTCACTTTTTTGATGGCGTTCTGACATGCCGAAACCAGTTTTCCTTCAGGGGTCAAGAATGGTTGACCCGATAATTTCCAATGAATATCGTAGCTCGCTTTACTGTTGGCAAAGTGCTTATCAAAGATAGCATGCGTTTTTGCCTTTAGTTCATCCTCAGTCGTTTCAGTTGAGAAACGGAAGTTAAAGACCACGTTTAGCGTTTCAGGAATGACATTGGTTGCGCCAGTGCCGCCATTGATATTTGATATTTGCAATGAGGTGGCTGGGAAGTAGTCATTGCCGTTGTCCCATGCGGTAGAGGTCAGTTCAGCAAGAGCAGACATCGCCGCATGAATCGGATTAGATGCCAGATGTGGATAGGCGACATGGCCTTGTTTGCCTGTAACGGTAAGCTCAGCACCTAGCGAGCCACGACGACCGTTTTTGATGATATCGCCTAACGTATCAGTACTTGATGGCTCACCAACGAGACAATAAGTGATTTTTTCTTGACGAGCTTCTAAAGTCTCGATTACTTTAACCGTACCATTTATTGACGGACCCTCTTCATCTGAAGTAATTAAAAAAGCAATCGAGCCATTGTGCTCAGGATGATTGGCGACGAAGCGTTCGGCTGCAACAGTAAAAGCTGCAATACCCGTTTTCATATCGGCGGCACCGCGTGCCCATAGATAACCATCAGCGATGGTCGGGGTAAACGGAGGGTAGGTCCAGTTTTTCTCATCACCCGTTGGCACGACGTCAGTATGACCAGCAAAGCAAATCACTGGATTGGTAGTACCGCGACGTGCCCATAAGTTTTTGACTTCGGCATGTTCGCCGCTTTGTTTTCTATCACCGAAATACATAAACTCGCAATCAAAGCCTGCTTGTTCTAACCGTGCTGACAACATATCTTGGCAACCATCATCATCGGGCGTCACTGAAGGGCGCTCTAACAGTGCAATACTTAAATCTAAGGTTTCTTGCTGATGAGTCGTGTGTTGCGACGCGCTTGATTGGTTATGAGAGTCAGACATGGATAAGCCTTTTGTATAATAAATTGAAATGGTAAATATAAATGAATAATAGAGGATAAATGCTAAACGGCTACTTCGACAAAAGGTACAAGACCATCACGGCGCATCCAAGTGGCGATAGAGTAGCGTTGGCGATGTGCAGTTTGTACTTGATGACGTAAATCGCTATCGAAAATAATCAGTCTATTGGCAACTGGCATCACTTCATGGTGCGTGCCATGTTTATCAACGACTTCTAGCGCACCGCCGTCAGTTGTTTCCCAATCATCATTGAGATAAAACACTGCTGAGATAACCCGTTCATCACGTCCAGCGGGGTTGTCACTGTGCCACTGATAGCCAAAGCCAGTCGGATAGCACGCATAATGTGCTTCACTATGGCGAATACCAGCGAATAAACTACGATTGAATAGCGAGGCCAAAGCATTGATGCTTTGCAGATAATAGTAGCCTGCAAAAAAGTCTTCAGTAATCCAGCGTATTCTATCACCGCGAATATCACTGATGCGAACACCAGCGGTCAGCTCTGCATCACGATAGTCAATAAAACCGCTTTCTGCTTGTAATGCTAACAAGGCAGTACTATTGAATACATCATCAATAATGAGCCAGCCGTCAGTGACAAAGGTATCGAGCTGGTTATCCGTCAGCTTATCTTCCCAGTTAACCGCAAAGTCAGACATCTGCAATACGTGCTGAGTCGGAATTTCTTGGCTATCATTATGAGTATCTGGCAGCAGTAATGGTGGATTATCCTGACCTATCGGATGATCAACGACCAACGCTGTCTTGTTAAGGTTGCTAATAATCTGCGTCATTTCATCTCATTATTATTAATCAGCTGTCAATATACCGTCATTCAATGTGTTTTTATTGAAAGCACTTACTAAAACCACATTATCTTTTACTCTGCCTATGCTACCATAGATGCAATTTTTCTTATTTAAACTTTTGAGATTATGAACTATAAACACGCCTACCACGCTGGTAACTTTGCTGATGTGGTTAAACACATTTTATTGGTACAACTGCTTAATCAACTGGGGCAGAAAAACAAACCTTTTTATGTGCTTGACGCTTATGGCGGTCGTGGACTGTATTCACTAAGCAGTGAAGAAGCGCGCAAAACAGGTGAGGCCAAAGGCGGTATTCAAGCTTTTCTAAAAGCAGATACCGAAAAAGCCCCAGCTGCTGTCAAAGATTATATGGAAGGTATTAAGCAAGCCAAATTCACTTATGACAATAAAGTCTATCCTGGTTCGCCATGGTGGGTGGCCCATCACGTCGAAAAAACCGCCGCTAAAAAGCCTGATGCTGGCGTGCGTGCTGAGGCTTTTGAAGCCAAAGCGACTGAATACGATGCGTTGAACTATCAGCTACATAAGTTGCCAATTGGTATCCAGCATCGTGACGCTTTTGAAGGTATTACCGCTGTTATTCCGCCAAAAGAAAAGCGCGGTTTGATTTTCCTTGATCCTCCTTATGAGCAAGAGCACAAAGATTTTACGCGCCTGATCGATTTATTAGTCGCGGCTTATAACAAATGGCCACAGGGTACTTATGCGCTTTGGTTCCCAATCAAAAATATCGAAGCCGTAGAGCTCTTCTATAAAAAGCTCAAACGTACTGAAATGAGACGTCAGCTGGTTTGTGAGCTAAACATTTATCCTAATGATGTTGCAGTTGGTCTGAACGGTACAGGTCTACTGGTTATCAATCCGCCATGGCAGTTTGATAATCATGCACGTGAGATATTACGTTTCTTACAGCCAGTACTAAAAGTAGAAGACGCGCCAAACTTGACGCCTGATAGTGCGACCAATGTGCGCTGGCTCGTCGGCGAATAGCAATAACGGCCAATAAGGATATTAAGATGACGACTCAGCCACCTATCGGCCAGCCGAATAATGCACCTGTGAACAATGCGTCCTTAAATGACGGCTCGCTGCAAGATAATGCAGCGACACAGCCACCGTTTATTGATGAGCACGAGTTTAATATCCGCCTAGCGGATAACGACAGCTATGATGGTTTGACATTTGAGGTGATTGAAGCTGAAGTAGCCGAAGGTAAGCGAGTGGTTAGTCGCGGTGTCTATTTGGCACCCAATCTGATCACTACCTTATCGCTACTGTCAGGCTTTTACTCGATTTTGGCGAGTACCCAAGGCGAGTTCTATAAGGCAGCTTTGGCTATCTTTTTATCCGCTATTCTTGATGGTGCAGATGGACGTGTCGCACGTATGCTCAATGCGCAAAGTCCATTTGGTGAGCAATATGACTCTTTAGCAGATATGCTAGCATTTGGTGTTGCGCCTGCTATTCTGATTTATAGCTTTGCTTTAGAGCCTTTAGGTCGTATCGGCATTGGCTGTGCGTTTGTCTTTACTGCTTGTGCTGCTTTTCGCCTTGCACGCTTTAATGTTCAGGTTGGCATCGTCGATAAAAAGTACTTTGTTGGTTTGGCAAGTCCGCTTGCTGCTATATTGGTAACGTCTGCTGTGATGGTTGCAGTCGATCATAACGAGTGGATTGGTCAATACGATACAGCTGTCATGCTATTGTTTGCAGCTTGGGTCGTCACTTGTGGTCTACTGATGGTCAGTAATGTCAAATACTATAGCTTTAAAGAATTTGACAAAAAGAAAGTACCTTTTGTAGTGCTTATTATTGGAGTGCTAGTCATGAGCATCGTGCTCTATGATATCCCTGTTGGTATCTTAGCGATCGGTATTATCTATGCGTTATCAGGTATTGTGACTACGATTAAAACGAAAGTGAAAAGTTAAACGCTGTATTTAGACTTTATATAAGGGAACTTACCGTCAGGTAAGTTCCTTTTTTAATGCGCTCTATATACTGCTGAAATACGTTAACCACTATAAAAAAGCTAAATCTGTAGTTATAAAAGACAGTATTTAAAGTTTGATAGCGATAACAATAGGTTAGGTGAATAGAGTATCGCTAATAGAAAATAACCGAGATTATTTATAGAGTTTCCTTGTTTTCTATTTAAAACTCCGTATAATGCCACCCAGTCGAAAGGGAAGTGGATTACTGATTTGGATGATGTAAATTGTTTAAATTAAATATAAAATACTTCTTGACTAAATAAATATAGCGTCTATAATACGCACCTCATCAAGACGAGCTGGAAGTAGCTAGTGTGTAGATTACACATTAATAACCCAGTTAACTTGTTGAAACAAATTAAAAAAAGAAGTTGACAGACTATTAAAACATGATATGATGGTCAGCTCGCTAAATAGGATAAGCCACATTGGCTGACTTGTTTAGTTTGAAATACTAGCACTGGACGACAGTGTCAGACATTATTTAAAAGCATAACTAAAGAACAACTTGTGTGGATTTTTGCTGATTCAGAATGCTAAAAAATAAAGTTGACTATCTTTTCTTTTCGGGAAGATTATTAACTATAAAAATTATCATTTAAGACAGCAGAAAAACTCAAAGTTAATTCATTACGAACATAATTTTTAGCGATTTTGCCAGATTAGATGAGCCAAGTTTAGAAGCTTCTTTAAAGAGCTTCATAGCAAGATTAAACTGAAGAGTTTGATCATGGCTCAGATTGAACGCTGGCGGCAGGCTTAACACATGCAAGTCGAGCGGAAACGATGGTAGCTTGCTACCAGGCGTCGAGCGGCGGACGGGTGAGTAATACTTAGGAATCTACCTAGTAGTGGGGGATAGCACGGGGAAACTCGTATTAATACCGCATACGACCTACGGGAGAAAGGGGGCAGTTTACTGCTCTCGCTATTAGATGAGCCTAAGTCGGATTAGCTAGATGGTGGGGTAAAGGCCTACCATGGCGACGATCTGTAGCTGGTCTGAGAGGATGATCAGCCACACCGGGACTGAGACACGGCCCGGACTCCTACGGGAGGCAGCAGTGGGGAATATTGGACAATGGGGGAAACCCTGATCCAGCCATGCCGCGTGTGTGAAGAAGGCCTTTTGGTTGTAAAGCACTTTAAGCAGTGAAGAAGACTCTTCGGTTAATACCCGGAGACGATGACATTAGCTGCAGAATAAGCACCGGCTAACTCTGTGCCAGCAGCCGCGGTAATACAGAGGGTGCAAGCGTTAATCGGAATTACTGGGCGTAAAGCGAGCGTAGGTGGCTTGATAAGTCAGATGTGAAATCCCCGGGCTTAACCTGGGAACTGCATCTGAAACTGTTAGGCTAGAGTAGGTGAGAGGGAAGTAGAATTTCAGGTGTAGCGGTGAAATGCGTAGAGATCTGAAGGAATACCGATGGCGAAGGCAGCTTCCTGGCATCATACTGACACTGAGGCTCGAAAGCGTGGGTAGCAAACAGGATTAGATACCCTGGTAGTCCACGCCGTAAACGATGTCTACTAGTCGTTGGGTCCCTTGAGGACTTAGTGACGCAGCTAACGCAATAAGTAGACCGCCTGGGGAGTACGGCCGCAAGGTTAAAACTCAAATGAATTGACGGGGGCCCGCACAAGCGGTGGAGCATGTGGTTTAATTCGATGCAACGCGAAGAACCTTACCTGGTCTTGACATATCTAGAATCCTGCAGAGATGCGGGAGTGCCTTCGGGAATTAGAATACAGGTGCTGCATGGCTGTCGTCAGCTCGTGTCGTGAGATGTTGGGTTAAGTCCCGCAACGAGCGCAACCCTTGTCCTTAGTTACCAGCGGGTTAAGCCGGGAACTCTAAGGATACTGCCAGTGACAAACTGGAGGAAGGCGGGGACGACGTCAAGTCATCATGGCCCTTACGACCAGGGCTACACACGTGCTACAATGGTAGGTACAGAGGGCAGCTACACAGCGATGTGATGCGAATCTCAAAAAGCCTATCGTAGTCCAGATTGGAGTCTGCAACTCGACTCCATGAAGTAGGAATCGCTAGTAATCGCGGATCAGAATGCCGCGGTGAATACGTTCCCGGGCCTTGTACACACCGCCCGTCACACCATGGGAGTTGATTGCACCAGAAGTGGATAGCTTAACCTTCGGGGAGGCGTTCACCACGGTGTGGTTGATGACTGGGGTGAAGTCGTAACAAGGTAGCCGTAGGGGAACCTGCGGCTGGATCACCTCCTTATAGACGCATTCGGTCAGCAAGAATTCACAACAAGTTGTTCTTTAGTTTAAGCTTACGTTTTTAACAAACGTATTAGGGTCTGTAGCTCAGCTGGTTAGAGCACCGTGTTGATAACGCGGGGGTCGGTGGTTCAAGTCCACCTAGACCCACCATTTTACAATGGGGCCATAGCTCAGTTGGTAGAGCGCCTGCCTTGCACGCAGGAGGTCAACGGTTCGACTCCGTTTGGCTCCACCACTACTAAGACGGTTAAGTAAGCTTTAGATGCCAATAAATAAATAGGTATTAAATAGAAACAAGTGATTGTTAATGATTACTTCTTTCTGTTTTATACAGAATCTGTGACTCGACGAGAGCATAGAGACTATTTAAAAACATAGATATGAGTCTGGGTTAAGAAGAGCGTGTTCACGCGCACTTCTTAACCTTAATAACTCACCTCTTAACGACATCAGTTGTTATCCCAGGGGTGAGTTATTAAAAAAAGTAAAGAGAACTGAATCAAGCGTATAAACATAGGTGATATCGTTATCATAATTAGATTGTATGACACTTAGAAGTCGAAAGACTACTTGGGGTTGTATGGTCAAGTAATGAAGCGCACATGGTGGATGCCTTGGCAGTCAGAGGCGATGAAAGACGTGACAGCCTGCGATAAGCTTCGGGGAGGCGGCAATATCCTGTGATCCGGAGATTTCTGAATGGGGAAACCCACTTACCATAAGGTAGGTATCCTAATTTATTAGGAAGCGAACGAGGGGAAGTGAAACATCTCAGTACCCTTAGGAATAGACATCAATTGAGATTCCCCTAGTAGCGGCGAGCGAACGGGGAGAAGCCGATTAATTCTAATGTAGAAGAACAGCGTGGGAAAGCTGACCGTAGTAGGTGATAGTCCTGTATTCGAAACATTAGAGTTAACATATTAAGTAGAGCGGGGCACGAGAAATCCTGTTTGAAGATGGGGGGACCATCCTCCAAGGCTAAATACTCCTGACTGACCGATAGTGAACCAGTACCGTGAGGGAAAGGCGAAAAGAACCCCTGTGAGGGGAGTGAAATAGAACCTGAAACCGTGTGCGTACAAGCAGTGGGAGCCCACTTGTTGGGTGACCGCGTACCTTTTGTATAATGGGTCAGCGACTTATATTCTGTAGCAAGGTTAACCGTTTAGGGGAGCCGTAGGGAAACCGAGTCTTAATAGGGCGTTTAGTTGCAGGGTATAGACCCGAAACCGAGTGATCTATCCATGAGCAGGTTGAAAGTGCCGTAACAGGCACCGGAGGACCGAACCCACTGTCGTTGAAAAGCCAGGGGATGACTTGTGGATAGGGGTGAAAGGCTAATCAAACTCGGTGATAGCTGGTTCTCCCCGAAAGCTATTTAGGTAGCGCCTCGGACGAACACCATTGGGGGTAGAGCACTGTTTCGGCTAGGGGGTCATACCGACTTACCAAACCGATGCAAACTCCGAATACCGATGAGTGATATCCGGGAGACACACGGTGGGTGCTAACGTCCATCGTGGAGAGGGAAACAACCCAGACCGCCAGCTAAGGCCCCAAATTCCTAGTTAAGTGGGAAACGAGGTGGGAAGGCATAGACAGCTAGGAGGTTGGCTTAGAAGCAGCCATCCTTTAAAGAAAGCGTAATAGCTCACTAGTCGAGTCGGCCCGCGCGGAAGATGTAACGGGGCTCAAACTAGGAGCCGAAGCTGCGGATTTGAATTTGTTTTCAAGTGGTAGGGGAGCGTTGTGTAAGCCTGTGAAGGTGTGTTGTAAAGCATGCTGGAGGTATCACAAGAGCGAATGCTGACGTGAGTAACGATAATGCGAGTGAAAAGCTCGCACGCCGGAAGATCAAGGGTTCCAGTCCAACGTTAATCGGGGCTGGGTGAGTCGACCCCTAAGGCGAGGCCGAAAGGCGTAGTCGATGGGAAATCGGTTAATATTCCGATACTTGTTTATAATGCGATGGAGGGACGGAGAAGGTTATGTCAGCCTGGCGTTGGTTGTCCAGGTGAAAGGATGTAGGTTTATAGCTTAGGTAAATCCGGGCTATTCTATACCGAGATCTGATAGCAAGCTGTACTTGTACAGCGAAGTGGCAAATACCATGCTTCCAGGAAAAGCTTCTAAGCAATAGTTATAAACGAATCGTACCCTAAACCGACACAGGTGATCAGGTAGAGAATACCAAGGCGCTTGAGAGAACTCTGCTGAAGGAACTAGGCAAAATGGTACCGTAACTTCGGGAGAAGGTACGCTGTTGATGGTGATAGGACTTGCTCCTTGAGCTGTTGGCAGTCGCAGATACCAGGCTGCTGCAACTGTTTATTAAAAACACAGCACTCTGCAAACACGAAAGTGGACGTATAGGGTGTGATGTCTGCCCGGTGCTGGAAGGTTAATTGATGGGGTTAGCGTAAGCGAAGCTCTTGATCGAAGCCCCAGTAAACGGCGGCCGTAACTATAACGGTCCTAAGGTAGCGAAATTCCTTGTCGGGTAAGTTCCGACCTGCACGAATGACATAATGATGGCAGCGCTGTCTCCAGCAGAGACTCAGTGAAATCGAAATCGCAGTGAAGATGCTGTGTACCCGCGGCTAGACGGAAAGACCCCGTGAACCTTTACTACAGCTTTACATTGAACTTTGACCTGACTTGTGCAGGATAGGTGGGAGGCTTTGAAGCCGAGACGCTAGTCTCGGTGGAGCCAATCTTGAAATACCACCCTGGTCATGTTGGGGCTCTAACTCAGGTATAACAATACCGAGGACAATGTATGGTGGGTAGTTTGACTGGGGCGGTCTCCTCCTAAAGAGTAACGGAGGAGTACGAAGGTGCGCTCAGACCGGTCGGAAATCGGTCGTAGAGTATAAAGGCAAAAGCGCGCTTAACTGCGAGACCCACAAGTCGAGCAGGTACGAAAGTAGGTCTTAGTGATCCGGTGGTTCTGTATGGAAGGGCCATCGCTCAACGGATAAAAGGTACTCTGGGGATAACAGGCTGATACCGCCCAAGAGTTCATATCGACGGCGGTGTTTGGCACCTCGATGTCGGCTCATCTCATCCTAGGGCTGAAGCAGGTCCTAAGGGTATGGCTGTTCGCCATTTAAAGAGGTACGCGAGCTGGGTTTAGAACGTCGTGAGACAGTTCGGTCCCTATCTACCGTGGGCGTTGGAAATTTGAGAGGATCTGCTCCTAGTACGAGAGGACCAGAGTGGACGAACCTCTGGTGTTCGGGTTGTCACGCCAGTGGCATTGCCCGGTAGCTACGTTCGGATGGGATAACCGCTGAAAGCATCTAAGCGGGAAGCCCACCTCAAGATTAGATTTCCCTAAAGAGCCGTTCAAGACTAGGACGTTGATAGGCAGGGTGTGGAAGCGCAGCGATGCGTGTAGCTAACCTGTACTAATTGCTCGTTTGGCTTGACCATACAACACCCAAGTGGTTTGTATACAAGTCTAATTAATCTATCTTGTATAGCTCAGGCTATAGAATAAAGAAAGAACATTTCGATATCACCTTTAACCTTGATTCAGTTAGGTTACAAGTTGATCGACAACAAGCTCAAACTTGATGTCAATAAAAACAATAACAGACTCATATCTAACCCCCTTTGCTGACGACAATAGCGCGATGGCCCCACCTGATCCCTTCCCGAACTCAGAAGTGAAACATCGTAGCGCCAATGGTAGTGTGGTTCGCCCATGTGAGAGTAGGTCATCGTCAGCTCTCTATTCTAGATAAAGCCCCCTTTGCTAACGCAAAGGGGGCTTTTCTTCGTCTAATATTAGAAATTATTTTGTCAATCCTATAACGTATATGCGAACCTTACTACTTATAGAATCACATATGTTTTTATTGCGTATGTACTATTTTAAAGCTCAACACGTGCCCTAAGACGAAAGGAATATCTATCATTAGGCAAGACTATGCCGTTTAATCTAACCAAATGTATTAGATAATACCTAGCCAGTAGAGTTTATAAGCGGCGATAAACAACATCACAATATCCGCTTCTACCTTTTAGTATTATAAAGGAGAGAGTCGTGAGGTATTTGGCATTGATATTGGGACAAGTACCCTTTACTGCGAATAATGCGTTATCTTGATTGTTTAGCTGAGTGGCACTGACATCTTTTGAGTAACTCAAATGGAGTGAGAAAACTCGCTAAAGATTGAATGAAGGTCTATATCAATGAAGAATCTTATAGCTTACTTAATCATATACTATCTAACGAGTTTAAGTGGATCGAGCGCTTAATCATTTTTTGATGAAGCTGAAATGAAAGAGCTATATTTGTAGTAGAGCTTTCAGCCATAGCAGTTCCCAGAATGAGCGTAAACCCACTCTAGAAACTAATTACTGATTGTTATCTATTAACTGTTTGTTGTACTACTTAAAATTTACTTTGAAGTTTTTTATTCCTCTTTGAATTTTGGCACACCTTTTTCCCAGACATCCCAGTTATCAACGATGTGATCGACAGTTTTTGATCCTACTAGCACGATATTTTCTACTGTTTCTGCAAAGCCACCAGCTGTTTCCCCTGGAGCTGGATCTAGATGTCGAAGCGTAGTCTCATTTGGATTACCTTGGTCAAAATTCACTGCACCACGTAAGCTCATTATGCGTTCAATACCTACCGTTCTGTTTAGTACTTGTGCTATTGCAGTGGCTTCCATTTCAGTGATAATGTAATCATCTGCATTATATAGTTCAGCTATATATTGAGCTTGTTTTGACAATCCTGGACCATGAAAAAAGGTATCTCCTGTCATATGGGTGCCTACGGTTATAGCTGGGCTCCGTCGTGCTGCTGCATCAGGATATTTCATTCGATAGGCTCTGGCTTCTTTTGAATCTTTTAAAGCAACTGACTGGCTTAGATGTAGGTTCCATTTTAGCAGTTCAGAGTTAAGTTGATAGCGGCGAATATCTTCATAGCCTTTGCGGGGTGTAAACGTAGGTGCACCTTTTTCACCTTCTTCGGCTTTCCAGCGGTGACCTAAGTCGTAATCTACGAGCCAAGACGCCCAGCTGACATCACCTATCGTGCCTTTACTCGGTGGTGTTCCTGCGACACCGCTTAGAACGAAGTAGCTTTTGCTAAAGTCAAATTTAGGAGAAAGTGTGATTGCTTGCATGGATGCTGAAGACCCTACTTTACCCATCCCTAATACCGAACCACAGACACCTTCGGAGTTACAATAAACTGGGCTATGGGCACCTTCTACTTTTATAGGCTTACTATCTGTAAAATATTGATTATACCAATGCTGAAATTCGCCTGCTTTATCTCCGCTATTTTCACCAATTTCAAACATCGCTGCGATAAATACCTTTACTTGGATTTTATTTTGATGAGTTTCAGCTTGTGCATTACTGCAAAACATGAATATCATGGTAAAAATAGATAAATGAAAAAAATGTTTTTTTATAAACATATGGGACGCCTATTTAAAGTATTTGTGTCTGGATTTATAATTTAATTAGCAATAACTAAAAAATTTGCTGAAACTAAATAAATGCTTATATATATCCAATATAGAATAGCATAATCTGTAGATAGGCTGGAGCGTTCGAGCAGTGTAAAGGGTAGGTCAAAAGGTTTTGGTTGGAATAGATTTTCCTTTTTTACTGATTTTATTTAACTATTTACGCTGTGCAGTTATATTTTTCGATAAAAAATTTCTGCTAGTGACTATTGGACTGGACCTTCACTGTTATGTGGCACTTAATAGCGACTCATACTATTTATGCTTTTCGTTATTTTAGGGCTTACTCATTCTGCTGTTAGGTTATCGGATATATATTTCAGTGTGATTTAGATAAATAGACATTTTTTCTGCCACGAATTTGAACCCTCTATTTTGTTAAGGGTTTACTTACTACGGTATTTTCTAAAGAAATGAAAACAATATTGTTTGTCAAAAATTGAAATAATAGACTCATATCTAACCCCTTTGGCTAACGCAAAAGGGGCTTTTCTTCGTCTGTAGATTGGTGTGGGAAAGCTACTAGTAATTGAGTTCATGAACTTTCCCTATGATAGTCAAATAAAACTCTTATACGAAAAATTTGTCTAAAAAAGAACAGATCATGATACATATTTCTTGTCGAATATAAATACGTTGTGATGAATTGCTTCATTAGTCTTTTGAATATTAAATGTTTTCTTATCTTCAGGTAATCGTAGTACCTTTGGTAGTCGTGCTATTGCCATCTTTTCATTAGCAATGGCATAGTGACGATAGTATTCATTTAAGACTTCATTGCAGTCAAATTCTACGTAAACAATATTATCATTATGTTTTTTAGCTAAATTTATGATGGATAGAAAAAACTCATTTTTCGCTTCATTCTTTGAATGTTCCACATCTTCTAAAGTATAATTTGGTGGGAAACCGACCTTTATTTGTTGCCAAATACTACCATTTTCTTTAGTTTCAAGATAAAATTTCAATTTTTTTTCTAATTGATTCAACTGTATCAGGTTCCGTTCAGTACTATCGAAAGCTTCCTTGATAATTGCAATTATTTCTTTAGAAGCATTAGTGAAATTTTTAATCTCAAAGTTTTTATCCTCTAACGAATCATAAATCGTATCTAGAAAATATTTGAAGCTAATTAGCCTGGCAATCATAACTTCTACATTAGAAGAATATGTAGCGATAGGTCGTAATTGAAAGTTTTGGAGATTATCTATAAGTTTATTAAAAATTTTAGTCAAATAATAAAATAAATAGTATCGATCATCACTATCAGTGACTGCGTTATTAATTATATTAGGTAGTTTATTCAAAATCGAAATTGTGATTTGGTGCTCATAGTCATTCATACGCTTACTGATATGATATTCTGTCTCTTCGCCATCTTTTTTCAATTCTTTTTTGAGTAGAGGTATAATTTGTGTCTTACAAAGATGTTGTGCTTCTGCTATAAATTTGATAATTGTGTCCGATACACCAGCATCCAAAGTATATAGTCGACTTGTACAGTATTTAACGTGTCGTATATAACGTTCTTCATCTATAAGCTCTTTTCTAATGACAACGTGTGTCAGATATACAAATAGATCATTACTACCGCCATCTTCATGCAAAAAACGTTTAATAGAATAAGGATTTTGTCTTGATTTGTCGGCAATACCTATTAAAAACCAGTAACGCTCACTTTCAATGACAAAGAACTTTTTACGCTTTGCCTCTCTTTTTATAATATCGGGTAAGTTGTCTTGTTCCTGAAAGTCTATATCAGTAGAATCCCATGCGCGAAAGTCTCGCCCCTGAATCTTTTGCTTAATAAATACTTCTTTAAAGTATGTTTTTACGATATCAGTATTTAAGTGCCTTATACCAGGTTGTACTATAAGATTTACATTATCGATCCAAAATGCTAAATCGTACAAAAATGCTTTTTTTATACTTTCACGACTTTTTTGGTCTAAAATATGATCACCTATATCAATACGGTTAAGATAATCGATCATCGCCTCTACTTTATCAGCAAGTTCAATAGCATCATATGAATCCGGCTTAGACTCAATAAATTTCAACATCTGTATAGCAATTGCTTTTAGCTCTCGATGACGAATTGCTGTTTTAGATAACAAACTTCTCAAATCATCTGGAATGATATAAGTAAAATTTGGGCTAATGTTCCTTTTTGATAATATTTTTTCGTACACACTTTTACGACTGGGTATATCGAGCTGCGGCAAAATACTGATAAGAATGGTTTTCCAGTTACCACCTAATGCTGGGTCTATCGATTTTAATTGATAAACTTGGTATTCTGAGAGCTCATACACATACATATTACAATTTCCTTTACAGAACTAATGTTTGCACAAATGCTCGCTATCTTAGCATCTATCAAATAACTATCACAGCATCTTTATTGCTCAGGCAGCTAGTTTAATAAACTAAGGCAAGATTATGACCACCTCAAAAGTAACCTACCAAGGCAATTTACGCACCCAAGCTATCCATTTGCAGTCGAATAACCAAATCATTACCGACGCGCCGACGGACAATCATGGTAAGGGCGAAGCGTTTTCTCCGACTGATTTGCTAGCCACCAGCTTGGGCAGTTGTATCTTAACGATTATTGGTATCAAAGCCGAAGCGATGGATATCGATATCTCAGGTACAACCGCAGAGGTTACCAAAGTCATGGCCGCCAAACCAAGGCGGGTAAGTGAAATACATGTCGTAGTCAATTTTTCAAAAGCATTGGACGAGAGTACCTTAAAGCGATTTTATAAAACCGCATTAACCTGTCCAGTAGGCAATAGCTTGGATCCTGCTATTACTCAAAACCTAGTATTTAACAATGGCACAGAAGCCTAATATGGCTACTAAGACTTTACTCATTGTCGCTCATGCGCCATCGCCCAATACTCAGAAATTGGCGCAGGCAGCTTTCGACGGTGCCAATCATCCTGATATAGATATCAACGTCATTTTGAAATCACCGCAGGATACGCAGCCTGAGGATGTATTGGCTGCTGATGCGTTACTGCTAGGTACGACCGAAAATCTAGCGTATATGGCAGGGCTGACCAAGGACTTTTTTGATCGTTGCTACTATCCTGTATTAGAAGAGAAGCAAGGCATGCCATTTGCGGTATATATACGCGCGGGGCATGATGGCACAGGTACCAAGCTTGCGCTCAAAACGATTACAACGGGGCTACGTTGGTCATGGATTCAAGAGGCGCTGATATTACAAGGCGATTGGCAAGACAGCTTTGCTGAGCAAGTAGAAGAGCTTGCTATGACGTTGGCTGCTGGGGTAGAGGCAGGTATTTACTAGTAGTCAGTTGTTTGGCGGCGATTAGGTCAGTCTTAAACAGTGCTTGTTCATCTACTGCTATCAATGCTGAGAGCACAATGGACGGTCTGGGAGAATAGTGATGCATAACGATAATCTGGATAGTGATAATCCAAATAATAAAGTAGATATTTCTGCATTGCCGTTTTCTCAAGCGTGTGAAAATAATAAACAGCCTATTCTAGAAGTACTTCAAACGGAGCTACAAGGCTGTAATCATGTATTAGAGATTGGCTCTGGGACAGGTCAGCATAGTGTCTACTTTGCGCCTCATTTGTCACATTTAAAATGGCAAACTAGTGATGTCACTGGTAATCATCGCCATATCATTACTTGGCACAGTGCTTATCCTGCACCTAACCTATATTTGCCATTAGCGTTTGATTTGGCGCATGACTCAGTACCTGTTAGTAGTCATTTAGATAGTGGTTATTCAAATAGCAGTGATATAGACAAACCTTATGATGTGATATTTACCGCCAATACCTTGCATATTATTAGCTGGGCTTTGGTTGAGCGATTATTTACATTGGCTGGTGATGCGCTACCTGTGGATGGTAAGTTGATTGTCTATGGCCCATTTAACGAAAATGGTAAATATACCAGTGAGGGGAATCAGCGATTTGATGCGATGTTGAGAGCAGGTAATTCTGACAGCGGTATTCGCCATAAAGAAGACATCGTCAGTCTAGCAAACGCTCATTATCTACAACTTTCTAAAACGTATGCGATGCCTGCTAATAATCAACTATTGGTATTTTATAAGCGCTAAGTTTTAAAGCGTTAGCAAAAATTTTATAATAAAAAAGACACCTTAATGGATGGTTTTCAGATCTTAATTGAGGTGTCTCTTTATTTGGGCTTGTTTATATTGTTGCTGATATGATTTTGATACCGTTAGACTATTTATATTCTTCTGCTAAAAAGTCCAAGTAGCGTTTCCAAGAGCGCTGATCTGCACGTGCATCGTATCTATCACTACCGAACACGCTAAAGGCATGTGGCGCGCCGCTATAAGTGACCATCTCGTGAGGTACTTTGGCTGCTTCTAACGTCTTGCCTAAAGTGGCAAAGCTCTCTAGCGAGACAGATTGGTCAGCAGAGCCATGGAATACTAGGATTTCTCCCGTAGTTTTGTCATAGCTTTGACCGGTTGGAATATCAAAGGCACCGTGGAAGGGTACAAAGGCTTTTTGCTCAAAACCTGAACGGGCAAGCTCTAACGCGACCGTACCGCCAAAACAATAACCCATGGTCGTGCCTTCGCGCACATCATTGCCTTGTAGTTGTCCTGCTGTCAGTGCCCCTGCCAATATGCGACGCATTTTATTACGATCATCATATAGCTCCCCAGTTAGGCGTTTGTTTTCTTCGATAGAAGTAGGACGAATGCCTTGTCCAAACATATCGGCTGCCAATACGTTGTAGCCTTCAGCCGCTAACATATCAGCACGTTTGCGCTCATAGTCAGTTAGACCATCCCAATCATGAATCAATAAGATAAAAGGTGCGTTTGGCTTATCCGCCTTGGCGTAATAGCCTTCGTACGCTTTATCATCGACCGTATAGGTCACGTTTTTGGTCGTGATAGCAGCAGCTGTTTGACTGAACGTTAATGCCATTAGACCCATTGACGCGCCTACTAGCAATGAGTGATAAGGTTTTTTAATCGGGGAGCTTAGAGTTGGTAACATGGTAGGTAGCCTTATAGTTATATAAAAAATAGTCGCATTGTCAAATCCATATAAAACCGCTACAACGTCATTTTCACTAACCATACTAATGTATAACTTGCGCTCGGTTTTCTTGTATCGAAATTATCTGAATCCAACGATATAAAAAAGATAAATATAAGGCTAAAACCATGCCAATTTATTTATCAATAGTCTCTAGTACTGCGTAAAAAGCATACCTTAAAGAATAACTACATTACAAGATTCTATTGTTAACGTTTATGCGCCTTTAAGACCATCTAAAGCAGCTGGTTTATAGCGTCTATAGACCTTAACCAAACATCAACAAGGTTTACTATATACGCAACTATATTTGACTTATTTTTTGGGTAGTATAAGTCCTAAGCCTATTATTCCTTTACGAATTTTAGTGCGGTATTAATTTAACGCTCGACAATGCTGAAGACACAGATAAATAAATGACAGATGAAGTCACCACTATCTCAAAGGATATTAAACCTGTGTAGGCACTCTTTTAATGATTTAAAAGAGCACTCTCAATCTATTAGCTAGGATTTTTTATGAATAATAATATCGATCATACTGACCCCGCCAAAAATATGAATACTGAACGTGGCAATGGTGGTGAAACTCATCAGCGTGCAGGCGACGACACTAAAGTATTGACCACGCAGCAAGGTGTGGCTATCGCTGATAACCAAAACTCTTTAAAAGCAGGTTCACGTGGACCGACGCTGTTAGAGGATTTTGTATTACGTGAAAAAATCAATCATTTTGACCATGAGCGTATCCCTGAGCGTATCGTCCATGCTCGTGGTAGCGCAGCACACGGTTATTTTGAGCTAACAGAGTCACTAGAAGAGTATACGACTGCTAAAGTGTTGACCGAAACAGGTAAGCAAACGCCATTGTTTACGCGTTTCTCAACGGTAGCGGGTAATAAAGGCTCAAAAGACACGCCACGCGATGTGCGTGGTTTTGCTGTGAAAATTTATACGGAAGAAGGTAACTGGGACATTGTTGGTAACAACATGCCAATCTTCTTTATCCAAGATGCGATGAAGTTTCCAGATTTGATTCATGCGGTAAAACCAGAACCAGATCGTGGTTTCCCGCAAGCAGCTTCTGCTCATGATACGTTTTGGGATTTTGTCTCACTAAGTCCTGAAACCATGCACAATCTAATTTGGCTGATGAGTGATCGCGGTCTGCCACGTAGCCTACGCATGATGGAAGGCTTCGGTATTCATAGCTATCGCTTAATCAATAAAGACGGTAAGAGCACCTTTGTACGTTTCCATTGGAAGCCAGTATTGGGCGTACAGTCAACCACGTGGGATGAGGCAGTGAAAATCTCAGGTGCTGATCCTGACTATCATCGCCGTGATTTGTTTGAGTCAATCAATAATGGCGACTATCCTGAATGGGAATTTGGCGTGCAGTTATTTACTGAAGAAGAAGCCAACGAATTCCCATTTGATCATCTCGATGCGACAAAACTGATTCCAGAAGAATTGGTACCAGTAAAAGTCGTGGGTAAGATGGTATTGAACCGTTATCCAGATAATTTCTTTGCAGAGACTGAGCAGGTAGCATTCTGCCCATCGCATCTGCCACCGGGTGTTGATTTCAGTAATGACCCATTATTACAAGGTCGTTTGTTTAGTTATCTAGACACTCAGCTATCACGTCTAGGCTCGCCAAACTTTGCCCAGATTCCTATTAATGCGCCAAAATGTCCGTTTGCTAACAATCAGCAAGATGGTCATATGCAGATGCAAGTGCCAAAGACGCGTGTACTCTATGAGCCACAAAGCCTAGATCCAACTCGTCCTCGTGAAAGCACTAAACGTGGATTCAATTCATTCCATGAGCAACTAGATGATGGTGTAAAAGGCCGCGTACGTGACGAGAGCTTTGCCGATCACTATAGTCAGCCACGTATGTTCTACCGTAGTCAGACAGCAACTGAGCAAGCCCATATTGCAACCGCTTATGCGTTTGAGCTAGGTAAAGTAGATACAGCCCATGTGCGTACGCGTATGCTTAGCCATTTGATTCATATCGATGAAGACTTGGCCAATCGCGTAGCAACGGCCTTGGGTATGGAGCTACCAGAGCCAGCTGACGCGGCTGCACCTGTCCAAGACTTGGGAATCTCTAAAGCGGTACAAACTATTGGCCTAACGCCTGATAGCTTAAAAGGTCGCATGATTGGTATCTTAGTCGCAGAAGGTTCTAATAGTAGTGAAGTCAAAAAGTTCGAAGATGCTGCCAAAGCGCAGGGTGCTAGCGTCAAAATCGTAGCACCTAACAAAGAAGTCGTATTGGATGATGGTACACGCATACAAGCTGATGAGCGCCTCGCTGGTGGTCCGTCAGTGATGTTTGATGCCGTCGTTAGTATCATCATGCCTGACCAAGCTAAAAAGCTTGCAAAAGACAGCTCAGCATTAGATTGGTTCAATGATGCGTACAATCATTGCAAAGCCATCGCCTATTGCGGTGCGACTGATGAATTCATCCTAAGTAAACTGCCAGTTGAAAAAGATGAATTTGTGACGCCATTGGCTGAGTTAGATGCCTTTATTAGTAATGCTAAGTCTCGTCTATGGGAACGTGAGCCAAAGGTTCGTGATCTTGCATAGTTGATAAGTAGGTAATTTACGAATTATCTAAGATAACAAATAAGATATTAAGTGTTTCCTTAAACCTAGCCTAAGCGCTGGGTTTTTGCTTTTTATTAATAAGGTGAGAATTTTCACAGATAAAAGTCATGTTATAGGTGCTAATCATTCTTTATTAATCGTTATTAGTCGCATTGTCTCTGTATACCGCCTAGCCTTTGTATATAGTCACAAGCGTTCACTCAAAGTCGTTTTATTTATCGTGACGGGCGCTATACTAAAGGTTGGCTATAAAACTGAACAAAAGCCTCACAATAATAACGACGAATGAGGTAGGGAACACCAATGAGTCTATGTGAAATTGTAAGATTAGAAGGATATATCCAGAGTAGTTATCTGGCAGTATATCCAGATAAAATAATGCTGTTAGATGGTTGCTGCCGTGCTGATGTACCGATGGTGCTCGACTATATCAAGTCAACGTTAAAACGACCCGTCACCGACCTAAAAGTAGTGGTGGTCACGCATATGCATCCTGATCATGCAGGCGGTGCGCATAAGTTTCGAGAAAAGACAGGCTGTCTGATTGTCTCAGCAGATAAAAAAAAGCAGTGGTATAGCGGTATTGGCGGGCACACGATGCACTTCGTAGATATACATCTAGGATACTATGTGGCCAGACGTCAAGGACGCCCATTTAAAAACCTATATTACTCGGCAAGCCTAAAACCAGATATCACTGTCAAAGATGGCGAGCTTGTGCCACACTTTGATGAATGGCAAGTATTAGAGACGCCAGGTCATACGGATCGTGATTTGTCTTTGTTTCATCTGCCCAGTCGCGAAGTATACACCGCTGATTTAATCATTAAATTGCGACACAAGTTCGTAGCACCTTTTCCTGTCTATTACCCTAAAGACTATGTCCAGTCGCTAAAAAAAATTAGGGCATTACAACCGTCAATGGTGATGATGGCACATGGACGAGAGCTGGCGATGAGTGAGGCGGAGTTTGATGAGTTTATCGCTCATGCGCCTAAGCATCCACGTACCATCAAAGATACGATCAGACATAAACTACTATGGCGCAAGAGAGATAACTTTCGACTGTTTAAACGCAAGTATAATAAATAGAGGTAGATAAAAGCTAAAAAACAACATTTAAAAAGCCCAGACGAAAAAAAGCCCAGTTACTAAGATAGTAACTGGGCTTTCTAAATATGGTGGGCTGTCCGCGACTCGAACGCGGGACCAATTGATTAAAAGTCAACTGCTCTACCAACTGAGCTAACAGCCCTGAGCGAGGATTAAATAAAGAATTACTTCATCATATCCAAACTAGGTTTGCATTTTACTGCAAGAGAAAATTCTAACTAAAGAACTTTCTAAAACTAAACATCTTAACGATGTCTTTTAAACTTACTTTTATTAGTCCACTACCGGATAAGGCAGAATGATTAATAAAGATTAAACTAAATATGGTGGGCTGTCCGCGACTCGAACGCGGGACCAATTGATTAAAAGTCAACTGCTCTACCAACTGAGCTAACAGCCCTAACGTTTAAAGTGTTTGTATCCCTAAACGTGAGAGCACATTATATATATTATTATGACAATTACAACCCCACATGATAAAAAAAGTGTAATTCTCTTATAAAATTGCCAATTTATTCCAGTTTATTTAAATTTTCGTCATTATATCGATATTGACTGCTCTATTTTGGCTAAAGCGAGTCAATAATCGATTATTAGTCTCGAGAAAGTGCTTCAACAGGATCTAATTTGGCGGCATTACGTGCTGGCAAGAATCCAAATACTACGCCAATTAACGTCGAACAAACAAAAGCGGCAATAATAGAGGTTGATGAATAGATAACTTTGAAATTATCACCGCCCACGCTATTAATCAGCTCACCAATGGCAAAGGCCAGTCCAATACCAATCAGTCCTCCTAAGATACAGACCAGAACGGCCTCAATGAGGAACTGCTGCATAATATCGCTCTGACGCGCGCCCACTGCCATTCGTACACCAATCTCATTGGTGCGCTCAGTAACAGAGACAAGCATAATATTCATCACCCCAATACCGCCGACGATCAACGAAATAACCGCGACCGATGAGATAAGCAGGGTCATCGTGCCTGTCGTCGACTCGATCGTTTGACGGATAGAGTCTGAATTGCGCAGCTCAAAGTCATCTTTGCCATGGCGACTCTCTATTAAGTCAGAGATGGCAGTCTCTGCTGCACTGGAGGAGATACTGTCATCTAACAACGCTACAAAGCGGTCGATATTGGTACTACCCGTGACACGCGACATCACCGTCGTATAAGGCATATAGATGGTAGGCGTCGTCACACTGGGTCCAAAGCCACCATCGCTCTCTTCGAGGACGCCAATCACGCGTCCAGGCACACTACCAACCAATATTACCTCACCAACAGGATTATCAATATCTGAGAAAAAGGTCTGCTTAGCATTGTCATCGATGATGATATCTTGACTACGTAATGTAACGCTTTTCGCATCAAACCCTTGGCCCAATGCCAACGTCTCACCAGTGACGGTTAGATAGTCTTCGCCAACGCCGTTGACGGTAGCATCCTCTTGTATACTACGATAGCGCACGCTAGAGTTAGCATTTACTTGAGGGCTGACGCTGATAATATAGGGCTGATTGCCGACCGCCTCTGCGTCTTCTGGTGTCAAGTTGTCATCGTTATAGCGGCGTCTAGGGTCGCCTCTAGGGTAGCCATCATTGACGGTGATGGTATTAGTACCTAGCGAGCTAATATTGGCAAGGATTTGCTGCTGAGAGCCTTGTCCAAGACCTACGATAGATACAACCGCAGCGATACCGATGATAATGCCGAGCATAGTCAGTAGGGTACGCATTTTATGCGCGCGCATGGCAAGCAAAGACATTTTAAACGCTTCAAGCAGTCGATCTATAAAGCTACCAAAGGCGCTTTTTCGATGTTCACCAAGGATAGATTCTGGTTTTTTGTCGGTGTGCTTATAATGCTCAGTTTGATAATCAGCGATGACATAGCCGTCTTTTAGCTCAATCACACGCTCCGCTTGCGCTGCTAGCTTTGGGTCATGAGTGACCATGATAATGGTATGGCCTTGTGCGCTGAGGTCATGCAAAATCGCCATGACGTCTTCGCCAGATTTACTATCTAGGGCACCCGTTGGCTCATCTGCCAAGATCACGTCACCACCATTCATCAGTGCACGAGCAACAGAAACGCGCTGTTGCTGTCCACCTGAGAGCTGATTGGGACGGTTGTTGACCTTATTGCCAAGGCCGAGGTCAGTTAGTAGCTTTTCAGCACGATTGGTGCGTGCCTCGGTATCCATGCCTGCATACACGGCAGGGACGGCCACGTTATCTTTGGCACTAATATCACCAAGCAAATGATAGCGCTGAAAAATAAAACCAAAATGCTCACGGCGCAGCTCAGCCAATTGATCGGCATCAAGCTTACGGGCAGATTGACCATAAATCTTATAATCGCCAGCAGTGGCTTGATCTAGACAGCCTAAGATATTCATCAAGGTGGACTTACCAGAGCCTGATTGTCCAATGATAGCAACCATCTCACCTTGATTGATGGTTAGATTGATGTCATGCAAGACACGAATGGTTTGCTCACCAGCAGGGAACTCTCTGATAATGCCAGACAACTCCATAATAGGCTTGCCTGGTGCAGGGTGATTAACGGTATTGGTTTTTGCCGGATTATTTAAGTTATCGAAATTATCTGAGCTGTCTAAGTTATTTAAGTTATCTGAGCTGTTTGAAGGGTTAGCAGAAGTGTGTGACCCTAAGTTTTGAGCCGTGCTACTTTCAGAGCTATCTTCAGTCGACGGTTTAGGAGATATAGTCATAGCAGTGTCTTTAATAAAGGCTAATAAGCGTTATAGTGTTGTTATGAAAGGGCTGCTATGTTTAACAAGCCCTTTTTTATTCAACATAGTCAAAGAACAAGTTACATGCGAGGTCCACCAGGGATACGGCCGCTACCTGATTTCTTACCGCTTTCTTCACTGATGATTACTTCTTCACCTTCTTTCAGACCGCTTAAGATTTGCGCATTTACTCGGTTATCGATACCGACTTCTACAGTACGCTCTTCTACGGTTCCGTCCTCTTTTAGTACACGTACAAACTTGCCAGTGGCTGCTTTGCCTTTTTCTTTACCTTTAGCTCGCTTTTCTTGAATCACTGTTGACGGTACTAATAGCGCGTTTTTGGCTTCATTAACAATAATATAAATCTGCGCGGTCATATCAATGCGGAACAAGCGGTCAGGGTTCGGCACTTCTACGTAGCCGACGTAATAGATAGCAGCGTCCGTTGAGCTGGTGCTACTGATTTGCTCTGGGGCAGGCTCGATAGCAGTCAACGTCGCATCATACTGCTGATCTGGATTACCGATGATGTTGAAATAAGCAGGCATACCAGCATTGACGTTAATGACGTCCGCTTCCGAGATTTGCGCATTGATACGTACGGTCGATAAGTCTGCTAACGTCACTAGTGTTGGTGCCGTTTGATTAGCGTTAACCGTGGTGCCTTGCTCAGTCGTAATGGAAACGACGGTACCTGATATCGGGGCGCGAATCGTGGTATAGCTCAAATCTTCTTCAGCAGTACTGACGTTGGTTCGTGATTTGCGCAATGCTGCTTGCTGACTGTTGATATTGGCTTCGGTAGTCGCAATCGCGGCTTTTGCTGTATCGATAGCCGCACGTGCATTGGCAACGGCTGCTTTTGCGGTCTCGACACTGGTCGCCTGCGTATCATATTCTTGCTGCGAGATAGCGTCGATAGCGACTAAGTCTTGCAAACGCGCAAAATCAGACTGTGCTTGTTTGAGCTCAGACTGACGGCTGGCAAGATCGGCATAGGCACTTTTTAGACTGGCTTGTTTGCTTAACGATTCTGCTTGAGCACTTTGTAGCGCAGCTTCGCTTTGTTCAAGACTGGCTTGTTCATTGCTCAGGCTGTTCTTCTGAGTCACTTGATCAATCTGCGCAATCAAATCGCCTTGCTTGACTTCGTCACCGACTTCAACGTACAGGCGTTTTACTTCACCAGATACCTGTGCCCCTACATCGACGGTATTTAACGCTTTTACTTTACCAGACGCCATGACATTGTTTTCAATATCACCGACTTCAACGGTTGCGGTTAAATAGTTAGGTGTGGTTTCTTCTGGTTTTAAAAAAGTATAGGCCAAAGCCCCTAATGCTACGATAATCAAGGTGATGACACCCCATTTGATAGCAGACTTTTTGCTTATTTTGCGCATGACAACAATCCAATCACAATTAAATCAAGTGTAGATATAGTAGAGACTTCACCTACAAAAGGGAATGGAAATTAGTTTACGAAAGGTTAAGGTAGCCAGAAACAGAGACAGGTACAAAAAAGAAATACTTACTAAAAATCAATAAAACGGAGATTATAGGAGAACAAGATAGGGTAGTAGAATCTGGATTTATAGCGTTTAAATGTATAAATCAGTAAGAGAAGAGATGGATAACTTGTTAATAGTAGAAACAATATAAGGTGTTGAAAAGCGGATCAGTCTTAGCGCATAGCAAATAAACGCTTACCTGCAAGCTCTAATGCCGCTTGTAATAATAGCTCCCATGCTGGCTGGCGAACAAGTCCTTTAATAGCTTGATCACAGCGGTAAAGCATGGCAGGCCATTCGCTCGTTTGTTGTTTTGACTGACGGCGACAGGCTTGTTGGTATAACCCTTGCTTACTACGCCAAATGCCTAATGCTTGAGGGTCTTGACCGTCCATAAGTTGAATGATTTGACGCATGTCTTTGCTAATAGCCCAGAGTACTAAAGTAGTGGGCTCATCGGTCGACTTTAGCTGAAACATGATTTTGGCGACCTGCGTACTATTACCCGCGAGCATCGCATCAGACAAATCAAACACACTAAACTGCGCGTCGCTGACCAACGCTGCTTGTAGGTCTGCAATATCCAATGCCACATTATTCACAGGTTGTGAAAAGCTATTAGATTGTTCGGTGCTATTGTTATTAGCACTATTTTCACTAGTACTGTTATTAGCAACTAGCTGCGGTGCAAACAAATAGGACAGTCGCCATAGGGTTTGATAAGCACTTAGCAAATGATGCTCAGTGTGTGACATGAGTAGCTGCCACGCTTCTTGAGACAGTCGTAAGCCAAACTTCTGAGCTTGTATTTGTAGTAGCTGTTGGCGCTGCTGCTCATTGTATAAATTGCAATCAATGACATTGCCATATTGCGCAAAAGGAGCAAACCATTTGCTGCTCTGGCTGCGTTTGTCTTGCTTAGGTGTGAGCCACAACACACTATGGCCGTGTGTGCCAGCTTGTGCCTCGACCGCAAAACGTTCCAACTCAGCGATAACTGCTTTATCAGGTTTATGATTGCCTGTCACGATCAAGGCGCTGGCATCATCAAATAAAGACTGACTACCAAGCTCTGACAGTACTTCTTGCCAACTCTTGACAGAAATCAGCTCTATACGTTTGATTGCATAGTTCTGTGCGCGCCAGTGTGGACGCAGTGCATCTATCAACCATTGACTGAGTAATGGCTCGTCACCGTGCGCCAGCCACAAGCCCGCTACCGCAACGGAAGGCTGCAGTAGTTTTGGATAGGCTTTTATGAAAGTATCTTGCATAGCGTGGTGTTACACAGGTTGATGAGCAGGTAATACCAATTCCAAGAATATGCTTAACAATATTAAGCTAGCCCAGTCTACTCAAGGTAGTACTTACACTCGCTTAGTTTGCTACTCATACTTCTAGGGATGGTATCGTTTGATAATCAGAACGACTAACTATTACGGTTGTGGTACGACGACAACGGTTGGTGTCACACCTTTATTCATTTGCAGAGATTGTTTGGCAGCAGGTGCGACTTTAGGAAGCGAGATAGCAACATACTGGTCAGTGATACGGCGAGCTAAAGTATCATAGAGCCAATCGCGAGTCTGATCGCCTTGCTGATCGTCAGTACTAACAGAGGCTTCGTTGTACTGATAGCTTCGCTCGACCTGAATGGGGTTGCTTAGTGTTACAGGCTTACCATTTTCCATCGTTTGATAGCTGACATCTGCTGATAGTACCAAGCGAATCTCTGTTAATACGCCAACCAATTCGTAACGTTTAAAACGTACATTACGGATGTCGATAGCGGCAATAGACTCAGCCCCTGCTTGTTGGTTATTGCGGGCAACTTCTTCTGAGCTCATATTACTAATAACGTCGACACCTAACGTCTTTAGGCGACGCGTCAATGGTAGTTTCAGCGGGAAGGAGGTGCGATTGTCTTCGATGATGACCGCTGTTTTTTCGACGTCAAGCAGCATCGCTGAGTCGTAGCCACGCAGCTGGAAACCACAGCCGCTAAGAGCAGCGGCTGCACCTACCACTGCAAACATTGGCAGCGTGGCAAGTAAGACTGCTCCGAGCTTTTGGCCATGGGACTTTTTGTTAGCTAGGCTGTGTGCGCTTAACTCTGGTTGCGCCTGCTCAGCTCGATGCTTGTATGACATAAACGCTATCCTCATATGATAAGAAGGCTTAGAGCACTAAGCCTAAAATACTTAGCTCAAGATACCTCAGCCTACAACCACGATGTTAACCAATTTATTAGGAACGACGATTTCTTTTTTGATCTCGCCCGTGATGAATTTTGCCACGCTTTCCATAGTGCGAGCTTGCTCTTTTAGCTGCTCAGGATCGCTGTTTGGTGCGACATCCATCTTACCACGCATCTTACCATTGACCTGTACCACCATCGTGATCATGTCCTGTACCAGCGCACTTTCGTCCACGGTTGGGTAGTCTAAAGTTAAGGTATCAAGACCCAATTGCTCAAGCAAATGCTCACCGACGTGCGGCGCATAGACAGACAGCATAATCAGCAGATTGGTCAACGCTTCGTGTTTGACATGCAGCTCTTGCTCATTACTCGCGTTAAAGCCAGTCAGCTCATTAGCAAGCTCCATCAGGCTTGATACTGGCGTGTTCAATGCCAGACGATCACCCAAGTCACTGTCAATCTTAGCAATCGTTTCGTGCGTTTTACGGCGTAAGTTTTTGGCTTCTTTGCTCAACCCGTCTGTGTTCAAGGTAGCACTATTAAGCGTATCAATGCTGATATTGGCGGCCGTTAGCGCTTGCATATGATCGGTTGCAATGCGCCATACTTTTTTCACAAAGTTATAAGGGCCTTTTAGCGCGTCGTCTGACCATTCAAGTGTTTGATCCGCAGGCGCAGTAAATAGCGTATATAGACGAACCGTATCAGCACCATATTTATCAATAGTTAGCTGTGGATCTACGCCATTGTTCTTTGATTTAGACATTTTTTCGATTTTACCAATCGTGACTGGCTGGCCGTCAGATTTTAAGATAGCTTTGATTGGTTGACCGCGTTCGTTGAAGTCAATATCGATATCTTCTGCAAAGTAGTAGGTCGTACTACCATCCGCATTGACGCGGTAGAACGTGCCAGCAAGTACCATGCCTTGCGTCATTAGATTGGCAAATGGCTCGTCGCCTGTGACTAAGTTTTCGTCACGCATCAACTTGTGGAAGAAGCGTGCATACAATAGATGCATCACCGCATGCTCGACACCGCCAACGTATTGATCGACCGGCAACCATTTATTGGCAGCAGATTTATTGACCATGTTTTGTGCATCATTTGGGCTAGCAAAGCGTGCATAGTACCAGCTAGATTCTACGAATGTGTCAAAGGTATCCGTCTCACGCTCAGCAGGATTGCCGCATTTAGGACAAGTAGTGTTTACAAACTCTGGTAGGTTTTTGAGTGGATTACCGCGACCATCAGGTACGACGTCGGTTGGCAACACAACTGGTAAGTCTTGCTCTTCAACAGGCACAGTACCGCAATGCTCACAGTTGATCATTGGGATAGGGCAGCCCCAATAGCGCTGGCGAGATACACCCCAATCACGTAGACGATACTGGATCTTTTTCTTAGCCAGCTCTTTTGGCTCAAGCTTAGCCAGCATTGCTTCAAACGCTTGCTCAAAGTCTAGACCGTCAAACTCACCTGAATTAACCAAAGTGTTGCGTTCAGTATAAGCAAGATTCACTTCACTATCGTTCGCTTTGGCATCTGCTTTTAGCTCATCAAAATAGCCATTAGGGGTATTGATGACTTGTTTGATTGGTAGGTCGTACTTAACCGCAAACTCATAATCACGCTCATCATGAGCAGGTACCGCCATGACTGCGCCTGAGCCATAGCTCATCAGCACGTAGTTGGCAACCCATACTGGCACTTCTTCACCAGTCAAAGGATGCGTAACAGTTAGACCTGTATCCATACCGATTTTTTCAGCTTTGGCCAAATCAGCTTCAGCTACTGAGCCTTTTTTACATAATGCACAGAATTGAGCGATTGCGTCATCTTGCTCAGAGGCATACTGTGCAAGTGGATGCTCTGCTGCCACTGCAACATAAGTCACACCCATCAAGGTATCAGGACGAGTGGTGAACACATCTAAGGTGTTTTCTTCACCAGCAAGCTCATAAGGGAAGTGGACTTCCATACCAGCACTACGACCAATCCAGTTACGCTGCATGGTTAGTACTTCAGATGGCCAATGACCCTCTAGCTGGTCCAAATCATCCAATAGCTCATCAGCATAGTCAGTGATGTTGAAGTAGTACATTGGGATGTCGCGTTTTTCGACCGCAGCACCACTACGCCAGCCTTTGCCATCGATGACTTGCTCGTTTGCTAAGACGGTGTTGTCAACGGGATCCCAGTTGACCGTCGACAGCTTTTTGTAGACTAGGCCTTTTTTGTATAATTGCAAAAATAACCATTGCTCCCACTGATAATATTCAGGGCTGCAAGTGGCAAATTCACGTGACCAGTCAATAGACAGGCCTAGCAATTTAAGCTGCGCACGCATACTGTCAATATTGGCAAATGTCCATGCCGCAGGTGGCGTTTGGTTAGCAATCGCTGCGTTTTCAGCTGGCAAGCCAAAACCATCCCAGCCCATTGGCTGCATGACTTCATAGCCTTTGAGACGATAATAACGGCTTAATACGTCAGAAATCGTATAGTTACGGACATGGCCCATATGCAGCTTGCCACTTGGATAAGGGAACATTGATAGCATGTAACGACTTGGCTTGTCGCTTGGCTCATTGCTTACTTCAAAGCGCTTGTCAGTTGCCCATTTGGTCTGCTGCGCGGCTTCTATCGCTTGTGGGTTATAATAGTTGTTTTCTGTTTGGTCTGCTGTCACGGCGTTGCTCATAGTCGGCTCGAAATTGGTTGATACTGATTTATTTAATACGGATTTGTTTAATACTGATCAAAATAGGTGGAATTTGACAATGCCATAGCATAGCGTAATTTGGCGAAAATTGCGACGATATGATGCAGTTGCTTACTAGGTTTGACGATTAAAAGTAATGCATTCTCTATATCCAGTCAGCCTTAGGTATAATAGACAAATTAATGAATATTTATGAGGAATAATAATGACCATCACCATTTACGGTATCAAATCTTGTAGCACGATGAAAAAAGCGTTTACTAAGCTAAACGAATTAGATATCAGCTACGATTTTCACGATTATAAAAAACAAGGTATTGATAAAGAAACAGTACAGCGCTGGGTAAATGAGCTAGGTATCGAAAAAGTACTTAATAAGCGTGGTACGACGTGGCGCAAGCTAGACGACAGTCAAAAGCACGCAGCTGATGCTAGTGTAGACAACGCGATAGATTTACTCGTGGAAAATACCAGTATGATTAAACGTCCGATTGTAGAAGGTCAGTTGGCAGATGACGATCAAGCAGTATTACTATGCGGCTTCGATGAATCTGAGTTTGATAAAGTTTTTTCGTAAAATTGAGCTAGGCTGATATTTTAAATATAAAACTGCATAAAAAAGCCCGAGCATTTATATTAACTCGGGCCTTTCTACACTTAGCTTTTTTACATTTAGTATTGCTATATTTTTCTAGCTCAATGATGAATCTATTTCTCGACTGATGAGCGTACCAACCCCTTCGTTGGTAAAAATCTCAAGTAAGGTCGCATGAGGAACACGGCCATCAACGATTACCGCACTTTTGACGCCGCTACGTACCGCATCAAGCGCACATTGAATTTTGGGAATCATGCCGCCTGAGATAGTGCCATCTTCGATTAAGCTATCGACTTTCTTTGGCGTGAGTCCAGTCACTACTTCGCCATCACGGCCCAATACACCTTTGATATTGGTTAATAACATCAGTTTCTCTGCTTGTAAAAACTCCGCTACTTTACCCGCGACCAAATCCGCATTGATATTATAGGTATTGCCTTCAGCGTCAACGCCAAGTGGTGCGATTACCGGGATAAAATCAGAAGCAATTAGCATGTTAATCACGTCTTTATTGACGCTTACTACATCACCGACGAATCCTAAATCAACTGGTACAGCGATACCATCTGCGCCAATTTTTTCCATCATCAGTTTTTTTGCTTGAATCAAGTTGGCATCTTTACCTGTAAGACCAATCGCGCGACCGCCATGTTTATTAATCAGGCTAACAATCGATTTGTTGACGCTACCGCCCAAGACCATCTCTACGATATCCATGGTGCTTTTGTCAGTGACGCGCATGCCATCGATACGGTCTGATTGACGGCCAAGCTCTTTTAGGAGATTGTCAACTTGCGGGCCACCACCATGTACGACTACTGGATGCATACCGACGGTTTTTAACAACACAATATCGCGAGCAAACGAGCTCTCAAGCTCAGGGTCGGTCATGGCGTTGCCGCCGTATTTTACGACGATGAGTTTATCAACAAAACGCTGGATATAGGGCAGAGCAGTGGTCAATACTTCAGCGGTGTTTTTGGCATCATCTAAATTAAGCGTCATTACAAACTCCTAAGGGCCGGTTTTAAATTGGTTGTTTTTCTACTATGTCTAATGAGACAGTTATATGTTTTATGAGGCTACTCCGCGGGAATAGCAAGAATCTGTTCAGCTAGCGCTGCGTTAAATGGTCGACATAAAGCGGCAAATGTCGCCTGAATATCTTTTAGGTCATCTATACTGTCACCCGCAAAGCGCGCGGTCAGACTATTACTGGTATTTGATTGACGCAGTACGCCAAAACCATGCGCAAAATCCAAGCGCACACCATCGATACAGCTCAGCTTGGTTCCTACAGGTAATAATTCATGCGTCTGTTTTAATGCTATTTGCGCCTTCGCAGTAGCACAAGTACACGCTGACGACTTGCATGTTGTGGCGGGCAGGCAAGTACCTTTTAACTGCTGACTAGATGAAGAATCAGTATGGGTAGACATATCTACTAGATACTGCAAGTAATGGCAAAATCTCGTTAGTTGCTCTACGAGAGAGCAGTCGGTAGTAGCCGTCTGCGGCATTGGCAAGTAATGGTCAGCAGTACTGACTATAGTGGGCAAGCTATGGATGATATCTGCTAGCGGTTTTTTATCATTAGTATCATCATGAACTTGGTCAAGCCAATGCAGCAACCGTAATGCGGCATACATTGCATCATCATAAGGGATAAAGCGGCTGTCATTAAAGATGAAATGCCCTGATAATTCACCAGCAAAGACAATCTGATTGTCAGGATGCTGTACCTGCTGGCGCATAAAGCTGCTGCCAGTTTTGCTAATCACAGGTGTAGTACTAAGCTCAGATAACAGTCTTGGTAAATGATGAGCACATTTAATATCGAAAAGAACTTCAGATGTTAATAAAGAGTCGCTAAGAGAGTTAGGGTGCTCAGTAATAGCAATACGTGCCAATAGATAGAGCAAATGATCGGGCGTAACTATTTTGCCGTTGTTATCAACGATCATCAAACGATCGCCATCGCCATCAAACGCTAGGCCTATATCTGCTGCGTGCAAAACAACGGCTCGCTGCAATTCGTTTAGGCGGTTTGGTTCGGTGGGGTCTGGATTACCAAGGGGGAAATTACCATCAGGTGTGTCATTGAGAAAAATAACATGCTGGCAAAAACGTTCAAACAAGCGTTGAGCGATGCTCCCAGTTGCGCCATGCATACAGTCAATAACTATGACTAAATCAAGTTTATAAGCGTTTTTCTGATTGGCTGCAGTTGCCAAGTGATTATGCTGAAATAATTGTTCAAATACCTGCGCAATAGCATCGATATAGACGCTTGCTACTTGATGAGTAGGTAGTTGCTCAAGCAAATCAATTGGTAATTTTGAGTTGTGGTTATTCTCAATGCTTGCAGTGTTTTCTGAACACAAGACAGAATTTTTAGCTTGATTATCGAGATAGGCGTGATGACCATGATTAGCGGTTATTTGATGATAGAGCGTCTGTATCTCTGAGCTGCTAGGAGACTTGTTGTTCACCAACCATTTGATGCCTAGTATGTCTTTAGCAGAATGGCTCGCTGTTACGACTATGCCATGTCCTTGATATTGCATTGCCCAAAATGCCATCATTGGCGTGGTAATTAGGCCTAACTGGATTACGCGTAAACCCTGCTGAGCTAATACAGTAGAGAGCGTACGTGCAATGGCTTCACTACCAATGCGCATATCATAACCAATAACGACAACATTCTGCTTAGTCTCAACAGAAACACTAGTACTGATGTTTTTAGTCGGTTGGCTATCTTGGGCATTGTAGAGAGTGGCAAAAGCACGGCCTAATGCTTGTATAAAACGGCTAGTGAAATACTGGCTAGCACCACGGATATCATAAGCACGGAATAAGGATTGCTGCGCCGCAAAAGGTGGCATTGCTTACTCTCCTTATAACCGTGATAGATGTTCAATGATAAATAAAAAATGAATAGCGCAAGGTTTTAGATATAGCTTAAGCAAAACCTTAAAGGCTATCTAAAAAGTTGTCAGAAAAATTGACCAACAAAATAGCTACTATTGGCGACCTGAGTGTCCAAACCCGCCCGCACCGCGTACGCTTTCATCACTGAATTCTGCAACCACTTCAAACTCAGGACGAGCAACAGGTACCACGATGTACTGTGCCATACGCTCAGCTACATTAAGAACAAAGTCTTCGCTACTGCGGTTCCAAATACTAACCATCAGCTCGCCTTGATAGTCGGCATCGATTAACCCAACCAAGTTACCCAAGACGATACCGTGCTTATGGCCAAGACCTGAACGCGGTAAAATCATACCTGCATAATTAGGATCTTGAATATAAACCGCAAGACCTGTACCAATTAAATGGGTTTCACCTGCTTTAATCGTTAATGGCTCGTCAATACAAGCACGCAAATCAATACCTGCACTGCCATCGGTGGCACGAGTTGGTAAAGAAAACGCTTTATCTTCAGTAATTTTAGGGTTTACCACTTTAACTTGTACAGCTTGCATAACGCACTCACTTAACGATTTGATGGTTTTTAAATTATGATTTCAAACTAGGACTTTGAACTATGGTTTTAAATAAATCTTATTCGACATTTTTATATAAATAACAATTCTATATTTTAATTATTCAGCAATTCAGCAATTCAGCAATTCAGCAATTCAGCAATTCAGCAATTCAGCAATTCAGCAATTCAGCAATTCAGCAATCAACTAGAGTATCAACACGCTGGCCAATCCTAAAAAGGACATAAAGCCGACGATATCCGTGACAGTCGTTAAGATAACCGAAGCAGATAGAGCAGGGTCGATATTCATTCGTTTTAGCATCAGCGGTATGCTGATCCCCGAGACATTAGCCGCAGTCATGTTGATCGCAATGGCAAAACCGATGACGGCACTGATCTTAATATCATGAAACCATAACTGAGCAATAAACGCCATAATTATCGCCCAGATGATACCGTTTATCGCACCCACCCATAGCTCTTTATTCAACAGCCAGACACGGTTAGAACCACCGATTTGACCCATCGCCATACCTCGAATAACGACCGTCAGCGTTTGCGAACCAGCAATACCGCCCATACTGGCGACCACTGGCATCAATATCGCTAGCGCCACGACTTGTGCTAGTACTTCTTCAAACTGTCCAATCACTGCTGCGGCCAATAGTGCAGTACATAAATTGATACCTAGCCAAACGCTACGGCTTTTAGCACTGGTTAGGATGGGGGCAAACAACTCTTCATCTTGGCTAACACCAGCGAGGTTTTTCATGGTGCTGTCGACATCATCTTGGATGATTTCCATGATGTCTTCACCGTTTAGTTGACCAACCAGCTCGCCATGGCTATTGATTACGGGCGCAAAACGGATGTCTTCTGAACGAAAAATCGCGGCAGCATCTTGGATATCCAAGCGATCATTAATCGTAATGGCAGTATCAATCAGCTCCGAGACTAATGTATTCTGTTTATGCTTAATTAAATCTACTAGACTGAGTAGCCCTAGCAATTGCTGGCTTTGATCGACAACGAGTAGCTCTTGGCTCTCGTCATCGAGCAGGTCGTCATTTTCACGCAGCCATTCTTGCACATCCGCCAAATAGATATCATCCCTTATCTGAATAATATCAGGATCCATATAGCTACCCACTTCCCAGTCAGCATAGGTATCAAGTTTGTTGACTTGGACCCGAGTCTCTTCGTCTAGCGTTGCCATGACTGAGGTACGTACGCTCTCAGTGACAGTGTCCAAAATCTCAGAGATATCTTGCGCATCAAGGTCTTGGGTAAACAAGGATATTTCTTGAGAAGAAATATTCTCCATTAATGGCTGGCGCGTATCGACATCTAGCTCGGCAAGCACTTCACCTTTGATATGCTCTGGCACCTGCGCCCAAATCAACAGACGGTTTTGAGTTGGGAAGGACTCTAGTAGGTTGGCAATCTCATATTCGGACTGCTTTTCTAAGAACTCTGTAATGGCCTCGTATGCTTTATCAGCAACCAAACCCTGCAGATACAGCAGTTTATATTCGGCACTATATTCGGCTGAATTATAATCTCCTGACAGCATGGCGGTTCGTTCCTGATTTGGCGTCGGGGTAGGCATAAGTGTTCCAAGTTTTTACAGTCAATTTTTTACAGTATATAAAGAACAATAACAATTGTAACAATCGTTTTTTGCGCAGTCTAAAGCGTGTTCTCGCAAGCGTTTTACTTAGGTGTTTATTACTCAGATGCTTAAATGTTTTGAGTAAGATTAACGCTTACCCAGTAACGCTCGAATATTGGCCAGATATTCATCAGCGACGGCTTCTGGGTCTTTGGTCGCTTTTTTCTTTTTCGCTTTGGCAGGCCAGTCAATATGATCCTCAGGCAGCTCATCCAAAAATCTTGATTCTGAGGTAACGCGCATCTGACCACCGGCACGGCGCTGGGTCGCGAGCGTCAATGTCAGCTCACGGCGCGCACGGGTAATGCCTACGTACATCAGACGGCGCTCTTCTTCGACCGTCTCACTCATGATAGAGTTGCGATGCGGTAACATCTCTTCCTCAAGCCCCATAATATAAACAAAATCAAACTCCAAGCCCTTTGCCGCATGTAAGGTCATCAAGTTAACTTTGTTAGTGTTCTCTTCTTCTTGCTGTTGCTCAAGCATATCAAGCAGAACCAGCTTACGAATGATGGTATCAATCGTTCGGTCTTCATCTTCTTCAGCGCGATTAATCAAGGACTGAATACTGGTGTACAGCATATCGATATTATCAATACGGTTTTTTTCTTGTTGCGGCGTTTTGGCGTCGCTACGCACGAAATCAATATAACCTGTCTCATCAATCATCTGTCGTACGATCGGCACAGGGTCTGGGTGTTGATCCAGCTCACGCGTATAGTGCTCGATGAATTCACCAAACTCTTTTATCGTACCGTAAGCCTTTGACGGTAATACATGCGTCAGGCCAGCGTGGGTACAAGAGGCCAATAGCGATATGCTGTGCTCCTGCGCAAATAAACCAAGTTTTTCTAGCGTGGCTGGTCCCATACCGCGCTTGGGCGTATTGATAATACGTAAAAACGCACTGTCATCTTCGGGGTTCAAAATCAGGCGTAGATAGCCCATGATGTCTTTGATTTCACTACGCGCAAAGAACGACTGACCGCCTGACAATTTATAAGGCACTTGCAGCTGGCGCAATTGTGCCTCTAGCATACGTGCCTGAAAGTTACTACGGTACAGTACGGCATACTGCTCCCACTCGTTGCCAAAACGCAGCTTGTGCGTGACGATTTCTTTGGCGACGCGCTCTGATTCATCATCGTCATTACGACAATTGATGATGCGGATTTTTTCGCCTTGACCTTTATCTGACCACAGTTTTTTCTCGAATAAATGCTCGTTATTTAGAATAACGGCGTTGGCAGAAGTCAAAATGCGCGTGGTTGAGCGGTAATTTTGCTCAAGCATAACGATTTTTAGTTTTGGAAAATCTTCTTTTAGCAGTGCCATGTTTTCGGGCTTCGCACCACGCCACGCATAGATAGATTGGTCGTCATCGCCAACCACGGTAAAGCGACCTTGCGGGCCAACCAGATATTTAATCATCTCATACTGGGCAGTGTTGGTATCTTGATACTCATCGACCAATAGATAGCGAATACGGTTCTGCCATTTGTCACGCAGTTCTCTGTTTTCACGCAATATCTTGGTTGGCAATACAATCAAGTCATCAAAATCGACCGCATTATACGCACGCAAGTTACGCTCATAAAGCGCATATAACGTGGCAAAAATCATGTCTTCTGGATCGTCTAGCGTTTCCATCGCCTTATCAGGCTCGACCAAGTCATTTTTCCAATCCGAAATCATTTTGATGGCTTTACCGACCAACTCGCGACTTTCAGCGCCACTTAAGTTGTCGCGCATCATTAGCTCCATCAGTAGGCGCTTACTGTCATCGCTGTCCATAATGGAAAAGTTGCCTTTTAGCGGAGTATGAATCAGCTCATAGCGCAAAAACTGTAGACCAAATTGGTGAAACGTTGACACCGTTAGCCCGCGCATTTTTTCGCTTGGTAGCAATTTGCTTACCCGCGCTTTCATCTCACGTGCCGCTTTATTGGTAAAGGTCACGGCGGTGATACGCTCAGCTGGCATGTCGCACTCTTGGATTAGGTAAGCAATCTTACGCGTAATCACAGAGGTCTTGCCGGAGCCCGCACCTGCAAGTACAAGTAATGGACCAGATACGTAGAGCATGGCTTCTTGTTGTTTGGGATTGAGTTGACTCATAACGTGACCTGTAAGACAAAAGCAAAAAAGAGGGTAGCTCTGATATGATAAAGATAGATAAACGCAGCGCGCATCATCAAAACTCGTATCGTTGCGATATTTTAATAATCTTTATTATAAGAATAATAGGATTTAAGGTTTGATGATGGCATATCATAAAAATCTGGTGGGTCATTATAAAGCAAAAATGCTCACTTTGGGGGAGGACTTGGGTGATGAAAGTGGGGTATTCGGACACTTGATTTTTGACAAATAGCGTGGCAGTGTTTGCTCATAGCCGAAAGTACGGATTTGGGGTTAATAAAGGTAAGGTCTATATCATAATTCATAGTAAAAAAAACACATTTTTTTTACACAGAAAGTGACCGTTCAATACAGTTAAAAACTAGCTTTTAGGCACTGATATGCGTATAGTACGTAAATAATTTATGCCAGTTGTCACGTCATTGTTGACCACGTGTAATGAGCTATTAAATCAATTAAGTAAGCAGTCGAATATGATATTGATTTAATACGTTGATCTTACGTTGTTAGAAGATGCGTTGGGCGACCAGCCTTTATCCGCGCGCATACCGGAATCTCTACAGTTGGTCACGTCTGACATCGTCGTCAATAAGCTTGATAATTGGTTGTTACCAGTAAAATACCTAACATGTGACTCAATGACAGTTACTTAAACACAGTGACAGTTACTAAAGTGCAGTGACAATTACTCAAATAAAGTCACTTTGTGTTTTCGTCTGCGTTATACCTGTCGCAACATGGCCTGAGTGGGTCAGTGCTTGCGCTGTGTCTAACACTCGATTGGGTGAGGAGCACGTATTATCATGTCTGCTTTTAATTGGTCAGCCATTGCTTTTATCTTAGCCGCCATTGGGCTAGTTGTCTTTATGCTGGTCGTACCGCGCTTACTTGGCGGTCGCTCTCAAGGCTCACAAAAGGAAGAAGTATTTGAAGCGGGTGTTGTCGGATCTGGCAACGCCCGTATTCGTTTGTCTGCCAAATTTTATTTGGTCGCAATCTTCTTTGTGATTTTTGATTTAGAGGCGCTATATCTCTACGCTTATGCTGTGTCAGTACGCGAGGCAGGTTGGCTTGGCTTTGCCGCCGCTGGCACGTTTATCACTATTCTGATTATCGGTTTGATTTATGAGCTGAGCTTGGGTGCGATGAACTGGGCACCTGCTGACAAGTTACGCAAAAAAGCACGCTTATATGCGGCGCCTGCAGGCTTTAATTTGGCAGACATCACCAAGTTTGATGGTGCTCATGAGCTAATGGTCGATCCGACAGGTAAAGTACCCGCGCAGTCATCCGGTCAAATCAATGTCTCAAATAATATTGAGACCAATCGTCGTCATCTACAAAACATCGATCATATTAATACCACAGGTAACGTTACTTCTGTGGATTTTGCGACGTCTGCTCAGCAGGACAAAACTGAACGTTAATAGCAGTTGATGCTCAGCTTATAGCGTTTGCAAAAACGAGCAGCAAAGCATGAAAGCGTCAGTTCTGTTTGTATTAATGATCGCTGATGATTAGCCACTTATTTATCATAAAAGTTATGGTGACAGCGCGAGCAAGATGATTGCCACGCCAAGCCTAATATGAAGGTTGTATGTTATGAAATACACATTAACAAAAGCCAACCCCGATGCAGATACCTATCCTGCACAGACCAGTCAAACGGTCAATGATCCTATCGAAGATGAAGTGAATAAAAACGTCTTTATGGGTCGTCTTGAAGACCTCGTTCATTCAACAGCAAACTGGGGGCGTAAGAACTCACTTTGGCCATTTAACTTTGGTACCTCTTGCTGTTATGTTGAATACGCTACTACCTTAACCGCCGTTCATGATTTGTCACGTTTTGGGGCAGAGGTTATTCGTGCCTCGCCTCGTCAGGCGGACGTCATGATCGTCGCTGGTACTTGCTTCGTTAAGATGGCCCCTGTCATCCAGCGCCTATATGAGCAAATGCTTGAGCCAAAATGGGTTATCTCTATGGGTGCCTGTGCCAACTCGGGCGGCATGTACGATATTTATTCTGTCGTACAAGGTGTCGATAAGATTATCCCTGTTGATGTCTATGTGCCAGGTTGTCCGCCGCGTCCAGAAGCGCTTATTCAGGGTTTGATGTTGTTACAAGAATCTATTACTAAAGAGCGTCGTCCGCTGGGTATCCATGTCAATGAGCAGGGTATCTATCAGCCGCAAATGACGCCTGAGCGTGACCGCAAGCAGGCAGATCGTATCGCTGTCAAAAACTTGCGCAGCCCAGACAGTATTTAAGTTTCAAACAGCATTCAGACTTATAGCAACAGTTTCAATATTTTATGCGCTTATCATAGTTAGGTTATGATTAACATAGCTCAGTTATGGTTGACATAGTTCAGTTATGACTAACATAGTTCAGTTATGATTAATGAAGGAATACATCATTCATGGTCACGGTAGTCGAAAACATAGATCCTAAGATCAAGCCCGTCCCAGCAGTCATCACAGAGCTGGAGCAAAAGTATGCTGGTAAATTTGTCGTGCAGCAGACTGTGGATGAGATTCCAACGGTTTGGGTGGCGCGTGCTGATTTATTAGATATTCTCTTATTCTTGCGCAAACTGCCTAAACCTTATGTCATGCTATTTGACTTGTCAGCGATAGATGAGCGTTTACGCCAGCATCGCGCGGGTTTACCTGACAGTGACTTTACGGTGTTTTATCACCTAATGTCGCTTGAGCGCAACAGTGATGTACGTATCAAGGTCGCGCTGAGCGAAGACGATGTCAATGTACCGAGCGCCACCAATATTTGGCCAAACGCCAACTGGTATGAGCGTGAAGTGTGGGACATGTTTGGTATTGTCTTTACAGGTCATCCGCATTTGACCCGTATTTTATTACCAAAATACTGGGAAGGTCATCCACTACGTAAAGAGTATCATGCACGCGCGACGGAATTTACCCCGTACTTCTTGAATACGGCCAAGCAGCAATACGAGCAAGAGAACCTGCGTTTTGTTCCAGAAGAGTGGGGCATGAAGCGTTCAGGTCGTGATGAAGATTTTATGTTCTTGAACATCGGTCCTAACCATCCCTCTGCTCACGGTGCCTTCCGTTTGGTATTACAGCTAGATGGCGAAGAAGTCGTCGACTGTATCCCTGATATCGGCTATCACCATCGCGGCGCAGAAAAGATGGCTGAGCGCCAAACTTGGCATTCATTTATTCCTTATACCGACCGTATTGATTATCTCGGCGGTGTAATGAATGAGCTGCCATACATCATGTCAGTCGAAAAGCTGGCTGGAATCACTATTCCACCGCGCGCTGAAACCATCCGCGTGATGATGAGCGAGTTCTTCCGTATTACCAATAACTTACTATTCGTTGGTACGTTCATTCAGGATGCGGGCGGTATGACCCCTGTATTCTATATGTTTACCGATCGCCAAAAAGCCTATGACGTGATCGAAGCTGTGACTGGCTATCGTATGCATCCAGCTTGGTTCCGTATCGGCGGTACGGCTGCTGATCTACCACGTGGTTGGCAGCGCTTGGTGCGTGAGTTCTTAGATTGGATGCCAAAACGCTTGGACGAATATGTCAAAGCGGCATTACAAAATAGCGTACTCAAAGGCCGTACCCAAGGTGTTGCTCAGTATAATGCCAAGCAAGCACTTGCTTGGGGCGTCACGGGTGCAGGTCTGCGTGCGACAGGCGTTGACTTTGATTTGCGTAAAGCACGTCCATACATGGGCTATGAGAATTACGACTTTGAAGTGCCAGTCGGTTACAACGGTGATGCTTATGATCGCTGTATGGTAAAAGTCGAAGAGATGCGTCAGTCATTGCGTATTATTCGCCAGTGTATGGATAACATGCCACAAGGCCCTTATAAAGCCGATCATCCACTAGCGGTACCACCGCCGAAAGACCGTACATTAAATGATATTGAAACGCTGATTAACCACTTTATCTCAGTATCTTGGGGTCCTGTGATGCCAGCGGGCGAGTGTACGACGATTGTAGAAGCGACCAAAGGTTTGAACAGCTATTACATCACTTCAGATAAGGCGACGATGAGCTATCGTACCCGTATCCGTACGCCGACATTTGCGCATTTGCAACAGATGCCATCGGTGATTAATGGCTCGCTCGTCTCTGATGCCATTATGTATCTGGCATCGATTGATATTGTGATGGCGGATTGTGATCGTTAAAGCCGCTGCTTCAAAAGTATTTGTTCATCAATATATTATTGCCTGATGGCACACCAAAATGCTGTTACTCGTCAATATACCCACAGTTTTAATCAGACTAATATTGGCTTGTGATAGAGCAGGATGAGTGAGGAAAGACAGAAGATTATGAAAATTGTTTCCGACAAAATGCCAAAAGTAGATGTGGAAAGCATTCTCACCAGTGATGAAATCGCTGCCATTCATGAGTTTATGCACCATTACCCACAGGCGCGTGCCGCCTCGCTAGATGCACTAAAAATCGTGCAAAAGCGTAACGGCTGGGTTGATGATGCGCAAGCAAATGCCATTGCCAACATTCTAGATATCCCGATGTCAGATATGGATGGGGTTGCGACTTTCTTTAACCGTATTTATCGCCAACCTGTCGGTCGCCATGTGATTCTCATATGTGACTCTGTGGCGTGTTATTTGACAGGTTATGAAGCGCTGTCAGCTGAGATTAGATCGCAGCTGGGTATTGAGTACGGTCAAACTACTGCTGATGGTCGTTTTACCCTATTGCCAATTTGCTGCTTGGGCAACTGCGATAAGGGACCAGCGGTACTGATTGATGAAGACACTTACGGCCCTGTCCAGCCATCTGAGGTCGCGCAATTATTGGAGCTATACGCATGAGTTTAACGATTTCAGAGCAAATTGCTCGTCGCGGTCAAGGCCAAGCGCCAAGCCAGCTAAATGCACAGCGTGTTCCAATCTATGGTGATAAAGCGACAGCCACTAGCGAAACTAAGCCTTTGACTTGGCGTTTGGCGCATCACGATGCGGTGCTTGATTTAGCTACTTATGAATCTCTAAAAGGCTTTACGGGTCTAAAAGAAGCGCTATCCAAATCGCCTAAAGACGTCGGCAATATGATTAAAGCTGCCAATGTTCGAGGTCGCGGTGGTGCAGGTTTTAATGCTGGTCTTAAATGGTCATTTATGTCACCGCCGGATGGTTTGCCGCGTTATCTCATCTGTAATGCGGATGAAATGGAGCCAGGCACGTTTAAAGACCGTTTGCTCATGGAGCGTCTACCGTTTCAGCTGATCGAAGGTATGCTAATTACCGCTCATGCGATTGGTGCCACTGACGGTTATATCTTTATCCGTGGTGAGTATATCTTGGCCGCTGAGCGTTTGGTCGCTGCTATCGAAGAGTGCTTGGCTAACAATCTAATGGGCGACAATATTTTAGGCTCAGATTTTAGTTTTAATCTGCATGTGCATACGGGCGCTGGACGTTATATCTGCGGTGAAGAAACAGCGTTAATTAACTGTCTAGAAGGTCGCCGTGCTAACCCACGTACTAAGCCGCCGTTTCCACAAATCTCTGGTGCATGGGGTCGTCCAACGGTTGTCAACAACGTTGAAACTCTGTGTAACATGCCAGCGATTTTGAATCATGGCGTTGAGTGGTATCAGTCGTTATCTGAAATCAAAGGCAAAAGTAAAACGCCAGGCACCAAACTATTTGGTTGCTCAGGTTTAGTTAATGATCCAGGCCTTTGGGAATTACCGTTTGGTTATACAGCTCGCGAAATCATTGAAGATTTAGCGGGTGGTATGAAAGATGGTAAAACGCTGAAAGCTTGGCTGCCAGGCGGCGCCTCGACTGACTTTTTGACCGCGGAACATTTAGATGTAGTGGTAGATTTTGACACCATTCAAAATGCTGGTAGCCGTATGGGTACAGGTCTCATTATGGTCGTCGATGAATCACAAGACATGGTGCCATTACTGCGCAACCTTGAGATTTTCTTTCAGCGCGAGTCATGCGGTTGGTGTACACCATGCCGTGATGGTCTACCATGGGGTGTTAAATTGCTTACCGCCATCAATGATGGTGAAGGGCAAGTGGGCGATGTCGAAAAACTAGAAGGCCTGACACGTGACTTATGGATTGGTAAAACATTCTGTGCGCATGCCCCAGGGGCGATGGAACCACTAATGAGTGCGATTAAATATTTCCGTCCAGAGTTTGATCAAAAAATCGCGCAGGCGGTTGGTGTCGATGTTATTGATGCTGCAGCCAACCAACAGCCAGTAGTGAAATAAGGAGAGCGGCATGGCAGTCATACATATTGATGGAACCACTGTCGAAGTAGATAGCGCAGATAACTTGCTACAAGCCTGCTTATCACTCGGCATTGATGTGCCGTATTTTTGTTATCATCCAGCCCTTGGCTCAGTAGGCTCGTGCCGTCAGTGCGCAGTCAAGCAATTCCAAAATAAAGAAGATATGGAAGCGGGTCGCGGTCGCCTTGTGATGTCTTGTATGGTCGCTCCTGGCGATGATATGTACATCTCTGTGACTGACGATGAAGCCAAAGCATTCCGCAAGTCGATGGTTGAGCTACTCATGACCAACCATCCACATGACTGTCCAACTTGTGAAGAGGGTGGACATTGTCATTTGCAGGACATGACCTATATGTCAGGTCATAGCCGTCGTCGCTATCGCTTTACCAAACGCACGCATCATAACCAAGAGCTTGGGCCATTCATCGCGCATGAGATGAACCGTTGTATCGCTTGCTATCGTTGTGTACGTTTTTATAAAGACTACGCGGGCGGCGAAGATTTGGGTGTTTATGGCTCAAACAATCGCGTTTACTTTGGCCGTGATAAAGATGGTCAGTTTGAAAGCGAATTTTCAGGTAACTTGACTGAAGTTTGTCCAACAGGTGTGTTTACTGATAAAACCCATTCTGAGCGCTACAACCGTAAATGGGATATGCAGTATGCGCCAAGCATCTGTCATGGTTGCTCGGCTGGTTGTAATATTTCACCGGGCGAGCGTTATGGTGAATTGCGCCGTATCGAAAACCGTTATAACGGCGAAGTAAACCGCTATTTCTTATGTGACCGTGGCCGCTTTGGTTATGGCTATGTCAATCGTGATGATCGTCCAACCCAAGCGCTTGAACGTATCAATGATAAGCATGTCAAAATCAATATTGACTATGCATTAGATGAAACCATCAAACGTATCAAAGATAAAAAAGTCATCGGGATTGGCTCACCACGCGCCAGTTTAGAGACTAACTTTGCGCTAAAAAATCTGGTCGGCTTTGATAACTTTTCAACAGGTCTGAATCATCAGCAGCAAGCACTGGTCAATAAATGTATCGAAGTGCTCAGCACTGAAGGCATTTATAACCCTAGCATGACTGATATCGAAACGCATGATGCGGTATTGGTATTGGGTGAAGACATCACGCAAACTTCATCACGTGTCGCACTGTCAGTACGTCAAGCGGCAAAAAATGAAGGCCTAAAAATGGCGGCGGCGCTGCAAACACAACCTTGGCTTGCTGAACCAGTTAAGCGTATCGCTCAAGATGCGTTAAGCCCGGTCTATGTCATCGATGTAACGCAAACTAAGCTAGAAGATATCAGTAAAGTGAGCGTAGTGGCGACCCCTGAAGACATCACTAAACTTGGCTTCAAGGTTGCTGATGAAATCGCTAATTTCGCTGATGATTTAGCAGACATAACAGATCCGCAAGCAGCTGATGCAAGTACTGAAACTGACGGTATGCAAGCACTGGCACAGCAAATCGCTTATGACTTGATTCAAGCTGATAAGCCTTTAGTTGTCTCGGGTAGTAGCTTGTCTTCTACCGCATTGATAGAAGCAGCAGCACAGATTACTCAAGCGTTGACCCAAAAACGCGCGGCAATCAAAGCGACTGAGCAGCAGCAGGTTGAGGCACATAATGCCAAAGTACAGGCAGCGCAAGCAAAAGCGGCTAATGACCAGCCTGAAGAAGACCAAGATTTATCTGCCAAGCCAAACAAACCTGAAACAGGCGTCAATACAGAAGCTCAAGATGATGTCGAACGTGAGCCTGCTGAAAACCTTGAGTTAAAAGAAATTAATGATAAGTATCAGGCACAAGCAGGTATCTATCTAACGGTTCCTGATGCCAATAGCATGGGCGTTTGTATGCTTGGTGGTCAGTCAGTTGAAGAACTGCTAGCGACTGATTACGATGTGGTTGTGGTTGCAGAAAACCAGCTAACAGATGCGATTGATGCCAATAAATTGACGCAGCTATTGACTGATAAAACAGTCATCGCATTAGATCATCAGCTCCTTGATTGGCATAAAGACGTCGATATTGTATTGCCAGCGGCTAGCTTTGCAGAAGCAGATGGTACATTGATATCGGCTGAAGGCCGTGCGCAGCGTTTCTTCCAAGTTTACGATAATGAATACTACCATCCGATGAGCAGTATTAAAGAAGGTTGGCGTTGGATACATGCTGTACATAGCAGCATTGAAGGTCGTGATGTCGATTGGACGCAGCTAGATGATGTAATCAATGCATTGATTGCCACCCATCCTAAACTTGCGGGTATTAAAGGCGCTGCGCCTGATGCTGATTACCGTATAACGGGTCTGAAAATCGCGCGTCAACCGCGTCGTTATTCAGGTCGTACTGCTATGCGTGCGCCAATCTCAGTGCACGAGCCAATGCAGCCAAAAGATTTGGATACTGGTCTAACTTTCTCAATGGAAGGTTATAGCGGTAAAGAAACGCCAAGCTCGATGATTCCTTTTGCCAATGCAGCAGGTTGGAACTCACCGCAAGCGTGGAACAAATACCAAGACAAAGTCGGCGGTCATTTGAAAAATGGTGATCCAGGTGTGCGTTTGTTCGATCAGCTAGCACGTTTGGAAACACGCCAATATGTGGCGCCAGAAGCGATGTCTTCGAATACAACTGACTTGCAGCAAGGCCAAGCCAAACTGGTGCCGATTCATAATATCTATGCCAGCTCAATGATGGCATCACGCAGCCCAATCGTCGCAGAGCAACTACCTGTTGCAACATGGCGTATCGGTATAGATGATGCCAAAGACTGGAATATTGTGGCTGGTGATTACTTGGCGATTGAAATTGACAAGCAACAAATGACCTTACCAGTACAGCTGGTCGGTTATTTGGCAGAAGGCTGTATCGGTTACCCAGTTGGGCAGGTGAGTATCATTCATCCATCAATGCCAGCGTCGGTGCGTAAAGTAGATGCACCAGTGACGATGATGGGTAGCATGGCTAACGATATGATGAACAATAACGATACAGCGCAAATTAACGCAGCGCCGACCACCACACAGGAGGTGTAATATGCAAGTTACCCGTATTATCCCTGATGTGCCAAGCTTTTTGGCCAATAGCATGAGCTTTGATACTTGGTCTATTCTGTTTTTGGTGGCTCAATCACTAGTCATCTTTTTAGTCGTGGTATTGGTTGCCGCGATGATGATTATTTATGAGCGCCGTATGTTGGCCTTATGGCAAGATCGTTATGGTCCAAACCGTGTTGGGCCTTTTGGTTCGTTGCAGCTAGTCGCCGATATGCTAAAAATCTTCTTTAAAGAAGATTGGACACCAAACTTTACCGATAAGTTTATGTTCACCTTGGCACCTGCGGTCGCGATGTTTACTGCCTTGGCTTCATTTGCCATTATTCCTATCTCGCCAACGCTTGGCGTGGTTGATTGGGATATTGGTATTCTGTTTTTCTTTGCCATGGCTGGTATTGCTGTTTACGCAGTGATGTTTGGTGGTTGGGCATCTGCCAACAAATTCTCGCTACTCGGTGGTTTGCGCTCAGCTGCACAGACAATCAGTTACGAAGTGTTTTTGGGTTTGTCGTTGATGGGCGTTGTTGCGCTAACAGGCTCATTTAACTTACGTGCTATTGTCGAAGCGCAAGTAGACGGCTGGTATATCATTCCGCAGTTTTTCGGATTCTTAACCTTTGTGGTGGCTGGTGTTGCCGTCACACATAGACATCCATTTGACCAACCAGAAGCAGAGCAAGAACTGGCTGAAGGTTATCATGTCGAATATTCTGGCATGAAGTTTGGTATGTTCTTCATTGGTGAGTATGTCAACGTTGTCTTGATTTCTGCTTTGATGACTTGCTTGTTCTTTGGCGGTTGGCTTGCGCCGTTCAATTTAGATATTCCATTTATTCCACCAGCTTTTTGGTTCATGATTAAAACGCTGTTCTTTATGACCATGTTTGTTTTGGCTCGAGGCTCACTCATGCGTCCGCGTTATGATCAGGTGATGAACTTTGGCTGGAAAGTATGTCTGCCCGTAACCTTGATCAATCTGTTGATTACTGCTGCGGTCATTTTGATCTTTTCCCCAACGTTATAGTCATTACTAGCCATCACTGATGAACTAGGGTAAAGCTGATAAGGATAATAATCCCATGTTTACTACCATAAAAAAGACCGTCATTGGTATATTTACCATTGTCCGCAGCATGTGGATGGTCAATAGTCATGCGCTCAGACCGCGTGATACCATCCTTTATCCTGAAGAGCCGGTACCTGTACCGCCGCGTTTTCGTGGACGTATTGTCCTAACGCGTGATCCTGATGGAGACGAGCGCTGTGTCGCTTGTAACTTGTGTGCGGTGGCATGTCCGGTAGGGTGTATCTCATTACAAAAAGCCGAGCGTGAAGATGGACGCTGGTATCCAGAGTTTTTCCGTATTAACTTCTCACGCTGTATCTTTTGTGGATTGTGTGAGGAAGCCTGTCCAACGACAGCGATTCAAATGACCCCAGATTTTGAGCTGGGTGAATATAAGCGCCAAGATTTGGTCTATGAAAAAGAGCACTTGCTCATTTCAGGACCAGGTAAATACCCTGATTATAACTATTATCGTGTGACAGGTATGGCGGTAGCAGATAAACCAAAAGGCGCAGCACAAAATGAGTCTGCCCCGATTGATCTAAGGAGCTTGCTACCATGATGAATATTTTGAACCATCCTGAACTGGCTGGGTTTTATTCGCTTGCAGCAGTGGCGATATTTGCCAGTTTGCGCGTAGTGACTCAGGCCAATCCAGTGCATGCTATCTTATCGATGATTGTGTCGTTATTGGCAATTGCTGGGATATTTTTTGTATTAGGTGCGCCGTTTGCAGGAGCATTAGAGATTGTTGTCTATGCTGGTGCCATTATGGTGCTATTTGTCTTCGTCATTATGATGCTTAATTTGGGCATGAGCAATGATGAGCGCGAAGAGCGTTGGCTCGATGCAGGTACTTGGGCGATTCCAACAGGATTGACGATAATCATTGCCGTTGTGCTCTATGCGATGATTGGTCTTAATCACGATGAAGCTGTCATGATGGGTGGCACGACTATCTCTGCCAAAGCAGTCGGTACGGTGCTATTTACCAAATACATTATGCTGGTTGAAGTAGCAGCATTGCTATTATTAGCAGCCTTGGTCGCCGCTTATCATTTAGGTAAAGAGACAGTCGACGATGAGGTCATCGGTAATGATAGCCAAAACTTCAAGCCAAGCGTAGGTAGTATCAAACAATACGACAATGATAGTACGCTTACACAGCATGATGGCGTAGAAATGGCTAAGCCTTACGAATATAAAGATGTTGACCCGCATGACTATGTTGGTATGAAGGTAGGCATGAGGGCAGGTAGTCAAGTAGGTGCGAATAAAGTTACGCGCAAGGAGTCAGACTAATGGTACTAGCAGCAAGCGTGGCACAAGATGTGTCAAACGTGCCGTTTGCCCACGAGGTGGCAGGCTTAGTACAGCCAGTTGCTGAGGCGCAAAATGTGCTGGGCATGATACCCATGAGCCATGGACTGATTTTGGCAGGTATTTTATTTGCTATCGGTCTGTGCGGCGTCATGGTACGACGTAACTTCCTGTTTATGCTAATGAGTCTTGAGATCATGATGAATGCGGCAGCATTGGCATTTGTAGTAGCAGGTAGTCGCTGGGTCGATCCAGACGGACAGATTATGTTTATCTTTATTTTGACCTTGGCTGCGGCTGAAGCGTCAATTGGTCTGGCAATATTATTGCGTTTTTATCATCAGCGTGGGCATCTAGATGTCGATAGCGCCAATGAGATGAAAGGATGATGTCATGAGTTTATTACCATTAACCTTTATATTCCCGCTCATTGGCTTTTTGATTTTAGCCTTTATGCGCGACAAATTATCAGAGACGGTCGCAGCGATTGTTGGCGTGGGTAGCATGCTGTTATCAGCACTATGCACGCTAGTGGTTAGCTATACCTTTTTGACCACCAATCCAGCTGGAACGGTAGTAGAAGTTCCGCTATGGACATGGTTCCAAGTTGGCGATTTTGCCCCACATTTCGGTTTGAGCTTTGATGGTCTTGCATTGACCATGACAGGTGTTATCACTGGGATTGGCTTTTTGATTCATCTGTTTGCTTCTTGGTATATGAAAGGCGACACTGGCTTTGCTCGTTTCTTTAGCTATATGAACTTGTTTGTGGCTAGTATGTTATTACTGGTGCTAGCAGATGATTTGTTCTTGCTATATCTCGGTTGGGAAGGCGTGGGTATCTGTTCTTACCTATTGATTGGTTATTATTACCATGACAGAGCCAACGGACGCGCGGCGATGAAAGCCTTTACCGTTACTCGTGTCGGTGATGTGTTCTTAGCCTTTGGTTTGTTTTTATTATTCCGCGAATTCGGTACGCTTAATATTCAAGAAATTATTACGCGCGCGCCAGAAGTATTCGATGTTAATAACCCAACGATGATGCTAACGACTATGATGTTGGTCGGCGGCGCGATGGGTAAATCAGCCCAGTTGCCACTACATACATGGCTTGCTGATGCGATGGCAGGTCCAACACCAGTATCGGCATTGATTCACGCCGCAACAATGGTGACGGCAGGGGTTTATTTGATCGCCCGTCTACATCCATTGTTTGAGCTGACCCCAGGTATCTTATTGTATTGGGTGGGCGGCGTAGGGGCATTGACATTGGTCGTTGCTGGATTCTGTGCACTCGCGCAAACAGATATCAAACGTATTCTTGCTTATTCGACCATGAGTCAAATTGGCTATATGTTCTTAGCACTTGGCGTGGGCGCATGGCAAGGCGCAATCTTCCATCTAATGACCCATGCTTTCTTTAAAGCATTGCTGTTCTTATCATCAGGTGCGGTCATCCTTGCGGTACATCATGAGCAAGACATCTTTAAGATGGGCGGTCTGCGCAAAAAGATCCCATTGGTATTTTGGTGTTATATCATCGGTGGCGGCGCACTCGCTGCGATACCTTGGGTTACCGTTGGTTTTTATTCTAAAGAAGCAATTCTTTGGGAGACGTATGCCACAGGTCACTTAGTACTATTCTATATGGGTGTATTCGGTGCATTCTTAACCGCGATTTATACGTTCCGTATGATTTGGATCATATTTTTTGGCGAAGAAAAAACCCATGCCCATAAGCTATCAGGGGTGTCGTATTGGTTACCTTTAACCGTATTGCTAGTGTTATCTACCGCCGTTGGTGCATGGATTACGCCACCATTAGATGGTGTATTGCCAGAGAGCGTTGGTCATCTATTAGAAGTTGCTGGTCAAGCGCATGCTAAGCACACCGCAGAGTATATCGCGATGGGTGCCATGGCAGCAGGTTTGATATTGGCCGCACTGTTGTATGTCGTCAATAAAGGTCGCATGCTTACTAGCTTTAAGCGCTCACGTATTGGTGGGGCACTATATCACTGGTGCTACCATGGCCTAGGCTTCGACGCGCTATATGATGTAATTTTTGTAAAACCCTTTTTATTCATCGGCCGCTTATTAAAAGCCGACCCTATCGATAAAACGTGGTTGCTGTTACCTAAGCTGGCCTCAGCTGGTAATAAAGTATTGTCTGCGACACAAACAGGGTCTCTTCGAGGTTATGCCACAAGCTTTGGCTTGGGTATGGCTGTATTGCTAGTGCTGGTAATGATGACGGTGGTGTAAAGATGATTGAGTTACAACAAACGTGGATGCTACCAGCATTAATCGCAATTCCTTTTATTGCAGGATTGCTATGCTGGGTGGTAGAGCGATTTAATAAACGTCTGCCGCGCTGGATTGCCTTGATCGGTATGATGTTGACCTTTGCTTTGTCATTGGTGCTTTGGCAGCAAGGTAATTTTAGCGGTATGAGTCAGCAGGTCATTGCGCCAGATGCTACCGTGCCTTGGGTCGCGGAGTTCAGTGTGCCGTGGATACCGAGCTTTGGTATTAGCTTTCACTTAGCGCTAGATGGTTTGTCACTGATGATGGTGGCCCTAACAGGGTTGCTTGGTGTGGCAGCCGTTGCTTGTTCATGGAATGAGATTCAGCGCCGCGTTGGCTTTTTCCATCTGAACTTGCTATGGAGTTTGGGCGGCGTCATCGGTGTTTTCTTAGCGATTGACCTATTCTTATTCTTCTTCTTTTGGGAGATGATGCTGGTTCCTATCTACTTCTTGATCGCGATTTGGGGTCATGATGTGGTTGGCAAAACCAAAGAATACGCGGCCACCAAGTTCTTTATCTATACCCAAGCGTCTGGGCTTATCATGCTCATCGGTATTTTGGTATTGGTCATTATCAGCTACGCCCAAAAAGGGGTAGTGAGCTTTAACTATAATGACTTGCTCGGTACGTCACTTGGCGGCTGGGAATATCCAATCATGCTGTGCTTCTTCATTGGCTTTGCGGTGAAGTTGCCAATCATTCCTTTCCACGGCTGGTTGCCAGATGCGCATGCGCAGGCACCAACAGCAGGTTCGGTGGATTTGGCAGGGGTGCTCATTAAAACTGCTGCATATGGTTTGATTCGTTTTGTGTTGCCGCTATTTCCAGCAGCCTCACAAGAGTTTGCGCCGATAGCGATTACCCTAGGTACGATTGGTATCTTCTATGGTGCTTGGCTTGCGTTTATGCAGACCGATATGAAGCGTTTGCTGGCGTATACCAGTATCTCGCACATGGGTTTTGTGGTACTAGCAATCTATGCGGGAACATTACTCAGCTTACAAGGTCTGATGATTCAGATGCTTGCTCATGGTTTGAGTTCAGCCGCATTGTTCATTATGGCAGGACAGCTATATGAGCGTCTGCATACACGCGATTTGACCTTGATGGGTGGTATGTGGGGACAGTTCCGCTACTACGCACCGATACTGATGTTCTTCTGTGCCGCGCTGCTCGGTATTCCTGGTACGGGTAACTTCATTGGCGAGTTTATGATTTTATTTGGCTCATTTGCTCAGTATCCAGTATTCGTGGTTTTTGCGACATTCAGTTTGGTATTAGCAGGTCTTTACTCATTGATTTTGATTCACCGCGCACTATTTGGTGAAAACAACATCGCCGCATTGGCAGAGCGAGAGACTAAGTCACATGGCTTACCTGCACGTAAATTAAAAGATTTGGGCAAGCGCGAGCTGTCATTACTACTGATGTTAGCCGCTGGTTTGGTATGGCTCGGACTGTACCCACAGCCGTTCCTTGATACCTCAAGTCACGCTATGCAGTGGATCAATAACGCATATATATACAGTCAAGTGACACAGGTAGATGCGTCGCAGCTGCTTGATGTAATGGAGGCACGTTAAGTCATGAATGATATTACGATGAATGATTTGATAGGATTGTTGCCTTACGCGCCGATTATCGCCGTAGTGATTACGGTACTGACGGTTATGATCGCGATTACCTTTAAACGCTCGCATATGGTCACTGGTACGATTACGGTGGCAGGCTTAAACATTGGTCTATTTACCCTTATCGGGCAGATGATCGGTGTGATTGACAGCGGATCTATCGCGCCAAATGCTGAGCAGTTATTTGTCATAGATAACTTTGCTCAGTTTAATATGGTGGTGATTTTTATCTGTGCCTTGGCTTGTTGTACGCTATCTTATGCGTATCTGGCCAACCTCAAAGATAACAAAGAAGAGCTGTACTTGCTCATGCTGCTATCGACCATTGGTGCACTGCTTATGGTAAGCGCGCAGCATATGGCGTCATTCTTTATGAGCCTAGAGATGCTGTCAGTACCACTATATGGTTTGCTTGCTTATACTTACATGCGCAACCAGTCACTTGAGTCGGGATTGAAGTATTTAGTATTGTCAGCGACTGCATCAGCGACGTTGCTGATGGGTATGGCCTTTATCTATGCAGAAGTAGGCTCACTAGCATTTAAGCCAATCAGCATGGAGCTAGGCAATATCTTTGAGTCGCCATTACTGATATTAGGTGCGGCAATGATGATGTTTGGTATCGCCTTTAAACTCTCGGCTGCTCCTTTCCATATATGGACGCCAGATGTTTACGAAGGTGCACCAGCGCCTATCGCTACCTTTTTAGCATCAGTATCAAAAGTGGCGATGATGGCACTAGCCGTGCGTTTCTTAATCGATACTGCTTTGCTGGCATTGCCATCAGTGCAAATGCTATTGATGGTCATGGCAACGTTATCTATCTTGGTAGGTAACTTGTTGGCAGTACGTCAAACTAGCCTCAAGCGTCTACTCGGTTACTCATCTATTGCCCATATGGGTTATGTGATGATCGTGATTGTTAGCATTGGCTCGGCCGCTGATAGTATCTCTAGTATGTATATGGCAGTCTATGCCTTTACCTCTATCGGTGCCTTTGGGGTAGTGACGTTGATGTCGAGTCCGTATCGCTTATCTGGTGAAGCCGATGAACTGACGCATTATCAAGGACTATTCTGGCGTCGTCCAGTATTGACCGCTGTGATGACCATCATGATGTTGTCATTGGCTGGTATTCCGTTGACGGCAGGCTTTATCACTAAGCTATTTGCTATCTTAGCAGCTGTACAAGGCACCAACTGGTTCTTGGCAGCGATGATTATCTTAGGCAGTGCGATTGGTCTATTCTATTACTTACGTGTGTTACTCACGCTGTTCAAACGTCCTAAGCAGTTCATCGAGTTTGACGTGTCTGGGCAATGGGGTATTCGTACCGGTGGTATCATGGTCATTGCTGTGACGGCGATTATTCTATTCTTTGGTATCTTGCCAAATAGTATGATTGAGTGGGCAAGTTTGGCTCGCATTTGGTAATGTCGCTGAGTCAATACAACAGATAAGTCGCTGCGATCTATCTGTTGTTACGGTTAAAAAACCAAGATGCGCCAGCTTTATGATAAGCTTGGCGCATCTTTTTTTATGCTTATCTTTTTGGCATTTATCTTCTTTTGCCTATCAAAGATATCTTATAAAAATACAGTTTAATAAAGTATAAGTGACGAATAATTATGAGTGATAATATTCAAACCGTAACGGTGCTCAGCAAAACCACATGGACGCCAAACTTATTTAGCTTTACCGTCAGCCGTCCCGATAGTTTTAAGTTTACAGCGGGGCAGTTTGTACGTTTAGGAGTCAATCCTAGTCAATTAAAGTATTATCAACAGACTGATGCAAGTGATGAAACTGCTGATGCCGCATTGAGTGAAGATGTTTTTCGCGCGTATTCGATTGTCTCTTCACCCTTTGATGAGGTGATAGAATTCTTTTCTATCGTAATTCCTGACGGTGCATTTACCTCGCAATTGCAGCACCTACAAGTGGGCGATGAGCTACTGCTTAATACCATGCCATTTGGGTTTTTGACATTAGCACGTTACCAAAAACCATTGCCAAAAGACTTATGGCTGCTAGCAACAGGCACTGGCTTAGCACCGTTCTTATCGATGCTACAAGATTTAAAAACATGGGAAGATTACGAGCACATTGTATTGGCTTATAGCGCACGCTCGCTCGATGAACTTGCTTACGTCGAGAAAATAGAGAGTTTACAAGAAGATTTTGGCGCGCTGGTTGATAATCCAGCAAAGCTCATCTTTATCCCAATCGTCACTCGTGAGCCTGTTGAAGGTGCATTGTCAGAGCGTCTGCCGAAGCTATTACTAGAAGGCACATTAGAGAAGCAGGCGGGTATTGCGTTGGATATCGATACTACCCATGTCATGCTATGTGGTAACCCAGATATGGTAGAAGATACCAAAGAGGCATTAAAGACATTAGGACTGGTGATGAATCGCCGCGGTGAAGGTAATATTGCCGTAGAGAACTACTGGTAGTTGACGACTTCAATAAAAAACGCTGCATCTATAAGGCCAAGAACCTCTAAGATGCAGCGTTTTTTTATGGGATAAAACATTGTCTTATGGGATGAAACATTAGCGACTTACTCTTGGCTTGGCTCAGTCGCATCATCTACAGGGTTGATAGGACCTTGCATCAATTCAGGATCGTCATCATCACCGATGATATCTTCGTTACTGCTGGCCGCCAGTAAATCACGATAGTTGATTTGAGCCTTCAAGATCATTTGCTCTTCTTCTAGCTCGCCATAATTTATCTGCACCTTATGCAAAGTACTCATGATTTTTTTGTTGTTTTTTAACCAACGATGGATATCGAGATAAATCACTTCGTCTTTTGCGCGAGCAATATTGACGTATGACAGAATAAATCCTAAAGGGTCTTTTTTGAGGACGCTATGATAAAACCAAATCGCCAGTTTGACACCTTGGCGTTTCACGAAAGATTCGCAGCGCAGATTTAAGATATCGGTATAAGTTTGCTGACCAAATACAAAGCGTTGTACATTGCGATCGAGCTGAACGTGAACTAAGCTAAAGTTACTTGCTACCTCGGCATAGATGCCGCCTGCATTGACAGTGCAGTACAAACGAAACCAATCATCATGCATCTCGACGCGTAGCTCTAAAATGGCTTTTACATTGTCGGTGACGAATGTTTGTAATGCATCATTAACGTAAGTCTGTGCCACTGGCAATGACAACTCATCTTCGAACTTGTCCGTCGTCTTATTATAGATATCTTTAACCGATTGGGCGATACGCTCCCAACCACTGCCGAATGACTCGTCAAAACGATAGCCAATACTCTCGAAGAACTCATCAAAATTGTCTGAATTATTCACGTTATCAAAGTCACTCAAACTTATTATCCTTATAGGGCGCGTCATTCAATCGGTGACGTAAAAATGGCTAAACAAACTTTGCAGGCTATCGTTAATTTAAACGAATGCTAATTATCTATAATTTCTGAATATCTACGACTATTAGTAATTTTTATACTGATAGGTAGCAAAAGCGAAAAACTGACCTCTGATACTAGTGCACAGTAAATCTGCACTTATTGTGCTGCTTGATCATCTGCCGTGCCTAATCAAGACGATGCACAGTTCTGGTTGTTGCAAAGTATCGTGCTACTAATTCTATTGTGCTAAAGCAGTATATAACAAATATAGTGGCTTCAAAATGAACACATGCGTTTTATAGCAATTCATTTGGTATAGACAGTGTTTCGTCTGCCTTATATATTCTCAAGCGCGCGTTTTTCAATCAGCGGATAAGGTTACCAATACTGTATGGCAGATGTCAAAATGCCGTCTCAGTGCTTATACTGGCGACATAATTCTATGTCATGTTATGATAGCGCCAGTATAAATCATGCCGATCGTTACAACACTTATTAAATAGTGCTTTGTACTGATTTGCTCACAAGCTGAGATTCATTGTGGCCTATATAAAAGACTCACAGAGCTATCATTTTTCCGCGCAAGCGCCCAAGCGCGATATAAGTTTGCCTGTCGCTATTGTTATTGCGGTGGCTGTTCACGTGCTGATTATTTTCGGGATTAGCTTCTCTATGGGAAAAGACCCAGCTGCTATGATGCAAGATGTAGCAAAAGCGCTGACCGATAACATGCAGCCCAATGAAGATGCACACTTTATTGCCAATGCTTCGCAAGAGGGCGGCGGTACAATAGAAGAGCAGCTAAGACAAGAGAACAATCAGTTAAGTGCAATGTCTGCTGAGCAAATGAGTGAGACTCAAGACATCGTTAACTTACAGCGTAAAGTGCGTCAGCAGCGTTATCAAGAGAGTTATCTGCGTACGACGTTGAGTTGGCGTCAGGCCACTGTAGAGTCGGATAATGACAGCGAGCAAGCGCAAGATGACGCGATGGCGCAAGAAGAGCGGCTACGTAAGCAGATTGCTACCTTAGAAGCTCAGCTATCCCAGCGTCAGCAGGTCTACGCGACCAAATCCAAAGTCGTGACGATGGATAGCAACTCGACCACACGGGGTGCGGCAGCCGATTATATCAATACATTCCGCGAGCATGTCGAGCGAGTGGGCAACTTGCATTATCCTGTGCAAGCGCGTGCTCAAGGCATTACGGGTGAAGTACGGCTAATGGTTATCATCAGTAACGACGGCAATATCAAAGCCATTCGTTTGCTTGAAAGCTCGAACTCTACGATATTGGATGAAGCAGCCAAACAGTCGGTACGACAAGCAGCACCCTTTGGTAAGTTCACCGAAGACATGAGCGATATCGTCGAGCTGCGCTTGATACGTACTTACCGCTATAGTGATACAGTCGAAGTAACGTATTAAGGTTAACGTATTCATGCACTAAGAAACAAGCTACTGAAAAAAATGTCACTGAAAACACAACTGCTAAGAATAAAGTTTAACGCACTATTTTTTATAATCACAGATATCCAAGTTCATAACACACAGCTATAGAATAAAGAGTCAGTATGGAATTTTTAGGTTTTACCATCGATGTTGCTACCTTAACGAGCAACGCCCTAGAGCTGGTCATCAAAGTCGCTTTAGCAATACTTATATTTATCGTTGGACGTTGGCTTGCCAAAAAGGCAGTCGCTTTTTCCGATCGCCTAATGACGCGTAGCCATCTGGATGAGACAGTTGCTAGTTTTTTAAGTCGTCTATTGTATGGCGTGCTACTGGTCGTGGTGATTTTAGCTGCACTTAGCAAAGTCGGTGTACAGACTACGTCTGTCGTTGCGATCTTAGGTGGTGCTGCTGTTGCCGTTGGTTTGTCACTAAAAGACCAGCTATCAAATTTTGCCGCTGGTATTATGATTGTGACATTTCGCCCGTTTGTGCGCGGTGATTATGTACAGATTAGTAGTTACACAGGTACGGTGACTGAGATTACCTTGGTTAATACCCATCTGACGACCATTAACAATCACGATATCATCATTCCTAATAGCGATATCACGACTTCACCTGTGGTCAATTATACAGCGCTACCCAATCGCCGCGTCGATATCACCGTCGGTATTGGCTACGATGCTGATATCAAAACGGCTAAAGACGTGATGTTAAGTCTGGCAAGAAATAACCCATTGGCTTTTACTGATCCTGAGCCTATCGTGCGAGTGACCAATCTAGGCGACAACTCAGTAGATCTTACCCTAAATGTCTGGACAACCAATGCCGACTGGTGGTCAATGCAATGCGAGCTACTAGAGCAATTCAAGCAAGCTCTAGATGATGAGAAGATTGAGATTCCATTCCCGCAGCGCAGTGTCCATGTTAAAGGCTTAGATCATATGATCAACCAAATGGGTCAAGCGCAAAAGCTACCATTAACTAAAGATTAATGAGTAGCTGCCTAACAGTTAGAAGACTGTTTAATAAAGCAGTGCTAGTTTAGATATAGGGGTTTGGTAGGTTTAGGCCTGCCAAAATCTCAATTTCAAAGTACTCCATCTCATCTTGTTCAGCTTGTCCGAGCTCATGATCAAAACCCAGTAGGTGTAGCACGCCATGCACTAGCAAATGGCTAATGTGCTGCGCCACGGTTTTGTCCTGTTCAGACGCTTCACGTACCATCACTTCATGACAGATAATTAGCTCACCAAGAGGCAATGTTGGCATCAGCTCAATGACGGCCGCAGGTAATTCGCTTGGATAAGACAAAATATTGGTCGCATAGTCTTTACCACGTGCTTCTAGATTTAAAGCACGGCCTTCAACGTCATCAGTGATATATATATCTAGTGTTTTAGACTTTTCCTGCCAAAGCTCAGGATCAATATTTGCAAAATAGGGTAGAGTCAGACCATTATTAATACGACCATCTATATAATCTAAAGTCGCCATCATGACTGACAGTAAATGCTCACGATTATAAAAAGTATCTAATATTTTATCATCAATACTGTCGGTCGCACTGATATCAAGTGCTGCTAAGCTGGCATGGTTGCTAGCAATCTTGTCGTCAAAATTAGTATTGTCAGGTTGGCTCATATTGTTGTCCTTTTTATTATAAATAAATGCGTTTTTAAGGCTGCATCGTCTAGGTTGTTTATTTGTCAGTTTTTTACCATAAAAGTAGTTCAATCACTGTTTATCTTATCGCTAAATTTTTGGCCAATAAATAGAGGCCTGTTTATAAGATATATAGAGGCTACTATAGCTAAGTTGCTGGTAGGCGACTAGTAGTGAATATGCTAAATTCAATAAACTGTCGGTAAGAAAAAACCGGACTACTTTTAGTAATCCGGTTTTCTTATGCAAGATAAATGCTTATAGCAAATGACTGTAATTCAGTGATTAGCTTGATTACTAAAGCTTGGCTGCTGCATTAGCGACGGCTTGTCTACGCTCTTGTTCTTTAATACGTTCAAACTTACGTTTTTCTTCTAAAGCCATTTGCTCTTCATCAAATACGTCATAGGCTTCAACAATTTGCTGTACCAATTGATGTCGTACGACGTCTTTTGAATCAAACTTTGTGATATGAATCTCTTCGATATCCTTTAGAATATCCATTGCTTGTGCCAAGCCTGATTTGTGACCACGTGGCAAATCCACCTGAGTAATGTCACCAGTGATGACAGCACGTGAGCCAAAGCCCAAACGGGTCAAGAACATTTTCATCTGTTCAGGCGTGGTATTTTGCGCTTCATCTAGAATGACAAACGAGTTATTCAAAGTACGACCACGCATATAGGCAAGCGGTGCCACTTCGATAATCTGACGCTCAATCATTTTACCGACTTTCTCAAAGCCTATCATCTCATAGAGTGCGTCATATAATGGGCGTAAGTACGGATCGATCTTTTGGGTCAAATCACCTGGTAAGAAACCCAGTTTTTCGCCAGCTTCTACTGCTGGACGCACTAGCAAAATACGCTCAATCTCATTACGCTCAAGCATATCGACAGCACAAGCCACCGCTAGATATGTTTTACCCGTACCAGCTGGCCCAATACCAAATGACACATCAGAGCTCAGGACGTTTTTTACGTAGCGCTGTTGGTTGCCACCGCGCGGAACGATGCGGCCTTTACGTGTACGTAAACTGATGGGCGTAAACTCGCTAGCCTCATCCAAGTCTTCATCATATTCCATATCATCATGGTCTTGCTCGTCTTCTTCGATGTCTTCATCACGAGAGAGGCTAGATTGGATGATAAGGTGCAGCTCTTCTGCACTGATGTCTTTGGTGTTCTGTGCTTCATCTACCATTTTATAGATAATACGTTCACCGCGTTCGACATTGGTCACATCGCCACTCAGGCAAAAATCGCCTTGGCGCTGCATGATTTTAATATCGAGGCGTTCTTGGATATATTTCATGTGATTGTTGTATTCACCAAGCACGGTTTTTAGCTGTGCTGGGGTCAATGATTCAAACTTTATACGGCGGCTCATGGAATCAGTCAAGCGATTATCCTTTTATTGTGTACCCGACGCTATGATTTGGTTTTAATTGCGTGACGGGTTGCAGAGATAAAATAGTTAGTGGCGTTACAGTGTTTAGGTGATACAAAGATTGTAGATGATAAAAATGACGGCGATATTATTGTTGTTTTTGTGGAAGGTAGTAAATAAAAGTAATGAAAGTAATGAAAAGTCTTGCCTTCATTATGGTAGAGAATTTTTAAATTTCAAGCCATACATCAGATAGATAACGCTGTTTTTGTATGCTGATTGCAACTCTACAGCGATTTTCTATAGATTGATTCGATGTTGCTATCAGTTCTATATAATTCATCGCTACCCATCGTATGATAGTGCTTTAATAAGATTAAGATATTTGAGTTTTATAAATATAAACCTCGTTTATGATGAGAGTAAAGAAACGATTTGTCTACGGTTAAGACCACGGCATAATAGACAATTTGTGGTAATCTATGGGCGATACCATAGGTTATTGCAACCCATCTAATAACAGCAGCGACATGATAAAAATTATAAAATAAAATCAGTGACGAGCGGCTATCTATCATTAATAAATTGCTTGTCCAAAAATTATAATAGGAAAATAACGATGCAAGATATTGATTCACATTTATCCAATGCTGACAGCATACCTAAAAAGTTCGACAGCATCTCTAAAAACAAAGAAGCGATAACTGACCAGCAAGTGCTTATCGCAGGTGGTGGTCATGTTGGTTTGTCTTTTGCATTGCTATTGGCCCATCACGGTATTGCGAGTACCTTATTAGAAAAAAACAGTTATCCAACCATCAGTCCAACGGATGACAGTACTCGCAGCCATTATTTGGACAGTCGCAATACGGCGTTATCACGGCGCACGGTACAGATATATCAAGAGATTGGGCTGTGGGATGAATTACAGAGCCATGCCTGCCGTATCGACACCGTACAGATTAGTGAGCAAGGCAGTTTTGGGCGTGCGCAGCTGAATAAAGCAGAAGAACGCGTTGAGTCATTTGGGCAAGTTATCGAAAACGCTTGGCTGGGTCGTAAGCTTTTATTAGCCGCACAGCAAGCGCCATTGATTACCTTGATAGATAATGCCAATGTGACGACTGTCCAGCAGCAGGCCGATAGTGTGACACTTAGCTTTAATTACAATGATGAAGCCGAAAACGAGCAGCAGCTGCAAGCTAGCGTATTAGTCGCTTGTGATGGGCGCGATTCTACAGTACGCCAACTGCTAGATATCAGTACAACGACGTATAATTATCAGCAAACGGCGATCGTTGGCGTAGTAGAGACAGATACACCACACGAGCATGCAGCGATTGAGCGTTTTAGTCCAGCTGGCCCGCTTGCCGTGCTCCCACTGACTGACCCAGAGGGCGATGGCAATGATGAGTATCAACACGGCTACAGACGCTCTGTCGTATGGGTATGCCCAACAGGTGAAGAAACCAGATACTTAGAAGACGACGCACATTTCTTGCAGACCCTACAACAAGCTTTCGGTCAACGCGCTGGCAAGTTTACCACTGCTGGTCGTCGCGGCGCCTATCCATTGACCCGCGTACTAGCGGATAAGCAGGTAGAAGGGCGCTGCGTCATTATGGGCAATGCTGCTCACACCTTACATCCTGTCGCTGGCCAAGGCTTTAATCTCTGTATGCGAGATGCACATGTGCTGGCGCAAATGCTAAGTGCACAAGTGCTCAAAGGCGCAGATATCGGTGATGCACAGTTATTAAAACGTTATGAAAAAGCACGTCAAACCGACCAGAAGCGAGTTATTCGTTTTTGTGATGCGGTAGTACATGGCTTCACGCATCCTAACCCCGCGATTAAGCTAGCGCGAAATATGGCGCTATTGGCCTTTGATAAATTGCCAAATATCAAGCCACTAGTCGCCACTTATGCGATGGGTCTAAAATCATAGCGCTATAGTTAAATCCTCTTTAAAAGAATGACAGCGTTAACCTCGCTTGAAGTACTGCCTATACATCTGCACTCGGTTGCCTTATCTCTCTTTTAAACTGAATCAACTAACTGTAATCAAGATTGATAATAAGCATTCTAATATTGAGCAATATTGAGAGACACCTTATGAAAAATAATCATACGCTGATTATCGGTAGCGGTATCGTTGGGGCGACGCTTGCTCTAAAGTTGGCGCAAGACAAAATGCCAGTGACGTTGATTGATGCCCGCCCTGAGCGTGATGAATCAGCTTGGCAAAACGTACTTAGCAAACGTGATGCACGTGTCTATGCACTCAGTATGGCTAGTATTAATTTGCTTAAAGATATTGGCGCGTGGCAAAAGATTGCTAGCTCTGAGCGTAAGGCTGATTACTCGCAAATGCAGGTATGGCAGCTAAATGGGATGGGTGAGCTATTATTTGGCGAAAGTGAAGACAGCGGCGCCGAAGGTAATAGTAGTAAAAATCATGAGCCTACATTATTAGGTAGTATGGTTGAGCCTGCTGTTATCGAGTATGCGCTATGGCAACGCTTGCATGAAGAGGATGTCAGCGACTATCTGACCCTTATCGCTGGTCATAAAGTTGTCAATATGGATTGGCTAGGGGCGCAGCAAGGCTACCGTGTAACTCTGGACAATGGCGAAGCGATTGATACACGTCTATTAGTTGGCGCTGATGGGCGCGGTTCATTTGTCCGTCAGCAAGCAGGGATTGGCGTAGATACACTTGATTATAATCAAACCGCGATTTGCTGTGCGATTCAGACTGAGAAACCGCATCAGGCAACTGCACGCCAAGCTATGCTACCGACGGGTACACTGGCACTATTGCCGCTAGCTGATATAACCGATGTTGATAAGACAAGCCCGCAGCATTGGCAGTCGATAGTATGGACATTGCCGCGCAATCAAGCATTGGCATTGATAGAGGAAGAAGAACGATTTATTGCTGATAAGTTAGCAGCTGCCAGCAATTACGAGTTAGGTGCGATTAATCAAATTGAGTCTATCGCTAGTTTTCCATTAGCAGCGCAACAAGCGAAAAGCTACGTCGCTGATAACTTGGTACTTATTGGCGATGCAGCTCATGGCGTACATCCGCTGGCAGGTCAAGGACTGAACCTTGGTATGCTGGACGTGCAAGTATTATGTGAGCAGCTAAAGCATGACTTTACCCGTAGTGGCGGTACGCTTTGGGGAAGTAATCAAACGCTACGTCATTATGAGCGTTCGCGCCGTCCGCATAATATTCTAATGATGCATAGCTTTTCTGCGCTTAACTGGTTATTTGCAGGGTCGCTTGCCCAATTGCGTCCTGTGCAGCAAATCCGTAATGAAGGTATGTACCGAGTCAGCAAAATCAAGCCATTGATGCGCTTATTTGCTAAGCAGGCGAGTGGGGTTTAGTTTCTATACTTAAGGATGAGTAGACCATGATTATTAAATTATCGATAATGATGATGGGTATGCTAGGCGTATTGACACTGACAGGTTGTCAGATACCATTGAAAAGCACGGCGCTCAATCAAAGTATTGAAGAGCCGCCTATTACGTTAGTACCAGATACTCCGGATTCAGATGGGGATGGCGTACTTGATGATATAGATGAATGTCCTGCTACACCTTGGAAAGTGATAATAGATGAAGCAGGTTGTCCTTTTTCGGGCATTGGAGTAGGTCTAAAAATGGAGTATCGTGCTTTTTTTGCTAAGGGTAGTAGTGAGTTGTCAAAAGAGTACCAGTTTGATCTTGATAAAGTAGCAGAGCAGATGAGTAAGTACGATACTGCTACTATGAAAATTGAAGCTCATATTTCGGAAGATGAAATGGGGCAGGCGTTAAGTGCTTTACCCAAAAATAGAGCTATGATGGTCAAAAATTACCTTACTTTAAAACACGACATCGAGCCTAGTCGTTTGAGTACTTTTGACTGTGGTATCAGAGCGCCTATTGCATCAGCTGACACCGCAGAGGGAAAATCCATGAATCGTCGAGTCTATGGACTAGCGACAGAGCCTGAAGACGGAGTGGTTCATCATAATCAAAATGACTCGAAATCAGATATATGTACTGAGTTTTAAATCATAATCAGTCACCAAAAGCTATCCCTACCCAAGCGCCGAAAAGAAGACCATCAGCACTGGCGAGACAATGTTAATTAGGAAGCCAAAGCTAATCGCTAGTGGCACGACTTTTAGACCACCTGACTGCTGAATGATAGGCAAGGTAAAGTCTAAACTGGTCGCGCCGCCAAGCCCAACCGCGGCGGAAGGGTATTTGCGCATAAATACTGGAATAAAGATTAACGCAAAGAACTCACGTACTAAGTCATTAAACAACGCGACACTACCCCAAACCGCGCCATAAGCATCGGTCATGACAATCGCTGATAGCGAGTACCAACCAAATCCTGACGATAGTGCTAAGCCTTTCGTCCATGACACATCCGTAAATAGTAGCGCGAAAATAAGCCCGCCTGCCAATACCGCTAGCGTAAAGATGACACTCATTTCTACGCCGCGTTTATTCAGTAATACTTCTTTTAAGGTGATGCCCGATCCTTTTAAGCCTATACCGACCAGTAATATCAAAATCATCAGCATGACAGTCATAGAGTTTTCGGGCGGCATATAATCAGCAGGCAAGAAATAGCCAATCACCATTCCAATCACCACACAAACGACCTGTGCTAAGCTGCCTCGAATACTGACACGATGCTCTTTAGATTTTACACTTGGTTTTTTGGCATGCCACGGACGCAGATGGTCAAACAGCATAAGCGCAAACAATCCCATGCCAATTGTCAGTATTGATAATACAGTGACATACAGCGCAATTTCACCCAGCTGGTTACCCAGCCCTTCTACCTGAGACAGCTCAATACCGATCAACGCTAGGATGATAAATACCAAGTATGATAGACCTTTGTCGGCCAATTTTGTCATGGTAGGGTTAGACGGAATGGCAAAGCCAATAAACATTGGCATTAATACCAGAACAAGGGTGACTAGGCTTTGCATGATGTCGGGCTCGCAGCATTTTTAATAAGGCGTTTTTAAGAAGCTGAAGATTGTACCATATAAGGTTAGCAGTATTGATATGAGCCACTGAGATTCATTGCAAATCATTGGTCGTTGTAGACTAAAATGGAAAAATTAGACGATTATAATGATGTTAATAAATATCTTTTTAAAAATGTTTGAACGTTTTTGAGCGCTTTGTAATTCTTTACCTTACAAACTTTTGTTGCTACATTAAAGTACTGGAAATATTTGGCTAGACTCATGTCGCTATATCAGCTCAAAACTCAGTTTCAAAATCAGCTACGCCCGATAAGCAATACGCTGGTTGAGCAAAATATTACCGCTAACCAAGTGACAGTATCCGCTGTTTTATTAAGTATCGGTACTGCCTATATCATTGCCAAACCAGCAGCTGAACAGCAGCGGCTGTGGCTTTTATTACCATCATCATTGTTTGTACGTATGGCACTCAATGCCATCGATGGCATGATGGCGCGTGAGCATGGGCAGGCTTCAAGGCTAGGAGCCGTGTTAAACGAGGTAGGTGATATGGTTGCCGATACGGCGCTATTAGCGAGCCTGACCCCTCATATTCTGACCAATCATATCAATGATAAAGAACAGCAAACGTTAATAGCCAACTTGCCAACGAATATATCAACTTCTCAGCATCATATCACTGCTCTGATCGCGCTTAGTATTGGCACCGAGCTGTTGGGCGTTACTAGTAATACCATGTTAGGTGTTCGTGCTAACCAAGGGCCTTTGGGCAAAAGCGATCGTGCCTTCTTATTAGGTATGCTTGGTGCGTTTATGGGCATTAGAGCCAAAGCGCCAGTAAGTATTAAAGGGCAGGTGGCTTTACCTGCTATCAAAATGAGTCAATTATTTATATTAACAGAGGTGATGTTATTAAAGACCTGTCTCAATCGACTACGTTATATGACAGAGTTATACTTAATGCGTAACCCACCTGAGCTGCGATCCGTTCTGGGTGAGTCAACAAACACCTCACTATCTCTTACTGTTGTTTTGCCAAATACTTCTACTGATAACGCTCGCCCATTGGAGTTCAAAGAAATGCCAACCACAACCATTGATAGTCAAAAATTCGAAGAACAGGCCAGTGTTGGTTTTGATTTGCCTGCATCTAAAATCATCAATGGTGAGAGCTGTTATAACGCTTACGATGGCACCGCTATTTATTATCGCTATTGGCTAACGAAGCCTTTAGAAGATATTAAGCAAGCCAACCAACCGTTGCGCCAAGTTATCTTATTGCACCGAGGGCATGAGCATTCGGGACGATTGGCAGAGTTGGGAGAGCAGTTTGCAACAGCTGGCTATCAAGTATTTGCTTGGGATGCGCGCGGTAATGGGCGCTCAGGGGGTATCAAAGATCATGCTGAGAGCGTTACCGAGCTTGAGCGAGATTTAGAAGGTTTTGTACAACTGGTGATTGGGCAAACAGGCATTGCTATTGAAGATACATTGATTGTCGCTAGTAGTATCGGCGCGGTATTGGCAGCAGCATGGGTACATGATTATGCGCCCAATATTCGCGGCATGATACTTGGCACGCCTGCGCTCAGTATTCGTCTGTATCTGCCCTTTGCCATACCATCACTGAAGGTAGCACGTACGCTAGGTCTGATGTCACGTGTCAGCAGCTATGTTAAAGCACAAGTACTGACCCATGATAAAGACGCGCAGCAAGCCTACAATGCTGATCCGTTAATCTCCAACAGTATCTCGACCGACTTACTCATCGACACTCATGCAACGGGTCAGCGTTTACTTGATGATGCAGGTGCCATTACCGTACCGACGTTCGTCTTGTGTGCGGGCAAGGATTATGTGGTCGATAAGCAGGCTGAGCGCACGTTTTATGAAGCGATTAACGCATCGATCAAACGCTGGCAGTTGTATCCAGACAGCTACCATGCAATCTTTCATGAGACCAATAAAGCCGATGTATTCGTCGACTGTATTGAGTTTGCCGAGCAGGTATTTAGCACACCAATCCAAGCCCCTGATCTAAGTACCGCTCACTTAAACAGTGCCAGTAAGGATAAAGTAGATCGTTTGGCGATTAAACCATTCAATCCAAACTTTGCAATTACCCGTTTTGCGATGCAGAAGTTTGGTCATGTCAGCGATGCAATTGCGACAGGGCTTGAGCATGGATTTGATTCTGGTCATTCGCTAGATCATGTCTATTACAATAAGCCCAGCGGTCAGAATAAGTTTGGACAGGCAGTCGATAAGTTTTATTTAAATAATATCGGCTGGCAAGGTATTCGTATTCGTCGTGAGCATATATTGGAGTTGGCACGTTTAGCACTTGCAGATATCGAAGATAAAAATCAAAGTAGCAATAAATCATACCAATCAAAACTGTTAGATATCGCTAGTGGACATGGTTTTTATGCATTTGATCTGCTGACAGAGTTTACAGATTTGTATGCTGAGCTGCGTGATTATGAGATGCATAATATCCAAGCATTGCAAGCAAAGGCGGAGCGTTTGGCCATGAGCAGTCGAGTCGTGACCAGTCAAAGGGACGCCTTTGATTCTGCCAGTTATATCGATGCAGATACGAATGATACTAGTACCGATACTGAAAAAGCAGATCTTGCTATTGCCTCTGGGTTGTTTGAGTTGTTCTCTGATAATGCGCTACCAGCGACAGCTTTGGCAGGTATTTATGACAGTTTAAAATCGGGCGGTTATCTGGTTTATACCAACCAACCATGGCACCCTGAACAGGAATTTATCAGTAAAACATTAAACAATCACCGGGGCAGTAGTTGGGTGATGCGCTGCCGTTCGCAGGCAGAGATGGATCAACTGGTTGAGCGGGCAGGCTTTAGGAAAATCACGATGCGTATCGATCGCTTTGGGATATTTACTGTTTCGTTAGCGATTAAAACTGTACCAGCTGATAACGAGTAATAGATGAAAAATGAGCAGGTTAAACCTTATGAGCGTGTTCAGCTGTTTTCAGGCGGCGGTTCACGTTTTGGTTATTATTTGGGCAGTTATGCAGCACTAGCAGCGCATGATTTGACGCCAGATATTATCGTTGGTACTTGCGGTGGGAGTTTATCTGCTTATTTAGTACAACTTGCGCCTGATTCTAAAGATTTGCAAGCGTTGATGTGCAGCCGTGAGTTATATCGCGTCATCACTGCCATCAGACATGTCGCGCCAGATGAAGCCAATAAACGTCTAAAACTGCGTTATATGACCCATGCACTCAAACGTTGGCGGTTATCAAAGCAAAGGGATAATGGACAAGGACAACGGCAAGCAGACAGCTACGAGCGACTGTTAAATGAGCTACAGCAGTTGGCGATGTTTCGTATCGATAACGAGCAGTACTGGCTAGATGAATTGTCGCGGTTCGCTCCTAGTAATAATGATAGTGGCAATACTGATAAAGCAACGCCAGAGATAGCAATCATTGCTAGCCGCCTGTATCAAGCACCTGCTAATGGTTTGTATAATGAAAAACTCACACTACAAGAGTTGTTATTTGCGCCGCCGCGCTTAGCAAATTTGCCAAAATCAGTATCAAGTCTGGCTGACGAGCAAATAACATCACCAGCGCACACATTTGCAAACGGACGCATACACCAGTCTGTAAAGGTTCAAACACAATGGGATTTTGCCCCAGTGATCCGTGCTTCTATGGCTGATATGTACTATCTACCGCCCACACATATCACAGAGCTTGGCTGGTGTTTAGGAGGTGTGATTAATCTTACACCGATTGAGCTAGCCTGTCAGTCGGGTGATAGCGTATTTGCAGAGACTAAGGCAGGTTATGACCCATGGCTGGCTGCTCCCGCGATTCAGCGTGTTTTTGGTTTTGATCCCAACGAGCGCTTGGCACAGGTGCATGATTACCAACCAATCAGCGTGTCGCCTCGCACTGACACCACTAATAAAAACCATCAGCTACATTGGTTACCTTTTGCAGATAACGAGCAGCAGTTAGCAGGTCAAAATGTGCAAAAGCGTTTTAACCTAAAGCAAATGACCGTTGAGCTAATACATAGCGACTATGACAGTTTTGTGCAGCAAATGCAGGCGCAATGGCAATATGGCTATCAGCGTACGGTCGACTATATACAGCAGCATAAATTATGAAAAACCTCGCAAAAGACACCACTGGAAACTATACGCCGCATATTATTATCGTTGGTGGTACAAGTGGCATTGGCTTGGCATTGGCGTTGCATCATCAGATGTTTGGCTGGCAAGTAAGCGTTGTTGGAAGTAGCACAGAAAAAATAGCTGATATCAACCGCCAGCATCCTGCTATCGTGACTTATGTGTGTGATTTAACTGAACCAAATCAAACGCAAACATTATTAGACAGTTTGTCAGATATTAGTTTTCAAAGGCTGATCTATAGTGCGGGTAGCTATACTAATGAGCGTATCCATCACCTAAATAAAGCCGATAGCGACCAAATGCTAGCGATCAACTTACAAGCGTTTGAGCAAGTTTTTAGATGGGCAAGCAGTCAGTTAAAGCAGCAGTTAAAACAATCACATCAAGCGTTAGATGTGACTAAAGGTGATAGACCTAGCCTTATCTGTATTGCCTCTATCGCAGGCACGATAGATTATCCTTATGCCAGCCTTTATGCAAAAAGCAAACGCGCAATGATTGCTACGGCTAGTGCTTATCGGGCAGCACTTGTACCTTATGATATCCAAGTGAACTGTATTGCTTCAGGCTATATCAATACTCAAGCATTACGTGATTTAAACGATGGCGATGCTAGCCATAAGCCATTTATCATGAGCACGCAAGCAGCGGTTGATCATATTATGCAAGCGATTGACGATGATGTAGAACTGGCGATATTTCCACGCTCGATGCGCTATATCACTGCCTTAAATCATTTACCTAAGCCTGTGCTCAATTGGATATTGCGCAGTAAACTGGATAAAGCCAGATAGTATGGCTATCAATATTTTGACTAGGTTTAACCAAATAACCAGTACAGTAGGGTAAATGCTGGTACTCCAATCAGCAAACTGTCTATCCGATCTAATACCCCACCATGACCAGCGAGCATCGTTCCGGTGTCTTTTACCCCGTGCTGGCGCTTAAAGGCTGATTCTAATAAGTCTCCAAATATACCGCTCACAGCCAAGCCATAGGCAGCTAATAAACAGACCCCCCAATCAAAAGGGGTGAGCCAAAGACCCAATAATGCTGCCAATATCGCTGCAAAAAAACTCCCAAAGACAGCTCCTTCAATACTTTTATTGGGGCTAACCGTTGGAGCAAGACCTCGTTGAAACAGTTTACGTCCAAGCAGTCGCCCACATAGATATTGGGCAATATCATTAAACTGACTGGCGAATAACACGAAGAGTAAAACGCCATATTGTTCGCGTTGCCAAGTCAATTGCTGTAAGGCTATAAGGCTAATGATGAGTGAGAGGAAAGTAACACTCAGTAGCAGGTCTAAGGAGTTGAGCCGCGTATAGTGTTGAGTCAGATTGATAGAGGTTTTCGCTAGCATGGGAGTACTTGGCTGTAAGCCTTGCGCTTGGAGTTTATGAATGAGTACGGCTTTACTGCGTAAACACCATAGGCGTTTAATCTCGTAGCTACCGCGTAAACCAATTAATATAAAAAATAAAATGAGCAGCCATTGATAGGGATATACTTGCAAATGAGAACCTTGCGTATCGTTCGTTATTTTTGCAATCACATAGCAAGTGCAGAGGGCGGCTAACATCAACCACCACGAGCGGGCTATCAGGTAGATTTTTGGCAAGCGTTTGCGCAGACGATGTACGGCAAGTACACTCCAAGCCAAGCTGACGATTATCATCAGGGCAATCACAAACACAATATCAGAAGCCATACCATGGACACTCAAATAGAAGAGGATATTTAGAGCCTATCCATAATGATAGCTTAAATGCTTCTTTAACTATAGTGTTAGATATCGTCCTTGATGGGTTTGGCTATTATCTGTCGTAGGCTTAAATATGGTCAGTAATAGGTATCGGATAACGCTCGTCTTCTATAATGTGAGAAAAGGAGCTAAGCGTAGCGTCTCTCCGTGGCAGAATGATACTGGTTAAAGGCGTTTCAGCTAAGTTAGGATAATCCTCACGGTAATGCCCACCGCGACTCTCAAAACGCTGATAAGCCGATTGAACAATCATCGTTGCTAACGCTAATTGCCTCACCAATTGAAAAATGACAAGCTCACTGTTAGTAGTAGGAGTTCTACTGCTCGTATCAGATAGCATGATCTCAGTATGTTCGATTGACTCTTGCCACTGCTCAATTTGTCGCAATGCTTGCTCTAATTGTTTGGTACTACGTGTAATGCCCATATTGGCTGTCAAAAGAGCTTTCAACGCTATAGTTATCTCTGCACTATCTACGTCAGAATGAAGCGCTTTATCGGCATTATAAGTTGGATGCGATGACTGCTTAGAAGAGGGTAAGATGACAAATTGCGTGTTTTCTAGTGTCGGGGATTGCCAAATATCGGCAGCTAACTGATGCAGTTCATAATAGGCAGTCGTATGTGGCTGCGCCATTTTTTCTAAAGCTTCAGCCGTTTTCTCTAAAGCTTCTAAGTTCTTTAAGCGTTCCAATTTTGTTAAGTAAGAAGGCAGATTAGCGGCGATGTTGCGACCAACCACCACACACTCCAACAATGAATTGCTTGCTAAGCGGTTGGCTCCATGTAGCCCTGTATAAGCAACTTCACCTGCTGCATACAGCCCTGCAATATCGGTCAATCCATTGGCATCAGTCACCACTCCGCCACAACTATAGTGGGCAGTCGGAGCGACCGGAATAGGGTCTGTGGTCATATCGATGCCGAGTGCTAGCAGCGTCTGGTAAATCTGCGGGAAATGCGCTTGTATAAATGCAGCTGGCAAGTGACTGACATCAAGGTGCACATAGCCAAGTCCGTTACTACTAATCTGATTGGCTATTGCTCGAGCGACGATATCGCGTGGCGCCAACTCAGCGCGCTCATCAACGTCTAGCATAAAGCGCACACCAGTCTGCGGACAATACAGTCGTCCACCTTCACCGCGTAACGCTTCAGATATCAAGAAGCTGCTGTCATCTAATGCTAAGCCCGTTGGGTGAAATTGAATAAATTCTAAATTTGCCAAGCGGCAGCCTGCTTGCCATGCCATCATGACGCCATCACCGACACAAACATTGGGCGCGCTGGCACGCTTAAATAGTTGGCCCAAGCCACCACTAGCCAGTACAACAGCCGCACTATGAATGGTGAGTTGGCGCTCATTGACATGATCAAAGATTAGCGCCCCTCGGCAATGTTTAATCTCTCTATCGTTCATGCTAAAAGAGGAGCTGCTAATCATAGGTGAAGTTAGTAATTCCAATGCTTCATGATAAGGCAAGATAGTGATATGGGCCGCAGTCTGTACTTTGGTGGTTAAGGCATCCATCACGTGTCGACCCGTTGCATCATCCGCATGGGCCACACGTCTACAGCCATGACCGCCTTCTTTGGTCAAGTGTAAGTCACTGGTTTTTAAGACTGAAAAATCAGGTGTATTATCATTTTCTTTAGTTAAAGTAGTTTGAGTAAATGGCACACCTTGTTCGCATAGCCACTGCACCGCTTGCTGTCCAGCACCCAAGATACGAGCAGTATTGTCCGTCGCACACAATCCTGCACCAGCGATTAAGGTGTCAGCGACATGATCAGTCACAGAGTCCGCCGTGTCTAAGCTGGCTGCGATACCACCTTGAGCGTAGTGACTTGAGCAAACCTCAAGTGCCGCTTTGCTTAAAACAGTGATATTCAGCGATTTTGGCAGAGATAGCGCGGTGCTCAAGCCTGCCAGACCAGCCCCAATGATAAGAACATCAGTTTTTATAATATTACTCATATCACTGCTGCTCCTGTTATTTATATAGCTAGTGGTGCTGGAACGATCAACTGAATGCGACTGACTCATGCTAGGCTGCACCAACGTTAGCGAACAGCGTACGGTCTTTTACTATGTCGCCACTGGCGGCCACGCGTTGCTTTTGTGCTTCAGCAAAATCGAGCATCCGTTGTAATGGTTTCTTAGCTGCTATTGCTAGCTCAGGTGTCATTAGCACTTCACCGCTTTGATTGGTTAAGCACTGTTCAATCCCTTTTAAGCCGTTCATGGCCATCCAAGGACAAAACGCGCAGCTCTTACAGCTTGCACTCTCACCAGCAGTTGGTGCGGCCAAGAATCGCTTGTTTGGTGAGCGTTTTTGCATCTCGTGCAATATGCCCAAATCAGTAGCGACGATAAAGGTATCAGCATCCATCTCATACGTTGATTGCAAAAGCTTGCTAGTCGAGCCGACCACATCGGCTAGTTCAACCACGCTATCAGGTGACTCAGGATGTACCAAGACTTTGGCCTCTGGGTGTTCCTCTTTTAATTGCATTAGTTCGGTGGCTTTAAATTCGTTATGCACGAGGCAAGACCCTTGCCACAGCAGCATATCTGCGCCAGTCTCACGAGCGATGTATTTGCCTAAATGACGGTCAGGGCCCCAAATAATCGGCTCACCTTGTGCATGTAAGTGACGAACGATGTCGATACCGACAGATGAGGTGACTACCCAATCAGCTCTCGCTTTTACTGCAGCGCTGGTATTGGCGTAGACGACCACAGTACGTTCAGGATGGGCATCACAAAATGCTGAAAACTCATCAGCAGGGCAGCCCAAATCAAGCGAACATTCGGCTTCCAAATCTGGCATGAGGATGGTCTTTTCCATGCTTAATATTTTTGCTGATTCACCCATGAATCGCACACCAGCGACGACCAAAGTCTGAGCGCTATGAGCTTGTCCAAACCGAGCCATTTCAAGTGAGTCACCGACGCAGCCACCGGTTGCTAAGGCCAAGTCTTGGATAAAAGGGTCGACATAATAGTGTGCTACCAGTACGGCATTGTTCTCTTTCAGTAGCTTCTTAATATTTTCTTCGACCACGATGCGTTCAGCGCGAGGCAAGTCTGCTGGCATTTTAGCCTTGGCATATTCAATGTTCATCTGAGTGGCGATGCGATTGTCCGTACTCATGATAGGTGCGTCGTAAGGATATTTTTTCATAATGGCAGCCTTTGTTGGTGCAATAACGATAAATGTATGAGCTAAAAAATAGATAGTCGAACACAATAAATTTATAAGTTGTCTTAATTATGCTCATTTTGAGCATAATTACAAGTGGTTTTTTATACTCAATAAGTCAAAATATTAAGCTTTAGTGCTCAAAGTAATGTGCAATTAAGCCGTGCTGAGCTTAAAAATAATGCTAATCCATGCCCCTTATAACTATTTATCGTTATTGATTTTTCATACTTACAACCACAGACTATGATAGTTTTAAATTCGAGCTATACTAAGCCATACCATAGCTATTAACCCTGATAGCCTTCTACATTTCAGAGAAAAAGGATAATTCCCAAAGCCATGACGTTGTCTTATTCACATGCGCACCAGCAAGGTAGCGGCACGACAGAAGTGGTCGCCGTATTGGTCGCTATCACCGATCATATCGCGCGCGTTCTAACCGTTGACCAAGGCAAGCTGTTGCCAAATGGGCCACTTATGCCGCTACATCGCTCGCTACAAGCGGGAGTACGTCAGTGGGTAGAGGAGCAAACGCAGCAACCGCTTGGATATTTAGAGCAGTTATATACCTTTGTCGATACCAATAGACGTAACATCGACGGTCATGCGTTGGTGTATGTGAGTTATTTGGGTTTGGTGCAAGAAACGCAAACGCAGGCACTCCAAAGCAAAGCACTCTGGCGAGATTGGTATGATTATTTCCCGTGGGAAAATCATCTGGACGGTATGCCCAGTATTATTATGGACTTTATCGTGCCTGCGCTACTCGAATGGGCCAATACTGCCAACGACCCGATTGTCCAACAGCGCAGGCATCAGCGCATTGGCTTATGTTGGGGGCTGGACGAAGCGTTTTTGGCAAGTGGTAAACTCACTGACAGTCAACCCGTCAACGAACACGATAATGAAAGTAGAGAATGGATTGCAGAGCATGTATTACTACGTTATGAAATGCTTTATGAAGCAGGTCTGATACCCGAAGCCCCTAATTATCCGCCCAATTATCAAGCTGTTGCCTTGCCAGAAGACTGGTCACAACGCATAGGCGTCCCCATGTATTACGATCACCGTCGCGTGATTGCTACTGCTATCTCGAGACTGCGCGCGAAGATTGAATATAGACCGCTTATTTTTGGTCTGATGCCAGACGTCTTTACCTTATCGCAGTTGCAGCAGAGTGTTGAGGCATTATCAGGAGTGCGCTTGCACAAGCAAAACTTCCGTCGCTTGCTTGATTCGCAAAATCTAGTAATGGATACAGGAGAGAGTAGCACTGCTCAGCGCGGTCGTCCCGCCAAGCTATATCGCTTCCGTCATGATATTGAATTACAGAGTTTATTGATGGATAGTAAACTTCCCAAGCGCAAATAATCGTTTCAAGCCAGTCCGTTTTATCTCTAAATCGGTTTGTAAAACGAAAAATTTGTCACCTTTCCTTGCAGGGCCGCTAACTTTGCGCTATATTTATGCTCATTTTGAGTTTAAATAACAAGCAGTTTCTATCAATATCATGCCTAGATAAGGGTCAAAGATGACAATTGAACAAGAGCCAGCATTGGATGACGTATTGCTTAAACCATTGGTTGAGAATGCACTAACTGAAGATTTGGGTAGGCGTGGTGATGTAACCTCACAAGCTACTATCCCAGCCGATATGCAAGCGCAGCTACAGATAAAGGCACGCCAAGCAGGCGTGATATGCGGTATCGACTTGGCTCGTTTGTCTTTTGCCTTAGTCGATACACAAATTGAGTTTATTGCACAAGTACAGGATGGCGAAACAGTAGAGGCTGGTGCAGTGTTAGCGACCGTAAAAGGTAACGCGCGTCATTTATTGACTGCAGAACGCACGGCACTGAACTTTATGACCCATCTCAGTGGTATTGCGACAGCGACACGTCAAATTGTCGATAGCGTGGCGCAATATCCTGCACAAATTACTTGTACACGCAAGACCATTCCAGGCTTACGTATCGTACAAAAATACGCCGTACGCTGCGGCGGCGGACGCAATCATCGCTTGGGGTTGGATGATGCGATTTTAATTAAAGACAATCATATCGCCATTGCTGGTGATATAAAAACAGCCACTCAGCAAGCACAGAAATTTGCTGGGCATCTGATTCCTATTGAGGTCGAAGTCGATACGCTAGAGCAATTAGAGCAAGCGCTCGATGCAGGTGTGAGTTTAGTGCTATTAGACAACATGTCGCCTGAAACATTGTCGCAAGCGGTTACTATGTGTAAGGGTCGCGCAAAGACTGAAGCCTCAGGTGGTATTACGCCTGAAATGGTACAAGCGGCGGCAAGTACAGGGGTTGATTTTATCGCGATGGGTTATTTGACGCATAGTACGACAGCCTTAGATATTGGGCTAGATTTTAGTGCATAAGGGCAGACGTAATACAGGCTAATAGCACTACATGCGCTCGATTTTATGACAAGGGCTATCACTGAGTTAATTGATCGGTAATTTATACTGATAGCTTGTACTGATAATCTGTTAAATGCTTGTTTTTACACTGAAGCTTTACTAAGGTGACATGTAGGCGTAACGTCGCAAAGTTAATGATTTTATTAGCTTATCTGCCTATGCTACAATGCTATTTTTAGTTGCCTATTGGGTCATCGTTGCACTCGCACGATGACCTTATCTTTTTGCACAAGCGGTATCAATAGACAAGCGAGCGCTCAGTGAATACTGAAATTATCAAGATAATCCTAGCCTTTATGGTATTGATCAATCCATTTAGCGCATTGACGTTATTTTTAGATTTGACTCGCGGCTATTCGATGAACAATCGACGTAAGGTCGCGCGCGTTGCTTGTCTGACCATTTTTATCACCATCAGCTTTTTTACGATTGCAGGTGAGACGTTACTAAAAACCCTTGGTATTTCTATCGGCTCATTCCAATTAGCAGGCGGTATATTGGTGTTTTTAATTGCGCTAAATATGATGAATGGAGAGGGTAACCCGGTTAAACCTGATCAAGAGAACTTCGATGTTGATCATGTGAAAGATGCACCAGTCTCGATGGCGGCTGCCGTGGTTCCCCTCGCGATTCCGATGATGATTGGGCCTGGTGGTATCTCCACGGTTATCATTTATTCTTCACAAGTATCAGGTATTTTGCAGGTATCTGCCATTTTAATTGCTGGCTTATTTATCAGTCTGTTTTGCTATTTGGCATTGATGGCGGCAGGTCGAATCAGTCGCTTACTAGGCGATACTGGTTTGAACATCATGAGTCGAATCATGGGTATGCTATTGGCCGCCGTTTCTATCGAGATTATCGTTAATGGACTGCGTACGCTCTTTCCTAGCTTGATGTAAATGATCAGTACAATACTACCGCTAACCACATAATTTATACAGCGGTTAGCGGATATCGATGTGATTTAGTTTATCCAACACGTTGTTTACTTAATATTCATTTTATTCAACACTCAGCTTATCTATCATTTCCTAGTTATATTTCTATCAACTTTGATACAAATGCCAAGCCAGATACAGCATTAACAACCCTACCAAAGCATCCAGTATGTTCCATGCCTTAGGCTTCTCAAATAGAGGCCTGAGTAATCGCGCACCATACCCAAGCGCAAAGAAGAAAAAAAACGAGGCGCTAATTGCGCCTGCGGCAAACGTCAATTTACTGCTTGCACCTGTAGAAACCATACCGACGAGTACCAATGTGTCTAGATAGACGTGCGGGTTTAGCCAAGTAAAACCAAAGCATAGTAACAAGGCTTTTTTTAAGCTAGTCACGACCTGTCCTTCGACAGTCAAAGCATGTGACACGCGTACGCTGGCATACAAACTCTGTAAGCCATATCCTAATAAAAATATAACGCCTGCTATTTTTGCGATATCTATAACGTGAGGATAGCGGGCCGTAACTGCACCAAAACCACCAATACCTGCTGAGATTAAAAATGCATCGCTCACCGCACAAAACAAACAAACAAAAAATATGTGCTCACGTTTGAGACCTTGTTTGAGTACAAAGGCGTTTTGAGAGCCAATAGCAATGATGAGAGATAACCCAAGTAGGAAACCAGAGATATAATCGGGAGCATTCATAATACGGTGCTTAACGGTTGGCGTGTAGGAATGGTGACATTTTGCTTACTGGCAGGCCAGCAAAAACCTGCTAAGATACGCTATTGAATGAATGTATGCAATATACGCGCAATGTGAGTGTAATAGACGAGGGGCAGAGCAAGTCATGGTAGTCAGTTTGACAAGAATGCTACAGTCATTTGGGCAAGCTCAAGATGACCTACCGACATTGGCAGCAAAGAATGCTCAGGAGATGAGCGTCAATCATGAACAGGATGCTGCTGCCGATAATGATAGCAATCACGCAGTACAAGAGCGTTCTACATTGACTCCGCCTGAACGTGTAAACCGCATATGTGATGCGTTGGCACAAGTGAGTGATAGCCAATCGTCCACGCCTTTGACCGATCGCTATCTGAGCAATCGTGCTCAAATGCGCCCAACCAATAGACCGCCTTTTGACCCAGATACCTTGTGGTATCTCAAACATGGACGTTGTCCGATTATGACTGAGCTTGTTGATGTGGTCGATGAGGCCACCCTAAATGCCATGCCTATTGAAGCCGTTGCGATATTAGATCGTATCAACGGTAAGCTAAAGCGTTACCGTGAGTGGAGTAGTGAGCTGAACGAACAGCAACAGCAGCAACATAATGAGCGTCAGTTCGTCATCGATAAATTAGTATCCGAAAGTATTCCTGAAGCATTACATCATTATGAGCAGCTACAACGCTTTAGTCCGCATCGCACCAAAAATAATATGGTGCAGGGCAAGATGACAGCCGGTGATATGCTGACAGACTTGTTCTTAGAGATTGACTACGAGCTTGACGAATTATTGGATGAATTGCATCAGACAGTCTTAAACCGCCTTGCCTCAACCCACCGTTATGTGAAGAGCCGTACGCAAAGTTAAATTTTCGCTGATGACACTTTCTCTCGTACATTTGCAAAGGTTAAGTATTATCAAAAAACACAATCGACCTAGTGCATAACAATATAGGGCTTTAACAGAGCCTTATTTTTTTGTTTAATAATAACAACCATAAGAAATCAGCCACGACATTCTGATAAGTAATAAGGACAATATAATGACCCAAATGACTGCGATGTTCGTAATGTTTGTTTTGTATGGGCTGTTGCCAGCGGCTGGGTTATATCTAGGTTATCGTGGCATTAAAAAAGTCACAGCACCCAAAATGCTCGAATATAAGGCGATGCCGCAACTGGGTTATATACCTGAAAAAAGCCTACCCGTCGACGTTAAGACTGCTCTTGATCAAATTAATACAAAGGGTGAAAAGTTGCGTGTCATGTATGGCGATACCAATAACGATGGTAAGATTGATGATAAGGATACCGTCAACGAAACTTATATTATGATTCAAAACTTAATGGATAGGCATGTGCCACAAGCCGTCGCTGACTATCGCCGCTTACATGATTTAGATGTGACGGATAGTGCACTTGCTGATACTACCAAAATTAAGCATTCTAATGTCACGGGCAAAGAAGCCTTGTTAGACGTGCTTAAGACAATTAACACACAGTTCGATGACCTGCTCAACGCGTCATATCATCAAGACGGTCAAAAGCTACTCGCAACCAATCGCTATCTCCAAAAACGTTTTGACAATCCTGCTAATAACACAGAGTTTCAAAAGCCCGATAGCAATGTCAGTAGTAATGCTAGCAGTGATGTAAATATCCAAGCGATTGAAAGCCCGACTGGTGAAGATGTGAGTGCTAAAGACATTAAGCTATAAATACAAAGTTGAATGGTGAAAGGGTAAAGAGCAAGCGTATATGAGTATCTTAATAGGCATTGGTATTGTAACGACCGTCACTACCTTCTATCTAGGTAAAAAAGGCTGGCAGGCTTTTCATAAAGCCGTCGGTATCTCACCTGGCGTACTCACTTATCAGGATTACAATGCGCCCTTGTCATTAGCCACATTAAGCTTGCAGCAGCTAACGTTAGATAAACAGCACTTAAAAACATTGTCAGAGCAGCAACTACGCCAGTTAAAACGTATCGATGAAAAAGTAAGCAGCTATCACGTTTATCAAGCAGCCCTACAAACTCAACATAAGACACCAGCGATAACAGAAGCACAGTTTGTATTAAATAAAATGTTGCAAACACGGTTACCCGAAATGCTGGCTACTCACTATCAATTAACAAATATAAACGTCACTAATGAGAATAGCGAAAAGAGGTTAGAGGCTAGTGAATTATTGCAGAGTGTTTTAGATAATATTGAGCAGCGTTTGGGTAGATTACTGGCGCAAATGGACGAGGAGCAGCTACAAGAACTGCGAGTCATGAAGCACTATATTAATAGCCATGATAGCTGAGCCGCTATATCTATACTGAGCAACTGTGACGCCTGTAAACTTTGAAGCCTATAAAAAGACACAAAAAAAGCGGTCAATGACTATTTATCATTGACCGCTTTTTTACGTTTATCCCAAATCTATTTAAGACTTAGAATAATGTTAAACCAATTTAACTAGCGCTTATCATTGCGATCACGGGTGTTGCGTGTACCGCGGCTGGCAGGGCTAGCGCTACTTTTAGGTTTCGCGCTGCTATTGCGGTTATCGCTACGAGTGTCAGTGCGACGCGCTTTAAGCGGCTTGTTTCTGATACGTTCTTGCTTTTCTTTGGCTGCGCCATGTAGACCCGTGCCATAACGTGGACGCAAGCTGACCAAATCCGTCAACGTGTTGATTTCTTTTTTATCAAGCTCTAAGAAACGGCCAGTACGTAGCTCTTTTGGTAGAACAATCGTGCCATAGCGTGTACGTAGTAGACGACTAACTTTTAAACCTTGTGACTCAAACAAACGACGTACTTCACGGTTACGGCCTTCTTTTAGCTGGACGTGATACCACTTGTTGACGCCTTCGCCGCCGCCTTCTTTAATGTCTTCAAATTTGGCAAGGCCATCTTCTAGCATGACGCCAGCGGTCAATGCACGGGCGATATCAGGCGTTACTTCACCCAATACACGCACGGCATATTCACGAGTGACTTCACCAGATGGATGCATCAAGCGATGCGCCATTTCGCCATCGTTAGTAAATAACAATAGGCCAGTTGAGTTAATATCCAAACGTCCAACCATTACCCAGCGATCATGCGTCAGCTTTGGCAAACGTTCAAAAACAGTTGGGCGGCCTTCTGGATCTTTAGCCGAGCAAACTTCGCCTTCAGGCTTGTAGTAAGCGATAACACGGCGACGCTTCTCATTTTCAGAAGTGTATTTTATTTGACGGCCATCAACGCGAATCTCATCACCTTGCGAGACGCGATCACCGATGGTCGCAGGACCATTGTTAACCGTTACGCGGCCAGATTTGATGACTTCTTCCATTTGACGGCGTGAACCAAGTCCCATACGGGCGAGTGCTTTCTGTAATTTTTCATCTTTCATCATAATATCCTTGAGTCGGTGGGTTTACATTTCTCAATGTAAAAAATTGGATTGACTATTCTACGCTATTTTAACAAATTTAGCACGTAAACCAATACCTTACTGATTATTAATGCATAAACAAACATGGTGCTAATCAATAAAAGTTTATTAGTCGTATACGAATATAGACTCGAAGACTCTCAGTGACTAACTATATAAGTTAATACATAGATACAAACACTTACACTATTTCGGCATTAAAAGGATAGTTCCAATCATAAATGCAATCGAAACAAGCCCTTATTAAGCTGAATTTCTTCAGATTAAAAATAAAAAATTTATTTATTATGGAGCTGTTTTCACTTCCGTTTTTTTATCGCTCAACAATCTAAAAGTTAATAACAATTTTCATAATTAGCCGCAAATAAAGGGCTTGATGAGAAATTTCAAAATAGTCACTTAATTATTTTATGACAGATTATATGTATTGCACTGAATATAGTTTAGGTGTATATTTATTAAATATATTCTTTTTTACGAATATAAATATTGTGGTGAGGTTTACTGGTTTGATTCACAAATATAAATATGAGTAACTGTTATGGTTAATAAATATTTCATTTTTGTACACAAACGCTTCTTGGTAATGAGCATATTTTGCTTATTTCTGATGGGGTTGTTTAGTGGCTGTACGATTAACTCAGGACTTCAGTCAGGAAATCTTCCTGAATCTGGCACCTTTACCGCAGAAAACGGTCTTCAATTTCATATTCAGCCTTTAAGTCTGGCAACTTTACCGCGTACAGCGCCGCCTACTGTTACTCAAGATCTCTCTCATTTGATCAAAACCTCTGGACGAGTCAATTATGGCATTGCGAAAGGGGATGTGCTGAATATCATCCTTACCAATTATCCAGATATTAATGCGTCAACTGCTAGCTTAACGGTAGATCAACAAGGGTATATACAGTTTCCATTGATAGGCAGAGTTCAAGCCAGTGGGCTGAGCGTGCCGCAGTTCACCGCTACGTTGCAAAGCAAATTACAGCGATATCTCAAGTATTCAGATCCTCAAGTCAAAATCATCAATTACCGTGGTAGCAAGTTTTTTGTAGATGGTGCGGTGAAGCAGTCTGGCGAGTTTGCTATAGCTGATGTGCCAGTGTCGGTATATGGGGCTATCTCTATGGCAGGTGGTACCACTGAGACTGGCGATTCAAATAACATTGTGCTAAATCGTCAGGGCAATAGCTATCGCTTAGGAGTGCAGTCACTACAAAGAATGGGGCTGTCTGCCAATCAAATCTATCTGCGGGATGGTGACTCTATCCACGTCAATAGCCAAAGCCGCAATAAGGTCTACGTATTGGGTGAATTTGGCAAAATTGAGCCAGTTGCGATTCCAGAACAAGGGCTGAGCTTAGCGCATGTATTGGGCGAGTCAAATGGCCTAAATTCCAATACGGCTAATGCAGCCAAAGTATATATCGTACGCGATAACCCTCAGTACCAGTACACAAATATCTATTACGTCGACATGCAGAGCATCACAAGCTTGGCACTAGCCAGTCGCTTTGACATGCAAGCCAATGACATTCTTTATGTGGATCCAACAGGCTTGGCCCGCTGGAATCGTGTGATTAGCGCGATATTACCGTCAACCTCTGCCATAAACGTGATATCAGGGTTATAAATGATAGCTAGTGAAAATACTGGATGTGCTTTGAATTTCAATATTGAGATTAAGTGAGATAAGAATAGAAAGTAGAGTAATAGGTTTCATAAGGTGCGATAAGGCAGGGAGCAATCTAACTGCAGTCAAGGGCAGTTAGGGACTTGAAGCTAAGCGGAAGCTATTAAGCGATTAACATTGAATAATGGGTATATGGTTATGAATAATATAGATTCAAAAGACCTATCGACACCTAAGGGTGACAACGACAATGACAACATCGACTTAACGGCGCTGGTTTTGGTTTTGTTGCGTGGCTGGAAAGTCATAGCCCTTATGGCAGCAGTCGGACTCTTAATAGGATTTTTCTATACACGTTATATTAATCCGACCTTCAAGTCTGATGCGCTGATTCAAATTGAAGAAAACTCCCAAGGAGTCGATGCGCTTGGTGCAAACATCTCAGAGTTGGTCGGAGAAGAAGTGAGCAAGGCTGAGGCAGAAGCCGAGCTCATACGGTCTCGGATGATACTAGAGCCAGTCGTCGATATGCTACATCTAGACATCAAACTGACCGATCCTAATATTGGCTATCTCGATAAAATAACAAACGACCGCATTAACACTCAGTTGAACACAAATGATGGAGTGTCTTTGAGCACAAAAAACGGGATCGTACAAATCAATCAGTTCGATGTGTCACCAGCGTATTTAAACCAATCTTTTACGCTGTCACAGTCTGACACAGGATTTGTCCTGAGCAATGGACTAGATGATTTCAAAGGACAATTGGGTCAGCCGCACCAGTTCAATGGGGTAAACGGTGAGATTAATATTACGGTAACTGAGCTACCTACAGACGGTTATCCTATTGGCATCACTAAGCAGACCTTAAAGACCACGACAGATGCGATTAACAGCGCATTGTCTGTGGAAGAAAAAGGCGATAAAACCAATATTATTCAGCTGTCGATGACAGGCACAAACCAACAGCAAATCACGACCACACTTGATCAGATAGTCCAGTCTTATATTGATCAAAACCAATCTCGTGGTACGGAAGAAACGACCAAAACATTGGCTTTTATGGAAACGCAGATTCCAGCATTAAAAGAAAAATTAGACGCCTCTGAAGCTCAGTTCAATGAGTTTCGTAAAAAGCACGGCACCATCGATGTAGGTAAAGAGGCTGAGCTATTACTAAATGAAAAATCTCGAATCGATGAGCAGCTCAATGATCTCAAATTAAAGAGAGCAGATCTAACGACTTACTATACCAATGAGCACCCACTCGTTATCCAGATAAATGAGCAACTAAAAGTCCTCAACAGTCGAATAGGAGCAATAGGTAGCACCGTTGCAGGACTGCCTGAAATACAGCGAGAGTTCTTAAAGCTATCAGAAGATACAGCCATTAATAGAGAGATTTACCTCACACTGCTCAAAAACTATGAACAATTAAAAATCGTTAGAGCTGGTCAGGTTGGTTATGCCCGTATTCTAGATAGACCGACCAGTACCTTCGATGCCATTGCACCAAACAAATTCCAAATTATGCTGCTGGCGCTACTCGTAGGTACTGTACTTGGGGTAATGCTGGTTCTAATCAGAAACTTAATTAGAAATGTCGTAAAAGACCCAGAACATCTAGAGTCTAAAACGGGAATTCCTGTTATTGCAACGATTCCACGTTCGACCTCGATATCTAAGCTAGGTAGGAACAAGAAAAATACTGGTCGGATGCTTGCTCACGTTGATCACAATGGCTTGAGTTATGAAGCAATTAAAAATTTACGGACAAACCTTTTATTTGGTAAGACGACGAAGACAGCAGATGAGAAATCCGCTCAGACCATATTAATCACCGGAGAAAGTCCAGGTGTCGGTAAGTCTTTTATTACGGCCAATTTATCCGAGGTATTTGCACAGCTTGGTAAAAAGGTACTGATTATCGATGGAGATATGCGTTTAGGGGAGCTGCACAAAATGTTTGGTATGAATTCAGACAGTGGTCTCACAGATTACTTACTGCAAGATAAAGATAGCTCTCTATCAGATAATGAGCCTCGGTTAGATATTGACATGGCTAAGTTAAACCTTGAAAGCTTTATTCAGCCAACTGGTATGGAGCATATCGACCTTATATCGCGGGGACGACCGTCGCATAATCCGACTTCGTTATTGATAGGAGAGAGGTTCAATCATTTGATGGCAGCGCTCAAAACGAAGTACGACTATATCGTTATTGATGCGCCTCCTATATTAGCTGCATCAGACGCCATGGTGTTAGCACAGCACGCAGACAAAGTACTTATCGTCACCAAATTTGATCATTCAGTAGAGGGCCAGTTGGTCTATGCCATCAAACAGATGAGTAAAGCAAACATACAAGTCGATGGCATCATATTAAATGACATACAGCAAAGTATCTTGAACAGGTACAGCTATCACTACCATTATGCTTATGGACACAATTCGTAGTTAGTTACTGTTCATTGTCCATGGCAAACGAGCGACATAACTTAAGTAGGTGGATCTTATGTTTATAAAAACAGAGTCTAACAATGCTTATCACACGCCAAGCGATCTCAATCGATGGTCGAAGCGTATGACGCTGTTTTTATTAGCCTTACCACGCTTTGCGAAATGCTCTATCTTATTTGGCATCGACTTTTCGGTTGCTGTCCTTTGCTTGGTAGCGGCATTGGCATTGCGTCAAGGTTATGTCGATGATCAAATCGGCCTTACGGTATTAGCTTTTTATGCATTGATACCGGTCGTCAGCTTATATCTGATTGGCTTTTATAGAGGCGCCTCTAGAGGGTTTTTTGATGCGGCGATGGGTCGGGTATTACAGTTATTTTTATTACTTATTATCGTTTATCAGTTCATCATTTATGTGAACCCAGTATCAATGATGCCGCGCTCAGCGCCAATTATATTCCTATTCTTATTCTTTATTTGGTTGTGGAACAGTCGGCTAATGATTCGTGGGTTGCTGAATCGACTACAGAAACCAGACAATCAAGGTCGCCTAGATAGTTGCTGCGATAACGTGATTATTTATGGCGCAGGATCGGCTGGTAGAGAGCTATTAGAGAGCTTGAGACATTCTCATAAATACAATGTAGTGGCATATATCGATGATGATCCGCAGCTGATAGGGGCTTATCTACATGGTAAAAAAATATATGCTGCTCATGCGTTACCTTGGTTAATAGAAAAATTAAATGTTGCGCAAGTGATTTTGGCAATGCCTTCTATGAGCCGTGGTCGTAAAAAACAGATTATGGATAGCCTGTCAGGTGTTTCTGTCAAATTAAAAGATTTACCGAGCTTACGAGAGCTTGCTGATGAGATCGTAACAGTCAGCCATATACGTCCGGTTGATATACTAGATGTGCTTGAAAGAGAGACTGTAGAGCCAGTTGCTGAGCTCCTCCAAAAAAACATTACGGGTAAAAACGTACTCGTAACAGGGGCAGGGGGTTCTATTGGGAGTGAGCTGTGTAGACAAATCATGAAAAATAAACCTGCATGTTTGGTGTTATACGAGCAGTCTGAATACGCTTTGTACACAATCGATCAGGAACTTAGAAGCCTTGTCGCTAATAACGTCGCTAGTAATGTCATTAGTAATATTGAATATCAAGATACTGAGATTGTTAGCATCATTGGAAGCGTGGGTAACGAAAAAAAATTAATCAATATATTCGAAAAATACCATATAAAAACGATTTATCACGCTGCAGCGTATAAACATGTACCGATTGTCGAGTCCAATCCATTTGAAGGCACGATTAACAATACCAAAGGCACCTACCATTGTGCCTGTGCTGCGATAAAGGCTCACGTTGATACGTTTGTACTGATCTCTACTGACAAAGCAGTGCGGCCGACCAACGTGATGGGAGCTTCCAAACGCTTAGCTGAACTCGTCTGCCAAGGACTGAGCCAAAGCAACAGTCATACATGTTTTAGTATGGTGCGTTTCGGCAACGTTTTGGGTTCATCAGGCTCTGTGGTACCACTATTCACCAAACAAATTGAACAAGGTGGTCCGATTACCATCACTCATCCAGACATCACGCGCTACTTTATGACCATACCAGAAGCGGCCAGTTTGGTTATCCAAGCAGGGGCCATGGCGTTCGGTGGTGAAGTATTTGTACTTGATATGGGTGCACCCGTCAAAATCGTGGATCTCGCCAAACGTATGATTCGTCTAACAGGATGCGAGCTAAAAGATGCGAGCAATCCTAATGGTGATATCGAAATTGTGTTTACTGGATTGAGGCCAGGTGAAAAGCTCTATGAAGAGCTAATCATTGGTGCTGACAATATAGAGACCACGTTTCATCCACTCATTATGCAAGCAATGGAACATAGTTTTCCATTGGAAGATATCGAAGCTATCTTGTTTGAGTTTATCGAAAGATCAAAGCGGCACGATACTGAATGGTTGAAAGCACAGTTTAGGACCTTCGTTGAAGGCTACCGAGAAAGCGATGACGCTGATGTCACAAAGACAGATGTAGAGCAGTTAGAGGTGGTCGGTTAAGGAGTAGTAGTGATACTAAGTAAGGGTATTAAATAGCGGTGATAGGGTTGATATTGAAAAGATGATGAAATCACTTATTGGTAAGATTGTTTAGGATATGGTGATTTATATAAATGCTGTGACATACCAAATTGGATGATGAGTAATGGCCTCTGAAGTGTTTTTATCGATACAGAGCGTAATCAGTCGATTGAAAACCAGTCACTTTGTACGAGATGTGGCCATGGTTGGAGGCGGTATTGCTGCTGGTCAGGCAATCGCTATGGTCTTTATGCCGTTTCTCACCAGATTATATAGTCCTGAAGATTTTGGTATCGCTGCCGCATTTGCCGCAGTCATCAGTATTATTACTCCGATTGCGACCATGGGTTATGCCAATGCCATTGTGATGCCTGATAGTGACGAGGATGCCGCTGCCATTATTAGATTATCTGTATTACTCAGTTTGTTTATAGCGGCTATAGCGTTGATCGCTGTCTATTTCGGAGATGTTTATTTGGCACGATGGACGGGTATGGAAAGTGCACCATATATGTTGTATCTCATACCGTTGACGCTATTGGCTGGCGCGTTTCTATCTGTTGCTGATCAGTCTGCTATCAGAGTAGGTTTGTTCAAAGCCAAGGCTCGTGCTTATGTAGAGAGCAAGCTTGTGACAGATACCAGTAAGTTGATAGGTGGTGTATTGGCACCTTCTGGTATGTTGCTTATTTTATTAACGATAGCAGGACAGCTCACGAATTTTATGATGCAGATGCTTCGGGTACCTAGGATTGGTGTATTAAATGTCCGAAACTGGTTTGGCACGGTTGGTATTCGTAATGCTGCTATATCGCAGCGTGACTTTGCCATATATCGTATGCCGCAAAGTATGCTTAATGCTGCTTCAGTAGGGCTGCCAACTATCTTGTTAGCATCACTATTTAGTGCTTCTTCTGCTGGGCAGTATTCGTTGGCTGTTCTGGTACTTGGTGCACCAGCGATGTTGTTAGGGCAAGCTGTTGGAGAGGTTTTTTACCCTAAGATTACGCGTGCGATCACAGCAAAGTCACCAGAAGCTTATCAATTTTTATTAAAAGTGACGGTAATTCTATTGGTGGTTGGTATTGTTCCATTCGGTACAGTGTTCGTTTTTGGCGATTATCTTTTTTCTTTAGTGTTTGGCACAGAGTGGGCATTAGCAGGGAATTATTCGCAGTGGCTTTCTATTTGGCTTTTGATCAGCTTGGTATCAGGTGCGAGTACTGCGGCATTGCCAGCATTACGTTTGCAGCGCTTTCTTTTGATTAGAGAGATTTTTGCAGTGATATTTCGTGCTGCAGCGCTGTATATAGGTTTTTACGTTTTTGAGTCAGATATGGTAGCTATTGCCCTGTTCTCATTTGTTGGGGTATTGCTTAGTTTATCTATCGTTTATGTCGCTTTTCGGCGTCTTGTTCATATTCATGAAGTGCCGCAGTAGGTAAATGTTTTGACTGCGTTAGATGGCACAAAGGATATGCATTAGAAGTCTCAACTTAAGAGGCTCACTATGATTTCAGTTATTATCGCCGCATTTAATGCCGCCGCTACTATTGATCGTTGTATTGGTAGTATTGACGTTGCGAAAAAAAGCCATGAGATTGAATTGATAGTTATTGACGATGGTTCTGATGATGAAACTGCTAGGTTATTGCACAGGTGGGAAAGTGATAGGGCATGGGTTACAGTGAAATATCAAAAAAATGGAGGCGTGGCAGATGCTCGTAATACTGGACTTGATATCGCAACTGGCGACTATATCGTTTTTATAGATGCGGACGACACTATCGATGATTGGTATTTTGACTTTGTGATTGCACAAACGGTTAATCAGGATATCGAGATGTTGGCGTTTGGTCATAAGCGCATAATGTTAGATGGCGATGTGCTCGAGCGCCGTAACATTACAGCAGAATATTCACGGCAAGACATTAAAACGCTACAGCTGAGAGTGACAGAGAATAGAAATATATATTGGTATGTAACTACCAAGGTTTATAGCAAAAGCCTGATAGCGGATTTGCGGTTTAATTGTGACATAAAACTTGGTGAAGACGGTATTTTTAATATTGAGTGCTTGGGGAAAGCGAACCATTTGTCTGTCGTACCCGACTGTCCCTATAACTACTATGAAAATGTTACTTCGATGACGAGTTTGCAATATAAGCCAGGGCTACTAGAGTCTATTGAAGCAGACTATAACGCTAGAGTCAGGATACATGACTGGTCTATCAGTGCTACTGAGAGGCAAGTGCTGCTATCAGATTTCGCACGTAGTTATATCGAGCATATGCTGCCATATCTGCTCAATAACTTGGCTCATATTCAGATGAAAAAACGCCATGCAGAGTTGATAAAGATACGCCAGTCTGTCGTTTATCAAAACTGCTTGCCACATTATCATCAACGACATCCAGCACGCGGTATTCGTATCTTGATTTCATGTTTTTCACGACGTTGGTATGTGATGACATTGGCTTTTTTGCAGCTGTCTTGGTCCAAAGCAAAGGTAAAAAGACATGTTTAATATTAATTTGTTTCCTCAGGCTTTAAAAAGTGACGAACATGGACAGACTCGTTCTTGTTTGCTGCAACAAACAACCATGGGTGAAAGTGTCACTGAGCAAGAGTTGTGGTTTTTGTATCCTATCAATCTACCAATGCCGGAAGATGACGATTGCGACTCTTATTTGTTAGCCACATTGTTGCCTGCGATGCAACTGCGTGCGGCTATTCGAGTTCATGGCAGTGTGTCCCATGAGCTATTAGCCAATCTGACAGAACTACAGTATGTCTGGAATAAATGGTTACCAGAGCGTTATTTTGTGATTGATATACAAGTTGATTGTATTAGAACGCGCGACGTACAAGTAGATGGTGCGATTGCTGCATTTTCTGGTGGCGTGGATGCTCAATTTACCGCTTATCGTCATGCGACAGGCAGAGCAGGGTATGCCACACGAGATATTAAAGCAGGGATTTTTGTGCATGGCTTTGATATACCCTTAGACGATACAGAAGGTTTTGATAGTGCTGTGGAGGTAGCGACCGAAGTACTTTCTGATATTAATGTTGATCTACTACCCGTTAAGACGAATGTTCGGGCACTGTGGTCTATCGATTGGGAAGAATATCATGCGGCTGCCATTGCTTCCGTTCTATCTGGATTGAAACGATATGCAGGAATTGGACTCATCGGTAGTGGCGATTCTTATGATGTATTACTTACTCCATGGGGTTCACATCCCATAACAGATCCATTATTGAGCTGTAGCAATTTTAGAATTATTCATGATGGTGCAGGGTTTCGTCGATCTGAGAAGTTAATCATTCTTTCAAATTGGTCTATAGGCATACGAAATTTACGTGTTTGCTGGGCTGGTAATAAGCATGATAGAAACTGCGGTCACTGTGAAAAATGTGTACGAACTCGACTGAATCTCTTACTTGCAGGTGTTGATAATCCTGCTTGTTTTGACACCCCGATAGATTCGTCACTTTTCAGGTTCATGGTTCTGAAAAGTGACGCTGTACGCATAGACTGGTCTCTAATTCGTCAAGAAATGATTGAAACGAGCAGGGGTCTTGAGTGGCTTCCGTACATTGAAAAAGTGCTCAAACGTAAATCATCTCCAAAATTGAGTGGGTTATTTCCTTTTGGGTCAAAGCGTCGCATGTGGGTAAAAAAGATGTTAATGAGAAATAAATAAGGGAGTGTCAAAAATGAATACTACCGCCATAAAAAAGCTCATACCAATTAAACTAAAAAAACACTTAGTTACTTATATGGGCGCGCGAGATTTGCCTTTGCCTAGCAGTAATCGATGCTTTATTTTTCTGGCGGCTGACTACGGCAATATTGGTGATATCGCTATCTCTTATGCACAAAAGCAATACTTGCAACATGTGATGACTGATTATGAAGTTGTTAGTGTTCCTATTAGTCAAACCAGATTGGTGCTTAATTCGATTAAACAACAAATACAACAGAGGGATATTGTCACTATTATTGGGGGAGGCAATATGGGTAGCTCGTATCCTGATATTGAGGAGCTGCGCCAATTAGTTATCAATACGTTTCCTATGAATCGCGTTGTGTGTTTTCCCCAGACCTTGGATTGGAGTGATTCTGCTAAGTCTAAGCGAACCTTGCATCGTATCGTAAACGTCTACGCCAAGCACCCAGATATACACATTTTCGCTAGAGAGTCGATGACAGCGGCCAAACTTATCAAGCTTTTTGCCGAGTATAGTAATGTCCATATTGGTCTTGTGCCAGATATCGTTATGAGTGCAAACGCAGCAGTACTTGGAACGAAAAATGACGTAGAGTCGTCAACTATTCTGCGATGCTTACGAGATGACAAAGAAGCTGCGCTATCCACTGAACAATACGGTTTTATAGATAAAGCCTTAGCAGATACTGGCTATCATATTGAAAAGACAGATACTCATGCTGGCGGCTCTCAATTGGACGAAGCACATTGCAAAAAATTATTGACTGACAAGCTTAGCCAGTTTCGTGCTGCAAAATTGGTCGTGACAGACCGCCTACATGGCATGATTTTATGTTTGCTATCGGGTACACCTTGCTTGGTATTGCCGAACTCCAATCATAAGATAAGACAAACGCAGTTAGACTGGTTACGTAATCATCCAAGGCTTGTTTTTTTAGAACTAGATGAGGTTGCTGAGATTTCGAAACATATCGACAAACTGCTATTTTTGTCTCACGGCACCATGACTGAGTCACCCGTTCATATCAATGAATACCATGATTTAGAAAAGTCGGTGGTTATTATATGACTAGCGTAGCAGAGCCATTGGTGAGCATTATCATGCCAGTATATAACGTCGCGTTATATATCGACGCGTGCTTAGAATCTATCAAGCAGCAAACCTATAAGAATATTGAAATTATTGTCGTTGAAGATTGCTCTACTGATAATTCAAAACAAGCGCTTGCCTTACATCTCACAGATAAGCGTATCAGAGTCATTCAACATAATAAAAACAGTGGTCTTTCTGCTGCTCGCAATACTGGTATTAAATCTGCAGTAGGCGATTATATGATGTTCGTTGACTCTGATGACATTGTAGATACTCGCTTAGTAGCAGCTTGTGTAGATTGTGCTCTCACTACGAATGCAGAAGTAGTGACATATGGTTTTGCACCGTTCAAAGAGAGAGCGGCAGAGAATAAACTACCGTATCCAGCTGCTAGCTTGGCATACGAGACAACTAAGATAGACGATTCGTATTTTAGCTTACCGCATTTTGCATGGCTAAAATTTATTAAATCCAGTGTCGTGCAAACGGCTTTTCTAAGTTTTCCAGTGGGTTTGTATTACGAGGATTGGCCTTTCCATTGGCATCTTGGCTTATCTACTAAGGTTAGATATCAGTTGCCTATTAATTTTTACCTGTATAGACAGCGAGGTACGTCGATTACGGGTTCAACAGATAAAAAGCTATTAGACCTATTTATTATTCATTCAGAAGTCATGAACCTAGTAGAAGACTATCAAGCGGATGAAGTTAAAAAAATACTTGCCGATAAAATCAGACAGAGTCATTGGAGCATTCTCACCCGTATAGATAATGAGTATTTAGCAAGAGCATTAGCACAAGCTAAAAAAGCAGATAAAGCGCTACGATTAAAAGGTTATCAGAACAATTTGACGTTAAGAAATATAGTAATCAGCAATATAGTACGTATGCCAAGCCAAATCGCGCTGCCTATAATGCAGGTGCTTCGTCAAGCATTAAAGAAAGAAACAAGGTTAAAAGGAAGCAAATTGGAAATAGTTACGAGAAGCAAAGTTGGCTTTATGTTTCTTAAAAGGTAAATGATATGACTATCCGAAGAGTACTGCACATAGTGGGAAAAATGGATCGTGCTGGAGCAGAGACCATGCTTATGAATTTATATCGTCATATAGATCATAGCCAGATTCAGTTTGATTTTATCACTTTTACCGACGAGATCGGCGACTATGATGTTGAGATAACAGCGTTGGGCGGTAGGGTTATACCGATTTTAGCTGGTCATTCATTAACACGTATGCTCAAACTTAAAAAATTCCTTAAACAGCAGCCTGATTATCAAATCGTTCATGCTCATATGCTATTAAACAATGCTTTTCATCTGTTGGCTGCTAAAGGTGCTGGCGTGCCGCATCGCATTTCGCACTCTCATAGTACCAGTAATGGTAAAACTAACATCGTCAAAAAAATATATGAGCAATGGGCATTAATTACCAATCGTACATTAGCCACTAAGAGAATTAGCTGCGGTGACCATGCTGCAAATTACCTATTCGGTACTACAAAAGATGTGTGGCTACTTCCCAATGCCGTTGATATACAAAAGATGATGACAGTCGCTAACCAATCACGACATTATATCGATCAGGAGTTTGGTGCTAAAGGATTTGGAGATAAAGGGTTAAAAATTATTCAAGTCGGTCGTCTCAATGAGGTTAAAAACCATCAATTTTCTTTAGAAATCGCTGAGCAACTGAAAAAACGTCAGATTGATTTTACCTTATATATTGTCGGGCAAGGTCCATTGGCTGCGATGCTAAAGCAGCAAGTGCAAGACAAATCACTGTGCAGCAACGTCAAATTTTTGGGGTTGCGTACGGATATCACAGAACTGATGGCCAGCGCAAATTATATGATCATGCCTTCTTTGCATGAAGGGTTTCCGGTTGTATTGGTAGAGAGTCAAACCGTTGGGTTAATAGCGTTGGTCTCTGATCAAGTATCACCTGAAGTAGATTTAGGGCTCGGATTGGTGCAGTTTTTACCTATTCATTCGGCCAAGGAGTGGGTCGATTGTTTATTGAAACCTAAAGACATACGGCCTAATGAAAAAGAAATAACAGAAGCACTAACTCTATATGGATTCAGTGCTGCGATAAACGCGGAAAAGTTAACGCAAATGTATTTGAATATGAAATGACAGCTTTTACTGTTCATTTAAGTTTGATCCAACGTGATTTGAGTACAAGGAAAGAGAGTAAAAGTACTACACATAATAGGCTGAGCGAGCCTGATACCGTATCTGACTTATATAGAATTGACTATATCCACCTTATCGAGGGTTAAATGCTTCCATACCTGCTGGTTCTTAGCCTTGTTATCTTTTGGATCGTACTGGAGAACAAATCTCTCAACCGTACGTCTTCTTGGTTGCCGTTAATTATTCTGACTTTATTTGCAGGCGCTCGGAGTTATCGTGTCGGTACAGATACAGGGAACTATACAAGAAATTTTAATAATAAATTGAGCCCTGAGTCCTTTAGATTCAATGAAGATGTTGAGTACGGTTACCAGCTATTTGAGTATTCATTACTGCATGTGACAAATAACTATTTTTGGCTACTGATTATCACCAGCTTGGTTATCGTCTATTGCTATTTAAAAGTCATTAAAAGATACAGTGTGAACTACTGGCTCTCTGTATTTCTGTTTATTACGCTAGGCGTCTATACCTTTTCATTTAATGGATTGCGTCAAGGAATCGCAATGGCTTTGTTTACTTTGGCCATTCCTTATCTGCTAGAGAAACGGCTTTTTCCTTATCTATTAATATGTGCTATTGCATCATTTTTTCATATCACGGCTTTATTTATCATTCCATTTTATTTCATTGTTAATTTGAGAGTGAAGCCAGCTTATAAAATACTTGCGACGTTTTTTGGGTCGTTATTCGTCAGTAGGTTACTCGTATCTTATATTTCATCTACTAATGATCGATATGAAGATTATGCAAAAGTCTCTGAAGAGTCAGGCGGATTTTTGACACTTGGGTTTTACACAGTGCTCATGCTTCTCATCATTATTGCGAGCTATGTATATAAAATCAGAGACAAGAGCTTTCAACAGCTATTGATGTTTTATGCATCAGGCGTGGTTTTTGTCATACCACTAGCGCTGTTAGGTACTAGTGCTTCAGGCCCGCAAAGAATCATTTCGTATTTTACATGGACTTTGGTTTTGTTACTGCCTGTGGTTTTGAAAAAGATAAATAACATTTATGTCTATATCATCAGTGTATTTATCTTCCTTGCGTATTTCATCTTGACGACATCAAAGTTCAGCGACCTGAGTCCTTATATTATCAATCCTATGTTTGAGGTGTTCTGATGAAAAGTCATGCTTATATCTCAATTGGCATTCCTATCTATAACGCTGAAGCCTATTTGGCGACAGCTATAAAGTCGATATGGGCGCAGACACACGAGCTGTGGGAGCTTATTTTGATAGATGATGGTTCTACAGACAACTCGCTAGCAATAGCCAAACAATTTGAAAAGGTTGATAGCAGAATAAGAGTGATATCTGATGGTTACAACAAGAAACTGCCTGCTCGTCTGAACCAGCTTATTGATGAATCAAAATATGATTACATTGCTCGTATGGATGCTGACGATCTCATTCATCCAGATAGATTAGCTATACAAATAAACTTTCTAGAGAATAATCCCAGTTATGACTTGGTGTCGACTGGCGTAGTATCTATTGATGCTCAAAACAAGGTGTATGGCTGTCGTCATGTAGACGATTTATATGCAGGATTTGAGAGTGTGGAGACTGCATATCCTATTGTCCATGCTTCTATTTTGGCAAAAAAAAGTTGGTATGAGCGTAATAGATACAATGAGAATTATCCAAGGTCTGAAGATTATGACCTGTGGTGTAGAGCCATATCCAAACAGGATTTGCGCTTAGCCGTGCTCCCAGACTTGCTCTATTACTATAGAGAAGAGGGCAATCTGTCATTAGCAAAAATCGTTCGATCTTACAAAGATAGTCTTACGACATATAGTGAATATAAAAAAACCAATATCGTCGACAGTGCTAAGTTAGAAGCAAAAATCGGTGCGGTAAGGTTATTAGACTCGCTAGGGCTCTTGCAAAAGATAGCCAATAAGAGAAACAAAATAACGATGTCCGAGGAACTCAAAGACAGCCATCAAGCGGTTGTTGATGGTTTGGTTGCTGAATAAATTTATCAATGAAGTAATAATGAGGTGCTTAAATGAAACCAAAAATATGCTTTATTATGACGGACGCCGTTTCTTTTAATGTGTTGTATCGCAATCAGCTTGAATATATTAGAGACTCTTCAAACTTTGAGATTACGGTAATCTGTGGTGGCAGTAGGGAGCAGCTAGATCTTTTACGAGCTCGTAATCTAGGAGAGGTGGTTGATTTGAATTTTCAGCGCAAGCCTTCTGTACTACAAGATGCCAAATCATTAGTGCTATTGACTCGTTACCTGTTTACTAGACGATTTGATATTGTGATTTATTTAACACCAAAGGCTTTATTGTTAGGAAGCATAGCCAGCACACTCACTATGCAAAAGAGAAGGGTTGCCTTTAGTGTGGGACGAGCCTACGAGAACTTTTCAGGCCTAAAGAAGCGCGCTTTTCAGGGTCTTGATCAACTTAGCTTTGGTCTTTCTCATGAGGTTCTATTCGTTTCTGATTCTTTAGTAAATGTGTGCTTGTCAGAGAACCTACTTCAAGAACATAAGGCGCGTGTCGTCGATAATGGTTCATTTAACGGTATTGATATTGATGTGCTCAGACCGGTAGAGCAAATGGAAAAACAAAGACTAAGACGACAGTATGGAGTGCCTGTAGACGCTTTTGTAATTTGTGTTGTCGGTAGAATTTGTGAAGATAAAGGCCTAAAAGATATTGGTGAGATATCTGAAAGCCTTAAATCAGAGAATATTCACTTTATGTTCATCGGAGATTTCGAAGATGACATCGGCAAGGCGGTCGTGGATAGAATAGTGAAAGAGGGTAAGGGCGTATATATACCAGCCAATCCAAAAGTAGAAGAGGTGATTCAATGTGCTGATTTGCATCTATTTTTAAGCTACCGAGAGGGTTTTGGGAATGTTGCTATCGAAGCAGCTAGTTGCGGTGTGCCAACGTTTGCCTATGATGTGGTTGGTGTAAAAGATAGTGTAAAACAAAACATCAGCGGTCAAAAATTCCGGTTAAGAGACACTGTGACCGTGACAAAAGCCATCAAGCAAGCAATCACTGACACCAGTTTTAAAGATAAGTATCCTAAAGCAAGAGCTTGGGCGGTTAAGCACTTCGAACAAAAAGAACTATGGCAAAGTTATTTGGATTTTTATCTACACCAGACAAATAAGGCCTAACAGATGATAAAACGACTATTTGACATTGTAGGTGCAACGACAGCGTTAGTAGTGCTGTCTCCTGTCTATGCTGTAACTGCCTACAAGGTGAGTAAAAATCTTGGTGCGCCTGTTCTATTTCGTCAGATTCGTCCAGGTCTGTATGGCAAGCCATTTGAGATGATAAAGTTTCGTTCCATGAAGGATGATATAGACGCAGATGGCAATCCTCTAGAAGATGGCGCGCGATTGACATCGTTTGGTAAAGCGCTGCGTAACACCAGCCTTGATGAGTTGCCTGAGCTTTGGAATGTCATAAAAGGTGATATGAGTCTAGTGGGCCCGCGACCATTATTGATGGAGTATCTGCCCTTATATAATGATGAACAAGCGCGCCGACACGATGTCCGCCCAGGTATTACAGGGTATGCTCAAGTTAATGGTCGCAATGCTATTGGATGGAATGAGAGGTTTGCATTGGACACATGGTATGTTGACAATCAGTCGCTGTGGCTGGATATCAAGATTTTATTTAAAACGGTAAAAAAAGTTATTGTTAAAGATGGCATCAGTGCTGAGGGCGAAGCAACTATGAGTAAATTCATGGGCAATAGTATTAATGAAGAAATGTTTTAAAAGTACTCTTTGCTGATAACAATACAGCTAATTAAAAGACATTAGGTTTTAAAAAAGTCGTGAGAGATAAAAAGGTTAATAACATAGTGAGCAGTTTATTGTAGAGCTGACACAACATTATTAGACATAAGTACCATAGAGGAACATATGCTAAATACCCCTTTTTCACCTTGGCCAAAATTTACGCAACATGAGGCTGATGCTGTCAGTCGAGTGCTACTATCTAATAAAGTCAATTATTGGACAGGCGAAGAATGTCGTCAGTTTGAGCGAGAGTTTGCTGACTGGACAGGTAGTAAATACGCAATAGCGTTGGGTAATGGCACCTTGGCATTGGATGTCGCATTACAAGCACTCGATATAGGTGCAGGTGATGAGGTCATTGTCACACCGCGTACCTTTATTGCCAGTATTTCATCAATCGTCAATGCAGGTGCGACGCCCATATTTGCAGATGTCGATAAAGCAACTGGCAATATCACTGCTGAGACCATCACAGCTGTACTGAGTGATAAAACCAAAGGTATCGTATGCGTCCATCTGGCTGGCTGGCCATGTGATATGGACAGTATTATGACACTGGCAGATGAGTATGACTTATATGTTATTGAAGATTGTGCGCAAGCTCATGGTGCACGATATAAAGGGCGAAGCGTGGGCAGTATCGGTCATGTTGGGGCATGGAGTTTTTGCCAAGATAAGATTATGACTACAGGAGGTGAGGGTGGTATGGTCACTACTGATAGCGAGCTACTATGGCGAAAAATGTGGGCGTATAAGGATCATGGTAAGAGCTATGCGGCAGTCTATGAAACGGAGCAATCACCTGGCTACAATTGGCTGCATGAAAGCTTTGGTACCAATTGGCGTATGACTGAGATGCAAGGCGTTTTGGGGCGTATTCAATTAGAAAAAATGAGTGAGTGGACAGCCAAACGGACTACTAATGCGCAAGCCATACTAGAGGCATGTAGCAAATGGGAGTCCAAAGGTTATCTTCTCGTGCCGAGACTAGAGCATTTAGCGCAGTTCTCCAATACGAACCATGCTTACTATAAATTATATGTCTATGTGCAGTCCGATAATCTACCTACTGGTTGGACACGTGACCGTATTATTGAAGCAATTAACAATCAAGGTGTGCCTTGCTTCTCTGGATCTGCGTCAGAAGTCTATTTGGAGAAGGCCTTTGATAATACAGGGTTGCGTCCAAGTGTTAGATTGCCAATGGCAAAGCAGCTAGGTGAGAGTAGTCTGATGTTTCTAGTGCATCCTACGCTTACGGCGGCTGAAATTGAACTGACAATACAGGCGATCGATAGTGTGTTTGGTTCGATGATCAAATAAGACGATAATTAATTAATGATTATTTTTAGAAATCTACTTTGAATTTGACGCTATTTTTACTGAAAGCACAAGATACATTTGCCTACACATACGTAATACTGTTTAATTCACTTATTATAAAAAATTATCAGTGTGTAGGCTTTATCTTACGCTAGGATTTTGTAGCGTACACAGGTACAATATTACTCTTAGTCACAGATTGACGAAGCAAAGGACAGGCATGCAAAGTATTTGCGCGCGCTGTCTTTATTTTTTTATATCGTACCCTCTATTGGAGTTACTATGTCTACTGCCCAAGAATCCGCCACCGTTTTGGACGGCAAAGCACTTGCCAAACAAATAGAACAGGATCTGCGCACGCGCGTAGATACGATTAAGGAAAAGACTGGCCGCACCCCAAGCTTAGCGACGATATTGGTTGGTGACGATCCAGCCTCTGCCACTTATGTTCGTATGAAAGGCAACGCCTGTAAGCGTGTTGGCATGGACTCTATACGCGTTGAGATGCCAAGTGCTACGACCACTGAGCAGCTCATGGCAAAGATAGATGAGTTAAATAGCAATCCAGATGTACACGGCATTTTGCTACAGCATCCGGTTCCTGAGCATATTGATGAGCGTGCTTGTTTTGAGCAGATTGACTTAGCAAAAGACGTCGATGGTGTGACTTGTCTTGGTTTTGGTCGTATGGCGATGCAGCAGTCAGCTTATGGCTCATGCACACCGCAGGGCATCATGCATTTGTTAGAGCATCATAATATCGAGCTATCAGGTAAAGAAGCAGTAGTCGTAGGGCGTAGTGCTATCTTAGGTAAGCCAATGGCGATGATGTTATTGAATGCTAACTGTACAGTGACTATCTGCCATTCAAGAACTCAAGATTTGGCAGCGCATATTAAGCGTGCAGATATCGTAGTTGGTGCAGTAGGCGTACCTAAGCTGATTAAAGCGGAGTGGATTAAATCAGGAGCGGTTGTCGTTGATGCAGGTTTCCATCCGACAGATGATGGCGGTGTTGGTGATATTGAAATGAAAGGTATGGAAAACATTGCTAGCGCTTATACACCAGTACCAGGCGGCGTTGGCCCGATGACTATCAACACGCTTATTCGCCAAACGGTCGATGCTGCTGAAAAATCAGCGGGTTTGAATAAAGGCTAAAAAGATAGTCATACGAATACTGATTGCCGATATATAAGGGGCCTGAGGTAACATAAACTCAGGCTAAATCAACCACATTTCAGTTGATAGGACCTAAACATGGCTAAAAAAAACGTAGGTGTTCATGAGCGACTACAAAGTATTGGTAGAGAGTTTGTCGATGTCTGTCATTACGTTATTTTATTTCTAATCAGTGTGGTTGTCGTTTGGACCGCAGGAAAAGAGTTTATTTATATTGTCCAAAAGGGTTCAGCGGATCTAAAAGACATATTGATGTTATTTATTTACCTTGAGCTACTGGCCATGATAGGTATCTACTTTAAAACCCACCGACTGCCAGTACAGTTTTTGATATTTATTGCCATAACGGCCTTGTCACGACATTTGGTGGTTGATGTGCAGGCTGTTTCAGACTATTTCCATTTATGGCTACTAGCGACAATTTCCGTGGCCATCATGCTACTGAGCGGCTCTATTGTAATCCTGACTTGGACGGCCAAAACATTTGGTCGCCCAGAAGACAATCTTGATAAGCAGCATGCAAATCTAACAGTTAAGGCGCTATTGCCTGATAATGCTCAAGCGCCCGATAGCCATACCAAGCATCGCCGTGAATAATTAGATAGCAATATAAAAAGATAGCAACACAAAAAAAGAGCGACCAGTGGTTGCTCTTTTTTTATGCCTAGCGTTTGGTATTACAACCATTTCAATCTTTTAAAATTGTAGTACAGGTAGCTACATAAGGCGATAATAATGGCCATGATGACAAGGTAAGAATACTTCCAATGCAGCTCAGGCATAAAGTCAAAGTTCATGCCATAGATACCAGCGATAGCTGTCGGCACTGCTAGAATACCTGCCCATGCCGCGAGCTTACGCACGACTTCATTCTGACCCATATTGACCATCGCCATATAGGTATTCATCACCACACTCAGCATTTCATTGAGACCATTAATAGCATCTAGTGAGTGCAATAGGTGATCGTTGACATCGCGAAAATACGGCTTAGCGGCTTGAGAAAACCCAGAGACAATCTCACTTTTTTTATGATTGATAAAAAAGCTACAGATGTCTTGCACAGGTAAGATAATGGCACGCATATGTACCAGTTGTGACTTGAGCTCGTAGAGGTTTTTTAGGGTGCCTTTATCAAACTCAGAAGTAAATACATAGCGCTCCTGCTCGCGCAAGTAACGACCCAGTCGATCGGTAATCGGCATATAGTTATCAACGATAAAATCGAGGATAGCATGCAGTACAAAGATAGGGCCCATGCGTAGCTTTTCGGGGCGACGATGGCAATGCTCACGTACTGGCGCATAAGAGTTTGACGGACCATTGCGAATTGTAATCAGGTAGTTTTTACCCATAAATATCGCAGTAGTACCATAACGAATGACATTGTCTTCGAGTTTGGCCGTACGTAGCACCACAAAGACCATGTCATTATCGTAGTTTTCGACCTTGGCACGTTGATGATCAGCAAAGGCATCTTCAATCGCTAGCTCATGTAGGTCAAAGGCTTCTTTTACTTTGACCATGGTTTCTAAACTTGGATCATATAGCCCAAGCCAAATAAATTGACCGTTGTTCCCTAGCGTACGACTCACATCATTGAGCGCCACTCTATTCAGATTTTCACCTGTTTTACGTGAGTAAGCGTAGCAATTGACCACTTCGCCTGCGCTTGATGAATCAATGTCTTCATAGCGTTCAGAGTCAGGATCGTAGACCGTCATGGTCTCGATAGTGTCTTCAGTAGTGGCGTCCACATCACCATAGATATAACTATCATCATCGTCCAAATAGAGATGCTTGTCATTCATATTGGCATAGATATGATTCATATTGGAATCAGGCGCAATATGAGCCGTTTTTTTAATCAACTGATTATTATCATTTTCCATATACTTTCCTGTCATATAATAAAAAACTTCAATAATCCAAATATATTGTGAACGCTGCTACGGTTTTATCGTGTGCCAATACTATTTATAGGGCATAGATTTCTATAGGGCATAGCTTTTTAGCGTATCGATATCTACCAATGCCAATAGGCTCTCGTGACACGCTTCTAGTTTGATTTGCGGTGCGATATCGAAGTCCAATGCTTCAACCCAACGTAGCGCGCAGATACACCAGTAGTCACCAGGTTTGAGACCAGGAAAATTGTATTCAGGTAGTGGGGTAATCAGGTCGTTACCGCGACTGGCAGAGAAGTTTAAAAACTCGCTGGTCATCTTGGCGCAGACGGTATGTTGACCAACATCATGGTTGCCAGTATGACAAAAACCATTGCGATAATAGCCAGTGATGGGATCGAAACAACAGCTGGCAAGTGCGGTGCCTAAGACATTGGTTTGGTTGATGGCAGGGTTTGGGTGGTAATCAGATGACATAAGGCTTCCGAGATAAAAATATGTGTTAGTGTATCATGAGTCTGTGTTGATGACGCTGCCGTAATCGCGCTCATTATCTTATGGTTAACAAAAAATAAACCTCTCGGCTATTCGCCCAATATTGAGCCAAACACATCAATGATGACTGTTACATCTGCTGAGCTAATAAGTGGCAATTGAACTGTAATTAGATAGTGATTGTGGCTAATTGTCACTAGGCGAACCTTGAGTGCTATGCTAAACTAAAGCATAAAGTGCCTTGATTATTTGTCGCAATTTTTTAGCGCATAAAGATACTCGTCTTATCATTCTAAATTATACTTATTATTCACCCTTTTGCGGTTACCTGGTTTGTTTATAAATAATTGGGTCAATGATGTTGCGCGTTAAAAATAAACACACACAGCGGCAATACCCGGCAAATCACCCTTTAAGTACCGCATCAGTACCGCGTTTTTGGTAAGCGATACGCCAAACAAGGATTTATTGTGTCTGTTAGTTCTGATTCTGCAAAACCTGCCCAGCCAAATTCTACCAACGAAACAGTGTCTCAGCCTGCTGAAAATAATGCTGCACCCAATCGCATGCCATATTTGAGTAACTTTGGCAGTGATGTTGCCAATAGTTGGCTATTGCCTGATGGGGTGGTTGATGTACTGTTTGAAGATGCGCATAAGCAAGAAGTGCTTAGACATCAGTTAATCGAGCAGCTTATTACTCATGGTTATCAGCTGGTTTGTCCACCAATGATCGAGTTTACTGAGTCTTTGCTAAGTGATGCGTCAGAAGATCTGAAACGTCAAACCTTTAAAATTATCGATCAGTTGACCGGTCGCCTAATGGGCGTACGCGCTGACATTACCCCGCAGATTTTGCGTATAGATGCGCATCATGGCGGTACGGGTATTGCGCGTTATTGTTACGTTGGTGATGTGATTCATACCTTGCCATCAGGTCTGTTTGGCTCACGTACGCCGCTACAGTTGGGTGCTGAGATATTTGGCTGTGCGTCATTAGCGGCAGATATTGAGCTGATAGATGTGCTGTTTACGATGGTAAATAAACTCAATATGAGTGCAGCGCTTCATATCGATTTGGGTCATGTAGCGATATTCAAACGTTTGGCTGAATTGGCTGAATTGTCAGACAGTGATACTGAGCAATTGATGTACTTATATGCCAATAAAAACCTACCAGAGCTTAAGCGTGTTTGCCGCGCTTTGCCAATGGGTGATGATTTTTATGTATTGGCACGCTTTGGCCACGATATCGCAAACCTATTAGCCAAATTGTCAGATACGGCGCAGCAAGACAGCCAAATCGCAACGGCAATTGATGAGCTACAGCGTTTGAAAAACTATCTACAAGACCAATGGCAGTGCCCAGTCAGTATTGATGTGACTGAGCTATCAGGTTATCACTATCATACTGGCATCGTCTTCAATGGTTATATCAATAGCGAAACGCAGCCATTAGTACGTGGTGGCCGTTTTGATGGTATGCAAAGCCAGACCCAAGCGTTACGTGCGGCTACGGGGTTTAGTATGGATGTCAGCCGATTGCTGGCTCATACACAGTTAGATGCGCCAACCGTTGTCTTGGTTGATTTTGCCGCTTTGTCTAATGCAAATACAGATGAGATGCAGACGCTACTGCAACAAGTAGAGAGTCTACGTCAGCAAGGCTATCGCGTCACTATGCCGTTAGATGCACAGGACAGTCCAGATGATGTGACGCATCGTTTGAGCATGGCTGATGACAGCCAATGGCAGCTACAAACTGTTTAACTGTTTAACTGTTTAACTGTTTAACTGTTTAACTGTTTGACAGTAGGCTATTGAATGGCTTACGCAGCCAAAAGTGTTCAGTACAAATTATGAGAACGCAAAATTATTCGTTAGATATCTCAGTGTTTCTATTTCATAAATCACTGAGATAAAAAGATATAGCTAAGAAAATCATTTTAATTTTCAGCTTTTATTGCACACACCTCAATACATAAAGGTAAGGATTGATCATGGGTAAGAATGTTGTAGTTTTGGGTAGCCAATGGGGCGACGAAGGTAAGGGTAAGATCGTTGATTTACTTACCGAAAAAGCCTCAGCAGTAGCCCGCTTCCAAGGCGGTCATAATGCTGGTCACACGTTGGTTGTCGATGGCAAAACCACTGTCTTGCATTTGATTCCATCAGGTATCTTGCGTGAAGGCGTCACTTGCTTTATCGGTAATGGCGTGGTGTTAGCGCCTGACGCACTATTAAAAGAGATGAAAGAGCTAGAAGACAACAACGTACCAGTACGTGAGCGTCTACGTATCTCTCCTAATTGCCCACTTATCATGCCTTATCACGTGGCACTTGATCAAGCTCGTGAAGCCAAGCGTGGTTCTGGTAAAATCGGTACAACAGGTCGCGGCATTGGTCCTGCATACGAAGACAAAGTAGCACGCCGTGCGATTAAACTTGCTGATTTGTTCCGTGAAGATCTAGAAGAAAAACTACGTAACCTAATCGAATATCACAACTTCCAACTGACTGAGTATTATAAAGTTGAAGCGATTGATTTTGATGAGACACTTAAGCTTTGTAAAGAGTGGAAAGAAGAGATTAAAGGTATGGTTACTGATGTAACTGAAGACCTAAATCAATTACGTCTAGCTGGCAAAAACCTAATGTTTGAAGGTGCTCAAGGTACGCTACTTGATATCGACCATGGTACTTATCCGTTTGTAACCAGCTCAAGTGTAACTGCTGGCGGTGTATCAACGGGTACAGGTATCGGTCCATTGTATTTAGACTATGTACTTGGTATCACTAAAGCCTACACTACGCGCGTTGGTAGTGGTCCGTTCCCAACTGAATTGTTCGATGATGTTGGTGCTCATTTAGCCAAAGTCGGTCATGAATTTGGTGCGACCACTGGCCGTGCACGTCGTTGTGGTTGGTTCGATGCTGAAGCATTACGCCGTGCAGTAGTACTTAACTCTATGTCAGGTATCTGCTTGACCAAGCTTGACGTACTAGATGGTCTTGAAGAATTGCTAATCGGTGTGGGTTACAACCTACCTGAGACTGAGTGTGCAGGCGCGCATGATGCTGAATTCTACGAGTCAGTCACGCCTAAGTACGAAACGATGCAAGGCTGGAGCGAGTCTACCGTTGGTATTACTAACTATGATGAGCTTCCAGAAAACGCTAAAAAATACATCAAACGTATCGAAGCGCTGATTGGTTGCCCAGTTGATATTATCTCGACTGGTCCTGATCGCGAAGAAACGATCGTACTGCGTGATCCGTACGACGCTTAGTTTTTACTATAAACTTGATTAAATAGTTTTTAGTATTAATGAAAAACCCCAACGCTGAGCGTTGGGGTTTTTGCTTTTGTTAGAACTTATAGCATTATCAACGACTAATGCACAATAAATTTACTTTTATGCAAGGTATGGTCATAAATTAACCCTATCATTTATGGCCTTAATCATTATAATAGGCAGCAATCCGATGTTGGCGCTTATGGTTATACACTGATATACCATGAGTTGTGTAAAACAGTCCAAGTCAACATTGTGGCTAAAGCTAAAACAACGCATTAATTTTTCATATTTTATTGAATTTATCATTTATTAGGAGCTTCTCATGGCTAACGAACGTACTTTATCTATCATCAAACCTGACGCAGTTGCTGGCAACCACATCGGCGCTATCTATAGCCGTTTCGAACAAGCTGGTCTAAAAATTGTTGCAGCTAAAATGCTACAACTTGATGATGAAAAAGCAGGCGGTTTTTATGCTGAGCACGCTGAGCGTCCATTTTACAACGACCTAAAATCTTTCATGATGTCAGGTCCAGTATTGGTATCAGTACTAGAAGGCGAAAATGCTATCGCTCAGCATCGTGAAATCATGGGTGCAACTAACCCAAAAGAAGCTGCTGAAGGCACTATCCGTGCTGACTTCGCTAGCAGCATCGATGAAAACGCAGTACATGGTTCAGATTCAGCTGAGTCAGCAGCACGTGAAATCAGCTACTTCTTCAGCGATGATGAAGTTTGTGCACGTACACGCTAATATAGTAAATCAGCGATAAGCTTTTACGGCGTTCGATTTGTTTGAGGTAACTGCTATAATAAGACAGCTACGATTTAGACTGATCTTACCTGTATGAGTTTTATACTTGATTGACTATAGACGAATTATTTACAACATTGATTGTTTATAGTTGGTTTGCGAGACGGCTTATATCTTATGGGTATAGGCCGTTTTAGCTATTGTAATAATCCTATAATCAAAGAATTACTAAACTGCTAGGGCGTCACCCTCATCAGATGTACTACTTGTACAATCTGCAGTTGGCTGCCTTGTATCTGCTTTAGAGTTCTGTGGTTATATTATTCATTGAAATTCTTAGTGACTTGCCTCATTATTGATTTTACTTAGCGTTATCAATCCCTTATCAGCATGTTTTCATTAATTCGAAGAACTGCGCTCATAGCGGATTGCTCATGCACCCATGTATGTATGGCAAAGCCCATATAAATAATTGCACCGCTTATCTAAGCTCCTGCAAAAAGGTTACCTATTATGTCAACTGTTCAAGCACCTACTCAGCACGTACCTGCTAAGATTACTGATAGCATTAAGCTAGTAGATGAGGCACATGCCAAAACCAATCTATTGGGTATGACGCAAGCGCAACTGGCTGATTACTTCAAGAGTATTGGCGAAAAGCCATTCCGCTCAACTCAAGTGATTAAGTGGATTTATCAGCATGGCGTGACAGATTTTGAGCAAATGACCAATTTGAGTAAGTCGTTGCGAGACAAATTATCGCTCAATGCTTGTGTGGTACCGCCCAAAGTGATTCATCGTCAATACAGTGATGATGGTACACGTAAGTGGGTATTTGAAGTCACGGGCGGCTCGTTGGTTGAGACAGTGCTTATCCCTGCAGATGATAGCAAGTTAAATGGCCGTAAGACATTATGCGTGTCTTCGCAAGTAGGCTGTGCACTAGATTGTAGCTTCTGTAGTACGGGCAAACAAGGGTTTGAGCGTGACTTGAGTGCGGCTGAAATTATCGGTCAGTTATGGGTCGCTAATGCGTCATATATGACAGATGAAAATGAAAGCTTAGAAAACGTTGACCATAGCCTATGGGAAAATAATGTCACCAACGTGGTGATGATGGGCATGGGTGAGCCGCTATTGAACTACAAGCCAGTGGTTGGCTCAATGGAGTTGATGCTAAGCGATCATGCTTATGGATTATCAAAGCGCCGTGTCACGTTATCGACTTCCGGTGTCGTCCCGAAAATGTATCAGTTAGCGCAAGACATTGATGTGGCACTGGCCATTTCACTGCATGCACCAAATGATGAGCTGCGTAATGAGTTAGTACCAATTAACAAGAAATATCCGTTAAAAGAGCTGATTGCAGCGGCAAAAAACTATGTCTATGATGTCAATCCACGTCACAAGAAACACGTTACGATTGAATATGTGATGCTTGATGGGGTCAATGATAGTAATGAGCATGCCCATCAGTTGGTTGCGCTATTAGAAGGTTTACCAAGTAAGATTAACCTTATTCCGTTCAACCCATTCCCGCATGCACCATATGACAAATCAAGCAACAACCGTATTCATGCGTTTAGTAATATATTGAGCGAAGCGGGTTTTGTTTGTACGATTCGTCAAACACGTGGGGATGATATCGATGCCGCTTGTGGTCAGTTAGTTGGACAAGTTGCCGATCGTACCAGACGCTCAGCCGCGTGGCAGCAGAGCATTAAAGATCGTGAAAGCGTTTAGTAGTCTGTGAGAAGATAAACGTTATATTCGACTGGTATAGCGTTTTAGATGTCTTTTGTCTGTCGCAATGGTAAGAAAATGTAGCAATGACTGTCAAGATTGCAGAACGTGGCAATTAATAACAACTAAATTGTACTTATAGGGGTTAAATCTATTAAACTGAGGCCTCGAAGATCGAACGCATTGAATCCCAGTTTTATGATGGCGGCTATGATGACTTCTAAAAATTCTTGTCAGTTCAAATATCAAAAATCATTTTCTAAGTTTTATAAGCAGTCGAGTATCAGTGCTGCCCAAACCGCTTTGCCAAAGCGTGCAGTGCTGTCGGCAGTATTTGGCGTCCTTGTATTAAGTGGCTGTCAGACTACCCCGACTAATGATTTGCTAGGCAACTCTCCTTATCAAACATCTACGCGCGCTAGCAACGATCGAAATTTAGATCAGCAGGAAATCGCCCGTGTACGTACCTCACTTGCCGCGCAATACATCCGAAAAAATGAGCTAGATACCGCGCAGCAGCAGCTCGAAAAAGCCTTTGCTGCCGATAGCCGTTATGCGCCAGCCTATGATATGATGGGCGTTTTGTTGCAGCAAGAAGGCAGCCGTATCAATCTAGCCAAAGCTGATGAATACTTCAAAAAAGCAATCGCGCTAGATAAAGACTTTGTACAAGCGCACAATAATTATGGCGTGTATCTGTCACAGACAAAGCGCTACCGTGAAGCAGCAGAACAGTTTGAGATTGCAGGGGCGACGCTAGGCTATGAAGGCCGTATTGGCGCGCTAGAAAATCTAGGTCGTACTTATCTACAGTTAGGTGATGATAGTGCCGCTTCAAAAGCATTTTTACGGGCACTCGATGGCAATCGTAACAGCATCATCGCTCATATCGAATTGGTGGATTTGCTGCTGGCACAACAGCGTGTACCGCAGGCACAGAGACTGTATGATGAGACGCTGATATTGGTGCAGGGGCAGGGTATTAGCCCGCGCTTGCTCTTACAAGGTATCAAGCTTGCAGCAGCACAAAATAATATAACAACGCGCCAGCAATTGGCACAGCAGCTTTTATCCGCTTATCCGCTAAGTGATGAAGCAAAACAACTTAAGACTTGGCTTAACAATCCAGAGGCACCATGGAAATGATCACCCCATCATCTAACACTCAATCTAACGCTCAGGGATCATTTGGTGCCGTGTTGCAGCAAGCCCGTAAAAACAAGCAAGTAACTTTAGAAGCAGCGGCTGCTGAGCTGTTCATTCTAAAGCGTCATCTAGAAGCGCTAGAAAGCGAAAACTTCGCTGAGCTACCACAGGCTGCGTTTGCTCGTGGTTTTGCGATTAACTATGCCAAATATTTGGGCTTAGATTCAGCAAAAATCGCTAGTAGCTTCGATGCCGCTTATCCTAATGAGCTAAAGGCCAAATCAGCCAGCAATATCGATACGCCACTGCGCCCAATGGGGACTTTGCAGCGTGATACTCACAACCGAATCCGCTTTAACCCGCTATTGATCATAGGCGTTATCGGATTGATTATCTTGGCGGTATTCCTATTCCGCATGGTGAGTAACGCTAGCAAAGAAAACACGCAAGAGCCTGTATCAGCTGTTGAAGACATGTCAGCGATAGAGCAAGCCCAAGGTGCCGCCATCAATAGTGATGCAAGTGGCGTTGGTGCTTCTGGCTCTGCATTGAATCTAGGTGATGCTGCAACGACTGCTACCCTAAACCTTGTATTAACAAGTGACGCTGTGGTTAGTATCACGGATGCTTCTGGAAACAGCTTAATAAACGGTTCTCAGTCTGCAGGTAACTATGACTTGTCAGGTATGCCACCGTTTAATGTGCAAATTGATAATATCGATAATGTTAGCTTGATGCTCAATCAACAACCAGTTGCGTTAGATACGTATGCAACAGATAAGCAAGCCACTTTTGAATTGGCACCATAGTCAGTTGCATAAGCGCCAAATTTGAATAAAGCGCACATGTGTATCCTCATTTAGCTGGTTTATATTATATGTACAAAGGCCTAGGGCTTTTCTATTTTTGATTCAAGGATTTATGTATGTCAATGCCATCGCCTATTAATCGTCGTCTGACCAAAAAAATCTATGTCGGTGATGTCGCGGTTGGTGGTGATGCACCAATTAGCGTACAGAGCATGACCAACACTGATACCTGTGATGTAGCAGCGACTGTCGCTCAAATCGAGCGTTGTGTCGAAGCTGGTGCAGATTTAATGCGCGTATCAACGCCAACGATGGATACCGTCAAAGCCTTTGGTGAAATTCGCAAACTGGTAAGCGTGCCTTTGATCGCTGATGTGCATTTTGATCATAGAATCGCTTTGGCCGTTGCTGAAGCGGGCGCTGACTGCTTACGTATCAATCCGGGTAACATTGGTAGCGATGCCAAAGTACGTGAAGTGGTCGCTTGTGCCAAATATCATAATATCCCTATTCGTATTGGCGTCAACGCTGGCTCTTTAGAAAAAGACATACAGCGCAAGTATACTGAACCAACTGGCGAGGCGATGCTAGAGTCGGCAATGCGCCATATTGATATTTTAGAGCGTCTTAATTTTGACCAGTACAAAGTATCTGTCAAAGCCAGCAACGTGTTTTTGACATTGGATGCTTATCGTTTAATATCAGCGCAAATTGATAATCCATTACATTTGGGCGTGACGGAAGCGGGTGTCTACCGTACGGGCGCTGTCAAATCTGCCATTGCGCTAGGTGGATTATTGCTAGACGGTATTGGCGATACTATTCGTATCTCGTTAGCCGCTGAGCCTGAAGAAGAGATTAAGATTGGTTTTGATATCTTAAAATCGCTTAATATTCGTTCGAACGGCGTAAACTTTATTGCTTGTCCAAGCTGCTCGCGTCAAGAGTTTGATGTGATTAAAGTAATGACAGCGTTAGAGTCGCGCCTAGAAGATATTCGTGAACCGATGAATCTATCTGTGATCGGCTGCAAGGTAAACGGTCCAGGAGAGGCAAAAGAGGCCGATATTGGTATCGTTGGTGCTGCCCCTAGATCACTGGTCTATCGTATGGGTGAAAAAAGCCACCTTATCGATACAGGCAATTTGGTTGATGAAATAGAAGGTATGGTTCGCGCCCATGCAGAAGACTTGGCGAAAAAGCGTGAGAATGAAATCATTCGCGTAAAATAAGCCATAGAATAGATTGATACGTTAGGCTATATCGTCACAGTATTAATTAGATATAACGCTTATTTGAGTGCATAGAAAACAATAATAGAATACCTGTTAAACATTTAAGGATACGACCGTACCATGATCAAAGCTATCAAAGGTTTTAATGATATTTTGCCTGACCAATCAGCAAAGTGGCTGCATTTAGAAGCGATATTGGCTGATGTACTTGGTAGGTACGGTTACGAGCATATTCGCTTGCCTATCGTTGAACAAACGGATCTTTTTGCCCGTGCTATTGGCGGCGCGACTGACATCGTCGAAAAAGAGATGTACAGCTTTACTGATAAGTCTGAGCCACCAACGCCGTTAGCATTGCGTCCTGAAGGCACAGCTGGAGCAGTACGCGCAGTTATCGAGCACAACTTGCTACGCGGTGACACGCCCAAGCTTTGGTATATCGGCCCGATGTTCCGCTACGAGCGCCCGCAAAAAGGCCGCTATCGCCAGTTTCATCAGTTAGGTGTCGAGAGCTTCGGTAGTGCATTACCAGATGCTGATGCTGAACTGATTGCGATGACTCATCTGATGTGGCAAGAGCTAGGCCTCAACAATGAGATGCGTTTGCAACTAAACAGTTTGGGTGAGTTGGATGAGCGTTATGCTTATCGCGAAGCATTGGTTGCCTATTTAACTGATAAAAAAGACCAGCTAGACGAAGACAGTAAGCGCCGTCTAACGACTAACCCTTTACGTATCTTGGATAGTAAAGAAGCGAGCACGCAAGCAGTATTGGCAGATGCGCCAAAGCTTGCTGACTTCTTGGGTGAAGAGAGTGTGGCGCATTTTGAGCAGGTCAAAGCCTATCTGACTGCGCTTAATATCGATTTTGAAATCAATCCGCACTTAGTACGTGGCCTTGATTATTACAATAAAACGGTATTTGAGTGGGTAACAGATAAGCTTGGAAGCCAAGCTACCGTTTGTGCTGGTGGTCGTTATGATGGGCTAGTAGGGCAATTAAAATCAATCGGTACAGATGGTAGTAAACCAGTCAAATCTGAGCCTGGTGTTGGTTTTGCAATGGGGCTTGAGCGTTTATTGCTACTCATAGAAGCGGTTGCGCCGATTGCTGACGTACCTGCTTGTGATGTATTTGTTGTGGCCCATCCTGAGGTATATAGTGCTGGTATAAGCTATGCACAGAACTTACGTCACAGTCGTCCAGATGTACGAGTAAAGATGGCCAGTGCCACGAGTCTAAAAGCGCAAATGAAGAAGGCAGACAAGTCAGGCGCGGCATTGACGGTCATCATCGCACAGCAAGAGCTGGATGATAATACGATTAGTATTAAAGATATGCAGACAGGTGAGCAAAAGACGGTCGCCCAAGATTGGTTATCAAATAAAGATAACTTTTCTCGTCGCTAATTGACTTTGACTAATCAGATTTGTTTGTCGCACTAGCAATTTAATGTAAATTTTATCAGGTAAATATATATGGCTCTGACACCTAATTCGCCGAATGCAGATAACTCCATGCAAGCGCTAAAGCAATATGGTAGTTATATCGTCACTGCGATTTTGTTAGCACTGGCCGCTTACTTTGGTTGGACGTACTGGCAAAACAACCATGCGCGAGTAGATACCGTCGCCGCCGATCAATATGCTGATATTCAGCAGCTAAACGAAGAGGTCAAACTGGCCTCGCAAAACCCAGATTTAGAAGCAGAGGCTCAAGAAGCACTTACCCAAAGTCGTAGCCAACTAGACAAAGATATTGATACTTTGGTCAGTACGCATGGTAAGTCGGTTTATGCATGGCAAGCGCTAATGATAAAAGCACGTCAACAAGTAGACAGTGATGACTTTGCAGCAGCGACTGAGACATTCAAAAAAGCATTGGCCATCGATTTGGGTGATGCTGGTCTAGAAGCGATTACTCGTTTACGCTATGCAAAAACATTATTGGCCGCAGGTGATACAGATGCTGCACTGTCAGAAGCAAACAATGATATGCCAAGCTCGTTTGAAGCAAGTCAGCAGGAGCTACTAGGGGATATTTACTTAGCGCAAGACAATAAAGACTCAGCGATTAAATCTTATAGCAATGCGTGGGAGCTATTACGTAGCCGTCAAGAAACGCGTGCAGTCTTGGCATTAAAGATGGAAAGTTTAGGTATCACGGCTGAGCCGATTGCTGAGCAAACCAGTCTTATTCAAGAGCCATCTGGTCCTGAGCCGTCGCTAGTGATGGATACCTCGAACGAAGTCGCTGTCGAAGCAGGGCAGTAAGTCAGTAGGATAGTATTGAGAGTTAGTAATCAGCCAAAGCTCTTTTTTAATATAACCTAATGATTACTAATTTGCCGTTGGCCAATTTACCAATTAATAATAATTTATCTGTAGTGAGAACATACAATGACTCAATCTATTCGCTCTAGCAAAATGTTAAACACCAAGACTATCAAAAAGACAGTCATGCATGTGGCCGTACTGGCAGTAATGAGCACGGCAGTGATTGGATGTAATCGCGGTATTAAGCCGGTCGTTAATGATCCGGTAAAATTGGTACAAATCGCTCAGCCGATTAGCGTACTACAACCTGTATTTAGTACCGATGTTGGCAATAAAAAAGCCAGCAAAAAAGATCCGCTAGATTTGCAAGTTGGCTATGCCAATGGTCAAATCGTTACTGCATCACGCGGTGGTGAGCTGTCAGGGTTTAATAGTGCAGGCGAGCGCGTATGGTCAATCAATGTTGACGACCAAATCACCGGCGGTGTTGCAGTAGACGCATTGAGCCAGACAGCTATCGTTAGTACTCGTGGTGGCAAGGTCATGGCATTTGATAGCACGACTGGTGCAAAACGCTGGCAACAGCAGTTGTCGGGTTCGGTTTTGACGCCAGCACTGATTACCAATAACCGTGTGGTATTATCAGCGAATGATGGTTTCTTACATGGTCTGTCGCTGCAAACTGGACAGTCAGTATGGCAGTTCGCAACTCAAGTACCTGCTATTAGCGTTCGCGGTAGCGCTGCACCAACTTTATTAGACAATGAGACAGCACTTTTGGCGACAGCTGATGGTCGTCTACATGCAATTACTGTCGATAATGGTCTTCCGCTCTGGTCAAGACGTGTAGGCGTAGGTGCTGGTAGTAGTGAAGTTGAGCGCATGAGCGATGTCGATGGCAAACCTATCGTAGATAAAAATCAGTTGTTTGCGATCAGCTATAGTGGTCAGCTATTAGGTATTGATCTGGCCTCACGTCAGGTAATGTTCGTTAATGAAATTGCGAGCCTCAAATCACTGGCGGTAAATCCTCAGCAAGTCATCGCTACCAGTCTAGATGGCAAAGTAGTTGCTTATGATCGCAACAGTGGCGAGACACTCTGGGAAAGTGACGAATTGGCTTACCGAGATCTTACCAATCCTGTGATGATTGGCAACTATATCGCCATTGGTGATTTCGATGGCGTAGTGCATTTGTTTGATCCTGCTACGGGTAGCATCGTTAGTCGTGTAGAGACAAAAGGTGCGTTGACCAACTTGCAAGTACAAGGTAGTCGTTTAATGACTCAAAGTACGTCAGGACAAGTTGCTATCTGGCAACTAGTGCGCTAATAACTATATAGATAGGTGCCTATAGATAATTAGCGAAGTGTAATATTTCACTATAGCCCTTAAGCCTATTCTTGATTATCATTTATAAAACACAAACGCTGCTTAGTCAGCGTTTAGTGCCTTGTGTAAATTGCTTGTTTAAACACAGGCTTTCGCGTACTCTATGCGACCGATGTGCTATCCATATATACTACTTATTTATGTATAATAGGTATAATGAAGCCATCCTATATACTATTTTTAATCGTAAAATAGCCATCTATTATTTTTGCTATTGTTCTATCATTCATTTTAATTCACGGTCAATTGCAGCATATCTATTACTATTGTTATGTCACTGGTTATAAGAATAACTGTACTGCCCGTCATTGTGCCTTTCACTGAGAGTAACCCATGAGTATCAAGCCTGTGGTCGCCTTAATTGGTCGTCCAAACGTCGGTAAATCCACCTTATTTAATCAGTTCACAAAAAGTCGGCAGGCATTGGTCGCTGACCTTTCAGGGTTGACTCGTGACCGTCAGTACGGTGATGCAACTTATGAAGACAAATCTTTTATCGTTGTAGATACGGGTGGTATCGGTGAAGCTGATGACGGTAGCGGTAATATCGATGACTATATGTCTGAGCAGTCGCATACAGCAATCCATGAAGCAGACATCATCGTATTCGTCGTTGACGCTCGTGCCGGTATGATTGGCGCTGATGCTGAAATTGGTAAGTTCTTGCATACGTTAGGCAAGCCTGTCTATGTTGTCGCCAATAAAGTCGACGGTGTACATGATGCAGCACCTGCTGAGTTTTATGCACTAGGCTTGGGTGAGCCGTATCCGATGGCAGCCAGTCATGGTCGCGGTGTGGGTAACTTGCTTGAAGTACTAACAGCTGATATGCCTGAGCAAGAAAACATAGTAGAGCCAAGAGGCTTAAAGCTTGCCATTATCGGTCGTCCAAACGTGGGTAAATCGACGCTCGTAAACCGCCTGCTTGGTGAAGATCGAGTAGTGGTATTCGATATGCCAGGCACGACGCGTGATAGTATTTATATTCCTTATCAGCGTGAAGGTAGAGACTATGTTTTGATCGACACCGCTGGTGTACGTCGCCGTGGTAAAATCGATGAAAAAGTAGAAAAATTCTCTGTCATCAAGACCTTGCAAGCGATTGAAGATTCTAACGTAACCGTGATTGTCATTGATGCTCACGAAGGTATCGTGGATCAAGATTTGCATATGATTGGTTACGCACTTGACGCTGGACGAGCGTTAGTCGTTGCGATCAACAAGTGGGATGGTCTAACGCAAGATCAAAGAGACTATATCAAGCTTGAAATGGATCGCCGTTTCAGCTTTATTCCTTATGTAAAAATACATTTGATTTCAGCACTGCATGGCACAGGCGTCGGTAATTTATATCCGTCTATTTTACGTGCGTACAAATCTTCGATGTTCGAAGTATCGACCAACCGTTTGACTCAGATTTTGCAAGATGCGGTAACGGCCAATCCGCCACCGACCGTTGCTGGTCGTCGTATCAAATTACGTTATGCGCATATTGGCGGCCACAACCCACCCGTTATTGTTATTCATGGTAACCAAACCAGTGCGCTTCCTAAGAGCTATCAGCGTTATCTTGAGAATCAGTTCCGTCAAGTGTTTAAGCTAGAAGGCACACCACTTAACGTTATCTTGAAGCAAAACGACAATCCATATGCGAATAAGAGCGACACGCCGACTAAAGCTAAAGCTCAGCAATTGCGTCAACGTGAGCGTAATAGATCACAGAAATTTACTACCAAAGATAAAAAGCCTCGTTAATCCTCGTATCTTAGGCTTTATGATTAATGTCATCGCGTTCGATAGCGCGATGACATTTTTCTATTAATACGTTATAGTTTGGGCCTATAAATAGCTGTCTCAATGCTTCAAAAATACTCAAATGTTTTACTTATCACATCTTTAAAATACCTGTACTATAAATGAAAGCTGCACGCGACTCAGTAGAGTGATATGAACAACCGTTCGTTTCAAACCATTCCCGTACTTATCTGGCGTTCTGTCATACAAGCTGTCGTATTGGCAGTGCTGGCAGGTTTTTTATTGCCTTTTCTTTATGGTTTAGTGCATCACTATCAAGAAAAAGAACAGCATATTCAACAACTGGCATCTTTATTAACGACTAGCGCATCGACTGTAGATGGCGCAGATGTTGTGGCCGAACAAGTTAATATCTTGTTAGAAAATGAGCCGACTATTCAAAGTATTGTTTTTTATTCCACCTCTGAGCCAATTGAAGATATAGACCAGTCGATTGATGATTGGAAAAATGCTTTATTTGCGCATACGGTCAGTTTCAACTATCCAGTGATTAGTAAAGACCTTGATGCCAATAGTGCCGCGTCCAATAAGTCTGATTCCAATCAGCAGTTGGCACTGGCTTTATCAAATATTATGAGCGAATCGTCAGCGCCAGATGAGACGACTGATATAGCTACCGAAAATAGCACATTGATTGGCTATATTAATATTACGATGGACGTAGAATTGCTACGTTTACATTGGTTCCAAAATATCCTGTGGTTATGGCTAACAACAGTGGTACTGATTGTTATGGTTGCCTTATATATTTTTAGAAAGCTTAATTGGCCAGTCAGAGATATCGAAGCATTGACCGATGTTTGTGCCATTGTCATGAACAACGCAAATCTAGAGCAATTACCAGTCATTCCGCAGCAATTTAATTTTCAAGAACTGACCCAAATCAAAAAAGCATTAATTGTATTATTCAATCGTTTACAAGAAGCACGGCAAGGTTATGAAACCCTTGCGGCCTTTGAACAGCAATTGCACAATAAAGATGTGTCACTTGATGTGCAGTTGCATAACTTTCAAAGCATGATTTCTCATGAATTAAAAACGTCGTTGAATGCAATTGTAGGTGGTTTACAATTATTGGATCATGAGGCTCTAAACAGAGAGCAAAAAGACGCGGTAGAGATTATCAGTAGTGGTAGTGATAAATTGGTATTGTCGTTAGATCATATTATACAGTTGAACCAGATTCAAAAAGGCCAGATAAGAATTCATAAAAATGAGTTTAACCCATTACAGTTAATCGCTGACCTATTAGCCAAGTTTGAAAATACGGCCACGCAGAAAGGGCTAGAGCTGATTAGTAATATTCATCATATAGACTATAGCCTATATGGTGATTCAGAGAAAATACATCAGATACTATCGATACTGCTCAACAATGCGATTAAGTTTACACCTGTCGGAAAAATTACGATTACGTCGCAACTGACACATTTTAATAAGAGCAATCGCTGGCAGATTAGCGTGAAAGATACGGGTATTGGTATCGATAATGAGCACCTAGATGATATATTTAACCCGTTCTTTCAGGTAGATTCTTCGCAAACTCGCCAGTACGAAGGCTCAGGGGTTGGCTTACCGATTGTTAGACAAATGGCTCAGCTTATGGGTGCTACTATTGATGTTGATAGTGTGTTTGGCGTAGGTACGCAGTTTACGCTGACCATAGCGATGCCCAATCAACAGCAATCAAAGCAGCAGCGCTTATTGTCTGGCTTAACGATTATTTATTATTACTATCATGAGACAGGCTCCTTGTTAGAGGAACTGGAATATCTAGGGGCTACGATTATTTGTCGTCAAGGTAACCAACTCGTCATAGAGGAGATGCGTAAGCAGAAAGTTGACATGGTGATGTTTGGTGAAGATGTTTTCCCGGAAAAAGCTGCGATGCTAGCCAAACGTATCCGTAAGTATGAAAGCGATGAGGGTAGTAAGAGCGAGCATCGTGCGTTATTGGTATATTGGTATCCGCAGCATCGGGCGCGCTATGTAGGCAGTTTTGAGTATGGTTTAAAAGCAGCTGGCATTGACTATTGTCATATTGCTACTTATAAGGACAAAGCGTTAAGCGACCTATTAAAACAATGGTTGGTTTAGACGTAGTACTGTCTTACTAAATCCATGTTCCTAGTTAGGTTTATTTTATTAGGTAGCATTTTTCGACTTTTCAGTATCAAAGCATTTTATACCTACTTTAGACCTAAAGTAGGTATAAAAAAAAGACGCCCATTTTAAGGCGTCTTTTTTTTAAATAGTTTTTAGCTAGAATTGCTTTCTAAAATTTTCTCTTAGAGAAGATTTTTTACCCAGCGTACGATATGTTCCCACGTACGGCTCATAAAGCCTGACTGTTCGATATCATTAGTTGCGATGATAGGAACTGAGGCTACTGCTTTACCATCGATTACAGCCATCATTTTACCAACTTCCTGACCTTTTTTGATCGGTGCTTCTAAGCTCTCAGGAATATCGACCACTGTGGTGATTTTGTTTTTCTGTGTTTTGCTGGTTAGAATTTGCAAGTTGTCGCCAGTTGCCAGTTCTACCTCGTCAGCTTCTCCAAACCATACTGGAAGCTTACTAACGAACTGTCCAGCAGGCGCCTTAGTAACCGTTGTAAAGTGACCGAAACCCCAGTTAAGTAGTTCGCGTGACTGATCAGCGCGAGCCTGTTGGCTCTTGGTACCCATAATGACAGAGATTAGACGCATGCCTTCACGGTTGCTTGATGCTACTAAACAGTAGCCTGCTGCATCAGTGTGGCCCGTTTTTAGGCCATCAACAGTTGGGTCGGTAATCAGTAGAGCATTACGGTTACCTTGGGTAATACCGTTATAAGTAAACTCTTTTTCTGCGTAGATACTATAGTAGTCGCCACTGTTTTTGATAATAGCGCGCGCGAGTTTAGACAAATCCAAAGCAGATGCTAAATGACCTTCATCAGGCATACCGGTAGCATTGACAAAGTTAGAATTCTCCATGCCAATTTTTTGAGCTTGTTCGTTCATCAAGATCGCAAACGAGGCTTCGCTACCAGCAATATGTTCAGCCATGGCTTTTGATGCATCATTACCTGATTGAATAATAATACCGCGTAGCATATCGATGACGCTGGCGGTTTTGTTCACAGGCACATACATACAAGATTGGCTGCTGCTACCACGGCACCATGCGTTTGGACTCATCAATACCTGTTCATCTTCTTTCAGGTCGCCTGATGCTAAGCGTTGCTCAATGATATAACTGGTCATCATCTTAGTCAGAGATGCTGGTGGCAGCGCCTCATTGGCGTTCTTTTGAGCCAAAATTTCGCCAGTGTTATAGTCCATCAACACATAGGCAGTATTGTCCATTTCAGGTGGTTGAATGGCTGCGTTTGCCATTACTGCACTCATCGAGATACTTACACCAACTACCAGCTGTACCAGCTGATTTTTTACACGCTTTACTGTCATATATCATTACACCGCATCATGGAACCAAATGTATCTATCGCTTATGTTTTGTACCTATTTCCATACATTATTTTAAGCAGCATGTCTTAAATGCAGTGTTTAAAATAATGTATCGACGAAAATAGTAACGCCTACACAATAGACATAAAATTAACGCCTTATCTTAGCAAAATGACTACCGATGGGGAATCGATAAATGCAAAAATAAGGCAAGTTTGAAAAGAAAAATGAAGGCCTATCATATATTTGTTGTGTCTATCATCTGACCAGTCTCTATAATAAAAATTTAACGCTCACAAAAAAGCCTGCTGCACTGCTTGTGAATAACAAGTAAAGTGACAGCAAGCTTTGATGCTACAGATATCGAAACAACCAGTTGATAATATTTGCTTAACCGATGTTATAAAGAGTACATAGCTTGTATTTTATTATCGTTAATACCAATATTATTATTAACACATTAAGCAGATGACGCTAGTCGTTGAATCAAACTAACGAATCTTCTAGTAATCTGCGTTTGCCAAATCTTCACATAGTGCTTTGTTTTCTTGCTTTGAGAATCCCATCGTCCAGCTACGAATACCCTGCAATATCTGGCGATAGTCTTGCTGTGTAGACAGATATTGAATGGCTGCTTTTGGATCTTCTAGAGAAGGCATTAGCTCATGCAGCTGCACAGTGTACGACTTATAGAACCGCTGTTTTTGTTTACCATTTAGCATTGGTGGGCATATCTCCGATAGTACCTGCATCACCGCAATTTCGTGCTTAGTAATGTTGATGCCAGACATGTCTAGCGGAATGGTAGTGCCAGAGTTATTCGCAGCATTAGAAGCTTGAGACAGCATAGCAACAGACGTTATCAGTCCTGCAATCCCAACTTTTGAGGCAGTATTTGCTATCACAGAAGCTATAGATAATATCGATTGTTTATTCATTCAGTATTACACTCGCTCGTCTTTATTTAATGGTCATATGTTAATCGGTAAAAAAACAAAAGTCACATAAAATATTGATTTATGTGTAGATATCTTGTGAGCCAAAACTATTTTTTAGCAACATATCAGTAGCATACCCTAATGACGTTACTTCAGTATCAGTACATCGGTTTGTATTGTTGTGGGGTGTTGCGTATTGTAACGCGATGCTTAATATACTAGTTGTAATCCGCTCTATACAAATATTTGTCACGTTATTTTTCTCATATAATCATTAGCATAAGAAGAACATGATACTTTGCTAAAGACAGGGTTCGTGTCTTTATATTATTCAGTTATAATCGCTCATGCTATCAAAACGATACTTTTTCGTTAGACTGAGACGTCATGTCATTGGAGAATTAGAGTATCATGTTTTCATTTTAAATATGAGCATCGTATTTTTATGCCATATTTTGAACAGACATGGCGCGATAGCAGAATTATCAAATAGAGATGTAGAAAGACAGCTAATAAAATATTAACCACATACTGAGTAGAAATGAGATTTTTAATTAGTAACGATGATGGTGTGTATGCGCCAGGATTATTGGCACTATCTCAGGCATTATCGACTATTGGTGAAGTGGTGGTCGTCGGCCCGAACGATGAACAAAGCGGCTATGCCAGTGCGCTGAGTGTCTCAAGACCACTGCATACGCATCAGCTGCCTTCTGGATTTGTAGCGGTAAATGGTTCACCAGCTGACTGTGTTTATTTGGCTCTGCATGAGTTATATCGTGATAGTGACTTTGACTGCGTGATTACAGGCATTAACTCAGGGGCTAACTTAGGACAGGATGTGATGTTCTCTGGTACGTTCGGTGCTGCATTGACTGCGCAATTATCTGGTATCCCTGCTATAGCAACGTCTTTGGTAGGCGGGGGTGTCAAAAATGGCGGGCAAGAATCAGCCAGTGATTATCGAGTGGCCGCACATGAAATCGTCAAACTGATTACTGAGACTTCGATTTTAGAGATGCTCAAAAGTTTGCCCTATCATGTATTAAACGTTAATATTCCTGCTGTGCAGCATGCCGATGATATCAAGGGTCGAAAAATAACCTCGCTAGGCCATAAGCAAGCTGCTCAGCCAGTAAGCCATATGATAGACCCACGCGGCCGAGATGCATATTGGTTGTCTCTACGAAAAGGTGAAAATGAGCGACAATTAGAAACGTCAATCGATGCGGTACAAGCGAAGCAGGATGTGATGACAGATTATGAGGCTGTAGCGGCAGGGTATGTTAGTTTGTCACCAGTACGCCTACATTATACGCCAACGGCAGCGCTGGATAGATTATCAACACTCGCGCTATAAATTCTATAAGATATAATCCATACCGGCTTATTAAACGCTGACGTGTTATGAGAATATCAGAAGACTCTTGTATGATATCAAGCGCTTTTGAATGATTAAACAATGAATGAGCAACACAAAGAATAGGAACCTTGTATGAAAAAAATCATAGCTGGATCGCACCTTGTTAAAGCCGCGTTGATTGGTACTATGGCAGTCGCTACTCTATCTGTCGTCGGCTGTGCAACGAAGCCTACCTATCAATCAGCAAACCAAGCAGGTCCTAAGATTATTACTAACGCGCAAGGCGTCCCTAACTATCACCGTGTACAACGCGGCGATACGGTCAGCCAGATTGCAGCGCGCTATCGTCTGAACTATCGCCAAATCGGTGCGATGAACAATCTAGATAGTAAATACACCATCTATAGTGGCCAATGGCTCAAACTATGGCAAGGCAATGCGGCAACCACTGCAAGTAACAATAGCTACAGTGCCCCAGTTCAAACGCAGCCAATTTATACGCCACCTGTGACCCAATCTCAAATACCAGCCTATGAAGCCACTGCCAACTCGACCTCTGGTTATGATTACCCTACGCGCAACCCAGTAACTCGTAATATTGACCCTGCTTCGGGCAATATGGGAATGTGGTTTGCGGGCAAGGTTGGTGATCCAGTACTTGCCAGCCAATCAGGAACTGTGCTTTACTCAGGCAACGGTCTGCCAGAGTATGGCAATCTAATTATGATTCGTCATAGTGATAACTACATCACAGCTTACGCGCACAATAGCCAGTTGTTGGTGCAAGAGGGCGATACAGTACAGCGTGGTCAACGTATTGCTAGTATGGGCAGCAGTGGTCAGACCAATGAGGTAGGCTTAGAGTTTCAAGTTCGCTTAAATGGTAATCCTATTGACCCACGTAGCGTACTTGGGCGTTAGACTTAAATAATAGCTACGGATAGCTTGGCCACTGTGAGCCATTTTATTTATTCATGTTTGAGATTTTTTATGAGATTAAAAAAGCAATACCTCACCTTTGTGCCAGCATTAGTGATGGTCGGGTGTACAAGCCAGCAGGCAATGCAAAGTAAGCCTGTTCGTCAAGGCGGCGTTGAGATTACTCAAACCCAAACCGTTCAGGTCAAACCAACACCTGCGCCAGTCGTAAAACCGCAGCCTGCGCCCAAGCCTAGCTACAGTAGCTTTTCTGATTGGAAGTCAGACTTTTCTATGCGTGCCATATCGTCAGGCTATGATGCCCAAGTTATTGGTCGATTGCTCGATTCTGCTTATCTAAACCAGCAAGTCATCTCATTAGATTCAGGTCAGCCCGAGTTTTCCAAGATGCCGTGGGAATACGTAGATTCTGCGGTATCTAGTGGACGCGTCAGTGTAGGTAAACGCAAATTTGCTGAGCAGCGTGCTTATTTGTCTCAGCTAGAGTCTCAGTATGGGGTTAATGCAGAGATTATCGCTGCGATATGGGGCATGGAGTCATCGTATGGCGCTGTGACCGGTAATAGCGATTTGCCAAGTTCGCTTGCCAGCCTCGCCTATGATGGTCGTCGTCAAGAATTCGCTGAAACGCAGTTGCTATCGTTAGCGACACTGCTACAACGCGGTGACGTGTCATGGTCGCAGCTCGACGGTTCTTGGGCAGGCGGCATGGGACAAACCCAGTTTATCCCTGAGACTTGGCTCAAACAAGGGGTTGATGGTGATGGCAATGGACATCGCAATCCTTGGGCGACTGGTGATGCACTAGCCTCGACGGCCAACTATCTTAGTAACTCAGGTTGGGTTCGTGGCTTAGCGCCTTTTTATGAAGCAACGGTGCCAGCCTCGTTTGATTATTCCGTAGTTGGTAGCAAACACCCTGCTGCTAGATGGGCTGCGATGGGTGTCGATACGATAGCGGACGTTTACCTAGATGCCAATACTCAGATGGAGCTATGGTTACCTGCTGGTAAAGACGGTCCAGTATTATTGCTAAGCCCAAACTTTGATGTGATCAAAGTCTATAACAACTCATCAAGTTATGCGTTGGGTGTTAGTCTGCTAGGCAAAACGATTAATGGACAAAGCGGGTTGCAAAAATCTTGGCCTCGTTATGAGCGTCCATTATCGACCACGCAAGTGACGAACCTACAACGTCGTTTGACTAGCATGGGTTATGATACCAAAGGCGCTGATGGTATCGTGGGTACCAATACTCGTATGGCATTCCAGCGCTGGCAAGCAGATAATGGTCAAACGCCAGATGGATTTATTACTCAAAACAGTGCGTCCTCATTGGCTGGATGGTGAGGTAGGCTGACGGTGTTTATACACTGTATAAAAGTGGCTCTTTTTAATCGTGCTTAGCCATTATGCATCAGCCACTAGTCATCAAACGATAATTTAATTTGTTCTACAAAAAGCACCTTGCCAAGGTGCTTTTTTTGTCTCAATCTATGTCTGATTTTGCTGACATCTTTAACACAATGGACCATGCAATAAATATCAAATATTAAGACCAGTGTAATCTGGCTTTATTCAAAACTTAGCAGGACAAGGTTAATACAAGAAAGTTGATACTTTGAATGATAGACTCTAGATAATGTGTTTTTTAACGATGACTTTTACTCATAGTGTTTAGTAACAGTTTTTAACGACCATTTTAAATAACAGTTTCGATTATAAATAATTAGAACGACAGAAAGAGCGTGACCTTATGATTACCATGGAAGAATTACAAGCTGCGATACAGCAGCGAATAGATAATTATCATATTACTGACTTTCCACTACAAAAAAGAGCCGTTAACACTCTAGAGTTGCTGGGCAGCCTAAACCACATACTGGCTCAAGATATTGCTTCACCCTTTGATGTGCCGCGACAAAACCTGTCTGCAATGGATGGCTATGCGATTGCCAAAGGTAGTGAGTTATTAGAAAACAGTATTATCGAAATCGTTGGTGAGTCGCAAGCTGGTAGTGCTTATACTGGTAAGACAGCGGCAGGGCAAGGAGTGCGGATTTTTACTGGTGCAGTCGTACCAGATTGCTGTGATACGGTCATTATGCAAGAGAATACGAATTTTGCAGATATCAGAGCAACCGTTGATAAATCTCGACCTTACGACATCACACTCACGCAAACGGCCAAAGTTAACAATAATATCCGCTCACAAGGTGAAGAGATTGAGTCTGGCGAAGCTGTTTTAAAAATCGGTAAACGACTAAATCCTGCAGATATTAGCTTACTCGCCAACCTTGGTATTAGCCAAGTGAACGTGTTCCAGCCGCTCGTTGTAGGCGTGTTGGCCACAGGTGATGAACTCGTAGCTATTGGCCATGAGCTACAAAGTCTAGCCCAAATATATAATTCTAATACCCCAACGCTCAAAAGCTTGCTGTCAGATTTGCCTATCACTATTCATGATTATGGCATTATCCCTGATAACCTAGAGCAGACAACTATCGCAGTCAATGAGGCCATGCAGGACTGTGATGTACTGATATCTACTGCAGGTGTCTCTGTTGGTGACTATGATTTTTTGACTACTGTGATTGAAACACTAGGTCGGATTAACCATTATAAAGTGGCGATGAAGCCTGGTAAGCCTTTTGTATTTGGCGAGTTAAATAAAAATCTCGATAAGCCAGTATTGTATTTTGGCCTACCGGGCAATCCACTCTCTACGGTCGTGGGTACGCTACAGTTTGTGATTCCTGCATTGTGGCAAATGTCGGGTGCTAGCGTATCAGAGCAGCCGATGCCGCTAAATATCAAGGCCAAACTTATCAGTGATATCAGAAAATCTCCCGGCCGCAAAGACTTTCAGCGTGGCGTATTGTCACGAGACGATACAGGTCATTATCAAGTTGAGTGTTTCTCAAGACAGCAGTCACATAGAATAAAACAGCTGAGCCGCGCCAATTGCTTTATTGTATTGGACAAAGACAGTGGGAACGTAGTAGCTGGTAATGACGTCGTTGTACAACCGTTTCCTTGGCTACATCGCTAATTCATCGTTTGCCAATTTATTGTAAGGTTGTCATACAATGCTAGAGAGTAACCTTACACTGGTATGCTAAACACGAATAACAAAGTAGTGCTTATAGTAAGCAGTACTGATGGCAGTAACATATGATTGATGACAACATAGATGACAAACACAAAATAGACAGCCCGCAACTGTATTCACCGAGCTTGGCACCGGCATTATCTGATGGCTACATAGAGCCTTCCTTGGTCGTGCCTACTGAGCAGATGAGTGACTATCACCAGCCGCTAACCGATGGGTTTGCACGGCGTCTGACTTATTTGCGTCTGTCTATTACTGACTTTTGTAATTTTCGCTGTGAGTATTGCCTGCCAAATGGTTATCAAGGTAAGCGCCCTGATGATGAGCTGAGTATCTCTGAAATTGCAACCTTGGTGCGCGGCTTTGCTCAAGTAGGTACCAAAAAAGTTAGAATTACAGGTGGTGAGCCATCTATTCGTCGTGATGTCGTCGAAATTATCGAAACGATTAAGCAGACTGACGGTATCGAGACGGTCGCGATGACCAGTAACGGTTATAAATTGGGTAAACATATAGCCACCTGGCAAGCTGCTGGACTTGATCAGCTCAATATCAGTATGGACAGCTTCGATGCTGCTACTTTTCATAAAATGACAGGCTTTGATACCTTGCCGCAGATATTGGCTGACATGGATACATTGTTAGAAACGACTGATATCAAACTCAAAATAAATAGTGTCTTGATGGCAGAGACTGCTTTTGAGAATTTAATCACGGCGATTGACTATGTCAAAGACAGACAAGTGACCTATCGCTTTATCGAATTTATGCAGACCAGTGACAATAGCGATTTGTTTTTTGCTCAGCATGCTCAGTCTGATATTATCACTGATTACTTGTTAGAAAATGGGTGGCAGCCGCACGAGCGCGGTAGTGCTGATGGCCCAGCAGTAGAGTATAGCCACCCTGAATATGTCGGTCGTATCGGTATGATTGCCCCATATGCGGCGCACTTCTGTGATACCTGTAATCGCTTGCGTGTAAGCAGCCAAGGCAAGGTGCATTTGTGTCTGTTTGATCAAGGCAACTACGATATCCGTCCATACTTACAACAAGACGATATCCAAGGACTGGTAAACACTTTACATAGCTTTATGCCAATCAAACCTGAGCATCATCATCTGCATGACTCTAACAGTGGCATCATGCACAATCTATCGATAATCGGCGGATAAAACTCTTTGAGTCTGCAGTCGTGACACTTGTAGAGAATGTTTTCCAACGCAATCGTTTTTTAACATCGCTTTTTTTGATACAACCGCTTTTTAATACAATTATAAAATTAAATCTATAAAGGATTATTTATGAGTAAGCCTGCTGCACAATTTACACCGCTTAATATTGCTGTATTGACCGTTTCTGATAGCCGTACGCTGGCAGAAGATACGTCAGGCCAGTACTTAGTAGATAGCTTGACTGAAGCAGGGCATCATTTAGCAGATCGTCAACTAATTACCGACGATATTTACCAAATTCGCGCAGTCATTAGTGGCTGGATTGCTAGTCCAGACGTTCATGCGGTTATTACCACTGGCGGCACAGGGTTCTTTATTAGAGATAGCATGCCAGAAGCTGTGAGTGTACTGTTTGATAAATCAATCGATGGTTTTGGTGAAATGTTCCGTTTAATCTCAAAAGATGAAATCGGTATGTCTACCGTACAATCGCGAGCAGTTGCTGGCATGGCCAATGGTACGGGTATATTCTGTCTACCAGGTTCTTCTGGTGCTTGCCGTACGGGTTGGGAAAATATTTTAAAAGATCAGTTTGATAGTCGTACTCGTCCATGTAACTTCGTGCCGCATTTTTTGGCACAAAATCCTAGCCATGATTGAGTTATAAATAATTGAGCTATGAGTGTTATACAATCAAGCCTGACAGGTAATGGTAAATGACAAATTGCTCAAATAATCTGGATGGTTTGGCAGGTGTGGTTATCTTGGCAGGCGGCGCATCTAGACGTATGGGAACGGCCAAGGCGATGCTAACACTACCGTCAGGTGAGCAGCTGCTAGACTATCATGTTCGTCATGCGAGCAAGTTACAGGTTCCTATATTGATTGCAGATAATGGTCGCGGCTTTCAAGCTGGTTTAGATGTCCATTCAGAAAAACCTAATGCGCCTGTTATTCACATTGCTGATTATGGTACTGATGTTGACTCTAGTAAGCATGATGAGCAGATTAAAACTGGCGGCGCATTGGTCGCTATCGAATCAGCCTTACAAACATTGAATGATTTGATCAGCTTGAATGATTCAGGCGTATCAAAAAACGTACAAGCTTCGTGGTTACTGGTTATTAGCTGCGATAGCTTAATACCAGTAACTGACTTGTGGCAGAAATTACAATGTGAAATAAGCCTTGCTGCCGATAAAGAAGTAATTTGCTTAAAAGATGACAGTCACTTATATCCATTGTTAGGCCTGTATCAGCTAAGTATTGAGCCTGATTTGAAGGCCTATATAGATAACGGTCAGCGTAGAGTGATGCAGTTTATTCAGCCATTGGTGCAAGCCGTACCATTTAGCAAAGAGTGGCAAAATTTGACCAACTTTAATACGCCTGAAGATTTCAAGCAGGCATGTGCTGCTCTATCAAAATAATAAAAATATCACATAAGAAAGGTTATATAAATGAGTGACAGCGTTCAGATAAATCAGCAATCTACCTTATCTCACTTAGATAGTGATGGTGATATTACCATGGTCGATGTCAGTGGCAAGACAGCAACGACGCGAGAAGCCAATGCCACTGGACAAGTACGCTTTCCCAGTGAGATTTATGCGCAGATTAAAGCGGCTGATGGTATGACCAAAAAAGGCAGCATCACGCAAACGGCTCATATCGCTGGTATCATGGCGGCCAAACGCACTCATGACCTGATACCGCTTTGCCATCCGCTACCGCTAGATAAGATTGGTCTAAGCTTTGAGTATAATGATGCGCTCAGCAGTATTACGGTCAGGGCTGTGGTCAAGGTCACGCACAAGACAGGGGTTGAGATGGAGGCACTAACAGCGGTTAGCGTTGCCTGCTTAACTATCTATGATATGACCAAAGCGCTATCACATGACATCGTTATAGATGATATCCATCTGGTTAAAAAGACAGGTGGTAAGTCAGATTATAGTCATGCCTAAAGTGACAAAGTTGCAGAGTGCGTCATCAATCAATAAAGATATGCTGAATATCAAGCAAGGAAGCTTGCATAAGATGGAGAGGTTTATGAGTGCTACCGACGTGAAAGCCGATATCGAATCAACGATGAATATCAATGTCATGTATTTTGCCAGTTTGGCTGACGAGGCCAATTGTCAGCAAGAGACGGTAAGCGTACAGCAGGATACGTCACTGATTGAACTGTACGAACAGCTGAGTCAAAAGCATCGCTTTAGCCGTCCGCAGTCGGAGCTACGCGTTGCAGTGAATGACTACTTCGCTAAATGGACTGACCAGATAAACGATGGTGATAGCGTGGTTTTCATCACGCCAGTCGCTGGTGGTTAGACAAGCGTTTATTAGTGTCCATTTTGTCAGGGGCTATTCAGTGGCTATAAAGCAAAAATAATAAGTAGAGAGTAGAAATGACCAACAACGTCCATGACCATTCAATGACCATCAAACGTACTGCTGATGACGCTTACCTGATAGCTGAGCGCGATGGTTTTGCGCTACTAGATATTGCTATAGATGAAAATAGGCTTAAAAGTACGTTAGATAATGACAGCTGCGGTGCGTTTGTCTGCTTTGAAGGCCGAGTGCGCAATCATAATAATGCCACGAGCGTTGATCGTCTTACCTATTATGGTTATGAGGATTTGGCCATCAATCAAGGCCGCGCCATTATAGAAGAAGCCAAAAAGCGTTTTGAAATTACGTATGCTATTGCGATACATCGAATTGGTGCGCTAGAAATTGGCGACGTGGCTGTGTGGGTTGGAGTCGTGTCAGCGCACCGTTATCCAGCATTTGATGCTTGTCGCTGGATATTAGATACCATCAAAGCGGACATTCCTGTGTGGAAGCAAGAATACTACGAAGACGACTCGTCTAAATGGCTCAGTAATAATGGTTAAGTTATTAGCTACTGTCTGTGCATCTGCTTGTCTGCTATTGTCACTAAATGCTTGTACGCAGGATAAAGACGCCAATACGACGCTTGCTGCTGATACCACTGAACCAGCCCAGACTTTGCGTATTGCTGCGGCTGCTAACTTGTCTGATGTACTCCCTCATATCATTGATAGCTATCAGGCTGATAATAGCTCATCTGCCCAAAATATTTCAGGTATCTCAGATATTGAAGTTACTTATGCCTCTTCTGGCAAGTTATATGCGCAAATCAAAGCAGGGGCACCGTATGATATATTCTTGTCTGCCAATCAAGATTTCCCTGCTAAATTGGCTGATGAAAATTCAGCTAGTGTTATTAACGAAAATAATAAGCTAACCAAGCCTTTTACGTATACCAGAGGTCAATTAGCACTCTATAGTGTCACCAAACCTTTAAGCGATTTTACGCCAACATCGCTGGGTGATGTGTTTACCAGTGCTGACTTTACTCAGGACAGCAAGGTGGCTATCGCTAACCCTGATCTTGCGCCTTATGGTGCCTCTGCAAAAGCCTATCTGCAATCACAAGACATGTACGATAAGTTAAATGCTCAAAAAAGTTTGATACAGTCAGAGAATATCGGTCAGGCGTTCCAATACGCTCATACAGGTAGCGTAGACTATGGGTTTGTGGCACAGTCTCAGCTTGTTGCGATTAAAGCCAAGCCTGAGCAGTTTATTACCTTATTGCCAGCGTCTTATCCAGCTATCTTGCAAGATGGCATAATTATCAATAACACAGCCCTAGCAGCAGACTTCACCGACTACCTGCGCTCAAAAGTAGGGCAGCAGCACTTCTTACAAGCAGGCTATCTGGCCGTCCAGTAATACGTTAGACTAATCCCTCTCATCATAGAACGAGCAGTGACATTATATGATCGACCAGTCTCTTATGTCAGATATGCTCAGTCCATTTTGGGTGAGCATCAAGCTCGCTTGTGTGACTACCTTATGCTTATTGCTATTTGCAACGCCTATCGCTTATTGGTTGGCTAAGCCGAGCCGTATAAGAGCAATAGGACGTTTTAAGGTACTGCTCATGGGCATCATTGCGATGCCTCTGGTGCTACCACCTACCGTGATTGGTTTTTATCTACTGTTACTGCTCAGTCCTAGTGTGGGTATCGGTAAATGGTTGAGCGAACATAATATTAGCCCGCTGATTTTTACCTTTGAGGGTCTGGTTATTGGTTCTATTATTTACTCATTGCCTTTTTATATACAGCCTGTCTATGCACAGTTTTTGCGTATTCCGAAAAGTGTCACGGAAGTCGCTCATCTCTTAGAACCAAGTCGTATGCGGCGGTTTATGAAAGTGGCTTTACCGCAAGCGCGGGTAGGTATCATTTTGGGTAGTTTGGTGAGCTTTGCCCATACGATTGGGGAGTTTGGTGTTGTACTGATGATAGGCGGCAGCATCTCAGGCGAGACCAAAGTGGTATCGATTGCGATATATGAGCAAGTAGAGGCTCTCAATTATGAGGCGGCGCATATGATGTCTGGTATTCTGATTGTCATGGGTGTAGTGATGGTAGCGTTAATCGCTAGCGTAAGCCGAATCAGTCAACGTCCATAGCACTGAAATATTTGTATGCGAATTAAGAAGTGTTAGATAGCACAGTAGCTGTATAAACAATGTCTAAGTAGAATATGCAGACACAAAAAAACCTCAAACAATCTAATGCTTGAGGCGAAACTTGCTTAAACCCAAAGGTTTAAATTCGTTTTAAATATGGCGCAGCGGACGGGACTCGAACCCGCGACCCCCGGCGTGACAGGCCGGTATTCTAACCAACTGAACTACCGCTGCTTAGGTCTCTTAGCTTGTTTAGCCACTTGCTAAGAAGTGGTGGGTGATGACGGATTCGAACCGCCGACATTCTGCGTGTAAGGCAGACGCTCTACCAACTGAGCTAATCACCCTTCGAACAATTGCTATGCAATTTATTCAACATCAACTGAGCTCTTAAGTTTGTCACTAAGCTCCGTTGCTGTGGGTGTGTATTATATAGATTTACAGTTGGGTGTCAAATATTATTTTAATGTTTTTAGAAAATAATTATAAATCACACTTGCGATCTATCAAAAATAGCACTCAAAGCCATGTATTATATAGCATTTCTAAAAATACACTTATTATCATTATTTGTTGTTTAGAGGTGAAAAGCTACTATACTATGGATGCTTTGCTCGTTGAACACGGTTGATGGAGGCCAATATAAACACTTTTACTATTAAAGATACTTTTACGAGCTGGACCTGGGGAGACTTAGCGGGTCTGGGTTTGGTGCTGCATATTGTACTTATGATAGTAATGACGCTGCGAGTGGTTTCTGTGCAGCGCAATATTGGCGTGTCTATTGCTTGGGTTGCGGTGCTTTACACGTTGCCAGTATTTGGTTTTGTGGCTTACATCCTGCTCGGCGAGCCGATGATTGGACGGCGCTATCGTGAACGCGTGGATCAAGCCAGCATCTTGATGAATGATATGGCAAGGCGTGAGCATCTGATTTTTGACAAAGGGCAGGACTTATTACCAGCCAACTACCGCGGTGTTAGCCAAATAGGAACGCGCTGGACCGGGTTTGGTGTATTTCCCAATCATCAAATGCAGCTGTTGACTGATCCTGCTTCGATTTTTCAGCGTTTGATTGAAGATATCCACGCCGCCCAGCGTATTGTCCTCATGGAGTTTTATATTGTCTATCCAAAAGGACAGGTGTTAGAAGTCATAGAGGCGCTGTCTGTAGCGGCTCAGCGCGGCGTAGAGTGTCATATATTGGCTGATAGTGTAGGCAGCTTTAGCTTTATTAATAGTAGCGTGCACCGCAAATTAGAAAAAGCAGGGGTTTATGTCCATCAGTCATTGCCAGTAGGGTTGTTTAAGACATTATTTAAACGTTCTGATTTGCGCAATCATCGTAAAATGGTGGTTATCGATGAACATATTGGCTATATCGGCAGCTTTAATTTGGTTGATCCAAGGTTTTTTAAGCAAAATAAAAACGTCGGTCAATGGATTGATGTGGCGCTACGAACAACTAGCCAGCACTCGATTAGTATCAATACAGCGATGGCTAAGGTGATAGTTACCGATATTGGTGCTGAAAGTAATGACAATCTTGCTGAGCTGCATCAACGGGTAAATAACTACACTCGTAAGTTATATGTGATGCATCCGACCATCAATGATCTAAATAGCCGAGTGAAGGTATTGGCGGATACGATTGATGATCATGAGCAGCCAGATGTAGGTGCCACTTCGATTGTCGTACCAAAGATGCCTGTCGTGGACAAAGTCTTGGCGCAGCTAATACCTTCAGCACCGCAGCTAACGGCTCATGTGATTTACAATACGTTAGTTACCGTGATTCATCGTGCCAATAAGCGCATCCGTATTACCACGCCTTACTTTGTCCCTGATGAATCCCTATCGGGCGCGCTGACGATAGCGGCTAAGCGCGGCGTTGATGTGACGATTATTGTTCCTGAAAAAGTAGACTCGTTTCTGGTACAGCATGCCTCTCAAGCTTATTATCAAGAGTTGTTGGATGCTGGAGTAACGATTGCCTTGTTTAGAGGTGGTTTGCTACACGCAAAAACAGTGGTTATCGATGATGACTACTGTCTATTTGGCACCGTCAATATTGATATGCGCAGCTTTTATCTAAATATGGAAGTCAGTTTGGCGATTTATACGCCAGAAATGGTTGCCCAAGTAGCGGACTGTCAGGAAGTCTATTTAGAAAACTGCCGAATCTTGGATAGTGATGAGTGGCAACAGCGTCACGGATCAAAACGCTTGTTTGATAATGTCGTGCGCTTGTTCAGTCCTTTATTGTAGCACTCGGATTTTTAGGGTAAGGTAATCTACCAGTATCGCTCTATTATTTTAGTAGTATTAGCACTTTTATAGCCTATGCTTTTTTGGTTTATCTATCTGCAAAGAGGTCACATCCGTCTATGTCTGCATCACCTTTAACACCACTGGACTATATTGCAGAAGGCTACTGGCAAGACTTCTTAGCTGGGCGTCCTATTGCAGGTGGTATCGCCTACGAAACTGAGCTGCGCGCTTGTACACTAGACGAGTCGCTTGAGAGTTTACAGCGTATCGATACGCTATTGTCCCAAGTGCGCCGAGATATGATTAAGAGCGGTATATGGGATGAGATGACGCTGCTGGTCGATGAACGCTATCGTAATTTTATGGTATTTTTGGCGTTTTATGCCGGTCGCGTATTGGCAAGGCAATGGCAAAGCAAGTCACATTGGTATGGTCAGTTTGAGCTGCGTAAACGTTACCCTGAGCTAACGTTGGTCACCGATGATTTTTATCAGCATATGGCAGTCGGTTATGATAATGATAGCGTGGTTAAAGAGCGCTTATTTTTTGCACTAGAGCCAATAGGGCTGCGTCTGTTTGGTCATATTGACCGGCAGTTTGACGCAGTACAAGGCGGGCAAGTAGATAGTGGGCTCTATCAAGCGGTTAGCTTTAGACTGCCAACTATGTTAAGTAACGATGTTCATTCAGTGTCCGAATTAACAACGCACAAAGCAACCACTCATCAAGTCACTGATAGCATCGCTCCGAGCGCAGATTCAAATATGCATGTCAGTACTAGCCAATCGAGTGAGCTTCTGGAAAAGCAAGAAGAAGTATCGATAGGAGCTGAGCGTAACCAAGCCAATATAGTTGTAACTGATAGTGAAAGTCTCGCAGCTCCATCTGCTATGTCTGACACTGTACCTGAGTTGCAAGCAAGCGTAGTACCTCCTGAGTCTGAGAGCCCAATAAAGCCTGAGCTGACTAAAGTAATGAAGCCAACAGCCAAGCCTACGTCATCTGTAAAGAATACATCAACGCCAGAGATGTTTACGCAACTGCTTATAGAATTAGATGAGATAACGGTGCCACAACCAACTGGTGATGTCCAGTATCTGCAAGCACGCAAAGTACTGGATCAGTTCGAGCAGCATATTGCCAAGCAGAACAAGCCTCGTCGCCAAGTTATATTTTCAAATGATCACAACACGGCAAAAAACAAAGCGCTTTTAATACTACAATCGGCTGCTGAAGATGGTAATACAGCTGCTATGTTACGTTTGGCCATGTATGAATTGTTAGGTGAAGGTTTGACAGCGGACAGTGACAATCAAAAAAAATCTGGCGTAGAGTGGGTCAATCAAGCCGCTAGCAAAAACGACAGCCGTGCTCAGCGTCTACTCAGTAAAATGTATTACCAAGGAGTAGGGGTATCCCAAGATATAGATAGCGGTAAATACTGGTTAGAGCAAGCAGCGGATAATGGTCATGCAGAAGCGGCCAATCTGGTCAAGCAATGGCAGCAAGCAGAAATGCTGCTGACCACACAGAAGCAAGAGCAGCACAGCACCAAGCGTTATCAGCTGTTAATTGGCGCAATCATCGCAGTCGCTTTATTGATAATAGTCATTATCTAATAACTATTTACTCAGTAACTTTTTAAAAGCTTATTGTTACAGCTTAAATTCAGGTAGAATTGGCGCGCTTTACCTTTACCCTTTTATTGTTTGATTCATAACTAATCTGGGCTGTTCCATGCCATCATCTAATACCCCGTCTGACCACTCTGTAAATCCAATTGACCCTGTAGCATCACCTAGTCGTGCGGTACATGAGACACCTTTATATTATCAGTCTCTTATTAGGCTGCTAAAGCCACTATATCGTCTGCAAGTATGGCGTCGATCTCATAAAAATGACAACTATCAGCAGGAAATTGATCAGCGTTTTGGTAAGCAATATCCACTGCGTCCAGTGGTCGATGCTGATATCGATAAAGGGGTGATTTGGTGCCACGCAGTCTCATTAGGTGAAACCAATACGGTCGCGCCTTTACTGGATATGTTATTGGCTAATGGCTATCAGATATGGTTGACCAATACGACTCAGACAGGTTTTGCTCGTGGTGCTAGCCGTTTTGCAGAACAGATAGCTCAGGGTCAGATGAGTCATAGCTATGTGCCAGTCGACAGTCCTGCTGTTATCGAGACTTTCTTAACGCACGTACAGCCTATCGCTGCATTGTTTGTAGAAACAGAGCTATGGGCAAATATCTTGACCAAATTATCCCAGCACTGTATTCCAAGTATCCTAGTCAATGGCAGGTTATCTGCTTCTTCTTTTCAGAGTTATCAAAAGATTGGTGCAGTCAGCGCCAGTATGATGAAAAACCTCTCCTTAATTATTGCGCAAGACAGCGACTCTGCTAAACGCTTTCGGCAACTAGGGGCTAGTAGCGCCCAAATTCGTGTGGCAGGCTCATTAAAGTGGGTAATCAATGCGTCCAAAGCTGATGACCAAGCGAGAGAAGATAATAGTATTTATAATAAGAAAGCTGATCTGCGAGCAGAGTTTGGTATGGCAGATCGTCCTGTGTGGGTAGCTGCGAGTACTCACGATGGCGAAGAGGCAGCTGCGTTGTCATTGCAGCAGCAACTACTGTCTCAAGCCACATTAGCAGATACCTTGCTTGTTATCGTTCCTAGACATCCTGAGCGTTTTGACGCAGTAGCAGATCTCATTCAAAAAACTGGGTTAAACATGGCTCGGCGCAGTGATGGGGAAGCGATTGATGCAGACACTCAAGTCTATCTAGCAGACAGCATGGGTGAGATGATGACTTGGTATACATTGGCAAATGTAGCATTTGTGGGCGGCTCGCTGGTAGATATTGGTGGGCATAACCCAGTGGAGCCTACAAATGTGGCCACGCCTGTACTGATGGGTCGTTATACTCAGTCGTGCCAAAGTGTGATAGATAAACTGGCTGAAGTAGGCGCTTTATATCAGCCAAATAATGACTTCTATCGTCCAATCGAGTCAAATCGCGCAAGTAGTTCGGATGCACAGATAGTCAGTGATGATCAGTTAAAGACTAATAAAAAATCCTCTCGTAAGAAAACAGCTTATAACTATGAAGACGCTGTGAGCATTTATACGCAGCTGGAGACTTGGCTATGCAATTTGCCATTGGCCGTGCAGGCAGGGCAAGCTGGCGAGCAAATGACGATACAGCAGCAGGCGGTATTGACTCGCCAATTTACGATGATTGAAGACGCTATCGAGCTGTCTTCTAACCAAGACAATTTATGAACTGTATATTATTGCCTGCCGAAAACTTCTTAGCAGACGCAGCGAACATCGATGCCTTGTCTCAAGTCAGCCATGTGACTAAAGTGCTGAATGCAAAAATCGGTGATACGCTTAAAATTGGACAAATCGGTGGCAATCTTGGTACTGCTGTTATTGAAGATATTACCGCTGACAGCATTCAGCTAGGTAATGTCCAATTGAATACTGCGCCGCCAGCCAAATTAGATTTGACTGTTATTTTGGCGTTACCGCGTCCTAAGGTGCTACGGCGTTTAATCATGGATATGACGGCGCTTGGTGTACGCGATATCATTCTCATCAATAGTTACCGTACCCAAAAAAGCTATTGGCAAAGTCCAATGCTTGAGCGGATTGACGAGTTTGTATTAGAAGGTCTGCAGCAAAGCATTGATACGATCGCTCCTAGTATTACGCTACAAAAACGTTTTAAGCCATTTGTCGAAGACTCACTTGCAAGCCTAATAAGCAATCGAGCGATTGTCGCGCATCCTTATAGTCAGCAGTCATTTTCTGAGTTTTTACCACAGCAACCATCACGAGAGCTACCGAGTATAGTCTGCATAGGCGCTGAAGGTGGCTGGATCGACTATGAGATAGAACTGCTGACAGCGCAGGGTTGCACGCCTGTACATATAGGCTCTCGTATTTTGCGAACAGAAGCTGCGGTCAATGCAATCTTAGGGCAATGGTTGCTTTAGATGGACACTAAAACGCGTCGCTAGACCAAACTATTGAAAGAACTGGGCCGCTAAAAATAGTTCTTAAAAACAAATGCTAAAGACTCATCACAGGTATATTTGTCAGTTAAACAAATGTATTGATAATTAATCTCACTTCGATTAGTATGTTGCTTTAATATATTATGGCCTGATTACTGCTAGCGCTTAGCAAGTCATCGTTATAATCACTGTTATCTTGTCTCACTATACATTTTACTTTTTTATAGCATTACTATGGGGAAAACCATGTCATTGAACGCTATCAGCGCTAATCTAACCTCTACGAAGCTTATCTTACCTGCAGCCGTATTTGGCATGATGTTGGGTCTAGCAGGTTGTAGTAATTCTTCAACCACAGAAGAAAGCGTAGAAGTAGAGTCAACAGAAACAGGTGCTGAGCAGCAAGCAGCAACTGACGAAGCTACGACTGCTGATAGTCAGACGATTACTATCTACTCATCACGTAATGAGCAGCTGATTAAGCCATTGTTAGATCGCTATACTGAGCAAACAGGCGTAAAAGTTGAGTTGGTCACGGACAAAACAGGTCCACTCATGGCGCGTTTGCAAGCGGAAGGTCAGAATACTCCAGCTGATATGCTATTGACCGTTGATGCTGGTAACTTATGGCAAGCTGCAGAGCAAGGCCTATTGCAGCCAGTATCATCTACTGTGTTAGAAGCTAACGTCCCTGCAAAATACCGTGATCCAAAAGGTCAGTGGACTGGTTTGTCACTACGTGCACGTACTATCTTTTATGACCCAAGTAAAGTTACTGCCGACCAGTTATCTACTTATGCAGATTTGGCCGATCCAAAATGGAAAGGCAAACTATGCTTACGTACCTCTAAAAAGGTCTATAACCAATCGCTTGTTGCTAGCATGATGGAGCATTTGGGCGAAGAGAAGACCGAAGCGGTTATCAAAGGGTGGGTTGATAACCTAGCGACTGACGTGTTCAGTGATGACGTTGCGATGCTAGAAGCTATCGCTGCTGGTCAGTGTGAAGTGGGTATCGCCAATAGCTACTACTATGGTCGTCTATTGGACGAAAAACCAAACTTCCCTGTGAAGATATTCTGGGCAAACCAAGATACTACTGGTACGCATGTAAACATCTCAGGCGCTGGCGTGGTTGCAGGTTCGGACAATCCAGATGGTACGCTTAAGCTGATAGAGTGGTTGTCATCTGACGAGGCACAAGGTCTCTATGCCAGCTCTGACAAAGAATTCCCAGTAAAAGTAGGTATCGATGAGTCAGATATGCTTAGATCATGGGGTGAGTTCAAAAAAGACGATATCAATGTACAGAAATTCGGTGAACTACAAACTCAAGCTATCCAAATGATGGATAAAGCGGGTTATAAATAAGGGATCGCCAGTAATACTGATACCAATCTCAAAATCATAACTTTTAGACAATAGTTCTTAAAACAGTAGCTTTTAAACAACAGCTTTTAAAGAATGGGTTCAAAGGTTAGTTATTACAGATCAGTTATTCATGTAATGACGATTTTGAGGTTGGTATAAGCTTACAAGGTCTCTATACGTATGACACGGTAATGATAATATGATCACAACGCCAGATGCGTCTGTTAGTCAAAATGATACTGTCAATAACGGTGTTAACGACAAGCAGACTGTCAGCCAAGACCACGCCCTTCGTAAACGTATTATCTCGAAATCAGTCTTAGGGCTGATTTCGTTGTTTATGCTAGTACCGATTTTAATCGTGCTGCTGTCGTGGACTCAGCCAGTGGCAGAGATTTGGACACACATGGCAGATTATGTACTGCCGCAAGTGCTCAAAAACACGGCGATTTTATTACTTATGGTGACTGTCGTTTCAGGCACTATTGGTACTGCTCTGGCTTGGGTCACTAGTATGTACCGTTTCCCTGGTCAGCGTTTCTTTTCATGGGCACTGATGTTGCCACTTGCCATCCCTGCTTATGTATTGGCATTTGTCACTATCGGCATTGTTGATTTTAGTGGGCCGCTACAGACAGCTCTGCGCGATTCTGGTATCAGCACTGCCATACCGTCGATAAGGAATGTATGGGGCGCGGGCTTGGTATTATCGCTAGCGTTTTACCCTTATGTATATTTGCTCGCGCGTCAGGCATTTTTGTCGCAAGGCAGGCGAGCGATAGAAGCGGGACAGATGCTTGGTTTGAGTCGTAGCCGTGTGTTTTTTCGTCTGGCGCTACCGCAAGCACTACCGTGGATCATTGGTGGCTTATTGCTAGCCAGTATGGAAACCTTAGCGGATTTCGGTGCAGTATCCGTATTCAATGTCGATACTTTTACTACTGCCATTTACAAGGCCTGGTTTGGTTTTTTCAGTTTGACCACAGCGGCTCAGCTAGCAGCCTTGCTCATTGGTGTGATCTTTATCGTGGTATTGTTTGAGCAGTATTGGCAAGCGAAGCGTGGTAGTTCACTGACCCAAGGTAGCAGCCAACGCTTTGACGCTAGCAAACCTGCCAAACTGGCCATGACACTGCTGTGTACGCTGATCTTTTTAGTTGCCTTCTTAATTCCTTTCTTACAGCTCATCTATTGGACAGCACTGAATTTTCGCCAAGATTTTGATGCACGTTACATTGATTTTGTCACCAACAGCCTCATGATTGCTAGTATGACCACGCTGTTTATTGCCTTTTTGGCCATTATCATTGCGTGGATCAAACGCCAGTATCCTGATAAATCGACTAAACTAATGACCACTTTGGCCAATTTAGGCTATGTTGTACCGGGGACTGTGTTGGCGGTAGGGATATTTATACCTATTGCGTGGCTTGATAATCAAATGATTGCGTTTGGTATCACCTCACAGCAAGTGCTTTCTGGCAGTGTCATTGTTATGCTACTGGCGCTATCGACACGTTTTATGACGGTGAGTTTTCAACCGGTTGATAGACAATTGCAACGACTGACTGTCAATCAAGAAGCTGCTGCAAAGTTACTTAGCGACAGTCCTTATCAGCGTTGGCGTCATGTGATGCTGCCTGTACTTAGCCCCGGTGTATTGACTGCATTATTGATGGGCTTTGTCGAAGTGATGAAAGAGATGCCCATTACGCTCATGACACGGCGTCAAGGCTGGGATACGCTTGCAGTACGAGTGTTTGAAATGACGAGCGAAGGCATGTGGGGACGAGCCGCACTACCGAGCTTACTAATTGTGCTAGTTGGTTTGCTCCCTGTTTGGATACTATTGCGTCAAAGCGACAAACATAGCTAATAACAATAAAGCTAATAGCAATAATTTGACATAAGTTTAACAGCACATTCGTAGTGTCAACTATATTATAATTTGCTCTGTTTTATCGATGGCTTTACTTACTAATAGCGAGCTGGTACCGTTTATGTACACTGATTCAATGAACGACTCAACAAATTCTAAGTCAGAAAAGGCTCGGGCTAGCCATACGCCTGTAGCAAAATCACCACTGTCACAAAATAGAATCAATCCAGTTCAGCCGAATAAAACTGTAGAACAAAGTAATACCTCACAACAAAACACTGAGAAACATATCGCGACAGATCCTTACTTTAGTGTGCAAAACCTCATAGTAGGCTATGACGATACTATCGTCGTCAACGGTCTATCGTTGATGTTGGAGCAAGGCGAGATTGGTTGCTTCTTAGGTTATAGCGGCTGCGGGAAAACAACAGCGCTTCGAGCTATTGCAGGATTGGAGCAAAGTCGCGGCGGCACTATCTATCTAAATAATCAACGCCTAACAGAGAAAACTGCTCGTCAATCATTCGCAGTTGCGCCAGCCAAGCGTGGCATGGGCATGGTGTTTCAAGACTATGCTCTGTTTGGTCATTTAAGCGTGGCGAAAAACATCGCCTTTGGTCTCAATAAATGGTCAGCTGCTGACAAAAAAGCCCGTGTGGCTGAGATGCTAAGCTTAGTTGAATTGACCGAGCATGCGGACAAACGCCCAAATGAGCTTTCTGGTGGCCAGCAGCAGCGTGTGGCTCTTGCAAGAGCGCTAGCACCCAAACCAAAACTACTGCTACTTGACGAGCCGTTCTCTAATCTAGATGTGGTGCTGCGTGAGTCATTGGCAATGAATGTCCGTGATATTCTCAAACGTACCAACACCACAGCGATTTTGGTCACTCATGATCAAAATGAAGCGTTCGCGCTAGCGGATAAAGTAGGGGTAATGGATAAAGGACGATTGGTACAGTGGGCGCGACCAAGCGAGCTGTATCATGAGCCTGTCAGTCCTTTTGTCGCTGAATTCGTAGGCGAAGGCGCGATGATAGACGGCATCATCAAAGAAGGTCATGTTGAGACGGCGCTAGGTAATATCTATCGCCGCATGGAAGTCTATGATGAATCAGGACAACCACAGTACTGCGAATATGATTATCCAAATGGTACGCCAATCAAAGTACTCGTGCGCCCTGATGATATTATTCATGATGACGACAGTACACAGACAGCTTTAGTTATTGGACGTGTGTTTCGCGGTGCCAACTATTTGTATCGACTACAGTTAGATGATGGACAGACTGTCTTATCCTTGGTTGCGAGCCATCATAATCATGCAATCGGTTCTCATATTGGCATTCTGCCTTTGCTAGAGCATGTCGTAGTCTTCGATGAAAAAGACATTAATGCCACTACTTGGTCAGAATATGATAGATCATCGAGAATGGATGAAGAGGTTTAGTAGTCTTCATCATTCTTGGGCAATCTTATGAATTTACCGTTTAGCTAGAATATGTAAATAACGGCCAAGCCATTTGTACGGCTCTAATTGTGAGTAGCGTAACTCCATTCTGATTACTGCATCTGGGTCGTTGTGACCGCCACGTTTGAGCGGTGCATAATCATGAAACACTCGTAAACCACTGCTACGTACCGTCTGATAATCATGCGCTTTTAGCCAAGACTCGACCTCTTCTTTGGCAACGGGATGGTTGGGGGTGAGGCTTTTCTTATTGTCCGCTTTGTAATCGTTACCATCAAGTAAGCTATCGAGTAGATTAAAATTCCCCATGATAAGATTGCGATAATCAAAACTCGCGGGGTTGTAGAAGCAGACGGATAGCGCGCCACCATCTGTTAAATGCTGATCAAAAAAGTCCATGACTGCCGCTGGTTCTGCCAACCATTCAAGTAGCGCGTGCGACATAATCAAATCAAATTTTTCTGTCTCTGTCTGAGCCAGTTTTTCTTCAAGCGCTTGATAAGGGCAGACATACCAAGTGATGTCTAGTTTTTTATCGATTTTCTCTGCGCTCGCTTTTGCCTTCTCAAGCATATTTGCTGATATATCATTGATGACTACGCTATGACCTTGAGCAGCAAGTTCTATCGAAATTTGCGCAAGCCCTGCACCCACATCCAAGATACGTAAAGGTCGCCCAAGCGCCTCACTCATCTGTGCGCTATATTCAAAAATATCACGGCGTAGCACAGCCAATCGAATCTCGCCTTTTAAACCACCATAAACCTTCTTTTCGAAATGATCGGCAATGGCATCGAAACTACGATCTGCTCGATCGTTGTCTGCTGGTATAGAAAGGTTTGAGTCAGGCTGGCTATCTTGATGTTTAATTGTCATAAGGTATTTAGATCAATAAGTAAGAGGGTCAAATTAATAAAACTATTCAGTATTAACTAGCGTTTCAAACGTCTGTTAATTACCCATTTAAAAACGACTTTCGCTAATACAATAACGATAAATACCACGATAACAAACACCCACATACCATTGCCTTGTAAATTTTCTTGATAGGCTTTTGACAAGTATGCTGATAAAGCCATAGCGACTAAAAGTGCTCCCCAACGGACATAGGGTACAGCGCGATTGTTATGGTTAGGAAAGCTAGCAACATAATCGCTCGAAAAGCTGTATAGCACCATTGCTAAAATCCAAACAATTGCAAGAATGATATCCATAATAAAAGTAGCCTGTTAGGTCGTTATGTAAGTGCTATAAAAGATGAGGTAGTGTAGCGTTTAGAAATTTTTTGTCCAGTATCACTCAAAAAATAGCTGCATTAGAGTGGTTTAAATCATAATGTGCTCATTAAAATAATGTGATTTTGAAAGCTATTAGCTCATGGCAAAGCATTATGGTTATGAAAACAATATGACCATAAAAACAATCAGTTCACGTCAGAGACAGTTGTAGGTGTTGTTGTATTGGCTAAATATTCTAAACATCCTAGTTGTTTACCAATATAGCTTATATACAAACCACGTATGAACCCTATGCTCAAGATTTTAGCGTTAAATTAAATGTCGTGTTGAACTGTAGATAGAAATATAAGTATCTACTCAGTTAATCAAAATAAATCTTGTCGAGCTGTACTGAATGAGTATAGTATTTTTCTATTTAATATCCATCAGATACGGAGAATAAACAATGAAATCAATCAGCACAGCGCTACTCGCCCTAGTATTTGCCTTCACATCTACGAGCCAAGCCCAAGCTCGAAATACGCCTTGTTCAGGTAAAATGGGCGGGGTATCTCATTGCTCAGCAGATGGTAAGTTCGTCTGTAAAAATGGCAAAATCAGCCAATCAAAAAAAACCTGTCATTAGAATTATTTTAGAGTGTATGGATAATTCAAAATACCACTGCGAATGAACCGCCTAGCTTGATTTTAATGGTGGTCAGAACCCCCTAAATCAGCAAATTTGTGCTAAAATAGCTTCTTTTATTAAACATTAAAACTATCGCTATTTTCCTATTGTTTTGCACGTGTAGCAGTGTTTTTTTATAGTGTCTATTTTGGTCATGACTGCCCATTTATGTGGCAGTATTTTTATATGATCTATGGGTGCCATAAGCGATGTGTCAACGTTAGAAAAAAATGTGAGTGAAGGAGTGTATATGAGCGAATCGGTCAGTCCTATTGGCATCGTAGATGAACTAAAGCAGTCGTATTTGGATTATGCGATGAGCGTGATCGTCTCGCGTGCGCTGCCTGATGTGCGTGATGGGTTCAAACCTGTACACCGCCGCGTGATGTATGCCATGCACGTGCTATCAAACGATTATAATAAACCGTACAAAAAATCAGCACGTGTGGTCGGTGATGTTATCGGTAAGTACCATCCACATGGCGATAGTGCCGTCTATGATGCCATCGTCCGTATGGCGCAGGATTTTAGCTTGCGCTACCCAATGGTTGATGGTCAAGGTAACTTTGGCTCAATCGATGATGATCCTCCGGCAGCGATGCGTTATACCGAAGTACGTATGACCAAACTGACCCACCAGATGCTCGCTGATTTGGACAAAGACACGGTCGATTGGGAAGACAACTACGACGGCTCTGAGCGCATGCCAAGCGTGATGCCAGCGCGTATTCCTAACCTATTGGTCAATGGCGCGACGGGTATTGCCGTTGGTATGGCGACCAATATGGCCCCGCATAACCTGACTGAAGTGATCAATGCTTGTCTGGCCTATGCTGAAAACCCACAAGTTTCAGCCGAAGAGCTAATGTCGCATATCTCAGGTCCTGATTTTCCTACGGGCGGTATTATCTATGGTCGCGCGGGCATTTTAGATGCTTATCGTACCGGTAAAGGCCGTTTGCATATTCGTGGTCGTTATCATATCGAGCCGATGAGCAATGCTGGCGTCAACCGTGATCGTGAGCGCATCGTATTTACCGAAGTACCTTATCAGGCTAACAAAGCCAAGCTGATCGAGCGTATTGCAGAGCTGGTTCGTGATAAAAAAATCGAAGGTATTAGCGAAATTCGTGATGAGTCTGATAAAGACGGTATGCGTATCGCTATTGACTTGCGTCGTGGCGAGACCGCTGAAGTTATTGTCAATAACCTATTTCTACAAACGCCGCTAGAGTCTAGCTTTAGTATCAATATGGTGGCGCTCGATAATGGTCAGCCTAAACTATTGACTTTGCGTCAGCTTATCGCTGCATTTGTCCGTCATCGTCAAGAAGTGGTGACCCGCCGTACGATTTATGAATTGAACAAAGCCCGTGTTCGTGGTCATTTGCTAGAAGGTCTCACGGTCGCTCTAGCCAATATCGATGAGATTATTGCGACGATTAAAGCGTCAGCAAACCGTGGATTGGCTCGTGAAAGTTTATTAAATAACACGTGGGGCTCAGGTAGCGTCGTTGCGATGCTTACGGCTGCTGGTAGTCAATCGGTACGTCCTGAGTTTATCGATGGCGAAGATCCTAAAGCGCCGTTTGGTCTGATCGAAGGCGAAGAGCGCTATCGCTTGTCACTTGAACAGGTCAATGCGATTTTAGACATGCAATTGCATCGTCTGACTGGCCTTGAGCAAGATAAATTGACTGAAGAATACCAAGACTTACTGCGTGAAATTGCACACTTAGAGTCTATCCTTGGTGATTTTGATAAGCTGATGGCTATTATCTCTAATGAGATGATCGAGATTCGTGATAACTTTGGTGATGAGCGCCGTACCGATATCATCGATTCACGTATGGACTTTAGTCGCGAAGACCTTATCCCTGAGCAAACTGTTGTTATGACGGTATCGCGTACTGGCTACGCCAAAACTCAGCCGATTGATGATTATGTTGCACAAAAACGCGGCGGTAAAGGTAAGTCTGCCACAGCAATGAAAGAAGATGATGTAATTGATCACTTAGTCGTGACATCAACGCATTCTACGGTACTGTGTTTCACTGATAGTGGACGTGTCTTTAGCTTACGTGGTTTTGAGGTGCCGATTGCCAGTCGCGGTGCTCGTGGTCGTCCATTGGTCAATCTAATTGGCCTAAATAGCGACGAAACCGTTACGACGATATTGCCAATTCCAAAAATCGTAGAAGAGCTACCTGCGAAAGGCGACGCATCACTAGCAGACGACTTAGTAGACAATAATGAGCTAGAAGATAGCAATCAAGCAGAGCCACCTTTTGTGTTCTTTGCCACGGCCAACGGTACAGTGAAGCGGGTAGAGCTGAAGCAGTTTGCCAATATTCGCTCGAACGGTTTGATTGCAGTTGGATTAGAAGACGGTGATAAATTGGTCAGCGCTCGTATCACTAACGGTAGCCAAGAAGTGATGTTGTTTGCTTCAAGTGGTAAAGCCATTCGTTTTGATGAGAATGATGCGCGTGCGATGGGCCGTACGGCTAAAGGCGTCCGCGGTATGCGTCTGGCTACTGATGAATTTATCAAGTCATTAGTCGTTATCGAAGATGATGTACGCGAAATCCTAATCGCTTGTGAAAACGGCTTTGGTAAACGTACCTTCATTGATGAGTTCAATACACAAAATCGTGGCGGTGGCGGTGTGATCGCTATCAAGACCAGTGAGCGTAATGGCGCACTAGTACGAGCGACCAAGGTTGACTCTACCGATGATATTATCTTAATCTCTGATAAAGGCACATTGGTTCGTACCCCAGTTGAGCATGTTGCTAGCTCTGGTCGTAATACGCAAGGCGTAACATTGATTCGTCTGTCAAAAGACGAAAAACTTGTTGCCATGGCGCGTGTTGAGCACGAAGAGAGTGATGACGAGCTTATCGATGCCATGAGAGAAGACGGTACGTTTGAGGTAGAAGGTCAAGAGCAGATAGATATTGATGCGACAACTGACAATACTGCAACTACCGACGCCGATGATGTGATTGATATTGCAAACGATCATAAACCAAGTGACAATCTATAATAGACTAACTATGCATAAGACGATGACGAGTAATAGTCTTGGTAATTAGCTTTTGAGTCTAGTCTCTTAGCATTTTTCTAGAAAAAAGCCTCTGACGTTGTCGTCGGAGGCTTTTGTTTTTTAACTCTCATTTTTTCAATACTGTAAATAAGGTTCTATTTTTTAAGGCTGTTGTTATGCTTACGACCAATCAAACTTTTCAGGGAACAGTTGCTTCGGTAACATCGAGCTTTTTATTCTCGATGATGTTTTTGTTTGGACTGTTTATGCTGCCCTTAACAGGGACGCAGGTAGCGTCATGGCGTGTGCTCATGATGTTACTCAGTTTGGTGATATTGGTCAGTTTGACTAAGCAGTGGCAACGTGTTTTTGATTATATAAAGACGCTGAAGACACCAAAAGAATGGCTAATATTTATACTACCTGCACCAATCCTAGGTGGGCAGATTTGGTTGTTTATGTGGGCACCGGTCAATGGGTTTGGTCTCGATGTTACGTTGGGCTATTTTCTATTGCCGCTAGTGATGATTGTGCTTGGTCGATTCTTTTACCATGAGTATATGAGCCTCTTGCAATGGGCTGCCGCGATATTTGCAGCACTCGGTATCGGCTACGATATTGTTCAGTATGGTTCAGTATCTTGGGTGACACTGTTTGTATGCTTGGGTTATCCACCGTATTATCTGCTACGTCGCACCCTTTCTGTACCGCCCATTACAGGGTTGTTGTTTGATTTGACACTGTTGACACCAGTCGTGCTCATCGTGCTTTACATGACGGGCGGTTTTGATGTTGCGGCGAAAGACATGAAGTTCTGGTATCTGTTACCGCTGCTTGGTGCTTTTAGTGCGCTTGCGATGTCGCTGACGATGATTGCTAGTAGTAAGTTACCTGTTTCACTGTTTGGGGCGCTAAGTTATATAGAGCCGATGCTGTTATTTGTGTTGTCTATTACTATTTTGAGTCAAAGCCTTGAAGAAGGTGGTTCACTCTTTATGTACGGTATGATTACGCTTGCGCTACTGGTCATGATGGCTGATAGCATAAAAGGCTATCTCGTTCGTCAGCGTAATGACCGTTTGCATGGCTATAGAGAGCTTCAGATTGGCGGCTTTCCACCGCGTCGTCATTTTATCAATCAGCGTATCGACGGCGTGCTAAAAGCCCATCGTTTTCGTAAGATTCGTCGTTACCAAAAGAAGATGGATAAGATACAGCAAAAAATCGAACAACTTGATGCAAAATAAGCACTTACCTGTATTAAATTTACTCAATTTAAAAGTTTAGACACTAGATGAACAGTGGCATTGCTTATTCATTCTGACTTTGACATAATGCCGACCATGATGTAAGCCTAATACATCAAAAGCGTTCAACTTAGATTGCGCGACGACCTTATATGCAAAAGCCTCAGACGTTCTCGTCTGAGGCTTTTGTTTTTTTTAAAAATTGCCATGGATGTGCCCCAATCTTTAAAGGCTGTTGTGATGCTGACTACTAACCAAACCTCGCAGGGTACAATCACTGCTGTCGCTGCAAACTTCTTATACTCATTACTGTTCTTATTTGGTCTACTGCTGCAACCATTATCAGGTACGCAAGTCGCTTCGTGGCGCGTGCTGACAATGTTTTTTAGTCTAGTACTGCTGGTCAGCGTACTAAAGCAGTGGCAGCACATTTTTGATTATCTAAAAACACTAAAGAACGCAAAAGAGTGGTTTTTATTTATACTACCCACACCGATTTTGGGCGCGCAAATTTGGATATTTATGTGGGCGCCAGTTAATGGTTTGGGACTCGAGGTAACGTTGGGTTACTTCCTATATCCGATGATTATGATTGTTGTCGGCAGGTTCTTTTACAACGAAGACATGAGCTTACTTCAGTGGGCTGCTATCGTATGTGCAGGTCTCGGTATCGCTTACGATATTTTTGAGTATGGTGCTATTTCTTGGGCGACTTTATTTGTTTGCTTGGGTTATCCTCCTTATTATCTACTGCGTCGCAAGTTGGCAGTGCCGCCTATTACTGGTCTGATTTCAGACCTTGTATTGTTGTTGCCAGTGGTATTGGTCGCACTGTATATGAATGGTGGTTTTGAAGTAGCAATCACCAACCACAAGCTTTGGTATCTGCTGCCATTATTAGGCATTATCAGTACCGCTGCGATGTCACTAACGATGGTGGCCAGTCAGAAGCTGCCTGTCTCACTATTTGGCACTCTGTGCTACCTTGAGCCAATATTCTTGTTCATATTCTCAATCGCAATTTTAGATCGTAACTTACATGATGGTGGCTCCATGCTGATGTACAGCATGATTTTTATCGCACTGCTGATTATGATTGCTGATAGCGCGCTGGGCTATATGGCGCGTAAACGTGAAGACCGCTTACATGGCTACAATGAGCCACAAGTGGGCAGTTTTCCACCGCGTCGTCGTCTGAAAAATCGCCGTATTAAAGGCGTGCTAATCGCGCATCGATTCCGTCAGATCAAAAAATATCAGCAAAAGATAGATAAAATGACGCGCAAGATTGAAGCATTACATTTAGATTGATGTCAAAGAGTACACCGTCTTAGATAGTATCGATTCGGTAGGCATAGTTTTTCAGTATGTCTGCCAACTCACAGTATTAAAGGAGTAGAAATTACGCTATTATCGAGAGCAGTAGTGCCGCGATTGAGTAAACGTATGGTGCTATATCTGAGATACTATGGCTGATTTACTACAATATATAACTAGGACGGTTTATGTTACATCTTCATCATTTAGCAAACTCGCGCTCGTTTCGTATTATCTGGCTGTTAGAAGAGCTCGGCGCCGATTATAAACTGACTTGCTATGAGCGCAACAAGGCATACCGTGCTCCTGATAGCCTCAAGCAAGTGCATCCGATTGGTAATGCACCGATACTAGAAGCAGACGATCGTGTACTGATTGAATCAGGATTCATTATTGAATATCTGATTAAGCATTACGACAAAGAAAAGCAGTTCAAACCTGATGATAATAACGAAGCAGCGTGGGAAGCCTATACGTTTTGGTTACACTTTGCAGAGGCTTCATTGATGCCATTGTTGGTCATGCGCTTGGTATTCACAAAAGTGGTGTCTCAGTCGCCAATGCTAATCAAACCTATCAGCAAAAAAATCCAAGGTCAGATTGAAAAAAACATGATCAGTAGCGGTTTGGAGAAGATGCTAGATATGATGGAGCGTCATCTACATGAAAATCACTGGTTTGCAGGTAGTGAATTTAGCGCCGCTGATATTCAAATGCATCTTGCAGTCTTGGGTGCCAATGCTGGTGCAGGTTTAGATCAGAGTAAATATACCAATCTTTTGAACTGGCTCAAACGCTGCGAAGAACGAGATGCCTTTAAGCGAGCAGAAAAAAAGGGTGGTCGTCTGAATTTTTAGAGGATACTGGTATAATCCTCTCTCAACGCTTAAGTAGCCATGTAGACCAGAGGCTTTGTTTATGAATAAACAAAGCCTTTTTTAGGATAATGTTATGACAGATCTAAATACCTCGAATAAAGACCATCTGAAACAAGATAGCCTAGATAAAGACGATAATCAGTCAGCAACTCAAACGTCACTTAATAAGCAAGATACCAGTATGCAAGAAAATAATAGACAACAGATTAATAGCCAGCAAGTCTCTATCAAATCGTGGTCACAGAAAATTCTAGTGGTAATTCTGTGTGCAGCGAGCTTTTATGGTGGCTGGAAATCTTACGAATCAAATATGGTAAATGAGTGTACTGGCAATGGTGGACAAATGGTTGAAGGTCAAAAAACTATGATATGCCAATTGTCATAGCTAGGGCATAGTCTTCGTTTATCTTATTTCTGTTATCGTTTTAGAATGAAGAGACGCACTTGTGCTTTTCAGCCAATAATCCTGATAAATAAAAGGCATCACTATGCTAAAGCTAACCTTTTTGGGTACCTCCGCAGGTGTACCGACCAAACAGCGTAATGTGACTGCACTGGCAATAGAGTGTCTGAATCCGCATACCTCTGGCGTACAGCAAGAGAGTCGTCAACAGAATAATCAGAGTAAGAAATCGCGTCCATGGGTGCTGATTGATTGCGGTGAAGGCACACAGCAGCAGTTACTACATACCAAACTCTCCTTACATCAACTGGCTGCTATCTGCATCACCCATGTGCATGGTGACCATTGCTACGGTCTACCAGGGCTGCTAGCTAGTGCTGCTATGTCAGGACGCCGTGAGCCATTAACTTTGATTGCCCCAAAAGCGATTGCTACTTTGCTTGAAGCGATTACCGCCACTACAGAGCTATATCTACCTTTTGCTCTTAATTTTGTAGCGATTGAAGAGGTGTTAGCTGAGCAAGGTGATACGAACAAGGTTAACATTAGCTTAAGCGACCAACATCAGCTTGATATTGATATCACGCGGCTATCACATCGGGTTGCTTCTCATGCCTTTGGTATTACTCAGACTATTAGCCGCCGCATCCTTAATACACATAAGCTTGTGGCAGATGGTATTCCAGCAAGCGCATTGTGGGGTAAATTGCAGCAAGGCGAAGATGTCACGACTGAGGATAATAGACAATTGCACTCAGTAGACTATGTTGATGAGGAAATACAGCGGACGCGAATAGTGGTGGCAGGAGACAATGATGCGCCAAATTTGTTAAGCAAAGCCGTTATCAATGCGGATTTGTTGGTGCATGAGGCGACTTATACGCACGAGGTCATGATGGCTATTCAAGCCAGAAACCCTGACTTTAATCCCATGCATAGCAGTGCGCATGTGGTGGGCACATTCGCGCAAAAGATGAACCTGAAAAACATCATTTTGACCCACTTTAGCGCTCGTTATCAGAACTTTGACAACCCAGATAGCGAAACGCCAAATATGGCATATATTCGCTTAGATGCGCAAAGTGTCTATCAAGGCAATCTATGGCTGGCAGAAGATTTTGCTCAATATACAGTTGATGGTGCAGTTGAATCGGTAAGCAATCAAGAGGGCAGCCAAAAGGCCAGTCAAGAAGAGATGCGCGTGCAGTATATATGCTCTGCACGCAGTGATTAGACATCGTTAAGCTTAGATATGATTGAGCGTTAAATATGACCTAGCGCTTACTGTCTTCGATAGCCAATTGTGTTTTACCACTCCAAAAACGGCTAAATTGATAAGCAACTCGTCCTGAGCGACCACCACGTTCTGAGGCCCAACGTAGCGCATCCTTTCTAACCTTATCAGCCATAGACTGACTTGCTAAAATATCCTTAGCCTCACTATCCATATCAGCTGAGATTTTCTGCTGCTCTAAATTCAGATAATGCTGAACGATATGCAGATAAGTCTGCTGATCCATAGGATGGAAGGTGAGGGACAAACCGAACCGATCTGATAATGACACGGTCTCATCAATGGCCTCATAGGGATTGACTTCATCCGTCTGCCCATTATAGATATCGACATTGTCTTTCATCATCTGCGGTAGCAAGCGACGGCGATTGCTGGTGGCGTAGACCAGTAGTTTGTCTTGCTCAGAGTCTAGCGAGCCATCGAGCACGCTCTTTAGCGCACGATAGCTTTCGTCTTGACCATTAAAAGCGAGGTCATCACAGTATACGATATAGCGGCAATTACAATCTGCTGGTAGGGCATTAAGAGCAGCACGAATCTTATCCAATACTTGCAGATCATCGCGCGCAACCTCGATAATACGCAAGCCTTCACTATGGTGAGCTTGTAGCAAGGCACGAATCAATGATGACTTACCAGCACCGCGTGTGCCTGACATCAATACATGGTTGGCAGGGTAACCTTTAATAAACTGACGGGTGTTTTGTACCAGTTTTGATTTTTGCGTATCGATACCATGCAAGTCATCTAAGCTCAAAAACAGGTTGACCGACAAAGGCTGCAGATGACCAGTGCGTCCACCAACCCAGCGATAAGCAAGCTGGCTCGGATCGATTTCAATAGTTGGTGTGACTCGCTCTTGTAAGTACTGACTGAGTAAGTCTAACAAAGGTGCGGGTAGGGCGTAAGTAGTCTGATCAGATGGCGTGGTCGGGATAGTTGGTTGTGACATAGTGGCTCTAGCAGTTAAGGTTGTCTTTAATACCATACCCAAAAATACAATTAACGCTGCTGAAATTTCAGTGCCTACAATCTTAGTACCTATTAATCGTAGTACTTGTAATCATTATTCGCGCTATTATTATTTTTGGAAATGATACGAATGGGAAGGCAATAATCTCACTATATTATGAGAAACAATACCATGGAAAATAGTGCCAGTAATCCGTCTATTACGCAAGCTTTGCAAGCGCAGGCGATGCAGCTATTGCCCATTATTACCCAAGAACTGGACGCACAGCATTTTAGTGAGATAGTGCATCAACGTATTGCTCAACAAAGCACAGAACAAACGCAAGATGTCAAAACGCAACATATCGACAATACTTACTTCCAAGGTCTAACGCGCGCCCAGCATCCGCAATTTGGCAGTGTGATGATTAAATGGCAGTTGAGTGATGGCGCTTATCCTATTGCTGCCGATTTAACTCATGAAGTGAATGTTTTAGCTGCTGTAAATGCTTTATCAAAAATCAAAGATAACGTTATCGCACCGCCACTATTGGCTCATCATTGCGTGAACGTTCAAATACTAGAGCCGTTGCAACACCTAGTTATAGTGGTCATGCCTTATTACCCTAATGGTAGCTTGGCGAGTCAGCTGACCGCTTCAAAAAATCTGTTATTGATAGCATCACAAAAGCATCATTTCATCATGAAGTCTGCATACTTGATAGCCAATTTGCATCAGGCTGGCTGGCTACATAATGATATTAAGCTCAGTAATATTCTGCTTGAAGGTTTTGACGATAATTGGCCAGTAGATACTATGAGTAATAGTCTGACTCCTAGATTGTTACTCACTGATTTTGCTTTATCACAACGTATGACGGTGGCTAATAGCCAACCAAATCCTACTGGTACACCCGCGTATCTCGCACCTGAGCGTTGGCAAGGTCAGAGTGCAACGGTACAAAGTGATATCTACGCGTTTGGCATAATGATGGTTGAGATACTAACAGGCAAGCGCCCATTTCAAATAAATATCGATAGCCATGAAAAGTCAAAAGCGTGGGCGATTCAGCATTGCCAGCAACCTATTCCAACGTTGTCAGCAGAGTATAGTCACTATCAATATATTATCGATAAGGCATTAGCGAAGCGGGAAGAGAGACGATATCAGGACATAGACAAGATGTTGATAGATTTGAAGTTATTAGACAACAGCTGAATTTATTATTTTATTTTAAAAAATGATTGTTTGTAGTATTCACATATTACCCAGTCGTTGTTTTTTATGTTTGAATGGATATTCAGGCTCATTTTAAGCGAAGTCGCTATAAACTAATTTGGGTTCCCGTATTTCATTACAGTGTTTTATTACAATACAGTGAGAATATCATGGCTAAAGTACTTATCATAACCGGTGATTTTGTTGAAGATTATGAAAACATGGTTCCGTTCCAAGCGCTTCTAGCGATGGGACATGAGGTTGATGCTATATGCCCAGATAAAGTGGCAGGTGATAGCATTGCTACCTCAATACACGACTTTGAAGGTGATCAAACTTATACCGAAAAACGCGGTCATAACTTTGTTCTTAATGCGTCTTTTGCTGATATCAATGTAGAAGATTACGATGCTTTGTATTTACCAGGTGGACGTGCGCCAGAATACTTGCGCTTGAATGCTAAGGTCATTGCAATGATTCAGCATTTCGCAAATACTGATAAACCGATTGCATCGGTTTGTCATGGGCCACAAATGCTGACGGCTGCTGGCGTATTGAAGGGTAAAAAAGTATCTGCTTATCCTGCGTGTCAGCCAGAAATAGAAATGGCTGGCGCTGAGTATGTCACGTTACCTATGGATGGCGCTATTACAGATGGCCAGCTAGTAACGGCACCTGCATGGCCTGCCCACCCAGCGATGCTAAAGCAGTTTGTTGCCTTGCTATAAGCTTGAATTCGGGGCTGTTGAATATTCAATAGACTCTAGTATCGAGAGAGGATATATATGTGCCAACTTTTTATTAGTGCTGATGACAGCTTGTGGAGCTCTAAAACCAAATCACTTCGAATTCAGGGCGTTGTCACCTCAATTCGTTTAGAAGTGTTTTTTTGGGATATATTAGAAGAGTTGTCATTTCGCGATCAAATGACGGTTAATCAACTGATCACCAAGCTATACCTTGAATCTCTCGATGCTGATCATGATATTGGCAATTTCACCTCTTTTTTAAGAGTTTGTTGTTCTCGTTATTTATCTTTAATAGCCGATGGCGATCTTTCTCGCGAAACAAGATTGCCTCTAGAAAAAGTCGATGCGAAAAATATCATTCAACGTGAAGCTCTTCGTAAAAATCAACGTAGTGCATTATTCAATGATAGTGAGGAAACCCTTTCTATTAATTAGTTCTGTCTATGGCAAGTACATGGAAGCATTGGCAAAGTGGGTAGAGAGGTGCTATCAGAGTACGGATGAGGTGCTGCAGGACTTATAAAGGGTAGAAAAGTAGATTAATGCTCTTGATTAGATATTTTATAGTTTTAACACCAAATTCCAGACACAAAAAAACCTGCTAAAAAGCAGGTTTTGATATTTGGTCTAAGATGTACTATCCGAAAATGGTGGGGCTGGAGAGACTCGAACTCTCACACCTTGCGGCGCCAGAACCTAAATCTGGTGCGTCTACCAATTCCGCCACAGCCCCATTTTCGTTACTCTATCATCAAAAGCGATTAAACTCAAACGCTATCTAGACAGTTAACTGATTCGGTAGTGCGTCTCAGTGGTTGGCTATTATATAGAGTTTTAATTGTTTGGCAACCCCTATTTGCAATTATTTTTAATTATTTATCATTTATTTTTGATATTAATTTTAAGTAATTGATATCAATGATAATTTATTATCGTGTTTTATGCGTTTCTTTATTCTTTAGTTGGTACTCTCGGGGCAGAGATATCCAACTGCTGCAATTTGCGCGTCAGAGTATTGCGTCCCCAACCAAGTAAGCTCGCGGCTTCTATCTTTTTACCGCCACTATGATTGAGTGCTGCTGTTAATAAAACGCGCTCAAACTCAGGGGTTGCTGTTTGCAAAATATCAGTTTCACCCGTGCTTAACGACTGCTCAGCCCAATCAGCCAATGCTTGCTGCCAACTTTGGTTTTTAGGCAACGGGCTACTTCGCTCATTTTGATGACTGTTTAATGAACTGCCATTTAACACATCGCCACTTTGTGCCAAATGCTCTTGAGCATCTTCCTTCAATGAGCCATGCTCTTCATAAAGCACCGTATTAGGTGAGATGTTTTCAAGTAGCTCTGGTGGCAAGTCTGTCGCCATCACCGTATCACCAGTGGCCATCACCGTGAGCCACAAGCAGACGTTTTCTAATTGACGCACATTACCGCGCCAGTCAAACGTCTGCATAATTTGCAATGCGGCAGGATGTAGATGCTTCGGAGAAGTATTCATTTGCTCTGCGGCAGACTGCATAAAGTAGAGGGCTAATGCAGGAATGTCTTCAGGGCGTGTACGTAATGGTGGTAGGGGTAATCGAATGACATTGAGGCGATAAAATAAGTCTTCGCGGAATCGGCTTTGTTTTACCAGCTCTTCTAAGTTTTGGTGGGTGGCTGCGATGATACGTACATCGACCTTGATTGGCTGCTGACCACCAACACGATAAAACTCACCATTGGCTAGGACGCGTAACAGCCGTGTTTGAGTGCTAAAAGGCATGTCGCCGATTTCGTCTAAAAATAGAGTACCGCCATCTGCCTGCTCAAAACGGCCTTGACGCATTGTCGTTGCACCAGTGAACGCGCCTTTTTCGTGACCGAATAGCTCAGACTCGATCAAGTCATGCGGTATGGCTGCCATATTAAGCGCAATAAACGGTTGCTGTTTACGCGGGGAGTGTTGATGTAAAGCACTGGCAACCAATTCTTTACCTGTTCCAGACTCACCAGTAATTAAGACGGAAATGGGAGATTGTGCCAGCCTACCAATAGCGCGAAACACCGTTTGCATGGCTGGTGACTGTCCAATGATGCCGCTAGGGTTACCATTACTTTTGCCTTCGCCGGCACCTTTGTTCTTATTGTCTTTGGTTGGCTTACTGGCAAGTGCTGCTTTAGGTTTCATCAGGTCTTCGGTGGAAGTGTCAGACGTTGTATTGGTATTGGATTCATCTAAAAGGGAAACAGTCGTTGTTTCTAAATTAGGCTGATAATTGATGGCTTTATAAATCGTTGCAACCGCATCATCTAAGTCAAAAGGCTTGGGTAGATATTCAAAAGCACCAGTCTGATAGCTATTGATAGCAGAGGTCAGGTCTGAATGTGCCGTCATAATTACGATTGGCATTTTAGGGAAATGCTGATGGACCCAGTCGCTAAAAGACAACCCATCCATCATTGGCATACGAATATCGGTCAGTATGACGTCTGGTAATTGCTCGGCTGACTCCTGCTGTTTTAAAACATCATTAAGGCGAGTCCATGCTGCTTGGGCTTGGGTAAAACTGATAACGGTCAATCCAGCATCTTCAAACGTGTCTGCCAACACCATACGTAGGGCTGCATCGTCATCGATTAACCACAATGTTGCAGGGTGGTCGCTGGGTGCATTATTCACAGTTACTATTTGTGATTGTGTTGATTGATCATCGCTTTTAGGTTGGAGGTCGTCGCTATATTCAGTCATGTATTGGGCCTAATCAGCAATTATTGATGGTAAGTTGGGGATTGGGAGTTGAGCGTTATGAAATTTAGCAGCCTTTAATTCATAAATTCATAATTTGTTTTATGTCTCAGTGATGGGTTGAGTAAATGGTAGATATAGCGTAAATCGGGTTTGCTTGTCTTCTTGTTCTTTTGTCGAGCTCACATCAATCATACCATGATGATGACTGATAATATCTTGGACGATGGATAATCCAAGACCTGTACCGGCCGCACGGCTAGTAACCATCGGGAAAAATATCTGACCGATCAATGCTGGATCAATGCCTGAGCCATTATCAGTAATAGTAATTTGCATCACTTGCTTGTGCTGCTGTCCGACGATTGTATGCTGAAAAGCAACCCGCGTTTGGATATGCAATGTCGGTTGATAGTCAGAATTGCTCTCAGTTTGTATGGTAGCTTGTGGTGATTCTTGCGACTCTGAGATTTTATTCTGTTGTAGTGTTTGTTCGAACTCAGTCATCGACTCACAAGCATTATTAATGAGGTTTAAAAACACTTGAATCAGCTGATCTTTATCTGCACACAACTCTGGCAATGATAAATCATAATCACGCTGTAACACTACCTGTGGATACTGATTGGTCACTAAGGTTAAGACATGCTCTAGAGGCTCATGGATATTAAGCGTTTGCCAGTTTGGTAGTTGATTGGAACCCAGAAGCTGCCCAATAAGATGAGTCAATCGATCAGTTTCTGAAATAATAATGTCCGTATAGTTGCGCAGTTTTTGATTCATTTTTTGCAAATCATGTTGCGTATCAGTGCTGGTATTTGGCAAGCTGTTGCCAGCGATAGAGTGGCTATTAGTAGTAGATACGTCACTGAATTTAATAAATTGCCGTTGCAACAGTTGGGCGGCACCGCGAATACCAGCAAGAGGGTTTTTTATTTCGTGTGCCACTGAGCGTAGCATATGACGGGCCACTGTATACTGCTGTTGTTGGCGCTGCTCCTCAGATATACGACTTTGACGATCTTTGCCCCACATCTCGATAATAAAATAAGGCTGCTGTTCATAGATGACAGGCGTGACGCTATAGTCGACTGACAATGATAAATTACCATTTAGCGGTGTTTTTATGATGTGGTCATGATCGATAAAAGGCTGCTGATAGTTTTGCGCCTGCACAAAACGCTCGGTCAACGAGTATGCTGGCTCGCTCGAAGCCTCATTTTCATTTATATCATTATCTATAGATACAGTATCTTTAGTCTTTAACTCATCAGGTGCTAGCAGGGTTAAGATGGATTGATTGATTAATCTGCCGCTACTAATGGCAAGTAGCTGCTCGGCTTGAGCATTTAACCTTGTGATTGATAGCTCATCATTGACCCATAAAATAGCGGTGAATAAATGCTGAGATATAAATGCGAGGTCGGGGGTTGTTTTGGCGGTTATAAAATCAGCGTTCATCAGTAGGGCCCAAAAAAGTCAGATGCTTGAGATAATATTTAACCACAAATCAAGACTATAGAGCGGCAAAACTGGTGATTTTTGCAAAAAAAACGTACAATGCGCTCAGCCAATTTATCTCTAGCAAGGTCAGCCATGTCCAAAACTTCTACCGAGTCAGTGAATACGACAGCAACAGCTCCTCTATCTGCCGTAAAAGACACTGCCACTATCTTCAATCCTGCCGCGCCTACCATAGTACAAACGCAGAGTCAGGCAGATGCCAGTCAAACAGATACTAAACAACCTTACCATCATAAAGCCAACCACAACCAGAACCGTAGTGTAGCCCAAAGCAGTGATGTTACGACTGCCAATGCGACTGCTACGATGCCAGTTAGTGCAGCGCCAAAGATTGGTTTTGTATCACTAGGTTGTCCAAAAGCATTGGTGGATAGTGAGCGTATTATCACTGAGCTAAGCCGTGATGGCTATCAAGTAGCCAGTGATTATGACGGTGCCGACTTGGTCGTGGTAAACACTTGCGGCTTTATTGAATCAGCAGTACAAGAGTCACTTGATGCGATCGGCGAGGCCATTAGCAAGAATGGTAAAGTGATTGTTACTGGTTGCTTAGGTAAAGAAGCGGACAAAATCCGTGAGATGCATCCAGCTGTACTAGCAGTGACGGGCGCGCATGCCTATGACGAAGTGATTACGGCAGTAGCGCAGCATGTGCCTAAGCCAAATCGCAGTCAGGACGCCAACTATGATCCAAAAATAGATTTGATTAATGAAGCGGGTATCAAACTGACCCCAAGCCATTATGCTTATCTAAAAATATCAGAAGGCTGTAATCACCGTTGTACGTTCTGCATTATTCCAAGCTTGCGCGGTGATTTGGTATCGCGCCCAATTGATAATGTAATGAACGAAGCACTGGCGCTCAAAAAAGCTGGCGTGAAAGAATTGCTTATCATCTCGCAAGATACCTCGGCATATGGTCTTGACCTAAAGTACAAGACCAGCTTTTGGAATGGCATGCCGCTCAAGTCTAAGTTTTATGACTTATGCCAAGCATTGAACGATTTGGGCATTTGGGTACGCCTGCATTATGTCTATCCGTATCCACACGTAGACAAAGTCGTTGAGTTGATGGGTGAGAAGAAACTGCTCCCTTATCTGGACATTCCGTTCCAGCATGCCAGTCATCGTATCCTAAAAGCAATGAAACGTCCTGCACATAGCGAAAACACCTTGGCTCGTATCAAAGCATGGCGTGAGATTTGTCCTGATATCGTGATTCGTTCGACCTTCGTGGTTGGTTTCCCTGGTGAGACTGAAGAAGATTTTCAGTGCTTGCTTGATTGGCTGGTTGAAGCACGTCTTGATCGTGTGGGCGCATTCACTTATTCAGAAGTAGAAGGCGCAGTGGCCAACGACTTGCCTGACCATGTCCCTGAAGACGTCAAGCAGTCTCGTTATGAGCGTTTAATGGCGCTACAGCAAGATATTTCAGCGCAAAAGCTACAAGAAAAAGTCGGCAAGACTTTAACGGTATTGGTCGATGAAATTGATAGCGATGAAAATATTGCTATTTGCCGTAGCTATGCTGATGCACCTGAAATTGATGGTCATGTCTATGTTGATGATATCAACGAGCAAGTTAAAGTAGGGCAGTTCTTAACCGTGACTATTGATGATGCTAGTGAATACGATCTATTCGCCAGTTATCAAGGCTAGATATCCAATAAGATATGCGAGTGAAAATTGCCCAATGGCGGGCAGTTTTTGCTACAATTAGCGCAATTTAGCCTTTTTAATACGCTTAGCTGTAAGTGTGGCGTTGTGGGCAAACTCGATTTGTATTTTACCGATAATTTTCTTTATAATTTCATGATAACAAGGTGACCTCATGTCTGACAAAAACCCGCGTTACGCTCGTATCTTGCTGAAACTCTCCGGTGAAGCCTTAGCTGGTAGTAAAGACATGGGTATCGATACCGAAGTGCTTGATAAAATGAGCTTGTCTATCGCTCACTTGCGTGGACTTGGTGTCCAAGTTGGTATCGTGGTCGGCGGTGGTAACTTATATCGCGGTGCACAGTTACAAAAAGAAGGTCTCGTTGGCCGTGTTACTGGTGATCAGATGGGCATGCTAGCGACCGTTATGAATGGACTGGCGATGCGTGATGCGCTTGAGCGTCGCAACATCAAAACGCGCTTGATGTCTGCATTGCCGATTGGTGAAGTTACTGAAAGCTATAGCAGTCGTAATGCCATTCGTTACCTTAAAAATGGCGAAGTTTGTATCTTTGTCGCAGGTACGGGTAACCCATTCTTTACCACTGACACTGCTGCCTGTTTGCGCGGTATCGAAATCGAAGCTGGTTTAATCTTGAAAGCAACTAAGGTCGACGGCGTTTATGACAAAGACCCGAGCTTACATGATGATGCAGTCAAGTATGACGGTCTGACTTTTGATGAAGTACTAGAGCAAAAGCTAGGCGTCATGGATTTAACGGCTATCGCATTATGCCGTGAGCATAACGTACCGCTACAAGTGTTTGATATGACTAAGCCTAATGCATTGTTAAATGTCATCATGGGTGAAAATGAAGGCACACGAGTTTTTCATTAATTGATGCGATACTGGCAATTAACGTCAGTAAACAGCTAACGATTAGCAATAAATAATTAATATCCCAATAGCAAATAAAAAATTTGTCGGTAACGATAAATAAGGATACACAATGATTAAAGAGATTAAGCAAGACGGCGAAGCACGCATGCAAAAAACATTGGAAGCGCTTGAAAGCACTTTCAGTAAAGTTCGTACTGGCCGTGCGCATCCAGGTATGTTGTCAGGTGTGATGGTTAGCTACTACGGTTCTGATACACCATTGAACCAAGTGGCCAGCGTCAACGTCGAAGACTCACGTACCTTACTAGTTCAACCGTTTGACCGTACGATGGTGCAAGCAGTAGATAAGGCTATTCGTGAAGCAGATTTGGGTCTCAACCCAATGTCTGCCGATGTAATTCGTGTGCCAATGCCCGCATTAACAGAAGATACTCGTCGCGATATGCAAAAGCTTGCACGTGGTGAAGCTGAGAGCAGCCGAGTGTCTATCCGTAATATTCGCCGTGACATGATGAATGACATCAAAGATTTGGCAAAAGAAAAAGAAATCTCAGAAGATGATGAGCGCCGCGCTAGTGATGATATTCAAAAAATCACTGACAAATATATCGAAACAATCGATGCTCGCTTGAGTAAGAAAGAAAGCGATTTGATGGAAGTTTAATACTGATATATTTGGTATTGATAGCAAGAATCAGTTCGGAAGATTACCTGTAATTGAGCAGCCAATACTTTATAGCTATTGGCTGTTTATTATTGTGTAGACTGATATAGTCAATCTTCTATAAAAGAGCGACAGCGTTAACCCCGCTTGAAGTATCACAGTTGCATCTGTACTCGGTTGGCCTGTCTCTCTTTTAAACTGAATCAACTATATGAAGCCATATCTAAAGCAAGCCAAAGGTGTGGTTGATTGAACTAGATCCATCGCATTCTGAGCACTAAAAACTAACGACGCAATTATGATAAGTTAGTGAATTATATAAATGGCGCTTTTTAATCGCTGTTGCACACGTTATTATTATTTTACCTCAACAATAAGCAAGTTCGCCTATGTCCACTTCAGCCGTTTTGGCGCCCGCTATTCTTCCTCGTCATATCGCCATCATTATGGATGGTAACAATCGCTATGGTAAGGCCAATGATTTGGGCCACGGTCAAGGACATGTGGCTGGTAAAGATGCACTCGATCCTATCGTTGAGTATTGTGTCAATACAGGCATTGAAGTGCTGACCGTATTTGCGTTTTCGAGCGAAAATTGGCAGAGACCGCCTAGTGAGGTAGCATTGTTGATGCAGCTACTCACATCGACGATTCATGAGCAAATGCCGCGCATGAATGAGTATCGTATTCGCTTGCGTTTCATCGGTGATCGCAGTCAGCTTAGTGAGTCACTACAAACGCTAATGGCTGATGCGGAAGAAAAGACGGCAGAGTTTGATGCGATGACGCTGGTAATTGCGATTAGCTACGGTGGGCAGTGGGATATCGCAAATGCAGCAAAACAGCTGGCTCAGCAAGTGCAAGCTGGCGAATTAAAAGCTGAAGATGTCAATGAAGAGCTGTTAGGTAACTACGTGCAATTAGCTGATACCCCGGCAGTAGATATGCTGGTACGTACGGGCGGCGAGTATCGTATTTCTAATTTCTTATTGTGGCAATCTGCTTATGCTGAGCTGTTTTTCACTCCCACATTATGGCCAAATTTTACAGCAGAAGAGCTAGCTTCGATGATCGCAGAGTTTGCTAAACGCCAACGCCGTTTTGGCAAAACCAGCGAGCAGGTAGTGGTAGAGCAGCAAGGTCACTGAGCAATGAGTTGATAGATAAGTTTAGTCGGTTCAGTTCAGTTAGTATTGTATAACTGGTCAATAGGGTTGGTTTATGCAATGATAAACGGCTTGAATGAGTATTGAATGCTATCACTAGGCCATCGTTAGTTAGCTGCTATAATGCATTTTTTGACCATCTGTTCTTCATTATTATAAGGCTCGATAAGTATGTGGCAACGAATTAAGACGGCAATTGTTCTCGTTATTATCGTTGGTATTGCAATGTTTGCGAGCCAAACGCCTATTTTATTTGCACCACTGTTGGCCATTGGGGTCATTATCGCCGCTCATGAGTGGGCTAAATTGATGCCTAAATGGCGCCAGCCTGTGGTATTCGTTCTATTGATTTTAGCGCTTACTATATTCTCACTGATGTTCAAGGTAACTTGGTTGTTTTGGTGGGTGGCGTCACTCATTATATGGCTGATGGCGCTGTCTTGGGTTCGAGTCTTCCCAACACAGACGAGATGGTACGGCAACCAGCTGGCAATGATGGGCGCGGTTATTTTGACGGCATCTATCACGGCGATGTTCTATCTCTGGCAGTTATCTGCGTGGTGGCTGCTGTATGTGTTCTTATTAGTATGGTGTGCAGATAGTGGCGCATATTTCGTTGGACGCAAGCTTGGTCGCCGAAAAATGGCACCCAATGTCTCACCCAATAAGAGCATGGAAGGGTTGGCTGGTGGCCTCGTCACAGGGCTGTTAGTTGTGGTAGCCATTAGCGTCTTTAAATTACAGCTGACCGGTGTACCGTTAATCGCATTTGTAGCGTTATCGGCCATCACTATTCTTGCCTCTGTACTTGGGGACTTGTTCGAGTCGATGCTCAAGCGCCGTGCTGATGTAAAAGATTCAGGCACTATCTTGCCAGGTCACGGTGGTATCCTTGATCGCATTGACTCCCTGTTGTCTGCCACACCGATATTTGCCCTTGGTTTTTGGGCGATACAGCAGCTTGGTTTGATAGTAGTGTAAGGTTATATAGCAGCACTGTTCTATTTGAACCTTTTCTGTCGTTTGTTCTCAGTAATATTGATATAAGTGAGCCGAGAGCGAGCAATGCATTGGTATGGCAAGCGTGGCTACTAGCATGACAATTTTATAGTTAACAGACAATATTCTATTTTTATTATTTTTAAGTATCATGGGCATTGATGGTTATGACGCAACGCATCGCCGTACTAGGCGCGACAGGCTCGATTGGTGATAGCACCTTAGCAATATTAGCGGCGCAACCGCACACCTACGAAGTCTATGCTTTGTCAGGCTATCATCGCTTAGATAAGCTATTTGCGCTCTGTCAGCAGTTTTTGCCGAAACGCGTCAGTGTGCCGACGTCAGCCGTAGATGATTTTGCTAACAGGCTTAAAGCAGCGGGAATTGATAGTGATGTTGTAGGGGGCGAGGCAGGATTGGTAGATATTGCCACTGACTCACAGACTGATACGGTTGTAGCGGCGATTGTAGGGGCGGCAGGATTGCCGTCTACATTGGCAGCAGCACGTGCAGGCAAACGTATCTTATTGGCCAACAAAGAAGCTTTAGTTATGGCAGGTAAGGTCATGATCGATGCGGTCAAGACGCATAAAGCTACTTTGCTGCCGCTCGATTCTGAACACAATGCCATTTTTCAATGCTTGCCACTTGCTATTCAGCAAGACAATACGCAAATCCATCGGTCAAATCATGGTGTTCGTAAACTATGGTTAACAGCCTCTGGCGGACCATTTTTGCAGCAGTCGTTCGAGCAAATGCAGCAGGCAAGCGTCGCAGAAGCGGTCAAACACCCGAATTGGTCAATGGGTCAAAAGATATCTGTCGATTCGGCGACAATGATGAATAAGGGGCTTGAGCTGATAGAAGCCTGTCACTTATTTGATTTGCCTGAAGATAAGATAAATGTGGTCATTCATCCACAAAGTATCATTCACTCAATGGTAGAATATAGCGATGGCAGCTTTTTGGCGCAGCTGGGCAGTCCAGACATGAAAACGCCCATTGCGCACGCGCTGAGTTATCCTGATCGCATTGATAGTGGCTCACAGCCGTTAGACTTATTTGCACTTAGTGGTTTGGAGTTTATTGAGCCTGACTTGCAAAAATTTGCCTGCCTGCGTTTGGCTCGCCAAGCCATGCAAGCAGGGACGCAAGCCACAATTGTGCTCAATGCGGCAAACGAAATTGCAGTAGCAGCGTTCCTCGATGGGAAAATTCGTTTGACGGATATTGCTAATATTAACGAACAAGCCTTAAATGACATACAGCTGCCCCCATTGAACGAAACCGCTGACATAGAAGATATATTGGCAATCGATAAGATTGCACGCCATCTGACTGATAAGTTGGTAGCAAAGCTGACATAATCGTAGCAAGCGTCTCTTAGCTGATATATGACATTGATAAACGCTATTAGCGAAAATGTTAATAAAAATGCTGAGAGACAATACTGAGAAAAAATCATGACGTTTTTACTAACACTTCTTGCCGCCATATTTGTCTTGGGCCCGCTTATTGCCTTACACGAGTGGGGACATTATATTGTGGCGCGGCTTTGCGGTGTCAAAGTGCTAACGTACTCTATCGGTTTTGGCCCTAAAGTTTTTGGTTGGACCAGCAAAAAGAGCGGTATTGATTATCGTATCTCAGCATTGCCACTTGGTGGCTATGTAAAAATGCTGGATGAGCGTGAAGGTAATGTCGCAAAAGATGAGCAGCACCTTGCGTTTAATCGGCAGCATCCGCTCAAGAAAATTGCTATCGTTGCAGCTGGCCCTATCATGAATTTTGTTATCGCTATCGCGCTATTTTGGGTGCTATTTATGACCCCATCTGAGCAGTTAGCGACTAAGATTGGACAGGTACTACCAGATACGCCTGCTGCAATGGCACAGTTACCAGTCGGTGATAAGATTGTGGCGATTGATGGACACGACGTGCAGACATGGGAAGGTATTAACTATCGACTTGCAGGACGTATGGGCGAGACGGATAATGTCAGCATTACCTTGCAGTCAGATGCCCAAACCAATCAGTCGACTAAGACCTATCAAGCACCAGTTACGCAGTTTATGCAAGGTGAGGCTCAAGGCAAAGACGCATTGACCAGCTTTGGTATGTTGCCGTGGCAGCCGCAGATTGCGCCGATTGTAGGCGGTTTGGCTCCCGATGGTGCCGCTAGCCGACAAGGGCTGAAGGTTGGCGATCGCATTACCGCTATTAATGATACAGCGATTGAAGATTGGATTACTGCCACGCGTATCATTCGTGATAATCCTGAGACGCTATTGAACTTTACGGTGTTACGTGATGATAAGTCTGTACAGTTGCAGATTATGCCTCAAGGCAAAAAAGACAACTTGGGTAATGATTACGGACAGATTGGTGCAATGGTGGATCAGACTGAGATTGTGATTCCTGACGATTACAAGACTACCGTGGTCTACGGTCCTAGTGAGTCGTTAGTCAAGTCATTTGAAAAGACTGAGCAGCTAGCAGTAATGACCGTAAGCTCGATGGGAAAAATGCTGTCCGGTATGATTGGCTTAGACAACTTATCAGGGCCAATTACCATTGCCAAGGTTGCCAAACAAAGCTTTGATATCAGTTGGCAGATGGTATTATCGACAGCGGCGCTTATTAGCCTGAGTCTTGCCGTCTTAAACCTTTTGCCGATTCCAGTATTAGATGGTGGTCATATTGTCTATCATTTTATTGAGCTGATTCGCGGTAAGCCACTGTCTGAAGGTGTGCAAATGGTCGGTCTAAATATCGGTTTACTCTTACTGGCAGGTTTCATGGTGTTAGCAATTGGTAATGACATCAGCCGGCTATTTTGATCGGCGGATGAACAATATGGCTGATAAAGCACGATATACTAATGGTTTTACGCCTATTATAGGCTGATTATTGTTATGATAGGCATGCTACTCTGTGTCGCAGCCTCTGTACTAATCGTAATTTTTAGTTTATTTTGTGATGCAATTTATATAAAGTGTTCTGAGTTACCCTTGCATGGGTTTATAACCTTATGCGCACGGGTTAGACAATACGTGCCTTTTAACTTAACTTAAGCAATTTTTTTATTGACGGATAGTGTTTATGCGTACGCCTTTAATTATGAGCGCGGCTGGGTTGCCGTTAGTTGTAGCGATGATGAGTATGCCAGTACAGGCTGCAGAATTTGTAGTAACTGACATCGGTTTTAATGGCTTACAACGCCTAACCCCTGATAGCCTCTATCCGGTCTTACCTGTTACGGTAGGCGATACGGTGAATGATAGTAGCTTAGCTGCCAGTATTAAGGCGCTATATGCAACTGAGAACTTTGCTGATATTCAAAGCCGTGTCGAAGGTGGCAAGCTAAGGTTTGACGTCATTGAGCGTCCAACGATCGCTGAAGTAACCTTTGAAGGCAACAAGCTTATTCCAAAAGAAGGGCTTGAGCAGGGACTGAAGAATGCTGGACTGTCTGCTGGTGACGTGCTCAAGCAGTCTACTTTGCAAGGCGTGGCCAATGAGCTACAACAGCAATACATTAGCCAAGGTTACTACAATAGTAATATCGAAGTAGATCAAACGGTACTTGATGGTAACCGCGTAAAACTTGATGTGCGCTTTGTAGAAGGCAAGCCTGCTAAAGTTGTTGATATCAATATCATTGGTAACAAGCACTTTAGTGATGAAGAGATTAAAGACGTTTTCGCAGTAAAAGAGTCTTCATGGACGCGTCTATTATCTAAGTCTGATCGTTACGCTCAAGAAAAACTGGCAGCCAGTTTAGAGAGTTTAAAGGCGCTATATCAGAACGATGGTTATGTGCGTTTTTCAGTTGATAATGCCGTACTAAACATCAGTGAAGACAAGAGTAGTGTGTTTATCGAAGTTAGCCTAAGCGAAGGCGAACAATACCAGTTTGGCGAAGTGAACTTTTTAGGTAAACCTACATTTGAGAATAGTGAGCTAAAAGAGCTGGTGAGCTTTGCATCTAATGAAAAATACTCGCAAGCAAAACTAGACGAAACAACTGCTTCTCTTAAAAGACGCTATGGTAACGAAGGCTATTATCTAGCTCAAATCAGACCAGTACCACGTATCAATGACGATACTAAAATGGTCGATGTTGATTACTATATTGACCCTGCTCGTCCTATCTACGTTCGTCGTATCAACTTTACGGGTAATATCAAAACGCAAGACGAAGTATTACGTCGTGAAATGCGTCAGTTAGAAGGCACACTGTCATCTAATGATAAAATTCAGCTGTCACGCACGCGTTTGATGCGTACTGGTTTCTTTAAAAATGTCACTGTCGATGTTAAGCCAGTACCTAACCAGCCGGATCAAGTCGATGTGAACTATGTGGTTGAAGAGCAGCCTTCTGGTAGCTCAACGATTGCAGCGGGTTACTCACAAAGTGGTGGTGTGACTTTCCAATTGGATTTGACCCAAAACAACTTTATGGGTACCGGTAACCGTGTTAAAGCTGCGCTTTCTCGTTCAGAAACACGCGACTCTTATAGCCTAGGTTATACCGATCCGTACTTTACAGAAAACGGTGTCTCTCAAGGTATCAGTGGTTATTATCGCAAAACCAAATATGATGACGACAACGTTAGTAACTATGTGACAGATTCATATGGTGCGACGCTGAACTATAGTTATCCTATTGACGAAACCAAACGCCTGAGTGCTGGTCTAAATGTAGACAACACAAAGGTTCGTGGTGGTCGTTATTTAGGTATATCTAATGTCCAAGAAATTCTAGACGAGGGCGGTACGAAAACGCCGGAAGTCGAGACTGATGGTGTTGCTAGCTTCAAGAATGACTATCAGACTTATAACCTATTGTTTGGTTGGGACTATAGCACCCTAGATCGCCCAGTATTCCCTACCAAAGGGATGAGCCATGCGGTTGATGCAACCATCGGTCTTGGCGATGCCAACTACCAAAAGCTAACTTATAGCGGCAATATATATTACCCTATTTATAAAGACGTGATCGCGCGTGGTTATACTAAGCTTGGTTATGGTAATGATTTACCGTTCTATGAGAACTTCTATGCTGGTGGTTATGGCTCAGTACGTGGCTATGAATCATCTACTCTGGGACCTAAATCACAAGTTTATCTTGATGCGGTTAATAATTCAGCTGAACAAACCTTTACTGCGGAAGAAGTTGGTGGTAATGCACTAGCAACGTTTGGTGCTGAACTGATCTTGCCAATGCCGTTCAAAGGTGATTGGGCAGATCAGGTACGCCCAGTATTGTTTGCTGAAGGTGGTCAGGTCTTTGATACCTCTGATAAAGAAGATCGTACTTTTATCAATCCTAGCAATGGGGAAGATACAGAGATTCCATTACTGACCCAAGATAATGACTTCCGCTACAGTGCTGGTGCTGGTATCACTTGGTATACGCCAATTGGTCCGATCTCACTTAGCTACGCGGTACCATTTGGTGACAAAGAGGGCGATGAGACTGAAAAAGTCCAGTTCCAGATTGGTAATACATTCTAAATTAATGACATCATTCTCATCTATTTAAGCAGTTTTAAAGATTATCTCAAATAGACGGAAATATCATTAGAGCTTAGTAGGTCGTCAAAACGCATTGTTATTTTGGCGACCGTTTCATTTATAAACACATTTTATTAATAGTCATTATGATAACGATTGAGCAACTCATTACTCGAATTGAGCAGCGTCAGCCTATTATTAATAAGGCCGAGATTGATACTGAGCAATTGTGTCAACCATTCAGTAGCGTCGGTAGTTTGACGACAGCCAGTCAGCAGCAGTTAAGCTTTTTGGCAGATCCTCACTATATCTCTAGCTTGGCTAGCAGTGACGCAGGCGCGGTGTTGGTAACGGAAGCATATCGTGACCAAGTGCCTACCTCAGCGATAGCGCTAGTCGTCTCAAATCCATATTTGGCTTATGCCAGTGCCAGTCAGCTGTTTGCACGTCATTCTTTATCTAACGGGATTCATCCTAGTGCTGTGATTGCAGACAGTGCTGTTATTGGCGAGCAAGTCAATATCGGCCCTTTTTGCGTGATTGGTGACAATGTGCAAATAGGGGCACGTAGCTCACTCGATGCTCATGTCGTGGTTGAAGCCAATACCAGTATTGGCACCGATTGTGTGATTAAGTCGCAAGTCGTTGTCGGGCCTGAGTGTGTTATTGGCAATCACGTTAGATTGCATGCAGGGGTCAGTATCGGATCTGAAGGGTTCGGGTTTGCGCCTACTAAAGATCCTAGTACCACAGGTTGGGAGCGTATAGCCCAGTTAGGCCGTGTCATTATTGGTGATTATGTGCGAGTTGGTAGCCAGACGTGTATCGATCGTGGTGCTATCGATGATACCGTTATTGGCAATCACGTTATTATTGATAATTTGGTACAAGTTGCTCATAACGTTCGTATCGGTGACGGCACGGCTATTGCTGCTCAAACTGGCATTGCGGGTAGTACTACGATAGGTAAGCGCTGTATAATAGGCGGGGCTGTCGGTATCACAGGGCATATTGAGATTACAGACGATGTTGTTCTGTCTGGTATGACCATGGTAACCAAATCCATTAAAACCGCTGGCTCATATTCATCTGGTACTGCTGCAATGCCAACTGCTAATTGGCGACGTGCTGCTGTACGTTTTCGTCAGCTAGGCAATAACTAATGCAAACACAAACAAATAATAGATATTCAAAACACAGCAAGGAAGCGTCATTATGAGCAATAACAATATAGATATCCCAACTGATGAAGACGTTAAAAGCTTGGCTGAGCAAGGTCTTACGCTACCATTGACGTATCATACAATTAAGCATTACTTACCGCATCGTTATCCTTTTATGCTGGTAGATCGTATTGTAGCTTGTACGCCAGGCGAGTGTATTACTGGTATTAAAAACGTGACTATTAATGAAGAGTTTTTTAACGGTCACTTTCCTGATGAGCCGATTATGCCAGGGGTATTGATGGTGGAGTCGATGGCGCAGGTGTCAGGAGTACTTGGTTTTATTAGTGCAGGGCTAACGGCAGAAGACGGTTACCTCTATCTATTTGCAGGTGTGGATAAAGTCCGTTTTAAACGCCGTGTGATTCCCGGTGATCAGCTTATCATTCGCGCAAAAACCGTGATGCAGAGACATGGTATCTATAAGTTTGATTGTACTGTCCATGTCGAAGATGAACTGGCTGCTAGTGCGCAAATTATGATTGCACGCCAAGAGCAGCAAAAACCTGCTAACACGAAGGGTGCTTAAGTTTTTAATAAGCCATACTGTACGAAGAGCGATATTGAAATCGCTCACTATAACTACAATAAACAGCTATATGTAAGCTCAACAACGCAACTGGTATTAGCTTCGTTAGTAACACTGAAATAGCGATACTTTTTTATTATTTACTCGCATCAAATGATACAAGGGCCCATCTTATGAGTCAGATTCATCCTACAGCACTCATCTCACCGTCCGCGCAGATTGACGAGACTGCTATCATCGGGCCCTATTGTATCGTTGGTGATGAAGTATCAATTGGTGCGCATACGGTTTTGCATAGACATGTGGTTGTGACTAAGCTGACTCGTATTGGTCAACACAATGAGTTTTATCAGTTTGCGAGTATTGGTGAAGATCCTCAAGATTTGAAATATGCAGGCGAGCGTACTTGGCTTGAAATCGGCGATCATAATACGATTCGTGAAGCCTGTAGTTTACACCGTGGTACAGCGCAAGATGGCGAGCTGACTAAAATTGGTAGCCATAATCTACTGATGGTAAACACCCATGTCGCACACGATTGTGTCATTGGCGATCATAACGTACTGGCCAACAATGTTGGTGTGGCGGGGCATGTGACTATTGGCGACCATACAATCATCGGTGGCAACTCAGGCATACATCAGTTTTGTACAGTAGATGACTATAGCTTAATTGGCGGAGCAAGCCTTATTTTAAAAGATGTGGCTGCATTTACGATGGTATCTGGCAATCCAGCAAAGGCTCATGGACTCAATATCGAGGGTATGCGCCGTAAAGGTTGGTCAAAAGAAACCATCAATGTATTGCGTCAAGCGTATCGTACGATTTTTAGATCAGGCTTGACCACTGCACAAGCGTTGGAAGTCTTACATAGTGAGCTATTGGCTAAAGAGCCAAAAATTCAGCTACTTATTGATTCTTTGCAAAATAGCAGCCGCGGTGTTGTCCGCTAAAAAAACAACTCGATTAATGATGAGTTAAATACTTTTAATAAGCTAAATTCTTATAGAATGAAGACGAATCACGTAGAAGCCATAACTATTTGTTATGGCTTTTTATATTTATGAGCACTTGACTTTTTTGGTCGCTTAGCAGAAACTGAGCGTTTACGATATTGTAATCAATTCTTTCTTAATGTTGCTGGGCGTTTCACATTGAAGCGTTTACTAAATAGTTCAACGGTAAGGCCGACTATTTATGTTGATCAAGGAAGATTATCAGTAACGTTAATTGAAGCACGAGGACGGAAAAATGGCTATCAATAAACAAGAACATGCCCAATGGAGCTCAAGCTTTGGCTTCGTATTGGCAGCAGTAGGCTCAGCAGTTGGTTTAGGAAACATATGGAAATTTCCATACATGGTTGGCGAAAGCGGTGGTTCAGCTTTCGTTATTGCTTATTTGTTCTGTATCGCGCTGGTCGGTTTTCCGATATTAGTTGCTGAATGGTTAATTGGTCGACGTGGTCAAAAAAACCCAGTCAATACTTTTTCAGACGTAGCAGCGAATGAAGGTAAGTCACGTAGTTGGGGTATTATTGGTGCTACTGGTGTTTTGGGTGGCTTCTTAATTCTATCGTTCTATAGTGTGATCGGTGGTTGGGCGCTTAACTATATCACTAAAGTTGCAACAGGTAGCTTTGCTGGTCAAGACAGTGATTCTGTTGCTGCAACCTTTGATGCTATGCTTGCATCAGCTGGTACATTGACGATCTGGCATACGGTATTTATGATTTTAACCGCTGTCATCGTTGGTATTGGTGTGACAAGTGGTATCGAAAAAACAGCTAAGATTTTAATGCCGTTATTGGGTGTGATTCTGTTTGTTATCGTTGGTTATAACGTGATGAACGGTGGATTCGGTGAAGCAGTTGCTTACCTATTTACGCCAGATCTTAGCAAACTAACGGCTGATGTTATGCTTGCAGCATTAGGCCATGCATTCTTCACCCTATCAATTGGTATGGGTATCATGGTCGCTTATGGCTCTTACTTGGGCCGTGAAGTAAACTTGCTAAAAACAGCACGTACCGTTGTTATTTTGGATACGGTTATTGCGTTGGCTGCTGGTCTTGCCATTTTCCCAATCATCTTTAGCAATGGTCTAGATCCTGCATCTGGTCCTGGTCTTATCTTTGTAAGCTTGCCAATTGCTTTCGGTAGCATGGGTGCGGGTACTATCATTGGCGCACTGTTTTTCTTACTTATTACCTTTGCCGCTATTACCTCATCTATCTCATTACTTGAGCCAACCGTTGAGTTGTTAGAAGAGCGTACGTCGATGAGTCGTACTGTATCGACTATCGTGGCAAGTACAGTAATCTGGTTGTTAGGTATTGCAGCATTGCTATCGTTTAACCTATGGTCTGACTTTACTATCATGGGTAATGGTATCTTTGATGCATTAGATAAACTCACTAGTAAGTTCCTATTACCTCTAACAGGTCTGGCTGCAATTGTGTTTGTTGGTTGGAAAATGGATCAACGTAACATTCAGCAAGAGCTTGGTTTATCTAATGGTACATGGCAGCTGTGGCAAATCGTTGCAAAATTCATCGCGCCAATCGCTGTTATTGTAGTATTTGTGACGTCATTGATGGGATAGTAGTCAAAATAGACTCTATTTTAATCATTGAGTGATAAAAGCAGCACAGAAAAAGGGCTTAAGATTATTCTTAAGCCCTTTTTTATTTCAACAGATATCGTTATACGTTCGTGAATATTAAACAGGATTAACGCAAGTTTAACTCAGGAACTGTCTGACCGCGTTTAGCATAAAACTCACTGACAAACTCATCAAATTTATCTTGCTCGATAGCATCTCTAATACTCTGCATCAAACGTTGGTAATAGCGTAAATTATGAATAGTGGCTAACTGAGCACCTAACATCTCTTTGCACTTATTAAGATGGTACAGATAAGCACGGCTAAAGTTTTGGCAAGTATAGCAGTCGCACTCAGGATCTAGTGGGCCTTCATCATTACGATATTGGCTATTACGAATACGTACCACGCCAGCATTGTCTGCATCGCCCGTTACAAAGTAATGTCCATTACGCGCGTTACGCGTTGGCATCACACAGTCGAACATATCCACACCGCGGCGTACGCCTTCAACTAAATCCTCAGGCTTACCAACACCCATAAGATAGCGCGGCTTATCTGCTGGCATATCATCAGGCAGGTAGTCTAGGACGTCTATCATCTCTTCTTTAGGCTCGCCAACTGATAGACCGCCAATAGCATAACCATCGAAGCCAATCTCTAACAGACCTTCAAGTGATTGCTGACGCAAATCAGGGTACATACTGCCTTGCACGATACCGAACAATGCGTTGGTACTGCCCAGTCTGTTGTGCTCATCGATACAGCGCTGTCCCCAACGTAGCGATAGCTCTAACGACTTTTTCGCTTCATCATGAGTGGCTGGATACGGCGTACACTCATCAAACTGCATGACGATGTCTGAGTTCAAGCTGTACTGAATCTGCATAGATTTTTCTGGTGAGAGAAATACCTTTGCGCCATCGATAGGAGATTTAAAATTGACGCCTTCTTCGGTAATTTTACGCATTGCGCCGAGGCTGAATACTTGGAAACCGCCTGAATCGGTCAAGATAGGCTTGTCCCAATGCATAAACTTATGCAAGCCACCGAATTTATCAATGACTTCGGTACCTGGACGTAACCATAGATGGAAGGTATTGCCTAGAATAATATCAGCACCGATGGCTTCGATATCACGTGGCAGCATGCCTTTGACCGTACCATAAGTACCAACAGGCATAAAAGCAGGCGTTTGCACGTCGCCATGATTGAGATGAACCGTACCACGGCGTGCACGCGTTGCACCGCTGGCCGTTTTATGTAAGACAAATTGCATATGATAACCGCTATTTAAGCTATGAAAATGGCGCTAATTATAGCATTGTTAGCGGTTTTTTTGGATATATAGTCAGAGAATCACTGAACTGCTATGGCGTTACCTTTCCTAAATGTACTACTTGTACAATTTTCAGTCGACAGCCTTGTACCCGTTTTAGCGTTTTTTAACTATAGCTATTAGGTGTCATCGATATACGCGCAATATACACTTTGGTCAATACCGCTTTACTATAACTAAAAAACACAGATAGCACGCCAAAAGACACAGACAATGCTAAAGCTCTGTTGATACAGTAGAAGTTATACAGATGAGGTGATAATCATTACCACATCATGCTTTTAGATGCTGGAGACATGACATGAAAAAGACAGCTTACTTATTATTGAGTGGTTTATTATTGATATCAGGAGGGGCTATGGCTACCGAAGAGCCGAAATACACAGTATTGACCCAAGTAGATGACTTTGAGTTGCGTCGTTACGATGAGCAGCTAGTGGCGCAAACGTGGGTGAGTGGTGACCAAGACTCAGCAAGTCGTGAAGGGTTTAAGGTTTTAGCGGACTATATTTTTGGTAATAACACAGCACCAAGTGGAGACAGTAGTAAAATTAGTATGACGGCACCTGTCACGATGCAAGCTAATAACAAAGAAAGTGATAATGAGTCACAAAAAATTGCCATGACAGCACCAGTCAGTATGCAACAAGACGATAGTATGTGGCGCGTACAATTTACGATGCCTAGTAAATATACGATGCAAACACTGCCTAAGCCAAACAATCCAAACGTTGAGATTATAGAAGTGCCTGCACAGACGTACGGTGTGATTAAGTTCTCTTGGCTCGCAGGAGAGGACAAAGTAGCGGAAAAAACCGAAGCGCTGCAAACATGGATGCAAGACCAGAATTTGACGCCTATAGGCGAGCCTGAATTGGCACGTTATAACCCGCCTTGGACGCTACCATTCTTACGTCGCAATGAGGTGATGATTGCGTACCAACCTGAATAGTAATCAGCCCATAAAAAAAGACAGCAATCGCTGTCTTTTTTGTGCTTCATTTAAGGTATCTGAGTTAGACGTTTTGCTCACGGATGATATTAAGCATACGACGTAATGGTTCTGCTGCGCCCCATAACAACTGATCACCAACGGTAAAAGCACCTAGATACTCAGGGCCCATATTAAGCTTACGTAAGCGACCTAGAGCAACAGTTAAGGTGCCAGTCACTGCCACTGGAGTTAGGCGATCCATGGTAGCTTCTTTGTCATCTTCGACCAAGTCCAACCACTCGTTGCCACTGTTTTTGAGTGCGGCTTCGATTTCTTCTAGCGGAATGTCTTTTTTCAGCTTGATCGTTAGGCCTTGCGCATGACAACGCATGGCACCGACGCGTACACACATACCATCGATAGGAATCGTACTGGCTTCATCATTACCCAAGATCTTATTGGTCTCGACACCGCCTTTCCATTCCTCTTTTGATTGTTTGTTTTCTAGCTGCGCATCGATATAAGGAATCAAGCTACCTGCCAGTGGTACACCGAAGTATTGTGTAGGGAAGTCTGCTGAGCGCTGAGTCTGAGCGATTTTTTTATCAATCTCAAGAATAGCACTAGCAGGGTCAGCCAATTCGTCTTGGACGGCATCACGTAACACACCCATGCCATTGATGAGCTCGCGCATATTGTTTGCGCCAGAGCCACTAGCGGCTTGATATGTCATCGCGCTGACCCATTCGACCCAACCTTTATTAAACAGCTCACCGATAGCCATAAGCATCAATGATACGGTACAGTTACCACCGATAAAGTCTTTTTTGCCATTGGCTAGGGCACTATCAATAACCTTACGGTTGACTGGATCAAGAATGATGATGCTGTCATCTTTCATTCGCAGCGTACTTGCCGCATCAACCCAGTAGCCGTTCCAACCGCTATCACGCAATGGTTGATGGACTTTTGACGTATAGTCACCACCTTGGCAAGTAATAACGACATCACAAGCAGCAAGTGCTTCAATATCATGAGCGTCTTTTAGTTGGCCGGTTTCAATACCATCGAATTTTGGTGCATCGCCACCAGCATTACTGGTAGAAAAAAACACGGGTGTAATACCGTTGAAGTCATTTTCTTCCTGCATACGTTGTATCAATACTGACCCTACCATACCGCGCCAGCCTACCAAACCTACTGTTAAATCACTCATGAAGTTCAATCCTATTTACAATTATTTGTTGCATCGTCAACCGATAACAATGCCGTGAATGGCGCGAAAAAGCAAGGCGTTTTGGCTATTATTTGGTCGTTTTCCATACACTATTAACTATGTCGACCATAACTTTAAGTTATTACTATTGAAGAGATACTTGGCTATCTGACGATCTCAAAAATATAATGTTTAATAAAGCACTCATTATATTGAATGAGCCAATATTGTAACGTTTTATGATAGTTGTCGCATAATTGAGACTCACCAGTAGGCGAGAATCTTCTGAAATGCTAAAGTAAGTCTCAAACACAATCACTCGACGTTAGTTATTTAATGTCAGGCGGGTTACAAACACAATATTTTTTATCAAACAAAAGCTTAACCAATATACATCATCAGCTCTATCGACACTTTAATCAACGGTTAGTACCTACTTATGGATCTCTCACTATTATATTACGCCTTACAAGGTCTAGCAGGATTCATCGCCTTTGTCACAATCTGGGGCTGGTTGCCGCTAGATAACTGGTGGGTGCGCGGTGTTGAGTTTCCACGTATTCAAATCATGGTGCTTGGTATTATCGCTTGGGTCGGCATGTTAGTGTTTTCCTCAGAGTGGGAGTTAGGGCAGTGGATATTGTTTGTTGTGTTGAGTGGCACGTTAGCATTTCAGCTGAGAATGGTACTGCCATATACTAAGCTGTGGAAAAAAGAAGTTCAAAAGGCAAAAGACAAGCCAGAAGGGCAAGCGCATCAAATAAAAATCATGGTATCAAACGTATTGACGCCCAATGACGAAACGCAAAAGCTGGTCGATTTGGTTAAGCAAAAGCAGCCGGATATCTTAATTACATTAGAGAGTGACAAGAAATGGGAGCAAGCCTTACAGCAAGTCGAGTCTGACTATCCCTATACCGTGAAAGTGCCACTAGATAACCTATATGGTATGCACTTGTATTCTAAGCTTGAGCTTATCGATCCTGAAGTTAAGTACTTGATGATTAATGATATACCGTCTATTCATACTCAATTGCGTTTGCAAGGAGGCCGCGTCATTTGGTTATATTGCTTGCATCCCATGCCGCCTAGCCCAACTGAAGCTGATAAATCCACCACGCGTGATGCTGAGCTGCTCATGGTAGGTAAACACATAAAAGAAAACGACCAAACGGCGATACTGGCAGGTGATCTCAATGATGTCGCATGGTCAAAAACCACTCGTCGTTTCCAACGTATCTCTGGCCTGTTAGATCCTCGTATTGGTCGACATTTCATTAATACCTTCCATGTAAAATATCCATTTCTGCGTTGGGCTCTAGACCATATCTTTCATAGTGCCTGTTTTACAGTGGTTGATATTCAGCGTATGCCATCCGTAGGATCTGACCACTTTCCTGTGATGACTACCTTGCAATATGAGCCAGAAGAGGCAAGCAAGCAAGAAGGCAATGCGCCTACTGCACAAGCAGAAGATATCCAAGAAACTGACAACAAAATCGAAGAAGGCAAGAAAGAAGGCGAAAAAGTGTCAGAAGAGCACAGACAAGAGCAGCGCAGTTTTGGTTGATAAAAGAGGCCGTTTATTAGCTGTAATACATAGAGATAATGTAAGCATATGCTTACGCAAAATAGAGTCTTTAGCTTCTATCGGCACCAAATTCATTGGCCTATAATACATCCATCAACACAAGGATACGCATGGATGTAGTGTTGAGACAGTACCAATAAAAGCACAGGTCAGCCCGCTGTCTTATATAATACTGTTAAATGACTTAGGATGAGTCAGCACGGAAGAGAGATAATAACAATAACATGAAGTATTGAAACCCTGAACCAATCGCCCTAGGTTCGGGGTTTTTCTTTGCATATAGATTTTGGTTTATCAAGATTTAAACTATTTAACTTTGATATCTCTTTTAAAGCTTCCAGTTAAATGTTTAACTGCGCAAACAAAAGAAGGGTATATGCCATTGCATATACCCTTCTTTATTTAAATTGTTTCAATATTCTAGCTAACTTAATACTATTAGCTTATTACAACATATTAGCCAAGTATCTGAATATAAGCGCCAGCACGTAGCTCTTGTAACCAGTCTTCTTGAGCTTGTGGTGCTAGGCGTTGATACAGTGCTTGACGTGCCATATTGCGACGATATTGCTCGCTAATATCTTGATCGCGCTTACCATCAACTTTTAGGATATGCCAACCAAACTGTGTCTTAAATGGCGCAGAGTAGTCGCCAACTGCCGTATTTTTCATTGTGGCTTCAAATGGACCAACCATATCTTCTTCGCTAACCCAATCAAGGTCGCCGCCACGTCCCGCAGAACCTGGGTCATCTGAATACGTTGAGGCTAAGCTAGCAAAGTCAGCACCGCCACGAAGCTGCTCGTATAGATCATTGATTTTCTGTTCAGCAAGCGCGTCAGTCTGTAAATCATCGACTTTAACTAGGATATGGCGAGTATGCCACTGTGGTATCAGCATCGTATTGCTGGCTTTTTTATCAGCAAGCTTTATGATGTCAATCCCTTCAGGAGTCAATAATGGCTCGCTTACGGTACCAACGTCTAACTTGGTAATTTTGCTAGACAGCTCTGTCGGTAAAGAAGCTGCCTTGTGAAAGCCCATATCTCCACCTTGCAATGGAATCGGATAGCTTCCTTGGCTAGCGGCAACGGCTTCAGCGACGTTGACATTTGGCTCAAGCAAACGCGTCCGTAATGCTTGCGCGACTTTCAATGCTTCTTCACGTTGAGCAGCCGATAGGCGACTATAGTCATCTATATAAGGCACACGTACGTGAATGGTTTGATATTCGCTTTGGTTCAGACGTTTGGCTTCAGGGGAGGCTAAAAATGCATCAATGTCTTGCTCGCTAATACGTACTCGGCGAGTAATTTGACGCTGCTGTAGCGCTTGGATAGAAGCCTCTTCGATCAGTTTGGCACGTAGATTGGCATAACTACCAGGTTGCGCTGCATCTAAACGTTGCTGCAATGCTGCGATGCTATTAAGGCCTTCAGCTTGAGCGATTTGACCAAGACGTTGATTGATCTCTGCTTCATCGGCAGACAGTCCCGCGCGTTTGACCATAGACAGTTGTAGTTCACGCAAAATAAGCGCGTTTAGCACTTCAGACTGTAGTTGTGCTGAGTTTGCGATAGGCTCACCAGCAGCTTTTGCACGTGCTTGAGTTTGCTCGATAGCATCAACCAATTCGCTTTTTAAGATAGCATTTTCATTGACTAGGGCAATAATACCGTCTGTGCTATTGGCTGGCGTCAAGCGATCAACTGAGCTTTGCGCAGCAGAAGCTTGAGCTGCTGCAGGTTTGACAGTAGCAGCGTTGGCACTTAGCGTAAGCGTAAGGCCTGCCATAGATAGCAATACTGCTCTGCTAGTCTGACGTAAAGAAAAAAATCTCATGATGCTCCTCATCAATGTCATTGCATCGGATGGTAGTTGGTCAACTCTATCCGATACCCTTAATAATAAAATATTCGACAGCGTTTCCCATAATAGGGGTTCAAATAGTGTCTTATAAATATTTACGTAAATAATTCTAATCTAGCAAAAAACTGGTTAGTCTTTCCATGCCGTCTGTACAGGTTCAAAGCCCAAAATCTTATCAGCAAGCAATCGTGTCAAGCGGCTACTACCGCTGCCAAGACCATTTAATCTAACTTCTGCCATAATAGCTTGTGTTGGCTCGTCTTTTACGTTTAGGTCATTGTAATAGCGACGACCATAAACAGCAAAGCCGAAACAGCAATCTTCGTAATCAACACCGATGAGTGAATCAAGCATCTTGTTACGATTATAATCGTACTGACCCTGAGCCAATATACGCCAGCTGTTATTGATAGGGAAAACAGCGGAAGCGGTAAACGCCGATAACGGCAACTGATCGGTATTGTCATCACGTTGACGCTTGACATAGCCCACATTAAATAAGCTATTGTCTGACGGCTGATAGCGCAGTTCAGTCGTAATGTAGTTCAAATCATAGTTACTGGTTAAGGCACCGCTAACATCAACCCAAAAATTGTTGTAAGGCTGAGTGCTGGTATCCCATACCATACCTGAAGAAGACGAGGTAAAAACTGGCTGATCATCATCAAGTGTTACACGTCCATCATCTAGATAGAACTGTTCTGCAATGCTACCATCAAAACGTGTCACACCCGTTGCATCGATGTAACGATAATTGACGCCAGGCGTAATAGAGTGCAAATCCTGCAAACGATCATGACCTAAGAACCAACTGTCCGAAAACAGCTGCTCATAGTTAATAGAGGCAATACGCGTATTAAAGTTAGGAATGTCGTTTTGGTTTTTATACGGTGAATACGTATATTTTACGCGTGGGCTAAGTAAACGATAGCCACCCATGGTATCGTCAAACGCACCAAATGGTGAGCCCGCTTGATAGAAGTGTAGACCTGCATCGATACTGGCTTGCGGAACAAACACCGACTGACTGCCATCTTCTTCACTAAGCTGATTATCTTCTAAGCTATCTTCATCATATGACGTATATAGATGCTGCAAGCTCAGCTTAGGTTTGATATAACCCCAAGAGGTTTCCATCGGATAGGCGGCGCTCAGTTTATTATAAATACGTGCACCACTTTTTTCGTTTTCAGAACCATCATCGATAGACTTCTTGAAGTATGCAGAATCATGAATACCAGTGATATCGAAGCGCTCAGCCCAAGGCAGGCGATAATTTAATTTGAGCTGTGGCAAGCGTGAGTACGGCTTGTCTTTGTCTTCTAACGCTTCACCACTATCAGTAAAAGCATCTAGAGTCTGGAAAGTTTCTACTTTTAGTTCACCATCGACATAATCATTGTAATAATTGACGCGGGCACGACGTGGCAAGTTTATTGTGCTGTCCGATAGTCCCAACGTATCAAAATCATTAAGGTAATCGGCATCCGATACATAGTTATATTCGGCATCAGCACTTAAACGTGGAATGCTTTTCGACGACCAAGTGTGGTCATAAAACAAGCTGGTACGATCTTCATCGTCATACTCTTTGTCGTTAGGTAAGTATGAACCGTTTAAAATACCTTCCCCATAATTCTCAGTCAGATAACGGAACTCACCTGATAGCATAGGGTTACGGTCAGTATAAATATGCGTGTTAAGAGTAGCATCATAATTAGGCGCTAAGTTGAAATAATAAGGAATATCAACTTCAAGACCGCTTTCACTACTGACGCTAGCACTTGGTAATAAAAATCCACTACTACGGCGACTGTCTATCGGGAAGTTAAAGTAGGGGAGATAAAATACGGGTATGTCAGCCACACGGAAAGTGGTGTTATACGCTTCGCCGCGTCCTGTATCGGTATTTAGATCGATACTTTTCGCTTCAAACTGCCATTTGCGGTTGGTAGGTGGACAGGTACTAAACATAACCTGATCCAGCTCGTATTCACTCTCATTCGGTTTGTTTAAGCGTTTGGCATAGCCGTGCGCTTGTAGACCAACACTGGCAAATGCCACATCATTGGCCGTTGATTGACCAGTCTCAGTATTGTAATTCAAGCTATCTGCAACGCCAATTAGGCCGCCTTGTGCCGCTCTATCATTAAAGTTGGCTTGGCCGCTCTTTGTAGAGATGTTGTTTGTAGCGGCATTGTTTGTAGAGACGTTGCTTGTACGCTGTCCAGTCGCATTATCTGTAAACATGACTTTGCCTTGAGCCGCCGCAACGCCATTGCTCAAGTCAATCATGACTTTTTCTGCTTCGATATGCTGAGTGCCTTGGTCAATTTTTACATTGCCAGATAGCTCAGCGTAATTCACGTTATTGTAATAACCGTAATCAGACTCGGTAAATAAAGGGGCTTGATTGTTCGGAACGCTAGCCACATTTGGTGCTGGTTGTCCGTTTGCCGTACCAGCTTCGTTTACAGCGCGTTGATAATTGGGGTTACTCTGCGGATATACCCATTGACCTTCACAGCGCTGGGCACTGTCCACGGCATTTGGCAGTAGACGTAAATCTCTACCGACCTTTGGAATCGTCTGTGCAGCAGGCATCGCATTATTATGAGCATTGTCCGCTTCAGTGCTGATAGCCTCATTGTTTAATGTTGAAGCATCGGTATCTGGCGTTAGCTCATAAAACTCTGCTAAGCGCATTAGGCTGGCTTGAATACTCTCGTCATTAAGATCTAGCTTACCATTATTTGTTGTTATCGCTTTAGGGACAAAGGCACTGCTATCTGGTGTATTACTGCTTGGTTGGTTGCTGGTTTCTGTATTTAAATTACTAGCGTTAGAAACTTCGTTGCTAAAAGCTTCAGAGTCAGCAGCTTCATTAATCTCTGTGATATTTAGGTCATTGTTCTCAGAGAACCTGCTATCTAACGCAGTATCATTCGATAAAGTAGCGTTATTCGTATCAGCAGAATTAGTATTCTCTTGATAGCTATCATTTAGAGTATCGGCTTCTTGATAGCCATCATTACTTTGAGTGCGACTAATACTATTGGCGTCAGTCGCAACACTATTAGACGCATAGCTGCCTGTACTATCCGTAGTGAGTGGTTCAGTTTTTTGCGTATTGGCATCACCAATGGCAGCACTGACAGTTAGGCTAGATAAGCTTAAGGCACCAAATAAGATCAAGCGGATGCTTTGGTAAAGCGGAGAATATAACAAGGGCACACCTATGATTGCAGAGCTTATTGGATTGCATGACTGAGTTTAGTAGCGATATCACCGAACGATATAAAGCAGTGAACGAGCGACTAAAATATGACTAATGTATTCTCAAAAATTTGGATGTTTTACATATAATGACGACTAATCATAGTCAAAAAAAACCAAATCAGCTACACTATTTACCAAAATTTATAATATAGCCATGCTGATTTTTAAGTAGCGATAGCGATTCTATCCGACATTAAGTATCGAATGATATAGCAATACGTCTGCGGCAGCTTGTATAGCACCGTCGCATATCGCTATTTTAGCAAGTATTTGTCCGACTTATCACTACTTTAATTATTTATGACTTATATTTAACCAGCGATGCCCAATATGACTGACAAAACGACTTTAGAGACTGATATGATCGATGAAAATAACAACCGCCAACAGCAATTAGAACAATGGTTACAGCAAGTATTTTTAGATCAAACCTTTAGTCTAGATAGCTTACCTGGTGACGCTAGTGCCCGCCGATACCATCGTATCGAACTATCAGAAACAGACAATAGTGCCAATACGCATTATATCGTCATGGACTCCGCTGACGAGCAAGATGCGATGCTGCAATTCATCAATGTTGCGAAACTGATGGCACCTGCTGTTAACGTGCCGACTCTGACTGCACAAAACGTAGAAAAAGGATTTTTGGTATTACAAGATTTTGGCACAGTAGAATTTGCCCATTTGCTTGTCGATGCAACCGCAGACCAAATCAATGACTACTATCAGCTAGCAATGCAGACATTGGTCGCGCTACAAACGGTACCAGTAGAAACGGCAAAGTCGCAACACCAGCTACCAGATTATGACACAGCACTATTAGACCGTGAGATGGATTTATTTAGCGAATGGTTTATGCCTTACATTGGTATAGCCCTAAATGAGCAGGTTTGGGGAAACCTAAAAACAGCATTAATGAATGAGATTTTGCAACAGCCACAAGTGGTGGTCCATCGTGATTATCACAGCCGCAACCTTATGCAAGACCAAGCAGATCAATCAAAGCTGGGCGTGATTGATTTTCAAGATGCCGTCATTGGTTCGTATGCTTATGATCTAGTGTCGTTAGTACGCGATGCTTATGTTGAATGGCCAGAGAGCCAAATATCTGCATGGATTAATGACTTTTGGCAGCTACAAAAACAAAAATCACTAGCCACTGCTGATAGCGCGGTGCAGTTTGAAAACGATGTGAATGTCATAGGCGTACAACGTCACCTAAAGGTATTAGGGATTTTTATTCGTTTGTCTGAACGCGATGGCAAAGACCGCTATTTGGCGGATATTCCTAAAGTCATGCGTGATTTGATTATTGAATTAAACTGGCTTGCCGAACATGGCAACGATGAACTAAAGCAATCAGTTATACCGTTTAATCAATGGCTACAAGAAGCAGTGCTACCTGCTTATAAAGAGAAGTTTGCTTCAGCGTAGATGACGCTCAGCTAAATTAATTTAAATAATAAAGATAGGAGCGCAGATGTCTACCTCTACGATTACACAAGCCATGATTTTGGCTGCGGGCAAGGGCACACGCCTACGTCCATTAACGCTTGAGACACCTAAGCCTTTGGTTGAAGTCGCAGGTCAACCGCTTATTGTTTGGCACATTAAAGCACTACAAGCAGCAGGCATCACTGATATCACGGTCAATGCATCATGGTTAGCAGATAAGCTAATGGACACCTTAGGCGACGGTTCACAGTATGGCGTAAAGCTGCATTGGTCAGTAGAAGGCGATGAACCGCTCGAGACCGCAGGCGGCATTTTTCAGGCATTACAATCAGGTAAGCTAAAGGATGAGCCGTTTATTCTGGTCAATTCTGACGTCTGGACTACTTATGATTTTTCTCAATTAACAGACTATACATTGGGAGCGGATCAGCGCGCGCATTTGTTATTGATTGATAATCCAGAGCACAATAATGGTGGTGACTTCGCGATTAATAACGGTCTTGCTAGTGAGCAGCCGGTGGGCGATGCAGATAAGTATACCTTCGCTGGTATTAGCGTAATGTCACCAAAATTGGTAGAAGGTCTGGTATCAGGACAGCCTGCTGCATTGGCACCACTACTGAAGCAAGCAATGATAAAGTTTCAAATTACTGCTGAGGTGACGACAGATAATTGGATAGACGTTGGGACACCAGAGCGTCTAACACAGGTTAATGAGTTTATCGAACAGAATGATATCGAGCATGCAGGTAGGCCAAACTTATAAAGTTAAGCTAAATAAAAAGCAGCGTCGATTATTCAACGCTGCTTTTTTTATGCATATAGAAATATTTTTTATGACATGTCTAAAAGGTATATTGGCAAGACAGAAATGCAGATTTAGCATCTAGCAAGCTATTCATTAGCTAACTAACTGGCACTCAATCGTATGATTAGGCAATTATGCTAAACACCCATGGCCAGTTTAATTAGCTGAGCAATGGTAAACACCACTAAAAACCCTGCTAAATATAGACCTACAAACCATGCCCATTGCGTTTGTTTTTTACTGAACTTTTTCATAGAGATCTCCTGATTAGCGTATGAAGTGTGACTACCATCTATAAACGACGATAGCCATCCTTTTTAGCCGATCCGTTACCCGCCACGATTAGCGACTAGTACATCGGATTGTGATCAGATTTACCTTTGAAGGTATAGTAAGCAAATGCTGTGTAGCTCAAGATAATCGGTAACATGATACAGGCGCCAATTAGCATGAATGATAATGAGGTATCGGCAGCAGCAGCCTCATAAATCGTCATTTGATACGGTACGATATAAGGGAATAGGGCAAAACAAACCCCGATATAACCCATTAAAAATAGAGCAACCGTTAACAAAAATGGACGATACTCACGCTCTGTTTTTAAGTCTTTACGCATGATAAAGAATAAGAGCATGACAATGATAGGCATAGGAGCAAGGTATAACAAATCTGGGAAACTAAACCATCCCTCTAACGCATCGATGTCTGAGAAGTACATAAACGCTGTGACCACAACCATCGCTACTAGTAACGCAGTAAGCATCCATCTAGAAACTTGGCGCGCCCACACTTGCAACGTATGTTCTGTTTTTATAATAAGCCACGTAGAGCCAAGTAAGGCATAGCCGATAATCATGGCAAATCCACACACAATCGAGAAAGGTGTGAGCCAATCAAATGGGCCACCAGTATATAGACGGTTACTGGCTTCTAACCCTTGCACTAACGCCCCAAGCATAATGCCTTGAGAGAAAGTCGCAACGACTGAGCCGACAAAGAAGAAGGTATCCCATACATGCCGGCGCGAAGAGGATTTGAAGCGAAACTCAAACGCCACGCCGCGCATGATAAGACCGAATAACATGGCAGTTACTGGTAGGTAAAGACCTGTCATGATGATGCCATACGCAACAGGGAATGCTGCGAATAGACCACCACCACCTAGCACTAGCCACGTCTCATTACCGTCCCAAAATGGCGCGATAGAGTTCATCATGCGGCTACGGTTTTTATCTGATCCTGCAAAGGGGAACAAGATACCGCAGCCTAAATCAAAGCCATCAAGCAGTACATAGACAAAGACAGACAAAGCAATCAAACCGCCCCAAATAAGAGGTAAATCTAACACATCACCGAAGTTAAACATTAGCGTAATCCTCCATCATCGACATCATTTGCAGGCTCATCTAAGCCTTCTTCAGTACCTTTGGCAGGATTACTATCACCACTTAACGCGCGGCCTTGACTCTCGGTCACTGAGTGCTCGTAGAAGTTATCTTCTGCAGGATCTGTATAAGGTTTCGGCCCTTGAGCAATCAAGCGCAAGATATAAAAACTGCCTGCACCAAAGACAAATATGTACAGCACGATAAAGCCAATCAACGTAGTGGCTACTTGCTGTGCTGCAAGAGGAGACATACTTTCAGCAGTACGAATCACACCGTAAACCGTCCAAGGCTGACGTCCTGTCTCGGTTACGAACCAACCTGATAATAAGGCGATAAAACCAAGCGGAGTCATCATCATCCAAGCACGGTGGAACCACACGCTGTCAGTATTGAACTGCTGTTTTTTGAAGTATTTGTAGAGACTGAATAGGCCGACCAGTACCATAAGCATGCCAATACCGACCATGATACGAAATGCCCAAAACACGATAATGACGGGTGGTTGATCTTCAGGTGCCCAGTTTTTGAGCCCTTTAACTTCACCATCTAACGAGTGGGTTAAGATTAAACCAGTCACATAAGGAATTTTTACTTCGTACTTATTGGTCTGATTTTCTTGGTCAGGAATCGCAAAGAGACGTAGTGCGGCACCGCGTTCATCCTCCCAGAGTCCTTCCATCGCAGCCACTTTAGCAGGTTGGTGCTCAAGGGTATTTAGACCATGCTCATCACCAATCAATACCTGCGCCGGCGCAACAAAGATGGCCATAATCATCGCCATACCTAGCATTACACGACCATGTGCGCGGTGCTCGACATGCTTTTTAGATTGAATATAATATGCGCCGATACCACCGATGACAAAGGCAGTGGTCAGAAAGGCTGCAGTCATCATATGAGCATAACGGTAAGGGAACGAGGGGTTGAAAATAATTTCAAGCCAGTCGGTAGGATAGAGCAGGCCATCTGCACCCATCATAAAACCTTGAGGAGTCTGCATAAAGCTGTTGGCGGCTAATATCCAAAAACCCGAAATCAAGGTACCAATAGCAACGATGGCGGTTGAAGCAAAATGCATGCGTTTACTCACGCGACCCCAACCAAATAGCATAATACCCAAGAAAGATGCTTCTAAGAAGAACGCTGTCAATACTTCGTAAGCGAGTAATGGGCCTAAAACGTTACCGGCCTTATCAGAGAATACGGCCCAGTTGGTACCGAACTGGTAGGACATTACCACGCCTGATACCACACCTAAACCAAAGACGACAGCAAATATTTTGACCCAATGCTTGTAGACTTCAGCATAGATAGGTTCACCAGTTCTTAACCAGCGGAATTCAAGCACCGCAAGCCAGCTGGCAAGTCCGATAGAAAAGGCAGGAAAGACGATATGGAACGAGATAACAAAAGCGAATTGGATACGCGCAAGCAGCAGCGCATCGAGCTGGTCAATCATAAATGTAGCGAACATAAACGGTTACTCTCATCTGTTAGCTGAATAGCGCTGACTTCCATACAACGCTCAAGTAACTGTCCGTAACTATCCATTGATCAAAGTGGCAAGCATTACGGGCAATAGCTCAGTGACGTGGACTTAGCTCCATTAGACATAAATTGTGGCTAAGTTTGCGACTCACTGTTTAGCTGAATTGAATAATTTATGTCCTTATAAATTTACATATTACTGTCATGTGCTATAGATATATTATGCGCTCACCTAGATATACACGCAAGCAACCCAGTCTGGCTGTTGCAGACCTAAGAGTCACCAAAATAACATAATTCAAACATTGAAAAATAAAATTAATATTATTAAAAACAAAGCAGTATGCGTGAACATACTGCTTATTTAAAACCTATAACCGATATTTGAAGGTTACGATTTATACGTCAAAAACCTTGTGAAATAACAAAAATCTACATCATTCTTGTAGCTGCTTATGCAAAATTCTTCGCAACGTCAAAATGGTCTGCGGATTGGTCTGAATACTATGACCGCCATTGATAATTGTCTCAGACGCAGCACCATCGAGATGGGCACTGTTATAAGGAACGATACCATCTGATAAACGCTCGGTCAGTGCTTGACTGATATCATCATTGACTGTCACAGCGGCAACAAGCGGCTCGGGTGGTAGCTGTGATGTCTCAGTATTGTCGCTGACATCAACGCTCGCTGTTTCATTTCCAGAGTTATCTTCTACCGCTTGTGACAAGTCAATTTTGGCACCGTTTGGTTGCGTTTGTGCCAGTCCTTTAGTGATATCGGCATCGTTATTGGCAATGATTGAATGGTAAGTGATACGCTCATTCATAGTGATGTCTTTGGTTAACTCTATAAAAGAGGACTTGTCACTTAACTGGCTGGCACCGTTCTGCAAATATAACGCACCTAGTGGGTTTTGCGCCAAATCGCCTTGAGTGGCAATGGTCGCTAAGTTATCCGTGAATGTCTTGACCAGACCTACGGGTAAGTAAACGATGCGGCGTAGCGCACGGGTGAACCATCGATCTGCATAATCTGTACCACGGAAAGGTGCAGATAGAAAAACAGCGGTGTCTACTTGCGGCAACGCCTGTAGCTCAAATCGTTCCTTTAATTCATCTTCGCCAAAAGAAGTTTTGAGCGCATTACGGATTTGCTGTTTTTCATTGCTAGAGAGGATATCTTTGTCATTAAGCTTATCTAAATCATCGACTAAGTTTTCATCAGATAGCATCATACGAGCGATAATAGCACCCATACTATGGCTGATAATTACACTGTTTTGACTGGCACGATTTTGTCCATTGGGATCAGTCTGCTGGTAGGTACTGTTGATTAACTGCTGAATCTGATAACGATTTTCCAAAATAGGCAGATTGGTTGGATAGAATATTTGCCAAACTTGGTAATTATCACGCAGCTTGTCATCATTAAGAATATCGTTGGTCAGATTGACCCATGTGGCCGGACTAGAAGCTAGCCCGTGCAACATAATCAACACGCGCTTATCAGGATCATAAGGCTCGAGCATGAATAGTTTGGGCAGCTGAGCATCTGGCTGGCGCGTAATCAAGTTTAAATAACCCACACCATCTAACTGGTTTTCTGATAGCCATAAGCCATATCCCGCGGAAAAGTTGGCTGCCAGTGGGTAGTCATCATTGAGAATATTAACGGATTCGGTTTGGTACGGGTTATATAAATGAATATCAAGCTTACGACTGCTCAGCGCATCTAATACGCTATTGCCATCTGGCTTAATCAGACCAGTCAATAGCAGATGTCCCGTGGGATAAATACGAGAGCTTGGCTCGCTGTCGTCCGTGTTTGTATCTTCATTTGTTAGACGACCAGATAAGGAGGCGACTAGCAATTGACGGATTGTGGTGGTATAGCGATCATCCAATGACGCCACCAAACTGATGCCCAAACCAGGGCGTTTGCTCACGGAATTGAGACCGGAGAGCCGTAGCTCATAAGTGGATGATAAGTCTGCCAAAGCGGAAGTTTGTTTATGAGCGTTTTGCAGATAGTTGTTTTCGTTGGGCAAATAAATATCAAGATTGTAGTCATTTACGGTCACTTTCATGACTTTGACTTGGTCTGTTGCTTTGCCCTTTAGCGGTGGTCGATTGGCAATCGCTGCTTCATCCGTGTTGTCACGCTTGGTAGAGGTTATTGGCAAATACTCTACTGTCGTATCACCCATCAATTTATTGGCGTTTTCAGTCGATTGATAAATTTGAGTAATAACGTCATTGCTAGCAGCGTTATAAATATCTTGGGTTTGGATATCATTGTCATTTGGAATACGGTTTTGCGCACGATGGCTATTGCTATTTTGCTCTGCACCTTCAAAGTCATGGGTTAAACTGTCATAAAATAGATAGGTGTAGCTGTATTTGACGGCATCAAACAACCTTGCTTGATAATCGGTTAAACACAGGTCGGTTTCTTTTTGCTGCGTTTTGGCGTCATCATCACTTAAAGGCGCATTGGCGTAATACGGATCAAGTGGCGGGCGTGCAAGCGCATTGCGACAGTTTTTTGAGTCAGATAGTTGACGCGCTTTTGCATAGTGCAGTTCTGCAAAAATAGCCAAAGCAGGGCGATAGTGTCTGTTAAGCATACTGTCAGAGAGCTGAGTCAAGCATAAGTTAAATTGCTGCATACAGGCTTGCTCATTCAGTCCTGCTGATAATAAAGCAGATGCTGTGTCGCTGCTTAGCGCATTGTCAGTGACGATATTGCCGCGCTGCGCTGAGATGGTCTTGGCCGAGGCTTGTTTATCTACCGTCACCGTACTACACGCTGGTAGCAATACTGCTGCCGCCAAAAGCATAAGTGACGCAATGGGCAGGGTTTTTTTATTAGTATGTATTACTGTCTGTTTGCTAAAGCCAGCGAAAGTCATAAGTCAGTCCAATAAACGGTGGTTATGATAGTATGAATAATGAAAGTAGCAATTGATAATGAGTGTAGCGTAACTTTTGGCGTTAGACTATTCATTTGCAGTTCTACAAAAGCATGTTTTAAAACGAATGAGTTTCTACTAGTCGAAAAAAAGCGCTTTTGTCTTATAGAGATAAAACAAAAGCGCTTGGTATGTGAAGCTTAGATTGTTTATTAGATATTTGACCTAGTGAAGGTCTTATTAAACAAATATCTTATGAATCAAACCCTCAATAGCTAATCTCAACAAGTACAGCATTTCTAGGCACCTGGTTTTACGCTAATATCAGGGGCAGGGATATCCCAAATGTAGAATTTGCCTTCTTCAACGAGTTTGATTTGTTGGGGAATAACAGTATTGTTAGGGTATTGCCCTTCAAGACGACGTAAGCGTTCTAGCGCATTAGCGCGGCGGTCACTAAGTAGATCTGACTGTGCCAAGCTTTGTTCTGCTTCGGTGTACCCTAAAGCGACAGCGCGGTCTAGATACTTTTGACCTTCTTTGAAGCCGCCACCTTCTGATAGCATCATACCGTATAGGAAGTTAGCCTCACCACTATCAGGTTGCAGCTTGATAGCGCGATCGACATACTGACCACCACGTACCGTGTAGTCTGAACCCAAATCTAGGTTACGACCCATGCCGTTTAGCTTAGCGGCACGAAGCAATACATCAAAAGACGCATCTGGCGACTTGGCATATGGTTCGATCCAATCAGCCAATACTTTGATTTTTTCACGTGTGTAATGGCGCTGTGAGCGGTTAGGAAAGTTTGGTGGATAGTGACGCGCGTTAGGGGATACGTCAGCGATGAAATCATCTAATAAACTGACATCAAGTTTATCAGTACCTAGCCCTTTTTGTTGTGGAATTAGCACGGTTTTCACAAAACTCATGTCTGATAGTTGTACTTGCGGTGTAGGAATATTCGGAAGTTGTCCGCTACGCAGGTCGATACCGGTAGCTGTCATTGGACCAGGTTCATAAACGCGAGTGGTGCCTTTCATGACAGGTGCAGCAGCAGGCGTCATCATTTGCGGTGCTTGAGACTGAGCAGTACTGCCAGCTGTATTATTTTGCAGAGTACCGCTTAGTTGCATGTTAGTGGTTTGCGCATTGGTCGACTGATTGTTGCTCGCAGGTGTTGCTGGCAAGCTTGTTTGCGCGGCATTAGTTTGAGCAGGGCTGATAGCTGCATTAGGACGAGCAAGACGAATCACACGTTTGCTTGAGTCCATCGCACTAGGTACAGCTGTTGCAGCGGCATCAGTTTCTGCAGCGTTCACAGGTGCAGATAACAGCATGGCACAGGTTGCAGCCATAAGGGTCAATGTCGCAAACTTTGGTGACTTAATAGGGTGGCTACTAGAGAGGATCGCTTTCATAAAAATCGTTACCTTGTTTAATTTATTTGGTTGTTATTCATTGATTGGACGGTAATATAAATAGCGCATTGCTGCAAAATCGTACAAATTTTTAATACCGTAGCAAATTAAGCTTTACGCTATCTGTGGTAGGATTGTTAATCGCTAGAATTAAGCAAACCTACGTAAATCTGTGCAGACGTTGATGAGTAACAAAGTCAATAGCAGCAGCTAACCACAGTACCTGTAACCATAAGCTATAAGTGATAAGCGGTATCTTTCATACGATTTGCCATCCATCGCATGGTCCGACGTACTGCTGGAGACAGGGCAGCGCCGCCACTTGCAAGTGCAAGCTCACGATGGTGCAGCTCCTCTTTATCCATTTGTGCCAGTATTTCTTTTGAGCGCTGATCATGCTCAGGTAACTGCTTGATATGATCTTGTAGATGCTCGCTGACCTGCGCTTCTGTCTCCGCTACAAACCCTAGACTAAACTCATTTGAGATCGCGCCTGCGACTGCACCGAGTCCAAAAGACATACCGTACCAAAGCGGCGTAAATACGCTAGCATGGCTACCAAGTTCGCTTAGACGAGTCTCGCACCAGACCAAATGATCGACTTCTTCTTCGGCCGATTGTTGCATGGCTTGTTTGACCCCACTATCTTTCGCGGCAAACGCTTGGCCATGGTATAGACCCTGCGCACATACTTCACCTGTATGATTGATACGCATAAGACCTGAGACGTGCCGCGCCTCTGTGATGGTCAACTCAGGAATCTCATCGCTACTGACGGGCAACGGACGCGTGCTTGGATTGGAATGTGGCACGACAGCTCGTAATGCCTTATCGACCCCAAGTAACAACTGGTCAATTTTAGATAAAGGACGCAGGGTCATAACTCACTCCTGATGGTGTTAAAAACTGTCAATAAAATAAAATGTATTACCGTCTAAATGCAACGGCATAATGCGTATTACTATAACAAACAATCCAAATTATCGGCTCAAATATTACTGTCTAGATAGCTCATAAATAACCTATAAATAGTTCGTAGGTTGCTATAGCAATAAAAGCAACGAAGTCATCAGCACAACATTAGACTGTATCTATGGAACTGAACTTATTTACGGCGCTAACCATCGTTGGTTTGGATAACGGCATGCTTAATATGTTTATTGAATTTGATGTATAAAAATGCACCAAACACTATATTCAATAGCCCTGTCACCAAAAATAGCTGTGGTAGCGTAAACCCTAAAACATTTAAGATAACAATCGCAAAAATCGCTGAGGTAACCATAAATATCGCGTTAAAAATGTTATTTGCGCCGACGATGCGTGCTCGATGACTCTTAGGTGCGTAGGCTTGCATAGAAGCATATAGCGGTACGATATACAAACCACCGCTGAACCCTAAGAAGAATAAATCCGCGAAGACACGCCAGCTACCACTTATATTAAACAAATCACCAATGCCAAGTAATGTGTCATTATTCACATTTATATCTAAACCTGAAAGTGAAAAATACAAATCAATAGCAAAGATACTTAATCCAGCAATACCAAAAGGCAATAGACGCAAGCTGACTTTATTTTTGGTCAATGTTTTGCACAGCACTGAACCGATCGACACACCAACAGAAAACAATGTGAGTAAGAAAATAACGACTGACTCATCACCAAGCAAAATCACCTTGCTGAACTCTGGAACTTGGGTCAAAAACGTCGCCCCATAAAACCAAAACCAGCTGTTGCCAAGAATGATAAAGAACAAAAAAGGCAGAGAGTATAAGTAACGAACCGTGGCTAAGCTGGTCGTAATAATATTCCAGTTAATCTTCAGGTCAGGCTGCATCGCTGGCATATTAGGAATATAGCGTGCAGCTAAATATCCCAAAACAGCGATAACCAACACCGTGGCACTAATCCAATACAATGATTGTGATAGCTGAGTTAAAATACCAGCGACAATCATCCCGACCAAAATAGCCAGCGAAGTACCCATCTGAAAAAGACCGTTAGCGCCGACCAACTCATCTTCTTTCATCGCTTGTGGCAGATAAGCGTATTTGATCGGTCCAAAGAAAGTCGAATGCGTACCCATCAAAAACAATGCGACAAACAGCAGTGCATACCATTCAAAGACAAAGCCTACCGCGGCAACAGCCATGATGACCAGCTCAAGCAGTTTGATAAACTGCGTGAGCTTTGATTTTTCATACTTATCAGCAATCTGTCCTGCCAAAGCAGAAAACAAAAAGTAGGGTAGGATGAATAACATGGCGGCCAAGTTATTAAGGATGCTGACCTCTACACCCAATTTACTGGCGGCAGTATAAGTCAGCACCAGTATGAGCGCCTGCTTAAAAATATTGTCATTGAATGCGCCCAAAAACTGGGTGAAAAACATAGCGCTAAAACGACGGCGCTTGAATAACTGAAACTGGTTGGACATGGACATTCCTACAGATAAATCGCGACTGATAGAGAAAATAGCGGCGCTGAACGACAATTTTTTTATGAGAATAATCGTAAATTTTATTAAAAACTATATCAAGATATAGCATAGGTTTTATCAATATTAAGCCGTATAATAGCAAGGCTTCGGTGAAAATACATGCAGTCAATGCTATGATTCGATATTTAACTAAGTTATGATTTATAAATTTTATGTGATTGCATTTTAGGGTATAAATAGTAGTGAAAACAAAGGCTACTACCCATTAATGCTATCTATAAGCTAGTAGCCTTCTCTAAGCTAGTAGACCTATAAGGTAGTAGACACATAGTGCTAAAGCCGACACTATAGATAACCAGTCATAAGATTAAAGTAGTAAACCATTAATTCCAGATAACTGCTATAAGTTTATTCACCGGTCAGACTTGACGATCGTTATCGTTGATAAGATTGTGCCGCGTGAGCTGATAGGACGTAAAGATGATAAAGCAGCCTTCAACTCGAGCATGCAAGGGTCTCATGATGCAGCGTGACACAGCCATAATCCAAAACGATAGTAATAATCCAAGTACATATCCAGCAACGCCGCGTAAAAATTTCAGACGCTCGGCATTGTGCACTGCGCTTGCGACCAGTTTGTTCGGTATAGCACCTGCGGCAATAGCAGATACCATTAATAATGTAAACAATACCGCTATCACCAACTCATCTGCTGCTGAGCAAACTGACGGTAATCAAACGCTTAGTAACCAGACTAACAATAGTCAAAGTGCGAATGATCAAGCATCTATCAAGCAATCAGCTACATTGTTCGATGACGATACTCAGCTAGATATGGCTCTAGATGCGCTACGTCTAAAAAAAGCAGTAGAACAAGGCATCATTGATCAGTCAGTATTGGACGACTATAGCGAACAGAGCTTGGGCATTAAGAAACCTAACTCGACAAAGTCAGGATTTAAAAACGCAACTTCTCAAAACAACTCTCAAGATCTAGAGAGTTTTCCTGATAGTCCAAGTACTTCATATAATCCAAATAACGCTCAATCAATCGCTTCTAATGATGACCTGTTGCAACAAGCAACCGAGATACAGCAGCAAGGCTATCAAATGATGACGCCTGAGCAGATCGATCGTGAGCTAGCGGCAATGGATGCGCAGAACGCTCAAGACATCGATAGTATCAATATTAGCAATAATGACAGTGACTTTGATGCGCCAATCGCTACGTTAGATGACACAACATCGCCAATTGGTCTAGATACAGAGCTAGATGCAACAAACTTGCCAGCGCCTAGCAACCTTGAGACGTTGGGTAGAAGTGAAGCAACGCAAGAGCAGGCGAGCACAGCTGAAGGGATGTCACGTCCGATTGAGGTAAGTGGTGCTTTGAGCAATGAAGATGTCGCTAGGAATGAAGCTTTTGTTAAGAATGAAAGTGGCCTGACGACTGATGATAGTAGTGATGAGCTGATAGCTGGTACGAATGTGCCTGCCAATGTAGAAGGTACGACGACAGATATTATCAATCCTAATGACTATCTACCAGATTATCAGAATGATACTCAGGCCGTTGATCAAAGCATCGAACAAGCCAATAGACCACGGCCACGCGCGCGTAATAGAGGTAATATCGTGACGCGTCTGTACAATCGCTTTTTTAACGACGGTGGCGTGGTTGCTTTGCCAAATGTAGAAACCGCTATTTATCTAGAGCAAGTATCTGCTGAAGACTCTCCTAATGGTAAGGCTCAGCTAGTTGAAGCTGATAATGACATTCAGCCAATGAAAAACATCAAAGCGGCACTGGATGATACTTCAGTTCAGTCGGTTATTGACTTTACTGCGGCATTGCCACGTTTGCGCGAAACAGCACAGAATGCTGCTAAAGCCGTTGGTTACTATGAGGTTGAGATGCGTTTGACCCAACCTGATCGCGATACAGTTAATGTTGTGATTGAAGAGCTAGGCGAGCCGGTACTGGTAGATAGCCGTATTATTGAGATTCGCGGTGAGGGCAGTGAGCAAGAAGAGTTTGCATCGCTTGAGGCAGACTTGCCACCGCAAGAAGGTGATATTTTTAATCATCGTGTCTATAAGAGCAGTAAAGCGGCTTTAGAGGCCTTGAGCAATACCTACGGCTACTTTGACCAGTATTGGCTGAACAAATCCGTTGATATCATTTTGCCGGACAATAAAGCAGATGTCTCGTTGGTTTATAACACGGGTGATCGTTACGAGTTTGACGATGTGGTGTTTTTTACCTACGACAAAGAAACCAATACGCTGACCCAAGATCCTGACAAGCTACCAGTAGAGCTTTCATTATTACAACAGCTCTATGGCTTTACGCCGGGTGAGCCGTTTTATCGTCCAGCAGTTACGAAGTTTAGTAATGACTTATCGGCAACTCGTTACTTTAATACGGTCAACGTCGAGTTGATACTACCACCAACTGATAGTAGTGAAGCTGGTACCTTAGCGTTTGACAATGCTGCTACCGAGGGTAACGACACATTAGATGACGATATTAACAATGTAGACAATGATGGCATTGCAGATCTGAGTAGCAATGATGGCGCAGCTGCCGTAAATGTGACTGCTAGCAAAGAAGATACGGTCAATGATAATAGCGATATAGGTGCAGAGAGCGATGATGCTCTGAGTGCTAACAGCGGCGAGATGGTCAATGAAGCGGATATCGCTGCTATTGATTTTGAAGCTGATGAAGCAACCCTTGATAAGCTGCAAGCCATCAGACAAAAAGCAGAACGACTAAGCCGCTTGCCAAATGATCGCGTGCTCGATGAAAAAGATCAGGAAGCTGATAATTTATTGGGCAAAATTAGTGATTCAATTAGCAATGTTGCACAAAAGATATTCCCCGACGAAAAGAGTCTGATTGCTGATGAAAACTTTGTACCACCAACGCTAGCAGGACGTAAAACGCCGCAAGACGTTGCAGAAAGCAAAAAAGTACCTTTATATGTGTTTGTATACGCGGATAAACCACGTGATGCTCAAGTTGGTCTGGGTTATGGAACAGATACTGGCGTTCGCGCCACCGCAAAAATAGACTATAACTTGCTTAATCGCCAAGGCTATCAAGCGGGTGCAGAAACAGAAGTATCGAGAATCAGCAAAAACGTGGCTGTATACGCCAGTCGACCATGGAATCATCCGCTCAATGATAAGTTAGATGGGCGTCTTACTTATGAAGAGGAAGTGATTGACCAAGGGGAAGGTAACTTTGATCTGTCGACCACAACGCTAAAAGCGGCTTTGGCACGTAATATCCGTAGTGATACTGGGTGGAATCGCAGCTACTCTGTGCGTTACCGCTTGGATGAGCTTGAAACGGGGGTTGATGGAGCAGCGCTAGATGATCTGCCTATCCGCTTTACCTCTTCAAGTCCGAAACAGCGCGCGCTGCTATTTGGTTATGGTATGAATAAAACAGATACTGATAATGCGACCAACCCAACACAAGGCATGCGCCAGTACTACTCAATCGAGGCTGGCACTGATAGCGCATTCAGTGATACCGATATGGCGATTATTCGTGCAGGCGTTAGTGGTATCTATAGCTTCGGCGAAGACAAAAAGCATCAAGTATTAGGTAGTGCCAATGCAGGTTATATCTGGGCAGATGATTTTTACGATGTGCCTTATAAGTTGCGTTTCTTTGCAGGTGGCGATCAGAGTATCCGCGGTTATGACTATGAGAGCTTGTCACCATTAGACAAAGGCTATCTAACGGGCGGGCAGGTGCTAGCGGTCGGTAGTGCTGAGTATAACTATGAATTTAAACCAGGTTTCCGTGGCGCATTCTTCACAGATGTCGGTAATGCCTACGACAAAGATTTTGATACTGAGACAAAAGTCGGCGTTGGTGTCGGTATACGCTGGGCATCACCTGTAGGAATGGTGCGTGTCGATGTGGCTGCTGGCGTGACCGAGGAAAGTATTCCAGTACGACTGCACTTCTTTATTGGGTCACCGTTATAAACGCTTAATGCAGTAGCTCTAAATTTTTAGTAGTTCCAAATGTTCTAATTATCACTTATCGTACCGATTGCTGGTCTTCATTTTTTAACGTAGTTGAGTGTCATGCTGACAGAAAATACCCCGCCTAATAATGCTCCAGATGAAGATCCAGCACAGCGTGATGCCCGTGCCGTTAGGCGTTGGTATCCGTTGTCATTTCTGCTTAAACTGCTGGTATTGGTGCTTATCGTACTAGCCATCATGTTTGCCATATTCTTTTATGCGGCTGGTACGGACGCTGGTACGAAGTTTATATTAGAAAAAATCAGTGTTGAAACAGGTATTGATTTCAAATACGGACGCGGTAACTTGCGCGATGGTATTTGGGTCACCGATATCGATATTGAAGCGACTGAAGATCTTGAGATATTAGTAGATAAGGCCTATGTAAAAATAGGCTGGCGTGCAGTATTTGCCAAAGAAGTGCATTTAAGTGATGCAGATATCCAGACCATAGAGATTATCAATAAGAAACCGCCTACTGGTGAACCATTTGATTATAAAACTTTAAAGTTGCCAGTAAACTTGCGTTTTGATCAAGCAAAAATTAAGAAAATTACTTATAAGCAAGTAACCAAAGATCCTATCGTTATTCAAGATATTACGGCGCGTGACCTGACGTGGGTAGGTAGCACGGTGACTGTTGGCCGTGGTGATTTGCAGTATGCTGATATCGTGAAAGTCAGTGCCTTACAAGGAGAGATCGACCTACAGGGCGACTATCCACTAGATTTGAGTGCGATTGCGGAAGTCAGCGCCCTTGAAAAAGCCTATATCGACCCATTGAATATCTCTGCAACGGGAACGCTCAAACGTACTGTTGGTAAGGTGCGCAGTCGTTATAACGATAGCGATGTGAAAGGCGACTTTGTAGTACAGGGGTTGGATGCGGGTGCGCCGTTTGATGCAAAACTACAGTGGGATGATATTCTTATCCCTTACGCTGACAGCCAAAACATTCGCCTACAAAGCGGTACAGCCACAGCTTCTGGTGTCATTTCTGAGATACGGCTGCGTATCAATACTGAATTGACGGCCAAAGACATTCCATCAGGTCATTACCAAGGCCGCGCCGTTATCGCCAACAGTCAGCTACGTATAGATCGCCTAGATGCTGACGTGCCAGCGGGACGTTTGGCGTTACAAGGTATTTTAGATTGGAAAGACAGTTTTGAGGCCACAGTGCGTGCGACGGGTAGTAACTTTGATATTCGCCAAGCTATTCCGGCTGAGTATACTGACTTCAAAGCTTACGCCCCGCAAACCCTAAACGGTAGACTGTCATTGCGTTATCAGCAGCAGAATCCTACTGGTAATACGCAGATCGATGCAGATTTGCGTCAGCGCGATGGTGAGCACATCAATGCCAATATGGTCCGTGGTAAAACCTCTGCCAAGTCCAAGCAAGTCGCGCCTTGGTATATTGATGCTAACTGGAAAAACCTAACCCGCCGTAACGTACCCAATATTGGCAATATCGACAGTCCTAGTGGGCAGGCGGACGTCATCGTTCGTGGTTCGACCCTATCAGTCGATGCCAATGCCGTTATCAATGAACTAAATGCTGCCCCCAAGGGCAACTATGATCTACGTATACGTAAGGCTGGTGATGTCATTGATATCAATCGTCTTAATTATAACGGCATAGTAGGAGACTTATCCGGCACAGGACAGATTCAGTTAGCGAGCAAACAGCGTCCACTGACATGGCAGATTGACGCCAGTACCAAAGGTCTACTCCCTAAGAAATATCGTAGCGATTTACCGCTTGAGCGCCTAACAGGTAGTATAAGTGCGCGTGGTCGACTGCTAAATATCACCAAAAACGGCGTCAGCGGTCAACGTCACGTGATTACTTTAAACAATACCGATATGCAAGCGCAGCTCGATGCGACGCAAGCAGATCGTGCTATCGGTATCACAGGTGCTGGTGATGCCAGTGTCGATATCGTAGGTGGTGAGCTGTCAGTATTCGATGCGCGTTTTGATGGTCGGATTGATACGGCAGATGTACCGCAGGGACGTTTATCTATCGATGCTGCGGGTACGCCAAAGCTGATTAGTATTCGTAAGCTGAATTATAAGGGTGAGGCGGGCGCAGTTGATGCTAAAGGGGTCATCGACTTACGTAAAAATATCGGCTGGAATATAGATGGTCGTTTTGACCAGTTCAATTTGGGTTATTTCTTACCTAATAATCCAGCGATAATCACAGGCGATCTAAAAACCAGTGGCGAATGGCAAAATGCACCAAAGAACAGCAAAAATACTGCAGGGACATTGCAGCGCTTTGCCGTAAATTTCAACGGCATATTGGATGCTGAGCAATTGCCAGCAGGTAAGCTGAATATAGAAGCCAGTGGTGACAGTCAGCTGATACGTATCAACCGTTTCCGTCATGTGGGTGCGGCAGGTAGTATCGATGCCAGCGGAACCGTTGATGTGCGTCAAGGCGTTGCATGGGATATCAACGCGGTGATGGATCGTTTTAATATTGGTTATTTCCTAAAAAATACCCCAAGCCTTATCACTGGTACGATTGATACAGATGGCCGCTGGAGTGACACGCAGCAGATTGTCAATATTAAACAAGTTAATCTAAATGGCATGCTAAAAGGGCAGCAACTGAGTGCCAAAGGCAGCCTATCAGCGAAAATGCGTTTGCCTAAAGATTTAGCAAGTTACTTCAAACAACTTCAGACCCAAGATGCCCAAGCACAATATAAGCAAGTGAATGCTTTGATTGATAGCTTAAATGCTAATAATCTGGTGCTACGTTGGGGTGATAATTATGTCACGGCTAACGGCAATGCTAAGCAGCTACAAACCAAAATTAACATCACCAGTCTAGATCAGCTGTCTAGCCAACTGGCTGGTAAAGTCACGGGCGGTGCCACGCTGTCTCAACCGGCTGGTCAAGCACTGCCTACTATTTATATTGATTTGGTCGGTGAGAGACTCGCGCTACCTGGCTTTATATTGCGTCAAGGCCGTGTACGCGGCAAGCTGGTCAACTTAGCCAATAGCCCAAGCCAGTTAATCGTGACGGCTGAAGGCCTAGATGCTGCTGGTCAAAGTTTCGATAGTGTTAAAGCGTCTTTTAATGGGACAGAAAAATCTCATGTGGTCGATCTCAATGTGGCCAATAAGCAACTCGATGTCGGCGCTAGGCTAAAAGGTGGTTTTGATCGAGATAGGCTAAGCTGGTCAGGTGTCATTGGAAAAGGCCGCATCAAATCTAAATATGCGACTTTGAATCAGTTGCAACCTGCACAACTGATTGTGAATTTACCTTACAATCAAGGTGGTGAGAGTCGTGATCTAAAAGTACAGCTTGCCGCTCACTGCTGGCAGGCCACGGATCAAACCGGCAAGCTTTGTCTACGAGAAAAACTAGTGGCATCGCCGGACCAAGGTGAGGTCAATGTAGCGTTGCAGAATTTAGATACGTCGTTATTCTCAGTGTTTTTACCAGAAGATATTGACTGGAATGGCAAGATTAATGGTAAAGCAGTCGTCGGATGGCAACGTGGTCGTCCGCCAACCATTAATACCACGCTATACTCAGACAATGGCAAGATAGGCCTCGTTCAAGATGGCGAGAGCACATCAATGACTTTGCCATACAAGCGTGTCTCTCTCATTGCTTTGTCTGTGCCTGAGGGTATCAAACTGCGTACCGATATCAATACTGGACGCGGGGCACGTGGCTATGCTGAAGTGATCGTTGATCCTTATAAAGACCCTAAACCAATTTCTGGAGCATTGGTACTGAACGAGCTTGATCTTGCGATATTTAAGCCTTTCTTCCCTGGTATGCGCGTCCTAAGAGGTAACGTCACAATGGCCGGTGGCCTAGGTGGTACCTTAACCAAACCACAGTTCTATGGCGACGTAAAACTCTCTGACGGCCGTATAGCCATGCTTGATTTGCCCGTGAATCTATCCAAAGTAAATGCGGCAGCCAAAATCCGCGGCACACAAGCGACCATTGATGGCACATTCAATAGTGGTACAGGTGAAGGCGAATTGTCAGGGACAGTCAACTGGCAGCAAAAACTACAGGCCAAGTTGAGTATCGTCGGTGAAGGCCTAGTCATCACTCAACCGCCATTACTGGTTGCTGAAATTGATCCTGATATCGATATTATCGTGCGTCCAGGCGATCGTTATGTCGATATAAAAGGGGCGATCAGTGTGCCGTCTGCGACCATTCGCCCGCCTGAAGCCAGCGAAGATATCATCACTCAGACTGAGGACGCAGTCGTACTAGATCGCCGTTTGATTGGTAATATCGATGAAGTACTGGCTATCTCAAAACCTTGGTCAATCAATGCTGATATCGGTGTTGATTTGGGCGATGATATCAACTTCCGTGGTTTTGGCGCAGTCATTCCATTGGCAGGAGCGATTAATGTTACTCAGAATGGCACAGGTATCATGCGTGCCAGAGGTGTTGTACAGGTCTCACGCCGTACCAATATCAATGCCTTTGGACAAAGCCTAGAGCTAAATTATGGTCAGGTTCGTTTCAATGGCGATGTGATGAAGCCGAGCTTGAGTATTGAAGCGGCCAAAACGATTAATGGCAAAACAGTCGGTCTGCGTGTCAAAGGAACGACCGAAAGTCCCAATATTATCGTCTTTAACAATGCAGGTCTAACTCAGCAGCAGGCAATGAATGCGTTGGTGACAGGCCGCATCGATAATAAGAGCGCGACGCAAATCAGTGAGCAAGGGTTTAAATCGCAAGTGACCAATAATCTGGCTGCCGCTGGATTGAGTTTTGGTCTGAGTGGCACTCGTAGCCTGACCAATCAAATCGGGCAAGCTTTTGGTTTGCAAAGTTTGACAGTTGATGCCTCAGGTAGTAGCGAGGATACCAATGTCAACGTCACAGGTTATGTGACCCCTGATTTATACATTCGCTATGGTGTGGGTGTTTTCAACGCGCAAAATAGTCTTTCTGTTCGTTATCAATTGACACGCCGTATCTATGTAGAAGCAAGCTCAGCAGCTGAAAATGCAGTAGATGTGGTCTATAGTTGGCAGTTCTAAATTGTTTATTAGGGCATGTCCTCAATTCAATCGATAGTCATCTAAATGGGTTAAAAATAGCTAAATCTTGCCAAACAGTGTCAAATAGCTGACTAATATCTCGATATTATCTGCGCTATTTTCCTTGTTTGACTGCAATTTATCTCATTTTTATCACCATTTTTAAAATGAGGACACGCCCTAGTAAGACAACTGCTTTCTAATTGATGTCAACTGAGAGAGCTTTTGAAATTATTTTTAAGTTAGATAGCCTATAAAAAAACGCCTCATAATGAAGGCGTTTTTTTATAGAAGTATTGAAACAGATACTATTGAAATAGGCGTTACTTGGTTAGAATCAAGCGATTGTTGCGAGTTAGGCGTAGTCGATACTCTTCACCTTCATGCTCGATACGTACCTCTTTAGTCAGTGCAAATAGATGTTGTGATTGCAAAGTAGGTAGACGGTTTTCACGACAGTTTAAATAACGAGAGATGACCATGCTCATAGTAAATTCCTTTTGAGAAGAAGTGGCTTAAAAAATTGGCTAACCATAGCGTAATTGTTTTTAACGATAATAATTATCATTTAGATTTGATAAATTTGCAAGCCAATTGATAAAATAAAATGCAGTTATTATGCAAACTTATCTAAGTTCGCTATCATAAACCATCTCGAATGAATGTTTTATCTATATAAATTAATAGGTTAGGTGGTAAGTCTAAATAAATCATCTAGCCTATAAAAACTATTAAATAATTAGAAATAATCAGAGTAAACACCGAAATAAAGGATATAAGTATGTTGAACGGGTCAAATCAACAATCAGAGACGAAGCCAGAAAGTAAGACGAAAACTAACAAACCCAGCATCGTAAATATCGTAAATGTTGCAGTGGCTGTCATTCATTATAAAGATCAGTATTTGCTTGGGTTTCGAGATGCTACTCAGCATCAGGGAAATCGTTACGAGTTTGTCGGCGGAAAGATAGAAGCAAATGAGTCAGCAGCGCAGGCGTTGATAAGAGAGGTAGCTGAAGAGACGGGTATCCTGCTTGATAATAATACTGTCGTTAAGCTTGGGCGTTTGCATCATGATTATGGCGACAAGCAAGTCATCTTACAAGTTTATAAGATTGAGCTGACAGCAGAGCAGTACGAGCAGCATAAACACCGTGAGCAGGGTTTAGAAGGGCAGGCATTAACTTGGGTAAGCAAGTTACAGCTTTTGGCAGGAGTGTATCATCTGCCTGCTGCTAATAAGACAATCCTTGAATGGTTGAAGCTCCCATCGAAGATAGCGATTACTTATCCTCTGACACATTTTGCCACACACACTGATGTAGCAGAGGCATGGCTACAGTATCATCAAGAAAATCTAGCATCAGAGTCGTGGGTATATATCCGCTTGAAAGACGCAAATTCTAAGCATCTTGCTGAACAACTGATAACGGCACGTCCAGATATTTTAGTGATTTTACCTAATGATAATGAGCAGCCTTTAAATGGGCAAGGCTCACTAACCGCTAATGAGACAGAGATTGGTCAGCGGATAATTGCCGAGCATCTGACACAAACGACACTGATGCAGTGCTTTGATAAGGATGGCAATCCTACAGCTCTAACGCATTCGCTATCTAAAGACCATCCGCTTATCGTCAGCTGCCATGACCTCGCGAGCATAACAGCAGCCAATCAACTTGCTAGCATGCGCATACAAAATGCATTACCACCAGTGATTGGTACTTTCGTATCGCCTGTGCTCGCTACCCAAACGCATCCTGATAACGCACCGCTTGGCTGGGAAGCATGGTCAGCATTAGCAGAGTTAGCTGATATGCCTGTCGTTGGGTTAGGTGGTCTGGAGCCTGCTATGCTCAATCAAGCATTGCAGTATGGTGGTATCAGCGTGGCAGGTATTCGTCAGTTTATATAATCCGCATGACTCAAGAAAGCTATAGGCAATCTATGGTGTCGTATGCCTGAATGTGACCCGTATTAGACGTGCGTATTAAGCTTAGTAAGTTCAAATAACTGATTTTTAACTTAGTTATCCAGCAAGTAACTGTGTGGTTATGATGTGTTCAAACAACACTCAAACCCCATAGTTACTTACAAACCGTTGCGTTTTCCTACATTGCACTACTGTTTTAATAGTCCAGTTGTCCTTAATATATATTGCATATCTACGATACGTTGATCTTATTTCTATAGACGAGTGACTAACCAAAAGTAATGCTCAAAATACAATAATAAAAAAGCTTTTGTAGAGTCAAGTTTTGCACGAATAATTTATACCAAAGCAAATGGCTTTTAGAAAACGAGACCAAATAGATGCCGTACATAAAGCGTTTTTAACAATCACTATTTAAGAATGGTACTCCTATGAAAACCAATAAGTTACCTGAGTCAGCATGGACTGATTCACAGGCAGCTGGTTCTCAACTTCAGCAGCCTAAGCAATCGCTTAACGACAATGAATATGGCGATGATACGCAACAGACAAACCAAGCTAGTAACGATGCTAGCTATAATCACGACAGCTCGAATGGCGAATATTCGCACCATCTGGCAAAAGACACGTCTTCGCAAGACAGCTATTTTGGATACAAAAGCGCCGACAATAGCCTTAGGGCAAAAGAGTCAGCTATGAGTAACAATGAGATAAGCAAAGATTTAAAAAATAGCAATGAAGACAACTATGAAGTGGCCGGTGGCTACAAATCACCTGGCTATAAATCATCGCCAAAGAAACAACCACAAAAGCTGAACGAAGATGAGCCATTAATGTCAGGACTGTTAGAAGATCAAATAGATAATCTAAACAGTAGTTCTGACCACGCCATTGACGCTGAGCAAATGAGCGATGCATCAGCAAATAATTCATCCTACAAAGAAATACCGGAGCGCATATTTATGAATGGACTGATCAAACATACAGGCATTGCCTTAGCAATTATTATACCGTTAGCAGCGTTCTCAGCCTATGCGGCCACGCCGCCAGTGAACATGGCAACTAATAACACGGCAACCAATGGAATGTCTGATGATGCGATGAGTGAGAAGGCCACGACCGATATGCTATCGGTTAAGCCGAGCGATATTATTCATAAATCTGCAAGCACACCAACTACTGTAGATAGCGTAGATCTGAACACTTATGCAGGTACTTGGTATGAGATTGGTCGTTTGCCGATGTATTTCCAGCGCAAGTGTGCTGGTGATGTGACCGCCAATTATGCTCAAAAAGATGACGGCTCAGGAATCACGGTTACTAATAAATGTGTGAGCGAGGACGGTTCAGGTATCGTCGCAGAAGGTTTGGCTAAGCCAGTCGATGAAAGCGGCAGCAAACTAAAAGTGACATTCTTACCAAAGTGGATTCGTTGGATTCCAGTCGGCCGTGCTGACTATTGGGTGCTGGCACGTGATGCGAAGTATAAAACTGCGCTAGTAGGGACACCTGATAAAAAATACTTATGGCTACTAGCACGCTCGCCAAATATCAGTCAAGAAACGTATACTAAATATCGTCAAATTGCTCAGCAGCAAGGTTATGACTTAAAAGAGTTTACATTGACGTCACAGAGCAACCAAACAGTGAATCTAGCACCATAATAGATGTAACTGAAATTACTCCTTTAATTAATTCAGAATTATAGCAATTATCATTTAAATTACGTCTCGATAAGGCAGCATATATGACTGCCTTTATTTTTATTATTAGCTGTATATGAGAACTATATACGAGAATGAAACCTATTATGGACGCTAGCTAATCGGTTACTACTGGCAAAATGAGGCGTTTTAGGCTAAAATCTAGGCAATTCAAATACTCTAGCGTCAATAACCCATATTGATAGTGGTTGATTATCATATTAGAGTCGCCATTTAGAGCATACACGACCTATCTATTTTACACTTCTTCATATTTTATTGATCATACATTACTGACCATAAGGATGTTTCTCGTGAGCAACGCTGATACCTTACGCCAATTACATCAAGACCACTTGAACAACTACAACAATCAAGAGCAACAAGCGATTGAGCTTATGGGGCTACTAAACAAGCTCTATAACAAGCAAGACGTACAAGTGACTTTGTTTGGCGAAACGCTAGACTCTACCTCAGTTGGTCAAATACTTGCTTTACATCAAAAAGTAGCACTACGCGATCATGGCGCCAAGGCTATCGATATCGCTGATACTCTAGCGATGGTAAAAGTTATCTCAGAAAACACTGATATTCAAGCCGCTCGTATTGACGTTGGTCAATTGATTGCTAATGATACTGACTTACAAACCGCTCTACAGTCTATCAACAACGCTGGTGCTGTGAATGGCGCGACGGATGTTGTGCTGTATGGTTTTGGCCGTATCGGTCGTATCTTGACTCGTCTGCTATTGTCACAAGCGTCAAGCGCAAAAGGTCTACAGCTAAAAGCGATCGTTGTACGTCCAGCTGCTGCTGGCGACTTGGCTAAGCGCATCTCATTGCTTGAGCGTGACTCAATCCATGGTAGATTCTTAGGCGGCATCAGCATTGATGATGATAATAACGGCATGATCGTTAATGGTCGTTTTGTACAAGTTATCTATGCCAAAGACCCAAGCGAAATCGACTATACTGCTTATGGTATCGACAACGCTCTTGTTATCGATAACACAGGTATCTGGAAAGACGAAGCGGGCCTTGGTAAGCACTTACAGTCTACTGGCGTGAAAAAAGTGCTACTAACAGCACCTGCTGGCGGCGATATCAAAAACGTCGTTTATGGTGTGAACAATGACACCGTTGGTGACGACACGATCGTTAGTGCTGCTAGCTGTACGACCAATGCGATTACGCCAACGTTGAATGTATTGAATGATGAATACGGTATTGTAAATGGTCATGTAGAGACTATTCACTCATTTACCAATGATCAGAACTTGGTTGATAACTATCATAAAGCAGACCGCCGTGGTCGTAGTGCGGTAATGAACATGGTTATCACCAGTACAGGTGCTGCAAAAGCTGTTGGTAAAGCATTGCCAGAACTAAATGGTAAGCTAACGGGTAACGCTATTCGTGTACCAACACCAAACGTCAGCCTAGCAATTTTGAACGTGAATCTGAAAACTGCTCCAGCAAGCGCTGATGCGTTGAATGAGTTCTTGCGTAAAATGGCTAACAGCAGCACTTGGCAGTCGCAGATTGCATATACGGATTCTACAGAAGCGGTATCAACTGACTTTGTTGGTACGACCCATGTTGGTATTATCGATGCTCAAGCCACTATTTTGACTGACAACCAAGCCATCGTATATGTTTGGTATGACAACGAAGTAGGTTATAGTACTCAGGTATTGCGTTTGGCGACGCAAATGGCAGGAATCAGCTACGCTCAGATTCCAGCATAGATTACTAAATACAGTAGAGCAATAACGTCATACCAAGTATAGTAGCGCTATCGTGTCATAAGAATGGCGCTGTAGCAGATGCTACTTTAAATAGCTTGGTAGGACTTTAACTGTCATACTTAAACACCCGATAGTCCGATTGATTATCGGGTGTTATTGTCATAATGGGCACTAAGTAAAAGTAGTATTTATACAGTGTTTATTTTGACGCAACAACATAGCAAAACCCCAAAATACAACCGTTGGTTGTAACCAGTTTATAGACTGGATTGTGAATTAAGGAACGTAAGATGCGATTTATTGATGAAGCCGTCGTAACGGTAAAAGCAGGTGACGGTGGTAACGGAATCGCCAGTTTTCGCCGAGAGAAGTATGTCCCACGTGGTGGACCTGATGGTGGTGATGGCGGCAAGGGCGGAGATGTATATGTCATTGCAGAAGACAACACCAACACCCTAGTTGACTATCGTTATACGCGTCGTCATGACGCCATGCGTGCTGAGAACGGCCATAGTAGAAACTGTTCAGGTAAAGGGTCTGATGATCTTTATTTGCCAGTACCAGTTGGTACCACGGTAGTTGATACCGAGACAGACGAAGTATTGGGCGATTTGATTGAGATTGGCCAGACACTACTGATTGCCAAAGGTGGCGATGGTGGTCTGGGTAATACCCATTTCAAAAGCTCGACCAACCAAGCACCGCGTAAAGCGACGTCAGGTTTTGAAGGCGAGCTAAAAGTTCTTAAGTTTGAGCTAAAAGTAGTGGCTGATGTTGGTTTGATTGGTTTGCCTAATGCTGGTAAATCGACCTTTATCCGTCAAGTCTCTGCTGCTAGACCAAAAGTGGCTGATTATCCGTTTACCACGCTAGTACCAAACTTGGGTGTGGTCGATATTGGTCGTCATCGTTCATTTGTAATGGCAGATATTCCTGGTCTTATTGAAGGTGCATCAGAAGGTGCAGGACTTGGTATTCGCTTCTTAAAGCATGTTGCGCGTACGCGTCGTCTGCTACACTTAGTTGATGTCAAGCCTGTTGATGGGAGTGATCCAGTCGAGAATGCTCGCGTTATCTTAAACGAGCTTGAGCGTTTTTCTCCTGAATTGGCCAACTTGCCGCAGATTTTGGTATTAAACAAAATCGATCAGGTCAATGATGAAGATTTGAATGCGCTTTGTACTCATATTGTCGCAGAGCTTGGTTGGACTGGTATGGTCTTCCGTACGGCAACGCTAACTGGTGAAGGCGTTGATGCGGTCAAATATCATCTAATGAATGATATCGAACTTGAGCGTGAGCGTGAAATAGAAGATCCTATCTTCGCTGAAGCACAAAAAGAACGTTTTGAGCGTTTAGAAGCTGAAGTACGTCTGAACACTGAAGCACAGCGTGAAGCATATCGTGCGGCTCGTAAAGCAGCACGTGAAGGCTTGGATGCGTCTGATTTTGACGACGATGATGACGATGGCGTTGAGGTAATGTACGTTCCTTAAGCTAGTATGCTTGAGCAGTTATACTTGAATTGTGAATTTAATCCCTACAATCAATTGATATGAAAAAAGGAGTTTATATGGCAGATGACATAGCAAACACGATGGAAGAAGCAAGATTTGTTAAGCAAACTCGCAACTTTGATATTCAGCGCGTTATTGTCAAAATTGGTTCATCACTATTAACCAATAACGGTCGAGGGCTGGATCGTACTGCCATATATGAGTGGGCAAAGCAAATTGCTAAGTTACACAAAAAAGGCGTTGAGGTACTGCTAGTATCATCAGGTGCCGTTGCTGAAGGTGTGGTGCGTATGAACCTTGAGGAACGTCCCAAAAAACTAGCAGCACTACAGGCCTGTGCTTCTATTGGTCAAATGGGGTTGATTGAAACATGGTGGTCAGCTTTGATTCAGCATGGTATTCAAAGCTCGCAGCTTCTGCTAACTCATGATGACTTGTCTAATCGTAGTCGTTATCTCAATACCACTGGTGCGCTGACACAGTTATTAGAGTGGCGCGTACTACCTGTTATTAATGAAAACGATACTATCACGATTGATGAGATTAAATTTGGCGATAACGATACCTTGGGTGCGATGGCAGCCGCGATGGTTAATGCTGATTTGTACATTATTTTAACCGATCAAGAAGGTGTCTTCACTGATAACCCACGTGATAATCCTGATGCCAAGATGATTCGCCAAGAACGTGCAATGGCTGATTATTTATTTGATATTGCAGGAGACGGCGGTAAGCTTGGACGCGGTGGTATGTTGACCAAAATCCGTGCTGGACGCCTTGCGGCAATGGGTGGCTGTCCTACCGTTATCGTTAGCGGTGCTATCGATGACGTTATTACTCGTGTGGTATCAGGCGAAGCTGTAGGTACGTTACTGACGACTAATGACGAAGATAAAATCATCGCGCGTAAACAATGGCTAGCTGCGCATCTACGTATGTCAGGTAGCTTGGTCGTCGATGCAGGTGCTGCAAGAGCATTGACTGAGCACAATAGAAGTTTATTGCCAGTGGGTGTTGTAGAAGTGCAGGGCGGATTTGATGAAGGTGATGTGGTAGAAATCATTCATCAAGATACTGGCGAACGCATAGCCGTTGGGCAGGTAAACTTTTCATCGAATGATGCGCGCCGCGTCGCTCGTGAGCGTACCGAACAGTTCGATAAGATCTTTGGCAGTAGCGAAGAACGTGTCGTCATGGTACATCGCGACAACCTTGCATTAACTGTATAGCGCTTTCATATAACCTTTTTTATTCAACTTATTTTATCCAGCACAATATCCATTTATAAATATGGATATTATGCTGTTTTGGAGATTTGTACATGAGTGCTTCAGACGGTAGTAACTCGGTTCAGCAACAGTTTGCACCTTTAAAAAATGATAGATTGCTACGTGCATTACGTTTTGAGCCCATCGATACCACACCGGTATGGATGATGCGCCAAGCTGGTCGCTATTTGCCAGAATATAAGGCCACTCGTGCTGAAGCGGGTGACTTTATGAGCCTGTGCAAAGATACAGACCGTGCTACTGAAGTGACTCTACAGCCATTGCGTCGCTATGACTTAGATGCTGCTATTTTATTTAGTGATATTCTAACTATCCCTGATGCGATGGGATTGGGCTTGTATTTCGAAACAGGTGAAGGCCCTAAGTTCAAACATCCTATTCGTGAGCAGGCTGATCTTGATAGATTGCCAGTGCTTGAGCCAAACGACTCTCTAGACTATGTCATGCGTGCCGTAACCAGTATTCGTAAAGCATTGAATGGACAAGTTCCATTATTTGGTTTTTCTGGTAGTCCATGGACGTTGGCTACTTATATGATAGAAGGCGGTAGCTCGAAAGATTATCGTTATACCAAAGGCTTTTTGTATAGTAACCCTGATTTTTTACATCAGTTACTAGACAAGCTTGCAACGTCAGTTATTGACTATTTAGATGCCCAAATCGTCGCTGGCGCTCAAATTGTACAGATATTCGATAGTTGGGGCGGAGCGTTAGGTCATCGTCAATTTATCGAATTTTCACACATTTATAATAAACGTATTGTCGCCGAACTAAAGGAACGTCATCCACAAGTGCCTGTAGTGCTATTCACTAAAGGTGGTGGGTTATGGCTTGATATTCAGGCTGACAGCGAAGCAGATGTCTTAGGTCTAGACTGGACGATGCCGATTGATCGTGCACGTCAAGTATTGACTGAAAGTCAGCGTCAATTGACCAAAAAGCATAAAAAACTGCAGAGCAGCAAAGCTATCCAAGGTAACTTAGACCCAGCGACGTTATACGGCTCGCCTGCGACTATCCGCTCTGAAGTCAATGCGATGCTTGACCGTGCTTATGCTGATGGTGAAAAGACTGGTTACATAGCAAACTTAGGTCATGGTATCACCCAGTGGGTCAACCCTGACAATGCCAAAGTGTTTGTGGATGCAGTACACGATTATAAAATTTAAGAGTCAGAATATTTAGAGAGTGATTCTGTATTTGTTCGCACTTGTGGAACTGTATAATTTATATAATTGCATGAGTTATAAGCAAATATAGAATCTATCAGTGCATATTTAGTATTTACCAAGAAAAGGGTGTTTTATGATTTCAGCAGCGATCGTCGGTGGTACAGGCTATACGGGTATTGAGCTCATTCGCTTATTATCTGCTCATCCTGAGGTTTCTATTGATTTATTAACTTCTCGTAGCGAAGCTGGCACTCGTGCTGATGAAATCTTCCCGAGCTTACGTGGTGTGTCTGATATCGTTTTTAGCGACTTGGGTGATAATACGCTTGCTGCATTGCAAAAATGCGATGTTGTGTTTTTTGCGACGCCACATGGCGTAGCAATGAAGCAAGCTGAAGCGCTTACTCAAGCTGGTGTCAAGGTCATCGATTTGGCTGCTGATTTTCGTTTGCAGTCACTGACTGACTTTGAGCACTGGTACAAGCAGTCACATGCTTGCCCTGAATTGTTGAAAACAGCAGTCTACGGTCTACCAGAAATCAATCGTGACAAGCTTGCGAATGCGTTACTAGTAGGCAACCCAGGTTGTTATCCAACTACTGCAATCTTGGGTCTAAAACCAATTATTGAAGCCCAGAATAAGCAAGCAGAGCGTTTGATCGAGTCTCGTATTGTTATCGATGCAAAATCTGGTGTATCTGGCGCAGGTCGTCAAGCATCGCTTGCACTTAACTATGCTGAGACAACAGATAGCTTTAAGGCTTATAGCGTCGAAGGCCATCGTCATTTACCAGAGATTGAGCAGGGTGTTGCACAGTTACTAGATAGTCAGTTCGCGCATCGCATTCGCTTTTTGCCGCATTTGGTACCGATGATTCGTGGCATGCTAAGCTCTATTCATATGGGGCTGACTGACGCAGGTGCTGCTATCGATTGGCAGCAAGCATTTGAAAATAGCTATGCGTCAGAGTTGTTTGTTGATGTCATGCCAAAGGGGCTTTATCCCGATACGCGCAGTGTTCGCGCTAGTAACCGTCTACGCATTGCGGTACATCAGGATAATGAGCGCGCTGAGCTAACGGTCATCGTCGTTCAAGATAACTTAGTCAAAGGTGCTGCTGGGCAGGCTGTGCAAAACATGAACGTAATGTTCGGTTTTGATGAGTCAATGGGGCTGAACTTTGCACCGATTGTTCCTTAATATCAACGACTTCATATTCCAATCATTCACATTTACGGTGCTAGGTATTGATTATAAATTCGGCTATAATGACTTGCCCTTACCCTTAAGAGATACTGTCTAAATGCGTGTTCCGCTCGTACTACGCTTTTGCTCACAGCCAGCACGTCTATCGTGTAAAAACTCGGTTATACCTAGCTTGGAGCGCAAACAGCATTCCTTTAGAAATAATAATGTCCCTATAAGTGGTATCGATAGCTCACAACGCGGCGCTTCTACATTGGTATTGGCACTATTTGTTGTAGCCGTATTAGTGACAGCGGTGGTTGGACTGGTATTCGGTCATAAGCTTGGTTACCAACGTGGCCTTCATTCGATGGAAACAGAAGCCAAGCAAGCAATCATCGATAGCACTGAAGCGACACAAGCACTAGAAGATTTGCGCCTGAGCAATAAGATAGCCACCAACCAAGCGGCAACTGCCAAACAAGAACTGGCCATCAGTTTGGCTAATTTAAAAGAACTGCGTGAAAGCCAGCAAGAATTAACAGTAGAAAATAAGCAAGTATCACAGCTTAACGAGTTATATTCAGATGTCATCCGTAAGAAAGGTGGTATGCCTTTACAGGTATTAGGTGCCAAAATTTCGCCATTACCTGAAAATGCTTTTGAGTATGGTTTTGATATTGGGATGCTCAGCAGCGATGGTCAAGCCAAACGCTTGAGGCCTGTATTGATGCTACTTAATAATGATGACCTTGTAGAGGTGCCACTTGACCCTGCATACCATATGATCGAAGGTATCGTTCGGATACGTGGTCGCTTTGTAATGCCATCAGGCTTTAGACCATTACAAGCCAAACTGACTTTGCAAGCTGGTGGTCAGAAAGTAGAGCAGTTGTATGACTGGAAGCTCGGTGATAGTGTGGATAACATGCTACCATCGCTTTTAGATTTACCAGAAGTTGATGAAAGTCCTATCGTACCTTAATTACCTCATATTTTAATGAAATACTCAGTGACGATGCTGTGGTTGAAATCGAAGCACAATAGCCCTAATTAGTGGTTGTGCTTTATACCATGCCTCATCGCCTGCCTTAATAACCTCTTCTATCTTAAACTTACCTTATAATTATATTTTGATTATGATGAAAAAAATGATATCACAAGCCACGCCAACGGTTGCTGATTGGCACTTTCCCAATATGCCTGCTCATCGTGCACAAGACGGTGATACCGATGGTGAAACGTCACCGCAAGCAGATGTGTTGGTTGCAGAGCCTGAAGTAGCCAAACCGCCTATGTATGCGGTCGTTATGTACAATGACAATTACACGCCGATGGAGTTTGTTGTATACATATTGCAGTCAGAATTTCGTCATAGTATGGATTCTGCGGTCGAGATTATGCTGACTATTCATAATAGCAGCAAAGGTATTGCTGGCATTTATCCTAAAGATATCGCCGAGACTAAGGCCAAAAAAGTAAATAGTCTGGCACATCGTGAAGGTTATCCGCTATTGACCCAAATCGAACCGCATCAAGGCGAGTAGAGCAATTTATTAATTTCTTATACTGATATATGGCTCTACCAAAGCTTTACCTACTATTCTCTATTTCTAAGTAATCCATATCAAAGCTCACCTTTATAGTGAGCTTTTTTGACTTTTCAGTCACTCCTCTTATATATGAACTTTGCCTCTTAAAATAGTTTTATTATCCATATAGTATTGATTTCTATAGCAAATAACCCTATCTATTAAACAGTCCTATTCAATAGTATTAGACTAAGTATCTCAGTTAAACTTGCTAAAACCACGTCATTACTAGCTTCGAAAATATCAATCTCTCTTTCTATCTAATCAGTTTTTCAACATTTAATATTCGTTATTAAGGTTGTCGCTACTAGCTTGTAGCACGCTTTGATACATTTTAGTCTGTGTTAATAGATTGACTCCGTCGAAGTATCGTGTTGATATAAAGAAAAGCGGCCATGGATAGTTGTGATTACTGTTGGCTGATAGAGAGATTATAGTATTTAGTAAATAGTCTACCGCTCACCTCATTTATTCATGACTTCTAATAATACGAATATAGCCCTTGAACAATTCATCTACCGCCCTGATTTACTTACTAACTCATTCATAAAACTATCAATTATAAAGATAGATATAACCGTAGGAAGTTGTTATGTTAAGTCGTCATCTTGAAGTTTCTCTACGTTTAGCAATGACGCTTGCGCGCCAAAAATCGCATGAGTATCTCACTGTTGAACACTTGCTTTTGGCCTTATTAGAAAACACTCATGCTGCCAATACGTTGACTGCTTGTAATGCTAATGTCTCGGCGTTGCGTACTGAGCTTGAGATTTATATTAATAAACACACGCCAACTATCGATGCTGATACAGAACAGTCACCGCAGCCGACTCAAAGCTTTGATCGTATTTTGCAACGTGCTATTTTTCACGTGCAATCGATCGGTGGTGGTCGCTTGGTAGAAGGGTCTGATATTTTGGTCTCTATGTTTTCAGAACATGATACCTATGCTGTCTACTTGCTTAAAAAACAAGGCATCAGTCGCCTTGAGCTAACCCAGTATTTATCACACGGCCAAGATAAAGAAGAGCCATCTGAATCACGCGGTTCTGCAGGTACTGAGCGTCGTAGTGCTTCTGAAAAGACTAGCAAAGACCCATTGGTTGAATTTGCAACCAATCTAAACCAGCGAGCTGCCGAAGGTAAAACAGATCCTTTGATTGGCCGTGCCTCTGAGATTGAACGTGCTGCCCAAGTACTGTGTCGTCGTCGTAAAAATAACCCATTGCTAGTAGGTGAGCCTGGCGTAGGTAAAACCTCTATTGCTGAAGGTTTAGCATGGTTAATCATTAACGATAAAGCACCGAAACCGCTTAATGGTTGCGTGATTTATAGCCTTGATATTGGTTCACTAATTGCGGGAACTAAGTATCGCGGTGACTTTGAAAAACGCATGAAATCATTGCTTGATGCGCTAAAGAAAAAACCAAATGCTATTCTTTTTATCGATGAAATTCATATGATTATTGGTGCTGGTTCATCTATGAGCAGCAATATGGACGTATCGAACCTTATCAAGCCAGCGCTTGCTAACGGTGAGCTGCGTTGTATTGGTTCAACAACCTTTACTGAATATCGTCAAGTATTTGAAAAAGACCATGCATTGTCGCGTCGTTTCCAAAAAATTGATGTTAAAGAACCAAGCGTGGATGACACCATCGATATCCTGCGTGGTCTAAAACCTCGTTATGAAGAATTCCATAATGTTGAGTATACGGATGAAGCGTTGGTCACAGCTGTACAGTTATCAGCCAAACATATTCATGAGCGTTTTTTACCTGACAAAGCCATTGACGTAATTGACGAAGCAGGTGCGTATAAGCGCTTAGGCGTGGTGCCTGATGTCGATGATATCGAAGCGGAAGAAAGTTTCATTGCTGATTTAGAGCAGGATTTTGATGCGCAGATTGATGCTGATATCGAAGGTATCGATGGTGATACAGATAATGAAATGCAGGATGAAGCAGCGACTGCGAAAGCAAGCGATAGTGCTAAATCGGCAGATGGTGTGAAATTGTCAAAAGGTCAAAAGCCACCGATGAAAATCGATGTGGCTGATATCGAAGCTATTATTGCTAAACTGGCACGTATTCCACCCAAATCTGTATCGAGTGATGACAAGAGTATCCTTGAGCACCTAGATCGAGACCTTAAGCACTTGGTGTTTGGTCAAGATGAGGCGATTGCTACGTTGGCTGATGCTATCAAGCTATCACGTGCAGGATTAAAAGCACCTGATAAACCAATCGGTTCATTTATGTTTGCAGGTCCAACTGGTGTGGGTAAAACAGAAGTATCGCGTCAGTTAGCCAATCTGTTAGGTGTAGAATTGGTACGCTTTGATATGTCAGAGTATATGGAAGCGCACACGGCATCACGTTTGATTGGCGCGCCTCCAGGTTATGTTGGCTATGATCAAGGCGGCTTACTCACCGAAAAAATCAATCAGCATCCACATTGCGTGTTGTTGCTTGATGAGATTGAAAAGGCGCATCCAGATGTGTTCAACTTGTTACTACAAGTGATGGATCACGGGACGTTAACCGATAACAATGGTCGTGTGGCTATCTTTAAGCAAGTCATCGTTATTATGACAACGAACGTTGGTGCTGATAGTATCAGTCGCTCGTCAATGGGCTTTACTCAACAAGACCATAGCCGTGATAATACAGAGTCGCTGAAACGTGTCTTTACGCCAGAGTTTCGTAATCGTTTAGACGCCATTATTCAGTTCAACCCTCTAGATACATCAGTTGTTGTATCGGTTGTCGATAAGTTCTTAGTTGAATTACAAGTACAGCTTGATGATAAGCAAGTGACATTAGAGATTGATGATGATGTACGTGATTACCTAGCAGATAAAGGCTATGACCGTCTAATGGGTGCACGTCCGATGCAACGTCTGATTCAAGATGAAATCAAAAAACCATTGGCAAGTATGATTTTGTTTGGTGATTTGGTAAATGGCGGGGTAGTACACCTGACCTTAGAGCCTGAAGTCGATGACTCTCAAGAGAGTGACACGATGAAGCTCGATAAGGTATCAGACAAAGGCTCAGCTGATAGTCGTATTATTCTGACAGTCGTTGAAACTCATGAGCCACATCCTGATTCTGAGTCTCTTGCTAGCTAAGTTGTTTAATATTGATGTCATAAAAACGGCTACCGTATTACTGCGGTAGCCGTTTTTTTATTGCTATAATTCATCAACAAAGAGCACATCATTTTTTGTTAGTATGATTATTTACAGTAAGCTGGCTTTAACGAAGCTATGGAACTTATAACATGATAACAAGTATAAAAAGGACACACTATGGAACTGTTTGATGAACCGAAAACCAAGACTCCAGAACAAAAACAAGCGATTTTAGACAATGTCCGTTTACCAGAAGACTGGAAAACAGCATTAGCAGATGAATTAACGTCTGAGAATATGGACAATCTACGCGCTTTTTTAAAAGAGGCCTATCAGTCGGATGATAGTATCTATCCGCCTGCACCATTGATGTTCAATGCGCTTAACCTCACGCCGTTATCGCAAGTCAAAGTGGTAATCTTGGGCCAAGATCCTTACCATCGTCCAGGTCAGGCTATGGGGTTATCATTTTCTGTTCCTAAAGCCATTCCTAAGCCACCATCGTTAAATAATTTGCTCAAAGAAATGGCAGATGACATTGGCATTCGGCCTTCAGCGCATGGCGATTTGACATACTGGGCACAGCAAGGCGTTCTACTACTCAATAGCTCACTGACTGTACGAGAAGGCGAGCCAAACAGTCATCAAAATAAAGGCTGGGAGCAGTTTACTGATGCTGTCATCGATGCCGTTAATGAACAGACAAAGCATACCGTATTTATTTTGTGGGGTAGTAAAGCCCAAAAGAAAGGTAAGTATATCGACACGGATAAGCATTTGATTCTGACAGCGGTACATCCATCACCACTGGCGGCAAACCGTGGCGGTTTCTTTGGCACTAAACCTTTTTCTAAAACAAATGACTACTTGGTGCAGTATGGCCAAACTCCAATTGACTGGCAATTACCACAATAAATGCAAAATATACAGAATATAAGCTTAATGCCGTACCAACCTTTAAATATACAGGCCAGCACCTTTTGGTCAGTTGAAGATATTAAATGGATGCGAGAGGCAATTGAACTTGCTAAGCAAGGTGCTGAACGAGGAGAGGTGCCGGTAGGTGCGGTATTGGTACATGATCAGCAGATTATCGGTGAAGGGTTTAATCAACCTATTAGTAGCCATGATGCTACTGCTCATGCAGAGATAGTTGCATTGAGAGACGCCTGTACGCGTTTAGAAAACTATCGACTGCCGCTACAGACTACTCTATATGTCACTTTAGAGCCTTGTACAATGTGTATCGGTGCATTAATCCATGCGCGTGTAAACAAGTTGGTGTACGCAGCGAGTGAACCGCGTGCTGGGATGGTTGGTAGTCAAATGGACTTATCATTACAACCTTTCTATAATCACAGTATTCAAGCCTATAGTGGGTTATGCAGCGAGCATAGCAGTCAAATACTCAAGACGTTTTTTCGTGAGCGTAGGCAAGCGGCGAAAAAGAATAGAGCCACTATGTAAACTCAAAATACTAATAAACAAGATATCAGTCTTGGTGCTAGTGGTCACGATGATTTTTTGCTATAATATTGCCCTATTTGATAGCACCCATCTTAATAGGCTATTAAAGACTTAACATACAAATAAATATTGTTTTATTAATAACATACGATAAGCGATATAAGTAACGCATATTATTGAGTAAGTATTATGACTAGTTCTACACCTGATAATGTTTTACTCAATACAGAGAATAGCCACACCTCATTAGTGCGCTATCCTGTTATTTGTATCGATGGTCCTAGTGGCGCTGGTAAAGGCACTGTTACATGGCGTCTGGCACAAGTACTGGGTTATCAGTTGTTAGACTCTGGTGCGCTTTATAGAATTGTTGGGCTAAAAGCCTTTGAAGCGGGTATAATCAGCGCAGATGCTAGCCAACCAATTGACGAAGATGCTGTATTAGCATTGACTGAGAGCTTGGAGATAGCGTTTGTACCGAACAATGACTCAGGGCGTGTAGATATCATTGTTAATGGACAAGCAGTAGGTGAGCAAGTACGCAATGAAACGGTCGGAGGCTATGCATCACAAATAGCTGTCTTTCCACAGGTTCGCCAAGCATTGCTAAAGCTACAACAAGATATGGCCACTCGTTCAGGTTTGGTTGCTGATGGTCGCGATATGGGTACGGTTGTTTTCCCAGATGCTGATGTTAAGGTGTTTTTGACGGCCAGTGCTGAAGCACGTGCAGAGCGCCGTGTGACTCAGTTGTTGAACGCTGGTCAAACAGCAGATTTTGAGGCGATTTTAGCGACAATAAAAGAGCGTGATGACCGTGATGAAAATCGTAGTACAGCGCCATCGAAGCCTGCGGCAGATGCTTTATTGCTTGATAGTTCAGCGCTTGACGCTGATGCAGTATATGAGCAGGTCAAAAAGCATTGCCAAGATAAAGGTGTGTTTTTCACTAGTTAGTTATTTAATAGCTAGTAAAAACAACATATTAAGTACTAAAAAGTTTCCTATTAATCATTGTTTTAGTATAAAATAATACGGTTAAGTGAAATTTTATTGAAGCAGTAAGAAAAACCTATTTTGTTTAGGGTATTGCATTCGATATAAGACAGTTGTTGTTAGTCAGTTTTAATTACGATGAGCTCGCTATCAACAAACGTTTTTTTATATGATTGCATGGGATATAAAACCAGTATTTCGTTCTATACAATCATAAATTTGATCCGTACTGTGCTGGACAGGATACGGCTATACAAAGGTAGACATAATGGAATCATTTGCTGAACTATTTGAAGCGAGCATTGAAGAGCAGGGCCTAGATATCGAGCGTGGCTCGGTTATTACAGGTGCTGTTGTGGCCATCGATAGCGATTGGATCACAGTAGATACTGGTCTTAAATCTGAAGGTATCGTCGCTCGTGAAGAGTTTTTAAGCGAAGAAGGCGAACTTGAAGTTGAAGTTGGCGATAGCGTTGATGTCGTAGTTGAAGCGGTTGATAACGGCATGGGTCAAACCTTGCTGTCACGTGAGAAAGCTAAACGTGTTGAAACTTGGAACTTCCTTGAAAAAATCGCTGATAACGATGAAATCGTTAAAGGTATTATCTCAAGCAAAGTTAAAGGCGGTTTCACTGTAGATATCGGTTCAGTACGCGCGTTCTTACCAGGTTCATTGGTAGATGTACGTCCTATCCGTGATACAACGCATCTTGAAGGCAAAGAGCTAGAATTCAAAGTCATCAAACTTGACCAGAAGCGCAACAACGTTGTTGTTAGCCGTCGTGCAGTTATGGAAGCTGAAAACTCAGCTGAGCGCGAAGAGCTATTGAACAAGCTTGAAGAAGGCATCGAGATCGAAGGTATCGTTAAGAACCTTACTGATTACGGCGCGTTCGTTGATCTAGGTGGTATCGATGGTCTATTGCACATCACTGACATGGCATGGCGTCGTATCAAGCATCCATCTGAAGTTGTTGAAGTTGGCCAAGATCTAAAAGTTAAAGTATTGAAGTTTGACCGTGAACGCAACCGCGTTAGCCTAGGTCTAAAACAACTTGGTACTGATCCTTGGGATAACGTTGGCGGCACTTACCCAGTAGGTAGTGTTGTAAAAGCTCGCGTAACCAACTTGACTGACTATGGTTGTTTCGCTGAGATTTCTGAAGGTATTGAAGGTCTAGTACACGTATCAGAAATGGATCATACCAACAAAAACATCCACCCATCTAAAGTAGTTCAAGTGGGCGATGAAGTTGAAGTAATGATTCTTGATATCGATGAAGAACGTCGTCGTATTAGCCTAGGTATCAAGCAAACTCTAGCTAATCCATGGGATGAGTTTGATAAGAAACATGAGCGCGGTGATAAAATCACTGGTACTATCAAATCAATCACTGACTTCGGTATCTTTATCGGTCTAGACGGTGGTATTGATGGTCTTGTTCATCTATCTGATATCTCTTGGAACGAAACTGGCGAAGATGCTATCCGTAACTACAATAAAGGTGACACCGTTGAAGCAATGGTATTGTCTGTAGATGCAGAAGCTAACCGTATCAGCCTAGGTGTTAAGCAGTTAAGCTCTGATCCATTCAACGAATACCTAGTCAACAATGACCGTGGTGCTATCGTTAATGGTAAAGTAAAAGAAGTAGACGCTAAAGGTGCTACTATCGAACTTGCTGACGAAGTTGAAGCTTATCTACGTGCTTCTGAAATCCAACGTGACCGCGTTGAAGATGCAACTAAGCATCTGACTGTTGGTGATGACGTTGAAGCGAAAATCATCAGTGTTGATCGTAAAACACGCAACATCAACTTGTCTATCAAAGCGAAAGACGAAGCTGAAGAGCGTCAAGCGATTAAAGATCTTGGTAGCACGAACACTGCTGCTGCTCCAGGTTCTGATGCACAGCCAAAAACTATTGGTGATTTGATCAAAGAGCAAATGCAATAAGCTGCAAACTATTGATATAAAAGTAATATAAAAAAAGCGACTTCGGTCGCTTTTTTTTATGATTAGATTTTATTAACACAGTTAGTAATAGAGGTTTTTAGCCAAATGGGCAAACTCTTATTCCCATTTACGCTAATATCCGCTATCATTTGCACCATTGAGTAACGAGATGATAGTTATAAGCTTTTTATAGTCATAATACGATTCTGAATGTTAGTTTTCAAAGATTCAGTATATATAGTTTAATTATCCAAACGCATTTACGTACTATAGAGCGTTGACTTATCATCAGCTTATCCATCAATCAATAAGGCAAGCGTAATAATGCAGCAAGCGATTAACAAATCCGAATTTATCAGTAATTTGAGTGCAAACTGTGACAACATGGCAGATACCGTGGTTGATGACGCAGTGCGTGAAATCTTAAACTTGATGACCCATACTTTAGCCAATGATGGCCGAGTCGAAGTTCGCGGATTCGGTAGTTTTTGTCTACATCACCGCCGTGCCCGTATGGGGCGCAATCCTAAGACAGGTGAAAGCGTACCTGTACCGGCTAAAGCGATTCCGCATTTTAAGCCAGGTAAGGCTCTACGCGAAGCAGTAAACGATACGGTAGCAAACGGTTAATTAAACCAGCACCCACTATCGAACCGTCAAAATTTATCATTCCAAACTGAGGTAACTGTCTCATGCGCTTTCTACTATTTGTATTGCTATTCTTGAGCTTTGCCTATTCACTTGGTTTGGTATTGGCAAATAATACTGAGGTCGGAGTCAACCTACTGTTTTCACAAGCACCTACGATGAATCTAGGGTTGCTACTTATTTTGTGTTTGATGCTAGGTATTGTTATTGGTATTTTACTGGCATTGCTTATCTTTCGTGTGCTACAGAATAAGTGGGAAATCTCACGTCTGCAAAAAGCAAACGCAAACCTGCAAGAGCAATTGACTCAAGCTAATACCGTTATCGATCGTCAAGCAAGCGCGCCAACAGTAGATGAAGCTGTTTATGGTGCTTCTACTACCAATGTACAGAATACTGACGCAACTAGCCTAACTGAAGGCTCTACTCTGACTAAGCGTAGAAGAGATTAAGTCGTTAGGTGATCTTTTATGTGATCTGCTAGGTGATAGCTTCACGAACGCAGTATTGACCTCAAATACAATACTTTGATAACTCAAAATATATGGTAAAACCATGAATAATGTAATTAACTCTCCAGTTATCGTCGCTCTAGACAATATGACGGTAGAGGCGTCTCTAGCGCTAGCTGACCAGTTAGATCCATCTCAATGTCGATTGAAAGTCGGTAAAGAGCTATTTACGCGTTGTGGCCCTGATATCATCAAGGCACTGCATCAACGTGATTTTGAAGTGTTCTTAGACCTAAAATTCCATGATATTCCTAATACTACTGCTCAAGCAGTATTGGCTGCCGCTGAACTTGGTGTATGGATGGTGAATGTCCATGCTAGCGCAGGGTTAGAAGCCATGTCGTTGGCAAAACAGCGTTTGCTAGATAGAGATCTTGATACCTTACTTATTGCAGTTACCGTATTAACCTCTATGGATAGTGAAGCGTTGATGCAAACAGGCATCACTGATAGCTTAGATACCCAAGTGAGCCGACTAGCACAACTGACTAAGCAGGCTGCTCTAGACGGGGTAGTATGCTCGGCTCAAGAAGCAAAGGCACTCAAAGCATTATGTGGTCAAGACTTCAAACTGGTAACGCCTGGTATTCGCTTAGCTGAAGACAATGCAGATGATCAAAAACGTATCTGTACACCAAGTCAGGCACTAATAGACGGTTCTGATTATTTAGTCATTGGCCGTTCGATCACTCAAGCTTCAGATCCTGCTGCTAAACTACAGACAATACTTCAAAGTATTTAAGTTTTAATAGACATTAAGTAAAAAGACAGCCTAAATGGCTGTCTTTTTACTTTTTGATGGTATAGAAAAAGCTGCTACACTACTTAAATTTATTCTTACAACCTGTCTAAAATATAATAACTATATTAAAAACGCTCACGTAGCTAAATATCAGTAGTACTGCTATGAGTGTTTATCGCTAATTAGGTTTTTAATAATAACGCCACTAAATGATGTTGGATAATATGAAATTACAGATATTGAGTGACTTACATATTGATAGTTATGCACGTCAGTCGCACCCCGTTGGACATATTCCTAAAACTGATGCAGATTTAGTATTAGTAGCAGGGGATACTGCTAATAGTGACAAAGGTATGCCGTGGTTGCAAGAACAAGCGGCGCGCTTAGAAGTTCCCCTGATTACTATCGCTGGTAATCATGAATACTTTGATGAAGACGTGTTGAGCTTTGACCATAAACTGGCAACTTGGGATAACTATGATACTGCGTCTAAAAAGGGTGTTCGCGTATTACAATGCCAGCATATCGATATCGGTGATATACGCCTTTTAGGTTGTACGCTTTGGACCGACTATCAGTATCATGCTAACGAAGACACCATGGCCGCTGCTCGTCATTTTATGCGTGACTACAAGCAAATCTATGCAGGCAACGAATTTTTTTCACCTGAAGTATCTATGCAGATTCATGCGGAGCATCGTCAGTGGCTACAACAAGCTTTGATTGAATCTCATAAACTTGGTAAAAAAACAGTAGTCATGAGTCATCATAGTGTCAGTGCGTTATCGGTGTCTGAAAAGTATGCCAATCTACCGAGTAATGCGGCTTTCGTCAGTGACTTGTCAGGATGGATGCATAAGGATTGGGCACCGATGCTATGGGTACATGGACATACTCATGAAGCATTTGACTATAAAATTGGTAATACGCGAGTGATTGTCAATCCACGAGCCTATCCTAATGAGGTCAGTAGTACGGCATTAGAGTTTGCATGGGACAAAGTCATTGATATTGGCTAGGACCGTGTGTAAATATCTTGCAAACCTCCATTTATTCTAGACATAGACTTTTTTGAACAAAGTGTTTTTTTTGAAAGAGTGCAGAGTATTTATAAGATATATTGCAACTAGATTTGTCTGTGGTTCATTCCTGATAAGAAATCTGCTAGGCTTGCTATCATGAGTAAATATCTGAATAACACCCTGTCCAAAATATCTGCTGACAAGCTCGCGAGTCACACCCCAAGCGCGCCTGCACCTTCGCACCTACCAGATAGTATGATTTCCTCCGTCAGTCTATTGCCTGAAAATAAGCGGCTGATTCTATTTACCAGGCACTCTTTACGAGAGCGCTCTGATGGTAATGGCTTTGCCAGCTATCAGTTACCATTGACTCCTAAAGGCCGTATACTGGCAAAGTCTTGGGGTCGGTGGTTATCAGGTCATTTGCCATATTCGCTCGACGTCGATAGTATCTCCAGCCCCATTGGTCGTTGTATCGATACCGCGCAGCTGATGCAAGAGGGGGCAGGACTACGGCGTGACATTACGCATCAATCATTGTTAGTTGAGCCTGGTAGCCTCGTCACCGAACCTGAAATAGCCAACCCTGTGTTCAAAGAAATTGGCGTCCTGAACTTTATCAATCGCTTTTTGCAAGGCAATCTCGAAGGGACTAAAAATACCTATCAAGGCGGTTTGGATATTCTGTCGCTTTTTTACCAAAATCAGCCGCAGCATGGCCATCTGATGCTCGCTGTGAGTCATGACACATTGCTATCTGCGTTCTTAGCCGTCATGTTCGATGTGGTAGAGATTGATTGGAATGATTGGCCGAAGATGATGGAGGGCGTATTTTTATGGTTTGATGATAAGCCATTTGATCAAGCGAGCGCACATTTCATCTGGCGAGGTCAAGTATATACTCGACCGATTAGTTCATTATTAGACGGTTACCGTGCAGCTGGCTATCATCCTAGCAAGTTGCTATTGCCGCCAGAAGTGCAGTGGAATTGACGTTTTATTCAAACATTAAAATGAGTTGATATTCGTTGAATACATTTTAAACAGGCATAAAAAAACCTTGCTACGGTATTAGAACCAGTAACAAGGTTTTAGTCATTACGCTATAAAAGCGAAATGCGGTCTAATCAATACAAATCTTAAGCTTGTAGGCCTTTGATTGTTTTGTTTAGGCGGCTCTTACGACGAGCAGCTTTATTCTTATGAATAATACCTTTGTCAGCCATACGATCAAGAACTGGTACCGCTTTTTTGTAAGCTTCGGTAGCCGCGTCATAATCTTTAGCTGCGATAGCCGCATCAACACGTTTTAAGTAAGTACGAACCATAGAGCGTTGTGACGCAGAGTTCTGACGACGTTTGGTGTTTTGACGGGCGCGTTTACGAGCTTGTGCAGTATTAGCCACGCGTATCTCCTTGATAAAGATAGATAAAAATATGAATGTTGATTGCAATAATGGGTTTAACAATCATCGGTGACGAGCAGCCGTCTCGTCAAATATGATGTCGATGTCTGATATTAAAGTATCTAATATGAATAGATCATCGTAAGCGTCAGAGCTGTTTGGAATAATTAAACAGCGTTGACGTGTAAAGCCGATTATCTTAGCAAATTATTGAACTAAGGACAATATATTTGATGATTAATGCTCAAAGAAGTTACGTAATATCATCGAATTTGGGTCATTCTAGTAACTAAATCCTTAGTAAGCGCTGACAGACATAGAGGGTTGATAAAATCTCTTACAATATATCCTATATAATAGCGTCAGTTATGGAGGAATTTAGGTATGATATTCTAACGATAGACCTTGATATAGGTATTTTCTCATCAATATAGTTCATCTAATGTTATATAAGTGGATAGGATATGCAGCGAAAAGCAATTGTGATTGGCGCAACGGGGTTAGTAGGGCAGCATTTGGTAAAGCAACTGAGTGAGCTTTATGACACATTGATTGTGATTGCTCGTCGTCCGCCACGCTACATTAATGCCAGCATGCGTTTTTATCAAATCAATGATTTTGATAATCTCTCTGAAGTGTTTGCAAGCGTTGGTGCAGATCGAACCACGGATGCTTTTAGTTGTTTGGGTACGACAAAAAAGCAGGCTGGTAGTGATGAGGCTTTTCGCAAAGTAGATCGAGACTATAATGTAAATTTTGCCAAGTTATGTCGTGACAAAGGGGTAGAGAACTTCTTTTTACTCTCCTCAATGAATGCAGATATTGACAGTCGTTTTCTGTACAATCGAGTCAAGGCTGAAACAGAGCAGGCTGTTATGGCATTAGATTTTGGCCAATTGGTCGTCTTCCGCCCTTCATTATTGCTTGGTAAGCATAAAGGTCGTCCACTTGAAAGCATTGGTCAAAAAGCCTTTAAACTCATATCGCCGCTCGTGTCAGAGTCACTATCGTTACATCCTATTTCTGCTAAACGCGTTGCCAGTGCTATGGCCATGAGTGCTCATGATATCTACCATCGTAGTAAATATCGTACTGAACCTCAAATCAAGCATATCGACACTATCGAAAATAAGCAGATGCTAGCGATGACCCGTGTTAAAAAATAAAAGGACAGTTTTTCTAGTGACAGATTCAGTCTCAAAACTGGAAAGTTACAGATACCGATTGTTAATTGCATTAGGACAAGATTGCATTAGAACGAGAATACAAAAGTAAAAAACACAATAACTATTATCAAAGCATCAATAAATATTGAAACACCAGTCAGTTGAATCACTAAAACAAGGAGCAGGAGCAATGTCAGAATCGATACAAATGGATAGAGGAAATTTTGTCACTTGTGATCTATTGGATGCCAATCCTGAGTCTCAAGTATGCTTACCAAATATAGAAGGTAAGTCATTCCGTCAGTTTGGTGCAAAAGACAGATTCTGTGGTGAAATCGTGACAGTTAAGTGTTTTGAAGATAATAGCCGTGTTAAATCATTATTGAATAGCGATGGCAAAGACAAAGAAGGCAATGGTAAGGTATTGGTCGTTGATGGCGGCGGCTCTATGCGCTGTGCATTACTAGGCGATATGATTGCACAATCGGCTATCGATAATGGCTGGGCTGGGGTAATTGTATATGGCTGTGTCCGCGATGTTGATGACATGGCAGAGATGGAACTTGGTGTGATGGCGCTTGGTTGTATCCCGCGTAAATCAACTCGCCGTGATGAAGGTCAAACGGATGTCGAAATCAGCTTTGGTGATTTAACGTTGAACTCGGGTATGTTCGTTTATGCTGATAACAATGGCATCATCGCTAGTGATAAACCACTTATCAGCTGAAGTTTTAGGCTTGGCTTGATTAGCAAAAATGAAAACCTCAGCTGATAAGTTGGGGTTTTTTGTTATGTAATGACAGTTAAAGAGCAATAATCGTTGTTAACACTCAATCATTAATGAGTAAACTCTTAAGTGACAAACCGTTACGGCATAAGTTTTGGTAATTGCTCAAATATTCGTATAATAGCTTTCTGACTCCTTAACTTTGATCCTATTCTTTATGCCTATTACTGCTCTGACTGACGCGTTTGACCCTATTAACCAGCAGTTGTTTCCTATCCAAAATGCCGAGCGGCGTTGGCTAGCGCCTGTCCATGGTGCGGTCAGCAGTTTATGGTTGGCAAGCTTGGTGCAAACGCCTATGTGGAATGTTGCCGAGCGACTAAAAGTTGTGGTGGCACGTGACCAGAACCAACTCAATCAGATAGAGACTGAGCTGGCATTTTGCGGAGTCGATGCTTATGTGTTCCCTGACTGGGAGACGCTAACTTATGATGAGCTATCTCCGCATCAAGACATCGTCAGTGAGCGTATCAATCTGTTGACGGATATGCCAAAAACGGGCGTGCTACTTATTTCAATACAAGCCCTCATGCATCGTGTCGCACCGCCAAGCTGGTTAATTGGTCAGCATTTTGATTTGAGTGTCGGCGATCGTTTTGATATCAATACCCAACGCGGGCTATTGGCAAAAGCAGGTTATCGCGCGGTTGAAAATGTATTTGAGCCAGGTGAGTTTGCAGTACGTGGCAGTATTATTGATATTTTTGCCATGGGTCAGCCTTTTCCGCTACGTTTAGACTTGTTCGATGATGAAATCGAAACGATTCGCTTTTTTCATCCTCAAACACAGCGTACATTGACTGCCGATGATTTGAAGGCGATGTTAACGGGCAACGATACCAGTATGGCGAAAGAATCGCTGTCATTACTACACAAGATGCCAGATATCTCTAAACCTATCGACCAATTTCAAATCTTGCCTGCAAAAGAGTTTCCGCTTGATGAAGGGCGTGAGACCTTCCGCACGAACTTTGCTGCGATGTTCCCTAATACCAGTAGCCGTAAGTCTGAGTTGCACAAAGACGTGATGGCAGGGATTGCCAGTAGTGGATTAGAGTATTATCAGCCGCTATTTTTTAACTTAAAAGACTGGGAGGCGGAGAGTAGTTTATTTTCCTATTTACCAAGCGATGCGTTGTTTATCACCGATGAGTTAATCAATGAAAAACAAGCTGATTACTGGTCACAAATTCAGCGCCGCTACGAAGAGCGTCGCCATGATATTGATAAGCCTATCGTAGAGCCAGCAATGCTGTATCTATTATCTAACGCGCTTAACGAACAGCTCAATCAATATCCACGAGTTATGTTAAGTGCTCGTGATGAACTGGCTACGATGAATGATATGGCAGTGCCAGAAAGTACAGATGCCTCACAAATACCATTGCCATCGAGTGTCACTAAACAACAAGGACTGGTGACATTAAGTGCTCAAGAGCCGCCACAATTAGCAGTTAATCATCAAAAGTCTGAACCATTATCCGAATTGCTCGACTTCTTGGATACGCAATCAAAGACTTCAACACCCGTATTAATCGTTGCAGAGACTGCAGGCCGTCGCGAGATTCTCATCGAACTGTTCAAAGGCAAGATTGATATCAAGGCGTACGATAGCTTTGAAGCCTTTTTAGCCGCAGATAAAACCAGCGCTATTAATAACAGTCATCTACCGCATGTTGGTCTGACCGTAGCGCCAATTGAGCGCGGTGTCTATGTGCCTGAACGCTTGGTGTTGATTAGCGAAACACAGCTGTTTGGTCGTCAAGTCTTACAAACGCGCCGTCGTCGCCAAAGCGGTGTGTCAGAAGAGTTCTTAGTCAAGAGTGTTACTGAAATAACAGATGGTAGTCCAGTGGTACATATCGAGCATGGTATCGGTCGTTATAATGGCTTGATTACCTTAGATGTGGGCGATGGTGAGCAAGAGTTTATCCACTTAAAATATTCTGATGACGCTAGTATCTATGTGCCAGTGGCCAATTTGCAAATGATTAGCCGTTATAGTGGCGGCGATCCAGCCTTAGCACCGCTACATAAGATCGGTAATGGCAAATGGGACCGAGCCAAGCAAAAAGCATTAGAGCAAATTCATGACGTTGCTGCTGAATTGCTCAATATGCAGGCAAGACGTGAGGCCAAAGTTGGCATTCATTTTAAAATAGATCCTTCGCAATATGAGCTATTTGCCAGTCAGTTTGCCTTTGAAGAAACCGCCGACCAAGCCAATGCCATTCATGCCGTAATGGAAGACATGAGACAAAACCAGCCGATGGATCGTCTTATTTGCGGTGACGTTGGTTTTGGTAAAACAGAAGTCGCGATGCGAGCAGCGTTTATTGCCGTTAGTGCTGGTTATCAGGTTGCCGTACTGGTGCCTACCACGCTGCTTGCTGGTCAGCATGAAGACAATTTCCGCGATCGTTTTGCCGATTGGCCCGTTCGTATCGAGAGCTTGTCGCGCTTTGGTGGCAAAAAACATCAAGAAATGGTATTGGCTGATTTGGCTGCTGGCAAAGTAGATATCGTCATTGGTACTCATAAACTGCTACAACCAGATGTGAAATTTGCCAACCTTGGCCTGATGATTGTTGATGAAGAGCATCGCTTTGGAGTGCGTCATAAGGAGCGTATCAAGGCCATTCAGACAGATGTTGATAGTATGTCTATGACGGCAACTCCGATCCCTAGAACGCTTAATATGGCGCTCTCAGGTATGCGCGATATGTCGATTATCGCCACACCGCCTGCCCGTCGTCTTGCCATCAAAACTTTTGTGATGCAAAAGACAGAAGCCCTGATGAAAGAAGCCATATTGCGTGAGTTATTACGTGGTGGGCAGGTCTATCTGCTACACAATGATGTTGCCAGTATTGAGCGCATGGCAGAGACTATTCGTGACCTAGTGCCAGAAGCACGAGTAGGAGTAGCTCATGGGCAAATGCAAGAGCGCCAACTTGAGCAGATCATGCAGCAGTTTTATCATAAAAAATTCAACGTGTTGGTTTGCTCTACCATTATCGAGACAGGTATTGATGTGCCCAATGCCAATACGATTATCATTGAGCGCGCTGATAAGTTTGGTCTTGCGCAATTACATCAGCTGCGCGGCCGAGTAGGACGTAGTCATCATCAAGCGTATTGTTACTTACTAGTGCCTTCTCTGAAAGGCCTCAAAGGTGATGCCAAGCGCCGTTTGCATGCGATTGAGCGTGCCAATACTTTAGGTGCAGGCTTTATGCTGGCAAGTGAGGATTTAGAGATTCGCGGTGCAGGGGAGATATTGGGTAAGCAGCAGAGTGGCAATATGCAGGCGATTGGTTTTAGCTTGTACATGGATATGCTTGAGCGGGCGACTAAAGCCATTAAAGCTGGCAAGGAGCCTGATTTAAATACACCATTGTCGTTGACCAGTGAAATTAATCTACACAGCTCTGCTCTCATTCCAGAAGAGTATTTACACGACGTGCATCAGCGCTTATTGTTCTATAAGCGTATTAGTAATACCGATGATAAAGAAGCATTGACGGATATTCGTACGGAAATGATAGACCGCTTTGGGGCATTGCCAGATCAAACCAAGCAGCTATTCGCCATTCATGGATTACGTTTACAAGCAGAACCGCTTAAGATTAACAAAATTGATGCCAACAGTAGTAGTATGACGCTGGAATTTGCGCCAGATACTCCAGTTGATGCGTTAGCGATTATTAAATTGATCCAATCAAATGGTCAGCATTATCGTATGAATGGCGCATCTGGTATCCGTTACCAAAATAGCGATAAGTTAGCCACACCGCAACAGCGTGTGACGGTCATACAAGAGCTGCTGCGCTATTTTAGCGAGCACATGGTGACAGAGCCTGCTTAGTACATAGCTGGATATCAAGTAGGCTAGGTAGTCATACTAAGGCAATAAATTATGATGCTATTTTATCAACCCGATAACTGATAAAATAGCCAAACTAACTTTTTAACTTTCTGTATTTTATTTGCATTAAACAACAAGAGAACCGTCATTATGTTCCAACTTCATCATAAACTTGCTGCTGATAGTTTTTTAGTGGGGGATTTTCCATTATCCACTTGTCGTTTAATCAATGACTGCCAATTTCCTTGGCTGATATTAGTGCCGCGTGTCTCAGGTATCAAAGAGTTATATGAGCTGTCTGAGGCAGATCAAACACAGTTTTTACGAGAGTCTAGCTGGTTATCGAGCCAGTTAGCCAAAACCTTTCAAGCTGATAAAATGAATGTGGCCGCTCTTGGTAATCAAGTGCCACAACTTCACTTTCATCATATTGTCCGTTATCAAAATGACATGCAATGGCCAAACCCAGTATGGGGTGTGCCAGCTGTGCCATATACTAAAGAAGTGTTGGCGCAAATGCAGCAAACATTGATGATGGCGCTACGTGGTCATCACCAAATGCCGTTTGATTGGCAAATGTAATTATCAATCTATCCTGCATTCAATAAGGATAGATTGCACCTTAATTTTATAGGTAAAAAGAGAGGCCAAATACTTAAATGTATCTGGTCTCTCTCTTTTTATTTAAATTTGAATAAAAGTGTAAAGGAGGGAATAAACTAGACAAAAGGTCGCCTCGTAGTCATCAGTAACCTTGTTTAAACTTATTTCGAAAGTATAATATATTATTAGATATATCTTATGATAAATCGTCATAAGGACAAATAACGTACATATGTTAGTGTAGTATGCCTTTGTCTCTCAGATAGCTCACCTTATTCAAGTGAATCTCATATGACCTTCTCAGAGACATTCAAACCAATGACGCCGTTAAAGGACACCGGGACATGTCATTTTGACTATCCAGAAGTGTTCGTGTTAATACTGACGGTTGTGTTGCGTGCTATATACTACGACTTCCGCTCTATCTCAATGGCATTGTTGGTTATTATTACATTGCCAAGCCTCATGATCTTGATATACAACTACCGACGTCAGACTAGCTTTTGGACGTCTAATATCGTTATTATTCTATTATCGGTTGTCATCGGCTCACTACAATGCTGTACGGTCATATCAATCAGTTTGGCTGCTTTGATTGGTGTACGTATCATTCTTAGCCGACCTGAGAATCACCTCAGACTGTTATCTGTATCTGTCGTGACTATCATTGTGTTTTTCTACGTTAGCACAGTCTTAAATGCGAATAGTATAGACTTTGATGAAGGTCTATTACCATTGATAGTAATGGTGGCAAGCTTAGGCGTTATTTTGTACCAGTTCAGGCGTATCTATCAGCAACATATTACTTTTAAAGCACGTGCCCATCAGGCTGGTGGGCGCCTGAACACCATGGTATCAGTGATCAATAAATTGACTCGATTTGTACCACCACAGATTTGGGAACCTATTGTCAAATCGGATAGTCCCGTCAGTGTCTCTAATAAACGCGCAAAAATAACTATCATGTTTTCAGATATTGTCGGCTTTACTGAACTATCTGATAGTTTAAGCTCTGACAACTTGGCAGATATTCTCAATACTTATATGCATTGCATGACGTCAATTGCTGATAAACATGGTGCAGTGCTTGATAAATTCATCGGCGATGGTATGGTATGTTTCTTTGGTGAACCGAATAGCCGTGGATCGCGTCAAGATGCATTAGATTGCGTGGCAATGGCAATTGATATGCGCCGAGAAATGCGTACTTTGCGCCAAAAATGGCGGTTGATGGGGTTTGAAGGCTTGTATATACGTGTTGGTATTACCACTGGCTACTGTCACGTTGGTAATTTTGGTAGTAGTAGTCGATTAAGCTATACAATTATTGGTAAAGAAGCCAACCTAGCCTCTAGGCTTGAGTCCTGTGCGGGCAAAGATCAGATATTGGTTAGTGAAAGCACTTACGATTATATATGCCATAACTATGAATGCGAGCACGTTGCCGCATTTTGCTTAAAGGGAATTGATGAAAAGGTCGATGCATGGCAAGTACTTGATCCTAGTGCCAGTACAGGTCATCTGTCTAAATGGGTTGACCACACATTGCCTGGTTTCAATTTGCATTTGAATTTTAAAGATATGAAAGACAATGATTATCAAGATATTAGAGCTCGTTTAAATTTTGCGCTGGAACGCATCGAGCAAGAGGAAGAAAAAGTAATAAAGAGCATAGCCGCAGAAAGTAAACGTGAGAATGTCAATCGCAAGTAAGCGTTTTAAGCTTATTGTCTCAAAATCCTATATAGAAAAAGGCCAGCTATCACATAGCTGGCCTTTTTTAATCTTAACTAGAAAGTATCATCAGTGTTTAATGATTTTCCTTAGCATGATTGAGGGTATATTTAGGAACTTCGATGGTCAAGTCTTCATCATCAAGCATGACCTGACAAGATAAACGTGAATCAGGCTCTAGTCCCCAAGCACGATCAAGTAGATCAGCTTCAATATCATCCATCTCATCTAAACTGTTGAAACCCTTACGTACTACAACATGGCATGTAGTACAAGCTTTCGACATCTCACAGGCATGCTCGATTTTAATGCCTTTTTCTAGTAGTGCTTTGCATAAGTTTTCACCAGCTTGCAACTCAACTTCTGCGCCTTCAGGGCAGATTTCGTGATGGGGTAGTACGGTAACTTTTGGCATAAATTATCTGTCCGATGCTAATCAATTTAAAAAATATTAGAAATTAGCTTAACGTGTTAGCTAAGCTATATATGTCGATGTATTTATTACCAGTCTTTGGCACTAGTACCTGCCATACTGGTCTTGACGCTTTGATTCATAATACGTGCAGCAAAGGCATCACTATGTGGCTTGAGCTGTGCTTGTTGTGCTTCAATAAGCGCTAAGTCATCAGTGCTGAGAGAGTTACGTAGCGCTTGTATATGCTCTGCTAGTGATTGTTGTTCTTCAGTAGAAAGCAACGCCGCAAATTCGTTAAGTGCCGACTCTAGGGCAAGTACTTCACGTTCCGCTTCTACCTTTGTCTCAATTAAAGACCGCGCGTTTTTGTCTTCTTCTGCGTGTTTAAACCCTGCAATCAGCAACTGTTCTTTCTGCTCATCTGATAGACCATAAGAAGGCACGATTTCGATTTTGCTTTCTGTTTTGGTCGTAGTTTCTTGTGCACTGACAGTAAGCTGACCGTTAGCGTCGATGCTAAAGGTAACTTCGATACGAGCAAACCCAGCTTTCATTGGCGGGATGCCATACAGCTCAAAACGTCCAAGTGAGCGACAGTTTTCTACCGTCTCGCGCTCACCTTGCACCACATGAATCACCATGCCTGTTTGACCATCTTGATAAGTGGTAAACACTTGACGTTTCTTCACAGGAATAGGTGTATTGCGTGGGATGAGCACTTCGACCAAACCGCCCATGGTTTCAAGACCTAATGATAATGGCGTCACATCCAATAATAACAAATTATTATCACTATCCCCGTTAACCAATTGATGAGCAGTCTGGGCAGCGCCTAAGGCAACAACCTCATCTGGATTCAGACGGCAAAGTGGCTGCTTAGCAAAAAACTCAGTCACGACTTGCTGTACGGCAGGCATACGAGTCGAGCCGCCCACTAAGATAACTTCATCTAGATCTGTAGTCGACAGCTTGGCATCGCGTAGGACTTGTTCGCACACACTTAGCGTACGGCGACTAACAGGCTCTACGATAGTTAGTACATCTGTACGGCTTAATACGCCTTGATAAGATTGATCATTGACAGTGACCTTGATGTCCACTTGCTCAGCGTCAGTCAATGCTTGTTTATAAGCCTTGGCTTGTTGAGCTAGTATTGATTTGTCGTGCAAGCTTACGTCTTTTGGGTCGATATTTAATTGTTTAATCATCCAATTGGTAATAAGGCGATCGATATCATCACCACCTAGTGCGCTATTACCACCAGTTGCCAATACTTCAAAGACACCATCTGTAAGCTTTAAGATAGAGACATCAAAAGTACCACCGCCCAAATCATAGATTAAGTAATAGCTCTCTTTTTTACTGTCTTCTGATGATTGGTCAAGACCATAAGCAACCGCTGCCGCCGTTGGTTCATTGAGTAAACGTAGTACGTTGATACCCGCTGCTTGAGCGGCATCTTTGGTTGCTTGACGCTGTGCTTCATCAAAATAAGCGGGAACCGTAATCACGGCGCCTTCAATGCTATCTGCAGGTAAAGCGCTTGCTGCACGTTGCTCAAGAGCGGCTAGTATACGCGCCGATACTGCAACAGGAGAAACCTCACCTTGAGCCGTTACAAAGGCGGGCATATCGTCTTTGTTACCAGACAGCTCATAAGGATGAGAGAATTTGATATCAGCTTGACTACGACCCATAAAACGCTTAGCCGAGACGATCGTATTTTTTGGATCATCCGCTAAATGCGCTAGAGCGTCATAGCCAACCAATGGCGTACCAGTAGCTGGATAATAGACAACAGACGGTAATAATGTATCTGTCGCTGAACCTGCCTCTAAGACTTGTGCCTTACCTGAACGCACCACAGCAACCAACGAGCGTGTAGTACCGAGGTCGATGCCCAAGCCAAATTTATGTTGGTGAGGTTGAGCGCTTTGATTGGGTTCAGCAATTTGCATTAAAGACATAAGGATAACTCAGAGATAAAATGAATAAGTGAAATATAGCATATGTAGTACGATAGCTTAACGTCGGTAGTCTCATTCCATAAAGAAGATAGATTCTGACAGTTTAATGGGCTTAGATTCAAAGATTATACGGTATCATGGTCACTATTTTAACCAAATATATAGAATTTAGCTTATTAGTTAGAGCTATAACCACAGATGTTTAGACGTATAAGTCATCGTCATCTGAATGCGATGAATTTGCGACATCATCTAGCCCCGTCGTCACATCAGCATTTAGCTTAACCAAAAATTTTAGTTTCTGTGTCGCATCAATCGCTGTTTGCCAATCTTGATTTTGATAAGAATTATTAAAGCGTTCAGATTGATTTGCTAGGCGCTCTGTAATTTGAGGATGTAATTGCTGCAAGGCTGCAAGATCTTTGTCTTCGATAGCATCATCTAGATCCATGCGCATCTGCATCGCATCTTCCAAAAAGTCTAAATCCGCGATTGAATGCTCTATATTTTGTGCTTGATCCGCCATGTCTAGTAAATAGCCAGCACGACTATCAGGAGCGCTTAGTGTTTGATATGCTTGATTGATTAAGGCTGATGCTTTTTCAGACTGCAACTGTGCTTGAGCCATACCGGTCTGATTTTTGGCAACATTATCAGGATGATAGCGTTTCTGCAGCAATCGCAAACGTTGTTCTAGACTGCTTTGGTTGATTTCAAATTGTACAGGCTGCTCAAATAGGGCAAAGAAGTTATCAAACTGTGGTTCTAAAGTAATATCTGTCATAATCTGATGCCTTGCTTTTTTATTTGTTTTTGAAGTCATGACCTAGCTAAGAATACTGAATCGCTTGGCTACTTAACTAAATTAGCCATTTTTCATAGCGATAGCAGAGATACTGCACTATTCTTATGAAAGCTTGTTGAAGCATAAATCTATCAGTTTTCAGCCATTGAACAATTAAACTGTAAACGACTCACCGCAACCACATTCACCTTTTTGGTTAGGATTGGTGAATTTAAAGCCTTCATTTAAGCCTTCTTTTTCGTAATCCATCAACAAGCCGTCTAAATATACGAGGCTTTTAGGATCAATGAAAATGCTAACGCCGCGACTTTCATAGCGCGTGTCGTTTTCATCAGGGGTATCTACAAACTCTAAAACGTAAGCCAAGCCCGAGCAACCCGCCGTACGGATACCAACTCGAATGCCTTCGCCTTTGCCGCGATTGTCCAAAAAGTCTCGAACATGCTGAGCGGCGCGTTCTGTCATTTCAATCATGCCAACTCCCATTGACTATTAATCATAAATATCAATAAAAAAATCTAGATAAACTGACAACCAGAATTACAAGATTGCCAAAACTATAGGCTTACAACTATTAGAAAACAAAAGGTGACAATTACATAAGTGTCATTGTCACCTCTTTAGCGTTAGTAGCGATTACACATTGCTACTTTAGCGTTGCTACTTTAGCGCTGCTAGTACAACGTAGCGCATACGCTAGCAGGCTTAGCCTAGCTTAGATCGCAGCTTCTTCTGCTGGAGCGGCTACGCCATGCTTACCCTTATAGTCGCTAATAGCGGCTTTAATAGCGTCTTCTGCAAGTACAGAGCAATGCACTTTTACTGGTGGTAATGCTAGCTCTTGAGCGATATCGTTGTTTTTGATTTCGCCAGCTTGATCCAAGCTCTTGCCTTTTAGCCACTCAGTAACAAGCGAGCTTGAAGCAATCGCTGAACCGCAGCCATAAGTCTTGAAACGTGCATCTTCGATAATACCATTATCGTCGACTTGGATTTGTAGACGCATTACATCGCCACATGCTGGGGCACCGACCATACCGGTACCAACGTTTTTGGCGTTTTTATCAAGATTACCAACGTTGCGTGGGTTTTCGTAATGATCAATAACTTGGTCACTATAGGCCATGGGGTTTTCTCCTAGTTAGATGATGAGTAGTCGTTTATCAACTTTAAGTGTCTAACTACTCATCGATAATTGGGGTCAAACGCTTAATTTAATTGTCTGATCAATCGTTTAATGAATATATTGCTAGCTATACTAAAAAGCTATATTAGAAATTAATGCTCAGCCCACTCGACTGAGTTTAGATCAACACCTTCTTGGTACATATCCCAAAGTGGTGATAGAGCACGTAATTTGTCAACAGCTTCATGCATCTGTTTGATAACAGTATCGATGTCTTCATCAGTGGTATAACGGCCGAAGCTGAAACGGATTGAGCTATGTGCCAATTCATCTGGGCGACCGATTGCACGTAGTACATATGATGGCTCAAGCGTTGCTGACGTACAGGCTGAACCTGATGATACAGCTAAGTCTTTAAGTGACATCATGAGTGACTCGCCTTCAACGAAGTTAAAGCTGATGTTTACAATGTTTGGTACGCTATTCTCAAGATCACCGTTTAAGTAAATCTCTTCGATATCTTGTAGACCATCCCAAAGCTTCTGACGTAGTTTGGCTGCATGTGCATGGTCAGCTTCGTAGCTTTCATTAGCTAAAGCAAATGCTGCGCCTAGACCAACGATCTGATGCGTTGGTAGAGTACCTGAACGCATACCGCGCTCATGACCACCGCCATGTTGCTCAGCTTTCAAGCGAATACGTGGCTTACGACGAACAAACAATGCGCCGATACCTTTAGGGCCGTATGCTTTATGACCTGAGAAGCTCATCAAATCAATTTTCATTTCTTCAAGATTGATTTTTACTTTACCAACAGACTGTGCGCCATCAACATGGAAAACTACGCCAGCTTCGCGAGTGATTTCACCAATCGCTGCAACATCAGTAATAGTACCAAGCTCATTGTTTACCATCATAAGTGATACTAAAATCGTATCATCACGTAGTGCTTCTTTTACTTGCTCTGGCAGGATAAGGCCTGTGCTTGGCTGTGGTTCAAGATATGTAATCTCAAAACCTTCTTGCTCAAGCTCACGGCAGGTATCTAATACAGCTTTGTGTTCAATTTTACTGGTAATGATATGTTTGCCACGAGACTGATAAAAATGTGCTGCACCTTTAATGGCTAGGTTGTCAGACTCAGTCGCACCAGAAGTAAAGACGATTTCGCGTGGATCAGCGTTGATTACTTCAGCAACTTGACCGCGAGCAGTTTCTACTGCTTCTTCCGCTTGCCAGCCGTAACCATGTGAGCGTGAAGCTGGGTTACCAAAGACACCATCTACAGTCAAATACTCGCTCATTTTAGCAGCTACTGATTTAGCAACTGGGGTAGTGGCGGCATAATCTAAGTATATAAGGTTGTTATGTTGGCTCATGCTGGGTTTGCCTCGCTGTTCGATAGAGTAATAGTATTAATGTCTTTTATGGAAATATCTTTTGTAGAGGTGTGCTGACGCTCTGAGACGGACTGCACATTTTCCATATCTAATAATTGCGCTAATGTTATATTTTTCAAGTACTGTTCGATATGATTTGATAGTGCACACCACAGATCGTGAGTTAGGCACATTGTACCACCTTGACAGTCACCGCGTCCTTCACACTGCATCGCGTTTACTGACTCATCAACCGCAGATATGATGCTCATCACATCTATCTCATTCAATGGTTTAGCTAGGTGGTAACCACCTGCCGCACCGCGAATACTCGTGACAAGGCCGCGTTTGCGGAGTTTAGAAAATAACTGTTCAAGATACGAGATTGAAATCGATTGCCGTTTGGCGATATCGGATAATGATACAGCACTGTCTTGTTGGCTGGTCTGTAATGCCAAATCTAATAATGCGGTAACAGCGTATCTGCCCCGAGTAGTCAAACGCATGTGTTATCTCCAAACTTGATGTCATTTATGTTTAACAACGATCTTAGCCAGAAGTTTTAATAAGTACTCATAAGATAAAAGAGCAACCAATAATACGTCAGCTAAGTTTTGTCTTATCGTTATTGAACAACAGATGATTAACCCGATGTGTGCAACGATTAAGGTAATTATACTTAATCCCGAGTAATTTAGTCAAGATTAAAGTGTGGTTCAATGGTTAATCAAGCTTATTGCTGTAATTGATAAAAACAATGATGTTTAGAAGAGATATATGAGTGAGATATAAGCAGCTTAATTCGTCTGCTCAGATATATTTGACGAAGTAAAAAATAAGCGTTCAATATCTATAGCAGACATTGAACGCTTATTTATAGGTAATTCAGAGAACTAAGACTAATTCATCAATAGTGCGATGACTGAGCCGATCATAATGACAAGGGCGACAACAGTGACAATCATCAACGTCTTTTGCTTGCTCTGAAGCTCTCTCACGGTTGTTTCAAATTCACGGTTTTTAATGGTCAAGGTATTAATCTGTGTTTGCTGTTCTTTAATACGAAGTTTATAGTTATTCTTTTTTTCTTCCAAATCAGCTTCGGTAGGTTTGGTTTTGGCTTTACCACCCTTTATCTTTTTGATCAGCCCCTGAATCAAGCTGCCAAGCCCAAGTTGCATAATAAACTGTTTGACCAGTTGCACTTGAATCGACTCACCGCGCATCTGTAGCTTTTCAGTGGTTTCGCTATCATGAGTGGTGATGGCGTTGATAACTTGAATGCTATAAGCATTGATAACCACGTCAGGCGCACTACGACCAATCGGCAGCTGAGCATCTAGTAACACGCCTTTGGTACTAAAGGTGGCAAATACTTCTACATGCGGTAAATACAGGCGAAGTGCCACCACGGTGCCTTGCTTAGCAAGTGGATAAGCGGCCTTACGCAGTTCAGGATCCAAACGTAACAGTAATGTCAGCGCCGACTCGATAAATACTAAAATGATATTAAGAAAAGAGTGAGACAACGTAGAACGCTTCATGTAAGTAATCCGTTTTTTATTTAGCAAGTTTTAGATATTGAGCAAACAGAAGTCTGTATTTGCCCAAGTCTTGCAGTGATATTTTGCTTATAGTAACGTCTTTATAATAAAAAGTAACGCTAGTTTCTGTAGTGGCTAAACTATTACATTACAATTTAGCAGTCAATAAAGACACTCTTATTTATGACCAGTAATATACAAACTTAATGTATAGCAATGCACAGACGGCAATTGACAAATCTGTCAAAGCGTAGAAAATAGGAAAGCCAATCGTCTCAGTTATACAGAGCCACTTATATATAAATTCCTAACGCTTTGCGTAACATTAGGTGTCAAATACGTAGTGTAGAGCACAAAAATATGTAAAATCGCTTGCGCTCCTTATGCTGCCTTGATATAAAGACGATAACAAAGAAGAACCTGTTAATGCGCCAGTTAGGTAGTTTTTATTGCGTAAGCACCATGAGAGCGTTACAATACTTGGCGTGAGCATTTATTACCCCCTTAAACTTGAAGGAAATTTTATGAATAAGTCAGAATTAATTGATAGCATCGCAGACAAAAGTGGTCTAAATAAAACCCAAGCTGGTGATGCACTAAACGCTGTTATGGAAAGTGTTGGCGAAGCGCTAGAAGCTGGCGATAGCATCTCATTAGTTGGCTTTGGTACTTTCAGTGTAAAAGATCGCAAAGCACGCACTGGTCGTAACCCTAAGACTGGCGAAGAGCTAAGCATTCCAGCAAGCAAAGTACCAAGCTTCAAAGCTGGTAAAAACTTAAAAGAGCGCTTGAACTAAGCCGCCTTTTTAAGCGTAAAATGATAGTCGGTGGTCTATAGCTGAGGTAATGAGCTAGCCATCGAAGAGAGCACCTAATATTTAGGTGCTTTTTTTATCGCTATAGTTTGTATCATGCGTCGTGAATATTTTGAGTCTGCATGAAAAATCACGTATCATAGGGCGCGCGATAGGTGTGTCATTTAAGTCAGATTTCTTTAGTAAATTTTGTTTTTTACTATAAAATGCATACGCTCTTACTCTTACCATTGCGAGCTTAGATAGCACTGATGTTGGCAGGTTGCACTTAACAGCTCCTAACAGTATTACAATGGTTTTTCATCAATATAGGTTAATAAAGCAGAGATAACTATGGATAAATTGCGCGATTTCTTAAAAAGCTGGCCAGGTCGCATTTTATTGATTTTATGCCTATCGCCGCTCGCTCTCTTGGGTGTCGAAAGCTATTTTGGCGGCAACGTCGATCCCAACCAGATTGCGCAGGTAGGTGAGGCAAGCGTAGGACTGTCCGAGTATCAAACTGCTGTCAATAGCCGTCGTTCTGAAGTGCTAGAGCAAGTCGAAGATGCCAGCTTATTGAATGAAGATGTGCTTCATGAGCAAGTATTAAAGGGTTTAATCGATCGTACGTTGTTAGAGCAGCAAGCAGGTAAGCTTGGTATGACAGTCTCTGACGACACGATCAATCGCCTACTGCGTCAAGAAGAAATATTCCAAGATGCAGAAGGTAACTTTTCAAATGATCAGTTCTCAAACTTCTTGCGTCAGCGCGGCATGACCAAAAACCAGCTATTTGCAGAATTTCGCAATCAGTTAAGCTTGGATCAATTAAACGCCAGTATCGTTGGGACGGCTGTCTATCCTATGCAAGCGGTTAGTCAATTGATTGACTTGCAACTTGAGTCGCGTAACGTTTGGGTACATCGCTTTAATTGGCAAGACTATGCTGACAAAGTTAAGCTTAGTAAAGCAGACATTCAATCATATTATGATGCTAACAAAGACACATTGAAAAGTGCAGCGATGGTTGACTTGGCGTATATTCAGCTCAGCCCGCAAACTATTAAGGTTGATGAAGTAACCACAGAAGAGTTGCAGCAGCAGTATGACGCTTATAAGCAAAGCATTGCGGCTACTGATGAGCGTAAAGTCAGTCAGATTCTGTTTACTGGTAAAGATGCTAAAACAAGAGCAGATAAAGTCAAAGCTCGTCTGAATAAAGGTGAAACGTTTGCTGCGCTTGCTAAAGCAGAGTCAGATGATCCATCAGGTGAAACAGGTGGTGATATCGGACGCTTTAATCCGTCAGTGTTTGGCAGTGATGCAGATACGGTGCAAAAGGCACTAGAAGGGTTGAGCGTTGGTGATGTGACTGCACCTATCAAAACCAGCTTTGGCTATCAGATATTTACGGTTACTGAAGACAATGGCAAAAAAATTCCAAGCCTAGACAGTATGCGTGAAGAGCTGACTGCGAAAGCAAAAGAGTATAAACGTCAGGAAATCTATGCTGATAAAGTGACATCAATCAATGATTTGGCAGCAGATGGTTTCAGTATCGAAGATATTGCACAGCAAGAAAACGTCAGTCTAAAGCGTATCAAAGATTATCGTAAAGTGAATAACAAGTCTGCACTGCCGCAACCAGCTGTGATTAAACAGGCCTTTGATGAGTTTACTATTCAAGATCAAGCGGTAACGGCAGGCGTGGAAGTTGGTAACGGTACAGTATGGCTACAGCCAAGCAATTATCGCCCTACTAAGACGCTTGCTCTAGCAAATGCAACCCCAAGGATCACTCAAATACTCCGTCAGCAGAAAGCGACAGCATTAGCTTTAAAAGATGCTAAAGCATTGGCTGCTGGTATCAAGACGCCAGCTGATATTAGTAAGCAGTCGGTAAGCTTCCAAGCACTGGGTGAAATTAACCGTCAAACGACGCAGCTAACGGACAAAGAGCGTGGATTGGCATTTAGCCAGCAAGCCGCTGACAATGGCGTTGTCGCGATTGCTAGCGAGACTGAGATGGGTGCAACGCTACTGGTTGGAGACCGTATTAAGACTGAGCAGCAGTCACCGCTGTCTGATATGCAACGAGCGCAAACAGCTAGTATTATCCGTGACAATTTAGGCCAAGACCAGTTGCAAGACTATTTGGACTATCTACGTATGGTGTACACGGTTGAGATTAATGAAAGCAATATGGCAAATGCACAAGGACGCTAAGTATTTGCTAGTTCGTTATTCTTAGATATTAAAAAAGCCACTGTCTCAATTGATACAGTGGCTTTTTTTTGGATGATGCTTTAACGATAATTATCACGAATATTATAGAAGCTGAAAATTAGTCGCAGTAATAAATACAATTGCTGCGACTAATCCCAGTCTTAAACTAATAGGTGATTGTTTAATGACGGAAATGGCGCATGCCTGTGAATACCATCGCGATACCATGCTCGTTAGCAGCAGCAATGGTCTCGTCATCACGCATAGAGCCACCTGGCTGAATGATAGCAGAGATACCTACTTCAGCAGCATTGTCGATGCCATCACGGAAAGGGAAGAACGCATCTGATGCCATAACAGCACCTTCAGTTGCTAGTCCAGCATGTTCTGCTTTGATAGCAGCAATACGTGCTGAGTTAACGCGGCTCATTTGACCTGCGCCAACACCGATAGTACGTTGACCTTTTGCGTAGACAATGGCATTAGATTTGACGTATTTTGCCACGTTCCAGCTGAAGAGTAGATCTGCCACTTGCGCTTCAGTTGGTTGTACATCAGTGACGATTTTTAGGTCGTTAGCAGTGATTAAACCAAGGTCTTGCTCTTGTACTAGTAAGCCGCCGTTAACACGCTTATAGTCAAGTTGGATATCGCGCTGATCTGGTGCTGGTAGCTCGCCGCATACCAATACGCGTACGTTTTTCTTAGTAGCTGTCGCTTCAAGGACACCGTCTTCGATACTAGGTGCAATAATCACTTCTACAAACTGATTGTCGATAATGGCTTTTGCCGCAGCAAGCGTCAACGGACGGTTGAATGCGATAATACCACCAAAAGACGATTCAGGATCGGTGCTAAAAGCAGTACGATAAGCCGCTACTTGGTCATTATCAACCGCGACACCGCAAGGGTTGGCATGCTTAACGATAACGCAAGCAGGCGCGCTGAAAGCTTTAACGCACTCAAGCGCAGCATCGGTATCTGCGATATTGTTATAAGACAATGCTTTGCCTTGTAACTGCTTAGCTGTCGCGATTGAAGCTTGTTTACTTTTTAAAGGCTGGTTTTCAGTATAGAAAGCCGCGTTTTGATGCGGGTTTTCGCCATAGCGTAGGTCTTGTGCTTTTTCAAGCTGTACATTGAATGTACGTGGGAAGTTTTCTGGCTCTTGAGTTTCGTTGACACGGCTACCTAAGAAGTTGGCAATCATACCATCGTATTGTGCAGTATGCTCAAACGCCTTTACTGCCAAATCATAACGTAAAGCAGTCGTCAGTTCGGTGCGACCGTCTAAGGCGTTAAGTACACGGTCATAATCAGCTGGATCAGTTATGATACCTACATGAGCGTGGTTTTTTGCTGCTGAACGCACCATGGTAGGGCCGCCAATATCGATGTTTTCGATAGCGTCGTTCATAGTCACGTCAGCACGTGCAATCGTTTCAGCAAACGGATATAAGTTCACGACGACTAAGTCGATACGTTCAATCGCATGATCACTCATAACTGCATCATCTGTGCCACGGCGACCTAGGATGCCACCGTGAATCTTAGGATGCAGCGTTTTGACACGGCCATCCATCATTTCAGGAAAGCCTGTGTAATCTGATACTTCAGTCACGTCGACATTGTTTTCTGTGAGCAGACGATAAGTACCGCCAGTAGATAATAAACCAAAACCTGCTTTGAGAAGGCCTTGAGCAAACTCGACGATATTAGACTTATCGGAGACCGATAGTAGGGCAAGTGGGGTTGTACTCATAAGAAATTTTCCATAAAAAAAGCCTGACGTAAACGTCTGGCAAGGTGATGATGACAACGGTATGCCGTATCATGATAGATAAAGCGACGAACGTTTGATTGCCATACATAATGATAGTCAATGATGATGGGTAAGCTCATATAACAATGCTACATTAAATCATAGTTCTTCATTTTTTTGCGCAAAGTGCCTCGATTTAGGCCTAATATCTGAGCACATTTGGTTTGGTTGCCTCTTGTTTTTTCTAGGACGACAGATAAGAGAGGCTCTTCGACTTGCTTTAAAATCAATTCATATAAATCAGTGGGCATCTCATCTCCTAACATCGCAAAGTACTGACGTACCACACGCTCTACATGAACTCGTAGAGGTTGCTGCGCACTACTTGTATAGTTTTGACTAGCAAAATCAAAGCCGTGCGTAGGTGGTTGGTATTCGTCTTTATTATAATCGGCAGGGTGCTCAGAGCTTTTAGCAAAATGATTGGCATTATGCTGTGCATGAGGTGCCATAAAATAATATCCTTGAGATGAAGAAAAATTCTGATTATAAGGGGTCAGAACCATAGTATATCAAATTAATATCGCCTAGCGCTGATAGATTCATCGTTATCTTGGCTATCACGGTTTAATTGAAAGTGAATTTACGGTGTGTTTTCTACTCACGCTTATTTATATATGACACCCCAATCTAATAAAGAGCGGTCATAGTAATGTCGCGAATTTGCGCATTAGCCACAGGAATAGTAAACAATAGCTGTCTATCTGTATTGGCAGCTAACTGATTTTGCTTGCCTAATAAATAATCGTTTGGATCCGCAATGAACTCTCCAATAATCTCGTCTCTACCGTAAACGCTTATTTTAACATTTGGGTATAATTGTGCCTGCGGGCTGCCATTACTTAGAGTAGCGCCTATATCACTAAATGTACCAGCAGTTTTAATCTGACTGCTTCTATGAAAGGTATTGTTGATGGTAAGCGCTGATAAGTCTGCACTGGGCAAGCTGCAGGCAGCGACAGAGCAGATCGATTGGAGACGCTGAGCATAGGCTGGGTTTTTGACTAAATTTTCTAAGTTAAAAATAACATACTGAGCCGCGAGTAGCAGTGCTAAGACCAAACAACCTAATATCCATAATAATGATGCAATTGAACGTGTCGTTTGGGTTGGTGCAAACGGTAGCTGTGTTTTTCTTAAACGTTCGTCGGCAGTAGGCTCTTCATCTTTAACGGGTACTCCCATATCAGATAGAAGCTGTGATAAGTCTGTGTCATCTGGCGGTGTTTCTTCGTCTTGATTTTGTTCTTCTAATAGTTTTTGTAGCCATGAATTGTTATCAGTACTCTCAACATTGGCATGAATATCATTGGCCGCTGCCGAGCTGAGCATGTTCTGTGTTGATGCTGATATTGTACTAGTAAATGGTTTCTTTGTTGATGAATTAGAGCTTTTGATAGTTTCTTTAGAAAGGGGCGCTTCTGGTTTTTCTGTGGTAGCTACGCTAGGACTGGTATTACTGGCTTGAGTTAACCATGCATCCATGCTATCTAAAGAGTCATACTCTTGAACGTTTTCTTCTGGATCGTCTATATCCATATCATCATAGATTAAGTCGTCATGAATCAAAGTATCAGATGGCTTTTTCTTACTGATTGAAGATGTAGGGCGATTTGACACATTTTGAAGTTTATGCTGATTACTACTAGTAGACGTTTTTTGCTCGTTTGATATTGGTTGAGTTTGAGCTTTTTGTTGAGCAGGAATATTTTTTTGTGGTGTTGGTTTTTGAATAACCTCAGAATTTACCACAAGATGCTTATTGACCAAAAAACTTTGCTGGCACCGATCACAGCTGATGGTAGCATTGACTTGATTTAGTTGAGTTTGTTTAACGCTATAGCAAGCTTGGCAATGGGGGCATTGGGTTTTTATTGGCGTGGTCATAGAGGCGAATCCAAAAAAGTATGGTTATCAATACCGCTTAGCCACTCACCAATAGCTGCCCACAATACTCATTTTACTTATTTAATTTCGATGAATTATGGGCAAAGACAGAGTGGCGTCAAACACATAACATTTGACTGTCCTCTATCGTAACAGATGTAATTAAATGTTGCTAGCTGGTAAATGTACCTGATAAACGCTGCCAATGTTGGTCTTCTTGCGCAGTAAAAGCATGCTTAGGATCGAGTGCAAAATATGGCTGATAAGCTTCAGTGACTTGCTCGGTTTGTGACTCAATCAAACCTGCCAATACGATACGGCCCTTTGGCGCAATCAGTGTTGCAAAGTAAGGTGCTAAACCAATAAGCGGCTTCGCTAAAATATTGGCAACGATCACTTCTACAGGCAAAACGTCAAGTTGCGAGCAGTAATCTGTAAATTCTTCTGGCAAAAATGCCTGCAAACGGTCGCCTACATTGTTGCGTACCGCATTCTGATTGGTAGCAAGTACCGCCTGTGGGTCAATATCGACTGCATATACCTGGCGTGCACCCAATAGTAAAGCAGCGATCCCTAGAATACCTGAGCCACAACCATAATCGATAACCACTTTGTCTGTTAGGTCTTGCTCTGTTAGCCAGTCTAGGCACAGGCGAGTCGTAGCATGATAGCCAGTACCAAATGCCAAGCCTGGATCCATAATGATATTAGTGGCTTTAGGGTTAGGCGGCGTTAGCCAGTCAGGTACAATCCATAAGTCATTAGCGCATTCGATAGGATGATAGTTGCTCATCCACTCGCGTTCCCAGTCCTTATCATCAACAGCCGTTAGCCAAATACGAGTAGCCTGTACTTGTGCAGCAATTTCATGACTTAATTGCTCAACCGCTTGACGACTACCCGCATCAGTAGTCGCATCAAATAGCCCTGTTAGTATCACCTCATCCCAAAGCGGTGATTCACCTGGAAGTGGCTCAAACAGAGGTTGATCGCCAGCATCGTCTAAAGCTATTGATAATGCGCCTGCTTCTAACAAAAGCGCTTCAGCCAAGTCGACGTTTGATTTTTCGCATTGTAAATGCAGTTGTTGCCATGCCATAAAAATAACCTTAAGCGGAAATAAAAATAAGTGTAGGTGTTAGGGGCTGCCCTAGATAAATCTACATACAATGAAATGAATGATGTATATAGATGTTTTAACCAATAAATCTAAGAGGTACAAATACTCAGTTATTAGCGCAAGGCTTGTTTTGCTTCATTGACCACGCGTGAGTTACTCTGAGCTTGTCCTGATTGCAATATAACTTGCCATAGTGCTCGTCTACGACTGCTATCTTGAGAGACACTAAGACCACGACGTGCCATCGCTTCTGCCTTACGAGGCTGGTTCTTTTTTAACGCTACTTGTGCCAAATAGAAGTATACCGCCGATGACTTGGGCGCCAGACGCTGCGCGCGGGTAAAGCTGCTCTCGGCATTGGTTAGATTGCCCGCTTTCAACTGACTGATACCTACTTGCATCAAATTGCGAAATGCAGGTAGATTACCATTGTTGCTGGCAGATTGTTGAGTACGTTGCTGCGAGTTTCTTCTAGCGTGCTCAAGTAGCTCGTTATGCGACGGTACTGATGGTTCAGAGATTATATAGTCATTACGAGAAGGCGCAATGATAATAGGGTCAGGCTGCGTCACTTCTGGTGCAGGAGGCGTAAATACAGGGGTCTCTTGCGTTAACGGATTTGGTGTTTCGGACTGTTCAACTGCATCGTAAGGCTCGGTTGGATAGTTGCTTTGATCATTTGCTTCCGTGACAGGCGCTTGAGCAGTTGTCGTTGATGGCACGGTCGGTTGTGACGTTGGTAATGTTTGAACAGGCGTTGTTTGCACTGTGGTCGATGTGCTAGGTGCTGTTTGACAAGCACTTAGGCTTAATATACCAACGATCGTGCTGCCTGCAAGTAAGGTATTGCTTGACGTAATTTTATTACGCCATAGCACTATGGTTTGTTTTACTGAAGTAGTTGTCCGTAAAGATGACACCATCATGTTAAAACCTTTTTTAAATATTAAAAGCTAAATACCAAAAACACTATTAGAGTTATTTAACAGCTAGTGCCATTCAACAGCTAGAACCATTCAACAGCGCGGTCATACCAAGTATCAGCACGGTCTTCATCACCTTCACTTTGCTCGCTGCTACCTTCTGCACCATCAGACTCAACAGCTTCACCATTTGGAATTTCTAAACCTTCGCGGCGACGTTGTTGATTGATATCACCTTGCTGATTTTGGAACTGTGTCTGTTCACGAGCGCGATCTTGCTGATACAGGCTCAGCGCACAATTGCTAGCTTCTTCTGGTAGGTGAGCTGACATTACTGGCAGGTAGCGAGCGTTGGCACAGCGTTCATTAGACAGTTTGCCTGAGTTGTTTTCTAACCATAACCACTCGATACCTTCTGGCTCTGGTAGAGCAACTGGAGTCAGTTTTAGGCGTTTCATATAATCTACCCAAACTGGTAAGGCGCCAGTACCACCACTCAAACCAATCGGTTTATTATCATCACGGCCAACCCAAACAACACTTACATAGTTGCCACTATAGCCTGCAAACCAAGCATCGCGGTAGTCGTTTGTCGTACCTGTTTTTCCTGCTAGGTTTAAATTGCTGCCGAGCGATTGTGCACGTCTGGCTGTACCATTTGAGACGACTTGCTGTAATGCATAGTTGGTCAAAAAGTTGGTCTCAGGTGGAATACTGCGCTGAGTATTAAGCCCAGTACGCTGTAAGATACGGCCGCGATCATCAATAACGGTACGAATACTATGAATAGGAGTGCGGAAACCACCAGTGGCAAATACTTGGTAAATACCAAGCATATCCATCGGACTCAAATTAACTGAGCCTAATAGTGCTGATGGGTAAGGTGGGATTTTTTCTTTGATACCCATGCGCTGTAATTGCTTAGCAAAGGTATTAACGCCGAACTCCATACCTAAGCGTACTGCTGCTTGGTTGTAGGATTGAGACAATGCCGTGGTAAATGGTACATAGCCATGATCACGGTTGTCGTAGTTTTTAGGGTTCCAGTCAGTACCGTCGTTTAGATTGACCGTAATAGGGGAGTCATCTACTGAACTGGCCAAGTTATAACGACCGCTCTCAAGCGCAGTCATATAAATGATAGGCTTCAGCAATGAGCCAACTTGGCGTTTGGCATCGACCGCGCGGTTAAACCCTGTAAATTCACTACCACTACCCACGACAGACACTAGCTCGCCAGTCTCAGGATTGGCACTCACTAACGCGCCTTGTAAATCCTTAGTTTTGCTACTATTACGGCGTAGCTCACCAAGTTTTCTATCAACGGCTTTGTCTGCAGCCAATTGAGCGATAGGGTCTAGAGTACTGATAATAATCAGACCTTCGTTCTTGAGGTCGTCAGAATAATAGACGGTATTTAGCTCACGTTTGACAATATCTAAGAAGTCAGGGAACTGACTTTTGCCTTCAGCAGGCTTATCCACGATGCCAAGTGGTTGCTTTAAGGCTTTGTCATAGTCTTCTTGGCTCAATGTGCCCATGGTCAGCATGTTGTTAAGCACTACGTCACGGCGTGCTTTTGAGTCGTTTGGATTACGACGTGGGTTGTAGATACTTGGGCCTTTTGCCATACCAACTAGCATCGCTTGCTGATCTAAGCGCAGCTCATTAAGTGGTTTGTCAAAATAAAACTGTGATGCCAGACCAAAACCATTGATAGAGCGATTGCCATTTTGACCCAGATAAATCTCATTCAAATAGGTCTGTAAAATTTCATCTTTGCTGTAATGCAGCTCAAGTAGCACGGCCATCAATGCTTCGTTGGCTTTGCGTTTGATAGTGCGATCTGAATTGAGGTAGAAGTTTTTGATCAGCTGCTGAGTGATGGTCGAGCCACCTTGTCTAGCACCACCAGTAAAGTTATTGATTACGGCACGGGCGATACCACGTACCGATACCCCTTTGTGCTCATAAAACGCGCGATCTTCGGTAGCGATAAGGGCATCAATTAACGGCTGAGGCACTTCGTCCAAAGACACAACCATCCGATCTTCATTGCTGTCGGGATAGATACCACCGATATTGACAGGCTCTAGACGAATGATACCGCTTTTGGCAGGCAGAGTACTCTGGATAGATTCTACTTTATTGCCAGAAATCGTCATTTTGATGACTTGCTCAGCATCTTTATCATTAGCACTATACGTAAAGCCGCGTGTGTGAATAAAGTAAGTATTACCTGTTCGGTGATAGGTACCTGTGCGGTCATAAGCTTTGTTGCTTTGATAATTAAGCAACTCTAGCCATGTCTTCATTGTATCTCTATCGACATTGGCGCCTTGATACAGCTCAAGCGGCTGCGAATACACTTTGGCTGGAATGTCCCAGCGCTTACCCTCAAACTTATGAGTAATGGTGCGATCAAGTTTGATCAAATACAGCGCCAACAGCACCATGCCTGCGATGATGATAATTAATAGCAGACTACTAAAGACCAAGCCGCGCTGCTGTGAAGGTAGCGTGCGCATAGCAGACTTAGATGACGCTGATAACTTGGTATTTGGTAACTTGTAATTAGGTTTTTGCACGGATGTCGCACCATTTTTGGATAAAAAACTGCCTCATAATGACGCAAATTGACAAATTTTTCAATCTATCATCGTCAACGCAGGCATTTATTGGTCGTAGGCCATGAGCGATGGTACTGCTCATAGCGATAGCTTATAGTATAATCCCTATTAAAATACCGATACTTGTAATAAAGCGTCAGTCACTTTCAATCTGGTAGATAAACGCCATATAAGATAACAATTTACGATTGCCCTCACGATGTATTTTGTATGAATTCGCTGTTGCTAATTGTTTGCTATTAGCCGTTTGTTATGAATACTATGCTACTAGCGGTAGTGATATTTATGTGATTAAAAACGGCTCTATGGCATGACGTACAGTACAGTCAATACGAGCAAGTTTGCTTTAAATGAATGCATTTTAAGCAAGCCTGTCAAAGGAAGTAAGCGCGACTATGTCTAGTATCCCATCATCAGTATTATCTGCTACCAATCATTCTTATGAAGACACTTCTATCATCGAAGGCTTAGTGCTCCCGCTGGCTGATCACTGTTTCCACTGCGGCGACCCCGTACCTCAGCCACCCTTTTATGCTGAGATATTAGGTCAGTCACGAGAGATGTGTTGTATGGGCTGTCAGTTAGCTGCCCAAAGTATTGTAGAGTCTGGTCTTGAGCAATACTATCTTGACCGTTCAGAGATTAACCGTACGGCAAGTTTGCCAACTCAGCTGACGCGTCTCGAAGTCTATGATCATGACGAGATAAAATCGCAATTCGTTTACGCGCAAGATGGCATGTCAGTAGCAGAGCTGTCTGTTAATAACTTACGCTGTGCTGCCTGTACTTGGCTGATTGAGTCGCGTCTCGATGAGCTAGAGGGTATTGGTAAGTGTCAGGTAAATTTGACCAACCAACGTATGCGGGTCATTTGGGATGAGAACAAATTACCCATCAGTCGCATTTTAGCGGTCATCAACGAAATCGGCTATGAAGCCAAGCCTTATCGGCAAGATACTCACGAAGCCATGCTGGCACGTCATAACAACCAAATGCTGTTGCGTCTCGGCATCGCTGCACTAGGTTCGATGCAAGCGATGATGTATGCCGTTGCGCTTTATTTTGGTGAGTATAGCGACATGTTGATATTCCAACGTGACTTTTTGCGTTGGGTGTCTTTATTTGTGAGCACCCCTGTATTTTTCTATGCTGGCATTCCTTTTTTTACCTCTGCATGGTCAGCAATTCGTGCGCGCCAAGTCAATATGGATGTACCCGTCAGTCTTGCGTTGATTATTACTTTCTTCGCCAGTCTTTACGCTACCATCACTGGGCAAGGGGAGACATACTATGACTCGGTCAGTATGTTTATTTTCTTTTTGCTGGCAGGACGTTATATCGAGCATAACGCACGTCTAAAAGCCGCAACTATGGCTAATGATTTGGTCGTAGTTGAACCAGTATTGGTACAAAAAGTCGCTGAAGACAAAGCCGCTGCCGAGCGTATGTTACAACTGCTGAAAGAAAATGAATATCAACAAATTAAAGCTATCGAAGGTAATGCTCAAAAGGGTTCGAGTGTGGCGGCTGAAGTCATGCCTGATTTTATGCAGCGTATGGACGCCAATGTTCATAAGCTCACATCGCGTATCGCTCAAGACTGGCAGCAGTCACGCAACCAACCGAATACGCAATCACAGCCCGAAGGCGATATAGAGTCAAAGCAAATGGTCACCGCTCATAGTTTACAAGTGGGTGACATCATCTTGGTTGAGGTAGGTTCAGAGATTATCAGTGATGGTATCTTGCTAAGTTCTACTGCAACGGTGTCACAAAGTCTACTGACTGGCGAAGGTGATTTAATCATCAAATCCCAAGGCGATTATATTGTCGGCGGTGCACAAAACGATAGCCAGCCGTTTGAGATGCTAGTCACAGCATTGCCAAAAGACAGCCAGATAGGTTTAATTGATCGATTGATAAATCGCGCCATGAGCGAAAAACCTAAATTGGCGCAGCAAGCAGATAAGCTGGCACGTTGGTTTGTCGCGCGTATTTTGGTGCTGTCAGTCTTGGTATTTGTCGGTTGGTATCTCGTTGATCCAAGCCAAGCGATTTGGGCAACCGTGGCAGTCTTAGTAGCTACTTGTCCATGTGCTCTGTCGTTGGCGACGCCGATTGCCTTGACTGTCTCAACCAACCGTCTGGCAAGCTATGGTTTTTTGACGACGCGTGGACACACACTACAAACGCTGGCTGAAATCACGCATGTTGCTTTTGATAAGACGGGCACGCTGACTTATGGTAAGCCGAATTTATTAAATATTGAGTTAATCACACCAAAAAGCCAGACCGAAATTGACGATTTATCATTAACAGCGCAAAAAGATACGCTGTTGGCCATTGCAGCTACATTAGAAGTGGGGAGTCGTCATCCAATTGCCCATGCGTTACTGACGGCGGCCTATCAGTTACATCTACCATCGACGCAAGCCGTACAGCATTATCCAGCAGGCGGTGTAGAAGCAATGATTGATGGCACTGTATATCGAATCGGTCACAAGGACTTTGCGTTAGACAGAACAGATAATAGCGCCAATGATATAGATGCTAGTAATGATTTAACCATCGATCTAGTAGCGCAGCGAGCCAGCTCAGCAGTGGTATTGTCTTGTCAAAATACTGATAGCAAAACATGGCAGGCGCTGGCATGCTTTTATTTCAATGACAAGGTACGTGATAGTGCGCAGTCGATGCTCGATACGCTCAAAGGACTAGGTATCGAGTCTGTTATGTTGACAGGTGACCCAAGCCCGCAAGCGCTAGTGATGGCTGAGAGTTTAGGTATGCAAGCAGCGTACAACGGATTATCACCAACTGATAAGGTCAATCATATTCAGCAGCTGCAAGCTAACGGTGCTGTGGTACTGATGGTAGGTGATGGTATCAACGATGCACCAGTGCTAGCAGCGGCAGATGTGTCGACCTCGATTGCAGGTGCGGCAGACTTAGCACAAGTATCTAGTGATAGTATTATCTTAAACGGACAAATCGAGGCTATCACTGCAGCCAAACGTATCTCTGATAAGACGGAACGTGTTATTAAGCAAAACTTCCGCTGGGCGCTCGCTTATAATAGTATCGTCCTGATACCAGCGGCTTTAGGCTATGTGCCACCATGGCTTGCTGCAATTGGTATGTCGCTCAGTTCGCTATTTGTCGTATTAAATGCATTACGCCTAAAACGTGCTTAGCCTCTTTAAAAAGCATTTAATGTAAACAGGTCTGTAAAGTTTGCCCATAAAAAAACCGCCTTGCATCAAATGGAAGGCGGTTTTTTCTATACAGAGATACTGTTAGGTCGCTCTTAAAATTAGTCTTGTAGATAGCTTAGCAGACGCATAAATTCGATATACATCCAGACTAGGGTTGCAAGAATACCAATACTGAACAGCCATTCGTAATCTTCAGAAACACCCATCGCAACACCGCGATCAATATTATCGAAATCTAATAGTAGAGTGAAAGAAGCGATAACGATGACAAATAAGCTAAAGCCAATAGCGATAGCGCCACCTTCAAATAGGAACGGCAATGATGAGCCAAACGCTAGAGAAAGTACCCACTGTGCGACATAGACAAGCATAATGGCAATAACCGCTGAGGTCACGATAGAACGGAACTTTTCAGTAACCTTAACTAAACCTGAACGATATAGACCCAGCATAACCGCAGCTGTGACGAAAGTTGCACACATTGCAGTAACTGGTACCGTTGGATACATTCTCATGAAAAATAATGAGATACCGCCCAAAAATATACCTTCTAACAGTGCGTAAGGCACAGCCAAAGTCTTGGCTTTCTGCGGCTTGAAGGTAATAAAAAGCGCCAGAACAAACGCAGCAATCATGCTACCAAAGGCTGCCATCGTAATAAAACCTTGCGATAAACCTGCCATAAGCGCATAAAAGAAAAAGCCCACACCAGTAATGGCTGATAAACCAAGTAACAAGCTGGTCTTTTGAATTACGCCCTTGACCGTCATTGGATTACCGCCGATCGCAAGTTCTGCGCGACTGACAATAGGATTGGCCATACATAAGTCCTTAATAATAAAATATAAAAATAGTAATGTTAGTTACTTTAGCAAAACCGCCATTATTGTCAACTGTGTTTGCGTGACAACTGCTGCGGTGCAACCTCAGGCTGCTCATTGTCTAGCGCATCGGGCTACTGTATCGCTCAATACGCTAATTGGAAAACTGAACAGATAGATTCGGCTAAGTAAAACATTCGATAGCTTTTATATGGGGTCAGTTACGACAGTTAACAACGATAATTCATAAACATGCTAGTCTAAGCGCGCATTTATCGCTATCATTACCTTGTACTTCACCGTTATACCGAGTCGTTTTATGGAAAACTCAGCGCAGTCAGCAAGATTGCCACACTTACATGAATCAGAGCTATTCCACGCTATTAAAAACCCTGCCTTTAGGCGTATTGGTCTAATGGGCCGTGCTGGTAAACGTAGTGTCACTCAAAGCTTGGTACAGATTGCCCAAACCGTCAATGATATGAATTTGACGTTAATAATGGATGTACAAACGGCCAATTTACCAACGCTTGACCTCACAGACATAGAAAGAGTCAAAATCGTCAAACGGGGTTTGATTGGTGAAATTTGTGATTTGGTTATTGTGGTCGGCGGTGATGGTTCGATACTACATGCCGCTGAGGCGCTAGCACGCTACCGTGTACCTGTACTAGGGGTAAACCGTGGCCGTTTAGGATTCTTAGCAGATGTAAAACCTGATGAAGCTGCCTTTAAGTTACGTCAAGTATTGATGGGAGACTATCAACTGGACCATCGGTTTTTATTGACGATGGAGATACGAGAAGGGCGTAAAATTATCCATGAAGACATGGCACTGAATGATATCGTACTGCACGCTGGTAAATCGGTACATATGATTGATTTTCAGATGAAAATTGATGAACATGACGTTTATAGACAGCATAGTGATGGCTTGATAGCAGCAACGCCAACTGGCTCTACTGCTTATGCTTTATCAGGTGGCGGTCCAATTATTCATCCGAGTATGGACGCTATTTGTCTGGTGCCGATGCATCCCCATACGTTATCTAGCAGACCGATTGTGGTCAGTGGTAATAGTGAGGTTTGTATTCGTATCCACGAAGACAATCGTACTCAGCCGATGGTGAGTGCAGATGGTAAGCCGAGTGTGCCACTTGAGCAAGAGCAGCGCTTACATATTCGTAAGCATCCTGATAAGCTTACTTTGTTGCACCCGCCTGGGTTTGACTTTTATGAGGCCTGCCGTACAAAGCTGCACTGGAACGTACATGCCGAAGAATTCAGTCTTGATGTCGATGATGATATTATAGACGATGAATAAGCGTATCTATTAGACCCAAATATGATGCAAAAAATGGTAGTGGAGAGTAGGCAAGATGGATAAACAAACAATACTAGCAAGTCTAACGCCCGAAGTGGTTGATAAGTTTCGTATGGCGATTGAGCTAGGTAAATGGCCTGACGGTCGTAAGATTACCGCTGAGCAGCGTGAGACTTGTATGCAAGCTGTGATGGTATGGGAGCATGAGCACCTACCGCCAGCCGAGCGTACAGGTTATATTCATAAACCGGTAAAAGATGATGGCTCTGTCATCGGTGCTGAATGTGACGTCGAGCACGAGCATCACTACCCTAATATGCCAAATCCTAAAGGTGCGGTACAGCCTGTTAAGTTTCGTGATAAATAGATCTATAAATAAGTTGTAATAGTTGTTATAAAAACACTCATCATAAAAAAGCCACGCTATATAGCGTGGCTTTTTTTACTTTACCAATAATTAAATGATCAGAAATAGCTTAATCATCATAAATGATTAAATAGCAGTCGTATCAACACTAGGACGAACCGTTAGCGGGTTCTTTTGCATCAAAAATCCTTGCCAACCCCAATGTAAAAAATTACGGATATTGGCATGATCGGTACCGTTAGGCGTTGCTTGAACCTTGGCATAATGCTCGCCAAATAGTTTAAGCGTGTCCAATTGGTTCAGACCATGGTGCTTAGCAAAACCAAAGATCTTTGCGCTACCTTCGTTCTCACCGGCTGCATTATGTACCATTCCATTTACGAAAGGGGCAGGTGCATAGCGATAAAAATCATCGATAAAGCTGATGACATCATTGAATCCAATGGCTTTTTTGTTCAAACCATTAAGTAATGCCGATACATCTGATTGGCGGATACTCATAAATAAATGACCTCAGAGCAGATTAAAAAAACAATATAATATTTATGTGTGCTCAATGATGATAGTAGCCGTTGAGCGTTCAGCATTATAATTTAGCTAGCTTAGCGATTAAAGTAGTCTTCGTCATCAAACGAAGGCGAAAAGTTGCCTTGCTCAAGATGCTGCATTTGCGACTGTACAGAACGCTCATGCTGAATACGTTGATAAATCTCTTCGCGGTGTACTGCAATATCTTTGGGTGCGTTTACACCGATACGTACTTGATTGCCTTTGACGCCTAGAACCGTCACACTTACTTCGTCGCCAATCATTAGCGTTTCGCCCACGCGGCGTGTCAAAATTAACATGCGTCACACTCCTTATGTCGCATCAACAAATTATTACTCATCAGATTACTTCTCAATTGCAGAACATCACCGCAGCACCAAACACGCAATATAACCATTATCACGATGCCAGATATCGTGCCAATAGCGGTAATGATAGGTAGATTCATTTAGCCCAAATGAAAGCCCCATTATAGGCGGCATAACAGATACTGTCACGGTTTTTCACAAAACTATTAGGTAAATGCTCATTTCAACTATGCTAAAAAATAAAAATAGGACCTAAAAAGATCCTATTTTATTTAAGTACTGTTTTTATTTAGATACTATTAATTCAAACGCTATTAATTTAAATGCTGTTTATCTACATACTATATAAAGTCATTAATAGCGGTTAATAGATAACCATCAATGCTAATGCTATATTTTAACAGTTTTTATGTCTTATAGCCCAGCGATTTTACTTTCACCGTCTTCACGATCTAGGCCAAATGCCGTGTGCAATGATTTAACGGCTTTTTCTAAGTGTTGATCTTGAATCAGAACCGACACTTTGATTTCGCTGGTTGAAATCATTTGGATGTTGATGTTGTTTTCAGCGAGTGTTTGGAACATAAGGCTAGCGACACCTGCGTGTGAACGCATGCCAACACCAACCAATGAAACTTTAACAACTTCACTGTTGCCCAATATTTCTTTGGCACCAATTTCATCTTTCACTTCTTCGTTAAGCACTTTTAGCGTCTTATCTAAATCAGTGCGGTTAACCGTGAAAGTAAAATCAGTAGTACCGTTATCCGAAAGATTTTGTACAATCATATCGATTTCGATATTGGCACGACCAATTGGGCTTAAGATAGCCGAAGCGATACCAGGATGGTCAGGCACGCCGCGTACTAAGATTTTTGCTTCGTCTCTGTTGAACGCGATACCTGAGATGATTGCCTGTTCCATATTGTCTCCTTCGTCTATCGTAATTAGGGTACCAACGTTGTCTTGAAATTCTTGGTCAAAGCTACCGTCTGTGTTTTCGTCAAAGCTAGAGAGTACACGTAGCGGCACGCCATATTTACCAGCGAATTCTACTGAGCGAATCTGTAGAATCTTAGAGCCAAGACTTGCCATTTCAAGCATTTCTTCAAACGTAATTTTTTCAAGCTTTTTGGCTTTTGAGGTCACACGAGGGTCAGTGGTATAGACGCCATCGACATCGGTATAAATTTGACACTCGTCAGCGCCCAAGGCCGCGGCAATCGCCACACCTGTGGTATCAGAACCGCCGCGTCCTAATGTGGTCGCGTTACCTTCTTCGTCGATACCTTGGAAACCTGCCACAATAACGATATTGCCAGCATCTAATTGCTCACGTATGTTTTTGTCATCGATGCTTTCGATACGGGCTTTATTATGGGCGTTGTCGGTCTTAATCGCGACTTGGCGACCAGTCATTGAACGGGCACCAATACCAAGCTCTTTAATCGCCATGGCTAGGAGTGAGATAGAAACCTGCTCACCTGTTGAGACCATTTGATCGTATTCGCGAGGATCAGGCTGCGTGCTAATTTGGCGAGCTAGATCAATCAAACGGTTGGTTTCGCCGCTCATGGCTGAGACCACGACGACCACTTGATGACCATTGTCATGCCAGCGTTTGACTCGTTTGGCGACGTTTTTGATGCGGTCGATACTGCCCATCGAGGTGCCGCCGTATTTCTGTACTATTAACGCCATAAAAATCTACCTATTTATTCAATAATGACTTTTTATTGTCATTGAGGAGAGTCAATGTGATGCTCGTCAATGCTTGTATAGATAAAGCCAGATGATAAGAGTTATGCCTTTAGGTCTTTCATTCTTCTAATGGTATCTATCAACCTTATAGAATGAACAATATGCCCAAACGTTGACCTTTATACCATATCTACCGCATAACTTTAAGCCTCAGGAGCGCTTAGATGTATGGCGATTGGTTATAGTAGTTATAACCAATCACGTATTCTATGCGTAGTAGAGTAAAGCTATGCGATAAATATAAGATACATTGTGACGCGCTATACCAGTATATTCACGAGTTTAATATTCGCTAGCTTAGCTAAGCTGGGTTTCAATCCAAGCAGGTAGAGCGCTGATAACCGCTGCACTGTTGCCAGACTTCGGTGCGCCGCCTTGAGCGTAGTCAGGCTTACCGCCACCTTTACCACCAAGCTCACCTGCCAAATGACGAATAATATCACCAGCCTTCACTTTGGCAGTGACAGATTTTGCGACGCTCGCTGCGAGTGCTAATTGGTCATCTTTATCACCAATCAATACAATCACGCTATCAGGCAGTTTTGATTTGATATCGTCCATCAGCGTACGGATGGATTTACCATCGATACCGCTTAAGGTGCTGATAAGAACTGGCGTACCTGCGATCATTTGTACATCATCAAGCAAGTTGGCTGCTTGAGCACTGGCGATTTTTTGCTCTAAGCGCTCTAGCTGTTTTTCAAGCTCGCGTTGCTTATCAGCCATCGTACGGACACGCTGCGCTACTTCAGGACGTTTTACTTTCAGCTGACTTGCCAATTCGCTCAGTTGTTGCTCGCTTTGCTGAATGTTTTTGACCGCATTCATACCCGTGACGGCTTCAACTCGGCGGATACCAGCCGCAATACCAGATTCACTGGTGATTTTTAGCACACCGATATCGCCCGTACGTTGTACATGCAAGCCACCACATAGCTCGATAGAGAAAGGCTTGCGCTGACCATCAACGATACGGTCTGTACCCATGGTTAGGACTCGAACGTCACTACCGTACTTTTCACCAAACAGTGCCATAGCGCCTTGATTCATCGCTTCATCAATCGACATGTGCTCGATACGGGCAGGGGTATTGGCTTGAATTTGCTCATTAACGAGACGTTCGACACGCATAATTTCAGCGGCGCTGACAGGCTTATCATAAGCAAAGTCAAAACGTAGTACTTCGCTTGAGACTAGTGAGCCTTTTTGCGTGACCGCATCGCCTAGTACTTCTCTTAGCGCTGCGTGCAATAGGTGAGTGGCTGAGTGGTTTTTGGCGCTGGCTGCACGAATGCTAGACAGTACTTGCGCTTCAGCGGTTTGCTTAGTGCTGATATCGCCCATGGTCACGACACCATAATGGATAATCGCCTGACCAGATTTTTTGGTATCTTGCACTTCGAAGACGCCAGATGCTGTACGGATTTCACCAAGCTCACCGACTTGACCACCGCCTTCAGCATAAAATGGGGTGCGATCCAAGACTACAACGCCTTCCATGCCTTCTGTTAAGCTGTCTGCCGGGTTGCCGTCTTGATAAAGCGCGTCAATAGTCACGCCGTCTTCTTCGAGCTGCTCATAGCCGATAAATGTCGTTGGCGTTTCTACTTGGATGACACTGCTGTAATCGACATCAAACTTGCCAGCATCACGCGCACGTTCGCGTTGTGCCTGCATATGCTCGTCAAATTCCGCTTCATCAATAGCAATACCACGCTCACGAGTGATATCGGCGGTCAAATCAAGTGGGAAACCATAGGTATCATAGAGCTTAAATGCCGCTTCACCAGATAGCGTATCACCATCTTGTAAGCCTTCAAGTTCGCTGGCAAGTAAACGTAAGCCTTGGGCCAATGTTTTAGCAAACTGTGCTTCTTCTTTCTGAATAGCACTTTCGATGACGCTTTGTTTGTCTTTTAGCTCAGGATAGGCACTGCCCATTTCAGCGACGAGTGGCGCAACCATCTTATAGAAAAACTCGCTATCAGCGCCAAGTTTGTTGCCATGACGTACCGCACGACGAATGACACGGCGCAATACATAGCCGCGACCTTCATTACTTGGCGTGACACCATCAGCAATCAAAAATGCTACAGCACGAATATGGTCGGCGATGACTTTTAATGATGATTGTTGCTCATTATTAATTTCTAGTATTTCAGCTGCTGCATCCATCAAATGGACAAATAAATCGATCTCGTAGTTGCCATGAACGCCTTGCATAATGGCACTAATACGCTCAAGCCCCATGCCTGTATCGACGCTAGGTGCTGGCAGTGGTAACAGCGTGCCGTCTTTTTGACGATTGAACTGCATGAATACGCAGTTCCAAATCTCAATATAGCGATCACCGTCTTCTTCTGGGGTACCTGGCAGGCCGCCTTCGATATCGGCGCCATGGTCATAAAAGACTTCGGTACAAGGGCCACAAGGACCAGTGTCACCCATCGTCCAAAAGTTATCAGAAGCGTAAGGAGCACCTTTGTTATCACCAATACGAATGATGCGCTCACTCGGGATGCCGATGTTTTTATTCCAAATTTCAAAGGCCTCGTCATCAGTCTCATAGATAGTGACATAGAGACGATTTTTATCAATCGCTAACCACTGATCTGAGGTTAAAAACTCCCAGATATACTCAATACCTGCTTGCTTGAAATAATCACCAAATGAGAAGTTGCCAAGCATTTCAAAGAAAGTATGGTGACGGGCGGTATAGCCGACATTATCCAAATCATTGTGTTTGCCGCCAGCACGTACGCACTTTTGAGAGGTTACCGCACGTGTATAGTCACGTGGTTCCATACCCAAAAAGGTTTCTTTAAACTGATTCATACCGGCATTGGTAAATAGCAATGTCGGATCATTGTGTGGAATCAAGCTAGACGATGAAACTTGGGTGTGCTGCTTGCTTATGAAAAAATCGATAAAGGCTTGGCGAATATCGGCTGAGCGAAATGGCTGGCTCACAGCGGCTCCTTACTGACGGATAGAATTGAGTAAATGACATAAAATAATTTTGCAAGCGATTTTAGCACAAACGCCCAAGCTCTTGGTACAAGAGTTATAACTACTAGGTTATTATACGTGTGCTAGTCATCGCCTAATTTATAGAGTATTGAGGCTAATTGGTCAAAATTGCCGCATCCGTTTCATCTAATTTGTCTTGCGTCGTTGGATTGGACTCGATTACTTGTACAGGCAGATAACGTAGTTGAAGCTTGATTGGCAAGTACTCTGGGAAATTCTCTGCCATATCATTAGTAATGAGCGTTTCAATCTGGCGTACGTCATATGAGCTCGGTAATGTCTCTCCACGCACGATTGCTCGCACCACTTGATTTTCTTCTGAGGTATCAAACTGCGTATTGGTCAATACATTGCCTTGATCGATAAAGTAGTTGTTGATGGCTTCTTTGACACTACTCTCAAATACTTGCTGCTTGGCATTGGTCTGTAGGTTGATGGTCAAGTAAGCACCTAGGCCACCAAGTAGTAATAAAGTCACGGCGTTGCGCTGCAAAAAAGTCAGATAGGTATTCGATTTATAATCGTCATCGACCAAACGACGGAAACCTAATATCCACAATACAAGCGCATTAGTAAACTGGATAGCAAGAATGTTGGTCGCTGCCAACAACAGCGCACCAAGCCCAAGCTGCATCTCGCCATTAGCGAGCAAAATACCGCTAGCAGCCAGTGGTGGCACCAAGGCTGTGGCAACCGCAACGCCAACAACAGCAACCGAGAGATGCGGAGATACCATCGCATAAGCACCAGCAGTACCACCTGCTAAGGCAATCATCAAATCCATGGAAGTAGGCTGGGTACGTGATAGGATTTCTGCGGTTAGCGGTTGGTCTTTATGTAGCCAACCAACGATAAAGCCGACCAATACCACCAGTGAGACACCGATGATGACGGTAAAAAGCGACTTACGTAGCAGTGGCATACGGTGATCGATAATCGCTAGCGCTATACCCGTGATAGGGCCTAGCATCATCGCAACCAGCATCGCTCCGATGACCACGGCTGCTGAATTAGTCACTAGCCCATAACTGGCAATGATGGCAGATAGGATGTTCATGATGAAGTACATCTTGCTAGGCAGCGCGTTCGCCTCAATCCTAACCCGTACTTCTGGGTAATCTACCTTTTGATTGCTGAATTGCTCGGCGACAAACTGCTTGTAAGACTCAAGCTTGGCTTCTTTTTCCTCTTGAACCTCATCTTCGTCACTTTCATCTTGAGACTTTTGAGCGTCGCTATCTTCTACATCGGTGTCTTTATTTTGGCTTTTATCTTCTGAGTCATTATTTTGATGGTCATCATCGCGACTAGATTCATTTTTTGTCTTTTGTTGATTGGCTGTTTTGTTATCTGATGACTGTGCTGCGATGTTTGTGTCATCAGCAGGGTCATCAGCAAGGTCGTCTTCTGCTTCTACCGTTACTTCAGCATCACTATCGTCTTGAGCACTTTTTTCTGTTGTCTCTGGCGTATCCGACTGGAAGAAGTCTGACTTCTCTTTCGCTTCTATAGTTTCTGTTTCTGCAACCTCTGATGCTTCAGTATTTGACTGTGACTCAGGTTCTGTCGACTCCAATGTCGCCACGACCACATCGTCACTGATGGTTTCCATGGTTATCTCAGCGTCAGGCGGCTGCGCACATTCAGTGTCTACTTCGGAGTCTGTTTCGCCATCTGTATCAGTCGATTGCTTGTATTGATTGTCTTCGCTTTTATCATTGTCTACAGCGGCATCATCAACTACTGGGTCAACTGTCGCGTCTTGATTGTGAGAGGCGTCAGTAGTGGCTGATGAATCTTTTTGATCCACTGAGTTATGCGCTGTATTTTTTTCAGATGAGGACATAGCAGATAGCGTTCTTAGTAAATAAAGAAAGTCATTATTGTAATGATAAATAGATAAAGATATAGGAGATTCTTGAAAATTATAAAAAAGAGTAGAAAAAAGATGAGAGTAGGAACTGATGTTTCTTATGATTAAGTCGAAAACCTTAATAATAGCATGGTTTTTGTTCAAAAGTCATTCAATATAGATGCTACAAGGGTTCACGGTAAATACTTATTTTTTTTGTGGAATTAAGGTTAAATGTATTATATCCACAATAAAGATAAGGAATAACTTATGAACTGGCCATTATTTTCTGTCATCTATTCAATGACAGCCACCGTGACTGTTGGACTTTTTATGATTGGTGCTCTCATTACAGGGTTCGATGAGATACTTCATATTCAAATAGCGGTTGGATTGGGTGTTCTAGCTTCGTTACCTGCAGGATTATTCTTTACCAAAAAAATTGGCAGTATTACTGGGAATGAGGAAAGCTATAAGACATAAAGACAAGCAGTGTTATCGATGTGAGGTGGAACCGCCTATCAGCAAACAAAAAAAGACCTCAAGATTGAGGTCTTTTTTATCATTAAAAATATCTGCTAACTAGCATCGAAGCTAGATTTAATAAGGTTCTAATTATTGAAGTTCGACAACTGCGCCATTTTCAATATTGGCATATACTTCTAACACATCCCAGTTGGTCAAACGAACACAACCTGCTGAGCCTTGACGACTGATACCTTCAGGTACTGGTGAGCCATGTAAACCGTAAGAAGGCTTAGATAATCCCATCCAAACGACACCGACTGGGTTGTTTGGTCCTGGTGCTATCATATGAACTTTCTTTTGAGCGCCTTCACCAACGGTTGATTTATACCAAGGCATTTTCACTTTATTGATAATTTTGAACGTGCCTTTTGGAGACGGTGTGGCATCACTACCAACGGTCGTCGGATAAGTAGCAACCAATTTATCACCATTGTAGGCATACAATGTTTTGTCGGCTTTGTTGGCGACTACGCGATTGATACGTTGGTTCAGCTTGTCACGAGTATTTAGCACTGTGATAGTCTCGCCAACAGCATACTTTTTATTCTTGTTGAGTTTGTCTAAGTAACGTACATCCATATGGAAACGTTCACCTAGCATCTCTTTAATATCTTGATAATAAAGACCTTTCATTTTTGACTTTGCTTCTGAACCAGAAGGGGTAGTCGCAAAATTGGTATTGATATCGTCTGCGGTCAACGTATAAGTGACCAGTACGGGTTTGTTTGCAGGGATATTTTTAACCAATGCATCCCAAGTTTTTTGATCCATTTTACCAGTCGCTGGTAAGCCTTTCATCGTTTGGAAGTTAACAAGGGCTTTTTTGCTGTTCATACCCCAACCGCCATCGATAGGACCAGGAGAAGCATGGTTCCAATCGAGCAGCGCCTGCATTTTGATGGTCATCGCTGAGTTGACTTTCATATTAGGCGACCAGACAGCACCGTTCACTTGCTTAGCATAGTTCGACAAGTTCAGCGTTGTATGCTTCTTACCATCTTTGTCTTCGATATTTTTGATGGTTGGATCATCGCTAAAGTCTTGACGCTTTTCACTCTCTGGTAACTCAAAAGCGAGTGGATCAGAAGAGTCGATAGATGATAGGTCGCTAGGCGCAGCAACGGCTTGACCTTCACTAATGTCATCGTTACGGTCAGCCTGCTCATCTTTACGCGTCAGTTCTGCTGCACTCATATTGTCAGCAGCTGGGGCTGGCGCGTTTTGACTGGCTTCTTGCTTGTTATTGATAAGCTGGTTCATGCTGTCGACTGGTTTCGCTTTCTCTGTATTTAACTGTACAGTAGCAGCGCCATCTGAGCGACTACGGTTCTCTTGCACATTCAGGCTAACCTTTTTGGCAAGACCTGGCATAGCGTCAGCCGTGCGTACTGGCAATGTGCGAGTACTATCGGCAGGTGCAGCAAGTGCGGCTACACTGGCACTTACAGCTGCGATAGATATGGCAGTAATAATTGGCTTTATTTTCATCATATTGAGTCACTTGTGGTTGCTACTAATGCGGCTATTATGCGCATAATTTGATTGCATCGCAAACTTTTGACACATCTTTTTGCATTTAAGACTTGCCAAACGTCAACTGCTGACGTATTCGCTACAGTTGGGTAATAATTTAACCAAGGTGTGTATGGCGTCGTGCTCGATTCTTACGCAAACTGTTCATTATTCGCACTATTTTTTGTGCAAGTAAAAATGACAGTTATTGGCGCTACTAGAGGTTTACGTCTATAATGTATGACTGAATTTTATTTAATATAACGATTTTTAGCAAAAAGCAATTTAACCCGCTAGCAGTTAATCCACAAGGTGCGATATGTCAGAAGACCAAACAATGAGTGCAGAAGAGTTTCAAAACCAATACTTCAACGATGAGTCTGAAGGCTTAGACGGTGAGATGGAGTATGATTTAGAGACTGGACTTCTTGGTGAGCACGATGAATTTGCTAACTTACATGCAGAGCTAAACGAAGCACGTGAGCAGCTTGTCAGTATTCGCGACTTTATTCGTTTTTCAGTCACGCAGCTGCGTAACTACGACGTCGTTGTTGCACAAGGCACGACCGATGAGTTTGCAGAAGCGTCAGCCATTGTCCTGCATTCTTTGTCTCTCGATTGGTCTGCCAATGAGCAGATTTTAGACTGTCGTCTGACCACGTCTGAGAAGCAGTTGGTACTAGGGCTGTTAGAAGAGCGTATCGCTGAGCGTAAACCACTCAGTTATTTGATTAACTTATCGTACTTCTGCGATTTGCCTTTTTATGTCGATGAGCGTGTTCTTATTCCTCGCTCACCGATTGCAGAGTTGATTCGTCAGCAGTTCCATCCGTACTTTGAAGTTACTGAATTGGCCAAACCACTGGGTGTCAGTCCGAACGAAAAGTCAGCGGTATTTTATGATCATGGCTTGGATGTAAAGCAATTGTCGCAGCCTGAGCGTATCTTGGACTTGTGTACTGGCTCTGGTTGTATCGCAATCGCGCTTGCTACCCGTTTCGTTGATGCGTTGGTCGATGCTGTTGATATCGATAAAGGCGCGTTAGAAGTGGCAATGGTCAATGTCGATCATCATGACCTTGGTCATCAAGTAAACGTAATCGAGTCTGATTTGTTTGCCAAGATACCTGCTGAGAACCAGTATGAGCTTATCGTCACCAATCCACCGTACGTGGACGCCGCTATCATGGCAGATTTGCCGCCTGAGTTCTTATATGAGCCTGAGCATGCACTTGCAGCTGGCCAAGACGGCTTAGATTTGGTACATCGTATCTTATTTGAAGCGCCAGATTACCTTAGCCCAGATGGTTTGCTGATCTGTGAAGTAGGTGACAGCGAATGGGCGCTAAAACAAGCCTATCCTGAAATCCAGTTTGATTGGTTGAAGTTTGCACATGGCGGTCATGGTGTCTTTGCGATTACCTATGATGAGCTAGTCTCAAACCGTCAATTGTTTGCCTCTTATGTTCAGCTATTAGATAGCCTTCAATAGACAGATATTGGGTCGGATAGACATCGGCTTCATGAGCCGAAACTATAAATAACAATACAATCACTCATTATAAGCAACACAAGCAGTAACTATGAGTGATTGGTCAAATAGTAATCAGTAGCGTTTACTTGTTTAAGGACAGTTATGGCAGGCAATAGTATTGGGCAGGTTTTTACGGTTACCACTTGTGGTGAGTCGCATGGGGCAGGCCTTATGGCCATCGTTGATGGCGTACCACCAGGTTTAGTATTATCTGCAGACGAACTACAAGTAGATTTGGATCGTCGCAAACCGGGTACGTCTAAGTATTCAACCCAGCGCCGTGAGTCTGATGAAGTTGAGATTATCTCTGGCGTATTTGAAGGCAAAACCACAGGTACGTCTATCGGTTTATTGATTCGCAATACCAATCAAAAATCTAAAGACTATAGCGATATCAAAGATACTTTCCGTCCTGGACACGCTGACTATACTTATAGTATGAAATATGGCTTCCGTGACTATCGTGGTGGCGGTCGTTCGTCAGCACGTGAAACGGCCATGCGTGTAGCAGCTGGTGCTATCGCCAAGAAATACTTGCAAGAACGTCTAGGCGTACAAATTCGTGGTCACGTGACTCAGATTGGCAATGAGCATAGTAATGTCTTAGACCCAAGCCAAATTGACTGGGAGTTTGTAAATAGCAATCCGTTCTTCTGTGCAGACAAAGAAGCGATTGGCCGTTTTGAAACCTTGATTGATAACTTGCGCCGTGAAGGCACTAGCTGTGGCGCGCGCCTTGATATCATTGCGAGCGGTGTGCCAGTAGGCTTAGGCGAGCCAGTATTTGATCGTTTAGATGCAGATATCGCTCATGCGATGATGAGTATCAATGCGGTCAAAGGCGTCGAGATTGGCGATGGGATGGCGGTAGCAGGTCAATTCGGACATAGCGCTCGTGATGAGCTGACGCCAGATGGGTTTGCAGCCAACCATGCTGGCGGTGTCTTGGGCGGTATCTCATCAGGCCAAGATATCCGTGTGAGTATTGCGCTAAAACCAACATCTAGTATTACTACTGCTGGCAAGAGCATTAACACTCAAGGTGAAGCAGTCGATATGCTGACTAAGGGTCGTCATGATCCTTGCGTAGGTGTGCGTGCTACGCCCATTGCCGAAGCGATGCTAGCGATTGTAGTGCTTGATCACTATCTACGTCATCGCGGTCAAAACGCGGATGTGAAGCCGCCAGTACAATCGATCACTTAGTATTTTTGTCGTAGAGTAATCAGCCCTTTGTTGTTTCCAGTAGTTTAATACTAGAAATAATAAAGGGCTTTTTTATGTCTAAATAAAATACAGGTATTACCTAAATATAATCAACGTTTTGAGCTAGCTAAATATTAGGCTACCAGTTGATACTCATCAATAGCCACACACTGCTGATGTCGAAATACCAATAACAACCGCTGACTAGGAATCGCTAGCCAATGACCAAACTCAATACTATCGACGCCTTGGCTCGTTAATGTCTGTGCACAGTGATGACGGCTAAAGCCGATTAGGTTATTGATAATAGGGTTATCCGTTAATTGATGTGACATGAAATTTCTACTCCTAATTTACTTTACGAATTTGACGGTTCAATAGATCCTAGTGCTATCGTAAAACAATGAAGTAGAAATCCCTGTGTAGTCATGATGGAAAGTTGATGAATCCATATATAGTCATTCCACTATAAAAGTATTACAGCGTTAACCTCGCTTGAAGTATCACATATACATCTGCACTCGGTTGCCTTGTACTACTCTTAAATTGAATCGACTATAAGTTATTATTTTCAGGCCAATGGCAGGGTGATACTAACCATCACACCAGAACGCTGGTTTTTACTAGTATCAGTGTTATCAGGTGTAGCTTTATCAGTGCCAGCTTTATCATTGTTGGCATGGACATTGTTGATGGCTACCTGACCACCATGATGTTCAATTACTTGCTTTACTAAGGTGAGTCCAAGGCCCGTGCCTTTCTTGAGCGTATTACTACTATGGTCAGTTTGCCTCGACTCAGTCGTTGGATCTGTCGACTCTGTATATAGATCATTGTTGTCTGTGCGATTCGTTGTTTGAGATGATGGTTGGCTTTGATGAGACAAGCTGAAATAACGCTCAAATGCTTTTGCGACAGCATATTCGGGTAGCAGCTTACCATCATTGAATATATCGATAGTGACGGTTCGAGTAGTGCTATGCAATGAAATCTCAACGGTACGACTTGCAAAGTGTATCGCATTATCAAGCACATTTTGCAGTACTTGTATTAACCAAAACTGGTCAGCATACACGCTAGTCGCTGCCAGTACTTCTGCTGGCAAGTTTGCAATGTTGGTCACATTCTTATTATCAATATGTATATCGATAGGGTATAGATTCTGCTGTTGCTGCTTGGCTGTATTATCTCTGATCAGACTTTGCAAAAGTGGTAATAGGGGAGTCAGTTGTCGGTTGAGCTTAAAGGTAGGCTGTTCTACTTTAGCCAGCAACAGAAGTCGGTCGATGAGCTGTTGCATTTTTATGCTTTGCTCACCTACCGTCTCAATGAGCATCTGCCGATCTTCATTATCCAGTTTATTGCCATCTAATCCATCGTCCTCTAACAGCTCGCTACTGGCACGTATGGCGGTCAAAGGGCTTTTTAACTCGTGAGTGAGCGTATGAACATAATCAGTGACGTAAGCACGGTTTTCGAGTCGATGCTTCATGGTCTCGATAGTATCTGTCAAGCTATTTAACTCATGCCCTAGATAAAAATAGGGCTTTTTGGTGTCTTCTGCCAACGCACTGGTATATTGAGTCACCAAAGTAATACTCTGCTTAAGCCACCATGCTACTAGACCTGCCAGTATAAGAGCAGCGATACTGATAAGTAGTGCGGTGATAAGCATACGGTTACGTGTGTCATCTAAATAAGGCAATACGCTAGCGACAGGCTTACCGACACTGACCACACCGATGATATCTCCAGACGGATTTTTGATGGGCTGAGCCACATACATGACCGAACCATCGCGCCGCTGATAATCTCGCAGTGTACTTCTCGCGCCGTATTGTCCTTTTAACGTGAGATAGACATCATTCCAGCGTCCATAGTTTTGCCCTTCATTATTATCAGGTCTGGGCAGGGAGTCGTAAATAACTATGCCGCTATTGTCTGTCACATATACGCGAAAGCTACTGTAGCTTTTGGTTTGATCGACAGGACTGAGCGTTTCGTCCATCGCTGGCATGCCGACAAATGCAGCATCAAGTTGCGCTTGATATTCCTCATCATATAACTGCCCTGTAGATAGCGGCACCTGTAGACTGGCCGCGAGTAATTTACTGGTGTCTAGGAGCGTGTCTTCGATGACTTGCTGCGCGGTTGGCTTGACGTAGCCAAACAACTGAGTAAACACGACCACGCCGCATATAACGAGCACCAACGCAACGGCTAGCCAAATCCTAAAAAATATACTTAAATTGAGCAGTCGTTTGCGTTTAGGGGCTTGCTGAGCAGTACCAATAGGATGCAGTTTGGCATACCAATTGCTTTGGTCATTATGAATATCATTCTCAGTAGGATTGGTTTTATTATTCATAAACTAGCAGCCACTGTTAAGCGGGACATAATGCGTAACCCAGTCCGCGATGCGTATGGATGACATCGACATTAGCATCTACCATAGCAAGCTGTTTACGAATTGATTTGATATGACTGTCTATAGTGCGTGCCAAGCGGTGGTCAGGATAGTCGCTTACTGCGCTAAGCAATTGCTCACGGCTAAAGACTTGATACGGCGCTTGTAATAATGTCAGCAAAATTTTGCGTTCTGTATTGCTAAGTTCAAGCTTTTGCTCTTGCCACGTTAATGAATAGTTGAGCGGTTGATAATGCCAAACACCAGATTGGTTCTCAAACGTTAGTGCTTGTCCTGATAGATTATTTGAGGAAGTATTATCAGTACTGTCGTTTGAGTTTGTGGTATGAGATCCTGATTGCTGAATTAGCTGTTCACGGCGCCAAATGGCTTTTAAACGCGCGACCAATTCACGTGGACTAAAGGGTTTGGCGCAATAATCATCGCCGCCCATCTCTAATCCCAAAATCCGATCGACTTCATCGCTACGTGCGGTCAAAAACACGATAGGCAAATCTTTTAAGGCGTCGATATCAGGTGTATGACGTATTTGTTGACATAGGCTCAAGCCATCACCATCTGGTAGACCGACATCCATAATGATCGCCGATAGATCCTGTGCTTCATGACTATGCAGCATGGGTAACACACTACTGGCATTATCCAACCAAGTTATCTGCCAGCCTTCGCGCTTGCAGGTAACCTTAAGTGACATCGCGATCGCAGGATCATCTTCTACCAGTAAAATATGGGTCATAGTCTCTACATCGTTTTATAAGCTTAGTAAATTATCGTAGCACAAAACAGCAGACTGCTCTTGCTGCTACGAGTTAAATGGTGTGAAAAGTTAATGGAAAAGTAAGGTGCTCAGTAGATAGTGTGCGATGTAATCACCTTAATACATTCAACAAAAAGGCCAGCTCAATAGATAAGCTGGCCTTGGTAATAAAAACTAAGCGTGATTGTTTATTAATAGACTAAGCGTAAACCTATTTAAGACCTTTGCAGTTGGCATAGTAGCTCACCGTAGCGGGCCAATCTGAGAAAATACCTTGGACACCGACGTCCTGCGCTAGTACGTCAATATAATTCATCATATCACCATCATTGTTGATAGCATCACCAAGACCGCTATAGTACCAATCGCCACCATCCGTTAATGGCCCTGAACGCTCTATCGACCAAGTAATGATTTTTAGACCATTGGCTTTGGCTTGTTTTGCGTATTCTGATGGTTGCATATTTCCCTTACCATCAGTAGTGACTAGCAACCAAAGTGCTGGAGCAATGGTGTTAATGCCGCGTGCTTTGATATCAGTCAATGAGTGCTTCCAAGTGGTTGCGTCATTTTTATCAAATGTTTTATTCTTAGCGGTCTCATTGCTGTCATCAATAAGATAGACGGCATTAGCACCATAAGCTGGCTCGTTTTTGATCCAGTAATCCAGATCTTCTATATTAAATGACTGGGCAAATACATCGCTTGCAGGTACATTCGCTGCCTTATAAGTATCTATCAGCTGTTGACGGTAATCGTCCAAACGATAGCCGTCAAACGGCATAGTCACTACAGGTGCTTTTAGCTCAGGCGTGTGCTTCATACCCAGCTTGCGAGCCAACGCGATATGCTCTTTTAAAGTTAACACTTTACCGTTTTGCGAGTACAAATCCGTTCGCCAAGGCGCGGTTGCATTCATATATTCACTAATACTGGTTGCTTTTTTATTGGCAGCATCCATCTTACCCGTCAAGGTTTTAAACTGAGCGGCACTGATATCTGAGGTGCGACATTCGATACTATCGGCATTGGTAAGTTTGCCTGTAGCGTCCAATATGGGCGGTACAGTGCACTGCTTGGTCAGTGGCGTGGTTAGTATATTAGTAGTGGTGTGCAAATCATTTTGGGCATGACGACAGACAAGCTCACCGTCATTGGTAAAAGCGACATCACATTCCAAGATTCCAGCACCCATTTGTGCTGACGCCACGTAGCTATCATAAGTATGTTCAGGCAGCTGTAATGGCGCACCTCGATGTGCAATAGAGAAGTCTGTCTTACTTGGCATTTGCCCTCTGCATGCCTGTAGCTCTTCTTTTAGCGGTCCCTCATCCATATCATTTATCAGGTAAAACGGACGCACTCCATAGGTATATGCGACAGGTGAAGACAATTGTGGTTGCGCTGTCGATAAAGGGGCTTTTGATGTGAGCATTGAGCGGCTATCGGTAGTGCAGCCTACTATCAATAATGAGCTGATCAGCGTTAAAGGTAAGGCGATATTAATCTTATTAACCTTGGCCAGCGTGTGCTTACTCAGCTCAAGCGCTGATTTATTAGAAATTGTCATGTAAAATGTTCCTGCAAAATTATAAAAAATCCCATCGGACGTATGGATAGGAATTAAAAGATTAACGTTTGACTATTGGTTGCTACTTGCTAAAAGAGACTAAAGGTCGTGCATTCTTATAAGAACTTAGCATTAATGCGGATACAATTGTAGGCACATGTACTAAAGAATAGACAGCTGACAGTATTTGAGCTTGACAGTATTTAAACTTGATAGTACTGAGCTTGTCGGTCCTAAAATCATACGTATCTTCTTATACTGTTCTCATTTTTGCTTTTGTCCGTTTAGTACCTCACTATTGACCATACTCTCAAACTAACAGATGATATTGACCATATAATGACACACACATTATTTTGGCAAAAAATATAGAAATGCTTAAGGCATATCTCACTACATTATTAAGGATAACTATGAGTAACTATTTAGACGCAGTCGTCGTTGAGCACAATCCCTCTCGAAAAAAGATAGATCGCGCAGTGATATGGTTGCACGGTTTAGGTGCTAGCGGTCATGATTTTGAGCCAGTGGTACCGCAGCTTGGTTTGGCTGATGATATGGCAGTACGTTTTATCTTCCCACATGCACCTAAACGCCCAGTCACGGTAAATGGCGGCATGGTGATGCCAGCATGGTACGACATCATAGAGATGAGTCTAGAGCGTAAAGTAGATGTGGCTCAGATTGAAGAGTCTGCTCAGCAGATACAAGATTTGATCAGTCGTGAGATAGAGCGCGGCGTGTTACCAGAGCATATTGTTATCGCAGGGTTTTCGCAGGGCGGGGCAGTTGCGTATCATGTGGCACTTGGTTATCCAGAACGTTTGGCTGGCTTGATGACGCTCTCTACGTACTTAGCGACCAATGACAATATTGAATATAGTGCTGCCAATAAAGACATGCCGATTTTGATTGAACATGGTTCTCATGATCCAGTCGTGCCTGTCATCCTAGGTGAGCAAGCCCAGCAGTTATTGTCGGCAAAGGACTACAATGTGTCTTACAATACGTATCCGATGGCACATCAAGTCTGTATGCCGCAGATTCAAAATATCGGCAAATGGTTAAACACTGTTTTGGCGTAAATTATTAAGCTGTAACGTAATGTAATGCAGGCTACTTATAGGTTGAAACCTAACCGATATCTCCTATATAATAGCCAGTCTTATTGGGGATGTTCTGGCTTCGACGCTGGTGATGAAACTCAATGATGCATGTCGAGAGTGTATGTCCTCTCGTTAATCAAACATATATTGTTATAGTCGCAAACGACGAAACTTACGCTCTAGCAGCTTAAACCCTGCTTACTTAGTTGCTGATCACCTACAGTTGGTTAACTAAGTTGAAGCGTCCGCATGTAGGCTCGCCACAAGTGATTGTCTCAATTGCTTGGGTTCAAAAGTAGAGAATCGTCCAATCCATCCTGACTGTCGGATCGGTGCGGATTAAAACTAAAGACAGAAACTAAACATGTAGATTCATGAGCGTAATGCTGGCGGACGCGGGTTCAACTCCCGCCATCTCCACCAAACACTAATAAAGGGCTGACCGTCATAGACTGTTAGCCCTTTATTTTGGGCGTTTTTTGGGTTTTCACTACCTCGTAGGGGTATGGCGAACCATATAGAATGTTGGTATTATTGTTGGTATTAGAGTTTATACACACTCTCAATACCAACAAAGGATAGCCCAATGCCCTTAACTCATACCGTCATCAATAAGCTACAGCCTAGTAGCACCTCGATTGATACAAAGCGACCTGACAAGCATAGTGACGGTAACGGGCTGCAATTATGGGTGCGTTACACGGGCGTTAAGTCATGGATCAGCGCATACCGTTGGCAAGGTAAGCAGCAAACCCTCACTATTGGCACTTATCCCGTTATGAGCTTGCAGAACGCAAGGCAGCGCAATATTGAGATCAAACGCTTAATAGCTGATGGTGTGAATCCCAAAGATCATAAGAAAGAGCAACAAGCCAGCCAAGACGGTTTAAATGTTTTCGATAACATAGCCCAGTCATGGTATGCAGAACGCAAAACTTACCTAGCAGAAAGCACCTTTACCCGTAATTATTCCGCCTACATGCGCGATGTTAAGCCCTCCATTGGTCAAAAGAACATCAACGACATAACTGCGCCTGATATATTAGCCATTGGCAAAGCAGTAGAAAGCCGTGGTGCTAATGAAATGGCAAGGCGTACCATTAGAGAAGTAGGACAGATATTTAAGCACGCTATCCGCAATGGACTAGCCACACATAACCCAGCCACCGACCTAGCCGAAGCAATCAAACCACACAAAACGATCAACCATCACCGCATTACTAGCCAGCAACTGCCAAAGCTACTAACAGACATCAATGCTTATCAAGGTGATGTACTGGTGAAGCTAGGCTTATGGTTTTTATGCTATACGTTTGTGCGTACCAATGAATTACGCTTTATGGAGTGGTCAGAAATTGATTATCAGGCGAATGTATGGCGCATACCAGCCGATAAAATGAAAGCCAAACGTTTGCACATTGTACCGTTAGCACCGCAAGCAATGGCGATACTGGAGCAGATCAAAGAGCTAGGTTTTTCGGATCAGTACGTTTTCTTTAATACCTCAACTCGTAAGCCATACAGTCAAAGTGCATTTATTAATGCCCTATGGAATATGGGCTATAAAGGCAAAATGACAGGGCACGGTTTCCGTGGGCTTGCCAGTACCACACTACATGAAAAAGAGTTTATGCACGAAGCGATAGAGCTACAGCTGGCACATGACAGAGAGAACAAGATAAGCGCAGCATACAATGGAGCGCAGCACCTACCATACAGAATAGACATGATGAACCAGTGGGCAAACTTCATTGATGATGCTTACGCTGGCAAGCTGGACAACGTGATCCGTGCAGACTTCAAACAACAAACACAAAAGCATGGCTAATATCATGCTGTAACGACCATGCAAGGCTAGGACTAATTACCCGAACGACAGCTATTTACACACCCTTATGCTGTCACTGCCTTGCACCTACTTTGATTAAAGGGTGTAAGGGTGTGAATATGAGTACTTTAATTGATGAACTAGAAGCTCGGAAAAATGATTACATCTTAGCATTAGACTTAATAAACTTGATTGTAAATTCAACCAACAGTACAACTCATGAGGTGGTTAGTTACCTTAATATACATAACTTTGAAGAGAGTATAGCTGTGTATCATAAGGTCGGGCGTTATAGTTTTGAGCCTTATGATGATTACTCACTAGGTTTACTTAATGAGGCGCACATAGCTTACTTTAAAAAATCTGATGTAATGACTTTTGAGCCAATTACTAAGCATGGTATTTTTAAAAATGAAATTCAAGCGCATAAAGTCGCGATAAATGCTAGGCAGTCAAAAGCACCGCCACCGCCGAATCATATCAAAGCAAATGTACCGTTTAATCAAAAAACTATAGGTGATGTAATTGAGGCTGAAAAACAAAAAGAGCCTATTCTGCCTAATGAGTATCAACGAATAACCATGCTTTATGATTACTTTACACCACATGAAGCGGCTTGTTTTATTGCAGGCTTACACCCTAACTTCGACGGCTGTAATGATGGGCTTGAAATGGGTAATAGTGTTGTAAGGGGTGGTGTTAAAAGTGGCAAATTAATAATAGATGACGACTGGAATATCAAAGGTGATGAACTAAAAGTATTTTTACACACCAAAAAATGGATAATGAAAGGTTTTAATGACGATCTATCGAACGATACTGACAAAAACCCAGTACAAGTGATTACAGAAACGCAAACCAAACCCCCAAGCAATGACCATATTATTAAAGAACTGGCAGCCGCAAATGCTAAAGTAAGAGAACTCGAAAGCCAACTGTTAAAAGCTGAGTTAGCAGACAAACAGGCTGGTAGTGTCATACTTTCAAACACTGATATGCAAAATGTAAAGAAAGCAGCTATCAAGCAGTTTAATAGAAGCCTTGCTACTGTATTGATTGGGTTAGACTATAAAGACAAGTTAAGAAAGGGTGATATAGCTAACTATATAGTGCCGTACATGAAAGAATTAGCATTCATACTTGCTGATAAAGATGAGAAAAAAGCAGCCAACTTGACCGTAAGTTATGACACTTTGTACGATACTCATTTAAAAAATTTAGATTTCAAACAAGGCAGGCAGAGCAATGATGATAAGAACAAAGTAAATATTGATCTTTTATTCAAAAAACAATTACCCGTCACGGAATAAACACCCCGTTAAATGCCTTTTACAGCCCGTAAGCCCTCTATTTAGAGGGTTTCTTGTTATCTATTCTATCCATATCGCAGCACATCGCAGCGGTACAAATCATACGATATGGAGCAGTTAAGATGACAGGCCCAACCCAAAACACCACAGTAATTCCTTTTACTGATAACACCTCTCACGATACCGAATCAACCAACGCAAACAATCTAGCTATGCAACTGCCTACTACTGGCATGGGCAGAGCAAAGGACATTTTGCCGTTTCTACCCTTTAGTAAAACTACCTTGTTTGAATGGTCAAAAGATGGACGTTTTCCAGCACCTGTTAAGCTGTCACCAACGATGACCGCATGGACTTATGCCTCGGTTCACGAATGGATCAATAAACACACCTCAACCACTAGCGAGGTGTAGGTCATGCAAACACAGCAACCAAAAAAGAGTTATAAGCAGATTATCAATAATCACATGCTGGCAGGTAATAGCCTATCCATTTATAAGGCATACGATCTATATAACATTGCGTGTTTTTTGCAGCGCATCAGTGATCTAAGAGCTGATAGCGTGATTGCTCAAGATGAAATAATTAAGCAGAATGGCAAACGTTTTAAGCGGTATTGGATAGATCAGCCAACACCGCAAACCGTAGAGGGGGTGTAGTCATGCTTATTATCTCAAACAGCAATATAGGTATGAAAGACGAGCTTTACTCACTCAACGACCTACACAGAGCGAGTGGAGGACTTAAACGACATCAACCAAGTAACTTTATTCGTAGAAAACAAACTCAAGAATTAATAACTGAAATAGAGACTGAGAATTCTAGATCCTCAGAAATGAGGAGCTTAGAGCCAATAAGGGTTGTAGAGGGTATTCAGTTGGACGGAGCATCACAAGGCACATTTGCATGTCGTGAGCTTGTCTATAGCTATGCAATGTGGATTAGCCCACTCTTTCAACTACTGGTTATACGTGCTTTTGACTCAATAGCTAATCAACAAAAGCAACTTAGCCAGCGCCTCCATGACTTATGCCACGATCTTAAGATTGTTGATGATGAACTCACTAGCGCAGGGCGTTTCCTTTGCATTGGTGGTAAGCAGATCAAGCCACAAATACAGCAAGATATTAATAGCACCCTAAAGCAGATGCAACCCAGCCTTCTTAACGTGGAGGAAGTAAGAAATGAGCATAGATAAAAAAACCAATCTAAAAGCCGACCATGGGAAGCACAGCGAAAGCCAGTCCCACAAACGTGGATTACTACTTAGGTTTACTATCTTTATAGCATGGGTGGTAGGCATTGGCTTGCTACTGTCATTGGTAGCTTGCCAGATAGTCAATGTAAAACAGATTGCAACCAATACCAACAATGGTTACTATACAGACCTCTTAAAAAAACACGCAAGCGGCAAGCCAAGCCGTGAATTATTGGCTTTTTTTGTGCTTGATAATAGCGCAGCCTCTCAAGCTGTCCCTACCTACTCAAGCATAGCCCCATACGCTTATTTAAGCGTATCAAGGGGGCAAACCATCATATCCATAGCAAATCACTTGCTAACCTACTATGACGGGTTGACGCTGCAAAATAAAATAGCCGTAAGGCGAATATGCAGGGCGGTTGCTTGCGTGACCGAGAGTAAGACCTGTCACCCTATACTTTTACTGTATAGCGTGACACATACTCAAAAAATAACGCAAGGAGGGCATAATCATGCCTAATTCAATCAACATAATCTCAAATATTCAAACCAATAACATACCAGCCAATCAAGCCGTTAACAGTGTACATGATGACGGCTTGTCTATCGCTCAAAGTAAACAGCGAAAATTTAAAAAATGCATAGCCACGCGCCAGCCTAGCCAATCACAGGTAAGGGGGGGGCTAGATGAATAACACACGACAAACCACCACCCATGAAAAAGCCCGTGCATTTAGCACAGGCTTTTTAGAACTTCTAAGTAGTTTTAATGCAGCCACACGGCAAGGGCTAGCAGACGATACAATATTAACCAGTCTATATGATATTTATGAGCAATCAGGCATACAGAACAAGCTATTATACCTTGATAGTAATATTACCATAGCCGTAGGGATTGATACAGGCACGATAGCGCCCACGGCTGGCACGATAGGGCTAGTATTGAGTAATAACCAAGACGACCCCGTCACCCTTGCCAGCATGACACCCAATAGCAGCCAAAAGCCATTAATCATTGACCGTGTGCAGCCGTCCGCTTTAATCATTGGCACGTTAGATAGTGGTAATGAGCTTATAGCGATTAATGACGCATTAGAGGACGTTGTAAAGCTGGCTTACTACCTCATAGCTGATAATGTCACGCTACTGGTAAGCCTTGATAAGCTGCTATTTAATAGCATGGTCAGTCACTTTGCTGAAGTTTATCCCGTGACTATCTTTACTACTTTAGATCAAAAAGACAAAGTTTGTAAGCCGTTCAAAGGCGCAAACGTCAAAGCCATTGTTACCAGTGATAGAAATGTATTAGAGCATTTAGAATACAGCGAGCTAAGCTATAGAGAGATATTAGCCCTTGATGATACAACCATACTCGATCTACAAGCTGAAATATGGGGTGAACCTGAGTCACTAGCCAATAGCCCAAACAAGCCCACGCCATACCCTATAGATGCGTTCACAGGCTTACTACAGCACGTTGTTAAGGCAGTAGCATACTATACGCAAGCACCGATAGCTATTGCAGGTCAGTGTGTTTTAGGGGCATTAGCACACATGGGGCAGCGGTTTATTGATGCACCAATGGGGCACGGTCACATGCCAACCAGTCTAATATTAATCACAGAGGGCGAAAGCGGATCAGGCAAATCACAAGCTATGGGCTTAACTCACTTCAAAATACGTGAGTATGAAAAGCAGCTATATGCTGATTATCTTATTGAACTGTCATCATGGGAAAATGACAAGGCAAGTCTAAAAGGTAAAGAGCTAGCCGACTTCTTAGAATCCAACCCAAAGCCACAAAACCCTAAGACCATGTTTAAAGAAGCGACCATTGAGCCGATACTCGATAAATTTATTGATGGTAGTATCAGTAACGCTTCATGGACGACAGACGAAGCAGCTCAATTCTTTAATGGGCATACGATGAAAGGCGATACTGCAGGCAGTGCTTTATCATCATTGACGACCCTCTATAGTGATGGTGAAGTGTCCCGTTTACGCTCGCAGAAGTCTGCCTATGCAACACCGCACACGGACGCTTATAACGTGCGTATGACACTATTGCTACAAGGACAGCGTGTTATCTTAGAACCAGCACTAGCCGATCCTGTGATGAATGGACAGGGATTTTTAGCCCGTGCTTTGATTGCTTGCCCTGAAGATTTGCGTGGTCAACGAGTATGGAACGATGAGCAGCGCAATAATGACAGCCCGTATGACAACCCCTACTTAATAGACTACTGGGCACGCTCTCAGAGCTTACTTGATCCATCACCAGCCAACCTACCCAGTGACAGCATAGGCGCACCGAAGCGCATTAAAATGCAATGGGCAGATAAACAGACTAGGCAAGTCTTTAGTGACTTCAAACAGGCGATAGAGGATAGGCAAGCACAGGGGCGGCCGTTAGAGTATCTAAAAGCGTATGCATCACGTATGGCGGAGAATGCTAGCCGTATCGCGTCATTAATGGCTTTCTTTGATGGACGTCATACAATCACTACTGATGATATTAAACGAGCGTTTATGTTGGTGGAGTATTCCACAGCCGAACGCTTGCGCTACCTTGATGCAACGCCTACAGGTGAGCAGAACGACAGTGAGAAGCTAAGTAGCTGGCTAGTGGATAAAGCGAGGGGTAAAAATCCGCCTATTTTGAATAAGTCGTTTGTGTCACAGAACGCACCCAATACCCTAAGAGGTAAGAAACTTAATGGCTTGCTCGACGACTTAGAGAGTATGGGGCATATCAGGTTAGAAAGTGAGGGGCGCAGGCGTTTAGTGTTCATTAATCCTAAACTAATTAATGAATAGCTAACCTTAGCTACCCCTAAAAAGCTGCTAAATTTGCTAAAATTTATCTAGCCCTTGCCAGTCAAGGGCTTAACTTTAGGTGGTGCGCTGCTAAGCATAGCTAAATTTGCTAATCTATCGCTAAACTTAGCCAAAATAGACGAACTTTAGCAGAGCTATAGCAACTTTAGCTACCTTTAGCAGGTAGTGAGCTAACCTACAAGACTTGACAACAAAGGCTTATGACCAACTATAGCAACTATAGCGACTTTTTAATTGATTAATAGAGCGCGCTTAACGCAAGGTAGGCGATGAGTAAATAGTAAAAATCGTCACTAGGGCGGTTAGAGAGAAGCTTGAGTAGTTATTCGCAAGTAATTAAAAGCCTTATTACTAGCAATAAATTTTTGGTTATGCGTAAGTAAAATTTAATATATCTTCATATAGTTTCTTTAGGTCATCAGACTGAACAAACTTTAAAGGTATGTTAGTACGGTCTGCCATATATTTAACATTATTTGATGTTTTATTTATGTGCTTGATTATGTTTGTGTAATTCTCTTCGCTAATGTCACTATTATCAGGTGTGGGGCAATAGATAAAGAATCCGGCTCTGCTTTTTCCTCCCGATATCTCACATGCTGTTTGTAGGTTCATGGCGCCAAGCGTATCTAGGTTATATCCTAAATAAGCTTCTGGAATGAAGTCTGCTGATACCAACGTACCAAAAAAGTTGTTTTTGAAAATATCCCCATGTTTCCAAATAGGCATATTTATCTCAACTTTGCTATCACCGCCAATAATAAAAGGATCTTCACGCAAGATATCCTTGAAGCCTTCTGGGTTGGCTTTGCGTAAATCTTTGAATAATTTTTTACGTAAAGAGTCGGTATTTATTGATTGACGTTGGGTTGATTGAGTCTCCATATGATCGCAAATCAAATTAATATACTGTCCATACAAGCTAGATAGTATTTGGTCAATAGTTAAGCCTTGAGTAAATAAGGGTGCGGAATAACTTAAATGAGGTGAAGCAATAACAGTATCGCCCAATTTCACAGCGATATCTTTTGCATAGTTAAGCATATTTTGAACTTGGGTCGCACCCTCTTTACCGTATAAGCACTCAAAGGCCTTAGCATTTTTTAACATACGAACATGACGATTGTCTTCATTATCATGAAATACGATGCCAATATTAAAGGTTTCCTGAGCAATTAAGTTTGGAGTAAATTTAATTACTTGGTAATGGCCAGATACTCTATGCTGTTCGGTGTTTTCTAGTAAACTCTTCCAGCTCATCACTAACTACCCCAGTAAACCATAACGATTGCTTATTAATTCGTTCACATTATCCGTTCGCCATTGTAAAAAATCCAAGAAAGATTGCCAATCTTTTTTATTATTTGTGGCAAAGTTATCTATCCAGAACTTCATCTCAGGTAATAAGTGTTGATGTGACAAGAAATAATCTTCAGCAACGGAGATGAAGCGATTACCTTTCCTGACATCAGACTCTATCTCATTTTGATTAATTGAAGCAAGTTGGTTTGAGTAATTGAGTTGAGGCTGGAGAGAGCTGTAATTCCAGTTTGGATTACTACTATCCTCAGTTGCTAGAAATCCATTGTCGATCATACAAAAAAGATTATCTCCCGTATGAATAAGGTTGCGCGGATAACGGTCAGTATTCGCTATTACCTCATCAAACACAACAGCCTTATTAAAGTCTTTCCATTTTATTATCTGATTGCGCAGCCAGTCATTTAAGGTATGAAACTCGTAGTGTGTGCTAGTAGCTGCCGTGGTAAAAAAAGCAGGTAATGTTTCTTCCTGATCAACACACCCCTGCATTTCTTTGGTAAGTAACGAATAAAAAGGACGAAGCATTTTAGTTGGTACTAAGGCAACTCCTGCAAATTCTGGCTGAGGTATATTTGAAATTGTGCCATATAAATAACCAAGAATCTCATTCAGCAAACCACGATTGCCTTCTTGTAACGAGTAAAATTTAAAATATACAGAATGAGGTTGATTGTTTAGAAGCAAGCTACCCGTTAATACGTTGCTAATAGGGTCATTTTTTTTAGCTTGAATAATGCGCTCTATATCAAACGGCATAACAAGATTTAGTATTTTTTTCATAACAACATCCTATGATTAGTTGATCATCTCAACTTTTTCTTATGCTCTTAAAGAAGACTGTTTTGAATTATTGTCATTAGAGAGTCTAGATTATCCCAGCCCGCATCCACAATTCTTGTTGTCAGGTGTTTTATACTCTCAGCGGGTAGCTCTCGAAGCGCGTCGATCATTGTCTGTTTACGTTCAGTTGGTAGATTAGAGGACAGAATCATAGACTCTAGGATTGTCCTAAACTGTTCGGCTTCAAACTTAATAGTCACTACACCTAAGATGGCTGATAGCCCGCCATCATCTGCAAGAAAGTCCATGCCTATATGAGTGATAGAAGCCAAATGGGGTTGGAAAGATTCACCTTGCATAGACGGCGATACAAGCAGGCTCTTTTCAGAAATGAGTTTATGATCTTTGAGGTAAGCCAAGTTGGCGATGAACTTATAGTAATCATCACTTCCGTAGTCATATTTTTCACTAATGTTTACTGATGAGGGGTAGGTTTCACTTAATTCAGTCAAAATAGCCAACTGCATTTCTCTATCTAACAGCATAATCACGCCCTTATATTAGTCTCAATCCAAAGGCCTCAGATTACACATACCTTCAGCCCTATCTCTCTAGCCTCATCCAAGTCAGCACCTTTCTTACTTGTATTACTCATAGTTTGATAAACCACATGCTAATCGTTGTTAGCAAACAGCTAAAGATTAGTCGACTTTAACCGATTAGTAAGCTTTGAGCAATATCGGCAAGCAACTATAAGCTACGACACACTGTAGATTGCAGCATTATATGCACAACAGATAATAATAAGCTTTAGATTTTGTTCTAATTTCAGATCTAGTCAAAGAACTATCACTGGAATTTGACCATAATAAAAATGGTTGATGCTCGCACTCCTGACAGAGGGTGCTATTTTTCGGATACGTTAGAGGGGGAGCTATAAATCGAGATTGAACAGGCAAACCAATGAACACCGCCACCATTCACACGCACAAGAAAAAAACCGTTTCAAACAGAAGTTAAAAAGACTTTCGCAACAAGTAACGTAGGCGCGTGACTTTTATTAATCATGCTAAGGTATGGTTCATAGAATGGATAAATATAGGTGGATAGATGAATAAGTTAATCTTCATGATCTTACTATCATTGACAGCTTGCCAACCTATTGAGGATTACGATAGTGATACTGATGATTTTGTAGCGGTTAGTGATATTTTCTGGTCGTCTAATGGCAATGTTAAACCATACCCTTTTACTGCTAAATCTGGACATATTGCTTGCATTTTTAATGGAGTAGACTTTTACCCCGATGATACGGCTAATGATGAGTCAAGCATAGGTTGGCCACTGAACAAGGTAGCTCAATATAGTCTAAAATCTAGTGGTATGAAGCCAAACGTGGAGAATGCTATCAAGCCTAATGCTGATTTGTCTGAAGCTATTAGAATGGGGTTAGATAGGTGTAAACAGGTACAACAGCAATTAGATGAATTTAGATCAGAGATTGGTTAATAGAAAAAGCAAACTTGTTTAATGATTTAGATGTATTGACTGTAAATATATTTTGACAGACTTCAAGATAGCTAAATCCATTAAGTAAACAAAACAATGTTTTCTCTATATTTAGTGATGATAACAGCTTGCTAATACATAGAGCAGAGATAACCAATCATAGTCAATTTTTCGTCATTTTTCGTCACCCTTAGACCTACTATTTCGTACATATTTTTTATCATTTAGGTACACTTATTTTCAGTTATTTAGATCACTTTAAGATACCCGTCTGTCCCACGCAAAAACTAAGGAACAGCAAAAAGAATCAAAGGTAGGCGTTCATCGTCTGCCTTTTTTTGTGGCTGATACTTCTATTCTTATAATAGTAGGCTAAAGGCAATCGCCCAAAACCCGACAAAATATAACTGTATTGTTGTATTATGAGGGGATATAAAAACCGAGGTCTAGTCCTATGACGCATGTTAGCGCATTAAATGATTATGTAGCAGGCTTGCCAGCCGATAGATAAAAAGCGATCAATAATAAGTAGAAAATATTAAGCCAGACTATTGATCTTGCCAAACTACGCAAAACAAAATAGTTAAAACAGACTGAACTTGCCGCCATGATGGGTGTGTCACAAGCCTGAATATCAAAGGTAGAAAGCGGTAAGAATATTCAGATATCGACCTTGCAAAATTATGTCAGAGCATTAGGTGATGAGGTGAGTATTATCGCTAAGATGCCAAACAGTGTCATTATATTGATATAGCACCATCACCCTATGGGCGAACCCTCAAGACTTTCCAGTCTTGTTTAAAATTTACAATTTAATCAACTTATCTATTAATACAACTTAGGGATATCTATGTCAGATAGCAATCACCAATACGTTAGCGATTACGTCAATAAAGTAGCTTCAAGAGTTAAATTAGGTCATAGCTCAGAACATACTTTCCGTAAAGATTTAGAGGATTTGATAAATCATCTAGCGCCTGAGGTGATGGTGACCAATGAGCCAAGCCAAGTCACTGATTGTGGTAACCCTGACTTTTTGATTAGTAAAAAAGAGATTCCGATTGGCTTTATCGAAGCCAAAGACGTAGGCAAGGATTTAGGCTCTAAGCTTTACAAAGAACAGTTTGATAGATATAAAGCCGCCTTAGACAACCTCATTATCACTGACTATCTACGCTTTCAGTTTTATGTCAATGGCGAGCGCATTCATGAAGTGTGTGTCGGTGAGTTAGTCGCTGGAGTGGTACAAGCGCATGATAGCGAGTTTGAGCGTTTGGCTGAGTTACTGCGCGACTTCTGTGTCTATGTTGGACAAACTATCAGGTCAGCTCAGCGTTTGGCTATCTTGATGGCTGGCAAGGCAAGACTGTTAGAGAATATTCTGTATCAAGCACTGACCAGTGATGAAGATAATAATGCCAATACCGACTTACGTGATCAGTTCAATACCTTTAAGTCTGTCCTTATTCATGACTTAACCCCCAGTGACTTTGCCGATATTTATGCGCAAACGCTCGCTTATGGCATGTTTGCCGCCCGTCTGCATGATGACACCTTAGATACTTTTAGCCGTCAAGAAGCGGCAGAACGCATTCCCAAAACTAATCCGTTTTTACGAAAACTATTCTCTCATGTCGCTGGTGTCGATATTGATGACCGCATCAAAACCACTGTCGATAACTTAGCGGATGTATTCCGCGCTACTGATGTTGCCGCTATTCTAAAAAACTTCGGTAAGACCACTCAAACGCAAGACCCGATTATTCACTTTTACGAGACTTTCCTAGCAGAGTACAACCCCAAATTACGTAAGCAGCGTGGCGTTTGGTACACGCCTGAGCCAGTAGTAAAGTTCATCGTGCGTGCTGTGGACGATATATTGAAGTCTGAGTTTGATTTACCTGAGGGTATCGCTGATACCAGTAAGATTGAGATAGAGAAACAGACACAAACCCCTGATAGTCGTACTAAGACGGGCTATAAGATGGTCAAAGAGCTAGTCCATAAGGTGCAAATTCTTGATCCAGCAACGGGCACGGGTACATTCCTTGCTGCCATTATTCAGCATATTTTTCATGAGCAGTTTGAGAGTATGGGCGGTATGTGGAGTAGCTATGTTGAGCAAGACCTATTACCACGCTTACACGGCTTTGAGCTACTGATGGCAAGCTATGCAATGGCACACCTCAAACTAGATATGTTATTGACCGATACGGGTTATGAGCCGATTAAACCCAAGCGTCTGCAAGTGTACCTCACCAACTCACTAGAAGAACATAACCCCGACACAGGGACGCTGTTTGCTGGCTGGCTGTCTGCTGAGGCGAACGAAGCTAACGCTGTCAAACGCGATGCGCCCGTGATGGTGGTTATCGGTAATCCGCCTTATGCGGTAAGTAGTACAAATAAAGGAGAATGGATTGAGAATTTGATGACTGACTATAAAAAGAATTTGAATGAGCGCAATATTCAGCCTTTATCAGATGACTACATCAAATTTATTCGTTATGGTCAGCATTATATAGAGAAGAATGGTGAAGGTGTCTTAGCTTTCATCACTAATAATAGCTTCGTTGATGGCATTATTCATCGGCAAATGCGTAAGCACTTATTAGAGACGTTTGATAAGGTTTATATCCTTAATTTACATGGGAATACTAAGAAAAAAGAAACTGCACCTGATGGAAGCAAAGATGAGAACGTGTTTGATATTATGACGGGTGTATCAATCAATATTTTTGTAAAAAATCATAAAAAATCAAGTGGTTTAGCAAGATTATTTACTTACGATATATTCGGTAAGAGAGATTATAAATATGATTTCATCAATAACTCTAGTATTTATAATACAGACTGGAATGAAATAGATATACAAGCTCCTGATTATTATTTTGTCAAACAAAATACTCACGATAAAAAAGCATATGTCGTTGGTTTTGATATTTCCAAATTATTTAAAACAAACTCTAGTGGCGTTAAAACTCATCGAGATAATTTTATTATTGATACTAATAAGGAGAGTTTACTGAATAGAATAAAAACTTTTTTTGATGATAAGTATTCAGATGAAGAAGTTAAAAACTTGTTAGATTTGAAAGATAACAGAGACTGGAGTGTTTCAGAAGCTAGAAAATCTAAAGTGGACGAAAAATTTATCAAGGTAATGAGTTACAGACCATTTGACCATCAGTTCATCTATTATGATACTTCTTTGATTGATTTTGCTCGTGAAAATACTTTAGGAAATATAAGTAAAGATAATATTGGAATTGTATTTTCACGGCAAGCTACCGCAGCTGAATGGTCATCTATTCAAGTTGAAAATAAAATTGTCGATAATAGATATCACACAAGTTATAAAGGTATTCCGCAACAAGCACCTTTGTATTTATATCCTAAAGATGAAGCTAAATCAACCCGAACCCCAAACCTTGATCTTGAAATCGTGTCAGACATTGCCAAAGCCATTGGCTTAACCTTTACTAATGAAAAGTCTGATGAGGCTGGTACGTTTGCTCCGATAGATATTCTCGATTATATCTATGCGGTATTGCATAGCCCAACATATCGTGAAACTTATAAAGAGTTCCTAAAAATTGACTTTCCCCGCGTGCCATATCCTAGCAATGCCGATACTTTTTGGCAGTTGGTGGCACTCGGTGGTGAGCTACGTCAAATTCACTTGTTAGAATCTCCGAAGCTTGTCGCACAGATTAAGGCGCTCAGCCTTGGCTATCCAATAAGTGGTAATAATGCGGTTACTCGCAAGATGACCAAAACCAGCATTGGCTTTGAGCCTGACGAAGCAGATAGCAGCATTGGCAAAGTTTGGCTTAACGATACTCAGTATTTTACCAATGTGCCGTTAGTGGCATGGGAGTTCTATATCGGTGGATATCAGCCCGCGCAAAAGTGGCTAAAAGATCGTCAAGGTTTCACCCTCAATATGAGTGATGTTAAGCATTATTGGAATATCATTGCAGCTCTCAGTTTGACTGCCGATATGATGCAGCAGATTGACGCGATAGATGTGGTTGGATAAGACAGCATAACCATCGCGCACAAACCCATTAAGGCAATATAATAAGAGGTAAGCGCTTGCCTTTTCTATGCTGGCAAGCATGATTGCACTACCAGACTGTCCGCCCTGACGAAATCCAGCACGTACAGCTGATGCAATTATGACTTGGCTATACTTCAATAACTACAAGGTGCGTTACCTGCGCGGTAAACGCATCAAAAACGCAATCTAATCATAGTTAGAGATACGCCAAATGTGCGCTTTTATGAGCGTGAAAACGTGTGTTTATGCGCGTAAAAGCGCACATATTGTTCAGCTCAAATTACATAGTGGATCAAATTTCGCTCGTTCTCGCGCGCGCCTTGATGCTTATTGAGCGAAAAAATATGCCGTAACATGGACGTTACGGGGCTATACAGGCAACACGCACAAAAAATGCGCGATAAACGCTTAACTTTTAACGACATGGCGAGCGAAGTTAAATATATCGAGCGAAATTAAGCGTGGCATCAAATAACAGCACATCAACGCAATAAGTTACAAATAACATCTAAGTAAAATAGTCAGTATTCAACAACAGCTAAAACTAAAATCTATTGTTGGTATTATGGTTGGTATCGTCTATTTTGAAAATATTAATAGCTTTTATTATCAATTGCTTATAAGTATGGTTTAGTTTCCGCCATCTCCACCAAATATTAAAAATCCGATCACTTAGGTGGTCGGATTTTTTTTGTTTAAATTTTATGGTTAATTAAACGAGTCATGATGCTAATGAACTTTTAATGAGAAAATAAAAATTATTTATATAGAGTAATCATTACGTCTTTAAAGTTGAATCACAATTTTTTGTTGTCTATGGAGAACATAATATTAACTTGTCTTAAAGAATAATTCTGATTATTCTTAGTTGAGGCCCATTCTTCGCATCAGGCGATGCAGTAGCAAGAATAAGCGGACTTTCAAATAACTACAGGGAATGTATTATGTTAGGAAAAATGATGTATCAGCCATTGCTGATCAGTGGTCTAATCGAACACGCTGCCCGTTATCATGGCGATACGGCGGTTTTGTCCAAAGAAGTCGACGGACAGATGACTCATACCAATTGGCGCACTGTCTCAGACAACTCAAAACGATTGGCCAATGCGTTGGCTACACTGGGACTTCAATCATCAGAACGCATAGCGACCTTGGCTTGGAACAACCGTCGTCATCTAGAAGCTTGGTATGCGATTTCAGGTAGTGGCATGGTTTGCCATACTATCAATCCACGTTTGTTCCCCGAGCAGCTTAGTTACATTATCAATGACGCTGATGATCGTGTACTGTTTTTTGATACTACTTTCCTGCCGCTAATTATGGCAATCAAAGAGCATATCAAAGGTGTTGAACACTTCATTTGTCTAAGTGATCGAGATGATAGTATCGTCGAAAAACTGCCTAATGTACTGTTCTTTGATGAGCTATTAGCAGAAAACTCGACTGACTTTGACTGGCCTCAATTCGATGAAGCGACCGCCAGCTCTTTATGCTATACCTCAGGAACTACCGGTAATCCTAAAGGGATTTTATATACGCATCGCTCTTCTGTGCTGCATGCGATGGCATTGTGCATGCCTGATGTCTCCGCGCTCTCTGCACAAGATGTGTTGCTACCCGTGGTACCGATGTTCCATGTCAATGCGTGGGGCACACCTTATGCAGCTGCCTTGACTGGTTGCTCTCTCATACTTCCTGGTCCAAATCTCGATGGTGACAGCCTAGTATCTCTCATCGATGATTGTCATGTCACGGTTGCTTTAGGTGTTCCAACGATTTGGCAAAGTCTATTGACCGCTGCCAAAGCCAGAGGTAGTAAGCTTGATAGCATGACGCGTACCATTGTCGGAGGAGCAGCATGCCCACCATCGGTCATCAAAACGTTTAGAGAAGATTTTAATTGTGATGCAGTACATGGCTGGGGCATGACAGAAACCAGCCCACTTGGAACGATGAATCAAATAAAAGCCAAGCATAAATCGCTGAGTAAAGATGAGATTAATGAGTTGCGTAACTCTCAAGGTCGTCCACCTTACGGCGTTCAGCTACGTCTCATAGATACTGACGAGCCGCTACAGCGAGTCGAAGAAGATGGTATGTCTCAAGGTCGTTTACAGATTAAAGGGCATTGGATCATCAATGATTATTACACAGAAAATCCTGATGCGATAACTGAAGATGGTTGGTTCGACACAGGCGATATTGCAACCATTGATGCCGATGGCTATATGAATATTCGGGATCGCTCAAAAGATTTGATTAAATCTGGTGGAGAATGGATATCGTCAGTAGAGCTAGAAAACATCGCAGTCGCCCATCCGCAGATAAGAATGGCGGCCGCTATTGCTGCAAAGCATAAAAAGTGGAGCGAACGTCCAGTACTGATTGTGGTGAAGGAGCCAGATTCAGAAATCGATGAGTCGCAAGTACTGAGCTTTTACGAAGGTAAAATCGCCAGCTGGCAAGTGCCTGATAAAGTCATATTTGTAGATAATATTGTGCTGAATGGCGCTGGGAAAATGGTCAAAAAAGACCTGCGTGATGATTATGGCAACGTATTATTGGATAGCTGATTTGGCTGTTAAGAGCATAAATTGATAATGCTACTTGCCAAACCAAGTGTGTAATCTAGATAGGTTTTTTAAGAATACTGGTATAGATGAGTAGAGCGTTTAAGATGCTCGTCATCTATATCGCTTGTCATGATCAGTATTTTAAATGAGCACTGAGAGATTCATGCACATCAGATGCATGGATTGGGATAGATAGAGCAGGACAGTATGGAACGCCAGATACAACAAAGCCCCTGATATCAGGGGCTTTAGCTGTTCTATAAGATAGTATAGGACTATGTAATGGTACCCGGAGCCGGACTTGAACCGGCACGCTATTGCTAGCGAGGGATTTTAAATCCCTTGTGTCTACCAATTTCACCACCCGGGCAAAACTTGTTTTATCTAAAATGTAAACTAGCTGATAGACCATCTAGTTACTAGATAAGTGGTCGCTATTATAATCGGTTGTGATAATAATGCAAGCCAAAATTAACGTAAAGTTAATAAATAATTGGAGGCTGGAGTCGGAATCGAACCGGCGTTAACGGAGTTGCAGTCCGCTGCATGACCACTCTGCCATCCAGCCAATCAAGGTCGCCTATATTAGCAAAAATATAGTAAATTACAAGTCCTTTTTTAATTAAAAACAGCTTATTTATTATCTTATCTATATTTAGCTCCAATTTAGGAGCGTTTATACTGTCAATAGGCTTTTTTAAACTATTAGTAAACCAGTCTTTAATGATGATGATTTAAAATATAATGCGCTAAACTATATCTCTATTGTCACGTTTGGCACTTTTCACATCGCGATAAGTGGCCGTACAAATTAATACGAGTACGCCAAGAGTAATGGCAGGCCAAATTAAGATATATAAGCCGTAGATAAAAACGTTGTCCATGATATCTCCTTATAATATTGCTAAGTAAGTAGCGACTAGCCAAATACTACTGGCTAATCGGTACTCGGATAAAGCGACTTTGGTTTAAGATTTAAGTGACGATGGTATTTCCGATTTTTTATCGTAATTGCCCACGCGCTGCTTAATTAAGTCGAAGTCGAAATGTTCGTCTCCCATCAGGCTGATAATCACACAGACGACGGTACTAGCACCGTAAGCCGTTAGAGATGCTAGCAGGACCATATATTGACGTAAGAAGCCAGTAGCGAAGATAAGCATCAGCACAAGCGTGATAGCTGCGGCGACCATGCCAATCTTACGACCTAAGAACCCAAAGACCATTAGACCAATAACGACGGCTGCACCGACACTAGCCAGTATTTCAAAGAATAGAGCGGTGACACCAGTGATTGGGAGTAATTCGAAACGGGCAACGCAAAATAAGAGTAGTCCGACGATCACTGCTGAGGTAAAGGCGGTATTGGTGACGCGATTCCAAAACACACTGGCGATGACAGGGAAGACAATAGCACCCCATAGTGCACCAACAAATACTAGCATAACGAGAATATCAAGTTTAAAGCTCGCAAAAATTAATCCAGCTGCCGTCGCAACAATCATCGTGCCGCGACCAATTAGCATCATCGTTTTAGGTTTAACATGGCCTTTTTTGGCGATGTTTTTACCGTAGACATCCGCCATCATAATAGTTGATAGCGCTGATAAATCTGAGTCAGCGGTTGAGGACAATGACCCAATCACTAAAATAAAGAATAAGGCGATAAAGACAGGATGCAGATAAGTACTGACCATTTGAGGAATGAGGTTATTCATATTGCCATCGAGTGGCTCCACGCCAATCGTCACAGCCATTAGTCCAATCATCCCAAGACCAATAACGATACCAGCATAGCCGACTGTAGCAGTGATAAACGTCGCTTTAATCTTAGTTTTATCAATCGCAAATAGTCGCTGAGTGATGGTTTGATTACCGATAGCATATGCTAATACAGCGACAAAATAAGGTGCACCTTGTTGAAAGAATGCCTCAGAGGAGAAGAAGTTCTGCTGCTCTAATGTCAGGTTTGATAGTCCGCTGACCATAACCTCAGGACCACCCATGGCAAATAACACGGCGGGAATGATAACAATACCAATGGCCATTAGAGCGACTAATTGGGCAAAATCTGTAAAGACAGATGCTCTAAACCCTGATGTCAATGTATAACTCAGTACACCGATACCTGCGATCATTACCCCTGTTTGGAACGATAATGGCGACAGGACTGACACCAATGCTCCAGCAGCGGTAAAGTTGACCATCAAGCTAATTAAACTGCCCATAATATTGGATATGGCTAAGATTAATTGGCTTGATGAACCGTGGCGGGCATGAATCAGTTCACCTAGTGTATGACCGTCTGGCGCCAATTCACGAAAGCGCATACCGAAAGGGTAGATGAATAAAATCATCAATGCACCCCAAAAGCCATAATGTATCGGCCCTGAGACGCCGTATTTATAGCCAGAGGTGGCCGCGGCGTAAAATGAGGCGGCCCAAATCCAAGTGGCGGTCATACTGGCTGCACCCATACCGAAGCCAACACCGTGACCTGCGACCATAAACCCAGAAGTTGTCTCTTTATCTTTTTTGATTAATAGAGACAGTAAATAGGTGCCGCCATAAAATGCTAATAATAATAAAATAATCGTCAATGATGAAAATTGGAACAATGACTCAGTTTTCAAACTCAGACCTCGCAATTGTTAGTTGATGAATAAAGTTCGGTAAAAATGAAAGATACCAAACCATTAGGAATACAGCATAGCTTACACAGCCCTCATACCGAACATATGTGGCTAATATGAATAGCGAAAATACCAACTGTAGTGGTAAGCAAATGCTAAGTGTCACGCCCAAATCTTAATGAGACAAATAGTGTCAAATCAAAAAGACAGGGGGCTACTCTCAATAGGCGTCAGTTAATGGGTAAACCATCACGCTATTAATAGGCATACACAAAGGTAGCTACATGCTAAAGAAAACTCATGTGAGGAGTGTCTATAGCGGAATTACGAATAAGCACTAAGCCATGATGGAATGACCCGAACTCGATTTAGACAGCCTTATCAGCTGTAATAAACAATAGCTGAGAAATATCTACTCATCTATTGCGATTGATGTATTACTAAGCGGTATTAATAAATAAAACTACATATTTGTTAAGTACCTGTAACATATTTGCGCGATAAGAGTAACCTATTATGTCACCAACCTCAAACATTATCCGATATTTACCAGATAATTATCTAAGATGACATATAAGTGTTTAATTAAAGAAATTTAATAGGATGTTTAATAAGGTATTGAAAAATAGTGGTTTATTATGAGCAGCATCGAGTGATATATCACTATGAGCTAAATTATAAGTATGAGTAAGTAACTAAAGCTTTCATTAAAAAAATAGATGATGAGCGATAGATGATGGTTGCTCTCAACGAACAAGTAGAAGTGAATTTTTATATATTATCTTGTTTGGTGTAGTAAGTGACTCGGTTATCACGTAAAAATCCAGCCAATCCAAGGCCATAACGCTCAGCCACGCGTACAGCTGTACTGGTAGGTGCTGACATGCCAACTAGCCACGGGATTTGACTTCGAATAGATTTTTGAACCAGTTCAATAGATAGACGCGAAGTCATAAGCACACAGCTAACGTCTGCTTTTTGGCGTAATTGCCAACCGATAAGTTTATCGAGTGCATTGTGGCGGCCTACATCCTCAAATAAATACAGCTGCTGATTATGTATCGTTGCTGCGGCATGTACCGCACCTGTCAGCTGATGTGTATGCTGCGCGGCATCCACTTGTTGACGCAGTGCCAATAGGTAGTCAAGACTTGGAACAGTCGTCTTAGCACTATCGTTGCTTGTCGATTGATTATGGTCGGACTGTAGACTGCTTTGAGAGTAAGTACTTAAATCAGGCAAAGCTTGAGATAGACCCGTAATACCGCACATACCGCAGCCTGTACGCCCTGCGAGCTGCCGTTTTTGTGCTTGGATACGTTGATGGCAGCGTTGGCTTAATACTAACTCAACGACATAGATATCGTAGTCTTGAAATTGTTCTAAGCTTTGCTCAATTGATACTGAATCAAGATCTTCGTCATTCGAATCTTGCGCAAACTGCTGATAGCTAGCTAGATCTGCAAGGTGAGTCACTTCCCAGTCGAGTAACTCGTGACTGTATTGAATTAAGCCTTCGCTAAATAAGAACCCAACCGCTAAATACTCTAACTGATGAGGACTGGCCATCAGCACAGCATAATGAATTCCATTAATGATGATAGAGACCGCAGCTTCTACGGCTAAGCTAGTGTTCTGAGATTCGATTTGAAGATGAAAGTCATTATTAGGGCCACTGTTAACTGAGGGATAATGATGCTTTTGTGCTAAATGATTACTAGCAAGTGGTGTCTCTGACAACCTATTATCGCTAGGAAATCCAGGGACAACTCTCTTAGTGCTAGTTGAATTATCTATCATAGCGGGGTCGATAAAAGCCTCACTTTGCTCAGCGTTATCTTCAATGGTTATCACGGTTTATTATGGCCTAAAATTATGAGTGTGCTTATGGTCATCTAGAGGTAGAGCCAATGAAATTTTCATTCTCATTGGCTCTTCGCAGTATGATTTACGCAGGCGTAGTGATCGACGTATTTGCTTCTACGCGCTCTAAAACGACAGTGGTCGATTTGTAAGCTGGGATATGAGAGTCTGGCGCATGTGTCTCCAAATCAAAGAGGTCATTGCATTCAGGATAGTAAGCGGCAACAGCGTTAGAGGCAATATCCATCTCGCTCAATACCAATGGGCCTAATACGCGCGGTTGCTCTAGGCTATCTTTAGCACGCTGGCGAGTGACCATAACACGGTCACCTTTTTGCCAACCCAAACGGCTTATTTCATCTGGATGCATGAACAGTACATCACGGCGATCCGTTTGACGATAGCGGTCTTTAAACCCAAAAATCATAGTGTTGAATTGATCGTGGCTACGGACACTAGTCAATTGCCAAACCTTTTGTGCTGTATCTGCATGGTCATCGATATCATTTGCAGCTGCCATTTGTGCAGCGACAAAAGTAATCGGATATTGTGGCACTTCAAACTGGGCTTTGCCGCTCTCGGTATTCCATACACGATGACGCGCTGCATGATACAAATGAAAGCCACGCTCAGAGGTGCGAATACGTTGATTAAAGTCTTCAAATCCATTAATAGCTTGAGCGATATAGTCCCGGATAATATTGAAGTCTTCACTCATCGCCAGCCAAGGAATAGACGTGTCGGCGCCGAGTACATGAGTCGCGATATCCGCTACGATTTGCGCTTCAGATTTTAAAGTGTCGCTAACAGGTTTGAGTTTGCCCTGAGTGGGTACGATCTGACACATGGAGTCTTCGATAGTGGCAAATTGCTCACCCTTTGTTGTGACAATACGCTCGGTACGGCCTAAGCAAGGCAGGATCAAATTATTTGCACCGGGGTATAGCATGGTCTCATTGAGCTTAGTACCGACAAATATATTAAGCTGAGTAGTGGTTAAGGCTTGCTCAATGGCGCTGGTATCAGGGGCAGCCACTGCGTAGTTACCACCCATGCCCATAAAGACTTTTAATTTGCCAGCGATAAGGGCTTTGGCACCTGTGACGACATCGTAGCCATGCTCTTGCGGCATAGGGTGCTCAAATACATGCTCTAAACTGTCTAGTAAGCTTTTGCTAGGGCGTTCATGGATACCCATGGTGCGATCACCCTGTACGTTGGAGTGTCCACGTACTGGAGATGCACCGGCGCCATCGATGCCAATCATGCCCATTAATAATAATAGGTTGGTAATCATCGCGACATTGTCATCGCCCTGCACATGCTGGGTAATGCCCATGCCCCAAGTGCAAATCGTTGCTGGACTATCAGACACTAGCTCAGCGAGATTGATAATATCTGTCTGAGAAATACCGCAGCCAAGTGTGATATCTGACCATGATTGCTCTGTTAGCCACTGTTTTAGAGGTTCAAATCCTGAAGTATGAGTGGTAATAAAATCATGATTGATTTTATCGTTTTCAATTAACCACTTGGCAATGCCAGTCAATAGCGCTGCATCACCGCCGATTTGAATTTGAATGACATCGTCAACCATGTCAGCGCTTTGACCAGCTGCCATGTGTGTTGGTTTTTGCGGATTTCTAAACTTACTCAGGCCTTGCTCACGCATCGGGTTGATTGAGATGATTCGACAGCCTTGCTCATGCGCATGGGCGAGCATCTCTAGCATACGTGGATGGTTAGTCGCTGGGTTTTGCCCAAACATTAATATCAGCTTGGCCTGCTCGAAATCTTCTAGCATGACCGTCGCTTTACCAATACCTAGCTGTCTGCTTAGCATTACTGAGGTTGGTTCGTGACACATGTTTGAGCAATCAGGCAAATTATTGGTACCAAAGCAGCGTACAAATAACTGAAATAAGAAGGCAGGCTCATTGGTCACACGACCTGACGTATAAAATAGCGCCTCATCAGGTGAGTCAAGCTGTCCGAACTGCTCAGCAATTATGCTATAAGCGGCTTCCCAAGGAATAGGAACATAGCGATCTTGCGCCGCATCGTAATACATTGGCTCTGATAAACGACCACTATGTTCAAGCTCGTAACCAGTCCAGCTCTGTAGCTCAGTGACGGTATGCCTTGCGAAAAACTCGGCATCTGATTTGTGGGTCATGGTCTCACTGGCAATGACTTTAATACCGTTCTCGCAAACATCGATAGCTTTGTGTGACTTATGATCAGGCCATGCACAGCCTGGACAGTCAAATCCGCCTTGCGGCTGATTGCTTTTAAATACACTTATACCGCCGCGCAAAAATGTCTTATAGTCCATTAGCTTTTGGGTAGAGGAGATCAGCGCAGGCCAACCAGCGGCAGGGTGGGAGTAGATAGGAATTTTGCGCATGACAGACCTCATATAGTAAGTGACAACAGCGAAGCTTTGATAGACGACAACTATATAATGGTCAGTGAAAAGTTCATATGATCATTAACTATAGATAACAAAAAACCTCCAAGAAAAATCAATTCTCTTGAAGGTCTTTGAAGTCATCGGAAATGATTATATCCGACAGGTACAAATTTATAAGTCGTAAGTCATGGACAGTATTAGCTCAAAAACTTAGCTCAAAATCAGGCTGTCATCTTCAACTTTTTCGCCACGTGTTTGCTCGAACATATCAAGTAGATCATGTACAGTCATACCTTTACGAATGTCACCAGCTACATCTAATACGACTTGACCCTGATGCAGCATAACGGTGCGTGTACCATGTGCTAAGGCTTGTTGCATAGAGTGGGTAACCATCATCGTAGTCAGCTTATTGTCCGTGACAATCTTATCAGTCAATTCTAAGACAAACGCCGCAGTCTTTGGATCGAGAGCTGCAGTATGCTCATCAAGTAGCAAAATCTTAGAGGGCTGCAATGATGCCATTAGCAGACTTACTGCTTGACGTTGACCACCAGAGAGCAGACCCATACGATCGGTTAGACGATTTTCTAAACCTAATTTTAAAACGGATAGTTTTTCTCGGAACAAATCGCGGTTGTTTTGATTCAGTGCAAACTTAAGACCGCGATTACCGCCGCGTTTATAGGCCAAAGCCATATTTTCTTCGATCGTTAGCGCTTCACAAGTACCGGCCATCGGATCCTGAAAGACACGAGCAACCCAATGCGCACGTTGATGAGCAGACTTTTTGGTCACATCAATGCCATTTAGCAAGATTGAGCCACTATCGACACGCGTCGTACCGCTTACTGCGTTCAAAAAAGTAGATTTACCTGCGCCATTGGTACCAATGACAGTAACAAATTCACCATCAGCGATATTCAAACTGATACCACGTAGGGCAGGGTTTTCGATAGGCGTGCCTGGGTTAAAGGTCAACCGTAAATCGGTGGCTTGCATCATAATCGTTATTCCTTATTGTCTCTTCAAGCGTAGCAAGTATTATAAATACCTGCTTTGACTGTCATTAGGCGCGAACCTTGCGTGATAAAAACTTGGTTTTCGCTTTTGGCAATACCAAGGCTAGTACCACGAGCAATGCGGTAATCAAGTTCAAATCCTGTGGACCAAAGCCGATGCTACGTAGCGTATCGCTTGATAGTGCGACCTGAATAAACAGTTTATACAATACCGCACCGACAACAACGGCAAAGGTAATCAGCCAAATACGCTTGGCAGGAATGATTGTCTCACCGATGATGACCGCTGCTAGACCGATAACGATTGTACCGATACCAATCGAGATATCTGCGCCACCCTGAGTCTGGACAAATAGTGCTCCCGCTAAGGCAATCAAACCATTAGAAATCGCCATACCGATGATGGTCATCCACGAGGTATTGATACCTTGGGCCTGTGCCATTCTTAGGTTTGAGCCAGTAGCACGCATCGACAGACCTGTCTCAGTGCTATAGAACCAGTTCAAAAATAACATGGCAGCTGCGACAACGACACCGATAATCAGGCAGCGCATCCAATAACCATTACCATCAGTCACCAAGGTGCTAAACACTGTGGTTTCGCCAAGGAGGGGTAGGTTTGGCGCGCCCATGATGCGTAGATTGACAGAATATAAGGCAACCATGACCAAGATACTGGCAAGCAGTTGCAAAATGCCAAGTTTGACATGCAACCATGCAGTGACGATACCAGCGACTGAACCTGCTAACATCCCAAAAGTACAGGCCAACCATGGGTTGATACCAGCGATGATAGAAATACCAGCGACTGCGCCACCTAACGGAAAACTACCGTCAGCGGTCAAATCAGGGAAGTCGAGCGTACGAAATGAGATAAGCACACCGAGTGCTACTAGGCCATAAATTAGACCACTTTCAAGCGCACCAAAAAAAGCAATTAAAGACATAAGAGATCAGTAAGTCATAACCAAGTGTCTAGCGTATGGTACCAAGATAAGTAAATGGCAATTGCCAAAATCATCTACCTGCTAAACAGCTAAGCGGTGAATTTAACAGATTAAGCAATCTGCGGTTAGGGTAAACCAAAACATATCACGATTAACAGCGATCATAAGCTACCTTGGTTTGAAGCGATGGTTCAATGCACTGCAATCAATAGACCTATTCTCTACTTAAGAAGTATCAGATAAATGGCCAGACAAATACAGCACTATTAAACACGCTTGCAAAAAAGACTCTGTTTAGACAAGAAGCCCAGCCTAATGACTCATAGCTGGGTTTCTTATTTAGTCATTAGCCGTATATTTTAAGGTATACAACACAGTATTAAGTAGTGTCGCTATCTTATTTATACCTGCTATTTTGAGCCAAATACAAAGGTGCGTTATTCTACCACTTCTTTTGCTTTATCGATAACCGCTTGTGGCAACGTGATGCCTTCTTCTTTAGCGTGTTTTGGACTGACGTATAGATCAAGCGCTTGTGGAGTGTAAACAGGGATAGCACCTGCTTTTTCACCGTTTAAGATACGTACGACAATTTTACCAGTTTCACGGCCAAGCTCATAGTAGTTCACGCCTAGAGCAGCAACGGCACCGCGCTCAACTGAGCTAGTGTCTGAGGCAATTAAAGGAATCTTACTTTGTTTGGCGATTTGATAAAGTGATTCGTACGCTGATACCACGTTGTTGTCAGTTGAAGTGTAGATCATATCGACCTTACCTTCGAGACTACGGGCTGCCATCGCGATGTCGTTACTACGCTGTGCAGGCGCTTCTAATACATTGATACCGAGTGGTGTTAACTTCTCTTTTAGATTTTTTAAGATAATCGTTGAGTTGACTTCACCTGGGCTATAGACATAACCGACGTTCTTTAATGATGGAATGATTTGACGCATCAAATCAATCTGTGGCTCATACGGTAGGGCATCTGATGCGCCTGTAACGTTGGTGCCAGATCCATCTAGCTTAGGTACCAGTTTTGCTGCTACTGGGTCAGTAACTGCTGAGAATACCAATGGAATGCTGCTAGTAGAAGCGGCAACAGATTGAGCAGATGGTGTTGCAATAGCGACGATAACATCGGGCGCATCAGCGACAAATTGCTTAGCAATCTGACCAGCAGTAGCAGTGTTTCCTTGTGCGCTTTGGAAGTTAACGGTTAGGTTTTCACCGTCCTTGAAGCCTGCTTCGTTTAGCTCATCGATGACACCTTTACGTACATCATCAAGCGCTGGATGTTCGACGATAGCGGTAATAGCAACGGTTTTCATAGCTGTCGCTGCATCACCACTAGCGGCAGCATCAGTGGAGCCATCATCTTGCGCTGATTGGTTACAACCAGTCAAGATAGCCGTACATACACCGCCTAATAATAAAGCCTTACCGAAATTAAAACGACCAAAACGATTTTGAGACAACATGGGTCTTACTCCTAAAATAATAGTGTGTCCGTACACTATATAAATAATTGACGAGCTAATAGATAGCTTACTACTTTTTATTTGGTTTCGGCATCAATATCAACATTGATGGCGTTTTTTAGTAACTCTGCTGGCAAACTGACACCTTGTGTTTTGGCGTGCTTAGGACTGACATATAAGGTCAGGTCATTCATGACTTCAGGTTTGATAGTATTGACCGCTTCGCCATTTAACACGCGATATACCATCTTGCCAGTAGTACGACCAAAATCATAGTCATTAACACCAAGCGCAGCAGTCGCGCCGCGTTTTACACTGAATTCATCAGATGCGATAATCGGTAACTTGAGCTCATTTGCTGCTTGGGTCATGGCCTCAAAGGCAGAGGCAACATTGTTGTCAAATGAGGTGTAGATGATATCTGCACGTCCTTGCAAACTGCGCGTCGCCATACCGATATCCGTTGGACGATTGGCAGGAATGTCTAATAGTGACAGACCTCGTGCTGGCAGAGCTTGTTTTAGGTTTTCACGCAATGACACTGAGTTTGCCTCACCTGGGCTATAGACATAACCGATGGTCTTTAAGTCAGGCTTTATCTGCTGTAACAAATCCAATTGCGGCTCTAATGGCAGCTGGCTTGATAGTCCAGTCAAATTGCTTTGAAAAGGCTTGCCATCGGCTGTGATGAGCTTGGCACCTAGCGGATCTGACACAGCAGTGTAGATAATAGGGATAGTGGTGGTCGCGGCTACCACTGACTGCGCAGAAGGCGTTGATATTGCTACGATCGCATCAGGATTGTCTCCTGCAAATTGCTTGGCAATCTGTCCCGCAGTCGCTGTATTCCCTTGCGCACTTTGAAAGTTAACAGTTAGGTTTTGACCTTCGACATAGCCGTTATCTGCTAATTCATCAATAATACCGCGGCGCATATCATCTAGTGATGGATGCTCAACGATTTGAGTAATGGCAATTGATTTGGCAGGTTTGTCTGTAGCCGTGCTATTTTCAGCAGTCGCTGCGGTCTCGGTAGAGGAGTTTGAGCAGCCGATTAGTCCAAGTGTGCTAATGGCACTAAGAGCAACGCCATATAGGCTTAAGCGTAGAGTAGAAGCGATAGTCATTATTAGGTTAACTCATAGGTTATATCAATCCCAAAAACCAAGTAGATACGGCTAGACTGACTGAGCCTACTAATTTATATAGTAGTGATTTTGCTCATCTGTCTGGTGTACTTTGGTTTTTTACCATGATATTGAAGAATGCAGATTAGCCAAGTCAATGCTATGTTGATGCTGAGATAGCAGGCTAACAATTAAATAAAGTAATCGTTCCATCGATTATTATGTTCATATTATGACAGTAATGTAAGTTATCGCAATAAGAAATTAATGTGTAGCGGTCATGGTGATGGATAATAAAAAAATCATCACTTCTTTTTATCTTATCAAGACGCGTAATGCATTGAAGCTCTTATGTAGATCTAAATATAAAGGATGCCACTAGGGTACTTTTGTTTGCTCAAACCATATGCAAAAATCTTACAGCCTAGCAACGCATCTATTACGTACTCACTTCATAATTAACGTAAGCTAATTTTCATACGAGAAACATGATAAGTCTAAAGATAATCCAGTCATTTTGGTGACATTGTGCTGCCATAGTGAATACAAAATAGACCTTATAGTTTATCTAAATTTTTCGAATGACTATTTTAAGGATAATATTATGAACACTGCTAATCTTAAATTATTAACCATCGCTGGTATCACTGCTACTTCTTTGATTGGATTGCCTGCTATGGCAAAAGATGGTCATGGAAACGGGCACGGTAATGGACATGGTGATAGCAAAGGTAACTCTGCCCATATCAGTAAAAACTATAAGCATAGTGGCAATGCCCATCCAAGTATCAACGCTTATCGCAATGCTAGCCCGAATGCTTCGTTCAAGCGTGATCTTGATAGATACGGTTATAGAGTAGTCGGCAAGATTGATAGAAGGGATTATGATCGCTCTGTCGTTTTAGACCGTTATGATGATCGTTACGTTCGTATTCGTACGCCAGAAAATAACATTGTGACAGTGATTAATGATACGTTGCAGATTATCGATATTTTGAGTAGATAAGTATTTTGAGCAGACAAGTATCAGGCTTGGTTTTTAGTCATTTGCTAAATAAGAAATAAAAAAAGATGCCACTTAGGGCATCTTTTTTTATTTCTTAATCCTAAAAATAACCGTTATGCCAGCACGTCACCAACAACACAAGCATCCGGTAAGGTAACGACGGTTAAGCCGGTCTTTGGCTCGCCAGTTGACAATACCATGCCTTCTGATACGCCAAATTTCATCTTGCGCGGGGCAAGGTTGGTCACGCAAATGACTTTCTTATTAATCAATTGCTCAGGCTCATAAAACTTGCGAATACCGCTAAACACGTTGCGTGGTTTGTCTTCGCCAACATCTAGCGTGAACTGTAGTAGCTTATCAGCACCTTCTACATGATTACACTCTAAAACGTGTGCGACTTTCATCTCAACTTTGGCAAAGTCTTCAATACCAATATAGTCAGTTTGTTCATCATCCACATCTTTTGCAGATGCTTTGTCTTTTGCGGCAGGCTTGCTACTTTCAGTCGCAGCAGGAGCGTCTGCTTGAGTTAAGGATGCTTTAGAATCTTCTACCATTGCTTCAATATATTTTTCTTCGATACGTTGCATCAGTGGTTTGAATTTATTGATTTTATGACCTAGTAACCACTCATTACGACTGGCAAAACTTAAATCATCAAGGTTCAAAAACTCTTTAGCATTATTAGTCAGTTCAGGTAATACTGGCGCAAGATAAACCATCAATTGACGGAAAATATTGATAGCGACCGAGCAGACGTCTTGAACTTCTTGCTCAGTACCTTCCAACTTCGCTAGTGACCATGGTTTTTTGGCATCGATATATTCGTTGGCTTTGTCCGCACATTGCATGATTAAACGCATAGCACGCGAGAATTCACGATTCTCATAAGCAGCAGCAATCTCATCGCCCGTTTTGGTGATGTCTTCTAACAGCTCTGACTCGACGCAAACTTCTGAAAGCATGCCGTCGTACTTTTTAACCAAGAACCCTGCACTACGACTGGCGATATTGACGACTTTACCAACCAAGTCAGAGTTGACCTTTTGCATAAAGTCTTCTAAATCTAAGTTGATGTCTTCAACTTTGTCAGATAATTTACTGGCGAAATAATAACGCAGGTATTCAGGATGTAAGTGCTCAGCATACGTCTCGGCCTTGATAAAAGTACCGCGTGACTTACTCATTTTTTCGCCATTGACCATCAAGAAGCCATGGGCAAAAACACCAGTCGGTGTACGGTATTCGCTACCAGCTAGCATGGCTGGCCAAAACAAGGCATGGAAGTAAACAATGTCTTTACCGATGAAGTGATAAACCTCGGTTTTATGCTCGTTTTCTTGTGCCCAGTAGCGGTCGAAATCAAGTGCTTGGTCTGTGCCTACACGCTTATCACATAGGTTTTTAAAGCTTGCCATGTAGCCAACTGGTGCATCTAGCCACACATAAAAGTATTTGTCTGGCTCATCGCTTGGGGTGTCTGGAATTTGGAAGCCGAAGTAGGGCGCATCGCGTGAGATATCCCAACTGGCAAGTCCTGCCTCAAACCATTCTTGCAATTTATTAGCGACTGACGTTTGCAAACGGTTGTCACTGCGCGTCCAGTCTTTTAGGAACTGTTCAAACTCTGGCAAATCAAAGAAATAGTGCTTAGAGGTTTTGAGCACAGGCGTTGCATTAGACAGTGTCGAATGCGGGTCTTTTAGATCCGTTGCATCGTAGGTGGTACCACATACTTCACAGTTATCGCCGTACTGGTCTGGTGAATCACACTCTGGACAAGTACCTTTGACAAAGCGATCCGCTAGAAATAATTGCTTTTCAGGATCAAATAACTGCTCGACGTCTTTTGTACTGATATGACCAGCATCATTGAGACGACGATAAATCAGCTCAGAGAACTGTTTGTTTTCTTCTGAATGAGTGCTGTGATAATTATCAAAATTTATCAGGAACTTTGAAAAATCCGCTTCGTGTGAGGCTTTAACTGAGGCAATTTGTTCCTCTGGCGTTACGCCATTGGCCTCTGCTTTGAGCATGATTGCCGTACCGTGTGCATCATCCGCGCAGACATAGGTGACCTGATGGCCTTGCGCTTTCATCGCACGTACCCAAATGTCAGTCTGAATATACTCTACAAGATGCCCCAAATGGATATAGCCATTGGCGTAGGGCAGCGCACTGGTTACTAGAATCTCACGCACAAAATCACCTATATTTTTATATAAACGGGTTAGTTATCGAACATCTCAAGCGGTTCACCGCTCATCGATGCGACATCGTTAATGCTAAAAACTTCTAAAAATAATAAAAATTCAAAAAGTGTGCCTATGATACCGTAAATCAAATAAATTTGTGATATTCCTTGGTAATTACTTCTCATTTGGCAGGCATTTATTAACCATAAATAATAGCCTTACATTAAATCTGATAGTTATAGAATGGTTATCAATCAGCCATAAAAAAACCCACCAAGCAGTATGCAAAGTGGGTTTTTTATTTATCCATTATTCGCTTAGATACCAGTGGTTAGTCATAATAAATGGCTAAGTGACTAAGTGACTAAGCTAGCTTAGAATGAACCAAACATCGTACCTAAAATAATTACAGCGACCACAGCGACCAATGGAATGACCATTGTAACCATCGCCAAGTTCAAATAAGACTGCTTATGGGTCAGACCACAAATCGCGAGCAAGGTGATGACAGCGCCACTGTGCGGAAGCGTATCAAGTCCACCTGCTGCCATAACGGCTACGCGGTGCATTAGCTCAGGGTCGATGCCAGCATTGACTGCCATTCTGAGATAGTCTTCACCCAATGTCGACAGCGCAATACTCAAACCGCCAGACGATGAACCTGTGATACCAGCAAGCGTAGTCATAGCGACCGCTTCTGAGATCAGAGGGTTGTCAGGGTTTAAGTTCAGGATGCTATCACGAATGATCAGGAAGCCTGCTAGTGAGGCGATAACTGCACCGTAACCCACTTCTGATGCGGTATTAAAAATCGGCAACATAGAATCATAAGTACCACGGTTAATGGTTTTTTGTAGGTTATTCCAATGTCCGATACGCAGCAAAATTAACACCACACAAGCCACGACCAACGAGATAATAATTGACCACAACCCAAGGGAGCCTGCGACATTCAAGTCTGGGAACTGAGTTTGTAGACTGCTGAAATCTATCGATGGGAAAACCACATAGGTCAATAGAGCGTTCAAGCCAATGACCAATACGAGTGGAATCATTGCAATGGTAAAAGAAGTATGATGAGTATTTAATACCTCAGCTTCTTTTGCCGTTGCGCCAACGCCGCCTACATCTTCTTCGTCATGCTGACCATAACCTTCGCCCGCTGCATTGGCTTTTCTGGCGCGCGACTGGAGCCACATCCAACCACAAACAAACATGATCGTACCACCGATGATACCCAAAATAGGTGCGGCAAATACGTTGGTGTTGTAATAAGGAATTGGAATAGCGTTCTGAATGGCTGGCGTGCCTGGCAGTGCAGTCATCGTAAACGTAAATGACCCTAAAGCAATCGCTGCTGGAATCAAACGTTTTGGAATATCTGCCGCTCTAAACAAGTCTTTGGCGATTGGATAGATAGCAAAAGCCACAACGAACAATGATACGCCGCCATAGGTCAAAATAGCACAGACCAAAATCACTGCAAGGATGGCTTTGCTAGCACCGAGCTTTTCGACAACCGTATTGGCAATGGCAGTTGCTGCGCCAGAGTCTGCCATTAGGCGTCCAAATAGTGCGCCTAGCAAGAATATCGGGAAGAATTTGAGTAAGAATCCACTTAACGCGCCCATAAATACATCGGTATAAGCGGGAATGGTGCTTAAGAAGTCACCTGACAGTAAGACTGCTAATGTCGCCATAATCGGTGCTAGGATCAGCACAGAATAACCGCGATAAGCAAAGAACATGAGTAATAATAGGGTAATGACAATAGCAAGTGTACTAAACATGACGGCCCTCCTTGGCAAAAAAATAAGGCAGCGAGTATGCCGTGCTTGTCGATGTAGGTCAATAAAATTAATCAAAATAAGCCTATTCGGTCTGTTTTATCAAACATAAATCTAGACTTATAGACTGCTAACCATTAATATCTCGACAATTTAACTACTGCACAGCGTTGACTCACATGCGCTGATGGTTATTTTCTAGTCGCTACGAAAATAATATGTTAAGTTAGCACAAGTGTTTCACGCATGATATAGCGAGATAGAATGTATTGTTATTGATACTAATGTAAAATATAATGCTTGCCCTTTATCAGACGTAGTCACAATAACCGCACTTAAATCTGATAAGCGTTCAACAAAGCGCTAATAACAACTCTTAAAACCAAACATCAAATTTACAAGGAATGTGAATATGTTTAGTGCCATCACTAATATGAGCGTGCAGTTAGTCAATCGCTATCTACCATCCCCATTCGTATTTTCGATCGTTTTGACCCTTATCGCGTTTGCTGTAGGACTGGCTACTACTGGCCAAGACATGATTGCTATGGCAGGGCACTGGGGCAATGGACTGTGGTCATTGCATAGCTTTGCCATGCAAATGGCATTGGTCCTAGTAACCGGTTATGCATTTGCTAGCGCACCATTTATTCAGCGCTTATTGGACAATCTCGCTAGTAGAGTACACTCTCCTACGACCGCCATTATCGTATCAACCTTGGTTGGGCTAGTTGGTTCATGGATAAACTGGGGCTTTGGTTTAATCATTGGGGCAATCTTTGCAAAGGCACTGGCCAGAAAAGTGGCTAACGTCGACTATCCGCTATTGGTCGCTGCCGCCTATTCAGGCTTTGTAATTTGGCATGGCGGTTTTTCAGGTTCGATACCTCTGACGCTGAGCTCGGGCGGTGATACGCTCCTGACGTTGTCAGGCAACACTATGACGGAAGCGGTACCTTTGTCGCAGACGGTATTTGCAGGCTACAACATGCTGCTAGTGGGTTTGCTTATCATTATTTTGCCACTCGTCAATCGCTTTATGCATCCTAAAAACCCTACGGTTATTGATCCTAAACTGATCAAAGAAGAGATCTACGTCGCGCCCCAAAGAGACACGCCTGCACAAAAGCTAGATGATAGCCGTATTATCGCTGTTATCTTATTGGCCTTAGCACTGATGTACTATATCAGCGAGTTTGGTAGTAACGGTTTTAACCTCGGGCTTAATATCGTTATTGGGCTATTCTTGTTCATAGGTTTGCTATCGCATGGCACGCTAGAGCGTTATTATCGTGCCGTACACTCAGGTATCGGTGGCATCACAGGTATTGTGCTATTGTTCCCGTTCTATGGCGGCATCATGGGTATCATGACGGGAGCAAATGTGGATGGTATCTCTATCAGTACGCAGGTTACGGAGTTTTTTGTCAATTCCGCTTCTGCAGACAGTTTTCCGATTTTTGCATTTTTAAGTGCTGGTTTGGTCAACGTCTTTGTACCATCGGGCGGTGGACAGTTTGCGGTACAAGGCCCTGTTATGATTCCTGCTGGTATCGAACTAGGTGTTAGTCCAGCCATTACTGCGATGGCGATTGCGTGGGGTGACGCATGGACCAATATGATTCAGCCGTTTTGGGCGTTGCCATTATTGGGTATCGCAGGTTTGGATGCACGCGCTATCATGGGCTACTGCCTAATAGTACTGGCAGTATCGGGTGCCATTATCATGAGTGTGTTTTGGCTATTGGTATAGTCATTCCACTGTAAAAATATTACTGCGTTAACCTCGCTTGAAGTATTAGATATACATCTACACTCGGTTGCCTTGTACTATTTTTAAATTGAATTGACTATATGGCGTTATAACGCGCAAAAGAAAAATAAGCATGATGAATTTTCACTGTTAGGTTTTATTAAAAGCAACAATCAAACGGATAATTGAGACACTTAATTCAGCATTAGATTATGCACGGATTAAAAATATAAATAACAGTCATAGGAGACAAGCATGAGTCAGTCAAAAGTATATAACAGTGCCGAAGAAGCGCTAAAAGGCGTCGTTAGTGACGGGCAAACGCTCGCGATAGGTGGCTTCGGTCTATGCGGTATTCCAGAAGCATTAATCGAAGCGCTGCGTGATAGCAAAGTTAAAGAGCTGACTTGTATCAGTAACAACGCTGGTGTCGATGACTTCGGTCTTGGTCTTTTGCTACAGACACGCCAAATCAAAAAAATGATTTCATCTTATGTGGGCGAGAACAAAGAGTTTGAGCGCCAGTATTTGGCAGGCGAGTTAGAAGTTGAGTTGACCCCACAAGGAACATTGGCTGAAAAGTTGCGCTCAGGCGGTGCTGGTATTCCTGCGTTTTATACTGCAACAGGCGTAGGTACATTAGTCGCTGAAGGTAAAGAGACGCGTGATTTTGATGGTCGCACTTATGTGCTAGAGCATTCTTTACGTGCGGATGTCGCCTTGATTAAAGCGCAAAAAGCTGACAAAGCGGGCAACCTAATCTTTAATAAAACCGCTCGTAACTTTAATCCAGACTGCGCGATGGCCGGTAAAATCACGATCGTTGAAGTCGAAGAAATCGTCGAAACAGGTACGTTTGATCCAGACGAAGTGCATCTGCCAGGTATTTTTGTGCAACGTATTGTGCTGAATTCTAGCCCTGAAAAACGTATCGAAAAGACCACGACTAAAGCTGTAGAAGGCGCGTAAATAAAAACGTGGTCGACGCTTAATCGTACGTGACATTAATAGTCAATTTTAGATTGATAACAGTTTAGACAGCCAATTGATTGAATAACTGGCTGTCTAAATGAATAAAAATAGAATATCGTAAAAAATAAGGAAATCAGCATGGCATGGACAAGAGAGCAAATGGCGCAACGCGCTGCGAAAGAGCTACAAGATGGCTACTATGTGAACCTAGGCATCGGTCTCCCAACGTTGGTCGCCAACTACATTCCTGAAGGCGTGGACGTATGGCTACAATCAGAGAATGGCTTGCTAGGTATTGGTGAGTTCCCTACAACAGAAAACGTTGATGCTGACTTGATTAATGCTGGCAAGCAAACGGTCACAGCAGCGCCAGGCTCCAGTTATTTCAGCAGTTCAGAGTCTTTTGCGATGATTCGTGGCGGTCATGTCAACTTGGCAATATTGGGTGCAATGGAAGTCTCAGAAAAAGGCGATCTTGCTAACTGGATGATTCCCAAAAAGATGGTCAAAGGCATGGGCGGGGCGATGGATTTGGTCGCAGGCGTACAGCGTGTGATTGTATTGATGGAGCAAGTTAATAAACACGGCGATCCAAAAATCTTGGCAAACTGTGAGCTACCATTGACGGGTAAAGGCGTGGTCGATCGTATCATCACTGAGCTTGCTGTATTAGACGTTACTGATGAAGGCCTAAAACTGGTTGAGTTAGCAGATGGTGTGAGCTTTGACGAGCTACAAGAAAAAACACCAGTAAGTATTACTCAGTAAACTTTGTACAGTAAAGTGACTGTCCTAAGATTAATATATTTTCTCCCGCAAATAAATACGCCACTATGATTATAGTGGCGTATTTGTTCAATTCAATTTTATAAAAACTAATAATATTTTAGACCATGATAAGGAATATGTATGGCGACCCAATTAGAACAAGATTTGACAGGCAAAGTAGCATTGGTCACTGGCTCTGCAAGTGGTATCGGACGTGACATCGCTGAGACTTATGCAAAAGCAGGAGCAGCGGTTGGTATTGCTGATATCAACCTTGAAGCGGCACAAAAAACCGTCGATGCTATTGAATCTGCTGGTGGACGTGCTCTGGCGATTGCCATGGATGTTACCTCAGAAGAGGCGGTAAACGATGGTGTACAACAACTAGTTGATACTTTTGGTAGTATTGATATTTTGGTTTCTAATGCTGGTATTCAGATCATTGATCCAATCGATAAAATGGCGTTTAGCGATTGGAAAAAAATGCTTAACATCCATTTAGATGGCGCTTTTTTGACAACTAAAGCCGCGATTAAGCACATGTATGAAGGTGATAAGGGTGGCACAGTTATTTATATGGGCTCTGCTCATTCGCATGAGGCCTCATTATATAAAGCCCCTTATGTAACCGCGAAGCACGGACTACTAGGACTGTGCCGTGTATTGGCCAAAGAAGGTGCAGCGCATAAGGTACGCTCGCATGTGATTTGCCCAGGATTTGTCAAAACGCCACTGGTAGAAAAACAAATCCCAGAGCAAGCAGCTGAAAAAGGCATCAGTGAAGAGTCGGTTATTAACGATATCATGCTGGTCAATACCGTAGATAAAGAGTTTACGACAGTAGAAGACATTGCCCAATTGGCGCTATTTTTAGCGGCTTTCCCAACCAATGTATTCACTGGACAATCTATCGTGGCCAGTCATGGTTGGTTTATGAATTAATATATATACAATTTGCATATACCACAGCGTCAGACCTACTGGCGTTGTGGTTTTTTTATGCCTTCAATTCAGCTACACTGTCACGATAGAAGGTTTGGCTAATATACTCATTAACGCTATCGATTGTGAGATACGTAATGAGACGACTTGAGCGATTTGCCAGATCTACCCACTTGTATAGGCCATAATAGTAGCTATGTTTAACTTTATGAAGAAAAAAACCACAAAAACCGAAACGCCTCAGCAGCAGGCAGAGCGTGATAGCGCCGTTGACAAAGTCCTACTTGGATATGAGATAGGTGCTGTCAGTATTGCCACGATGGTCACAGGGCTTGAGCGTGATGGCGAAGCACTTACGTTAGACCTGCGTTTGCCAAAAGATAGCAATCCTGAAGTTATCCAGCAGGAGCTTGGGCAGTTGCTACATCCACATGGCATCACTACGATTCATATGAATGTGCGTCTGCCTGCGCCAGAAAAAGGTTCAGGCTCGAGCTTACCAAAGCAGATGCCAAAGACAACCAATGCGATGGAGTCTCAGCCTTCATCTGGCGCTAATAACAATGCTAGTAGCACTAACGCCGAACCGCCGATTACAAAAGCGGCACCTACTCAAGCTTCATTGGCCGCGCATCCTCGTATCCGTCATATTATTGTCGTGGCATCAGGTAAAGGCGGTGTTGGTAAATCAACCACCACGGTCAATATCGCCTTAGCACTACAGAAGCTTGGCAATCGCGTTGGTGTACTGGATGCCGATATCTATGGTCCTAGTATGCCAACGATGTTAGGCGTTGCCGATGTGAAGCCGCAACTGGAAAATGAGCAATTCGTGCCAGTTGATGCGCATGGTATGGCAATGCTCTCTATCGGTAGTTTGCTTGATGGAGATAATACGCCGGTTGCATGGCGTGGACCGAAGGCAACGGGCGCATTGATGCAGCTATACAATCAAACCAACTGGCCGCAGCTAGACTACTTGGTGATTGATATGCCGCCCGGTACGGGTGATATACAGCTGACATTAGCGCAGCGTATTCCAGTGACAGGTGCTGTCATTGTCACGACACCGCAGCATGTTGCCTTGCTCGATGCGCAAAAAGGCGTTGAGATGTTTAACAAAACCAATATTCCTGTGCTTGGGGTGGTTGAGAACATGGCGCTACATACCTGTAGCAACTGTAATCACACCGAAGCGATCTTTGGTACGGGTGGCGGTGAGTTTATCGCTGAGCAATATCAGGTACCGCTATTGGGTCAGCTACCACTTGCCAGTGGTATTCGTGCACAAGTTGATAAAGGTGTGCCAAGCGTCTTAGCTGATGATGAGTTTGCGCAATATTACCTAGATATTGCCAAAAATATCGAAACCAATATTAATAAATTTGCAAAGCCTGTCGATGATAAGCGGATTTTTTGATGATGGAGAAGTAGCCCAAGCTGGCGACTTTTAAAGTGAATGTATTGTCTAAAAAGAGGATGTCTTGAACTTATCTATTTATCAAAGCCATTTAGACAATACTCCCAAGCAGTATAGAGTCTTACGATTATTTCGCCCGCCGATATACATCATTGAACTCTCAAACAATCAGTTGATTGCCGTTTGCTACTATAAAGATGGCAGTAGCAAACGCTATCAGATTAATGCTGACTTTAGCAATCGCCGAATGGTAATTGCCGATTTTAACAAATTCACAAAGGCTCTCGCTGAGCTATTAAAAAAGTTTCCAAGACACTTTTTATGGGTAAGTGCGCTTGCATCAATCAATGTTACAGAAACACTAGCAGATGGATTAACCAATATTGAAGTTAAGGTGATAACTGAAGCATTTTTCGTGGGTGCTGTACAGGCAAAAAGAAGAATTTCACATAGCACCGTGAGCTATCAAGGACAGATAGTACCTTTAGAAAAATTTGGCTAGGATGCCGATATCATGAATAAAAGCCACGACAAACCGTATACTGCCGCCAACTTAAAACTGGCAAATCTCGAATATCTTATCCAAAATGGTCAGCCAACCTTTGGTGTTTTCTCCCAAGTCAAAAGTATCAACTACTTAGACTATTATAGTCATCTCATTTCACAAAAATCCTTACCTAACTGGCGTAAAGAACTAAAAGCCAACCAATTCTGCTTCATTCAGATACTGCAGCCTCCTTATCGAGTGTGCCTCGCGCTCGCAACGATTAAGCTTGCGACTAGTGCTTTCGTCTACATTTATAATGAGGATACTCAGCAGCTGGAAGTCTGTGAGGCACTACAGCCTTTGATGCATCATACGCACTTAGATGGTGATGGTTATCAAGGGCAGATGGCATTTACACATACAAAGCTTAGCGTCACCTTGGATTTTAGTCCTGCTCAGATGAATATTGCGCTCGACAGTCAGTATGTTGCAATAACGGCAGCGTTAGCACGAAGCGCACAACCGTTAGCCATATGTACGCCGACTGGTAGGCGTGGCTGGACGTTTACGCAAAAAGAACCGTTGACCGCACTATCTGGGTATTTACTCATTAAATCCAACTCAGCATTTAATACTCCTGACGCTCAACCTCAAAAAATAACTTTCACCGATGCTACTATTGCCAATCTAGATTGGACGCTCGGCTATATGCGTCATGAGACCAATTGGTTTTGGAGCTGTATCACTAGCTATTTGTCAGATGGCCGTCGCTTTTTGCTCAATCTGTCTATGGGTGTCAATGAGACAGGAGCCAGTGAAAATGCTTGCTGGCTTGATGGGCAGATATTCTATTTACCACCCGTTATGTTTGTTCGTGAGGGTTCAAATATTCGATCAAGTCAGCCAGATAGTCTTGAGCCAAGTATAGAAAATGTAGAAACTGACGCTAGCATCTCAAAGCCATGGCGTATCTATCATCAAAATCTAGGGTGGAGCAATGTCGATATTGATTTGAGCTTCACACCGATTACCGTCTATAAAAAGACCGATAATTTCGGTGTGATAGCCAGTATCTTTGAGCAGTGGATAGGTTTTTATAGTGGTGAAATTCGAATAAGAGATGAAGTTATTAGGCTTGATAATGCCATGGGGCTCGCAGAAGATCATTTTGCCAAATGGTAGCTTCTAAGACATAACATGGGAATAAATGAGATTAATGGCTGTATTCAGTTTTAAGTAGCCGCTCCTCTATAAATTCAGCCACCAATTCCGTATAATCGTCGCTATTAAATATTTGCTAAGGAACAACAATGTCTATTAAGTCTGACCGCTGGATTCGTAAAATGGCCCAAGAGCACGGCATGATTGAACCGTACGAGCCAGGTCAAGTACGTTTTAATGATGCAGGCGAGCGTTTGGTTAGCTACGGCACTTCAAGCTACGGTTATGATGTGCGCTGTGCTCCTGAGTTTAAAGTTTTTACCAACGTACATTCAGTGGTCGTTGATCCTAAAAACTTCGATGATAAAAGCTTTATCGATATCGTTGGTGATGAGTGCATCATTCCACCTAATTCGTTTGCTTTGGCTCGTACTATGGAGTATTTCCGTATTCCGCGTGATGTATTGACTATCTGCCTAGGTAAGTCAACGTATGCGCGCTGTGGTATTATTGTCAACGTAACGCCGCTTGAGCCTGAGTGGGAAGGGCACGTTACTTTAGAGTTTAGTAATACAACCAATCTGCCAGCACGTATCTACGCTGGTGAAGGCGTGGCGCAAATGCTGTTCTTCCAAAGCGATGCCGATGATGTCTGTGAGACCAGTTATAAAGATCGCGGTGGCAAATACCAAGGTCAGCGCGGTGTAACACTGCCAAGAACCTAATCAGTAGGTGTCCGTTTAAAAGCTTATCAGTTATAGAAAGTTAATAAGCCTTTAAATAGTTAATAAAAAAGCTAGTCATATTAAATATGGCTAGCTTTTTTATTGTGTTAAAGAGAACTGGTCTAAGGTTCTATTTACTTCCAGAATTTTTATTTTAGGACCTTTAAACCCGCTTTATTATCGCGCTTTGGTTTAGGTGCTTTAGCAGGACTGTTGTTAGACATTGGTGCTGAGTCGTCTTCTGGCTGATAGTTGTCATACTCTTTTGGATCAAAGAACATCCCTTGCGAGTTCTCTTTAGCATAAATCCCCATCACCGCAGTAAGTGGTACCCAGATTTCTTGTGATACACCACCGAAGCGCGCACTAAAATGAATATAGTCATTTTCCATACTCATATTGCCCGTAGCACGGCTGGCGATATTCAATACAATACGACCGTCTTGCACATGTTCGGTTGGTATTTGCACATTGTCAGCGGTAGCATCAACCATCAAGTATGGTGTCAGAGCGTTGTCTTCTATCCATTGATATAGTGCACGTACCATATAAGGGCGGGTAGGTGTAATAGAGGTGGTTTCGCTCATTTAATGATTTCCTATACTAATAATTTTTAATAATGAAAAATATCTCGTTCAGCAACTTATCAAATGACAGATGCTAATTAACATCTATCTTATTTATACTTTATTTTAGGACAGCTTTCGATACTTGTCTAATCAACGCACGCTTTTTTGGAAGCTACTACGCTCAAACACTCTTGTTTGGTATTCAAACAATGGACGGCTAATGGCACGTGGCAGCTCAATACCCATCTCATCTAATCGCCATAATAGTGGCGCTAATAACACGTCACACCAACCAAACTCATCAGCCATAAAATAAGGCTTATGAGCGAACAGCGGTGACAGAGTAATCAACGAATCACTAAGCTGTTTTTTGGCAACGGCAGCCTGTGCTTTATTAAAGCTATCTGGATGCGTCAGCAGACGCTTGCCAAGTACTAACCAATCACGTTGAATGCGCCAAGCCAGTTGGCGAAACTGTGCACGCTCTTGCGGTGTCTCAGGGAGCAGTTTGTTTGTGTGATAACGCTCTTCAAGGTACTCAAAAATGACGTTAATCTCATAAAGCGCAATCTCACGCTGCTGCAATACAGGCAAGGTATGATAGGGGTTTAGCTCAGTCAAATCTTCAGGGCGCTCAGAATGTAAGCGAGACAAATAGTAAGCGAGCTTTTTTTCTTCAAGTAATAGGCGTACCACATGACTGTCGTAGCCGTCATCAGCATACAAAATTAGCTGACTACTTGGAATGTCATTCGCATCAATCATGAAAGCCTAATGTTAATAGTGAAGGTTGTCATCGTAAACAAACTCGCAACGTTTATCAAGGTAGTGTGCGTAAACATTAGCGCTGAGCGACTTATTTTCCGGCTTATCTAGTATTTATGCTCTATATCAAGGCAGAAAAAAGCACTACCGAAGTAGTGCCTTTTTTAATTCGAAGAACTATCTGCTGACTATGACTTATTTAACATCTTTCCAGAACTCTTTATTTAATAAGTAAACTGGTATGAGCAGTACTAATAAGAATAGAATGACGAAGAAACCAATTACTTGACGGTCGTGACGAGCAGGTTCACCCATCCACGCCATAAAGTTAACCAAGTCACCAACTTCAGATTCAAACTCTTCTTGGCTCAACTCTTCTTGCATATTATGCAATACGTGAGGCATCGCTGCATTGGCCAGTACTAAGTTGTTTGCACCCCAAGGACGGCTTGGATCTTCATAGAACGATAGTAGGTAAGTATATACCCAGTCGTCGCCACGTAGACGTGTCTCAAGTGATAGATCAGGCGGCGCTGCGCCAAACCAAGATGCTTGAATCTCAGGATCTATCTCAGCAGTAATGTGGTCACCGATTTGATCGGTAGTAACCATCAAATACTTTTCAACCAACTCAGGCGGTATCTCTAAATCTTTAGCAATGCGCGAATGACGAACGTACTTGGCTGAGTGACACCCAGCACAGTAGTTCATAAAGATCTTCGCGCCGTTTTGTAGTGAGCCCTTATTGGTAAAATCAATAGGAGCTGTACTACAAGCCAGGTGTTCATCAACGCCATCTGCATTGGTGAATGTACCGCAGCCACTGCCTGAAGCCATTGCCGTACCAGCAGTCAAGGTTAATGCCGCGCCTAAGCCTAGACCAGCTAGGGATTTAATTAGCGTGTTCATTAGTGACCTCCGGTAACGCGTTCTGGTGGCTGTTTACACTTCTCAATCGCAGTGTAGAAAGGCATCAGTAAGAAGAACAAGAAATATAGAATCGTGAATACACGAGCCATGATGGTTGCCGTTGGTGTAGCAGGCGTCGCACCCAAGTAGCCCAATACAACAAAGCTAATAGCAAAGACGGTCAGCGCAATCTTAGATAATATACCTTTGTAACGTATAGAGCGCACAGGAGACCTATCAAGCCATGGGATCAAGAACAGTACGGCAATCGCACCACCCATCGCAATCACGCCACCAAGCTTGTCAGGAACCGCACGTAAAATAGCGTAGAACGGCGTGTAGTACCATACTGGTGCAATATGTGCTGGTGTTTTCAGTGAGTTCGCTGTCTCAAAGTTTGGTGGTTCAAGGAAGAAACCGCCGCCTTCTGGGAAGAAGAATACCACTGCAAAGAAACAGATAAAGAACACTACGATACCAACCATGTCATGCACAGTGTAGTACGGATGGAATTCGATACCGTCTAATGGCACACCATTTTTATCTTTTAGCTTCTTAATATCGATGCCATCAGGGTTGTTCGAGCCCACATGATGCAATGCTACAATATGCATGAATACTAAGCCTACCAGTACTAATGGAATAGCAACAACGTGTAGCGCAAAGAAACGGTTTAGAGTAATACCAGAGATGATATAGTCACCACGTACCCATTCAGCAAGGCCATCACCAATAACAGGTAGAGCTGCAGGTAAGTTCAAGATAACCTGAGCACCCCAGAATGACATGTTGCCCCAAGGTAGTAGGTAACCGAAGAAACCTTCTGCCATAAGTGCTAGGTAGATACCCATACCGATGAGCCAGATAAGCTCACGAGGTTTTTGGTATGAACCATATAGCAAGGCTCTAAACATATGCAGGTATACAACGACGAAAAACGCAGATGCGCCGGTTGAGTGCATATAGCGAATGAGCCAACCACCTTTTACGTCACGCATGATGTATTCAACAGACGCAAATGCCCCTTCGGCACTTGGGTTGTACATCATCGTAAGCCATATACCAGTCACCAATTGGTTGACCAGTACGATCATTGATAGCACGCCAAAGAAGTACCAAAAGTTAAAGTTCTTTGGTGCGTAGTACTTTGACATATGGTATTCATAGGTTTCGGTCGCTGGAAAACGCGCGTCCACCCAATGCATTAACTTTTTACCCATACTCATATCAAGCCTCCCCAACCGTCAAGATGGTACCATCCATACCATATTCTGGAACGGGTAAATTAAGTGGTGCAGGAACGCCGCTATATACGCGACCTGCTAAGTCATATTTTGACCCGTGACACGGACAGAAAAATCCGCCGTACCAATCATTACCACCTAAATCCACCGCGCCCACATCAGGACGGTAGTTTGGTGCACAGCCCAAATGTGTGCAAACGCCTTCGACCACCAATACGGTTGGATCTAAAGAGCGAGTAGGATTTTTGCAATATTCAGGTTGTAGAGACGCATCAGACTCAGGATCAGATAATAGAGGTTTGACTGACTCTAGTCCTGCAACCATGTCTTCGGTGCGCTTAACCACATAAATAGGTTTACCACGGTATTTGACGACGATCATTTGTCCATCTTCGATAGAACCAATATCTTGGGTCACTGCAGCCCCTGCAGCCTCAGCTTTAGCGCTTGGGTACCAAGAACGGACAAAAGGTGTCGCCACGGCAGCTACCCCAGCTGCACCAATCGCGGCAGTTGAGGCAATAAGAACTCTACGGCGTTGTACATTAACGCCTTCGGCTTGGCTCATTAATACTTCCTCCAGGTGAATGAAATGGGATTATCCCACACTGGGTTTGTGGCTTAGAAAATATACAATATCAAGCCACTTTAGCTGTGCCTAATTTTGCTAATTGTTGCTATTCTAAGCTATTTCGGTGATAAAATAAATTATTGCGTTAAAAATAAAGCAACCTCAATAGGACATATTAGAAGGTTGAATATGATAATCAAACCAAAACAGTTGGATTATCAACGCTTAACGCTAACTTTGCTTTAACAAGGATTATGATGTGATGACCTTATAAATAATAAGGATTTTCAGCAATAGCGAATGATACTTGAAATTAAGGTAATGTTCACTAACTTTCACCATCTAACTACTTTGTAAGTTGCTGTAAAACAAATATCACCACTCTATATAATAAAGTGGTGATGCCTTCACAATGATTAATAATGTTTTGTCAGACTATCAGAAACTTGTTTATCGAAATAAGCAATGCAAAATACACATGCGATATTCCAATAAACTCAGCTAGAGAGTTGCCAATACTAGCCTTCAAGCTCGCTCCAGCGTTCAAGCTTGTGCATCATCTCATCTTCAATGGTTAAGAGACGCTCACTAGCAGCTGTCGCCGCATCAAAGTCGGTATTGAACCAAGAGCCATCGGCCAGCTTTTCTTGCAATTGAGCTTGTTCGGCTTCGAGTGCAGCGATTTCTTTTGGCAAGTTATCCAGTTCGCGTTGATCATTATAATTTAGCTTTTTGGCTGCCTTATTTGGTTTCGCTGCTGTGCCAGACTTGTTTGTCGCTTTATTGCTTGCTGCATTGTTGGCAGGTGCTTTTGCAGCACGAGATGCTTCTTCGCGGTTCTTTTGTACGAGGTACTCTTGATAACCACCTACATACTCACTGACCACTCCTTTGCCATCTTCATCTTCGCCAAACACCCACGTAGAGGTAACGACGTTGTCCATGAATGAACGATCATGACTGATCAGCAAAATCGTACCACCAAAGCTGGCGACTGACTCTTCTAATAGCTCAAGTGTTGCCATATCCAAATCGTTGGTTGGCTCATCGAGTACTAAGATATTGGCAGGTTTTAATAACTGTTTAGCCAGTAGTACTCGGTTACGCTCACCACCAGACAAGGCTTTGACAGGTGTACGTGCGCGCTCTGGAGCAAATAAGAAATCTTGCAAGTAGCTCATGATATGCGTCTTACGACCGCCAACTTCGACAAAGTCAGAGCCTTCCGAAACGTTTTGTGCAACGCTCGCTTCAAGGTCCAATTGATCACGCAGCTGATCGAAAAATGCGATTTTCAGATTAGTACCTAATTCGACGCTACCAGACTTGGTAACTTCGTCATCAGACATATCGAGTAGGGCTTTAATAAGCGTAGTTTTACCCGCACCGTTAGGGCCGACAATACCAATCTTATCTCCACGCATAATAGTGGTCGTAAAATCATCTACTAGTACGTTGCCGTCATATTCAAGATGTAAGTTTTTGACTTTACAGACAAGCTTACCGCTTTTCTCGCCTTGACCCATGGTGATGTTTACATTGCCCACTTGCTCACGGCGATCGCTACGCTCTTCACGTAAGGCTTTTAGTTCACGTACACGGCCCTCATTACGAGTGCGACGTGCTTTGATACCTTGGCGAATCCAAACTTCTTCTTGTGCCAGTTTTTTATCAAAGTTGGCATTGTTCTTTTCTTCAGCCTGTAACTGTAGCTCTTTTAGCTCTTGATAGCGCGCGTAACCACCTTCGCCTTGCGTCACGTCATAGCTGGTCAATTGGCCACGGTCAAGCTCAATAATGCGAGTCGATAGTTTATTGACGAATGCTCTATCATGAGTCACGAACAACAACGTCAGGCCTTGCCAATCGAGCAAAAAGCGCTCTAACCATTCGATACTTTCAACATCCAAATGGTTGGTTGGCTCATCTAGGAGTAGCACATCAGGCTTAGTGACTAGCGCACGAGCGAGTAACACGCGGCGTTTACGACCACCAGATAGGGATGATAAGTCGTCTTCTGGATTAAGGCCCATGGTCGTAATCAGACGCATGGCATCGCGTTCTAAGTCCCAGCCATGTACCGCATCGATATCATGTTGTAGGGTCGCCATGTGCTCACAGGCATCCATATCGCCATTCGCACACATATCGACCTGCTTATTATAGTTAATGAGCAAATCAGCCGTGCGACGACTACCGCCCATAACGATGTCTAATATGCGACCACTGGTCTCGGGAACGTCTTGTTCTAGCATCGCTACACGCATGCTACTGTTGGTAATAATCTCGCCACTGTCAGGCTGCAATGAGCCATTGATCAGTTTAAACAAAGTGGATTTACCTTCGCCGTTGCGGCCAATCAAGCACACACGCTCGCCTGTATTGATAGAAAAATCAATACCATCAAGAACAGGCGCGATGCCAAAGGCTAAGTGAATGTCTTTTAAATGAATCAGTGCCATAGAGTATCTTAAGCTTATATAATAGTGAGGTAGGGGTTGTTGCAAAATTGCCTGCAGTATAACATGCCACCACGTTACTGTAGTGCGAGTAAATAGTTTTATCAGTACTATTTATTGCTTTTACTAACTGCTCCTATTCCATGACTATGTTTGTAGGTTTATCTCTAATCTACAGTACCTCTCAACAATCCATCCTTTCAATTTAATACTTAATATAATTTAGAGAAAAATATGAACCAACCTAGAATTACAGATGATACTTCTGATATTCAAAATGATTTGCAAGCCCAAGTAATCGATTTGCAAATGAGCCTCGCGCATCTTGAAGTGACCGTCGAACGACTGGATGACGTAATCACGCGACAAGACAGAGATATTCATACGCTGCAACGTCAATTACAGCTGATTTATAAACAGATTGAAGGTCAAGATACGGAAAGCGGTATTGCAACATTTGATGTAATGGCAGACAGACCGCCACATTATTAATGAGTAGAATTTGGAAAGAAAGCATCTAATAGCGGGAAGTATATACGTATTTTTATATATAGATACTGTCTGATGACTATGTGGTCATAACATAGAAATAATGTGTTTTTGTAGTTGTTTTAGTGTTAAAAAGTCTTTACTATCTCCCACCTCGGATGCTGATTACCTATTAATTAATACTTGGTAAAACAGTAAAACAATGCGGATGTTTGGAGATATAAAATGCGCCACACCTTTCATTTAAAAACTCTTGCAGTAGCTGTTGCTACTCTTTCTGTTGCTAGCGTCGCTAGTGCTGCTGGCCTTGATCGCTCAGGCCAAGATATCACCGCATTCCTACAAGACGGCACGTATGCAGAAGCTGTCTACACTTATATCGATGCTGATGTTACTGGTAAAGATACCTCAGGTAATAAGATCGATGACATCGCAGAGTCTTATGATTTTTTCCGTTATGGCGTAAAAACAGATATCAACGATACATTCAGTGTTGGTATCTTATATGATGAGCCTTTTGGTGCAGCAGCCGATTACACTGGAAATAATAACTTTGTAGGCGCACCAACTGATGCTGTTAATAATATTATTGCATCGCGTCTAGGTGGATTAGGCGTTAATAATGTAGAAGAGTTGAAAGGTTTAGTTGAAGGTACTCAAAACCAGTTAACTGCTGCTGAAACTCGTTTAAATGCAGTTAGAGAGCAAGTAAGACAAGCCCAAGCAGCTGTTAATCAAAACCCAGCACTTGAGCCTGCACTGCGTCCACAGATTAATGCTGGTTTAGCAGGTATCGCCGCTGGCGAAACGCAGCTAGCAGAAGGTCAAGCACAGTTAAATCAACTTGAGCAATTAGAAGGCTTTGCGGATGGTCGCCTTGCGAATGATGAAGGCACAAATGTTGAAGTCCGTAGCGAAAGCATCACAGGTATCCTAGGTGCTAAGTTTGGTCAAAACAAAGAATTCCAAGTGTACGGTGGTCCTGTTGTTCAGCGTATCAAAGCTGATGTAAGTCTTCGTGGTAGTGCCTATAGTGCTGCTACAGGCTATACCGCTCATATTAGTCCTGATACCGACTATGGCTATATCGCTGGTATATCTTATAGTAAACCTGAAATTGCTCTAAAGGCGGCTTTGACCTATCGTTCTGAAATTGACCACAGCTCGAATATCGATGAGATATATCCAGTAGTAGCAGCTTTAGGTGGTGAAGCGAATCAAGGTAATACGCTAGATATTACTACACCTAAATCAGTTAACTTCGATTTCCAAACTGGTATTAACCCTACAACCTTAGCGACTGCCAAAGTACGCTGGGTACCATGGAGTGATTTTGCAATCGTTCCACCACTTTATAATGAAGTAAGCAAGCAAGCAACTAATGATGATAAAGGTTTATCTTTAGTCAGCTATGACGATGACCAATGGCAAGTAGAGTTAGGTCTGGCCAAACGCTTAGCGCCAGCATTGGCAGTAAGTGGTACTGTCGGTTGGGATAGTGGTGCTGGTAACCCTGTAACTTCATTGGGTCCTATCGAAGGCTATTATAGTGCTGGCCTTGGCGCAAAATATAATGTTACCGAGAACTGGGCAATATCTGCTGGCGGTAAATACTTATGGTTCGGTGATGCCAAAGGTCAAATCCCAACTAAGACGATTGTTAGTGATTTCGAAAGTAACGATGGTTTTGTATTGGGTGTAAAGGTATCTTACCAAGCTCAGTAAATCACAAATAAATTATGTGATGCTGTTTGTTATTAATATTAAAAGCGATCCTTTAAGGGTCGCTTTTTTATTATGTATTTTTAAAAATCACATTAAAGACAAAAAGTAAACCACAGCATTTTATTTATATCTTATATGTACTGTTCAGTCATAATTGAGAAATAAAGCACTTTAAATGTTGTTTTAGTGTCAAAAAGACATTAGTATTCAACTTAGGACAAGACTTTAGTAATATCAATATCGAGCATAGCAATGCTACATAATGGTTATTAAAGTATTAATACAACAAGGACCGTTGGAGATACACAATGCGCACTACCTTTCATTTGAAAACCCTCGCAGTAGCTATTGCTACTCTCTCTGTTGCTAGCGTAACCAACGCTGCTGGTCTTGATCGCTCAGGTCAAGATGTCACTGCCTTTTTTCAAGATGGCACTTACGCTGAAGCGGTCTATACTTATATTGACGCTGATGTAAGCGGCTACGATAGTGCGAATGTCAACCCTGGCCAAAATGACTATGAGCGCGGCAATAAAACGGGCGACATTGCTGAATCTTATGACTTCTTCCGCTATGGCGTAAAAACTGATATCAACGACACGTTCAGTGTGGGTGTACTATATGATGAGCCTTTTGGTGCTGCTGCTGAATACACGCAAAGTAATTTTGTGGCAAGTGAAGACAGGAATGCTTCAGGAGGGGCTTTGGTAGGTGATGGTGTAGACCCACAGACTGCAGGTGCCATAGCACTAGCCGAAGCAAGTACTGCAGGTGAAAATACCAATGTAGAAGTTCGTAGCCAAAGCCTAACGGGTATCCTTGGTATGAAGTTCGGCGCGAATAAAAACTTCCAAATTTATGGTGGTCCAGTTGCTCAGCGTATCCAATCTGAAACCAAGCTGCGTGGCTTAGCTTATGGGCCTGCTAGTGGTTATACCTCAAACAGCAATCCTGATATGGATTACGGTTATATAGCAGGTATTGCCTATAGCAAGCCTGAAATTGCTCTAAAAGCAGCGTTGACTTATCGTTCTGAGATTGACCATGATATAGATATCTCTGAGAATTATCCTATAGCAGGTATTTTGGCTCAAGGAGCTGCTTTGCAGCAAGGAGCGACTCCAGCACAGGCAGCGGCTATAGGGGCTGCGGCTGCTAACCGGAACAGTAATTATGAGATTACAACCCCTAAATCAGTCAACTTTGATTTCCAAACAGGTATCAATCCGACTACTTTAGCAACGGCAAAAGTCCGTTGGGTACCATGGAGCGATTTTGCCATCACACCACCATTATATAATGACGTTAGTAAACGTAATTACGGCCCTGATGGTTTGGACTTGGTCGAGTATGATGATGACCAATGGCAGGTGGAGCTAGGCTTAGCGAAACGTGTTGCACCAGCACTTGCTATTAGCGGTACCGTTGGTTGGGACAGTGGCGCTGGTAATCCAACGACCTCGCTAGGTCCAGTCGAAGGCTACTATAGTGTCGGTCTAGGCGCAAAGTATAACGTAACTGAGAACTGGGCAGTGTCTGCCGGCGGCAAATACTTATGGTTCGGTGATGCAAAAGGTCAGTTACCTAGTGATAAAATCGTTGGCGATTTCCAAGACAATGACGGCTTTATCGCTGGTGTGAAGCTATCTTATCAAGCGAGATAATTTGACTTTATAATAGCAACCTAACAAAGAGCGACCTATCATAGGTCGCTTTTTTATGGGCTTTCTATTACCTATTTGACTGTAAGTTCTCAAATATAGATAGAACAGCAAATATAATCTTTATAGTATTAATTCATATAGCACGACTACATTTTATTTGCCTAGTTTAGCTTAGTGTCCATATACAGCAAATACCCTTGCATTTAAGAACCTATACGCACTCGTACCTTACCGAATGAGTTGTTAATAACGTAGCATACTTGAGGTACACAAGGAAAAGATCTAAATAGATAATCAAATGTGATATTAAGAAAAGAAGTATTGTTGATAAAGGCTTACTTCGTAAAAGTGAGCAGCAGTTGGAATGCCAAATAGGCTAGGACAATCTGGCTTAGTATATCCATCACAGAGCTATCCATACTACTGTCTCATTGATCATAAGTTCTCTTTGTTTAATACTGTAGTAGGTTAAATATACTAAATCGTTACTCATAAAAAAACCTCGCCAATAATGACGAGGTTTTTTTATAGCAATAATCTTAAGATTTTACGTAAACTTATTTGTTTAAGTTTAGCTCCATCTCTTTGTACTTAGCAGAAACTGAAGGTCTTGGGCCACCAGTCATGATACTAACGGCAAAGATAGCGATAGTACTTAAGATAAAGCCTGGAACGATAGCATATAACCAGCTATTTAGTGCCATACCATCTACTTGGAAAGGACCATAAATCCATAGGATAACAGTCAACGCACCAACAACCATACCAGCGACAGCACCATTACGGTTCATACCACGCCATGTTAGGCTGAAGATAACCAATGGACCAAACGCTGCACCGAATCCTGCCCATGCATTAGAAACTAAGTTCAATACTGAGCTATCTGGGTTAGACGCTAGCATAATGGCAACGATAGCAACGATGATAACTGAGATACGACCAACCAACACCTGACGAGCTTCTGGTGCATCTTTATCAAAGAACAATTTGTATACATCTTTGGTTAGAGAGCTTGATACAACCAATAGCTGCGATGAGATAGTACTCATAATTGCCGCTAAAATAGCTGCTAATAGGAAACCTGAAACCAATGGATGGAACAAGAACTGAGTGAATACTAAGAAGATAGTCTCAGGATCGTCCAGCGTCATCGCAGTTTTTTGTACGTAGGCACGACCAGCAAAACCAGTCATTAGTGAACCAATAAGGCTCACAACCATCCAGCTCATACCGATGTTACGTGCGGTCGGTACATCTCTCACTGAACGAATCGCCATAAAACGTACGATAATATGTGGCTGGCCAAAGTAACCTAAACCCCATGCCATGAGTGAGATAATACCGATGACACTCATACCGCTAGTAACGTCTAAAAGGGTAGGGTCGATATTTCTAACCGCTTCTGTAGTGGCTGAAATACCACCAAGATCAGTAAAGGCAACGACAGGTACGATTACCATGGCAAATAGCATGATGACGCCCTGTACGAAATCGGTCATAGATACGGCTAAGAAACCACCGAATAGCGTATAAGCCACAACCACACCAGCAGTAACCCATAGGCCAGTACTATATGATAGGTTAAGTGAGCTTTCGAAGAGTTTACCACCACCTACAAGACTTGCAGCGGTATAGACGGTAAAGAATAGAATAATGACCACTGCTGAGATAACGCGTAGCATATGCGATTTGTCTTCAAAGCGGTTGGCGAAATAATCAGGTAGGGTGATAGCATTGTCAGCCACTTCGGTATAAACACGAAGGCGAGGTGCTACGATGAGATAGTTTAGTAATGCACCTAATGTCAAACCTAGCGCAATCCAAATACTGACCACACCATCGGCAAACATATAACCAGGTAAGCCAAGTAGTAACCAACCTGACATGTCTGATGCACCTGCAGAAAGTGCGGTTACTGCTGGGCCTAAGTTACGACCCCCTAACATATAGCCTTCAGTATCATTGGCTTGCTTAAAATAAGCGTAAACACCAATCCCAATCATCACTAAGAAATAGGCGCCGAGTGATATCAGCACGCCACTAGAAACTCCGTTCATATAAATTGTCCTTAACCAACATAGTTGGCTGTAATTATTTTTTAACTATAAAAGTTCTGTCCTACAAGGCGATGTCCAAAACAATATTTAAAGACAAAAAAAGCCATTAATTAAGACATAATGGCTTTTTTCAGTATCTTCTGTAGTTATATATGATTGATGTCGTTCTATGGCTAGCACTCATATAGAGATAGAGAACAATGGGAATTTCGCATTCCACTTATCTATTGTTATTGCTCGCATCTGCTATTTGTATATGAGTATTAGCAACCTACACAATCAACCAAAACCATTAAACCTACTGTTAACCATCATATCTTACTAGAAGTATTCAATATATGACTATCAGTGTCCTTGTGGTAAATTTTTGTTATACAAACAACGTCAAGCGTATTATAACGCATGAGAGATACAAATGCGAATAGGCTGAATTTATATATTATTATATGTAGCAAGTTTTATTCAATAGGCGCCAGTAAATCTAAGAGCGCAGTGACACTGCTAGACTGTGTAAGCTTCGGATTAATGACCACACCTAGATAACGCTGTAGCTCAATATTGTCTGCCATATCAATACGTTCCAAATCTTGGCTGACCATCGTTTGAGGTAGTACTGACCAGCCAAGACCGACAGACACCAGCATACGAATAGATTCAAGCGGGTTGGTGCTCATCGTGGCATAAGGCTTCAGGTTGTGCTTGGCAAATTCGGCCAAAGTAATCTGACTAGTAAAGGTATTGGCAGACGGTAGAATAGCAGGATATCGGGCCAACTGCTCTAAAGTGACGTTCGATTTGGTTGCCAACGCTGATAGCGTACCAGTCATAAAGTAGAGAGGATCTGACCATAGCGTATGGTAGGTTAGCCGTTTATCATAGACAGGTGGTAGCGTAACAAAGGCTAAAGACAAATCACCATCTAGTACTGCTTTGTGCGCTTTTTCAGAATCTACGAAGTGTACTTCTAACTGAACAGCTGGATAAGCTTGAATGAAGTGTTTAAGGACAGGTGCTAAATGATGTAGGCCAATATGATGACTAGTACCAATGACTAACTTGCCAGAAACGATATGCTGAGAATGCTGTAAGTTGATTTTAAAGTTCTCATAATCTTCTAGCCAACGCTTGGCATGAGGTAGCATTTCACTAGCCGCTTGAGTAGGTACAATTCCACGTCCTACCGTATCAAACAAGGTAATGTTAAACTCGTCTTCTAAGTTTTTGATACGTTTACTGACAGCAGGCTGCGTGATAAACAGCTTTTCTGCGGCGCCTGAGATACTGCCAGTGTGCATAACGGTAACGAATGTCGTCAAGTTTGTGGTGTTCAAACGAATGTCCTTAGCTACTTTATGAGCTATAAATAAAAGTTGGCTGACCCAATCACAATGTATTAGAAATAAAAGTTTGCGTCTGGTTAAAAATCATCAATTATTATTATAGGATTTGCCTGCTATAATCACAAGACATCGAGGCGTATTGTGACATATTTATTCTAAAAAATTGGCTATTTGCCTTTTAAAACGTATTCTAAGCGTTAATTTTAGTCATATGTCGAGTCTCATAAAGAAATAATATTTAAATCTTAAATACGACAGTAATTATTAAACACTATAGATAGACATAGCATTTACATAGAATCTTAGCTTGGTAATGTGTAAGTAAGTAAAAATTAAGTAATTAGTAACCTATAAAGGATAGCAACATGGCTGGTCAAACGTTATATGACAAACTTTGGAACGCTCACGAAGTCACTAAGCGCGACGATGGTTCGAGCCTGATTTATATCGACCGCCACCTGTTGCACGAAGTGACGAGTCCGCAAGCATTTGAAGGGTTGGAGTTAGCAAATAGAGCGCCATGGCGTTTATCAGCTAATATTGCCAGTCCAGATCATAATGTGCCGACCGTTACTAAAGAGCGCCTAGAAGGGGTGCCTGGGATTAAAGACAAGGTATCACGCTTGCAGGTTGTCACGTTGGACGATAACTGCACCAAGTTTGATATTGCTGAATTTACTATCAATGATGCCCGTCAAGGAATTTTGCACGTGGTCGGTCCAGAGCAAGGTTTGGTCTTGCCGGGTATGACGGTTGTTTGCGGTGACTCGCATACAGCGACCCATGGAGCACTTGGCTGTTTGGCTCATGGTATCGGAACCTCCGAAGTTGAGCATGTATTGGCAACGCAGTGTTTGATTCAAAAGAAATCAAAAAATATGCAAATCCGTGTCACTGGTCAACTTGGTGCTGGCGTCACTTCAAAAGATGTAGTGTTAGCTATTATTGCGAAGATTGGTACAGCAGGTGGAACAGGACACGCGATTGAATTTGCAGGTCAAGTGTTCGAAGACATGAGTATGGAAGGTCGTATGACCGTCTGTAACATGGCGATCGAAGCAGGTGCGCGTGTTGGTATGGTTGCGGTCGATGACACGACGATTGACTATGTTAAAGGTCGTCCATATGCGCCAAGCGAGGCACAATGGGAACAAGCGGAAGCCTACTGGCGTACACTGTATTCAGACGATGATGCGGTATTTGATACTGTAGTAGAAATCGACGGTAGTCAGATTGCACCGCAAGTGTCTTGGGGTACATCGCCTGAGATGGTGGTAGATATCACGCAATCTGTACCGACACCAGATCAAGCCATTGATGAAGCTCAAGAAGAGGGCTGGTTACGCGCTTATACTTATATGGGGCTAGAGGCAGGTCAGAAAATTACGGATATTCAACTTGACCGTATATTTATTGGTTCATGTACCAATTCACGTATCGAAGATTTACGTGATGCGGCAGCGGTAATCAAAGGTCGCAAAGTTGCTGATAACGTAAAAGAAGCGATCGTTGTTGCAGGTTCTGGACAGGTGAAACTGCAAGCAGAGGCTGAAGGCTTGGATACGTTATTTACTGAAGCTGGTTTTGAATGGCGTGAGCCGGGCTGCTCAATGTGTCTTGCGATGAATGCGGATAAACTTGAGCCGCAAGAGCACTGTGCCTCAACGTCTAATCGTAATTTTGAAGGTCGTCAGGGTAATGGTGGTCGTACGCATTTGGTAAGCCCAGCTATGGCAGCTGCCGCCGCGTTGGCAGGTCATTTTGTGGATGTTCGTACGTTTTAAGTCTGATAATAAGTAACTGACATCATGCTTGTATGGACGATAAATATATGAGCATGCTGTCAAAGATGGTAAAAACTTATTTACTGTTTAATACACTTATCAAAATCATCAGCCAGCAAAAATATAATTGATAGGAAATTTTATGCAAGCTTATAACACCCAAACAGGTATCGTTTGCCCGTTAGATCGCGCAAATGTCGATACCGACCAAATTATCGCAAAACAGTTTTTGAAGTCTATTAAACGTACAGGTTTTGGCGTGAATCTATTTGACGATTGGCGCTATCTTGACGAAGGCTACCCTGGTCAAGACAACAGCACACGAGTCATCAATCCAGATTTTGTATTAAACAAACCACGTTATCAAGGTGCTACTATCTTACTAGCACGTAGAAACTTTGGCTGTGGCTCTAGTCGTGAGCATGCACCTTGGGCGTTATCAGAGTATGGTTTCCGTACGGTAATTGCGCCTAGCTTTGCAGATATTTTCTACAATAACTGTTTCAAAAATGGCATGTTGCCGATTGTGTTGGATGAAGCGATTGTAGATACGTTAATGAAGGAGACTTTTGATAACGAAGGCTATGAATTGACCGCAGATCTTGAGCGTCAGGTCGTTATCACACCAACTGGTGAAGAGTATGCCTTTGAAGTAGATGCTTTTCGCAAACACTGCTTATTAAACGGACTGGATGATATTGGTCTAACCTTGCAACAAAGTGATGCTATTAAAGATTATGAGCAACAAATGATGCAAAAAACACCGTGGATATTTAACGACGTAAGAGCATAGAGAGTCATTCTATAATCTACTGCTTATGAAACTGCGAGTAGTTGCAACGCAGCGTTGAGTTATGGCGGTGAACTGTCTAAAATGAAGAATAGTTTTTCACTACATTTTATTATCTCTCTTGAATAGTAGCCGCCATTATGAATACAAAACGTTATGCTCTATGGACAAGTACAATTGTTGCTGCAAGCTTATTATTGTCAGGCTGTCAGCTATTGACGGGCTATCAAAAAATAGATGAAGCAGAGAGTGCTGAAGCATGGGTGGGTAAAATTAAACCTATCGCTGGTGAAGTAAATATTGCCTGTGTGGGTACATATCATTGCGAAATTGTGCAGATAGATAAAACACTCATTATTGCGCCCAATAGTCATGAGCCAATCAGTCCTCAGATTATGACAGCCTTACCACGTCAAGAAGGTATGGCAAAAACATCGATAAATATGGATATGACGCCACTCGTCAATAAAAATGCCATAAAAGTTGTGCCGTTAGCGCCTTCGAGTATGCCAGGATTGACCAACTACTATGCACGAGTCATGCCTGCCAAACACGAGGTACATGTTAATTTTTATCCAGAAAACAATATGGGCTATGTTGAGCGTTTTGCGATGATTCATGATTTCACTGAAGCAGGTACTTATCAGTTGCGCGCTTATCAAAAAAAGAACAGCGAAAAATCAGGCAGTCTATTGGACACAGCATCACCTGAGCCTTTATGCATTGAGCTATTGCAAGGTACTAAAGTACAGCGCCGATTCTGCAAGCAACTAGACGCTGAGCATCAAGGCGAGTTTGTAGAGACGGGTATGGATAAAGCAGTAACATCAGCACTTAAAGCCAAAAAAATGGCAGCATGAAATATGAGACTGAAAAGCTCGAAAATATAACCCACCAATAAAAATATTTCCAAAAGGATCAGTATGGCAACGATTTTAACATTAGCGGGTGATGGTATTGGCCCTGAAATCATGACCCAAGCCATTGACGTGCTCAAAGCTGTCAATGTTAAGTTTTCACTTGATTTAACGCTTGAGTCTGGATTGATTGGCGGTGTAGCTATTGATGCAACTGGTGAGCCTTTGCCAGATGAGACATTGGCCCGTGCTCGTGCCGCAGATGCCGTATTACTAGGTGCGGTCGGTGGTCCTAAATGGGATGCGATCGAGCGTAGTAAACGCCCTGAGCGCGGTTTACTTAAGATACGCGGTGAGCTTGGTTTATTTGCCAACCTACGCGTAGCCAAGCTCTATCCACAGTTGGCTAATGCCTCAAGTATCAAACCTGAAATTATCTCAGGTTTAGATCTATTGATCGTTCGCGAGCTAACAGGCGGTATCTATTTTGGTGAGCCTCGTGGTATCCGCACACTAGAAAATGGTGAGCAGCAAGGCTATAACACGATGGTGTATAGCACAAGTGAGATTCAGCGCATTGGTAAAGTTGCCTTTGAATTGGCAAAAACGCGTGCGCAAGCAGCAGGTACAGCAGCTAAGGTATGTTCAGTTGATAAAGCCAATGTGTTAGAAGTCACCGAGCTGTGGAAACAGACGATGATCGAGATGCAGCAAGCTGACTATAGCGATGTGGCGTTATCACATATGTATGCTGACAATGCTTGCATGCAGTTGATTAAAGATCCTAAGCAGTTCGATGTCATGGTGACGGGAAACATGTTTGGCGATATCCTATCTGATGAAGCTGCGATGTTGACAGGCTCTATCGGTATGTTGCCATCAGCGAGCTTAGATGAGTCAGGTAAGGGCATGTATGAGCCGTGTCATGGTTCAGCACCTGATATCGCAGGACAGGATAAAGCCAACCCGTTAGCGACTATCTTATCTGTTGCTATGATGCTGCGTTACACCTTCAAGCAAGAAGAAGCGGCACAAGCAATTGAGCAGGCAGTCAGTGATGTACTTGATGATGGTCTACGTACGCTGGATATTTTAGATAGCAGCGAAGCTGGACTTAAGCAAGTAGGTTGTAAGGAAATGGGTCAAGCGGTCTTGGCTAAACTGATATAAGTTAACTTGCGTTTAAAGGCTATTCCTATATAGCATTTTCCATAGTCTCAGTTTACGTGTTATATACCCATAAGCTACCAAGTGGCTTATGGGTTTTTTATTGTTTATCGTTTATCTGTTAGCCAAGCTTATTTACAAGCGCCTTATTAACAGAGACGCTGTACAACAAAGCTCCTTTTAACATAAAGCTGTTATATGCTCACAGGGTAATATGACAATATTGATGACTCGTAAAAGACTTAAAATCTTTTACTTTTGGCAAAAATATAATAGTAAAAACCTAGGTGGCAGAGGTAAGTTCTAAAAATACAAAAAACTGTAGTATTTGAAAACTGAAAATAAAAATAGAATTTCTTAAATTAGGAGTATTACATGTATCAACTAACAAGAATCAGTAAAGCATTAACAGTGGTTAGTCTCTCTAGCTTACTACTCATGGGGCAAAGCGTTGCAGCAGAACCAACGGACAGTGTGAGCGTAAGTAATAGCGTCAAGTCTCCGGCAGAAGTCAGTCCAGTGACTAATGGCGTAAGTCAAAAGTTAACAGGAGATAGTAAAGCTGCGACTTCATTGAATAAGCTATTGCCTACGATTAAATACACAACTGAGAACCTATCTGACAATGCAAAAAAAGTAAACAATGTTACTTGGACGGCAGATGCAGATATCGATCGTAATATAGGAACAAAGCTGCAGGCTCTATTAAACTGGCATCACAATGGAGTCGGGCCTGTCGATGGGTACTGGGGCAAAAATACTCGCAAAGCCATGCAGGCGTTCCAAAAAGCGAATGGTTTAGACGTAACCGATACGTTGAACAATGAGACGTGGCAAGCGCTGACTAAGAATGAGAAGCTTACGAATCAACCAGTGCTAGTCAGTTATCAGCTTACTGAAGCAGATGTGAATGTCAAAACCACAACCATACCTGCTGATTCTGTTGCCAAATCCAAGCTTGAGGGAATGTACTACGAAAGTCTTACTGAGGCGTTGGCAGAGAAGTTTCATATTAGTGAGAAATATTTAAAATCGCTTAATCCTGAGGCTAGTTTTACTGCTGGTGAAATCATTACGGTATACAACCCTGGTAATCCTAATACCAAGCCTGTACATCGCGTTGTTGCTGATAAAGCCACTGAAACACTCTACGCATATGATGAGAACAATAACTTGATCGCTAGTTACCCAACGACAGTGGGCAGTACAGCGACACCATCACCAACAGGTACGCATACTGTCAAAGTAAAGGTGCACGAGCCCAACTATACTTATACGGCCAATGATGGCAGCAAGTTGATCATTCCACCAGGTCCTAACAATCCAGTGGGCTCAGTATGGATTGGACTTAGTAAACCAACTTATGGCATCCATGGATCACCAGATCCTGCTCGTATTAGTCGTCAAGCATCAGCAGGTTGTGTGCGTTTGACCAATTGGGATGCGCTTAGTTTGCTCGGAGTCATAAAAAACGGCGCAACTGTTGAATTTAGTTAAACGCGATAGTACTAAATCATAAAAAATGAACAAAAAAATACCGCTAAAATCTAGCGGTATTTTTTGTGGTAAGTAGAAACAGTCAATACTAAATAACTAAAATATTGATAGGCAATAATGAGCAGATTAGCATTTTCATTATTATTATCAGTTTCACTACCCAAGCGTCATATCAGCTATCAGCGATAACGTAGCTATTCGGCTATTGGCTGTATCTTACCAATGCTAATACTTTCATAACCCTATTGGTCAGTCAGTATTTAGTTTTTACCACGGTAGGTGATACGGCCTTTAGATAGGTCATAAGGCGTCATTTCAACTTTAACCTTATCACCTGTCAAGATACGAATATAATGCTTACGCATCTTACCAGAAATATGCGCGATGATTTCGTGCCCGTTTTCTAAACGAACTTTGAACAAAGTATTAGGAAGGGTATCAATGACTTCGCCTTCAAATTCAATAATATCGTCTTTTGCCATAATTTGTATCAATCAATTAAAAAATAAGCCCATATTATACGTAAGTTAGCGGATTAAAGCAATACGAACCTGCTTTTGACTTGACAGCATGTAAGTGATATGTATGCCAAATGATATTGATTTAGTTAGGTAGATTTAACCAGACAGGCGTTAGTGGCGCGTCTGGCAATAATCTTTGAAAACGTTCAGGATAATAGGCATTTATAAAATACAATCCATCACCTGAAGCAGTAGGTGGTGCAATCGTTCGATCTTTTTTATGTAGAATATTCAAAAAATCTGCTGGTTCTAGCTCATGTCTACCAATGGCATACAACGTACCCATTAAATTACGAACCATATGATGTAAAAACCCATCTGCTTGTATATCAAAAACGATAAATTGGCCATGAGCAAAAAGGTTGGCATGGCTAATCGTGCGCACTGGCTGATTGGACTGACAGGCCGCAGCACGGTAACTGCTAAAATCATGTGTACCGACAATATCAGCTGCTGCTTGCTGCATGGCTTTCAAATCAAGCGGCTCATAGATATGAGTTACTTGATGATTTAGTATGGCAGGGCGCTGTGCTTGATTGAGCGTAATATAACGATAGCGACGAGCAATGGCACCAAAGCGCGCATGAAAGTCAGCTGGCATGGGTTGTATCCAGCGTAGAGCAATATCATCGGGAAGTAGGCTGTTCACACCGCGTAACCAGTTATGAGTTGGGCGATACGCATGAGTTGTAAAATGGGCAATCATATTGCTCGCATGTACGCTGGCGTCAGTACGCCCAGCTGCGATGACTTCTACAGACTCATTGGCAACTTTGCCGATAGCTGTCTCTAAGGCTTCTTGTACACCCAAAACCTCTCGTTGCCGTTGCCAGCCATGATAATGAGTACCTAAGAACTCGATAGCAATCGCTAAAGTGTAGGTTGGTTCAGTTTCGATAATTTCAGTCTCAGACATTAGGGTTTCTAAACTTATAAAATGAGAGTTAATTAAAAGTCGCTTATCGCTTTTTGATGCTAGTGCCAGTTTGATTGACATTATTCAACCAACGCTGTCTGCGTCTTGCAGGACTGTCATAGCGAAGTAGCAACCATAGTAACCGGGCATAAATAGCGGGTATGGTCAACCGACCTCCAGCAATGACATGATGCTCGTACTGCCAACTGCCTGCCGCATAACTATCGCTGACGCCACCAAACGGACATTGACTGGCTGATATCACCATATGTCCACGCTCATGAGCAAGGGTCAGTGTCTCTGCTAGTGCAGCTGAATAAGGGATGTTACCGGCGCCAAATCCCAATAGAATAATGCCACATGGTGGTTGCGACAATAAAGCTTGTAGCTGGTTGTTTATCATCGAAACATCGTTAGGTAGGCAATATAGCGCATGAACACTCGCGTTTTCAGCGCGTGTTTGAATACTGGATAGCAAGTCTTGTTGGTCATCAAGCCAATGTTGCCTACGAGTGTCAGGTAGATTTTTTATATAGCTATTGGCTGGGTAAGCGGCGCGAGAATGACCAGTAAATGCCATCAGATCATGGCTGTGAATTTTTTGTACCGTTTGAGCAGACCATGCTTCCCCGCCAAAACTGACCTTCACGCCTGATTCACCAGCAGCTGCTAGTTTTAACGAGTCGTTTAGATTGCTCCAAGCATCGCTATGTTCGTCGATGTTATAGGAATGCAATATCTCACTGTCTAATAATGGGCGCATACTTGCGGTCAGAACAATACAAATATCACTACCTGCAAACGCTTCTGCTAAAAATGCGCCTAAGTAACTCAACGTATCCGTGCCAGTGATGAGTACAAAGCGTCTATCACCTTTGGCATAAGCATTCAGGAGTAGTTGATAGAAATGCGTAAAATCACTAGGAGTAAATTGGCTGCTGTCTTTGATCAGGGCGTTTTCCAACCATGAGACGGTCGGTAAGTTATTCGTACTGTCTTGCGCGGACAAAAGTTTTTGTAGAGTAGGCAAAAACACTTCTGCTGATAATGGCGCCAATGGTCTGCCATAGCTACCAAAGGTACCGCCAGCATAAATCAGTTGAATAGGATCGGATAGATTTTTGAGCATAACAGAAGATGGCATAGTATCAACACAGTAAACAATTATGGAAGAAAAGAGGCGCTAGAGGATTGAGCAACGATGGCTGAAGGGTTCAATAATAGATAGTATTAGAGTTAAATGCAAAAAAAATCAGCAAGCATCCCGTGATTAGGAAGTACTTGCTGATAAGAGACTAGACTATTAACTACGCAGTACGTTCAAGTAGTAACTGTGCTTGCTGTTTCTGTTCACTATTACCTTGAGCTATCACCTCATTGAGTAGACGCTTTGCACTGTCATATTCACCCAGTTGCAGATATTGATCTGCCAAGTCTAACGTCACTTGATTACTGTCTAACGACTTTACAAAATCAAAATCTGCTGCGAAACGTGATGAAAAATCTTCTGCTGACTCAGTCTCTTGAGGCGTGATAGGAGTGTTACTCTCAACTGGTGCAGCTGTAGAGACTGGGGTAGTGGTCGACGGAGTGTCAAATAGAGAATCAGCATCGTCAATATTAAAATCATCGTCTATCAGTGTATTGTCGTCAAATCTCAATGGTGCAGCAGGTGCGATATTCGATTCTTCAACAACGCTAACATCATTAACCTCGATATCATCATTGAGTAATGATTCCTCAAGATTAGTATCTGCAAAGTTGTCTTCTTCAAGGGTCGTACTCTCAGAAGCATTATTTCCGAAATCAGTATTTTCCAGAATGAAATTATCGAAATCACTGTCGTTTTCAGTCGTAGATAGGTCGTCATTGGAGACAGTATCGATGTCATCTAATGTATCTAGACTGCCCAAAGATAAAGAAAAGTCATCTTCACTGTTTTGAATAGTATCAAAAGAGTGTTGTTCTGAATTCGTAGATATGTCATTAGTGACGACGTTGTCTTTGTCTGTATCGGCTGCTAAATCATCGAAGTCTAATATAAAGTCTTCTTCTAGTACTGCTTTCTCATTGTCATCATGTGAGAGGTTAGTGTCTATAGATGATTCATTCGAAGTATCATCAAATGAATCAAAGTCAAACTCAAAGTCACTAAGATCTTTATCTTCGTTATTACTAACATTATCGTTAGCAGAGCTCTTTAAAACGTCGTTATCTACATTGTCTAACAGTGTGACAGGCATTTCATTTGTCGTATTAGGCGCAACGAAATCATTCTCTAAATCGCTGAGCGTCAGATCAAAGCTATCATTTGGATTTTCGGTAGTAGGATTAATATTGTCAATTTCGTTTGACACTTCTAAGCTATCGATAGGCTCATTTATTGCGTTATCGTTTGCGTTATTACTTTCTTCAATTGACTGGTGATCTACTGTATTAGTACTATCATTCTGACTAATAGGCAAATCGAAGTCGATAGCGCCAAAATCGTCTTTGGCATTGTCCGGGGCTAGCGTTTGCACAGCGGCAGGTTCTAATTCATCAAAAGATAGATTTCTTATTTCGTCTGCTTGAGCGATAGTCTGACTATCATTATGGGCTCTTATAGACTCATAAATATTATTAAAATCTTCTGGCTGGTTTATCGTCGCGTATATGCTGAGTAGTTTAAGAGACAATGCACTGTTATGAGGTTTCTCACTTAAACCACGTTTAATGGTTTCGATCGCCTTGTCATAGCGCTGCTGATCCATAAAACGCTGAGCAATAGTAATATGGTCAAATTTATGGCTATTGCTGACATTAGTGTGGGTAGGAGTACCATAATCTACTTTTTGTGATGGAGTAGACGTATTTTTTCTTGCATTAATAGGCGATGATGACGATTTCTGCGCCTTGTTTTTGCGCAAGAATAAAGCAGCCACTAACAAGATAAGCGCCAATCCGGCGATGATATATAGCATATTGTCCATAGTTATTCCTACGCCTGTGATCACAATCTAATGTATGAGTCAGTTAGGCAATTATTGATTGCGTAATTTTTCGAGACGAGCCTGCAGCTCAGCCAATTTTTGGTTTTGTAACTGAATTTTTTTAGTATAGCTACTAAGAGTGCTACTGGTACTTGATAATCGTTGAGCCTGTGATGCTGCCTGCTGCCGCGATGCCTTAAGTGTCTCTAATATATCTGTACTCAAACCATTCCCTGTGTTTGATGCCGCTTTCGCTTGAGTGCCATCTGCATTGCCATCTCGCCCAGGGGCAAGCACAGAAAATTGTGCTTTTGATAAAGTCTGTGTTTTAGTCGTAGTGGCTTTTTCAGGGCGTTTGGCCGCTTGCGTATTTATAGAAGGTTTTTTAAAAGGTCTCTGAGCTGTTTTTTGCATCGCCGCTGTATTTGCTCTGCGAATATATTGTCTTTGTGCATCGATAGCCGCTTCTAAATTTTTCTGTGATGGTATGACATCATAACTAGGTAAAATAAGCTTAGCATCTGCTTTTAATTGATCCGCGTCTTTATTGATAAAAGCATCAGGGTTTTGTGATTGAATTTGCTTCATCACGATGGAAGTATCTAGATTGTTTTCTTGCGCGATCTGCTGAGCAATAATCCATAGGCTATCGTTACGTTGTACTTGGTATTGATTAACTGACGAACTATCTATTGCTATGTCATTTGAAGACGTATTATTAATAGCGCTATTAGCGGGTTTCGACGTTGTATTGTCAATAGAAGCTGCTAAGACGCTAGTAGCATTTTTCTCAGTATTGCTTGCTAAGATGCTAGTAGTTGGAGTAGGTACCGGTGATGCGTCAGCGTCTATTTTTTTACGACTCGGCTGTATCTGCCGTGTGACTTGAATATTTAGAGTGTCGAGTGGTTTATCAATCAATACTTTATCTAAAATTGGAGTGTTTTTAATACTTGCCTTAGCGCTATTATTGGCACTAACTTTCGTAGTTTCAGTATTGTTATTTACATTTAAGAAACTGCTATCTAAACGGTTCGCTGAATTAAGGCCGTTATCAGTCTTCTTTGCATTACTGCTAGTGTTTTTTATATCAGAGCCGCTATTTAAGCGCCCATTATCAAGCCGACTAGGCGAGTAAGTAAGATTGCTAGTCTGCGAAGTAGCTGTCACTGTCGGAGCTTCTATGTTAGACACTGATCTAGAAATAGAGGAATCAACTGCTGCTGTATTTGCTAGAGCTGGTTTATTTGCAGCAGCGTTAGATACCGATATTAATGGCGGCGGTGCACCTTTTCTTACGGTTAACGGTTTTGCAGCGCTTGCAGAAACACTTGGTAAATTAAGTTTCTGAGTGCCTTTGACACTATTTTTGGAAGCATTATTAATCGGTAGACTATCGTTTAACGGCATTAATAATGTTTTTGGTACAACATTTTGCTGCCCATTATCATTGATCGACAACACCAAATCAGCAAACGGCTTGGACACGGGCTGTGATGTGCTGATTAATACCTGACCACTGGTTGCTGAAGTTGCTTGAAAACGCACATTCATTGAATCAGTCGGAGTCAATCCCATCTGTTGATAGATAACTGGATTGGCCAAGCTCGCTGAAAAGTCAGCCGCTCGTATGTCGGTGACCACGATACTTGCGCTCAAAGGTTCATGCTGAGCTGAGCTAACGACTGTCTTACCGATAGTTGCAGCTTGCGCGCTTGGAATAATAGCGGCCAAACCTACAGAATAAAGTAATGCCATCGATACCGCGCGATGTACAGGAGTCAAGCGACGAGATAAATGACAAGACATGAGCAGTCCTTTACAAAATAAGTTATCTTTGCTGTTATAACAAAGTACGGTTTAGTTTACCAGTTTATTTCACAACTGTTGCGTCCAATGCATAAATGTTTATTTAATGTTCAGCTTATTTTCTTATCAAGTAACATAGCATCGCCATAGCTAAAGAATCGATATTCTTTTTCAATAGCATGTTGATAGGCATGTTCAATCGCTGCTTTGCCAGAAAAAGCTGATACCAACATTAGCAACGTCGACTTGGGTAAATGAAAGTTTGTTAATAGTCGATCAATGACACCGAATTTAAACCCTGGATAAATAAAGATGTCTGTGTCCCCTGACCAGCTAGAGAGTGCTTGTCCATTGATAGCTGTTTTTTTATACGCCGTTTCAAGGACGCGAGTCACCGTGGTACCAATCGCGATGACCTTATTACCATTTGCGTGCGTTTGATTAATCAGCTCAGCAGTTGCTTGTGGCAGATGTGCATACTCACTGTGCATAGTATGATTGAGTAGGTTGTCTGTTTTGACTGGCGCAAAGGTACCAGCGCCAACATGCAATGTCACAAAAGCAGTATTGATGCCTTTTTCTGCCAACTTATTGAGCACCAATTCATCGAAATGCAAACTTGCTGTCGGTGCAGCGACACTTGCAAGCTTAGCAGGATCATGGAAAACCGTTTGATAACGAGTATTATCAGTATCATCAGCATGACGTTCAAAGTAGGGCGGGATAGGTAGCTCGCCGTAAAGTTCTAAATCAGGCAAAATTGGCGCATCAAAGGCTAAAATAAACAAGTTGTCCTGACGACCAATCATCGCGCCACTCATATGACCATCGGCCAGTTGAAAACGTTGACCAAGTTTCAGTGCTTTACTGGCTTTTACATGGCAAAGAGCAATATGTTCTTGGTTGACTGACTTATTATCTGAATCTTCTAAATGCAGTGTTGCTATATCTAAGTCTGAGATATTAACCAATCGCTCAATCAAGACCTCAAGTTTACCGCCAGTGTCTTTTTGACCGAATAGGCGTGCCTTCATCACCTTTGTATCATTAAAGACAATCAGGTCTCCAGCGTCTAATAATTCAGGCAACTCAGAAAACAAACAGTCTTCTACAGGCGTAGCATTTGTAACAGTGTGAGTAGGCAAGTACAAAAGTTTTGAAGCAGAACGCTGTGCTAATGGATATCGCGCAATCAAACGATCTGGTAGGTCGTAGTCGTAATCTTCCACGCTTAGATAATCTAAGACGTCACTGTTATTATTGGTATCAAGCGGGGCATTAGAATCGGAAGATGCAGTGTGAGCGTTGGTCATAATCAGTCTTTAAATGGATAGAAATTTTGGCATAATTGTAGCAGAAATACTGCTACAAAAGGTTGCTTTACTAAGTAGTCACCGTGCACAAAACATATTTGAATTATTTAAATAGCCTAAGCAAAAATATTTAACTGTCCTAACGTTTATCACGTTAGTTTTTGCTTATTTTACTCAAATAAATTTAATTGAGGCAATAGTTGGGCTGCAGGTGTCAATGACGAAAAAGTGACCCCGACTAATCGGATAGGGAGCTGGCGCGGAATATCTAAGAATAATTTGTCTAACCAGTAATGAGCAGATTCAGCACTACTAAAAGCGGTAGTCAGCGTGTGCGTACGGGTAATCTGAGTAAAGTCGGCATACTTAACCTTGAGCGTTATAGTATGAGCGATGAGATTTTTTTTGTGCAGTTGCGCGAAGGCATCCGCATTTTGTTCATAGATTTGTACACGTAACGCCGTGTCATCGTTTAGGTTTTCTCTAAAAGTAGTCTCCGAACCAACAGACTTATGCAGGCGCTCAGACTTGACAGCGCGTTCATCGCGACCATGAGCGATATCATGATAAAACTGTCCTCGCTTACCAAACTCATTAATCAATACTTCGGCTGACATACGGCGTAGATCAGCACCGTTAGTCACGCCCATCGCATGTAATCGTCTTGCCGTTGCTTTACCTATCCCGTGAAATCGTTCAATAGGCAGTGTACTAATAAAAGCATCAGCGTCTTCTGGTGTGATAATAGCGGTGCCGTTAGGCTTATTGATGTCAGAGGCAATCTTGGCCAACATTTTGTTGAAGGACACGCCAGCAGAAGCAGTCAATCCTGTATGTTGCAATATTTGTGTTCTTAACCAATTGGCCATCAATGTCGCTGAGCCTTTATGTACCGTGAGACCAGTGACATCAAGATAAGCCTCATCTAGCGATAATGGCTCAACATGAGGCGTTAAGCTGTACATGATATTGCGAATATCGCTGCTAACAGCTCGATATACTTCAAAACGTGGTCTGACAAATATGACTTCTGGACAACGTTTGCGAGCCTCATAACAAGACATAGCTGAGCGCACCCCAAACTGACGTACCTCATAGCTAGCTGCTGCTACAACACCGCGACCATTTGGATCTCCACCAACCACTAGTGGCTTGCCCCGTAACTCTGGGAAGTCACGTTGTTCTACACTGGCATAAAACGCATCCATATCTATATGAATGATTTTACGTGGATTGGATGCTGTAGGAGTTTTCATGGTTGATATTTTACATCACTCAATACTTCTGTTTCAGTATCGATTATTAAACTATAAAGAGATTTTTCGAATATAGAACCATAAAAATATGGCAATATGTGAATAATTTATATATCAATAATTAAATTTAGTGTAAGGTTAATAGTCAGAGATATATGGCGTTAAAATACTAATAAATTCAATATGGTTAACATATGTTCACTAATATATATTCTGTATGGCGCATACCTCAAGTTTTTCAGATTTTCCATACCGCCTGTCTGAATATTATCGCCTTCCATCATGAATATTATAGTTGTATGTTACAGTTCTAATGCTATCGTTTTACAATATATTAACCACGATAATCAATAGTTATGAAAGTAATAAATGGTCTTTTATAGGAATTGTATTTACCTGATAAGACATTGTTTATAGCTCATACCAAACTTATGAATTGAGTACTGGCAAATTAACTTTCTAAAAAAATAGTAATGAGAAAGTTCAAGATAATTAAGGAGCTGATGATGAGTCATGAATTAAAAGGGAGCGATTTGACACGAGCAATGCTAGCGCGGGGTGATGAAAATATATGGTGTGCGGTGTGTGATGAAAGCGATGAACAAGCGATGATGGATCAGTGTGGTAATGATTTTACCGCTTATATTGTGTCATTTAATGATGGATATTTTTATTGTAGTGCTGGCATGCCATGGAGTTATGCGGTACCGATTAAGATAAGCGCTGTCATGCCATTTGAAGTATCGATATAAACAAGCTAGGAATTTATTAAAACACAAATATAAATAATAAGCACAAAAAAACCTCCGATAAAGGAGGCTAATTTGTACTAAATAATGGTACCAGTGGTCGGACTCGAACCGACACGCTTTTAAAGGCAACGGATTTTGAATCCGTCATGTCTACCAATTCCATCACACTGGCATGTTAGGTGATAAAGTCTATTGTGCGAAACCTTATCGAATTGGGCTACAGTGTTCTCTGTATAGGCTGCGTATTATAGCAGCCTATTTTTTAGCGTCAAGAATTATTTATAATAATTGTGCTTTTAATCACATTAATCTTAACCGACAAAGGCGCGCTCAACCGCATAGTCCGCTTGCACGCCCATGCGTGGCGACACAGTGAGACCAAAACCATCTAAAATCTCAGAGACTTCCGCATTGAATGGCATGCTGCCACAGATCATGACACGGTCATCGTCTTTATTCATCGGTGGCAAACCAATATCTTCAAAAAGTTTGCCTGATTTCATTAAGTCGGTAACACGGCCTTGATTTCTAAATTCTTCGCGAGTAACCGTTGGATAGTAGATAAACTTCTCGCGGAACCATTCGCCAAAGATTTCATCGTTGGGTAGCTCATTTTCGAACATGTCACGATACGCCAAATCATCTGCATAACGAACGCCATGCACCAAGATGATTTTATCAAAGCGCTCATAAACCTCAGGGTCACGTGCCAAGGCCAAAAATGGCGCAAGCCCCGTACCAGTGGACAACATATAAAGGTGTTTACCGGGTAGTAGATCGTCTAAGACTAGCGTGCCGGTGGGCTTTTTGCTGACCAATAGCTCATCGCCGACTTTGATATGTTGTAGGCGTGAGGTCAAAGGGCCGTCTTGAACCTTGATAGAAAAGAACTCTAGATGGTCTTCATAGTTAGGGCTAGCAATCGAATAAGCGCGTAGCAGTGGTCTGCCATCGACAGCGAGACCAATCATCGCAAACTCGCCATTGCGAAAGCGTAAGCCATCGTCACGTGTGGTTTTGATGCTAAATAAGGCATCATTCCAATGATGAACCTCTGTAACCGTTTCGGTGCGAAGTTTTGACATAAAGTCCTCGTTAATAAGTTGTTATTTGTGTGTTAAGTTTGAATAAGTATTAAATCAGAATTTTCAATGTTAGATTGAACATTATAAAAACGTATCAGTCTTTTAATCGTTGTCGAAACTGCTATTTTTATGAATTAGTAAATGATGAATAAGCACAGTACAGCTGGTTTATCAGTTTATATATAGCCAGCTATTACGCCATTAGACAGAGTAGATTTGCGTCAACGATGACAGCATTACTGGTCATATCATCCAAATGTAAATGACTCTCATCAAATTTCTTGCTCATAATACCAAACTTTAAAATAAAAATCCGTCTAGCAGTGATTGTCTAGCATGATAAAATGGAATATCGTTAGTGAGTAATTTTGTATCATTTGGCAAAACTGCCTTATCAGGGCAGTTTTGTATTACTGGAGTTGGTATATGCTTGATGAGAATTCCCTATTAGATAACTACCATCAAGCTCCTGTCATTGGCTATCACCGTGCCCCGCTGTCACAAAAATTCGGTGCGCCGCGCCAGCCAAACCTGGTTGCTCTGACTAGTGTCATTGAGATGTTAGCGCCATATGATACGCCAGCTGCATTTGATGGTTTGGATAAGTTTAGTCATATATGGGTAAGTTGGCAGTTTCATCATAATTATCGATATAAAAATAACAATGAAACCAGTAGTGACTTTCGCGCTCAAGTACGCCCGCCAAGATTGGGTGGTAATCAAAAAATAGGGGTATTTGCCAGTCGTAGTATGTATCGGCCTTCAGGGCTAGGTCTATCTGTCGTCAAGCTCGAACAGGTCAAAATAGTTCAAGGCCGTGTATTATTAATTATCAAAGGCGCTGATATGATAAATGGCACGCCAATCATCGATATAAAGCCATATGTGGCCTATAGTGATGCGCTGATCCAAGCACAGAGTGGATTTGCACCAACTGCTCCAGAATTATTAAACGTAACCGTGACCGATGCCGCTAACGAACAATTTATGATGTTAGTAAGTGCAGGCGAGTCTAGTAATGCTAATAATGATAAAAGTATTAAAGACGCAAACACCGGATTAAATAGTATGTCAGTTGCGTCTACGATTCATCGTATACAAAATCAATTGATAGCCTCAGATATGAGTATTATTAAAGAGCTAATTGCCCAAGACCCGCGTCCAGCTTATCGTCGGACAGAGATAGCCACGCCATTTGTTATGCGTTATAAATCGGTTGATGTGAGTTTTCAGTTGATAAAAACAGGACAGCTACAGATAATCGCTGTGGTTACGGTGTAGCTGGCTTGCATTGATATCGTTTTTGACAACAAATTTTAAAACAATAGAAGAAGAGAGATATGTCTGCTCAACAGTACTCGATAGTGATTGATTTGCGTTGGTGTCTAGATGAGCTATTGGCAGATAAAGTGATTGACCAACGCGGCTATAACCTAGTCATAACTAGCCGTCGCGATAAAGCGCAGCACCCTCTACTAACGATTAGTGAATTTGGCTTACCGAATGGCCATGCGACGGACAACAGCGCTGAAAATAAATTAACTTTGGCTTGGCTCAATCAATGGTTGGCGGCTAAAGCAGATATGACTCTCGTCCGTATTGATCCTCTAAAAGTTGATGTCCCTGTAGTCACACAATTGATGTCATTTGAATATGCACGTTCACAGCATATTTTACCGATTGAGGTCGCTGTAGACGAAGTGATTATTGGAACGGATCAGCCTTTTTATACGGATTGGCACTCAAGTATTGAAAAATTGATCAAATCAAAAAGCTATCGTACGGTCTATATCAATCCTGAGCAGATCAAACGCTACCGTCAAGAGTTCTATCAAGTCACCCAAGCGATTGCAGGCGCAAATAGTGTCCATAAGCGTGCAGCTGCCGATGTGACCAATGTCGAAGCATTATTGCAATTGGGTGACAATACTAATCCTGATGCCAATGACCAGCATATTGTTAGAGTTGTTGATTGGCTGTTGCAATATGCCTTTGAGCAACGAGCTAGTGATATCCATTTAGAGCCACGTCGTGAGACAGGTAAGGTTCGCTTCCGTATTGATGGTGTACTCCATACGGTGTATGAGATGCCATTGGCAATCATCGTCGCGGTAACCGCACGTATCAAAATTCTAGGGCGGCTAAATGTTGCAGAAAAGCGTAAGCCGCAAGATGGTCGTTTAAAGACGCGAACGCCGAAGGGACTAGAGACAGAGCTTCGTTTATCGACTATGCCAACCGCTTTTGGTGAAAAGTTGGTCATGCGGGTGTTTGATCCTGAAGTACTGGTGCGTTCCTTTGCTCAGCTTGGTCTATCGGGTAAGCAGCTTGAAACGTGGCATGAATTGACTGCTCATCCAAACGGGATTATTTTGGTCACTGGGCCTACAGGTTCGGGTAAGACCACGACCTTGTATAGTACTCTCAAGCAGTTAGCAACTGAACAAGTCAATGTCTGTACCATTGAAGATCCTATTGAAATGATTGAACCTGCATTTAACCAAATGCAAGTGAATCCAGGTGTCGATTTATACTTTGCTGACGGCATTCGCTCTTTGATGCGTCAAGATCCTGATATTATTATGGTGGGGGAGATTCGTGATGCCGAAACAGCCAATATGGCAGTACAAGCTTCATTGACAGGGCATTTAGTGCTCTCGACACTACATACTAACGATGCGCCAAGTTCAATCACTCGCTTGCATGATTTGGGTATTCAGCCATTTTTGACATCAGCGACTATCTTAGGCGTAATGGCACAGCGTTTGTTACGTACGCTATGCCCGCATTGCAAAAAAGCGGTAGACGTTATGCCAGACAGCGAGGTTGCCATTCAATGGCAGGAGTTGGTACAACCTTGGCGTGCGCCTGCCCCAGCACAAATTTATATTGCTCAAGGCTGCGAGCATTGTCGACATACTGGTTATCAGGGACGAGTCGGCCTATACGAGATTATGCCGTTGTCTAACGAATTAAAAAAACTGGTTGCAGCCGATACAAACTTAGATGTGCTCAAACAACAAGCCTATCGTGAAGGTCTACAGCCATTACGTTTATCAGGTGCAAAACGTATTAGTGAAGGCGTGACAACCATAGAAGAGGTGATGCGAGTTGTGCCTCTTAATTAGTCTCATGTATTAGGACATGTATTAGTGAATAGGTTTTTAAGAGTAGGAAATACGATGCCACTTGAAAACAGATTCCTTCACAGCAACCAATGCAAATAAGATTTAAATTTTAATTCCCAGACTTTTAATTGAGAAAGTTTTAACAACGAGATTATTTATGTTTACAGATACTCATTGTCACCTTAACCGTTTAGATTTGACGAAATATGATGGTAAATTATCTGGCGCGATTGACGCTATGAAAACTGCTAATGTCACCCGTGCGATGGCGATCATGTGTGATTTTGCGGAGTATGACGAGATTGCCAATATTGTGAGCACCTACGGCGACGAGACACTAAATCTAGGGATGAGTGTAGGGATTCATCCTTGTGAGGATATCGAGGTACTGAAATCAGCGACGGTTGAGCGTCTAATAGAAACTGCTGATAAAGACCATGTATGGGCAATAGGTGAGACAGGGCTAGATTACTACTGGTCTACAGAAAATAAAAAAGAGCAGCAAGCCAGTCTTGCACGTCATATCCATGCCAGTCAGCAACTAAAAAAACCGCTTGTCATACATATGCGCGATGCAAAAGAAGATACGATCGATATCTTAAAAAGTGAAGGTGCTGAGCATGGTATTATCCATTGTTTCACTGAAGACTGGGAGACCGCAAAACGTGCTTTAGATTTGGGATTTTATATCTCTTTCTCAGGCATTGTCAGTTTCAAAAGTGCTCAAAATATCCAAAATGCTGCAAGGCACATGCCTAGAGACAGAGTCTTGATTGAGACCGACAGTCCATATTTGGCGCCTGTGCCTAAGCGTGGTCGTCCCAATGAGCCCGCCTACGTACCCTACGTCGCAAGCTTTATCGCAGATATGTATGGTTGTGATAGTAACGAGGTCGGAGCATTAACCGCAAAAAACTTTGAAAATTTACTGGCACAGTATCGCTAAAATGGTTATGCTATGACCAGTCAGTCATTTATGTGATAGTCTTCTAGTTCAATCCCCTTTAGTATTTAATTTACTGAATGTAACTATATGATTATCAATGACTATTTGTAAATATAAGCATATCCCTTTTATGGTATTTCAGCAGTTCTTGTATAGTTTTATACGCTCATTGCCAAATGTACGCACATAATTGATGGTCATATGCTTAATCTTGTCATGTTTTAGGAGAGATTATGAGTCGTCAGCACCAGTTCAAGGCACGAGAAGAGAACATCTTAGCGATGGCAGAACAATTGCTACTTGAGTCAGGCGATGGTGATATCACTTTAGACAGTTTGGCAGATCAGCTCGATTTGGCTAAAGGCACCCTGTACAAGCATTTCTCCAGTAAAGATGAGCTTTATCTGCGTATTATTATTCGTTACGAAGAGCAGTTGTTTGAGATTAACCGTATTGATGACTGCCCCTCGGCAGGCGTTGCCCGCATGATTTTTCAGCAGTTGTTCAACCCGCAAAAAGCCATGCTATTGAACCAAATCGAAGAGCGTCTGGCAGCATCAGTAACTGGGCTCAATCGTTTGTTTGGTGAGTTATATGATATCCGTCGCCAGCGCATGAAGCGTTTGATTGATATTATTAGCGCATACCTAAAAGATGAGCACAGCAATTTGAGTACTCGTGATTATCTATCGTCTATTTGGGCGATTGGTCAGGGCGGTGCAGGGCTCTTAAACTCAAGCTTTTACCAACGCTACTTAGGTCGCCGTGATACGCTGCGTTATGCCTTTGTTCAGCAAGTGCTAGAGTTGCCAAGCCATTATCCTGCTGATGATGAAGAGGTCATGGATGAGGATATGCAAGAACTGGTAGAGCAAATCGATACTGAATCAGAAGAGCACCGCAATACCAACTACTAAAGTAGTTATTGGTAAAGTAACCCTTAGTAAAGGAACTATTAATAAACTATCAAGTAATTGTTGGGTTGTGAACCTTTCTTGGTTTTAATAAATCGTGTTGTAATGCTTACTATTGCAGCACGATTTGCAGTATTAATTCATATATCTTCTAATATTCTTCAAAATTCCTTTCTCATTCTGCGACAATTAAAATTGGGCTTATAGGTGCAATATGCCGGTCAGTGTTAAGACGCAGTCCAGTTCAGCGGCTATTTGCTCTTTTACTCTAATTAGTCAAACGTCTCAGTCAAGCTGCTTAGATACAAGCCCTACAGACTATTGTCGCAGCTGCGCCTCCATATCAACTGATACTTATCGCTTATCATCAGTGTCATCAATAAACAGTCGGACACAGGCTGGTTTTACATTGGTAGAAATCGTGGTGGTAGTGGTTATCTTGTCTATATTTGCTGGCATAATGAGTTTATCTGTCGGTAGCAGTGAATCCCGAAAAAACCGCGCTTTTTATGAGCATCTGACTGATTCGTTGAGCTACGTTCGCCTATTGTCGGCTGAACGTATGCAGCCGATGGGTTTGCGTTTGCAAGCAGATAAGCAAGGTCAAGTAGAGCCAGTCATCGTTACCTTAACAAATCCATATGTTGCGTATCAGATAACAAAGATGACGTCAGATAGCACCGACAGTCAGTCTAAGAATGCTATGGAGCTGTCGGCAGAGGTTGCTGGTCTATCAGGCTCTACTGATGAGCAAAAACCAACGCCAAGTTGGGAAGTCGAGTCGGATATCAATTTGCCTGAACTGCCCATTGGCGTGAGTATTAGAGTTCAAAGTTTGGATTCTAGCGGTTTACAGAGTACGGGACGAACCCAAACGTTACAGCCTTGGTTTAGCGATCAAAACGTACCACAAGTATTGTGGTTTGGTACAGGACAAGCAACGCCCGTCACCATTGAAGTGCTTCATGATTCGCGTTTAGTGGGCGAGGTGATTACGATAATGCCAGATGGTAGCATGCGAATCGGACAGGGGTTATAGTGACTAAATTATATAAACCTCCTATGACAAATCAGCCTATGTCATCAAAATTTGTATCACTCAAGTCTGGGCGCGAGAGCGGCTTTACCCTTATCGAAGTGATGGTTGCTCTGGCTATTTTGGCAGTGGTAGCCGTCGCGGCGAGCCGTGCCAGTAGTTCATACCTTGGTTCGGTTGATATATTGCGTACTCGTACGCTTGCTCACTTCGTCGCCCAAAATGCCGCCGCTGATTTGCGTATTCAAGAGACGTGGCTGACAGCCAACCGCACCCAAACCGTTAATGCTCAAGGGCGTGATTGGCAAATAGTAATAACAGTTGGTGACGCCATTACACCTGCTCTAAAAGAAGTAAATATCGAAGTTTCGCCTATTATAGATGGACAGACGCGAACATCGGTCACTGATATCACTGTGATGCTAAGTAATACTGAGCAAGATACGGGCAGTTTGGATTTAAGTGGTCTAAGCACAACAGGTGATAGCGAGCAGGCCGGGGGCAGTCTGTGAGGCATCAGCGTGGTTTTACACTGCTTGAGCTAATGGTTGCCATGGCAATATTTGCGATGTTAGCCGTTGCAGGCTGGCAAGTGTTTGATGGGGTCAACCGTGCTCGTGAGCGCGCACAATTCCATGCTGACAATCTGGCTGTCTTGCAGTACGCTTATTTACAGTTACAGCAAGACATGGGTCAAATTATCCCTTATCAAGCGCCGACTACTCAAAGTGTCAGTGCGGCGAATAACAGTCCAAGCGATAGTACTAACGCGAACACTAGCTCCCAATCAAGCGAGCAAATAAACGAAATAACGCCTGAGCCCTTTATGAGCTTAGATGGCGAGCATATCAGCTTTGTACGCTTTGCCGATCCTGATCCAAGATATCAGCGTAGCAATAGCCTCCAACGTATCGAATATATTTTCGCGGATGAGCGTTTGATACGTCGCCAATATACCAGTATGGAAGGCGGGCGTGACAGCGTCAGCCTAGACAGCGTATTGCTCGAAGGTGTCACAGCAGGGAGCTGGCAAGCCTATCTACCAGAGCTAAGTACCAAGTTTCCGAGCGATGACGCTAACAGTGGCAGTAGTACAAATACAGCGGTGAGACAATCAGCGAATACAGCGAATTCCAAGCCCACAGCTATTTTATTACCGAAAGGAGTCGCGGTTAGCTTTACATACCAAGATATGCCAATCACTTGGCAATGGGCATTTGCTCCGCAACCGATATCGCATAGCAATAGTCAAAGCACAGTCAATAATACAGATGGTAGTAACAATGATAATGCTAATAATGACAACAGCGGTAGTGATAGTAGTGACAATAATAGTAGTGCGGATAATAGCAATTTAGGAATGAATAATTTAGAAACGAATAATTGAGAAGGTAGTAGTTAGAATGCATCAATTGCTCAACAACAAAGGCTATGTATGTCGATGACTGCGAACTCTCAACGTGGTGTTGCACTACTGACTATCTTATTACTGGTAGTGAGTATTACTGTGGTTGCAGGATCAATGCTTGCTAGCCAAAAAATTGCAATTAGGCGTAGTGGTTTGTTGTTCGATCAAAATCAGTTGCTGCAAGATATCGATGCAGGTCAACAGTTGGCAGTGACGATGATTCGCGCTGATAGCAACCTCAATGATACTGATAGTGCGCAAGATATCTGGGCGCAGCCCATACCACCTTATACATTGGCTAGTCACAGTGTCAGCATCGAGCTACGCGATGAGTCTGGTCGTTTTAACATTAATAACTTGTATCAAGATGGGTGGGCCAATACCACTGCTTTAGCAGTATTCCAACGACTACTCACGCAACTAAATCTAGAGCCTGATATCGCTATTGCTATACTTGATTGGCAAGATGCAGACGGCGAGGTATATCAAGATGGCGGTGATGAAAGTACGGTATATGCGCAGCAGTCAAATGCTGTAGCAACAGATGCTCTGCCAAATCAACCTTTTGTCAGTATCGATCAGCTACTAGAAGTGAAAGGAGTGAGCGCTGAGACATTATCAGTATTACGGCCTTATCTTACCGCAGTGCCTTATTATGTGCCTATTAATATCAATACTGCCAGTCCTGTATTGTTAGCCGCACTAGTTGATGGTGCTAACAGCCAACAGATGCAGGCTCTGGTAGATATGCGCGCACAGCAGGCGCTGACGTCTATTGATGCAGTATGGCAATTACCGATATTTGGCAGTGTGAATGATGAGCAACGAAAAGCCTTGACACCCATGCTCGCCGTTGATAGCCAAGTATTCATGGCGCTTATCACAGCGACTGATAATGCAACTGTCGGTCAAGCTAGAGAGCGTTTTGCTACTGTTTTGATTAGTAAAACTGTCGTTGATAATAATCAAGTAGTTAATAGTAGTGAGGCTGCTAGTAATAATCAGGCGAGTAACAGTAGTGAGGTAGACGGTAAAATGCCCAAGGAAGTCAAAGTAGTGACACAGCGACTATGGGCATTTCGTCCGAGCTTTTAGCAGATGGTATTGAGATCGTATTTAGTCTTTGAGGCGTGTTTCTTCACTAGACTTCCAATTATATGCTCCGTAAAAAAGCATTTGTGCTTGACGAGTACAGTTATGTAGCATTAGCTGTTTGTTCTCTTCGATTTCGTTTAGATCAATTTCATCATCGTGATCTTCCGTGTAGGTCAATTCCAGCCAATCAATAATCCAAGAGAAAAACATATTTACGCCAGCCTCAGCCAAGAGGCGACGATCATAAGCATTGATATGGGTAAACGCTGGTTGTAACGCTAAGTCGTCGGCCAAACCTTGAGCATGTATCTTAATCAACTCATTGATGGCTTTGCGTACTGCTTCTGACCCACCATAACGCTCACTGACCAAGAACTGCCAGTAATAAGGCTGATCGCTGACCATATACAAGAATAGCTGAATGCTTTTTGCGATTTGACGATCGAAGCTACGTTTGCGCCCAATCTGCAGGCTATCACTTAACGTGGCCAACGTACCGCCCAATTCCTCAATGACCAAAGCGCGCCCGAGTGACTCCATATCATCAAAATGGCGATAAAACGCCGTCGGCACAACGCCAACCTCGCGTGTTACTTGTCTAAGACTGATAGAGCTAAAAGATTGCCCTGTCATACATAAATCGAGCACAGCATTAAAAAAGGCGTGCCGAGTTTGAAGTTTCTTTTGTTCGCGACTGCTCATAATATTTCAAAATTGTCCGGTAGGTGTTTATCATACTCATTTCAACGTATAAATACGACTGAAATACGCCATTCGTGTTAATTTACTAAACCTGCATTGGTCTTTTAAACCACTGTGCCCCAATGGCCTTGCAATTCTTGCGCCAGTCGATAAGCTTCATGGTCATTCATACCTGTAATAAAATCCAAAATATTCAAGACATTATGATAGATATCGTCAGACAAGATGCGGCGATGTTCGTCAAGATGGGGCTGTAGTAATCTTAACAGACGTTGCTGCTCAAAAGACATCGGCGGCTGCATAGTAGCAGATTGAGACCCTATCCAAGCGAGTGGCATAAAGGCATTCAATAGGCTATGTAAGCACTGATTGGCCATCAGCTCCATTCTTACTTTGCTCGGATGGTTAAATATTTTTTCGCGTGCCAGTTGCTTAGCTTGATTGATACCATTCTGTACGCTGGTATCGCAATGGGCAAACAGGCTGCCTTGCAACGTGCCAGCTAGTAATGCATCACTGTTGGCGACAAAAGCATCGGTGACGGTATTGACCAACCGCATCATGGCTCGTGCCCGCAGGGAGGCAAGACTTTGTCTGACAGACATATGCGCTGGCAAGTTTACGCTGCTTGGACGCTCACCAATCAGCTCATAAAATATCGTGGCAACTTCGGCATAGGTTAGCATATTCAGATTGATGCCATCTTCTAAATCGATTAGCGCATAACAGATGTCATCTGCCGCTTCTAGCAAGTAAGCCAATGGATGGCGCGCAAAGCCATCGTGTTGCTCTGAGCGCGGTAAATGCAAACACGCAGCTAACTCTTCTAACTGAGAAGCCTCGCTATAAAAGCAGCCAAATTTTTGCACGTTATAATGGTTGTCATTGACATCGTTACTGTGAGTTGCCAACCACGGATACTTCATAAAGGCGCCTAGCGTGGCACAGGTGAGCCGCATACCACCCTTGTCAGGATGATGCTCATTACGTGCTAATAGGCGAAATCCTTGAGCATTACCCTCGTATGCCAGTAAGTCTAGTCGCTCGTTGCTGCTTAAATTTTGCAAAACCGCTTGCGGTTCAGGCTGTCTAAACCAATCACGAATCGCATACTCTCCAGCGTGGCCAAAAGGCGGATTGCCAATATCATGAGCGAGACAGGCCGCTTGTACAATCACACCGACGTCTGCTGGTGAGACTCCTGCTGGTAGGCCGCTACCTAGTGCATCATGGATTTTTTCGGCAGCCATCATTCCCAAAGAGCGACCAATAGAAGAAACTTCTAGCGAGTGAGTCAGGCGCGTATGAATACCGAGCTGATTGGTCAATGGATGGACTTGGGTTTTCTGATTTAACTGACGAAAAGAGTGAGAAAATACCAGTCTGTCATAGTCTTTGTGAAACTGAGAGCGAGTACTGGTATTGGCGTTAAATTTTTTGGAAGCACCAAGACGTTGTGAATTGAGAAGATGTGACCATTGTGTGGTAGGGGACGACAAAGAGGTTGGTGTACTTAGCATATTAAACATCCGGAACCAAGGGAGCCTCTAGCATAGCAAAATAGCGCCCTTGGTACAGCTATATAGTCAGAGAACTACTAAACGGCTACGGTGTTACCCTCCTTAGAAGTGCTATTTTTACAATCTGTAGTCGGCTGCCTTGTACCCATTTTAGACTTCTTTGACTAGAGTTAATTCCCTATAGATCGAATACGGTGCCAGTTTCGCTTAGCCTGCTATTGGTAGTACTTTCACTCGCCTTGCTTATATCCAAATCATATTGAATCAACTATATTAAGACTTTTGACAGTTAAAAAGTACGTCTTCCTTGTCGATAGCTACATCGCTGTCCAGTGTCTTCTTGAGCAATGTCGCCTTGTCTCCATTTACTTGCCATATGATGCCGTGGGTATCGTCTAATCCGATATCGCTAGTATAGATTCCCTTATCAACATTAGTTTCACTATCAGCGGCAGCTGTTAAATCGTATTCGATACCATCGATGAGCAAATGCGCTGTCTGTGGTGTACTGTCGCTATGATAAGAAACACCGATAGTAGCAGTAGGCTCACAAGAGAAAGGAGTGCTGTTGCTGGCATGAGTTGCATGATCATGACCTGCGTGCGCATGTTCCTCGTGACCATGACTTTCATGACTGTGATCTTCATGATTAAGCCCTTCATGATCGTGTTCCATATCACTATGCTCTTCGTGGCCGTGATCTTCGTGCTCTTTGTTGTCATGCATTTCATGACCTTGTTCATGCTCGGCATGATTATCTACAGGCGCCTCTTCAGATACCGCTGCATCGGAATCGTTTTTCGGCTGACAGCCCAGTAAAGAGCCTACCATCACACTTCCTAATATCGTAATACCTGCAAGTTTAGAAAAATAAGCCACCATAATATAAGTCCTCAAATAAGCAAAATAAAGATATGTTATAATATAACAATACATAGGTAAAATAAAGCCGATGATGGAGAATATCCCACATCGGCTAGTTAACTTTAAACAAGCTACACTATTTAAAGTTATACGTTAAATCTAAAGTGCATCACGTCGCCATCTTGTACGATGTAAGTTTTACCTTCTAAACGCGATTTACCAGCAGCAGCAGCGCCTTTTTCACCGTTATATTCGATAAAGTCGTCATAAGCAATGACCTCAGCACGAATAAAACCACGCTCAAAATCAGTATGAATCACGCCAGCTGCTTGCGGCGCTGTCGCACCAATAGCGACAGTCCAAGCACGTACTTCTTTTACGCCAGCGGTAAAGTAAGTCTGCATATCAAGTAAGTCATAGCCACCGCGGATTACTTGGTCAAGACCAGCTTCTTCCATGTCCATTTCAGCTAAGAAGTCTTTTTTATCATTTTCATCGAGCTGAGCAATTTCAGATTCGATCTGGTTGCATAGCGCGATGACGATAGAATCTTCACCAGTAGCATAGTCACGAACAGCGTCAAGGTATGGGTTGTTTTCAAAACCATCTTCAGAGACGTTAGCGATATACATGGTTGGCTTTAGCGTGATTAAACCATAGCTTCTGATCAGTTTTTTCTCATCAGCGTCTAAGTTAGCAGCACGAGCCGCTTTACCTTCTGCTAATAATGGTTCAACTTTTTTGAACACATCAAGCAATGCTTGCGCGTCCTTATCACCACCTTTAGCCTTTTTGGTTTGGTTGTGGATTGCGCGCTCAACAGCTTCTAAATCTGCAAGTGCCAGTTCAGTGTTGATGGTTTCGATATCATCAATCGGGCTAACGCGGCCATCAACGTGTACCACATTGTCATCATCAAAACAGCGTACAACATGAGCAATCGCATCGGTCTCACGGATGTTGGCTAGGAACTGGTTACCCATGCCTTCGCCTTTTGACGCGCCTGCGACCAAACCTGCGATATCGACAAACTCCATCGTCGTTGGTAATACGCGTTCAGGATTGACGATATCAGCCAGTTGCTTGAGGCGTGGATCTGGTACTGGCACGATACCCGTGTTGGGATCTTTGGTACAAAATGGAAAGTTTTCAGCGGCGATACCCGCTTTGGTCAACGCATTAAACAAGGTAGATTTACCCACGTTTGGTAGGCCGACGATGCCGCAATTAAAACCCATAACATTCTCTCAATGTATTAATAAAATCAGTTGGTATAAAGTTTGGTTAAATGATAAATCAAAATTGGGCACATTGTAGCAAATTTACCTGAATAGGGGTGAGGTTGTTACGGTATATGCTCAGGTTTTTACTCGATGATAATACGCAGCTTTATGATAAAAGTAGGTCATATTAGGGGCTTAAAAATGAATAAGGCGAATCAATACGAGTGACACATAGTTTATGTGGGCTGATAAACCCTATTTTTTAATATGGTAAACTGTCACGCACAGATAAGGGCTTAAAGTTCACGTAAATTCAGCACAGATATTCTGCTAGGTTTAGCAAATCATACTTATTCTAAAGCTATAAGTAGTCAGACATAAGCTGATAATATCGCCAAAATAAAATGTAAGGCAATTTTAGACAATGACAACCTCGATTTTTGACACACGCCACTATAAATACCCGCAAAACTTTCTTGAGATGAAGCCTAAACTGACTCGGCTTGAGCAGGCTATTAAAAAGTTAGAAGCAAATTTAATCGATACTGCTGAGACGACAAATATCAAGTTGTTAAAGCAGAGGCTAGATAGTGGGTTGAGGTTAAAGGTCGATTATGCCAGAGAGTTAAATCCCGATCAGTTAATGGCCGCGACTACTATCGACGGCAAAGTATTAGTCATTGCTGGAGCTGGCTCAGGCAAGACAAAAACCTTGACCTACCGCACCAGTTATCTATTGGAAAATGGGGTATCGCCTAAAGAGATTCTGCTACTGACCTTTACGCGTAAAGCCGCGAATGAGATAAAAGATCGCGCTAAGTCCTTGCTGGCAAGCAGTCTTTCAAATCAAGAACTATCAGATGAAGAGCTGGCTGAGGATAAGCTGCCAACCGATAGGGCATTGAATAGCATCACTAGTGGTACTTTTCACTCTTTTTGTAATATGTTGCTACGACAATATTCAGGGCTGCTCGGTATCAATCCGCGATTTACGATTCTGGATACTGGCGATAGTGAGGATGCTATCGACTTGGTGCATAAAGAAAAAAAGTATCCTGCTCAAACCAAGTCACAAGCCTTTCCGCGTAAAAAAACGCTGCAAAATATTATATCGACGTCTAGAAACAGACGTATACATATTCGCGACTTAATCGAAAGTAACTACCCCGATATCGCCGTGCACATTCCTATCATCGAGCAGCTGGCAGTTGACTTCCATGAGTACAAGCGCACCAATCACTTATATGATTTTGATGACATCATCAGCCAAGTAGTGCGCCATTTGAAGACCAATGATACCTTTCGACAGCTACTGCAAAGCCAATACCGCTATATTATGGTTGATGAGTATCAAGACACTAATATTCCGCAAAAGCAGCTAGTTGACTTAATATGTGAGCCTGAGTCGGTATCGCTGATGGTAGTCGGTGACGACAATCAAAGCATCTATGCCTTTCGCGGTGCCAATTATGAAAACATTTTGCTGTTCGGTGAGACCTATCCTCAAGCCAAGCTTATTAAGCTTGAGCAAAATTATCGTAGCTCGCCATTCGTTTTAAACTATATCAACGCTTTGTCAGCGCAAATCACGCTAGGCTATCAAAAGCAGCTGTATTCTGATGCGCCGATAGAAGGACACAAACCAGTATTTCGACGACTCAGTGATGAGCCAAAAGAAGCGGGCTATATCACTGATAAGATCGTCGCGCTAAAGCCAGAGTATGACTACAACGACTTTGCGGTATTATGCCGTACGTCTTTTCAGTCCAATTACGTACAGCTAGAGTTTATGGCGCGCAACATTCCCTTTATCGTGGTGGGCGGTATCAAGTTCATTGAAAGACGTCATATCAAAGACGTATTGGCCTTTGTCAAAATACTCTATAACCCAAATGACACGATTGCTTGGCATCGTATTTTAACTTTGTTTAAAGGGGTAGGTGCAGTAACGGCGACGCGCTTAACCCAAGCCATTACTGCTGACAACGATGCATTTGAATCTTTACTGGCAGCGCCATTTTCGAAAAAAAGTGATCAGCTAGAACCTCTATATCATGCGCTTACTAAGGCACAGCAAGCTGAATCGGTCGAGACGGCTATTGAGCATATTCTTGAGTTTTATATTCCAGTGTTAAAGCTGATTGAAGAAAATTGGCGTGAGCGTACCGAAGATTTTCGGGTGCTAAAGAACTTAGCGACAGAGCACACAAGCCTTGATAGTTTTTTAGAAAATCTCGCTTTAGACCCACCTAATGATTCAGTTGCTGTGATGGGCAATTCGGATAATGGGCAAGACAGTAGCAATGACAAAGTCACTATCTCGACCATTCATAGTGCTAAGGGACTTGAGTGGCCAGTAGTGTTTGTTAACTCATTGGTAGATGGTATCACGCCGCATCATCGCTCTTTAGATGACTTTGAAGCGTTAGAAGAAGAGCGTAAGCTGTTTTATGTTGCCTGCAGTCGTGCCAAAACGCAGTTATATCTGACAGCACCAAATTACTTTTCTAGTTATTCTGGATACTTTGATAAGCCGTCACGTTTTATCGCTGAGCTATCTGCGGACGAGGTAACGGTTGAGACGACAAGGCGGATCGTGATAGAAGATGATGGCCCAGTTTGGTGGTAATAAGCTATGTTTGGTTGATTATCCAATCAATTAAACATAAGCTAATAAGGCTATTCAGTAATATAGATAAGTGAACGTTCAAATACTTGAACGTTTTATAACCGAAAACATTAGATAATTTGCCACGATTCTCAATAAAATTGTTGCTAGATTATTGCTTAGGACTATTATTATTCCTATCAAAAATACCTTCTCAAAAACCCCATAACCAAAAGTATGTGACGCGAAAATATTTCTCAGATAAGGGTTTCAAATTTATCCTAATGCGTTACTATTACCACCTAATTCTGTTAGACCCTTATATTTGATACTCTGTATTAACACCCTAAGAAAAGGATAGGTTATGCGCTACGAAGTTATCGTTATCGGTGCAGGTATGGTTGGCACGTCAATCGCGTGGCATCTACAAAAAAATAACTCAAATGTATTATTGTTAGACAAAAAATTGCCAGGGTCAGAGACCTCATATGGCAATGCAGGATTGATTCAGCGCGAAGCCATTCATACACATCCTTTTCCTCGTCAGCTGACAGAAATGATCAGAGTGTTGCCAAACCAAGGTACCGATATTCGCTATCGTATCCCGGCCATTTTACGTTATCACCAAGCGCTGCTTCAGTACTGGAAATACTCTACACCGGCTTCAGTCAAAAAAATCGAATCAGAGTGGCAGACGTTGATTGAGCATTGTACCAGTGAGCACCAAACTATGATTAGCGCTTCTGGTGCTGACGAGCTCATTACTCGTGATGGTTGGTTGCAATTGCATCGCTCAGAAGAGACGTTTAAAGAAGCTCAAGTATCAGCAATTGACGCGCGTAACCAAGGTGTTGAGCATAATGTGTTGAACCTTACAGAACTAAAAGCCATGGAGCCTAGTGCCAATTTCGAAGGTTTCGTTGGCGCGATTCATTGGAAAAACTCTTGGCAAGTATCAAACCCAAGCTCGCTAGTAAAAGCATACGCGAAGAACTTCCAAGATATGCAGGGTACGATCAAAGAAAGCGATGTGAAAGAAATCGTTCAAGATGGCGAAGGCTGGAAAATTATCACTGATAACGATACCTACTATAGTGACAAGTTGGTTATCGCAGCAGGCCCATGGTCTAATGACTTGATCAGACCACTTGGCTATAACTTGCCATTGTTCCCAATGCGCGGCTATCATCAGCATTTCAAAGTGACAGAAAAGAACACCATCAATCACAGTATGTTTGATATGGACAAAGGCTTTGTGATGGGGCCAATGCAGCAGGGTATCCGTATCACCACTGGTGCTGAGATGACCACAATGAATGCGCCAAAGAACTTTGGTCAGTTAAAAACTGTATTGAAGCTGGCTAAAAAAATCTTGCCACTAGAAGATGCGGTTGAGAGTGAAGCATGGGCAGGCTCTCGTCCTTGTATGCCTGATATGAAGCCAGTAATCGGTCCTGCAGACAAGCATGACAAACTATGGTTCGCATTTGGTCACAGCCATCAAGGCTTTACCTTAGGGCCAATGACAGGGCGTCTGGTTGAAGAGATGATCCACGATAAGCCTACATTGGTCAATCTTGCACCATTTAGTGCCCAGCGTTTTTCTAACTAAGCGCGTATCTGATATATAGTTGATCCAATTTAAGAGCGGTACAAGGCAACCGAGTGCAGATGTATATGTCATACTTCAAGCGAGGTTAACGCTGTAACGCTTTTATAGTGGATTGACTATAGTTAGCACAGAATTAAATTAATAAATAAAAGGTATAGACATGATTAAGAAGCTACACAGCAATCAACGTATGAGCAAAACCGTAATCCATAACCAAACTATCTATTTGTGTGGTCAGGTAGGTAATGCAGAAGACGATATCAAAGCGCAAACATTGACTTGTCTAGAAAAAATTCAAACATTGCTAGAAGAGGTAGGCAGTGACAAATCAAAGCTACTATCAGTAACGGTTTGGATTAAAGACATGGCTGACTTTGCTGCTATGAATGAAGTCTATGACCAGTGGTTTGAAGGTATTCAGCCACCGGCTCGCGCTTGTGGTGAGTCAGCATTGGCACGTCCTGAGCTATTGGTTGAGATGATCGCCATCGCTGCTGAGTAATAAACGGCTCGCAGTATCTGTAGTACCTGTATCAAATAGAAATAAAAAAGGCCATGATAGCGATATCGTGGCCTTTTTTATGCTTGGCAATAAGTAAATTTAATTACTGCAAATCGGTATGCTAACTTTCTAAACCAAGCACACTCCGTATAAAGTCAGCTAAGCAATACCATAATTACACTATAAGGGTTAGCACCCTTTCCATACTGCTTGGCGCTTCTCAATAAAAGCATCAATCCCTTCACCCACATCGTCTGCCATCATATTGCCCGTCATAACTTCACTGGCATAATCATACGCATCTTCGATGTTCATGCTCAGCTGCTTATAAAACATATCTTTGCCAGTTCTTACCGCTACCGGTGATTTGACAGTGATTGCTTCTATCAACGATTGTAAGACTTGCTCTAATTGTTCCGCTGGGGCTACTCGATTGATCAAGCCATATTGCAAGGCAGTGTGCGCATCGATAAATTCACCCGTAATCAGCATCTCAAATGCTTGCTTACGAGGTAGATTACGGCTGACGGCTACAGCAGGCGTAGAGCAAAAAAGTCCAACGTTTATCCCAGAAGTGGCAAATTTTGCATTATCAGCGGCAACGGCTAAGTCACAAGCGGCGACTAGCTGACATCCTGCGGCTGTTGCAATGCCTTGTACTTTTGCAATGACGACTTGTGGCATACGTTTGATAGTAAGCATCATTTTACTACATTGCTGGAATAGGGCGCGATGAAATGCTGCATCTGCATGCGTGCGCATCTGTTTTAGATTATGACCAGCACAGAATGCTTTGCCTGTCGCTTGAATAACCACGACTCTCGTATCGTCTTGAGCGATACTGTCTAGCTCTGTTTGCATGGCAGACAGTACTTCAACGGACAGGGCATTGAATTGTTTGGGTTGGTTTAAAGTGAGCGTGACTACGCCACTTTCTTTATTGTCTTCTCTAATAACGAGACAGTTATTTATGTCTAAAGTAACAACAGATTGAGTCATTTATCATCCTTGATAATGAGTTGTTTGGTTTGGCAACTACTATATACAGTAATTTAAATAATAGCATGGCTTATAGTCTATACAATAGTTTATTAATATAGAGTGCTCAAAAACAAAAATAGCGCACTCAAGTTATGAGTACGCTATTTTTCAGTCAGATTTAATCTAGAACCATACTGAGCTGTTTAATTTGAGATTAATATGCGCCTTCGCTATAGATAAGCTCATAGCTGTGGCTGTATATCTCAACGATGTTGCCAAACGGGTCTTCCATATAAATCATGCGGTAAGGTTTTTCGCCAGGGTAGTAGTAGCGTGGTTTTTCCATACGCTTTTTACCGCCTGCTGCAACCATACGCTCAGCCAGTTCTTCAACATTTGGATCTTGAACGCAAAAGTGAAAGATGCCTGTTTTCCAGTATTCAAAGTTGTTTTCAGGGTCTTCTTGGTTTTTAAATTCAAAAATCTCAACACCGATACGGTCACCAGTAGATAAGTGAGCGATACGAAAGCTGCCCCAACCTGCACCGAATACTTCAGTACACATCTCACCAATCGGGCTGTCATCTTCGACAATCTCAGTTGGTTCCATAATGGTGTACCAACCCATCACTTCAGTATAAAATTTTACGGCGGCATCTAAGTCAGGGACTGACAGACCGATGTGCGAAAAGCTTCTTGGATAAACGTTGTTCATAATTTGTGCTCCTGTTTGCTGTGCTCTTGTTTAACGTGAGGCCAGTATACAAATGCACCTTCATTATGTAAAATTATCAAATATTATATAGATAAGTATAAAACGTAATGATAAATATTACATGGCTACGCACCTTTTGTACGCTTGCTGAAGTTGGGCACTTTACCCGCACAGCTGAACGTCTATATATGACGCAGTCCGGTGTGAGCCAACACATAAGTAAGTTAGAGGAGCAACTAGATACGGACTTGTTGATTCGTCAAGGAAAGCAGTTCTCATTGACCAATGCAGGTGAGCAGCTTTATAAAGAAGCAGGCGAGATATTGCAGCGATTATCAAATTTAGAACAGCGTATCGGTGAAGATCCATCTTACGAAGGATTGGTGCGTTTGATGTCACCGGGTAGCGTGGGACTCAAGTTATATCCGCAGCTTTTGACATTACAGCAGCAGCATCCAAAACTAGTGATTGATTACCGTTTTGCTCCAAATTCTGATATTGAGCGGGCGCTGGCTAATCACGAGATTGATATTGGCTTTATGACAGATATCTCAGACGATGAAACGGTTAGTTGTAAGCCTATAGCACAAGAAACATTGATACTAGTAACCCCTGCGGCTACAGTAGAGCCTAACTGGGAGCAGCTTATCGAGCTTGGATTTATCAATCATCCGGATGGCGCCCATCATGCAGGCATGCTACTGACTGCCAATTATGAACAATTCCAGCATATCAATGATTTTGAGAAAAAGGGCTTTTCGAATCAGATAGGGTTAATCTTAGAGCCCGTCAGCAGAGGAATCGGCTTTACTGTCTTGCCAGCACATGCAGTGGCTGCTTATCCAAAGCCTGAGCTGATTAACAGTCATTATCTAACAGTTGCCGTTAGCGAAACGCTATATCTTGCTGTCAGACGACAGCAGGCACTCTCTAATAGAATGCATACGGTCATTGATGAAGTAAAAAAATGGCTATAGATATGTTGAGAGTGAATGATACATGCACAGCTAACAAAGGGCTAATAAAAGGTTCAATAGCTGCGCATTTAACAGAAGAGGTTCATTGATAGATTGCGACTATGAAAGATTACGTCTATCTTAAAGTCTGCCCAAGTTTGATACTTGCAGCAATATTAGTAGCAGTAGTCTCAATATTGTTGTAAGCAGAACCTAACACATTATCGATCGTGTCTACTTTTTGGATACTCGGCATGACCACATCGAACTGGCTGGTCTGAGCAGGTTTTAGTCCATCTACACTGCCGCAGATAGCGATAACAGGTGTACGGCGAGCCTTAGCGATTTGGCTGATACCACCTGCCACTTTACCCATGGCGGTTTGCGCATCGAGCTTGCCTTCGCCAGTGATGACAAGATCAGCCTCTGCGATATGCTGTGACAGGTGAGCCACTTCGGCAACCGTATCGAAGCCTGACTTTAGCTGAGCTTGAAAGAATGTCATCATCGCATAGCCAAGACCGCCAGCAGCGCCAGCGCCTTCAACGTATTGACAGTCTTCATAGCCATGCTGTCCACAGATGGTCGCAAAGTGACTGAGTGCTTTATCCAAGGTATTGACTTGTTCTGGGCAAGCGCCTTTTTGCGGGCCAAATACTGCGCTTGCACCCAGCAGACCGCATAATGGATTGGTCACATCACAAGCAACCTCAAATACCGTGTCTGATATCTTTGCATGCAGGCTAGTATTATCGAGCTTATGTAGGCTGGCAAGTGCGCCACCACCATGAGTGAGCAGGCTATCATTAATATCATGAAATGTTATGCCTAGCGCCATTAGCATACCAAGTCCTGCATCATTGGTTGCGCTACCACCTAGACCGATAATGATACGCTTAGCACCTTCTGCTAACGCATCTTCGATCAGCTCCCCAACACCATAACTACTCGCAATAACAGGGTTACGCTCATCAGCTGTCAGTAGATGCAATCCGCACGCTTGAGCCACTTCGATAACAGCGGTCGCGTCAGGTAGTAACAAATACTTTGCCGTAATCGGTCTCATTAATGGGTCATGTACTCTGACTTCTTTCCAGCGCCCGCCCAATACATAAGACAATACCGCTGAGGTGCCTTCACCGCCATCGGCCATTGGCAACAGCTTATAGTCAGCATCTGGAAACACTTGACTAAAGCCAGATTGAATAGCATGGCACACGTCCAGTGCTTCTAAACTTTCTTTAAACGAGTCAGGGGCGATCAAAATTTTCATACGGCTCTCTTTGAATATCTTAATGACACGATCATTGCGATAGTGTCATGTTTTAAAACGTTTATTTAACGATCATCAAATAAACGTATATAGAAATACCCAATTTCATGAACTAGATAAACACTAGAGTCAACAACCAGATAAATACGATGCTAGTCACACCTTGGATACCAGTGGCCATTGAATGAGCTTTGTACGCTTGTGCCACGCTCATACGACTAAACTGGCTAACAATCCAAAAGAAGCTGTCATTGGCATGTGAGATGGTCATGGCACCAGCACCAATTGCCATCACGCAGAACACGCGTCCAAGTTCGCTGTCTAGGCCAATCTGGCTCAATAGTGGGGCAACCATAGCAGAAGTCGTAACCAATGCGACTGTGGTTGAGCCTTGTGCCGTTTTTAGCGCAGCAGAGACGATAAATGGCATGAAGATACCTAAACCCAAAGCAGATAGCGTCGAACCTAGGTAGTCACCGATTGGCGTCACTTTTAGCATGGCGCCAAATGCACCACCAGCACCAGTGATCAATAGGATAGGGGCAGCTACTACCAAACCTTGCGAGATACTATCGCTGATTTCTTGCGTTTTTTGGCTTGATTTAATCAAGAAGAACGATAAGAACAAACCTATAAGTAACGCAGTCAATGGGTTACCAATGAATATCAAAATCTCCGCTACCATGCTACTGCCAAATGGTGCGCTTGGGAAATTAGCAACCGAAGACAGGCAGATCAATACGATAGGAACGATAATCGGCAAGAAAGCCATTGTCGCTGAAGGCAAGTGACTATAATCATCACGAGTTTTCATTCCTTCAGGCATTGCTGCTGGAGCATCTGCCGCATTGATATTGTCAGGAGTGGCGTTAAGAAAGCGATTAGACCACCACCAGCCAGCCAGTACCGCAACTGCTGTCACGACCACACCGACCATAATGACCAAACCTAAGTTTGACTCTAGACCTAAGTTACCTGCCGCTGCGATTGGGCCTGGCGTAGGCGGGACAAAGGTATGGGTAGCGTATAGACCAGTGGCCAAGGCAATGCTCATCGCGACACTTGATACATGTAGGCGCTCAGCTAAAGATTCTTTTAGAGAGTTCAAGATAATATAGCCAGAGTCACAAAATACAGGTATAGAAACGACTGCACCGACGATAGACATGGTCAAAGTAGGGAAGCGTGGCCCCAGTACTTTAATGACTGACTCTGCCATTACGATAGCAGCACCCGTTTTTTCAAGGATTAAGCCAATAATCGTACCAAATACAATCACTAGACCGATATAGCCTAAGATACCACCGAAACCATCAGAAATCGTTTTGGCGACAGTGTTAAGTGGTACTTGATAAAATAGCGCGACCAAAAAAGCGGATAAAATCAATACTAGAAAGGGATGCCACTTTAATTTTGCGGTAGCGAAAATAATAAAAAGAATGGTCAGCACAAGCCAAAATACAATCATCACTGTCTCAATATGGTTTATATCTTAATTGATTACCAATGCCAATATAGTCAATTATATCGAGATTAAACACGGTATATAGCGTGCTAAGTCTACTTTGCGTAGTACTTTCACAGGCTTTTACCATGTCTACATTTAAACGATATCGAACCAACTATCTGCATCACTAACGATACGAAATTTTAAAGGGGCATATTTTATAGCAAATAGACGCCGCTAGGAAATAGATTCGTTAAATAGTTGGCGCTGTTGACAAAAAATCGAGAGATACTTAATTTTGAAATGACGGAAGTTAGTAAGAAAACGTCGAAGAATCTAATGGAAATACTTGTATAACTAGCAATTGCTAATACTTCAAACCAAAAAAAACTGGCCATTTATAATGACCAGTTCTTGTCTAAGCAATATTTACCTACCTGAGTAATAGTTATTCTTAAGATAGGTATTCTAAGGAGTGCCCTGATTGACAGTTAGGCAATCTTATCAAAAAAAGCTTTGTTATTGGTAGCAGTTGCAGTATCAAAGCTGACATAAATACCTTGATCATCCAACGTAGCATACCAATGATCATCATTGCCACTGGTCAGCAGCTGAAAATATTTGTCATTGACTATTCTGCCAACTGTATACACCTCACCTTCGGAGTAGTATGCATTACCTTGGGTACAGATAAGCTTGTCATTGGTATGAATGTTATTATTGTCTTTCATATTCTTGCGCCCTATTAGTATATTAAATAGCAGTAGATTATCAATTCTGCTAATAGTAATAAAGATGATTATATAGGCAGTATCTTGTTGTTAGGTATAGCATTTTTAAGGTAGTTGTTGCATTTAGTTACTACAACATTGCATAGATAACACCGCTATCATAGCAATAGATTTTTTGAGAATCCTAAGCTGTTTAGGAATATATAAAATCCTAATTTATCGAGATAAAGGAGTGCAAGTTAGCGATATAAATAGTCTAAATACATAGACTTTAATGTCAAAAATGACGCACGTAAAAAAGCCAGCAACCTAAGTTGCTGGCTTTTTGCAGACTGAGTCTAACTACATAGAAGATTACTCTTCAGAATAGTCTTCTTCAGCAGCTTCTTCGTCAGCTGAATCTTCATTGTTACCATCTTCAGAAAGAATAGTAACTAAGATGCTAGCAGTAACGTCATGGTGTAGCTGAATATCAACATTGTATTCGCCAACTTGACGTAGAGTGCCTTCAGGTAGCTTGATTTCAGCACGGTCTACTTCTAGACCTGAGTTAGTCAATGCTTCAGCGATATCGCGAGTACCGATAGAGCCGAATAGCTTGCCTTCGTCACCTGATTTAGCACGCATGATAACATTAACGTCAGTCAATGCATCAGCACGCTCTTGAGCAACAGCGATCTCTTTTGCTTCTTCAGCTTCAAGTTCAGCACGACGTGCTTCGAACTTTTCAATGTTAGCTTTAGTAGCAGGTAGCGCTTTGCCCTGAGGGATAAGAAAGTTACGTCCGTAACCTGGTTTTACATCGACAGTTTCACCGAGTTTACCAAGGTTGACGATACGCTGTAACAAAATAATTTGCATGAGTCATTCCTAGTTAGCGGTTAACCTTGATGGTTATCAGTGTATGGAAGTAGCGATAAGTAACGAGCTTGCTTGATAGCAGTCGCTAATTGACGCTGATATTTAGTAGATGTACCAGTAATACGGCTTGGTACGATTTTACCATTATCACTAATGTACTGTTTTAGCAATTCAACATCTTTATAGTCGATGTGAGTGATGCCTTCAGCAGTGAAACGGCAGAATTTGCGACGGCGATAGAAACGTGCCATGAGTATTCTCCTTTAATTAGTCTTCACTGTTGTCGTTGTCGTCATTATCGTTTTCACGATTGTCTGGACGACGAGTAGTTGCTTTGCGTGCGCGTTTTTCATCGGCATTCTTGGCTAACTGCGACTCTTCAGTGACAGCTTCGTCACGGCGCATAACTAGACTACGAATGATCGCGTCGTTATAACGGAATAATTCTTCAAGTTCAGCTAAAGTTTCACCGTCAGTTTCAATGTTGAAAAGAACGTAATGAGCTTTGTGAATCTTGTTGATTGGATAAGCCAATTGACGACGGCCCCAATCTTCTAAACGATGGATAACACCGTTGTTGTCTTGAACTAACTTGATGTAGCGCTCAACCATGCCGACCACTTGGTCGCTTTGGTCTGGGTGTACAAGTAACACCAGTTCGTAATGTCGCATTATGACTCCTTACGGATTAGTAGCTATTAACCCTATGTTAATAGCAAGGAGATTTATAAGGTAAGCCCAATTCTAATCATATTTTATAGAAAACAATCAAGAATAAGCTTAGTTTATAAAGCGCCGTATTATAACAGTACTCGGCAACTAACACAAAGGTTAATCACCAAGCTACTGTCAATAAAATATAAAAAGAGGCTAAATAAGCTTTGCTAAATAAAAAAGCCGCGATAGTACGCAGCTTTTTTAAGTATAACGAGCTATAAAACCAATAACCAAACCAAATACTGTTATTCAGATTTTGATTTTTTTACCAATTGGCTACTGTCTGCTTTGACCACTAAGGTTTTGGCAAGTTTGTCATGCCAACCAATGTTTTCAGGGCTTTTAGATGCCATGTAATAATGGATAGCGATAATCACAAAGCCTAAAAAGCTGGTAAACGAAAACAGTAAGTTATAGATAATGAACAACAATAACGTACGTGTACCAATCAATTTAATAAATGAAGGCAGTCGATGCGTGGTTTGATCTACAACACGAATACCAGTGATCAGCTTGCCTAGCGATTGACCGCGCATGGTGATAAATACCAATTGTAAGGCAAATAGACCAAAGACCATCACCTGTGACATCATCAATGTGCTACTAGGAATACTTTCCATCAGCGTCATTGAGTATTGATAGGCGGCGTCCATATCTTGAATGTTTTGGAACTTGGTATAGTCCACATCCATCTTAGTCAATGCCATTACTAGCGGCAGTATAGCCAATATATAAAGTAGGCCATTCAATGCAGTCGCCAATACGCGTGACATAATTGGCGCAAGTACCACGTTACCGACGACTTTATCATTGTCTGCAACAGCCTTTTTGAGAGTAGACTTGTTTAATGAGACATTGTTGTGCGGCGTTTGATGACGATTGGTCGTCATGTCGGCTTTCACGTTTTTAGGACGTTCAGGCTTGCCATATAATCTATCTAACGATACTGACTTATCATCTTTCGCTTTATTGGTATCTTCAGGGAAGACGGTCACGTTATTGATGATAGAGTCGTTTACTTCAGGCGTGTTGGCACTGGTCGGGCGATAAACCGTTTGGTTATTGGTAAGATCACCTACGCGCTGCCACTGAGCTAAGCCTTCATGCCACATCAGATCATCAAGCAATACTTCACCAGATGCCAGCATGATATTCAGCTGCTCCAACTGATATGGGCCAGCTTGTACGTTATTTCGAGCAAGGAAAATCTGCATAATTGCCTGCATAGTTAGTCATGTCTTAGGACATTATATTAGGGTCTATTTGAAAAAATCAAATAGACCCTAATAGTGGTATCTTTAATGACTGTGTGAATGACCGCTGTGACTAAACGTAGCGGTTTACTTCGCTTCTTCACCAGCTAAGAAGAACCAAGTATCTAATACTGAGTCAGGGTTCAATGACACTGAGCTGATACCTTGCTCCATTAGCCAGAATGCTAGATCTGGATGGTCTGATGGACCTTGACCACAGATACCGACATACTTACCAGCTTTGCGGCAAGCTTCGATAGCCATAGATAATAGTTTCTTAACAGCAGGGTCACGCTCATCAAATAGATGAGAGACGATACCTGAGTCACGGTCAAGACCAAGCGTTAGCTGAGTCAAATCGTTAGAACCGATTGAGAAACCATCGAAATGCTCTAGGAATTCTTCTGCCAATAGGGCGTTGGTTGGTAGCTCACACATCATGATGACGCGTAGACCATTTTCGCCACGTTTTAGACCATTTTTCTCAAGTAATTCGATGACTTCTTTGGCTTCGCCGACAGTACGTACGAATGGAATCATGATCTCAACGTTGGTCAAGCCCATGTCATCACGTACACGTTTTAGTGCTTTACACTCAAGCTCAAAACAGTCACGGAAGTTATCAGACACATAACGGCTAGCACCGCGGAAACCAAGCATTGGGTTCTCTTCTGATGGCTCGTATAACTTACCACCAAGCAGGTTAGCGTATTCGTTCGATTTAAAATCTGACATACGAACGATCACTGGCTGATCCATAAAGGCAACAGCTAGCGTTGAGATACCTTCAACCAATTTATCAACATAGAAGTCAACAGGTGACGCATAGCCTGCGATACGCTCTTGGATTGCTTGCGCAATTTCACGTGGCAAGCTGTTCATGTTTAGCAAAGCTTTTGGATGCACACCAATCATACGGTTGATGATGAACTCTAGACGTGCAAGACCGATACCTTCGTTTGGCATTTGGGTAAATGAGAACGCGCGATCTGGGTTACCAACGTTCATCATCACTTTGAATGCTAACTCTGGCATAGATTCAACAGAGTTAGTCTGTACTTCAAAATCAATTTGGCTCTCATAAATGAAACCAGTGTCGCCTTCAGCACAAGAAGCAGTTACGTCTTGACCATCAACCAATAGCTCAGTTGCGTTACCACAACCAACGATAGCTGGCACACCTAGCTCACGCGCGATAATAGCAGCGTGACAAGTACGACCACCACGGTTGGTGATGATAGCAGAAGCACGCTTCATAACTGGTTCCCAATCCGGATCAGTCATGTCTGATACGAGTACGTCGCCTTCTTCTACTTTGTCCATCTCGTTTAGGTTGCTAACGATACGCACTTTACCTGAACCGATACGTTGACCGATTGAACGACCTTCACACAATACTTTTGCGCCAGTCGTGTCGATGACATAACGCTCCATTACGTTGCTGTCTTGACGGCTCTTAACAGTCTCAGGACGTGCTTGAACGATAAAGATCTCGTTAGTATCGCCGTCTTTTGCCCACTCGATATCCATCGCTTGGCCATAATGCTGTTCAATCGTTACCGCTTGCTTGGCAAGTGAGGTTAGCTCTTCAGTAGATAAAGAGAACTGCATACGATCTTGTTTTTCAACATCAACGGTTTTAACTGATTTAGCCGTGCTGCCTTCATCACCATAAACCATTTTCTTATGCTTGCTACCTAGGTTACGGCGGATAACTGATGGCTTACCATTGGCTAGCAATTTCTTAGAGATATAGAACTCATCTGGGTTAACCGCACCCTGTACAACCATTTCACCTAGGCCATAGCTTGAGGTGATGAATACCACTTGATCAAAGCCACTTTCGGTATCTAGCGTGAACATAACACCAGCAGCACCAGTCTCTGAACGCACCATACGCTGTACGGCAGCAGATAGTGCAACGCCTTCGTGCTCAAAACCTTTGTGTACACGGTAAGAGATTGCACGGTCGTTATATAGAGAGGCAAATACTTCTTTAATAGCAATTAGGACGTTATCAATACCGCGAATGTTCAAGAATGTTTCTTGTTGACCGGCAAATGACGCATCTGGCAAATCTTCAGCAGTGGCAGAAGAACGTACAGCAACAGCGATGTCTTCGCCGCCACTCATGGTCTCAAATGACTGACGCACTTCTTGCTCAAGATCTTTTGGCAGTTCTTGTTCAATAATCCAAGTACGAATCTTTTTACCAGTAGCCGCAAGCTTATTAACATCATTTACGTCTAGTGTCTTTAGCTCGCTGTTGATTTTGTCAAGCAAGCCCGTTTCAGTCAAAAAGCGGTTGAATGCATTTGAAGTGGTGGCAAAGCCGCCTGGAACACTAACGCCTAAATCAGAAAGATGGCTGATCATTTCGCCAAGCGAAGCGTTCTTACCACCAACCATTTCGATGTCGTCTTTTCCTAGCTGATCAAGATTGATTACAAGTGCTGTAGATTGCGCTGCCATGATAACTCCAGAAAATAAGGTTATTTAGTAAAGATTATAACGGTGAATTATACCGCCATATTAGGACAATTTCGAGGGTTTTCACCAAAAAACTTGTTAAAAATATACAAATTGTGGGGTTTGCTACATAAATTAGAGCCAGTCTAATCAAGTTTCGTATTTACTCGGATGAAAAATCTCATTGCTAGTGACGATGTTATGCGCTATCAAAAGCCTATTACTGCATAAAATAGGTGCATTCAAATAAGCCATATTTAGAGTATTTCCATAATTTATGTCTCAATCTTATGTATCTGTATAAACAAAGCATAATAGAAGAAGCATAAAAAAATACCTCAATGAGAGGTGAATTAACTATGACGACAAGATGAAAAACAATGTTGGTGCTAAGTGTACGCCTGTAACATTGATTTCTATTAAGAGGCTAATATGCGTATAATGTAGCGCATAGATAGTTGATGCACATTGCATGTTAAATGTGCGGTATAGGTGCTGAAAAAGGCTCGTTTTAAGAAGGCAGTTATAAAACCTAGTTATACGAGTTATAAAGGCAACTATAAAAATCTAAGTAAAAGCCACACTATTAATGATAGTCAAAGTAATGCTATTAATAGTCAATAACTGCTAAACGTTTGCTAAGCCTGAATTATTACTAAGATCTATACCAAAAACTAAATGAAGGTCACTATTGAGTTTTCAACCGAGGTGTCAACGATATGTACTCAAGCAATCCATCTGAACAAGTTAAGTCCACTATCCAAAATCGCCACGCGCTAAACTTGGATAGCTCACAAGCCATTAGAACGGCGTTTTTTATCTCAGATGGCACAGCGATTACAGCTGAGACACTTGGACGTGCTATTTTGAGTCAGTTTGCCTCAGTTCCTTTTGAGACAAGAGTATTGCCATACGTCGATAGCTTAGAACGTGCGGAAGATGCGGTTGAACAAATCAACATGGCGTATCAGCGCGATGGTTCGTTGCCATTGGTTTTCGATACGATCGTCAATCCTGAAATTCGTGAAAAGATTAACTCAGCACATAGTTGCAATTTAGATATGTATGAAGGTCTGATTGGCCGTGTTGCAGAAGAGACTGGTGTGGAGCCGGATGGTCATTCAGGGCACGCACATGATGATGTCGACTCTGAGACTTATAAAGAGCGTATCGACGCAGTGCATTTTGCCTTAGACAATGACGATGGCGCGCGTACTCGTCACTATAATGCAGCCGATATTATTTTGGTGGGTGTGTCGCGCTCTGGTAAGACGCCGACTTCTTTATACTTAGCATTACAATTCGGTATTCGAGCGGCTAACTATCCTTTGACTGAAGATGATTTGTACGACAATCAGTTGCCGAAAGCATTACGTGAGCACAAAGATAAACTATTTGGTTTGCTTATTGATACTGATCGCTTGGTAAAAATCCGTCAAGAGCGCCGTGCAGGCAGTCGTTATTCTAGCTATCAGCAATGCCAGCAAGAGCAGCGCGCGATTCAGGGTATCTATATCACGCATGGTATCCCGAGCTTAGATGTATCAGAGATGTCTGTTGAAGAGATTGCCACGCGTATTTTGCAGATGACAGGTCTCAAACGCCGTATCGGGTAGTGAATGTCAGCTTAAACAGTATCTGTTCAATCGGTATCAATAAGTGTTCAGGCAGCTTCAATAAATGCGCAAAAAACACTAATAAACATACATCATTTCATCCTAGATAATTATCATATAGAGAATATTATGATTTCAGCCTATCAATCTATAAAGCCATCGTTGTTGATGGCAGGTCTAATCAGTGCAGCGACTTTACTGAGTGCTTGTCAAACATCACCATTTGCAAAGGATCCAGTACCTGAGCCGCGCTATATTCCAAGTATCGTATTGGGAGAAGCACAGACACTGACCGTCATGCCAAACCGTGTTGCTTGTGCTTCAGAATTGCCAATGCAATGCCTACTTGCTAAGTCTAAAGACGGTAGCGTATTCCAGATTCCTTATGATTGGATCGACGACTTCAAACCAACCCTTGGTACAGAGTACATTATTAGCGCCCGCCCGCAGATTGATGAAGGACAACAGAGCGCTACTGGTCACTGGACATTGCAAAACATATTGTCACAACGTATGGTGGGCATGCCTTAGTAGGGCGATACTCAGTCATCTACATGATACTAACTCATCTACATATTGATTCATTTATATCTCAAACATTTACTCGATAAATAAATATAAAGAGGACATCATGGTAAGTAAAAGTGCAAGCGACGAGACCAACGATACTGGTAAAGATATTCATACCGAAGTATCAAATAAATCTAGCGGACACGTGCCAAGCCCTGAACATACCGAAGGTAAGAACAAAAAAGAAAAGATAGAGCAGACTCACGAGCAAGTGACTGATGATGTCATGCATCATCCGGACCTAGTGAATCCACTCGATGACACACGAATCGATATTAAATCTGGTTTTACCAAAGACTCTCGTCGTCTAAAAAGTGACGATCATGAGTATGAGTACGATGCCGTTGTTTTAGGGGCGGGCCCTGCTGGTGAAGCCGCTGCTATGAAGCTGACTAAGTCTGGTAAAAGAGTGGTGGTCGTCGATCCACGTGATCAAGTAGGGGGTAACTCTACTCACGTTGGTACGATTCCAAGTAAAGCACTACGCCAATCTGTATTTAACTTGATTAACTTCCGCCGCGATCCAATGTTTACCAAGGCGATGGAATATAAGCAAGTACCGCTAAATGAAGTACTCGCCAAAGCGCGTCAAGTTATTCGTCGTCAAGTCAGTACCCATACACGTTTTTATGAGCGCAACCGTATTGAAGTCATCCAAGGTTGGGCAAGTTTTATTGACGCACATACGCTACGTATTGAAGTCGATGAAAATGTGTACGAAACCATCACTTTCAATAAAGCCATCATTACTGTCGGTAGCCGTCCTTACCGTCCTGAAATTTTAGACTTTAACCATCCACGCGTTTTTGACTCTGACAAAATCCTGCAAATGGATTATGTGGTCAAAAAAATCATCATTTATGGTGCAGGGGTGATTGGTTGTGAGTACGCGTCTATCTTTACTGGACTTGGTTATAAAGTTGATCTAATCAATAACCAAGATCAATTGCTTAATTACTTAGACAGCGAAATCAGTGATGCCATCGCGCATGACTTTAGACAGTTCGGTGTGCTTATCCGTAGTAACGAAGAGATTGATCATCTTGAGACTCATGATGATTATGTAGTCTTGCACCTAAAGAGCGGCAAGCGCATCAAATCTGATGCCATTCTTTGGTCAAATGGTCGCTCAGGTAATACAGAAGGTCTGAATTTAGAAGCCATCGGGCTAAAAGCAAATGGCCGTGGTCAGTTAAAAGTAGATGACACTTACTGTACTGACGTCGACAATATTTATGCTGCTGGTGACGTGATCGGTTGGCCATCACTAGCTTCTGCTGCCTATGACCAAGGTCGCTGTGCTGCTGCATTTATGGTTGGTGATAGTGATGCCGAGCCAGTATCTAGTGTACCGACTGGCATCTATACGATTCCTGAAATCTCTTGTATCGGTAAGACAGAGCAAGAGCTCACGGATGAAAAAGTCCCATATGAAGTGGGTCAGGCGTTCTTTAAACATCTGGCACGTGCCCAAATTATCGGTGAACGTTCGGGCGTATTAAAGATATTGTTCCATCGTGATACGCTAGAAATTCTAGGCATCCATTGCTACGGTAACCATGCTTCAGAGATTATTCATATCGGTCAAGCCGTGATGAAGTGCAAGAGCAACAATACGCTTGAGTACTTTGTAAATACGACTTTCAACTATCCAACGATGGCAGAAGCGTATCGTGTGGCAGCATTGAATGGTTTGAACCGAGTGTTTTAAACCACCGCTATTTATGTCGTATAAATAAAAAAGCGCCTACTAATATTAGCAGGCGCTTTTTTATGCTCATAGATTTAATTAATTTGAGGATTTATAAATAGGCTTTTCTTTGCGGAATACGCTTGCGTAAAAATAGCAATAAAACAAAATAGAGCAACCATAAGCCAGTCAACGCATAAAATCCTATAGCGACTTGAGAGATACTGGCACCCATTTGGTTAAGCTGCACAGAGGTATTGATTGCAGGCGTAGTCGGTACCAGCCAACGTATTACTTGTAATACTTGAGGCAATTGGTCTGCTGGCCAAGGGTAGCCGCTTAAGAAGAATATCGGTAAGGAGATAAAAATTAATATCTGCATACTGCGCTCACGCTGCCGGAACCATAATCCGAGCACGCAGCCGAGCGTTGCGACTGTCGGACAAAACAGTGCCAAAAACAGCAGCGTACCAAGCATGTTTTGTCCGCGTGGATAATGATGTAGCTCAAACGCCCAACCATAATAAAAGCAGCCAACGATAAAGCTAAGTAAGCTTAGCGCTCCAATACGTCCTAACCAGCCACGTATACTGGTACTGTAACGACGCTGCTCATACCATGTGCCAATCAGCATCGCAGTTGCCATTAAAAGTGTCTGCTGTAAGATAATAACAGAGACAGCTGGTACGACATAAGCACCATAGCCCTCGGTTTGGTTATACAGTGGTATAATCCGTAGCGGTACAGCTTGAGTATTCTGTGCTGCGGTAGATGCATAAGCGCCTTTCGCAATGCTTTTCTTTACCTTGATACCGGCGGATACCGTACCTACTGCTTGAGAGAATCCCAATTGGACGTTCTTATTTAAAATAAAATAACCGCCATTACCCAGTACACTGACGCGTGCTTGCTCTCCGGACTGAACTTGTTCTTCAAGACCAGTTGGAATCACCATATAGCCTGCAATTTGATCTGACCATATGGCTTCTTTGGCAGCCTGCTCATTGATAAATCGTTCAGTGTCTAGATATGGACTAGCACTCGCATAGCGAACGAGAGTACGCGATAAGTTGCTGTTGTCATGATCAATGATACCTACTGGCACATGATTGACTACCTCAGACGAGTAGGGCCAAGGGTAGAAAAACCCATATATAATAGGGGCGATAATCAACATCAAAAGTACGCCTTTGTCGCCAAAGACGTCTTTAAAAGTTTGGATAAAGCTGGTCCAAAAACTTTGTGATGCCGGAGTGTCGGTTAAATTAGCTTTTGAGTGTATATTATTTGATTGTGCAGACATTAGCGTGCTCCCCAACGTTCAGGATGCGCCAATGCGCGTTTGGTTAATATTGCTGCAAGTATTAGCGCTATTACGGTCGCAAACATAAGGCCATAGACGATAGGTAGCGATATGGCGATCGGCGCTTGCATTTGTAACTGTGCAATATGGAGCTTTAGATAATGCGTTAGCGGCAGGGCATTTGACCAATATTGCGCGCTATCACTAATCGCAATATAAGGAAAAGTAACCCCAGCAAAGGCATAAGAAGGCGCTGAAATAAATCCCGTAGTCGATAGACCCATACGTAATGAAAAAGAATTTAAAGTAAAAATAGCACCTAGCCAAAACGACAATACCATTAGGCACAAAAACCCAGCATAGACTGCCATGAGAGACATGATGTTGATATTCTGATTGGACGTTGCCAGCCACAATATTAACGCTGACCACAAGCTATATGCCAGTATTGGCCAAAAGTATTTACCCAATAGACCAAATACTAAAACTGATAAGCTGACCGAATTGGGCACTTTTGCGCTTGAAGATGATGTTTTGTTATCGCTGCTATCTTGTTTGGTTGATAGCGAAGGTGTCGTTTTTGAAGTTTTAGATAAAGTTAGACTAGGCTTTCCTGTATCAATAAAACGGTACCAGCGACCGATATTCTTATCACGTAACTCGCGGCCAATCGTAGTTGCGCCAATGACCATTGCCAATATATGTAATAAGGCAGGTATGACGGTCGATGCCAAAAACTGCTGATAATTGGTTGCAGCATTGAATAAGCTAATACGCTGCACACTGATAGGTGCGTAAGCCGTCAGCGCTTGTGATGGCGCTACGCCTTGTTTGATCAATCGCTTAATCTCTATACCTGCGGATAATGTACTAGCGACTGCTTGGACACCTGCCTGAATAATACCAGAGTGCGTACCGTACTGTGCATTGACTTGTAGAGTCAACGGAGCAGGCTGGCTCGATAATATATTACGAGAAAAGTCCTCTGGGATAATGACGACAGCGTAAATATCGCGCTGTAAAATCGCAGCCTCTGCATCCGCTTGGGAGTAATAAAGCTGTCTGACCGTCAAAGTAGGACTGGCCTCTAAGTAACGGACGGCAGTATGGGCAACAGCGCTATTGTCTTGATCGATGACTCCGATAGGCAAATCGGTAATTTGAGTCTGTGAAAATATCCACCATATTAGCAGCACCGTTGCCAGTGGTATCCATACCACCATGCTAAAGTCCCAATGATTTTTTGCCAAAAAACGGCGCTCGTAGGCTGCACTGCGTAAAAAAGCCTCACTTAACTTAGTCAAGTGCATGGCTTACTCTTGGTTCTGATTGACAGGAATAGGATTGATACGTACGACCACACTCATACCCGAGCGGATACGGGCGTCGGGTTTAGAGGGTCGTGCCTTCACTTCAAAAGTACGCACATCAAAACCATCATCGTTATTGGTTGGACGCCAAGTAGCAAAGTCTGATAGGGTCGATGTTGCATAGACGGTAAACTGTTTTGTATAAGGATTATCCGCTGATGACAGCGCTGGGATAGTACCCGTAAATGTCTGACCAATAGCAAACTGATTTAAATAAGACTCAGTGACGTTAAGTACTACCCATTGGTCATTGGTATCCACTAGCGTTAAAAGCGGAACCCCTTGACCGATGACTTCTCCAGCACTCACAATGACATTGTCGACGATACCAGCGATAGGACTTCTTAGGTTCGCTTCCTCTTTTGCTACTAGCGCTTCATCGAGTTTTGCATCGACCTGTGCGACTTGTGCAGTGGCCGCTGACTTATCTTCAGTACGAGCACCTTCTAGCGCCAAATCATATTGTAAGCGAGCTGCTTCGGTTTGATCTTGAGTAGCGAGATATTGAGCATACGCCTCATCGCGCTTTTGTCGCGCCATCAAACCTTCTTCGTAAAGGCGATTGACACGCTGATAGGTATTTTCTGCCAAGTCAGACGCGGCTTTATTGGCTTGCCAAGCGGCTTTTGCTTGGGCGATTTCTTGCGGGCGAGCACCATTTTCTGCTTTGTCTAATTGGCTTTGCGCGATTTGCTTACCAGCACGTGCTTGATTAATCTTGGCATTAATCTCAGGCGAATCCATCTCAACCAGTTGCTGACCTGCCGTTACCGTATCACCCTCTGTTACCATAATTTGGGCAATACGCCCTGGTACTTTTGCAGCGATAGACGTTTGCTGCATCTGCATTTGCCCTTGTAGCGTAATAACTTCTGGCTCGCTATGCGCATTACTTTTGTATAAGCCGTACGCAATCGTACCAAGGACAATCAGTATGAATAGTGCAAGTAATACTTTTTTCATACGTGCAGATTTGTCAGTTTTAGACACATCACGATTATAAGTAGGTGTCGGTTGCTCTGGTTCAATATCAGACACGTTTTCTACAGGATCGACTGAATTTTGTGTATCTTGAGAGGTCACTGACTCGGTTGCATCAGCTGATTTATTTGAGTCGTCTGATTCGCGTAATAATTCTGTCATGACAATGAGATTCCTAAAGCAACAAAGTTGAAAATAAAGGGTTTATTACTAGTACACTCGAAACGCATAAGGTTTGGCGTTGTCTATAGTTTCAGAATTAAAAATAGCACCAAGAGCGACGATAAATGCTGAATAATAGAGCCATAGCATAATGACCACAGCAGCTGAAAGCGCGCCAAACTCAGCACTATAGTTATTAAAATTTTGCACATAAATTGAAAACAAGATGGACAATATAATCCATAAGACAGTTGCTAACGCAGCGCCCGGCATTAATTTTTTGAGGGCGACGGCATCGCGATTTGGGGCTAGGCGATAAAGACCTAAAAAGCTTAAGAATATGATACCTGTCAATATGGGCCACCTGCTCCAAAGCGCAATTGTCTTTGCTATCTGAGGGAAAGGGAAGTAGGCGGCTCCCAAGGGAATAATCGCGATAGAAGAGAATGCGATAATCAATACGACTACTGCTGCAAAGGTCAAACCAACTGCGCGAATCGTGCTTTGTACAAAACTACGCTCTTGAGTAATATGGAACGCAAGGTTAATAAGAATAATTAAAGACTTGATACCTTTAGAGCCTGCATAAAGTGCGAGCAAGGACGAGATAAGCAGACTGAAAGTCAGGGCAGACGTAGTCGTAGAAACCAACTCGCTCAGACGGGAGTTGAGCACTTCATATACTGTATCAGGTATAAATTGACTCAAAAGCCCGATTTGCTCTTGCATCTCAGCAGGAGAAAACGCAAGACCATAAAGCAGGACAAACACAGCCATCACGGGAAAAATTGATAAGAATCCAAAGAAACCTACGCTTGCGCAATGCGCCCAAACATTAGAGTTATTGGCAATACGCCACGTTTCTAGTAACGTCTGTAGCCAGTTTTTTATCGATTTAGAGGTCAATTTTTTCATAAAAGCAGCTGTTCGTAATAGGGTTGGTAAGAGTAATTTCGATGTCGGCTTTATAGTAATACAAAGCATTTATCAGCACGACTTATGGTTTCTCACATCACGTCATTGCTCAGTATATAAAGTAGGCAATTGAATGTCAGCGGCATTCAGATAAGCATTAAAAGCAAGTGGCGTACCACAGCTTTGCATAAGGGCAGCCAGTGACTGTACATAGTCATTAGCAGCTTGTGCTTGCTCGGTACGTGCCTTAAGCGATTGCGTTTGTGCTTGCACTACATCAACGGTGGTATTTACACCTTCTTGTAATCCTAAGCGACGTAGTCGTAATACTTCTGCTGCCAAATCAACATTACTTTGCAATGCCTGATAACGTAATTGAGCATTATTGACATCGTGCCAGTTTTTTTCTACCAGTAGCAATAAATTGTCACTAACTTCAATCTCAGAGAGATCGGCCTGACGTATTTTGGCACTACTGGATGCTAATGATGCGGCTTTATCGAGTCCGCCCCATAGCTTCCAACTGGCAGATATACCAGCGACCCAGCTTGGATCTTTCTCCACTTGACCATAACCGTATAGCAATACCGTTGGCTTGTAGCCCGTATCTGATAGCGCGTGTAACTGCTGAGCCTGTGCCCGCTTGGCTGCAACTTTTTGTAGTCCGGGATGGTTATTTAGTGCCAAGTCCTGAAAGTAGCTCACATCTGGTAGAGGACGACTAGAGACAAACAATGGCGTGGTCGGTTTAATACGGTAGTCGGTACGTAGTAGACGCTGTAGTGCAATCATAGCTAAGCGCGCGTCATTATTGGCATTGACGGATTCACTCTTGGCATCCGCAAGCGCAGACTGTGCTTCTAGTCTATCGACACGTGAGATAAAACCTTCTTCAAACAGACGCTCGGCCATATGGTCGGTCTGCTGCAATGTATCGTAAGCATCTTCTCGTAAGTAAGCGGCGATAATCGCTAACTGTGCCTTAAAATAACGCTCGATTAACGTATTATAAAGCTCATTTTTATCCAGTACGCTATCAGCCATCGCTTCTTGCGTACGTGCATCTGAGGCGCCAGTCAGTGCGTCCGTACGTCCAGCAGTATAAATAGGCCAAACGACTCCAAGTCCTGCGCCTGATGTAGAGCCTGAGCGCTTGAGGTTATAGGAGTCGGGAATACGCTCACCGACCAGCTCACCAAAGTCTGGTAGGTCTGCCGTAGGAGGGACTATGTTATCTACGCCATTGTTTACTTCGTTGACGATACCGCTTCTGAGAGAAGATAAATCTATATCCTCATCTAAATGATAGGCACTGGCAGATACTCGAGCAAATACGAGTGGATTGTCGATAGTTCTGAGCGCGTCAGTTTGGTATTCGCTAGCAGCAATCGCTGCTTGATTGGCAGCAATTTTAGGTGATACTTGTACTAGCAGCTTTTGCGCTTGCTCTAAGCTCAAAAAGCTTGAGACGTCTAGTGCGTAGCTGTTATCGACTGTTTTATGTGTGATAGGGTCAACAAGCGTAGACAGTGCCTGCGATTTAGCCTTATTAGAATTTGGTACTGTATGAAAAGGCGCTACAGCTGGTTTATCATTATCAGTTGGACTATCAGCATCTATGATTTGTGTCACAGCCACTGGTGTAACATCATCTGATACTTCTATACTGTCAGCGTCAGTGCTCGCGTAAGTCATGACAGGCACGCTCATGACTGCAGCTGTCATCATAGCAGTCGGTAGCGCTGATAAAATGAATTTCATAAGTCACATAAGCCATTAATTAGAATGTAAGGTATTATAAAATAAGGAACAGCACCGATAGGTTTCATTGCTCAGGATATAAAGTTGCTGAACTATTATAGACTATTTGCCAGCTAGCGAAAAAATGATGCTTAAATAAATCATTCATATTTTAATATAAAAATACGGCTATATTAAAAGCGCTAAAAAGCGGTCATTCGTCATAAGAGATACACTGTAGAGCCACAATGGTGACGGGTCAATGCTCAGTATTTTGCCGTTTTCTATTGTGTGACCAGTAGCGGTATGATAGAGGATTGATTTAATTTTTAAATATCTGTTTATAAGTAACAACATAGCCAACAAGACGTTTTTAATTCAAGCGATTTATTTTTAGTTAGATTTTGTTTTTAATCTCATTCTGAAAGCATTTAGACCGTAATTAACAAAATAAAAAATGCTCAATAAGCATCAGTCAATCATTAGCAATTAATAAGTAGCAGTCAATGAATAGTCACTAAATGGCTATTAAGTAGAATAAATAATATTAGTAGAGGGTGTGTCATGGCAGGGTATATTTTAGCGTTGGATCAAGGGACCACGTCGAGTCGTGCGATATTGTACGATGATCATGCGCGTCCTATCAAAATGGTACAACAGCCAACGACGCTGCAAACACCAAGAGCTGGGTTCGTTGAACAAGATGCACAGCAGATTTGGCAAACTCAGATTAGCTGTGCACACGATGTTATTAATCGGGCAGGGCTGCTTGCCACTGACGTTACCAGTATCGCGATTACCAATCAGCGTGAGTCTATTGTGATGTGGGATAAGCAAACTGGTAAGCCACTGGCTCCCGCTATCATTTGGCAGGACAGGCGCACCGCAAATTACTGTAAGACGCTTGCTGCTGAAAGCGCTAGCAATAGTATGAATGACCCTGTTCATCAGGACATTGATAGCGTCAACATGGCACATGAAGTTCAGCGTATTACAGGTCTGCGTTTAGATCCGTATTTTAGTGCCAGTAAGATTGCTTGGTTACTCGAAAATAACCCGAAGCTGAGTGTACGAGCCAGCAGAGGTGAGATAGCGGTTGGCACCATTGATAGTTGGCTGATTTATAAGCTCACAGGTGGGGAGCATGTCATCGATGTGACCAATGCTTCTCGCACATTGTTATTTGATATACATAAGCTGGCATGGTCAGAGACACTCTGTGACCGATTCGCTATACCTATGAATATATTGCCTAAAGTATTATCGTCCGACGGCGATTTTGGCAAAACTAAAAAAGGCCTGTTTGCAAAGCAAATACCCATTCAAGCAGTATTGGGTGATCAGCAAGCAGCGCTCTTTGGGCAAGGTTGCCTTGATGCAGGCATGGCCAAAAACACTTATGGCACAGGCTGCTTTATGCTGATGAATATTGGCCAGCAGCCAAAATTGAGTGAGCATAAGCTGCTAACCACCATCGCGTGGCAACGTAAAACGTCACCAATTCGTCCAGACAATTTATCATTTGACCAAATCGTACAGTCAGGCAAACGCATGCTACAACCGCCCAAAAAGGAAGTCACTTATGCCCTAGAGGGCAGTGTCTTCATGGCGGGGGCTATCGTTCAATGGCTGCGTGATAATTTGGGTATGATTCAGCAGAGTAGTGATGTCGAAGACCTAGCCCGTCAAGTAGACAGTAGCGAAGATGTCGTATTATTACCTGCCTTTACTGGACTGGGCGCGCCTTATTGGCGTTCGGATATCAGTGCTAGCATTACTGGTATGAGCCGCGGCACTACTAAGGCACATATTGCACGCGCTGCATTGGAGGCTGTGGCTTATCAAACTTATGATGTGCTTATCGCTATGCAAAAAGACAGCCCTCATCCTTTGACTGAGCTGAGAGTAGATGGCGGCGCTGCAAATAATGATTTACTCATGCAGTTCCAAGCAGATTTGTTGGGTGTTCCGGTATTACGTCCTAGAGATACAGAGATTACGGCAAAGGGCGCGGCACTCCTTGCAGGTCTGAAAACTGGGCTATATGATGAATCGACCATGAAAGCTTCATGGCAGGTAGATCGCGTGTTTGAACCAAGTATGTCGGCTGATGCTCGTGAGCGACATCTTGCTAAATGGCAACAAGCTATCAGAAGGTCTCTAATGCCGTTATAAGATTGATTTACTTAGTAAATTTATCATAGCTGTACATTTATAATTACTCAAAGTATGAGGCTGCCGTACACAAATGTGATAAAGATACAGGCTGTAACGCAAGATAATCGCAATACGGACACAGTTTACAAAATCGGCCTATCTGTCCTTACCTATAAATTTCTATACTTCAATTGGATTTAGTAAGACCGCTAGTTTTTAGCAGATAAATAATTCAATAAATAATAAATAATTTAAGGACAATACTATGAGTAACCATGATGCTATCGATCGCAGTGAAGTAAAACATATGTCAAAAGAGACAAAAGAAGATTTAAACGCAGACATCATTACCGGTGAGCCAGGCTCGCATCCAGTAGGTACAGGTATCGGCGGGGTAGGCGGTGCAGCAGCAGGTGCAGCTATCGGCACAATGGCAGGCCCATTAGGTACGCTAATTGGTGGTGCTATTGGTGCTATCGTTGGTGGCGGTGCAGGTCACGCAGCAGCAGAAGCCATTGACCCAACTCACGAAGAAGCGTACTGGCGCGCAGAGTACGCAAACGCTGACTACCATAGAGAAGAATACGATTTCGACCGTGACTTACATCCAGCATATGCAGTTGGTTATGCGAACCGTGCTCGTTATCCAGTAGATGCTCGTTTTGAAGATCATGAAGCAGATTTAGAGCGTTCATGGCACGAAGTAAAAGGTGAGTCTCGTATGGAATGGAACGAAGCGCGTCAAGCATCACGTGATGCATGGAATCGCGTATCATAAGAGAGTTTAAGTAACTAATAGAGCGGTTAGGCAGACAGCTCACCTAGTAATTAGCTAGTATCAAGGATTGCTATACCATTACTTAAAATAGATTAATTGTATGTCTAGGTCTATTAGTAAATCTGCTTATCAACATTTATGCTATTTTAAAACTTCCAAGGTTTAACTTTGGGAGTTTTTTTAGGCATAAAATTTGCAACGTATACATATACGTGAATATTATGTACTATAATAATGAGAACGATGGGAAATATATGAGTTATAACACTGAAGGCAATAAACAGTTTTATGTCGCAACGGCCAACCTGCTGAACTTTGCGAACTCTAATCGAACTTATTATGAAAATGCGCCAGCTTATAACGATAAAGCTTACGAACATAAGCTGCGAGGTCTTACAGATTTATTGGCTAAAGCACATGCTGACATTATTGCAGTACAAGAGGTTTGGGATAGTGATGCATTAGAAGCGCTGGCTGTTTCACTAGGATTTAAGCCTGAGCATGCGGTCATTCCACTTGCAAGTAATGATAGCGCGAGTATATATACCAAAGGCATGGGTGCACAGAATACACCTGCTGTCGGTATTATCAGCAGATTTGAGCAGTTAGAAACCAGTTTGCTAGAAGATATAGCACCAAAAGCCATTATTGATGTACCTGATATCGGTCCTTATCAACGCTTCAACCGTCCTCCATTAGTGTTACGTGTTGACGCGTACGGGCAGCCCATCACAATTATTACAGCGCATCTGAAAAGCAAACGTGCTTTTTTCTTACGTGACGAAAAAGGTGACCTATTAGAAGACATGGACGATCCAAATATTCGAGTTCGCGCCAAGCTTCGTAGTTTATGTATGCGCGCGGCAGAAGCGGCTTCTATCCGTATGTCTATCATAGAGCGATTGCAACATACCCGTGAACCATTGATTCTATTGGGCGATATGAATGATGTCACAGGTAGCGTGACTACTCAGTTGATGACAGAAACTGGGGAAGTCAATTACGATAAAAGTATGCGTGATGTCGCACTTTTTGATGCTGCTCGGATTCAAGCACGATATGGCTGGATGAAAGATGTTGCCTATACCCATATATATCAAGGCATGCCGGAAGTTATCGACCAGTTGTTTGTCTCAGAAGAATTTTTACCTGATAGTAAGTTTTCGCTCGGTTATGTCGAACGGGTCGATTATTTTAATGATCATTTGAAGTGGGACTATGCCGATAGAGTCACTGATCATGGTATTATAAGGGCGAAAATAAAACTCAATGATTAACTTTATAAAATTAGACGGTTAGCTCTATTAAATTGCTGATCGTAGTATTATTTTTTAACCTATTCATGTCCCTTGCTTGATAATGTGCAAGCGTTTATGATGCCTCTGCATTGAACATAGTAGTGACTATATAGGCTTTCTATTTTAGCCAACAGTCAACCATCCTTTATCTGAGGATAAATACTATTCAATGAAGATTATATTTATAAAATAGGGCGCAACATTAAGAGATTCACAATGAGTGATAATAAAGACGAAAAGATTGAAGATGTGTTGGTAGATTCGGAATTGGCAAAGAAGCTTGTACCTAATAAGTTTAAGTTTACTAGCCAACAAGGCCGTGCACGTCGTCAAAAACTATTGGCTGGTGCCAAAAAATTGAGCGAAACACATGCTATTAACGATATTACGTTAGCAGCTGTGTGTGAAGAAGCGGGCATACCAAGAGCGTCTGCTTACCATTTTTTCCCTAATATTGAAGCAATATTTTTAGCATTGCGTTTTTTGAATGCGATTGAAATATTAGAGATGGTAGAGACGGTCGATATTGGCAACTATGACAGATGGCAAGGATACTTAACGGCGCTTATCGATCGTTGTATTACGATATTCCATAACGATGAGACGAAAGCCAAGCTTATCTATGACACCAATACACCTGATTTTGAAGGTGACAGTTTTGGTGAAGATATGGATCATCAAATTGTTGATCTGGTCTATAAGCGTTTGTCAGAGCGTTATGAGATGCCAAACTTCCATGATATCCAAGATACCTTGTTGATTGCTTATAGCATCGTAAATGCTATCTTTACGTTGTCTTATCGCCGTCATCAGAGTATTACTGAAGAGTATATCCAAGAAGCAAATACAGCATTTATTGCTTATTTACGTTGTTACCTACCAGAAAAGTTGCCACGTAAAAACCGCTAATTGAGCTCACTTTAAACATAAAAAAGCCGACAAATATGTCGGCTTTTTTTGCGTCTAATTTTTAGCATAAGATTAGAAATAATAGAGATTAATATCTCTAATAAAATAGCTATTTTTTAACGGTTAGATGTCAAATCTTGTCCACGGCAAGTATCCTCGCTCGCGTCTAAAGGCGAGTACTGCTTATGATAACTGACGATTGACTTCTCTAGCGCTACATTGGTCTGTGAGTCATTAGCATTGACGTAAGCTTCGCGGGCTTGTTCAAGCCAACGATCGGCCATGCGAAAATGCATACCAGATTCGCGCCAGCCTCGTGCGCATTGGTTGGTTGCTGCCCAAATTAAAGCCACTTCACTAAAAGCCATCTCACGTGGTGCTGACGCTATGCCATCACCGTCTTTAAGCGCACTTAAAGTTGCCCATAAATCAGGACGCATCAAGGCAGAGGTAGACGGAATATCTTGATGCAAGCCCAAGTCTTGTACCGTGTCATTATCTAGCGCTTGCAATATAGGCTCTGCCGTTTCTAACGCAACTTGACCTGCGGATGAGCGGCTATTCATACTGTCTTGATGAATGGCATAGTTCAACCACGCTTGCGCTTTATAAGCGAAATACTGTTGAGCTGCTGTCTTGTCTTTTTGTTGATAGGGTTTTAACTGCGTGACCATACAATTTAATAGGCGCTGTTGTTCGCTTTGATATCTATAAGAGCTTACTTGAGTCTGATTATCATCGCGGCAATATTCACTCATGCTAGTTGAGTGAGCCACTTGGACAGTTTCACTTTTAGCTAAAGCTGGCTGCATAAAGGTTAACGAGAATAAAGCTGATAGTGTAACGTATACTGAGCGCTTGAAAGGTGCTGCTTTGATGGCTGAATCAAACATGGTGTAAACCTTATGTTAAGGTAATAAACGTTGGTATTATTTACCATTACTAGGGCTGACCTAATTGTTTATTGAATGACAAAATAATTTGTCATAAGACAATCATGATACTGTCATAAGGTTGTACTTACGACAGTATCATTAGTATAAAACAATTAAAATGCAGAATTGCTGCTCAGACGTTGGTTCTTACGTGGGTCTTCACGTTTAAATAAGTCTTCATCGAACTTAAAGCGCAATCTAAAGTAAGCACCTTGCTGAGTACTGTCGTCATAAGCAATATCTTCATCTTCAAAGCCCATGAAGTTATAACCAAGTGATAACCAAAGGTTGGTCATTGGGCTATAACCCACTTCTGCACCAAGCATATAAGCCAAGTCATTTGCCTGATCATTCCAGTAAGTACCTGCTTGTAATCCAATATCCCAGCGCTCACTGATGTCATAAAGACCGCGGCCATAAACAGCGTGAGCCGTGTTATCGCTGGTTAAGCTGTCTGCTTCGTATTCTGTATACTTACCAGCATAACGTCCAGACAAGGTTAGCGGACGCGTAGGATGGTAATTACCATTCCATGACCAAATCATGGTGTCTTTTTGATAAGCGTCATCGCCAGTATTATTATCATCCAAACGATATTCGAATTTCGCAAGCATATCTAACTGATTGCTATCGTAGTCACGATACGCAGCACCTAGCTGAAAACGATTGATAGTGCGATCGCCATCACTATAGTCAGTTCGTGAGTAGATGTCTTTGGCTAAGAAGGTAACCTCATCGGTATAGCGATAGGCGATACCAGCACTACCAAGTAGCGTATCACTTGTTTCACCCCAACGTTTTTCAAAACGTCCCGATGCTTTATAATTCTCTTTGGCAAGATATTCAACACCGATACCTGCCGCTGTTGCAGTGTTACTTTCTTCACCTTCCAGAGATTCAACACGTTCAAATAACGTATTTAAAGTTAGCCCTTCTTGAACATACCACTTGTTTTTTAGACCAATGGCTGCTTCTGCTTCGCGTGCACTGATGGCATCGCGCATGCGGTATTCGCTATAAACCTTACCATCTTTCATGTAAGTGGCATCAAAACCAACAGTGGTACGTTGACGCTCATCTGTATCATCAAGACCATAAGTACCAGATAGGCTATTAATCAAATCATGACGTGCGTATAGTCGACCTAGATTTCCGAGCGGTGTCTCACCACCGATAGAAGTTGCATTACGTGAGCTGTTTTCGATATCTTGCTCATACTCTGCAAATACCAAGCTATCATTCAACTTAGGTAGACGAGAGGTAATACGAGCACGAACAGTCGTACCTTCAATATCTTCTTCAGCGTTACTAATACTACTTAACGCTGACTGATTGATAATGTCATCATCAAACAGAGTGTCGTCTGTAATATCTACAACGTCTGTCGCTGCTTGAGTATTACGTGAGGCAGCAGTCGCGTCTTGTTTGTAATAACGAACCCCAATTTCACCAACGATGTTTTCACTTAAACGATGCTCAACGCTTGCTTGCACGCCTTCGCGGCTAGCGTCAGTAGTATGCTCTTCTGTGCGTATGCCTTCTAACTTAAGAGCAGTTTTCTTATCATTTAGAGTATGAGTAACCTCTACACCAGATTCAGTACGTCCAGCAGTAAGCGGTGATGCACCAGTGACAAAACCTTCATCAGCATCATTATAATAAGCTTTGGCAAGCGTATTTTTCTTATTATCAAAATCAAGCTCAATACGTAGTGCGTTACCTTCAACATCACTATCAGTCAGTTCTGTCGCGTTGATTTGATTACTTGACTGAAAATTTGGGTTCTCAGCTTTGTTCATCGCATATTCAGCGACTAGCTTTAACTTATCATTGAATTTAACAACACTATTAACACTAGCCAACTCTTCTTTGTTCAGTGGGTCATCGCTATTCACATAGCTACCACCGATGGCGACTTTATCCGTCAGTTGCTGCTTCGCTGCAATACCACCGACGAAGTAATCTTCACCGCCTTCATCAACTTCGACAGTGACACGGATATAGATAGGATTGCCTTCGATATCTTGACTAGCAATCGGTGCCGTCAAGAATAGGCTACGGCTGATAGGGTCAATCTCATAATCAGCAAAGCGAGTAAGCGTCTCACGATTGATAATAAGCCCAGGGTTGTTGGCGTCACGAGTAATAACTTCAACCGTTTCAGAGTTTTCTAATACCGCATCGAAGTTCTCAGCCAATGGATATGGGCCTGAAATGCCCAAACCGCGAGTCTCATTTACCCGTTGGCTAGTACTGGTCTCTGCTAAAAAGGCAGTAACGCGAGTATTGCTATCTTCAAATTGAGCTTTTAGACCAGTTAATGTACGGTTATATTGACCAAGCTTGATACCTTCGTCATCATCAATCTGAGTTTTCAAGTCACCATACATAGCGAACGAACGACCTTTATCAAGGCGCACGTAAAGCTTGCTAGTAGACTGCGCATCGAAGCCTTTAGCTGATGAATCGCCATAGACAGGATAGTATTCGCCTGGATCGATATCACGGAACAAACGCTCGCCTTTTTTATCACTATCATATGCAAGCGTTAGCAGGTAGTCGCCGCGTACTTTTCCTTTTAGGAACATCGCGGCACGACCAGAAGCTGTGTAATCATCATTGCCAGCAAAGTCATTTAGCTCTTGCTCAAATGCACCTTGAGCATCGGTAATGCTGCTACCATCAAAGTCTTTTAGTGAAATAGCACCTTCTACAATACCAACAGCAAGTAGTGGACGTAGTTGAGCAGTAAACTGTAACGGAATGATTTGTTTGCTGCTACCAGTGTCAATTACTAGCTCGCCCTTACCTGGTATGCTTGATGCGATGACTGGTATGAGTAGCTCACCACCTGATACAGTCACTTGAGTGCCAGCTTGATCTTTGCTACTGTCTTCCAAATTGATACGACCGATATTAGTATCAAGCGTAAGAGAAGTAGTACCAATATAAGGACGATTATCGCGATCTTTTAGGCTGATGACGACTTGGTATTCACTAATACCATCAGCTGGTACTAACTGTGCTTGAGTACGGTAGTCGATAGCTTCTAGGCTGTCAGGAGTTAATACCTTAATCGTCTGCTCAGAGATGACCTGACCATTTATATCAGTCGCAACACCACGTAAGGTGTTCTTGCCGCGCTGTAAATCAACAGCATAGTAATCGAAAGCCGTTACATTCTGTTTTTCTTGCTTAGCAGTTTTACCTATTTTTTGTTCTGATACAGCTTTGCCGTTGGCATATAGTGTGAACACAGACCCAAGCGGTGCCTGAACCTGTACCATTTGTTTATAAGTGCTAAGCTGCTGACCTTCGTTAAGGTTAATGAAGGCAACATCGTTACTCGCCACTTCTTTTAAGTATTCTTCGAGCTCTTTTTCTACTGGTGGCGCAACAGTGGTTACCGTCATATCAACACGGCTATCTGCTGGATTGACCATGTCATTAACGATAGCCGAATCACAGTTATTACCAAGATCTAAGTCACCATTGATATTACAACCACTAGCATCTACATTGTCGGTAGTATCGGTATCATAGTCAGGATCTAAAGTCAGCTCGGTTTTTACCGCCTGCTCTAACGTGTCATTTTTAGCTTCTACTAATTTGCTACGAGCAATTAGCTCAGCGTTTAAGCGCTCAGTGCTATCTGCCATTCCACCAACGATTGCAAAATCCGCACGATGTAATTCGCCGTATTTCAAATCAACAAAACGACTACCGGCATCACCAGCATTGCGATTGCTTTGGGTAACCAGCTCAGTTTCTCTAGGAATAGTAGTACGATCAACTTTTAGTACGTGTGTTTTAGCACTGACACCATAGAAGTTATATTTACCTTCAGGATCAGTCACGATGAAATTGCCGTTCTCCATATAGATACGTACACCAGCGACACCAAGCTCGCCGTCTTCTTTTTGCTGAATACCATCGCGGTTAATATCGTGATAGACCTTGCCGACGATAATACCATCGGTATTCATCACTCCGCGTTCTACATCAATTTTCCACTGAGCTTCTCTTGAGCCGACGCTTTGACCTTGGTCATCTCTAGCAACTGCGGTGGCGCGGTTGATACCATCGCCGCCTAGTGATGACGCACCGATGAGCACACGATAAGTAACTTTTTTACTTTCGCCAACTGCCATGTTTCCTAAGTTCAGTACCTGATATTTACCATCAGCTTTAAACTCAGTGGTCTGCGCTTGGTTGATAACAATATCAGTCGTTGGACTAACACGTACACTATTCTCAACGTAGTCAAAACCACGTGGTAAAGCGTCTTTTAGTTGTACATCGTAAGCAGTCGATTTACCGTTATTAGTAATATCGATGGTATAGCTGACATAATCACCAAGCTCTGCAGTTTTGACATCACTTTCTTTAGTGACGACTAGGCTTGCATTATTATCAATGATGTTTACTTGAGAGCTCAGATCATCGATACGTACAGTAAAATCGCTATTACTTGGTAGCTGATCAGCATCTGTACCAACAGAAGGAGCAATACACGCTTCTAGACTAGCAGTTAAAGTATCGTTAGCTAATGTCTGAATGAACTTATCATTAATAGCATTGGCGTTGTTTTGTGTCGGTGCAGTTAGACGATATTTGCCTGTATTATTACCAGTTTCAATTCCTTTGAAAGAATAAATATCACCAGTCATTGGCGACTTAACAGTAATCCATACTTGATCAGGTTTATCAGATTGCACGTTACACTGCGCGTAACTGGCATCAATATAAACGTTGTCCCCAATTTGCGAGGTGGTTTTAGTACCGTCAAATTGAGGGGTAGTAAAGTTGATTTTAGATTCAACAATAACCAGTCTGTCAATTGCTTCAACAGCTGCTATTGATGGGTCTTCTAATATGATAGCGCCAATCTTTACATCAGCGGTATCGCCATCTTCACCGTCGGCATCTGATAGAGCCTGTACGATAAGCTGAATACTCTCACTCTGACCAAGTTTGATCTGAGCGCTCAGGTTATCGAGCATGATTTGTCGATCTTCTGAATCGACCTCACCATTATTATTAAGATCTTGATAGACTTTTAAATTAGAGACAGTTGGCGATATAGCAAGTGTCAATTCAACAGTCTGATCACTATAGCTGGTGTTACTCAGTACGTTGACCCAACTTACCTGTGTATTAGGTATGACTGTGCGTAAAGCATGCTGAGTCAAACTGATACCATACTCAGGTAAGGCAGAGGCTTTTACTTGTACTTGGTTTGAGTCAGTACTGATAGTCGTACTGGTCTCACTGTCAACGTTGTAGCTGGCTTGAGCAGTGTTATTGATCAGCTGTACCAATGAATCAGTTGCAGCAGATGCGGTATTTGATTGCATAAGCAACATTGCAAATGACAGCGCAGAGATCTTCGCTGTATGCAACGTAGCACGATTAGACAGTGTCATTAAAGATTTAGTCATATGTCGCTTATCCAATAAAATATAAAGGGGTAGGGTAGTAACGCTCCAGCTTGGCTAACCAAAATCAATTAGGTCAAGCCGGAGAGTTATTCTATAAGCGTCTTGTGAAGCTTATAGACTTTGCAATATTAAATATAAATTAACGAGCGTTTTTAATCTTGATCTTAAAGGTCAAGGTGCCAACGCCGCCAGGAACTAATGTATAGTTAGTACCAAGAACCGCAGTACTGGTAGTACTAGCTGTGCCTGCAGTAGATGACGTAGTAGCAGAAGTAGCAGGTGAATTAGCTACTAAATCCGCACCAGCTGAAAAGTTAGACAACAAATCCGAAATCGTTACACCAGTAAGATTAAAACCTAATGCTGCCGAAGAAGTGTTAGTCGCCTGAATACGATAGATAACACATTGATCAGGTTTCGCCTCGAGCGCAGTATCAACAAAAGTACTTGCAGCAACGGTAGCTTCACAAGCAGCATCTAGGGATTGAGCCTTCACTAAAGTTAAGCCTCTGACATTAGTCGTATCCGTAACTGAGGTAGCAGCAGGTGGATTAATACCAGCAGGCGTTAACGTTACAACAGAAGTTTCAGTGCTACCAACAGCTGCAGCATCAGCAACAGTTGCAGGAGCAGCTACATTGCCCGACGACACATTATAGTTGATCGCTAATGTGCCACCAGGTGCAATACCATTTGGAAATTGAGCTGTTGGTAGTGTAGTGCTATTAAGAGTATATGTATTACCACCAGCAACGGTAGGTTGCAGTGTTATAGTAACCGGAGCTCCATTACCAGGCGGCGTATAAGTAGCACTAACAGGACCAGTAGCAGGTCTAACAGCCCCATTATTGCCACCATCAGCAATAGTAAAGGTCAATGGGTTAGCATTGGTACCTTCAGCATCTTGACCGCTGTTAGTAATAAGAGTTGAGTGAATAGCTTGATTAGCAGTACCTGAGGCAGGGGCAATCTCTCTAGTCGTTGGATTGCTCACTACAACCGCTCGTCTGGTGAAGTTAGTCACACCAGCAGTATCTATACCAGCGCCGTTAGCTTGATCTGCAGCAGCAGGAACTCTAGTCACATCTATATTGTTATTTGTACTATCCAAAATATTATAGTCAGTACCAAGTACAGGAGCAGCAATTAACGGACTAACCGCACCGATGAACTTATCGTAGACTTCTGCATTGTTAGTTACTGAACTATTAGCAGCTGTATACTGAGTTTTATCGACATTAACTGTGAAAGTAATTGTGCGACTTGCGCCAACGGCTAAGTTTGCTACGGCAACATTAATAGCTTGTCGAGTACCAACAGTAGAAATCGTAGCAGTGCCAGCACCAGTTACGGTCACGTCTGAGGCTGTGCCATTAGGCAAACTCAAACCTGCAGGAAGGACATCTCGGATGACAATATCAGTCGCAGCAGTACTATACTCAGTATCCACGTTAGTGACTACGATACTATAGTTGATCTGCGGATTAGCCACTGTCAAATCGACAGTACTGGTCGCTGTTTTTGCAATTTTAAAGGTAGGCAATCTCACGATAGTTTGGTTTTCGTTCACCAACGTCGCATTTGCTGGAAGATTAGCAGTAAAGAAAGTACTGGTTGCTGTTAACGTACCAACGCCTTTGTCATTACCGTTACGAGCGTCTGGCGTAGCTGCTTCATAGCTTAAGTTAGCTCTAGTACCTGGCTGTAGTTTAATAGTACCACCATTGGCTAGGGTACCTGTCTGTGCTTGACCATTTAAAGCGGCTATTTGAGCAGAACTTAGAGGAGTACCATCTGCTTGTACAATAGTAAACGTAACAGGCGCAGTACCCAAAGCATAGTCTGGCGTAGCTGTTACTAGGGCTGAGTCATTACCTGTGGTATTAACGGTATAAGTATCTGTCACGTTACCCGTATTGGTTAAAGCATGAGTAAAGGTAGTCGTACCACCTGGCGTAGCAGGTCTATTAACAGCAGTATCGTTACCAATGCTACCATCATCAACAGTCGATACGAGTGCAAAGTTAGCTGTTTCGCTAACGCTTACAGTCACTGTGTTAGAAGTAACGTTCGGCTGAGCGATACCAGCAACACTATAATTTGCGGTTGCGACGTTGGTAATTGGTGCCGCTCCTGCACTAACACCACCAGTAGTATTAGGAGTAGCTGCATTAGCACCACCAGAGATACCCATTACTGCGGCAATACCGACAGCAAGCAAGCTATAGTTAAAAGTATTTGATTTCATGTAGTACTCCAAAATGGATAGTAAAAGGCCGAATTAATAATGGAAGGGTGAAAAATAAAGGTTTAACCTTCTGTTAATTAGTTAACAGTAGTGTTTAAAGCCACAGCAGCTGATTTTTTAGCTGGTAACAACTTGATATTCCAGCGTAAGGTACGGTATTCAGAATACGGAACTTTAACCATTTTGCCATTTACCTTTTTCATTAAAGGCATATCAGCATAGTTTTTGCCATCAGTGCTGGCTTGTGCGCTGGCAGGATTTGCCTCACCAGTAAATGTCATGTTTGCAGGGATAGGCAGTGTCACCATCAGATCATTAATGTCTTTATTGATGGTATTGGTATAAGTTGCTTTGTATTGAATGACAGTACCAGCTGGTGCTGTACGTACTGGTGAATATACTGTTTTGCCATCCGCATTCTTAATGACCTGATTAGCAGTCAGTTCCATTTTTAGAGCGTCGTCAGCATGAGCAGTACCTAGCAAACAAGCAGAGGCAAAAGTTGCTAGCATGACATTATGTAAGAGGTTAAAACGTTTCATATAAAATCCTTTCTTAGAACATGACTATCAGTAAAGAGCGAACGTCGTATATCATGATGGAGGAGCTAGTAATCTAATATCATTCATCGTTTTAAAAGGCATCTATCTCCCTTTCTTTTATTTTCACGTAATTAATACAATTAATCATCACAAAGATGACAACTGGCATTTTGGAGTATACAAACGGTAAAAGCCCTGTCTGGTTAGACAGGGCTTGAGTAAATGTTTAATAAACAGGTGTTTAGTTACTAATGGTAGTACCATATTTAGTATTAAAACGAATGGCCTGACGGCGAGTAGTGGTGGTAGTACCTAAAGAAAAAGTATTGGTAGTAACTGTACCGTTATTGCCAATAGATACCGAATTTGTTGCAAATGATGGAGTACCACTATTTTCACCAATAGGTGTTGGATTGGCTAAGGTAGAGGTAATCAATGAATTATTAGAGTCATTTTTACTCTGTAGCGTATCCTTAATAACAATATCTGCTAAGGCAACATTACCGCGATTTATAGCTTCAATTCTATAAGCGATACATTGTCCAGGGATAATGTTAGATATTGGTTTTGTACTATACGCACTACTAGCACTACCGTCATAATTAACACCAATGGTGGCAAGGTTATTTAGGCTACAGTCATGGACATACTGACTTTTGATTAATACCAACGCAGCATTTTCTTGAACAACATCACCAAAATCATTGCTAGGGTAGTTGTATTTACTGTTAGTAATGTCTATTTGTAGGACATTACTCGTAGTATCTACAGAATATGTATAGTTGCTAGGCTCATTTTGAGTAACGCAAAGCCTTGTATAGCTGCCTACTTGTGCTGCCGTCAAGCTAAAACTATAAGTTCCATCATTACCAATGTTTACCGTCTGAGGTGAGAACGTACCACTATCACCTGTACATTTGTTTAGAGTAATGGTATGACCCGTAGTAAAGGGAATACCAGATTCAGTTGGTGAATCGTATTTGCCATTGAAATAAAGGCTATTATTTAAGTATTTGCTAGATATATCATCCTTAGACGGATTTAAAACATTACCATTATCATCAAAGACTATTCCTGAAAATACATAGGTAGATCTACCGTTCGTGATTGTGCACGTCCAGTTATCTCCGTAAGTCAGCTTGAGGTTTTTTGGGTCTAAACTACTAACGGATGTACCATCTGATTTTCTACATGCGTATAGGGCAGTATAGTCTGCTAAATTTGTCGATCCTGAGACTGCTTCTGTCAATGTATAGGTCTTGGTAGGATTAACCTTGAAAGTTCCTATAGTACCTGTGCCAGTCGTGACAGTATTATTCGTCCCCGTTGTAGTAACAGAAGTAATGCCGCTCGTAACTACCGAATTATCTGCATTGTCTTTAATCTGAACAGTAAATTGATCTGTATTCGTTTTACGAGAAGTCGAAAGCGCTTTTGTATATGTTAGACGCGGCTGCGGCAAGTAGCAATAACCATCAAATACAATATTAATTAGCTGATCACCAGGATTACCAAAAGTACTGAAATCATAGTAACTTAAGTCAGGATTGTTACCATAAGTCACATTCACTCTGACTACGGGCTGATCAAAAGCTACGGAAACCTTGCACTTCTCATCTACTGAATCCGTAGCACAAAGAACGCTACTAGTACTAGTAGTTTGACGATAAGGTGCAGTAGTTGTCATTCCAGCACCACTATACTTTCGAATTGGAATTACACTTGTACCTGAACTAGTAATACCTGTTATCGTAACTTGGTCAGAAAATTCAAAAAATCTAGTATTGTAAGCTACTCCCAAATAGTTTGTATCTATGTCATATATACTTAAGCTTACATTAGTAAGGGCTTGCGGTTGATCATCAAACTTATTTTTAAAAGTATACGAAACCGTACGAGTAGATTCCTTGGTAGCAAAGTCCTGAAAAAACTCGAAAGATGGGATGCTAGTGCCTATATTTTTAGTTCTATAAAAGTTGGAACCACCAGCATCTAAAGTGCCAGTAGTACTAAGGCTATTAGATGCAATGACATAGCTTTCATTTTTGAGTCCATCTAAAAGTTGATTTACCCCAAGAAGTGGTGGAGAAACAGTAGATGCTAAATTGCTGTAATCAACGCTTGAAAACTCATCAGAAATGTATCCAACAGGACATGTATTTATTGCAGCAAAAGCTAAGTAATTAGGCAGTAGTATTAATAGGGATGGTAGAGCTATCCAACGCGTTACTCTTAACTTTAGAGTCGATGGTATAATAGACGGGTTCATAATAGCTCCGAGAATAAGGATGGAATATATATAATCTTATAATAAGAATAATACTTAAATCACAATTAATATACACAAATGAGACGAATGTCTATTTATAGGGTATGAGTAGCAAGAAGTGTATTTTCGATTAGTATATTTATTAATTAGAAAAGCAGATATCTACCGCTATGGACAGTAAATTTCATCTACCTATTACGAAAATCTTGGTATCAATGGAATAATGGTTAATAATATTTACCTAACAACTAATCATTATTTATTTAAAAAATACTTGTTATTTCATCATTTCTCTACAGCCATAAACAACCAACGCGTAAACGCTTATAATGGAATGTCATAGTAATTAACGTTTGAATAGAATAGTCGTAGCATTATGACGATTTGGCAGGTGTGTTGATTTGATACATTTGTCGATATGAGTAATACTATTTTTATAATCAAGCTGTATATCATCGCACAAAACAATGGAATGCTTGGACGTAGCAAGGATGTCATAAGTAAGCCAATCTCTCATCATGCATTTTTCAATGAAGCCCTGCCATTAGGTAGGTATGACTGATATAAAAGGATTAACAAGAATGAATTATTATAAGGATGCTGATAGCACCGAAACTCAGGAATGGCTGGCAGCCTTTGAGTCTGTGGTTAAACACGCAGACAAGGACCGTGCTCAATTCCTCCTAAAAGCCTTATACAATATGGCAGTTCAAGAAGGTCTTCCGTTCAACAGACTAGACACCGCCTACGTCAATAGTATCGCTGTTGAAGATGAGCCAATGTACCCAGGCGATCTAGGCATGGAGCGTAAGATACGTGCTTTAATTCGTTATAACGCACTTGCTATGGTTATGCGTGCTAATAAAAACGACGATGATCTAGGTGGTCACTTAGCGACATTCGCTTCTAGTGCAACGCTTTATGAAACGGGTTTTAACCATTTTTTCCGCGCAGCTAGCGATCACTTCGGTGGTGACATGATTTATTATCAAGGTCACTCAGCGCCAGGTATCTATGCCCGTTCTTATTTAGAAGGTCGTTTGACCGAAGATCAGCTTGATAATTTCCGCCGTGAAGTAGGCGGCAAAGGTCTATCAAGCTATCCGCATCCATATCTAATGCCTGATTACTGGCAGTTTCCAACCGTATCGATGGGACTTGGCCCAATCATGTCTATCTATCACGCCCATGTACATCGCTATATGGAAAATCGTGGATTGCTAGAAAAAGAAGGTCGTAAGATTTGGACATTCTTAGGTGATGGTGAAACGGATGAGCCAGAAAGCTTGGGTGCTATTTCTCTGGCAGGTCGTGAGAAGCTAGACAACCTAATATGGGTAGTCAACTGTAACTTGCAGCGTCTTGATGGTCCAGTCCGTGGTAACGGTAAAATCATTCAAGAGCTAGAGTCAGTATTCCGCGGCGCAGGCTGGCGAGTTATCAAAGTCATTTGGGGTGGCAACTGGGATTCATTACTTGGTAAAGATCATACTGGCGTGCTTAAACAACGTATGGAAGAAGTGGTGGATGGCGAGTATCAGCTATATGAAGCGCGTACGCCTGAATTTACCCGCAAAGAGTTCTTTGGTAAATATCCAGAGCTAGAAGAGATGGCAGATGCGTTGACTGACGAAGAAATTTCACGTCTGAACCGTGGTGGCCATGATCCAGTTAAAGTTTACGCTGCCTTTAGCGAAGCTATGAAAACTAAAGGCCAACCGACGGTTATTTTGGTTAAGACCGTTAAAGGTTATGGTCTATCTGCACAAACGCAAGCAGTCAACAAATCGCATCAGGTGAAGAAGCTTGATCAAGAAGCGTTGATGTATTTCCGTGATCGTTTTGATTTGCCATTTACTGATGAGCAGTTAGAGACCCTACCATTCTACCGCCCTGAAGAAGGTTCGGCGGAGATGAAGTATCTTAAAGGTCGTCGTGAGTCGTTAGGTGGTCATCTGCCAAACCGTCGTAGTGGTCATATCCCATTGAATATCCCTGAGTTATCGATGTTTGATCGTGTATTAAAAGGCAGCAATGGTAAAGAGCAATCTACAACGATGGTATTTGTACGCTTACTATCTGCGATGCTCAAAAACAAAGACATCCAAGATCGCGTCGTACCCATTGTACCTGACGAAGCGCGTACATTTGGCCTAGAAGGTATGTTCCGTCAGTTAGGTATCTACTCGGCTGTTGGTCAAAAATACACGCCAGAAGACAGTGAAGCATTGATGGGCTATAAAGAAGCTATCGATGGTCACATGTTAGAAGAAGGTATCAATGAAGCAGGCGCAATGAGTACTTGGATTGCATTGGCAACCAGTTATTCTGTGAACGCATTACCGATGATTCCGATGTATATCTATTACTCAATGTTTGGTTTCCAACGTGTGGGTGATTTGGCTTGGGCGGCAGGTGATTGTCAAGCACAAGGCTTCTTATTAGGCGCAACCGCTGGTCGTACAACACTTAATGGCGAAGGCTTACAGCATCAAGATGGTCATTCACAGATTCTATTCAATGTCGTGCCAAACTGCGTCAGCTACGATCCTTGCTTTGGTTATGAGCTAGCTGTGGTCATGCATGACGGTCTACGCCGTATGTATGGTGAAGGCGAGCGCGTCTATTATTACTTGACGTTGATGAATGAAAACTACGAACAACCTGCTATGCCAGAAGGTGCCGAAGAAGGTATCAAACGTGGTATGTACTTGCTTGAAGACAATGGTTCAACACAAGTACAGCTATTAGGTTCTGGTGTTATCTTGCGTGAAGTGCAGAAGGCATCACAGATATTAAAAGACGAGTTCAATATTACGTCTAACGTCTGGAGCGTAACCAGCTTTAATGAGCTGACTCGTGATGGTATGGTTTGTGACGATTACAACCGTCTACATCCAATGGATGAAGAGAAAGTGCCTTGGGTTACTGAGCAGTTAGCACCGCACGAAGGTATCGTAGTGGCAGCGACAGATTATATGCGTAACTACTCAGAGCAGATTCGTGCTTGGTTACCAGATAACCGTCCTTACACGACTCTGGGTACCGATGGTTATGGCCGTTCTGATACGCGCGAAAACCTACGTAGTTTCTTCAATGTTGATGCGGCGCATATCGTTGTGGCAACGCTTAAACGCCTAGCGGATGAAGGTGAAGTTGAGATGCGTTTGGTTAAAGACGCGATTTCAAGCTTAGGTATCGATGTGGATCATCCACCTGCATGGCAGCAGCAGTCTTACTATGATCAGTCTCCAGATGCACCAGCACCAGGTAACGTAAATCCAAATCCTGTACCTGAGTTTATTGCTGAAGACGATGATGAAATCAGTAATGAAGATCGTGCTGAAGATCAAGCAGATGCAAATGTACTTGATGATAAAGATGTCAAATAATAATAACCATAAGACGAGGAAATAAATCATGGACATTAAAGCCCCCGATTTAGGTGTGGATAGCGCCGAAGTCAGCGAGATTATGGTAGAAATTGGTGATGTCATTGCAAAAGACGACAACATCGTATTATTAGAATCTGACAAAGCATCGGTTGAAGTACCAAGCTCTGCTGCTGGTAAAGTGACTAAGATTAGCGTTGCTATCGGTGATCAAGTCAGCGAAGGTATGGTGCTAATTGAGCTTGAAAGCGCAGATGATAGCGCAGAAAGCAACGATGAAAATGCTGCTGAAAAGCAAGAAGCGAACAGCACAGACGATGTTAAACCAGAATCAAAACCTGAGCCTACTGCAACTGAATCAAAGCAATCAGAGTCTGCTGCCAAGCCAGCCGCTAATGCTGGTAAAGCAACTACTCATGCATTACCTGATTTAGGTGTTGATGAGGCACAAGTTTCTGAAATTATGGTGAGCGTTGGTGATACTGTTAGCGCTGAACAGTCGATTTTGCTAATCGAATCAGACAAAGCTTCGGTTGAAGTACCAGCGCCAGTTGCTGGTAAAATTGAAAAAATCTTGGTCGAAGCAGGTGATATGGTTGCTAATGGTCAGGACTTTATCGTCATCATGGAAAGTAGTACAGATGATGCTAGTGATAGTGAGTCTGAAGCTCCTAAGCCACAAGAGTCAGCACCAGCTAAAACAGAAGATAAATCAGCTGCTAAAACCACTGGTGAGCCAAAACAAGCTGCCAAAACGACCAATACTGATATAGCTGCTAGCAAAACAGAGGGTAAATTAACTGAAGCACAGGTCAATGAAAAATTGGTTGATGTGTATGCAGGTCCTGCCGTCCGTAAACTAGCGCGTCAGTTGGGTGTTGATATCACACAAGTGAATGGTTCAGCTCTAAACGATCGCATTCTAAAAGAAGACTTGTTTGCACATGTTAAAAACAGTCTAACCAAGCAGAAAGCGGCACCTGTGAGCAGTAATCCTGTTAGCTCAGGTCTACCGAAACTGCCTGACATGAGTAACGCTGAGATCTGGGGTGAGACAGAAATACAAGACCTCAGCCGCTTGCAGAAAGTCTCGATACCACAGCTCAACTACAATACTTTGCTACCGCAAGTAACGCAGTTCGATCTGTCTGATATCACTGAGACCGAAAAGCTGCGCGGTGAGCTAAAAGGTGGCATGAAAGCAGAAGGTATTGGCTTCACTATCTTGGCCTTTGTGGTTAAAGCAACTGCTTACGCGTTGACCCAGCACCCACGATTCAACAGTCACTTGAGTGATGACAATACTCAGGTCATATTGCGTAAAAGTGTCAATATGGGTATTGCTGTGGCAACAGATGATGGTCTTATCGTACCTGTTATCAAAAACGTACAAGATAAAGGCCTGAAGCAAATTGCGATTGAGATTGGCGAGCTTGCAGTAAAAGCTCGTGATAAGAAGCTCAGTACCAAAGATTTACAAGGTGCAAGCTTTACTATATCGAGCCAAGGTAACTTGGGTGGTACCGCCTTCACGCCACTAGTTAATTGGCCACAAGTTGGTATCTTAGGTGTCTCTGAAGCAAGTATGCAGCCACGTTGGGATGCTAAAAAACAAAGCTTTGAGCCACGTTTGATGCTGCCACTGTCTTTGTCTTATGATCACCGTGTGATTAATGGCGCAGACGCTGCTGTATTCACTCGTTATATCGCAACGCTATTAGCAGACCCACGTCGTATCTTGATCTAAAGCTAGCTAGCAATTAGAAAAGACTGCCTACGGGTGGTCTTTTTTTATGGAGATTATTTGTTCTTACAGGTTATTAACTTTTTTTATAAATAATTGCTTAGTAGTTAGAGTAGACAAACGGTAGTAGCCTTAATTAATAAGCATAAAAAAGCCAGCTATCAAGCTGGCTCTTATTACGCATTGTATTTTACTAACTTAGAACTGTTTAACGAATGCTACGCCATATACCCAAGGGCTGATATCAACTTCGCCAATATCATCACCGTTTAGGCTTGCATCTGTTTTAATGTCCATATAACGGGCATCAATACGGAAAGATTCAGTTGGAGCAAAAGGAATATCAATACCAACATGACCAGCTACACCAACGCTATCATCAAGTTCTAAATCATAGTCACCAGCGAGAGGAATATAAACCTTTTCTTCAAAGAAAGTAGTGTAGTTCACACCAACACCAACAAAAGGCTTCACATTCATAGGCAAGTCATAGCCATCGAAGTGATACTGTACAGATAGAGTAGGTGGTAGATGCTGTGTTTTCGCATCAATAGTAGTATCACCAGCTTTTAGGGTAATGTCATGATGAAATGGAATAGCAGCTAGTAATTCAACACCAACATTGTTAGCGATGAAATACTCACCACTGATAGTTGGGCGTACATCACCATCAACATCAACTTCAAAGTTGCCTAAGCCAGTAGATACTGTACCGTTGTCACTTTTAGGATCAACATAATGTGCGCCAGCAGCAACAGACCAAGTACCAGCAGGGACTGCAAAAGCAGTTGTCATTGTAAGTGCAGCAGCAGTTGCTAAAACTAGGGATTGTAGTTTCATCATTTCATTCCTTAACGTAATAAAAAATTATCAGCAGTTTTCTAATGAGGGATGGCATTAGCTACTGATACATAATGTCATGATTAAAGTTTAATCTGTAACATTTAATGTCTATTATAATACGAAAATCATTATTATTGATAAGGTTTTGAGCATAAAGTAGCAATATTTCTGCAATAAATTACATTTACATGTAATTCAATTGTCTACAGTCTATAATTAAACACAACAAAAGCTGCTTTTTAAGTAAGTGTCATTGACGTAAGTCGGTATCTCTTATTTATGATTCAACAAGAGGTGCAATATATTATGCTTGGCTATTGCAGTAACTCCCCTCTACGCTGTACGAATGCGCGTACGATGAAAATATTGAATCAGGTAGACTCTTGTTGTCCTGAATGTCACTTGTTTTTGATACCTGCGCAAGATATTAGCCAGCAGCTTCGCGCTGACGAACAGTTCTTAAGGTTCTCTATCCTACTAATTGTGTTTATACTGCTGGTATCGGTCTATATTTATTATCTGCATTTTGTATAGCCGATAGTCACGGCTGATAATAGACAGGTCAGTACAAAATGAAGCGTTTCTGATAAAAATCACAGATGATTGCTGCAAATATATCCTATGTTCTGTGATGAGAGTTTGGTTCTTATTGTTTGACCGTTGTTTTATTCTACTAATATCAAATCGGTATTTCACCGCATAGGGCTGGCATGTTATTCCAATCTATACGGCGCTTGCGTCATTTTGTTTATGATATTTTACAAAATGAAGAACATGACACGTTATTTAGCCGTTACGTTGATTATTTCCTTATATTTTTGATTATGACTAACGTAGCGGCTGTGATAGCCGAGTCTGTCGATCAGTGGTATTACCCTTATCAAGATTACTTCACATTATTTGAAAACTTCTCTATCGTTGTCTTTTCTATTGAGTACTTACTTCGTCTGTGGAGTGTGGCTGAAGCAAAGCCCGATAATACAACGTGGAAACAGCGATGGGATTGGCTTAGAAGCCCATCTGCATTGATTGATTTAGTAGCTATCGTGCCCGCCTTTTTGAATTTCTTTGTCAACATTGATTTGCGTTTCTTGCGTATTTTACGTTTGTTTCGAATCCTAAAATTGACGCGTTATTTTGCCTCAATGCGCATCTTGCTAGTCGTGATTAGCAAGGAGCGAGGCTCATTTCAGGCCGTTATTTTTATTCTTATTATTATGATTGTGACTGCCTCTAGCGGTATTTATTTAGTGGAGAATCACGCACAGCCAGACGAGTTTGAGTCTATACCTAAAGCGATGTGGTGGGCTGTGGTGACACTGACAACCGTAGGCTATGGAGATGTCACGCCAATTACTAATGCTGGCAAAATATTGGGTGCGGTCATTACGATATTGGGTGTGGGTCTTGCCGCACTGCCGGCTGGTATTCTAGCGACGGGATTGGCGAATGAATTGGCTCAGCGCCGTGAAGAGCTTGAACAGCATTTTCGTGAGCAGTTAATTGATAGCGATTTTGATCTGGTACAGAATCAGATGATGATTGATAAAATTCGTCGAGAGCTGGGTTTAGATAAAGAGCAGGCACAAAATATCGTTTTACAAGTACTTCGAGAGCAAGAGCTTGAACGGCGTGAAAAAGAAGTTGAGACGCGCCAAAAGAACTTCTGTCCGCATTGCGGTGAAGTTTTATAGCGAAGTGTGAAATGATTTATAACAATAGGTTTTTAGCAGTTAATTACAGCTAATGCTTTACTCATAAAAAGAGGTCTTGTGTTTGGATAGCATAAGACCTCTTTTATATGCGATGACCAGTTGCTGTTATATCCCTTGAGGGATAGGCAGTGCACGTGCTAATTCATGAGCCACTTGTTGTGCTGCATCTGCTAGACCCTCTGCAGTGAGTGGTAAGTTTTGCAATGTTAAATGCCAGTCATCAACAGATCGACGCAAATGCGCTACCCATAACGTCGTGCAGTCGCGTGGAAGCTGCTTAAGGTTGACTTCAAAACAACGGTTTCCTTCATCGTCACTCAGGTGAATTTCGCCTTTTTTCACCCTAGAAAACGAATGACCGTGGTATGAGTTGGCGATTAAACCAATATGAGTAATATGAGCAGGAATTTTTTCGAGTTCCAATCTGATTTGCTCTTGATCAAGCGGGGCAAGATACATGGCTTGTTCACCGCGATCCTTACCATTTAAGCTGTCTCCTTGATGCTTGACCGATTCAGCTTTATCTCGCAATTGTTTAAACCAAACGATGTCACTGATGACGCAATTGTCATCGTACAACACGCAAGCCAAATCAATATCCATTGCGCTTTGATTTTTTTTGAAGCGCTTAAACATGCCTTTTGGCTCAATTTTGGTAAATTCATAATTGAGCGCAAAGAACAACGTTCCTGCGTCTAGTCCCAGTCCTCGTAAACTATCTGACAACAGTGGTGATGGGGCAGTGGTCGACATAACTTTCCTTTTTTATTCTTAGTTTTTAACCGTTATCTAGATTTGGTATTTACTTACTTAAGGCGTACGGATGTAAGATTGTCTCATGTCAGTGACGTTATTCATTGATTGCTGTCGCAGGTTTGTCTAATACTGCTTGATAAAGTAGATCAGGCTTAGCATCTAATAAGCCACTACCAAATCCACGTAGCCACCAGACCAGCTGTGAGGTTAAATTAACAGTGGCCTTTACAGTAAGGGTGTTATCCTCATTTAGCGTCACGGTTTGATCGTCATTAAGCTTACTTTCGGTCAGACTCTTACCAGCTTGCCTAGTGAACCTAAGCTCAACAGCGGTATTCTTGCCACGCTCATCCAATTCGCCAAATAGTGGGTGACTAAAGCCCATACTGCCTTCATCCAAATAGGTATCGAGTTGAAAATTCTCTGGCGTTTTTGCAGCGGTTTCGAGAATCTCAACACTATCAAACCGATGTAAGGCAAAGGTGCGAATAGTGGATTTTGGGTCGTCGGTACGAGTTGCCAGTAGATAGATAATCACGCCACGCTGGATAATTGCGATTGGATTTAGGGTGTATTCGCTGGCTTGTAATTTGTTGCTACGAGTATAACAAGCATGAATCTGCAACTGATAAAATAGCGCGTGGTAAATATTGTCTTTACTATCCAAATCTATATCTGGTGCGATAAGCGGCTGTGTGGCAGGCTCGATACGCACTCTGTCTATCCAAGAGTGGGTCACTTTGCTGTTTTTGAGCTGTCGCCGTGCTAAGTCAAACCAAGGAAATAATTCATCTAAGATAACAGGTGGCAGTAACTGGGTCAGATTGGCCTCGACCATATTAAAAGCAACCGCTTGTGATAAGTTCATGTGCGGCAAACTTTGTAATGGGGCATCTTCTTTCCAGCGCCATCCTTGTGGATTGGCATTGTTTTTTTCGATAGGGAAGCGTTTGGCAAGGGCGTTCAAATCGCGTTGGACAGTACGTAGGCTGATATCGAAGCCTGCCATCATTAGCTGCTCATAAATATGCGTGGTGCCTACCCAGCGATTGCGCTGCAGCTGTGATAGTACCTGCCATTGCCGAGCAGTCGTTGCCGCACCATGTCGATTGTCATTAATATTGGCGGCATTGGCCTCTTTTGAGGTGCCGGTGTCTACAGCTGCAAGCGCACCTGCCTGCTCACTAGGATTGGACTGAGCTTGGATGTTATCAGCATCAGTAGGATGTACAGTCATTAAGAGATACCCTTTATGAAGTTACAAGTCGGTTTCTGGCACGATATTGCTCGATCAGGAACCGTTAATCATCGCAGAAAAGCAGCGTAGCGTCTAGCGACGTTCATGCATGCGTATGTTTATTTAATAGTTACTATTCGATGGTTGCTGCTCGATCTAGCCATAGACATAACAATGAATCTAGTCGAACAGCAATGTGCGTGCGTATCGGTAGTACCGTTCAAATTTTAATTGCCATCCTCATCGACAGCTGTTGTCTCGCTATCGTTTAGGGTGTCATCAATAGGCTTAGCATCACTTTGCTTGTTACTTTCCTCGTTACCTTTCTTATCACTTCTCTCACCTTTTCGCTTTTCTTTTATTCTCTTATCTTCTTTCTTTTGACGTTTTTCTTTACGCTTTTTCTTCGCTTTCTTTTTGGACTTTTCATCATCGATGTCGTCCGTGCTCTCTTGATTTTCATCCCATAGCATCAGACGGCTTAATACTTTGCCAAATAAAGTATCTTTACGATAACGGCCTTTTTCATTCATGGTGTCGATGGGCAAACCAGTCATCAACGTCAGGGCCTCACTTAGAGTATAGACGCCATAGATATGAAATTTGCCTCTATTTACCGCATCGATAATGTCGTCACGTAGCATCAGTTGTTTGACATTAGTCATCGGAATGACGACGCCTTGATCGCCTGTTAGCTCTTGCTCGCGGCAGGCGTCGAAGAAACCTGCGATTTTGGCATTGATGCCACCAACTGCCTGTACTTCGCCTAACTGGTTCATAGATCCAGTAATTGCGAGAGACTGATTGATGGGGACGTTTGCTAACGCGGATAGCAATGCACAGCCTTCGCTCACAGTGGCACTATCACCATCGATTTGCGCGTAGCTCTGCTCGAATGCCAGTGAGGCACTAAAATTCAGCGCATGATGTTGACTAAATAGCGCGCGCAGATAGCTGGTCATAATCAGCATGCCCTTGGCGTGTAAACTACCGCCCAAGTCTACATCACGCTCAATATCAAGAATTTCACCTGTGCCAATATTGGGCTGAATGACCGCAGTAAGCCGTGCTGGCATGCCAAACTCACTATCAGCATAACTGACCACGGTCAATGCATTAACTTGTCCGATAGCATCGCCTTGCGTTTGGATTAACTGCTGGCCGTTTTTCAGCTCATCCCAGTACAGATCGCGCAAATATCCTGAACGCTCATCCATGTCATCGATTACTTGAGTGACGTGATCTGCCGTCACCATAGTCTCATTATTTAAGCGAGCGTGACGGTTTGATTCATGCAATAGTTTAATCAATAAGTCACTGTGTAGGCTTAATCGATCTTGTTCTTCAGCTTGCAGGCTTAAGTGCTCAAGCAGCGTAGCTTGCGCGCTACTATCAAACGGATAAAGGTCGGCATGATCGATGATATCGGCCATTTTTGCGACCAGTGCCAATTCATGCTCAATGGTACGAGGCACATCGTCATGAAAGTCAGCGCGGACTTTGAATACCGCATCAAATTCAGGCTCAAGCTCTAGTAGCTCGTAATATAAATCTGCTTCACCTAACAAGATAACCTTGATATCTAAATCAATAGGCGCTGGTGAAAGAGATAAGCTACCGGTTAGCGTCAGCATTTGCTCTAGACTTGATAGTTTGATTTTTCGTGATTGTAATGCACGCTTTAAGCCTTGCCACGCATAAGGATGCTCAAGGACGTGGCTGGCTTCTAATAGTAAATAGCCGCCATTAGCGCGATGTAGAGCACCTGCACGAATCATACTTACGTCAGTGGTTACTGTGCCTAATTGGGTGATTTGCTCGACATGCCCCAATAAATTGAGATGGGTTGGCAAATCCTCAAAGACTACGGGCGCGCCACTGTCAGGTGTGTGACTGACAATAACATTGACCGCATAACGACTGGGCGTCGTAGCCAATACTGCCGTCACAAACTCTTCATCATCGCCATTGACGATACGCTCTACGTGAGTGACCATATCATCGAATACAGCTTTGAGATATGCCACGACAAGTGAATGAGTTGCAAACTGCTTATAGATAGGGGTAAATAATGATTGTAGAGCACGTTGGGCAATACTACGATGTAACGCCTCAATCTCATCGTTGGCTTCGTCTTCTAGCTGCTCTAAAGCGATGGTCAGTTGACTCAGGCGCTTTTGCATATGGTTCTTTTGTACAAAGTTATTCAGCTCAGCTTCATACTCATTATTGCTATATGTGGAGTCTTGATTTTCTTTACTCTTGTTATCTTCATCGCTCAAAATGTTAACTTTTTCGCTATCATCGAGCTTTTCTGAATTTTTTTGATTGTTAGGTGTTTCTACCTGTTGGTTATCATCACTGTTGCTTTCTGTAGGCAGTTGACTAGGATGAACAAATACGGCTTTATTATCAAACGAGCGAAACGTCAATGCTAGGTCATATTGCTTGCCTTCAGCATTAAGCGCGTCATAGGCATGACTTTCTTTTTGATGAGTACTGTTTTTGATGGCTTCGATTTTGCTTTGGTATTGATCGCTACGAAAGCGTTGGCTTAAACGCTTTTTTGCTTGCTGCCATAAGTTATTAACTTGCTGCTGTAATAGCGAGGCTTGACCAGCTGGTAGACGCAGCGCCAATGGTGTGCGTGGATCAGTGAAATTATGCACATATACCCAATCATCAGGCGTTGGTGCGTCGGCGGCAATACGCGTCAAAAGACGACTAATCACAGTACGCTTACCCAAACCGTTTTCACCAGCGGCAAACACATGGTAACCACTGGCTTTAATATCCAGCGCTGTATGCAATGCTTTAAGCGCGCGTTGTTGGCCAAAACCAACATCTAAGTCAGGCGCAGTACGTGTATCTGTAGGTAACTCATCAGGGTCGCTATAGCGTTTTAATTGTTCAGCGGAAATGCGACAATTTTGCTGAACTTCTATGAAGATAGGGTTTGGGGTATCAGGTGCTGTTTGCTTAGGATTTTTTGTATCGGTAGCAGGTACTACCATATTGTTAGCGTCTTTTGATACTTGCGATATAGGGGTGTAGGGTTGTTCTGTCATAGGCGTTTGAAAAATCATCTTAAAAAGTATTAAAGGAATATGAGAAGTGATTGGTTTTATCTAGTCATGCGTATTCTGAGTTTTTTATAATCAATCATGACATCTTACAAGATATAGCCACCTATTAGCGAAGTCATTAAGCGCAGTTTTGTATCATATTTAGACAAATGCTTGAGCGTAAACAGTAAAAAACGAATGACTTAATCAGCGAATTGGAGGCAATCAAAGCAGAATAACGCCTCATGATCAGCGTAGATAGTATAAGATGTCCCACATTGGCGCAATCTGCAACTATTCAATGGGCAGACTGCATGATAAAATAAACGGTTCACAAGTCAAAACTGGATAACTCGTTGTATGTCAGCTTCCGCTAAAAACTCTTCATCGTCTGCTAGTATGGGTAATATCAATATTGATCCGACTGGTTTCGTAAAGCTTGGTGCGCAACTGCCAAAGCTGGCCAATATCTTGGCGCAAGCGATAAATGAGCTGGGTCTGCCGTTAAGTGAAACGCAGCAGCGCACGTTATTATTGTACTTAGACCAGCTTTTATTATGGAATAAAGCGTATAATCTGACCGCGATCACTGATCCAGAAGAAGCGCTGATCAAGCATGTGATAGATTGTCTGTCTATTATAACGCATTTACCCGCCGGATCGTTGCTAGATATCGGCACGGGAGCAGGGTTGCCAGCAGTTATTATTGCCATTTGTCAGCCTGAGCGCCAGTGTACTGCGCTTGATAGCAATCAGAAGAAAATTCGCTTTATTAAGCAAATTAGCAGCGAGCTTGGTTTGAGTAATATGCAGCCAATCGCATCGCGTATTGAAGCGCATGAAGCAAGCTATGCTGTGGTGACATCACGAGCGTTTGCCAGTTTGATAGATTTTGTAGAAGTAGCGCAGCCAAGATTAGCAGATGGCGGCTTCTTATGTGCTATGAAAGGTAAAGTGCCGAGTGAAGAAGAGCTGCAAGCACTTGATAGTGATTGGCATATCAAAACCATCAAGCTGACAGTACCACGTTTGCACGACAGTCGTCATTTAATTGAAATGTCTGCTAAAGATAGTTAAAGCATAAATACTTCGCAGTCATGAAACAGGCACTGTTTTTTGTGAAACACAGTTTACGTCTGTATCTAAATGACATAGTATTTAAAAGCATTTAAAATACTCGACCGTAAACTGAGTATTTTAGACCATGAATGGCTGATTTCTAAATACTGAGCGAGTGTCGCTGTACAAGACTGAACAAAAATAATCGTACCAACCGAGTCAAAAGTAATAGACCCTAATAAAATTGAGTGAGTGTATGGAAATCATAGCAATTGCGAATCAAAAAGGCGGTGTGGGTAAAACCACAACGGCAGTAAATTTGACCGCTAGCTTGGCTGCTAAACGCAAACATGTACTGCTGATTGACTTAGACCCACAAGGTAATGCGACCAGTGGTACAGGTGTTGACAAAAACGAGTTGGATCTTACCATAGCGGACGTTTTGCTAGATGGTGTCGCGTTGTCTGAAGCAATTGTTACTAGTCCTGCAGGGTTCGATGTCATCGGTGCCAATCGCGATTTGGCTGGCATGGACATTACCTTAATGAGTAAGACGGACAGTCATGAACTGTTTAAAACCGCCATGGCTGAATTGGTTAACGATCAGGTATCTACACAAAAACAGCCATACGATTATGTGATTATAGATTGTGCGCCTAGTTTGAATCTACTGACGATTAATGCGTTGGTGGCTACAGATAGTGTGATTATCCCTATGCAGTGTGAGTACTATGCACTAGAAGGGTTGGCTGACTTATCGCAAACGATTGAACGTCTTACAGAGTTGAACCCTAAGCTATATATTCGCGGTGTGGTCAGAACGCTATTTGATGCGCGTAACACGCTTGCCCGTGATGTCTCTACTGAGCTAGAAGCGCATTTTGGCGATATCATGTACAAGACCCATATTCCAAGGAATATTCGCTTGGCAGAAGCTCCTGCGCACGGCTTACCAGTTATTGCGTATGAGAGATGGTCAAAAGGCGCACGCGCGTATCAAAAGCTGGCCGCTGAAGTGATGAAACAAAGCAACTAGTTTTTATCTAAAGTCTCTTACAAAGGATTTTTAGATAAAAAGCGTCACTGATCAAGACAGTAAATGAATAGCATAAGTATAGAACACTTAACATTGTATTTAGTAAGCCGCATCAGTAATCAATTGGCTTTTATTTTAGCGTTAGAGGATAGGTAATCATGGCGAAGAAAAGAGGGTTGGCTGCTAATCGGGGCTTAGATGCCTTATTAGGGTCAATCAAAAAAGAAAAGCAAATTACCGCCTCTGCCTTGCAAGACGACATGGTGGCGCGTGAAAATGCTGCGCCAGATATTAATGTGCCTGCAGATACTAATGCGCCTGTAGATACTGTATCCACAGATATAGCGCCTGATATCACTCCGACAAAAGCCAGTGAAAAATCATCTGCGAAGACTACTGATAACGATGCTGTTAGTGAGAGTAGTACTCGCGCGCCACGTTCATCTCGCACTACTAGCAAGACGTCGCTCAACAAATCGCGTGGCAATAGTGCAGATACGAGCACAACCGAAGACCAGATTAGCCTTGTCCAGATCGATGTCACACGTTTGCAAGCAGGTAAGTATCAGCCTCGTCGTGATATGAGTGAGACAGCACTTGCAGAATTGGCATCTTCTATCGAACAGCATGGCGTGATGCAGCCTATCGTTATCCGCCCGCTATTGGCAAATGAAGATAAGAGCGAAGCATTTGTCACTCACGAAATTATCGCTGGTGAACGCCGCTGGCGTGCAGCAAAAATGGCAGGAAAAGCAGTTATTCCTGCGATTGAGCGCGCTTTATCTGACGAGTTGGCGATAGCCCTAGCATTGATTGAAAACATCCAGCGCGAAGACTTGTCAGTGATTGAGCAGGCGGCGGCGTTGCAGCGCTTTCATACGGAGTTTGGTATGAGTCATGCCATGATTGCTGAAGTCGTTGGCAAGGCACGTACGACAGTATCGAATCTACTCCGCTTAAATCAGCTGCATGATACAGTAAAAGACCATTTGGCCAACAGTGCGCTAGATATGGGTCATGCTCGTACACTTTTAGCATTGTCCTCTGAACAACAACCTATCATCGCGCAAAAGATTATCGATGGCGGTATGACCGTGCGAGAAGCTGAAAAATTGGTCAAGTCAATCTTGCAGCCAGCGCCCAAGATCAACCGTGCTGAACAAGCACAATCTCGTGATGTAGAGCGTTTGACCCAAAGATTGACAGACATGCTTGGTGCTGAAGTCAAACTAAAGCATAAAAAAGATGGTCAAGGTAGTGTTGAGATATTTTTCCACAATCAAGATCAATTAGCTGCGTTGATTAAACATATAGAAGCTTAGGCTTGAGAACGTTTGCGAGTTAGCTGTATCTATCCAAACGCTAAATCGCTTCTGAATAACTATTTTTGCAAAAATATGGAAGAGAGTGGGTATGTGGGAGTTGGTAAAAGCAGGTGGCTGGCTAATGACACCTATCGTGGTCTGTTCTATATTGGCTTTGGTTATCATCATTGAACGTAGTCATACGCTACAGTTTAACAAAGTCGCTCCTAGTAGGTTACGCGAACAGCTAATAACTCGTTTACGCGAAAATGGCGATATTGGCCGCACACAATTGATGAATGTAAAAGAAAAGACGGCGCTTGGCGATATCTTGGCAACGGGTTTGCTTTACCGTCAGTATGGGCTAGAGTCGATGACGATGCACATGCAAAATCGTGCCAGCGTCCAAGTTCATCAGTTAGAAAAAAACATTAATATGCTAGGTACTATCGGTGCGATAGCGCCGTTGCTTGGCCTATTGGGTACGGTACTAGGGATAATCTCGTCATTCTTAGCGATTACCGATGGTGCCATGCAAGATCCGACGATGCTAGCCGCTGGTGTATCACAGGCACTAATTACTACTGCTGCTGGTATGATCGTTGCTATCCCTGCGTTGGTTGCTTATCGTTATTTTCAGCGCCGTATCATTGATATTAATGCTCAGTTTGAGACTCAAGCAGGGCTTATGATTCAAGAGCTGTATGATTATCACTTACTTGCTAGTACGCAGTCATCTACATCTTCTAGCCATAAGTCAATAGACGATAGTATAGTGCAAGAACGTTCATTCGGTGGGTTGGATTCTGATAAGACCAGCATAGCGGCAGTGTAGTAAATGCGGTTTTAAAGAATAGAAATCTTAAGCCTGTAAATGGTAGCTGAATTAAAGAGATTGATATGCGTTTTAGAAAACCAACGGTTGAACCGCTTGAAATTAATCTAACACCGATGATTGATTGTTTACTGTTTTTGATTGTGTTTTTATTACTTGCTACCTCATTCAATCACTTTAGTCGTTTAAATATTATTCTTCCGGAAGCGGAAGGTGTTGCACTGACAGAACAAAACAACAGTATCGAAGTAGCTGTGCAAGAGGATGGTAGCTATTTGGTCAACGGCATTACACTTGCTAGTAGCAATGAAGCTGAACTGACCAGTATGTTGCAGCAAGAGGCGGGCAGTAATCGCGATATGCTATTTGTTATTGCAGCGGATGCCAATGCGACGCATCAGTCTGTGGTACGAGTGATGGATATTGCTGGAAAGCTCGGATTTTTGAATTTAAACATCAGTACAGTGGTACCACTTGGCCAAACGCTACCGCAATAACATATATAGTCTTATCATCATAAAACTGTGTGTCACACAGCCCATTCATACCACGATACCCAAATTGAGGCTTTTATGAGCCAAGCTTATTTACCTGACTCTAAAAAATCTTCTGCTAAAAATGCATCGGCAGTATCGCCCGTTACGCCTAAGAGTAAGACACTATTACGCTTATTAAGGTATTTAAAGCCTTACTGGTGGGCATTGCTATTGACGGCTTTAGGTTTTGCAATTAATGCAGGGACAGAGATTTGGACTGCCAAGCTTCTGCAATATATTACTGATGCTATCAATCAGAATGATCGAAGCAAACAAACCTTATTTCCACTATTGATTATATTGCTATTCTTTGTGCGCGGGGTTGGTAGTTTTTTGGGTAACTATTACTCTGCATTGGTCTCACGCAACTTAGTCTATGAGCTACGTGTAGAAGTCTTTAATAAATTACTGCGCTTGCCTAGTTCGTTTTATTTGGCCAATCCAGCCGGTACGATTTCATCGAAATTGATATTTGATGTTGAACAGGTCACGGCCGCCAGTACAGACTCAATGAAGACCTTGCTGCGTGATGGTTTGACCGTTGTCGCATTGATTGGCTTTTTGTTTTATAGCAATTGGCGTCTAACGCTTATTTTATTTGTGGTATTGCCACCAATACTATGGCTGGTGCGTATTGCATCAAAGCGCTATCTTAAGCTCTCAAAAGGTATCCAAGAAACGATGGGTAATGTCAGTCACATTACCAATGAAGTCATTGGCGGCTATCAAGTGGTCAAAAACTATGGTGGTCAATCATACGAGTCAGCACGTTTTGACAAAACATCCAAGAAAAACTTACGCCAAGGTATGAAGGTAGTTGTTACCAATAGTATTAATACGCCAGCCGTACAGCTGTTGATGGCGGTTGCGATGGCCGTTGTCGTCTGGCTTGCACTGCGACCTGCAGTAATAGATGATATCTCAGCAGGTGAGTTCATCTCTTACATTGCAGCCGCAGGTTTATTGAGTAAACCAGTACGTTCGCTGACTGATATTAATCAGAAGCTGCAAAAAGGTCTGGCTGCTGGTGAGTCGATTTTTGCGCTACTTGATGAGCCAGAAGAGGAAGATACAGGCACAATCAGTAAAGCGCTATCAGGGCAAATGTCGTTAGACAATATCAGCTTGGTTTATCCAGATTCGACGGTGGCTCTACGTGACTTTACCTTGAATATAAAAGCAGGCGAGACAGTTGCATTAGTAGGGCGAAGTGGCGCGGGTAAGTCCTCACTAGTCAATTTATTAACCCGTACTCTAGAAACTTCCTCAGGGCAGATCACATTGGATGGTATGCCAATCGAAGACATTAAGTTAGAGAGTCTGCGTGCCCAGATTGCAATGGTGAACCAGCAGGTAGTATTGTTTAATACCACCGTATTTAATAATATTGCTTACGGCAGCCTAGCTGACAAGACTCAAGCTGAGGTTGAACAAGCTGCAAAAGATGCCTTCGCTCATGACTTTATTATGAAAATGCCAAATGGCTATCAGAGTGAAATTGGTGCTGAAGGGTTGCAACTATCTGGTGGTCAGCGTCAGCGTTTATCTATTGCTCGTGCATTACTAAAGGATGCACCGATTCTAATTTTAGATGAAGCTACTAGCGCGCTTGATAATGAGTCTGAGTATTATATCCAGCAAGCGCTCGATAATGTGATGAAAGACCGCACCACATTGGTCATTGCCCATCGACTGACGACTATCGAATCAGCGGATCGTATTGCTGTGATGGATGGCGGCCAGATTGTTGAGTTAGGAACGCACAATGAGCTAATGAAACTGCAAGGCCACTATGCGCAAATGTATGCTCGAGATTTCGAGTAGTCAATTTAGAAGTTTTCAGCCAATTTTCACGCAGCCATGAACCAATAAGATAAGCGACATTGATTAATGAGTATTGAGACGACAACCACCCGCGCATGGCAACGTCAAGCTGTTTGGTTGTGGTTGTTGCTACCTATTAGTTGGTTATACGGTTTCATCACCTTGCTGCGTCGTCAAGCTTATAACGTCGGCCTATTATCAAGCTATCGGGCACCTATTCCCGTGATGGTCATTGGTAATATCAGTGTCGGCGGTAGTGGTAAGACGCCGCTGATTATTGCTCTGGTCAGCTATCTGCAAAAGAAAGGTATAAAAGTAGGGGTGATCAGTCGCGGGTATGGCGGTGATACGAGTCAAATGCCTGCATTGGTCAGTGCTACCAGTTTACCCCATGTAGTAGGGGATGAGCCGTGCTTGATTGCTCATATGACAGGCGCTGCTATGGCAGTGTGCCCCAATCGTCAGCAAGCGATTGCCACTCTATTAAAGGCAGAGCCTAATTTGCAATTGATTATTGCAGATGATGGTTTGCAGCATTATGCACTACAGCGCGATATCGAATGGATTGTGGTAGATGCCGCTCGTGGGTTTGGCAACAAACAGCTATTACCAACGGGTTTTTTGCGTGAGCCGATGTCACGATTAGAGGGTGCAAATGTTATCTATCATGAAAAACCAAGTATAGATTTAACTCAGACTTCTAGAAGTGGTAATAAGATACAGTCTACTGACCGTTTGACCATGCATTTGCAACCAGCTGAGTTACAGCGCCTATGGGATCCTACATCGAGCGCAGCACGACTAAATAGTGTGAAGCCTACTAATAATAGTCGTGTTCATGCTGTTAGTGGTATCGGCTATCCACAGCGGTTTTTTGATACCTTAGAATCTATTGGCTTTGAGGTCATAGGGCATCCTTACCCTGACCATTATGATTTTAGTTTGGCTGAGCTTTTACAATATGATGATTATCCTATCATCGTAACCAGTAAAGATGCGGTAAAAATCAGCGCATTATTGGCAGACTATACAGCGACACAAGCACTCAATGATGAGTATGTAGAACTTGTCAGTAGACTATGGGTATTGCCAGTGACGGCTGTATTATCAGAGAATAGTTATCATAATCTAGATGCGCAGCTAAAGGCGCTAGGGATTCGTATTGACCATGATATGAACACGTCAGCCTCATTGTAAATATCAGCTAATATTTTAAATCGCCGTACCATTTTATAGGAATACGCCATGTCGTTCGCCACCACACCTGCCAAGACCCATATCGTGATTCCTGCACGTTTTAAGAGTACACGGCTACCTGGTAAGCCATTGCTAACTATTCATGGTAAGCCGATGATACTTTGGGTAGCAGAAAAAGCGCAGACAGCAAGTTTTGCTGATGACATGTGTATAGCGACTGATGATGAGCAAATCGCAAAAGTTTGCACCGATGCAGGCTTTGATGTGGTTATGACCAGTAGCAAGCATGCTTCAGGGACGGATCGCTTGGCAGAGGTAGCAGCTATCAAAGGTTGGGCTGAGCATGATATTGTGGTGAATATGCAAGGCGATGAGCCCCTTGTACCGCCATTGCTTTTGAAGCAAGTACAGGCGCTTTTGGTAGCGGATGAGGATAGCGTGATGGCCACACTCTGTGAGCCTATTAATGACTATGATACGTTCCAAAAGCCATCGGCAGTAAAAGTGGTCAGTCAATTTGCTAATAACTTACAGCGTGCGCTTTACTTTAGCCGCGCACCGATTCCTTGTGATCGTGATGTTGTATTGGCTGATAATAACCAGATGCAATCACCAAAGAATGCCTATCGCCATTTGGGTTTATACGCTTATCGTGTCAGTCTATTACAGCAGTTCGTAAACTGGCCACAAACGCCACTTGAGATACTTGAAAGCTTAGAGCAATTACGTGTTTTAGAAAACGGTCAGCATATCGCTATCGCAGAAGCTGCCTGTCAGTTACCAGCGGGTGTCGATACACAAGAAGATCTAGACCGTCTAAACGCGATGAGCTTAGATAACTTTCAGAACCCTACTAAGTAATAGTCTGAGCAAAGTTGCGTGCGATTCTAAGTTTTCTACAACGCTAAAGTATCGTTGTCGTGGCTATACCTGAAATACCTAATCAATGTGATAGAGCCATAACCATGAATAATTTGACAGGAAATATGGACGCATTAGATAACACAGACCGTATATATTTTGCGCCACTATTGCCATGGCAAAAAGTACTGTGGTTACAGTTGACCAAGCGCGTACTTAAGCAGCAGTCTTTGCCGCATGCATTGCTCGCTGCTGGTATGCAAGGTATGGGCAAACGCGCCTTTGTATGGCGATTGGTCGCTTGGCTATTATGCCGTGAGCGTGGCGCACACCCACTAGGTGCTTGTGAAGTGTGTGAGAGCTGTCAATGGCTCAAGTCGGGAACTCATCCGAGCCTACAAGTATTACCACTCGTTAGTATGCCTATCAGTGCCGAGAGCGATGCGCTTCAAGAAAAATCAAGTAGCACAAAAGATAAAAAAGGCGTTAAAGCTACTAGCAACAGCGCACTTAAGATCAAAGTAGATGATATTCGTGCTTTGCAGCCTTTTATTTATCAAGGCGGGCAAGGGATGCGCATCTGTGTATTAGATCACGCTGAAAAAATGACGGTGGCCGCTGCCAATGCGCTGCTTAAAACATTGGAAGAACCGCAAGCGCAGGTGCATCTGTTTTTGATTAGTGATACGCCTGCTCAGCTATTGCCAACGATTAAGAGTCGTGTGCAACAGTTAGCACTACAGACAATTGAGCCGACTGTTGCTGTCGATTACGTGACGCAGGCATTAGGTCACACGATTAACCGCGAAGCCGTCGGTAGCGCTGCGATTGAGCAGTTGATACAACTGGCCAATGGTGCGCCTTTAGCTGCTATAGCTTTGGCACAAGCACCATGGTATAGCAAGCGCAGCCTATGGCTGACCACATGGCAGGCGCTACGTAGTGGTAAACGTAGTGGTGTGGCAGCAAGTGATTATTGGCAAGGTCAGCTCAATATTAAAGAGTTTATACAGTTATCTGAGCTGATGCTCCTTGATATACGCCGTGTCTGTTTAGGCCTAAGTGAACTACAAAAGGATGTCAATCTATCAACGATATTGGCGACTTATCATCCTACTGATAGCGGGTTAGAGGCATTTGCCAACAGCGTACAGCAGACCAAAATTGCACTGCAACAAAATGTGCAAGAAAAATTTGCCTATGATAAGCTAATGCAAGAGTTGGCAAGCTTATAGAGCCATGTTTTAACGCTTAGTTAGTGTTCGAAAATTTGCAATTGTTCTTAACTATATACTATCGATTATTTATATAAACATATTAAACCCAGTTGATGAAGGAAGCTGACTATGGCAATGCCAGGACGTGGCGGGATTTTAACCTGTCATTATGAAAGTATCGAAATGTTATATGCCAGCTATTTATCATTTGTCAGTAATGGCGCTTTGTTTGTACCGTCGGACAAACTTCAGCAATTGGGTGATGAAGTGTTCATTGCCATTACACTACCCAACTCTAGTGAACGTCTACCAATGAATGGTAAGGTGGTTTGGATTAACTCCAAGAGTCAAGGCAGTCGACCTGCAGGGTTTGCTGTGCAAATTGGTAGTGACGTCTCTGGTCAAAGAATCAAGAATGAAGTTGAGCGCCTACTAGCAGGAAAAATCGATAGCTTGCAATCGACTTATACTATGTAGTATCTATTAATAACTAGGTAGTATCTAGAAATCACATTTGTATCTTTAATAAGTTTGACTGTAGTTTTTAACTTATTAATATAAAAAAGCAGCCTTATTATTTAGTAAGGCTGCTTTTTTAAATCAAGTTTCTTTAATTTTTTATAGTAGTAGGTGCTAGTGGCTTAATAACGAGGCGGTACATACATATCATCGGGAATAGGTTCGCGGTAGTACTCATCATCGCGTTTGCGTTTGGGTAACTCAATTTCGTCACGAGGCACTTCTTTGTAAGGGATTTGGTCGAGCAAATGGGCAATACAATTTAATCGTGCTCGCTTCTTGTTATTGCCTTCGACAACCCACCAGGGTGCTTCAGGAATATGAGTACGCTCAAACATGGTTTCTTTTGCTTTGGTGTAATCTTCCCAGCGTCGGCGCGACTGTAGGTCCATTGGTGAGAGTTTCCACTGCTTGAGCGGATCATATATTCGGCTCATAAATCGAGCATGTTGCTCATCATCAGTGATAGAAAACCAGTATTTTACTAAGCGAATGCCTGAGCGTACGAGCATACGCTCAAACTCTGGTACTGATTGAAAAAATTCCTCATATTGCGCGTCAGTACAAAACCCCATGACACGCTCAACGCCTCCGCGGTTGTACCAACTACGGTCAAACAATACGATTTCGCCTGCTGCAGGCAAGTGGGCCACGTAACGTTGGAAGTACCACTGCGTTTGCTCGCGCTCAGTGGGAGCCGGCAGGGCAGCTACCCTGCAAACGCGTGGGTTCAATCGTTGGGTAATGCGTTTAATGGCACCACCTTTACCAGCAGAATCCCGCCCTTCAAAAATAACGACGATACGTTCACCGCGATCAACGACCCAATCTTGTAGTTTTATCAGTTCTCGCTGTAGTCGTACCAACTCTTGGAAGTAGGTGCGTCGATCCAGTTTTTCTTGCTCGCTCATCTCACGTCCGTTAAAACGAAAGTCACGTGCATAGTCATCTATTTCATTTTCTAGTTCTTCATCATATGTATCGATTAAGTCTTGGTGCATTTTTCGACGTAAATCATCATCAAGAATGTCTTTTTCGATGCGTTCAGTAAGAATGGCTTGTTCCTGATTGTACCGATCTACATCCTCCTCAGTCGTTAGAGATCGAAAATCAGCGGTTGCAAGCGGTTCTGTCATCACCAGTTTTTCAGAGCCAAAAATGACTTGCCTCATTTTTCTTAATAAAATTTTTGTCTTACCCATAAATATTACCTTTGTTTTGCGTATCGGCTTTTTTAAGAGGCTACTATCTAGGTCGTTTCTATCATAGCAAAGTACAGACAATAAAAAATGCCCTTTAAATAAATTAAAGGGCATTTTTTTATTGATAGATATGTACTGATTAAACTAATAAGTCAGCGTATCTTTTTCACTTAAAAGTGACCAAGCTTATTTTTCTAGGATACAAGTCACGCCTTGACCACCTGCTGCGCAAATAGAAATAAGTGCGCGGCCTGAACCTTTTTGATCTAATAATTTAGCAGCAGTAGCTAAAATACGACCACCAGTTGCTGCAAATGGATGACCTGCGGCTAGTGATGAACCGTTTACGTTTAGCTTGCTACGATCGATAGAACCTAATGGGGCATCTAAGCCTAGGCGCTCTTCACAGAATTTCTCATCTTCCCAGGCAGCTAAGGTTGATAGTACTTGTGAAGCGAAGGCTTCATGAATCTCATAAAAGTCAAAGTCTTGTAGAGTCAGACCAGCGCGCTCAAGCATACGTGGTACCGCATAAGCTGGTGCCATTAGTAAACCTTCTGTAGTACCCGATTTGCCAATAAAGTCTACTGCTGCGGTTTCTTGATGGACGATATAAGCAAGTGGTTTTAGGCCATGCTCTTTTGCCCACTCATCAGTACCTAGCAGTACACAAGAAGCACCGTCAGTAAGCGGCGTAGAGTTGGCAGCCGTCATCGTTGGGTTGGCGTTTTTTCTACCAAATACTGGCTTTAATTTACCCAGTTTTTCTAATGTAGTATCTGGACGCAAGTTGTTGTCACGAGTTAGGCCTTTGTATGGCGTGATCAAGTCGTCAAAGAAGCCTTCGTCATAAGCACGTGCTAGGTTTTGATGGCTGTTAAATGCAAGCTCATCCTGCGCTTCACGGCTGATATTCCATTCAAGCGTGGTAATCGCTTGATGATCGCCCATTGATAGGCCAGTACGTGGCTCACCATTTTGTGGTGAATCGATTAAGTCTTTTGGATTGAGACCCATTAATGCTTTTAGACGTTGTTTGTTGTCTTTTGCTGCACCAAGTTTGATCAGTACTTTACGCAAGCCATCGCCGACAGCGATAGGAGCGTCAGAAGTAGTATCTACACCGCCAGTGATTGCCGAATCGATCAGACCAAGTGCAATCTTGTTAGCAGAAGCAAAGGTCGCTTGTAAGCCAGTACCGCAAGCTTGTGAAATATCATAAGTTGGCGTATGCGGGTTTAGCGCGGTATTCAATGTCGCTTCACGAGTAAGGTTGATATCACGGCTAAGTTTCATGACTGCGCCAGATACCACTTCACCTACGGTTTCGCCTTGCAAGTTATAACGCTCAACCAAACCGTCCAATGCAGCGGTTAGCATGTCTGTGTTGCTAACATCAGCGTATGATCCGTTTGAGCGCGCAAATGGAATACGGTTACCACCTAAGATCGCAACACGATTCAGATTTGAAGCTGGTTTGGTTTCGCTGGCTTTTTTAGCCGGAGCAGGTTTTTTGGCGGCGGTGGTTTCTACTTTTTCATCGACCGATTTTTTGCTAGCAGTTTCTTTAGTGCTAGTATCTTTAGTCGAAGTGCTTTTTGCAGCGGTTTCTTTTTTTGCTGTATCTGATTTTGTATCCGTTGCTTTAACAACTGTACTTTCAACAACAGGGCTATCTGGATGATTGTTTTTATTACTCATAATATTATCCTTAAAAAGTATGGGTAGAAGTAAAAAGTGATAGGTAACAATAAAAAATAGTTAAGTTATTTTATACAGGCAAATATTATCATTTATTACGCAATACAGCTGTTTATCATAAGGCGTTTTTATTCATTTAATGTATCTCTTTAGCAAACGATGTGACGCTTATATGAGGTCGGTAGTAGATTCATGACCATGACGCATCGCTCTAATAGACTGGCTAGTAAGAAATATTAGCATTGCATAACAGTACGTTTGATAATATATTGTTATCAATAATTAAGTATGCCATAACCTATAGGTCAGATTTTAACATGTTATAGTGGCGCTTAACGCTGCTAAAAACGACTGGCTTGTATACTGACTTGTTTACAGATTGTTGTAGACATTATCTGTTTTTGGACTTGTTTATAAGGGAAGTGTATAGTTAGGCTAGTTTTGAGGCGATTTACTAAATTTAAATAATTACGATGTTAATGTCTCTATATAATAGATTCATTGCATTTTTTATTATTATACGAATCATTAATTATAAGGATTATATTATGTCAGACCGTTACGGTGATTTTGTTCAATCTTCTATTGGCAAAAAAGTAGCAAAAAACTTAGGTTTGCCGATGCCAACGACGCTTGATCGTTTCGAAAGCGGCGAGCGTTTGGTGCGTGGTAGCGTATTGGTTGGCCGTGCTACTGGTGATGACAAGAGTGTCAGTGAGTCTGTTGCCCGTATCCTGTCAGACGTTCATGCCGAAGTATATGTAAACAGCAGTGATGATATCAAAGACGCACTTGCTGATGCAGGCGTTGAGGCAAAAGCCAACACGGGTAGCGATGATCAATTCAAAGTACTGCTTTTTGATGCCAGTAATATCAGCAATGCTGAACAGCTAAAAGAGCTTTATGAGTTTTTCCATACAGTTGCACGCCGCGTAGAAAAATCAGGCCGTGTGGTTGTGGTTGGCCGTACGCCAGAGAACATCACTGATATTGAATCAGCAATGGCTCAACGCTCGCTTGAGGGTTTTGTGAAGTCAGTGGGTAAAGAGTTTAAACGCGGTATCACAGCGCAGCTGATTTATGTTGAAGAAGGCGCAGAGGAAAACCTAGATTCAACCTTACGCTTTTTTACCTCAGCTCGTTCAGCTTATGTATCAGGACAAGTAGTACGTGTCAGTAAAGGCAGCTCAGTCGATGTTGATTGGAACCAGCCTTTGGGCGGCAAAACTATGCTAGTGACTGGCGCAAGTCGCGGTATTGGCGAAGCTATCGCTCGTGTATTGGCTCGTGAAGGGGCGCATGTTATCTGTCTAGATGTACCGCAGCAGCAAGCTGACTTACAAAAAGTTGCTAGCGAAATCAGTGGCTCTGCTTTGACAGTAGATATCACTAGTGAAGACGCTGGTGCAGAAATCGCTGACGCTGCCCAAAAACGTGGTGGTTTAGATTCAATCATCCATAATGCTGGCGTGACTCGTGATAAGACGTTGGCTAAAATGGATGAGAAAAAGTGGAACATGGTCATTGATATCAACTTGGGCAGTATCGCTAGATTGAATCGCTACTTGTTGGACAATGACGTACTGAAAGAAAACGCACGTATCGTATGTGTGTCGTCAATTTCAGGTATCGCTGGCAACATGGGTCAGACCAACTATGCCACTTCTAAAGCTGGGGTAATTGGTTTGGTTAACGCAACTGCCAAGCAATTAGAAGACAATGCTAAAGGCATGACGATCAATGCAGTCGCTCCTGGTTTCATCGAAACCCAAATGACAGAAGCCATTCCATTTGCTATTCGTGAAGCTGGTCGCCGCATGAACTCAATGAGCCAAGGCGGCCTGCCAGTAGATGTGGCTGAGACTATCGCATGGTTCGCTTCACCTGCGTCTGGCGGTCTAAATGGCAACACGGTTCGCGTCTGTGGTCAAAGCTTACTTGGTGCATAACATTGATTAATTGATAGGTATATGTGAGAAATAAGGTGCAGGTAGAGAAAGTAGTTGTATCATATGAGCTATTATTTCTCGTTTGTATCACATATGCTTACGAAATAATCTCTGATAAAGTGTAATAAAGCTGCCCAAGGGTGGCTTTTTTATGATAAAAACACAAGAACCAATAGCCAAACTATTTTTTGCTATTAAAGATACTCATGAGGTTGATTAAATTTAATGCTTATTAGATGATTTAATAGTAGGCTTTAGTCAATGACTGCAGATTGTCTTTATATACATTAAAGAACTTGTTCAAGCCACACTTAGGATGTACTTATGTCAGACAAACATTATGATGCGTTGCCAAAAGCGCACACCACTTATGCCAATATTGTCAAAAGCTTATTGCCTATCGGTAATGGTGGCAAGGTCAGTAGAGACCAGTTGCCACAATCTACTTACTATGTAGATGACTTGCATATCGATCAAGAAAACCTAGACGACTATCGCAAAATTTGCGGTTTTGCTGATGATGGCAAAGTACCAGCGACTTACTTCTCGGTATTGTCACAGACGCTGCAGATGAACATGATGGTCAAAGAGCCATTCCCATTTGCCATGTTAGGTCTTGTTCACGTTGATAATAGCGTCACCCAGTATCGGCCGATTGGAGAGCGTGAAACGGTAGCAATGTCGGTCACTTTTGATAACCTGCGTGATCATGCCCAAGGTCAGCAGTTTGACTTCGTGACTATCGTAAAGTCAGAAGATGAAGTCATCTGGGAAGGTACGTCGACTTATTTATCACGTAGCAAAAAACCTAGCAGTAAAGATAAGAAGAGCGCTCCGCGTCCGGTAATGGTCAAGCCTGAAGTAAACGAAGCAGGTGTCCATAGCATTTTTGAGGTGCCAGAAGATATCGGTCGTCGTTATGCCTTTGTCTCAGGCGACTTTAACTTGATTCATTTGCATCCGCTATCAGCACGTGCGTTTGGTTTCCCTAAAGCGATTGCGCACGGTATGTGGTCAAAAGCTAAGTGTCTTGCTCTAATGGGTGACTTGCCTGATGCTTACACAATTGACGTCTCATTTAAGCTGCCTATCTTTTTGCCAGCTGAAGTAGAGCTGATTGCTGAGCCAGTAGCTCAGCTCAAAAACGTAGATGATACTTGTGAGTTTGGACTGTATAGCTCTAAAAACAATAAACCGCATTTGGCGGGTGTTGTAACCCTAAAGAGCGACAGCAAGTAATATAAACATCATAAAGCTTCTATTTTAACAGCCATATTTAACGTACATATTTATTATTATGACTTCACAAAACATGCCTTCAGAAGAAAACGCGATAGACGTAGATCAAACAGATAGCTCGATGACGACTGATACGGTCGCTGCTAACGATAGCGGTGCTAACATGCATATTAGTGCCGATAATGGCATCGATTTAGCCGATATCTTTGAGCCTTATTTTCGTCCCGATGCAAACACTATCGTGTGCGGTGCATTAGACGATGAAAAAGTCGTGGCTTTAGCGAAAGCGGGCGTCGAGCTGGTCATCAACTTGCAGCCTGATGACGAGTTGAGCTTTGATGAGGCATCAGCAGTTGAGCAAGCAGGTATGCACTATGAACAGCTGCCTATCAGCGGTGCTAAAGAGCTAAAGCAGCTTAAGATATTGGCGTTTGATAATGTGCTACGCCAGCACCATGGCAAGAAAGTCGCTATGCATTGTGGGTCGGGTAATAGAGTAGGAGCAGCAATAGCGCTGCGGGCAGGATGGTTACGTGGACGTAAGATGGATACGGCGATGGAACGTGGTCGCAGTCATGGTTTGACCAAGCTTGAACAAGAAGTTCATAATCGTTTGCTAGTACCGCGTTAACTAAATTTACAGCACTGCATTTCAATGCTGTCGTAGACGTTAGCAAACTCTAAAAATATTATCGGAATAAATAATAAAAAAGGCGACCAATAGGTGGCCTTTTTTATTGGTTCACAATTCATTTATACTGGTTCAAATATTTTATATAGCTTGTGTATTACTATCATCTTAAAAATAGAATAATTTATATCACTGGAGCAAGGTAATAATAATGGATCATAATACAGAGAATTCTAATACACCCATAAACGCTGACTTTCAAAAAAGATTACAGCAATTACTGACAGATTTACAGCTTGATGATGCACCTGCTGGCGGGGCTGTGGCCGTGTATCAAGCAGGTCAATGCATTGCGCAAGCCAGTACAGGTATGGCGCGTCCCGATATGTCGTGGCAACCCGACACGTTGGCCATTAATTTCTCTACCGGTAAAGGGGTATTGGCAACATTGGTTCATGTGCTGGTTTCGCAGCAACTGATCGAATATGACAAACCTATTGCTCATTACTGGCCAGAGTTTGCTGCAAACGGTAAAGACCAAATTACCTTGCGACAAGTCATGTCACATCAGGCCGATTTGTTTTCGATTCAAAGTATTGATGTCGATAGCGAGACGGTACTTGATTGGGATACGATGCTGCGCCATATTGCAGTGATGCCCATTACCTCTCCCGAAAATGCTACTAAGTATGACAGCGCTTATAGTGCATTGATCTATGGCTGGGTATTGGGCGGCGTAGTAGAGGCGGTTACTCATTTGTCGCTAGCCGAAGCACTGCGCCAGTATCTAACGGATCCTCTGGGTATTGCCGATAGCTGCTATTTTGGTGTGCCAGATAGTAAAGTAGATCAGGTGGCAAAATTGGCCAAAGATTTTGAAGAAACAGAGGATACGAGTGCTCAATTAAAATCGAGACGTCAAAAACCAACCTTAAAAGTAGACTCTCAAGAGACTTTACGTACTTATGCAAGCTTACCTAGTTATCATTCCTGGCAACAGAAAATGCTAAGTGACAAGCGTGCAGCTGAGACGGAAAGTAGCCTTGATGAAAAGCTAGCTAGCTCTGACAATGATAGCGTACAACCTACCTTAAATACTGCGCGTATCAATAGCTTATATTTCAATACCAGTCAGCTTAATCTAAAAAACTATAAGGCGGCGCTGATACCTGCTGGCAAGCACGCGCTTGATTATCATGACCGCCAAACATTACAGGCGGTCATTCCAGCGGCAAATGGTGTCGCTTCCGCTAAAGCACTGGCAACGATTTATGCAATGCTCGCTAATGGCGGTCTATGGCAAGGAAAGACGCTGATTGATAGTGCTACTTTTGAGCAGTTATCTACTCCGCAGGTTGAGGGTTTAGATGCGGTTATGCCAGCAGCTATGAAATGGCGATTGGGTTACCATAGATTATTTAGCTTGTATGCTAACAACGATGATACGGATAAGAGAATGAGTTCTGATTTATCAGGATTTGGGCATATGGGATATAACGGCTCGGTTGCTTGGTGTGACCCTGAACGCCAATTGTCATTTGCTTTTATTCATAGTTTTGATACCACCATGCTCAATGACGTTCGTCAGTTTGCGCTGACAGAAGCCGTCTTGAGCTGGGTAGAAGAGATACTTTAATAATGCCAACTTCAATCGCGAATTGATTCTGTCTCAAATATAAGCAGCATTAATTTTAATGCTGCTTGTTTGGTGTCATTTTGAGCAATCTTGATGCGCTGAGACCATGGATAAAGATAGAAGTCAAAATGACTATCGAACAGACAATCCACAATTTGAGCGCATCCTCATCCGCGAAGAATCCTTGATTAAGCGCATAGGACAGATAATATAGGGTACCGATACCGCGAATACCCAAAGCTGATATTGCGTATTTTTCAGTATGAGGTAAGTTCAATCCTGATAAAGCAATAAACCCACCAATCGGCCGTATAAGTAGTAGGAAGGTAAAGCTGACGATATAGACGCGCCATGTCAGCTCGACACCTGCTTGCAACCCTTGACCGAGGAACATGCCGAAGATAACCAGCACTAATGACATCAATAAGCCTTCTGATTGCTCAGCGAAATCATGCAGTTTTTGATGATAGGTATGCTCACACTCTGAGCGACGAAACGCAAATGCAGCCACAAATACAGCGATAAAGCCATAACTGTGTACATATTCTGCAAGTCCATAGGCTAGTAGCGTCAATGCAATAACCACATAGCCTTGCGAGATGGTAGTCTCGCGAGTATGTTTAGAAAACACGACTTTGGCCAATATCTTACCAACCAATACACCTACCACTACACCTGCGCCAACCTTCCACAAAACGTCATGAGTAAACCACGACCATAGCATCTCGTAAGTAAAGGCTTTGCCTTCACTGAATGCTTCCGCAATTTTAATCGCTAGGTACACAAACGGAAAAGCCAAACCATCGTTTAACCCTGCCTCTGACGTTAAGGTAAAGCGCGGAGTGTCTTCTCCTCCTGTATTGGGAGGTCCCACCTGAATGCTCGAAGCCAACACTGGATCAGTAGGCGCTAACACTGCACCTAACAAAATAGCTGCACCAAGGCTCAAACCAAACGCGTAATACCCCAAGACTGCCATCGCAAAAATACCAATAGGCATGGTAATAAGTAGCAGTCTTACTGTTGGTCGCCATAATCGCCAAGACAACTCTGTGTCGATTTTAATACCAGCACCAACCAATGAGACCAATACAACAATCTCAGTCAGTTTTTCGATGAGTAAACCGTTATCAAGTGGGTCTAAAAAGGATAAAGACGTCCACCAGTAGCCCATCATCAGACCGAAGCTGACTTGGAGCATCGGTAAAGAGATAGAGGTGCGCTTAAAAATAACAGGAAACAAGGCCCCTAGTAAAAAGGCAATCCCGCAGATTAATAAGAATAAGTTATATTTTTCAATCATAAGGTTTACGCACGTCGTTATGTTTTAAGGGTCGATTTTAAGAGGGTAATTTTAGATATTGATGATAATTCACAGCAATAGTTGATAGTCAGTCACTGATACCCTTTATCATGACGCCAAAATAAAATAATTACCGCAAAAAATAGTTATCAAAACGACAGCTACGTTGTTTTTTGGTGAAAAAAAAGCCTGCATTGCGCAGGCTTAATATATTCTTATCAGTATGTTTGAAGCGTTGATAGCTTACAGACTAGCGCTCCACTTGGCTCACGTCACGGACGGCACCAGTATCAGCGCTGGTAGTCATAGCAGCGTAAGCACGTAATGCTGGCGAGACATGACGATTACGGTTGACAGGTTTCCATGCATCACGTCCACGCGCTTCCATGGCTTCTCGGCGAGCAGCTAAGTCTGCATCGCTTACTTGCATGTTGATGGTACGATTTGGGATATCAATATGAATGCTATCGCCTTCTTCAACCAAACCAATCGCCCCACCTTCAGCAGCTTCTGGGCTAGCATGGCCAATTGATAAACCTGATGTACCACCAGAGAAACGACCATCAGTCAGTAGGGCGCATTCTTTACCCAATCCTTTTGACTTCAGATAAGTCGTTGGGTACAGCATCTCTTGCATACCAGGGCCGCCTTTAGGGCCTTCGTAGCGAATGATGACCACATCGCCTGCAACGATTTGATCAGCCAATACCGCAGCAACCGCATCATCTTGTGATTCAAATAGACGTGCGCGACCAGTAAAGGTCAAGATACTTTCGTCGACGCCTGCGGTTTTGACCACACAGCCGCGCTCAGCGATATTGCCGTATAGTACGGCTAAGCCGCCATCTGTAGAATAGGCGTGTTTGGCGCTACGGATACAACCTGACTCACGGTTGACGTCGAGGTTTGACCACTCTTTTGATTGTGAGAATGCTTCCGTGGTACGTACGCCACCAGGTGCTGCAAGGAAGCGTGCGCGAGCTTCATGATTGTCAGGATTCATGATGTCCCACTTATCGATGGCCTCTTTCATCGTTGCGCTATGGATAGTTGGCACGTCAGTCTTTAGTAACTCGGCGCGATCAAGCTCAGCAAGTAATGCAAAGACACCGCCAGCACGATGCACGTCTTCCATATGATATTTCTGTGAGGCAGGGGCTACTTTTGCAAGGCAAGGCACACCGCGACTCAAACGGTCAATATCAGCCATCTTAAAGTCGATCTCTGCTTCATTGGCCGCAGCAAGTAGATGCAAGATGGTATTGGTTGAGCCGCCCATGGCGATATCTAAGCTCATAGCATTTTCGAAGGCGGCTTTGGTAGCGATAGAGCGTGGTAGTACAGAGTCATCATCTTGCTCGTAGCGGCGTTTCGCAAGCGACACAATGGTACGACCAGCTTCTAAGAATAGTTCGCGGCGCAATGAATGGGTAGCTAGCAGTGAGCCGTTGCCTGGTAAGGCTAGGCCTAAAGCTTCGGTCAAGCAGTTCATCGAGTTGGCGGTAAACATACCAGAGCATGAGCCACAAGTAGGGCAGGCTGAAGCTTCGATAGCGGCGACGTCTTCATCACTGATGCTATCATCAGCCGCGTCCATCATCGCATCGACGAGGTCAAGTTTGCGAACAGCACTGCTATCACTACTATCGGTATTGTGGCTCTTACCAACAGTACTGGCTAAGATTTTGCCCGCTTCCATTGGGCCACCTGAGATAAACACCACTGGAATGTTAAGGCGCATGGCGGCCATCAACATACCCGGAGTGATTTTGTCGCAGTTAGAGATACAAACTAGTGCATCTGCACAGTGAGCATTGACCATATACTCGACAGAATCAGCGATCAAATCACGGCTTGGTAGCGAGTACAACATACCGCTATGGCCCATCGCAATCCCATCGTCGACCGCAATGGTATTGAACTCTTTTGCAACTCCGCCTGCTTGCTCAATCTCACGGGCGACCAGTTGTCCAAGGTCTTTTAGATGCACATGGCCGGGTACAAACTGGGTAAAAGAGTTAGCAATCGCAATGATTGGCTTGCCAAAGTCGCCGTCAGTCATGCCGGTTGCACGCCATAATGCGCGCGCGCCTGCCATATTACGACCGCCGGTAGAAGTTTTTGAGCGATAATCCATGTGATATTCCTTACAAATAGGCGGGGTTGTTAAAATGTGCACCCTCAGTTTTAATAGGGATAGTGTGCTTTTTATAGAGAGTGAGTACTAGTGAATAATACTAATTCGTTACCATACCATTAGATATGAATAACTAAAAACAATATGCTAATAACAGTGAATTAATAATAACGAATTAATAACCACAAGCGATGAGCAAAAAAAACAGTTATTTAAAATATCTATTCAATACGTTCTAATATGGCTTTGTCAAACCAAGGAAGATCGGCTTTGTCTGCTTCTAATTTCACAATGGCTGCAAGCGCATGAGTAGCCAGTAGCTGCTGATAATCACTACTAGCTTTAATCGTCAGCAATGATTCGGCAGGTAGTGCTTGCGTATTGGGGTTTTGCTCGTCAATACTAATTAATGTCTGCTTATTATTTTTATAAAGGACGTCTACACGACCAAAAAACTGCCAGTCTTTAAAAGCGGCAATAATAGCGTCGGCAGCATCCTTGGTATATACCTGCTGCGTCTCTTTACCCGTATTGGTCCAATGTAGCCGTACAGCCAACTGCAATGCCTCACTAAATACTACCAACGAGCCAATAATTTTCACATGCCAAGGACTGGTCAGCAGCTCCTCGTCAATGCCAATTAACTTGGCAGCTTGATGAGCCGACATGGGTGTGTTGAATTGAATTAGTAGCTCAGGAGTAAGCGGGTGCGTTTGTTTGATCGCATCATCTAAACTGTCATAGTGATACAAAAAAGGCAGTGGCAAATCTTGCGTGACAGTTTTCTTTATAATTTTACAATTGTGTATCTGCCAGCTGATGGCTTTATCAGTCAATGCTTCTGCTAATATGATAGCGTTCGGATCGATGGTTTGAGTAGTGTTTGTAGACTCAATGTTAGGTTGCGCTGGGTCAAGTTGGTCTGAGGCAAGGTTGTCAGACACAGAGAGACCTTCTCCAAAAACTAGGGTCGCTCCAGACACTTGAGCTGCTTCATCGCGCACAGCGTCAGTGTTGTTATCTGAGCTATCTAAGTTGTTTGAGTTATCTGATGTATTGGTCGGCAAAGTAGGCAAATCCATAAACATAGCGTTATTAAAATAGAGGGTTAATATAACATTTTAAGGGCATGACTCGCCAATAAATTAGTGAGCTAGCATGGTTGGAATATGGCTTGATATTTTTCAAATTCGATTGTCATACTGACTTGTACTAAAGTCATATTTCGTCCACTATATGACAGACACTTTTATCTATTTTTGATAGCTATTAAGCTATTAATCAACTAATAATAAAACCCTTAAAGGAAGAAATAATGACTGAATTGAATCAACAGACTACTTATGACGACAATAATATCTTTGCCAAAATGTTAGATGGTGATATTCCGTATCATAAAGTGTATGAAGATGATAAAACGCTCGCCTTTATGGACATCATGCCACAAGCAGAAGGCCATGTATTGGTGATACCGAAGCAAAAAGCGGTAGATTTGGCCGATCTGGAGCCAGAGTATGCCGCTGCAGTATTGATGACCTCTAAAAAAGTTATGCAAGCCCAGCGTCAAGTGTTTGAACGTGAAGGTGTTATCCAAATGCAGTTGAATGGATCACAAGCAGGTCAAACGGTCTTTCATTATCATGTGCACCTCATTCCATCAAGTATCCATGAACTGGGTCGTCATGCAGTGACCCAAGCCGATAATAGTGATTTAGCAGATATTGCGCAGAAGTTGGCGGCAGTGATTAATGCCTAGTTAGGAAACAGAGTGCTTCTGTTTAGGTATAAAAAATATTGGTATTTACGAATTAGCGAGCATTTATAGATTATAGATCACTAAAAAAATACATATACAATCAAAAGGCAGCTAGCAAGCTGCCTTTTTTATTTTCTTGGTAATAGTCATGTAACATTCGTTAAAGTCATGTTACGAGTTGAACGCTTGTCTAGGGTTTTGGAAAAGAGTGTGATAATTATTATAACCATTCACACACATTTTCTAATATTTGCCTTAATTAAAAATTTTCTATAAAAAGGCATTGTCAACTTTTGAGGATATTATCTTTCATGAGTAAATTACCTCGTTCGACTATTTTATTACCAGTCTTTGTACCTGCAGCAATTATTATGCTGCTATTGGTCATTGGTACGGCTATTAATCCTGAAGCAGCGGGTGCTCTGTTTAGTGATGTGCTTAGTTTTACGACTGAGACATTCGGTTGGTTTTATATGCTGGCAGTGGCACTGTTTTTGATGTTCATTATTGTACTGGCGTTTTCGTCTTATGGCAGTATCAAGCTAGGCCCTGATCATGCTGAGGCGGAGTACGGATTCCTTGAATGGTTTGCCATGCTGTTTTCGGCAGGTTACGGGATTGCGCTACTGTTTTATGGGGTAGCGGAACCAGTAATGCACTTTTCTAGTCCGCCAATGTCGGATCCGCAGACTATTGCTGCGGCAAAAGAAGCGATGCAAATTGCGTATTTCCATTGGGGTTTTCATATTTGGGCAATTTATGGTGTCGTTGGTTTATCACTAGCTTATTTTGCGTTTCGTCATGGTCTACCACTATCAATACGCTCGACGCTGTACCCGATTATCGGTGACAGGATTCATGGCCCTATCGGTCATACGGTTGATGTGTTTGCGATATTAGGTACGATGTTTGGTATTGCGACCAGTCTTGGCTTATCAGTGTCGCAAATCAATGCGGGACTCAATTATCTATTGCCAGATATCATACCAGTGAATACGACCGTACAGGTGATCGCCATTGCCTTGGTGACCGCCGCGGCACTGGTATCGGTATTGGCAGGGATGGATAAGGGTGTAAAACGCTTATCTATTTTAAATATGCTATTAGCAACTGCGCTGATGCTGTTCGTATTTGTTGTCGGTCCGACCATTTTTATCTTGAATGCCTTTATGGAAAATACAGGTAGCTATTTGGGTAATATTGTCGAGCGTACCTTTAGCTTGCAGGCATACGAAAATAGCAGTTGGATCGGCAGCTGGACTTTATTTATTTTTGCATGGACGATTGCATGGGCACCTTTTGTAGGTCTGTTTATCGCCAAGATTAGCCGTGGTCGTACTATTCGTGAGTTCGTATTGGGTGTGATGCTGGTACCGACCTTCTTTACATTCTTTTGGTTTTCGGTGTTTGGCGATACCGCGCTACATATGATTATGGTCGATGGTTATACCTCATTAATCAGTGAAGTACAAAACAACCAAGCAATTGCTTTGTTTAAACTGTTAGAGAATCTACCGTTTACTGAATTTGTGTCGTCGTTGACCATTTTATTGATTATTACCTTTTTTGTGACGTCATCGGATTCTGGCTCATTGGTAATCGACTCGCTAGCGGCAGGTGGTCGCAGTGATACACCATGGTGGCAGCGTAGCTTTTGGGTAGTGACTGAAGGTGCTGTCGCAGCAGTATTGCTACTTGCAGGTGGTTTAGAAGCCCTACAAACAGCGGCTATCGTTAGTGCGTTACCATTTGCGATTATTATTCTTATTTCAATGTTTGGGATGTGGCGTGCGCTGCGTATCGAAGGACATCGTAATCAGAGCCTTGGTAATGACAACAGACTGCCGCCGCATTTACTCAAACCGTCTGCATGGCGCGAGCGTATTGATTATATGACCGATAAGCCAACGCGTGAAAAGGTTCTTAGCTATATCAAAGAAGTGGTTATGCCTTCGATGATGGAAGTGTCGTCTAAATTTGCAGAAACTGGCTGGACGACTGAGGTCAATTATGACGCGGTCAATAACCGAGCCGTATTAGAGCTACAGCGCGGTGACGATGTCGAGTTTTGGTATGAGGTGCGCTTATCTGAGCATGATGCGCCTGATTATTATACTGAAGACAGCGCAGATACTTTGCCACAAGAGCACCATCATCGCGCTGAGGTGTATCTACGCCGTGGTGGTCAGACCTATGACTTATACGGCTACAAATCTGAATCAGTGATTAATGACATCATTGATCAGTTTGAGAAGTATTTACATTTCCTCAATGTATCGCCTGATAGTCTGCCGTGGCGCATGCAAGAGCATGATGATGACATCACGCTAGAGCAGGGCAGTGTGCTTGATAAATAATGCATGGGATGTATTAAAAACGAGTAATGCTTATGCAAGCTATTCACGTTAATCGCTTGCAATAAGTGCAAGAATCCTTAGAATAACGGCTTGTTTTCCTTACAAATCAAGCCGTTTTTTATGTCTATTGATTCTCCCATTTTACCTTCGTCCTCGACTTTGTCTGACCATCCATTGTTGCAGCCATTAAATATCGGTGGCCTGACGATTGAAAACCGTCTAATGGTCGCACCGATGGCAGGCGTGACAGACAATCCTTTCCGCCGATTGTGCAAGTCATTTGGTGCAGGTCATGCGGTCAGTGAAATGATCATCGCTGATACGGCACTTTATGCGCGCAAAAAATCCTTGTATCGTGCCAATTTTGACAATGAGATTGCGCCTATCTCGGCACAGATAGCAGGTGCTGAGCCGGATAAATTGGCTGAAGCAGCTCGTTATCAAATTGATAATGGCGCACAGATTATCGATATCAACATGGGCTGTCCGGCCAAGAAGGTCTGTCGTAAGCTGGCAGGCTCTGCATTGTTGCAAGACGAAGATTTGGTCGCGCGTTTGCTAGATGCAACGGTCAATGCCGTTGATGCGCCTGTCACGCTAAAGACACGTTTAGGCTTTGAAAACGGTCGTGAAAACATCTTACGAGTCGCCAAGCGTGCTGAGCAGGCAGGCATTGCAGCGATTGCTATTCATGGCCGTACACGTGAAGACATGTATACAGGCAATGCACGCTATGAGCTAATACGTGAAGTCAAAGAAAGTATCGGTATTCCTGTCATTGCCAATGGCGATATAGATAGCGCACAAAAAGCCCAACACGTCTATGAAATGACAGGCTGTGATGCGGTGATGATTGGGCGTGCTGCACAAGGGCAACCATGGATATTTCGCGATATTGAGCATTTCTTGCGTACTGGCGAGCGTATAGAGGCACCGAGCGTTAGTGAGATAAAAGAGATCGTACTGGCTCATTTGCAAGAGCTTTATGATTTCTACGGGGAGTACTCAGGGTGCCGCATCGCTCGCAAACATATTGCATGGTATACGACAGGTATTCCAAATTCTAATGCCTTTAGACAGGCGATGTATGGTGAAGAAAGTACCGCTGGGCAATTCAAAGTGGTCGAGACTTTTTTACAGGCACACGAGTAGTAATCGCTTAAATCTTGTTTTATAAACTCGTGCTAATTACTTTCAATAGTGCTTTTTACGTACTGCCTTTTGATAGCGTTTTATCTAACAGCTATGCTTTATCAATTGGCACAGTATGATTATCAGTATCGGACTTTTTATCAGGCGCAGGTTTCCTATTTTGCCAAGGGAATCGACCTTCTAGTTCAACCTGTAACGATAAGCTTAAAAAGGTTCGAATCAGTACGATAAAACCTAGCACCAGTACGCTGCGTAGCGATGGCTCGGTGACAACAGTAGCCACGATATCAGCGGCGATTAGCACCTCTAACCCCAACAATATAGACTTGCCTACGGTCTGTCTGATTTCAACATAAGTAGCATTGTTGAAATGGCCAGACGCTCGAAAAGCTCTATATAAAGCAAGAAATAGCCCAAAAAACATAATGAGGACGCCAATGACTTCGATCATTTTGGCAATTAAGTCGATATAGTGAGTTAGTGTGTCTATCAAAGCAGGTACTCCTCATAATTGATCAGAAAAAAGCTTAGCACTTAACACTTAGTACTTAACAATAAGCTAAAAATGTATCTATAAATATTTATGTCGACGAAATTTGTAAAAGTCCCGTTAGCTAACGCCCACTATGGTTTTGTTCACTCCATACGACATTTTTTTGCTATGCTATAACCGAATACCAATAACTATAGAATAAACGAAAAGGACTTTTTATGGCCAATCTCTCGAAAAAAGCAATTACCAAAGCCGTCAAAGGCAAGAATATTATCATCACAGGCGCATCAAGTGGTATCGGCGAGCGTACGGCTTTTTTGCTCAGTGAATGTGGCGCGCATGTTATTTTGCTAGCCCGTACTGAAGATAAGCTAAAAATGGTCAAGGAAAATATTGAAACGCTTGGCGGCGCGGCTAGCTACTATCCATGCGACCTTACCAATATGGATGAGATTGAAAAAACCAGTGAAAAGATTTTGGCTGACTTTAAGCATGTCGATGTACTAGTCAACAATGCAGGGCGTTCGATTCGCCGTTCAGTGCATGAGTCGGTTAACCGTTTTCATGATTTTGAACGTACCATGGAGATTAATTATTTTGGCGCGGTCAAAATTATTCTTGGCTTCTTGCCAACGATGATTGGTCGTCAAACCGGTCAAATTGTGAACATATCCTCAATTGGGGTATTGGCAAACAGTCCGCGTTTTTCAGCGTATGTCGCGTCAAAGGCGGCTTTAGATGCATTTAGTCGCTGTTTGGCTGCTGAAGTCAAAGGCGATAATATCAAAGTAACCAATATCTTTATGCCACTTGTACGTACCCCGATGATTGCGCCAACCAAGCTATACCGTTATATGCCAGCACTGATGCCTGACGAAGCAGCGATGATGGTCGCAAAAGCCATCGTTCATAAGCCAAATAGCATTGCTAGTAATATGGGTAAATTTGCCTCGGCGACTTATTCACTGGTACCAGCCTTTAACGTTGGCGTTCAGTCCATTGGCTATCGCATTTTCCCAAGTTCGACTGCTGCACAAACGACTGATAGCAAGCCTAATCTTGCTCAGCGTGCCTTTGCCAAAATTCTTCCTGGTGAGCATCACTAGAATCAATTTGTTATCAGGCTCGAATTTGAATAAGAAGGATACTACGGTATCCTTTTTTTATGCCTCAAATACTCTTAAGCAGTATAAGAACCTTCTTCGCCGTTTGTATTTGAAGGGCTTAGTTATACGTTAAATGAACTCTTAAAACTTCCTCTGTTAAATTTCCTTTATATCTATAATTTTCAGGAAGATGAATAAAATTCATCTTATGTTTAAATAGTATCGTTTTTATTCATGTTTAGATTTCGGTATGATTCACCTCATACAAAGATTTGGTTTTATCTCAGATAAATAAGGTAGCGGATCACCATGAGTAAAGAATTCAATTGTTCAATTAAGCACATTCGTTTTGACGAAAACTATCAGCCTGCAGATAGCACGCGTTTGACGACTAACTTTGCAAATTTGGCACGCGGCGAGCACCGCCAAGAGAACTTACGCAAAACGTTAACCATGATCAATAACCGATTCAATGCATTGGCGCATTGGGACAATCTGACAGCAGATCGTTATTCTGTTGAAGTTGATATCATCTCTGTCGACCTAGATGTTAAAGGCAATGGTCAGACGTTTCCTATTATCGAAACGCTAAAAACCACGATTGTGGATCATAAAGAAAACAAGCGTATCGACGGTATGGTTGGCAACAGTTTCTCCTCTTACGTACGTGATTATGACTTTAGTATTGTGTTACCAGAGCATCGCGACAAAAACCTAGCATCCATAACGCCAGATAATTTTGGTGAGTTGCATGGCAAACTGTTTCAATACTTATTGAATTCAGAAGCTTACAACGCTCACTTTCACAAAAAACCTGTGATTTGCCTGAGCGTGTCAACCAGCAAGACTTACTACCGTACTGTCAATCAGCATCCTGTATTGGGCACTGAATACAAGCAAGATGAATACTCGTTGACCGACGACTATTTCCATAAAATGGGCTTAACGGTACGTTATTTTAAGCCTAAAGGTAGCGTCGCGCCATTAGCATTTTATTTTGCAGGGGATTTGCTAAGTGATTACACCGATCTTGAGCTGATTAGTGCAATTAGCACCATGGAGACCTTTCAGAAGATCTACCGTCCTGAGATTTACAATGCCAACTCAAGCGCTGGTCAAGTGTATCAACCTAGCTTGAATTACCAAGACTATTCATTGACGCAAGTGGTCTATGATCGCGCCGAACGTAGTCAAATGGCAGTGACCCAAGGCAGATTTACTGAGACACATTTTATCAAGCCGTATCAAACTATCCTTGAGGAATGGGCTGCAAGCTATGATGTAACAGGCGATACTGCTCAAAAAGAAGCTGCTGACAAGAAAACGGCTAGGAAGCAAGCAGCTTAACTGAGCATCACTCATCAACATAATAAAAAATAAATTAATTAGAAGATAAATCGTATGAAACTACTATTACCGACGTCTACCGCTGGCAGCTTACCAAAACCGTCTTGGCTAGCAGAACCAGAGAAAATTTGGTCACCTTGGGCGTTAGAGGGCGAGCAGTTGCTTGAAGCCAAGCGAGATGCGCTGCGTGTATCATTGCAAGAGCAGCAGCATGCAGGGATCGATATTGTCAGTGATGGCGAGCAGACCCGTCAGCATTTTGTGACTACATTCATCGAGCACCTTGATGGTGTTGACTTTGAGAAGCGCGAAACGGTAAAAATCCGTAATCGCTACGATGCGAGCGTGCCATCAGTCGTTGGTGCGGTGAGCCGTCCAAAGTCCGTATTCGTTGATGATGCCAAGTTTTTACGTCAGCAAACCGATCAGCCAATCAAATGGGCGTTGCCAGGACCGATGACGATGATTGATACGCTATATGACGGTCATTATAAAAGCCGTGAAAAATTGGCTTGGGAATTTGCTAAAATTCTGAACCAAGAAGCAAAAGAATTAGAAGCGGCTGGCGTTGATATTATCCAGTTTGATGAGCCTGCATTCAATGTATTCTTTGATGATGTAAACGACTGGGGTATTGCAACTTTAGAGCGTGCCATTGAAGGCCTAAAATGTGAGACAGCTGTCCATATTTGCTATGGCTATGGCATCAAAGCCAATACTGATTGGAAAAAGACACTGGGCTCAGAGTGGCGCGAATACGAAAAAGCGTTCCCTAAACTGCAACAGTCTAAAATAGATATTATCTCACTGGAGTGTCAAAACTCACGTGTACCTATGGATCTGATTGAGCTGATTCGCGGTAAAAAAGTGATGGTCGGTGCCATTGATGTGGCAACCAACACTATTGAGACACCAGAAGAAGTGGCAGATACGCTACGCAAAGCGCTACAATTTGTCGATGCCGATAAGCTGTATCCTGCCACTAACTGCGGCATGGCACCTTTGTCTCGCCAAGTCGCACGTGGTAAGCTCGCGGCATTAAGCGCTGGTGCTCAAATCGTTCGTCAAGAACTGACTACTTAGAGTTGAGCCGTTTAGGAAATTCTATTTAAAGAATTTCCTTTGCAAAGCTAAAATTTAAGCACAATTTTTTAACGTTATTTTTTAACGTTTCTCGGGATTGAAGCAATGATTAAAGATAGGATTGACGCGACCGACTTTAGAGATGCCATGTCTTTGCTAACGACTGCGGTCAATGTGGTGACCACATCAGGCGCGACGGGCATACATGGGTTTACAGCATCGGCAGTATGTAGTGTCACAGACACACCGCCGACCTTGCTTGTCTGTATGAATCAAACATCTCGGTCACATGGCTATTTTCTGGAAAACAAGATTTTAACTGTCAATGTGTTAGGCGCGCAACATGAGCAGCTGTCCAATGCTTTTGCCTCTAAACTGTGTTCAGAAGAACGGTTTGAATATGGTTCTTGGACACAATTACAAACAGGCGCTCCTGTATTGGAAGATGCGTTGGTCAGCTTTGATTGTGAGATTGAACAAATTCAAGAAGTCGGCACGCATAGCATCTTTATGTGCCGCGTTGTCGCCATCAATCAGGCTGAGCCACAAGGCGTAACTGATGAAGGGTTGGTTTACTTTAACCGTGCCTATTCTAGAGTTGGGCAAGTAGAGCTTATTTAATCCAATATTTATAGTCCAACATCTATAATCCAACACCTAAGCCTATGGACTATTGCTCGTTCAACAGTAAGCAGTCATTTAACTATAATAATCATCTCATTAAATCTAAATAAGAAGTAACTATCCTGTGGAATTAATAACTTTTTTAATAATAGGGGCGCTAGCAGGATTTGCTGCGGGGCTATTTGGAGTAGGCGGTGGCACTATTATCGTGCCACTGCTATTTATTGTCTTTACGCAAATGGGTTACAGTCCTGACAGTATTATGCACTTGGCCTTGGGTACTTCACTAGCGACTATTATTGTCACATCTATAAGCTCGGTCATGGCGCATAACAAAAAGGGCGCAGTCATGTGGCCTGTCTTTAAAAATCTGACGCCAGGCTTAGCGATAGGCTGCTTTTTAGGGGCGGGGATCGCAGGACAGATATCTGGATTATATCTGCAGTTGATTGTTGGTGTGTTTTTGCTTTGGGTCGCTTATAAAATGTTTATGGGTGGCAAAAAGAAAGCAAATAGCGATGCTGGTAATGTCCATATAGCTTTGCCTTCAAAACCTAAGCAACTAGCAGCAGGAGCTGGTATCGGTATCGCTTCTGCTATTTTTGGGATTGGCGGTGGTAGCTTAACCGTACCTTATCTCACGCGTTACGGTGTAGTGATGCAAAAAGCCGTTGGAACCTCAGCCGCTTGTGGATTGCCTATCGCGATTGCAGGTGCGCTAGGATTTATGTTCTTTGGTATGCAAGCTCAAGTCGACGTGCCCAATACGATTGGCTTTGTCCATATCTATGCTTTTTTAGGTATTAGTATCATGAGCTTTTTTACCGCCAAGCTAGGCGCAAAAGTTGCTCACGCATTATCGCCACAGTTGCTGAAAAAATGCTTTGCAGTACTGTTGACTGTCGTAGGCTGTTACTTTTTATATAAAGGGTTGCTATAAGTGATTTGAGAGTTATAAACGTTTTGAGATGCTTTAAGGGCAGGTTTTCAATTAGCATACCGACTAGCTACATTCTTAAATTATAGCTAGTCGGTATGCAGTTTTATAGAAGGTATGTTGATTCAGTCCTTTATTTAGCTAAATCACTTAACCAAATACTCGCCATAATATCCAAAATATTCCTATCATCAAGACAGCAATGACGAGCAGTCGTTTTAGCCAATAAGGTAGTAGAGGTTTCTTGTAGCCTAAGTCATTCAACTGACTATCGACACCATCTTGCAGCCCTTTAAACCCTTGGCTCTGCTTAGTCGTTTTAACACGGTTTTTTACCAATGGTCCAGGCTCTTCTTCCTCTTGTTCTCTATCAAAGCTAATGGCTTGATTTGGAATGCCTTGTTTACTAGCGATGGTATTAAGCTTCTGTTGTTGCTTTACCTTTAGCTGGGTCTCATAAGCATCAATTTTACTTTTGGCTTCATCCATACTGATGTTCTCGTCTGCCGCCAAAGTTTTAATGGCCATTACTAAGTTGTTTTTTTCGACCATCATAATGACGTCTCTTGGCAACTTGGTATTGACCGGTTTTGCGCTAGGGTCGGGGTTAAACATGACTGTCCTTATTACGGCGTATAAGTGTGAATGAGTAATATGCTCATTATAACCATGTTAGATAAGCAATGTTCAAGCAGAAAAATACCGCGGCCACTATGGTGACTGCGGTATTTTATTATTTATCATTATTGGCATTTTTGCCAATATTTGATAATTATAGATCTTTCCAACGTTGGATAGACTCTTTGATAACTTCTTTCGCTTCTGCAACATCACCCCAAGATTCAACAACCGTCGTACCAGCTTTTTTCAGATCTTTATAATGACTGAAATGGAACTCTAATTGGTTGATCAACTGCTTTGGTAGGTCTTCTAAGCTGTTGTAAGCATTGCCTGTGTCACGGTCATCAGCAGGGACAACAACGATTTTGTCATCTACTTCGCCATCATCAACAAACTTCATCACGCCGATAATTTTGGCTTTTAAGAAAATACCAGTCGGTAATGGCTGTTCAGTCAATAGCAATACGTCAAGCTCATCGCCGTCTTCGTCAAGTGTTTGTGGGATGAAACCATAGTTACAAGGTTTGGCAAAAATCTGTGGGTCAATACGGTCAAGCTCAAATACTGCTAATTCGCGATTCCACTCAATTTTATGGCTGCTACCAGCTGGGATCTCTACTACTACGTTGATGATGCCGCCGTCTACGTCGCCTGCGTCCAAAATTTTGTTAAAATCTGCCATAAAATGCTCCAATTTGCTTTTGTTTTAAATGTTTGAATAAGGGGTTGAGCTAGGGATCCAGCAAGGATAGTTGCTGCGTCCGATTTGTACTGCATGCGATTATAGCAAGTTTGTACTGAATTTTCTCTTAATGCTTAAGTCTAAGCGTGCAAGATATTATGCAAAAAAAGATTATGCAAAAATGGGCTCAAAACTTACTTAGGCGCGATAGCTCGCAACTCAATCAGTCCAGCATGGCGCTTGGCAATATTATCGATAAGTTTTTGAGTGACTGTCTCATAGCTGAATGAGTTACTCATCTGCTGCTCTGTTTGCTCTGAATCTGTCTGCATGGCTACAAAATCAGACAGTCGCAACATTTGCATGCCGGCATAGCCACAAGGGTTGATGGCGTTAAATGAAGACAAGTCACAATTTAAATTAATCGCAATACCATGGTAGCTAAAGCCATGCTTAATCTTAAAGCCTAGCGAGGCCATTTTGCCAAGCATAATCTTATTATCCAGAGAACTGTCATCTGTTGCAGCAGTATCTGCATATAAGTAGACACCTGGGGCATCGCGGCGTGCATGAGCACTGATATTGTCGCTACTAGATGGTGAGCTACGCAAACAGTCATTGATGACGTCTTCTATCGCTTGCTCAGCATGGGAGACAAGATTGCGCACACTCCATTTAAGACTGTCCAAGTCAAACAACCAATAGATCACTAACTGCCCATGACCATGCCATGTCACTTGACCACCGCGATCGGTCTTGATGATAGGCGTATCAGTGCGCTGTAATATGTGTTCTTCTTTGCCTGCCTGTCCAAGCGTGTAGACGTCGTTATGATCTACAATCCATAATTCATCAGGCGTACGCAGCCCTTGTCGTTTCTTTAGATCGATACGTTCAAGGGTGCGTGCTAGCATCGCATCGAGAGTAGGGACATAATCGGCCGCTGAGAGAGATTTGCTGACAAGCGTATCATTAAGGAGTTGTGTGTCATTTTGCATGAGAGTATCTGTCTTATTATTATCAAGTTTAAAATAAATAATGCTCATCGGTAGTGTAGCAGTTTTGGCGACTATCGCCCAAAGATATATACTGTCGTAATGTCTGCAAGTGGTGTAAATGCTAATAATAAACAGCTAACAATGGACGAAAAAGTAACTGGTATAGAACAGTGGTAGGTCGCTTACAAAGGTACTGCTAGTACAGACGCAGTAGTCAACCAAAGGTGCTGTTCATTGCTCAGTCGATGCGCTACATTAAAGTGTGATGAATGGAATCTGATGAAATTTATAGTCAGAGTAGGTTATCAAAGAGTGCACCTGACTAGAAAGATAGAGCCTCTAACCCAATATAATGTAGTGACTACAAACCTTATGACTATTACTATGATTATGACAAGGAAGACAAATGACAGATAGCAACCAAAGCGCCCATGAGCAGGCAGTGACCGAGACCGGTTTTGCGCTGCAGCGTGTGCCTGAAGCCCTAAGTACGGCGACGACTATCGATGAGATGAAAGTGCAATTTTCACGCTTGCAAATGTTAAGCCGTACCCAGCCAATCAATGATTGGGGCACTCGTACGATGCAGCTAGACAATCTAGAAGTGATGCTTAGCGATAACCAAGAGAGTTTTGCAAAGGCGATTAGTGCAGATTTTGGCTATCGTAGCCAGTCAGAGACGCAGTTTGCTGAGTTATTTCCTAGCTTTACCGGTATCAGCCATGCCAAAAAACACGGCAAAAAATGGATGAAAGCACATCGTGCGCCTATCTCAGCGCTGTATATGCCAGCCCACAATGAAATTCAGCCGCAGCCTTTGGGTGTGGTCGGTATTATGGTGCCTTGGAACTATCCGTTATTTCTAGCAATCGGCCCTATGATTGATGCAATCACCGCGGGCAACCGCATCATGGTCAAGATGAGTGAAGCTGCGCCGCAATTTGCCCAGACGTTTGCTGACGCAATTGCTCGTTATTTTTCGCCAGATATGATCTGTGTGGTACTCGGTGAAGTTGAGATTGCCGCCGCCTTTAGTGAGTTACCGTTTGACCATCTGCTGTATACCGGATCAACTGCGGTGGGCAAAAAGGTCATGGCTGCCGCTGCACCAAATCTAACGCCAGTGACGCTTGAGCTTGGTGGCAAATCACCAGTGATTGTACTGGATGATGCCAATCTAGAGTCTGTCGTCAATCGTGTGATGATGGGGAAGACACTAAATGCTGGGCAGACGTGTATTGCGCCAGATTATGTTTTGATTCAGCGCCAATACCATGACCAGTTTATCCAACTTGCAAAAGAGTGGATGACCAAGCATTATCCTGATATCGAAGAAAACCCAGATTATTCTCGCATTATTAATAGTGAGCAGTTCAAACGGGTAAAAGGCTATCTAGATGCGTTAACCGGCGGCGAGGTACATGCGTTAACTACCGTTGAGCCTAATATAGAAACCCGTCTAATGCCACCAGTCATCGTCAGCGAACCTGCGCCTGACAGCGACCTTATGCAAAACGAAATTTTTGCCCCGATTTTGCCGCTGATGCATTATGAGACGCTTGATGATGCCATTTATTTTGTGAACGCGCGTCCACGTCCATTGGCGCTATATGTGTTTAGTGACAACTACAGCAGTATCGAAAACGTACGTAATAATACGGTCTCAGGTGGCTTATGTATCAACGAAGTTTTGATACATGTAGCTCAGCATGATTTGCCATTTGGTGGTGTGGGTGACTCTGGTACTGGCGCGTACCATGGTAAGGCTGGCTTTGAACGCCTCAGCCATATGAAACCGATTTTTGTACAAACCAAGCTCAATGGCCTGAATTTATTACTGCCGCCTTATGGTGGACTGTTTAAAAAGGCGATGGCGCTGTTTTTAAAATAACTGTTCTTGAAATAAAGGTCTTTAAAATAACCGCTCTTAAAAGAGTTGTCTTTAAAGTAACTATTCTTGAAGTAGACGTTTTATAGTAGCTATAGAAAGTAATAGTGACCTTTTTAATCGATATCATAACCAATAGCACTTATCCAGATAGGTGCTATTTTTTTATCTAAAATATGAATTTTCAAACATGGATTTCTAAAATTAAGAGCGACTTATCTTAAGAGCTTTATCAAGATTATCGTAAATTTATATACTGAACTAATCGACAAATAAGCGTTTGTCATCACTTCTATAAATCGCTACACTTTGTAGTAAGTCTAAACAACAGTAGATAGTAGCTGAATGGTCTATGGCTAGCATTGGTAAACTTGATATAGCGACGTTTAGCTGTTTTTTAGTTCTATTGTTTCAATGGTGATTTCATGCCGATACAACATAATAATAGGAAAGAGTATGCGCCAATGGATTGCATTAAGCTTACTGTGGATGAGCGCGATACTACTGCCTGTATCGGCGTCTGCTACCTGTAACTCAACGATTAAATTTGGGGCACTGACATGGGAGAGTGGGCAGTTCACCTCCGGCGTACTCAGACATATCGTAGAAGATGGATACGGCTGCACAGTAGAGGAAGTACCAGGAGCAGGGCCTGCACTTGATACGGCGCTATCACAGAATGACATTCAGGTCATCGGGGAGCAGTGGGTTGGTCGCTCGCCAATCATGGAAAAAGCCATTGAGCAGAATAAAGTAGCCATCATCGGTGATACGCTAAAAGGTGGTGCAACTCAAGGCTGGTATGTCCCGCGATACGTCTTGGAAGAAAACCCAGGACTTCGTAGCTATCAAGATTTGCCTAAATATACTGAGCTATTTAAAGACCCTGAAGATCCTGGTAGATCACGCTTTATGAACTGCCCCTCTGGTTGGACATGTGAGATTTTTAACACACGTTTGCTAAAAACCACCGGTCTAGACAGTCTTTTTAACAACGCACATCCTGGTACGGGTGCTGCTCTCGATGCCGAAATTGCCTCCGCTTTTGAACAGCATAAGCCACTGTTGTTTTACTACTGGCAACCCACTGGGCTAATGGCAAAATATGACCTTGCGCCATTAGAGTTCCCAGCTTATGAGGATGCTTGTTGGCAAAATCTGCTGCTCGCTGATGGTAAGATGGATTGCGTGTCAGGATTCCCAGTATCGCCGCTAGGTATTGCCGTTTCTACCCCGTTTGTCGAATCCAATCCTGAACTAGCAGCTGTCTTTGAAAAGGTGCAATTTACCTCTGATGAGCTAAACGGTGCTATCTTGGAGATGAGCGAAAGTAAACACACTGGCGATGAGCAAGCCATGGTGTTTTTGCGTGACAACCCAGAGGTTTGGCAAGCATGGCTGTCCGATGAAGCCGCTACCAATCTCGCTACCAAGTTAGGTCTTAGCTCAACGGGTGCTACCTCTACCGGTACAACTGCATCTAATATCAATGCGTCAGCGCTTGCATCAAGCTTTCCTTCATGGTCGCTTGAGACCCCACTCAATAATGCCTTAGCAAACGTCGTCCAAAACTATGGCGATGTATTCCGTACTATTAGCACGATGGCCCTTACTTATCTGCTACTACCTATTGAGCGATTATTAACGGTTATCCCGCCTTGGTTGATTATTGCATTTGTGACTGTGCTTGGCTGGTTTGGTGTCCGCAAGATTTGGTTCGCGCTGGCATGTGGTGCAGGGCTGTTTTTGATTGGTGCTTTTGGTTTATGGGGCGCCCTGATTGATACTTTAGCGCTGCTTATCGTATCGGTACTGGTCACGGTGGTGATTGGCATTCCTATTGGTATCGCTATGTCAGGTAGCAAACTGCTACGCAAGATTGTGACGCCAGTGCTAGATATCATGCAGACCATGCCGAGTTTTGTATATCTTATACCAGTGTTGATGCTGTTTGGCATTGGTAAAGTGCCTGCGTTATTCGCGACCGTGATTTATGCGTTGCCGCCCTTGATTCGCCTGACGACATTAGGGATTACACAAGTCAATCATGAAATGGTCGAAGCAGGGCGCTCTTTTGGTAGTACGCATTTACAGCTACTTCTCTGGATTAAATTGCCACAAGCGTTGCCCAGTATTATGGCAGGTATCAATCAGGCTGTGATGATGTCACTTGCCATGGTGGTATTGGCCTCAATGATTGGTGCTCCTGGGCTTGGTGAAGACGTATTGCAATCTATCCAAACGCTCAATATCGGTCAGGGTCTACAAGCAGGTACGGCCATCGTTATCGTTGCTATTATCATTGACCGTATCACACAAGCATTTGGTCAAGGTAAGCGTACCCGTCAAAAAACCATCGAAGCAGGCAGACGTCCGATTGGATAAAAAATTATCTAGTGGTATACGATTGGACCAATGGTAATTGACCGAAGCCCTAATGATAAAAACCACGTGAATAGTGAGAGCACCGATGAATCATATCCAATTAAAAAATATCAGTAAAATCTATAATGCGAGTAGTACGCAAGCACAGTCTGCATTGGCATTGCTGGCTGAGGGTATGGATAGTATCAAGGTAAAAGAGCAAACGGGCTATTCAGTGGGTCTTTATGATATTAATCTAGATATTAAGGCAGGCGAGTTGCATTGTATTATGGGGCTATCAGGCTCAGGAAAATCAACGCTGATACGTCATATTAACCGCTTGATAGATCCAACCAGTGGTGAGATATGGGTAGATACTGCTCTGAATAGAGAAGATGCGACTCATACAATGGCTGATAGGCAATCAGTGACAGATAATACAAGTACGGCAGTAGAAGACAGTTCTGCTATGGCTATTAATATTTTAGCGCTCAACGATAAGCAGTTGCAGCATTATCGTCAGCAGACAGTCAGTATGGTTTTTCAGCATTTCGGCTTAGTGCCGCACATGACGGTCATACAAAATGTCGCTTATGGACTGCGTGTTCGAAAAATGAGCGTAAACGAGCGACATGAAACGGCACGACATTGGCTCAATGAAGTCGGTCTATCGAATTTGGAAAACAGCTACCCTGATGAGTTGTCAGGGGGTATGCAGCAGCGCGTTGGTCTGGCTCGTGCCTTAGCGACGGACAATCCAATTCTACTAATGGATGAAGCATTCTCTGCGCTTGATCCGCTTATTCGCGCTCAACTGCAAGACCAACTACTTGAATTGCAAGAACGATTGAACAAAACCATTGTATTTATTACCCATGATATCGATGAAGCTGTCAAAGTAGGTCAGCGTATCAGTATGCTAAATGGCGGTCGTCTTATACAAACGGGGACGCCAAACGAGTTACGGCATAATCCTGCTGATGATTATGTGGAGCAGTTTATGAGTGCAAAAGCGTAAGCCGTGTTAACCATCCATGAATAGGTTGTCTGGATAGACTTATACGATGTTTTTATGAATGGTTTAAATAATCGCAATCGTTTTACTGGCTTTTCACTATCATTTTGCTGCAATCAAAAGTGAACTCTGAAATAAATACCAAACTTCGTTATACTGAACGGTTTATCGATGGCTCATAATGAATGAGCGTGTATTGTTTATCGTCCACATATGATGTCGCTTTGTCTATCAAATGACGTTTGTTTCTTATTTTACACTTTTAAGGCCATAGCATGACCGTTTCTTATGCACCTATTATTACTTCATTGCTTGATAATGATTTGTACAAATTTACGATGTTACAAGCCATGCTGCATCAATTCCCGCAAACCCATGGTGTTTATCGCTTTCGCTGCCGTAATAACAAAGATGCAGCCTATCCATTGGCTGATATCCAAAAAGATCTAGAGCAGCAACTAGACAGCTTATGCGAATTGCGCTTTTTGCCAGATGAGCTAGAGTACTTACGTAGCTTACGCTTTATTCGCTCAGATTTCGTTGATTATCTAGAATTGTTTAAGCTAAAACGGCGTTTTATTACGGTAAGTACAGACGATAAAGGTCGCTTGTTTATCGATATCGAAGGGCCGATGATTCAAGCAATGTTCTTTGAAGTATTCGTACTAGCCATTGTCAATGAGCTGTATTTTGATGCGCTATCTAATGACAGCGTGATTGAAGAAGGACAACGTCGCCTCGATGCAAAAGTAGCGCTATTACATCAGTACGCCGAAAAGCAAGCTCAGTACGGTCAGGATATGCCGCCATTTATAGTTGCTGATTTTGGCACGCGTAGACGTTTTAGTCGACGCTGGCAAGCACATGTTGTAGAGACGCTACATAAAGCTGAGCCAAAGATAGTCGGTGGTACATCAAACGTGTATTTGGCCAAGCAATTAGGGATGACACCAATAGGCACAATGGCGCACGAGTTTATGCAAGCGTTTCAGGCATTAGATGTGCGTCTGCGTGATTCACAAAAGGCCGCACTTGAAGCATGGGTGCATGAGTATCGTGGCGACTTAGGTATTGCATTAACAGACGTAGTCGGCATGGATGCGTTCTTACGTGATTTCGACTTGTATTTTGCCAAGCTATTCGACGGTCTACGTCATGATAGCGGCGACCCTTACATCTGGGGCGATAAGGCAATTGCCCATTATGAGAAGTTAAAAATAGACCCAAAGACAAAGATTTTGACTTTTAGCGATGGCTTAAATTTAGAGAAGGCGTGGGAGCTGCATCAATATTTCAAAGGTCGCATTAGAACCAGTTTCGGCATCGGCACCAATCTAACCAATGATATGGGCATTACGCCGATTAATATCGTGCTCAAGTTGGTAGAGTGCAATGGTCAGCCAGTCGCCAAGCTGTCTGACAGCCCAGGCAAGACTATGATCAATAACGACACGTATCTTGCCTATCTGCGCCAAGTCTTTGAGGTTGACGAACCAGAGTAAACCAAATATCAAACTGTTGCGGCATTAAATGAGATTGATACGCTTGGCTTGACCAAACAGCTGCTATCTAGTGGCTGTTTTTTTAACTATCAACACTACTGGTAGATTTTTCTTCGGCAAAGGCCGCATCTAGTGCTTGCTGTACAGCATTGATACGAGTCTCGCAAACGCGATAAGCGGCAATAGATTCTTCGACCGTTGTCATCAGATTATCAATATCAGGCTCATCTTGCTGCTGCAATTCAGCGGCATTGGTTTTTAGAATATCGTAAGCCGCCTTAAAGGTCTTTGGGGCGGCTTTTTTGCGTCTGCGAGTAGGGGTAGTCATAAAATTTCCTAATTGTTAAAGGTAAGTCGGTGAGTAATCTGTAGATATTATTATGTGATTAAGTTGGAACGCCTGAGGTTTCCGTTGCTTTCTTATCCATATTGACACCGACAATCTGCGCTTTTGCGTTGCCATCTTTTAAAATGATATTAACGGTTTGCTCAGGATACAGTTGGGTACTACTAGTGAGTGTTTGCTTGTTTTGAGCATCCGTGAGCATGGTGTAGCCTTGCTTGAGCACGCGAGAGGGGCGATGTAATAGCACGATGTCACGTAGATGTTCGCTATCGCGCTGTGCTTGCACAATTTTCTGCTGCGCGTTCTGCATGATTGACTCTTGATGATTTCTGCTATTAGTAGCGGCTTTAGCGAGCTGTTGATGCGCTAAGGTTTGCGTTTGTGTGTATCGCTCAGCTGTCAGCCTGACTGCTTGCTTTACTTGGCGCTGGGCACTTTGTTGAATACTGCGCCATGCATAGTCACTGTCTTTTCGTAGAGCGGTGAGCTGCCCAATCGTTTGCGACTGTATTTGGCTTAACTGGCGTGCGGTTTGTTGCTCAGCAATATTCAATTGACGCTGAGCCGCTTGCTTGATTTGCGCTTGATATTGTAGCGTCTGAGTGACGAGCTGGGCTAAATGGCTATGGATAGCAGCAATCACCTTTGAGGGTGTGTCAAAACTGGTATGTGCCACTTCATCTAAGATGACTTTGTCACGCTCATGACCGATACCTACCCAGACAGGAATAGGCTGCTCGGCAACCAAAGCTGCCAGCTCATAATCATTGAGATAAGCCAAGTCACCAACCGCACCGCCGCCGCGAATAATAACCAACAAGTCTGGTAGACGCTGATAAGTATCGTAAAACTGCTGCTGGGCGCTAACGATGGCTTGGCGGATTTCAGCAGGCGCATGATTACCCTGAAAAGTCGCATTATGGTAGTGGAAGTGACACGCACCTGTACTGGCTAGACGATCGGCATCCGCTTGAAAATCACCCAATCCTGCTGCCTTTTCAGGAGCGATGACTAGCACATGCTCGATATCAAAAGGAGCAGGTAACTGCTGATTAAGATGTAATAGCCCTTCGCCTGTTAAGCGGTCGACCATTTCTGCATATTGCCGTGCTAAGTCGCCTAGCGTATAGCTGGGATCGATATCTTCAATCGTGATTGAGAAGCCGTACTGGGCATGAAATCCTGCCGATACTTTGAGGAGTACGGTCAAGTCACGCTCAAGCGGCATACCCGTTGCGCGCTCAAACTTGGCTAATACACGAGCAGCTTTAAAACGCCATAGATTGCCGCGGCAGCTGGCGACCACTTTGCCATCGTCATCTTTTTCTGCTAGTTCAAAGTAGTAATGACCACCTTTACTCGACAGATTACGAATTTCAGCTTTTACCCAGACACGGTGGTCAAAAGTTTGTTTGATGACCATTTCAACCGCTGATAAGTAATCACTCAGGCGTAGGACCGTATCCTCTAAATGATCTTCCTGCTCAGCGAGTTCCGCCTCTAGAGTGGCCAAATCTTTGGCAGGTGCTAATACTTTGGCCTGTTTAATATTTGAAAGATTGGGTTTGCGCATAATATTAGACCAAAGATAATGAAAATATAAAGACTGACGAGGATGTGCTGAATACGTAGCGGATAGTTTAACTTAAAAAGGAGAGCACAAAAAGCGAAGCCAACAAGCTTTGATTGATATATTATCTATATCGCAGTTTGTTGGCTGTTTAATCAGAGAACGATTGTATGTCACTTCATGTTAGCGGTTAGATCGTAAACCTGTTTGCGTCTAAAAGAGATTGTCGTGTAGAGAAAAGTAGATAGATATTTTTATCTAGATATAGTCGGTTCGAGATAATTTAGATACAAGGAAGGCAAGCGAAAGTGCTACAAATAGTAGACTGAGTGAGCCTGACACTGTATCTGATTTATATGGTATTGACGATATTTATTGGCAGCGAAAGTTAATGGTATATTCATAATCATCGTTACGTGACAGATCTGGTGTACCCGTGCCAAATATCGAGCCAACGACAGCTCCTACTTGGCCAACCATACGGCCAGTACGCTCATTTAAGATACCGTTATATTTTACGTTGTCATCAACGATAATCACTTGCTTGCTTCGACAAGTTTTTTGAGCACTATCGATCGCATTTTGTTGTGCTTTGACCTTGGTATCAGCGATACCGGTTGTCTCATAGATAGAGTTGGCACGCTGAATCACGGGTGAGGAAGGTGTACTTTGACAGGCGCTCAAAGCAAGTGCAGCCACTAACGTTGCCGTCAAACTGGCAGTTTTATTAAAAGTGTTCATAAGTAATTCCTGATTTATATAAGCAGAACGTCTTAGCTATAGGCAAAGCTTTATGAATGTAACTTATCCAGATATTAAGTGTCTAGACAGTTATTGTGTGCTGTATTACCGGTATATTGCCGATGAACCTTGCCCTAGATATAAACGAGTTTAATATCTTAAGAACAGCAATATTTCAAAACTACAGACAACCGTTATGGACCAAAAATAAAACAAGTCGCATCCGTACACAGCAAATCACTTGAAATATAAATTGTATCTAGGATAATTGAGCCATTCATTTTTTATTAATAAGTAATACTATGCAATTAATTCCTGCTCCTGCTGGCGTGCTCGAGGTTGACGCACTGTGGCAAAATGATAATCCTAATGATCCAAATACAGACACGGTGGCGCTACTGTGCCATCCCAATCCGTTGTTTGATGGTACGATGAATAACAAAGTGGTCACCACCATGTATCGCTTTGCCCGTGATAATGGTATGCATGTGGTGCGCTTTAACTTTCGCGGTGTGGGGCAGTCCACCGGCGAGCATGATTACGCGGAAGGTGAAGTGGTCGATGCAATGACCGTGCTACAATGGATTGCTGAACAAACCAATGCTCGAAAGCTATGGCTGGGTGGTTTTTCTTTTGGTGGCTATGTCACGGCACGCGTGGCTGAGCAAGTGCTTGAAGCTGCACATATATGGGGACTGGGTGACTTTGAAGTCACGAAAATTGCCCTTATCGCACCATCAGTCGAAAAAAACGACAGTACTGATATTAATCTGCCTGCGGATAGAACTTTTGAGATTTATGGTAATGCGGATGAAGTGATTGAACCTGACAATATGCAGGCATTTGCAGACCGATTAGGTATTGAAGTCAGCGTGGTCGATGGCGCGGGTCATTTCTTCCATGGTCGCTTATCAGAGCTCAAGGGCTTATTAGACAAGCATAGCTTTGGGTAGGATAGCTAATTTATTTGCTACCTAGCTCAGCTTGATAGCTTCCGTTTTGATATGGTTTAGCATGGCTTGCTTGGCAGCACCAGCATTATGCTAAATTATCCTACTATTTTGATATTTATTTAATCCAACGATGAGTCGTATTATGAGTTTATCTCCATTGCAACGTTACGAGAAAGCCGTCAGTACAGATGAGTTTACTCGGGATGAGCAGCAATTTCAGGCCATGAGCTATCTTGATGAGATATACGATCAGCTCATCAATAGCGCACCGCAAAAGAAAGGTTTTTTTGGCTTTTTAAAATCTAAGCCAGTCGCGCCAACGGGCCTTTATATGTGGGGCGGTGTGGGCCGCGGTAAAACGTGGATGATGGACATGTTTTATGACTCGTTGACCATCGAGCGCAAGATGCGTCTGCATTTCCATCATTTTATGCAGCGTGTCCATAGAGAGCTTAACAAACTACAAGGTGAGAGCGATCCACTCGAAAAAGTCGCTGATATTATTTATAAAGAAGCGGTTATTATTTGTTTTGATGAGTTTTTTGTTTCTAATGTCTCTGATGCCATGATATTGGGCGATTTGTTCACTATGCTGTTCAATCGCGGTATTACTTTGGTTGCCACCTCAAACATTGAGCCAGCTGGACTGTATAAAGATGGCTTACATCGTGACCGTTTTATGCCTGCCATTGCGGAAGTTGAGCGTCATACGACGGTAATGAATATCGACTCGGGAATTGATTATCGTCTGCGCGTATTGCAGCAAGCTGAATTATACGAAGCGCCGCTTACTAAGGCGAACTATCATTGGCTAGCCAACCGTTTTGCGAGCTTATCTAATAATCAGAAAATCAGTAAAGAGCCCATTACTATCAATGGACGAGAAGTAAAAATCAACGCTTGTACCGAAGATATCTTATTCTGTGACTTCCGTCATCTCTGTATGGCACCGCGCTCAGCCGCTGATTTTATTGAGCTTGCCAAACGCTTTAGCACTGTTTTAGTTGACTCTGTGCCAGCACTGGATGACGACTTGCGTGATCCAACGCGCCGTTTCATTTATCTCGTTGATGAATTTTATGATCGCCGTGTAAAATTATTGGTACGGGCAGAGCAGCCTATTCTAGACTTGTACCAAGGAGAGAAGCTAGCGTTTGAGATTGAACGTACTCGCTCACGTCTGCTTGAGATGCAGTCAGAAGACTACCTACGCATGGACCACCGAGTCGAAGATGTTGCGTAGTTTATCGCTGAGTTGAGACTGCCTATGTGTAGCTCTCAACTGCTCTATAGCTGTTAAAAAATAAGAAAATGATATTATAAATAATAAGTAGTGATAGATAATAATAAATTAAGGATAAAACAATGACTACAACTGACAATGCTGATAATGAAAGTCAAGAAGTAGAAGATAAAAAACTGTCTGTGAAGAACGTAGCAGCGAATGATATCTCATCTACCAGTGACGAGCTGATAGGTTGGATCAATTCAAGACGCAGTATGGGCAATCTAGATGAGCCAGCCCCGACGCGTGCGCAGATTGAATCTGCCATTGAGTGTGCGGCGACTGCGCCAGATCATAAAAAATTGCGTCCGTGGCGCTTTATCGTGACGCAAGGTGAGGCGCGCCATGAATTAGGCCGTGCCTTGCTCGAAGCTGCCCAAGCAAAATCGCTACAAGATGGCGAAGAGTTGTCTGAAAAAACCATCACTAAAACTAAAAATATGCCGCTGCGAGCACCGCTAATCATAACGGCCGTGACTCAAATGCAAGAACACAAAAAAGTGCCACCTTTTGAACAGATGCTCAGTGCGGGTGCCGCTGTGCAAAATCTAATTTTGGCATTAAAAGCCCAAGGATTTAGTACGGTTTGGCGCACTGGGCTGCTGTGTAATGAGCCTGCGGTAAAAGCATATTTCGGTGTAGGCCCAGATGATTATGTGACCGCTTTTGTTTATACTGGAACAAGTCCCAAGGATGAGTCCAAACGCAAACCTATCGATATCGAACCGCTAGTTCGCTTCGAGTCGTAATGTAGCTCATTACTGTCTATTTATAAGATTATAATTGCACAAAGTTGTAATTCAAAGATAATAAGGCCAGTAGCTGAGCACGATAGATTCTATTGATAATACGTCAGTCAACACGGATAAAAGAACATGACAAGCCCTAACAATAGTAATAAAAACAACACCAGTGCTAATAATGAAACGGACAAAGAGTCGTCTGAAAAGCAGAACGGCATGCTTGCAGGGATCTTTGAGCGAGCAACCAAGTCAGGTCTCGGCCGTAAAAAGTCAAATCCTAGTCCTGTTGAATCAGCTGTGGCAAAGGATATGGCCGACATTCATAGCAATCCAACCAAGCTGCGTTTGGCGTTTTTAGGTGGTGGTAGCTTCGGTACGGCAATGGCAAATTTAGCCGCACGTAATGGCTGTGATACTACGCTGTGGGTACGTAATAAACGTACCGTAAAAGCGATGGCGAAAACACAGACCAATAAAAAGTATCTACCAGGCTATAAGCTTGATGATCGATTGAAATACAGCCATGATTTGGCGGCAAGCGTCAAAGATAAAGACATTATTTTTATCGCTGTGCCAGGTTTGGCCTTTCGTGAAACGCTAAAAAACATCGCGCCTTTTATCAGTGGTCAGTCTATTGTGTCGTTGACTAAAGGTATGGAAAAAGACACCTTTGCGATGATGAGCGATATCATCAAAGAAGTGTTGCCAGAAGTGAACTTTGGCGTTATGTCAGGGCCGAACCTCGCTATCGAAATCATGAAAAATATGCCGTCTGCTACGGTTATCGCAAGTGAGTCAGAGCCATTACGTCATGCCGTACAAGCAGCATTACATAGTGCCTTCTTTAGAGTATTTGCTAGTGATGATATACGCGGCGTCGAGCTTGGCGGCGCGCTCAAAAACATCTACGCAATTGCCATGGGTATGGCGGCCGCTTATGAAGTAGGTGAGAATACTAAAGCGATGATTCTTACTCGCGCTTTAGCAGAAATGAGTCGTTTTGGCGTTGAAGAAGGTGCCAATCCGCTCACTTTCTTGGGCTTATCTGGCGTAGGCGATTTATATGCTACTTGTAGCTCAGAGCTAAGTCGTAACTATCGTATCGGTAATATGCTTGGACGCGGTATGAGTATCGATGCCGCGGTCAAAAAGCTTGGCCAGACCGCTGAAGGGGTGAATACCATTCAGCAAGTACATGAAAAAGCGACCAAAGCGGGTATCTATATGCCAATTACCCATGCACTCTATGCAGTCATTTATGAAGACAAGGCCGCTCTAGGCGTTGCGCTACATCTGATGGAAGCTGGGTTCCGTAGCGATGTTGAGTTTGTCATGGCGCATGATCATAGCAATGCTGCACTTACCGCTCATATGAAAACCTCTGGTAGCAATACTGAAAGCAAAGACAGCGATGCTGATAAGTAAGACATACCATTAAAAATCAGTATTAAGAAAGTCGAACTTAGCGCTCCAAGGAAGGTTATGAAAATTATATTAGTACGTCATGGTCAAGCAGAAGACGAGACACGTCCAGATAGTGCACGTCAGCTGACGGACTTTGGTCAGCAGCAGGCAGCACAAACGGCAGAGTATGTGACTACTCACTATCGTCCAGATCGTTTTGTGGTTAGCCCTTATACGAGAGCGCAGCAGACTTTATCTGCGTTCCAGTCACGAGCACCGCAAGTAGCCTCATCTGTGCAAGACAATATCACGCCCTCGGATGACGCTCGCCAAGCTTTGATAGATATTGCCAATATTGAAGCTGAGTGTTTGGTCGTTGTTTGTCATATGTCTATAGTCGCCTATATCGCGGGATTGCTGACAGGTGATTATCCTGAGTCATTTTCTCTAGCGGAAGCCAGAGTGTTTGATATGGAGTTTGTGATGACTGGCATGGCAACGGAAGTTGATCGTTTTGTTCCTGACCAGCCTTATTAGACTAGACATTCTAATATTTTGCTTAGAAACGATTTGCTAGAGCAGAATTGATTAGATATGACGGATTTAAAATGGTATTGGCGAGAAGCATGCCAGTTATTAATCATATAAAATCATCCAGCTGTTTCAAAAACCGCATCAATCATTAACGATATTTTGATAACCGCAGCAATAATTGAGGACACGTTTAGTGTTACATGTTTGGTTACGAGCGCAGCATAGCCCGCTAGCTGTCTGGCACGAAGATGTACAGCAATGGCAAATGGTTGATGGTTGGCAACAGCTGCAAACAATCTATGGTAACTATAAGTCCAGTAGCCAAAAGACGCTTTGTCTATATTTTCCCTCAAGTCATGCGTTGCAAGTGGACACGGCGCTCAATGCTGCTCAGCTTAAACAGCTTGGTAATAGCGGCAAGCAGTACTTATTTGAAGAAACGTCATTAACGCCTATTGAGCAATTGAACATCCGTCAATTGAGCCATGCTGATACGACGCAACTGTACGCACTGGCACAAAACGATATTGAGTCATGGCAACAAAGCGCGCAGCTAGCCGGTATGAATATAGTAGCATTACTGCCAGATTTTTTATTGTTGTCACCGCCAGAAGAGGGCGCAGGTCAACAAGTAACCCTTTATCAAGATTCGCAGACTATGCTGCTGCGCCAATCATTGCGTCAGGGTATGGCCGTCAGCTACTTACCGCTAATGTTTGAGCGTTTCCCGCATTTAAGTGAGGTAATGGTACTGCCGTCTATTGAGGCAGCTATTGACGCATCGGTCGACTCACTAGATTCCTCATCGCCCATGGATTTAGTGGCGCAAACTAAAGCGCTGATCGCTGATCATCAGCTGCTACTGACGACCCTGCCTACAGTACCTAAGCCAATTGACAGTCCCGAACGTCACGCGCTTAATTTCTTTATGAAATCTACTGACTCACAACTATCACCATACTTGCGAGTGGCAATGATGGTTGCGCTATCAGCGTTAGTGCTGCAAATGGCAACCGATGGTGTGCAGTGGTATAAGTATAATGAAGCGACCGCCGCAACCAAGACTGCAATTGCAGCACAATATCAGTCTTGGTTCGCCAATGAGCCACTGAGTACGCGCACCAAACTGCAGGTACAGCTGCAACCAAAACTGCGTAGCGATAGCCAAGCGCCTGCATCGCATATGGCCGCACTGTCACGCATATCACCATTAATTAAGCAGTCCTCATTGCATGCACAGTCACTGGTAATGCAACCATCGGCGCTCAGTTTTACCTTGATTGCTCCAGATCGCGGTAGTCTTGATAAATTTACGAGCACGCTGGTAGCACAAGGCTTAAATGCCAAACTTGCACAAGTGAATAGTAATGAGCAAGGTCAGTTTAGTGGTCAAGTCACTGTCAATGTGATAGAAAATAATATTGCAGAAAACAGTGCCATGGCAAATAATGCGGCAGCGTCGTAACTCATCAAGGTATTGGTAATAAAGGTCAAAACATGAAACGATTACAACGCCGTACCAAACGTAATGCAGCTGTCTCTGCAACCAGTACTAAGGCTCATGTATTGTCAGAGCGTATGAATAATTATCAAAATGTACTCACAACGCGCTGGCAAGCATTACCTCCCCGTGATCAACTAGCGCTAGCTATATTGTCTATATTTTTACTGTTATTTATTGGCGGCTATGGTGGCTATAGCGTTCATCAAGCAGCGAGCGATAGTAAAAACGACTATCAGGAGCAAGTGGCAGATTATTTTTGGTTGCGTGCTCAAGCAGGTAATATTGATAGTAGTGTATTGAATACTGGGAATAACGCTACTGGAGAGGCTGATATGCCGCCTGCTAGTCGTATTAACGCGCTGCTCAATAACTCAGGTATAGCAGGTGCTCAGGTAGTTGCCACGGGCGATGCAGTACAATTGAGCTTTACGCATCCTAGTCAAGCGGTGGTCAGCACTGCATTGGGTAAGCTTGAACAGCAAGGCTGGCAATTTACACAGCTATCTATGCAGCAAGACCTGACCAATAAATCTATTCAGGTACAAGCAACGGTCACTTCATAAAACGCATCATTTTGTGATGAAGATTTTAGATACTTATATCACTATGTGCTTTTACTCGACACTCGATATTAGACAGCAGAATACTGCTTTATCGTTGGTATCATTGAAAAGCCATTTATCCGGCTCCATTAAATAGTTAATCATATGACTATTAAACAAAAATATTACCAGTAAGGAAAACCTCACATAATGCGGGACAGTATGAGCAACGATAAGCGCCGTTCTTTAATTACTTATAACCATATCACTTATTTCTTATATGTGATCAGCTACTTTACTGCAGGTCTATTGTGGATTGTGCCGATCGTCATGAACTATGCCAAGCGCCATGATGCTAATGGGTCATGGTTAGCCACGCATTTCGATTGGCAAATCAAGACCTTTTGGTACAGTATCGTTTGGTTCGTCATTGGCATTATTTTGATTACCTTTGCACTAGGCGGCTTTGGCGTTAGCGTACTAGCGGATAGTGGCAATATTGCTATTGGTTCAATATTATTGGCCGGGCTTGGTTTACTGATTATGACTTTCACCTTTATCTGGCATTTATATCGCATTATACGTGGTTGGATTGCGTTGACTGATGGGCGTCCAGTACCTTAGATGTCTAAGAGTACCTTTGTACTATGTTTTTAGCTTAGAAAACGACAATTCATCGTTATGTAGGAGAGATTCATCAGTATTGGTTACTGCTTAAATGTAGAAATTTAGCGACTGAAACTTTGCTCTTATTTCTGTTAAGCTGATATAATCGCTGCGCCCGATTTCATTCGCATTTTTTATTCACTATTTCTTCCAAGCAGGGTCTGCCATCACTATGTCTTATGCCTTACTTCGTCCTTTTTTGTTTAATATGGATCCCGAACACGCCCATGAGATGACACTATCTTTATTGGATAAAGCGCATAAAGCGCGTGTTTTAGGCTTGGCGTATGGTCAGTCAATGCAACCAACAGACTGTATGGGTTTGCAGTTCTCTAACCCAGTTGGTCTGGCAGCAGGCTTGGACAAAAACGGCGATTATATTGACGCGCTGGCTGAGTTAGGATTTGGTTTTATAGAAGTAGGAACCGTCACGCCAAGACCGCAAGCAGGCAACGACAAGCCAAGGCTGTTTAGAATCAAGCAAGCAGACGCAATTATCAATCGTATGGGCTTTAACAATGAAGGCGTTGATTATCTAATCGAGAATGTTAAACGCTGCAAATACAAAGGCAATATCGGTATCAATATTGGTAAAAATGCCGATACGCCGGTAGAGCAAGCCGCCGATGATTATGTGTATTGCTTAGAGCGTGTGTATCCGCATGCCTCATACATTACGGTCAACATCTCATCGCCAAACACCAAAAACTTACGTGATTTGCAAAGTGGTGAAGCACTAACTCAGTTGATGGATACGATTAAAAACCGTCACAGTCAGTTGGCTACTGAATATGGTTTTTATGTCCCATTAGTGCTTAAGGTTGCTCCAGATTTAGAGCCACTACAAGTTGATTATATCTCGCAGCAATTAATAGACTTTGAAATTGATGGTTTGATTGCTACTAATACGACATTAAGCCGCGTGGGTGTCGAAGACTTGCGTGATGGCGACCAAATGGGTGGTCTATCAGGTCGTCCTGTGAGTCATATTAGTACTCAGATTTTGCAACAGTTCTCTGATCAGTTAGATGGTAAAGTCGCTTTGATAGGCGTAGGCGGTATCGATAGTGGTGCCAAAGCCGTCAAAAAAATCGAAGCAGGCGCAGACATGGTACAGCTCTACACAGGGCTTATTTATCGTGGGCCTGGACTGGTGCAGTCTTGCATTCAGGCAATCGGTGGCTATTACGATGCCATGGAAAGCTAATCCAATAAATAAGGTGATAAGGCGTAAAGCATGAGTGGTTTAGATATTGTGATTGCTATCGTTGTCTTGATTGGCTTATGGCGCGGCTTTCAAGTAGGACTGATTAAAACAGCAATAGGCTTGGTAGGTTGGTTTATCGCTCTTATCGCTGCTACTAGGCTGGCAGGAGTAGTGTCGCCCCAATTAACGGGTATCGTACAAAACCCTGTACTACAGATGGCCATGGCCTTTCTATTGGTAGTGATTGCCATATTGGCAGTCATGCATCTGATGGCTTTCGTGTTCTCAGGCGTGCTCAAAACCTTACGTTTGGGCGTCTTGGATAAAATGGCGGGCGGCGTACTGGGTGCTGCCAAAAACGTATTGATGGTCTTGGTTGTACTGAGCGTCAGTGCGCCATTGCTAGTACAGATGCCGCAGTGGCAAACCTCCGTACTAGCGCCAGAGCTAATGCCATATGCACCGATGGGTAAGGCGTTAGTATCGGACGTATTAGGCATGGCTTGGGATCAGGTCAATCAGTCATAATGGTTTAATTGCCTATTATTTTATCTAACTGTCTATTATTTTACTTCTTTTTATACTTCTGAATTTTTGCACGTGTCACTGATAATCAAAAACAGATTATCGAAAAATCTCGTTAAGTTTCTTACAATATCATCAGGTTAGCGGCGTGCGACAGTGAATTATTTTAGCAATATACTGTCGTTAAGTTTGCCGTTATTGTCGTACTAATGTATGAGTCAAAATAGGATATAGCTATTATGTGTGGAGTCATTGGAGTTGCAGCTCACGAACCAGTCAATCAGATTCTTTATGACGGTTTGACGATGCTACAGCATCGCGGGCAAGATGCAGCAGGTATTGTCACTTTGCAAGATGGGCGACTCTATCTACGTAAAGAAAATGGTATGGTACGTGACGTATTTATGAATCGTCATATGATGAAGCTGGTTGGTAAGTTCGGTATCGGTCACGTTCGTTACCCGACAGCTGGTACTTCTAGCAGCGCTGAAGCGCAGCCATTTTATGTCAACTCACCGTATGGTATTACCCTTGCGCACAATGGTAACCTGACCAATGCTGAGAGTTTGGCCAAATCTTTGTACATCGAAGATCGTCGCCACCTTAATACTGACTCAGATTCTGAAGTACTGTTAAACGTACTGGCACATGAGATGCAGAATCTAGGCAAAACACATCCAACGGCTGATGATATTTTTGAAGCAGTAAAAGCCGTCTATAAACGCTGTGAAGGTGCTTATGGCGTTGTCGCTTTAATCACGGGTCATGGCTTACTGGCGTTCCGCGATCCAAATGGTATCCGTCCACTTATCTTTGGTAAGCGTATGGCACCGAATGGCGGCACTGAGTATATGGTTGCCTCTGAATCAGTTGCATTGACAGGTTCTGGCTTTACTATCGTTCGTGATGTAAAACCAGGCGAAGCAATCTTTATCGATTTAAACCATAAGCTGCATACGCATCAGTGCGTAGAGCAAAAAGAATACACGCCTTGTATCTTTGAGTATGTTTATTTTGCTCGTCCAGATTCGATTATGGACAATATCTCAGTTTACAAATCACGCCTACGTATGGGTGAAAAACTGGCAGACAAAATCCTTGCTGAATGGGGTGATGATCACGATATCGATGTGGTCATTCCAATTCCAGATACCTCGCGTACTTCAGCGATGGAGCTGGCACTAAAAATGAACGTCAAGTACCGTGAAGGGTTTATGAAAAACCGCTACATCGGTCGTACATTTATTATGCCAGGTCAGCAGCAGCGTAAAAAATCAGTTCGCCAAAAGCTGAGCGCTGTGCCACTAGAGTTCAAAGGCAAAAACGTATTGTTGGTTGATGATTCTATCGTTCGTGGTACGACCTGTCATGAAATTATTCAAATGGCACGAGATGCTGGTGCTAATAAGGTGTTTTTTGCCAGTGCTGCGCCACCAGTGAAATTTCCAAACGTATACGGTATTGATATGCCCGTACGTAGCGAGCTTATTGCTTCGGGTAATAGCGTTGAAGAAGTACGTGATATCATCGGCGCCGATCGTTTGATCTTCCAAGATTTGGATGATTTGATCGACGCAGTAAAAGATACCAAACACAGCCGAGTGGAAGGTTTTGATTGTGCGGTATTTAACGGCTGTTACATCACTGGTCAGATCAATGAAGCGTATCTTGATCACCTGCAAGAGCAGCGTAACGATACTGCCAAGACTGGTAAAAAAGGCGTACAAATAGTGGCTGATACCCCAGTTGATATGATGGGCGTAGAAGAGCTTTAAGTCGTACTAAAGCCATTGTTTTCAGATAACAAAAAGCTAGATTCTAAATAGAATCTAGCTTTTTTATGTTTAAAATATCGCTAAGGGTACTGACGTTTATATAAGTGGGCGGAATTTTTAGCCTAAGAAACTGCTAAATAGCCAAAACAGACCATTGATTGCTGCTATACCGACAACCATACTGACCAAAAGCTGACGGCTGATATGATAGATAAACAATACCAAAATAAGTGCACCGACTTGTGCCATTAATAGATGTAATTCGGTATCGCTGAAAGCAACAGTCGTCGATATGTCTTGATAGGAGAGGCTAGTCAAAATAAGCAGCACCATCACTGATAATGGCAAACTCTCATTTAATCGATGTAGCCAAGGTGTATCGAGCAGCTTTCTAGGTATCAGTGCGGGTAGCGCACGAGTGATAAAGGTCACTGCTGCCATGGCAAGCGTAGCAAAAATAAGATAACTACTGGTCATAAGAGTCTCCCGTCTTTTGACGCTCTATCCAAAACCCACGTACCAAAATCATAAACATACAGATAGTGATGGCTACTAGTAGCAACCAGTCACTGGTAAATAGTGAAGCAATGATTAAGCCAAGCACGGCAATACCAATTGGGAAGTAGCGTTTGATACTTTGAAATTGCTCATACGCGAGAATTGCAAACAGACAAACCAAAGCAAAATCTAAATTTGGCACCAAATCACTGAGCGTACTGCCAATCATGACGCCAACCGTACTCGCCAGTACCCACCAGCTTTGGTTAAATAGGCTGATAGGAAGTATCAGCGCTTGTCGTGACTCATTTGGTAAGCTAGTCATGATCGAAAAAGTCTCATCAGTCAAAGCGAACAGACAATACGTCTTGGCCAGCTTATTTTTCGGTAAATACTGTAATAACGGCATACCATAGAATACGTGGCGTAGATTAATCGCGGCAATATTGGTGGCGATATTACCAATCGGTAGGCCAGCGCTCAGCATAGGCAGACAAGCATACTGAGCTGCACCAGCATAGAGAACGATACTGAGCATAATCGTTGCCCATATCGGGATACCTGCTACCTGTGCGAGTACACCAAAGGCAATACCGGCAGGCAGATATCCCATAGCAACTGGCAAGCTTTTCTTAAAGCCTTCAGCCCAGTGGTAGCGGTTTTCATGTTGATGGCTTAGTTCATTCGAATGAGTATTCACATGACATCCTAAATTTTTCTTATGATATTTTTATAAATCTATCTATATAAAAACTATTGATTCAAACGGTATTGCTGCAAAATTAAAAAGTGAAAAACGAGCGTAATGAAAACGTTCTATCGAAAATTGATAGAGCAAACACGATATAAAATCAACTAAGCTTCAGGTTGTAGTTTCTCATAACTGCCAGTCTGATTAGCACGGTACAAAAACCCACCTAGGATGACTAGTCTCAATAATAATAGACACCACACGCTAAGCCAAATACCTGTCATATCCCATTGCTGATAGAGCAACCAGCTCAAAGGGAAGAAAATCGCAGCCAGTATCAGCGCCGCATTACGGATCACGCTACCAGCCGTCAAGCCAAAAAATATCCCATCTAGCCAATAGGCACCAACGCCGACAAGAGGCAATAATACAGCATATAAATGGTAATCATAGGCAAGGGTAAACACTGACTCAATATTGGTCATAAATCCCAAATACGTAGGCATCGAAAGCCACCAAATGGCGCTCAACATAATAGCAAGGCCATAGCTAACTATGCCTGTACGCTTTATGATAATACGAAAACGTGGCCAATCACGTCGCCCTGCAGCTTGTCCACTTAGCGTTTCAGCAGAGACAGCGACGCCGTCCAGAGCGAAGGCAGATATGCTTAATACTTGCAATAAAATAGCATTAGCAGCCAGTATGACATCACCGCTTTGCGCAGACAGTCGAGTAATCCAAGCAAAGCTTAGCGTTAAAATAAGGGTACGTACAAAGATATCTTTGTTTAAAGAAAATAGCCTAAGCATTTTTTCTTTTGTAAAATACTGTCGATCTGCTTTGAACAATACAGGCCACGATATTTTTAGATGTTGGCGGCTCAACCATAATGCCATCAGTATTCCAAACCAAAATGCAATAGTCGTTCCCAGTGCAACACCAGCCAATCCCATTTGCATTGCAAATACAAAAAACAGAGTCAGTACAATATTAAGTACGGCAATAAAGCCTTGCTGATACAGCATATAACGGGTCTTACCTTGTCCTGCAAACCAACCGATAAATGCAAAATTCATCAGCTCCGCAATCACGCCCCAAAAGCGTACGTCTAAATAGGTTTTCGCCGCGCGTCCACTTTCAGGATTTGCTGATAGGGCTTGTAAGCCAAAATCAATCAGCCATGGCTTTGCGAGTAGTAATATTGCTCCAATAACAAACGCCAATAGTAACGCGCGTTGTAAGATAGACAGCAAAGGCGTGGGCACTGATACGGCCGATGTATTGCTAGTATTATTAGCCAGCTGTCCCAATGCCTGCGCAGCAAGCCCAGATGATGCATACTGCAAAAAGTTAAAGCTAACAAGCAATAGCGACAGCAACTGTATGGCTAGACCCATACCAGCAAGTTTCGCCGTGTCATTCATATTGCCGACAATGGCCGTATCAATAACGCTCTGCAATGGCATAGCCAAATTGGCCAGTAGCACAGGCAATGCAATCGCGACAATACGCTTATAGCTTGTGTCAATAGGTGGCATCGCGTGAGAAGTTGCGGAATTAGCTGACATGGGTGACTCGTTTATACGTGAACGATAAAGAGGTGTGTTCGTTAAATGATAATAGACTCGTAAGGCAATACATCTAATATGAGGGACAAAATAGCTATAAAGACAAAAGCACCTAGACTCATTATTCATGAGTCAGGTGCTCTTATTTAAACATTGTAGCTGTGCACTCAGTAATTATATAAAGTGTGATGACACGCTAGTTCACCGTATCAATCTATCTAATATACCTTACTAAACGTTGTCTTGCTCAAACATTTTTGGATCATTGAAAGTAACGATTTCTTCTTCAAACTCTGGTTTTACTTTTACGATAAAGTCATCACGCGACAAACCCATGCGCAGCGGAATCGAGCTGGCGATATAAGTCGATGAGTAAGTACCCGCAAGCAAACCAATGAATAGAGCTACTGAGAACCAGTATAACCCATCACCGCCCAAGAAGAGCATAGCTAATACGACCAATAGAACAGTTGAGATGGTCATAATCGTACGACGTAGCGTCTCGGTCAATGACAAATCAATCGTCTGTTCTGGCGTAATACCACGAACACGGCGGAAGTTTTCACGAATACGGTCATACACAACGATGGTATCGTTCAATGAATAACCAATCAATGCCAATACCGCAGCCAATACTGTTAAGTCAAACGGGAAGCCGAATAGCGCAAATACACCGATGGTTACGACAGCATCATGGAACAGTGATAGTACAGCACCTAGAGACAGTTTGAACTGGAAGCGTAGGGCAACATAGCCAAGCATACAAACCAGTGCCAACACCAATGCCATGACTGAGTTTAGATAAACCTCATTACCAACTTGGCTACCAATGATATTCACGTTGCTAATCGTAGCGGTATTGCTAGGTAATGCCAGTGCTTGCGTCAGATTTGCGCTTAGCCCATCGACGTTATCAGACTGAGGGGGTAGGCGTACGAGTAGCTCTTCACGCGTACCTAGGTACTGTACAACCGCATCATCGAAGCCATTGTCTGCCAGTGCTTGTACAACAGCAACTTGCTCAACAGGCTGCTCATAGCGTACATCAGCAGAGACACCACCAGTAAAGTCTAATCCTAAGTTCAGACCATTTACCGCGATAGCAATGATACTACCGATCACCATAAATAAAGATAGTAGTGCCATTGGCTTTTCTATCTTCATAAATGGAATGATACGCTGGTTGCCAACCGCTTTGATCCCACCTTCAGCGACAGCTGCGGCATCATCAGCGGCGTCACCTGATATTACGTCAGAATCAACAGCGGTAGACAGTGCTTGACTGTCTTTGGCATTTTGACCTTTACCGCCGCGACGACTAGGGCTTTTTCCTGACTTTGCGGTAGTAGGGTTATTGGTTTTAGTATTGCTACCTTTACCATCACGACGCGGTTTGTTACGGCGACGCGTACTTGCATTGGTCATGTCACCGTTTGAGCCATTTCGATCAGGATTATTCTGCTGTTCTAAAGGGTTGTTATTATCGATCGCCATAATATTCTCCTAACCGATGCTCAGACTTTTGATGGATTTACGCTTACCATAAGCAATTTGTACCAGTGCACGTGTCACCAAGATTGCAGTGAATAGCGAGCTGACAATACCAATAGCTAACGTAATCGCAAAGCCTTTAATCGGACCAGTACCAATCGCAAATAGGATAAACGCGACCAATAAGGTTGTAATGTTGGCATCAAAAATACTGCTAAATGCGCGATCGAAACCTGCCACGATGGCTGATTTTGGCCGGACGCCATTGGCAATCTCTTCTCGTATTCGCTCAAAAATCAGTACGTTGGCATCAACCGCCATACCGATGGTCAAAACAATACCTGCGATACCAGGTAGGGTAAGTGATGAACCCAAAATTGACATAATCGCAATGATAATAATAACGTTAACGGCTAGCGCAACGTTGGCAATCACACCAAACAGACGATAGAAGATAATCATAAACGCGAAGACTAATAGATAGCCGACCTGCGTAGAGAACAATCCTTTATCAATGTTTTCTTGACCGAGTGATGGACCAATAGTGCGCTCTTCTACGAAATACATCGGTGCAGCAAGTGCGCCTGAACGTAGCAATAGCGCAAGCTCAGCTGCTTCAGCACTACTGTCTAGACCAGTAATACGGAATGATGAACCTAATACCGCTTGAATGTTGGCGCGGTTGATGACTTTGGTTTCAGCGTAAGGTGTGCGTACTTCAGTTGTCTCACCGGTCGCTGGATCTTCTTCGTAAGTGATTCTTTGTTTGTTTTCAATGAACAATACAGCCATCTGTTGACCAACCGCTGTACGTGTGGCGTTCTGCATGAGCTTGCCGCCCGCACTGTCCAAGGTAATACTTACTTCAGGTAAACCACTTTCATCCAAGCCAGTTTGCGCGTTGGTTACTTTGTCCCCGGTGACGATCGCTTGACGATCTAACAATACAGGAGGACCATCGAGTGTTTCGAATGGGAATGCCTCTGTACCTGCTGGAGGTATGCCGCCAGTATAGGTATCAGCATCTTCTGCCACCATACGGAACTCAAGGTTTGCAGTACGACCAAGTACACGTTTGGCTTCAGCAGTATCTTGTACACCAGGTAGCTCAACGACGATACGGCTAGCGCCTTGCGACTGTACCAAAGCTTCGGTAACACCCAGCTCAGCGATACGATTACGTAGAGTCGTCAAGTTCTGATTGACCGCGTAGCTATTGATTTCGTCAAGTGTCGCATCGTTATACGATAAGACCAATGCAGGACCTTGATCATCAATAGAAGACTGCAAGTTAAACGTATTGCTCATCGAGCCTTGTAATACGTTTTGGGCACGGTTACGAGTGTCAGTATCGGCAAAATGCAATACCACGCCTCGATCTTCGGTCTTGATACCTTTGATTGCTACTCGCTCAGCACGTAGCTCACGTCGCATATCACGACTGGCACTGGTCAAACGCTGTTCAAGCGCTTTGTCCATATCGACTTCGAGTACAAAGCGTACACCACCACGCAAATCGAGACCAAGCTTCATCGGTCTTGCACCAATATCGCGTAGCCACTGCGGAGTAGTCTGTGCTAGGTTAAGGGCAACGACATAGTCTTCGCCCAAGTTTTGACGTAGCACTTCTTGCGCTTTTAGCTGATCGACTGGGTTATTGAGGCGTACCAGCGCGCTGTTGCCCTCAAACGTACCATCGTGGTTATCTAGACCTGCCTCTTCGAGTAAGCTTTGAGACTCAGTTAAGATGCCTTCAGATAGCTGAGTTCCTGCGGCTGCGCTCGTAATCTGCACAGCAGGTTCGTCAGGGTAAAGGTTGGGGGCAGCATATAGACCGGCAACGAGTAGCACGACGGCAATTAGTAAGTATTTCCAAGCGGGATATTGCATAATCACTTCTTTAAGTTGATAAACGACTGGCGACGTAGGCCACAAGTTAGCAGATGGGAAGTTAGCGATAGCAACGGTCGAGTGCTATGTTCAGCAGCCGTCATCATGCACCATTGCGATCATCCGCGATGATAGTAACGCATAAAACAGTAAAGCAAATAATACAGATGTCTGTTTATCTGGTCACCAAAAATTATATGGCAGACTTGGATAAAGATAGGACATCTAAACAGTAAGCCTAATTTATATAGCAATTTTACCTTACTGTGTTAATAGCGAAAAATGACCGTAAATCATATACGGTCATTTTTTAGTCATTACATTCATTAATGTGACGACTATTGAATGTTCACTAATAAATGTTCACTAATAAAAGCTAGTGAACATTCTAATTAAACGCTTTCGATCGTGCCAGCAGGTAATACTGAAATAACAGAAGCACGTTGTACTTTCACGTCAGTATTGTTGTTTAGGCTCACAACGGCATAGTCGCCTTCGATTGCTTTGATACGACCCATTAAACCACCAGCAAAAATGATTTCACTACCAACGGTTAATGCGTTAACCATGGCACGGTGCTCTTTGGTACGCTTAGACTGCGGGCGAATGACCAAGAAGTAAAAAATCGCAAAAAACGCAACAGGCAGTAAAATCTGACCGAATAGACCTGCAGCACCTGCAGTCTCTGGTGCAGCATGGGCAGCTTGAATAAATAAGCTCATAATATCTCTCAGTAAGTCATAGACAATAATAAAATTAGACGCATAGTAACAAAAAATCCCAGACTTGGTAACTGTTAATCATAGGCTGAGCGTGTTTTTCTTAGCGTAAGGCATACTATCAGCCAACGGGTAGGACAACAATGTTTTTACTATATTCAGATAACTTATATAAAGCCTCAGGCTAAATAGCTGTCATGAATTGGCTAGTAAAGATGTCGTCATACAACCGTTAATAGTAGGGCAATAAAAGTCATCAAAAAACAAAAACTTAAAAATGGTGACTTATTGTGAAATGGTATCATCAATGCTACTATCAAATGGCAATGATTGCCTGTATTTAGTATGCTATATATTGAACCATATTACGGATTTTTAAAGCATAGTATGGCTTTGAAATAGCGATTAAATCAGCTTTGAGTAACTATTTATACGATAGACAGATATCTTTTATTACTTTGTTAAAGATAATCTGAAAATCAATATAAATTGCTCATGACATTATCTTCCTTTTACTCTTTTTAGGTTACCTAACTTGTTCACCACTTTTATGTTTGTACCTCGTTTATGTCGTCCGCGCGCTCATCGTAAAGACGCATCTGCAGAACCTCCCCCGAGAATGACTACTAGTTCTCGATTTGGTTATACTTCTTTTTCAGCACTATTTGCATTAGCAATACTTATGCTACCGCAGGCAGTGTGGGCAGCTGGTGTTGTATCAACATCCAGCGAGGCGGCAGCACCAACTGCGCTTAGCGTTTCTTTATTGATATTTTTTGTCTTACTCGCTATTGGTGTCTCTTTTGTCTGTTCATTAGCAGAGTCTGTTTTGCTAAGCATGACGCCATCGTTTATTGCAGATGTGCAAGAGACCAGTCCCAAAAAAGCAGAAATGCTTAAAAGTCTCAAAGTGGACAATATTGACCAGTCACTAGCCGCTATTTTAACGTTAAATACCGTTGCCCATACACTTGGCTCTATCGGTGCGGGTGCACAGGCTACGATTGTATTTGGTAGTGCGTGGTTTGGTCTGTTTTCTGCCCTCATGACGCTTGCTATCTTGTTCTTATCTGAGATTATCCCAAAAACTTTGGGTACAGTTTACTGGCGTCAACTAAGCGGTCTGGTTGCTTATTTCGTTCGTGGTATCATCATGCTGCTATATCCGTTAATTTGGTTCTCAGAGCGTCTGACAAAACTATTGGTACGTGGTAAAGAACCGCAAACATTTAGCCGCCGCGAATTTGCTGCTCTTGCTAGTATCGGTGAAGAGTCAGGACAAATTGACCCACTTGAATCGCGTATCATTCGTAACTTGCTCGCGTTTGGCGCCATTAAAGTCGAAGACATCATGACCCCGCGGTCAGTGATGCTTGCATTCGAAGAAAATAAAACTGTTGCTGAGCTATTAGTTGATCGTCCAAAGCTAACGTTTTCTCGCTTGCCAATCTATGATGGTGACTTGGATAACATTACAGGCTTTGTCCTAAAAACGGACATGCTATTGGCTAAAGTCAATCATGCTATGCATAAGCCGTTGACGCAATTTCAGCGTGATATCACTTTTGTTTTCTCTAAAATGAAGCTGTTTGATTTGTTAGAGTTGATGCTAAAAAATCGTATTCATATTGCGATTACAGTCGGTGAATATGGTGAAGTTAAAGGACTTGTCACGTTAGAAGATGTATTTGAGACATTGTTAGGTCTTGAGATTGTTGATGAAATAGACCGCGTCGAAGACATGCAAGCCTTGGCTCGTCAGATGATGGACAGACGGGTAGAGCGTTTGGGTATGAAGCTCAGTGATGATGAGCAGTATGAAGATAATAACAACGAACCTAAGTCCTAACGAAGCCTTAACTATGCCTTCATGAAGCCAAACTATAACGTTGACAGTTTAACCATAAGTATTGATGGTTTAACAATGGTCAGCTCATTATGGGCTGACTATCAAGCTAGAGCCACGAAGCATCTAACCGTTTGAGCTAGGATTTACAGCATAAAATGTTAAGAACATTTGATTTGATATCCTGTGTTTCTATTCGCAATAATTACACAGGGTGTCACATGGCTGTGAGAATTTGATGATAGGCTCGGCATATGATATGAGTATACTTATACAGATACACTGCCAAAATAAATGATAAAAGAGCGTTAATCGTCACTATATGACACTAACGAAAAAAATATCGCTAAGGATTATCATGAAAAAATTATTGGGAAATAGGCTATTAGCTCTATTGGTGAAAAGCGCCAGCATCACTGCAATCGTAGCAGTAGCCAGCACCATCAGTATCAATGCGCAAGCGGCTACTATGACCGAAGATTTGGTACAGAACTATGCCGCCGCAATGAAAGCATCAGCGAATAGCCAGAGTATCAATCAGGTATCGCGCCTTGTGTCAGATGACGCGCTTATTTCTTTATCTAGAAAAGGTAAATCTACCAGTTTAGATAAAGATGCGTACTTAAAGCTGCTTCAAAACAGTTGGAATGATACGTCTAATTATCGCTATGATATTTCGGTAGACAATGTGGTAATTACTGGTTCACAAGCCAAAGCCAATGTGACGACCAATGAAAGCTGGGTAAAAAATGGTCAGCAAGTATCATTTGTTACCACATCTCGTGTGACCTTGACCTTATCCACTGGCAATGCAGTGCTCTTGCGCGCAGTATCACAGGTAGCTATTAATTAAGTCGCCATTGACCAAGCAAGACTTAAAATATAATAGGTAACATAAACAATAGCAGATTGAGCTAGCTGCGATTTTGACCTATAAAAAGTCTTAGCTGGATAATAATAGTCATTACTTAGTTTTATAGGCTACTTGAGCGTCTATTATTATCTTTTATATTAGGCTAGTCTTTGCTTTACATTGCATACTATACTATCCATCAACTTTATCTTATTAATTTCTGTCGTTAGGAAACCTCCAATATCATGTCTACTGTGCTATCACACTCTCGCTCATTTATTGCGTTGCCATTGACGCTTGCGGTATCCACTTTACTGATTAGTGCGTGTAGCAATACATCAGCGGTAAAAAACAAAGGTGCGACCAATAGCTCATCTGTTATCACCAAAAGTCCTACCAGTCAAGGGGCTAATACAGGTAGTACAGACTACTCAACTGCGTTTTTGGACGCAGAGAGTTTGGATGAGTTGGCTGACTTGTTAGAAGCCACTGACATGACCATGGTAGAAGGTAACCAGCTTGCTATTCAGCAATATGGTGATTTGTGGAATCGTCTACGCGCAGGCTACCGCATGAATGGTGGTAAGCCAATCTATAATCAGCGTATTGAAGGTCAAAAAAGCTGGTTTACCAGTAGACAGGATTATCTTAATCGTCTAACTGCACGTGCCAGTCGTTATATTTATCATACGGTACGAGAGGCAGAGCGTCGCAATATCCCAACAGAGCTTGCCTTGTTACCAGTTATCGAGAGCTCTTACGATCCAAGTGGTACGAGTAGTGCAGCAGCTGCAGGTTTGTGGCAGTTTATTCCAAGTACGGGCCGTATTTATGGCTTGAATCAAAGCAGCACTTATGATGGTCGCCGCGATGTTATCGAGTCGACACGTGCTGCCTATGACTTCTTGACAGCATTGCACAACCAGTTCGGTAGTTGGGAGCTAGCATTGGCTGCTTATAACGCTGGCCCTGGTCGTGTACAGAAAGCAATCGATGCCAACGCAGCGCGCGGACTGCCAACAGATTATTGGTCGCTTCAATTACCGACCGAAACGATGAACTATGTGCCGCGTTTCTTAGCTGTAGCTGAAATCGTCGCCAAGCCTGAGCAGTATGGTGTGTATTTACCCGCTATCGCTAACCGTCAGCATTTCCGCAGTGTACCTGTTAACTATGGTGTGAGCTTGGCAGAAGTATCGCAGTTAACTGGCGTTAGCTACGATGAGCTAGAGCGTCTAAATACTGCACTGACATCAGGCCGTGTTGACTCTTCAGGTCCACAGCGTGTCATCATTCCTAACGACGTCAGTCTCAATGCCGATGCCAAATTAAGTGGGCTCAGAGGTAATGGTACAGGTAACGTGCTTGCATCAAATAACGCAAGTAGTTCAAGTACGACAGCGACTACGCCAAGCTATAATAATAAACCATATACTGCCTCATCTCTGCCATCTACTGGTAGCGCATTGGCTGATTATGCAGCTAGCGCAAGTGTACCTCAGCAGACTACCAGCTATATCTCACCATCTGCGACGCCAACTAGCAGCTCGGTATACAGTGGCAATTCCTCAGCTCGTACAGAGCCACCACTGACTACCGCAGAGACCAACAAAATCAATGCTGAGCTTAAGAGCAGTAACAGTCTACCGACTACCTCAGCTCAAATTACTCAGAACAATACGATTGTCCAAGAGCCACCGCTTAGCAAAGAAGAGCGTGATTTTATTGCTAATCAAATCCGTAGAAATACCTCTGAGACCAATGTTATCAATGCTGACGGCAACATCAATCTATCAGCCGTACAGACGCAGCAGTCTATCTTAGAAGCGAGTGGCGCAGAGAAAAAACTTAGCTTTGCTAAAACCTCGGTAAGTAAACCAAAACCACAAGGCACTCGTACCACTTATACGGTAAAACGTGGCGATACGCTCTCGAACATTGCGAGTCGAGCAGGGGTTAGCTGGCGTGATATCGCAGAATGGAACCAGATAGATGCTAGTGCCAATCTGCTCTCTGGCAGCACGTTATATCTATATGACGCCAAGACTATCGAGCCATTGAGTACTGCTAACAACGCAACCGCTAGTCAGCCTGACAGTTATGTTGTACAAGGTGGTGATACGCTTATCGGTACGGCCAATCGCTTTGGCTTATCGGTCACTCAGCTAGCCAGCTATAATAATCTGAGCAGCCGTGCTGATCTGCTCAGAGGTCAAAAATTATGGCTCATACCGGGTAAAGTGACTGCACCTGCGACGACACCTGCAGCGCCTTCTACCAAGCCGAGTAAATCAAGCACTGCGACCAAGAATTATAAAGTAAAAGCAGGGGACGGCTTAATTGCATTGGCACGTCAATTCAATGTGTCGACAGATACTTTAGCCAGTCTCAACGGTATCAACAGCACAAGTTCGCTATATGTTGGCCAGACGCTTAAAGTGCCAGCTAGTGTTGATTTTGATGCTGCAAGTACGACAAGTGCTAGCAGTAGTAACAGCTCAAGTTCGGTCGCGACCACCAATTACAAAGTGAAATCAGGTGATACGCTGATTGGCATTGCGAACAGCATCGGAGTGAGTGCAACGGAACTTGCTGCGGTAAACAGCAACTTTGATGCGAAAGCTCGCTTGCAACGTGGTCAAACGATTAAAGTACCTGCTTCTAAGGAGTTGGTCGACCGTCAGTTAAATGACAAAGCGGTCAGCTACAAAGTTAAATCTGGCGATACCTTGACGGGTGTCGCTAAACGTTACAATATTGGCTTAAGTGATTTGGCATCAGCAAATAATTTAAATACCAATTCGAATCTGATACTGGGCCGTACTATCACTATTCCTGCGAGCGGAAGTGTTGCAAGTGCATCTAATAGCAGTCAAAGCAGTAGCTCTACTAGTAGTAACAGTAGTAGCTCAGCAAGCAGCGGTACGAAATTAGGTAATACTGAAAGCTACAAAGTTAAATCTGGCGATGGTTTGATTGCTTTGGCACGTCAGTTTGGCATCTCAGTAGAGGATTTGGCGGCGACCAATGATCTAGCGACCAATGCACAACTACAACGCGGCCAAACGCTTAAAGTACCAAAAGCGACGGTAAGCTACACGGTTGGCTCGGGTGATAGCTTGATTGGTCTAGCACGTAAATATGGCGTATCGACGCAAGAGCTGGCTGATATGAACAATATCGCCGCTGATACGATGTTGCAGCGTGGTCAGCGTCTGACTGTACCTAATCGCTAATGAATAAAATATTAATGGATACCGTTTAAACGAGACGTCATTAATATTAACTATGAATCGTAACGCACAAAAAAGCTGCTCTTTATAAGAGCAGCTTTTTTTATTCAATAAAAATGACTTACTGTTAGAAGTTAGCTTGCGAACTGTCTAGTAATAGCTACGAATTAGACAGTCTGGGTTTTGATAGTCTCAAGATAGCTTCTGATATTACTGACATAATGCATGGCTTGACCATAGCGGCTATTCGACGCTCTATTATCTGCTAAATAGGCATAGACGTTCGCCCAGCTCTTATCATCGATACCTTGAGCTCGTAGTTCGCGCTGGATTCTTTTTACCGCATTGGGACCCATGTTATAACCTGCAAGGGCAAACCAGATACGGTCAGTTTTTGGCACGTCAGAGAAGTCTGCTTTCACTTGCTCTAGATAGCGTGCACCGCCACCAATACTTTGGTAAGGATCAACACGGTCTGAGACGCCCATCGCTTTCGCAGTGTTATTGGTCAGCATCATCAACCCGCGTACGCCAGTCGGCGAGACAGCGTTGGCATCAAGATGTGACTCTTGATAACCCATCGCGACCAATAGTTCCCAATCATGATTATAATTGCGTGCTTGCTCTTCAAACGAAGATTGATAGTCCGGTAACTTTTCCGTCAACGTTCTCTGGAAATGATCCTGACTATAGGCATCTTTAAGCAAGTTTTGATTGTAGAACGCGGCAAGTTTCTGTGTGTTTTGTAGCTTGATGCTATCGCACAAAAAGTAACTGGCCTTTCTTGATAGTGGGTCATTGGATGAGCTAAACGTCCAACTTACCTTAGGGTGTAGTCCGTTCTTAGTCAGACTAGAATCGTAACCACAGCTGACATTGATAGACGATAGGTTCAGCTGACTTTTTAGCTTGGTGCTAGCCGTAGTCAGCGCCATGTCAGCGTTGCCGGTTCTTAGTGCTTTTAGCGCCGCTTCTTCACTGGCGTAGGCTTTTAGATTGATATCGACACCGAGCTCGTCAGCATAAGTGCGCACCAGATCAAACCCAAAACCATGTTGGAAGCCATCGGTAGCAAAGTAAGTGCTATCGCCTGGTACCGCAGCAATGGTCAAGGTGTTTTCCAGCATGACGTTGTCATAAGCTGGTACCGATGTGTTCATGGTCGTCAAACTCTCAGCGGGCAACGAGAGTAGAGCGATGCTAGAGATTTGTGCCAGCTTCTTGGTTCTGGCAAAATGATTAGACGCAATAGGGGTAACGGATGAAACGATGTTACTTTTGGTGTTCAGTAGGCGTTTAGATGGACGCAGTAAATAAGAAATACGGCGTTTGGCCCCTTGCGCAGATACTTTTACACGATAAGTAATACGCTGCATGGATGTCTCCTGATTTTAGCCATCCTTCTTACCGCAAAAACACGTATAAATATATGTGCATAATATTGACATATATCGATATCGTGTCTCAAATAGAGTGGCATTTTTAATAGGATAAATGCCGCTCTATCTTGTTTGACTATAGCGCCACTAGCGTACTCTCTCTAAGAGTTAGTGGGATAGTTTGTCGTCAGCCAGCTATCGATATGTCATAAAAACGTTCTAAACAGTGTTTATAAGTACTGGTTTAAAATACTGAACGCACAACGACGCGAAGGATATAAATCAGATGATTCCTTCATCGATAACTAAATATGGCTAGTGGCCAAACAACTATATATCAAACATAGGTAAGGTCATGATTAAGTTATTGAGACAAAGACATAGCTTGAAACATTGATGTAAGGTTTTGCCAATGAGGCAAATACATTCATCTGTTTTAACTATGCTAACTTTGATGGCTGGCTATACTTTGAATCACTAATATTAAGTTACTAGTAATAGAATAGTTGGCTACTAAAGTTGTTTGTTCAGCGATGAGGGTAAGCAAAATAACCAGAATTGATAGTTTATAGCTGTCTATCAAACTGACTATGTCGTACCGTCATCGCGACACCAAAAATAAAAAAATACCATGCTGCTAACATATATAGTGCAAACATAGTATTTCAATGGGTAGCGGTTTAAAATCTTATCGTTGATATAGCATGATAAAGTCTTAAACAATTACCAGCATTATTTTAGTGCCATAACCGGAAGCTGTAATAATGGGAAGTTTCATGACAAAACGTTCTTTCTTACGGGTAGTAATATGCGGTTACTAATTGCATTATTCAAGTGGAGTTAAGAAAAAAGCGATAAAACTTAACAATTGAGATATAAACGGTTAATTTTACAGATATTTGGTACATAATAATCAAAAATAGAATAACAAAGTTTAAATAGTAGTCAAACTAGACTTTATGCATACGATGTGACTATAGCTATTAGCAAGTCTAGTTTGACTTTTGAACTATCATTTTTTCTACGAGTTTTTATCTGCAAATTTTTCTCTATCAATGATAACCGTTTAAACTGAGCTTTTGAGTGGCTAGTTTATGCTGGGTTTTCGATATTGATAAAGGTAACTGGCAGATCAAACTTTTGAGCGACTATCTCTCCTAACGCTTGAATACCGCCACGCTCCGTTGCATGATGACCACAAGCAAAATAGTCAATCCCAAGCTCACGTGCGCTATGCGTAGTACGCTCAGATATCTCACCAGAGATAAACGCATCACAGCCCATGCTAGCCGCTTGCTCAATCATATCCTGCGCACCGCCCGTACATATACCCACACGTTTGATCAGCCTACCACTTGTCTGAGCAGAAGCGTCTGTATGATACTCAGCTGAAATATGTAATGGCGTGCGACCTAAGGCTTGAGTAATGGTGGCAATAAGAGCGTCAGCACTTTGCGGTGTACAAGTAGCAATATTGCCAACAGGATGGGACTCGGTAGGATAGAGCGCACCGTTGATCGTCATGCCGAGTACGTCAGCAAGCTTTGCGTTATTGCCAGAGATCGGGTGTGCATCAAGCGGTAGATGATAGCCAATCATAGAGATACTGTGTTGCATCAACTTGCGCACGCGTCGACCTTTCATCCCAGTAAGCGTAGCAGGTTCGCCTTTCCAGAAGTATCCATGATGCACCATAATTGCATCGGCATTGTCAGCGATCGCAGCATCAATTAATGCTTCACAAGCTGTGACACCAGTGACGATACGCTGAATCGGTCGTCCGCCATCGACTTGTAGACCATTTGGCGCATAGTCTTTAAACGCGCTGGTAGATAAGTAGTCGTCACAGAACTGTGTCAATGTCTGAGCGCTGATGCTTTGAGTATTGGGTTCAGCTGTCGTATGATTTGCAGTCACTATGTTTTCCTGTCATCAATAAAATGTATGTCGTAAGGTGCTATAGATTAACTAAGCAAAAATTATGTATTATCTATCATGTTTGAGAGTGTTTGGTTTTGGGCTTCTAGCTTTATGTTCAATTCTCGAAATGTTTAAGTGTCGAGTATCGTAAAAGCTATTTTAACATGCCGTTGTAAGCGAGCAGACAAGCTGGATAACTGAAATGGTACACGATACGTTACTATTTACTGGTATTGCGGTTATAATTTATACACGTGAGTCTGCCTAGCTGTATAGCATTTGACCATCCTATGAATGGATCAAGACTAGCTAAGCGGTCGCTATTATCTCACATCGTTTTTCACTGTCTGTTTGCAATAAATTTATAGAGGTTTTATATGTCGTCATCCCGGAACACCAATAACAAGGCGTCTTTATTAAAATGGTTACCTTGGGTCTTATTGCTGCTAGTGTTGGCAGCGTTTATCTGGTTGTTCACGAGTATGAAATCGACGTCGGAGGCCACATGGGAGCCGCCGAGAACCCCGCCTGCGGAACAGCAAGCAGCAGAACCAGTGTCGGACACGCCAGCGCCTATCTCTTCTTATCATAATGCAGTTGCGCGTGCGTCGCAGTCTGTAGTCAATATCTATACGACACAAACCATGACCGAGCATCCTTATATGGATGATCCCGTACTGCGCCGGTTTTTTGAATATCATGGTGGCCCATCACAAGAGCAGGGTAATACCAATTTAGGCTCTGGTGTGATCGTATCAGAAGATGGCTATATCGTGACCAATGCCCATGTGATCGAAAAAGCAGATGAAATCACAGTCGCGTTCAATGATGGTCGTAAGAGCCGTGCCAGAATCATTGGTACAGATCCTGATAGTGACCTAGCTGTGATCAAGGTCGATATGACAGGGCTGACGCCACTTGGCTTCCGCGAAGATCCGATTCGTGTGGGTGATTTGGCACTAGCGATTGGTAATCCATTCGGTGTGGGTCAGACAGTGACACAGGGGATTATCTCAGCGACTGGTCGTACTGGACTGGGCGTCAATAAGTTTGAAGACTTTATCCAGACGGATGCGGCGATCAATCCGGGTAACTCAGGCGGCGCACTGGTCGATGCTCACGGTGAGCTAGTTGGTATCAACACCGTCATATTCTCGCGCTCTGGTGGCTCGATGGGTATTGGCTTTGCGATTCCGACGGCATTGGTTGAGCAAGTGATGAATGCATTAATTAAAGACGGCCGTGTCAGTCGTGGCTGGTTGGGTATCGAGATTCAGTCACAGCTACGTGACCCAACGCAGCTAGAGACGTCAACAGGTGTAGAAGTACTAAACGTCATTGATAACAGTCCAGCGGCGAAAAGCGGTCTACGTGTCGGTGATATCGTCCTAACCATCGACGATGTCGAGATGACAGATGCCAATACCTTGATTCAGTATGTTGCTCGTAAGCCACCAAATACTGAACTGGATGCGCAAATATTGCGTCAAGGTAAAAACGCCCAGGTAAAAATCACGCTAGAAGAGCGTCCAGCACAAGAACCACTTGAGCGTCCTGTTGTACTACAAAATGAGAGCATGGGCGGAATGGAGCAGCCAAACATTCAAGGTGATGAAGAAACACCGATGATGTCAAAGGCAGAGCGTGATCGTATGCGTGAAGAGCTGATGAAACTGTTTGAACAAGATGCCGCGTCGCAGTAAGTCGTAGGTTATTCTTACCACTATGTGCTGACTCATAATTTGTGTATGAGACAGCACATGCATTTAGCTGATAGCATAAAAAAGCGCGTTCCTTATCTAAAGGAGCGCGCTTTTTGTTGGAGCTAGTTTTTCTAAATTTTAAAGGCTAGGTTCATTTATACGTAACGCTGCTATAACTTCTCAATCGGGTCATGATTGATATAAATGACACCTTGCACACGGCAACAGCAGGGCAGGATCTCATCTTCTTCAATCATCGCCAATGGGTCAAATGGATAATCGACCGTATGCGAGCTAGCAATACGCTTGACTCGGCAACTACCACAGTAGCCTTCGCGGCATTGATAGTTTACCTCGTGTCCGGTGCGTAGCAGTCCATCTAGCAGACTCTCGTCATCATGTAGATAGAACTGCTTTTTACTGGTCATTACCCAAGTCATCGTTAATCCTATTGGGATATGTCTGTGCTACTGCTATCCCTACTATTAACCCATAAGACGATTACAGCGGTAAAAATTTTATAACTTAAAATCTCTACCGCTCAAGCCTTTATCATTCCAAGCTTTTATAATTTAAAGTCTTTCTAGCTCAAAGCTCTTACAACTCAGCTTTTATAATTCAAAGTCATCAAAATCACTGTCTGATAAGTCAGAGTCAATCTGACCAACCAAGTACGAGCTAATCTCAGTCTCTTGCGGTGCTACTTGCACATTGTCAGACGACAACCACGTGTTGATCCATGGGATTGGGTTTGATTTTGAGTTCGGGAACGCCGCTGGCAAGCCGACGGTTTCCATACGCAAATTAGTGATATATTCGATATATTGGCAAAGAATGTCTTTGTTTAGACCAATCATCGAGCCATCTTTGAACAGATAGCCTGCCCATTCTTTTTCTTGCTCAGCAGCTTTGCGGAAGATTTCGATACTTTCCTCATAGCACTCTGCGGCAATCTCGACCATCTCAGGATCGTCACGACCGTTGCGCATCAGGTTCAACATGTGCTGAGTACCTGTCAAATGCAGCGCTTCATCACGAGCGATTAGCTTGATGATTTTGGCATTACCTTCCATCAATTTACGCTCAGCAAAGGCAAACGAGCAAGCAAACGATACATAGAAACGAATGGCTTCTAGGACATTGACCGCCATGATGCATAGGTACATCTGCTTTTTCAGTGATCTTAAATCAACCGTTACTTGCTCGCCATTGATATTGTGCGTACCTGGCCCGTACAGGCTATATAGCTGTGAGTTGCGATACAGCTCATCATAATACTGGGCGATATCAGAGGCACGGCCTAAGATATGCTCGTTTTGCATGATGTCATCAAAGATAATATTTGGGTCATTGACGATATTGCGAATGATATGCGTATAGCTGCGCGAGTGAATGGTCTCAGAGAATGACCATGTCTCAATCCACGTCTCAAGCTCAGGGATAGACACCAGCGGCAGTAGCACCACGTTTGGACTACGACCTTGGATCGAGTCGAGTAGGGTCTGATACTTGAGGTTGCTCAAAAATATGTGCTGCTCATGCGAGGACAGATTGCTAAAGTCGATACGGTCGCGTGATACATCGACTTCTTCTGGACGCCAAAAGAACGATAGCTGCTTTTCAATCAATTGCTCAAAGATTGGGTGCTTTTGTTGGTCATAGCGCGCCACGTTGACGGGCTGACCAAAGAACATCGGCTCTTTTAGCGCATTGTTTGGCGTTTGAGAAAAAATCGAGTAAGTCATGGGACTGCCTTTATAATTGATACGGTTATTAATTTATAGGGGTGTGACTGGTTTTGATTTGAGGTTATGACACGTTTTTGGATTATAGCGTTTTAGCTTAGAGGTTCTCTAGTGATATCTGTGATGACTCTTGCCCATCGTTCATATAGGCTTTGAATATTTCGCTCAGCTCACTATCATCGAGTGCTTCTAATTCATCAAGTGCGCTTTTGCGTAGGGTACTTACATCAGACTCTTCTGCTGCTGTTTTTAAGTCTTTTTTAGCCGCTCTTGATGCTGGTTTTTTGGCTGCTTTTGCCACGCTTTTTTTGGCGACAGTTGTCTTTGGTGCTTCATCCACACCTAACTGCTGACGCACCTCTGCAATATCAACCTCGACTTGTACGATATGCGAGCCACCATCGTTTAGGTCTGAAAATACGTTTGGGATAAACAAACCACCGTCTTTGATGATTGCGGTATATTGCACATGACCTCCGTCGTTTTATTCTGTCTGTATGTTTTAATGATAACAGTAGCCAATCCCGCCTACCGCTTGTATCTGCTTTGCCGCTGGCGATGCAGTCTATTGTGTCTGACCGCATTTCTGTTGTCTCGATACTACGTCCAGCCATAGACTGCATCGCCATCGTCGTCAGCAGGATAGTTGCTACAGAATTTGCGAAAATGCAAATTCTCTTGCGCTCGGACGAAGCAATGCTTCGTTATTTCCTCGCTCAGGGACTAAAAAGCCTTGCTAAGGCATCTTTCTTTATCCTTAAGGACTTTTTCGTTTGGGCGCACCCTACAATTTCCTATGCATTTGAGTAGGTTGGTGTCGAGGCACAAGACCCAACAAAGACTCAAAACGTTGGGTTTCCTTCGTCAACCCAATCTAGGTGCTGGGCGCACCCTACATCTAATTAATCATAAATCTACGATATTGATATCACCAAAAATATCAAACTTAGCTTGGCTAAATGTTAAGTGACGCAAATCAGGATTTTTCCGTGCTTTTTCAATAATATTTTGTTGTTGAAACTCATTAACTGAAACACCAAAAACAATCGACTCAAGAGCGTCAAATGGTATTTTCTTGAGGCAAATTTCATGATAGCTACTGAACTCTTCAAGCAAATAGTCAGGTATATTTTCGTTTAATTTTGGAGTAATAACCTTGCCTTTCTTTTCTTCGCAAACTTCTAAAGGACAAATTAATCTTTTTTCTTGTTCCTCACTCCACTTTCCATTCTTCGTATATAGCAACTTTTTTGTAATCCCACTAAGTTTATCTTTTTGTTGAGAAATAAAATTATAAAGACTTAATAAGTTTATAGGCTCATTCAGTTCTAAGTTTCTTAAAGGCTCACCGTTTATTCTTATAGTATTTTTATAATAAGTTATAGACGCTCTATCTTCGCGTTTATAACTGATGTCTTGAACACGGAAGTCTTGAAAGAATGAATGTTCTTCTTTGAATTCAACAGCTAATCCCATATGGTTATTAGCGTAGTGTACCCACATTTTTTCATTATCAACACTCTTGGACAGTGAAAAGATACCTATATGACTACTGATAGCTTCCAATATTGAATTGTTAAATTCTTCCACTGACTTTTTTAGCTCTATACTTTTTGCCTCGTAATATTCCTCCTTGGAAGCATAGTCTGTAAAACCTAAAAGAGTTGGAGTATTTTCCAAAGTATAATGATCTCCAGATGGCTCCAAATGAAGCCTGATGAGGTCTTCATCAGCTACCTGTTTAGTTCTAGAACCCGTATTAAAACTGTTTGAACACTTTCGAGCATAAGCCAAATCGGCAGGAGAAAACTCATTTAAATATGGATAGAATCTGGCTTCACTACCTTTATCATTTAAAAATATAGGCTGTGTCATTCTAAACAAGCCATTTTCTAGAAATTCAGAACGCGGTATATGTTCATTTCTTTCATTAATTGTAGTGCCTAGATATTTTACTAACATAAAAATCCTTATTTAATGATAGTCAAAACTAGTACTATACGGATAAAAAACAGCGAGCTTAACCCAAAAGCCAAACCCGCCATACTTTAGAAATTCTCTTTAAAGAACTTCTCTTTCAAACTTAAATCTTACACGCACCGCCAGCACAATCATCTTCCATATCCGCTTGGGCATCGTTCGCACCATCACGAGTGTTATGGTAGTACAACGTCTTCACACCCATTTTATAAGCGTTTAGCAAGTCTTTTAGCAATATCTTCATCGGTACACGGCCACCAGCATAACGAACTGGATCGTAGTTGGTGTTGGCAGAGATGCTTTGATCGACGAACTTCTGCATGATAGCGACCAGCTTCAGGTAACCGTCATTGTTTGGCATTTGCCATAGTAGCTCGTACTGATCTTTTAGCTTATCAATCTCAGGCACGACTTGCTTTAGGATGCCATCTTTTGACGCTTTGATAGAGACCAGACCACGTGGTGGCTCGATACCGTTGGTCGCGTTAGCGATCTGACTAGAGGTCTCAGACGGCATCAAGGCGGTTAGGGTAGAGTTGCGTAGACCGTGCTCAGTGATCTCGCCACGTAGCGTTTCCCAATCGAGATGTAGCGGCTCTTGGCAGATTTTGTCTAAGTCGGCTTTGTACGTGTCAATCGGCAAGATGCCTTGCGAATATGTAGTCTCATTGAACGCAGGACACGCGCCTTGCTCTTTGGCCAATTTGTTTGACGCTTTTAAGAGATAGAATTGCAATGCTTCAAACGTCTGATGGGTCAGACCCAATGCTGAGTCGTCTGAGTAGCGTGCGCCATTCTTAGCTAAGTAGTAAGCATAGTTAATCACGCCCACACCAAGCGTGCGACGACGCATGCTGCCGTTTTGAGCCGCTTTTACGGGATAGTCTTGATAGTCGAGCAGGGCATCAAGCGCACGGACGATTAGCTCAGCTGGCTCTTCGATGTCGCTGACGTTTTCGACTTTACCCAGGTTGACCGCTGATAGCGTACAAAGCGCGATTTCGCCTTCTTCGTCATTGATGTTATCAAGTGGCTTGGTTGGTAGTGCGATTTCCATACATAGGTTTGACTGGCGAATCGGGGCAACCGTCGCGTCAAATGGGCTATGGGTGTTGCAATGATCGACGTTTTGGATATAGATACGACCCGTACTGGCGCGCTCTTGCATCATTAGGCTGAACAAGTCTGCTGCTGGGATCTGACGGCTACGTACGTTAGGATCATTTTCGTACTTGGTGTATAACTCTTCGAATTTGTCTTGATCTTCAAAGAACGCGTCATATAGGCCTGGTGTGTCACCTGGTGAGAATAGCGAGATGTCTTGGCCTTTGATTAGGCGCGTGTACATTGTCTTGTTTAACTGTACGCCGTAATCCATATGACGGACACGGTTGTCTTCGACGCCGCGGTTGTTTTTGAGTACCAGTAACGACTCAACTTCTAAATGCCACAATGGGTAAAATAGAGTCGCAGCACCGCCACGTACGCCGCCTTGTGAGCAGCATTTCACAGCAGTCTGGAACAGTTTGTAGAACGGGATACAGCCAGTATGCTGTGCTTCGCCGCCACGGATAGGGCTACCAAGGGCACGGATACGGCCTGCATTGATGCCGATACCAGCACGCTGTGACACATAGCGTACAATGGCGCTAGTAGTTGCGTTGATAGAGTCTAGGCTATCACCACATTCGATCAATACGCACGAGCTGAACTGACGAGATGGCGTACGCACACCAGACATGATAGGTGTTGGTAGTGAGATTTTGAATTCTGAGGTCGCATCATAGAAACGTTTGACGAAATCAAGACGATCTGACTTGTCGTATTGGCTAAACAGACACATACCAACCAGCATGTACAAGAACTGCGGGCTCTCATAGACAGTCTTGCTCACGCGATCTTGTACTAGATATTTACCAGCCATTTGCTCAACAGCAGCATAAGCAAGATTCATATCGCGCCAGTGATCGAGATATTCTTCTAACTCATCAAATTCAGCACGGCTATAGTCAGCTAGGATATGCTGATCGTATTTGCCAGCGTCAGTCAAAGTTTTGACATGATCATATAGGTGCGGCGGAGTAAATTTGTTATAAGCAATCTTACGTAGATGGAAGATGGCCAAACGCGCAGCCAGATACTGATAGTCAGGCGTGGTTTCAGAGATTAGGTCGGCGGCAGATTTGATGATGGTTTCGTGAATGTCACGAGTCTTGATACCTTCATAAAACTGGATGTGCGACTTTAGCTCAACTTGAGACACAGATACGTTGTCCAAGCCGTGAGCTGCCCACGCTATTACCTTGTGAATTTTGTCTAAATCAATAGGCTCTAAACGTCCATCACGTTTGGTTACTTGGATTTTGTCAATATGTGTCATGCTGGCCTCTATTTTGATTGCTTATTGTGATGCTGCGCGCTGAATCAGCGGCAGACATTCTTTATAACGCTATTATGCTGGGTTGTGCTAGCTGGTTTTTTTGGACAAAAAGCTACCACTACTCATAGTGACGGTTAAAATCACTGAGTACTACATATAGCGTGTTTGTTAATTGGTAGGCACAATATAGCGGGAAAATTTTGAAAATACTATATTGATTTTAGAATAAAACTATGTTGCTACAAGGTTGTAGGCAGTCCAAATTTTGGCAAAGGACGATGGGATAAGGGTTAGACGCAAATGCGGTCAATAATAAAATTTTTGTAAAAATATCGTGAGTTTTACTTTTCATTCTCTCGGTTATTGTCAACTGATAACGGTAGTCATGGCGGCAATAATGCGGGCGCAGATTGTACATCAAACCACAAAAAATCGCCACCCGTATGAGTGACGATTTGGACTAAAAAGGCGTTAAAGTTTTTTATGCCACTTATAAAACAATACGAACCGTTTTTGCATTATCCAGTGAGGCATAAAGCGCATTCACTTGCTCAGCAGCGGTTAGGTACAAATTGACCCGTGCTGAGTGAAAACGACCCGTTTTAGACGGCTTAACTTCGATAGACGCCAAATCAAAATCAGGGAATTGGCTACCCAAAATTAGCTTCACTTCATTAAGCAAACTCTCACGCTCGCCTTCATGACCGATGATGCTCAGTGGGTAGTTCATCGGGAACTCCCAAAGCTCTGGGTTTTGAATATCGGTCTTCTTGCCTACCAATGCGCCCTTATTTGGCGTCAGGTCAGTGACTTTCACTGATGGCTGATTGCTGGTTGGGTTATTTGCGTTGTTGTCGACGTTGTCGTTGTTGTCTTTTGAATCATCACTCATGATATGAGCCTCGCTTATATAGGTAAATAGAAAAAAGTTAATCAGTCATTAGCAGTAAATAAGTAAATAAGTAACTAACATTAAGTCATTCGAAAATCGCTGCTATAGACATTCAGTTAGTTACACATCTGCTCAAATCATACCAAAATCATAACGCCAAAATCTGAGACTTGCTCAGTGTGGACATCAGTGGCATTTAAATCAGTCAAGCTATAGTCGATTCAATCTAAAAGTAGCACAAGGCAACCGAGTATAGATGTATGTGTGATACTTCAAGCGAGGTTAACGCTGTCATACTTTTATAGTGGAATGGCTATATTAGGCAGAGAATATATGCACTGTTTATAGTGGTCTATAGATGATTATTCAAGTGAAGTCTGTATTTAGTCCGTTCTATCTTGAAGTAGTAAGCCAAATGGCTTTTATTAAAACTATTATAAAAGCTATTGCAAATAGCCGTTGATAGGAGTGATATCAGGCGGAATATCCGTCTCTCCCAATGCTTCTCGCAGGTTAATCTCTATAGTGCGTGACAAGGCAGTTAGAGGTAACTGGTTAGCCGCCAAGCCAAAAGGCTCTTCTAACTCTTCACTAAGCGCATCCAGACCAAAAAAGGTATAAGCAATCACCGCACAAATCAACGGGGTCGCCCAACCGAGTGATGCCACCAAACCAAAGGGCAACATAATGCAATACAGATAGGTGGTGCGATGTACCAGCAGCATGTAAGCAAAGGGCAGTGGCGTGTTATGAATGCGCTCGCAAGCTGCCAGTACAATTGTCATAGAGGTCAGGCGCTCGTCCATGTTTTGTATGACTTGCTCCGATACCAGTCTTTGACGCCGAATATCGCCTAGCTGCTTACCCATTAGGCGCATTATATAATCAGGTACGTTTTTCGCTTGGCGCATACGGTCATGATGTAACGCTGCGACAAGAGGCTCGATATCCGCCCAAGGTGGCGTACCACGCAATCGGTGGCGCACAGCATGGGCAAACGCAATGGTCAGATATACCATCGTTCGCTGAGTATCGCGTCCAGTCGCATTGTGAACCTCGCCATCTTCTATACCAGTCGCATCGTCATTATCTATAAAGGACAGTACTTGGCGGGTTAAGCTACGAGAATCATATACCAGCTGACCCCATAGTCCGCGAGCTTCCCACCAACGCTGATAACTGGCGTTGTTCCGAAACCCAAGAAACAATGATAACGCAATTCCTAGCAAGGTAAACGTTGCCATACCATAATAGGGAAACGAGTCAGGAAGCCAGTGCTGGATAATCGTGATGAGCGTACTAAGAATAGTAATCAGCAAAATTTGCGGATAGATTTTTGGAATGATTGATCCACGCAGGGTGAAAAATATCTTAAGGGCATTGGGTGTTTGCCGGACAATCATGTCAGTTTCCTAGCGATGGGGTATATGGAGACATTATTCAATGTCTCGTGTGATTCTAATATAGAAACGAAATCTGTAAAGGGTGTTTTGCAATTAGGGAGGTGGTAACATTTCAATAAGATTCAATAGCATTCTTTATAATCAGGTAGTTGTATAACAGTGAAAATAAAAAATGTGGAAAACTATTAAAACCACTTTAGCCAATTAATAGCAAAAAGGGTATTATTCTAAATGATCAAACTAATTTCGGTAGCTTTATTAACATTATTAGGTTGGATGAGTTTGCAATAAACACATTAAGATATTTTGAGTAGCGTGTATTTAAATTAATCATATATAAGGATATAAACATGGCAAATTGGTCAGAGGGTTACATTAGTGATATCGATTATACTTACGGCTATTATCCAGAACTTAGCCCTAATAATGTCAAAATCCCTTTCTTGATGTCAGGACTTGAAGTACCGAAATTCAATACGGCATGTGAACTTGGCTTTGGTCAAGGAATATCAATCAATACACATTCCGCTGCATCGGATGTCCAATGGTATGGCACTGATTTTAATCCTTCACAAGCAAGCTTTGCTAAAGAATTATCTGATACTTCAGGCAGTAACACCCATATCTATGATCAGTCTTTCAGTGACTTTTGTAATCGTGATGACCTACCGGATTTTGACTTTATCGGTTTACATGGTATCTGGTCTTGGGTGTCTAACGAAAACCGTGGCATTATTGCCGACTTTATTCGCCGTAAACTAAAAGTTGGTGGGGTGCTATATATTAGCTACAATACTTTACCAGGTTGGGCTGCAGCTTCTCCTATACGCCATATGCTAACAGAGCATGACCATATGCATGGTAGCCGTGGTAAAAGTATTAGCAGACGTGTCGAAGATTCTATCAAGTTTACACAAGAGCTTCTTGAGCTTAGTCAGCCTTTAGTACAACAAGTCCCCTCTATTCCACACCGCTTAGAAAACATTAGTAAGCAAAACCCTAATTATTTGGCTCACGAATACTTTAACCGTGATTGGCAACCTATGTACTTTTCTGAAATGGCAGATTGGTTATCACCCACCAAGACCAGTTTTGCTTGTTCAGCCAGCTTCTTGGAGGATTATAGCCCTTGCTGCTATACCGATGAACAAAGCGAGTTTCTCAAAAGTGTCGATGACCCCATGTTTGAACAAAGTATCAAAGATTATATGCATAACAAACAGTTTCGCCGCGATTACTGGGTAAAAGGAGCACGAAAAATATCTAGTGCTAAGTTAGAAATGACGTGGTACCAATTGCGCTTTATGTTGATTGCTAGTGAACAAGACATCCAATATGATCTGAACGGTGCAGTTGGTAATGTCTCTCTAAACAAAGATATTTATAAGCAAGTTGTCGGTCTCTTAAATGATTATAAGATACATCAGGTAGTTGATTTGAAAAAGAAATTGCCTGATGATTTTAAACAAAGTTGGTTATGCGAGTCTTTGGCTATCTTACACAGTCAAAGAGCAATTGTTCTTGTCCAAGATGATAATGTGATAAAAGAGGTCCAAGAACAGTGCAAGAAGCTTAATGCATATATTATGCAGCAGAGTCTTGTAAGTCCTGAATTGACAGCGCTGGCTAGCCCACTGACAGGGACTGCTTTAACATTCGGAAGATTCCCGCTTATTTTCTTGCATGCTTATATCCAAGGTAAAAATAAACAGGCAGACTGGGTAGATTATGCGTGGCAAGCGCTTAAGAAAAATAACCAACTATTACTCAAAGATGGAAGTACACTTCAAGCAGAAAAAGATAATATCGATGAATTGTATAAAATGGCTGATAACTTCGAAAAATATACTCTCCCATTGGTGAAAAGATTAAAAATCGTCGAATAATAAGTGAAGTTGTGCTCTCATTTATGTGAAGGATTATGCTTTTCATTACATTGAGGTATGAAGCTATTCTCAACAATGGATATAAGCAGATGGTCTTATCAGAACGTCGAGCGCTCTTTAGAAGAGGGCTCGTTTAGTTAGATATGTTCAATCAAATTCTAAACTTTAAATTCAGATAGCATCGTGCTGAAGGGGATCACTAGGGCAGCGTTCATAGCAGAACCATTAATCAGAATAGCAGCGAGTTCTGGATCTACCTCTTTCTTTTTTCCTTCTCTTTGGTCCAGTTAGGCCATCTAATAAAATAATTCTCTGAATTTCTGGATCTAGCGCACCCTTAATGTAAATTTGTGCCTTAATTAGTAATCTTTCCCAAAGGCTCTCGAACCCTGTTGTTCTAGCCCTTGTGTCTAAACTTATTAAGGGAGGTGATCTGAAATTTATAGCTAAAAAAGTTAAATCCTCAGCGTAAAGGGCGATGTTTTTATTAATCCACTTTATGTATGTTAAAATGACGCGGAATATCACTTCTTAACTCTATAAAAGCTGTCACCACAAAGATGAATACGCCACCCTAGCTGTACCCCTCCTCAGTAATGATTGCTTCCTATAGCAATTACTCTCATAAAGCGTATAACGCTTTTTCTTGTGCGCACGCACTGCTTTAACGTTTGTATCACTATTCGATATATCTAGTGGATCATAAAGATTATCCCACTAAAAATATGTTATGACGATAACTCGCTAACTATGATCGTTCGCATTTTTATATTTATTACCTGACAGGTAATGGGCAACGTGTCTGGATATCAAAGGGTATAAATAGAGATGTGCCTAGATAGAGATGCGTCAGACTTTTCATGTGAGCTAATTTCTAACTACTTTTTAGATACTTTCCAAATAGATGTTTTCTAAACAATGATTAGATACCTCGTTTATTGACAGACTACAGCAGTTCCCCAAAACTGAGTTAAATATGTTAAATACAATTAAAGAACATTGGTTATCCAATGCGCGCGGCGATGTCTTGGCTGGCATGGTCGTCGCTTTGGCACTTATCCCTGAAGCGATTGCATTTTCTATCATTGCCGGTGTCGATCCCCAAGTAGGGCTTTATGCCTCGTTTTGTATCGCGGTAGTGATTGCGTTTGTCGGTGGTCGTCCAGCGATGATTTCGGCGGCGACTGGTGCGATGGCGTTACTAATGGTGACGCTGGTCAAGGATTATGGATTGCAGTATTTGTTGGCAGCCAGTGTGCTGACAGGTGTTATACAGATTGTCTTTGGCTTCTTAAAGCTGGGTAATCTTATGAAATATGTGTCGCAATCTGTGGTACTGGGCTTTATCAATGCCTTGGCTATTTTGATTTTTATGTCGCAGGTTCCTGAGCTGATGCCGCAGGCAGGTTCAAACCTAGTACACGTATACGGTCTTGTAGTGCTAGGTCTCGTCGTTATCTATGGCTATCCATATATCCCAAAGATCGGTAAAGTGATTCCATCACCATTGGTTAGTATTGTACTGGTCACAGCTATAGCCATCCTATTAGGTGCAGAGGCGCGAACCATCAATGACATGGGTCAGCTGCCTGATACCCTGCCGATGTTTTTGATACCTGATATCCCGTTGAACTTGGATACGTTGATTATTATTTTTCCGTATTCTATCAGTTTGGCGATAGTGGGCTTACTTGAGTCTATGATGACCATGACTATCGTAGATGATTTGACTGATACCAAAGGCGACCGTACGCAAGAGTGCAAAGGCCAAGGTATTGCCAATGTGGTTAGTAGCTTTTTTAGCGGGATGGCAGGCTGTGCGATGATTGGGCAGTCGATCATCAATGTCAAATCAGGCGGTTATACACGTCTTTCTACTTTAGTAGCAGGCGTATTTTTATTATTGATGGTAGTGTTCTTAAGCGATTGGCTAAAGATTATTCCAATGGCCGCATTAGTCGCTGTGATGATTATGGTGTCTATCGGTACTTTTAACTGGGGCTCTTTTAAAGAGCTAAAAACCAAGCCGCTGCAAAGCAATGTGGTCATGATTACGACCGTTGCTGTGGTGGTCGCAACGCATAACTTGGCCTATGGCGTATTGATTGGGGTACTGCTGTCAGCATTGTTCTTTGCCAATAAGATTGAGCGCTATATGAGCGTGCATAGTCATATGGATGAAGCAGCGCAAACGCGTTATTATCGAGTTGACGGACAAGTGTTTTTTTCATCAGCAGAGCGTATGATTGATTCCTTTGATATTAAAGAATCTGTCTCTAACGTGGTCATTGACGTGTCGCGCGCGCATTTTTGGGACGTGACAGCAGTCGCTGCCATAGATAAAGTCATCATTAAATTTCGCCGCGAAGGCACTGAAGTAGAGCTCATCGGTTTGAACGAGGCGAGCCAAGCGATGATAGACAATTTCGGTGTGCATGATAAGCCAGATGCTGAGCAAAGCTTAGGCGCGCATTAAATTAGCTACGTATTAATAGTGTCATATTGATAAATATTATAAAGCTGAGTGTATCTCGGCTTTTTTTATGCAGATTAAAAGACTATATTCTTTTATGGATAAATATCTTAGAAGGTAATAGGACGGCAGAAAGGAAGGGGTAGCTAGAAGGGAAGAAGTAACAGGTTTGGATGATGCGGTATGGAGATAGTTAATCGTTATATTGAAATATCTAGATGTTTTGTGATAAAGAAGAATAGCTCTATAGATTATGAGAATTTTTTAAAGCTTCAACAGCTCTTTTTCAACTTCATTGAGAAATGCTTCGATGTTAGCTTCATGACGCTGATAAAACGTCCATTGTCCATGGCGTTCGGACGTAACCAATCCTGCTTTTTTTAACACACCCATATAGTTTGAAATGGTTGATTGCGACAATCCAGCTTTTTCTTGGATGTAACTGACGCATACACCATCCAGATTAGCATGCTCTGGTAATGAGGCTGGAAAGTTTGATCTGTCTTTCAACCACTTTATGATTTGGCGACGCATGGGGTTGTTAAGTGCAGATATTATGTTTTCTGTATTCATAAAATGTGTGATATCGATACCTAGTTAATAATCAACAACTGTCAGAGTGGAACATTAGATTTTTAGCTTACTCATTATGAATATAAACACTAAAGCGTAGTAGTATTTGTTTACTACCAATGTGTCAACCATATACAAATAAACGGCTACTAGTAGGATACTGCTTGTAACTAGCGTTTATATTCTGACTATACGTTTCTATAACAGTAGAGTATACAGCCAAAACCAGTTTAATTATGACAGTTGTACTGTCTAGTCATCGGAATATTGTCGAATAGTAACAATATATGATGGACAAAAAAAGACTGTTTCAAATCGAATCTAACAGTAAAGGTTGTTACGACTGACTCATTAAATACACGTTAGTTCTTTGCCAAACTAGCAGTAAAATAGTATTAGAAAGCTTCCGACATGACAAGGGCGTGTTGAATATTCAACACGCCCTTGATGCTTTATGTTCTTCAATTTTATTAAGCTTTTTTATTAATCTGGTTAGCGTCGTGGTAAAGTACCGAAAAACCTAATAAGCATCGTCGTGATATCTTAGCTTTTTAGAAATGCCTCAATTTTTGGTTTAATAGTCATAGAAACGATGACCATTAACGTCAATCCTACTGGTAATGCAACTAGAAACCCTTCTAACCAGCCATTTAAAAATGCCGTTTGATTAGCAAAACCAATCGTCTTTGAGGCAGTACTAAAGGCCAACATAGACTCCATTATACAAGCCATCAACACACCTGTAATGAGATTGCGCTTGTATGCTTTGGTATTAGGTAGCTTGTGATTAATAAATTTTGTGACCAGTCCCATCAGTAAGAAGCCAATCGGCATGATCGCATACGCCGCCAGTAGCGCTCTAGACCAGTCTATAAAAAACGTATCGGAGTATCCGACATTTATATAGGTCATCACACCTGTTAAGAGACCACCTATGACAGTCATTAAGGCAAGTATTAATAACACTTTGTAGAGCAACGGTGTTTTTTTAGTGCCATCATTCTTAGCGCCACTATTTTTAGAGCCATCAATGAGCAGGGTCTCGGTATTTGACGGCATAGTATTTGGAGCCATAGTCATTTTCCTCTCATAAAGAGCGTTTAATTAGTCAGTGTTTTTTTCTGCCTGTCGATCGCTTACAGATTGGTCTTCTGCAACACCTGCTTTCCAGTAAGAAAAGGCATATAGCTCATCTTTAGACCACTGTTGCTCGACTTTTAGGTAATGACGAAGGGCTTTGACAGATGAGAATTCGCTAGCGATATAAGCAAATCGGCTCTGTTCTGCAGTTGGTAATGTGAGAGATTTTACTGTATTGATTAATTGACTGCCTTGCGTTGGATCTGGGTTATGTAACCATGTCATGGTGATATTGGCTGCTGTCGGCAACTCTTGTTCATCTTCTGTACCGTGCACTTCGATGATGCATTGACCAGTCGCACTGGCAGGCAAGCTTTCTAATATTGAGCCGAGCACTGGTATCGCTGTGGCATCGCCAATCAGTAGAAAATTATCTGCATCAGGACAAAGCGCTTTGGTTTTAGGCTTCATTAAGATACCAATCTCGTCGCCAACCTCAGCATGAGTAGCCCAACCTGAAGCAGGCGCCTCGTCACCATGAGCGACAAAATCAATCCAAATCTGTTGTTTTGCTACATCAGCGCCGCGATGAGTATAAGTACGGACAATGAAAGTAGTATTGTCATTTAGATCAATTGACTGAGCTTTATCGACAGGGATAAGTACTTTATTGTTTGCGCCAACTGTCATGGTCGCGATATTGGCAATAGTATCTGCTTGGCCTGTGAGGTATATACGGATGTAGTGCGGAGTAATCATTTGCTTGTGAGCAACGGTCATGATTTCGCGTACGGGTTTTTGATTTATTGTGTTATTCATATGGATCTGTCCTTACTTATTTATCGGTAGTCTTGCTGCTGCTAACGTTGTCTATCATGGTGCGACTGACACGGAAAAATAACGCAAGCTCTACGAGGCTTAAATCTTTCGTTAATTGCTGTCTTGTCCACTCTTCTGCTGCATCAAGCTTTGTCATAACCTCTTCGCCTTTAGAGGTCAGCTGTAGTAATTGGCTGCGACCATCAAGCGGGTTGTCTGTCTTTAATATTAGCTCAGCCGCCAATAGGTCATTTAAGGCACGGGTGATTTGCGCTTTGTCTCGCTGCATATGCTTAGAGATCGATAGCGCAGTGCTATTCGGGTTATAACAAACGCCTTTTAAGGTTCTGATATTGGTCACGGACAACTCTACCCCTTGCTGACGAATGCCTTCTAGTAGTAGGTTGGTATAGGTATGCATCAATTGATGTAGTGTTTCGCTTAATGAATTGTTAGACATAAAAACTCTTTGATATAGTTGATAGAAGCAACTATATAGAATAAGGTTGATAGTGTCAACTATAAAGTGTTTTTTGAAGGATAGTTTGTATCTATAGTTAAATAATTTTTAATGAAAGAAGGTAGTAGAAGATAAAGAAAATAGAGGTATATATTGAATGAGGAGCGCTTGGGTTAAAAAGATTTATGACTAGGACGCTTTGCAATTAATAAGCTTTGTAATTAACAAATGCTGTGATTAATAAGTTCTAGAATTAAAAAGCAGGCACAAAAAAAGCTGAGATATACTCAGCTTTTCTATTTCTAGCAACTATCTGAAACCTATTAGCTAGGCTCAGTACTTCTCTGAAAATTTAGTCATTTTCAAGGAAAGAGCGCAAGTGCTCAGAACGTGATGGATGGCGCAATTTACGTAATGCTTTTGCCTCAATCTGACGAATACGCTCACGCGTTACATCGAACTGTTTACCGACTTCTTCTAGAGTATGATCGGTTGGCATATCGATACCGAAACGCATTTTTAGGACACGCGCTTCACGTTCAGTCAGGTTACCCAATACATCACGCGTCGCTTCTTGTAGACCAGCAGCAGTCGCATCATCGACAGGGCTTGAAATCGTACCATCTTCGATAAAATCACCTAGGTGCGAATCTTCATCATCACCGATAGGGGTTTCCATAGAGATAGGCTCTTTGGCAATCTTCAGCACTTTACGGACTTTAACTTCGTCCATCTCTAAGCGTTCGCCTAATTCCTCAGGTGTTGGCTCGCGGCCCATTTCTTGTAGCAATTGACGTGAGACACGGTTGATTTTGTTGATCGTCTCAATCATATGCACAGGAATACGAATGGTACGCGCTTGGTCAGCGATAGAGCGGGTAATCGCCTGACGAATCCACCAAGTGGCATAGGTCGAGAACTTATAACCACGGCGATATTCGAACTTATCAACGGCTTTCATCAGACCAATGTTACCTTCTTGGATAAGATCCAAGAACTGTAGACCACGGTTGGTATATTTTTTGGCGATAGAGATAACCAGACGTAGGTTAGCTTCAACCATTTCTTTTTTCGCACGGCGAGCTTTTGCTTCACCAACAGCCATACGACGTGCCACATCTTTCATATCGTGGATTTTCATATCGAGCTGCTGCTCGTAATCACGAATACGGCGCTGAAGTAAAATAACGTCATCAGTGACTTTTTCTAGCGTACCAGCAAATGCAGGCTTACCTTTGATACGTTCAATCAACCAATCAACATTGGTTTCATTGCTAGGGAAGGTCTTACGGAACTCTTCACGCGGCATACGACCACGGCGAATCACCAAACGCATGATTTGACGCTCTTGCTTACGCACGTCGTCGTAGACGTCATGCATGATAGCCATGACTTGGTCTGACAAGCGATTGTTTAGCTTTAGCATCATAAAGCGTTCAGCAAGTAGGGCATACGCGGTATCAGCCTGTATGCTACCACGGCCATAATCAAGCAAGGCTTGCTTGGCTTTGATAAATAGATGCTCGATCTCTTCTAGACGCAAACGAACTTCTTCTGGATCAAGACCGCTGGTTTCTTCTTCAGCTTCGTCTTCAACGTCATCTTCGTCTTCGTCGTCATCATCAAGCGCAGCTGCTTTCGCATTGACCTTGGCTTTGATAACTGGTGGGTTTTCTTTTTCTTCTTTGATGCGCTCACGCTCTTCTTTCGCCGCTTCTTTTGCTTCTTGGGCTGCGATTTTGTCTTCTTCGGTCTCAGGGTCTAAGAAACCAGTGATGACATCAGATAGTTTCTTTTCACCGTCTTGTACTTTTTGATACTCGTCAAGGACAAACTGTACGGTACCAGGCCAGTAAGACATGGCATGCTGTACATCGCGAATACCTTCTTCGATACGCTTAGCAATGGCAATCTCGCCTTCGCGAGTCAGTAGGTCAACCGTACCCATTTCACGCATATACATACGTACAGGGTCAGTGGTACGACCAGGCTCAGTTTCAACAGAGGCGAGTACTGCCGCTGCCTCATCTGCTGCCATATCATCATCGCTTGAATCATCGTTCATCAAGATGTCATCGGCATCAGGAGCTGATTCAAAGATTTTGATACCGACATCGGTCAGCATTTGCACAATGTCTTCGATCTGATCGCTTTCGGTAATAGAGTCGGGCAGCTGGTCATTCACCTCAGCGTAGGTAAGATACCCTTGCTCTTTGCCCATTTGGATTAAGGTGGCCAGTTGAGATGTGGACTTAGAAACTGACTTATCGTTCATAAATACTCGCTTACTTGCATCGGACATTTTTATATTGTGACTCGCTATCGCTCGCTCTTTGCGTTGATCTTATCAATCGATTGATCAAAATATGGCGTAGAGGTTGTCAATAATATCAAAAATGAGTTGATATGAATAAAGGCTCAAAACACTACAATAACAATGCTGAAAAACAGCTAAAAATTAGAAAAGCTAAAAAGACTTCAATATGGTACTTAAAAAAATACAGTACTTAAAAAATAGTATCTAAAAGCGGATACGTAAAAATAATACCTAAAATTTGTGCTTAACGATGCATGCTCACAATCATTCACCAAGCAGTGCTGTCAATATACAGCGACACAGTTTAACACAGACCACAGTCGTCAAGCACGAGCTAGTGATAGCTACCGACCATTTTTTACTGATTATTTGCCATCAGCCAAATGATTTGGGAGCGACTCATGCTACTGGGTATAATCATTAGTAGTGGGGGCAGCTGCTAGACTTTTAAAGGGTCAACATTTGAAATTAAACATTAAGACTGCACAGTGACCATCTGTGCCGATTGCTCTGCCTGCTGTGCCCGTAGCCAATCATTCAATAATTGGGTTTGTTTACGGACGATCGCAAGCTTAATATGATCTGGGTTCTGTATCAGCTCTTGTATTTTTTTCTTCATGTTGCGCTCAAGCAGCTGGCTGACTAGCTCTTCGATTAGGCCATCAAGCCCCAAAATATTGCGTGCGGTTAGCGCTTTATAGAAGCCGCCCCAATTACGGCTGAGCATGTCTTGGGTTGCAGGCTTTACGTTCGATAAAATAAAATGCGCCGCTGCATTAACGTCTTTTGGTAGGTAATTAAGACAGCGCTTGATAGTGCTTACGATGTCTAGCAGGGCAGCATCTTGCAAGTCTTCCCAGGCAAGCGGACGCAGAGTATCAGGTGATGCTTTTTGTTTGATATGGGCAGGTAGGTGTAAGCCATTAATCCCTGACTGTTGCCAAATCGACTCAATAGGGTCGTCGATTAACGCGCGCGGCTGAAACAAAAAGCACAGCTGCAATTGCTGACTGATGGTCATATCACCATCAAAATCTAGCAGCGCATCTTTGGCCTCGACATTTTGACTGCGTTTACCGCCAAGCTTTTGATAAACGTCATTGTTGAGCAAATAGCGAAAGCTACTGCCTTTGGGCAAGGCGGTCGTCAACGAGCGTACTTGAGACATGAGCTTGGCTTTGCCTTCAGCCAGACTCATGTCATAACGCTCACTCAAATACGCAAAAATATACTGTGATAGCGGCATGGCATTAGCGATTTGCTCACGCATGGCATCGCTGCCCTGACTCTTAATAAAAGTATCAGGATCATGATTGTTCGGCAGGGTTAAAAACCGTAGTTCTTTATCATCGGCTAGTACAGGCAGTGCAACTTCAAGTGTACGCCAAGCGGCTTTTTGGCCTGCGCTATCTCCATCAAAGCTCAAAGTAAGCGTTGGATTGAGTGTCAGTAGACGCGATATTTGGCTTTCATTAATCGCTGTACCCATCGAGGCAATTGCCCCATAGATACCTGCTTGATAAAGGGCTATCACATCCATATAGCCTTCGACTACCAGCCAGCTATCTGCACGCTGCTGACGTGATTCATAATAGCCGTATAGTACATGCTGCTTATGAAAGACGGGCGAGTCTGAGGAGTTGATATATTTAGGCTTTACTTCGTCATCGAGTGCCCGACCGCCAAAACCGATAGTGCGGCCTTGGTTATCACGAATTGGGAAGATGACTCGGTCGCGCAATAGATCGTAGTCACGCCCAGACTCTGATTGACGTACCAATCCTAAGGCTTTTAGACCATCAATATCCTGCGGAAATTGATGCTCAAGATGCTGCCAACCAAATGGTGCATAGCCAAGACCAAAGGTCTCAAAGATGTCTTCGGTGATACCGCGCGATAAAAAGTAGTGCTTGGCATGGGGATGCGTGGTTAGGTTGTGCTGATAGAATTGCTGGATTTGTTCTAGTAGCTCATATAGATTGCCATCTTTATCATCGCTTTGCTCAATACCATGAGCGTCCTGCATACCAGCGCTAGTATCGGTATCTGTCAGCCATGCTGGCGGATAGCCACTGTCGTCTGAATGGTTTGGTGAATACGGCTCTGAGGAATACGAGTCCATCGAATAGGACGCTGAATCATACGCCTCTAACGGCGGGAAATTCTCGTAGCCCTGATTGTCATTATAAATGGGCTGGTCGATGTAGTTTTGGTCGCTTTGGGCGACATTGTTTTGATGACTGTCTTGACGATTGTTTTGATGGTTGTCTTTATTTGTACTGTCTTGATTTACTTTGCTATGTTCTACGGTTGGGTTAGGTACATTGTGCACAGGCGGCGGCGCAATAGGTTTGGGTGCGCGACGTTGATAACTAACGTTTTGCTGTTCTTCTTTAGGTACTTCGATGCCTGTTTGCTTTGATAGTTCATTGACCGCTTCAATGAATGTCAAATTTTCATAATCACGCAAAAAACTGATGGCATTGCCACCGACGCTACAGCCAAAGCAGTGATAGATGTTTTTTTGTGGATTGACATAAAAAGAAGGCGATTTTTCACCGTGAAAAGGGCAGCAGCCTTTATATTCACTACCAGCGCGTTTAAGCGTGGTGTGTTTGCCAATGATACTGATCAGGTCAGCTTGGCTATTTAGTTGTTCAAGAATATGGTTAGGAATGCTCATACAAAAAACAGTTTACCATAGGTCGATTATGTTGGGGCAGAGGTAATAAGGTACTGCTAGAAAAATAAGGCCAACATAATGTTGACCTTATTATCAATGAATACAGACAGTGTTGGCTAGGCTAAAAGACTTAAGGTAATCAATTATTATCCATATCACTCACACTGTCGTCATTTAGCGTAGTGCGACGTGTTGGATTGGTATTTAAGGGATCGACGTTGGCTTCTCTTGCAGTCGAGCCAGTACTTGATTGGCTGGTCACGCGCTCAGCTGACGCTTCAGGTAGACCTAGGCCTACGCTAATACCATTACGCGCAGCAGCATTATTGGCGACTGGAGTATTGGCAGGCGTCGTATTTGTCCCTGCTAGTCTCAACTGGGCTGCATTACGAATCATTTGTGTCTTGGTTGCGCCGTTATACTCGCCAGACGCGACTGATTTGTCAGTCGTGTTCGAACGTCCAAGCTTGCCAAAGGTGATCTTATTGAGCCAAGTACGGTCACGTTTGGTGCTCAATTTCACACTACCGTTGCTGGTTAGCATTTCTGGGTAGTTGATCTGCAACAGCGTTTTGTATTCATTGGCCAAATCGGTTAGACCAAGTTTTTCATGGCTATAAGCTAGTACCGCAAGAGCATCTGGTGTTGACTCACTTAGCGGGTAGTACTGGAATACCCATTTGGCACGGTTAACCGCTGCTACATAAGCTTCACGCTCGATATACCAGTTGGCTGCGCTCATTTCGCTCTCAGCAAACTGATTGTAAATGAACGTCATACGCTGAGCGGCATCTGGTGCATATGGGCTGTTTGGATATTTATTGATAAGCTCTTGGAAGTTGGCAAAGGCAATACGCAAATACGCGGTATCACGCTCAGCTTGGTTCAGTTTAAAGAGTTTTAGGCTCTCAGATGAACCTTCCATATTGGCAACGCCGCGCACATAGTAGGCGTAGCTGACTTGTGGGTTAGATGGGTAGAGACGGATAAACTGCTCAGCACTTGCTGCTGCCATCTCATACTTGTCGCCTTCGTATTGTGCATACATCATGTCAAGCAAAGCTTGCTCAGCGTACTGTCCGGTTGGGTAGAATGTGCGCAGATTGGTCAGCTCTTCGATACCTTGGATATAGTGACCTTTGTCAATCTGATTGACGGCCTCGTTATAATACCCTTGCTCTGATTTTTCAGCTGTTTCTACTGCCTCACCATCTTTGGCGCCAGTTAGATTTTTGAAAGTCTGGCAACCCACTAGATTGACGCTAAGCGCCAGTAGGGTTATTGAGGACAGTTTGATAAACGTATTGCCAACAGCTTGCATACTTCTTCTCCGACACAAGACGCATAATAGCAGCGGCGCTATCATGCTATATAAAAGGTTAGTGATAAAAAACGACGCTAAATAGTCAGCGATCCACCAGCAAAAATTTTTTATCGAATGCAGTTTTTGTTATGACGTATTGTACTGATAGATTGGGTCTGATACATAGTGCTTGTATAGTAAGTCAGTCATAGACCACATGTATTTAGCCATAGTCAAACGGTTTAAATGGCAAACACGGTCAACAAAACCCAATGCTATTTTTATACTGTATCTAAATACGGCATTCGCATACAGTGCCATAGCATACAGCAAAACATGGCTATACTTTATAGAATAACATTTGCTACGTCTATTTTTTCGCCATCTATATTGTATAGGCAGTTTAACATGAGCGGCTGTCACGAGCGATATCGAATGTCGCTAGCATGAGTAAATATACAGTAAATTACAGCAATGTCATGTTCTAGAGAGTTAAGCGAGGCATCTTACAGCCCAAAGGTATGCTCAAAAATTATCAGATAGCATGCAGCTTCTATAGGGCTTATGCGTGCGACATGATACACTAGAGCGGTATTGTCTTCGCTTTTTTGTACCTTGAAGGTTGTTATCTGCTATTTATAGGCAAAAAACGACAATTTTTTATACTGCTATTTATAATACTATCTTCGAAGTCACCTCACAAAACACTGTCAGGGGCTTTGCCACGTATCAATGTATCAATCCGCTATGAATAATGATGCCATGACTACCAATTTATCACCGAATCAATCGCTAGATACTGATTCATCAGCACAAGAGTCACCAATGCCAAATGATGTTTTGAACAATAATGAGCTACCTGATAATCAACCAGTAATAAATGAGCAAGTGCATGATGATGCGTTTGATAATGAAGAGTTGCTCATCGATGATGGTAATGGTCTGAACGATAGTGACATTGATGATAATGATATTGATGACAGCGATATGGACGGCGACGACGATGAAGCCCCAGTAGCGGGTCAAGCTGTGCCAGTGATTGTAGATATGACGCATGTGGTCACAGAAGATCAGGCTGGTCTGCGTATTGATAAGGTCGCCTCACAAGCGTTTTCGGACTTTTCGCGTGTACAACTCCAGAACTGGATCACTGACGGCAGTCTGCTCTATAACGGCAGTGTTCAAAAACCGAAAGTCCGTGTCAAAGCAGATGACGTATTGCATCTATCAACGACGTTACAGCAGCATGGTGAAGACCAGCCAGAAAACATAGATATCGATGTCGTCTATGAAGATGATGACGTATTAGTAATCAACAAACCTGTCGGTATGGTGGTTCACCCAGGCGCGGGTAATCAAAACGGCACTTTGGTCAATGCATTGCTATATCATTATCCTCAGCAGCATCATTTACCGCGTGCAGGTCTCGTACACCGTATTGATAAAGACACCTCTGGATTGCTATTGATTGGCAAAACCAAACCTGCTCAGATGGCACTGATGGAACAGCTAAAAGACAAGTCTGTTTATCGTCACTATAAGTGTGTGGTAGCAGGGGACCAAGCAAGTTTATCTCGTCATCGTCGTATCGATGCCCCGATTGGTCGACATCGTAACCAGCGTACTAAGATGACGGTGATGACCGCTGGCCGTGAAGCAGTAACGCATCTGCTAAATGTCACACCATTGAACGAAAACTACTGTCTACTAGATGTTGGGCTTGAGACTGGACGTACGCATCAAATTCGTGTGCATCTAAGTCACATTACTTATCCACTAGTCGGTGACCGTGTCTATGGTGGCCGTCGTCAGTTGCGTTCTGGATTGACAGAAGCTCAGCGCCAAGCTATTAATAATTTCCCGCGCCAAGCACTGCATGCCTATACGTTAGGATTCGTGCATCCGACGACAGGTGAGGACATTGAGGTGACGACGCCGCTACCTGAAGATATGCAAAAACTGATGGCCGTACTCAGCGACGGTTATTATGAAGAGTAAACGCTAATGTTTACTAGATGAGAGGTGAGAGCGAGCAGCCATGACGAACACGTTACCGATGACAATGATTGCGCAAATTGATAATGTGGCTGTTTTTCAGACAGCTGCTTTTGTGCATGATGATATTGATGACTCTGCTACTAAAAACCAGCGTACAGGGTATGAAGACCAGTCAAATTACGGTGAGCTAAATCTAGGTCTTCATGTCAATGATAATGCATTACAAGTATTAGATAACCGCATGAGTCTATTGGCTGCTATCAATGAGCAGCTGACAGATAAGTCTGCACAGAACGAGCAGAATATAGCCATTAATCGCTTGCATTGGGTCAGTCAGGTTCATGGCAAACACATTCATGACGTCGATGCTACTACGTTAAATATGGCGCCGATGTCTGCTGATGCGATGGTCAGTCAACAAAGTGGTCGCGGTCTGGCAATCATGACGGCAGATTGTGTGCCTATCGTATTATATCAGCCTACCAGTGGCAAAATCGCAGCGATTCATGCAGGCTGGCAAGGATTGGCCTGCGGTGTGATACAAGAGACTGTTAGTCGCTTTACTGATTCAGGCCCTATACAAGCTTGGATAGGAGTGTGTATCAGTCAGGAAAATTATGAAGTAAATACAGACGTTCGCGATAAGTTATTGGATGGGTGTATAGTCAACCAGACGTTGCCAGAGAAGCATATTGATGACTTTGTGTCGCTATTTTCTATATCGTCTCATGATGACAAGATAAAGCTGGATTTACCGAAGCTTGCTGCCATGCAGTTAGAAGCTGCTGGTGCTACAGTCATGAATAATTTGCCTGTTGACTGTAGTTACGCAGATACTCACTATTACTCGTATCGCCGCCAGACTCATATGCAGCAACCTGCCACGGGTCGGATGGCACTGGTCATCGTCCGTCGCTAGCAGCTTTATAGTCAGCGAACTACTAAACTGCTACGGTGTTACCCTCCCTAGATGTACTATATATACAATCTACGGTCGGCTGCCTTGTAGCTGTTTTAGATTTCTTTGACTATATAATAATGAGTAGTGGCAAGGAAGTGATAAACAATAAAAAAACAGCAGATTATTCTGCTGTTTTTTTTGTTTGAGTGCTACATTTGTATTAATACAAGGTCTGTATTAACACGAAATTTGTATTAACAAACGGAGTCGCTAGATTTTGGTACTGACAGGCCAAATAGAGGACGTAAATACAGTGCCAAGAACGTACCTGCCATTGCCAGTATGCCCCAGATATAACCATGCAAGCTAAAAGAAGCGATACCACCGAAGTAAGCGCCGATATTACAACCGAACGCGAGACGTGCGCCATATCCCATCATCAATCCGCCAATGACCGATGCTGCAAAGTTACCTGCAGTAATCTTAGTAAACTTGAACAAGCCACCAGCAGCAGAGGCGATAAACGCGCCAATGATAATGCCGATATTTAATACAGTGGTCGAATCTGCAAATATAGAAGCCTCAAGCGCCGCTGCATTAGCGCCTTGCCAGTAGCCCCAGCTAGCCACATCCATGCCAAAGCCGCTTGCAATTTTAGAGCCCCATAATGTAAATGCTGACGTAATACCCCACGGTTGACCACGTGTAAGTAATGTCAGACCATTAAGTAAAGCCAAAACGATTGCGGCAGCAAATAGCGGCCAAGAACCACGGAAGATTCGTTTCCAGCCAGACTCAGAAGGCACTGGTGCCATCTTTGGTGCGTTTCTTTTTTTCTCAACGACTAATGTTACCCATGCGATAATGCCGAATATGGCCAGCGACACCAGCCATGCCCCTGTATAACCAAGACCTGTAGAGGTTGCCAAAGAGAAAGGTGCATAAGCAGGCATCTCTTCTGTCCAGAATGGCAAGTGATAAGCCCCAATCGTGGCGCCCACTATGAAGAAAATAAAGGTGATGAACATAACAGAGCGTCCACCGCCTACCGCATAGAGCGTACCAGAGGCACAGCCACCGCCAAGTTGCATGCCGATACCAAATACAAATGCGCCGACGACCAAACTAACCCCTAGTGGTGCGACATAACCTGTAACAGGACCACCAAACAGCGTCGTGCCATAAGCAAGAATAGGCGCGAACAGCGTGACAGCAACTGCCAGCATCAGCATGTGTGAACGCATCGCCTGACCGTTACCCACTGACATCATACGTCTAAAAGCAGACGTAAAGCCAAAGCGGGCATGAAAAAGGGTATAGCCTAACAAAAGACCTATCCCAAGTAGCAATGATTGAGAGATATGTTGAGTGGCTAATAGATACACAAGCACTATCAATCCTATGATGCCACCACCCATAATCAAGGATTTTTGCGGTGCATTTAAGGCCAGATCATCTCTGACGATAGGATCTTTTGTGTCGTTTACAGGTTGAACGAGAGTAGTCAAGGTAATAGCTTCCTTATCCGATGATGTTATCAGATATCATTTTTATAAGAATTTATATGAGTATAATTGCGCAGGTTTGCAGAATTGGAAACTGTATTTCTGTTAATTTGGTTAAGCAGTAAGAAGCGTTACATCATAATCCTATTGTCATTAATGTAAATACGGAAAGATTAGAAAAAATAGAATTAGTATATGACTATATGGAATAAATGGGCTGCTGTGTATATGGTCTTATATCAATAGTTATCTATAGTGCTGATAATTATAGGCTTATCAGCTATCACAGAATGGTTTTTACCATTTCATCAGTTAATGCGACTGACCCATTTATACAAAATATATTAAAAGTATATGTGATCTGATTAGTCAGACTTTAATAAATAACTTAAAAACGAAAATACGTCTGATACAATGGGCTTGAATTCAATGAAGTTCATCGCATATATACTGGTATGTATATGCTGCCGTATAAAGACTATGCGATTGCTCCATCACCATTGATATTTCTACCAGTTAAATTGACTCAAAAAAGCGTTATTTGATTCTATTGTATCGTATCGCCTGATAGTTTAAGAGCTTGAGTTATCGATAAGTATTTACCAGTGAAAATAAGGCCACTAACTGTCGGCTGTGGCTAAATATCAATATTTTATAAGCTTTACTATTCAACCAATTATTTATTATTAGAGTATGTATGAATACACCTGCTAAATCGTCTGACACCTCTACACCTACTGATAACGGGCCTAATGTCTCAATCGCTGTTATCTTCCATAGTAACTATGGTCATACCAAGCGTGTCGCTGAGGCGATAGTACAAGGTGCGCATCAGCAATTGCCAGAAGCGCAAGCCAAAGCTGTCGATGTTTATGATGTTGATTGGGACTATTTAGATCAGGCAGATTTGCTGGTTTTTGGTAGTGCGGTGTATATGGGCAGTGTGACGGCTGAGTTTAAGACCTTTATGGATGAGACATCTAAGCGTTGGTATCATCGTAAATGGGAGGGTAAATGGGCAGCAGCGTTTGCCAATTCGGGCGGCCTGAGTGGTGATAAACTTGCTGTATTGCAGCAGATTTCCCTATATGCGATGCAACATGGTATGAATTGGATTGGTCTGCCATTGATGCCGACAGGTCATGAGGCTCACGACTTAAACCGTCTGTCTAGCTTTTTGGGTTTAATGACTCAGTCGCTTGATGGCCCACCTGAAGAGACACCAGGTTCGGGCGATATTGATACTGCTATTTGGTTTGGTGATCATCTAGCCAAAACAATTATTAAGCATCAACCAGCTGATACTAAGCTCTAAAAACAGCTAGAACCGACAGAGCAATCGAATAAAAAAGCAGGCATTATTGATGTCTGCTTTTTTTGTGCCCAATTTTTATTGAGCGATAAGTGCTATTAATAGCTAGGCTGCTTTATGGAGCGGCAATCTTAGTAGGGGCGGGCTTCACAGGGATAGGACTGTCAACGAATTGAAACGATTGACAACCTCCTAATAGCATCGTTGCTACTAGCAAATAGGTAAAGACAAATGACTTCATATTAATATCTCGAAAACGATTTTAGCCCAACGATATGTCACGATTACTTATCATTAGAAGTCACAACAGTGAAGAGTCAGGCTTATTTTCAGACATTATATATAAAAATCAGCTGTTCATAGCAGTTAAAGGCGATATATATTCGGTACTGTTCTTACGCAGGCTATCTAGCTGTTTATAGTATGGCTTATCTAACGCTTCGTTTAATTTATTATGTATAAAATTAAATCTGTTTATAAAAACAATGTCTAATATTGAGTAGCTGAGCAGTGAATAAAGTCTACAAAACGTATAGATATTCCCTTAGATTTAAGATATTCATCAATTATTTGCCAACTATTCGATAGTATCTATAGGCATTTTAACGGGTTGTGTTATAAATAAGAATAGTGATAATATGTTGAAAGCTGACCAAATAGTCAAGTATCCTACAGTACGAGTTTTCTAACAAAATTGTTTGATGCTTGCTGATATTTGCAACCGATTTACCTGATATTAAAAAGCGCGATGTACTGATTTTTTTAACTCTTAAGAGTGTACTAGCAAATAAAACAGAATAACCGTACTTGAACGGTTGCACCACGATATGAACCAAGTACTTACGTTCAGCATTTAAGCCAACAAATTCCTTAAGCCTTATGCTTATCTTCATTATTTTATTTTAGCCGAGTCTTGCTATGATTAGTTTTTACTTAAATGGGAAACGCCACGAGCTAACCCAGCTTAACCCTAATACGACGGTGCTTGAGTATCTACGATTGCATGAAGGCCAAACGGATACGAAGGAAGGCTGTGGTAGTGGTGATTGCGGTGCCTGTACCGTAATGGTTCAGCGCCTGCCTAACGCTAGTCAGCCAGCGCTTAATGATGAAAATAGCGACGAAAAAAATGTGACGCCACCGTTCTATACAGTCAACTCCTGCATTACGCTAGTGTCGCTTATGGATGGTCATCATCTGATGACGGCTTCTTATTTAGCAGATAATCCAGAACATCATCCAGAACGTGCTCTGCTGCATCCAGCCCAGCAAGCGATGGTTGAATGTCATGGATCACAGTGCGGTTTTTGCACGCCTGGGTTTGTGATGTCGCTGGCTTGTGTTTACGAAAACAATCGTATGCAGACAAGTCAAGAGACAGCAAGTCAGAACTATGCCAAGCAACTAAGCTATGATGAAGTGGTTGCTTCAATCTCTGGCAATCTATGTCGCTGTACAGGCTACAGGCCAATTATCGAGGCTGGCCTATTGATGAGTGATATCGGTCAGCAGAGAGAGGCGGAGCAGTCAGCGGTGAAAGACTTGACTATCAGTCTAGCCACAGACGCGATGCGTAGTACAAAAGAATCAGCAGTATCTGAAAACGTGCTAGATAACGTCGAATTAAAGAATGAAGAGTCGAAAGCGATTGCCCCTGTAATCAGTGATGCTGGGCGACAGTTATATATGCCTAAGTCACTAGATGAGCTTAATCAAGTATTAGCGGCTAATCCAAAAGCTACGATTTGGGCAGGCGGTACGGATTTGGGATTGAGTGTAACCCAGCATTTGGTTGATCACGAGGTCATTATCCAGCTTTCAGGTGTTGAGGCACTAAAGTCATGGTCACTACTTGACGCAAAGTCCGACTCAAGCAATGAAGGGTCAGATAACGAGCAAGCTTCTAGCCAATCACTAGTACTGGGCGCTGGCATGAGCTATCAGCAGATGTTGCCTGTGCTTGAGCAGTATTTTCCAAGCTTTGCGCAAGTATTTGAGCGTATTGCTTCTCCGCAAATCCGTAATATGGGCACCATCGGTGGCAATATAGCCAACGCTTCTCCAATTGGTGATTTACCACCGATTTTATTGGCGTTAGATGCATCAATTCATCTGCGTCATTGTGCGCCTGATAGTCGAGAGTCAGGTAATGATTCAGATAATAGCGATGCGATCTATATTGATGAGATCATACCTTTATCAGAGTTTTTCTTAGATTATAAAAAGACCAAACTGCAAGCAGGCAGTTACGTAGTCGCTATCCATATTCCTCTGATGCATGACAATCAGCACTTATTTATTCATAAAATTAGCAAACGCTACGAAGATGATATTTCTGCTTGTTTACTAGCGGCGCGAATTGATGTGTCAGCAGATGGCATGACGATAGAGAATGCAAAGATTGGACTTGGCGGCATGGCCGCCATACCGTTATTAGCCACAACCTGTCAGCAAGCGCTCGTGGGGCAAGCGGCAGAAGTTGCGAGTTTTGAGCAAGCAGCACAAGTCTTGTCTGCAGACGTTACGCCTATGACTGATGTCAGAGCCAGCCGTGAATATCGCTCACATGTGGTACAGCGTCTACTGGTGAAGTGCGGTAAGCAGTTGGTAGCAGATAGACAGACCGAAACCGCTTAACTAGCAAAGTTGTTGTTTGCTAATACTACCCCATCGTTATATTTGCCAAGAATAAAAGAGCATTAATAAAAGCGTCCTAATAGAAGAGATCCGCCATGAGCCATCATTCGTCCTTATTTGACAGTTATAGTATCCGCCGCGTGCGTCCGCCAAAAAACAAAATTGGCACCTCGGCTAAGCATGATAGTGCGATCAGCCATGTCATGGGGACGGCAACCTATGTGGATGATATTGCAAAGCCGCAAGGCACGCTACATCTGGCAGTAGGTAAAAGCAGCCACGCTCATGCACGTGTACTGAGTATGGATTTAAGCGCTGTCAGAGATGCGGATGGGGTGGTAGATGTCTTAAGTTTTAAAGATTTGCCTGCGCAGACGGATATCGGTGCGGTGTTCGACGGTGAGCCACTGATGGTGGATGACATCACAGAGTATGTGGGTCAGACGCTATTTGTAGTGGTGGCTACCAGTCATCGTGCTGCCAAAAAAGCGGCTACCAAGGCAGTGGTGGAGTATGAGCCATTGCCAGCGGTACTTAGTATAGATAAAGCGTTAGAGCAAGAGTTGTTTGTGCGTCCGAGTCACTTTATGAAGCGTGGTGACGCGGCGACTGCGCTCGAGAACGCACCGATTCGCATTGCAGGTCATATTCATATGCGCGGGCAAGAGCACTTTTATCTCGAAGGCCAAGTGTCTTATGTGGTGCCTTGCGATGATGGCGGGCTAGAAGTTTATACGTCTTCACAGCATCCAAGCGAAGTACAGCAGCTCGTCGCCGAAGTGACAGACTTGCCATTTCATGCGGTAAATACAGTCGTGCGCCGTATGGGTGGCGGGTTTGGTGGTAAAGAAACGCAAGCCGCTGCTTGGGCGTGTCTATGCGGTATCATCGCCAAACGCCATAATGTCCCTGTCAGTATGCGTCTAGATCGTCAAGATGACATGGTGGTGACGGGTAAGCGTCATGAGTTTGCCAACCGTTATGAGGTTGGTTTAGACGAGTCTGGGCGTATATTGGGCGTCGATATGCAGCTGGCTGGTTTGTGTGGCTATGCGCCAGATTTGTCTGATGCCATCGTTGATAGAGCGATGTTCCACTGTGATAATGCCTATTACTATCCAGCTGCTCATGTAGCAGGGCATCGCTGCAAAACGCATACTGTATCCAATACTGCCTATCGAGGATTTGGTGGTCCACAAGGTCTGATGACTGCTGAATATATGATGGATCATATTGCTTATACGCTGGGGCAAGATCCATTACAAGTACGCTTGGCAAACTTATATCAAGATGGTCAAAGTACGCATTACGGTCAGACGATTGAGCATTTTGATTTAGCGACTATCATGACCAAGTTGGCAGACGATTGCGATTATGACAATCGCCGTCAACAAATTCTAGAAGCCAATCAAAAAGCTGCCGCTGAAGGCAGTGATAAGCGCTTAGGGCTTGCGTTGACGCCAGTAAAATTCGGTATTTCATTTACGGTACAAACGCTCAATCAGGCAGGCGCATTGGTACATATTTATACCGATGGCAGTATCCACCTTAATCATGGTGGTACGGAGATGGGGCAGGGTTTATATATTAAAATCGCCCAAATTGTTGCCAATGAATTTGACGTTGATCTGGATACAGTTAAAGTATCAGCGACACGTACGGATAAAGTGCCTAACACTTCACCAACCGCCGCGTCATCAGGTACCGATATCAATGGTAAGGCGGCTCAAAACGCTTGCTTGAATATCAAAGCGCGTATACTTGAATTTGCTGCTGAGCATTTCGACGTAGCGCAAGAAGACATACGTTTTGAAAAGAACCATGTCTATATTGGCGATAAAGAAACATTGACTTTTGCTGAGATGATTCAACTATCGTACCAGAACCGTATCAGTCTATCGTCTACTGGCTACTACAAAACGCCGAAGATATTTTATGATCGCTCTAAAGCATGGGGACGTCCGTTCTTCTACTTTGCCTTGGGTGCTGCCTGTGCTGAGGTGGAAATTGATACATTGACAGGTGAGTACAAAGTCCTGCGCTGTGATGTGCTGCATGATGCGGGACAATCGATCAACCCTGCCATTGATATTGGCCAGATTGAAGGTGGCTTTGTGCAAGGCATGGGTTGGCTCACAGCAGAAGAGCTAATCTGGAATGACAAAGGTAAGCTCGCATCTGATAGTCCTGCTAATTATAAAATTCCAACCGCGCATGACTTGCCTAAGCAGTGGAATGTCAAATTGTACGATCGCAAAAACGAAGAACAAACGATTTATAACTCTAAAGCCGTTGGCGAGCCGCCGTTTATGTTGGCAGCCAGTGTTTGGTGTGCCCTTAATAATGCAGTGGCTAGCCTTGGTGATTATAAAAAGAATCCAGAGCTGACCATGCCTGCGACGCCAGAAGCGGTTTTAAAAGCAGTCATGCACATGCAAGGCACGTCGTGGGATTTAACAACTAAAGCAGATACAGATACGGTTGATAGTTTAGTAAAAGGCGCAGAAGAGAACAGTGACCTTTACAACGAAAAAGCAATGCCGCAAGACGTACGTCATGCTAAAGACATCGATCCAAAAGAAGTCGAAGGCAAACAAACCGATGACCAGCCTAACGCGATAGAGCATCCAAATGTAGCAGGGGCAAGAGGTCCTGCGCACAGTGAATGAGTCGTTAGCACCGCCAGTCGTTTGGTATGAAGGTCTAGCGCGATATCAGCAGCAAGGCATCGCTCACGTGTTGGCGACGGTCGTAGCCGTAAATGGATCTGCTCCTCGAGCACTACAGGCAAAGATGATCGTCACGCAAGATAGTATCGTGGATACGTTAGGCGGCGGCGGCCTAGAGCACGACGTTGTCAATACGGCACGGCAGCTATTGAATGGTGAAATAGCGGCAACGGTATCAAAAGAAGTCAAACCAAAAGTTTATGAAGCTAATGATACAAGCGCGCTAACCCCTTCTAAAGGGGTACGCCGTGATACTGTCTACACCAAGCACTACCCGCTAGGTGCGAAATTGGCACAGTGTTGCGGCGGTAGCGTCACCGTTATGTTCGAATGCTTCAATGTAACGCCGCCGATGTCAGTACTAGTGTTTGGTGCAGGGCATGTAGCATCAGCGCTAATGACCATCCTCGCTGAGCTACCTTGTCAGGTAGATTGGGTGGACAGTCGCCCAGAGATGTTTAAGCGTTACTTAGTTGATGAGTCTAATGCTAATCCATCCAAACTTTATAACTTACCAGCGCATATCCGTCCGCATATCAATGATGAGCCTGTAGATTTTGTGCGCCCATTTATCGAGCAGGGTGGTCAGCGTTTTATTCTGGTTATGACTCATGACCATAGTGTTGATTTTGAGTTAGTGCGGGCAGCATTAGGTACTATTTCTGATACTAGCTCACCTCATGATAAACGCTCAAATATTTCAGTACCTTATGTAGGTTGCATTGCCTCGGCAACCAAAGCCAAGCGCTTTAGAGATCGCTTGATTCAGCGTGGCTACAGTGAGCAACTGGTCAATCAGTTGGTCATGCCAATTGGATTGCAAATTGGCGGAAAAGAGCCGATGGCAGTGGCAGTTTCTATCGTGGCACAGCTCCTACAACATTATCATCAGGCTACTCCTTGAACGGCTCACTCCATATAACTTTTATACTTGTTATTAAATCATTAAAACGCTCAGTACTATTTATCAAAACGCTCAGGACTACTAAGCCATTGTGAGATCTACGAATGACCCTACATATCTATCAAGCTCGACTGCTGCACTACTTGACCGAAAGCGATCGTACTGAGCGTACAACTTCTAATCATTCACAGACATTAGCTGTGGAACGAGACATTACGTTGCTACCAGTGATTAAAGGTATACAGGTTTATCCTGAATATATCGCTGATGGTGCGCTTGTCGTAGATGATGTGACAGGGTGCATTGTAGAGTATGGGCATAACGAGACAATACTAGCGAAATATACTAATACCTTTGAGCAAGTAGACCAGCCAGTAGTCAAAGTACATGATTATCGCGATAAGTTAATCATGCCAGGCTTTATTGACACTCATGTACATTATCCGCAAATAGATATGATTGCTGCTTACGGTGAGCAATTACTTGATTGGCTTAATAATTATACTTTCGTCACCGAGGCCAATTTTGGCGATCCAAAAGTAGCACATGACACAGCGCAGTTCTTTTTAAATCAGCTGCTGGCCAATGGTACAACGAGCGCCATGGTGTTTTCTACCAGTCACCCTGAATCAGTGAACGCATTTTTTACGGAAAGTCACAAGCTCAATACTCGTATGATCACAGGCAATGTCTTGATGGATCAAAATGCGCCTGATAATTTGTGTGTACCTGCTGAGCAGGGCATTCGAGATACCCAAAACATCATTGATAATTGGCATGAGCGCGGCCGCCAACATGTGGCGATTACCCCGCGCTTTGCTATTACTTCGACACCCAAGCAACTACAAATGGCAGGTGAGCTGTATGCCAGTTACGAGAGTGTTTATCTGCAAACGCATCTAGCAGAAAATCATGATGAGATTGCCTTTGTGAAACAATTGTATCCCAATCATAAAGGCTATCTCGATGTCTATGATACGATGGGATTATTGGGTCGACGCACCACCTTAGCACATGGTATTCATCTTGAAACATCGGAGTATGAGCGTCTGCGCGCGACTGGCACACAAATATCACACTGTCCGACGTCTAATCTGTTTTTGGGTAGCGGACTATTTAATTTACCCAAAACGTTAAGTTATACCGGTGTCAGTATCGCTACTGACGTTGGAGCAGGGACGAGTCTGTCGATGCTGACCACTCTGTCAGAAGCATATAAAATCCAACAACTACAAAGTAATCAACTATCTGCTCACCAAGGGCTATACCAAATTACGTTGGGTAATGCCCAGTCGCTATTATTGGACGATAAAATCGGTAACTTTATGCCAAATAAAGAAGCGGATTTTGTAGTCATCGATATGGGTGCAACGGAATTGCTTGAGCGACGTATGGCGCAGACCAAGACACTGGAAGAGCAGCTGTTTGTACTAATGATGCTGGGTGATGATAGAGTAATTGATCAGACAATCATCGCAGGCGTGAGTCGCTATCGTAAATCAACTTTATAGGTGTAGATAAACGCTGTACCTAAATTAGAAACAAGTGAGAATTTTTTCAGATATAAAAAACAAACCCTTGTTTCTATATTGTAGGAACAAGGGTTTATTACTGCCAAGAGAGTTTCTATTGAGTATTAAAAATGGAATTTTACCAACGCACTAGGAGAGTTTTGATTTACGCCATCAACACCGTATTTATTTTTCCAATAACTATACTCCATACCGACTTCTAAGCGGTTATCAATACCGAGCATTTCTTGTAAATTGTATTTAATTTGCGGATTAATATGAATATTATCTTCAATGTCATCATTATTAAATGAATAATCAATAAAACCATCCACTACGAAGTTGTTGCGCTCCCAACCATAGGTTAAGGTAATTTGCTGATCATCGTCAGTATTGTCATTAAACGCATGATATAGAGTAGCCGACGCAAACTTCATTCCTGGAATAGGTACATTGAGATCTGCGCCAATACCAACCAGATAATTATCTTGGTCAAAGCCAGTGCTGTTCGAACCAAATTCATACGTAGCGGCTAAATTAACCTGCTTGATAAAACTGTCATTCAAAGTTGCTATTTTGAATGTAGGAGACAACTCGCCATAAGTTTCTCTAAATCTATTGTTTTCAATGTCATCGGCACCTTGGTTTCGATCGACAAAGAAGAACACGCCGCCCCAGTCGTGCGCAGAGGCATGCTCTAATGTAACGGTTGTCAGCTCTCCGTCTTCTACGAGTTCATAATCATTACCGTAAAGTACGGAAACACTCGTATCAGTAAAAAAGGTCTTAGCATGGATGTTCGACATGCTACCTAAAGCCGCGATAGCAACAGCTGCCATCGACAAAGGTTTGAGTAAAGCTAGCTTTTGGCTAGATGAATTGGTATGACAGGATAAGCTCGTTAATAAATCAAAACGCAAAATATGACCCCTTTATGTACAATTGATTGTTGATTGCCCCAAAACTGCATCGTTATTATTTGCTAGCAAACAAACTATTAATCCAATGCTCGTTAGACAACGGTTGGTTGATAGCGCTTAAATGCTTACTACTAAAGAGCATTCAATAACCGTGCCATAAATGCCCTAGAAGGCTGTCTTCTACAGAGTCGCCTAACTTTTAGTCTTATTAGCCATTAATAAGGATAGAAATAAGCAAAATAGTCCTTAACTATTCTCAAGTGAGAGAGCCAATTTCCGTGTATTTAGATATATGTGGCAAACAATGTTTTTCGAAGGATCAGATGCGTCATAAAAGCACCAAAATGGATATCTATGTGCCCCAAATTGGGTCGTCTGACGGACTTTAATCAATTGATAGGCCTATGATTTAACAACTCAATGAACATAAAAAAGCCAGCTAATAGACATTAGCTGGCTTTAAGTTTGTATATGTCGGAGGCGACTATTTTATATTCAATTAACTGCATTCATCTTCTAACTCAATAAACACATGCCAATCTGTGATATCAACCTCATGACAATTATTACCCTCGCCATTGATACGATCAATAACTAAAAAGTCACTGTCACGTCCAAGCGCGAGTAGAGGGTGATGCCAGACATTAGCATCGTACTGTACACCTTGGTAAGATTTCGCATAAAACACTGTTAGGTCATCAGGCGACTGCGGCGGCACACCAGCTTTAGCGACGACGACGATATAGTCTTGGCCTTCCATAGATACAAATGCTTGTGTTCCAAGCGGATGGTATTCCATGACTGAGAGTACAATCGGGTTCTCACGTTTCTTGGCCCGAAAGATACTCATACCAACTGAGCCACCGTCTAGCTTACTTTCGGCAAGTGCATGATGACGAACCGCATAGCCATTATTGATCTCATAAGTATTGTCAGCCGTTTGCTCATTATCACTATAGCGCTCGATAACCGAGCCGTAAGGGGCAAAGTTTGCCTTGGTTAAAGGCTTAGCTGTTAAAGTGACACTCATTATTTAGCCTCTTTACTATCAACATCAGTACCAGTTTCAATATTAGCCTCAGCAATTTTGCCATACACACGTACACGGCTAATGCCACCATCTGGGAAGATATTGACCCGAATATGCGTGATAGGCTGGTCTATCTGAAGCTTGTCTTTACCAAAGTGATGAATGTCATCCGCATTGGTTTTTTGTGGTTCAAGTAGGGTTTCCCAAAACATACTCTGAGTCACTAAAGTTTGCTCTGGTGTATTTGGAGAGTAGACGGCTTGGATCGAGACTTTATCAGGGTAATTGCCTTTAAAGTGGGCAGTATCTATCTCGATGGAATCAACGATACCTGCTTGACCTAGTGCGATGATGCACCAGTCATTGCCTGGCTCACGGCGACGACGAGTCTCCCAACCATCACCCATGTTAGGCGCTTTAGTTGGTAGTAGTAAATTACTAGCCGCACCAAAGTGCGCATCGTTACTGGCAATGGCACGACCACCATTTAATGCGCCTGCCAAGTCAAGCGTCTCGCCTTGTATGTTTAGGCTGGCATCAAGTTGGATGTCACCATAGACACGTAGTCGGGCAACGCCGCCATCTGGATAAATATTCAAACGAATATGGGTGACCGTTTGCTCATGATCAATCTCGACAAGCTCATGATTGTGACCTTGAAGCGGGGTCATACCCACTAGTGCCTGCCAATTTTTATTGTCCCAATCTTCTTTGCTTAGACTAGTAAGTTCAGCTTCATCTTGCTGCAGTAGCTCGGGCGCGTATAAAGCATCGACACTGGCGGAAGATGGAAAATTACCCGTAAAGTGACTGGTATCAATATCGAGACCAGAAATTTTGGTTGGGCGAGCAAGCTGGATAACTAAATAATCGTAACCCAAGTGGCGCTTGCGACGAGTTTCCCAGCCGTCCATCCACTTACCGTTGTCATCGAACTTACCCACGACAAATATAGGTGCATCAGGATTTAGAATACGGCTTTTATCCGCAAAGAAGTCATCGGTAGCGAATAGTGATTTTGCACCCAAGCGACTGTCAGCGACGTTTGATTTTTTGGTAAATGCTGGTAGGGTATCAGGTAGATTATTTGCGGAGATAATTTGTCCAACTTCTGAAGTATTTTGACTCACAATGATTCCTTTTTAATAACGGTGTGTGTTGATAGTGTGGGTGCTATCTTATTTATTCATCTATGCGCACTCGCTTAGCTAAGTAGAACGAGTGCTATGACGATAGCCTAAGCTTACATCCAGTTAGCAGTGTTGTCTGACGTAGCAGGATGGTTTTCGTACCAGTGTTTGGCGATATCATCACGGCGGCATATCCATACGTCATGCTTATTAGTGATATATTGCAAAAACTGCTTTAACGCTTTGATGCGTCCTGCACGTCCAATAATGCGGCAATGCAACCCAATGGTCAGCATTTTAGGTGTGTGTGCGCCTTCTTCGTATAAGGTGTCAAAGCTGTCTTTGAGATACTGATAAAAGGGCTCTGCATGAGTAAACCCTGGACTTGAAGAAAAGCGCATGTCATTGGTCTCTAAACTATAAGGGATGACCAAATGCGGCTTGCGCGTGATCAGATTGCCATCTTGGACCTTTACATTGAGCCAATATGGTAACTCATCACCGTACGAGTCAGAGTCATAGGTATAGCCACCTTGTTCAGCGACCAGTTCACGAGTATTTGGACTATCGCGTCCTGTATACCAGCCAAGAGGTTGACCACCGAGCATGCGTTTAAATATCTGGGTGGCACAGCGAATGTGTTCGCGCTCCGTCTCACGGTACATATCCTGATAAGTAATCCAGCGTAGACCGTGACTGGCAATTTCATGACCATCTTCTAATACACGCTCAATAATATGCGGGGTTTTTTCAGCAGCGGCGGCACAGGTAAACGTGGTGATAGGAATACCATAATCTTTAAAGACATCTAATACACGCCATACACCGACACGGCTACCGTATTCGAATGCAGACTCAATAGACTGGTGACGGTTGTTAAATTCTGGTGTGCCTAAGATATCAGACAAAAAACGCTCTGATTGGCCATCGCCATGGATGACGCTATTTTCTGCACCTTCTTCGATGTTTAATACAAACTGTACGGCGATTTTTGCGCCACCTGGCCAGTTCGCTTTCGGTGGATTGCCAGCATAGCCTTTTAGGTCGCGGGGATACGTACTGATATCAAAGTCACTGGTAATTTTTTTGCTCATTATCTATATTCCTATATCGCTTAGAGCCTTAGATATTTGTTTAAATATTGCTCGTAAAGGACAGTTATTTTTTATCAAAAATTAAAGTGATGATGCATAGGCCACAAGCTGTTGGCGCTCAGCATCCGTCAACTGAGTAATATTACCAAGCGGCATATAGCCAGTCTGTACCGCAGTGACGATTTTCGCTTTATGTATTTTTAGGTCTTCTGGTGTCTGCAAAATGATTCCTGCTGGCGGCGCGGCAAAGCCTTGCTGTGTTGGCTGCACAGCATGACAGGTGCTACAGCGTGTATGCACGACATCCATCATGGCGTCATCTGCTGACGCGCTCACGGGTACGGCTTCAGCAGTAGCTGCATCAGTGCTAATACTTTTATTAGCACTGCTAATAGCACTACTATCAGAATTGCTATTAGCGTTAGCAACAGTATCAGTGTTTGAGTTAGTAGTCGCGCTTGTAGCTGGCGGCGTGCTTTCAGTCGTTGTAGATGCTACGGAGACAGTAGCAGGCACTGGCTCAATTGGTTCAGGTCGCATCCAAATAATTAATAATACGGTTAATACGGCTGGAATAACCAAGTAACGAGGTTTTTTATGACCCAAATGCTTTTGGTTAAAGTAATGACGGGCAGTCGCGGTAATGATACCGACGAAGACCAATACTAACCAACCTTTCTCATGAGCATACATCATTGGGTAGTGGTTGCTGATCATGGTAAAGATAAGCGGTAGGGTAAAATAGTTATTCATCAGTGAGCGATTTTTGGCTTGTAATGCCAATTCAGCCACTTCTTTACCAGGCTTTTCGCCGCGCCGCACACAGTCAACGAGTGCGCGCTGAGCTGGCATAATACCGAAGAATACGTTACCTACCATCACCGTGCCCAAGATAGCACCAATATGTATAAATGAGGCGCGATCACTGAACAGCTGGTAAGAACCCCAGCTCGCGATGACCAGCAAGATAAAAATCAGCGTACTAAAGATAAACGCATTTTTACCCAAATGACTGCGCACGATAACTTCATAAATGAAATAACTACCAAACAAGAAAAGCAAGCTGGTGGCAATGGCACCGATACTGGTAAAAGGTACTTTGCTTGGGTCAATTAGGTAGGCAGTTGCATTGGCATAATAGACGATAGACATCATCGCCGCACCCGTCAGCCAAGTGGTATAAGCTTCCCATTTAAACCAATGTAGCGTTTTTGGCATCTCTTCGGGTTCGAGTTTGTATTTGGCAATTTCATAAAACCCGCCGCCATGGACGGCCCAAAGATCACCCGAAATACCTTTGTCTGTTTTCCACTGTGGCGGTTTGCGTAGGCTTAGATCTAGCCACACAAAATAAAACGATGCACCAATCCATGCTACCCCAGCGATAACATGAAACCAGCGGAAAAATAAACTCAACCATTCGAGAAGATAGGCGCCCATGTAATAAATGTCCTTTAATATGACAGTGTCTTAATAAAATGTCTTGGTAATTTCTTTTGATAGTATTTCTTGTAAGCTAATAACAAATCAGAGAGCTAAACAACGCCAAAGCTATGATCCGCGATAAGTGCTATAACCGTGCGCACTAAGCAGAAGTGGCACGTGATAATGACTGGCATCGTTTACCACAAAGTCGATAACCACTTGCGGGTAAAATGCTGTCAGCTGCTGAGCATTAAAATAAGACTGAGTATCGAACGTTACGGTATAGCGGCCAACATTTAGCTGATGCTCTGTGCTATCGATGGCTGTATCAAACTGCCAAGCGTCTGGTGTGATACGGCCATCACGATTGGTTGTACCATGCGCTAGTAATGTGGTGACACCATTGTCTTGTACGCGGTGTAAGGTAACGGCGACATCAGCGGCAGGTTTGCCAAGATGAGTGTCTAAGATATGTGATGATAGGGTGGCAGACATAATGCTTCCTTTAAATTTGTGAAAAATATAAATCGGGTAAAAATGCTAGTCTAACTCTGCGACTACTATTTGCATGTCTAAGCATTGTCTAGTAGTTTGTTTAAACGTAGACGCGTAATTTTGTTTTGTTCAGCGGCTGCATTGGCAAGCTCTGTAGCACGATCGTTAGGCAGGCGCGCTAATAACAGGTCGAGCATTTGCTGCGCGCTTTTGCCCGTCGCAAAGACAATAAAAATAAAGCCAAATTTATCAAGATAGTCGTGATTGCCTTTGGCAAGTGCTTCGAGCACCTCATCGGCTGCATCGTTAGCGCCTGATTGTTCGTGTGCAGCGCTACTTTGTGTGTTGCGGTATTTTTCTTTTAGAGATGCCACGTTACCGATTTGCGGATGTCCATCAAACGCTTCTAATAAGTTAGCCTCATCATTTTGTACTTTGTTCCAGATAGCGTCGCTACTTGCTAGCAGTGCGTCAACGTCTGCAAAAGGGCGGGCGTCTGCAAGTTTATATGCCCAGTTTTTACTAGTGCAGCAAGTCAATAGCTGAGCGATGGCGACTTCTTGTGATAAATCGTTGAATTGCGCTAAGGTTAAGCTCACGATGACATCCTTTTCTAATAGGGTAGCCCGTTATCTGTATTGGGCGATAAATGTTTGATAGAGGTTTATACCTTATGATCATTTGCATAAACTTATAGGTACAAGCAGTAATTTTGATAAGTAGCGGTTGCTTCAGCTTTATGGATAATTTGATTAAGCTAGTCGCTACTAATTTGCTTAAAATCAAAAGCTGATAATCTATGTGTTCGTAGTCAGAGCTTTGGCGCTTATATACGATTTGCATAATTTCAAGTTATAGTGAACTGACAATATGAAACAGATTTGCTAAGGAAACACTGATATTTTAGCCGTCTAAAACGTCTGGCAAGAGGCAATTAATGACGGCGTAATTGATTTACAGTTCCCATTTTGCTAAAACCTGACTAATTGGTCAACTGTTTTATGCGAAATATTTTTATTTAACAGGTTATGCTGATCAAATCTATGTGTTTATATAAGAATACATAGCAAAATATAGCGACTATTTTGTCGAACCTGTCTCTTAGAGTGAGATACCACTGCTATGACTCAAAACAATCAAAAGGAAGAAACCTCAGTGACTGATACGCCTTCGCACCGTAGCCAACAAGCCATTCGCGCACAGAATCAAGCGCTTATCTTAGCGGCAGCTGAAGAAGAGTTTGTGCTTCAGAGCTATCGCGGCGCTACGATGCAGGGCATTGCCGATAGGGCAGGCTTGCCTAAAGCCAATGTTCACTACTACTTTAAAAATAAAAAAAACCTCTACATGGCAGTGCTACGCTCGATCATTCAAGAATGGAATGAAGGTTTGGTAACCATGACAGTAGATAGCGACCCAAAAACAGTCATCGAAAAATTCGTCCGTACCAAGCTACATCAGGCATTTGTCAATCCAAGTCGGCATAAACTATTTGCGATTGAAGTCATCGGCGGCGCACCGCATCTGCATGAATTTATGTCCACTACGATGAAGGAGTGGGTACACGATAAAGCACAGGTAATGAAAGAGTGGCACAAGCAAGGCAAAATTGGGATTACTGACCCTCTCCAACTACTGATTTTGATTTGGGCGACTACCCAACGTTATGCTGAATTCGAGATTGAAATCGTTGGATTAATGGATAAGACGGCATATGACGCAGCAGATGAAGCACGTGCGGCAGACTTTCTGGTGCCTTTTATTCTAAGGGGCTGTGGCCTTGAATGATGACAAGATAGATATTTGACAAGGTTCCTATTTGACAGAATACCTATTTAATAAGTCAGGTGCTTAATCAGCGAAGTGCACAGATTGTTTCTATTTTTCTGTGCACCTCGTTTACGGCTAAACACTTCGATATATTTAACCCTAGCTTTTTCTTACCCTTACGCTACTTCTTGCGTTGGTTCCAAGTTGTCTTTTGCATGCTGTGCTTTGGTATCAAACTCGATGCCATAGTTTTTGGGTAAAATCATATCAAGGGTGATAGCCACAATCCCTGCCATCGTTACTGCTGAGCCAAAGATATTCTGAAAAAACTGCGGCGTTTGTGACAGTACGTCAGGGACAAAGGCGATACCCGTTGCCAGACCCAGTGAGGTGGCAATGATTAAGACATTACGATGCGTAAATTGCACGGTAGATAAGATACGAATACCAGCAGTCGCTACCGTCGCAAACATCAGTAGCGTGACGCCGCCAACGACAGGCTTCGGTAACTGCGTAAAAACAGCACCAAGGACAGGGAATAGCCCCATCAGGCATAAGAGACCGCCCACATAGAAACCCACATAGCGACTGGCAATACCCGTCATTTGGATCACACCGTTGTTTTGGCTAAAGGTTGTCACAGGGAAGGTGTTGAATACCGCCGCAATCAGAGAGTTAACACCATCTCCTAGTACGCCGCCTTTGATGCGTTTCTCATAGATAGGGCCTTTGATCGGTTCACCTGATATCATTGAGGTAGCCGTCAAATCGCCTGAAGTCTCGATACTGGTAATGATATACATAAAGGCAATAGGAATAAAAGCCTGCCAATCAAAACCAAAGCCATACTTAAAAGGGATTGGCACCGTAAAAAAAGCCGCTTCAGAAACCAGTGAGAAATCGATACGTCCCATAAATACGGCCGCGATAAGGCCGAGCATCAAACCGATAAAGATGGCGCTTGAGCGAATGACTTTATTATTGATGATACTAATCAGTACGACACTTGCCAGCACACCACCGCCCAAAAGTAAGTTCGGAATACTACCAAAATCGTCAGCACCAAACCCGCCCGCTAAGTCAGTCAGACCTACTTTAGTTAATGACAAACCAATCGTGACAATTACGCAGCCTGTAACAATAGGACTCATAAAGGATTTGAGTTTGGTAATAAATTGACTCAAAAATATCTCAACAAATGCACCGAGAAATGAAACGCCAAAAATAACTGATAATATCTCTTCTGGACCACCACCGCGGTTTTTTACCACAAAACCTGCTGTCAGTACCGCTGCCAAAAATCCAAAGCTAGTGCCTTGTAATGCCATAAGGCCAGAGCCAACAGGGCCTACTTTACGAGTCTGAATAAAGGTTGCGACGCCAGATACTATCAATGACATACTGAGAAGGTAAGGGATATGCTCTCCTAAACCTAATGTGCCACCTATGATAAGAGAGGGTGTGATGATACCTACAAACGCTGCAAGTACGTGCTGTATAGCACCTAAAAAAGCTTTAATGGGGGTGGGACGGTCATGCAGTCTATACAGTAAATCGGTATTCGCTGGAACGTTTTCACTCATGGTGGTTTCCTCCTAAAATAACTGCTTAGTACCCGCTTGACTGTAGATATCAGACAATGTGGTAAATCACGAGATCAAAGTTTTAACCCAATCTTTGATTTGTTTTTTATCGATGTAAACAATAGGGGTACGCATCCGTCTGTAAGATAAACAATGAAAATAACTAATATATATCGGCTAATATTTGAACAACCTGACCAATTAGTCAAGTCTATTTAGGGTATAGGTAAAATACAAGTCATTGCAATGTTTTTTTTGGTACTAGTGCGTTTACAGGTTTGTTACGAAAGAGGGAGGGTTAGGTAACATTGAAAAGCAGATCAAAGACGAGGGGGTGCTGACCATTGAAAGTAAATAAGTACTAAGATCTATCGGCCTCTCTATTGCTGTTTTTTAATCAAAAAAAGCCCCAATCATAACGACTATGATTGGGGCATTTCAATTTTGCTTAACAGTTGATCTTTATTCCACTATAACCAAAATTGCTACTTTGGTGGATGACCAGTTATTTTGGACTTGATGACCATACAGGTGAGCGAATAACGCCTTGTCCTGACTTACCAAACGCTTCGCTACCATTGAGAGATTTGATGGTCAGCACGCCTTTGCCGCCTTGGGTCGATGCGTAGACCACGCGTTTACCGTTTGGTGAGAAGCTTGGAGCTTCATCGATACCTGTATTGCCAAGATTGGTAGTAACAGCACCATTACTATTCATAATAGCCGCTGAGCGCCCACTCAAAAAGGCAATTTGTGTACCGTCACTGCTAAACTGCGGGCTGGTTGCATAACCACCGTTTGACACTTTAGTTGTTTGTCCTGTGGCAAACTCGTAGCGATAGACTTGTGGCTTGTTAAAGCCAGTTTTATCACTGACGAAAACGAAAGATTTGCCGTCTGGTGCATAGCTTGGCTGCACTTCACTGCTTGGTAAATTAGTGAGCCTTCTAGGTGTACCGCCGCTGGCACTCATCTCATAGATATCAGCGCTACCTTCAAAGCTGCTAGAGAATAATATCTTGCTGCCATCAGGAGAGAACGAAGGGCTTAGGTTACTACCTGAAAAAGGCGTCAGAGCAGTTGCACCGCCGCCACTGACGTTTTGCACGTAGATAACAGGATATGATTTTTCACGTTGTACCGAGTAGGCGATACGGTTGCCATCAGGTGACCATGCTGGTGAAAAAATAGAGCCCGCCACTTCAGTAATGGTTCTAGCGTTTTCGCCATCAGCATCCATCACTTTGAGACGAGAGATCTTTTGCTTGCCAGTTCCTGTTTCTTCAATATAAGCAATGCGTCCTGAGAAGTCTCCTGGAGTACCAGTAATCAGCTCGTATACTTTGTCTGCAATGACATGACCAGCGTAACGCATGCTTTCTCTATTGTTGTCAGCGGTTAGGCTTTGCTTGCCTTCTATCACGCGACCAGATTTGACATCAATGACTTCATAATCGGTGATTATTTTGCCACGATTGGTACGCGTACTGCCGACGACCAGATACGGTATACCCATGCTTTGCCAAACAGGTAATGTACCTGTCAGCTCTTTACTACTGTGCGGCTGCTGCGGTAGATCTTGATTGGTTACTTTTAGCTCGGTTTTACTCAAGTCATTTAATACAATCGGTGATAAGACCGAGTCACCCGCAAACGATACAAACGCGACTTGGTTTTGCTGAACAGGAATTTCATAGTCCAATTCTAGTACAACAGGTGCAGCGAGCACGCTTTGCGATATTAGCAATGCTGAGGTACTGGCGAGTAATGAGACTAGTAGTTTTTTGTGGGTACGCATGGGTAAATGGAGCTCCTAAAATTAGTATGATATTCATTTTTTATTTAATGAGACAAGCATCTAGATGAGGCAGCAACCTATGCGAAACAAGCCGCTTAACGTCACGTTACCAATATTATAAGGACCTAGCAACTGATTAATTGCTGCCTTTAAACTGTATGGTAAAAGTCGGGTATTTAGGGTCATCAGCATCAATCGGGAGGCTGCCAGTATTGAGTACCGCTTGTCTTGCCGCTTCGTTGACCGTGCTATCAGGTCCAGAGGCGGTCACATTGATCACATCGCCATTTGCATTGACAGTGATGGTTAGGGTGGCACGTTGAGTAGAGCCTCGCGCGGCGGTAGGCGGCGTATAGTTGCGCTTGATTAAATTGATGATTTCGCTGTTGCTGGCACCGCGACTGCCACTGGATGCAGAACGACTACTGCCCTTGGATGTACTAGAGGTTGACGTATCACCAGACATAGTAGACTGCCCATCTGATAGGCTAAAGGTTTTACCTGCATTGCCAGAGCCGGCAGTATCAATCTCAATATTGCGATCAGTAGCAGTGGGACGTTTTATCTTTGGTGGATTGTTTTGCTTTTGACGAAACTCTCCCAGCCTTTTTTGTTCTTCTATGAGCTGATCACGTTTGCTTTGATCGACTTGGTCAAGCTCTTCCATGGCTGACTCGTCTAATTGTGCTGCCCACTCAGCCATTTTGCGCTCATATTCTTGATTTTGCTCAAGCAAACGTTGTTGATGGTCTTCGCTCATCAGTATGGGTTGACCAGCGGGCTCCTCAGATCGTGTAAATACAGGCACGCGCTGAGAGCTTGACTGACTTTGATTTTGCGCACTTACGCTACTACCAGATATTTCTGGCTGGGCACTACTAGACGAGTCGCTAGTGCTACTATCCATCTGCATTGCGCTGGCTGCTGCACGGTTGGCCAATATTTGTCCTTGCATTTCAGCAAGTTGCTCAGGAGATACCATGACCGTTTCGATACTACCAGCAGTCTCAACTTCAGTGGTTTGATAGTTATAGACCAGTATGCCAATGACAAGGCCATGCGCCAGTAAGCTTAGCAATGTCGGCAGTGTTAGGCCGTTGCTTTCTGGTTCGGTAGGTACATAGACGGCAGGAGCATTATGCATGGTAAGGATACTCATGAACGTGATTTATCAGATTGATTACTAGGATTGGCTATTATGATATAAGACATTTACTAAAGGGCGCTTATCACTATAAAGAAGGCGTGGGTAGTGGTGCACCAGTCAGTAATCCAACTTTTTCGATACCTGCTTGTTGCAAAGTCGCCATGAGTGTCATGATGGCACCATATTGATTGTTTTGGTCGGCATTGATCATTACCTGTACTGGCTCAGCGTTACTATTATCGCTCTGAGACTGCAGGTTAGATAATGTATTAATCAGCTCAGGCTCACTTACAGGCACGTCAATATTACTTTCATAGCTGATAAAAATATCACCCTTGTCAGTCAAAGAAACAATCACAGGTAGTTGGCTTTGACTCATGGTATTGGTTTGCTCTTTTGGCAAATCAACATCGACGCCTGTAATCAGCATCGGCGCTGTCACCATAAATATCACCAGTAGCACCAGCATGACGTCAATGTAAGGTACGACGTTCATTTCTGCATTCAGGGCTTTTTTTTCACGGCCGTAGGGGTTTGGTTTCATAGCCCTGTCACCTGACCTGCATTAACTTGGGTTTCTTTACTAATAGGCGCTTGTACGCTGGTCTCACGCTGCAACATACCTGTCATCTCATCACAAAATAAAGCACGCGAGTCATATAATCGGCTCGATTTTGCTGTGAAATGATTGTATGCCAATACCGCAGGGATAGCGGCAAACAAACCCATGGCTGTGGCAATCAGCGCTTCGGCAATACCGGGAGCTACCGAGGCGAGGGTAGCTTGCTCAGTTTGAGACAGTCCCAAAAAGGCATTCATGATACCCCACACGGTACCGAACAATCCGATGTACGGAGCAACGGAGCCAATGCTGGCTAGTGTCGTCAGTCCTGACTCTAGCAATTGCTGCTGGCGACCTAGGCCGACGCGTAGCTTGCGTTCAACACCATCGATAATGTCATCTTTAGGTTGACGCTTTTTATGCATTCTTAGGTATTCTGAAAAGCCCACATAAAAAATCTGCTCAAGCCCTTGACGGTCAGGAGAGCCCTGAATGCCTTGATATAGCTTGGCTAAGTCTTCGCCTGACCAAAACCAAGTCTCAAATTGTTGATCAAAGTTTTTGGCTGTACCAAGTCGCGCACTCATGCGAAAGATAATAACCCAGCTGAGCAAAGAAGCTAATAACAGTAGTGCCATCACAATCTGCACCAATAGACTGGCTTGGGTAATAAGATCGACAATATTTAATGATTCAGGCATGTAATGGACTCACGAATAATTGATAACAGCTGGCTGGAATAGTGATATCCGAACCAGACAACCCCTAAACAAACACTATTTGCTTTTTAGTATTTAATAAACTGCACGTTTCTTCACTAAAAATTTGTAACTGTGCTCAGAAAAATGCTGCAACAGTAAGTATCGCGATTTAGGTATCGGTATAATAACCCCCTAGTTTACTTCTAAATGAGAGAAAGGTCATTATTAATGTGTTAAACGACTATTTAGTTGGGCTACTACTGATTAAGTCAGTAGTTAGTTGGATAACATGAATAATAACCGAGCAAATACTTACTACCTAAACTTATGACCCAAATCGAATATTACTTTAATGACGAATAGAAAGTAGTTTTTCGAATAGCGTAGGGCAACATGGCTGTATGTGGCTTTTCATATGGCTTTTCTGACCAATAGTCTTGAAGTCTCTCAAAATCGCATTTTGTACGAGATAGACATTATCAACGATTGAGTTTGTAAGATAACTGGTCTAATATGTTACGCTTTGTTACTACATTATTCTTATTGTGGCATCGTTATTTTTTCGCTGAGGTCATGTTTAATTTTAGGTAATGATGACTTTTTATTAGCCAGTCGGGGGCGACACTTATGAATGCAATTGAACGCTATTTTGGGATTAATGGTGAAAATACCACGATCAAAACAGAAATCATCGCTGGTATAACCACGTTCTTGACGATGGCTTATATTATCTTTGTCAACCCTAACGTCTTAGCCGATGCAGGTATGGATAAAGGGGCCGTATTTGTAGCGACCTGTATAGCAGCAGCAGTAGGTTGTTTCATCATGGGTATCTACGCCCGACTACCAGTTGCGCTCGCACCAGGTATGGGTCTTAATGCCTTCTTTACCTATGGTGTGGTGCTTGGTATGGGCTACGCATGGCAGACAGCGTTAGGTGCGGTGTTCTTGTCTGGTTGTATCTTCGTACTATTGAGTCTATTCAAGATTCGTGAAGCAATCATTAATGCCATTCCAACGTCTCTCAAAAACGGCGTAGTCGCTGGTATTGGTGCGTTCTTGGCGTTTATTGCATTGCAAAGCGCAGGTATCATCGTCAATCATGATGCAACCTTAGTTGGCCTTGGTGACATGACATCATTTGGTCCTGTCATGGCTTCATTAGGTTTTGTGGTTATCATTGGCCTGTCTTATAAGAGAGTCCCAGGTGCGGTAACCATTGGTATTTTATTGGTTGCCCTGATTAGCTTATTAATGGGCTATACACAGTTCACAGGTATCATCTCTTCACCGCCTTCTATTGCACCGACGCTGATGCAATTAGACATTGCTGGTGCATTTGATGTGGGCATGATCAGTGTTATCTTTGCTTTCTTATTTGTCGATTTGTTTGATACTGCTGGTACTTTGATTGCTACCACTAGCCAAGCAAAACTAACGGACAAAGATGGCAATATCCCGAACATGGGCAAAGCACTACTCGCTGATTCAACCGCGACAGTAGCGGGTTCTTTACTGGGTACTTCATCAACGACCAGTTATATTGAGAGTATCTCTGGTATTGCCTCAGGTGGTCGTACAGGCTTAATGGCTGTTACAGTAGGTGTGCTATTCCTGTTTAGCATTTTCTTCTCGCCACTAGCAGGTATGATTCCAGCTTATGCAACGGCTGGCGCTATCTTTTATGTAGCCGTACTTATGATGGGTACTTTAAAGGACATTAACTGGAGCGACTTAACAGAAGCAGCACCAGTGGTCGTGGTATTGCTATTCACACCGCTTACATACTCTATCGCTGACGGTATCGCACTTGGTTTTATTACCTTTACAGCTGTAAAAGCAATTGCAGGCAAGTTTGCAGATATCAGTATCGCTGTCTGGATTTTGACTGCTATATTGTTGTTCAAGATTATTTTCTTATAATGCAAAGTGTAGTAAGACATTAATAGCATCTTAAACAAAAAACCCTCCTTACCAGCTGATGATAAGGAGGGTTTTTTTTGTCAGCATTATAAGCCTATCGTCTTAATTTGAGCTCAGTATTCTTGGGGGTAATGTTTAGTATTTCTGATACCAGTATTAAGTAGGGTGATGCCAAACTATGGGCAATAGTAAACAAAAAAACGTAACCAAAGCGTCATGGCCAATAAAGTGCTTGTAAGTTATTGTTATTTAGATATATATTAATTTATGAAAATAATAAATTTCGTTAGTTTGAAAAAAACTTTCGTGATATTATAGCCGAGTTAAGCGCATCACCTCAATCAACGCCGTAGAGGTTTTTCTTACAGTGAATTAGCATCACCAAAGATGACAGATTTGTGATTATTAGAGCGATTTTTCGGTTCAATAAGGCGATATTTGGTCATCACACTCCTTTCACTACTAACAAGAAGAAGGCACTAATGCCGCTTAGCTTTTCGTTGTTGCCTTTGTATTGTTAACGTAGCCCGTTTAACAGTCGAACGACCTACTTAACCGTCTCCAGCCTATGCTGGATTTTTAGTTTTGTGATGGCGCCGTTTGGTCTTTTGATTATTGCTGTGAATATCCGTCAATAACCACTATTTTTTGATAGCGGTTATGAGCAGTTATACAGGACGATCAGACTTCCTAAAGCACCATTTATTATGGTTTTTAAACGATAGTTATGGAGTTATTATGAACCCAGTAGACCAGTTTACCCCGCAAGAGCCGATCTTGTTTAATCCTGTTGATATGCTGTCGCCTGAGTATCTCGCCCAGTCAGCAGAAGCGCTAAATAAGCGTATCTCACCGCTATATAGCGCCGATGAAGAACGTTGGTTGTCTGAGTTATTGCCACTTGCCAAACCCAGTATAGAAGAACGCGATGCTGCTGCTGAGCAAACGCGCAAACTGGTCGAGCACGTGCGTAATGATGGTAAAGCCGTCAAGATGGTTGACTCATTATTGCTGGAGTATAGCCTTGATACCCAAGAAGGTATCTTGCTAATGAGCTTGGCAGAAGCCTTGATTCGTGTGCCAGACAACTATACGGCTGATGCATTGATTCATGACAAAATGAGTGTGGCTGACTGGAAAAAGCACATTAAAAATGACAATGGCTTTATGGTCAATGCCTCTACTTGGGGCATGATGATGACTGGTCGCGTTGTCAGTATTGACAGCAGCACCACTGCATCAGGTTTCTTGGATCGCATGACTAAGAAGATGGGTGAGCCTGTCATTCGTAGTGCGATGCAAAAAGCCATGCGTATCATGGGCCATCAGTTTGTATTGGGCGAGACCATTGAAGACGCCAATAAAAATAGCCAGCCATATCGTAATAGAGGCTATACCTATTCATTTGATATGTTAGGCGAAGCGGCGATCACGCATAAAGATGCGGAAAAATACTTCAACGACTATCTACATGCGATCAGAGCTACGGCCAACGTAAAAGTCAAAGAAGGCATGCCAAAGCCGTCAGTGTCTATCAAATTATCAGCACTGCATCCTCGCTATGAAGCCACGCAAGAAGCACAAGTAATGGGCTTATTGCGTCAGCGCTGCCTGCTATTGATTGAAGCGGCACGTGAAGTCAATGTCGATATCAGTATTGATGCTGAAGAAGCAGATCGCCTTGAGATTTCTCTAAAACTGTTTGAGTCTTTGTACCGTGATAATTTGACAGCGGACTGGGATGGTTTAGGTATCGTTGTACAAGGGTACTCTAAACGTGCTATCGCTGTATTAGCATGGCTTGCTCGTTTGTCTACTGAAGTCGGTGATCGTATACCAGTACGTCTAGTAAAAGGCGCTTACTGGGATACTGAGATCAAACTTGCTCAGCAAAAAGGTCTATCAGGCTATCCAGTTTGGACACGTAAGGAAGGTACGGATACTGCATACCTTGCTTGTGCGCGCTTCTTATTGTCAGACCATCTGCGCGGACTAATCTGGCCACAGTTTGCGACGCATAATGCGCATACACTGTCATCAATCATGACCATGAGTGCACATAGAGACTTTGAGTTCCAACGTCTGCATGGTATGGGTGATGCGCTTTATGATCATATTTTGCAAGCTTATGAGATTCCTGTACGTATCTATGCGCCAGTAGGTGCACATAAGGACTTGCTACCGTACTTGGTACGCCGCTTGCTTGAGAACGGTGCCAACAGCTCGTTTGTTCATCAGTTGCTAGACAAGTCTTACCCAATCGAAAAGCTAACAGTGCATCCATATGACAAGCTGCTTGGTAATGCAACATTGCACAATCCAGACATCCCGTTACCGTTAGAGATTTACGGTGAACGTCGTGCAAGTTTCGGCCCTAATATCTTTGTAGAGTCACAATGGCTGCCGTTCAAATCAGCTATTGATAGCCATCTGCATAAGACATGGTCAGCAACCTCTATCATTAATGGTAAAGCTGTTGATACCTATGAAGTAGATGGTCAAACGAATCAGCTTGATAAGCAGACTGTACTTGCGCCTTGGAACCACGAAGTTAGTGCTGGCAAAGTAACTTATGCTAACGCTGAAGTGGCTCGCCAAGCGATTGACGTTGCTGTTGCTGGTCAAGTTGTATGGAAAAATGTACCAGCTGCTAAGCGTGCTGAGATATTACGTAAGATTGCTGAGCTATACGAAGAAAACTACGCTGAACTAATGGCACTATGCCAAGTTGAAGCGGGCAAAACCATGCAAGATGGCATCGATGAAATCAAAGAAGCTGTTGATTTCTGTCGTTTCTATGCTGACGAAGCAGAGCGTCTAGATGACGTCGTACATGAGTTCACAGACTTGGCTGGCAAGCAGTCTCGTCAAGTGTATAAAGCACGCGGTACTTTCGTTTGTATCAGTCCATGGAACTTCCCATTGGCTATCTATACGGGACAGATTGTAGCTGCACTTGCTGCAGGTAACACGGTAGTAGCGAAACCTGCTGAACAAACCAGTCTGGTAGCTCACTTTGGTGCCCAGTTGATGTATCAAGCGGGTATACCAGCCGAAGCATTGCAATTGGTCATTGGTGCAGGCGACGTAGGTGGTGCTTTGACGGCTGCTGATAATATCGCAGGTGTGATATTTACAGGTTCGACTCAAACAGCCCAACGTATCAACCAAAGCTTAAACGACCATGCACAAACCAGTGGCGAATTGCCTGTCTTTATCGCTGAGACTGGCGGTCAAAACGCAATGATCGTTGACTCAACAGCATTGCCAGAGCAAGTCGTTAGAGATGCGGTACTATCAGCATTTGGTTCAGCAGGTCAGCGTTGTTCAGCTTGTCGCATATTGTGTGTACAAGAAGAGATGGCGGATGATTTAATCGAGCTGTTGCAAGGTAATATGGCTGAGCTGTCTGTAGGTAATCCTCTATATGCTGCCACAGATGTAGGTCCAGTGATTGATGCGGATGCTAAGCATGGTTTAGAGGCGCATATCGAACGTATGAGTGCTGAGCCGACTGCTACTATCTTGGCACAGACGCCGATGAGCTCAAGCTCAGTCGTCAGTCAAGAGAAGTCTACCTTTGTATTGCCAACCGCAATCGAAGTGAAGAGCATTGATGTGATCGGTGGTGAGCACTTTGGCCCAATTCTACACGTACTGCGTTATCAAGCGCGTGATTTGAATAAGCTGATTGATGCTATCAACAATACAGGCTTTGGTTTGACGTTAGGTATCCATAGCCGTATCGAAAATACTGTTGAGCACATTGAGCGCCGTGCCTTTGTCGGTAACACTTACATCAACCGTAACCAAATCGGCGCGGTCGTAAACGTACAGCCATTCGGTGGTTGTGGTCTATCTGGTACTGGCCCTAAAGCTGGTGGCCCGCACTATGTCGCGCGTCTAATGCAACTTAGTTCAGAAACAGTCAACGCTGAACAGTCAGCTGCTCATATGACTGCGACTGAAACCCAAACTACCACTCAAACAGAACTCGCATAAGGAGTAGCAACATGGCGACTGAATTCAAAAAAAATCATGCCCAGGTTTGTGAATCTTGGCGATTACTCGGCGCAGTCAACCGCGCAACGTATCTACAAGCAGCCATTCCAAAACTGGCATTGCTCACTGGTGACGCCAATAAAGCAAAGCGTTTATTCAACCATTTGTTGAGCGCTGCGCCTAGCTTGGATGAGATGCATCGTATGACAGGTGCGACAGGCGAGTCCAATGACTTGTATGTGACTGGTCGTGGTAAAACCATGGTCATCGGTGGCGAAACTGCTAGAGCCATGGCAGTATTAGGTCAGCTTATCGCGGCACTCCTAACAGGTAATGAAGTTATATTGCATTGCCCAAGCCAAGATGAGATGTGTAATGAAGCTGCTAAGATACTGCACGACACAGGTATCAGTGAAGATGTATTGAGTGTGGCTAACGATTCGCAAACGGTCACGCTTTTATATATCGATCGTCTAGCACAAGTGGCTGTCTCTGGTAGCCGCAGCGAAGTGCAAGCCGTCAGTCAAGAGCTTGCCAATACTGACGGTATTTTGACACAGGTTATCAGTGTCACTGATATGGAAGGCTTGTCAGAAATGCTAACGCCTGACTATCTGCATCGTTTTGTCACTGAGCGAGTCAAGACTATCAATACCACAGCAATCGGTGGTAACGCGAGCTTGCTTGAGCTTGGTACAGAGTAGAATCAATGCAGTAATTACGAATCCGCTTCGCTTTTATATCAACTTTTATAAATTCTAAGCGGTATTTGGTAGCGCTATAACTACCAAACTAGTGATTGCATAAGATGTATAAGAAAAAACCGCTATCTGAGTAATTATCAGATAGCGGTTTTTTTGTTTATGCTGTTTAACTGAAGCCTGATGACAGGATGTTATTCAGCAATATCAACCCATACCCAACCGTTTTCTAGCCATTCGCTCAAATCATCTGCATCCACATCGGTGACGTCGCTATGTTGTAATGCTTCACCATTAGCCAAGCGTACTAGTACTGCTATCGCCGCTTCATCAAGCCCATCGATACGTTGACCGTTGGCATACAGCACGGTGCCATCAGTGGTCTGGCTATAGAGTAGGCGGTTGCTATAGTCCGCCTGCAATGTGGCTCCTTCTGATAGCGCTTGCATAAGCTCATCGGTATCTAACGTTTCTTCTGGCATCAGCGCATCATATTGGCGCTTACTAACCACTTCAGAGACTGCTTGGCGAATCATGTCATCACCGCGATCAGATTGTAGCATTTCTAGCAATTGCGCCTTGATAGCGGCTATACTATCTGATTGCAATTCACCTGACGCTTGTAGCGCTTGCGGTAGTAACATCGGGATAAATAACTTGCTGTCATTGGTTGCGATATCGGCCACGCTATCGATGATTTGCATCAGGTTTGGACGGCGGCAACCAAACGAGAAAGTCAGACAGTCGTCTTGTGCCACACCGAAATGTGATAATTTAGGCGGTACATAAAGGACATCACCCGCTTCTAGTATCTCATCAAAGATCAGTTCGCCCATGTCGTCAAATAAACGAAGCGGCTCATCAGCAACAAACTCTGTCTGGTCATCACAAAACTTGCCCAACTGCCAACGTCTAGAGCCATAGCCTTGTGCCAAAAATACATCGTAGTCGTCATAATGCTTACCAACCGACCCACCTGCTGGCGCATAAGAGACCATGATGTCATCGCGTTGCCATTGCGGAATAAAGTCAAATGCTTGCCACAATTGACCAAGCTCTGGTGACCACTGCTCAAGATTCTGTACCAATACGGTCCATTGCTCTGGTAGATTTTCAAAATTAGTCTCATTCAATGGGCTTTTTTTAAGTTGCCACTGTGCCTGACCTTCTTTTTTACTGGCTGCTTGGGTCAGCAGTCTTGCACTAGCATCTTCTTCAAGCGCAAGACCAATCATGTCATCTGGCTCAAACATATCAACTAGCTGCGGCAACCCTTGCTTGATAAGCAGTGGCTTCTTTTGCCAGTATTCAGTTAGGAATTGCTCAGGCGTGATAGAGTCGGGTAAACAAAGAGGAATAGAAGTCATTGATAAATCCATATTTTGGCGGTGTACAAGATTAATAATAAGGGATGCTTTATAGGAAGGTTTTAATAGTTTAAGATTATCATCTATTTGATGTCTATTATTTTGGTGACGTTTATATAGTACATATAAGCGATAACGATTATCAAAATAATAGCTGTCAGCAGAGCATCCACTCAATCGTAGGAACGTTATGAAAAAGCTGCATTTTGTTGTCATCATCGCTAGCGTATTTTTGCTACAAGCCTGTGTCCATAAAATCGTCACAGTACCCGCAAAAATCGCTTATAAAACTACCAAAGGCGTGGTTAAAGGAACCGTTGCTGTGGGTAAAGCCATCATACCGGGCGACAGTGATGACGATGATGATAAAAAATAAAACCTTACTTATCGACTATGGGTTTTGAATCAAAAGCAATCGAATCAAAACCAATCATAGCGTTCAAAGTAAGGTTATTATTTATTCAGACAATAGCTATTAAGATAACAACTGAATAAGATAAAAATACTATCAAGTAGGAGCGAGTAACTAATACTAGGCGCTCCTACCTCTCTAGTCCGATCTTATTATCAGTATGCTCTTATTAGCTATTAAAGCTTGGCAATCCATTCTTTAATAGCGCGTGCTTGCTCAGCGGCATTACCGATATAAGTAGCAGGCGTTAATGCACGTAGGCGTTCTTTATCCGCATCACTAACTGCCGATAGCTCATCGCTTTCGACGAACGTTAGCATGGCTTCACGAGTCATGGCATTACCACGAGTCAAGGCTTTTAGTTTCTCGTATGGGTTTTCAACACGGTAGCGACGCATGACCGTTTGAATCGGCTCTGCCAACACTTCTTGCGCTTGATTCAAATCATCATTTAAACGCTGTGCATTTAGCTCAAGTTTACCTACGCCTTTTAGGCAAGCGTCAAACGCAATCATGCTCTGTGCTAGGCCAACACCGATATTACGCAACACCGTCGAGTCAGATAGGTCACGCTGCATACGTGAAATTGGTAGCTTCTCACCCAGATGGGCCAGCATCGCATTGGCAACGCCCAAGTTACCTTCAGAGTTTTCAAAGTCGATTGGATTAACTTTATGCGGCATGGTAGAAGATCCGACTTCACCGTCTTTTAGGCGCTGCTTAAAATAGCCTAAGCTAATATATTGCCAAATATCACGGTTGAAATCGATCAAGATTGTGTTGAAGCGCTTAACAGCATCAAACAACTCAGCGATATAGTCGTGTGGCTCAATTTGAGTCGTATAAGGGTTAAATGTTAGCTCTAAACGCTGATTGATAAACGCTTCAGCATGGCTCTGCCAGTCGACGTCAGGATACGCTGAAAAATGCGCATTATAGTTACCGACTGCGCCGTTGATTTTACCTAATAGCTCTACTTGATTGATTTGATTGATTTGACGGGCTAGGCGGTAGGCCACGTTTGCCATCTCTTTACCAAGTGTCGTTGGACTGGCTGTCTGACCATGTGTACGTGATAGCATTGGCTGATCAGCGTGAGCAATAGATAAATCAACGATACTGTCAGTCACTTGCTGCATTTTTGCAACGACTAGCTCGCGGCTGTCTTTGAGCATCAATGCATACGATAGGTTATTGATGTCTTCACTGGTACAGGCAAAGTGAATGAACTCAAGTGAGTCAATCAAGGCATCCTGACCACGGAACTTGTCTTTGATAAAGTACTCAACCGCTTTTACATCATGATTGGTCGTCGCTTCGATGTCTTTGATAGCTTGAGCATCTGCTTCGCTAAAGTCATCAACGATTGCATTCAAAAAAGCGTTGGTCTGGTCATCAAATGCTGCTAATTCACCAATTGCGCTGTTGTTAGCTAAAGACTGCAACCAGCGAATCTCTACCGTAACGCGAGCTTTGATTAGACCAAATTCAGATAAATAAGGACGTAAGCTGTCAGCCTTTGATGCGTAACGACCATCAATTGGAGAGAGAGCGGTAAGTGGGGTCATGGTTATGCCTCAGTAGTTATGAAATAAAAAACTGCAAGAGTCTGGATAAAAAATTACCATATAAAAAACGACGTTGAAATCGTTGCGCGTAATATAGCAGAAATATAATATTAAAAAAGCGGTCTATGCAAATAAAGCGATGTTGACGCTCGTTAAAATAAATCTATTTACTGCGTCAACATCTGTGTTTTAAGTTGGGTCTTAGGAAGTAATTAAAATCCGCAAGGTGCATCGATAGATTCAATCACGCCGCCGCCTAGACATACTTCATCGATATAAAATACCGCTGACTGACCAGGGGTGACGGCGCGCTGTGGCTCATCAAATACCACGCGCACTTCGCTGCCATCAGCATTGGTCGCAAACACGCGACATGCTTGGTCTGGCTGGCGATAGCGAGACTTTTCCATACAGGTTAGACCTTCGTCGCTAAACACATCCGCAGGTGGTAAACCATCAATCCAATCGAGCTTATAGGCTTTTAGCTCGTTGCTCATCAGCATGGGATGTTCATGCCCTTGACCGACGATTAAACGATTTTTCTCTAAATCTTTTGCCAATACAAACCACGGTTCTTCAGGACGGTCTTTAACCCCGCCAATGCCGATGCCGCCGCGTTGACCCAGTGTGTAATACATGAGGCCGTCATGAGTGCCGATGACTTTATTATCATCAGTAAGTATCTCGCCTTTTTGGGCAGGCAGATATTGCTGTAAGAAGTCTTTAAAACGGCGCTCACCAATAAAGCAAATACCTGTAGAGTCTTTCTTTTTAGCCGTCGCTAGGTCATGCTCTTCAGCAATCTGACGTACCACTGGCTTTTCAAGCTCGCCAACTGGGAACAGCGTTTTGGCGATTTTGTCACCGCCAACCGCATGTAAGAAATAGCTTTGATCTTTATTATTATCAAGCCCGCGTAAGAGCTGCGCAACCTCGTCACCTTCGGCATTGGTATAGTTCACACTGCGGCGCGTATAGTGACCGGTCGCGATATAATCTGCCCCAAGCGTCAACGCATAGTCCAAAAACGCCTTAAACTTAATTTCTTTATTGCACAAGATATCAGGGTTTGGGGTGCGGCCTGCTTTATATTCCGCCAAAAAGTGCTCGAATACGCGATCCCAGTATTCCATAGCAAAGTTGGCCGTGTGTAGCTTCATACCGATTTTGTCACATACGGCTTGCGCGTCTGCTAGATCATCCATCGCCGTACAGTATTCGGTGCCGTCATCTTCTTCCCAGTTCTTCATAAACAAGCCTTCAACCTTGAAGCCTGCCTGTTGAAGTAATACGGCTGATACAGAAGAATCGACCCCACCTGACATACCGACAATCACATGCTTGGTGCTAGGATTTTCGACATCGGCAAGTGTTAAAGGGCGATGAGCATTAAAAGACTCAGAAACGGTTGTGCTTGAGGTATTTTGTATGGCTGACATAAAACGGCTCAACTATTTATACGTTATCCAAAGTACATGCCGACGCCAAGTGTTATACCATCACTACAATACGTAGTCTCAGCACAACAACGTCAGCTTGTCTTTTGGATCTGGTATTATGATAAAATAAACGTCATATTATACCAGTTAATTGAAACTGGTGGCGACCGATGGTGTCTGGCTACTAGTAAAACCACTTTGAAAATTCAGATAGTGGTTTTGAATTATTTTAATCACCTTTAACTTATCTTGGAATAATAATGATAAAAATTGGTCAAGGTATCGATGTTCATGCTTTTCATAATAATGGTCAGCAGCAACAATATGTCATTCTAGCAGGCGTGCCTATTGAGCATACTCACAGTTTGCTGGCACACTCTGATGGTGATGTGGTGTTACATGCATTGGCTGATGCGCTACTTGGTGCATTGGCGCTTGGTGATATTGGGCAGCATTTTCCCGATACCGATGCGGCACATGCTGGATTGGATTCACGAGTATTGCTGCGTTATGTCTATAGTAAAGTGCAAGAGGCTGGTTATAGCCTAGGCAACGCTGATATTACGGTGATGTGCGAGCGTCCAAAGCTAGCGCCGCATAATCTAGTCATGCGCGCTAATATCGCTAGCGACTTACAAACAGATATTAGCAATATCAGCGTGAAAGCCACCACGACTGAAAAATTGGGATTTACGGGTCGTCAAGAGGGCATCATGGCCAATGCCGTGGTATTATTAGTCCCTAATGCTATCGAACCTATATAGATAGAAATTCGTGCTTGTAATACAGCGGCAGTCGCCCCATGTATCAGCCACGTCTTTATACAATTATTTTATATAAATAATCATTTTAATGAACCGCTTTATCAATAGGAGCTTTTATGAGTGAGCAAACCCCAAACACTGCTGCAAACGACGTTGAACAATTGATCCGTGATCAAATCCGTGACAATAAAGTTATTATCTACATGAAAGGCACACCGCAATTTCCACAGTGTGGCTTTTCAGCGCGCTCTATCGAAGTGTTGACTCAGATTGGTCGTCCATTTGCGTTTGTAAACATTTTAGAAAACCCAGAAATCCGTGCAACGTTGCCAAAAATCGCTAACTGGCCGACGTTCCCGCAGTTATGGATTGATGGCGAGTTGATGGGTGGATCAGACATCATCTTGCAAATGTATCAATCAGGCGAGCTAAAGCCATTGGTTGAAGCAAACAGCCCTGCTGCTTAATACTTAAAAGTGTTGGTTAGATGTCTTTGATGTCTAATTAGACTTTGCAAGATACAAGCACAGCAAACCCAGATAGTCATTTAATGGCTGTTTGGGTTTTTTTTATTGTCGCTATTAATGTCGTTAGTAGCGTATCTATTCTTGTCCCCATTAGTATTTTCACGCGCCTATGTCATTAGGCTTCGTTGTTTTTATAGGATTTACCCCCATATAGTGTCCAAGATGTCAGCGATATAAATAATAATTATCAGATGAGTAAGAGAGCTTTATGAATAACCAAACCAGCGAACAGTTAAATGAGCAAAGAGAAGCGGCTGAGCAGGCAGCGATCGAGAAGCGCCGTGAACGTTTAAAAAATGAATCGACACGCATTATTGAGATTGCCAACAATGAGTCATACTCAGCACTTAAATGTATTCATCAGCTTAGTGTGGCGGGCGGTGCAACTGAAGCAACATATGTCGCTATCGAGCAGCGCATCGTTGTAGACCAAGATCCTGCAGGTGCTTATCATTTGGCACTGTTGGCACAGAACACACCAGATTTGCCAATCGATGCCCGTCAGCTTATCGAGTTGGTGGTCAATAAGGGTGATAATCATCAGCGCTTGGCCTTGCTTAAAAACTTACCATTACCGCCAGTTGAGCTCATCAAAGAGCAGATCTTGGCCAGTGATGATGGTGAGGCGATTGGTCAAATGAACGCCTATCTACAGATCAATCCAGAAGGGTATGGTAGCCATCATATGCTGTCTAGTGGTCAATCAGATCAGATCGTACCGCTTAGCCCTGGCAATAATAACCAAAATGATTATTAAAATAGTCATTAGTAAGGCAACAACTAGCAAGACAGTAACCAGAGTAGAGAACTTTTTGCTTAATTTTAATAGTTTTTGTTCTAACGTTTTTTAAGTATCAAAAAATTGTTATAATTATGGGTTATTTACTCAATTATGAACGACTTATCTGAGTCGTTATCTTCTTATAAATTCGACTGACGTTTATTTGCTGATTGTTTTCTTATTTGAATATAGGATATGGCAATCAGCAGCGTTATGAGTCAAGTGAGGCACACATGCAATACCCAAAACATTACGACGTGATAGTGATCGGCGGTGGTCATGCTGGTACAGAAGCTGCTCTGGCAGCGGCACGTATGGGCGCACAGACCTTATTGTTGACGCATAATATTGAGACGCTCGGGCAGATGAGTTGTAACCCTGCGATTGGCGGTATCGGTAAATCGCATCTAGTACGTGAGATTGATGCGTTAGGCGGTGCAATGGCATTGGCCACGGACAAGGCTGGTATCCAGTTTCGTGTACTAAACAGCCGCAAAGGAGCTGCCGTTCGTGCCACGCGCGCGCAAGCAGACCGTATTCTTTATAAAGCAGCTATCCGCCATACATTAGAAAATCAGCCAAATTTAGATATATTCCAGCAAGCCGCTGATGATATCTTGGTTGAAAACGATCGTGCGACGGCAGTCGTTACTTCTACAGGTATTATCTTTAAGACCGAAACAGTGGTACTGACCTCAGGAACTTTCTTGGGTGGTGTGATTCATATTGGTATGGAGAACTCAAATGGTGGCCGCGCAGGGGATCAGCCTTCTATCAAGTTGGCAGATCGTTTACGTGAACTTAAGCTACCAGTCGGTCGTCTAAAGACAGGTACGCCAGCACGTATCGATGCACGTAGCGTTGACTTTAGCGTGATGACTGTACAGCCAGGTGATACGCCATTGCCAGTGATGAGCTATATGGGTGACGTCTCTATGCACCCTGAACAGGTCAATTGCTATATCACGCATACCAATGCGCGTACTCATGACATCATCCGTGAAAACCTTGACCGTTCACCAATGTTCTCTGGGAAAATCGAAGGCGTAGGCCCGCGTTATTGCCCATCTATCGAAGACAAAATTCATCGTTTTGCGGATAAAGACAGCCATCAGATCTTTATCGAGCCAGAAGGTTTGACCACGCATGAGCTATATCCAAATGGTATCTCAACCAGTTTGCCATTTGATGTGCAGTTAGACTTTATTCATAGTATGAAAGGCTTAGAAAATGCCCATATTACTCGTCCAGGTTATGCGATTGAGTATGATTACTTTGACCCACAAAACCTAAAGCCAACGCTTGAAACCAAGTCGATTGATCGTCTTTACTTTGCGGGTCAGATCAATGGTACGACAGGCTATGAAGAAGCGGGCGTACAAGGTTTGCTCGCAGGTACCAACGCAGCATTGGTCACTACTAACAATAGCGAGTTTGACACATGGACACCGCGCCGCGATGAAGCGTATCTTGGTGTGCTTGTCGATGACTTGATTACCCATGGTACTACCGAGCCATATCGTATGTTTACGAGTCGCGCAGAATATCGCTTGCTCTTACGTGAAGACAATGCAGATCAGCGTTTGACTGAAACTGGTCGTAAGCTGGGTCTAGTAGACGATGTACGCTGGCAAGCCTATCAAGAAAAAATGGAAGCCATTGCGACAGAAACCTCACGCCTAAAAGATATGTGGGCAACGCCTGCTAATGCATTAGGTAAGCAAGTCACTGAGCAAACAGGTGAAGTGCTGTCTAAAGAGTCTACTGCCTTTGATTTGCTAAAGCGTCCGCAAATACATTTTGCTGATATCGCGGCTATCACTGACTCAACTGTCGATGCACAAGTGGGTGAGCAGATAGAGATTTCTGTCAAATATGCCGGCTATATCGATCGTCAACAAGAAGATATCGATCAAATGAAGCGACTAGAAAATACGGCGCTACCGTTAGACTTTGATTATAGTATCGTGTCAGGTCTATCGAACGAGATAGTACAAAAACTTACGCAAGTTCGTCCTGCGACGCTAGCTCAAGCGGGACGTGTGAGTGGTGTAACCCCTGCTGCCATTCAGTTATTGGCAATGACGGTTAAAAAGCATAAAAAAGCAAAAGCTGCATTGGACTCATAATAGCTATGCAATAAAGCCTTTTATTATAAAGCACTTATCGTATAAAAAGCCCGTAACGATATTTCGTTACGGGCTTTTGTTTGTCAAAAAAACAGTCGATTTTGAAAGAAAGTCACATGTAACCTTGTCCTACTTGCTACTTTGTCTCTATACTAGGTCAGTAAATTTTCTTACTACTTGTTAATTTGTCTCGCTGATGTCCATATATTGATGGGCTTGTCGCCGAACTGAGTCTACTTATGATTGATGCTATTGTTTTTGCTATTACCATTGTCTTACCCAACCTTGCCTTAATGTGGTTGGGTTTTTTTATGCAAAGACGCGGTGAGGCAAGCCAAACTTTTATCGATCAGGCATCAAGTTTTGTCTTTAATTATTGCTTGCCGTGTTTATTGTTCTTTAGCGTGGTCGATAGCGATGTCGATTATGGTAAGCAAATTACGCTTATCCTTGTTGGTATCTTGGTGACGTTTATATTATTTATTGGCGCAGAGTTTTATGCCAAACGCTTCGTCAAGCGTCCTGAAGACCAAGGTGTGTTTGTACAAGGCGTATTCCGTAGCAACATGGCCATCATCGGCCTTGCAACCGTGGCCAACGCTTACGGCACGCAAGGATTAAGTATCGGTGCTGTCTATATGGGCGTGGTGACGATACTGTTTAATATCTTGGCAGTCATTACCTTGAGCCGCGTATCTAAAAGTGTGGATGATACATGGATTAGTCGCGGTACAATGATCGTAAAAAAATTGCTGACAAATCCTCTAATTTTGGCATTGGTTGGCGCATTCGTCTACAAAGCACTACCATTACCACCGCTTACTGGGGTGATTCATACCACTGGCGACTTATTAGCAGCGGTGGCTCTGCCGCTAGCACTAATCTGTGCAGGTGCTAGTATTAACCTAAAGTCTATGTTGCATCCTTCTGGCTTATCCATGCAAGCAAGCATTGGGCGAATTGTCATTGCACCATTGATTGCGATCGCTGTTGGGCTCGGGTTCGGGTTGTCAGGGGTGCATATGGGGGTGTTGTTTTTGATGGTCGCATCACCCACAGCTGCAGCCAGCTATGTCATGGCAAAAGCAATGGGTGGTAATGATGTATTAGCGGCTAATATTTTGGCATTTACCACTGTTGTCGGCATGTTTGGTATGGCGATTGGGGCAGCGACGTTACGTGCCCTTGGGTTAATGTAATGCAAATTTTATACTATTTTTAAATAAGTAAGTACTTTCGCTTTATCTGATTTTGGCAGCATTAAAAAAAGCCCTCTTTTCAAATAAGAAAAGAGGGCTTTTGATATTAACTTAGCGTTCACTATTACGCTTGTCTTCACGGCGCTGCTTGCGCTTTGGACTAGTACGGTAGGTCAAATAACCACCGATAGCCATCACTGCAAGAAAGGCGACGATATACATAAATATTGACGAGCCAATCATGAGCGATGCACCGATAATGGGAGTTGCTTCCATGTCAAAAATCCAGTTAAGGTTCATCAATAATTATGCAAGCGTCTCATTTCATTGTAAAGTAAATAAGTTTAGCTCCGGTGTAAGTTCAAGTGAACGGATACGAGCGGCTTGGTCATAGATATTGGCCGTCACAATTAGCTCATCTGGCTGATAGGTTGCCAAAAACGCAGCAAGTCTTGGTTTGACCGTGTCGACAGAGCCAATGAATGATACTGACAATGCGTTATCTACCATCATTTTCTCTGCTTGACTCCAGATACTGTCCATATCGTGAGTAGGCTTAGGCATTTGACCTGTTTCGCCACGACGCAGACGTACAAAGCTCTGCTGTGCTGAAGTAAAGTGATATTGAGCGGTCGCATCATCATCAGCCAGCAATAAGTTAGCAGCCAACATCACATAAGGCTTATCTAGATAGACAGACGGTTTAAACTGCTCACGGTAAGCCTCAATTGCTTGCCCAAGCATTTGCGGAGCAAAGTGAGAGGCAAACACATAAGGTAGTCCTAAATGCGCAGCCAAAGTCGCACCAAATAGAGAAGATCCTAATATCCAAATCGGTATGCCTGATTTTGCGCCAGGGAATGCCTGTACAGGGCTGCCATCTGTATCATTACCTAAGAAATACATCAGCTCTTGCACATCTTGTGGGAAGCGTTCTGCATCTTTCATTTGTCGACGAAGTGCCTGAAACGTCGCACCATCAGTACCAGGCGCACGGCCTAGGCCTAAGTCTACACGGTCGCCATATAGTGCCTGCAAAGTACCAAACTGCTCAGCAATCACGAGAGGGGCGTGGTTCGGTAGCATAACGCCGCCAGCACCAATACGGATACGGTCAGTTTGACTACCGATATGCGATAGCAGTACTGAGGTGGCTGCACTGGCGATACCCGGCATATTATGATGCTCTGCCATCCAGTAGCGGTTTAAGCCTGATTTTTCTGCTTGCTGTGCGGTTTCCACCGTTTGGGCGATGCCTTCAGCGATGGTTTTGCCTTGAGGGACAGGCGCAAGATCTAGGAAAGATAAAGGGATTTTATTACTCATAAATGTTCCAGTAGTGTGTAAATTATTTTCTACTGATATGCTTATAGACAGTGGTAGTTTCAAGTGCCGCTAGTTACTGTTAATGAATCATAACAAAGTCAGCTAACTCTGTTTTTAAGCTCGCTTAACAATTATTAAGGTGTATTTATAAAGGTTGTCACTGGTCAAAATAAGCGATAAATAAACCATAAATAAGGTCATAAAAGGATTTGGCAGCATTACACTATGGCATTAAAAAAAGATGGCATTAAAAAAGCAGGCAACCTAGGTTACCTGCTTCTCTAATTAGTCGATTATAAGATAATAATAAATTGAATAATCAATATCTTAAGAACCAAATGCAACACTACTTATCTTGGTCACCAAGCTTATAAGCTAAGACATAATCACCAATGGTTGTGCCAACTGAACCATGGCCACCTGCGACCAATACGACCATTTGCTCACCTTTAGAGTTTAAGTAAGTCATTGGCGTGGCTTGACCACCTGCTGGAATACGGACATTCCATAGTACGTCGCCATTTTTCAAGTCATAAGCTCGGAAGTTGTTTTCTGTCGCCGCTGACAAGAACGCGACACCGCCTTTAGTGATGATAGGTCCACCGATACCAGGTACGCCCAATTCCAGTTTGATAGGAATAGGAGACAAGTCTTGTACCGTACCATTTTTGCGTTGATAAGCAATATCACCTGTGGCTAGGTCAGCACCAGCGATCGTGCCCCATGGTGGCTGCTGACATGGCACGCCTAATGGTGACAAGAAGGGACCTAATTCTACTGCATAATCTGCCCCTTCATTGGCATTGACGCCTTGCTCGCCTTTATTGGTCTCTGCATCGCCTAACGTGTCTCTAGGAATGAGTTTCGAGGTAAATGCTAAGTAAGTTGGCATACCGAACATCACGCCATTCTCAGGATCGACTGCGATACCGCCCCAGTTAAAGGTACCAAAGTTACCAGGATAGACCAAGCTACCATTGGTTGATGGCGGGGTGTAGCGACCATTATAGTTGAGCTGATTGAACTCAATACGGCACATCATTTGATCGACGAGACTGGCACCCCACATGTCTTTTTCAGTCAGTGGTTCAGGCTCAAAGCTCAAGCCAGAATAAGGCTGAGTTGGCGCTGCGTGCTCTCCTGCTATGAGATAGCCTTGCGGTGCAGGACGCTCCTTGATAGGTACAATAGGCTCACCCGTTGCGCGGTTCAAGACGTATACATCACCTTGTTTAGTTGGTACAACCAGCGCAGGCTGTACACCATCGGCCGTATCTAGATCAAGTAAGGTTGGCTGAGCAGGCGTGTCCATGTCCCAAAGGTCATGATGGACAAACTGCTGAACCCAGCGTGCTTCACCAGTTTCGATATCTAGAGCGACAACAGACGTTGCATATTTTTCTTCAGCGGCATTTCGGTAGCTACCTAGCTGATCTGGCGTACGGTTACCCATAGGGAAGTAGGCCAATCCAAGCTCTTCATCGGCAGTAGCGACTGACCATGAATTTGGCGAGCTGGTCTTATAAGTTTGGGTTGGATCATTGACATCGAAAGGCGCTGTATTATCAGGATCGCCTGAGTCCCAATTCCAAAGAAGCTCACCGGTATTGACATCATACGCACGTATCACACCAGAAGGCGAGTTGACATCATAGTTATCATTGACAGCACCAGCTACGATGATAGTATCACCCGCGATAACTGGTGGTGACGTAGAATAATAGTAACCTGCTTGATTGAATGGCATGTTATGCATCAAGTCTAATGCACCATCATCACCAAAATCTTGGCAGCGTTGCCCAGTATTTGGATCGAGTGCATATAGTTTCGCATCAGAAGTTGGGATAAATATCTTGGCATCGCATTGCTTAGATGCGTTTTCAAAGGTATTACCAGCAATTTTCTGTACTTGCACGGGGCTAGCTGTACTGTTGCTATTCTCTGCTGAATTATTAGCAGCGGTAGAGATAGGGTCAGGACTGGTTGCTTGACCAGCATAATAAGACACACCGCGACAGGTTTGATGCTGGCGTTGTAAGTTTTCCTCTACTTGAGGATCAAACTTCCACAGCGTCTCACCAGAGTCGGCATCTAGCGCTAGTACCCAGTTATGAGGGGTACATAGGTATAAGCCATTGCCGATTTTCAATGGTGTTGCCTGATAAGTTGTCTCACCGACATCGTTAGGCCCTTTGACATCACCTGTTTGGATTTGCCATGCTAGCTCTAAATCTTTGACATTATCGGTATTAATTTTATCGAGAGGTGAGTAGCGCTGACCATAATCAGTACGACCATACGCGCTCCACTCGCCATCTGGCGTTTGCTGACCGTTTGATAATGGGTCACCAAGGTTAGCTGACGTCTCATCTGAGCTGACGTTTTGCTCGTCATCATTTGCAGCAGTCAAATCAAGCTCACCGAGTTTGTCAGTGGCATTGTTGGCTAGACTACCAAAAGAGAGTAGTGCCCCTACGGCCACGCTTACGAGCAGTCCCCAATAATACAGAGGGCTTTTCTTAACAGTGTTTGTGGTTGATGTATTAGCTGCAGCATTTGCGTTTACTTGAGTTTTAGGCCCACGCATTTTGTTGGATACCCATGGCAGTAGCATGAGCAAACCAAATATAAGCGGGAAGCCAACACGAGGTGCTAGCGCCCACCAATAGAACCCAGATTCCCAAAGTGCCCAAGCCATGGTTGCTACGATAAATAGCGCATATAACCCGTAAGCACTCCAGTGTTTTTTGAACAATAAAAAAGCTGTCGTTAGTATAATAACGCCAGCAATAAGGTAGTAAGGACTACCGCCTAAGGACAATAAATAAGCGCCGCCAATAAGTAGAGGGGCGGCAAAAATTGCCATAATGATCGCTACGAATTTTTCCATGAGCGGTATCACCTGTTTACAGAAGAGCAAGTTAATATGTATTGATATTTAGTCGCTAATCAATTTTATTCGACCAAATATCAACACAAGTGTGAATAATATATAAAAGAAACATTGAATAACGTTCTAGAATCTATTTTATCATCCACAGCTCAGTCGAGTAAGGGTGAGCAAGTCTGAGATACTTTATTTAACAAATGCTCATTAATTTGCAAATTGCTTTTGGCATAGCTCCATGAAAGCGCGACCATACTGACGGATTTCTGCATCATCACGTACCGCCATCCAACTGGTAAAGCGACCAAAATGATCGACGGGGATGGCCGTCAGGTTTTGATAATGGCTTGGCTCAAATGCCATTTCTGCGATGATACCAATACCTAGGCCCAGACCAACATAGGTGCTAATTACATCGGCATCGAGCGCCGCTAGTACGATATCTGGCTCCAGTCCTGCTTCATCAAACGTCTTGTCAATCGCGCCGCGTCCTGTAAAACCACCGTGATAAGTCACAATCGGATAGCTGGCAAGCGTGGGCAGGTCAATAGACTCTTGGCTAGCCAGTTCGTGATCACTCGGTACGATAACGCGATGCGTCCAGTCATAGTAACGATAGCATCTAAGATAATTATTATGTAATAAGGATTCAGTGGCAATACCGATATCGGCTTGACCGCGGATGACCATCTGAGCGATGGTCTCAGGATCTGCCTGTTGCAATATCAAATTTACTTTAGGAAAACGATCTTTGAACTCTTTAACCACTTGCGGCAGTACATAACGCGCTTGTGTGTGAGTGGTGGCAATCGTCAGCGTACCGATATTAGGATTATTAAAATCTAAACTTAGGTTTTCAATGGTACGAATTTCAGCAAAAATAGACTCGATATGCGGCATAAGCGCTGTGCCCATGGTAGTCAGTCCTGTCAGGCGTTTGCCTTGACGCACGAATACTTCCGTCTTTAACTGGTTTTCTAGCGCCGCAATATGCTTTGATAAGCTTGATTGACTGGTATGTAGCACGGTCGCCGCTTGGCTTAAGTTATAACCGTTAATCACCGTATGCCATACTGTTTCTAGCTGTTTGAGCTGAATCTGCAAATGCCGTTGGTTGACCACTACGTCGATTGCCATAACTTAATCCTATTGTATAAATATACAAACCTCGTCTGTATATGAAAGTAAAAATGTCTGAACATACAGTAATAAAGTAGTGTAAAACAAAGCTATTATTCTTGTATATAATAAATAGCTATCAATTTATGATAATTATGAATATAGAGTTTGTATTTTGCAATGCTAAAAAATTATTTGTTCAGTAAATGCTACTTATTCAGTAAATACTTTTTAACCAGTGAGGTAATTCGATCTAACAATCCATAAAGAACAGTCATTATCGAGCATAAAAAACTAAGCATAAAAAAACAGCTACCTTCTAGAAGATAGCTGTTCGTTAGTTATAAAGTTATTTATTACTATTAGTTAGTCGATACTGACCAACTTCAAACTCAGTTTATTTTGCAATATCAAAGCGATCTGCATTCATAACCTTGTTCCAAGCGCGGACGAAGTCACGAACGAATTTCTCTAAGTTATCATCCTGCGCGTATAGCTCAGCATAAGCACGTAATATAGAGTTAGAGCCAAATACCAAGTCTACACGGCTTGCTTGCCATTTGACGTTTCCTGTACCACGCTCACGTACTTCATAGCTATTAGCAGTATTGTCGGCTGCTTTTACAGGGTGCCATGTGTAGTTCATGTCCGTTAAATTAACAAAGAAGTCATTGGTAAGCACGCCAGCACGTTCAGTAAAGACGCCATGTTGGCTCTGGCCGTGGTTGGTATCAAGCACTCGCATACCACCAAGCAATACAACCATCTCAGGCGCTGTCAGTCCCATTAGCTGCGTGCGATCAAGTAGCATCTCTTCCGGTGATACCGCATAGTCGCCCTGAATCCAGTTACGATAGCCATCATGTAGTGGCTCTAAATCAGCGAAAGATTCGGCGTCAGTCATTTCAGCGTCAGCATCGCCGCGACCTGGATTAAACGGTACAATAATATCTACGCCTGCATCGTTTGCTGCTTGTTCAATAGCGGCGTTACCAGCCAATACAATAAGGTCTGCCAAGCTAACGTCTTTCTCAAAGTCAGACTGAATGCTGGTCAATGTCTCAAGTACACGCTGTAATTGTTCTGGCTCGTTTCCTGCCCAGTCTTTTTGTGGGGCTAAACGGATGCGTGCACCGTTGGCACCGCCGCGATAGTCCGAAGCGCGGAAGGTACGAGCGCTGTCCCATGCTGTAATGATCAACTCGCGACGACTAAGGTCACTGTCTAATATTTGCGATTTTAGCGTTGCAATATCATCAGCAGTCAAGTCTGCATTACCTGTAGGAATAGGGTCTTGCCATACAAAGTCTTCGCTCGGTACATCAGCACCTAAGTAACGAGATTTCGGCCCCAAATCGCGGTGAGTCAGTTTGAACCATGCTCTAGCGAATACTTCATCAAAGTATTCTGGGTTGTTATGGAACTTCTCTGAAATCTCACGATAGATAGGATCTTTGCTCAATGCCATATCTGCATCAGTCATAATTGGGTTACGACGAACACTTGGATCATGAGCATCTAACGGACGATCTTCTTCTTTGATGTCAGTTGGTTCCCACTGCCATGCGCCGGCTGGACTTTTGGTCAGTGCCCATTCATGGTTTAATAGTAGCTCGAAATAACCGTGGTCCCACTGGGTCGGATTGGTAGTCCATGCGCCTTCGATACCACTTGAAACAGTATCGCCTGCATTACCACGACCTTTAGGATTGCGCCAGCCTAGACCTTGCTCTTTGACGTCAGCGGCTTCTGGCTCGTCTTCCAGTATCGTCGCATCACCATTACCGTGACATTTACCAACGGTATGTCCACCAGCGGTTAGAGCGACAGTCTCTTCATCATTCATTGACATACGAGCAAAGGTAGTACGCATATCTTGAGCAGTCTTTAGTGGGTCAGGATTACCATCGACACCTTCAGGGTTGACATAAATCAAGCCCATTTGTACTGCTGCTAGTGGGTTTTCTAGTGACGCGCGGTCTTCGTCGCTGTCATAACGGTTTTTGGTAGCGGCTAACCATTCGCGCTCAGAACCCCAGTAGATGTCTTTTTCTGGATGCCAGATATCAGCTCGGCCACCGGCAAATCCTAGGGTTTTGAAGCCCATAGATTCATAAGCCATGTTACCTGCTAAAATCATCAAATCGGCCCACGACAATTTATTGCCATATTTTTTCTTGATTGGCCATAATAGACGACGGGCTTTATCAAGGTTGACGTTGTCAGGCCAGCTGTTCAATGGTGCAAAGCGTTGGTTACCAGTGTTAGAGCCGCCGCGACCATCAGCACCGCGATACGTACCAGCTGAATGCCAAGCCATACGAATCATCAAGCCGCCATAATGACCCCAATCCGCTGGCCACCATTCTTGCGACTCAGTCATTAGATTTTTTAGGTCAGTTTTGACCGATTCTAGATCTAGCTGTTTAAAAGCTTCAGCATAGTCAAAGTCTTCACCCATTGGGTCAGTCTTTTTGTCTTGCTGATGCAATATGTCTAAGTTCAGTGCATTTGGCCACCAATCTGTCGCAGCAGATGCAGTGGTAGTATGTGCCTGATGCATAACAGGGCAGCCGCCCATGCTCGGACGCTCAGGCTCATGCGAGTTATCAACGTTTTCGCTATGGATCGTTGGGCCTTGACCATCGCCTTTGTCATAAGTGGTATTGGTTGATGCAGTATTATTGTTGCTTTCGTGATCTACAGGACAACGAGCAGCATCTGGGGCAGTGTTTTTATCAATGGTGTTATTGGCTGAGTCGGACATGGTATAACTCCTAGGCTATGATAATCGAAAAGAACAAACCGTGAATCTCGGTAGTCGTTGTTTATGTACAAAGCATAACTAAGCTGAGTAGATTTATAAAACTAATATATAAGAATTATAAGTTTTAAATTACCAATCGTAAAAGACTTGATGTTTTGTTTATCTCAATCATTATTAACGCCTATGCTTATCATCGCCAGTTAAGAGTAAACCAATAGAGTGCCCCCAACCAATCAAGCCTGCGTCAGTTTTACTACTACCTTTATATTACCTATAAATAATGTCATTGTCAGACATCTTTCAAAACAGAAATTAGCAATAAAAAAGAGAGCTAAGATAACCTTGGTAAAACACTGCAGTTTTTTGCGTTACTATTAAGAAATATAAGCGATTGCCCATGGCCTGCAATCGCTAAGTTAATGCAAAAACATCTAGTCAAGATAAAGGTTCTCAAGTACCATAACTGGATTTTGTTGTAATGATAATATTGGTGCAACGTAGAGCAATTTTTATCGATCCTTTTGTCGATAACTGATTCTAAAGATTGATAAAAATTGTGCGCGGTTGTGTTCTTTGTCTGAATTGTTGGTGAGTTATTATGTCTGCTGTCAAATCTGTACCGCCCAATCAACCAATTGCCAAAAAGTCATGGGGCGAGGCTACAAAAGCTTATCTCGATCCTCGTGTCATTATTATGCTGTTTTTGGGGTTTTCAGCGGGTATACCTATTCTGCTGATTTTCTCAAGTCTATCGCTATGGCTGAGAGAAGCAGGCATAGATCGTAGTGTCGTCACTATGTTCAGCTGGGCAGCATTGGGTTATTCGTTCAAATTTATTTGGGCGCCATTGATTGATGCGCTCCCTGTACCATTTTTGACCAAGTGGCTGGGGCGTCGTCGTAGTTGGATGGTGGTATCACAGCTGCTTATCGTGCTGGCGATCTTTTTGATGGCAAGGGTAAATCCTGTTAGCGAAGATGTCTTGGTTTATATGGCAGGCGCGGCCGTGTTGCTTGGGTTCTCTTCTGCGACGCAAGATATCGTAATTGATGCGTACCGTATTGAGCTTGCACCGCCGTCTATGCAGTCTATCTTGTCCTCTATCTATGTGTCAGGCTACCGTATCGGCATGATTGTCGCAGGGGCAGGCGCGTTATATTTGGCTGATTATTTCGGCTCAAATGAGACATTTTATAGTTATGAAGCGTGGCGCAATACCTATTACATCATGGCAGGGGTTATGACATTAGGGGTATTAGCGACGTTTGCCAGTTATGAGCCAACCGCTGAGACCCTGCAAAGTAAAAAGCAAAAGGGTAACTTAAAAGTATTCCTGATTTATTCAGCGTTACTGCTTATCCCAGGCCTGCTGTTTGGTGTTATTTACCTAGTTAATATTTTGATCAATACAGTATTTGATAGCACAGTGGCCTTGATACCACTAATGGTAATGCCAGCGATTAAGTTTTACTTTTTAGCATTGGTCGCGTGCGCACCATTGTTATTGCTGTACTTTATTATCAATCAACCAAAAATCATTAACAAAGCTCCGTTGGTCGCTGAAACTCGTGAAGACTACGTCAGACTGGTAGCGTTGTTTGTATTTTCAGTGATTGCCTTCATCGCTGCTTATATATTAATGGGACAGGTCTTACCAGAGTTCGAAGGCGCTTTTTCTAGCTTCTTTGTAGAAACTTTGCACTTATTAGTAAGCCTAGGCGCGGCGATGGCAGCAGGTTATGCACTGGTACAAGTAGGACTGGTGAAAAAAGAAGTGGCCATGGCAACATGGATCGAGCCTGTCTTAGACTTTTTCCGACGTTATGGCAAAAAAGCCCTGCTGCTATTAGCATTGATTGGTCTATACCGTATCTCAGATATCGTCGCAGGCGTGATCTCCAACGTCTTTTATCAAGACATGGGCTTTAGCAAAACTGATATCGCCAATGCCGTAAAACTGGTCGGTGTGATTATGGCAATTGCAGGTGGCTTCTTGGGCGGGATTTTGGCTCAGCGTTTCCGTATCATGCATGCCATGATGATTGGTGCGATTTTAGCGTGTGCGACCAACCTGTTGTTTGTGGTATTGACATACAACCCAGGTAGCCTGCCGATCATGTATATGGCAGTGATATTTGATAACTTGGCTGCGGGCCTTGCGAGTGCTGTATTTATCGCTTTCTTATCAGCACTGACATCGATTCGCTTTACCGCAGTACAGTATGCGATTTTTTCCTCATTGATGACCCTGATACCAAAAGTGATGGGTGGGTACTCAGGTGCTATCGTCGATAATATGGGTTATCCATTTTTCTTTATCTTTACCTTCGCTATTGGTATTCCAATTCTGGCACTGATCTACTTTGTCGATAGACATATTGTCATTGGTGATAACGATGATATTTATGGCGATGACAATAATGATGGCAGCGGTGGCAATAGGGTAGGTGACAAACTGAGTAAAACCAATCCTAACCTGACCGATACCAAAGAGCCACCACGCGCATCAGAATAGGCTAAGCAGTATTTTACCTTTATCCATTCATTGTTTTTTAAGAGCTATCTATGACCGTATCAACCATTCGTCAAATTAAGCAGCAGATTCAACAACTGACGAATGGTGAGTCAGATAATCAGCTGCCGTCGTTTTGGTTCACTGATTGGTTATTGCATGTCATTGATAAGCCTGCGATAGCGTTAATGACGGATGAAGATTATCAGTTAGCTGATAGTGAGGTCGCACGTTTCAATGACGGTGTGGTAAAAATGCAGCAAGGCATACCGCTTGCGTACATGACTGGACAGCAGGAGTTTTGGTCGCTTAGCTTTAGGGTAAACGAGCATACCTTGATTCCTAGACCCGATACCGAAGTATTGGTTGAGCAAGTATTGAATTGGATAAACACTCAGCCAGCGCAACTCAATAATAAGCGATTGTTAGACTTGGGCACAGGGTCAGGTTGTATCGCTATCAGTCTTGCCCATGAATTAAAACACGATAACTGGCAAGTCGTGGCGGTTGATTTATCGTCAGAGGTGCTTGAAGTTGCTCAGTACAATGCCATGAGCAATAATGTTGCCACTGTTGAGTTTGTCCAAAGCAGTTGGTATCAAGCGCTACCTACTAATGATGAGCATCAGTTTGATATTATTGTGTCAAACCCTCCTTATATTGACGAGACAGACGAGCATTTGGCGGGTCTAACAGCTGAACCTATTAGTGCGCTCAGTGCACCCAATCATGGTCTGGCTGATATTGAGCATATCGTCCAGCAAGCAACGACATATCTCTGTACAGGTGGGTTATTGGCTATCGAGCATGGCCATGATCAAGGTGATGCGGTTCGGCAGCTGTTTCTAGACAATGGGTTTGAGTCAGTACATACCGTAAAAGATTATGGTGGTAATGATCGCGTTACGCTAGGGCAAGTTCAATAGATAGTTTCTTGATAGTAGATTTCTTTGGTTATAGGTTGTAGATGAATATGGTAAAAGAGATGGTACAGCTATCAGATGACGAGCTGCTCCGTTATGCTCGGCAAGTTTTATTAGACGGTTGGGATATGGATGCTCAGCTGCGACTAAAGACAGCTCGTGTGGTCATAATAGGGGCAGGCGGCCTTGGTTGTCCTGCGTCTGAGACATTGGTGCGTGCTGGGGTGGGTTATGTCCATCTGATTGATGATGACGAGATTGAGGCGAGCAACTTACAACGGCAGACGCTGTTTTTACCTGACGATATCAGTAAGCCCAAAGCACTGACCGCAGTAGCCATATTAGCGCGCATCAATCCCTTGATAAAGACTCGTGGTACAGTCGCACGACTAGATGAAGACAACGCCTATGAATTGCTCGATATAGCAGCAGGCAAGCCTGACTTACTCTTAGACTGTACGGATAATTTTGCCACGCGCGACATCATCAATCGTATTAGTGTACGCTACCAGATTCCGCTGTTATCAGCCTCAGCGATTGCGATGCAAGGGCAGTTGGCACTGTTCGAACCTCAGATCGATACAGGTTGTTATCATTGCGTATTTGGCTCAGTAGTGCTCGACGAAGCCGCTGACGAGCGTACTTGTGCCAATTCAGGAGTACTGGCTAGCACTACTGCCGTCATGGGTAATTTGCAAGCCAATGCTGCACTGCAATATTTAGGATTAACCAAAAATCCACTGACAAACAAGCTGCTCATATGGGATGGTAGCCAGATGCAGCAGCGGCTAATGGGTTATCGAAAAGACCCACAGTGTCCTGTCTGTAGTAGTCCTATAGTCAACTCTCTATAAATTGGATACGGTGTCAGGCTTGCTTAGTCTACGACTTGTAGTACTTTCACTCGCCTTCCTTGTATCTAAATTATATTGAACCGACTATAACTGTGTAATCTGATTTTAATGCATTTTTATATTGTATTGCCTATCTTCAAACCTCCTTCTTATTACCATAGTTGTTTTTTATGAAAATTCATCGTCCGCATTTATTAAAGCATACTTTTAATGTCATGAACCGTGTTCGCCAAACAGCGAGTGTGGCAGGTTTGTCTGCGCTAAGAGTGGCAAAAGGTGAGAAACCTGACGCGATGCTACTCAAAGAAACCTTTGAGCAGTTAGGTACGACTTATATCAAAATCGGTCAATTTATCGCCAGTACGCCGTCATTGTTTCCACGTGATTATGTCAAGGCTTTTCAGAGCTGCTTGGATCAAACTACGCCATTGTCTTATGCTTATATCGAGCAAGTGCTAAAAGAAGAGCTGGCGACTGATGGCATGAACCTTGATGATACGTTTGCGCATATTGACTCAGAGCCGCTAGCATCAGCTTCTATCGCTCAAGTGCATGCAGCTCGTCTGCACAATGGCGATGAAGTAGTGCTAAAGGTGCAAAAGCCTGGCGTCGAGACCATCATGCAGACCGACTTGGGCGTATTACATGGCGTAACTAAGCTACTTGAAATACTGATGCCATCGATGAAATTTGCGAGTATTGCGCCGATTATCGATGAGATTCGCCTGCGTATGCTTGCCGAGACTGACTTTATCGCTGAAGCACAGAATATTCGCGATTTTCAGCAGTTCTTAGCGGTATCAGGCAATACTCGTGTCGTTGCACCAGCAGTATATGAAGAGCTGACTACCAAGCGTGTGCTAACGATGAGCCGTCTCTATGGCGTTTCTATGGTCGATGAGTCGCTCATGCGCCAATACTGTGCAGATCCTGCTCAAGTTATGGCAGACACTTTAAATACATGGTTTGCCAGTCTTATGCTGTGCAATAGTTTCCATGCTGATCTGCATGCGGGCAATCTAATGCTATTGACCGATGGCCGTATTGGCTTTTTGGATTTTGGTATCGTCGGCAAGCTAAAAGCTGAGAGCTGGCGTGCATGTATGGGCATGATGCAAGCCATGCAAGACAGTGACTATCAAGCCATGGCTCGCCATATGATTGATATGGAAATGACGCATGGTGGCAATAAAGTCGATGTGGCTGCACTGGGGAATGACTTACAGCGTATGATGACAACCATCATGGCAGAAGATAAAACCTTTACCAGCGGTGTTCCTTTCAATAGTAAAGAGCAAGCCGATGAGCTTAATAAAATGATGCTTGAGATTGTTGAGGTTGGTAAACGTCATGGCATCCATTTCCCACGCGACTTTGCTCTATTGACCAAACAGATGTTGTATTTTGATCGGTTTATGCGTACGCTAGCTCCAGATATGGATATGTTTAGCGACCAGCGGGTACAGATGCTAGGGCAGGATACGGTAGAGACGACAACGTTAGATGTGTCATAGTTTTTCTAGTACTTTATGCTGGCCTAATACATCTGATAGCTTCTCTATTTCTGCGTTTATTTATTACTGCTTTTGACTGTCTAACACAAAGGATTGTGTGCTAATTGCCGCAAAAATGGCTCTGTCATGATGACTGCTTTTAAAAGCCGTATGGTTCCGACGATTACCAACGAAGCTGCCATTGCCTGTATCGGTATGTACTGCATGGCAGTCGTCATGGGTTATGGACGCTTTCTGTTTACCGCCACCTTACCTGATATTATGGTGCAATTGTCGCTATCAACGACGATTGCAGGCTGGCTGGCATCAATCAATTATATCGGTTACTTTATTGGCGCTCTTATTGCTATGTTTGTGCCTCAGCGCTCGACATGGCAGGCGATGACACTTTGGGCGATTATAAGTGTTGTTACCACGATGTTACTCGTCATACCAAATATGTCGCTCACACTATGGTATATCATCCGCTTAATTGCAGGTATTGCAAGTGGCGTGGCGATGATTCTAAGCTCATCGTTTGTCATTCAAACCCTTAGCCCTGAGCGCCGTTCTGTATTGTCAGCAGTCCATTATGCAGGTATTGGCGTTGGCATTAGCGCCTCTGCCATCGTGACGTGGTGGCTATTAAAACTAGGCTATCACTTCGATGTAATTTGGCTAGTCGCAGGTGTCACCAGTTTACCGCTTGTGTGGCTACTGTATGCGATAAAGCCAAGACAAGTACGGGCTGTTGATTCACAGCAGATTGATGCCAAACAACACGTGTCAGTGCACCAGACCTATTTAAACTTTAAACGCTCCTTATATGAGGCAATTTCTGGACACCATAAAGCGCTTGCTTTACTTTTCGTCAGCTACGTACTGGCAGGGTTTGGTTATATCAGCTCAGCAACTTTTTTACCCGTCATGGCAGCACAGCGGCTAACGACACAGACGTATGCTGGATTGATGATTTGGTTGGTTGTTGGTATTTTTGCAATGTTGTCAAACCCTCTATGGGGCGCGCTTGCCAAACGTATCGGTGAGATAAAAACCCTAATGGGGCTGACGGTATTGCAAGCATTTGGGATGTGCTTGCCGATATGGTTTGATGGTGCACTTGGATTGTATGGCAATGCTGCGATTTTGGGATTGACCTTTGTCGGTATGGTATCGATGACACTGACTTTATTTAAAAACATCAATCCTGCCTATTCTAATTTACTGATTGCACTAGCGACGTTAGCTTATGCATTGGGGCAGTTTTTAGGACCCTTGGTGACAGTGGCACTGGCAGGGAAAGATGGCAATTTCAACGCAGGATTACTTGTCGCTGCTGTCGGGTTGATGATCGGATTTGTACTATTGGTATGGTTCCGTCGACAGTCGCCAAAGACCGCTCAGATCGTCTAAACCACGCTACGGCTAAATACTTCTCGTAATTCAAAACTGGTATGAACTTGAGCCACGCCTTCGATACGATTAAGGCGATGCAATAAAAACTCTTCGTAATGTGTCATATCACGTACTCTGACCTTAATCAGATAGTCTTCGGTGCGACCTGTGACAATACTACAACTGATGACTTCCTCAAAGCTCTGAACCTTGCGTTCAAACTGCTCAAAACGTTCTGCTGTATGACGATCCATACTAATAGCGATAAACACGGCTAGCGGATAGCCAAGTTTTTGTGCATCGGTTTTGGTGTGGTAGCCAGTGATAATGTTCGCATCCTCTAAGCGCTTTATACGACGTGCACAAGGGGTAGCAGACAGGTTGACGCGCTCAGCAAGTTCAGTAATGCTCATACGCGCCTGTGTTTGCAATAAGCGTAGCAACTGTCTATCTATCTCGTCTATGTCTGCTGTCCCTGTATTATCAATATAATTGTCTGGCATTTTTCAAGCCTTAATAGTGAATTTATTCGATTATAATGTCTAAATTGTGTTTTTCCACTAAAATAACAGAAAATAAAGTAAAAGAAAGCAGGTTTCTCTCTGTTAAACTTTGATATTATTATGGTATGAACACTAGTTATCTCATATGATAAATACTGATCTAATCAACAGCTAATCGCCTAGCTAAATATATAAATAACCAAGTCATCTAAGGATTGATTATGTCTGACCAAGCCACGCACACTGCAGCCACAGGGACTGCAAAGATTACACCAAAAAGTGCCGCTTTTGACTTCCGTAAATACCGTCCATTTGCATTTGCGCCATCGCTGCCAGATCGTATTTGGCCAAGCAAGACGATTGAGAAGTCACCGATATGGGCAAGTGTGGATCTGCGTGACGGTAACCAAGCACTGATTGATCCGATGACCATTGAACAAAAAATGCGCTTCTTTAAGACCTTAGTAGATGTGGGTTTTAAAGAGATTGAGATTGGTTTCCCGTCAGCGGCGCAGGTAGAGTTTGACTTTGCGCGTAAGCTTATTGAAGAAAACCACGTACCTGAAGATGTAACGCTACAAGTATTGGTACAAGCGCGCGAGCATTTGATTGCCCGTACTTTTGAATCATTAAAAGGTGCGAAACGTGCGGTTGTCCATGTTTATAACTCAACCAGCCGTGTACAACGCGAAAAAGTCTATGGCAAAGATAAAGCTGAAATCAAAGAGATTGCTATTGCAGGTGCCAAGCTATTACAAGAATATGCAGCAAAGTATCCTGAGACAGATTGGGTATTTCAGTACTCGCCAGAGAGCTTTAGCCAGACAGAAACTGAATATGCAGTAGAGGTTTGCGATGCAGTGTGTGACGTGTGGCAACCACAGCAGGGTCAGGAGGTTATTTTTAACTTGCCAGCGACGGTTGAGGCTTCTATGCCCAATGTCTTTGCTGATCAAGTAGAGTACTTCTGCCGTAATCTAGCGCAGCGTGAGCACGTGATTGTGAGCTTGCATACCCATAATGACCGTGGCTGTGCGGTAGCGGCAGCTGAGTTAGGTGTGCTTGCAGGCGCGGATCGTATCGAAGGCACATTGCTTGGTAACGGTGAGCGTACAGGTAACATGGATATCATGGTCATGGCCATGAACTTGTTTAGTCAAGGTATCGATCCTGCGCTTGATTTTAGCAACATGAGTGAAATCGTACAGGTTGTGAGCGAATGCAATAACTTACCATTGCACCCACGTCATCCTTATGTAGGCGAGTTGGTCTTCACGGCATTTAGTGGCTCACATCAAGATGCAATCAAAAAATCTCTCGACTACAATGAAAGCAATCAGAGCGAAACAGACAACGTCTGGGACGTGGCTTATCTACCTATCGATCCTGCGCATATTGGGCGTAGCTACCAAGATGTAGTACGTATCAATAGCCAATCGGGTAAAGGCGGCGTCGCATATATCTTGCAACGTAATTACGGTTTCAACTTACCACGTTGGATGCAGATTGACTTTAGCCGTGTGGTACAAAAGCAAGCTGAAGCAGCTGCACGCGAGTTGCAGAATGATGAAATCTTGCAGACCTTTGAAGATACTTACTTGCAGCAGGGCAAGTTTGAGCTGCTAGACTATAGCGTCAACAATAAAGGCGGTGCGGTTTACTTTAGTGGTCAAGTACAAATGAATAGCGACACCATCGATATTGATGGTACTGGTAACGGCCCATTGTCATCGTTTATTGATGGACTTGCACAGCATACTGGCAAATCCTTGCATATTATTAACTATGCAGAGCATGCGATTAACCCGCATCATAACAGTGGTAATGGTATCGATGATGATACCAATAGTGATAACAAAACCAATGCCAACGCTGCCGCTTATATACAGCTTAATGTAGATGGCGAGGTATACTCTGGCATCGGTACTTGTAGCAGTACGGTGTCAGCCATGCTAAAGGGGGCGTTATCAGCTTTTGCTCAAGCGCTAAATACAGAAGCTGCTTAATATTAAGTAGTCATTGATATCACGCAGAATTCTGTATGCTAATAACGCCATCGCTCCTTGTATTCATACAAGTAAAGCGATGGCGTTATTTTTTGCTATAAATACCTATGAAATTCCAACTACAGGTTTATGAGCAATAGCATAATGTTACTTGTGTTTTTGGTGTCTAAGACTTACGCTAATGTATATATTAAAATATTATAAATAAAAGGTTAATTATGGAACCTATTTCATTTGCTTCATTCACGCTGGCATCTATTCTAGCCTCGTTGCCTGCGAACGGTGAGGCTATTACCAAGCCGACCATCACCACTCATATTAGTCCAGCCATTGCCGGACAGTGGGAAATAGACTTGGACAGTAGCGCTTATTCTACTCACGCCATGATGACCAAGGAAGCGGAAGCTAACCAGTCAGTATCAAATAGTGCGCAACAGCTTAACAGTGTAGAGCCTAAGGTAACGGTAGACATGGATGGCGGCGTACTGACTCAAAGTGAAGAGCGGGTTCTAAATATCAAACCAACTACTAGTAAAAACTTACTTGCATCAGTTGGCAAGTCTAACCAGTGCCGTGAACTATATAACTTTAGTGCGGATAATGAGATGTGGTCTGTCAGTGGCAAAGAATGGACATACGGCCGCTATCTAGTCACCCACCGTGAAGAAGGGCTGCCAGTTATTGCGATTAAGACTGTTTATGATAATAATGAAGTAGACTGCTCAGGTAATCAGATCGACCAGACTGATGAAGCGTTGATTGCATTTATCAATCATGATGGTAATCAGATGCAATGGTGCGCTGACCCTGATGGTAACGAATGCTTTATGAACTTCAATAGAGTGTTGCCATAATTAGAAATGCTCGTTGCACTTTACGTATGATTGAGAGTTTATTGATGACATAAAAAAACCACTATATTGATAGCGGTTTTTTTATGTGCTGTTTTAATTAAAGTCACGACTAAATTTAATAAACTTAGCGAACTCTATAAGTATTTCAGCCTATGAGTCTTTTTTAGCTTTATTCGCAGTCAGCAGCTCTCTTTCGAGATAGTGAATGTTTTGCGCTTCACGAGTAAAGTTATCATCCGCTAAAATCACATCACGATGCAAAGGAATATTGGTTTTGATACCTTCGATAATCAGCTCATCAAGGGCATGTACTGTCTTAGCAATGGCTTGCTGACGAGTTTGACCGTGACAAATAAGCTTACCAATCAATGAATCATAATAGGTCGGTATTTCATAGCCAGGGTATAGATGAGAGTCAAAACGGATACCAGAACCACTTGGCGTGAACAATTGACTGATAGTACCTGGGCAAGGTACGAAAGTCGCTGCATCTTCGGCATTGATACGACATTCGATCGCATGACCCTGAATCTCAATCTCACTTTGACGATAGGATAGGCCGTAACCGGCAGCAATTTTAAGCTGTTCGACCACAACATCAATACCAGTAATCATCTCAGTCACTGGATGCTCAACCTGTACACGAGTGTTCATTTCAATAAAGAAAAACTCGTTATTTTCAAACAAGAATTCAAACGTACCAGCACCGCGATACTTAACAAGCTCGCAAGCTTTTACGCAAGCTTTTAAGATTGGCTCACGTACATCATCTGGTATGTCTGGAGCAGGTGCTTCTTCTAGTACTTTTTGATGGCGACGCTGTAATGAGCAATCACGGTCATATAGATGGATAGCATTACCATTACCATCGCCTAACACCTGTACTTCTACGTGGCGCGGGTTTTGTAGATAGCGCTCCATATAGACAGTGTCATCACCGAACCAAAGCTCAGCTTCTTGTTTAGCAGCTTGTACTTGACCAATCAATTCGTCAAAGCGTTCAACCACACGCATACCGCGTCCACCACCGCCAGAGGCCGCTTTAATCAATAGTGGAAAGCCAATATTGCGTGCTTGCTCTTCAGCATTGTGCAGGGTCACAGCGCCAACTGAACCAGGTACGGTTGGTACGCCCGCTTTTTTCATGGCGTTAATGGCAGAAACTTTGTTGCCCATGAGGCGAATATGATCAGCATTAGGACCAACGAAGGTCAATCCTGCTTCTTCTACTTGTTCAGCAAATTCAGCGTTCTCAGACAAAAAGCCATAACCGGGATGGATAGCATCTGCACCAGTGATTTCAGCAGCGGTTAAGATGGTATTGATATCAAGGTAGCTTTGGTTAGCATTAGGCTTGCCAATACAAATTGCCTCATCAACAAAGCGCAAGTGCATCAAGTTGGCATCTGCAGTAGAGTAGACACCTACCGTTTCGATACCTAGCGCTTTACAGGCGCGGACGATGCGCAGGGCAATTTCACCTCTGTTGGCAATGAGCAATTTTTTTATCATGGGTTCATCCTTGTCGAAGCGTCAGTCATTGACTGAGTTTCGATACATAGCATCAAGTTATTTAGCATTGACGCGGTATATATACCAAAAGTCAGCCATAATGAAATAAAGTATGGCAAATATCGTTACGCTTTATAGCGTATGACAGGTTGACCGAACTGTACGACTTCAGAGTTATCTACCAAGATTTCGTCAACAATACCACTTTGAGTCGCTTCAAGCGGGTTCATGATTTTCATAGCTTCGATGATACCTAAAGTATCACCTGCCTGAACCTTTTGACCGACTTTCACAAATGGTGGGTCATTAGGGCTTGGTGCTGAATAGAAAACACCAACCATTGGTGAAGACTCAACGCTACCCGCTTTTTCTGCAGGTTTGCCTTCAACAGTGGCAGCAGGAGCAGCGCTCGCAGCTGGGGCAGCCATCATAGTTGGCGCAGGCGCGTCATAGTGACGAGTTAAGCTAATATGCTCGTCGTCAGAACTGATTTCTAAATTAACCAGTTCACTTTCTTCCATAAGGGCGATGAGGGTGCGTATTTTTTCAATATCCATAGTTTTTATCTGGCCTTGTACTAAATTCGAGAAATAGTGTAACTAAATATTGTCTAATTAATTGCTAATGATACCTAGATTCAGGGCAATGAGCAATCAATGTACAGTTGTTAACTGAGAATTTTTACATATTTTGACGTAAGCCATCTTTTTAGCAAGAAAATATCTACGATTTTTCATAGTCTGTATGATCAAATAACGCTAACAATGATTATAAAATGCAATCCATAAGCAATTGGCTTAACCCCATAACACAGTTAAACGTTTTTGCTGATAGCGTAGACGCAAAGTAAGTAAGATAGATGATAAGAACAAACCTGTAATCAACGCCATCCAAAACCCTTGTGCACCAACGTCAGTAAAACGCACCAGATAGACGCCAAGTGGTAGGGCAACTAACCAATAGCAGAAGAGCGTTACCCACATCGGTATGGTGGTATCTTGCATGCCGCGCAATATACCAGCGACGTTAACCTGCCAGCCATCAAATAACTGATAGGCGAGTGCAAAGATAAGCAAATGCATAGACTGGGCTCTGACCTCTGGGTTATCAGTGAATGCTGCTGCCAGTTCTGGTCTGAATAGCCATATCCCAACCATACAGGTCAAAGCGATCAATACGGTCCATACCAGTCCAGTAGCTTGCACTTGGCGCAGTGCTAATAGGTTTTTTTGGCCAAATCGATTGGAGACCATGATAGTGAGCGCCATGGCGACAGATATCGGTATCATAAATAGCTGTGAGGTCACTGACAGCGCCACTTGATGCGATGCTGTTGCTAGCTCACCCAATGGACTGATAACGAGTGCGCCTAAGCTAAATAAACTGGCTTCAAAGAAGATAGAGATACCAATAGGGATACCAAGTTTTAACAGCTTTTTAATCTGTGTTCGATTAGGGCTAGAGAAGCCATAAAAAAATCGCGTGCTCACAAATTCACGGCGTTTTGTGAAGCTAGTATAGGCCACCAATAATAGGACATTTATCCATAAGACCAATGCTGTCGCCACCCCGCAGCCTGCACCGCCCATTTCTGGCATCCCAAATAACCCATGAATAAAAATATAGTTCAAGGGAATGTCTGCGAGTAGGCCAATGATACTAATGACAGTCACGGGCTCAGGACGACCCAATGCCTCACAATAACTGCGTAGAACGGCATATACAGCGAGCGCTGGGAAACCAAATGAGACACCATGTAAATACTGTGTCGCTATCGGCTGAATGTTTTCTGGGACACCCATAATGCCAAGAACATTGGGAGCCAAATTGACAATGATAAAACCGATAATGCCAATGACACCTGCGGTCCATAGAGACTGCTGCGTGATATGTGGTACTTGGCCGTGCTGGTCTTGACCAATCGCTTCACCAATTAGAGGCGTGGTTGCGATAAGCACACCTGTGGCCAATAAAAACAGTGGTAGCCAAATACCAGACCCAACGGCTACCGCAGCCAAGTCAAGTGCCGAGACTTGACCTGCCATGATGGCATCGACCACGCCAAGTGCGGCTTGGCAAAACTGAGTGATTAAAATAGGGAGGGCGAGTACGCCTAAACGTAAGCTGTAGCTTTTAAAATCTTTGAAAGACAATGGAAAAACCATGGTAAGCAACTTTTTATTCTTTGCGGTAATTGTTATTAAGGTAGTTATTATTAATAAACAAACACTGCTATCAATCGACTAAGATTGACGCAGCAAGGAGAGCGTAGTGCCGACGATAATACTCCGATAAATAATATGAGCAAGCTTATAATGTTGCATAAGTAGATAGACAGAGTATGAAAATAAAAGTAAAGACACTAAAATAAAAATAACCCGTCGATCCAAGTAGTGGATTGACAGGTCATATACATAGTAAGATGGTAAAGAAGCCGCACTATGATGTCAACGCTTTAGCGCCGCTATGCAGGTATTAATCTTAGGTTTTTTGTACTCTGCTTCATAGCCAATAGCCAATAGCCAATAGCCAATAGCCAATAGCCAATTCAATAAGTTTGCTCCGGTAACAACTCAAGTGTCTCCGCCATATCCATAATCGCTCGCCAATGTTTGGGCTCTAATGGAATCACTGTTAATTGCTGACAGCCTTTCCTTAGTAATAACGAGTCTTCCAAAGCTGGCAAAAACTTTAGCTCTGATAGTGGTAACACCTCTGTAAAAGCTTGCTCAAAAGTGAGATCGACCATATACCAACGAGGTTCCTCTTCAGTCGCAATAGGATCATAATGACGATGCTCAGGGTGAAACTGAGTAGGATCGGGATACCCTGCTGTAGTGACTGTCATGATACCAGCGACTCCAGACGGTTTGGCGCTAGAGTGATAAAAGAATACCTTGTCACCAACTTTCATATCATCACGCATAAAATTACGCGCGCGATAGTTGCGAACGCCGTCCCAACCGTCGGTGCCCAAGCGCTGCAAATCTTCAATACCAAAAAATTTAGGGTTGGATTTCATTAACCAATACGCCATATATTTGTCCTTCGATTTTTTATTTATTTTTTAATTTGTTCTTAAAATTATCAGAGTTAGTTTCTATTGACTCACTCTCAAACCCATTTTTAATAGTTTCTGTTCTTAGTAGAGGCTGTTTTTAACAGAGTCTCTATATATTGCCCATAAGTTGTCATGGTGAATAGGGCGTTTCTACGTGTTTTTGTTAATAATTTTATGATAGATAGGCTTTTCTTTATCTCATCTAGTCGCTATCCTAGCCTTACTTTTGATATCGATCATTATTGCTCACTACAAAATAAGTTTATTTATGCCCAAAGTGAATACAGACAGTATGCTAAATGACCTGAATACGTTAAGTCTTACTGAACCAACGACGGATACTATCGCGGTAGACGTGACCGACATTCCATTGTCTCTTTACATTCACATTCCGTGGTGTGTGAAGAAGTGTCCTTATTGCGATTTTAATTCGCATGAGCTACCGATAGACAGTGAGCTATCCATGTATGAGGAATACGTCGATGCATTATTGTTAGACGCCGCGATGCAGCAACCTTTAACTCAGAACCGAAAAATTGGTTCGATATTTATCGGTGGCGGCACGCCGTCTTTGCTACCTATTGCTCAATATCAGCGATTATTTACTGGGTTACGTACGTGTTTTGAATTTGCAGAAGACATCGAAGTCACGATGGAGGCCAATCCCGGCACGCTTGAGCATGCACCATTTGCGCAGTATTTAGAGGTTGGTATCAATCGTCTGTCTATCGGCGTACAGAGCTTTGCCGCTGATAAGCTAAAGGTACTTGGGCGTATCCATGATCCTATGCAAGCATTATCAGCAATTCGAGCTGCCAAAGCAGCTGGATTTGCACGGGTCAACGTCGACCTGATGCACGGTCTACCGAAGCAAACCATGAATGAAGCGCTAGAAGATATCCAAATGGCGCATGATGCTGGCGCAACGCATATCTCTTGGTATCAACTGACTATTGAGCCGAATACCGTGTTTTACCGTAGCCAGCCTATTTTACCCGATGAGGACAATTTGGCAGATATTGAACAAGCAGGTCAGTCGCTATTGCAGCAATTAGGTTATAGCAACTATGAGGTGTCTGCGTGGGCAGGTGAGTCAGATAAACCATGTCGTCATAATATCAACTATTGGCAGTTTGGCGACTATTTAGCCATCGGCGCTGGAGCACATGGTAAGGTGACGATTGGTCGTAACGATAGCAATGGTGGTCATTCATCAGACGTAAAAGATAAAATGGAAGATGACTTGTTAATAGCGTCAGGTATCTATCGCTTTAGCAAATCACGTTTACCAAAAGATTATGTAGTAATGAATCCAGATGCCACTGAGATGTCCGATACACGTCAAATCACACCAAAAATGGTTGGCTGGCAAGTGATTGATCAAGAGGAGTTAGTGAGCGAGTTTATGCTAAACGCACTGCGCTTACAAGGCGGTGTCGCTTGGTCACTGTTTGAAAAGAGAACTGGATTAACGCTTGATAGTATTACTGAACAAGTAAACAGTCTGGTCAAACAAGGATTGTTGGTAGATAGTGATACGCAGTTGCAACCGACCGTATTAGGTCAGCGTTATCTCAATCAGATATTACGCGCGTTTTTATAAAATCATACTTGGGTGATTGTTTAACAGCAGCGAAGTAAGAACACAAAAAAGGCTTATCAAATAAATGATAAGCCCTTTTGAAAATCTAAAAAAAGCAGACCTTAGATTTTGTTTTGTACTTCTTGTGCGCCGCCAGTTACAGCATCGCCAGCGCTTGATACGTCTTGGCCAAAGCCTTTGAACGTGTTGCAACCAGTTAGAACGAACATAGCAGTTAAAGATGCGATGATTACTTTTTTCATAATAGTATCCTCAAAGATAAATGAATGGTTATAAATAACAACAGTGACGCTAAGCGTGTGCTCAAGCTTCACTGAAGGGGTATTGGATGAGACAGTCATACATAAATGCTATCGCGTTATCCATTACAGACATCATAGTGAAAGTTAAAAACGCTGCACAGTATCAAAATGTAATTATTGGCAGTAAACTGTAACTTTCGATTACCTACCGCGCATAAATTTAAATAATAGAGCGCTGAATATTTGTGGAGTAAGAATGACCATCCATATCGTGCTAGTAGCACCAAAAATGCCAAGTAACACTGGCAATATTATTCGACTGTGTGCCAATAGCGGGGCACAGCTGCATTTAGTCAGACCGTTAGGATTTGAGCTTGATGATAAAAAGCTACGCCGTGCAGGTCTTGATTATCACGAATATGCTCATTTGCAAGTGCATGATGATTGGACGGCTGCGAGACAAGCTCTAAAAGCCGCTGACTGCCATGTCGTTACCGCATTGACAACCAAACTGAGCAAACCGTTCTACGATTATGACTTTGGCAAAAACTCGGACTCTGAAGCATCTAATAAGGCTGCTATGCCCAATATCGCGCTAGTCTTTGGTTCTGAGACGGCAGGTCTGGCAGATGATATACGTGAAGATATCGGTGCTGATAATTGGCTAAGACTGCCTATGCTAGCTGACTCGCGCAGTTTGAACTTATCAAATAGCGTAGCTATATGTCTATATGAGATATGGCGACAGCAAGGATTTTCAGGCGATGAAGGTCGTAGCGTTGGTTATGAGACATTGACAGTCTATGACCCAAAATAGCGATTCCACAAAGCAATAACTATAGACTTAAAAATATTTGTGTACTTAATGAGCAGTTATACACTGCTCAAAGCATATGATAAGTTTCTAGTGCGCCATCGATTGTATCTTATCGCCTATAAAGCACTTATAAACAGTTTGGTGGTTTTGGTAGTCCTGCTAAGCGATTGACATGACGCGCGACTAAACCTGTATTAAACAACTGCTGTAGCTTTTGATTGCTAATATCGAGTTCTGGCAAAGTCTTTTGTAGCCATTTGATTAATGGACGGGTTGCTGGCGCGTGATTAAATTTGTCAAAAAATGCGCGCACTTGTTGCAAAATTTCTAAATGCTCATCGCTTAGATCAACCTCTAGTGTGTCTGCTAATTGCTGCGCGATAGCAGGCGTCCAAATCGTATGGTCACACAGATGGCCGTCTTGATCTAATTCGATATCAGCCGCCGATAATGCAGCGTTGTGAGTGGTCATATCATTACTCATAAGGCAATCGTCACCACTTTATCAAACTGACTGCTCTGAGTCAGGTTCACCCATTCTGCATCGGTTAAAATAGCAGTCAACTTAGTCTCTAAATTAAGCTTGGCAGTTGTATTTGCTGTGAGCTGTGCGATGTCATCTGCTAATGCGTAAATACCAGCAATATCCTCGATATCGCTATCATTTAAATAAGCATTGAGCCAATCAATAAAAGCTGGAGTGCTGCCAAGCAGAAGGATGCTGTCGCCCGTGCGCCAAGTGCGAGACATCTCTTCGGTGCTGCGTCTAAGGGTAGCCATCGTGCTATGCAATTGATATAAAGTTGCCATAAAGGTATCCGATTACGTGCTTTATTATTTTATAAATCTAAGTTATATAGCGATTTAAAAGGTAAGTATCTGCTCAAAGTCTTGTGCGTTGATGACCTCTGGCACGAGTGTAAGCTGTGATGCCAGATCTGTCGGCAACATACCAGTGACCCAGCCACTAAAGACGTCATCAGGTAGCCAAGCTGCTGGCATATCGTAAAGCTCAAGTGACTGAATCATGCCATGCAGCCGCGAGTCAGATTGCATCAATAAGCCAAAGACAGGCGCATCTAAGAACAATTGCACCTCATGACCAAATGTCGCTAAAGTTAGCGCAAGCGCACAACCTTCGTAGCTTGCTGCTTCAGTGGGCGTATGCAGCTGAATTAATAATCTCATTATATATTCCTAAAAATAGTTACCGCTACCAGTGATCCCAATAGACAAGTTATCAAACGACATGCTATCAAAACTGTATCAAACGACAGTTATCCTGCATCATCATCGCAAGCTCACTGAGTCCCACTAACGTAAACCCTGTCGCAAGATTGGCACCGTCAAGCTGATGGCGTGAGCTGTTGTCTACATCACTCACACCGCGGCTAAGTGCTGTACTGACACAGACAGGCAGGGGTAATTGATACTGCTCAGCCAATGACTGCCATTCTTTGGTCAAGTCTAATTGATCGGCTGACTGCCAACGCAATCGATTGGCTATGTGAGCCGAATCCCCATAAAAGAAGACATTGAGCAATGGTTGTTCAAAGGTAGCATTATCGCTGCTGCCTATGCTATTAGTGTCAGTGTTATCAATATCATGACTATTCGCTGCGCCCTTCAAATAAGCACGTGCATAGCGTAACGCCAAGTGTGCCAATGGGTGACTAGGGTCAGCAGTAATCAGTAGTAACGGGGTAGTGGTCGTCATAAGGCGCGGTATCACATATTATAAATAAGAGTTTAAAAATTATGGCCGAGTTGCTATAAATGCTTTGTATAAAGTCATTTGGTCGTTATTATTATAGTGCTTGTGTGCAAATTTGCGTGATAGAAAACAGAATTTATACTGATAATGCGACATACAGCGGATCATACTGTCACGTCAAATATCGTTATGTCATAAAAGAGCGGCGCGTCGTCTCTATCAAAGATGTTTATGCTAACATAAAGCGCCGCAAACCAAATAGAGTCACTGTTATTTAACGTGGTTTTATCTCAAGTGTAGGCACACTGAGTATTATTATTTGATGCTGTGACTGCCTCGTAAGAAAAAACAATAAACTTATGAGCTAGGTTCACGTAGTCTTACCATTCTATGTAAGGAGTTTTTGTCACTATGTTACCTGCTATGCCCTCACGTGTGAACAATGGTACAGATTATCAGCCTACCGTAGAACAACTGCAAGTCCTGCAGACAGCGAGCGAATTTGCTTATCAGATTTGGGAAAGTCGGACCGTTTCATGTCAGACGTTTTTGCGTAGCTATCCATTGAATAGTACGTTGACCCGCCAGCAAATCGATGATCTGATACAAGATTATACGTTAGATGAGAACTATCAACTCGCTGATGAAACCAAGGTCATGAGTGGTCTGCGTCACTTGCGCACGCTACTAATGATGCGCTGGATTTGGCAAGATGCCTTGCAGACGATCAGTCTGGAGCAGCTGACCGATGAGTTGTCTGAATTTGCAGATGGCTGTATCTCTTTTGCTAAGGATTATACTTATCAGCATTTGGTTGCTAAATATGGTGAGCCGACCTTTATCAATGAACAAGGCAATATACAAATCGATGATATGGCAATCATGGCCATGGGTAAACTTGGTGCGCAAGAGCTGAATTTATCAAGTGATATTGACCTAATATTTGTGCATCAAGCACGCGGCGAGACCAATGGCAATAAGGCAAAAGGCACACGTAGCATAGATAACAAACGCTTTATGACCAGATTGGGTCAAGGCATTATTAAACTGCTTGATAACAAGACCGCTGACGGTTTTGTCTTTCGAGTAGATATGCGCTTACGTCCATGGGGCGATGGAAGTGATTTGGCCATTCATCTGTCCGCATTGCAAAAGTACTTTACGATGCATGGGCGTGCATGGGAGCGTTTTGCTTGGTTAAAAGCACGCGTGGTCGGACAAATAGACCAGCCATTTTATGAAGAGATACAAGCGCTGATTAAGCCATTTGTCTTTCGTTATTACGTGGACTACAGTGCGTTTTCGGCATTGAGAGAGATGAAGTCTCTTATTCAAAACCAAGTTGCACAGCGTGAAGACTTGGACAATATCAAGCTTGGCGCGGGCGGTATCAGAGATATCGAGTTTATCGTACAGGCATTTCAGCTTATCTATGGCGGTCGGCATCCACAGCTGCAAATCAAACCTTGCTTGCAAGCGATGCAAGTATTATGTGAGCTTGGCTATCTGGAGCATTCAACTTATGAGCAGCTACAGGCAGCGTATCGGTTTTTACGCCGGCTTGAACATGCTATTCAAGCGATTAATGATCAGCAGACCCAGCGCTTACCACACGATGAGCAATGGCAGCATAATCTAGCCGTGACGCTAAATTTTGAAAACTGGCATGCCTTATTAGATCAGCTTAATCGTCATCGCGAGAGTGTCAATGTACCGTTTGAGCGTATGGTCACTGAACGTCAAGTACCTGATAATGAAGATACTGATCTAGAACCAGAGCACTTAGATGAGCAAATTGCCCGTTTAAATGAAGTGCTAACAGAAGAAAATCGCGAGTTACTACAGAACTTTTGGCAATCAAAAATGGTGGCTAACTTAAGTGATGAGGCCAGAGAGCGTTTAGACGATGCATATCCTGTCATTGTCCATGCGTTGTTAGCCCATCAAGAACAGCAGCAACTTGCCAATACTGCTTTACCAAGATTAATCTCACTGCTTGAAGCGATTTGCCGTCGTTCTATCTACTTGGTCATGATTGCTGAAAACCCTAATGCAACGATTGAGCTGATTCCAATGCTATCTGCCAGCCCGTGGATTGCAAAAGAGTTGGCTCAGTATCCTGTATTATTAGACACATTTTTGCAGCAGCGTTATCGCCATCTGCCAGATAAACGTGAGCTGCGTGATATCTTGCGTCAACAGTTGCTACGCGTCGAGCCAAACGATGAAGAAGAGCTGTTGAGCGTCCTACGTCTGTTCAAGAAGAATCAAGTGTTGGCTGTCGCTGCTAGTGATGTATTGGCTGAACGCCCGATTATGAAAGTATCGGATTCATTGACTTACATCGCTGAAGTGGTACTAGAAGCAGCATTAGAGCGCGCTTTTGCAGAGATTGTTAACCGTTATGGGTATCCCATTGGCCAAGATGGCGACCCAGTCACTGAAGCGGACTGCGGCTTTGCGATTATCGGTTATGGCAAGCTTGGTGGCTTAGAGTTATCGTATTCTTCAGATTTGGACTTGGTATTCTTACACAAGATAAAAGAGCAAGGTATGACCACTGGTGAAAAATCAGTCAGTGGTATGAAGTTTGCCGCGCGTCTTGTACAAAAGCTGATGAATTATCTCAATACTCAAACCCGTGATGGCCGTGCCTATGAGATTGATATGCGCCTGCGGCCTTCAGGAAACGCTGGCATGATGGTAGTGTCTTGTCATGCCTTTGAAACCTATCAAATGGATAAAGCATGGTCATGGGAGCATCAAGCGTTGGTACGTGCTCGTGCAATTTGCGGGGACAGACGAGTCACTGCACGCTTTTGTGATATTCGCCGCGACGTATTGTCGTTGCCACGGACACTGGATCAAGTACGTAGCGAAGTCACCAGCATGCGTATCAAAATGCAAAAGCATCTAGGCACGAGTCAATGGCAGCAGGAAGCGGGTAAGTTTCATCTTAAGCAAGATGCAGGCGGTATTGTAGACATTGAGTTTTTAGCACAGTTTGCTGTATTGGCTTACTCGCATGAATATCCGAGTTTGACCAAATGGAGCGATAATGTGCGAATTTTTGCAGAAGTTGCTTTGCTTGGTATTTGGAATGACCAAGTCTGTCAGGATTTGACCGATGCCTATCTAAGAATACGTGCTGCCACGCATCAGTTAGCACTATCAGAGCAGTCTTTGCTCGTTGATGAGTCACTGTGGCAGGAGACGCGAGCGTTAGTACAGTCACAGTGGCAGCATCTCATGGGCGTGGAGACAGATGACGAGTAATATCGAAACTTGTATGATTAAGGCCTTGCCGATAGTCCAAGAGACGCTTAAACTGTAATGCGTTACGATAAATAGAAGCTATAAACAAAAACTATCAATAAAAGCTATAAACGAAAACTATGGATAGAATTGGTAGCTAGGAACGATATAATTAAAAACCATATAGTGCCAAACCAAAAGAATTCATTTGCCAAGACGGCCAGTGATATAATCGGTCACACATCATCATAATACTGTCAGTCGTTTGTCATAATGAAGCTGTTGTTTAGGCAGTAAAAATTGACGCTGCGGTGTTATCATACGATGTTGATCAATACTGTTAAATAAAACCTACCTAAAAAAAGTTAGACGTCAGTGCTAGCATAAGGACAATAAAATGAATATGGCAACACAAGATGGTAAGCTTTGGATGAATGGCACGATGATCGAACAGCCAGATGCTAAAGTTCATGTGCTTACACATAGCTTGCATTACGGTATGGCTGTGTTTGAAGGCGTACGAGCTTACCAAACAGCGGATAATCGTACCGCTATTTTCCGCCTAAAAGAACACACCGAGCGTCTACTTGGCTCAGCTAAAATCTTTCAAATGGACGTACCTTTTGATGCTGCCACTTTAGAGCAAGCACATAAGGATGTGGTCAAGCAAAACAACTTGGCAGAAGCTTATATTCGTCCGCTCATTTGGGTAGGTGCAGAAAAACTTGGCTTGTCTTCACGTGATAACAGCATCAATGCAATGGTTGCTGCTTGGCATTGGGGTGCTTATCTTGGTGAAGAAGGCATCAAAAATGGTATCCGTGTAAAAACGTCATCTTATACACATCACATGCCAAACGTGACTATGTGTAAGGCTAAAGCCTCTAGTAACTATCCTGTGTCTATCATGGCCAATCAAGAAGTGACGCGTAATGGCTATGACGAAGCTATCTTGATGGATCCACAAGGATTTGTATGTCAGGGTGCGGGCGAAAACTTATTTTTGGTGAAAAATGGTGAGCTACATACGCCAGACCTATCAGGTGGAGCGTTAGACGGTATTACCCGCCGTACTATCTTGCAGTTCGCGGCTGACCTAGGTATCAATGTTATCGAACGCCGTATCACTCGTGATGAGTTTTACTTGGCTGACGAGATATTTATGACAGGTACTGCTGCTGAAGTGACACCTATTCGTGAATATGACGATCGCATCATCGGTAATGGTGGCCGCGGACCATTGACTGAAAAACTACAGACCTTATACTTTGATGTTGTTCATGGTCGTAATGAGCAATATATGGACTGGTTAAGCTTTATTGATTGATAATGCCGTTACTTTAAAGACCAAAAAGGCTGAACATAATTGTTCAGTCTTTTTTTTATGCTAATATAGCCATCATATTTATTCATACGATTAAAGTGAGCAGTCAATGCCAATAGATTCTAGTACAGCCGACAATAAAAATATCAAACAAATTATTTGTATTAAATGGGGTACAAAATACGGTGCTGATTACGCCAATAAACTATATGGTATGGTATCTCGTAATATCACTCCACCGTTTCGCTTTGTCTGTTTTACGGATGATACGACTGACGTACGTCCAGAAATCGAATGTCAAGAATTGCCACCATTAGATGTCACTATGCCAACGAATACGTTAGGAAAGTGGCCTAAATCTCGTTTGTGGGGTGAAAAGCTCGGTGATTTGACAGGGACAGTATTATTTGTAGATTTGGATGTGATTATCGTCGATAGTCTCGATCCTTTCTTTGAATATGGCGAGCCAGATGATGTTATCTTGTCTTATAACCCAAGTAATCCATTAGAGCGCCTAGGGCAAACGTCTTGCTTTAGATTCAAGATCGGGTCGCTTGTCTCATTACAAGAGAAGTTCAAAGCTGACCCACAAGGTATCGCTGATGAGTATCGTTTTGAGCAGCGCTTCGTCACCCGCAATGCACCAGGCGGTGTAAAACTATTTCCAAAAGCTTGGGTGGCACACTTTAGACGTAAATGTCGCCAACCATTCCCGCTTAACTACATCAAAGAACCGAAGATTCCTAAAGGCACTCGTATTGTTATCTTTCCAGGTGATTTGTATCCTACGCATGCTATTGAAGGCAGATACAATAAAAACGCCGCCAATAATGCTAAAGACCATCTAAAAAGACTTACTGAGCCTAAAAACTTGAAACGCCCATTGCGCCATTTGCGTCATTTTATCTTGCCAGTAGGGTGGATTGAAAAGTACTGGAAAGAATAGATTTAACTTTATAGTTATTACCATATTAGCAAACGTTAGTATTGATGCTTCTATCTTTATATTCGTGAAGATAGAAGCATGACCCAGTGAATGGATAGAATTATGAAAACAAATGATACCATCAGAGTCTTTGTTGGCTGCGACCCAAATAACTGTGATTTAGAGCAGATGATGGTTCTAGATTATAGTATTCATAAACATACTAGTATGCCAGTGGAAATAGTATGGATGCAGTTATCGCGTGATCCGGACAGCTACTGGTATTCAAATCCTGAGACTGGTAGGGGCTGGGATACTACTAAATGGTCAACGCCTTTTTCTGGTTTTAGATGGGCGATTCCAGAGTATTGCAATTACTCTGGACGTGCGATCTATATGGATGCTGATGTTGTTATTTTAGACGATCTAGCAAAGCTATGGCAGCATCCTATCCAAGGGCAGTCTATAGTAGCCGCTAAAGCAAATGCTGATATGACTCGCCTATGTACCTGTGTGTGGGATTGTGATGCTGCAAAAAATGTGGTTTTGCCTATCGAGAAACTTAAAAAAGATCCCAAAAGTCACAAAGAGATGATGGCTTTATTTAAGAAAAAACCGCAACTGATTGAGCCTTATCAAGATAGCTATAACTGTATCGATGGTGAAGACTTAGCAATAGAAGAAGTCAAAATTTTGCATTATTCGGATATGGGAACGCAATTCAGTCATAAGTACTCCTTACCTAGAGTGAATGCGGAAGGAATTGAGCATTGGTTTGACGGTGAGGTATTACCACATCCAAGACAGGATTTGGTCGATCTTTTCGATACCTACTATAATGAAGCGCTTACTGCTGGATATGATTTAGAAAGTTATCGAATTGAGCCATTTGGTAGTTTTCCAAAAAAATCACAACAAGGATACATAGGCAATAAAGTAACTCGTCCAAAGGCTTCTAAATCGCTATTTGCAAAATTATTTAAACGTTGATTCATTTAATATAATAATATTTCACACATTAAATGAATAGAAATTCATCCATAGGTTGTCGTTTATGAAGCAGGATAAAAAAGTAGCGTTGCTCGCTATTAATTGTTTACAAGGTGGAGGGGCAGAGCGAGTCGTTCTTACTTTGGGGCAGGGGTTTTACGAATTAGGATACGAAGTACATATTTTAAGATTCAAACCACGGGTTGAATATGATCTTAATCCAAACCTTATTTATCATGTGCTCAAATTCAAGCCCTACAAGATGATACCAGGAACACAGCGTCGCGATAAATTTTTCGCTCATGCGGTAGATCGTTATGTCAAAAAAAATATCGGACAGCCTGATATCATTTTGTCTAACCTTGATCGTTCAGACAGTATTTTCAGCTATAGTAGCTTGCCGAACATCATTTACGTGATTCATAATACTTTGTCATTATTGTATAAGTTTGCAAAAACAGATGTTGGTCATCAGAGAAAAGAAAACTTTACGAGAATTTATTCCAAAAATCCTTGTGCCTGTGTTAGTAACGGAGTAGAAAAAGATTTTGTAGAAAACTTTGGTCATGTTACCTCAACTACAGCAATACATAATCCTATTGATAGAGACGGTATTCAAAAGTTAGCTGATGCTTTCATTCCAGAATATCAAAATTATATTATTCACGTTGGTAGTTTTAAAGAAGCAAAACGTCATGATGTGCTATTGAGAGCTTACGCAAAGACAGATCAGTCTTTGCCGTTGCTTCTTTTGGGCAAAGGTAAGCTTCAAAGCAGTACAGAGGCGTTGGTAGCAGAGCTCAACTTAGAAGATAAAGTTGTCTTTTTAGGTTTCCATGAAAACCCTTTTCCGTATATAAAGCATGCGCAATTTAAAGTATTGACTTCTGATTGGGAAGGGTTTGCCTTGGTGATAGCAGAGTCTTTAGTGTTAGGAACACCAGTTATCAGTACTGACTGCCAATCCGGGCCAAGTGAGTTGTTACCTCAAAAAAACCTAATGCCTATGAGAGACATAGATGCTATTGCAGCTAAATTAAGCCTAGCTATGAAAGATCCAGAGCAATTCCACTCTGAGTTTAGTGAAGCACTTCTTCCTGTCACAATAGCCAAGAAATATATCGAATTCGCATCGAATGTTAAGAATGTAGATAAAAGGTCTTAATCTAACCACCATTTGGACCAATCATCTCTATGCAATTGCCGTAGAGTAGCGAAAGCACTTTGGTTGTTCTGTAGTTTTTCGAATACAGCGAGTAGTATAGTCGTAGCCAATTTATCGACTTTCTGAAATTTATTATAGCGTTTACGCATATTTCTTAAGCTATCATCGGTACCAATACGGAAATAAGTAAGTCCATCGTATAGAGGCAAATCGCCGGCATAAAGTATGTCGGTTTTTTCGTCTAATAACGGCTTAGGTTCAGCATTAGTGCTCAGTTGTAAAAAGTTTTTGGTCTCATGAACTCTTAAGGTATTCATTAGAGTGATGACGTTCATTAGAATAGCAGCTCTAATACTGTTATTTGAGTGATCAATGAAAGTATCGCAGGCTGAGACAATCCAGCGTAGCGAAAGGTGCTCTAATAAATATTCGCTTTCTGATTCCCAAAGCCTCTCAAATTCAGCAAAAGTTTTATCTATTTTGTATTTGCGGCGCATCAATATAATAAGCGTATTGTGATAAAAGCAGAGCTCAGAATCTCCTAATGATTGATACTTTAAATTATTTAAGTGGATTTCTAAGTCTGTACTTTTACGCTCATCTGTCAGTGCTTCAATATCACATGATGACTCGGTGATTATTGTCGTTTTCATCTCATCAAAGCTTTTACCATCATAGTTTTTGACAATCTTACCCGCATTCAATCTTTTTTCACTTAGAAATATCAATAGCAGTTTTCTTTGCCAGTTTGAAGGTGTAGTCATGTCACTAAAATCCTTTGAACAAGTATGATGCAATTAGAGCTTAAACGTCTGTCGAAAAAATTGATACCAAAATAATTTATGAAATATTTCTGCTTAAACTGAATAGTATTGCTTATACCATTCGACAAACTTTGTGATTCCATCTTCGATACTGGTATCAGGTTTGAAATCAATATCATCTACTAGCTCGTCTATATCTGCATAAGTAATAGGCACATCACCTGCTTGCATCGGTAATAAATTCTCTTGCGCTTTTTTACCACAAGCGCTTTCGATGGCAGTGATAAAACGGCGTAAAGTTACTGGTTGATTATTGCCAATGTTATATATTTTATAAGGGGCGGTCGCTGTAGTGATAGTAGAGTATTGAGGAGAGGGGGCTTTATCCATTATTCGAATAATACCTTTTACAATATCATCAATGTAGGTAAAGTCACGCTGCATATCACCATTATTGAAGATATTGATTGGCTCACCAGCTAGAATTTTTTTGGTAAAAGAAAAATAGGCCATATCAGGTCGACCATAAGGACCGTAAACGGTAAAAAACCTTAATCCTGTCGTAGGGATATTATATAAATGGCTGTAGCTATGAGCCATGAGCTCGTTTGATTTTTTGGTAGCCGCATATAAGCTGATAGGAAAATCAACACAATCAGCGGTAGTAAAAGGCTGTTTTATATTCATACCATAGACAGAGCTGGAGCTAGCATAGATTAAATGCTTGATATCATGATGGCGGCAGCCCTCAAGTATATTAACAAAGCCAACCACATTTGAATCAATGTAAGCATTCGGATTTTCAATAGAGTAGCGCACACCTGCTTGGGCACCTAAATTAATGACAATATCGAACTGATAGGTAGAAAAAAGATCAGACATAGCTTCGCGATCAGCAAGGTCTAGCTTAATGAACGTAAAGTATTTTGTTTCTGATATTTCGTTTAGTAGTGTTAAGCGATCTTCTTTTAAACTCACGTCATAGTAGTCGTTGATGTTATCAATACCAACGATGCAGTTATTGTTATTAGGCAGCTGTATTTGTAATAGGGCTTTGATTAGATGAAAACCAATAAAACCTGCCGCACCAGTGACTAATATATTCATCAGTCGCTCCCGAATAAATCTCTAGTAAAGACCTTGTCCGCCACATCTTCGATTTCAGCAGATAAACGGTTTGCCACAATGACATCACTCATTGATTTAAACGCTTCTAGGTCTTGAATAACTTGTGAGTTGAAAAAGGTACTTTCTTTCAATACTGGTTCGTAAACAATGACTTTGATACCTTTTGCCTTAATACGTTTCATGATGCCTTGTATGGCAGAAGCTCTAAAGTTGTCTGATCCGCTTTTCATAACCAATCGGTGTATACCTACAATTTTCGGTTTTCGTTCAATAACTTTATCAGCGATAAAATCTTTACGAGTTCTGTTGGAATCGACAATGGCTTTTATTAGGTTACTTGGCACCTCGTCATAGTTGGCTAATAGCTGTTTGGTATCTTTAGGCAAGCAGTAGCCACCATAGCCAAATGATGGGTTGTTATAATGATCACCAATGCGCGGGTCTAAACCAATACCTTCTATAATTTGTTTGGTTTCGAGCCCAAAGGTTTGAGCGTAAGTATCAAGCTCATTAAAATAGGCCACGCGCATTGCTAAATAAGTATTAGAAAACAGCTTGATTGCCTCAGCTTCAGTGGGCTTTACAAACAGTAGTGGTACGTCCTTTTTGATCGCGCCTTCAAGGAGTAAGTTAGCGAATAATTGAGCCCGTTCTGACTGTTCACCTACAATGATTCGAGAAGGGTAAAGGTTGTCATGCAGCGCTTTACCTTCTCGCAGAAATTCGGGTGAAAAGATAATACGGTCAGTTGCATAACGCTCTCTAATACTCGCCGTATATCCTACTGGTACGGTAGACTTTATAATAATGGTTGCTTGTTGATTGACCAAAAGTACTTGCTCAATCACTGCTTCTACCGTTGATGTATTAAAGTAATTGGTCTTGGCGTCATAATCAGTTGGTGTCGCCACAATAATAAAATCAGCGCCTTTATAGGCCGCCGACGCATCAAGTGTCGCAGAAAAGTTGAGATTTTTATTTGATAAAAAATCCTCAATATCATCATCTTCAATAGATGACTGCTGAGTATTCAATAAGTCGATTTTTTCAGGAACAATGTCGACAGCGACGACTTCGTTATGCTGTGCCAATAGCATTGCATTTGATAAGCCTACGTAGCCTGTACCTACTACTGCTATTTTCATAATATATCCAATTGATGTTTATGCTTTAGAGATTCTAATCCAAAATTGGTTTATGCTAAATATGATTCAAAATAATGCTACCGTGTCAGCTCAGCTAACTGGCGTTCCCGTCACAGAAACGGGGAGATACGCTAAAAATTTATGCTTCATAGCTTGGCTAATTTTTTTGTGTAAATCTGGTTCCAGAAGGTCTAGGCTCTGGATACAACCGTACTTGATAGACTTATCTTCTAAAGCAGTAATAAAGTCATCGACACTATTTTCATTTTTTAGATAGTTGACAGAGATATCGGGTTTTAGATTTGCTTCATCTTTTTGAATTTTCAGATGATTCATCAGGGTTATCGGATTCACCTGAGCCACATCTCTAAATTTATATCTAATCTGCTCTGTCAGTAGCTGAGGCTGGTTTAGCAAATAATCTTTCAGTATGTTCCTATCAACGATATGAGGATAGTGATGAATTTCAAAGAATTGATCCATACCGATTATTTTGGCGCTTAGCATTTGGGCGATAGTATGCCTTGGTTGAATCGGTGTTCCAAACAATTTAAAGCGCGATTTTCGGAAATTAAGCTTAGCATTTAATGCCGCACTTTTACGCCAGTGGCCGTGAATGTTTAGCTTTTTACCATCTAAAAAGTCATCTATTTTTACTGGTTGGTTAAAAAAGAAATCATCGTTCATATAGATGAAGTAATCAGACAGCCCCTCAATATTCCATATCATCGACTCAATCGATCGGGTATTAAACGTAGGCAAAAACTGCTCGTAACCGGAAAATATGTCCTTATGATCAACGACACGTATTTTATCTACTGAGCAAATACCTTGCTCGGCGAACTCATCGATGAACGCTGGCTTTTGTTGATCTGTGACGATATATATATGACGACAAAAAGGCACATATTTGATGATAGAAGCAATATTATAATATATCTCATCGTCACTGGCGAAACGCGTGTCAGTTATTGCGTCAGATGCCACTTCTTTAGTTGGCTTATACTGTTCTCGCTTTTGTTTGAGTATAGGGTCTGCGCCATCTACCCAAGCAATGACGATGTCTAATGTATTTTCATTAGGCTGCTTCATAACTGATCCTGCTCTCATCGGATATGCATCTATTTTAGTAGCTATATTAGACCAGCTATGATATTTGCTGATGCAATTATTAACAAGGTTTAATCGATTTAGATAGTTAGACTCATTATAATTTTTATAGAGATACCGTTAAATCCCGCTCGTACTTTACTGAGTAGATGCCGAGCACCAGCGGTAGGTGAGACTAGCATATAAAGTCAGAATGCTGCAATAATTATGACCATAGTTGCATTCATTTGGCTGACCTATCATACCTATACCGTTAAAAAATCAAGCTGAGACACTGATGCCACCTATTATTCTACTTGTTTTAAAAGCGCTTGAAGGTCGCGGTGCTGAGCGTATGGTTACGACTTTGGCAAGCGCTTATGCAGATATAGGCTATCGTACTCATATCCTATGCTTGGAAGCGACGCAAGATATGCTACTAGACGCTCGTGTGCAATATCACATCGTGCCATATGACGAGGTGTTTTCTGAGCAGAATCTTGACCCAGAATCTACACAAGCACAAGCCTACGAATCAGTTGCTAAACGTATTGATACTTACGTGCTTAGCCAAATAGGAGTGCCAGATTTGATACTGGCCAATATCTATAAAATAAACTGGATTATGGCATATAGCCAGTTGCCAAACATCGTAAATGTACTGCATACAGCGCTATCAAAGCAGTTCCAAAACCAATTATTAGAGGCGTCAGTACAGACTGTAAATCATTTGAAAATGGTCTATGGCGCTCATCCTTGTAGCTGTGTGAGTAAGGGTGCACGCCAAGATTTGATTGATCTTATAGGAAATATTACCAAAACTACAACAATCTACAATCCTTGTGATGCTACTGATATAAATACCAAAGCAGTAGCGTCTAGCCATCTTGAACATTTCGGCTTAGTAGATAAAGAGTACATTATACATGTTGCCTCTTTCGATAGCATGAAAGGTCATCGAGACTTACTACAGGCGTATGCCAAAACAGAACGAAAGCTACCATTAGTACTAGTAGGTAAAGGTAGGCTTGAACCAGAGATTAAACAGTTGGCTGTCCAACTAAATATTAGCGATTGGATTAAGTTTTTAGGCTTCCAGACCAACCCTTATTCATTAATTAGGTCAGCCGCACTGATGGTGCTTACTTCTAAGTTTGAAGGCTTTGGCTATGTCATTGTAGAGGCGCAAGCACTGGGTGTGCCAGTGATCAGTACGGATTGTCCTTTTGGTCCACGAGAGTTATTACCTAAGCAAAACTTAATTGCGGTAGGTGATATTGATGGCTTGGCCATTCTCATTGATCAAGCCATAGACAACCTTACAGATTATATCGTGCCGCTAAACCAGCAGTTACTACCTAAAAATATTGCAAGACAGTACTTAGCCTTGGGTTCTGTTTTAGATTCAGATAAAAAATGAGAGTTTATAAGTCTTAGTGGTTCTTAATTAAACGCCATCAAGTAGAGGTTACTAACGGCGAGTTATTAACTAGAAAGTGTCGAATAGTGATTTAGAGATAGGAGAGTGATTGACGACGGGTACACCATGCGATTGATAGATTCTGCCGAGCAAGTTAAACGAAGGGACAATCCGCTCGTTCATGACTTTGCTAAGCATACTTGGTGCACTATTATTTTTATTTTCATAAAACCGTGGTTGCTTGCTGTTAAGCAGATCAATACCGTACAGATGAATACTCGCTGCTTGACGCGAAAACGCTAACTGCGCCGCCACATAAGCGACAGTGCCTGCTTCCACAAATCCATGAGTAATGTTAAGAGAGACACCGATGTCAGCCGCTTTATGATCGCTATCAATAATAAAGTTTGGATTATTGATAAAGTACGATAGCGGCATTTTTTTATTGAGCAATTTTTTCTTAAAGATAAGCTTATTAAAAGATAGCTTGTTTGACTTGACTCCCCATGGCCTATCTACTGGGTACAACACTCGCATAGCATGATGGTACGTTTGCATAATATCAGGGTGCGTGGTGGCCATCGCTTCAAAGACAGCTAGCGTTGCATATAGAGGTTGCCCTGTATAGTACTGCTGTAAAATCTCAGGCTGATGATTGATAAATCGCGCATCACTGATGACGTAACCAGCAATATCGGTAAACTGATGCTGCCCAATCAGGCTGATACTGCCATTAACAAAAATAGTAGGTGTATCTAGTAGCTCTGCTAACGGCAGCTGCTGTATAGATGGCCCTGAGGCGATAATATTGACGTCTTTTCCATGCAGGCTTTGTGCTGGCTCATTAGCATTAAAAGCATTGATAATGATGAGCTCATTATCAATATTGAACCCAGCAGTAGCAGGTAATCTCAAATATAACGCCATACTATTTTCCAGTTGTTTATCTCACATATCTTATATCTTAATACACTGCCTTTACGCTAATTATAAATTGTCTACATACGGTTAATTGCTAAGCATCTATTGCCAATGGTTTTTTAACCATGGGCTTGGCTTCACATGTCGATACCATTTACCGCCACTACCAGCAATTGCATCGGGCGGGTTAATCTCACCGTGGAAAATAACGATTTTTGCATCATCCGGCAGAGTAGGTGTGCGTACAAAATTAAAAGGAATCGGCGCAATACATTGGTACTTAAAGCTGACACACCATGTCTTATCCCAATACTCTAGGTGGTGATGCTCACGCAAATAGTTAGAGAGGTAAGCCTGCTCGTGACGTACTTGGGTGCGAATGGTTTCAAAGTTCCGCTCAAAATTGGACAGCAAATCAGGATAGGTATTCATGCCAATATTAAAGCGGTAGACGGAGCTGTTGCCAATCATGCGCCAAGGTTTTTTCCAGTCGCGGATGATGACGACACTGTCTTCATTCTCAGCTTGGTAAGTAAAAAACGCATCGATATTATCAACAATGACGATATCGATATCTAAAAATAGGGCCACACCTTTCAAATCATACAGCTCAGGCTTAAAGGTAGTCAGTTTTTTCCAACCACGTTCAGGACCTGCTGGCAAATCCATATCGGGTATCGGATAACAGGCAATCGCAGGATCAATACCTGTGCTGTCATCGGTCAAGCAAACCATTTGGAAATCTAAGGTTAGATGTCGACTAACCATGTTGTAGAGACGATTGACGTATTCAGGACCATATTTGTCGCCCCATTTCATACAGATGATATAACGCTGTTCAGCAGCATTTGTGCTGGTCTGATTAGGATCTGTAGATGAAGTCTTAGTTACGTCAGATGTCATAATGCACTCGTATTGAGATAATAGTCAGATAAATGAAGGATTAATAAAAGTAAAAGAATATAGAGTTCAGCCAATATTAGCATAGCTGTGACTGATGGTACGTCTAAACTGATGGTATGTCTAAATAGTGCAACGCTAGGTTGGTGATGACTAATGATTGTCGAGCTTAGTGTTATCGGTTTTAACATTGTCGATTTTAACGTTGTCATTTTGAACGCTATCGTTGATATCGTTATCAGAACGACTAGAAACGTTAGAATGGTGAGATTGGATAAAGGCTGCTAAAGTCTCTTTATCTTTTCGGTAAGGATTACCTAAGTTTGGTATACGCTTAAAACGTCGATAGCCCCACATATAATGACTGTAGTTATCTGTAATTATACGCTCCATGGCCTGATTGAGAGCATGAGTTGCCACTTCAGCATTGCGGTCATATAAGGCTGGATCATCGAGTTTGTAGCAGTAAATATCAAAGCCGCGTCCATCGGTACGGCGAATACAAGATAAGCCAACCAGCGCACATTTGGTTTTGCTGGCCAGTTTAGAGGCAAGTGTACTGGTCAATGTTTCGATACCAAAGAATGGAACGACAACGCCGCCTGATGGCTCTGGAACGTGGTCGGGCAGTACGATACTAAAACCACCTTGCTTGAGCGTTTTAAACACGGCTTTGACGCCGCTCCCATCAGTAGGTACCAAAGTGGCATTGAGTCGCGCTCGACCCTGAAGGATAAACTCATTAGCGAATTTGCCGTCAACTGGCTTATACATAATGGTTGGCGCACCAAACTGGTTGAGCCAAGCATTCATCATCTCCCAAGTGCCGAGATGCGGTACGATAGCAAGCATGCCATTTGGATTGGCAAGACCCTCTAAAAAAATGTCTTTATTATGGACATCACGAATCTGAGCGATACTCCATTCAGGTGGCATCGCCCAGCTTTTTATAGATTCAATACTGGTCAGACATTGATGATAAATAATGTCTTTGGTCAACGCTCGCTTTTGCTGCTCAGACAGTGTATGAGTAATCAGCGCCATATTGATCTGAATGGTACGCATGATACTTAGACTGGGTATCTTAATAATCACCCACGCAATAAAACGTGCCAGCATCTGCAGTACAGACAATGGCACGATTTTGAAAATATGGTACGGATTCATGACCACTCACATGGTAATGAATCACGTAACAAGCACTGTAGACAGCAACCGCGCATCATCAAACGATTTATTCAGCAGGCTTGTTGGTATCAGCCTGTGCTTTTTCACGCACACGGATACCAAGCTCACGTAGTTGTTTGCTATCAACGCCAGCAGGTGCTTGGGTCAATGGGCAGTCAGCCGTTTTGGTTTTTGGGAAGGCGATAACGTCACGGATAGAGCTTGCGCCTACCATCAACATAATCAAACGATCCAAACCAAATGCTAGGCCGCCATGCGGTGGCGCACCAAATTTTAGAGCATCAAGTAAGAAACCGAATTTGTCTTCAGCTTCTTGCTCACCAATACCCAAGGCTTCAAGTACAGCTTGCTGCATATCATAAGTGTTGATACGTAAGCTACCACCACCAATCTCAGTACCGTTCAATACCATGTCATAAGCGATAGAAAGGGCAGATTCTGGATTGCTTTTCAACTCTTCAACTGAGCCTTTAGGCTTAGTAAACGGATGATGCATCGACGTCCAACGACCATCGTCAGTCTCTTCAAACATTGGGAAGTCGGTCACCCAAAGTGGTGCCCATTCACAAGTCGTCATTTCAAGATCGAGACCGATTTTTTGACGTAATGCACCAATCGCATCATTCACGACACTGGCTTTATCCGCACCAAAGAAGATAATGTCGCCATCTTCTGCAGCAGTACGCTCGATCAAGCTGACAAGTACGTCATCAGTCATGTTTTTGATGATTGGAGACTGTAGGCCTGACTCTTTATCCACACCGTTGTTGATGCTACTAGCGTCATTGACTTTGATATAAGCCAAACCGCGCGCGCCATAGATACCAACAAACTTGGTATAAGCATCGATCTGCTTACGGCTTAATGATGCGCCACCAGGGATACGTAGGGCAGCCACACGACCTTTAGGATCGTTAGCAGGGCCAGCAAATACTTTGAAGTCAACGTCTTTCATCAAATCTGCAACGTCAACCAACTTTAGAGGAATACGTAAGTCAGGCTTGTCTGATGCATAGTCACGCATGGCTTCTGCGTAAGTCATGCGTGGGAACTGTTCAAACTCAACGTCCATCATTGTCTTAAACAAATGCTTGATAAGACCTTCGTTGATGTTCATGATTTCTTCTTCGTTCAAGAAAGAAGTCTCAATATCTACCTGAGTAAATTCAGGCTGACGATCGGCACGTAAATCTTCATCACGGAAGCATTTGGCAATTTGATAGTAACGGTCAAAACCTGACACCATCAATAATTGCTTAAATAGCTGTGGTGACTGTGGTAGGGCAAAGAAGTTACCTGGACGAGTACGTGATGGTACAAGATAATCACGCGCACCTTCAGGCGTTGCACGAGTCAAGATAGGCGTCTCAACATCCAAGAAACCATGATCGTCTAAATAACGACGAATCGCTGACGTTGCCTTGGCACGGAACACCATACGCTCTTGCATTTGCGGACGACGCATATCAAGATAACGATACTTTAGACGCAGGTCTTCAGATACGGTCGTTTTTTCGTCATTTAATGGGAATGGCGGTGTTTCAGATTTAGCCAGTACTTCAATCTCTTTGCCCAATAGCTCAATCTGGCCACTGGTCATATTATTATTTTCAGTACCTTCATAACGGCGACGTACACGGCCAGTTATCTTTAGCACGTATTCAGGACGTACAGCATCAGCTGCTGCGAAAGCTTCTGGGGTATCAGGGTCGACCACGACCTGTAAGATACCCGCGCGGTCACGCATGTCTAAGAAAATCACGCCACCGTGATCGCGACGACGATGTACCCAGCCTACGATACTAATGGTTTGCTCAAGCAAGCTCTCGGTTACAGCTCCGCAATACTCGTCTCGGTATTCGCTATGCGTCATAGTGCTTTGCGTCATAATATGGTTATCCAGTTATCAGCCCAATTCGAAGTACAATAATGCAGCCATTGTTGTGCGTTTCAAGCTATTTGCAAAAAAAACACACAAACAACGCGATTAAGACATATGGTCATCACGTTGGCTGCAGAAAATTTGTTATAAACGCATATTATGCCTAATCTGCCTTTGTTATACAACCGGCTGAGTTCAATCAAAGAACGGGAGTCTGCAAGTATCTGAAGTATTTATTCTGCGTTATTTATATTGGGTTAAATATCGTCATCATGCTTGAAAAAACCGCTTAGTGTGCACATATCAACCGCACGCTAATAAAAACAGCCATATCAATATATTTACTGACTTGAGGATTTGTAACCATGCTATTTCATCCCCCTAAAAACCCTGTTGAGCTTAAAATACGCCACTTGAATGATGCTCAAAAGCAGCGCCGCGAAGATTTGATGGAAGCCACCCAAGGCAAAGCTGCCCTCAAACAGTTCAAAAAAGTCATGGCCAAAAAAGCCAAGCAAGCATTGAAAGCAAAAACCAAAAATAAGAAAAAACATACCGATGATAAGGCACAAGTTTTTGTGCTCGATTTTGACGGTGATATCAAAGCAACTGCGGTCAAACATTTGCGTGAAGAAATCAGTACTCTAATTAGTACCGCAAATAAAGGTGACGAAGTTATCGTCCGTCTCGAATCAGGCGGTGGTCTGGTACATGGTTATGGTTTGGCTGCAGCACAGTTGGTTCGCCTAAAGGATGCTGGCTTAAAATTGACGGTCTGTGTTGATAAGGTGGCGGCAAGCGGTGGTTATATGATGGCTTGTGTTGCAGACAAGGTAATAGCCGCACCATTCGCTATCATTGGTTCAATCGGTGTGGTGTCGCAATTGCCAAACTTCCATAAATGGCTAAAAAACCATGACGTCGATTATGAGATGTTTACCGCTGGTGACTACAAGCGTACGGTAACTGTATTTGGTGAAAATGATGCCGAAGACCGTGCCAAATATCAAGAAGAGCTAGAGCAGACGCATGAGCTATTTAAGCATTTCGTTAATACCTATCGTCCAGAACTCGATGTTGCCAAAGTAGCTACGGGTGAGCATTGGTATGGCGAAGATGCGTTAAAGCTTAACTTGATTGATAGTCTACAGACTTCAGACAGCTATATTTTAGAGCGTATGGAAGACAACGAAGTGTATGCACTATATTCACGTCAGAAGCCGACGTTAGCAGAAAAGTTAGGATTGGCTCAAGCAGCAGAAGCGACACTGAGCATGGCCGTAGATAAATTACCTGATGCACTTGCACGTTTTGATTTGAATAGTCGTCTAAATATTCTAAAATAATGTTAGTTATCATTATGATAGTTAAATAATGGTATTTTAGTACTTAGAAGTTTTTAGATACATTGTTTATATTTTGTAAAAGGCGTGGCCTAGCTGGTCGCGCCTTTTTGCTGTTTATTGACAATTGCTGTGTTATAAATGTAGAACACGGAAAACAGTATACGTGCGTGCACTAAAGCTCTAGTAGAGCTTTTTATCAACATTTGATTTAGACAATCAATAAAGAAAAGGAAGTCATTTATGTCTAACGACAATTTAATGTTTACCGCAACAGAACATGGTCAAGCCATGCATGCCAAAGTCAAAGCGTTTATCGAAACGAATATTGAGCCTATCGAAGCCCAATTCTGGGAAGAGTGTCATAAGAAAAACCCTGATGGTAATTGGGAAAACTGGGAGTGGCCAGAAGCCTACGAAAACCTGCGCAAGCAAGCGCGTGAAGAAGGCTTGTGGAATTTATTCCTACCAGATGATACGTTAGGTGCAGGACTGTCAGTCACTGATTATGCGCCTATCGCAGAATTGACGGGTCGTAGTTTGCTAGCACCTCATGTATTCAACTGTAATGCCCCTGATAGCGGTAATATGGAGCTGTTGTGGCGCTACGGTACTCAAGAGCAGCAAGACAAGTGGCTTACCCCAATCCTAGAAGGTAAGACACGCTCTGTGTTTTGTATGACTGAGCCTGATGTGGCATCAAGTGATGCAACCAATATGCAAGCAACCGCCGTAGTAGATGGTGATGAGATTGTCATCAATGGTAGCAAGTGGTGGTCATCTGGTCTTGGCGATCCAGCGGTTGATGTCTTGATTGTGATGGCATATACCGCGGATGAAAGTGCCGACCGTCATCATCAGCATTCGATGGTGCTTGTACCAGTCAACACTCCGGGTGTGAACATTAAACGTATGCTTAAAGTGTTTGGCGATTACGATGCACCGCACGGCCATGGTGAGATTAGCTTTGAAAATGTACGTGTGCCAGTCAGCCACTTCATTGGTGGACCTGGTAAGGGCTTTGAGATTGCACAGGGTCGTCTAGGGCCAGGCCGTATTCATCATTGCATGCGCTGTATCGGTGCTGCCGAAAAATCTCTTGAATTAGCGGTCAAACGTGGCATGTTACGTACTGCCTTTGGGAAGCCATTACTACAATTGGGTGGTAACTTTGAGCGTATCAGCGAGGCTCGTATCAAAATTGACCAAGCACGCTTGCTAACATTGTACGCCGCCCAAAAAATGGATGCTCAGGGCACCAAAGCAGCATTAACGGAAATCTCTGCTATCAAAGTAGTGGCGCCAACTGTACTACAAGAAGTCGTTGATATGGCGATTCAAATTCATGGTGGTATGGGCGTCTGTCAAGACACATTGCTACCAAACTTTTATGCGCAAGCACGTGTACTACGTTTAGCGGATGGCCCTGATGAAGTACATAAAACCATGATTGCTAAGCTAGAACTAAAACGTCAGGGCTTTAGTCGTTCTGCTAAATCTGACAAAGTTTAAGCTTAACAAACGGTTGTGTGAGTTAGTTTTGATTTGCTCACGCAACTATTAAGAATAAGCCAATCGAAATGCTAATTTAAAATTCACTATTAACGATTTAGTAGTGAATTTTTCATCACTAGAGCGAGTCCTCATTTCAAAAATAGCGAGAAGAATGAGATAAATTGAATTGAGAACTAGTTCGCATATCTGTTATAAAAATAAATGACCACATGATAAGGAATATCTCATGGCAACTGATAATAAAGTACTAGACAAAGGCGGTGCCGTACGCGAGGGTGAAGAGCTTGATGCCAAAGCAGTCAGTGAATGGCTTCGTGGTCAAGGTGTCGGCGTAGTAGGCGAGCCTACAGTCACTCAGTTCTCAGGCGGCGCATCAAACTGGACATATCGACTACAGTATGAAGGTGAAGATAAAAACCAAGATCTCATATTACGTCGTCCACCAAAAGGTACCAAAGCAAAATCTGCCCATGACATGGTGCGTGAGTACACCGTTCAAAAAGCATTAAAAGATGCTTATCCTTATGTACCTGAGATGATTGCGCTATGTACGGATGAAGCTGTTATCGGCGCTGATTTTTATGTGATGGAGCGCATGGAGGGTATTATCCCTCGTGCAGAATTACCAGAAGGTATCGATCTAAATCCTGAGCAAACGCGTCTGCTTTGTACCAATGTATTAGACGCTTTGGTAGAGTTACATCAGATAGACTATACCGAGCATCCTGATTTGGTCAATTTGGGCCGCGGTGAAGGTTACTGTGAACGCCAGATCAGTGGTTGGGATAAACGTTATGTCAAAGCAAAGACGCCAAACGTACCAAGCTTTGCATTGGTCAGACAATGGCTTGCTAAGCATACGCCTGCTGATAGCAAAACTTGTATCATTCATAATGATTGGCGCTTTGACAATGTCATACTTGATGCAGATGAGCCGACCAAAGTGATTGGCGTGCTCGATTGGGAGATGGCAACCCTTGGCGATCCACTGATGGACTTGGGTAGTGCGTTGGCTTACTGGATTGAAGAAGATGACAATATCATCATGCAGCAGTTCCGTCGTCAGCCAACACATTTAGAAGGCATGATGAAACGTGATGAAGTGGTTGAATATTATCTAAAACAGTCAGGTTTAGAGATAGATAATTGGACCTTTTATGAAGTGTTTGGATTGTTCCGCCTCTCAGGCATTATTCAGCAAATCTACTATCGTTATTATCATAAGCAAACCACCAATCCAGCTTTCAAAAACGCTTGGCTCGTTATACATGTCATGCATGCTAAATGTCTCAAATTAATTGCGCAATATGAAGGTGAAGCTTTATTCAATGCGCATGTGCAGCCGCATTTAGAAGACATAGGCGTAGATGCTGCTGCTATTGAGCAGTTACCAAGCCCTGTTCAAAAAGTGGTCAAAAGTATTTTACCAAAAGGTTATTTTGCAAAAGCACCTGACTCTCCTGAAGCGTAAGCATTCAGCAAACCGTACTTTAGCAAATATGATAAAAGGTAATAATTTATGACAACCATACTTTTAGCACGTCATGGCCAAGCGTCTTTTGGGCAAGAAAACTATGATCAACTCTCAGAACTAGGCACTGTTCAGGCACAAATGCTAGGTCAGCACTATGCAGCTACGCAGCGCCGTATTGATGCCATATTTACTGGTAGGTTGGTTCGACAACAAGACTCAGCACGTCATTTTTGGGAGCGTTACCAATCGTCTGTACATGCCAATAATAGCAATGGAACAGCTGTTGCGCCCGCAATCAACTTTGATCAGCCTGACAGTTATATTCTGCCGCAGTTTGATGAGTTTAATCATAAAGACGTGTTTGTTAAGTCAGCAGAGGCATCTGGTAATCGATCTGACATCTCAGCTGAAGTCGCCAAAGCAGAATCGCCAGCCACGCGACTGGCTGAGCTATTTGATCAAGCGATGCAGCGCTGGCATGCTGGTGACAATGACCAAGATTATATTGAAAGTTGGCCACAGTTTAATAACCGTGCACAGCAAGCGCTTGAACAAGTGCGTACGAAAGTAGCAAGTATGAGCTTAGATCAGGACAGTACAGTACTCGTATTTACTTCAGGTGGTGTCATCGCTGCAATCACTGCACAATTATTGCGACAAGGCAGTCAGACGGCCTATCAATTGAATAAAAGCTTGGTCAATACGGGTGTGACCTCTATTACTTTAAAGAATCAAAGTTCTCGCTTGTTGTCTTTGAATGAATACAGTCATTTATTCTCTGATGGTAAACCATTCGTGACATGGCGATAATTTTGCGTGTAATTTTGCGAATAATGTAGTGTCATATCTGTTTAAAGTATAAGCCTTACTGACGTTTATACTAGATACCAATTTGATTCTGTGCAATATCGATATACAAAGGACGGTACATGCAAAATAAATTAATAAAATTGGTTGCTAAAAGTGCGCGCCATAGCAAAAACCAGATAGTAGGCGCGGTTCGACCTGCAAGCTATCTAAAAGACCTGAGTAAGCAGCAAGTAGGCACAGGTAAAACGGTGCTTATCACAGGGGCCAGTTCAGGTCTGGGTGAAGGTATGGCCAGACTGTTTGCTAGCCTTGGCTACAACTTGGCCATATGTGCGCGTCGCACTGATCGTTTAGAGCATTTAAAATCGGAGATAATGGACAAGTATCCTGATATCCGAGTCGAATACCAAGCACTAGATGTAAGTGATTATGATACGGTTTTTCAAGTATTTGATGCTTTTGCATATGATTTCGGTAGCATTGAGCGAGTAGTGGTCAATGCGGGTATTGGTGACAGTCGGCGCATTGGTAAAGGGCATTTTGAAACCAACCGTCGCACTGCTGATGTCAATTTTGTAGCAGCACTGGCACAGTGTGAAGCCGCTATGAATATCTTCCGTGCTCAGAACAATGGCCATTTGGTAGTGATATCGAGCATGTCAGCCATGCGTGGATTGCCTAGACACTTGACAACCTATGGTGCAAGTAAAGCTGGCTTGGCTCACTTAGCAGAAGGCATTCGTGCTGATATGCTTTTGACTAATCTTCCTATTAAAGTTTCTACGATTTACCCTGGTTATATTCGCACTGAAATCAACGAAGGGTCTAAGCCATTACCGTTCGAAGTCGATACAGATACTGGTACTCAAGCCATTGTCGCGGCTATTGAAGCGGGTGTGGATGAAGCCTGTGTACCGAGCCTGCCTTGGTCTATGGTCAGTCATGCGATGAAACACTTGCCATTACAGGTAATGAATAAACTAAGCTGATCAGGTTGGTTTTCCTAAGGTAGAAAAGAAGAAGCCCACTACAATAGTAATGGGCTTCTTCTTTTATTTACTCTAAATAGCAGGGCAAGTATTACAATGTTTGAGGATTGTTTGACATATGCTGTTCACGCAATTTTTGACGCAGTACTTTACCAACATTACTCTTTGGTAGTTCACTGACAAACTCAATATGGCGTGGACATTTATAACCAGTCAAATTTTCAAGTGCGAATTCCTTGATGACTTCTTTAGTGACGTTATTATCAGCAGGTACGATATAAATTTTAACCGCTTCACCTTGATTTTCATCAGGAATACCAATCACGGCACAATCGACGATACCATCACAATCAAGCATGACAGATTCGATCTCATTCGGAAATACATTGAAGCCTGAAACTAAGATCATGTCTTTCTTACGATCTAGTAGAGTAAAGTAGCCTTTCTCATCCATGCTAACGATATCACCAGTGCGGAAGTAGCCATCGCGAGTAAAGTCATTGCTATTGTCTTTATTAAAGTATCCTGACATTACGTTTGGACCTTTGATACACATCTCGCCTGATTGATGCATGCCAACACGCTCACCGTTTTCGTCAACCACGATAATATCGACACTCGGTACAGGTATACCAATAGTACCGTTGAATTTGCGATCAGTGATAACGTTGGCAGTACCGCCAGCCACACCTTCCGTCATACCCCAACCTTCAACCATGGGGCAGCCAGTCACTTCTAACCAACGTGCTGCGGTTTGCTCGGTTGCCGCCATACCACCTGCTTGCGTAATACGTAGCGAGCTAAAGTCCAAATCTTTAAAGTTTGGTTGGTCAAGTAACCCTTTAAATAGAGTGTTGACTGCAGGGAAGATATGGAATGGTTGTTTTGATAAGGTTTTGACAAACCCTGGCATATCGCGCGGATTAGGCACTAGGATAAAGGTATAACCTGAACGCATACCGAGCAAACTCAGCATAAAGGCAAAAATATGATACAGCGGTAAGGCCATAACCATATTGATGTATACCTCGTTGATACCTGAGGTCACAGGGCGATACCATGCCTCTGATTGCATAGCAGCAGCAACGACATTACGTTGTGTTAGGACAGCACCTTTAGATAAACCAGTCGTACCACCTGTATACTGCAAAATCGCTTTTTGTTGTAGGGTAGTCTTTGGTGCTTGAATCGGTAGGTTTTTTCCCTTTTTTAATACTTCAGGGAATTTAGTGACATTGTACTTAGGGTCATTCAGGTTGTATTTTGGAACCAAGCGTTTAACCTGACGAATAACGGTATTGACCAAAATACCTTTCAGACCCATCATATCGCCCATTTTCGATAGCACGATACGTTTGATATTGGTCTCTTCAATAACTTGCTCAAGCGCTTGGGCAAAGTTGTCAACAACAAAGATAACCTGAGCGCCCGAGTCATTCAATTGGTGACGCAGTTCACGACCCGTATATAGTGGGTTTATCGGCGTACAAACATAACCTGCACGCAGAATACCAATCATAGTAGGTAGGTATTGTGGAACGTTCGGCATCATCAGAGCCACCACGCTGCCTTTAGGTAAACCTTGAGCCTGTAACCATGCTGCGACTGCCAGTGAAGCGTTATCAACATCACCATAAGTATGCGTAACACCCATACAGATAGTCATCGGATGCATACGAAAGCGGTTAAAACACTCTTCATATAACTCTATGAGGCTTTCATATTGATCCGGATTAATCGTCTTGGGTACGTTTTCCGGGTATTGAGCAAGCCAAGGTTTATCTACAGTCATGATTAGCGTCCTTAAATATTAAAATAAATTAAGGCTCTATAAAAAAGTAGTCACATCCATGTCAACAATTTATATTGCTGTTCCGTTAGCAAGAAATTGTCGAGTGTTATCCTATATATTCACATACTGCTAAAATACGAGGCCCTTATAAAGTTTGATTCAACCACAGAGCATAAATATCTCATCAGGTTAAAAAACAGTTAATGTTTTGGTAATGAAAATAGCTACTAGTAATGCTGCTAATCAATCGATATTAGTCATAATTATATAAGATCAAAATAACAGAAAGTATAGTGACACATTTTGGCAATACATTAACATAACTACAACCGTGCCTGTTATTCTTATACAAGAACTTGATAGTTTACAGTTAAATTTGATAAATGAAACAATATATGTTGAATAATTAGAAAATAGCTAGACAAATAATTTACTTTCTTATCAAGTAATTAACATGAAATTTATTCAAAAAATGTCATATACCTGAACATAAAGGTAGATTTGTAGTAATGGTAATAGAGAAATTTTATATTTGAATGACAGAAGATGAATATATAAAAAGGGCATCTTACAATTACTGTAAGATGCCCTTTAGTAAAAATAAATTCATGTTTTTAGAATTTTTTAAAAATTGTCTCTATTTATACTTGAGGGTAGTCTGCATTGTGTTTTTCACGCAATTTTTGACGCAGTACTTTACCGACATTACTTTTTGGTAAGTCGCTTACAAACTCAATGTGACGTGGACACTTATAACCCGTTAGATTATCTAATGCAAAGTCTGTAATTACTTCTTTGGTAACATTATTGTCTTCAGGTACTACGTATATTTTGACCGCTTCACCTTGATGACTATCAGGAATGCCAATTACCGCGCAGTCAAGAATACCATCACAATCAAGCATCACAGACTCAATTTCGTTTGGAAATACGTTGAATCCTGAAACCAAGATCATGTCTTTTTTGCGATCGAGCAGTTTAATATAACCTTTGTCATTCATGCTGACAATATCACCAGTACGGAAATAACCATCACTAGTAAAGTCAGCACTACTGTCTCTATTCAGATATCCAGAGGTTACGTTAGGGCCTTTAATACATAGCTCGCCCCCTTCGTTTAGATCTACATGCCTGCCGTCTTCATCGATAATAATGACATCTACGCCAGGAGCGGGTACACCGATAGTACCGTTAAACTCACGATTGGTAATAACGTTAGCGGTGCCAACTGCAACGCCTTCTGTCATACCCCAACCTTCGATCATCGCACAGCCAGTCACTTCTAACCAGCGATTTGCAGTTTGTTCAGTAGCCGCCATACCACCAGCTTGTGAGATACGCAAAGAGCTAAAGTCCAAATCTTTAAAATTAGGATTATCGAGCAGTCCCTTAAAGAGGGTATTAACCGCAGGGAAAATATGGAACGGCTGTTTTGATAAGGTTTTAACAAATCCAGGAATATCACGTGGATTAGGTACTAGTATAAAGGTATAGCCTGAGCGCATACCAAGTAAACTCAGCATGAATGCGAAGATATGATACAACGGCAGTGCCATTACCATATTGATATATACTTCGTTGATTTCTGACGTAATAGGGCGGGTCCATGCTTCTGATTGCATCGCTGCTGCTACGATATTACGCTGTGACAAAATAGCGCCTTTCGAAAGACCTGTGGTACCTCCTGTATATTGTAAAAATGCTTTTTGATCCAAAGACATTTTTGGTTGCTGAAAAGGTAGGTTTTTACCTTTTTTCAATACTTCAGGGAATTTAGTAACGTGGTATTTAGGGTCATTAAGGTTGTACTTGGGTACTAAGCGTTTGACCTGACGAATAATCGTATTAACCAAAATACCTTTCAAACCCATCATATCGCCCATCTTCGATAGGATGACACGTTTGATAGCCGTTTCTTCAATGACTTGCTCAAGCGCTTGGGCAAAGTTATCGACCACAAAAATTGCTTGGGCACCAGAATCGTTAAGCTGATGGCGTAATTCTCGGCCAGTATATAGTGGGTTGACAGGGGTGCATACATAGCCTGCACGCAGTATCCCAATCATAGTTGGTAGATACTGTGGAACGTTTGGCATCATGAGAGCGACGACACTACCTTTTGGCAAGCCTTGGTTCTGTAGCCAAGCAGCGACTGCCATCGAAGCATTATCAATATCACCATAGGTATGAGTCACTCCCATACAAATGCTCATCGGATGTCCACGGAAGCGATCGAAGCATTCTTCGTACAGCTCCATGATGCTGCTATATCTATCGGGGTTAATGGTTTTTGGCACACCGGCTGGATATTGAGAAAGCCAAGGTTTGTTCGATATCATAGTTAGCATCCTTGCGATTTGATATAGGCTAAAGTATTTTGAAAAGGTAGTTGTCAATCTATCAATGGTACAAACCACTACTTATTTAAGTGGTATCTACCGTATTCAATAGCATCCCTGTCTATTGATTAATAGCTAGTTTTTTGCTGCTGTCACAACATTTTATTTAATAAATATTTATATAAAGCATCAAATAAAACAAATAAATAAAAAGTTCAGTAATAAAAATAATGTTTGTTCTAAAAATATTTATCTGCAACTTACAAATAAATTATCAAAAAAAACGATACATTTGAGCAATACATTAGCATGAATTTAGTCTAAAACAATAACAGTAAGCGATACTGATCAGTACATATATTAACTTATAAGAATATATTGACTTTGTTAGCTGATAAAAGAAGGATTAGATAATTAATATTGGTGAGTTGATGAAACACAAAAGAATGTAGATGCCAAAATTATTGCGGTAAAATGAATTGATCTTTTTTATTAAAGAATCTTCGATAAATAAGTAAGGCACTGATGGTGCAGCCAAGCGTGCTGCTGACACATATCAGGAACATAGTGACTATTTGATAGCGTACGGCTTGAGTAGGATCGGCGCCCGCTAGGATTTGACCCGTCATCATACCTGGTAAACTAACAATACCGACGACTAGCATAGAGTTCAAAGTTGGAGTCATGCCATTAGTAATAGCTGCTTTTATCTGTTCATAGACGGCTTCGAATGGCTTAGCAGATAGACTGAGCATCATTTCGATACGTCCTGATTGCTCATGAAAGGATTCAATCAGTTGATTGCTCGTTAACGAAATGGCAGTCAGAGAGTTCCCTAATATCAGACCTAATATAGGAATAATAAATTGCGGTGTATACCAAGGCTCAACATTCAAAATCGCTATAATCGCAATCGCCGTTACTAATATTGCTGAGATACCGACTGCTAATAACGTATCTGTTAATAACCCTTTATAGCTGCGTTTGACACGATTTTTGGCGGCACTTCCTGCAATTAAAGTCATGACCGTTAAGATAAGTAGCACTTCATACCATTGTTCACGTGCAAAAATCCACGCCAGTATCAGCCCAATAAAGCTAAGCTGTATAATCGTACGAAGTGCCGCTATCAAAAGGGTCTTGCTGAGCTTTAAACGTAAGCGCCAAGAGATGAGTAATACAATGATAACCAGGCTGCTAGCAAGAGCGATATCACCATAAGTGAGAAAAATTTGCATATCATTCGTACCACTCATATGAGCTTATTTATGAAGTAATTATAGTAATAATACAAGGTGATGGTTAAGGTTATTAACGTGCCAAATTGTCTGAGCAACTAAGCGACGACTTACTCATTTGATTAAATATTGCCAATCAAGAAGATGTCAAGGGTCTACGGTGAGTACACCTGCTTGCATGTGCCAATGTCTATTTGCCAAAGGCATGATATCTTTTGTGTCGTGAGTCACCCATAGGAGTGTGCGCTGTGCATCTGCGTGCAACCAGTTGATGAGCAAGTTGACTAGCTGTGCTGAAGTGTCCATGTCCAAAGCAGCAGTTGGTTCATCTAAAAATAGAACTTGTGGATTGAACTGTAATAGACGCAATGTATTGACCAGTTGGCGCTCGCCACCAGATAAGTGCTTGGCGTCTTGTTGCAAAAAATCTGCACTTCTATCTAAGTGTTCAAGCTGAGCAACATGCCAGTCTCTATCAAAAGTCTGCGACTGGTGAGCATGCAATTGATAAGGCATTTGTAAGTTTTCAAGGACACTGCTGTCTAACAACTGTGGGTGCTGAGCGAGTAGGGCGACCTGCTTGCGCCACCGCACAGGTGCAGTCTCATGAATATCGTGATAAACATTACTCGACGTGTCATCGTGCAAACGAACAGTACCGCTGCTCATGGAAAATAATCCTGCCAATACTCGCAGCAGTACTGATTTACCGCTACCAGACGCTCCTGTCAAAACAGTGACTTGCTCTGACAATAGCGTACCGCTCGCACCGCTTATTAGCGTTCGATCATGAATTGATGGCTCTTTATCCAGTGAGGTGTTTGCGGTTAGCTTGCTTGTCCATTTTTGATAAATGCTAGACGGCATAGAGATTTTATTCGAGGCTTCTTTGCTATCTTTAATGCTATGAGTACGTATCGTTCGTTGGCTATGTACCCATAGATTATCAAATTCAAACAACACGATATCCGTATCTATGCTCATAGCAGTTCTACTGCTGACCATTTAATTGCTCGTCGATAGCTTGTTCGATCGTAACGCGCAGTTTTTTTGGTACACGAATAGGACGCATTGGTGGGGTTGTCGCTGCAGTATCTGGTTTATCGCTGCCTATTTCATCATTACTCATTGGCTCTGGTTTGACAAGGTTTTGTACGCAGGCAATAACGATTTTGGTGCTGCTTAGTAGCTGGCTATCATCTGTTTCCGTAGTACTATGATTTGGTAGATTGCGATATATACTTTGGTAAAATATGATGCTGGCAGGTTTTAGCTCCACTTTATCAATACGTACGCTAATTACCTCATCTAATAGAATAGCTCTTTTGTATTGCAAGTCGGCCTGACTCACGACAAAATGCTGCACTTCACCACTGTCAGTCTGCAAAAAATAGCCATTTAAGCCCAGCTCAGTAAACCAGTCGCGTCGGCAGTTTTCAAAAAACACCAAATGATTGGCGTGATAGACTATACCGCCAGCATCAGTATGGTTAATATAGACGTTATAATCTTTAGCAAATAATGGTTTGGTGTCATCATTCATGGCTGATGTCGTATTTTTTTGCTTAATTGTTGTCATAGTGATGCTCGATATTTTTAATAAGTATTGTTGAATAAAAGTGTTTCAGATAGACCAATAATAGATAGTGCTTACAATATAGTTACTCTAGCTCAAGATATCAGGCCATGCAACCGCTAGAACCGCTTACATTTGTTATCATAGTCGTTTATATTTCACCCATTTATAGAGCGCTATATTCTAACCAATCAGTATAGGACAGTTTATGACCCGTTTTGTCAGTTTTAACATCAATGGTATCCGTGCACGTCAGCATCAGCTCGAGGCGGTGCGCGAGGTAATCGATCCTGATGTCATGGGCCTACAAGAAACCAAGGTTCATGATGATCAATTTCCGCTTAGCGATATCGAAGGTCTGGGCTACCACGTAGAGTACTTTGGACAAAAAGGGCATTACGGCGTTGCACTATTATCCAAAGCTACACCTGTATTCGTACAAAAAGGCTTTCCTGGCGAAGATGAAGAAGCCCAAAAGCGCTTTATCCATGCACGTTATGAGTTTGAAGGTCGTGAAGTAGATGTGCTTAACGGATATTTTCCGCAAGGAGAAAGCCAAGATCACCCGACCAAATTTCCAATGAAGCGCGCTTATTATGCCAATCTGATGGCTTATATTGATACGCTAAAAGCGGAAGGTCGTTCGATTATCGTCATGGGTGATATGAATATCGCACCAGAAGATATCGATATTGGTATTGGTGAAGTTAATGCCAAGCGTTGGTTGAAAAATAGAAAAACCTCATTTCTGCCAGAAGAGCGCGAATGGTACTCAGCATTGATGTCACGTGAGTTAACAGATACTTACCGTCTGCATTATCCAGAGAGCACTGAGTTATACAGCTGGTTTGATTATCGCAGTCGCGGCTTCAATGATGAACCTAAGCGCGGGTTACGTATTGATCATATTCTATGTACTTCAGACTTAATCGATAAATGTATCGATGCTGGTATCAGTTATGAGCTACGTGCTATGGAAAAACCATCTGACCATGCACCAATTTGGTCAGCATTTGACTTAAAGAAACCGTAATACTTATATACCGTGATACCTATATATAGTCAATCTCATGTCAATTAGATACGATGATTAGCTTGTTCAGTCTGCTTATTGTAGCACTGTAGCTAGCTCTCCTTGTATTTAAACTGTCTTGAACTGACTATATATTTATCACTTCGTATTTCATAAATAACGATAAAAATTGAAGAATAAGGATTTTATTATGGCTGTTGGAAATGTATCAGTACCTGACGTTATCTATCCTATCGATGGTATCAAACTCAGTGCCACAGCGGCAGGCGTTCGTTATAAAGACCGCGATGATCTAGTAGTCATCGCAATATCTGACAAAGCTACTACTGCGGTTGTCACCACTAAAAATACCTTTTGTGCCGCGCCAGTGCGAGTATTGCGTGAGCACTTTGCTAAGGTTAGTCCGCGCTATTTAGTCACCAATACGGGTAACGCAAATGCAGGTACGGGCGCTGATGGCAAGCGCCGCGCTATTGATATCTGTACAGCGTTGGCTGAAAAGGCCGGTGTAGATACCAATGCGATATTGCCATTCTCTACCGGTGTGATTGGTGAGCCGTTAAATAGTGATGCGGTCATCGCAGGTCTGGATAATGCATTGGCTAACCTAGCGCCTGATAGCTGGCTAGCCGCTGCTAATGGCATTCGCACGACAGATACTATTCCTAAATTGGCCAGCCAAAAAATTGATGTAGCAGGTACTAGCTATCATATCACTGGTATGTCTAAGGGCTCAGGAATGATACGCCCGAATATGGCGACTATGCTAGGCTATGTGGCGACAGATGCTAATATCGCTGCTGACTTATTACAAGAGATGCTAAGCGCTATCAATGAGCAGTCTTTCAACCGCATTACTGTCGATGGCGATACCTCAACCAATGACTGTTGTGTGTTGATTGCAACAGGTGCTGCTAGCTCAGAGGTGATTGATAGTCCAGAGCATCCACATTATCAGCCTGTATTCGATGCATTGGCTGATGTGTTTGTCCGTCTGGCACAACTGATTGTGCGTGATGGTGAAGGCGCTACTAAATTTATGACAGTCAAAGTGACTGGCGGTCAAACTACGCAAGAATGCTGCGATGTGGCTTATGCAGTCGCACATTCACCCTTAGTAAAAACGGCATTCTTTGCCAGTGATGCTAACTGGGGACGCATATTAGCAGCAGTGGGCTATGCTGGTATCGAAGACCTAGACACAGAGCAAGTCGATGTGTATCTAGATGAGGTAATGATTTGCCAAAATGGCGGTGTTGCACCTGACTATACAGAAGAAGCAGGCAAAACAGTCATGAGTCGACCTGAGATTACTATCCGTATCGACCTTGCACGTGGTAATGCTAGTGATACCGTATACACCTGCGACTTGTCATACGATTACGTCAAAATAAACGCTGATTATCGTAGCTAGTCATTCTTAACAAAACAGAATTTGCATAGTTGTATCAAAGCCAGAACAATATTTGTTCTGGCTTTTTTATGTCAAACTTCTGCTCAGTAGCAAATAACTCCGCTATTCAATACGCTTCATTAACATCAGTTGCAAAAGCTGACGTTACTTTACAAAGTAGTCATAGAGGGTAAGACAGCTAGCGACCTATACTGGTTTCAGTAAGAAGTAAACAACCTTATTAGCTTGTAGCAAAGCAAGAGAAGGTGTTCAAAATAATAAGTTTATCTAAGTAACAATGAGTACAATGAATTATTAGCAAAGCCAATAAATGAGCCAGTAATTAAGCTATCAATAAAGAATTAATAACAATTATCTGAGGATTGAATAATGAAGAAATTAGCACTTGCAGCATTGATGACGACTTTTGCCCTTTCTGGTTGCTCTACGATGGGTATGGACAATGAGCGCACGATGGTTGTTGAAGGACAACCTATGAATGTAAAAGTAGTAAACATCCCAAGTTTTGAAGTGGAAATTGCACCGCGTAAAGCAGTGTGTGACTTAACTGCTACTGATGGCAGCATGGTTGAATCACAGTGCTTGCAGTATCGCCAAACCTATCAAAAAAACTACACTACGCTAAACGGTAATATTCAGGGCTTTACCTATGAGCCGAACTATCGTTATGTCCTAGATGTACGCCAAGAAGCAGTAACAGCAGAAGGCTCAAACGTAGTGCAGCCAGTATGGATTCTAAACGAAGTGGTATCAAAAACTGCTGAATAATATTGATAGCAATATATAGACGATAAAGCAGTTATACATGATAAAAAGGCCTCTAATTCGTTAGAGGCCTTTTTACGTGTTTATTGTTAGTAAATTATTTTTCGAGAAGTCGGATTAGCATTGACTGTAGTTGACACTGACGCCGCGCGTTGCTGTAGGGATTCTATTATCAGCATAAACCGCCAGGCCGCCTCGTGCCGTCTCTTTATATTTATCAGACATATCGGCACCTGTTTGCTTCATCGTCTCTATCGCTTTGTCTAAAGAGACGAAGTGCTGACCATTACCTCTACAGGCTAGACGTGCTGCATTGATTGCTTTAACTGCACCCATCGCATTACGCTCGATGCAAGGCACTTGTACCAGTCCGCCAATAGGATCACAAGTAAGACCTAGATTGTGCTCAATGCCAATCTCTGCTGCATTTAGGCATTTAGCTGGCGTGCCATTCATGATTTCTGCCAGTGCAGAGCCTGCCATTGCACACGCAGAACCAACCTCACCTTGGCAACCGACTTCAGCACCAGAGATTGAAGCATTTTGCTTGATAAGGCTACCGATAGCAGTGGCGTTTAGCAAAAATTTACGAACGCCATCTTGGCTGTAGTTGGGCAAAAAATCACGATAGTAGTGCAGTACGGCAGGAATGATACCTGCTGCGCCATTGGTTGGAGCCGTGACTACTTTGCCGCCATTGGCGTTTTCTTCATTGACGGCGAGCGCGTACAAATCGACCCAGTCCATAGCGGCTAACTTATCAGTCTTGGTGATAGGTTGGTCTTTTTCCGCGCACAGCTGCGTATGCAAATCTTGAGCACGGCGTTTAACATCTAATCCGCCCGGCAAGATGCCGCCATTTTCACAGCCTTGTTTGACGCAGTCTTGCATTACTTCCCAAATGCTATCTAAGTAAGCAAAGACTTCTTCTTTGACATGAAAGTGACATTCGTTTGCCAGTACCAATTCGCTGATACTCAAATCATGCTCACGACATTGTTCTAGTAGCTCTGCTGCGTTATTGAACGGATAGGGAACTCTATCGATGGTCGGGCTGGCATGATCTTCGTCTGGGTTAGTTGCATCTTCTTCATTAATGACAAAACCGCCACCGACTGAATAATAAGTCTGCTGATAGCGAACACCTTCAGTTGAGATAGCGCGTAGCGTCAATGCATTAGGGTGATAAGGCAGCACAGTATCGTCATACCAGTAGATGTCTTGCTCTGTATCAAAAGCAATCGTATGCGTGCCTGATACATTGAGAATTTTGTCAGAGAAGATAGGAGATAGGTAGCTACTGGTCATGCGTGTGTCTATCGTGCTAGGCGTGTGCCCAAGTAGGCCTAGTAAAATAGCCGTATCGGTTGCATGGCCTTTTCCAGTCGCCGCCAAAGAGCCATATAGTTCAATCTCAATGGTCTTAACCGCAGTCAGTTCCATCTGCTCAGTTAGTGAGGTCAAAAATAAGTTTGCAGCGACCATCGGTCCGACGGTATGCGAACTGGATGGGCCGATGCCGATTTTAAATAAATCAAAAACACTGATCATAATAAGTCACCAAAAATTTTAAGCGCTTTAGCCTATTTTATCTATGGCATTGGGCGCTTTTGTGAAAAATATAATAGACAGCCATCGCTCCTAGTCACCATTGATAGGTGGGCGCGAGACACTATTTATGAAGGTTATAAGGTAAATGAGCACTGAGGGCAGTTGAATAATAACTTTTATTTATTTTGAAACTCCGTTATCATGCTCGCAGTCAACAACTATGTAACATCCTGTAAGTTGGTTATCATCGTAAAATAAGACGGATTAAAAAAGACTGAGTTTTTCAGTTAGACATATCCGTATTCATACATCTAGCAAGATATGGCTATCATACCAAATAATACTTTTGGTTTGTCATATTACAACATAAATGAATGAATTGGGATGACATATTATAGATAGAAAGACTTAACGTTCTGCTATTTATACAAGCCTTTAGAAATATGTCCATTTATTAATATACTTATTTTATCAGTTATTCTAGCCTATTACTTTAGCTTAGCTCACATAGGACAAGCGCGCATGCCATCTCAAAAAGACCCTTCATCAGCGTCAGACAATAGCGCTCAAGATCTATCGACTCAAAATGCCTTGGAGTCTGCAGGCATTGATTCAGCTACTATCAATTATCCGCACAATCCAGATTTTGAAAATGGCCGTTGGTTTCCGACATGGCGTCCTTATAAGGGCGACTTGGATCGTGATCCAGTCGGCATCAATGACTATTTGCCACCATCCAAGAGTATATTACTCGGTGTGCAGCATACGTTTGCCATGTTTGGTGCAACTGTGCTGGCGCCTTTATTAATGGGGTTTGATCCTAACTTAGCCATCTTGATGTCTGGTATCTGTACGGTAATGTTCTTTATGATTACCGGTGGGCGCATGCCGAGCTACTTGGGATCAAGCTTTGCTTTTATCGGTCCAGTCATCGCGGTGACCGCTTATGCAGGCGCAGGGTTCAATGACAATCTAAATGTTGCGCTAGGCGGTATTATGGCCTGCGGTATTATTTATGCATTGATTGGTCTGCTAGTGATGAAGACAGGTACAGGTTGGATTGAGCGCTTGATGCCGCCTATCGTGACGGGTGCGATTGTCATGATTATCGGTCTTAACTTGGCGCCAGTGACTATTCAAGGGGTGTCTGCCAACCAGTTTGATGCTTGGATGGCCACTTTGACCGTATTGCTCATTAGTGGTGTGGCAGTATTTACTCGCGGTATGTTGCGTCGTCTGTTGTTACTCGTCGGTCTGGTGCTGTCGTACGTTGCTTATTTTGTCATGACCAATATTTTAGGCTTTGGTACAGCGATTGATTTTAGTACAGTAGCTGCCGCTTCATGGTTTGGACTACCAAGCATTCATACGCCGCGCTTTGAGATGAGAGCTATTATCCTAATTGCACCTGTGGCCTTTATTTTGGTGGCTGAAAACCTAGGGCACTTTAAAGCAGTAGAGGGCATGACCAAGGCTCGTGTGACGCCTTATATGGGCCGAGCATTTTTGGCGGACGGTTTAGCCACGACCTTTTCGGCAGGATTTGGTGGTACAGGTGTTACTACTTACGCTGAAAACATCGGTGTCATGGCGGTTACCAAAGTGTATAGCACGACGATATTTGTCGTAGCAGGTTTGGTTGCTATCATATTGGGACTCTCACCAAAGTTTGGTGCGATCATTCAGACCATACCAGCGGCTCTATTAGGTGGTGCTTCTATTGTTGTTTTTGGTCTTATCACAGTTGCTGGGATAAAAATATGGATCGATAGCCATATTGATTTTAGTAAAAACAGCAATTTGATTATTGCAGCAGTAACGGTCATTATGGGTACTGGTAATTTTAGCTTGCACTTAGGCGGCTTTGATTTAGGCGGTATCGGTACTGCTACTTTAGCCGCTATCGTGTTGAATGCTTTGTTTAACCAAAGTTCTGAAACTAAATAAGTAAGGCTGATGAGATTGAAGTTTGAGCTGATCAAATAAAGATGGTCAAAGCATATCTCATCTAACAAAAAGCGCCCATGTTATCGATAGCATAGGCGCTTTTTTGTATGGCCATATTGAGCAATAGTAGTAGCAAGCTACTTATAATCTCGCTTATAAAATCTTGAAAAAAATCGATAGCGGCGAAGGGCGCGTGGCTTTGGCTTTAATGAGCCTAAATAAATAGCAAACATTGTTAATAGTGCGCCACTCCACTGTAAAGTGTTAATCGGCTTGTCGAGCCAGCTATAGTCAATGACAAGGGCTGCAATAGGTTCAGTCAACAATAGCAGCCCAGTCAGTGCCAGAGATAGCTTAGGAATAGAGTAGGCAATCAATCCCCATGCCAAGCACTGCATTACCGTACCATAGATAAGCACCCAGCCAATCTCAGACCATGTATTGGGCAGGATATTACCTGTGTCAAATACAAACATCGGTATAATCATGGCTAAGACGCCGCCGATACTGATCAGCTGCATTAGCATAAATATAGGTGTCGGTTCAGTGTCATGCGTTTTGCGGATAAAGGTCATTGATGCCGCTAGCATGGCACCTGACACAATACCAGTGACAAAGCCCCAAGTCGCAGCGGTATTATGTGCGAATTCAGGACTACCTATCATCGCCACGCCTATCATGGCCAAAAACAAACTAATAAGCTGCACGATAGACTGACGCTCATTGAAATACATAAACCCAATCGCAGCCAAGAAAAATATTTGCAGACTATTCAGCAGCGTCGAAATACCAGGCCCAACCGCATAAATACTCTCATGCCACAGCGCCAAATCTAATCCTAAAAACGCCCCTGATAGTAGCGCATAAAAAATGGCGCGTCTTGATTTGGGCATACGTTGGCCCATTATCTTAGCCAATACCGCAAATACAATACCAGAAACAGCCAATCGCCAAAACGACATGGCCCAGCCACCAATATCGACGTGAGCGACAATTAAGCTGCCCAATCCAAAAATGATACAACCAATGACTAAGCCAATAGGTGCAGATCGCGTTGAAGCAATAGCCATAATTTATCCTTATAACAGTATTTGAATAACAGCATTTTGAATAACAGCACTCTTATTATCATTGCATCATGTCAGAACTTATGTTGACATAGAGCCATATTGTCGTGGTTTTAAACGCAAAATGAAATGGCAAAACCATAATTTATTACGGTGAATACAGGTACTATCGCTATGCGGAAAATTATTGGGCATGTTGGACGAAAATAAATAATCAAAGTGTTTGATATAGCTGCGTTTTTCAAAATAAACCTATGGCAGTTGGGTAATGGTACTTATATCAAAATATTTGTATCAGGGCGACGATTCGTAGGAGTATGAAAGCGCATAATGTATATAAGTGATATTTCTGCACGGAGGATATGTGTGTAGCACTTTAAGCGACATTATTGCTGCAACACATGTATAGTAGATTGACGATATAATGTACTTAACGTCTGATTGGTTATATCAAACAATCTATATTATTTGTCTAGGTTTATTTATGCTTCAACGATTGCTATCAAAAAAACAGCCACATACATTGTCTGGCTTGCTACCAAAAATATCGCAATACAGTGTCGTCGTAACGATGCTATCTAGTGCATTGTTTTTGATGCCTAGCGCACACGCCGCCAGTTGTAAAATCCCAAAAAGTTATTATAAAAACGTCTTCTGCACGGCTAGTAGCAGTTACTTTTTGGCGATCAAAGACTTTGGTGCACCAGTGGCTTTAATTGATAAAAAAGGCAAACGAGTCGTTGATTTGTCACGTTATCAAAAAGTCGATGCCGATAAACTGTCAGGCGGTCTGTTGCCTGTACTGCGCAACAGTCGCGTCGGTTATCTTAATATGCAGGGCCGTGAAGTCGTGCCTGCCATGTACGATATATTGACAGAGAGTCAAGGTTGGGCGCGCCCTGTATCGGATGGGCGTATCGTGGTAAAAAAAGAGGGTAACTATGGTGTGATTAACACAGCCAATAGTACCGTTGTCTCGTTTTCTGCAGCGATTGATGATATCGATAATTATCGTAATGGGGTGGCGCGTGTACGTAAAGGTCGTGCCACCAGTTGGGTGGATAAAAATGGTAATGCAGCGAATGATCCAAATGCCCAGAATAACACTCAGGTAGTGAATAAACCTACTTCTTCTAACGAAAAATCTAGTAAAGCATCACAGTCTGTACCAGCGCGTTTTACGACGCTTCAATCACGTCAGCAAGATGGCAAATGGGGTTTCGTCGATGACAATAATGTCACGATGATTACCTACTCATTTGATGAAGTGCGTCCGTTCTCTGAGGAATATGCTGGCGTGCGTATCGGTGAAGAGTGGGGCTTTGTCAATTTAGGCGGTGAGCTAGTGATTCCTTTTCGCTTTGCTAATAATGGTGTGAACGCTAACGATAGCTATCAGGGCAAACCATCCTTTGTATTTACAGGTGGTAAGGCGTGGATTGGCAACCTAAAGAATGGGAATAAAATGTGTATTGATAAAGAAGGGGCTGGTGTTGCTTGTGATTGATGCAATTACTAGGGCGTGTCCTCATTTTAAGAATGGTGATAAAAATGAGATAAATCGCAGTCAAACAAGGATAATATCGAGATATTAGTCAGCTATTTGACGCCATTTGGCAAGATTTAGCCATTTTTAACCCATTTAGATAACTATCGATTGAATTGAGGACACGCCCTAGGATTAAATAGGCAACAAAAAAGAGTGTAAAACCTGTGATTTTTCGCTAGGTTTTACACTCTTTTTTTGACATTGATGTTTTTAAAGCTATTTGCTCGATAAATGATTGCTGATTAAGTCAACCATATAAGGCTGATAATACTCTGGAATATCGTGTGCCATGCCTTCGATGAGATGGAACGTAGCATTAGGGATGGTTTTAGCAACGACTCGGCCCTGCGAGGCAGGCAGGAGTCCGTCAGCGCTACCATGTAATACAATCGTTGGTGCTTTGACTTGCTTACTAAACCGACTGATAGAACCTGATGCCAAGATAGCATTGAGCTGCTGCACCGTACCAAGCGGGTGGAAGTTGCGCTGATAGCGAATCTTAGCGATTTCACGGACCATACGCACATTCACATGACCTGGTGTACCAACGGTCTTCATAAACCAAACACTATGACGCACGATATCACGCTCAGAGTGGCTCTCTGGACGATTGATAAGGGTGTATAGCTGTTTGGGCTTGGGCGGCTTCAAAAACGCACGATTGGTCGTGGTAAACATAAGCGCCATTCGCTGCACTAAGCTTGGATAACGTGCCGCCACGATTTGTGCAATCATACCGCCCATTGAAGCCCCAAGCAGATGTGTCTTACCAAGCTTGAGTGCTTTAATTAGACGTGCGGTGTCTTCAGCCATGTCCGTCAAGTTATAAGCAACTTGTGTGCTTTTGTTAGACAGCCCTGTCTGTAGACGAACCATCATTTTAAGCTGACTAATACGCGGCAAGCCTTCTATTTGCACTTTAGAAGACAAACCGATATCACGATTATCAAAACGAATCACAAAAAAACCAGCATCGATAAAGCGCTTAATAAAATTGTCTGGCCAAAATATCATTTGTGAGCCTAGCCCCATGATCATCAGCAGCGGCGGATTGTTGGGATTACCGCCAGCTTCGACACACAACTCAATACCATCACCGATGTCAATCATTGCTTGACGAAGGTGCTTACTCAAGTCAGAGTCGCGCCATTGATGCTCCCCAAACTTGCGCCACTCAGGAGTAGGGTAGTTATTCAGATGATCTTCTAGATTGTTATCTAGCGTTTCAGGCAATTTGGCACTATTGATGTCATTTGATTTTGTCATGAAGTGTCCTAATTAGAGGGTCATCTACTACAGCTCAAGCATCTCAAAATCAAGCTTGCCGACACCGCACTCAGGGCAAGTCCAGTCATCAGGGATGTCTTCCCACTTAGTACCAGGTGCGATACCTTCTTCTGGGCAGCCAAGCGCCTCATCATATATCCAGCCGCAGACAATACATTCATAACGTTTCATAAATAGTCCTATCGATCATTACCAGTATTACAGTTACAGCGTGCTATAAACGCTCATTTTTAATATTACAGCTATTATATTAGACTGCAAAAACGCACGTAGTTTAGCATATAACCGCAATTTTCATAGTTAAGTTTACACTTGTATATTGAGATGACTTTTCTTTTATCAAGTCAATCACATACGTTACCTTATTAGCGCTTAATAACAAGACTGGACGCCAGCCCGCCATACGAAAACCAATTATGCTATAATAATCGCCGCTAAATTCACAGTAATGCTTAGCATTTATCGCTGATATATCATCCAGTTGTTGTCTTATCTAAACTAACTAAACCATCTAAATACATAAGCTAAGGGTCATCATGAGTACCAATGCCGCCGCCACATCCGCCACCAACAATGATACGTCACATATGCTCAATACTGACCATCCGTTTTGGCAGATTATTCGCACAGTACCAGACTTTCCAAAAGCTGGCATTGATTTTTATGACATTACCCCGTTACTGCGCAGTCATATTGACGCTGTTATCGATGCGCTACTTGCCGCTTTGCCAGAAGGGCTTATGGACGAGGTAGATTGTCTGGGTGCGGTAGAAGCGCGCGGTTTTGTATTTGCTAGTATGCTAGCAGGCCGTCTAGGCAAAGGCATGATCTTGCTACGTAAACCAGGTAAGCTGCCGCCACCTGTTGCCAACAAAGCCTATGCACTGGAGTATGGTAAAGACACGCTTGAGATGCAAAACAATCTACCGCCTGAGCGCGTACTATTGGTCGATGATATCTTAGCGACTGGTGGTACGTTGACCACCGCTTACGAGCTGTGTCAATCAGCTGACCATACCGTGGTCGGCGCGCTAGTGTTATTGGACTTGGTCGACTTGCATGGCGAGTTCCCAGTACCTGTTTATACGGTACTAAAAGCTTAAAATGAATGGCTATATTTTTGACTACTAGACACATTGGATAGTCGATATATAGTCGGTGAACTACTAAATCGCTACGGCGTTACCCTCCTTAGATGTATTATTTGTACAATCTGCAGTCGGCTGCCTTGTACCCATTTTAGAGTTCTTTGACTATAGTTAAACGACTCGCCAAATGAAAAAGCGCCCTGATATAGTATCAGGGCGCTTTTTTTAGTACTGTATTGAGTAGGCTGTATTTATTGTTCTTCGTCTTGTTCGTAGTCTTTACAAGACTGCTCTATCACCGTACGACCGACTGTCTTTGGGGTGGTGACTTTAAAATCTTTTGTAGTCAATATTGGTTTTTCTGACTGCCATGATTTGGTTACTTTGCCTTCAGTATCGTAGTTAACAAAGGCTCGTCTATAGTAGCTGGCATCTTTACATGAAATGAGTAGTTGTTGCTCACTATGGTCAATATTGCTTTTTTCTTCCTTCGAGTCATCTTTATCGGCATCTTTGTCTTTAGGATAGGTTCTAAGGATAGATACCGTGATATTTTCGACGTCTTTTTCATCTATGATACTGATGTCAGAGCTTTCAATAGAATCCAAATCTATACTAAAAATTGATCCAGAGCTGCTCTCGGACACCTCTACCCAGTTAACTGCCTGGGCGCTGATCGCTAAAGCACTGCCTGCCAATAATATTGATAGCCGTTTCATATAAGCCTTGCTTCTTGTCATTTGAAGTAGGTAATGATAGCCAACTTACTATTAGTAGGCAAATATCTTTTGTGCCAGCTCAGTATCCGTCGTGCTCCATCGTGTGGCTATTATTGTCCGCGAATGGCTGCTAATGTTTTAGCCAGCTCGTCACGCGCTCCGATAAAACCGTCAATACCCTTAGGTAACAAGTCCTGTGTAACCTTGTCTTGCTGATACGCAGCACTAAACTCTTCATGCGTTAAGCTTACTTGAGTCATCGCTTTCATATCCATCGACATACTCGGAGACAGTTGGCGAGTTACCTCGGTATCCATGGCTGCCAACTCATCAATGAGGTTAGGAGCTATAGTCAGTAAGTCACAACCTGCCAATGCCAAAATTTGCTCGGTAGAGCGGAAACTAGCGCCCATTACTTGCGTCTCGTAACCGTGCTGTTTGTAATACTGATAAATGAGCTTGACTGACTGTACGCCCATGTCATCAGAAGCCGGTACGTTTTGACGGCTTTGTTGGCGTTTTTGCCAATCTAAAATACGGCCAACGAAAGGTGATATCAGGGTCACGCCAGCATCTGCACAGGCAATCGCTTGGTGTTGTCCAAACAGTAGGGTCAGGTTGCAGTGGATATTTTGAGTCTCAAGATAGCGCGCCGCCTCAATACCTTGCCAAGTTGCCGCCATTTTGATCAATACTCGCTCTGAATCGACGCCCGCTTTTTGGTAAGCATCCATAAAGGCCAGTGCCTTATCTATCGTCGCTTGAGTATCATAAGATAAGCGAGCATCCACTTCGGTAGAGACTCGGCCTTCGATCAGCTCTAAAATATCGCAGCCAACCTGAATGGTCAGCGCATCGATTACGGCATCCACGTCACCATTGTGACGACTCATGGTCTCTGACAGCATACCTTGGTTATCAGGATGAATCAGAGCCTTGGTAATAAGGCTTGGGTTGGTGGTTGCATCGATAGGTTTTAAACGGGCAATAGCGGCAAGGTCACCAGTATCAGCAACAATCGTGGTCATAGTGCGTAGCTGTTGTAATGCGCTCATCAGGTATCCTTTTTCTTATTAATCACATGATGCTCCTCTTATATATAACAGGGTAGGGAGCTGAACTGGAACTGTAACACAGTTTTGGGCAGGTGTTGCCCCATAGTTATGCTATGCGTCACTGTTATCTGGCTCAGCTGTGCTAATATTAATAACAGTTGGTATATTTATACGCATTTACGCATGGGCACTGACCTTAGTTTTTGCTATAGTAGAGCCGGCTATGTATCAAGCTGCTGTATTTGGCAGTAAATATAGTATTAACGCTAAATGGCACTAGCAATATAGGGTGTTTTTGATAGACTGTTTTGAGGTTGATTTTGAAGATAGTTTCTATCATCAGGCTTAGTCTTTAACTAAAAACAGAAAACAGTCAGATTTGGCAATAGTGCTACCTAAGTAATAGCAATGTAATAGTAGAATTTAAATAATAGTAATATCTAACAGCGATAAAATCTAAAAAGGATGGGCGGTAATGAGCGAGCAGTCACCAGAGCAAACAATGGATAATCTAAATCAAACCACTACAGGCGCTAGCGATACCGCAACTGAAAAAGAGTTTTTAGACAATATTCGCCAAAATATTGACGCAGTAGACTGTGAGATCCAAACGTTAATCAACAACCGTGCAAAGCTGGCTCAGCAAGTAGCCATGGTAAAGAAAAATCATACCGCCGCTGATGACAATAGCAATCCTATCTTTTACCGCCCTGAGCGTGAAGCACAGGTACTAAAAGCTGTCATGGAGCGTAATGCAGGTCCAATCGCTGATGAGAAAATGGCGCGTTTATTCCGTGAAATCATGTCAGTATGCTTGGATTTAGAAGCGCCGCAGCGTATTGCCTTCTTGGGTCCTGTCGGTACCTTTACGCATGCCGCTGCGCTCAAGCACTTTGGTAAAGCCGCTGATACCGTACCGATGACAACCATTACTGATGTGTTCCGAGAAGTCGAAGCGGGTACAGCGATGTATGGCGTGGTTCCTGTCGAGAACTCTTCAGAAGGCGTAGTCAACCATACTCTAGATGGTTTCTTGTCTTCTACCTTGAAAATCATTGGCGAAGTTGAATTGCCAATTCATCAAAACTTCTTGGTTGCTGAGCATACTAAGATTGATGGCTTGAGCCGTATTTATTCGCATCAGCAGTCGCTTGCTCAGTGCCGTCATTGGCTAGATGTAAACTTCCCTAATGTTGAGCGCGTTGCTGTATCAAGTAATGGTGAAGCCGCTCGCCGCCTCAAAAACGAATGGCATTCAGCTGCGATTGCAGGTGACGTCGCTGTTGCAGAGTACGGCTTGCATAAACTTTACTCAAATATTGAAGACAATCCAAGTAACACCACACGCTTCCTTATTATCGGTCATGAGGCGATTGCGCCATCTGGTCAAGACAAAACCTCTATCGTCGTCTCAGCTCATGATAAAGCAGGCGCACTGATCGAAATCTTGAAACCTTTGTCATATCATGGCGTATCGATGACTAGTATTGAGACGCGTCCTGAGCGTCCTAATAAGTGGGCATACGTATTCTTTATCGATATGAATGGTCACGTTAATGATCCGAACGTTAGCGCTGCCATCAATGATATTCGTCCATTGGTCAAAGATTTGCGCATATTGGGCTCATATCCAAAAGCTGTCCTATAGATAACTACCTATAGGCAACTACAGGCTTACTCACAGGTATTCATACATAATAGATGGGTCTTAGCTTTTGCAGATAGCATTAAAAAAGCATTTACAGATACCATCTAAGGATAAACCATGCAGACTACTCAATTGACCGCGTCAGATCTATCGCCGTTAACGCCAGCTTACGACAGTATTTTGGCATTGGCACCTTATCAAACTGGTAAGCCAATTGAGGAGCTGACACGTGAGTATGGTGTCTCAGACGTGGTAAAGCTGGCTAGCAATGAGAATCCAATGGGATGCTCACCACGAGTGACGCTAGCAGTGACTGAGCAGCTAGGACAGTTGTCACGTTATCCTGATGGCAATGGTTACTATCTAAAGCAGGCGCTGGCTGACTTTAACGATGTCAATGCCAATCAAATTACCTTGGGTAATGGCTCTGATGATTTGCTCGATATTTTGGCACGTAGCTTTGTGGGTGCTGATGATGCCATCGTTTATAGTCAGTATGCTTTTGTGGTTTATCCTATGCTAGCGAAGATGCAAGGTGCCACGGGCATTGAAGTGCCTGCTCAGCGCTTCGGCCATAATCTAAAAGCCATGAGCCAAGCGGTTCAAGACAATCCAAATACCAAAATCGTCTTTATTGCCAATCCGAACAATCCAACGGGTACGCAGCTAGAGCAAAAAGAGCTACACCAGTTCGTTGCTAGTGTACCAAGCTCAGTCCTGGTAGTACTAGATGAAGCTTATATCGAGTATAGTCCTGAGAGTAATAACCGCGCCTTATTAGATGAGTTCGATAATGTCATTATTGTGCGCACTTTTTCTAAAGCTTATGGGCTGGCAGGTTTACGCGTCGGTTATGCTCTAAGCTCGGTGGCAGTGGCGGATTTACTAAACCGTATTCGTCAGCCATTTAACGTCAGCCGTGTCGGTTTGGCTGCTGCTGCTGCTGCACTTGCTGATCAAGACTTTATTGAAAAAACTCGTCTGATAAACGATGAGCAGATGCGCTGGTTAGAAAAGCAGTTTGACGCGCTAGGATTGGGTTTTGTGAAGTCGCATGCCAATTTTATTATGGTCGAAGTGCAGGTTGAGATGGAAGATATAACCGCTGCTTCTATCCATCAGGCACTACTTGAACAAGGCGTTATCGTCCGTCCGCTGGATGCTTATGGATTACCTAACTGGCTGCGTATCACAGTAGGTGTGGCTGAAGACAACCTACGTTTGATTGATACTCTGCGTTCTATTTTGACTGAAGACTAAGCGCATCCATAAGTGCTTTGTAATTTAAAAATTGTTCTTAATTAGCCATTAAAATTTATAACACTAAGACTGGCCCTATCTATGTCTTAGTGTGTCCAACGAGAAAAGCCGTGAGTAGTCAGAAAAATAATAAACTTCAATCGTCTCTAAATACTACGCCACCTATATTTAAACAAGTTTGTGTGATTGGGCTTGGGCTGATTGGTGCCAGTTTTGCGCAAGCTATTAAAGATAATGGCTTAAGCGCGCGTCTGGTAGCAGTCGATAGACATGCGCCAAGTATCACAGAAGCTATTGAGCATGGTCTACTTGATGCTGGTAGTGCAAACCTACAAGACGTCATCGCTGGCAGTGATTTAATCATCATTGCAGTGCCAGTACAGGCAGTTCAAGCAGTGTTCGTTGATATCAAACAAGCGATGGATAACGGACAGCTTGCCAGTGACTGTATCATGACGGATGTCTGTAGTACCAAAGTCAATATCATTGATGCCGCTAAAGCAGTGTTCGGCTCGCTACCGATAGGATTAGTGCCAGCGCATCCAATTGCTGGGGCTGAAAATTCAGGGTATCATGCGCGCCGCGCCAGTTTATTTGTTAATCATAGTGTCATTATTTGCGAGCTACCGACAACCAGTGCAACTGCTATTGCAAAGCTGCGACTATTATGGGAATCAGTAGGCGCAAATGTCATGTCAATGGATGCTGAGCATCATGATCGCATATTAGCGCACACCAGCCATTTGCCACACCTGCTTGCCTTTAATTTGGTTGAGCAATTGGCAAGCCATGATGATAATTTAGATATGTTTCGTTATGCCGCTGGTGGGTTTCGCGATTTTACGCGTATCGCTGCCAGTGACCCTAAAATGTGGCATGATATATTTTTTGCCAACCAAAGCGCGATTGTTAGCGCCCTTGATGAGTATGGTGTCTATTTACAGACGATGCGCCAGCTTATTATTGATCAAGATTCAACCGCCCTGATGGGACTTTTGGGCCGCGCGCAAGCCGCACGGCGACATTTCGGCCATATGTTAGCCAGCACCCCTTATACGGATACTTCTGCTATGTCAGCTTCTTATAATATCACCCCTAGCAATACTGTTTCTGGCACCATCGCGATTCCTGGTGACAAATCTATCTCGCATCGCAGCATTATGCTCGGCAGTCTTGCCACAGGCGTGACAAATGTGACTGGGTTTTTGGAAGGGGAAGATGCGCTAGCGACGCTACAAGCATTCCGTGATATGGGTGTGACTATCGAAGGTCCTGATAATGGTAACGTGACTATTCATGGTGTCGGTATGCATGGTTTAAAACCTAGCAAAACCCCTTTATACATGGGTAATTCTGGCACCAGTATGCGTCTGCTGTCTGGTATCTTAGCCGCGCAATCATTTGATAGTGTGTTGACAGGTGATACTAGCTTGAATAAACGCCCGATGGAGCGCGTAGCGGCACCGCTACGGTCTATGGGTGCCGTGATTCAGAGTACTGGTCATAGTGGTACGGCGCCGCTGAGTATCACTGGTCGTGATACAGCTGGTAAGCCATTACAGGGCACTGAATATGATATGCCAGTTGCTTCAGCTCAGGTAAAGTCTTGCTTGCTACTAGCAGGTCTATGGGCAGAGGGTACGACAACGGTAACACAGCCGGAGATTAGCCGTGACCATACTGAGCGTATGCTATCAGCCTTTGGTTATCCAGTAACCGTAGAAGGCAATCGTATCAGTGTCACTGGCGGCGGCACACTAACAGGGGGCGATATCGCGGTTCCTGCTGATATCTCATCTGCAGCGTTTTTTATGGTGGCAGCAGCCATCAGTCAAGACAGCGAGCTGACCTTGACCCAAGTAGGTATCAACCCTACGCGTACTGGCGTCATTGATATTCTAAAATTAATGAATGCAGATATTAGCCTAAGCAATGAGACGCATGTGGGCGGCGAGCCAGTTGCTGATATTACGATTCGTAGCTCAAACCTAGTCGGTATTGAAATACCAGAGCATCTTGTACCACTGGCGATTGATGAATTTCCTGTACTGTTTATTGCGGCTAGCTGTGCAAAAGGCCGTACGGTCTTGACTGGTGCCAAAGAGCTGCGTGTTAAAGAATCAGACCGTATCGCTGTGATGGCAGAAGGGCTACACACACTTGGTATTGATTGTACTGTAACTGATGATGGTCTCATTATCGAAGGCAAAGGCGCCGCTACTGAAAGCGGTGAAGTCAACAATGACCAACCTGTCTTTGGTGGCGGTCATATTGTCTCGCATCATGATCACCGTATTGCAATGAGCTTCTCTGTTGCCAGTCTGCGTGCATCCAAGCAAATCACCATTGAAGGGGTTGAAACGGTTAATACCAGTTTCCCAGGATTTGCTGAACTTGCCAACCAAATCGGTATGTCTATTCAAGTGGATACTGGTGCTGAGTAAGTCGCTAAGCTACTATTAACTCTTAAAGATTTAATCTAACATCGTTAGCAATGTACTCATGTCACTATTGGCATGAGTACATTGCTTTTTACCTTATAATCTCACTGTAGTAACCCTGCGCTTTCACGATTCGATTGACAATAATAATTAGAATTAGGTGAGAGTGCGCTTTGCTCTAAAAAGTTGTCCTATATTATGACTACCCAAAATGTCATCAAAAAACCCGTTGCCCCCATCACCACAACTAGACGCGGCATTATTACTGCGCTGATCGCGTTCTTTATTTGGGGTGGATTTCCGTTATACTTCAAGCAGTTATCCGAATACGATGCCACTGAAATTATTGGCCATCGCATTATTTGGACATTTTTATGTTTGCTGGTGCTGCTGGTAGTGACCAAGCGCTGGCAGTGGATTGACACCTTAAAGCAAAATCCAAGATGGATTGTATTCACCTTTTTGTCTGGTTTAATTATTGCGACCAACTGGCTGACCTATGTATGGGCGGTCAATCAAGACCGTATTCTTGAGGCCAGTTTGGGTTACTTTATCGGGCCATTGGTCGGCGTTGCGCTATCCATGATTTTGTTCAAAGAGCGTTTGCGCACGCTACAATGGGTCGCTATTGGATTTGCACTGCTGTCTGTCATCATTCAAGTGGTGATGCTTGGTAGTCTGCCGTGGATATCGTTGATTTTGGCGTTCAGTTTTAGTACTTACGGGACGATTCAACGACAAACGCCATTGACTGCTGTCGATGCCATGTTTGTCGAGACCGCAATGCTAGTACCTGTATGTCTTTGGTGGTTTTGGCAATCTGATGTGGCAAGTCATCAACTGAGCTTTTGGTTTAGCTCAAATATTTGGCTGCTTATGATCGCAGGTCCGATTACGCTAATACCGCTTTTATTATTCAATAAATCTACCAAGCTCGTTGCATACAGTATTCTGAGCTTTATGAACTATCTGACGCCGACCTTTATTTTCTTTTTGGCGGTGTTCTATTATAAAGAACCGTTCGATTTACAACGTTTGGCAGTATTTGGTTTGATTTGGTTAGGTCTGCTATTATTCAGCATTGACCTGTGGCGCCATCGTCCAAGTAAAGTGTTAAAAGCGGCGCGCCTACGTGAAGAAGCGCTACAATCGGTTAAGTAAATATTAAAAACACGAAAAAAATTAGCAAACAAGGATGAAAGCATGTTCCATAATCAGTCTGACGTGGTATTTATAAAAGGTCTAAAAGTTGAGGCAGTCATCGGTGTTTTTGATTGGGAGCGTGCTATCACTCAGCCATTACTCATTGATATCGCGCTTGAGACTGACATTAGCCGTGCTGCTGTGTCAGATGATGTCAGCGACGCGCTGAGCTATAAAGAAGTCTGCGATGATGTGAGTGAATGGTGCAAAGAGATTCAAGCAAAGCTGCTTGAGCATTTAGCTGGTCAAATCTCTGATAAGATATTTGCAAAATATGACTGTCAAAAAATAACGTTGAGCATTGCTAAGCCTACTGCTATTGCTCAAGCTGATGCGGTAGGGGTGCAAATAACGCGCTATGCGTCAGCATCAACCAACGAGCTAGCTACTAAAAAAGCTGCCAAAGAAGTTAACGTCAGCCAAGCTGATGATGCATAAAACGTCAGTGGATTTGAATTTGGAAATGCTAACACAATGCGCACCTGAGACTGTGCAAGCGCATCCCGTGGTAGAGCTAGTGTTAGCGCTAGGTAGTAACTATCAAGCCGACAAGTATCTCCCGCTTGCTCGGCAGCGCTTGGCAGCGCTAGGTGAGGTGCGATTGTCTACGGCTTTTCAAAATCCTGATTTTACTGCAACACTGGAACAACCAAAGCCTGACTATACCAATCAATGTGTCCATTTAGTACTGACCACACCGATGAGTCTAAAACAACTACAGCAAACCTCTAAAACTCTTGAAAGTGATTGTCATAGATGTCGGCAGACTAAGCCGAACCAAGTACGGCGAGTGACAATGGACATTGATATTCTGATGATTAAATTGGCTGACAAAGAAAATAGCCTAAGCAAAGAGTCGATATCTAAATCAATGTCTGATTGGATTGTAATGGCCGATCGTTATCCATTTAAAGTGCACGAGAAAGCGGGAGTCAGGGAATTAACTGCATGCATCTATTGATTAAGCGTTTGAATAGAGTTTGAATAGCGTTTTAAGGGAAAGTCGATGATAGATTTAGACAGTTAGTGGGGTGACTTATTTTAACTGACACTGAAAACGTCTGATATTTTTGCAGTAGATAAAACTAAGGGGCGTACAGTATATTGTACGCCCCTTAGTTTTATTTCTTTTACTGAAGTTCTAGTAGTTACTTCTGCTCGTTATCTACGTCATTGATATCAGCACGACCAATCACATCTAAATCTTCTAGACAAAGCTTGTCATATTCTTTTTTGCAAAAATTAGGATCAATATCACACATCGCTGACTGCAGTTGATCGAGGCGATTCTCTGACTGTTGAATATGTTCGAGCATTTTGGCAAAAGCTTCTGCGACAGGGTCTTGTGAATAAGGATCGATACCATAAGCACGGAAGGTATTGGTGCGTTTGGCAGTAGGGATGGTGTCGTTAGTTTGATCGTTGCTCTCACCAGCTTGTGCGACTTTTTCTTGTTGCTTAGCGTCTTGTACTTTTGTCGCGATTGGATTGCCTTTTTCATCGTGATGATCTGAGATCATACGCGCGGCACTGCCGACCATCGTAGCGCCTGCTGGTACTGGCTTGACTACCACTGCATTCGAGCCGATTTTAGCGTTTTTACCGACCGTAAATGGACCCAAAACTTTTGCGCCAGCACCGACCGTTACACCGTCTTCTAGCGTTGGGTGACGCTTGCCATTATTCCAAGACACACCGCCCAAAGTGACACCATGGTATAGCGTCACATCGTTACCAATCTCAGCCGTCTCACCGATGACGACGCCGACACCATGATCGATAAAAAAGCGTCTACCAATCTTGGCAGCAGGGTGGATTTCGATACCTGTCATGATGCGCGAGCCGTAAGAGATCACGCGAGCGGCTAGTTTCTGTTCATTGTTCCAAAGACAGTGTGCACCGCGATGCAAAACAAGAGCATGTATGCCCGGATAAGTTAGGATCACTTCCAGACTATTACGCGCCGCAGGATCTCGGGTGAATACTGCATCAATATCTTCTTTCAAATCATTCTTGATAGTAACAAGTGATTTGAATAATTTGGATGGCAATGACATAAAGCGTCCTATCTATTCGTCGGTAGAGTGTCGTTGCGAAAACAGCGATGCCTCTAACCTGTGGTCATAAAGTTCGGATAATCAGGAATATATATTTTCGCTAAGCTTCTGCAAGTTATAACAGCTTTATACGGCAAAATATAGTAAAAAGCTGTCAAACAAAGGCAAGCTTATAAACTACGGCTTGTTTTAGTCTTTCGATAGTTTGGCAATCAAAGCGCTTAATAGCTGATATTCTTTTTGATCAAGCTGTAGGCGTGACCCAAGTCTAGACAAGCGTGATGGCAATGACTTTAAATGTTCGCTATTGGCTAGTCCACGCTGCACCATAAGTTCAGTGGTGCGCTGAGTGAGCTGTTGCAGCTGCTGCTGATTAATAGCAGGCTCATCCCATTGCTGACGCAAATTCACATTGATTGTCGATTGGGTGTCTGTGCTTGTATCCGAATCTAAACTATCAGCTGTCTGAGCATGCGTTTGAGCATAAGCAAAAATAAAACTGGCGATGACTTGCACCGCTGATGCGACATTTAGCACAGGGTAAGCAGGATTGGCGTCAATTTGAATATGATAATCGGCATAAGCCAATTCTTCATTGGTCAATCCACGGTCTTCACGTCCAAATAGAATAGCAATATTTGGTTTGTTAGAAGTAGCAGCAGATGAGGTATCAGCATTACTATCGTCTGCACTTAGAGCTGCCTGTGCATCGATAAAGTCAAACATAATCTTAGCGGCTTGCGTAGATGTCACGACAGGGCGAGGTAAGTGACGGCTACGACTGCTAGCGGCAAACACCAACTGACAGCCAGAGATAGCAGACTCTAAAGTAGGTGCAATCAAAGCTGACGATAATAGTTCACTGCCACCTGCTGCATGAGACACACTAGTTTCATCAATCGGTAATTTGGGGTCGACCACCGTTAAACGAGACAAGCCCATGGTGTGCATCGCGCGGGCAGCCGAACCAATATTGGCAGGCAAAGTTGTATTGACCATGACTACTTGTAGGCAAGCAAGATAGTCGTTCACTGTGCGTGATGATACGGGTGATGAATCGTCGTTACTCATTATTGTCCCAGTCTCTGATTGATTTCTTGTTCAGCACGGTGTAATGCAATGGCAATCTCTTCGATCAGGACGGCTTGCTCATTAATCCGGCGCTCACGGCAGTATTCTTGTAACTGGCTGCTAAGACGGACTAATTGAGTCGTACCTAAGTTGGCGCTGGCACCTTTTAGAGCATGAGCAGTTTCGAAGCCATTGGCGTTATCGTCTTTTTGATGGGCAATTCGCAGTGCTGCAACTCTTTGCTTACTATCAGCAAAATATACTTGTATCAAATCAACAAAGTCTTCTTCGAGCAGGTCACGCATGTCCTCGAACTGTTCATGATTGATAATCTCTTCATCAGTTTGTCCGAGCATATTATTATTTGTAGTGTCATCCATGGTGGTTGTCCAATTTATAAAAGTTAAAGCAATAAGATTACTATAATGAATTTTTAAAACGTAATGTACGTCTTAGCTGTAATGGAAATGTAAGTTCTCTTCACTGACCAAAGTCTTTAATGTCTGCAGGTTGTCGTCATTTGGGTAAACGCGCCAGTGTTCAGACAGTCCAACATTTGCGATGCCATAGACTTCATAAATGCTTAGTCCAAGTGGCAGACAGTTATCATTGATAGAAGCGTCAGTATTACTCAGGGCATTATTGGCATAACTGGCTGACATACCGTTTTGATTGGCCGCATCATGGTTCATGTCGCTCTCTAATGCCAATAAGTCATTACCGTTCTCATCATACAAGCTGCCACCCATTGCAGGATCGTAGACATTGTTACCGCTGCTACCTTGCTCGTCTTGCTCTTGGTTATAAGCCAGACGCGGCTCAGGAATAATGTCAGCTTGGGCTGATTTGAGTAACGGCTGTAGACGTGTGAGCAAATTAATATCACTACCGTGAACTTTGATACTGATTTTTTTGAGCCAACGTAGTCTGGCATCTACCATGCTCATGGCACTATCGAGACGTGCGAACAAACGTCCATCACGCTCACGGATACTGCCTTTGATGATGACGACCTCATCGATTTTCAACTGTTCTTTGACACGATTAAAACGCTCAGCGTAGCAGCTGACCTCGAGTCTCGATGTACCATCATCTAAAGTAATCACATTGCGATTACCAAAGTTGGCAATATCTATAATAAGCCCCGAGAAATAGCAGCTGCCGTTATAGCCAGTATCTGTTAACTTATCGAGACGTGCACCAGAGGTGTAGCGTTTCAACTCATCCAAATACTCATTGATTGGATGTCCCGTTAAGTACAGCCCCAAGGTGTTCTTTTCAGCTTTTAGACGGTGTTTGTCACCCCAGATGAGCTCTGGCGTCATGACTAACGGCGGTGCTGCGACCACACCATCCATTTCACCAAACAAATCCATCATACCGATTTCACGGTTTTGACGGTCTTGCTCAGCGGCTTGTACGGCGCTTGGCAATTGACTCATCAAGGCGCCGCGAATCTCGTAAGCTTCCTCGGTTGGTAAGTCGGGTCGTAGCGTGGCGGCAAAGTCATCAAAACAGCCAGCGCTGACTAAGGCTTCAAGTGTGCGCTTATTGACTTTTTTGATGTCGACACGGCGGCAGAAGTCGTATAAGTCTTTAAAAGGACCATCCGTGCGGCGTGCATCTACGATAGACTCTACCGCACCTTCACCCACGCCTTTAATTGCGCCAAGACCATAGATGATATTGGTCGGAGTATCGGCAACGAAATGCCACTCACTACGATTGACCGAAGGATTGACTACGGTTAACCCAAAGTTTTCACGGCAGTCATTGATAAAGAACACGACGTTGTCGGTGTTGTTCATATCAGAAGTTAAGACCGCTGCCATAAATTCGGCAGGGTAGTATTGCTTTAGATAAGCCGTTTGATAAGCCAATACCCCGTAAGCCGCAGAATGCGAGCGGTTAAAACCGTAACCTGCGAACTTTTCCATCAAGTCAAACACACCGCCTGATGTGACTTCATCGATACCTTGTGAGGTGGCACCCGTGACAAAAATATCGCGCTGCTTGGCCATCTCTTCAGGTTTCTTTTTACCCATCGCACGGCGTAGCATATCAGCACCGCCCAAACTATAGCCTGCCATCACCTGTGAAATTTGCATCACCTGTTCTTGATAGACAATAACGCCATTGGTGTTCTCTAAAATCGGCTCAAGATTAGGATGGTCATAAATGACTTCTTCGCGACCATGCTTACGGTCGATATACATCTCTACCATGCCTGCATCGAGTGGGCCAGGACGATACAGCGCACACATAGCGATGACATCCTCGATATTGGTCGGTTGCAGTTTAGCCAGATATTTTTTCATGCCCATACTTTCTAGCTGAAAGACCGCCGTGGTTTTGGCATCTTGCAGCAGCTTATAGGCTTTGCTGTCATCTAACGGCAAATCTTCTAAAACTAAGGCAGGTACGTTTTCTTTTGCACGGCGTAAATTAATATTCTCAACCGCAGCGTTGATGACGGTTAAGTTACGTAAACCCAAAAAGTCAAACTTCACCAAACCAACAGCTTCTACATCGTCTTTATCAAACTGGCTGACACGGTGACCTTCATCATCACAGTAAATGGCACTAAAGTCAGTGATTTTGTGCGGAGCAATCAATACACCACCAGCATGTTTACCCACATTTCGGCAGACGCCTTCAAGCTTAATCGCCATCTCCCAAATCTCAATGGCATCTTCATAATCCATATTGTCAGGATTAGAGATCAAGTCTTTGAGCTGTGGTTCTTGCTCAAGCGCTTGGCTCAGTGTGATGCCAGGCGTTTTTGGAATCAGCTTGGATATTTTATTGGCCAAAAAGTACGATTTGCTTTGTACGCGTGCCACATCACGCACAACCGCTTTTGCGGCCATCGTACCAAAGGTAATAATCTGTGAGACGGCATCACGGCCATAGGTCTGCGCAACATAATCAATAACGCGGTCACGACCTTCGATACAAAAGTCGATATCGAAATCGGGCATCGATACACGCTCAGGGTTCAAGAAGCGCTCGAATAGTAGATCGTAATGAATCGGGTCAAGGTCGGTAATGTTTAGGGCATAGGCGACCAACGAACCTGCACCAGAACCACGTCCAGGGCCTACTGGTACGCCATTGGCTTTTGCCCAACGGATAAAGTCCATGACGATTAGGAAGTAACCTGGGAAGCCCATGGATAGAATAATATCTAACTCATATGCAAGGCGCTCATCGTATCTCTGACGGAAGTCGCTCCAATTGTCCGTACGTGCTTCGACAGGAAACAGCTTATCTAAGCGCTGCTCAAGCCCGCGTTGCGACTCGGCACGGAAAAACGATTCAATCGTTTCGCCTGCAGGCACAGGAAAATCAGGTAGGACGTTAATACCAAGCGTTAGGGTGACATTGCAACGTGTAGCGAGGCGCAAGGTATTATCAATAACTTGCGGAATATCAGCAAATAATTGCTCCATCTGAGCTTGTGTTTTTAGATACTGCTCATCTGAGTAAGTCTGCGGACGGTTTGGGTCAGCAAGGACATAAGAGCCTGCAATACATACGCGGGCTTCATGAGCATCAAAATCATCCTGCTCTAAGAAACGCACGTCATTGTGCGCAATGATAGGGATATTGTGTTTGGCGCCTGAATGGATAGCTGCTCTAATAAAAGCATCTTCGCCTGAACGATTGGTACGCTTGATCGCAAAGTACAAACGATCATCAAATTTTGACTGCCATTCAGTAAGTAGTTCATCAGCTTTTTCTGGCATCGAGCCGACCAATGCTTGACCCACGTCTGACTTTTCGGTGAGCAGTACAATGACACCTGCTGCATGCTCTAAGATATGACTGCGCTTAATAACCGGCGTGCCATGATTAATAGGATCAGCGCGACCTTCGGTGAATCCAAGCGATACGATACGGGTAATGTTTTGATACCCTTCGTCATTCATCGCGAGTAGGGTGAGGCGTGTGTCTTCATTATCCATGATGACTTCACTACCAATAATAGGCTTGATACCCGCACCTAAGCAGGCACGATAAAATTTCACCGTGGCATATAAATTGGACAAATCGGTCAATGCCAACGCGCGCTGGTTATCAGCCGCAGCAGCTTTTACCAGCGGTTTAATACGCACGATAGAATCGGTGATGGAATATTCGCTGTGAATGCCAAGATGTACAAATGCCATAGAAGACTCTTACTGGTACGATCAAAGAAATAAGCTACCGATAAAATAATTGATTATTATCAATCAATTATACTGATATCTAGGGGCCGATAAGACCTCGATAGCCATATTGATACGTTTTAAATGGGGTCGTCAATAATAGCATTATTTGCCGCAGACAGCCACAGGTTCAAAGGGTTTAATCTGCGTGAGTTAAGTCATTAAGATATAAAAACTCGGTTATAGACAACAGCAAAAAGCCCTCAATACAACGAGGTATAGAAGGCTATGTGATTGATAATTAAAGTCAGTTTGTTTAATAACCAACCACTGCCGCATCGACAATACGTGGATCAGACGATCCATACACGCCATTTGGTGTCAGCATGATCGATTGCGTAGATCCCATCGCGGATTTTGGACTGACGGTATGACCCATCGATTCGAGCTTTTTCACGGTATCGATATTCAGTGCTTTTTCCACCCGAATCTCATCAGGTAGCCATTGATCGTGGATACGCGGCGCATGCGTTGCCTCCGCGATATTCATATCATGGTCAATGACGTTAGAGATAATCTGAGTGACAGTCGTGATGATACGGCTACCACCTGGACTACCAGTAACGATGTAAGGTTTGCTGTCTTTGAATACGAGCGTTGGACTCATAGAGGACAGTGGACGCTTATTGGCTTCCACAGCATTGGCATCGCCACCAAGTAAGCCGTAGCCATTTGGTACGCCCGGTTTGGCAGAGAAATCATCCATTTCATTATTAAGCAGAATGCCTGTACCATCCGCAACGAGACCAGTACCATAAGAGAAGTTCAACGTATAAGTATTGGCTATTGCATTACCGTCTTTATCTACAATAGAGAAGTGCGTGGTTTGATCGCTTTCATAAGGTAGCGGATTGTTTGCTTTGATAGTGGCTGCTGGCGTGGCTTTATTGGGATTAATCAACGTACGCAGTTTGTCCGCATAGGCTTGTGACGTTAAGCCGCTGGCAGGGACATCAATAAAGTCAGCATCTCCCAGATACTCAGCTCGATCTGCATACGCTAACTGCATCGCTTCCGCCATTAGATGAATAGTCTGTGCGCTGTTTTGTCCGTAGTCTTTGAGCGGATAGCCTTCTAAGATATTTAAAATCTGGACGATGTGAATACCACCAGAGGAGGGCGGCGGCATAGAGACAATCTCATAGCCACGGTAGTAGCCTTTGACAGGTTCGCGAGCGATGGCTTGATAATTGGCCAAATCCTGCAGGCTCATGCTGCCGCCTGCTTCATTGACTGCTTTGACCAGTTTTTGAGCGGTTTCACCCTTATAAAATCCATCGGTACCCTGTACCGCAATCCGCTTTAGTGAACGCGCAAGCTCAGGCTGTTTCAACCGCTCACCCGGCTGATAAGCGCTGCCATCAGGCTTAAAAAACACTTTTTTGGTACTTGGCCATTTCTGCAAGCGATCACTCAACGCCGTGAGTGACTCGGACAAGCCAGCGGTGACTTCTATACCGTCTTCAGCCAGTGCTATCGCTGGTGCCATAACTTGCTCGCGGCTCATCGTACCATGCTCTTCTAGTGCTTTTAGTAGTCCTGCTACTGTCCCTGGCACGCCAACTGCTAGGCCGTGATAACGAGACAAGTCGCTGACAGCATTGCCTTCGTGATCAAGGTACATATCGCGTGAGGCGCTACTTGGTGCTTTTTCACGGTAATCAAGCGCCACTGTTTTGCCTTGCTTGGCATCATAAATCATCATAAAACCGCCACCACCGATATTACCTGCACGCGGCAAGGTTACTGCTAGGGCAAAACCCACCGCAACGCCAGCATCTACCGCATTACCGCCGTCCTTTAGAATCTGTAAACCGATGTCAGAGGCAAGCGCTTCTTGGGTAGCGACCATGCCGTTTTTTGCCCAAACTGGATGGTGAATGGCGTCTTCAGAATAGATGGCTTGGTCACTATTAGTATTGTTAGCATTGTTCGATGTGGTGTTAAGTGTATTGGTCTTCGCTCGCGTGATGCGCTTGGTTTCAGATAATACCGTTGGAATATCAACCATGATGGCCAAGTTTATGGCACTGGTATTGATTGATGTGTTGTTGACCGTCGCATTACTTACTGAGGTCGTTGACTCTACAGCCTGTGCGGATATAGATAGCAGTAGCGTACTGGTAATGAGCACGATGCTAGATTTGAGTAAGGTATTAATTTTCGGTTTACGCTGCTGAGCGGTTCGATGGTGGCGAGATAATAACTGTGACATCGCAAAGTCCTTTTTACGCGAGTGGAAAGCATAGAGCTAGGAAATAGATAAGCCTAAATAGTAACGAAAATATGAAATAGTAGAAAGTTGTTTATTATCTTTTGTGGTGTACGCTTTTATAGCGCTTGTCTGTATCAGCTGTATTTTAAATAAACGAAGCTAGTTTTCAAGTAAATGAAGCTACTGATAAGACAACAGTTATACAGAGAAAGTTATTTATGAATGAAGACATTCTTTAAAAATATTCGCTAATATTACTAAATTGTAACGTCTTGTGATATAAATAACGGTACCAATATACACTCATTATCGACTGTCTATTCATACAAAGAGATTACTATGTCATCACACCATATTAATAACCGCAATCGACAGCGCTACTCTGAGACTGCGCCTACTTATTTATCTACCACTGATCATAAAAACTATAATGGTAAAAATAACAATGGTCATCTATATCCAACCAGTAAATTGACTTCTATCGCATTGCTAGTTGGTAGTGCCTCGCTTGTACTCGCAGGTTGCCAATCAACTCCAGCCAGCTCATCTTCCAATCTGTCGTCGAATAGTAGCGCCTCTAGTAACATGATGGACTTTAGTGTCGCCGATGCCACGCAGAGCCAACGTCAGGGTCAAGCCTTTACTGCCAGTCAAAACGCTCAGGCCGCGCGTTATGAGCAGCTGTTTGATCAGGAGAAGTATCCAAGTACCGAAAACCAAGCCAAGTCGCACTTGTTAGCAGCCATTCGTCAGCACTTGGCGACCGAGCATGTGGCAGTCGCCACAGCCAATTATCGATCAGCACCATTCATTGACCCAGATAGTATCGACGCAGGATCTAGTAGCTTGCTCAGAACTATTATAGAAACCTACGTGTATCAGCCTGAGGGTATGTATGATAGTAGCGATGATGAGCCATACAATGATCACTATAACGATTATGATGACGCAAAAGATTCGATAGAGTCCGACTATCCTAGTGATTACGATAAGTCTAGAGCAGAAGCTGAAGCAGAGAGAAGAGCCATTGCTGCTATATTGGCTGAAGCGGGGGAGAATGAGCCGACGAGCAATGATGCTAGCAGCGATAACGAGTATGCTTACGATACAGCAGATGACTATAGTAGCGCTGATTATAGTAGTGAGGACTATGATAATTATGATGAATACAGTAGCGGTGCTGAAGGTATGCTCTCAGGGATGTCGGGTTTAAGTCCCAAGTCAATGGCTGCAAAATATGAAGCCATGCAAATGGCAAAACAGCAAGCTAAGACAAAGACGGTAAATCGTGGCAGCCTACCAATATCATCTACAGGTATGATTGGCAATATACTTGATATGTTCCATCGTACTCCTGAGCAAATAGCTGCATCCAATGCTTATCAGTATGAGCATTTAACATTCAATAGTGTCAGTCAATACCGTCCCAAGCAGCGCCAACTACAAAGTGTCTATAGTTACGACTACGCCACACCAACGATTAGCTCATCGATACAGATACCGTTGGCATTTGATTTTAATAACAGCAGTGTCGTAGTAGATCCATCGGCCATTATGCCGATTGTTGCACTTGTTAACCCTGAGAATACGCCATTGCCAGCACAGATGACCTCGCACACGGTGCGCTTTGGTTTGCCTGAAAGCATCACGGCACAGTTGCCACCAGCGGTGCTCTACGATGCGGTGCTCAATGCGATACAGAACAGTATGGCTGAGCTCGCGCCTGAGCATTTTAGCGCAGTAGATATCAGTGGTGACGCGTTTGCCAAAGAAGTCGGTGCGACTCGTGCAGTCAAAGTCTATTTCGGTAGTCAGCAAAGCGGTGAGATGATTGGTAAGACGCTCAAATATGTGACAAAAACACTGCAAGAATACGTAGATGCCAATCCAGATAAATATCCTGATGGTGCTGCACTAAAGACAGCACTTGCTAAAGCGCAGCTATACAATAAAGGCTATCAAAGCGCAGATGTCGGTTCGCTATTGCAGCTTATCGAAGCTATCGGCCCTATCTCGTTTAATAAAATCAACTACTATTACTTAGACAGCTCAGATCGACTGCTGGCCAAGCAGCAACGTGTCAATATCGGTAGTGATTTTATGGGGTCGACCACAACCATGCTAAACCAAGTACGTTACGATAAAGCCAGCTTCAACCGTAATGCCTTGACACCGCTCCTCGCTGAGTCTTTTGGTCCAGACGCTACGCCTCCTATCGATGGCAATGCATGGATAGCTAAGCAGCGCGATAAAAAAGACAGATTACAAACGGCTCGCTATGCACGCTACGACTATCAAGATAGCGGTGTCGAAGGTGCTTATAGCAGTAATGAATATGGTACTGATGAGTATGGTAACGATAATGACAATGGCGTAGACGCTGTCGATGAGAGCCGAGTTGACGATGCTCAAGATGATATGAATGAAAAATAGAAGTCAAATGACATCATCTCATTGCATTTACGCTCATATCTATTAAGGATAAAAAATGAAAACAGTACATCACACCATTGCACAACGTCTGCCATTTAAGACTAAAAACAATCTGCTAGTCACCAGCGCATTTTTGACAGGGGCGCTGTTGTTAACAGGTTGCCAGTCTACCAGTTTGGGCCAGTCCAATACGGTGGCTGTAAAACAAGCACCTAGCATGGCCAAAAAAACACTAGAAACAGCACTACAAAAACAGCGTCGTCAGTCCTTTAGCTATCATAGTAATCTTGAGATTGGCAATAACCAACAATTTACAGATGCCGATACTAATACTAAGAAAATGGCGGCATCAAACTATGTAGATGAACACTGCGAAGAAGCGCATGACCAAGCGTACGCTGCTCTAATCCTGCAAGCCGAACAGCAAAACAAAGATATCTTAGCGGTAGATTACGATACTAAGCGTGACAGCGTAAGGCAGTCGTACTTTGAGTGCGTAGCTGCCTATCATGCATGGGATGACCATCAATACGATAGCGATGTAAAAGTAGCACCAGATTATCAAGCGCTATTTGATAATTATGAGGATAAACAAAGACCGTTAGATGTGAAGAAAGCACAGTTATTAGATGAGTATTTACTAAAGCCGCTTTCTATCGACTCTCAAGGGATCTATCAACCGATGGCAGGCAAGGCTACGATGCTCGCTAGTGCGCAATATCAAGCACGTAATCATCACAGCAGTATCAACCAGCCTATTTATATGGATTTTAAAAACGGTGATATTTACCTATGGGCAGATAATTTTGCAATTCTAAACTCAGAATTGTTAGATGATAAACTCGGTACAAAATGGCAAAATAAGTGGTTAAAAATAGCCATTGATGATGGTACATTGCCTAAAGGTTTTGGTGGTGAAGTAATCAAAAGCCACTTTGCGGCGTTAGATGCGACTTATGATGCGGCTCCTGTCAGCCAGTTTAATTATGTGACAGCTAACTCACTTGCATCACTGTCTCCAAAGCTGTCCGCGCACCAGTTATCGGCTATGCTACCAAGCGATCAAATCATTCGCCGAGTACAACGCTTTGAGGATTATCAAGCGTCGCAACAGAAATATATGCAAATTTTCTACGATCGGATCAGTGAAAAATACCCAGAGCTGGTACAAGAACCCGAACCGATGACAGCGTTTGAGTCGATTCAAAATCCAAAGGCATTTACCAGTAAGTCTATTGTACAAAAAATACTGGCTATGATAAAAGACCAAATGAATGAGGAAGCAACGACAGGTGAAACCGTTGCCAAAACAGAAGTACAGGAACTGTACGGGTTTGATAAACGCGGTCAACTCAAGTGGGAGCACTTACGTCGTCAGTTAGATAACACTAGCGAAGCGAATAACAACAAAGGCATGAGGATAGATGTGTTGCAGCAGTATTCTGCTATCAGCACTAAGGACTTGGCGTTTCCTAACCTACCAAGCAATGTGCAGATGCCGAACACTAGCAATAGCATTGATTTACGAAAGTATGCTCCAGAGCTGCTGCAATATTACCAAGATGGTAATGGCACGGCAGTAGGTAAGATGGTCTTTAACATGTTGCCGATGGTCAGAGAGCGTATTGGTTCGGTTGAGTAGGTAAAGATAATTTAGAGTAGGCCTACTGTATTAAGGAATATATAGTGAACTTTGTTACCATTGATGTTGAAACCGCTAATAGCGATGTAGGGTCTATCTGTCAAATAGGCCTAGCAAAATACTTAAACGGTAAGTTAATTGATACCTACTGCACTTTAGTATTACCCCAAACTTCTTTTAGTGGTCAAAATGTAGAAGTACATGGGATTACTAGCAGGATGGTAAGAAATGCGCCGTCTATGTACGATATATATGGGCAGATACTAAAGTTTATTGGCGATAACGTTGTTGTTAGCTACACTAACTTTGATCAAAGAGCTTTGATAAAAAGCTTAGAAGCTCACAAACTACCAGTACCAGAGCTACAGTGGGTAGATGCAACTGTATTAGTACGTAGGACATGTCATCGTTTCGCAGTAAAAGGCTATAGTCTGGCAAATGTATGTAAAGAGTGGAATTACCAATTTAATCATCACGATGCACTTGAAGATGCTAAAGCATGTGGCTTTATAACGGTAACTATCCTTAGAGAAAATAGTCTATCAATTCATGATTGGGTGACAGATAGCAACTATAATCGTATTTATCACCAGCAAAGACGTCTTAATAGTAGAAGTTATCCAAGTAATATCACGAAGGTAGGGAGTGAGTCCGGAAGATATGCAGGTCTTAATATTTGTTTTACAGGAGACCTTAGTATTAGTAGAGCAGAGATTGCTGACATAGCAGCTCAAAATGGTTTTAATGTCAAAGCAGGGGCTTCAAAAAAGTTAAATTATCTTGTAGTTGGTTCTCAGGATCTAACATTGCTAGCAGGTCATGAAAAAAGCAGTAAGCATCGAAAGGTAGACGAGTTGATACAGAGTGGGCTGGATATTAAAATTCTTGCAGAAAAAGAGTTCTTAAAATTAATCAAAATTTAAGATTAGTTTGAAAGCGAATATAGAAAAAGCGCACCTATTAACGGCGCGCTTTTTCATTTTATACGTATACAGCTAGGTAAAATAACACTTTTCCGGAGTGGCTTATTACATACCTTGATGCTGTTTGTCATGGCCTTTACGATCTTTTGAATGCTTGCGACCTTTTTCTTGTCTCTCTGACTTCATCTGTTCCATCTTTGCACGTTGCTCAGCAGTCAACACTTGAGCGATGGCATGTTGGGTTTGTACACGTTCGATAAAGCGTTGCTTTTCTTTTGCCGCTCGTTGATCAGCCAGACGATTTAAAGCAGCAGTATTCAAAGTGCTAGCATTGGTCAGTGCTTGTATTTGCTGATCCATTTGCGCGCGTTCTGCTTGATGTTCTGCACGGTCAGCAGTGCGATCGCCACGTTTGTTTTGCATGATGGCTTTAATTTGCGCTTGCTGTGTCGCTGTTAGATCCAATTTTGACATTGGGCCTCTCATCGCGCCATCTTTGTGGTTCTTTTGCATTTGTGCAGTTGGCGTTGTATCAGTAGTCGCGTTAACGCTGGTGCAAGCCGTTACTGTAAATATACTAGAAGCTGCTAATACTGAGCCTAATAGTAATTTTTTCATCATAATATCCTTGATTACATTGAGTTTGATTTCATAAACACTAAATTTTTATCTCGCAAGTAGCATCTGTCGAACGTTATCGCTCGTTATGGTCAGCCATCTTAGAAATGCAATACTTGCTGTTGATAGGAGTATATTACGACAGTTAAAGGTTACGAACATTTATGAAGTATTAAGAAAGGTAACGTTTCTGGTGAATTGGCAAGTGCTTGCCTGATAATATGCTTAACTACAGTCTACCGGCAATAAAAATGCCACGGCGGCAATTTCGCTAACCATATCACAATGACACTTGTACGCGGATTTATTGCGTCATGATTACTATAGAGTGATTGGATTGAGTAAATAGAGATAAATAAAAATTAAAGGAGAGAAGCATGCCAAACATCCTGATAGGCGATGACGACGAAGAGTTGACTCAGTTATTGCAAGAGTACTTGGACAATCACGGCATTCGCTGTGACTGCGTACATGATGGTGCAGCAGTCATACAACGACTCAAGGCAGTGGCACACGAAGATACGGTTTATGATTTACTCGTGCTCGATATTATGATGCCAAAACTAGATGGGTTAAGTGTGCTGCGCCAATTACCAAATATTATCGATATCCCAGTCATTATGCTGACAGCAAAAGGGGAAGAGATTGACCGTATTATTGGTCTAGAGCTTGGTGCTGATGATTATATTACCAAACCTTGTAACCCTCGAGAGCTGCTAGCGCGTATCAATGCAGTGATTAAACGTACCAATACAACCGCATCAGAGCATACTCCGTTGCCAGAGAGTCGTTTGCATCTTGACCAAAACCAACGTGCCTGTCAGATAGATGGGGTGACGCTACAAGTCACGGGCACAGAGTTTGATCTGCTCGTGGCCTTGCTCAAACAAAAAGGGGAAGTGGTAAGTAAAGCATGGCTGTCAGAAAACGTCTTGCAGCGTGAATTACAGCCATTTGACCGTAGCCTCGATGTACACGTATCTCGCTTACGCAAAAAACTTCAGCCTTTCCATGATGAGCCAATAAAAGCGGTGCGTGGAAAAGGTTATCAACTGGTGCTGTAATGACGGACATATCGATGAAAGCTTCTGAACAGACCTTCAAAAAAGCACCTAAGTTTAAGGTGCGCGTCACCTTGTTTTGGCGTCTGTTTTTGAGCCTATTATTGACGATTTTAATCACCTCTGTATTGTCTATCCTAGTAGAACGCTGGTTGGCTGAAAAAGAGCTGACCTCTCGTATGGACGTACAAATCGATAGCCTATTGATAAAGCGTGAAGAGATGGTCGCGTCACTACGGGCTGGTGATGTAGAGTCTGTCAGGCAGATGTATCGTCAAGACCGACAGCTGATGAATCAAATCAGAGTTTATGATGAGCAAGGCGCTATTATATTCCCGCGTTACCGTGACAAAGACGAGCGCGCGCAAGGACAACTGCAAAGTGGTCGGCAGCTGATGGATCGTGCGATACAACCGGTGCGACCAGTGTCACCTAGACCACCTAGAGTAGAGAATAATGTTTATGGCGTAGAAGGTCGTAATGCTGATAATAGACTACGCGAACACGACAATGAGATACCAAAAGATGAGCCGTCTTTTTGGCAGAAATTCCTAAAGCCAAGAACGGCAAGTAGTGCCGCAGTAGCTGATATCGATACTCGTCCTGAACTGGCCGATATGTCTGTTGAATTACCTGATGGTCAGTCAATCATCATACAGTTACGTCCGCACTTGCGTTTTTCAGACGTGGTAGAGATACAGCACGGCAATTTTCCAATACGTTTGCTATTGATCATTATCTTTAGTGTACTGGTCTGCATATGGCTCAGTCGTACGCTAACCCAGCGAATTGGCCGTGTACAAAATACCGTACACCGTATGATTGAAGGTAATTATCAAGCCAATCCAGAACTGTCCAAGATGGGTGATGATGAGTTGGGGCTACTAGCTAAAGACGTTGCCCATCTATCGACTAGGCTGGTTGACAGTGAGCTGGCACGCAAGCAAATGCTCAGTGATATCTCACATGAGCTGCGTTCGCCGCTTGCTCGTCTGGATGTCGCGACTGAACTGACTCGAGACTTTGCGCCCAATGCCAATCGTTATCTAGACCGCATCGATAAAGAATCTACACGAATGAATGAGCTAATTGAGCAAATCATTCATATTCAGTCTCTACAAATGCAGCAATATACCGTTGATAACTTGGAGAGTGAGGCAGTCGATATATCTGACATCATTAGTAATATCGGAGAAGATGTCTGCTTTGAGTTTCAACATAAAGACGTACATTGGCAATGGCAACCGCCTGAAGCCTCAGCGCTAGATGGTTTGGAAGGATTTTGGACAGTCCAAGGTAATGCAGAGCAGTTGTATAGTGCACTTGAAAATGTCATTCGCAATGCTTTTATGCACACGGCAGCGGGTTCGAGAGTGATTGCGGAAATTAAAGCAATACAAATGGACAATAAGGCACCAGCTGTTCAAATTAATATAACAGACGAAGGTGGCGGTGTCGCAGAAAAAGACTTAGAACGTATTTTTCATCCCTTTGTGCGGCTCGATACTGCTCGGCATCGTGATACTGGCGGCTATGGTCTTGGATTGGCTATTGTTCATGCTGTAGTCATGGCGCATAAAGGATATATTAATGCTCATAACCGCCAAGATGGTATTCAAGGGTTAGTGGTTCAAATAGTGCTACCTAGCAGATAAAAAGATAAATAATGTAGAAACAATTTATGTAACCAACATGCGCTTATCATGTATTTTTAATATGTATAAGCGCATATTTAGTAGTAGATAAAAGCTGACTCTTTTTAAAACCGACGTAATTTATTATAAATAGACACAAATTAAAAGTAATTATATTCGTTTATATGAATATAACTGACGAACGGTATCAAAACACAGATGAACGGCATTGTCTCTCTGTATATATTCGGTAATACTAATATATACAGAGAGTGATAAAGATTATACAAAACAGAACGTCTTATTCCTTAAAGACTACTACAACTATTATTTGAACAAGGTCTCGTTATTATAAGCTTATAACCCGTTTTATTTTGTCACATCGTCTCTCTGACATAGATCTTATCTCTGATTTTTTAAATCTGACAAGTCTGTAAGGGAGTACGCATCATGAACCGCATCTATAAAGTCATCTGGAATGAAGCCTTAAGTTGTTTTACCGCCGTTGGTGAATACGCGAAGGGACGTGGCAAATCTTCCAAATCTAGCGTTAGCTCTAACGCTACCATCAACACAACGTCTAACCTGTCCGTTATCCATACGTTACGTCTAAGCACTATAGCGCTTGGGCTACTAACTGCTGGCTTTGGTATGCAGGCAAATGCATTGGGTACCTACTTTGTTGGAGACGACCCAACACCTAGAATACATACCAATTCATTCCTTCATCAAACACTAACGGTGCAGGGTGGAGAGACGGTCATTGGCGATCCCAATACCAAAAATATCAGCGTGACTGCCAATAGACATGATAAGTCGTTAACGATAAAGCTCGATGAAAATGTCGACTTAGGGACTGATGGCAGTCTTAAGATGGGTGATACTTTAGTCGATAACTCTGGCATTAAGATTACAGCCATAAATCCTGCCAATAGTGTCATTTTGAGCAGTAGTGGCCTAAATAATGGCAATAACAAAATCACCAATGTATCCAATGGTGCTGTGATGGCAGGGAGTAAAGATGCAGTTAATGGCTCGCAGCTATATAGGCTAGTTAATATAGTCAAGGATAACAAGACTAAGTATTATAGTGTTGACTCTGAAGCTATTGGCAATGCAAATAATGATGGTGCAACAGGCTACAATGCGATGGCCATGGGTGGCAACGCAAAGGCGACTGGCAGCCAAACCATCGCTATTGGTAGCTCTGAATTTGGACAACAGACGCTGGCAAGTGGTGAACAATCTATTGCTATTGGTGCCAATGTCGTTTCAAGAGGCGGCTCTTCTATTGCCATCGGTGGCGATGACCTAAACTTAGCATCGATATACAATATCGACGGTAGTATCACTAGCACTGATCTAAACAGTGGTACAGTCAATACGGCTTTTAATGAATATGCGGGTCGAGATCTACTGGATGCAAGTGATCCATATACAGGAAATACTGAATCGGGCGGGGCAGCTTCCATAGCAATTGGTGTCAAAGCTCGTACAGCGGGTCATCTTGCAACTGCAATAGGTACGCATGCGAATGCTGCTGCAACCGCGTCATCAGCGTTCGGTGTGGCTGCCTCTGCTACTGAAAAAGGGGCCTTGGCACTGGGTGCTGGCGCTCAGTCTAATGCTCAAGATGGTGTGGCACTAGGTTCGCAATCTGTGGCTAACGTTGCAGGTGGTGCGGTTGGGTTTGCTCCAACAAGTGCTAGTGTCGTAGACAAAGCAGCTATTACAGCAACTAATAGTACAGGTCTTGGTGCAGTTTCTGTTGGTAGCTCTACTAATGGTACTCGCCAAATTGTAAATGTCGCAGCAGGTACTCAAGACAGTGACGCAGTAAACGTATCTCAATTAAAAGCGTTAGATACTATCGTTGCTGGCATTGATTTCCCTATCCGCTCTAGCAGTGCACAGCCATATACTACGTCAGTAACAGGTACTGACGCTCTTGCCGTTGGCTCGAATGCCAATGCAAAAGGTAATAATGCAACCGCTGTTGGAGAGAACGCATTTGCAAACGCAAATGCAACCGTTATCGGTGAAGGCGCAAGATCTTCATTCAACGGCTTTGCTGGTGGTCAAGATGCAAAAGCAGGGGTTAATTCAGTTGCGATAGGTCAACGAGCCACAAACGGCAGTGCAAGTCGTGCGGTTGCGATAGGCTATCAAGCAAAAGCCATGGCTCAAGACACCATTGCAATTGGTCTTGATGCACAAGCTAAAGCGCAAGGCGGTGTGGCACTCGGTAAAGGTGCTAGTGCAAATGCTCTAAACAGCGTGGCTTTAGGTCAAAACTCTATTGGGGCGGTACAAAGCGGCGCATCTTTCTTAACCAATGTTGCGGCTGATGCCAATAACGGCACCGTCTCAGTAGGCGCTGTTGCAAGCGAACGTCGTATCGTTAACGTTGCAGGTGGTTCAGCAGATACGGATGCAGTGAACGTATCTCAGCTAAAAGTGGTTACAGAAACAGCCAATAGAGGCTGGGATATCAGCGCACAAGGTGATAGTGCTACCGCAAGTACGGTAGAACCTGGCGACTCAGTTGACTTCAATAGTAAAAACAGCAATATCACTGTTTCTAAAGACACTACTAATAATGATGTCTCGTTCGAACTCAACAATAACTTAGACCTAGGTAATAACGGTAGTGTAGAAATGGGCTCAAGCTCTCCATTCGGTTTTGGTGATACAACGACACTTGATCGTTCTGGTCTTAAAACAGGTAACTCATACCTTAGTACTACCGTTGATGGCTTAGGTGTTAAAACGGGGAATAGGTTTGTTAACACAAATGTTAGTAGTTTAGGCGTCGCTGTATCAACGCCATTTTCTAAAACTCTTCTATCTAGTAATGGTCTCAATATTATTGGTGGTCCAAGCGTAACAAAATCTGGTGGTATCAATGCTGCCAACAAAAAGATTATCAATGTTGATAACGGTGAAGACCCAAATGATGCTGTCAATGTCAGTCAGCTAAGTAGCTCGTCTGCCGCTGCCAGAACCAAAGTCTTAAAGGGAACCAATGTTTCTAGTGTTGATTTCTCAATCGACAGTGACACAGGACAAGATGTTTATACTGTTAATGCTAATGGTGCTAAAACCTCAGCAGGATCTGCAGCTGTCACAGTTACTGCAGGTGAAAAAGACTTAGCGACTAACACGACCGATTATGCCGTTGACTTAAGTGCCGATAGTAAAGCCAGTCTAGTTAAAGCAGACAGTGCCATGCAGACTATTATTGCCCAAATAGATGGCGTTAATGTCAAAACGCTCAATAAAACGGATAATAAGGCTAACTTCCTAACGGGAGATAACATTGTTCTTAATGCTGAGGATGGCGGTATTAAAATCGCTACAAAAGAGGATGTCACTTTCACTAGTGCCAGCTTTGCTAATAGTACAGTTCGTTTGAGTAGTGAAGGTCTTGATAATGGCGGCAACAGAATCATCAATGTAGATGATGGTGATGCGCCTATGGACGCTGTCAACGTCAGGCAGCTAAACGTCGTGACAGAAACTGCTAATAGAGGTTGGGATATTAGTGCACAAGGTAATAGTGCTACCGCAAGTACGGTAGAACCTGGCGACTCAGTTGACTTCAATAGTAAAAACAGCAATATCACTGTCTCCAAAACAGCTAACAACAATGATGTCTCGTTCGAACTCAACAACAACTTAGACCTAGGTAATAATGGTAGTGTAGAAATGGGTTCAAGCTCTCCATTCGGTCTTGGTAATACAACGACACTTGATCGCTCTGGCCTCAAAACAGGTAACGTATTATCTAGTACTACCGTTGATGGCTTAGGTGTTAGAACGGGTAATGCACTGGCTAGTACATCAGTTAATGGCTTAGGAGTATTTGTGAATGGTCCACTAGGTATTCCTAGAACTGTTCTAACCATGGATGGTTTAACAATTATCGGTGGTCCAAGCGTAACAAGATCTGGTGGTATCAACGCTGGTAATAGAAGGGTTGTCAATGTTGATAACGGTGAAGACCCAAATGATGCTGTCAATGTCAGTCAGCTCAATAGTGCCTCCGCTGCCGCTAAAACAGAGGTCGCCGCAGGTACTAATATTGCGGGTGTTGTGAAGTCTACAGGTGGTAACGGTCAAGATGTCTATACCGTTAATGCTGATGGCGTTACTGCTTCAGCAGGATCTGCAGCTGTCACAGTTACTGCAGGTGAAAAAGATGATACAACTAATACGACCGATTACGCTGTTGATTTAAGTGCTGATAGCAAAGCCAGTCTGGTAAAAGCGGACAGAGCCATGCAGACCATTGTTGCCCAAATAGACGGCATTGATGTCAAAACGCTTAATCAAACTGATAATACGGCTAATTTCCTAACGGGAGATAACATTGTTCTTAATGCTGAGGATGGTGGCATCAAAATCGCTACAAAAGAGGATGTCACTTTTACTAGTGCTAGCTTTGCTAATAGTACAGTTCGTGTAAGTGGTGAAGGTCTTGATAATGGTGGTAATAGAATCGTCAATGTAGATGATGGTCAGGGAGACACAGATGCCGTCAATGTTAGACAATTAAATGCAACCAACAATACAGTGGACCTAGGACTGAACTTCACAGGAGATGATACAACCGTTGTCGTCAATCGCAAGTTAGGTCAAACGTTGACACTCCAAGGAGGCGCGACAGAGTTAACTGAGAACAATATCGGTGTGATCGCTGATGAAGAGGGCAATCTAAATGTTAGATTGGCTGAAGATGTCATGCTTGGTAAAAACGGTAGCGTGAGAATGGAAAGCACGGTGCTTAACAATGCAGGCGTCACCATCACTGATGGTCCTAATCAGACCATTACGTTAAGCAACGAAGGTCTTGATAATGGTAATAATAGAATTATCAAAGTTGATAAGGGAATTGCCCCAACCGATGCCGTAAACTTTGCACAGCTCACTATGACTAATGATGAAATTGCTAAAGGTATCAAAATTGGTGACGGTAATGTTGCTAATGATCAGCAATTTGCATTAGGCGATACCATCAATGTCACAGGAGATAGCAATCTGACTACTGTCGCTTCTGCAACTGGCGTCCAAGTGAAACTGAATAATCAGTTAGACCTCGGAGATGATGGCAGTATACAGATAGGCAATAGCATCATGAGTGATGCAGGCTTTACCTTCGTTGGAAATGGCGTGAATAGAATGGTTTCACAGGTCTCATTGAGTAGTCGTGGTCTAGACAATGGGGGCAACATCATTCGCAACGTTGGGGAAGGTGTGCTAAATACGGATGCTGTTAATGTTGGGCAGCTAAAAGATGTCGCCATTGCCTTGGATCAAGGTTGGGGCATCACCGCTCAAGGTGATATCGCTACGATGGTAAAACAAGGAGATGCCGTCGACCTCAGTAGTAAAGACGGTAATATCAAGGTATCTAGGAAAGCAGTGAGTGATGTGGCTGCTTTCGATAGTAGTCCATCACTACAAGCTGCAGCCATACCTACCAATGCTAATGATATTAGCTTTGATTTGAACCCAGATATTACTTTGAATAGCGTAACCACTGGTGGTACGGTTATGAATGACGATGGACTGACCATTGCAGGTGGCCCAAGCATCACAAAAATTGGTATTGATGCCGCTAATACCAAAATTACCAACGTTCAAAATGGGGAAGTTTCGGCGACAAGTCAGGACGCCATAAATGGTGGTCAGCTTTATGCCCAAGGCACTGGTATCAGTAGTATTATCGGTGGTGACACTGTTTATGATGCTGAGAGTGGTACTTTTACCAACAGTGATATTGGTGGAACGGGTGAAAGCAATATTGATGGTGCTATTGCTTCTATCAGACAAGGCACGATTGAAATTAGTGAAAATGTGCAAATTAACACAGAGAGCATTACCACTAATACAACCAATATCGCGACCAATACGACAAATATTGCTACGAATACCAGCAATATCACGACCAATACCACGAATATCAAAACCAATACGGATAAGCTAGATGCTGGACTCAATTTTGGCGCAGACAGTGGCGCTAATATCAACAAACCAATTGGCGATGAGAGTGTCCTCAGTTTCACTGGTGGCAATAACATCACCACCACAGCAGATGGCAGTAGTATTAAGTTTGATCTAAACGGTAATATCAGCGTTGACAGTGTCACAGTTGGGACAACGATTATCAATAGTGAGGGCATCAGTATGCAAGATGGGCCAAGTATGACGTCTCAAGGTCTATATGCTGGTAACCAACGTATGACTGGTGTCGCCGATGGGGTCGAAGCAACAGACGCCGTCAATTATAGTCAGCTTAGCGCGCTTGATAGTCGACTCAACAATAACATGAGCGATCTTGGCTACAAAATCGACGAAGTAGAAGACGATGCAAACGCAGGTATCTCAGCTGCGATGGCAATGTCGGCAATGCCTCAGGCTTATATCGCAGGTAAGTCATTGATAGGTGGCGGTGTCGGTACCTATAATGGAGAGAGTGCTGTAGCAATTGGTTTCTCTAAGTTATCTAATGACGGTCGCTGGGTCATCAAGGTAAATGGTACGGCAGATACTCAAGGCAACGTAGGCGGTGCAGTGGGTGCAGGCTTCCATTTTGACTAACAAAACCTCTCAATTGTAGTTATTGGTAGGCTATAAAAAAGCAAGACATTGGATGTCTTGCTTTTTTACGGTTTAAAGATAAACAATTAAAGTAATAAAGCTATCGATAAATCAAAATAAGCGCTTGCAAATTGTGTCTTACAGGCGTTTATTATTTCTAATTAAGGGCTTCTATATTCTGAACATTGCGCCATTCGGTGTCAGTCCAACATAGGCCATACCTGCTTGATTCATCCAGTGAGGTTGAATAATGCCATGCTGTAAAATCGCATGAATATCTCTATGTGCTCGTTCTATTTTATGCTTTTTATATAGAGAGGCTGTGCCAGCTACTGCGTAAATTTCAGATAGCATCTCGCGAGCTTCTCTTGCGGCTTCACAAGACGCTGCCCATACATCTGCAAGCTGTATATCAGTAAAGGTGTTCTTCTGCTGTGTTTCTTCCCATAATATATCTACACTGTGATGCAGTTGGGTGCGTTTTGATGCTAGTACTGTTTTACTCTTAGCAATGGTAGCTTGTACCGTTGCACGGTCGCGTAAATCTGGACTCTTACCAGGCGTTACTCTCTCAAGGCACATATCAACCAAGTCATCCATAGCGGCTTTTAATACGCCTAGCGCCATCGCCGCACAGCCAGCAGCATTGATACAACCGATAGGCAGACGACTGTAGGCAGTGTCGATAGCCACAGGACTATCGAAGTCAACTGCATAAGCCTCTTTGACAAAAGCGTCTTTGACGACTATATCGTGGCTACCTGTGCCATTTAAACCGCCCACATCCCAGGTATCAATGATTTTTACATCTTTCTTGGGAATAAAAAACAGCTTTAATTTTGCACCTGGGCCAAGGGTCGTAGGAGAGCCTTCGGAGATAACGAGGCAACGGAGCACAAACCAGTCAGCCAATTGGCATCCAGAGACGAGTGTCCATTGTCCTGATACCATATAGCCATTATCTACTGTTTGGGCCACGCCTTCAGGCCGTGCGGAATTGGCATAAATATGAGAGGGGTTACTGTATACCTCTTTCATACTGGACTCGTCCAAAAATCGACCGAATGTACAGGCCAAATGGTTGTTCCAAACGATCCAAGCAACGGAGGCCTCAGCACTGGCCAAGGTCTCATAAGTTTTTAGCGTTTCTATTGGGTTTCCTGCCCATCCTCCTAACGATTTAGGCAGCCCCATTCTAAATAATGCAAATTCTGAAAGTTTATTGACTACCACAGGTGCAATTTTTCTAGCGCTTTCTGTTTCATCTCTGAACATGACTGCAGATGCATAAATCTTGTTTGCTGCATCCGATGGTAGGGTGGTTATCTCTGCTGAGGATATATCATTCATATTGTTCAACCTTATTATGATGAATAAGACAGTACTTTTTTCTACAGCTGATAAAGTACAAATTTGAGCGATGACAAATGCTTATATAAAGAATAACCAACAGCTGCCCACCATACAACCGTTAATATGAATATATTAAAAATTATATTGTAAAAATTGAATAAATAATAATCAATGAGGCTGAATTCAGCAATTAAGCTAGGAATTAAGCTGTAAAAATAGGTAGGGGTAAAGAATAGCGAAGAATAAAGCTCGACCAAATATTAAGTGTTAATTCTAAGCCACTTAATATTTGGCCGAGAAGATAAATATTCTATAAAGATAGGTATCCTATAAAAACTGTCTTAAATTAGGCATCACGTTTCGGCGCATCAGGCTGCATCATAGGATCCGCATCTGCAAATGCCTTTAGTGTACGGCAATGAGTATCAATGGCGACGATATTGGGATAAGCGCTCAAATCTACTTTGAAGCGGCGAGCAGAAGAGACTTGCGGAATCAAATAACAATCTGCGAGAGTAGGACTGTCCCCATAGCAGAACTGTCCGCGATTGTTATCCGCTGCCAAACGTGTCTCTAAAGCGGCAAAACCTTCACTGATCCAGCGATTGCACCATGCAATCACATCTTTCTCGTCTACTGACAGCTCATTGCGTAGGTACTGTAAAATGCGGCGATTATTAATTGGGTGGATGTCGCAACCAATCATGGCGCTCAGCGCGCGTACTTGCATATGCCCAGCAGCATCGTTAGGTAATAATGGATGCTCAGGGTAGACCTCTTCTAACCACTCCAAGATAGCTGGACTTTGATATAATAATAAATCATCAGTTTGTAGGACAGGTACTAATCCTTGCGGATTAATCGCTTTAAAAGCAGCTTCTAACTGTTCATCTTGTGCCAGATTGATCGTGATATCATCGTAATCTAAGCCTTTTAGGTTCATAGCGATACGAGTACGGTAAGACGTGCTACTACGAAAGTAGCCATAAAGTGTCATCATGATTCATGTCCTTATATTGATGTGTTTTTATAAAGATAAATATTATGAAGTAGGGGCTGTATCTCAGTGATATTTGATCGGATAAACCCTTATTGAACAGACCACTAACAACCAAAATTAAAAAATAACCAAGCACACCAGAATCGAGCAAATCATGCCAGCAGACAAAACCCTTATAGACAGCTCTATCACCAGTAAAAACCAAAGTGGCGTCCAGTCGCTTGAGATTGGGCTGTCGATACTCGATGTGCTGATCGACCGCAATGAGCCTATGATGTTAAAAGATATCGCTGAAGCCATGCAAATGCATCCAGCAAAATCCCATCGTTACTTGGTCAGTCTCATCCGCAAAAACTATGCGCGTAAGCTTGATGATGGACGCTATGGGCTTGGCGATAGGGTCAATGCATTGGCATCACTAGGACATACTGAACTCAACCAAAACAATCTTTTGGCACGTCTCACGCAAGTGGCTAATGAAATCAAAGACACGTTAAATTGCGGTGTGCAAATTGCCAAATGGTTTAGCGAAGGCCCTATTATTATTCAGTCCGTCGAGCCAGACAGTCCGATTAGTATCATCACTCGCATTGGCTCACGTATGCCTCTGACGACATCGGCTACAGGGCAGTTATTTGCCAGTTATCAACCTGATGCCGTCATTCAGCCATTGGTCACAGCTGAATGGTATACGAGTAATACCGCCGCAGATATGGCCGAGAAGAGGCAGCACTTTACCCAGCTACAAGCTAAAATACGTACTCAAGGCTATGCGACAGTGACGGGCGATATGCTCATGGGTATTAACGCCATTACGATTCCTGTCATATTGCCACAGCTTGCCAGTAGCGCTGTTAACCCACCCACGAGTAGTGATAAAATTGTTAACGAAGCGCTACCGCTAGAATATGCTATCACTATCATTGGAACAACAGAGCAGTTACCGATGAGCGAGCAACATAACGTGGTTAAGCAAATACTGGCGATAGCACAGCGTTATCAAATTGCCTAGCCAGTATATGGTGCTATAAGCTAGGACGTGTCTTCAATTCATCCTCTAAACCATACAGCCGCTACTGGCCGCTTTTGCTTTTTCGTATACGTTGTCAGCGTCTAGGCCAGTTGCATTCACTTCATTAAGGTAATGTTGAGAACCTTCCATTAATGGACCTCTCCAATCTGGATCATTAAGTGGATCAGGGATATCAATCATAATATCGCCTTTTTCTTTGGCAGCGGCCATTGCTTTGGCATTGCTGACGTCAAATACTTTAGATATATGTGCTGCCAACTCTGCGCCAGAATTATCATCGATTACTTTTTTGAGGTCATCAGGCAAACGGTTGTATTTCTCTTTGTTCATGCTAATCACAAAGGTGGAATTATAAAAAGGAATGTTGGTGTGCGTATTGATCAGCTCATCAAGGCGAAACGCTTGAATGGGTTGCCAAGTAAAGCTGAGCCCATCAATGACACCACGCTGCAGAGAGGTATAAGTATCACTGGCAGGCATGCCGACAGGTGCAGCACCAGTGGCCTCGATAATGTGGCTAGCAACCGCAGAAGGTTGGCGAATACGCAGACCTTTCATATCAGCTGGCGTGCGAATCGGTTTATCAACCGTATGAAGCGCACCTTGTCCAGTTCCTATCAACGCGAGCAAGTGAGTGTCTTCATACTCATCTTTAATAACACCATCATCATATAGCTTATGAAGTATACAGCTCTGCTGCTGTGCGGTATTTGTGATACCAGGCAACTCTACAATTTGCGTCAAAGGAAATCGTCCAGCTGTATATCCTTGTGCTTGCATACCAATATCTACGCTACCTTTAGCTGTAGCGTCATAGGTAGCACCTGGTTTGCTGAGCGTCGCAGAAGGGTATATCTCAACCTTTAAGCGACCTTTTGAATCTGCTTCAATTTTCTTTGCCCATGGCTCTAACGCTTCGGTATTTATATTGTCAGTGGCAGTCATGAAATGCGAGAACCGCAACGTTGTCACTTCACCTGCATCTGTAGACGCGCCTGTTGCTTGGTCGTTATTGGAGCAACCAGTCATCGCAAGCGAGGCGGCTAAGAGTATTCCTAGAGGGGTTCTTATTTTCATCATAGAGTCCTTTCATGATGGTGATATATGGTTCGCTATTTATTGTTACATAGAGTAGGTCGTCAATTAGCACCTTTATAATTAAAGCGATGATTAACTAATCATTTAAAAACGTAGCAAGCAGGATTACAGGAGAGTTACTCGCCGACAGGAGCAACTTCGCGTGCTTCAGCCAACTCATCACTATGCAAAAACTGTGTATGTGCTGGGGCGCGTTTGGTACGAGACCACTCATCTAGCATGTCTTGCTTGATGGCGTCTGTAATCATCGATACTTTGTCTTCTGAGGTTGGATCATCATAGGTCAGCTCGAGACGATGACCGTTGGGATCAAAAAAGTAAATCGAGTGAAAGATGCCGTGATTGGTCACGCCAATGACATCAATGCCGGCATTTTCTAAATGCTCTTTGGCAACGATTAGCTCGTCACGGTCCTTAACCTTTAGCGCTAAGTGCTGCACCCAGCTTGGGGTATTTGGATCAAAGCCCATCTCAGGTTGATTGGGTACTTCGAAAAATGCTAAGACATTGCCATTACCAGCGTCCAAAAAGACGTGCATATAGGGGTCAAAGGCTTTGGTCGAAGGCACATGGTCTTCTGCGAATGCCAAGATAAAATCCATGTTTAGATTTTTTTTATACCATTCGACGGTTTCTTTTGCATCTTTGCAGCGGTAAGCCACATGATGAATTTTCTCAATTTGAAAGCTCATATCAAACTCCTTTTGATAAGACGTGTTACTCATTTGGCTGTATTCACATAACGATGAGTAGGTGAATGCGTTTGTCTTCCTATCCGCCTGCATGAGAATTTTCACGCCTATTTTGCTATTTCTCTATCTATGTTATTTCTTAAATGCTACTTGTCAAAATCAAAGCTAAGCGCTGGTAACACCTTGCCGCGTACTTCACCAAAGCCAACACGAATGCCGTCTTTTTCGCTATAGCCTTTCATGATGATCGTGTCACCATCTTCGATAAAGCTGCGCGTCTCACCGCCTTCAAGCGTGACTGGTTTGGTAGCGTTCCAAGCAATCTCTAGCATCGAGCCATAAGAATCAGGCGTTGGCCCTGAAATCGTACCTGAGCCCATCATGTCGCCAACTTCAACTTTGCAGCCAGTGATGGTGTGGTGGGTGAGCTGCTGTGCCATTGACCAGTACATGTATTTAAAATTGGTCTCGCAAATGACTGTTGCTGTTTCTGCATTTTCAGGCAGTAGCTCAACTGATAGATTGATATCAAAGCTGTTGTCGCTCGATTTTTCATTTAAATATGCAAGCGGCTTGGGTTCTTGAGTTGGGCAAGCTGTTTTAAACGGAGCCAATGCATCCATAGTGACAATCCAAGGAGAAACCTCGGAGGCAAAGGTCTTGGCATTAAATGGACCTAATGGCACGTATTCCCATTTTTGGATATCTCGGGCTGACCAGTCATTGAGCAACACCATGCCAAAGATATGATCAGCGGCATCATCTACGGCGATTGGCTGACCGATATGATTACCTTTACCAACGACAAAGGCGGTCTCTAGCTCAAAATCCAAGCGCTTACAGGCAGAAAAAATAGGACGCTCATCAGGGCTAGGCTTTAGCTGACCTGATGGACGCACGATATCCGTCCCGCTAACGATGACGGTACTGGCGCGTCCATTATAACCAACAGGCATTTCGGTCCAGTTAGGCAATAGGGCGTTGTTTGGATCGCGGAACATGGTGCCGACGTTGGTCGCGTGCTCTTTCGATGAATAAAAATCGGTAAAGCCCGGTACTTGCACTGGCAAATGCATGGTGACGTCTGCCTGCTTAAATAGCGCCTTTTTTTGCAAGTCTGCATTATCACGTAACGTGTCATTGTCATTAGACAGCAGTGTTTGAATAGTCGAGCGTGCCTGCGTCCAGTTGTCTCGACCTGAATCAATAAAAGCATTTAGAGTGGATTGGCCAAAATAAGGGCCACCGTCCAAACTTAACAAGCCTTCTGTCTCTAATACAGACAGGTCGAGCACATGCTCACCGATGGCAACGCCTGCACGGCGCTTGTTATCACCAGCATCGTCTTTGGTAACGCTAAAGATGCCATAAGGGAGATTGTGAATAGAAAAGTCAGAGTCAGTAGCGATATCGATAAAAGAGGTGAGGGTGCTGTCAGTCGTTGACATGATTTGCTCCTTGCTAATACAAATTAGGAATTACGTTATAATTAATTACTTACGTATAATGTAATTTATTGATATATGGATTGCAAGTTTTTTGTGCAATGTCTTTCGTAAAAAGGCTACTTTGAAAAGTGGTTGTCGTTGTTTTGACTAAACGGTTCTGACTAGATGATTTTAATAAAATAGTTCTGACGAAATAATTTTGATTAAATGTTAGGTACAAAAAAAGGCCGAGCAATCGCTCAGCCTTTATTATCCACGTTTATTTTTTATCAAGTTACATATTGAGTAACATGGCTTACGTGGTTTAATCAGTCTTTTAAGACGTCTGCCATGGCATTGGCCACATAGTCGATGTTACTAGTATTCAGTCCAGCCACACACATACGTGAGTTAGAGACCATATAGATACCAAACTCGGTCTGTAGGCGTTCGACTTGCTCAGGCGTGAGACCAGTAAAGCTAAACATACCGTTTTGACGAGTGATGTAATCAAAGTTACGGTTAGGGATTTTAGCCTCTAACACTGACTTTAACTTTAGGCGCATGGCTTTGATACGGTCGCGCATCGCATAAACTTCGCCAACCCACTGCTCATGTAGGGCTTCATCGTTCATGACGATATCGACCACGCGTCCACCATGTGATGGCGGGCTTGAGTAGATACGGCGTACGGTTGCGTTTAGCTGACCGAATACGCGATCGGTTTCGTCTACGGTTGGGCAGACGACTGATAGGCCGCCGACGCGCTCGCCATATAGCGACAAGTTTTTAGAGAATGAGTTGCTAACAAACAATGGCAAGCCCATCTCAACCGCTTTACGAATAGCGTAAGCGTCGCTGTCCATGTCTTCGCCAAACCCTTGATAAGCGATGTCCATGAATGGAATCAGCTCACGCGCCTTCACGACGTTGAGTACAGTGTCCCATTGCGCTTGGGTCAAATCCATACCGGTTGGGTTATGGCAGCATGGGTGTAGCAAAATGACGTCATTTTTGTTCAATGTTTCAAAAAACGCAATCATTTCATCGAATTTGATGCTGCTGTTGGCTTTGTCGTAGTACGGGTATTTACCGACTTCTACATCAGAGCCTTCAAAGATAGCGATATGGTTGCCCCATGTCGGATCGCTCACATAGCACTTAGCTTGTGGGAACCAGTCATGAATAAATTCAGCACCAACTTTCAACGCGCCAGAACCACCGATTGTAGCGATAGTAGCGACCAAGCCATCTTTTAAAATCTGAGCGTCTTTACCAAACAGTAATTCCTGACAGCCTTTACGGTGGCCTGGTAGACCTGCCATTGGTAGGTATGGACGCGGTGCGATAGGATCAGCAATACGCTCTTCGGCTGTTTTTACACAGTCGAGTACAGGCAATACGCCATTCTCATCATAATAAATACCAATACCTAAATTGACCTTGTTAGGATTGCTATCTGCTGAGTATTTTTCCATAAGACCTAAGATTGGATCACCAGCGTAATAATCGATACGTTCAAACATGCCATTTCCTTATAAAAATATAAATCGAGCAGCCGAAAATCATAGAGCAAATCGCGGCTGAACTCAACACGAGAGTGGGTTATATGCGGCAATTAATAAAATAAATAGCCAAATAGATTGTTTCTATGCTTATCAAGCGCATTTGACATGCTATACGTCATTCGCTAGACGACGATTCAGAGTGATGTAGGTCGTTATAATGGGTCGCAAAATAGGTTTGCAAAAAATGCTTAAAAGCAATTGTCGCCGGAGAGAGCGCACGTGAAGCACGTTGATAGATAAAGAATTGCCGCATTTTGACTGGTTGAGTGAGTGGACGCATCAGCAGACCATTGGCGCTGACCCAATCAATAACTTCAGGCATATAGGGTAGACACAGCGTGATACCAAAGCCTTGGCGTGTCATCTCAAGCGCGGTGGACATAAAATTCACCTTGTAGCGGGCTTGTTGCACATGAGCGGAGATAGAATCATCGAGCTCTGAGGTTACTTGCTCAAGGAACGGGCCTTGTAAGGTAATCAGCGGCGTTTCTAATAAATCTTGCCAAGTGATTTCGTCTCTTTGTGCCAGTGCATGGCTGTCTGGCATAACCACACAAAATGGTAGCTGATACAACAAGTCAGCCCCGATATCATCTTCAGTTTCTATAAAACCAAGCTCAGTACCAACGCCTAAATCGACTTCGATATCTTGAATATGCTTAAGTAAATTTTCGGCTGAGCAGTCCAATAGTGAGACGCCGATATTTGGATATTCTTTGGCAAATTGAGCGATGACGGCAGGTAGGGAAGACGCCGCGAACTGTGATACAGCCAAGCGCACCTGACCTTGTGCCAAGTTGGTCAAGCTACTCGCTTCATTTTCAAACAGCTGCATCTCATTCAAGATACGCCGCGCTTGTGGTAGTAGATGCCGTCCTACTGCTGACAGAGACAACTGGCGAGTGGTTCGATCAAACAGCACGATACCGAGACCAGTCTCTAGCTCTTTAATCAATCCACTGACGGCAGATTGAGTTAGATACATCTGTTCACTGGCACGAGTGAAACTGCCGTTGTCAGCGACTTTGATAAATGCGGTCAATTGGCGAATGCTGATATTCATAAGTAAACCTGATAAATAAATCATAAAAAACAATTAGTCTTATAAATAAAGCTAATCTAATATAAATACAACGTCAACAATAAAGATTGATTATTAATCGTTTTATAGACTTTCGCTAATAACCGACTTTTACTACTCATCGATTTTCTATTACCAATTGAAATTAAGGATAATTACAATGGCAGATTTATTTGACAACCCAATGGGACTAAATGGATTTGATTTTGTCGAGTTTGCTTCTCCGCAACCTGATGCAGTCGACGCATTGTTTAAGCAGCTTGGTTTTGCCCATGTCGCCAATCATCGCTCGAAAGACGTTGCTCTATATCGTCAAGGTGATATCAACCTTATCCTAAACCGCGAGCCAAAAAGCCAAGCCAGTTATTTCGTTGAAGAGCATGGCGCAGGTGCTTGTAGCATGGGCTTTCGGGTAAAAGATGCCAAAAAAGCATATGAGCGTGCGGTAGAAATGGGCGCGCAGCCAGTAGATGTGCCAACTGGGGTGATGGAGCTTAGGTTGCCAGCTATCAAAGGCATCGGCGGCTCACTAATCTATTTGATTGACCGCTATAAAGATGGCGAATCTATCTATGATGTCGACTTTGAGTTCTTTGCAGATATCGACAGAAACCCTGTCGGCTATGGCTTCAAAGTCATCGATCATTTAACGCACAACGTCTATCGTGGACGCATGGCGTATTGGGCAAAATTCTATGAGCGTATCTTTAATTTCCGCGAGATTCGTTACTTTGATATCAAAGGTGAGTACACAGGACTAACCAGTAAAGCCATGACCGCACCCGATGGAAAAATCCGTATTCCACTGAATGAAGAAGCCAAACAGGGCGGTGGTCAAATCGAAGAGTACCTAATGCATTTCAATGGCGAAGGTATTCAACATATTGCGCTAGCCAGTGATGACTTGTTTGCCAGTATCGATAAGCTAAAAGCGGCTGGTATTCCGCTTATGACCGCCCCAAATGCTGCTTACTATGAAATGCTGAGCGAGCGCTTACCGAACCATGGTGAAAATGTCGCTGACTTGCAAACGCGCGGTATCTTGTTAGACGGTACGACAGAAGGCGGTGCACCGCGTCTGCTACTACAGATTTTTTCTGAAACTATTTTGGGTAGTCCAGTGTTCTTTGAGTTTATTCAGCGTAAAGGCGATTATGCAGATGGCTTTGGTGAAGGTAACTTTAAAGCGTTGTTTGAGTCGATAGAGCGCGACCAAGTACGTCGCGGCACAGTCGGTCAGCCAGAGACTGAAACGCTATAAAGCTACCTAACGCTTAGCCCAAATCTAACAATTGGACAAGACAAAAGGAGTTTGTGTTGTCCTTAATAGGAGTATTACCTACAAGCACGACAGCAAAGGTAATGCTCTCATTGCGATAAAAGGAATACAGGCATGGAACGCCTATCACAGATAGATTCTCTTAATACTGCCATCGGTACCAATAACGTTGCTACTAGTAAGCAAGGCAACGATGCGTCCAGTCATTCTAACGCGACAAATAAAAGACAGCCGTATATTTCACACCAGCCCGATAGCAATGGTCATATTCACTATAGTGATGATGAGCATGTGATGTGGCAAGCGCTGCTAGCACGTCAAGCGGAACAAACGCCCAATCGTGCATGTAATGCATATCTAGAGGGTTTGACTAAGTTAAATTTACCGACAACGCATATCCCGCAGCTGCATGATATCGATGAGGTATTGCAAGCGACCACAGGTTGGCAAACTGCCGCTGTGCCTGCGTTAATCAGCTTCGGTAAATTTTTCAAATTACTGGCCAATAAGTCCTTCCCTGTGGCGACTTTTATTCGCCGATTCGATGATATGAACTATATTGAAGAGCCTGATATTTTTCATGAAATCGTTGGGCATTGTCCACTATTGACCCATCCTGCGTTTGCAGCATTTAATGAGACGTATGGTAAGCTTGGTCTTAGCGCAACGAAAGAGGAGCGTTGGTTTTTGGCACGACTGTATTGGTTCACTATTGAGTTTGGCTTGGTTGGCAGTCGCATAGAAAATCGTAGAATCTACGGCGGCGGCATATTAAGTTCACCTTCTGAAACGGTCTACGCACTTGATCATACATCGTACGGCCAACCAGAAGCTCAAAATACAATACAATATCAAACTAAACAGCATCAGTCTAAACCGCAGCCTGAGCACCGAGCATTTGATTTGCTCGATGTATTGCGTACGCCTTATCGTATTGATCAAATACAGCCGATTTACTATGTCATTGATGAATTAGATACCTTATTTGATATCGTCAATAGTGACATCATGGGAGCGGTAAAAAAAGCTATGTCGCTTGGACTATTTGAGCCGACCTACCCAGAAAAAACTCGTTAAAAACGTCAATTCAAAATTAAACATGAAAACCAACACTTCAGTGCGGAATATTGAGATAGCAGCAAAGCTATATCAGCATTGATGTACGAGTATTAGAAAGTAGTTATCAAAACAACCATTAAAAACTGACATCGAAAACAGCCATTATAAAAGGATTTTATTATGACAGCACTATCACAAAACAGCTGCGAAGCTTGCCGCATTGGCGCACCGAAAGTCGATGAAGCCGAAGCACGAGAATTATTACCGCAAATTCCTGATTGGTCACTAATTGAGGTGGATGGTATTCAACAATTGCAGCGTCAGTATAAATTTAAAAACTTCGTCTCAGCAATGGCATTTGCCAATCAACTGGCAGACATCGCTGAAGTAGAAGGGCATCATCCGGGTATATTGGTAGAGTGGGGTAAGGCTACGGTCACTTGGTGGTCGCATAGTATCAAAGGTTTGCATCGCAATGATTTCGTCATGGCAGCTAAGACCGATGACTTACTGGGTAAGTAATAGGTTGCTTTACTAACAAATCACTTTAACCATACTTCTACCATCAAAATTAAAATCAATTTAGTGCCAGTATTTACTGGCATTTTAAGGATGTGTCATGCCACCAAAACCCCTCACATTAATCAGTGCCAAGCTCGCCTTTATCATATCCGCCATCGTCATCGGTATCATGGGCATTACCATGATTGGCTTTGGCTGGGTGCCGCACTTGTCTCTTATATTGGCCATCTGTGTACTACTGGCTATCGGTATGTATAAAGGACTCAGCTTTGATGACATGCAAGCTCAAATGGCCTCAGGTGTCATGCGTGGTATTGGTGCCATCTATTTGTTCTTCTTTATCGGACTGATGGTTGCGGCTCTGATGATGTCAGGAGCGATTCCAACGCTTATGTATATGGGCTTTCAGCTGATCTCACCTGAGTACTATTATATTTCCGCCTTTATCTTGACCTCTATTATTGGTATTGCTCTAGGCAGTAGTTTGACGACTGCAGCAACGCTTGGCGTGGCCTTTATTGGTATGAGTAATGCGTTTGATGCCAATGTGGCGATAGCAGCGGGGGCGGTAGTATCAGGGGCGTTCTTTGGTGATAAGATGTCGCCATTATCTGATACTTGTACGATTGCCTCTTCTGTAGTGGGTATCGATCTGTTTGAGCACATTCGCAATATGATGTATACAACCGTACCTGCGTGGATACTGACGGTGATATTGTTTTGGATGTTCTCAGGACAGACGACCAGTGCTGATCTGAGTCAAGTGACTATATTACAAGGTCAGCTGATAGACAGTGGTTTGGTACATGGGTATTCAGTATTACCCTTTGTCGTATTAGTCGGACTAGCACTGTTTCGGGTCAATGCGATTTATACGATTATCTGTACTATTGCTGCGGCACTTATCATTACTTATATCCACAGCTCACCAAGCTTTGGTCAATTGGGTGGTTACTTGTTTGCAGGCTATGCCCCTGCTGAGTCATTAGAGCTGGGTGAGGTAGGTGGTATGCTGTCGCGTGGCGGTGTACAGAGTATGTTCTTTACTCAGGCGATTGTGATACTAGCATTAAGCTTAGGTGGGTTACTAACCGCACTAGGGATTCTGCCAGCACTGCTATCTGGTATTAAGGATACATTGACGACATCAGGACGAGCGATATTTGCCGCAGCGATGTCGGCACTAAGCATTAACGTGCTGATTGGTGAGCAGTATTTGAGTATTCTATTGTCAGGTACGGCATTTCGGTCGACGTTTGAGCGCTTACACTTGCATCCTAAGAATTTATCTCGGACGATTGAGGATGCAGGAACGGTGATTAATCCATTGGTGCCTTGGAGTGTGTGCGGGGTGTTTATCAGTCAGGCATTAGGGGTACCGGTGTTAGATTATCTGCCTTATGCATTCTTCTGTTATTTGTCATTACTGCTGACACTGCTATTCGGGTTCACGGGGCTGACGATTAGTAGAGTGAAAGAGGGGAAGGTAGTCGAAGCATGATAGATAATGATTGATAAAAAAAGGTGGGACTAATATTAGCCCCTCCTTTTTTGTTTCGAAATACGTATTTACTGATCTTCCGTTTGCGCATCCTGACTTTTGACGATTTTATGCTGATCTTCTGTGCTATCGACTTTCCAGTAGCTAGAAACATATAAATGCGTCTTTGGTATCGCGCACTCAACTTTGAAGTATTGGCGCAGTGCACGCATACTATGAAATTCACACGCTGCCCATACAGCAGGTTGACCATCAAGCCAATTCAATGATTTAACACAGTTCAGTAAGGGGCTATCGTCTGCATTTGGATGCGCATTAATCACCCAATGTATCTCGACGTTCTCTGGTTTTTTGAGCGTCTGACGATCTGCCTCAGTCGTCACTTCAAGTGCTGCGTAACCATGAGCATCAATAGGTAACTGGGCTAGGTTGACCGTAATCGCTGGTAGCGCGGTCATATCGCCGACTAATAAAAACCAATCTGCTTCATTGTTAATGAGTTTCTTTGGCCCTGGACCACCTATCAGAATTTGATCACCGACTTGCGCATGTCGTGCCCATGCCGATGCAGGTCCTTCCGTCTCATGTAAAGCAAAATCAACATCTATTGCGTCATCACGTTGCACGCTCACCGTATAAGTACGCATCAATGGGCGACTATCTGCATCTTGAGGAAATATCAGTTTGATATAAGCACTTTCTTGATCGATAGGGAAATCAACCATGCCAGCACCGCCAAGCGTGACACGGCACATATTTGGCGTAATGTATCTAGTGCCAATAACTTCTAGTACTCTTGGAGTAGGTTTTGCCATATTGTGCTTTCCTTCCAACAGCGGGTTAAGGGTTAGCTTACTAATACAACCAACCCGCTGCTTGTAAATTTGATTAAAAATTAGCTTTTAGGCTGACTGACATTTGACGTTCAGGTCCCATCCAGCAGTCAGCGATGCTATAACAAGAACTAACATAGGTCTTATCAAATAGATTGTTGATACTCGCACCCACAGCCAGCATAGGGTTGATCTGATAGCTACCGCCGACATCTACCAGCGTTACGCTTGGCAGTTCATCTGAGTTTTGTTTATCAATCTGCATACCATCTTCATAGCGAATGCCAGCATTTAGAGTGAGTTTGTCCGTAGCATAGTAGTCTGCCCATAGTGTGGCTTTGTGTTTAGCAGTTTGGGCAGGAGTGTTGCCGACCACATCAGGGTTGAACTCATCTTCTGTGATCTCAGCATCGGTATAGCTGTAGCTTGCCGCGAGATCTACCCAGTCATTAAGCATACGACTGCCTGATATCTCAAAGCCTTTTGATTCAATTTCACCAGTTTGAACTTTCTGTCGATAATCAGCGGGATTGGTTACTACGACATTTTTCTGTGTGATATCGAATACGGCAAGCGTTCCTTGAGTGGCACGGTCTGGAGACAGATATTTGAGGCCTGCTTCTAGCTGATCAGCAGTACTTGGTTCAAAAGGTTCATTAGTAATAAAGTTGCTACCAACAACGGGCTGGAATGACTCTGAATAGCTGACAAATGGTGATAAACCATTGTCAAAATCATAAATCGCAGCAAAACGGCCGCTAGTTTCTGATGCATCATTACCAAACGTCTCATTATTATAAACTGCACCTTGAGAGGCGTCAGTTTGCTCGGTCGTACTCTCGAAGTTGTCGTGACGTAGTCCGGCTACAACGGTCAAATCTTGCCACCTCATCTCGTCTTGCACATAGAATCCAAGCTGGCTTTGTTCGATATCTTGCGTCTGACGATAGGTATCTAGCGGTAGCGTAGCCGTATTTATTTGTGAGTAGTCTGGATTAGACAAGTCAAGATTTGGCGTGCCATTTGCACCAGCATCATAGTAAATCGCGCTGCTGTCTGTCTCTTGATACTCAGCACCGAACAGTAGATTGTGCGAGGTATTGGCAGTATCGAATGTATAGGCCAGTTGGTTGTCCGTGGTCCAATTATTCATGCTCTCATCCGTGGTATATGCCACGCGATTGAGAATCGTGTCACTACCTTCTACAAACCCTCTATTATACATATTGCGTTGCTGTGCTTCGGCATCGGTATAGCGCGTGATATGTTTAAAAGTTAACTGGTCATTGATATCCCAGTTTACGGTGACGCTTGGCATAAATACTTCTTTACTAAACTTATTCCATTCATCGCCTGCATAGGCATCACTGTCTAGCTTGCCATAGCTTGCCTTATATACGGTGCCGACAGCAGGCAATGGGGTAGAAGGTACCATCTCTGGATCATCTTGATAAAACAGATTGGCAAGTACCGAGACATCATCAGTTGCCTGCCATTCAAGCGACGGATTAATCAGCAAGCGCTCTTCTTCTGTGGTTTGCATTTGTCCATCTTTTTGACGTTTTAGCGCGACTAAGCGATAGTTCAAGGTGTCGGTGATAGGCCCCGTGCTATCGACGGCCACTTCTTTTAGGTTTTGATTACCGAGTCGTAGCTGTACTTCGTTCTCTTGAGTGCTTTTAGGGGCTTTGGCTATTTGGTTCACCATGCCACCGGGTGCTGCATAGCCATAAAGGGAAGAGGCGGGTCCTTTCACGACTTCGACCGCTTCAGTCGCATAGACATCGACTTGTGGCATTAGGTTCCAAGCGCCATCGTAGGGCAGTCTTAGTCCGTCATAAAAGTTTGAATAGGTTTTAAATCCGCGGATATTGTACTCATCAAAGACAGATACCGTACCGCGGCTTTCAGAGCTTACGCCTGGCTCATAACGTAATGCAGCATTGACACTATCTGCCTGACGCTTTTGCAACAGGTCTTGATCGATTCTGGTATAACTCATTGGCGCGTCGTTTGGGTCCAATGCAGTTTTGGTGCCAGTACTACGATAGCCATCTGAGTAGACAGTAATAGCATCTAAGGTGGCTGATGGTGTAGCAGCCTCATCGTTTTCAGTATTGTTTGTCGTCTCTACAGCGTAAGCGGCGTGACTCATACCCATGATCAGGCCAATTTGTACTGCTGTGGTGAGATATTTTTTGCGAATGACGTTAGTGGTTAGATGAGACCGCATCAGATTTCCTCTTGGACTAAAATGATTAAATATTATGTATAACAGTTAAAGCAAATTTACAACGACGCCAATAATAACACTAATGATAATTATTATCATTAAAAAATTACAACGAGACAGTTTTGAGAAGTATTTGCAGAACTTAAAAAGGTAGAGGCGCAGTATTGCAAATGAAGCAGTATTGCGAATAGAGTCACGCAGACTTGCTGTTTTGAGTGATGTATTTTAAACAATAGTTTTTTTTAGATTTTTCTCGTATTATGCAGCAGCATTCTGAATACAATTATTTACAGTATAGTTTTTACATCACTGTATCGGCGTTATTCTAGCTTTCTGCGAGACCTTTTAAGATTGGTCTTGCAAGCAGATATATCACTATTATCGATAGGTTTACGTTGTTCATTGAGCAACCAAAGATTGTTTAAGGTCACATTTATGGACACACCCTCCAACCAATCCACCAATAACCAACGCTATTTCACAGTGTGGCGTTGGCATTTTTATGCAGGTGTTTTTGTTGCTCCCTTTCTAGTTGTCTTGGCGATAACGGCGCTCGGTATGCTGTTTATGTCTAACACAGTAGGACGTGACAACGACCGCTTAACGGTTGTCGTGCCAGAGTCTACAGTTCAAGCACCTGTCTCTACTCAAGCAAAAAACGCGCTGAGCACCTTGCCTGATAGCACACTGATTAAATATATCGCCCCTCGTGATACTGATACGGTGGCTTTATTTCAGATAAAATCAGACGACCAAAGCAATATGGTGGCAGTCAACCCTTATACGGCTGATATCGTCCAAAGTGTGCCTACTAGTAGCGATCTTTATAGTACGTTCAATGATATTCACAGTGATTTGCTGATTGGTAAAGTCGGTGATTATCTGTTAGAAACGGCGGCATCATTGACTATTTTGATGGTTCTGTCTGGTTGGTATCTGTGGTGGCAGAAACGTAAATCAGTCAAAGCGATGTTGATACCTAACGAGAGGGTAACCAATAAGAAAAAACGCTCTTTTATCCGTACGATTCATGCGACATTGGGCAGTTGGATATCTGTGCTGCTACTGTTTTTCTGTATATCAGGTATGGCATGGGCAGGTGTATGGGGCGAAAGAGTGGTGCAAGCATGGAGCCAGTTTCCTGCGGGTAAGTGGGGCGTTGCGCCTGTTCCGGTATCGATTGACCACAGTCAACATGCTGCTATGCAAGAGTCTACACCAGCGCCGCATGTACATGGTGCGGCAGCGTCTGAAGCGCATACTGAAGTACCCACGCATGGCAGTGCTCTAAACTCGGGCGACACCAAAGAAGTTCCTTGGGTGCTTGAGCTGACGCCAATGCCTGTGTCAGGCACGACTATGGGTAAAGATGGTATTGCCGCCAATATCCCAATTATGATTGATACAGTGGATCGTTACGCTCGTGAAATCGGTTTTGAAGGGCGTTATCAATTGAACCTACCACAAGGTAGTACAGGCGTCTGGACCATTAGCCAAGATTCAATGAGCTATGATATGAAAAGTCCGACAGCAGATCGTACGGTACATATTGACCGTTATTCGGGTAATGTCTTAGCTGATATTCATTTTGACGACTATAATGCGTTTGGTAAGTTCATGGCGGCTGGTATCGCGCTGCATATGGGCACGCTCGGATGGTGGAGCGTACTGGCTAATGTGCTGTTTTGCCTAGCAGTAATCGCTATTTGTGTCAGTGGCTATATCATGTGGTGGCAGCGTCGCCCTCGTCAGGCGAGTGATAGCGTGGGATTAAACCCACCAGCTCGCGGCTTAAATGTTTCCGTCTGGTGGCCGCTTGCTATTCCTTTATTAGTTGTGGCTATCATATTCCCGACTGCTATTATTGCGATTGTGGCTATCGCGCTATTAGACTTCTTGGTGATTTCTCGAGTTGGGTTTTTACAGAAGTTATTAAAATAAGTGAATAGCAGAATAATGTTGTTCCTTATATAGCAAAGGAGCGTCTTGTAGTAAGGCGCTCCTTTTTTTGCTTAAAAAATGCTTAGATTAACTGCCATTTAGCTTAAAGTTGATCAAACGTTTTATAGGATTGAAATAGCTCGGTTCATGCTAGTAGTTAAAGCATTGCTTACTTAAGCATAGCAATGGCATCTTTGCTGGCACGCTGTCGCTCTTCGGCATTTAGCTCAATGAGACGGCCTTCTTTCATTAGTAATAATCGATCAGCATGCTCAAAATAACCATCATCATGACTAATAATAAACAGTGTCTTACCCATGGCTTTTAGCTCAGGGATGAGCGTCTGATAAAACACGCGGCGAAAGGCAGGGTCTTGGTCGGCTGCCCACTCATCGAGCAGTAATATATCCTTCTGTTCAGCGACAGCGATTAGCATTGCCAAGCGTTTTCTCTGACCTTGCGACAGCTTATCTGTAGAGAGTTTATGGTCAGACACACTTACTTTTTCTTGTAGATTGAGCTTATGCAGCCAGTCAGATATCAGTGCTTCATTAGGTTGATTGCCCTGATTTCCAATGAGCTGTTTAAACAGATGCTGATCACTAAAGATAGCAGAAAACAGCTGTCTATAATCGGCATTACTCTCTGAATCAACGATGCCTTGGTCTACGTGTATAGAGCCTGTGGTAGGGGTGAAAATCCCCGTGATGATTTTGGCGAGAGTTGATTTGCCACTACCATTGGCGCCGATTAAGAACACCACATCGCCACGTCTCACAGTAAGGTTGACCGATTTCAAGATATCATCAGCAGGGTTATTTGCGTCAACAGCTATCTCTTGTGCCTGCGTATTGATGCCGCCGTAGCGATAACCAACGTCAGTCAGTGATATCGATTGCCAGTCTTTTGCCACATGGTCAGTCATAAATGCTGCTTGATAGTCAGCCAGCTCTAGAGACTGTATTTTGTCTAGTGCCACTTGGGCAGTCTGTAGGGTCGGATACGCACCAACTGCATGCAGAATGGGTGACTGCATAAATAGAATCGTTAAGGAAAAGGTGGTGGCGACACCCATCGGTATATTCAGATAATTCGATACCGCGAACACCACGCCAATCGAGGCAAACATCATAATATTGGACCAGTTCACCGCTGATAAATGAAAAGTATCAGACTTGGTTACGGTCTTCTCGTACGATTTGGCATGAGCCAAGAAGTCATCTGTATACAGTTTTTCTGCTCGGTGTTGGTTAAGTGCTAGCTCTTTGCGTCCTTCTATTATCGATTGATAATCCTGATATAACGCGTCATTAATCTCTCTCAACTCGGTCAAATGCGTATAGACATGCTTGACCAATATGGTACTGATCCAAATCGTCATCACAATCCAAAACATGACAATAAACAATAATGGCAACGATAACCATCCCAGATATAGCCCAACGCCAACAGATAAAATAATACCTTGTACAAGCTCTGGCATACGGACAAAAGCAACGGTAATCGATTGAATATCTGAAGACAAGCTGGCAAGTAAGCGTGCACTACCCAAATGATCTATTTGAGGAACGGTGGTATCGATGATTTGTTTGACCAATTTGGTTCTAAGCTCATAGACAAATCGATGCCCCAATCGCGTTAAGGCATATTGCGACAAAAATGTCGTCACCAGCAGTAACAGTACCAGCAGTGAAAACTGCCCCAAGCTGAGCCAAGATAAAGTATCAAATACTGGCTGACTAATAAAGGTGTGATTGATATAGGCAATGATACCGACACTGACAGCTGCGTTGACCAGATTTAGCAGAATGACTTTGAGAAAAGGCAGACGATAATTCGCCCAAATCATATGATATAAAGAAGGGGTCGTACGATAGGACACTGTGGTATGAGAAGACGCTGTGGTACGAGAAGGCATAGTAACTCAGTAATAAAATAAATTTTTGATAGCATAAAAGGGAGTAGGTCGCGCCTAATCCCTTTTATAGAACCTAATAAAGCCTACTAATAAAGCTTAAAAGTCGAACGTTGCCGATACTTTTAAGGCCGTTGGCTCGCCCGCATTTAGATAGCCATAGCCTGGTAATCCACCTACAGATTGCCAGTAGTCTTCACCTGTGACATTGGTCACCATACCTTTTAGAGTAACGTTTTGTCCTGCCAGCATAGTACGATAGCGAGCACCCAAATCTAGGGTAGTATAGCCATCAACTTTTAAGGTATTGGCGGCATCGGCATAACGCGCACCTGTATGGATGATATCGCCCGTTAATGTCAGTCCTTCAACGGCGGCTAAATCATACTCTAGGTTGACGTTGCTCTGTAAAGTAGGCAGGCCAATGACGCTATTGCCATCTAATGCACTATCGCCAGTATCTTTTTGCTTAGCACTTAGATAGGTAACACCAGCATTGAGGCGCATGTTTTCGCTTGGACTACCAAAGACAGTTAGCTCAGCACCTTGATGACGGTTCTCGCCAGTCGCGGTAAAGGTATTATTGTCATCGATATAAGCTCGTGGCTCATCAGTATGGAATATGGCAAAACTGCTACCGATCACACCATTGTCGTATTTAACACCTAGCTCAGTTTGTTTGCTTACATAGGGATCTAGGTTTTGTCCTGCATTGGTTATGGCATTGCCAGAATTATCAACCAATGGCGCAGCGGCACCTTTGGCAAGACTTTCAATATAGTTGCCATATACAGACCAGTCCATCGTTGGCTGATAAACGATACCGACGCTTGGTGTCCATGCGCTTTCATCATAGCTAGCTGTTTTGGCTTGGGTATTATAGTCATAGCTGGTTGTTTTGATATTTTGATGACGTACGCCTACCGTAGTTTTTAGCTTATCGTTGAACAGTGAGAACGTGTCTGCGAGCGCAAAACTCTGTAGTTGAGTTTCGCCCGTAAGTGTTGGATTATCTGAATTACCTACAAAAACGGCACTATCCGACCAGTTGTTATCATGATAACTAGTAGGATTGTATAAATTAGTAGGACGTCCATCTTCAAAAGCGTAAGCGCCTTTTTCCTCTTGGTCGTAAAGATTAGCTGCGATTACCCAGTTGTGATCAATCTTACCTGTTTGCCATTGACCACGCAGACCAAGCTCAGCACTTTGGACTTTATCTTCTCGAACGTTATCAAAGCGGGAGGTTGAGCCAGTGCCATCTGCGTCAGATACTGTAAGATTGGCTAACGAGTTGTCCTCATCACCATGTCTGATACCGTAGGCACCATAACCAGTGATGTTGTCATTAAAATCATATTCTCCGCGAATCGTACCAAAGACATCCTCTTCGTTTGAATAACTCCAAGGTTGCGCCCAGTTTTTTAAGCCGTCTGGTGCTTTTGATACATGAGAGACACCAGCAAGCGTCACACTAGGACGAGTCTCTGACAGCTTATTGTCTTGCCAGCCCAAATCGGCTGATAGACGATACTGATCTCCTCTATAGTCTAAACCAAGGGCAGCCAAACCCAAAGTCAATGACTCATCATCGATAGCGCTGTCACCATCTTGATAAGCAGCATTAAAACGAACACCAATAGCATCATCGCTACCAAAGCGATCACTGACATCTACTGCGACCTTACCTTGGTCACCTTGACCATAACCAACCGTTAGCTGACTTAGCGGCTCATTATCCGCTCGTTTGGGTAACAGGTTGATAGTACCACCTGCGCTACCACCACTCGGTGCTGCGCCATTTAGCATCGCTGAGGCACCGCGCTGTACTTCGACGCGCTCAAACAATTCAGTTGCAATATATTGTCTAGGTAGTATGCCGTATAGACCATTGAACATCGTATCGTCTGAGGTGGTCACAAACCCACGCATAAAATACGCTTCTTGAAAATTACCGAAACCTCTAGCCACACGTACAGTAGAATCTTTTTTGAGTAGGTCACCCACACTTTGCGCTTGCTGATTGGCGATATATTCATTGGTATATGAGGTGGTAGAGAACGGCGTGTCCATGATGTCTTGGTTGCCCAAGAGTCCAACGCGGCTGCCTGTTGCTACCTGTCCACCTTCATATGCGCTAGGTAGCCCATCTGCGGACGCATCAGCACTACTGGTCACGACGATAGTGTCCAGTACCACATTAGGGGTGGTTTGAGTATCTGCATCATCTACTAGCGCCCATGCCGAGTGACTTGTGGTTAGTATGATGACTGAACATAGTGTTTTTAGAGGTAGCGATTTCGTTGATGGCAAACGTGAGGGTATGGACGCTAGTCGTAGAGAAGCGCCAGACACATTCAGAGAGTTAAGACGAAACAAAGCAGCAGATAAGCGAGACAGTTGCATGAATATTTCCAGCATGTAATTTAAATCGTTATTATAATGATAATCATTTCTATTACAATGAATTACTGAGTCAATTTTAAATATACTAGGTTTGGTAAAGTACGGCTGTTGCTTGATAAGGTGCTAATAGCATCATCTATAAGTAGGGCAATGCTTTTATATTTGGGAGAAGATTAGGCTGTATAGAGCGAGCAAAAAAGAAGTATAAAGCAGAGGATGGATTTACCTATTATAAGTAGTCTATATGGACAATTTATTCATTTGAGCCAGTTCATGTATCAATGTATGATATTGTTTTATCACGGGCATGGAGTACGCTGGTATCGCCCACCAGAGGTGCAGTCAAACGGAATTGACTGATTTATATAATTGAAATGGATTTTAAAGGTGGCGCTTATGTACGCAGTAATTGGAGCAGGTCCAATGGGGCTCGCTGCAGCCCGAAATTTGCAAAAACTCAATATTCCTTTTGTCGGCTTTGAGCTACATACAGATGTAGGGGGGCTATGGGATATCGACAATCCGCACAGTACCATGTATGAAAGTGCCCATTTGATTTCGTCCAAGCGTATGACGGAGTTCAAAGAGTTTCCTATGAGTGACTCAGTCGCGGCGTATCCTCATCATACCCAGCTCCGTCAATACTTCCGCGATTTTTCAGATACGTTCAATCTAAAATCACACTACGAATTCTCCACGCGTGTGGTCAGCATGGTGCCTGAAGGGGACGGCTGGCGCTTAGTCAGTGAGTGTAATGGTCGAAAGCAATCGCGACTGTTTGATGGTGTCCTCATGGCAAATGGCACTTTACATACCCCCAATATGCCAAGTTTGCCAGGTACGTTCGCAGGCATGTTGATGCATTCTTCTGAATATCGTAGCCCGTCAGTGTTTAATGACAAACGTGTGTTGATCGTTGGCTGTGGCAATTCGGGTGCTGATATCGCTGTTGACGCGGTACATCATGCCAAGTCGGTCGATATCAGTCTGCGCCGCGGCTATTACTTTCTGCCTAAATTTATCAAAGGTCAGCCGATTGACACACTAGGCGGAAAACTAAAATTACCGCGTCCAGTTAAGCAGCGTATGGATGCAGCGATGATTCGTATGGTCATCGGTAAACCTTCTGATTATGGACTGCCAAACCCAAACTATCGCATGTACGAATCACATCCTGTGGTCAATTCATTGGTATTGCATCATTTGGGTCATGGCGATATTAAAGCACGCCGTGATATTCGCCGCATCGATGGTCATACGGTGAGCTTTAGTGATGGTGAAAGTCATGATTATGATTTGATTCTTATGGCGACTGGGTATTTACTAGACTATCCATTTATTGAGCGCGCGCAGCTTAATTGGCCTGCCAATCATGACGCGCCGCAGCTTTATATGAATGTCTTTCATCCTGAGCATAATAATTTATTTATGATGGGTATGGTTGAGGCCGCAGGGTTGGGCTGGGAGGGTCGAAATCAACAAGCGAGGCTTGTCGCACTATATATTCAGCAGCGTCAGCAAAATACAGCAGCCGTTAAACAGTTCAATAAAGTGAAGCGTAAGCGTGCAGGCAAGACACTCGATGGGGGCTATGACTATATTAAGCTTGCGCGTATGGCATATTATGTGAATAAAGATGAATACTTAGAGACGCTGTCCAAGCATATCGCTGAGCTCGAAACAGAACAGCCTGTATTGGCATCAGAGGTATGATAGCGGCAGTGGCGTTTGAGCCACGGAGCTTGATTCTGCTCAATCTCATCTTGGCGCTGATGATGTTCGGCGTGTCATTGAGTTTACGTCTTGAAGATTTTAAGCGTATCGTTTTGTCTCCTATTGCGCCGATAGCGGGTCTGTTCGCTCAGTTCTTTTTATTGCCAATAGCCACGTGTCTGTTTACGTGGGCGTTGAATATCGATCCCGAGCTGGCGCTAGGAATGATTTTGGTCGCGTCTTGCCCAGGTGGTAGTTTTTCTAACATTATGACTTGGCTGGCACGCGGTAATGTCGCGGTGTCAGTCAGTATGACAGCGGTATCAAGTCTCGCTGCGGCTATATTAACGCCAGTCAATTTTGCATTTTATGGTTGGCTTAACCCACACACGCGTGAGTATCTGACAAAGATAACGATTGAGCCTAGTAGTATTCTGATACTGGTTCTATTAGTGCTAGCGTTACCTTTAGTACTAGGGATGATAACAGGACGACGCTTGCCCGATCTGGTCGTACGTATCCAAAAACCGCTACGTATCTTCTCGCTACTTGTACTGATGGCTTTTGTGACGATCGCTTTTTCTAGCAATTTTGCGCTCTTTTTAGAACGTTTTCATAGCTTTTTTTGGCTGGTCGTTGGTCATAATTTATTGGCGCTTTCGTTGGGTTATGGCATGGGGCTGATGCTCAAGTTGCCAGTCGCGGATCGGCGCGCGGTGACTTTAGAAGTAGGAATACAAAACTCAGGGCTAGGACTGGTTATTTTATTTACTTTTTTCCCAGAAGCAGGCGGCATGATGCTGATTACGGCATTCTGGGGCGTATGGCATTTGGTGTCAGGACTGACACTTTCACAAATTTGGGCACGGATACCCTATGAATAAAAGCGCAATGAATAAACGCATAGTGAATAAACGCATAGTGAACAAGCGTATATTAATCACTGGTGCCGCAGGTTACATCGGCCATCAGTTGGGCAATCGTCTGGCTGCTCATTATCATGTAGTCGGCACAGATCTTCGTAAGCGTGATGATCTAGACTTTCCGATTCACGTATTAGATGTACGCGATGAGGGTTTGGCAACGCTACTAAAAGAAGATGGCATCACCCATGTCGTGCATCTCGCTTCTATCTTGCAAGCGTCAAAAGATCGTGCTCGTGACTATGATATCGATGTCAATGGCACGCGCAATGTAATTGATTGCTGCATCAAAGCAGGTGTCGCACATATAACGCTCACTAGCTCGGGTGCTGCCTACGGCTATCATGCTGACAATCCTGAATGGATTGATGAGCAGGATGCCCTACGCGGTAATCCTGAGTTTGCTTACTCGGATCACAAAAGACAAGTCGAGGAAATGCTTGCAGAATTCCGCGAGCAGCATCCACAATTACAGCAGTTGATTTTTCGGCCTGGCACAGTACTAGGTGCTGATACGCGAAATCAAATTACCAGTCTGTTTATGGCACCGCGTGTGCTTGCGCTCAAAGGCAGTGAGTCGCCTTTTGTGTTTATTTGGGATCAAGACGTGATCGGCGCTATGGAAATAGGTATTTGCGAGGATAAAACAGGCATCTACAACATGGCAGGCGATGGCGCATTGACGATGAGGGATATCGCAAACCGACTTAATAAACCGCTATTGACTCTGCCAGTGGGTTTGGTTAAAGCTGGCTTACAGGTGGCAAAGTGGGCCGGTAAGCCAACGGGACCAGAACAGGTTAATTTTTTGCGTTATCGCCCAGTACTGAGTAATAGGCGACTCAAAGAAGAGTTTGGTTATTGTTTAGAAAAAACGTCTGCCGAAACCTTCGAGTACTTCATCGAATGTAATGGATTGCGTAAACCCAAATAGGGAGATAATCATCGATGCCATCAATGTCATCAATGTCATCAATAAATGTTACTTTAATCACTGGTGCTGCATCAGGACTTGGTTGGGCAATGGCACAGCACTGGTATGCTGCTGGACATCACTTAGTACTCGCTGATATAGATAAGCAAGCGCTGATCGCCCGCGCTCGTGAGTTAGAGGACTCAGTTAGAGTTATGACAGTCGTCACTGATATCACTCAAGTTAATGATATTGCTGCGCTTATTGAGCAAGTCGGTGAACGTTTTGGCCGTCTTGATCTATTGGTGAATAATGCTGGGATTACCCATCGATCACCAGCACATCAGACTGATCCTGCGGTGTTTCGCAAAGTAATGGCGGTAGATTGGCAGGGGGCAGTGGAGCTGACTATGGCTGCGCTACCGATGCTAAGAGAATCTAAAGGTCAAATTATATGTATCGGCTCAATGGCTGGCTGGATGCCCGTTCCTGGACGGGCAGCGTATTGTGCGGCAAAAGGTGCGCTGACACAGTTCTTTGAAGTATTGCGCTTGGAACTAAAGTCTGAGGGTATACATATCCTTATGGTCTATCCCAGCTTTCTTGATACACCTATCGAGAACCATGCGCTCGGCCGTGATGGTAGTATTGCAAAGCATCCACGGTCAATGATCGGTAATATGCGTAGTGCTGAGTGGATGGCCGAACAGATCGATCAAGGTTTGCAGCTGCGCAAACGTTGGATATTGCCGGACCCTATCTCACGCTTTGGCAGTTTACTGTGGCGTATTGCGCCAGCTTTATACTTGCGTCAGGTGCGTAAACGTTTTGGAAATGAGTTACGGTAGACTACGTTAAGTGAGAACCTAGAAGAGAGGCTAGTAGTTCATGCAAATTGTCGACAGTGCTGTTCTAAAAATACTATGCTGGAGAGCGCTATATTAGAAGGTGCTTTATTAGAAAACACTATGTTAAAAGTCTCTATGTTAAAAGACTCTGTATTAAGAGGTACATTATTAGAGAACACTATGCTAGAAACAATGATCTAGCATAGTATTTTAACTCATAGCGTTTTAACTTTATTAGCTAGTTAAGTATTACCTAGCTTAGTATTATCTTTATTAGTACTAATGATTTCTGATTGGTTTACCAAGCTCCATGGTCTCTTCAGTCTCGATGACGGTAGGATTTTTCGCTTCCTGACGCTTATCCCACCAAGCGAAGATATTGGCCAATATAGAGCCAGAAACAGAGTGCCAAATACAAGCGACGGCGGCAGCGATGGCGGACTCTGCATTGCCAGGGAAAAACTTCGTACTTAAGCCCGTGGCCAACCCTGCATTTTGTACGCCAACCTCGATAGATATGGTGCGTTTTTTGGGTTTACTCATACCAAATAAGGCACCTGAGTAGTAACCCAATATATAACCGACGATATTGTGTACCGCGATGGCCAAGATAACGACTAGCCCTGACCGCAAGAACTGATCACCAAATACAGCGGCAACGCCACCGACGATAGCGGCGAAAGCTAATACGGCCACGCCTGGCATCACTGCACGTACATCATTAAACCAGTGTTTGTTTTGAAATAGTATGTTTAACATAGAGCCGATAGCGACTGGCAACAATGTCACTAATAGCATAAAGCGGAACATACCCCAGCCATCCATTTCTACAGACTGACCAACCAAATAATTGAGCCAAAGTGGCGTCACTAACGGTGCAATGATGGTCGATACGGTGGTCATACCTACCGAAAACGCCACATCACCTTTGGCAAGGTAGCTCATAATGTTTGAAGACACACCACCAGGACAAGTACCAACCAATACTAGACCCAGTGTCAGCCCAGGCGATAAATCAAACAATCTGGCCACGCTAATCGCTAAAATCGGCATAATGGTATATTGGATAATTGAACCGATAAAAATATCAAGCGGGCGCTGGGCCAACACCTTATAGTCTTCTTTACCTAGTGTCATACCCATTGCGAGCATAATGACACCTAGAACGATGACTTGGGTATCACCTGTCACCCAAGAAAAAGTCGCAGGCTCTATAAATGTCACTGCGGCCGCTAAAATAATAACCAATGCCGTAAATCGACTCAACTGCTGACTTATCATCTTCAAAAACTGCATTTCTCAAATCCTTCTAAGTCCGGAAAATAGTCAAGTATAAGTTCAAAACCACTGTATTTCCAATGGGTTTGGGCAGTTTTTAGCCAACAATAAGTTGCTATTATGACAACTTTAACTATGATTATATTGCCAAAGTTTTTTGAAATGTTTATTCAATATTCAAATGAGGTACTAGGTGTTGCAAACTCCATCAAATTTAAATCGATTCAAGCACCTAGGTCTTGCGTTATCGATATTTTATTTGCTCTATAATTTGACGACTGTTTATAGCGTATCTTTACATACACTCTACCCATCGCAAATTCATAATCTTGCCACGCCATTTGACAGTATGATTCCTTTCATTCCCGCTATGATCGTTCCTTATAGCTGGTCGTTGATTTTATTTGTGGCTAGTTTTTTCTTAGTGCGGACGTCTACGCAATTATCTTTATTGACCTACCGCTTAATTTTGACGACCATTGTTGCCTGTTTGATTTTCTATTTCTATCCCGCTCGTTTCTCATTCAATCGATCGATACCTGATGATTGGACGCAGTTTGGTTACCAGTTTTTGCAATTGTTGGACAAGCCATTCAATCAGCTGCCATCATTGCATGTCAGTTATGCCATGTTGCTTGGCGTATCATTATGGGATGTTGTAGCGTCTAAAAAGAGATGGATTTTAGCGGCTTATCGATTGTTGCTGACTGGCATATGTGCATTGATTGCCCTGTCGACAGTGTTGACGTATCAACATCATTTGTTAGATATGTTTGGCGGGGCAGTGTTGGCAGTGTTGGTGCTGATACTCTCAAATCGAATCCGTAATACACTGGTAATCAAGCATCTGACACTAGGAGTAATAGGATTCTTATTGATAGCGGTAGCAGGGTTTTACTTTGCTAATATGAGTATGATAGCGTCTGAAGTTGCAGAAGATTTAGCCATTATTATTGCTTCATATTGGTTAATCAGCTTTACGATGTTGGCTGGTGCCTATCAACAGGTCAAGCCAATACAGGATATACGCTGGTTTCAAAAATCCAGTAGCGGTCGACTGACCTTACATACTTGGATTAAGTTTGCGCCAATCATTATTATTTATAATGGCATGTCACTTTTAGGGCAGTGGTATTTTAAAGTTTTCTCCAAAAGTCAAAAGTATCCACTCACGCCGTATGCTATTAATGACAAGGTCAAAGTTGTTGCTTCAGCTCGCTTGATGCAGACGGATCTAAGTAGTTATTTAACGTATTGGTTATTTGGCTCCAGCTCATTAGAATTGCCGAGTTCGCCAGAAAGCAATCGGCCTACAGTTCGCTATCAAATTATTGTTGTTGATTTGGCTGCTGAGATATCTAGCCACGCTCATAATCTTAAAATAGCTGCTAATAGCAGCGTGAGTACGACAGTTCATTATTTGTATTTGCCTTTGTTGGATTTGCAGCCATTAAATGATGTATTGCTCCAAGACTACATTGATCTATTTCAACAAATTGAAGCGTTGATACAATCAGCAGAGACACAACCGATAACCGCTAATAATGAGAATTTGGTAGAGGGTAGTCAGGTAGAAAATAGTCAGGTAAAGGTTAGCCTCATCACACTTATTAATTTTCATTGCGTAATGGGGTTGTCACGTAGCATCGCCGTTCAGGTTTTATATTTATTATATTGTGGTACGCTAACTGTCTATAACTATCAATCATGGATTGAGCAGCATTATCCGCACGCGCACCTGAAAGATGCTTATCTACCACAGTCATTAGTAGAAACTATGGCCAATTATAAGTCTGTCACCTATTAAACAGCGCCTTAATAACTATTAATGTCAGTAGGTTTGCGTCTGCTAATTTTTGTTTGTTTGCTTTTTACCTATTGCTTAATTCCTATTCAACTATGGAGGAATCTATGAACACCTCGTTGCCTCGCTTATATTCTTTTCGTCGCTGTCCTTATGCTATGCGCGCTCGTCTCGGTCTAATATTCGCCGAGTTGCCAGTAGAGCTACGAGAAATCACGCTGAAGAATAAGCCAGAGCAGATGCTAGCGATTAGTCCAAAAGGCACGGTGCCTGTGTTACAGCTTTCAAATGGATCTGTCATTGAAGAGAGTGCGGAGATCATGATGTGGGCGCTTGAGCAAAACGATCCTCAGGGTCTGCTGGATGGAAACGTTGTATCTCAGGCCAATGCACTGATAGCACAAAACGACAATGAGTTTAAGCAGTGGCTCGATCGCTACAAATATTCCGATCGTCACCCTGAGATGACTCAGACAGAGTACCGGCAACAGGGTGAAGTTTTTCTGCAGGATTTAGAAGCGTTATTGACTAAGAATACGTATCTACTAGGTAATAACGTGACGGTTGCTGATATTGGTATCATGCCGTTCGTTCGCCAGTTTGCCCATGTAGATCGTGATATTTTTTATGAATTGCCTTATCCCAAGCTACAGCTGTGGCTACAACACTGGTTGGAACACCCGTTATTTGTACAAGCCATGACTAAGTTTCAGCCATGGCAGGAAGACGATGAGGTAGTGGTGTTCTCTGCTTAATATAACGGGTTCTACATAAGCTGTATAGGGTATCAGTCTTGCTTGGTTTATCTTGATTTCACAACGACCACTTTTTGTGCTGGATGTTTATCTTTAACGACGATTACTTTTTTGGCTTTAGGTTTTGCTTTTGCTACGACCACTTGTTTCGCTTTGGGCTTTGCCTTCACGACGACAGCTTGTTTTGTTTGATGTTTGTCTTTTACTACGACAACTTGTTGTGCAGCATTTGCTGGACCGATCATAGCAAAGCAAGTAGATACGGCCAATAGTGAGCTGATAGCGATTTTTTTCATGTTGAAGTTTTTCATAGTAAGGTCCTTTTAGGCTAATTATAAGTAAGCGTGTTTATTTAATGGTTGAAGGTATCTGAATTGAACGTCGTTCTATTGAATAAGTAGATAATAGCGAGTTATAGCGTTACGTACTTTTATGAAAGTTAAAGAAAGGTGACTTTTTCTAATAGGTACTGAACCATTAATGCAATCTTAAGAGCTTTTTGCGAAAGGTCGGCAGGCTAGCAACACTCTAGAGATGATACTTACTGAACTTCATCTAAATTCGTAGCTATGATACGAGAGGAATGGTAATTTCTGCATGGATTTGAAAGGTTTTAAGCGACTAGAAGTGATGAGACATAAAAAGGGGCGACTTAAGATAAGTCGCCCCTTTTTATATAGGTATATTAGATGCATTAGTGATTAAAAAAGTTTAATAATTTTTCAATGAACCAGACTGTTATTAACTCATTATTCATCAAGATCATTGGTCAAAGCAAACAGCACTCCCCATTTCATAGCGGCTTTCACGATTTACTTTCCTAAATGAGTAATGTCGTTTAAACCTTACAAGCCGCGCTCGCTTCTTTGGCTTTTTCATAGACAGCTTGAGGGTCTAAACCTAATGCTGCGACATCGTTTAGGTATTTTTTAGTATCCGCTTCTAATGGGCCTTTCCATTGTGGGTCATTTAATGGATCGGGAATGTCTATCATAGTGTCGCCTTTTGCTTTGGCTTCTGCCATGAATTTTGCGTCTTCTGCATCGAACACGAGGCGACCGCCAGACTCTGCTTCGACCTTAAAGGTCCTTGGCCTGAACAGACAGATGAGCGCCAAGATGACTTAGTTCCTAAAGAATATGGTTGTAGTCTTGATACATCAAGCAGATAGCGCTTTAGCCCAATAAGCGGTGATGTAACAAAAACTGTGTGTCGCATAAATACTAAAATTTTAGGCTATTTGCAACGCGGAGTTCAAATGTCAGAGTATTTTACCAAAATCAACTGGGTGAGAGACAGCCAAGAAAGCTATATTGATAATAAATATAGCCGAGAGCACGAATGGGTTTTTGATGGGGGTGTCGTCGTGCAAGCATCGTCTTCTCCTCACGTTGTTCCGGTGCCTTATTCTGTTGAGGAAAATGTAGATCCTGAAGAAGCTTTGGTTGCCTCTCTTTCAAGCTGTCATATGCTATTCTTTTTATCTATTGCCGCAAAAAGAAAATATGTGATTGATTCATACATAGACAATGCGGTAGGCACTATGGAAAAAGACAGCGATGGTAAAATCTTAATGACTAAAGTGATATTAAAACTGCAGGTTGCATTTTCGGGTGATAAGCAGCCGACCATAGAGCAGCTGGAAAAAATGCATCATCAGGCGCATGAGCCATGCTTTATCGCGAACTCGGTAAAAACTGAGGTGGTGACGGAGATTGTGGTTTAATAAAGTGTCAAATAAGGACGAAAAAACAGTTGGTTTTCCCTTTTTTGTTAATTTTAGCCAACCATTTTTCGCCTCTTAGTGAGACGTTAGATTATTCTCATTCCAAAAGGGTATTCGTGTAATGAAAAAATTAGTTGGTCAAGTTATTGCCCTTACCAAGAACATTCTCCTAAATGAACCTGAAGATAAAAAGCTTGGTATGGAACAGTTTTCCGCAGGGAGAACCAATCCGTTTAGTTTTGGTGGGTTTGGTATTGAGTGGTGGTATACAGAAGCAGCCTATAAACTTGTAGAAAATATATCCTTTATGATTATCACTGAATATCCTTCATTTTCTGACTGTGATCATTGTAAAACGGCGATTAGTTGTGCATAAATACGCATTTAATTGTGCATGACGTAAAACGTAAAAAGCATTTAATTGTACATAGATATGTACAATTAAATGCTTATAGTTTAGCAGCCTTTAAACGCTCATTAAACGGGATATTCTGCGTAAGTGACATTAGGTGCTTCGCCTAGTACCTTGCTGCTCACTCGGTCATAATAGACCTTCTTACCTGTCTCCATCTCTCCATCAAGCAATATAGTCGCTCCTGATTCAGTCTGAGCCACTAACTTGCCACCGCCACGCTGTCCTGTCACGAGAGCAGTGCCTCGCTCAGTACGACTGAACAATTGGTCAAACTGACTTAATAGATTCATCTATAGCTCCTATGCGTCCAAATAACGATCGACGCTGATTGACTGCCACACTGTAGGCGCATCGTTGTCTTGATCGACATCGACGCTAACACCAGTAATCACGCCACGCCATGCGCCCTCTGGGTCGTTGAATTGCCATATCTCGCCTAGCTGTGCAAGCGGTAGGTTATATTTGTCTGCCCATCGTAGCTTTAGCGTATAGTCGCCGTGTGTGCCACTGTCAGAGAGTATAGCAGTGCCTGCGGGTAACATTACGTCTCTATCAGTGTAAAGCGGATGGTCTTGTGTCGATGCTTCAGCGTCACGTCCTTGCGTTTGTCTATAAACCTCCGCGCCATCGCTTGCGCTATTGAGTCGCACGGTGTTGTAGCGTGGATTGACACGCTTTTGGTCATTTATCTGTCTGATAACGTCTGCTGGTACTATCACATCAGGCGTAGCAGTTGTCATGTCCCACGCTGCGACTTTCCAGCGGGGCTTTAACGACACCGTAGGCTCACTAGGATGGCTTGTAAGGAATCCACCAGCTGCCTTGGCAATGTCTGCTAATACAGCAATGGGCGTCTTACCTGCTACACTGTAAGCGGCGGCTGGGACTAACCAATCATTGATATCCCAGTCCAAAATGCTGATAGACAGTCCATTAAGCTGCTGCGCTGCAATTTGACTGACGTAGCTTGCCTGGTCAATTAATCCACCTTGCGAAACCGCATAGTCTGCACCCAGACGCGCTGTGATTGATCGTCCGCTCAAGCTGTACGTCTGCTGTGCAAACTGACGACTGCGCTGCTGATCCTCTGCTATAAAGCTCAACGGGAAGCCGTTTACTGTCACATTAATCATCGGCTCTGATCCGCGCGGTACGTCAAGCTTTGCTTTGATCTTAGCGTAATCTTTGGCAGTGATAGTGATATTGCCTTGCCAATAATAGCCATCCATATCCGTTTTGATACCAAATGACAGCGGGTCAATAGCTATACCGCCGACATTGGCCGTAATGATGTTATGCACGATATAACTCCTTAAATTGGGTATTGCCTGCGGTGGATCATCATGCCAACACGTCATCGACAGCGGTAAATTGCTTGATAATAATCCGCGTCGCTGCCGTGACATACGTAGCGGTAACTCGCTGCTTGGCGGTCTAATGCGGCAGACGTTAGGCGGCTTAACAGGCGGCAGTATCGGGATTGGGTAATAGCGATCTGGCACTTGGACAGCGTGTTGCACTTTAATGCTTTGGCATCTATCAATACCAACGCCATGTACTTTATGACCTGCGCTAGTTGCAAAATTAACCGCTGGGTCGAGCGGTAGCGTCTTGCAGGTGCGATGGTGCAATACCTTTGTACTGTGCGCCTTAACACACCTCGTATAGCCGACTGTTGAGCTATGTTTAAATTGACGCTCATTGTATATCGGTATAAACGCGATATAGCTAATACGTGCGTCGCGTGCTAACTCAAATACTTGTGATGTGAGCGTAAACGCATCATTAGCGATCGGTATCAGTCCGCGCATCTGCATGGCGTAGCGCTGTGCAATGTTGACGACGTCTGTACGCGTGACAGTACGGTCATTAGCTACATCACGCCCGTTATGATGCCAGTCACGACATTGATTAATGCCACGCACACCCGTAATGACATTGCTAATACTCGCAGCCAATGCCGTCATCGGTAGTGCATACTCAAGCGGCGGCTCTGGATCGACTGGATCAGTTGGGTCGGTAGGATCAACGGGCGGATCAATTGGTACAACTGGCGTACCAAATATCGTACCGAGCTTACGTGTCATACCTAGCGGCAGGACGTTAGATGCTGGTTGCTCAGATATCAATACAGACAGCGGTAACGGTAGCACGTTTGGGGTAACGTAACGCGGCGGCATCAGCACACCACGCGGATTGGTCATTGCCAGTGTTAAAGCGCTAGGCAATGGCTGCTCGCTAATCCTGCGCTCCATGCGGAGTGGTAGTGCATTACCGTAAACGTATGTATAGCGCGACAACTCACCAAGCTTGCGGTCAAGCGGTAGCTCTAGCGCATTAGAGCGCCGCGAGCTACTTATCGCACGCTCAAGTAAAAGAGGTAACGAGTTAGACATAATTACCTCAGTTTAGTTTAAGTTTGCCAAGATGCATACAGTGCTTGCTGCTCCGCGATGGTTAAATCGTCAGCAGGCTGGACGTAATCCCATACAAATGGCTCATACTCTTTTTTGTAGTCGCGTACCATGACTAGATAACGCTTGTCAGGATCAAGATCCATAAATATATAGTGACCATTTTCGATTGATACAATATTTTTCTCGACTTGCATTGTCGTGGCATCAAATAGCAGGATTGAGCGAGCAGCAGGCTTGTTTTGCACCGTAACAATGCCGTCGTTAGCGCCTGCGATATAACCAGGCTTAGCAACTCCGTAGTAGATATGCATTAGTAAACCCAACCATCAATAGCGACATAAGCATTGTCGTTGTTATTTCCGCTTGTAGCAAAAACAATACATTTTGAGGTAGTGTTAGAAACGACATCTTTAACTGTGAGGTTTTTTTCAGCCGCACCATTGAAAGGTAATAGCAACCCTGGTATCAAATACAATTTCTTATTCGCAGTCAGAAAGACATCACTCAGATGTGCGTTATCAGTGAGCGCTGTTTGGCCATTCGCGCCACTCTTTAAAAGTATATCTGTCGTAACAGTTGTACCATCTAATAATTTACCGTAGACAAATGCTTGAGCGTCTAGACGTAAATTACCTGCATAATGTCCAGTAACGTTGGAGTGCGAAGGCTCTGCGTTTGTGCCACCTGTGTGCTGCAAGTAAACAGCTCTAGCAGATTGGACGGCGGGTATAACATCGCCCACAAACATATAACCGCCTGTTTTATCAGCTTCGCCACCGTAACGCTGTTCACTAAAAAACCAAAATCCACGAGTCGACGCTACTAATAACCATTTGCCAGTTGAGTTTCCAGTCGCATACTTGAAGGGTGTGGCGCATTGTAGTTTTAAATCACCTATATTTGCATCAGTCATATTTAAATACACTTGAGTTGTCATCATTACGCCTGTGTCCGCTGACACCCGCACATAAAAATCAGTATGCGGACTAACCTCTGGGCGTAGCACCTTAATTCCTGCCGATGCATCCTCGAAAGGCATTGTCCATCCCGCAGGCTCTTTAGTACCGTAACCTGTAACTAGACAAGCTTTAAAGATTACTGCCAAACAGCTAGGACTCTTATCAAGTAACGGCGCATTCGCGTCATCCCATTTATAAACTTTAACCGGCACACGCTCTGGTGTTAATAAACTCATCTCTCTCTCCTTAAACTGTCATTTCTGTCGTGTCACCGTACAGACACATCGTATAACCATCAGTGCCTGTCGGTGGGTTTGGGTTTGGTTGCACAGCGCACAGCACCAGTATTGGTAGCAGCGTGCCCCATGTATTAAAGCGGATAATGTCTTGATTAGCCCACGGCGCATCGGCACCGAAAGCTTGTTTTGGTAACGTAAAATAAGGCTTACCTGTGGCGGGATTAAGTGGGGCGAGGTCGGTCAACGTATCACCACGCTTGACGAAACCCAGCGTCTCGCCGTATAGCTCAAACTGATTCGTGCCCGTCATCTTAATCATCCAGCGCTCTTTAATTGCACCATCATCAGTCAAGATCATGGGAAAGTCTTTAAGATTGAGCTTGTTGAGCAGCTGATCGCCTACGGGTGTATCAAGCCAGACGTTATTCCACGATTTTTGCGTAAATGGCACTGAGACGCGCACTTGCAAATCACCACCGATCAACACGCTAGACACGTATGTATCGGCGATTGGATAGCTGCGACGATTAGCAAAGATGAGTGATAGTGTGCCGTCGATATCAGCTTCGCGGATGCGGTTGCGTTCTTCTTGTGCGTGCATCACTTTCAACGGCATTTTATAGTCAGACAAATCAAGCGGCGTACGCCATGTAATCGTCCCCGCTGCAAGGTCGTAGTCCCACAGCTCAGCATTGATTTGCTTATCGTCCGCATCCACGACAGCGATACGTGTGACGTCTGTGCGTGGTAGCGTGACAGTCTGACCGCCTGTGTGAGCACTACCAATATCAGTCGTTTGGCGGTTGCCGATGATGATCGTGTCGCCGCGACGGAAAATCGGGATGCGGCCATCTTGTGGTAAGCGTACCGTATCAATTTTGACGACGTTGCTATCAATCGGTAGATAGCTGTACGAGCGCGTATCGTAAGTGATGGTATTGGCGAATACGTGCTCTGGTCGCCATATTTTGCCATCAGCATTGACCGCATCGGCGTTATACCAAGGCTCTGACTCGTTGCCAGCTGCTGTCATCCAACTACCAAACTGCACTTGCCCCAAGCCATACTCAGCATCGACAAAACCTTTGACACCTGGCGCGTCTAACTTACCAGACAGGTCGGCTTTGGCGCTGAGATTAACGCCGTCTAGCGTTGTGGCTCGCACCTCTAAGCTACCTGGACGGATGGGTGCGGATGGCGTGCGGAATGTCACGGAATCGACTGGATTGCCGTTTAAGCTAGTCGCTAAAGATTTGAGCGCGGGCTTTGCGCCATCCGTCCATTGCCATTGTGTCAGAGTTACATGCGCCGCTTGATAATCGACACTACCCGCAAGCGTGGCCGCACCTGTTTTGGGATCTAAATCGGTATAGATGCTACCGTTTTTGTCAAAGTAGTTTTTACCCGCATAGCTAAAATTCACACTCGACGGTGTAACGATTTCAGCGTAAGCTGGCAATAAGTCTATATCAATATTGCCACTACTGAGCTGCTCAGTGATAGTAGTCGCAGCAGTAGCATCAAAAGCTGAAGCATCGGCACGAGTGGTGCCAGCCGTCGATAGCGAACATTCAATCTCTGCATACTCATAACCTGACAAAAAATAGTTTTGCATATAGACACCGCCGCCAGAGCCGCCACCGTTGCCAAATGCGCCGCCATTTGCGACGAGCACTAAGTTACTAGGTGAATATATCGCTTTTGCCAGACGACGAGTGATAGCGGGATTGAATCGTCCTTGTCCTGTCTCGTAGTCGATAGTGCCCACAATCACGTTAGCATCATTGAGTAAGTTGCCAACGCCATCATCACGTACCGTGCTGTCGATATAGCCGTTAATCGATTCAGTGTAACCACTTGGCAATACCGTCTGATAACGGATAGACAAAGTGTTTGGTAAAAAATCAGGCGCGGTAAATGTTGTGTCACCGTTGCTGTCAATCGCTGATAACGTGATATTAAAATCACTTGCTGTGCCGGTGCTATAACTCACAGTGATGTCTAATTTACCAGCAGGATGGTTGAAGTTAGCGCCAGTATCAATGAGGATTTGACGGGTGTCTTTGTTGTATTTACCTGTCCAACTGCCTGTGATATTACCGCGTGCATCAGACACCGCAGTTTTTGCCGTGCCATCATTCCATCCAATAGATATCGACGCAGGTACTGCTGCTTGCGACAGTTGTAGCACCATCTTTGCCGTTGGCACAGCATCTGAGCGGTTAAAGTAGCGAGCGCGTGTACCCCATGAGTAGATGATTGCGCTACCCACGTCGGGCAACTCACCCGTGCTCATCTGTACGCCACCAGTCACAAAGTTAACGTTACCTGAGCCATGAGCAGCTGATGCCCCGCGTAGCACACCTGTACCATCATCACGCAACTCGTACCAGCGGCCTTGGGCACGGTAGCTGACGATAAGACTGCCTGGCGCGGGTGGCGGATTGATATTTTTTGTCCAGCTGCTGCCGCGATTATTGATCGTAACTTCTTCGCGTGCAGTATCTGCAACTTGCAGCTCGCTACCAGCAGGGCGGAACGATACTGAATTGATATAGCCCGTGTAGTTGGTCGCATTGATAAGTATCTCACCAGCGCTATAATTAATCGTACCGACAGCGACATCCCCTTGCATCAACGTGCCACCGTTGTCAGCGATTAAACCACCATTATTGGAGATAAATACGGTATTAGGCACAGCAGCATTGCCTAAATATATCGACGTGGTGCTGCCAGCACTATGTGATTTATTGACAGCCAATGTAACCACGCCATCATTGCCTGCCTTAGCACCATCAAGCAAGGTTTGACGTTGCCCAGCAGCCGTTAAGTTGGTCAAAAAAGTTTCAATCTGATTGGTCGGTACGATTTTCTCCATCAGGCTTGGGATTTTCAGCGTTTGACTGTCCTTGGCAATGGCTGCGGCCAGCGGCTTAACCCCGTAATACTGCGCGGCATCAGCAACGCTGGTCTCACGGATTTTGCACGGGTTATCAATATAGCTCTCAGCTGGATAATCACTACCGACAAAGTCAGCTTCTAGTTGACTGCTGATTTCCATCTTGACGACTGTGCGCGTAAATTCTTTTTTACTGTTGTCTTGTGCGGTAAAGGTACGATCCTCAGACGTGACACGAGTAACCTGTATGTATTGCTCAACTTTAGGGAAACCTGCCTTGTCCTGGCGCAGACAATAGACATCACCAACCAATGGCAGCGGCTCACCGACGCGCTGATAGGCTTGGATCAGACGACTGTTTTGTGATTGTGTCGATAGCAGTAGCATCCGCGACTCAATAGTTGCCACGTTGTATGCCTCAATGCGGTCAAGAGACTCATGACGCAGCTCACCAAACTTGTTCGCACGCGACAATAGATAGCTGACCGTCTCATCAGATGGTGGCTTTGTGATTGCTGCAAACGAGCCGATCAATGGCTCGTCATCAGCACGTAGTACGCCTGCATATACAAGGCGTGAGTAAAACCCGCCGTTGACGCGAGCAATGCCTGAGATGGGATTAAACAGCTCATTCGCCTCACCGCTAATAGGTGTGCCAAGCGGCATACCACCGCCATCGTCATTGTCTGTGAGGCGTTCCGATGGGAAAAACTGTAAGTCGCTGCGGTTAATCTTGGTTTCAGTTGCCATTTAATAATCCTTTGAGCTGCTTTTGAATTGGGTTTAATACCGACTTGATAGCCAGTTAAACGGTCAATAAATTGATGTTGGCCGTAAACTTGTCATCAGGATGCTCATCACCTGCGCGTATGACTTTGACGGGGGTTATGTCAGTCAATGCAGGGGCAGCAAAGAGGACATTAAAAGTGCGACCATCAGGATGCCTCAGTGTCATCGTCAGCTCTGGAATCTGCGCCCACGCTTGCAGCTGCTCAAGCTCGCTGCGTTTGATACGAGCATTGGTACAATCAAGCGTAATAGGACGACCTGCGAGCATCGTGCCTTGCTGGATATCAACCGCGCCGCTTAAGGTGTAGACGGGCGCTGACTGCTTAAGTGATGACCACGCGTATTCATCAATCCAGTGATATTGACTGTGTAGGCTCATCACGGCCTGATCGGTATTGCGTTTTAGTGTCCAGGTCATGTGCGTCGTTTCGCCTCGTCTTTTAGTTGTTGTGCAAAGTTTGCGACTGCTTCAGCTGCCGCTTGTTTTTTGGCAGCTTCTATACGTGCGTCCAGAGCATCTACAACCTCAACTGCATTGTTATTACTGCGAGTACTGTTGGTCGTGTTAGACGTACTGCTATTAGATTGACGGCTAGATGGTATCGGCGCATTGGACTGCTTTGTTTCTCGTTCACGATCACGCGCTTGCTTACGTTCTTCTTGATTAATCTCTTTTTGCAGTTTCAGCGCCTCACTGTAATACTTGATTTCTTCGGGATAACCACGTTCACGAGCATCAGCAAGTAGATCTTCAATTTCTTTCAATTCTCTAGCTTGTTCAATTTCGAGCGCTCTACTATCATCACCACGTAGCTTTGCCAGCTCTCCTTCGAGCTGTTCAGCCGTTTCTCTTGCATTATCAGCAAAATCTTCCATTTTCTTTTTCGTTTCGTCGATCGCATTTTGAAGGTTGTTGAGTGTAGACTGATCCATACGGATAAGACCCTTTACGCTCGCATCAGTTGCTTGACGTAGTGCGTGCTGGGCTTCGACCAAATCACGGCTAGTCACAGTGCTACCACTGAGTGCCTGCGTCATCTCTTCAGCTCTATTTTTGGCATTCTCAAAGCTGGTGATTTGCTTACTGACAGCATCGTCGACGCGCCGCATGTTGCTTGCAAAATCAGCGATGCCATTAAACTTAATACCATTCATGCTATCGGTGAAACTGCGCCAGACACCATCGACTTGTTCAGTCGTTGCGCCCATTTGTTCCAGTGCGCTTATTTTGTTTTTGATTGTGCCTGTGATCTGCTGCATGACGGCAAGGCTAGCGCTTTCGTTTTGGGTAGATTTGGCAATAGCAGCAGCCGCTTTATCGGCGGCATCAGCCTGTTCTTTTTTAGCATTTGCGTTATCAGCTGTGGTATTGGTGTTGTAGGTGTTTGCGAGGGCATTATTGTTTAACGCCTTGGTTTGCGCGTCTACAGCTTCAGCACCGCCTTGCATTCCCACGCGTAGTAGTGCCATTTGCTCAGCAGTGACTTGACCAGACACACCAGCTGCTTTAAGCGTTTGGCTAATAGCTTCAAAATCCGCTTTGGTCTTGGCCGCAGCAAGTGAAGTATCTAATGCTTGAGTCAGCGCCGATTTTAAGGCATCAGCACTGGTGGCTTGTTCTTTGATAGCGGTGATGCCATTGCGTAGCGTCGTCACCATTTCTAAGCCAGACGCGCTCATGCTTTGATTGACGGCATCCATGCTGATGCCGAGACGTGACAAAGCAGCGGCTTGATCGTCCGCAGCACTTTTTGCATTCTTCTGCTCGAGCGCAACACGTTTGACTTCGTCAGCGAGTTGGCTGTTACCGTTGGTGGACGCAAGCAGTTGCTGTTGCAGCATGGCTTGAGCTTGGACGTTGGTACCGATCTTTTCAGATGCAGCGCCATAGGCGCGAGCGAGCATAGCGGTATCGTCACCCGCTATTTGCGCCACCTCACTGAATGCGGACAGCGACGCTGTGACCTTACTATCCATGCCAGTTGCAAAATATTCAGCATCAAGACCTAGCGTCTTAAACGATGCCGAGGCTTTATCAATCTCGCGGCTTAGCTCTTCTGAGATGCCAGCAGCATCTTGCATGGCTCTAGATTGCTCAGCGATAGCAACAATAGTAACGCGACCTGTCTCGCTAATTTGAGCTTGTAGGTCTTGCTCAGCAAGCTCAGCCTCTAATCTTGCATCGACGACACCACCATTGGCTTTGATAGCATCCAGCGCTGCTTTGACATAGGCTTCTTGAATCTTACCCGCTGATGCTGTACCGTCAGCAGCCATTTGCTCATAAGCTTGGCGTGACTTAACCGCTGTTTCATCCAGTCTTTGTTGATGTGTCTTAGCGGCGTTGTCAGCAGCAGCGACCGCAGATGATTCAAACTCTAAAGCATTCTTTTTGGCACGGGCGACCATCTCGTCGCCTTTTGCCATCATGGCATCAGCGGCGTCAGTGCTGCCTCCTGTTAGCTTGGCGTAGGCTCCAAGCAGCAAGCTTATACCCTTGAGCATTCCTCCCCAAGCAAGGTCGCTTGCGATTTGCAAACCTTTGACACCATCGGCAATATGACCGATAAAAATAGACAGCTCTTGAACTATCTTAGTTAAGAGTCCAACCTTTTCGCCAGCAGCAGTAGTACCATCAAAAGCGTTCCAAAGATCGCCTAAGTTTTCAGATGTCCTTAAGACGTTCGTGCCTAATAATTGAGCGACTTCGCCAAGCTGGGCAAATGCCTCTTTTACGGCATCAACGGTAGCGGGATCGATATCCTCTAAGCCCTCTGCCATTTGCTGAATAATAGACGACACGCCGCCTGATGAATTGAGCTGTTTATCAATATCACCGACGAAACTTAAAAAATTGTTTTTTAACTGTGTTAACGATTGACCAATCGTAAGTGGCATCGCATCAAATTCAGACTGGATCGCTTCGCCTTGTGATTGCACCGCATTGATGACGACCTCAGATGTCAGCTTGCCTTCAGCTGCCATTGACCGTAGTTGACCCAATGTGACGCCTAAACCATCTGCCATTGCGCGTGCGAGGCGTGGCGACTGCTCCATAATGGAGTTGAACTCTTCACCACGTACGACACCTGATTGCAAGCCTTGGATCAGCTGCGTAATCGCGGCTTGATTAGACTCAGCGCTACCGCCTGATAGCTGTATCGCCTCGTTAATCGTTTTGGTAACAGACAGCACGTCTTGCTGTGCCAGATTCATCTCTTTACCAGCACGGCTAATACGAGCAAATAGCTCGCCTGTATCCTCTATACTGGTAAAAGTCTCGTTAGCGATGTCTTGCACACCGCCAAAGCCATTGATAAAGTTGACACCCTCACCAGTGGCTAGTTTTATTTTTGCTTCTAGGGTCTTGTAAGAGTCTGCCATCTCTAGCAGTTCTGTCGCACCGACTGATATACCAAGCGTGGCTATCAATCCTTTTAGACCATTGAGCGCACCTTTGACGCTATCGACACCTTGACCCAGTCTATCGGCTGAATTGTTTGCTTCATCTGTACGGCGTCGCAACAGCCCTAAGTCACCAGCGCTATTATTGGCAGCATTACCAAGGTCACGTAGCCTAGAGGCTTGCTCTTCAGCAGACAAATCATCCCATTCGCTATTCAATCGACGGGCAGCATCGCGCAGCTGCTCGGTATCACCACCAGCTTCTTCGATTTTTGCGATAAGCTTGTCGATATGCTGTAAGCCGTCCACACCAGCAGTGATGAGCAGCTCAGTATCTAAGCGATTGGCCATAAAAAAACCCTAGTAAGTTACTAGGGTCATTGTTACGGATTGGGTCGCTGGCGGTTAGATGATGCGGTTCAGGTAGTTAGTGCTTAACGCATAAACTTAGTATCGTAGCCACTGAAGTCAAAAAAGAACTCAGCTTCAGGTACATCTGTGAGAGGTAGCGTTAAGGAGGCGTTAGAAGATACTTGCACAGCTTTTATAATACTACGTAGATCGCGGGCGCTGAAGCTGTCATTTGTCAGCAAGCTCTCGGACGTTTCGCGAACCGTATAAACATCGCCAGTCGTACCATTCTTTTTAAGTCTTAGATTACACGATACATCACAAGCAGTATCGGCAAAGAATACAGCGACCGTAATAGACAAGCTTACCTCACCATTGCTCGCAGTAAAGCTCTGCAATCTAATTTGCATCAAAGCATCGTTAAAGTTATTACTGGTAGCTACAGTATTCAATGAACGTATCTCAGCGAACCTAGACGATCCCACTTGGCTATACTCCCATAAGCTATCACTATCAGGTGTAGGCACAGACGGATTGTCATTATTGCCACCGCCGCCAGTGCCAGGAACGCCAGGGCGATCTAACGCATCTCGGATAGGTTCTATATCATCGTCACCGCCACACCCAACCAACGCCAAACACAGCGCAACCACTGCCAATCGTCTCATATCTCACCTATGATAAATATATTATTTATCGCATCATATACGAAAAAACAGTAGTAAACAAAATTTGTCTATCTCGCATCATATAAGCATCAATCATATTTATGCACAATTAAATGCTTATTTTACTTGATAATCATGTTTTGGTTCGCTAACATACGTTTTAAGGACTCAAAACCTTATCAAACAGCGGAAAATCGCTCCCGACAGACCAGCGGTATTTTTATGCCCAAATTTTGCCAGTTATGGTATCATTTAGCCATTGAAGACCCTCTATGTCGGGAGGGCGGAGAATACAATACCTTAGTGGAAATAATCCCGACTGTCTGTTTGCAGTTTTTGAGTCTCCCGACGCCCTAATATCTTTAGGGTACAACCTCAAAATTATCAAACAGGAACCACCCATGAAATACACTTTTGCTATATCCTCTGACACTGCCCAATCTATGAGCAGCCTGCAAATATCTGAACTTGTTAATCAACGTCACGACAATGTTAAACGCACTATCGAACGGCTTGTAGACCAAGCGGTTATTGAATTACCTCAAATTGAGGAGATTAAAACCGCAACCAAACCAGCTAAAACCTACATTTTTAGTGGCGAACAAGGTAAGCTCGACAGCATCACCGTCGTCGCTCAACTGTGCCCGCACTTTACCGCCATGATCGTTAAGCGATGGCAAGAATTAGAGCGGTTCGTCTCTACAGACAGCTATCAGATCATGCAAGCGCAAAACCAAGCCCTGAAAGACGAGTTACTACGGGCACGTCCTGCGTGGGCTGATATCATTCATTACAAGCACATGGGCTTGGGTACATCAGAAGTCGCACGGCTGATTGATCGTGCCAACAGCACAGTCAACACCTATATACGCACTATGCAAGCGCTCGGCTACGATATCGCCAACGAACCGCAGCCTGCCCAGCTCACACTGGAGGTGTAATATGGATCGGACACATCTTGATATCGCTTACGCTATGTTGTATCGCATACAGTTTATGCAAGCACTGGCGTTTTCAGCGCAGAACGAGCTAGATAAGACCTACCATATTATCGACTATGTCGATACGATAGATGACTCGGTCAAGCAGTTACAAGCCGCATTAGATGGTTTAGAGCGCAGCTTAGCTGCTTAGCTGCTTAGCTGCTTAGCTTTTGTATCTTATGACATAAAAAAAAGGGACGCCATAAGTGGCGTCCCTTTTTTGTCTATACAGCAACAGTCAAGACTGCTGCTTGTACTCAGTAAAGCGCATAGTCGGTTTGCCTGGGTCTTTGATAAGTGGGCCAGATAGTCCGCCTTCCCACCAGTCGTCGCTAAACCAGTTGATATCGCTATCGCTCGATAGATCAGAGTGATACATATCTAGGATGCCATCTTGACCAGAGATACGATCCTTACCGTCAAGGTACATCTCAAGCGGTAATGACGTCAGCGTATTGGCATCGATCTGATAACCTGCTGAGCCTTTGGTTGAGCCGCTATAAGTAATATTAGCGCCTGCGGTGACTGTGGCCGTATCTTTAAATCGCACCAAGCCTAGACGTGGATTGACTTCATAAGTCGTCGCATCAATGACCGCATCAGCATCATCAGTCAGCACCAGCGTCGTCTCATCGATGTCACGATAGGCAAGTTTTAGCCAGTTTAAGCCTACGGTCAGTGGCTCATCAGTAAACGCGATAGGCGTGGTCGATAAATCAACTGCTTCGCCCATCATCACTCGTGCCAAGGCGTGCTTATCAAAGGTGTTAAATTTCATGCTGACATTGGTAGCACCTGCCACGCTTTCTGACTCTAGTACTTCACCATATTCGCCGCGACCCGTACTGGTGAGCTGATTACTTTCAGACTCCTTAGTCGTCGTCAGCTCCGTCACGTTGCCGATTTTTTCAAAGCCGTCGTCTGTGCCGTGTTTTCGAGCATACAGATCACCGCTATACTTTTTGCCTCGTTGTTGTGCCATGTGCTTATTCCTTCTGGTTTAAATGTCGTTTAATGGATGTATAAACGTATGTTAATAAAGCGTTAAATTTACTTTTTAGACTTAGTGCGGCGGTTATTACGTGCGTTATGTCCGATGTAAAACCAAGGCGCGCGAAAGTCCAAAGTACTAACTGAATATGTAATGGCGTAATCTTTATTTACAGTGAGTGGCGATTGAAAACAGTTTTTTACGCCTGTCGCTAATCCCATTAATAAAGTCGCCAACATAGGTTTTAGATATCGTTTGAGCATGGTAAATCCTTATTGATTATCAGGTCAGTTATCAGAAAGTATTGCCACTTCAGCGGTGAAGCGCAGCGGGAAAAAAGCAAAGCCATCTTCGTATTGGATCGGTAGCGGGGTGCGTGACTCAAATGGCTCGGTCACTAACGCTTGACCTTGCTCATTCTTTGGATCAAAGCCTTGTAGCGCTTTTGATATTGCTGTCAGTGTCTTACCGACATCGTCAGCCGCAGGGTTAGGTGTAAATTGCTGCTTGGTCAATATCACACTAAAGCCAATCTCAATCAGCTGCTCACGGCTGTTGCCATTGCTTAACGTTGGCGTATAGCCATCAAGGATTAAGTAGACCGCGCCATCAAGCGGAACTTGAGTACGGTTAGCGCCGCTAATCGCTGCAAAGTCAGCCGCTTCTAGCACGCGCTTTACTTGAGTCACTTCGTTCAAGCGTTCGAGCAAATATGGATAACACGCCAAAGCGTTGTCGCTCCAAGCTGGTACATTAGCCATTGACTACTCCTGCCATAAAGTCGTTCATTAAGTCCAGCACATCAGTACGATCTTGAGTCGAGATACCAAATATCGGACGGGCTTCCATTCGCTCTGAGCCGTCTTGATTCTTGGTGCCCGTCTGGTGATACTTGGCATACGGTCTGTCTGTACCGACTGCCGCCGACGTGCTGTTGGCATAGCTGGTGATAGAGCGCATGAGATCGCCATATTCGACCATCTTGCTACCACGTCCGTTTTTGGCCTCAAGCGTAGACGGTTTTAGATCTGCCCAAGTCGAGCCATCAGGCGCGGTCTTGGTGCGGAATCTATCGCGGGTGCTGTTCTCAATGACAGCAGCCACACCGCGCATGAGCGGCGTTAGGTCGCCGCCAAGCTTGAGATAGATCTCGCTGACATTGTCACGTAGCTCTGGTAATTGACTGTTGACATTGATTTGCATAGTCAGTCCTGGTAAAGATTAGGGACAGTTTGAGGTATGACACTAATACCACCACTAGCATTGGGCTGCTCAGCGATAGGCCCTGTCAGCATCGTTGGGTCTTTTTTGACCTTATCGAGCCACTTAACCGCATCGTCATAGCGTTTTTCGACCGTTTCGGTTGTACCGTTGCCATACAGATAATAACGAGCGATATTACAAGTATGCAGTGCTAGATCAGATGGCAGTTTTGCGCCATTGCGGTAGATAACTTTACCCAGCGCATCGACACTAACCAGATTGGCTGATCGCAAATATGAGGCAACTTCACCCTCAGCATCAGCGATAGCCGTATCAATGACAGACTCAACAATGAACTGATAATTGTCCCTATCCGTCAGCTTGATAAGCTCTTTTTCGCCAAAGCGGTCAATTAAGTCTTGTTGCGTTATCATAGGATGCTCGCTTAAAAACTATCTGGCTGGGCGATACCGCGCGTTAACCACATAAAGCCAGTTTGCAACTCAGTTTTGCCGATATTGATTGCGCGTTGGTCTAAGCCACTAGACATCTGTAACTGCGAAACCAACTCACCAACTTCTTCAGCCTTAGCTTTGATTTTATTGATAGCCGCAATCTCAGCATCTGTTAGCTGGCGGTAGCCTTTCACTTTTGGTTTATCATCACTCATGATTTTGTCCTAGTTAGAATTTGAGTAAAACACCTTGACCAGCCGTAGCCAGTCAAGGGTTTTAGGCGTTTAGGTCATCTTGAGTGTAGCGACCAGCTCAGGACGTAGTAACAGCGGCAATGGGTTAGATTGCGCCTCAAGACTCCAGCCTTTGTCATGGTCCAGCTTTTCACGACTGGCGTAGTACGGTAGCGCCTTGGTGTTGACCGTGGACGACATATCAGCAGGGGCAAAGAACTCTTTAAACGTGTTCTTGGTACCAGCAGGTAAGATAATTGCTTCGCCTTCTTTGATTTGCAGACCAGAGTCAAACACATGATCGTAGTTGATAAACTTCAATTTCTTATGCTCAAAACCGACGCTAGTATCGCCGCTACGATAGGCAGAGCCTTCTTGGTAGCGCTCATAGATCGCAGTAACAGTCTTGTGATAAATAACCGCATCCATAAACTCTGGTGAACAAAGCACGATCCAACCATTGACTGGCTCGCCGCCACGCTTTTTGCTTAAATTACGCACGGCACTGTCAATCATTGATCCAACGTTGCCGTTGGTCGCTGATAAATTCCAATTGATGGTTTGGCGAGTGATCCCAAAGCGATCATAGATATCAACAATTGGGTCGCCGTTAGCGTTCAAAATCTTGCCTGATAACGCACCTAGCATCAGATGCTCACGGGTATATTCGATGTCTGATTTCATATCAGCCAATTTATCATTGACCTTTTCGGCGACCGTTTGCGCTTTATTGCCACCGCCAAAGGCTCGCACGTTTTGCACATCATCAGCGCGAACAATATCGCTCTTAGGCAAATGCAACATCTCAAAGACTTGACGATTGCCAAGATTGCTTGCTACAGGATCACCAGGCGTTCCACGAGGCACAGCATTGACTAGCGTCAACACACCGTTTTTGGACTCCACAGCGACAGACGTTGTGCTTTCGTACTGCGGTTTAAACAAGCCAAGCTCGCGAATGATGGTAGGATTGGCAGGCAATCGATTGATTGCCTCGGTCATTGGCACCACACCATACTGACTGTCATTAGATAAAGGCATAAATAATTCCTAGTATTGTTACTGCGTTAAATATGATTTAAATCGGGTTTAAAGGGCTGTTAGTCAGCGCTTAAGTGGTTGCAGCTTTAGGCGTGCCGATATACTTGATACCGTACAGATCGCCTTGGGTTTTTAGCGTGGCAACTGTCAGCGGCACCAAACCTTCTTCATCGGTAAACACCGCATCAATATTTGCTTGCGGGATACTGCCCAAAAACACGGTGCAATTGTGCGGTTGTACCAACACTTCGCCGTTGGTCTCGTCAGTCAACGCAATGAGATACTCGTTGCGCTCGGTATATTTGACCAGCTGTCCTGTCTTGGTGCCGTCAGTAGCAGGAATAGCGATACGGTTGCTTGAGTCCGCTTCAGACTTCAAAATATCGCCAATAGTGACGTAAGGTTCGCTTGGCATGTTGTGCTCCTAGGATTAATCGATAAGGCTAATAAGTGGTTGAAACATCTGTCCGCGCTGGACACTAGTCCAGCACGGCTATCGCTTAGATATAGTTCTTGGCTTCTACTGCACGCGCTTCAGCATTGGCAAGCATCGGATTAGACGACAACTGACGGTCTTGACCACCGTTGCCATTTGGCTTGTGCTGCTCACCTAGCAAGTAATCAGGCACATTGTTTTGCTGACTTGGCGCTCGCAAATCACCGATCATAGCCTTGGCATCTTCGGGACTGGCAGACAACAGCATATTGACCGTCGCTGTGCCTACGCCATTCCATGCTTTGCCATCTTCAGTTTTGGTAAAGCCTGCTTGTGACAGTTGCGCATCGATAGCGGCAGCTTTTGCCTCAGCCTCGGCTTCGGTCTTTTCTTTGACCAGCTCTGCGTTTTCTTCTTTGAGGGTTTTGATTTCTTCCGCTTGGTCAGCGACTTGCTTTTGTAGGGCTGCGATTTCTTCAGGAGTCATGGTGGTGTCCTTTTGCGTATTGGGTTGAGAGTTGGTTGTTTGGGCTTTACCATCATCGCCAAGCGCGACAGCAGAGGTTTCATTGTCTACACCAGTTGGAGTAAATGAGATTTCAGAGACGCTACAATTTTTTAGGATGACCATTGGGCCAGTGATCGTTTGACCATTGACCGTTGCTGTCTCGTTTTGTCCCAGCTCTGTGATGCTATTGGCATTGATATGCGCAGACATCTGCCACGGGAATCCAGCATCTGACTCTTCAGCGACTTCACGCCCGAACTGGTTGTCGAGTAACGTGCCATTGATGAGTAATTGGTTGTTTGTGACACTGAGTGCGCCAAAGCCTGCACGTTGGGCGCGGTCATGTAGCAATAATGCTGGGACGTTTGCTTTATACTGAATATCAGTCAGATCAACGACAACCATTTCACCGTAATGATTAAACGGCTTGCCGCTATTGGCGACGCCGCTAAACTTACGTGGCAAAGATTTGTCAGCATCGGCAGGGGCGTCAGCGACATTGACTTCAGAGAGCAGGTAGATATTTGGCTTTTTGTGGTCTTTTGGCATAATGACGTCCAGCTAATGAGTAAAATCGTGACAACGTAAAATACAGAGTGTCGATAAAGTCTCATTATGATGGTCGGTGTTATAGTCGGTTAGATGATGCGGTTCAGGTAGTCATGCATGAAAAGTAAAGTTGCTCAAATTTGCGATTTAAGCGGTCATAGAGGGATTATTCACATAAGGGTAGGACTTTGGCGTCTGCGCCTCACAGTCGAGCGATTAAACGGGTGTTAAACGCTATTGCAACGGCAAGTAAGAGGGTCATAAACGGTAGACACAAAAAAACCCACCGATTAGGGTGGGTTTTTTGATTAATACGATACTAATAGATCATTAAATCGTCTAACAGCTCAGCGGCCACTTGCTCATCGTCTGTGAGCGGCTCCAAATCATCAGGCCATTTTGCGACATAAGGCGACAACGTGATTGGGAACTCATCAGCAGGTAACTCAAACATCAAGCAAGTGGCAAACTGCTCAATGTTGCGATAAGCATCGTCTATCGCAATCGCAGGGACTGGCGTATAGTCTGAGCCGTAGTACATCGCTGACGACTGCGCACTATCGATGATAGCTGCCAACTTATTTTTGGCAGCACTATTACCGATCAATAAACCTTGCTTGAGGTCTAAAGTCAGTTTTTGGCTATCAAACATAAAGTCGATGGTCGTCATGGCGTGTATCTCGTTAATAGAGCTATGGCTAAGTATAGCATATCAGGATCATTATCTAACAAGTGTTTTATCGTAAGCGATTGCGCTTGACCACTGCCTAAGATTGTTTGCATCGTCATAGTAATCAGCTCAAGCGGCTTAGGGTCTGTATCACTGCCATAGTTACGACCGATATAGACATTGGCAAAGTTGTCTCGTCTGCCGACTTCGCTTGGTGCGTAATACGGATACTCGCCGCGCTCTTTTTGTATCAGTGCCAGTGGGCGCGTGCGCTCGCCTTTGGTTCGGTCTATCCATAGCTGTTTAAAATAAGCGTCTAGCTCAGGCATGATGGCTTGCAAACGATGACCGTATTCATGAATAGCAACATCAAAGCTTGCCGCATCCATCTTACCTTTGGTCATCTTGCCAACTTTCATAAAGCTGTCGCCTGGCGCAATATCATCGACGAATTTAGCAAACACTTTTAACTGCTTATGCCTTGATATTTGTGTTTTTAAGACGTTCGAGGTTTGATCGCTATCAACATACAAGTGAAATGCACGAGTCGGCAATTCTCTGACATAGGTCGTACCAGCTTCATTTGCTTTATCGACCCATGATGACGGATAGCGCCCCAATATCGCTTGCACCTCGCTGGTCTTGTCACCGCCAAGCTTAGCAAGCGCCCCAGTGGGCACGCCCTCACGCTCCATCACCTCTATAAGCGCATCTGAAAATGCGTACTCTTTATCCAAATCGACGGCATCAAATGTCTCGGCGTGCTTGCGGTAGATTTCTTTACCAATGGCAGCAGCCTCTTGCCACTGAGCAGCAGCGGGCAATATAGCCGTTGCTATTTCAGGTACGTTGTAGCGTGCTAATATCTTATTAGCCTCGTCTTGCAGCTGTTTGGCAAAGTCACTGCCATGCTTACCTTCAGCAATTTTTAGTAGTGAGCCGATCCTATCGCCGTGATTATGCGCAAAGCTTAAGCTGATGCCCGTCGGCACACGCTCTATCTTGCCTGTACGCGGGTTTTCGACGTCCTCGTACTCGATGTCTTTATCTTCAGTGACGCCGCCCGCACGTTCGGCTTGAGTGCGTGTTAGCTGCTTAACCCAGCACAGACACCCGTAGCCGTTCGGCGGTAGTATTTGCTGCCAGATTGCGTCGTCAACGGGTCTAATGATGCCATAATACTGCTTGTGGTCGCGTCGTCTACGAGTCGCGAGAGACGGCATATATTGCAGGTATGGCAGTGCCTCTTTAGTCTGCTGTATACGATCCCATTGACCAGCCGCGTATGCGGTGTGCAGGTTTGTTTGGTAGATAGTACGCAGACGACGAGTTGAGCCTAGTTGCACCTTTTGTATTGAGCCGTCTTTTGGGTCGCTCATGACTTGCTCACCCCACCAGCCTTTGCTCATCAGATACGGCTTCAGACGCTTTTGAAAGTCTCGAAAATCTGTGCCGTTTTCTAATGCCGCGCTGATAGCATCACGAGTCTCAGCCAGCATATCAGCGTCCATCATCTTAGCGACGGTAAAGGCGACAGCGTGCTCATGCGCCAGCACGTCTAGATAACTAAAGCTTGAGCCAACCATCTTGGCATTGAATGCAGCAATCGCCTCAGCATTGGGCAAGATGTTAAAGTTGGCATCGGTGTAAGCATCAGGCATCTTTATCGTCCTTGTTGATGCCTAGGCCGTCAGTAAAGCTATTGACCAACTTGTCAGCGAGAGCGGCAACCAAACCCTCATCAGGCAAATCAAGCTTGGCAAGCCCTAGCTTTAGCTCATCATAGCTGTCACATTTTTGTGATAGTGCTAAGAGTGCGGCCATTTTAGGCTCCATCAAACCGCGCTCTTGCTCGATATCGTCATCCGTCGCAGGGTCAGTAATGATGGTTGGTAGGTTTTGCGACAGCTTGTATTGTAGTGATAGCTGGTCAAGTATTTGCTGCGTAGACGGTACTGGCGTCGGTGCAGGCGCAGTACTATCGATAATCTCAAACTCAGACTCTTCATAGCCGACATTGAGCAGCCTTTGCTTAGTCAAGCGCACTTGCCCAGTACTGACGTATTTTGCGTCAATCTCGGCCTCATCTTTATTAAACTTTTTGACGACTGGATATTCGAACCAGATGCCTTGTGGGGCGTTTATTGGCACACCCCATGCTTGGTTTACCGCAATGATGGCATCGATAGCATGTTGTATGCCGCGAGTCATCAGCCCTAGATAGGACATCACTCGGTCTTGGCGTGCCTCGTCGTCCGTTTCTTGCGCTGAGCGTGAGCCTGCGGTCAACTCGCTGGTCTTGACGCGTCCCAGTAGCAGCTTTTGGATACGTCTATTGGCAAGGCGTTCAAACAGCTCAAACGCTGAGCCGTCGCCTGATAGTTGGTGCATCTCAATCTTATCGTCTTTACCGATGCCAGCAGCACCGCCATTGATAAAGCTAAATATCTTACTGGTAAAGTCACCAAGCGTCGTGCCAAACCCACTGTCAGAGCCTTGCATACCAACGACATAGGGCTGCGAGTAGCGAGCAATAAACTGTCCAGCATACGCCCATTCGCGTCGGCGTAGTGCTACCGCAGGATAAGCACGGACAATCATCAGCTCACCCGCTGGACGCGCGGGAACGGCCTTACTGGTAAGAACCAAGTACTTAATCGTTTGATTGATTTCAATGTTGTCATCTTCAGTCTTGAGCTGCATTGAGCCATCACGCATGGGCGTATAGTTATCAAGCTCACCGTCTTTTGACAAAAGACTGTGTAGCGTCAAAAATCCGTCAGGCTCTTTTTTAAAGACGTATTCAGCCACGGCGTAACCGTTGAATTTTGCCAGTACTGCAAGCGACGCAAAATCATTATGCAAGCGGCGTATGATGCGATAGAGCCGATTGACTGTGTCTTCATTGACATCGTCGCCCCAAATACGCCATGCAGCAGCGCTGATAGCACCTTCGATATCCTCACGGCAGCTGATGACCTCGTCGTCTGCCATCACTGCATCGAGCAGCTCTTGGCGCGTCTTACCCGTCTCTTGTAGCAGTACGTCAGCACTGACCGCATCGCTACTCTCAAGCGCACTATCAAAAGCGACATAGAGTGTTTTTTGGTCTACCTTTTGCTTCTTGGGTTTTATGCCAAACATAATCTATCCTTATCGCTAATTGTGGTACAGGCTGGGCTGAGGCACGTTGAATGCAGCCATTGGCGTAGCGGCAGCTTTGGCAAAGCTAGTCGCAAGCTTCCAGACCATCTCAGTCGCATCGGGGCCGTCATCGTTTTCGTGTTTGGGGAAATGGGTAAAATGTGCAATTAGCGTCTTTTGCTTGTGATGCAATAACAGCAACTCGTTTTCCATATGCGGCTGCAATGCCGTAATGCGCAATATCTTGTCGCTATGCGGATGGACAGCAATAGCAGGCACATGCACCCCAGCAGCGGCGGATCGCTTGACAATCTCAGTACGCAAAAACTCCTGAAACTGCACAGCTTCAACAGCCCAGCCAAGACAGTTATATTCCTTTTGATAGCGGATGACGTCGGATATAATCTTGTCAGGCGTACGGCGCTGGATATCTGCTAATACGATATACAGCTTGCCATGCAAGCGGTCATAGCCGCCAATAACGATAGCAGACGGGTCGCCGCGTTTACGCTTAGCGCCTTTTTTACCCAGTGAAGGATCGAGCGCGGCAAAGTAGACCAATCCCGCAGGCAGATCGCGCCAGTAATTGATTGAATCGGTAAATGGTGAGTCTTCACCCGCAGCAGGGTCGTTTTGCAGCTCGCTATCAAAGTTACTGTGTCCGTCACGGGCGCGGATAATCATCAGCTCAAGAATGGGCCTAGCATCCCACGACACAACAGCGCCTTTGTTCATCTTGCGTTTATACTTTTGATAAAACGCGATGGCGGCAAGCTCACCTTTATCGTGGTAAATAGCTTCCCACTCATCCCACAATTTCATGTTGTCAGGCCATTCGATCAGCGCTCTGAAGACACGCGTCGTCCAACCTTTATTTTTTAGTATGCGATTGAGTACGCTATCGTGATGCAGTATCGTACCGATATAGACGACGTCCATCTTTTCGCCAGCGGCGGCAAGCTTCAGCGGTGTACGCTTTAACCAGCGCTCTAGTTTGTCGCGCTGATCTGGATTCTCTACATTTTCATCGTTCTCTAGGTCATCGAGCAGCACCAAATCAGGACGATAAGCCCCATAAACCCAACCACGCATTTTCTTACGAGCACCGGCACACTGTATCTTGATACCATTGGCAGTATTGATGGTTTCTGTCTGCCAAATACGGCCAGTACCGAATGCTTTAGGGAAGTCGGCCTTAATGCGCGGATTGAACTCAAGCTCGGTTTTGATGGCTTGTAAAAATTCGGACGACTGATCGATACTGTCAGAGATAATAGCGATGTATTTCTTCTGATCTGTGACGACGCAGTACAGGGCAAACAGACGGGTGACAATGGTTGATTTGGCTTCACCACGCGGCGCGGCCAGTGCATCCAATTCTGAGCGCTCAGACGATAGGATTTGCGGTAAGCGAGCAAACAAATACTTGTGCAGGTGCGACTGGGATGGGTTACGCAGGTAGTGCGGAAAGTAATGTGTGACAAAGTATTCAAAGCCCGTGACTTTATCATTGACCTTTTCGACGCGCTCTGCGATTGCAGCGGGATCATTATCCCAGTCATTGCAATGCGCATCGATGTCGGCTTGCAGCGCACGGGCAATATCCTTAAGACGATCAGCAAACTCTTTGTTTCTCATATTATCTCGCACACGTCTTTAGCATAATAATAAATAGCCAGATGCAAACCCATGGCAGCTTGCTGCTAATGGTCTTTAATTGTTCAAGCAGCTTGGTTTCAAAGTCGGTCACTTCAGTTCCTTAGATATCAAATCACCAAACGGATCAAGCACACTCATAAACTCAATAAGCAGGTCGGGCTTGTGCTCTTGGATGTACTTTGCGAGCAGCTCCAGTACTTGCAGGGCAATAGCGAGCTTGGATGTTTCAGGCAATAGCTTACGGCTTGATGCGACAGTTTTGTTATACGCATCAGCAAGCGAGGTTAGCATCTCAACGCGCTGTCCTGGCCCAATATCATCAGTCGCTTTGATAGACTCCATCGTCGCCTTGAACTGGATGATAAAATCAGTCAAGATTTGGCGCGATATGTCTTCTAGGTCACCACCCGCCATCGTGTGTGCAACTTTGACTTTGTCCCAGTCATCACCTGCATCAGCTGCTTGGTTTTTCCAGCGCTGTGCGGTTGCATAGCCGACATCAGTTGTGACAGCCGCCATTGTTAGCGATAGGCCATCAAAGATGTATTTCTTGCGTAGATCGTCTTTTGTAGCCTGCGAGTGCGCCATCGATCAGCCTCCAAACTTAGCTTTGATAAGCTCTATGCCGACGCTGATGACCGTGCCACCAACGCCACCAGTAAAGGCACCCGCCATTGCACCCGCCATCGTGGCGCGTTTACTGATATTGGTCTCTAGTGCGTCAAACTGACTCATCATGGTCTGATTTTGCGCTTTGATATCGCCGAGTAGTTGGACGACTTCATTAGGTGCGTCTGTCGCATCTGTAGACGTTGGCGCGGCTTGCTTATTAAAGTGCTGTTGCTGATTGGGCATTACTTGTCCGCCTTTTTGTCCATTTTGTCGCCAAGTCGGACGACATCGGTTTTAATCTCACGCAGCATACCGAGGATCTGCTCGCTATCACGATGCGACTCAGACTTGCTTTGATAGTCGCGATATACTTCAGCCTTAAGCGCTGCCACGTCTGCCGCAACCGTATCAATCTGATTGCCGTTTTTTTCTTGGACTTGGCTAATAGAGCTGACCCAGCGCCAAAACACGGTAGACACGAGAGTGACAACGGTAGCGAGTCCAAACATAATCAAGGTATCAGTCATCGTCTGCGCTCCCATGCTTCAAACTCATTCTGGCAAGGGATGCAGCGCGTCGCTGAGGGCATGTATTGCTTGCGCTTCTCACCGATAGGCTTTTCGCAGTCCTCGCACTCAGTTGCATCACTAGGCGTCAGCGCTTGCTGTTTAAGCCGTGCAGCTGCTATAGCGGCGTCACGATGGCGCTGCGCTTGTTCGTTCGCTTTATCGATGAGATCGTCCATGCTATAGCTCGGATTCTAGTGCAGCGGTTTTTTTGAGGTGCAATTGCATCTCTTTTATCAGCTTTAAGGTTTTCAGATTGTGCTGACCCAGCTTGCGCACCTTTGGATTGGTAGCCTCAAAAGGAGTACGGCTATTTGATTGCTTTAAATACCAATCTTCTTGCTCTACAAAGTCTTCATTGGTCAGCTCAATAATCTCACCGCATACATCTTCAATACTCATGATCGTGTCCCATTCTTTTTGATTGATCGATAAACCGCAGGATAAGTCCCGCAAAAGCAACAATAGCAATGGCTTGTTTTTGGTTCTCTTCTGGCAGTAGCATGAGCAGCTCAGGCGGTAACGGCGTGGTTGCTAAAAAAACCACGAGCACAAACGCCCAGTTGCTAAGCCATTTCCAGCCATTTCGCCAATTCTCTACGGGTTTAATATTCATTTTTGACTCACTCATTCGTTGCAACCATCATCTTGCGTCTTGCAAGAGTCTGATGTCGTTGACGTGTCCATCAGCTGCTTTTGCCAGCGCTGTAATTGATCCGCTACATTCTTTGAGTAGCTGACCTGTGGTAGCGGCGTACTGAGCACGATAGGTGGCGTCGGTTTCGGCATTGGCGGCGAGTCGGTCGATAGTCTGTGACAGCCGCTCATTAGCAGTATTAGCACTAGCAATGGCGCTAGCATTAGCCGCTTCGCGCTTTTTATGATCGTTGATGGCAGTGATTGTCTGGTCATATTGCTCTTGCTCCAGTTTGCGCGCACGGGTCTGATAGTCAGCGTTTAATGTGGTCAGCTCAAGCGCGTGCTCGGTTTTGAGTTGCTTGATCTGCTTATCTTTTTCTCTACAGCCATCGACGGCAAAAGCAAACGTAAAAACAAAGCACAATGTCAAAATCTCATAGCGCCATCGCCATGCAATCATTAAGTAAGTCATTACCAGCCCTCACGTTTGGCTTTGGCATAAGCGCTCATCAGCTTGTTGTCGTAGTCATTGCGCTGATAGTCTGAGCCGTTATAACCCTTAGCAAATGCAGCCCAGTCATGCTTACGCAATGCAGCATCAAGCCCCGTCACTTTGATATAACGACACACCGCATCAAGCTGCTGACCTTCCGACTCATACATTCGCGTGACAAAATCACGAATAGACTCATAGCCCAGCTTTTGCCAGTTAAAGCCCATCACTTGCCCAAAGCCCCATGATGCTGACTCATGCGCGGCATCCCAATTAAGGGTTGCTGCTATCTCTAATTTTTCATATTGCGGTCGTACGTTATACGCGCCACTGCTTCCATTACAGACATCAGGATACTTAGCAACCATTTCATTGCGTTTGGTATACCAGTGGCGCTTAGTCAGTGCGTCATAAAACTTATGGCGCTCAAACAAGATGACAGGCGTACCATCTGCATAAAACCCACCTTTTGGTGACTCAATATCATTGAGCGCTTTGATAGTAGCGGGATCGACATTGATACGCTTAGCAGCGCTAATGATCTCCTCGCGCGTGGCTTTTGGCGGGTTCTTACGAGGGATGAGCAGCACAGGCAAAGACGCTAAGCCCATGCTAATGAGTACGGCCATAAGACGGTCAGGCGGTGTGTGTTCAAGCAATTCTTTAGCGCCATCGACATTCAATTGTGTCAGTTTGCGATCTGGCACTTGTGTGCGTAGCCAATCATAAAACTGGGTATCATCGGGTAGTGTGTCAACTGTCATCACAATCTCATATCAATAATTGATGTAAGCCCATTATGATGATGGTGAGATAGAGCGGTTAGATGATGCGGTTCAGGTAGGCAATAAAAAACCCGCTATCAGAGGACTGGTAGCGGGTTGGGTAAAGGCGGTTATTTATCTTGCTCTATTGTTCACATGATAATTAAGGGTTTCGGTCAGTAGCACTGCTTTATTGATATCGACATCATCGGCAAATCGCTCATCGCGGTGATTGACTTTACCGTTGACTTCGACCGGCACACAGATCAGATTTTCAAGGCTGCAATTGCTGCGGTCATTATCCAAAAACCGTATCACATGCCGCGCTGGTATCTTACCATTGGTTTGCTGCCACACATGACGATGCTTTAACTCAAACTTACGCGGCTCTGCGACTTTAATCATGATGTAGCCTTGAGTGTTTTTATACTCGTGTCCGACGGGCTTGTGATTGTAAGGCATTTGACCTTTTTTAAACGTCGTTCTGTTGCGGCCAGTCAGTCCTTTAGTGCCTTTATTCCACGACTCTTGACCTTCTTTAAAAACAGTATCAAGTCCATTTGCCCATTTTTTACGTTTGCACAATGCGCCTAGGTTGTCAGCACTAAGCTCACGCTTGAATGCGGCGTTAAATTTAGTCGCCAAATCTTTGCGACTGATGCCCGTTTGATTGGTCTCTATCCAGCTGAGTTCCTCATCTGAGTAAGGAATAGCGCGATTATTTCGACCCTGCATGGCTGATCTCCTTTGGCATAAGTGTCTCAACCATACGCTCTGGTGCGTACTCCGCGATGATCTTAGCTCGTTCGTTGATGACGCGCTCACCGTCGATGATTTGTGCTGATAGATTGGTAATGGCTTTGCTGCGTTTGATTTCAGCTTCGATGGCTTCACCTTCTAGATCAGGGTTTAGCAGTCGTTCGAGTTGGTCATGCAGGTGGCCGTTAAGGGCGTTTATGCTGCGATCCTTTGACATAGTATTACTCCAATTTGATGTAAAAAAGACTGGCTCAATGCCAGCCTTTATAGGGGTTTAAATGGCATTTAAATCTAATCTAAATTAACGATGTCTTTTAATCCTTTACCAGCGATGAAGCTGATACGCTTTTTGGCAGGGACTTCGACAGGTTCGCCGTTTTGAGGATTATGCGCCATGCGTGCTGGTTGATGAGTTGCCTTAAACGTGCCAAAGCCGACCAGCTTCACATCTTCACCTGATGCCAGCGTATCAGTTATGGCATCAAGAACGACTTGCAGAGCTATCGCAGCGCTCGTGTCAGTACGATGCGAGTCTTGAGCGATTTTCTTGATTAATTCTTGCTTATTCATAATTTCATCCTTTTGATTTAATTTCATAATTGGTTGCTATTTCATAATCGAAGTCAAATTCGATAACGTTGACAGTGATAAACTTAGTGCCAACCAAACCTTCAACCTCATCAAGCATCTGATTGACACCTCGTGGACTCCAAGGCTTGCCATCCGCGAGATACTCAATAATCCTTTGACCATAAAACTTGATGACACGTCTTATAACATCACCACCGCACTGCTTCAGACTTTGTTCATGCCACATATAAAACTGGTGCATTTCAATCCAGTACTGGTAAGGCATATCAACTTGCATCTCAAATATCAGTTCGATATCGTCATTGATGGTATCCATATTTACTAGATACGTATTCGTATCCTGCTGCTGCGCTATTTTTCTAATCTCTTCTAGTCTCATGACGCCTTCCTTGTTTTTGATAGTTGATGAATGGTTTTTTCACGGTGCCAGGCTTTAAAATAAGCTGCTAGATCAGCGTTTTTTAATTGCATCAGCTTTTTGTATCTGACTTCACTCAGATAGACGCTGCAATCGCCTTGTCTTGAAGCGGGTCTACAAATAACGATATGACGTGTCTCACGCTCAAAGCGGACGATGATGCCGTGTTCATTGAGCCGACTGTTTAGCTTTTTGATATATCGTTTGATACGTCTTGGCGCTGCGTTTGGGTCATGTTGTTGTCGTTTCATGATAACTACCCCCAGTTTTTGCAGTATCTGAGCAAGGTTCTATCAGTCTTCAGCATTAGACGCAGCAACTTTTCATCATCTAAGTTAAAGCTAATACCAATACTTTTATCAGCCGCTGTTTGATTAATCATGTACTCTTCACCGTCCCACCAAACCATCATGTCATAATGTTCAAGGCGCTCATTCAAAGGCTCAACCATTCGATCTAGACATATTTTAGTCCTATCGCTAACCAGTTTGAGCTTGTCGATACTGTGCATGATTTCATGTATTGTTGCTTTTTTAGCCATAACGCATCACTCCTACACATTACTAAAATCAAGTGAGATTTGATGATAAGCGCCTTGCTCATCACGCTCATAAAAGCGGATATACTCTTTGGTATCGGTGACTTGGATAGCATCACTAATGGCATCCATCGCGCTTGTCCACTTGTCGTCATTGATATCTAAACTACGTAGCGCAAGTACACGGCCCGTTGAGATATTGCCTTCTTTGTCAACTTGGAACGCTTGATTAATCAGCACTTTGATATTGTCGTTACTGTCTTGCGTCCAATCGGTGAGACATTCATCAATCAGCTTTTTGGCAACTTGCAGACGCTCATCAAAGACAATATTTTCAGAGACAGCGACTTGTACTTTATACTTACCATCAAACGACAGCAGCGTTGTATTGCCTTTTTTACCGCCTAGAGTCACTTTGTACTCTTGAGCTGACAAGGCGACAAAGTCATTAAACGTATCAAACAGCTTGTTTTTAGCAATGCGCATCTCAGCACGTTGTTTGATAGCAATAGCGATCATGTCTTTGACGACTTCGTCACGCAGTTTATCGACAGGCTTGACCTTATCGACAGGGATCAAGTGACCTTTGGCGTTTTGCATATAACCATCTGGCACTTGAGTCGTTTGATTTTGATTATTCATGGGTAGATTCCTTTTGGTTTTTTGCTTTATCAGCAGATATTTTGTTAATAACTCTTTCAGTCGTGAACCTCACTGGCTCGGCTAACGACTCATGATGGATCTCTGGCTGTGCGTCAATAAACTCTTGCGCTGATACGACGATTTCGTCTGTTAAGTTAGGTGCGAGTCTGACGATTGTTCTAACAAGTAACTCGTACTGGATGCTTTCGCACATCTCTTTCCAGTCAGCATCATTGTTCACTTTAAATTCTCTGGTTTGCATTGGTTTCTCCTTCCGTGGGTGCGTTATCAAAAATATCAGCAGCATTTGTAATAACGGCATATGTATGATAATTAACGAATTTCACAGTAACTTGATACGTCGGCGTGTTATGACCATAACCATTAGTACTACAAACGATTTTTATCTCTCTGTTTTTTGCCGTTTTGGGTATTAGCTTTAGAGCAGCTTCTGTCGCTTGATCTTCATTACCTAAAAAGTAAAAATTGATTGTGTTTTCCATTACCTTTATCTCCCTAAGCCACCAAAAACATAAGCCAGACACCCAGTGCCAGTAGCAAACCTAGCAGCACCACAATGACCATGTTGAAGACGTACATCTGATCCATTCGCAGCTTCAGCTTTGCGATGTCATTCTCAGTCGCCACCTCAAAATCAGGATAGCGAGCGAGCATACAGGCTTGATATTGCTGCTTGAGATACTCATCGACACTGGGACGCAGCGCATGAGGATAGTCATCATGGGCAGGCGCATCCCAATTAAACTCGCGCAGCTCATCGGCCATCGCTTGCTCATCAGTGCTCAGCACAGGACAATCGATTTTTGCACGCATCTTGTTCATGCCGTCACGATAGTCATCAGCACTAGGTAGTACAGGCACGTCAAGCGGTACAGGCGGTTTTTTCATCGTCGTATTCGTCATCATCATCACCATTTCGTTAATTTTAAAATTAGGGTTAAAAACAAAAATCAGTTATCAAACAAGCTCAGTTGCGTATCAGCTCGCTTGCTCTCAGCGCTTAGCACTACGTATGCCCAGCGCTCAGTAAAGCCGTACTGCGGCGCGTATAGGTGGATAGCGGCGGTCTGTGTGTCACCGCGTGCGACCATCATCATCACTTTTTGACGAAACTCTTGATTGCGTAGCTGTATCAGTGCCACATGACAGCGTGGGATGTAGACATCATCACCACCAAAGGCTTGCATAAGCTTTCGAGCGGCATCTTCACCGACAGTTGCGATCAACTTATCCATCGCGGCGCTTGATACTTCACCCTTTGGCATCGGAAAATCAACACCACCAAAGGCTTGCACAAGTTTCAGCGTCGTTTCATAACCAATGAGGTTAGAGATATCGACGACGACATCAGGCAATAACTCTGGTAACAGCTCGTTTACTAATGCGTCGATGTCGATGTGTTGCTTGCTCATTGGCGGCTCCAGCTGTGTTTATTTGATAAATTTGCGTTCATTTATGCTTTGGTATTACAGGTTTGCGTTCATTTCGGTTCTGGTACCGCTTTTTTCTGTGCGTTTGCCGCCGCTTTTTTGGCTTCTCGGCGCTGATGCACGCTCAACGCTTGGGTTACTTTGTATAGTTGGTTGTCATTTAAGAATTGCAGGCGCTTAATCTGGAACATACTGTCTGCCATGCCGTGTGCGTAGTTCCAATGCAGCCCCATATCAGCCAATATCGCCTCAATCTTGCTCATTAGGTTCTTGCGACGCTTGATAACATCAGGTTTTTTGCCGTGTTTTGGCGTTGCTTTTGGCTTAAAACCGCTGTTTTGCATGTCTTTGACCACGCTCTCAAGCTGGGCGATGGTCATATCAGAGCATGAGCGCTTACCTGTGACGCGCCACAGCACGTCGCGGTAGGTGTCATCGTCAAGACCGAGGTCTTTTTTGCCGATATGCACCTTTGCCATAAGGATTTTTTTAGAGTTCATTGGGCGTCTCCCTTTCTTTACGCTGTCTCAAAACCGTATCCCATGCCCGTACTGCTGCTACATGAGCATCTTTTACTTCTTGACCGTCTTTGACAAATAGCGTGGTGACGTATTGGCCTTTCATGACTTCCGTACCGTGACAACCTGCATATTGATTTTTAAAATGCAGTTCATTAAGGCGGTTTGCCATGCGTATAGCTGACTCTTTGCTGAGCGCACCAACCTTTATGCTTTTGAATTGCTTGCTCATTGGTCGTCTCCTAATACCGATGAAACTAAATCTTCGCAATGTTGCTGTGTTGCAAAATCAACCTTTGCGCTCGGTTTGTCTTCAATCACTTCAACGCTATCGCAGACGGTGTTTAAGTGGCGTAGCGCCTGACCGATACTGGCAAAGTCAACTCTGCGAACCCCCATATCAACCTTTTCCTTCTTCTTGCTACGTGGGCTTTTTCTTACATATCGAACATTTGGCATATAAAACTTACTTTCAGGATGCAGCTCAGGATCAAGTATCCAACCACCCTTTAGCTGGCCGTTAACATATAAAACCACTCGCAATTTGCGTTTGTACAACCGCTCTTGTAGCGATATGGCGTAGCCGTCGCACATGAGTTTGAGTCCTGAATATATATAGCTTTCAGTACTCAACGTCTTAATCTGCTCTTTACTTAACTTTGGCATTCCGTGTTCCTTATTAGTCAATCAACATGTCGGCAAAACGATCAATCATCTCTACCGTGACAGGCGCTTTGTTAATCACAGCGAGGCGATTGATACCGCGTAGCAGCTTGTTTAAACGACGCGCATTACCGCCAGAAACTTTCTCTAAACGCTCGTTAAACGCATCTGTACCCAGCGCCGCTTCACAGAACATCGCGATATCAGTAGCAGGTAGGCGCATTTTGAGATCATGCACCATGCCGATACGGCTGTAGATTTGCTTGTACTGTCCACGCGCACCGCGCAGGTTGGCACGTAGGCGTGGCATACCAGCGAGCACGATACCGATGCCCGCCTTGTCATGAATGCGGCGCAGTATCTCAAGCGAGTTCAGTGTCAGTAGCTCAGCTTCATCGACGATGAGTAGACGGTCAGAGCCTTTTAGCTTTTCGATCACAGCCGTCATCATGGCGTTGTTGTTGCGCCCAGTTGTCACACCCAGCAAGTTGCAGAGTTCAGCCAGTAGTACTTTCGCGCTAAAGGTAGGATCAACTTCTAACATCACCACATTGCTATGACGGGCGGCATACTCTTTAAGCGCCATTGTTTTACCTAGCCCAGCATCACCGATGACCAGCTGCATATCGTTCATGGCGTGAGCAAAACCACAGCTTTCAAGCGTGCGTTTGGCAGTTGGCGTAGCGATAAACTCACTCGATACATCAGTCGATTTGCTCTCTTGGCGCTGGGTCAGCTCAGCAACCGCTTTATCAATGCTTTTAACGTCGCCGCTATAAGTCCCTTTAAGGTACTGATTGATGACTGAGGCAGAGTAGCCAAGTTGTGAGCCAACCTGCTTTTGACTCATGCCAGTGGCTTCGATATGTGCTTTTAATAGTTCGATACTCATGATTAATGTCCTTATTTATTTAGCTTGTTTGTTATTGGTGTCTTCAGCATCTGTGAGGAACATAAAATATTCGGTTTTGGCTTCTGGTGTCACAGTCGTCGGCATCAGCTCATGCAGCGTCTGCGCCTTTTCGTGCTCAATAGCTGGGCGGGTCTCAGCGATTGCCTGTGCTTTTTTCTCATCCAGTTTCTTGATACGAGTCTCAGCACGTTGACGCTTGGTGCGTTCGACCAGTGTTTCAGGGAATGCCAGACGCTTATTGCCATTCAGAACACCATCACAGATATAGCTGCCGTCTTTGTCGCGGATGATGACCGTTGCCGCGTCGTGCTGATCGATAAAGATATCGACATACTTGCCGTCCCAAGCTTCTAGCGCCTGATGCCAGTACTCATTGTTATAGACCGTGACCCATGCGCGTTGCACTTTACGGCTCACCGCAGGGCGGAACATGTCGCGAGCTTCAACTTCAGTCAGCGGGATGATGTCTTCAGCATCCATCTGATTAAAGATATGCTGACGCATCGCCGCTGGGGTCACATTGCCAAGCGCGGTATGCTTGTGCTCTGTGTTGTACGAATGGATGACCGCTTCAGTGACATCAAGCAGTTGCTGCCAGCTTGGTAGTTTGCCTTTGGCCCATGCTTGCTTAGGCGTCAGTACTTCACGTCCCGCAGCTTGTGCATTGGCAAGGCTTGTCGTCGCGGTACTGATTCTGCGGTGCGTGTCGCTGTCAACGTTCGGGCCGTGATACGTTTCAAACTGACGGGCGATAGGCTGGGCAATCGTTTTCATGACACGCTCAATGATGCCGCGTCCTTGTGGGTTTCCTGGTATACCCGTCTCATGATGGACGCCAAGACGCGGGAAAATGCCGATCACATCCGTATCAAACGTCTTATTTTTCTGACCTGAGCCGTTATCCGAGTAGTAAATCGCAGGGATACCGTGCTTGGTCATCGCATGACGCAGCGCATCACCGACAGCGAGCATGTTTTCTGAGTAAGCCATCGACCAACCAACGATATAGCGACTTGCCGTGTCCATAATCAAAGTCAGCTCAGGTGTAAACGGCTTGCCGTGGTCAGGATGGGCGACTTTCATTTTTAAGCTGTGACCATCACCCGTCCACACATCGTTATTGACCAGCGTTGACCAGTCGCGCTTCACATAAGTCTTAAGTGCTTTCATACTTGCGCCAGTCAGACGGCCACATTCGCGCACATATTTCGGCATCTTATCCATCGCACGGCGTACCGCATCATAATGAGGGACGGCGTCAGCGCCATGCTTTGCGCCGTATGACAGCTCAAACGTGCGATACGCTTCAGCCATGCTCAGACCATTGGTATTGCGATACACCGCCATAAAATCTGGCAGCCACTCCATACGGGTTGGTTTAATCACAGGCTGTCCTTGCTTTTGTGGGGCAAGCGCCAGCAGTCGTTCGGTTGGCGTCTCACACTTCGCAGCATCTAGACACCATTGGTGCAACCTGCGTACACCGACGCCAGCCTTACCGCGAGTCTTAGCCAAAGCCGTTGCACAGACCGTGTTGTAGTCAGTTGACTCATCAACAGGCAGCGCCAAATCACGACTCATCTCAGACACCAGCTTGATAGCAGCAGTACGACTACCCGCAGACACCTCGTATTGATCGACCAGTAAGGTCATACGCAGACGAGCATCAGCAGTGGCGCGTTGGTCGCTGTCTAGCGTGTCGATACTACGGTTAGCGATCATCGCGATATCACGTTGTGCCTTTGTCGATTGCTTAGGCATCAACGCCTTATAAGCCTTGGCTTTGATTTCTGCTTGTGCGTCAGCGGGTAAACTATCAAACGCATATTCCAAACCGCCACCGCGACCCGACCTTTTTCGAGACACCCAGTTTTCTTTTTCAGCTGTAGTTCGCACATTGCGATGGAACGTAGGCAATGACTTTAATCGCATATCTGCGATCTCTTTAGCTGTGTAATAGGATTTAATTTCAACACTCATGTGCATTTCTCCCAATTATGAGTTAACATGAGCGTAAGGTTGGTGTAAAATTACGTTCAGCAAAACGTTCTGGCCAGATAGTTTCAGGGGCAACGCCAATTGCCTCCGCAATTAACCGCTCAGATTTAGGATAAGGTTTATCCAAGGCACTGCGTACCGTGCTTTCACCTAATTTATGCGCCCTTGCTAACGCTGCTACTGACCAACCTCGCTTGTGTAAAGCTGCAATCACATCCGCACGATGCCAGTCGTGTGGTTTTTTTTGATTGTCTTGTACGTGGTTCATTTTAGTTGCTCCTTTGAGTTGATAAACATATTTAAACATGTGCGTTTGATTAAATCAACATCTATTTAACCGCACATGTTAAATAAAAAGGATAATTAAACATGAATAATCATAAGCCCTTGTTTAATATCAATTTATTTTTAATATGTGCGCTAGATTTCATTTTTATGAAACGCACATGATTGGAGTAACCTTACATGTGCAATAAAGATTTCGAAAAACGCTTAGAAATAGCTATCCAGAAAATAGGAGGGGTTGGTTTGGCTTGCGCAAAAGCAGGCATTACTTATCCAACATTGACGAGATGGAAGGAAGGAACTTCAGATCCGAAACTGTCTAACATAGTAGCCTTTGCAAAAGCGGCTAATGTAAGCTTAGACTGGTTGGTTAACGGGTTAGATGGAAATACTGGAGAGGTTAATACAGAAATACCTGATATCGCCGCTATAAGTGCTGCAAAGGGTATCAGCGTAGAGGACGCTATAGATACTCTCAAGGCCATGATTGATACCCAGCATAAGCTCACAGAAGAAGAGAGATTCCTACTTAGTGAGTTTAGAGTCTTAGATGATGACCAGCGCCGCATGATGCTACGCTTTATCATTGGCGGATTTGACAGCCTCAACAGTGGTGGTGATAAGAAAGGCATCTTTGGCAGTCCACACGCAAAAATAGAAGACAGCTTCAAAGGGTAGTGCAATGAAAGCACCTGATTACAAAGGGGTTTTTGCTAGCCCTAACGCCCAAATAGCTGACAGCTTCAATGTATATCGGCAGAAACCGCCGCCAGAAGATCATCCTAACGCTATTGTTTGTGTGCAGTGTGATGAACTTACTTGGCGTCTGACTGATTGTTGCATTCATTGTGGGTTTAATATGGATGCTTACGCACAAGAACTGATTAGGCTAGAAAACCTAGACCAACTAAGGTTTGAGCAGCAACAGCTTAAGAAAAAAATACTGCCTCTTCTGATTCTAATGTTAGTTCTTGCTGGAGGTGTAGCGTTGGCGGCACTTCTAACCGATATCCACCCTTTCGCATACTGGATATTAATTGGCGGAATGGTAACAATATCGATATTTATCAAACCTTTAGTTGAAAAGATAGAAAATACTCGTCATCAAATACGAGAGTTACAGTAGCTCGACAAGCTATAACCTGCCTGATTGGAGGTATTATAATTATGAAAACATATAATTTAAGGAATTAGAATGGCTATCGACAATACCATGAGCCAAAAAAGCTTAGATATTCAAAAAGATGTAGACCGACTACGCAATGAGCTGGACAATATCAAAGCTAAACTCAAAACCACGGCTGACAAGGAAGATCTTCTAGAACTCAAACTATTGCTTAGCATGAGGAAAACGGAATTAGTGTCTCGTGAGTTGGACTTAGAGCTATCCGCGAAAGGTTGTAAATAACAATGCAGTGTTCATAAAAAAGGGCAACCAACGCGGCTGCCCTTAATCACTATTTAAACATCGTTTAAACGCCTATCAAACTATCCTCATATATGCACAATTAAACACCGCAATTATATCAACATCTCTCATTCCTGCTCAAAATCTATTCGTGCATAACCAGCGCCACCAAATATGCTTAACCCTTGATATCATTAGCCTAGTGGTTGATAATAGAGGCACATCTTCTTCACTATCCCTATGCACAACTAATCACTGCCCCACATCATAAATCTATTCAAACTAGCGTACGAAGTACTTTACGTGAAATATGTGTGGATAAGCATGTTTTTAATAGTGATGATGTCTGTTTTGGCAGAAAGAAAACACTATTTGAATGTCGTTCAGTTTCTAATACTGAATACTTTGCAAAGTACTTATTAGAAAAAATAATAAAAAATGTCAAATCCTCTATTACAGATTGGTGTGTTATATACACCGCACCAAGAATATCGGGAGATACATTTTTCATTGAGTCAGAAAGAATCCATGTCATACATAAATCTGATAAAAGTTATTGGAGTAGACTATCTGATATTGGATATGTAACCAATGATATAAACCCTGAAACTGGCAATTATAAAGATAGAGAGACAACTCAATTTAGTCGCTTAAGCTATGAGTATTTATTTATAACTGAGTCAAGAGGCACACTAAGTGGTAGTAGATTTTCATCATCATTAAAACTCAGAAAGTTATTTTCTGTCATTTACGCTGTATCCACTAAAAATAGACTTCACAAAGTAATGGCAAGAGCTTACTCGCATTCAATGCAAATTCCGCATAAAGACTCAAATATTAATATGTTTACAACCTCTGAAATAGGTAAACTCTTACCATACTATTTAGAGGAAAAGGTATTAAACGCTGAGGACATAAATAAAATTAAAGCATGGTATGAGCTGGAAGCTAGGTTACCAAAAGAACAGAGAGATCGAATTAATAAATGCGCACATTTTATTAACAAAGGTATGAATTCAAAAGATATCGAGTCATATATTCAATATTTTGTAGCTCTTGATGCGCTTTATGGGAACAGAGGATCTGTTGAAAAATCTATTGTGAATGGTGTATCAGAACTCCCGCAAAATAATGGTTGGAAAGAAAAAATTACGTGGCTATTCGACTTGCGAAATGAGCTGGTACATGGAGGAAGTCGGTTTATTGAAGAGTGGCCTGATTATATGCGATATTACAAGCACTTCAACTCTGAGCCTGCTTTAGATATAGAGCAACTTGCATTTTTGGCATTATCCAGTATGCCGTCAATATTTACAGAGTCTAACAAGTTGCTCAATAAAGAAAAATAACTGTTGGCCATCGACTTGTAATTTTGGCCAGTCATTATTTTTCCTCCTAGCAAGGCGTTACCACAGCCCACTTTTGGCACTAAGCCAACCGTCAATACTTAAATAGTATGAATCTTTACTTTTCTTTTAATCTTACAAAACAGCCTAAGCTCGCGTTTTAGCGACTTCTATGCTGAAAAGCACTCGCTAAAGACTCCATTCATAACAACAAAGCTCAATTGGTCATAACCCATTGAGCCAATACTTGCCTATACATTTACTCTATCGGAGACGGCTTACCATGTGGGCTTGAGCGTATATATTGTTTGGGTGCTTTGACGGTTGCACCAAGCTCGGCAGCAGCGTGCCAAGGCCAGTGCGGGTCATAAAGTATACCGCGTGCTAATGCAACCGCATCCGCTTGCTGCTCAGCAATGATGCTTTGCGCTTGCTCGGCTTCGGTGATTAAGCCCACTGCGATGACGGGTATATCTACAGCTTCTTTTATGGCGGTTGCGAAAGGCACTTGGAAGCTAGGCTCTACAGGGATCTGCTGGTCTGGGCTAAGTCCTGCGGTGCTCACATGGATATAGTCACAGCCTAACGCCTCCAATGCTTTAGCCAGCTCGATCGTTTGGGTGAGATCCCAGCCGCCTTGGGCCCAATCGGTTGCAGACACACGCACGCCCACTGGCTTTTTACTTGAAAATTCGGCCCGAACCGCTGTAAACACGTCAAGTAACAAGCGCATTCTGTTCTCAAGGTTGCCGCCGTATTGATCATCACGGTTATTAGAAAGTGGCGATAAAAACTGATGTAATAGATAGCCGTGCGCACCATGCAGCTCAATTAAATCAAGACCCAGCGCATCGGCGCGTTTTGCCGCATTCACAAAATCACTTATTAGCGCATCAATGTCATTTTGACCCATTGCTTTAGGCACGTTTGAGTTTTCGTCATAGGCAAGCGCCGACGGTGCCACCGTTTGCCAGCCATTTAGCTGATCAGGGGCAATTGAACCGCCGCCGTCCCATGGTTTTTCAGTTGACGCTTTACGCCCAGCATGGGCAAGTTGTACGCCTATTGGCATAGGACTGTACTGCCTAATTGCTGTTAGCGTTTTATCCAGTGCCGCTTGCGTCCTGTCATCCCATAATCCCAAATCAGCATAGCTGATACGCCCTTGTGGATTGACAGCAGTCGCTTCTAAAATAAGTAGTCCTGCGCCGCTCAAACTCATTTGGCCCAAATGGATCGTATGCCAATCGCTTGCCGCGCCATCGTTGGCAGAGTACTGGCACATAGGGGCGATGATAATACGGTTATCTAGTGTGAGTTGCCCAAGTTTTAAAGGCGAAAAAAGCTGGCTCATGGTGAATCCTCAAAAAACACGTCTAAAGGCATGTAACATAAAATGCAAAAGCGATATGAATGATTTATATGATTACCGCTTGAATAGTTGGTGGAGATGAATCGTTATTTTTATAGGGCTCATTTGAGTGATGCTAGTTAATATATAGATTACTCTCAATCATATTTTTCATATGTAGTAGGCGAGGGGCAATATCTTCTTCTAGTTTGGTGCGACTAAGGATAAAACTTGGTGCGCCGCAGTTAAAAGTGAGCAAGCCTTCCGTCGGGTGCATCAGCGCAATGGCTACCGCATTGACATCCTTTTGCCATTCACTAATTGAAAAACAATAACCGTAGTCTTCATAGTCTTGAAAGGCTTTATCTAATCCTCGTCTAATCTTTAGCCAATCATCCTTATACTTATTACGAATCGCATTAAGAATAAACTCTTGCTCAGCAGGTGGCATACTCGCCAAACAGGCTCTCCCCATCGAACTTAAATGAATAGGCAAATAAGAGCCGACATTGCGTTGCATGGTCGTGGTCCCTTGGCCTTGTACAACGTTTAGATACACCATCATCAGTCGATCACGAGTAGCCATGGCAACGGCACTATTGGCATAGTCTGCTAGCTCTTCCATATAAGGAGTCGCAAGGTTATTGATAGAGATATTAGTCATCATCGTATAACCAAAACTTAGTACCCCTGTTGAGAGCTGGTACTTACTGCTATTGGTCGATTGTTTTAAGTATCCCAATTTGACCAATGTATAGGTCAGACGAGTGATGGTTCCTTTAGGAAGTCCTGTCAGCTGACTTAAGTCTTGGTTACCTAGATAAGGCCGCTGCGGGGTAAAACAACGCAGCAGCTCTAATCCTCGAGCCAACGCTGTGACAAACTGTCTGTCGTTTTTATCTCTCATCTCTGCAATGGGTTCTAACAGTTCAATATGCATCTCATTGTTAGTGTCTTCATCGGCAAGGGTATCATTAGTCATATGTCGTCTATTATCCCCAATCAAATTCATACAAACGTTATAAAATCACAAAACTTTATTATTCATAGCATTCTGTGAGCGAATATCAGCTCACAGTTACCCACTGTCTCTTTGATTATATTATATCAATTTACTTTCACATTCTCAGCATAGCATAACGAGAAACTATTGTTTCGCTATGCGGTATGAACGGTAGCGATAGTCATTATAAGAGGTATGGTTAGGCTTGTTGTGGATCATATTGCTTTTCTTTAATGAATAAAGTAGGGATAAGACCACATAAGAAATATGCACCTGCCATAAGTAATAAACCTGCGCCGATAGAGTTATGCATGGCCATATAACCAATGGCAACAGGAGCAATCACAGAGCCAAGCCGTCCAATATTAAATGCACCACCGATAGCAGTACCTCGGATAGCAGTAGGGAAACTTTCGGTTAGATAGGTGGCATTAATGGCATAGGGGATACCGTATAAGAAACCAAAGGTGATCATTAACCAACCGATATTTTCTGGAGTATGCATATACACTAGAATAGGAATAAACAATGCAGTGCCCATCGTACCAAAGGCAAATACTATCTTACGTCCGATTTTATCAGCCATAAATCCAGCCACAACTTTGGCAAACATCATAGTCAGGTACGTTCCCGCCATATACAGTGCCATTTCTTTGAACTTGATACCCAATTCAGTTTCTAGATAAGAAGGTAGCCAGTTACTGACACCAAAATAGCCGAATAACAAAAGTCCTGAGCTCATTGACCATAGGATAAACATAATACGGTGTTTCGGATTTTCCATTATCGCTTTGTATGGGTTCTCTGCTTTTTTGAGAGTATCTAGTGCGCCGCTCAGTTTTAGTGCTCGAGCGTCTTTCCAAGACTGGGGTTCGGGGACTAAAAAGTACATTGATACTGCCAAAAGTATCGGCAAAAACGTCAGTAGATATAGTGTGCGCCAACCATAGCTAGGAATGATCCAAGCGGATACACTGGTGATAACCAATGAGCCTAAAGTAAATCCAGTCATTAATGCAGCAAGTACAGTGGTTCGATGCTTGGTAGGTACCATCTCTGACATAAGCGTATTGGTAGCGATATAAAGACTACCAAGCCCCAAGCAGGCAATAACCCGTAGCGTGACAAACTGCTCATAGCTCTGCACCAATCCACTAAAACCAGACAATATAGAGAACATGCCAGTCGCAAGAACGATGACACGTACTCGGCCAAAGCGATCGCAAGCCCAGCCACCAAAGAACCCACCGATTGCCATCCCAAATAACGACCAACTGCCTAGAGCGCCAGCTTGTACATTGGTCAGTGCAAACTCTAGTTTTAGGCTGGATAAGGTAAAGGCAAGAATACCGATATCAGCTCCATCACATAGTAAAACTAAAAAACAAAAAACAAAGGCCAGTTTCCAAGGTTGTTTTTGGGTGGAGCTCATACTTGGATCTGCAGTTATAGCGACACTTTTCACAATTTATATCCTTAACGTTGTGAGAATGAAAAACTAATTTGATGCGTAGTGGTAAAAATAGAGGGGAACGGTATCAGCATCCTAGCAAATACCGCCGTGCATTTTGGTGGATGAAAAGGTGGTAAGGATTACTCACTGGCTTCTTTAATCATATTGCGGGCAATGATGACTTGCTGAATTTGCGTGGTACCTTCATACAAACGATATAGACGTACATCACGATAAAAACGTTCAATACCGTAGTCTGCGATATAACCGGCACCGCCATGGATTTGTACCGCTCTATCAGCAACACGGCCACACATCTCAGTGGCAAACATTTTGGCGCATGAGGATTCGGTAACGACGTCTTTGCCTTCGTCACGCAGACGTGCCGCATCTAGCACCATGGATTTGGCGGCATAGATTTCTGCTTTTGAGTCAGCGAGCATGCCTTGAATCAGCTGAAAACTAGCAATCGGTTGACCAAATTGCTTACGCTCGACGGCATAGTTGAGTGCATCATTTAGCATGCGAGTAGCAGCTCCAGTACTGGCTGCCGCAATATGCAAGCGCCCTTTATCAAGAACTTTCATGGCCGTTTTAAAGCCAACCCCCTCAACACCGCCGATGAGTGCATCCGCTGGTACGACGCAATTATCAAAGATCACATCACAAGTATGCGCGCCTTTTTGGCCCATTTTTTTGTCAATTTTGCCCAAAGTAATACCAGGTGTGTCGCTTTCAACAATAAATGCCGAAATACCGCCAGAGCGTTTGTTTTGTGGATCGGTGCGTGCCATGACAGTGAATACACCAGCCTGCGGGGCGTTGGTGATATAGCGCTTGGTACCATTGATGATATAAGTATCACCATCCTTAATAGCGGTCGTTTTCAATGATGCGGCATCTGATCCTGACTCCGGCTCGGTCAAACAGAATGAACCGATGATTTCACCACTGGCCAACCGAGGTAGATACTTTTGCTTTTGTGCTTCAGTGCCATCAATGACTAGGCCAGATGAGCCAATACCATTATTTGTCCCTATTAATGAGCGAAACGCAGGAGAGGTACGTCCTAACTCAAATGCCAGCGTGACCTCTTCTTCCATAGTGACACCAAGTCCGCCGTACTCTTCAGGTATGGTCAGTCCAAAAAGTCCTAATTCTCGCATTTGCTCAATGATCTCTTCTGGAAGGCGGTCATTTTCGGCAACCCAATGTTCCATAGGGATAAGTTGATTGTTAACGAAGTTACGAATGGTTTGGGTGATGTGGTCGAGGGTCTCTTTATCTCTAATCATATGAATCTTCCTTGTTTGATTGATGCCTAATATCAGTATCGGCGCTGTGACTGTAATAAATAATGTGACGTCCTTGGATAAACAGCATAATCGATGAATTATTAAATTACAATAGTTTTGGTTTAAAAAACCGCATTGCGGTATTTATATAATTGAATATAGCGTTTTACTTTACATTTATTCTAATTTATCAAATTTTTATGCTTCACAAACCAAAATAAACAGTATATATTGATATTAAATACCGCATAGCGATATTTAATATTCAAAATAAATGCTTTATTACGGTGTTTATACTTTATGCAAGAATGATGTTTAAGGAGTCGATCATGGAAGAGCCACTCATTATTTGTGAGAAAAAAGGAGAAGGCGTGAGTGTCGTTAGACTTAATCGCCCTAAAGTGCGCAATGCACTAAACAGCGAGCTACGTCAACAAATGGCAGATCTGTTCATTCAACTAAATGATGACCCACAAACCAAAGCGATCGTCCTTACTGGTGGTGACAAGGTGTTTGCCGCTGGTGCGGATATCAACGATTTTTTGACTACAAGTACAGTGGATATGTACCTGCGTCATAGTGAACGCTATTGGGATGCCATTACTAACTGCCAAAAACCCATTATTGCTGCCGTCAATGGTTATGCGCTGGGCGGTGGCTGCGAGTTGGCCATGCATGCTGACATCATCATTGCAGGCAAGTCTGCCAAATTTGGCCAACCCGAAATCAAGATAGGACTCATGCCAGGTGCTGGCGGGACGCAGCGTTTGTTTCGCGTGATTGGCAAACATAAGGCCATGAAGATGGTACTAACGGGCGATATGATCAGCGCTGATGAGGCGGACACAATGGGGCTGGTATCTGAAGTCGTTGAAGATGAGGCTACTATCACACGCGCCATTGAGATTGCTGAGCAGCTATCACATTACTCTCCTATTGCCTTAGCACAAATCAAAGAAGTGGCAAATCTAGGTGTTGATATGCCTTTAGAAGGTGCGTTGGCTTTAGAGCGTAAGGCTTTCCAGATTTTGTTCAATACCGATGACCAAAAAGAAGGCGCTAAAGCCTTCTTGGAAAAGCGTCCTGCAGAGTACAAAGGGCACTAATCCATAGCTGCGTTAATTCATAAGCACGTGAATTCATAAGCACGTGAATTCAGAGCCACATTGTGATCGCTTTTGAACCAAGTTATCACCTTTGAACCGAAATTTCATAGCAAACTATGTAGAGAGTTATTATGACTGTGAACACAATCGCCATTATTGGCACTGGTATTATGGGCATGGGTATTGCTCAAATTGCTGCTCAAGCTGGTATCCAAGTACTGTTATATGACGCCAAATCAGGCGCTGCTGAACAAGGACGACAATCCTTGCAAAGTACCCTAGAAAAACTAACTGCTAAAGGCAAATTTAGCGATGAGCAGCTACAGGATACTTTAAGTAATTTGACCGTACTACAAGAGCTTAGCCAAATTGCGACTGCTGAGATAGTGGTTGAAGCCATTATCGAAAATCTAGACATCAAAAAACAACTTTTTGCCCAGTTAGAAGGTGTGATCACTGCCGATACTATTTTGGCGACCAATACCTCCTCCTTATCAGTGACCGCCATTGCTGCTGACTGTGATTATCCAGAACGTGTGGCAGGGTTTCACTTCTTTAATCCAGTCCCTTTGATGAAAATTGTAGAGGTCATTCCAGGTCTGTCTACTCAGCAATCAGTGATTGACGTTCTCTCCGATTTGGCCAAACGTATGGGTCACCTAGGTGTGGTAGCAAAAGACACACCGGGTTTTATCGTCAATCATGGCGGTAGAGCGTACGGTACAGAAGCGTTAAAAATATTGGGTGAAGGGGTAACAACGTTTGAGAGTATTGACCGAATTTTGCGTGAAGGCGCAGGGTTTCGCATGGGGCCGTTTGAGCTGTTAGACCTCACTGGTATCGATGTGTCGCACCCCGTGATGGAGTCGATTTACAATCAGTTCTATCACGAAGCGCGTTATCGCCCGCATCCACTGACCCGTCAAATGCTAGTAGGTAAAAAGCTCGGCCGTAAGGTTGGTGCAGGGTTTTATCACTATGAAAACGGTCAGAAGTTGTCAGCAGCTACTGCTCAAGATCAGTCGTCCGAAGCACTCATATCTGATGCCGTTATTACCTCAGTTTGGGTTGGCGCTGATCTGGCAGAAGACAAAACTCAGCTGGTCGATTACCTAAAGTCTCAGGGTATCACTATTGATGACAACGACAAGCCAAACCCTGATAGTTTGGTTTTGCTAGCACCCTATGGCGAAGATACGACCAATGCTGCCATTCGTTATCAAGTTAATCCTAAGCAAGCCGTTGCCATTGATATGCTCATTGGACTAGCAAAGCATCGTACTTTGATGCCAAGTCTCGTCACGCAGGAAAAATTTGTCGCACAAGCTTATACGTTATTTGGTAAAGGCTTGGATGCTAATGAAGCAGCCACACAGCCTATAGTCGATGCCACGCTGATTTCCGAAAGTATCGGCTTTGTGACACAGCGTGTGGTCGCTATGGTGATTAATCTCGGTTGCGACATTGCCATGCAAGGGATTGCTTCACCTGAAGACATCGATAATGCTGTCAAGCTTGGGCTAGGTTATCCATATGGTCCTATCTCTTGGGGCGATCATCTTGGGGCCTCGCGTGTATTGCTCATTTTAGAGCGTATCTACGGGCTGACAGGTGACCCACGTTACCGTCCAAGCCCTTGGTTGCAGCGCCGTGCCAAGCTTGATGTGTCATTGTTTACTCAGCAAAACACTTACTAATTTGAACGACAAGATATGGTTATTAAACCATAAAACCATTATTTAGAGTTAAAAAATACAACAAGGAAAGGTTATGTTAGATGCCTATATTTATGATGGATTAAGAAGTCCTTTTGGTCGATATGTTGGCGCATTAGCAACCGTACGCGCTGATGATTTGGTTGCCGGCGTGATGAAAGCGTTGGTCGAAAAGCACCAGCTATCTGCTGATATCTTTGATGAAGTGTTGCTAGGCAGCGCTAACCAAGCAGGCGAGGATTCTCGCAATATCGCGCGTAACGCGGCTTTGTTAGCAGGGTTGGATGTAACAACTCCAGGTCAGACAGTAAACCGTTTATGTGCGTCAGGTCTGTCTACTGTTGTCGATGCTGCTCGCAGTATTACGTGCAACGAAGGGGATATTATTTTAGCAGGTGGGGTCGAGTCGATGACGCGTGCGCCGTTTGTATTTGCCAAGACAGAGCAGCCTTTTAGCCGTGACTTTAAAGTATTTGATACCACTATCGGTAGCCGTTTTCCCAACCCAAAAATTATTGAGAAGTTCGGCTGTGATACCATGCCGCAGACGGGCGATAATGTCGCGCAGAAGTATGGTATTACACGAGAGGAAGCCGATAAATTTGCAGCCGCATCACAGGCCAAGTACCAAGTCGCCAAACAAGCAGGGTTTTTTGACGATGAGATAACACCTATCACTGTATCCCAAGGTAAGAAATTGCCTGCAAAAGTAGTCATAGATGATGAGCATCCGCGTGCCAGCTCTAATATTGAAGCACTACAAAAGCTCAAACCGTTAAACAAAGATGGAATCGTCACCGCAGGTAATGCGTCTGGTATCAATGATGGTGCTGCCGCGCTCATCATTGGCTCAAAGCAAGCAGAGGAAAAGCTAGGCTTTAAACCGATTGCCAAGATCCTATCATCAGGTGCAATGGGTATTGAACCCAATATCATGGGCGTGGGTCCTGTTGAAGCGATTAAGCTTGCACTAAAGCGTGCTGGTTTGAGCCTCGAGGACATGTCTATCATTGAGATCAATGAAGCTTTTGCCTCACAGGTACTGGGTTGTCTAAAAGGGTTAGATATTGATTTTGATGATAAGCGTGTCAATCCCAATGGTGGAGCCATCGCTGTCGGCCATCCGCTTGGCGCATCAGGTGCCAGAATCGCCTTGAGTACTGCTCGAGAGCTACAGCGCACAGGTGGCAAATATGCCGTTGTCAGCCTGTGTATTGGTATTGGGCAAGGGCTTGCCATGGTGATAGAACGCGTCTAAGACTCAAAAGTATGCTCGCCCCATTATTGACTATAGTTGAGTCAGTTTAAAAGAGAGACAAAGCAACCGAGCGCAGATGTAACTGTGATACTTCAAGAGAGGTTAACGCTGTCACTCTTTTATAGAGGATTGACTATATCAAGGACAATTTATTATCAAGGAAGATACCATGACAACCATACTCAACGAACACGATAATTACCATCAAGCCGAAGAGGCGTATGGGTTCCCGTTAATTATCAAACAGCTACTAAACCGCGCCAAGATTGCTTCCACCAACCAAACCATTAGCTATGCCGACAAAGTCACTTATACCTATGCTGAGTTTTTTAAACGTATTAATCGCTTGGCCAATGTGTTAAAAAATATGGGCTTGCAGGCAGGTGATGTGGTCGCGGTCATGGACTGGGATAGTCATCGTTACCTTGAGGCCTACTTTGCAGTACCAATGTCGGGCATGATTTTGCAAACCGTTAATGTCCGTCTGTCTGAAGAAAAAGTGCTATATACCGTCAATCATGCTGCGCCAAAAGCCTTATTATTGAATGCTGAATTTGCGCCGATGATTAAAGATTATCGTGACGATGCGCCTTCTATCGAGCATGTAATGTGGGCTGATGATGCAGACGATAAAGCTGAGCTGCCAGACTATGTCGATGGCGAATATGAGGCGCTATTAGCAGCTGCCAGTGACGAGTTTGACTTCTCAGACTTTGATGAAAATACCATCGCTACTACGTTCTACACCAGTGGCACGACAGGTGATCCAAAAGGGGTTTTCTTTACTCATCGTCAGATCGTACTACAGACGATGGCAAGCACTTTGGCGTCAGCCCTCAATGCCGAAGGTCAAGGCGCGCGCTACAACGATGTCTATATGCCGATGACGCCTTTGTTCCATGTACATGCGTGGTGCTGGCCGTATGGCGCTACCATGATAGGACTCAAGCAAGTATATCCCGGGAGATATCTGGCACCAAAATTGGTCGACTTGATCGAGCAGCACAAAGTCACATTGTCACATGGTGTCCCAGCAATACTACAGATGCTCCTCAAAGAAATGGCAGAGCGCGGTCGCAAATTTGAAGATCTTAAACTGTTACTAGGTGGCTCAAAGCTTAATGAGGGCTTAGCCAAAGCCGCTATCGAGTGCGGTATCGAGTTTATGTCAGGGTTTGGAATGTCAGAGTCTTGCCCTGTACTGTCTCGAGCAGTATTCGATGACAAAACAGAGTCAATGACGCTAGAGGATAATCTTAACTATCGTTGTCTGTCAGGTTCACCCATTATGCTAGTGTCGATGGAGATCTGGGATGAAAATGGTAAACCACAACCCATGGATGGCAAATCGACAGGCGAGCTTGTGATACGCGCGCCTTGGTTGACCCAAAGTTATTTTAAAAATCCTGACGCAGGTAATGAGTTATGGAAAGGCGGCTGGATGCATACTCAAGATATCGCCTGCATGACCGCTGATGGTACGCTAAGCATTACCGATAGGCTAAAAGATGTTATCAAGTCAGGCGGTGAGTGGGTGTCCTCGCTCGAGGTCGAAACCATTTTGTCCTTTCATCCTAGCGTTGCTGATATCGCGGTGATTGGTGTGCCAGATGAGCGTTGGGGCGAGCGCCCCTTGGCATTGATCGTGCTAAAACCAGACCATGTCGACACAAAAATGGAAGATATTTTGGCATTGGGTCATCAAGCAGTAGAGAGAGGCCATCTGCCAAAATACGGTGTGCCAAGTGAAGTGAGGTTTTTGCCAGACATGCCAAAAACCAGCGTCGGTAAACTCGATAAAAAACGCATGCGTTCGATGTACTCAGAAAATCTCATCTAGTCAAACAATCCGGTCACCATCAAATCGACTTTGAAAAAAGTGAAAGCTTGCATAAACCCTAGTGTTTGACTAAATGCTAGGGATGGGGAAGGTGTGTGAGTCACGAGAACCCTGAGTTACACTCATCATCTATATAACAAAACCTGTCTAATAAAAAGAGAGAAACTATGGAAGCTGCGCCTACGTTCCCAAAAATACAAGAGATTGTCACAAGCGATGACAATCATCCATTGCATGACTTTACCGTTATTTATCCTCAGCAAGTGGAGTGGGGTGATATGGACTCCTTTGGTCATGTCAATAATGTGGTTTATTACGAATATGCTCAAAACGCTCGTATCTACTACAACAGGCGGCTTGGTCTATTTAACGAACAAACGTCTTCGGTGATGGCAGCCTCGTCATGTCGATACCTTAAATCGGTTGCTTACCCTGATGAATTATGGATTGGCGTCAAGGTCAAAAAAATCGGTAATTCAAGTCTGATTCATGAATATACCTATTACAGTACAGTGCAGAAAATAGTCGTTGCAATCGGTGAGTCGGTGTTGGTATATCTCGATAAATTGAGTGGGCAAAAAAAGCCGATCGATGAGTCGCAAAAAGAAGCGATTGCTGCGTTAGAGAATATTAATCAAGAAGCGTAACACCTAATATATCGGTCAAATAATGATTGGGGTTTTTAGTTAGGAAGTATTTATTAAGTAGACGTTAATTTTCATCTAAAAGGATTATTTATTTTTATGTATTAAAGAAAACGTAGTAGCAATTGGGATTGATAAGGATATCAACATAAAACAGGGAATAGATGAATGATGCTTTATATAGAAAGGCTATCTGTAGCTTTTGCTATGGTTGTAACATGCGTATCTGCACAAGCAATTGATCTTGTGACAACAGGCGACACGACTTTGAGTATCGGTGGTTACATCAAAGCAGAAGGTGCTTTTAACTCTCCTGATGAAGGCGAGTCGGAATTCAAGGGTAATTTACGCCAGTCTCGTATCAATATTAAGACGACCAAGTCGGTAGATGATAAAAAACTCACGGGGTTTGTCGAAGGTGATTTTTATGGCGATTACGCCAAGGGCGGCTCAAATCTGCGCTTGCGTCATGCGTATGTTCAGGTTGATGATTTGACAGTGGGTAAGACTTGGAACGGTCAGTTTTTGGCAGTGGCACCTCTGTCTACGGAGCAGCTTGACTTCTGGGGTACTGGTTTGGGCACGGCCTCTGGTGGTGGCTCTTATATTCGTCCAGATTTGACGTTGCACTATACTTATAAGGGGCTGCGCTTCACGGCTCAAGACCCTGTTTATGATAATGCGAGCTTACCTGATATGGTGGTAAGCTACAAAGATAAGATATCTAACTTTGACTATAACGTGGCTGTCACGGCTCGTGATGCTGAGAACGGAGATGGTTCAGATGTGGGTATCGGTGTTTCTTTAGCGGGCAAGCTGACATTGGGTAAAGATTCACTCCATGCCAGTATATACAATGGTAAAGGCATGGGTGCCTATTCTGCCATCTGTGTTGGAGGACCGCTAGTTATGAATGGCGGCGTAGACTGTGATGCCGAGGATGGGAAGCTCATCTCGCAAACGGGCTATAGCGTAGGATATAAGCATCAATTCACCCAAAAGCTGCGTGGCAACTTGCGTTATGGTGAGGTAAATGTAGACGATGCGGCAGACACTTCTGCCAATGTAAAAAGCGCAAACCTTATCTATGAGTATTTACCAGATTTAGATTTGGGTATTGAGTGGAGAAATCAGGATGTGACGACATTCCCATGGATGCCAGCAGGTCAGCAAATTGAAATTATGGCAAAATATGATTTTTAAATTAAATAAGTATGAAGTAGTAGACTTTTATTAAGATAAGGCTTTATCCATGCATAATAGGGGTAAAGCTTTTTCTATAAAAATCGCTAATAATGCTAAAGTAGCAATCAAAAGATTACATTAACTAAGGTTGCTATGTCTAATACAGAGTCCAATACAAAAAAACCAATACTTAAACAGAGTATCTCGCTGTCAGAGAAGAGCGAATACATATCTAATGACATAAGCACAGCGCGGTCTGCTTTCTTAACGCTACCAGTCGTTATACAGACTGCCTTGGATCAAGCTAAACGAGTCGTTCTAATTGCAAATAATCCTGCTGTGACCACGACGCAGCTTGAGATGCTATTACAGCCCGATGATGTCTTAGTGTTATTTAATCACTTTATTCACGCTGATTTTTTTGCTAGCCATCAGTTAGCTAGTTCACTACCTAAGCTGTTGTTTTTTCGGCAGATTGGTGATAGTAAGCTGCATTTTGGTCTACCACCTAGAAGCAATCATATATCAGTGATAGAGCAAATGGCAGAGACCGCGCCACTAGGGGTATTGACGAGCAACCAGCCTTATCAGTTTCCAACATTAGCTGATGATCCAAGCCTTAATGACGATCCTATCACTGCTCATCGCATCTTAGATATTTCTTCGAACATGCAAAAACTATTATCAAGCCCTACCTACCACAGTGTGCTATCAGAGCGTCATGAAGTCGTTGCTGACTATCCATGCTTTACCGATATTCATTCATCAGCGCCTTCATCCGGTTTTTTATTGTATCGGCTGATGCTGGCAGCTCGAGCATACTTACACCATATTCGAAAAACGAAACTACCGTTAGAGATAGTAATGATCGGCTTCAATGACAATGATAAAACTGCTCACTTTTGGCATGGTCATAATTGGGATTTTGAACGTCAGGAAATGAGTCGACTACCTAAAGGAGTGTCTATTCATCGGTACTAGAATATTGATTAGCTAAGTTTTCGTTAGCTAAAAATAGTCAAACATAAGGAGCGTCTGGACAATGGGCGCGCTTTATCTCGTTATCGCTAGGCTCTCGTCGTACAGCTATCAATACTGACTGTTCTTCGGTCCAATCAATCAGATCCATATCGGAAAACTGTGACAACCATCCTGCCATGGGCCAACAGTGCCATTTTTGATAGAAGCGATTGGCATTGACAATGATACTGTCCAAATGATTAAGAGGTGGCCGGTAGACACTATGCTGCTGATGATAAGCGATATCGGCAGTAAGGTAAAAATCGATACCTAACCGACGTGCTGTAAAGGCAAAATCGGTATCCTCTGCGCCATAACCTGTATATTGGGTGTCGAAACCGCCAATTTTATCAAAAGTCTGTCGCTTGATAGCGAAGCACAGGCTCCAAAATGCACCGTAATCATCAGTTTGTTTGATAGCGGTTTGCTCTGTTTCAGTAGGATATGAGTCAGCTTCATCAAAATTATAACGATAAGGGTTATAGACAGACAGCTCATCTAAAATAGAGACAGGCAGATGGTTAATTTTTAATTGTGCATTTTCTTCTACTGATAAAGGTCGCGTTAGATAGCGTGGTTGACCCATCAAAAGTGCATTAGGATATTGCAGAAGCTTCTCATACATTTGCTCAATAAACGTAGGCGCTACGATACAATCAACATCCAAAAAAATCAGCATATCGTGAGTTGCCTGCAACGCTCCAAGATTGCGATTATGTCCGATATCAAACTCTGTAGTTTTAATATCATCACCGTTATTCACAGCTGATTTAACCGTAGTCGGTAATTTCACGATATTTAATGAAAATTCAGCTAACTGATTGGGGTCAGCGTCGTCGTTGACGATAATGACTTCGGCTGGCTTTACACTACTGTTTTCTAGACTACTGAGTAGGTTGTAGAGATGACGATTACGACCATAGCAAGTCGTAATGACGGTCATCGATACAGTATTAGAAGTCGTGCTAGCGTTACTAGTTGGCTGAATGGTCATCGCTTGTCTTTACCTCGCTATCAGGTTGCCTTTTGTTTTTAATAAGTCAATATTTAATAAGTCAGTCTTTAATTGTTGATTTAGGTGTTAAGTTGAGTTGAGGAAGCAGCCAGTTTTCAAACCAACGCTTAGTGGTAGGATAATCAGTGGTGCTATGCATAAACGCTTGAGCAGCTGTTAGCGTAGTTGCGTTGGTTTCCTCGCCGCTATCTTCCTCACTGTTAATTTTTTCAATGCTATCGACCGAGGTAGTGAGGTGTGGTTTGCTTCGGCCATGAATGGTTTGGGCAATAGATTCAGATTGACCATCATTGACGCTCATTAAGGTTTTAAACTGCTGCCAATTTAGCGCTTTGTTTTGAGCGACTAACGCTTCAGCCATGACGGCCTGTTCATTATACGGCCTGTCATCAGGCACTACTATGAGCGGCGTATCGTAATGATACGCTTGCGCAACAGCGTTTAGGCCACAGGCCATCATCAAATAATCGCTATGACAAATAAATGGTATGACGTCATCTACCTCAGCTGAGATATCGACATAACATCGTTTGTCATCGTCTATAGGCCCGAGAGAGACAATTAATGCATCGGGTAGCAGTGAGCGTAAATCTGGTAATTTTTCGTCAATCGCTTTATGTCCACCGTAGCCTTTAATGACGGTGATAATAGGTGTTGTAGCTCCGGAATTGTATGTTAATTGAGCCTTGATAGATGGTAGGTTTGTAGATTTAAGATCAGAAGTTTCGCCACCTACGCTTAATTTTTCCAAAATATCTATAAAGCTCTCATAAGTGTATGACTCGGTTTTTTGAGAGTAGATAAAGTCAAGATAGAGCGTTTTATCACAGACCCATTCGGATGTCTGGGCAGACTCTAACGCTTTAGGATAAGGCGCTAGTAAGGCAAGCGCGCCAGCAAAAGCACCTATATGTGGCGCATCGTCGCGAATACCCGGAAGCCTAACGTAAAGGTAAGGAATACTTGCCGCACGGCAGAGCATGGCCACCTCGACGCTGACATCGATAATCATCAGATCGATCTTATGTTGAAAGATAGTATCTAGTATTTGGTGACTGCGTTTTTGGATATCGGTATTGCCTACGGGCGAGTAGTGTAGGCTGGCTGGTTGCCAATATTCTCCCGCACGACCTGCTAATATGTCATCGGGTCGTTCATCTTCTGCATTCAAACGCACGATTTGTTGTTCATTAATAGCGGTAAAACGATAGCTATCTATATCTAAGCTTGTAAATACCGTTAATTGCGATCTTACGTTATTAGGTAGCAATGCAGCCAGTTTGTCTGCCTGTCGGCAATGTCCTGAGCCGTGATGATGAGCATAATATCCAATACGCATCATTATGATCCCTCAGAAAAGCTAACAAGATTATTCTCAGTTTCAACTGGTGCTTGAATGGCTTGATTAAAAAATTGTAGGAAGTCTTTTGTTAAATCAGACAGCTCATAGCTGTTGATACCGTTAATACTATTGATATAACTTTCTGAATTGTCTTCTATTAACGCAGTTCTATTTTTTAACGCTGCTCGGTAAAGTTCCAGATAGCCGTCTACCATGGCTGACACTGAACAAAACTGCAAAGCACGGTCACGGCAGGCTTGGCGTGATATGTTTTTAATCGTAGAAAAACCATTGATAAAGGCGGCTTTGTCTTTTTTAGGTACGATGACTCCTGTCTCTGGAGTAATGATTTCGGCACTGGCTCCTGCATCGAAACCAATGACTGGTGTGCCACATGCCAAACTCTCAGCTAAGGTCAATCCGTATGGCTCGTCCCAAGTACTGGTAAATAGCATGGCAGTTGCTTGGCACAAATAATTATTGATCTCGTCCTGGGTGACATGACCTACATAACTGAATAGTTTGTCGTCGCCACTCTTACTGTCTTTAAATAACAAAGGGGCTACTTTTTGATTGAAGTAGTCTTCGTTGCTTTTAGGTCCTGCTATGATAAGTTTCTTCCCAGCTTCCATACAGTACCGCATGGCTAAATGAGTGCCTTTCTCAGGGCAGATGCGTCCATACCAGAAATATACCTCGTCATCGCTACCATTTGTATTGCCAAGCGATTCTGTATTGGCAGTAAAGGATTCGACGTCGATACCGTTGTATACCACTTGTGAGGGGACAAACTCAGCGAATAACTGCTGTTGGTGCTTACTAATTGCTGTAAATTGAGTGGTTGTACCAGAGCGCAGCGTCAAAAGAGCCAAACGTAACTGCGGAAAAATAGGCGTGTGAAAAGTGGTAAAAAACCTTTCGCCAAACGCTTGGCCTGTCATCATCGGAATGTGATGCAGACTGTGGTTATGTACGATATCAATCTCACCACGCTCATCACGTTCGATAATATCTCGTAAGGCTATCTGATAGGTGAGATATTGGTACATCTCTTCACGGCCCATGGCGACCGTTTCATGCTCATTATCATAGACCATCTTATTAAACTCATGACGAGTCAATAAAGGCACCAATGTTGCTTTCGTCTCGCTATCTTTATGAGCGTAAAGCAATACCTCATGACCTTGCGCCACCAATTCGTCACAAATCAATTGGGTAATCATTTCTAGACCACCCGCATATGGCTGGGCAATGGGATACAGTGAATGCGCAATAATGGCAATACGTAGCGGTGAATTCGAAGACCTAATCATGTTTTTAAGACCTTTATAGTTATAAGCATCATGGCTATAAGCGTTATGGTTAGTAGAATGGTGTATAGGGGACCTAGTATAGAAACGATAAAAGACAATAGAATGACCTTGGTTCAAAACTGGCTTATATAAATCGCAAGTTTTTGAGAATCACTATCTTTATAAGTACTGACTTTTACGAGTCGATAGTTTTTTTATCTTTAAATAAAGACGTCGCATAAGATGTCGTGATAGTCGTCTTTTTTTCATGGGCTACTTTTAGAGTCTTTTTTAGAACCTTACTCATACTTGGCATATCTGCTCGAGCATTAGAGAAATTATCCATTGCTACCTTGGCTGCGCTTAGTTTGAGAATACAAACTGCCGCTGCACATATAAATAGTACTGGTGAGTAGAGCGGTGAAAACGGTGCTACAACTAGGGCTGTAATGATATTTAGCACTAACAGCAGTTTTGGTAACGCCGCTATATTCTTAAGGAATAATGAATGTCGACTTTGGATATATTTTTGTTTTGGCGTACAGACAAAAGGTTTCTCTCGTCCCCACAGCACCGGAAGCCATGACAAGGCACCAATTTCCCAAAAGTTCAAATGCATCAACCATGCTCGTACTTTTCTGCCAAAACGTGGCTGATGGTCGTCATCTATTTGTTGATTGAGAGGCGATTGATCACGGCAATATGCCCACAAACGTCTAAAGATAAAAAACGCATAAACCGCATAAACCACATATAAAGGTGCAAGCATCGACATGTCAGCGTTATTTACCAAAAGCATGTCAACCATCACCAGTAATGAGCAGATATGCAAAAGGATAAAGAACCCTGTAAAATTGACCCAAGCACTCAATTGAGACAGATGAGCGCGTATATATGCTAGACGTTCACTCATACTTTTGGATTGCGATACATACTGAACTGGAGAGTGGTGCGGGACTGACAGGTAATCCGTGAGTACTTGCATATTGCCGTAGATCCAGCGTCGGCGTTGACATATTAGGTCATCTAGCGTGTTAGGCAGTAAACCCGTGGCAATAACTTCTGGTACAAACTGACTGCGAAAACCTTGTCGATGCATAAGCACGCCCATCTGAGCATCTTCAGTGATAGAAGCGCCTGACCAGCCTCCTATGCTCAAAAGATCCGAGCGTCGAATGACTGCATAAGTACCCGTTGATAAGGCGCGATTGCGATTAAAAGAGCGGTACAGATGATGGTTAAAATAGTGATTCAACTCGCTACGCGCATCGAGCTGTCCTTCATTACGATAAAACTGCGGAAACTGCAGTAGGGTATGCTCAGGATACTGGGCAATAGCCTGTGTAATAGAGGCTCTAGCATGTGGTAATGCTTGGTAATCACTATCGACCACCACAATGTGACTACAGTCTGGACTCATTAACCCAAGTGCCAAGTTTAAAGCGCCCGCTTTGAATCCTTCGACACGATCAATGTGATAAAAATGGACGTTCAATTTAGCGTCTAAGCTTTGGCAAAATGCTGCCAACGGCTCATATAACGATGTCTCTTTATTATTATTATCGATAATCAATATCTCATCGTGTGCTTCTTTTACTGCTAATAACGACTTTATCGTAGCAATAACCAACTCTGGAGGCTCAGCTCGCGTCATTAATTGAAAACTGAGTGCTGCGCTAGTCAAAGCTTCTTGTGTGTTAGCAGTCATGTCTGGTCCTTAAGCAGGTACAACAAGTGAAATTTATATAAAAAGAATGGCTTATAGACAATGTAAGTACTTGTATCTTCAATCTTTTATTGAATACCAATGCATACTAATACAAAATTAAGTAATGATTTAGCCGATAATTGTTTATGATAAATTAACTGTGTAAGTTGTACGTAATGTGACATAAAAAATTAGTGGTTTAACCACGTGAAAATCGGCTGCTTCTGGATTGAGAAGAGAGTAGGTAGCTGTGTTTTATTTTTGAGTTAGGATAGTTAGATATAAGGAAAAATTAGAAAAGACGAGGATAAAAAAGAAAGAAGGTCTGCATCATTATGTTGAAGCACGACTGTAGTAGGATAGAAAAGCACGACTGAAATCTTAGTTAGCTTTACAGGTTAAAAACGTTAATAAGTTTGAGATTAGATTATTTATATTGACGTTTAACTTAATGCTTAGCTAGCCCTGACTAAATCAAGCCAGTGCTAAATGAGTGACACACCAGTTCCAGACAGCGTCGACAGTTGGTGTTGATGATGAGTGTTTTTTGCGAACAAGATAATAATCTGGATCGACTGTTAGCGTTGACTCGCTTATCTGTACCAATCTTCCTGCATTCAAATCCGCTTGTACAAACGCCTGACAAGCAATCGCAACGCCTTGACCCGCTAGCGCTGCATCTAAAGCCAATGCGGTCTGGTTAAATACAGCACCGGCTAGCTTACCTGTAGTACCAAAAAATCGTGGCCAATGATGATGTGAGTCATGGAGCAATGGCATCTCTTGTAGCGCTTCAAGTGATATAGGCAGTTCTCTATTGGCCATTAAGTGAGGGCTAGCCACGGCTACGAGCGTTTGTTTGAACAGCAGCTGAGTATCAAATACCGCAGGGAATGGTGGGCGCGTCAGGCGTACCGCGATATCTACCTGATCACGGTCAAAGTCTGCAACGGACTCGGTCGCTACAGTACGCAACTCGACATCAGGGACCGCAGCAGTCAAAGCCGATAAGCGCGGCAATAATAGCTTAGTGGCAAAAGTCGGCGTCACGCTAATAGTGACAGTTTTAGGTTCTCTGAGTAGCTGAGCTGTTGCTTTATCCAAAATCTTAAAAGCGCAAGTAACTTCTGCAAAGTAAACAGAACCTTGGCTGGTGAGCGCCACGCCTTTTGGTAGTCTTTGAAACAAAGCAAAGCCGATATGCTTCTCTAGCATTCTTACCTGCTGAGCGACCGCGCCCTGTGTCACAAACAGCTCATCCGCCGCTGCCCGAAAATTAAGATGACGCCCTGCAGCCTCAAATGCACGTAAGGCATTGAGCGGTGGCAATGTACGATGACTGTTTGTCACTTTATTTTCCTAGACTGTAGATTTTCTACAGTCTAGCATCTTTTATTATGATGTTAGGAAGCTGATTTTATTGGTTATGATAAATGAAACGATAACTAATGGAGAAAGACATATGGATAATATTACAATGACAAAAAAAGTGGCGCTTATCACAGCAGGCGGGTCAGGCATGGGTGCTGCCGCTGCTCGTAAACTTGTAGCCGATGGTTATCATGTCGCTATTTTATCTTCCTCTGGTAAAGGTGAGGCCTTGGCAAAGGAGCTGGGCGGTATTGGTGTTACTGGCTCCAACCTTATTAATGAAGATGTACAACGTTTGGTTGATTCGGCGATGCAACAGTGGGGACGTATTGATGCGCTTGTAAACTCTGCTGGTCACGGCCCGCGCGCAACTATTTTAGACATCACTGATGAGGATTGGCATAAAGGGCTAGAGGTTTACTTTCTTAGTGCGGTACGTGCAATTCGTTTGGTCACGCCAATCATGGTGGCACAAGGTAGCGGTGCTATCGTCAATATATCTACTTCTTGGGTAACGCAGCCGACTGCGCTTTTTCCTACGTCAACGGCTTTTCGTGCCAGCCTTGGCGCTTTTACCAAGATTTTCTCAGATGATTATGCAGCAAAAGGTGTGCGTATTAATAATGTCTTACCTGGCTGGATTGATAGCTTGCCTGAAGTCGATGAGCGACGCGAGAGTGTACCGATGGGGCGTTATGGCACTTCTGAAGAAATCGCCTCAACGATTGCCTTTTTATTATCCGAAGCTGCTGGATACATCACTGGGCAGAATATACGGGTTGATGGTGGCGTCATTCGCTCTGTGTAACGAGTTAGTCAGTACAAGCCTATTGATACAAGATAGTTAATACCAGACTGTTAATACAAGCAATAAAACACTGTCGACGCTAGCTGTTTGAAAAAAGCAGCTCATCTATTTGTTAAGGCCAATGTTATGTTTCGAGCATATGCTGCACTGGTGCTTCTCGGGGTCATCTGGGGGTCGAATTTTATTTTTATGAAATGGGCGACGGCTCTAATCAGCCCCTCACAAACCGTATTTTTACGCCTGCTATTTGGGTTCTTGCCATTGGTTGCCGTTGCTTGGCACAGCAAAGTAATTACTCGGGCGCAGTTACAGCATTTGCCACACTTTATAGTGATGTCGGTGCTTGCAACTTCATTTTATTATTATGGATTTGTCGCAGGTACGGCGCTATTGCCCAGTAGCATTGCAGGTCTATTAAGTGGCTCAATCCCTATATTTACCTTTTTAGGCGCGGCGCTGTTCTTACCTGAAGAGCGTCCGACCAAGCAAATGGCGATTGGACTTGCGCTAGGATTTGCTGGTATCGCATTAAGTGCGCGACCATGGCAAGGCGCTACTGGTGTCTCACTCGTTGGCGTTTTATGGATGTTGGCAGGATCTTTGAGTGTGGGTGCATCTTTTGTGTATGCGCGGCGCTATCTGTCTCCTCTGAGATTGCCACCACTAGCGTTAGCCACTTGGCAAGTGGGGTTAGCCGTCATAACGCTTTCCGTACTCATTGATTTTGATGGTATAACCCAGCTGACGACAGATACTAGGGCAATGTGGGGAACGATACTTGGTCTGGGTGCTTTGGGTACTGGCGCTGCTTTTTTGATTTATTATTTTATTATTGAGACGTTAGGTTCAGTGCGGGCTGCTGGTGCTACTTATATTGCTCCAGTCGTTGCTGTAATCATTGGCGCGTTAATTGGCGAGGACATCACCAGCTTAGAAATTATAGCGTTGGTACTGATTTTAAGTGGGGTCCTACTGATACAAACGGGTAGACAGACTTCAGGGTAGCGGGAAAGAGGGTAGACTGTTAAGAATACAATACGCGTACTTATAACAAGCTAGTCGATAATTTCATTCAAGCCTGTAGCTGCTACTGAATTTTTCGATACGCTTACAGCCCTAGCTCCATGACCAGCAACATGCCGACCATCAAACAACATTCGATGGTCGTCAGCATGATGAACTCAATATTCTAACTATCTTACATTTTTCTATATTCAGATCAGCCTATATCTAAGCAGTAGTAGTGAAATGTTGGCTTAATTCCTGAATATGCTCAGGACCAATACCGCAGCAGCCACCGATTAATGAAGCGCCCTGTGCTTGCCACTTTTGTGCCCAGAGCAGATAGGCAGGCGGGGTTAAATCATCACGCACTTCATTAAGCGTATCATTTGCCACAGCATTTTTTGGTTGCGGCGGAAAGGCATTGGCATAAGCGCCAAGTTTGATATGCTGCGCTCGTTTTGCCTGCAGTACAGTTTGCGCAACATCTAGTGCTTGTTCGATGACATCAGGTTGGCAGCAGTTAAAGAGTATTGCCTCGACATCGAGAGCAGCCATCGTTGCTACGGCTTCCTCGACGGTTTCTCCTGAACGCAGACGTGGTACATCGATATTCATACTGTCTTCTAAAGTAAAAGCTACCCATAGCGGTTTATTGTCTGTATCTAGCGTACTAAGTAGCTCACGAACAGCGATAGACTCGGCGATTAGACTCTGAGTCTCAGCGAGCCAAAAATCGACATACGGATTTAGACCTTTGATCAGTGGGGTAGCGATATCTTCTACGTGGTCAGCATCAAACAAGTCTGCACGGTAGGAGCCAAACAGTGGCGGTATAGAGCCTGCTACTTTGGTTGCTGCGCCCTCTAGCGTCACTGCTGCACGTGCCATTTCACCTGACGCTGCTGCCAAATCTTGTGCTTGCGCCGCAAAACGTTCCTCGCCGATATGAAAGGGTACTAGCGCGTAACTGTTGGTCGTAATGACTGCCGCGCCGCTCTTAATATAAGCACGGTGTACATCACAAACGATCTCTGGCGCTTCTATCATTGCCAGTGCTGACCATTCAGGTTGACGAAACGGTGCACCGCGTTTCGCCAGTTCTCGTCCCATGCCACCATCAATAATTGTGGTTGTATTTGTTGGCATAACGAATCCTTCTTTATTGTGAGTAGACAAACCTGTAGAGGTGTTATTGTTAAAAATAGAATTATTTAAAGAAGCGAAATACTAGGCGTAATAAATGTCAGATGCAACCACAGGTTGAATAATGTTAACAATTAATCGTGTGGTTGCTTGTCTGTTTAGAGGGGTTATATCTTTATCACTAAGGCTGGGTTCTTTTCTTTTCAATGACTTGAATCAGTTTGCTCTGCACTGACGATGCATCAGCAGGTGGTCTAGCAACGGCTGTATTTTTTATAAGCAAGGTATATTCATAATCCGGCTCATAATCAAAACCCTCTATACCACTGTATCTATACTGCCAATCTGTTTGACTGCCTACTTGGTCAGCTGGCTTTGTTAAAAGGCAGGATTGTGGCGCAACGCCTACGCAGTCTACTTTATGGTCAGCGACAATGATCTTGCGTAATACATATGGCATGGCACGTACAGTTAGCTGACGCTCGCCATCTGGCTTTGATTGCTTGGCTGTTACTTCTACGTCACCTTCGACTTCTATATAGTCACCCATCGCCAATTTTTGCATTTGATAAGCATTCTGCTGACCAAAATTAGCTTTGCTAATAGACGCGGTATAGGACTTTCCATCTTGGGCTACGATAGTGACTTTTTGCTGATTTCTATCTTGCGAAGTAATACCTGTTACTTGACCGATTATCGCTTCAGCGCTGTTTGGCTTTAGGGTGCTTAGGAATGAGTTACTGTCTTCAATCTGGCTAATACTCGTTTTAGCATTCGAGTTGGCTTGGTTGTGACTGCTACACGCAGTTAGAGAGGATGTGGCAATGAGTGCCAAAGTGCAAAATTTAATAAACGACATGACATATCCTTATTATGGTTGATTTATATATTTATTTTTAATGCTCGATGAAACTGCCTAGAGCGATTTCTGTTACTGTTATTGTTGTGATGCTGAGGCTAGCAGTTTGTTGATATAAATAATGCCTCGCTGATTCATAGTGAGGCATTATTCATAAATTTAAGATAGAGCTACGTAACAGTCCTTAAGGTGTTTTTGTTTTAGGAACGGCTTTGAAGTGAGCCGTTTGATTGTCATTCTTAATGACTAGCACAGGGTTGTTATCGCTATTTTTACCAAAGCTGTATTTGCCTTGTACTGTTGTAGCAGCAGCACTATCAAACTGTGCTAAGTGTTCAGGGCAGGCCATTCGAGTACTTCTGATTGCACTCAGTTCTACCTCGCCATTCGTCACACTGTATCCTGCGCTCATATTGTTGCAAGTATTCATAAGGCTTACCATATTGCGACCTTCAACAGTCATAAAATCCAGCGTTAATGGTCTTGATGGATCAAAAAATAACGCTTCAACCAAGTCTCCATTATTAAGCTTGGCATCTATAAGGCGCCAATTATTCGCCTCTAACGTCTCTACTGTGATTGGCTGTACGGCTGGCTTGGTAACACTAGTCGTTGTTTGGCAGCCAGTCGCAAGTGCACTCATAACAAGCGTGGAGGCCATCATTATTTTCATTGTATTTTTCATAGTCATCTCTCAAAAAGTAGATAGTTTAAAATGTCTAATATTTTTATTTAAAAGTTAGCGTGTCTGGATTTTAATTATCACAAAGAAGTCATATAACTACAAGGACGCTTTGATTTTCAGATAAGGAGTCTACAGAAAGGCAATACTCGAAAAGACAATGTTCATAGAGTCAGCATTTAAAAAGGCTAAGTTACCGCCTTTTACTTACATCGTTCAATAACAATTAAGTACAAAAAAAGCAGATACCGTTATCAGTATCTGCTTTTTATATCAAAAATCAGTCTATGAGAAAGTTGCTATATCTTAAGTTATAACAGCTTTTTAGACATTATTAAGCTTGAGGCTTGATCAAGTACTTCTCACCAGTCGCCTGTTTGCCATAAGCGGCGATTGATTTTAACTGTAGCGCTTCTTCTAGGGTCACTTCATGCGTATAGCTGCTCGCAAAGGTGGTGGTGATTTCTTCTGCCACGCGTTTGCGCATGGACTGAACCGTTTCACTACCAAGTTTGCCAAGTGCATTGAACAATAAGAATCCATTCACACCCCACGCAAAACCAAAGTTACGGTTTAAGGTGATCGGACCACGGTCTAAGGCGCCATAAATATAAGCTTGTTTAAAGGTATTTGAGCCATAGACGCTGTATTCTTCTACGTCACGAGTAATAGCTGCTTCCATACAATTTAGAATATCGCTGGTGAGCTTACCGCCACCGATAGGGTCAAAAGAAATCGTAGCGCCTGTTTCAGTAATCGCGGCGGTCAAATCGGCAAGGAACGTCTCGCTGCTTGAGTTCACCACATACTTTGCGCCCATATCGCGCAATAGCTTTTCTTGCGAATCTTTACGTACGATATTCACCAAATCAACACCGTCTGCCATACAGATACGGTTTAGCATTTGGCCAAGGCTAGAAGCGGCTGCTGCATGTACGATGGCTTTGTGACCTTCAGCGCGCATGGTTTCGACCATTGCCAGTGAGGTGAGCGGGTTTACAAAAGACGATGCGGCCTCGGTAGCTGTCGTGCCGTCTTGCATTTCTATGCAACTTCTTACATTGACACAGTGGTATTGACGATATGTACCGCCACCAATCACCGCAACCATTTTGCCCATGAGTGCTTGTGCGGCTTCTGATGAGCCTGCTGCGACGACTGTACCAGCGCCTTCGTTACCGACAGGCGTGTCTTTATTTACCCGCGTTTTGAGTGATGGCATGAATTTCGCAGGCACATCAGCGGTAATGATCGGGCTGTCATCAGTGCCTGATTGTACAGCGGTTGACATATCAGCGGCGCTGAACATCACACCAAAATCAGAGGGGTTCAATGGCATGGCTTCCATGCGAACGACAACTTCGTCAGCACCGGGCTGTGGCATCTCGATGTCTTTTAAAGACAGGGTTAATTTGTTGTCATCACTGATGGTTGAAACCAGTTGTTTATTTTTATCGGTCATAAGATTTGCTCCTGCAAATAGTTGGATTTTTAGACCAATCCCTTTACGGCATTGGTCGTTCTTTAGATTATCGAGTTTTAGTAATTTTCTTAATGTGGCTCATTTTTAGTGGCCACATTGTCATATGTTATTTAGCGTTTGCGGCTTGGATTTGAGCTTTAACGTGTTGCATAAATTCAGGCATGTTTGCTTGACTGTCTGCCTGAACACTTTTTGCAATGTCAGTTTCACTCATGGCTTTGTTCCATTCTTTCATGCCATCCACTTCTGCCAGTACATCCCACTCAAGCTGAGTCGCGCCAAAAGCGTTGACAATGGTATTGACGTGATGAACATAAATATCAGCCATTGTGAATTGCTCACCTGCAATCCAAGGAGAAAATTTACATAAGCGATTCATGGCAATAATACCGCGGCCCAATACTTGACGTACTTCCTCTTTGATTGCGTTAGGTGCTTGAGTACCAGAAAATACATATGGAATCAGACGGCGGCTTGGTAGCTCAAAATACAGCTCTGCTATTTTCATAATCTGACGTACAGTCGCGCGTTCTGCTGCATCGGTAGGATATAGCGGCTGTTCAGGATAGGTTTCTTCCAAAAAGTCACAAATCACGTTAGATTCCGACAGATTAAAACCGTCAGGCATGGTGATCGCAGGTACTTTACCCACTGGACTGACGGTCAGTAGATCATCACTACCAGCGTACAAAAGGTCCTCTTGAAATGGAATGCCCTTATATAAAAGAGCGTGTTTTACTATGTTGTAATAGTTGCTTGCAGCAAAGCCGTGCAAAGTAATCATAAGTCATTCTTCCATTGTTGACGTAAAAGTTATTTTTAATCGTGTTTTCATTGCAACGTTTAAGTTAAACACATTATTACTGGTTTTAATGTGGTTATATATAAGGAATAACGTGAATCACTATTGCTTTTAAGACAATAATAAAGCGAAAATACTTAAACATTCATCTAAATGGAGAGGTCAGTTGGATCAATTACGTGCCATTAAGTATTTCAGCAAAGTCGTAGAAACGGGCAGTTTTACTAAGGCGGCAAGTGCATTCAATGTACCGCCATCCTCACTATCGAGACGAGTATCTGATTTAGAAAAGAGCTTGGGCGCGACACTGTTAAAGCGCTCGACCCGAATCGTTAAATTGACCGAAGTAGGGCAGGTTTATTATGACGATATGCAGCAAGTATTGGATCAGCTCGAGCAAAGCAAAGAAACAGTACGCAGTTATCAAACGACGCCAATGGGACGGTTACGCATAAGCTCTATGGTGGGTTTTGGTGAAAAAATACTGCTACCACTGTTGGATGAGTTTGGTAAGTTATACCCAGAGATTGTGCTAGATGTTAGTCTCAGTGATGAGCTATCGGCATTAGGACGTGACGATGTCGATATTGCGATTCGCGGGGGTTATGCACCAAATGAGCGAGTGCTTGCCATTAGGCTCATGGACAATGGGTTTATACCGGTTGCGTCGCCCAGTTATTTAGAGATGCATGGCGAACCTAGTCATGTGATGGAATTAAAGGAACATAAAGGCCTGTATTTTAAAGCGCCAAACGGGCCAACGCCTTGGCTCTGCTATGTGGACGATCAGTGGCATGATGTCTCAGGGCCAGCAGTGGCAATTTCAAACAATGGACCATGGCTTGCCAAGAAGGCTTGTAATGGTGAAGGGATTTTGATGTCCACTCGGTGGGCACTATCCTCATACCTTGAGTCAGGCGCATTGCAAGAGATTAAATTTGAGCATCCATTAGCAATCACGCAGCACGCTGATATGGCCGTATATCTGCTGTATCAAAAGCAGCGCTATCTAGTACCAAAAGTAAAAGCCGCCGTCGATTTCTTGGTTGAGAGGATAAAAGTAGGAAATGAGCGTTGATATAAGGGAAGTGTGCTAGTCAGCTTATTTGGGGTATGAGAGGTACTCAATGCAAATTAACTCCTTTTATGAGTACATTAAGTAACCTTTATAGTATGAGAATCATTACGTCTACATACACGTTTCGAAATCTGCATTGTGAGGTAATTTTGAAATTTAAAGATTTGATGGGCCTTCATTCAGATCAAGCAGGAAATATAGATATTGACGAACTGATCTTGAAACTGCCTAATACACCAAGAGATGTGTTAGAACAGTTCTATCGAGATCATGGACGTAAAGATCAGTTTCAAGAACAATACTCTGAATTAGACATTTATAATTTAAGTTGGGAGCTTATTAGCGTCACCTTTGACGAAATATCATGTGCTACAGTTTTTCCTAGTTTTCAGAAGTGGGTGAATACCTGCTATATAAAGTCTTGTGGCGTTTCTATAGATTCAGACTGGAAACTAATTGGGCATACAAAACAGACTGCAATGTATTGGGAGCATAATCACACGTGGAAAAGAGCACCACTTTTTCTTGAGTTAGATTATAGGTTACATTTGATCGAAGGTCATTCCAGATTTGGATGTTTAAAAGGACTTGTAAGCAAAGGGCTAATTCCTAAAAATAAAACCCACAAGGTATGGTTAGCAAAAAATGTATAACTAACTCATTTACTTTATTGACCCTGTCCTAGATCCTCTAAAATAGCGCACTCTGCATTATCATCGCCTGCGCAATGATCAAAAGAGTTCTGTAGCGAGTCGACCATCTCTTGCAATTGAGCGATTTTTTGGTTTAACGTTTCAATATGCTCTTGTGTCAGTTGCTTAACATCCGCGCTCTGACGATTGGCATTTTTACGCAGATACAGTAACTCTTTCATTTGCTTGGATGAAAACCCCAAGTCACGAGAGTGTCTCAAAAAGCATAAGTCGTCGATATCGTCTTTAGAATACAAGCGATAACCTGAGTTCGAACGATTGACTGTTTCTAGCAAGCCAATCTGCTCATAGTAGCGAATCATTTTGGTAGAGATACCTGATTGCTTTGATGCTTGACCAATATTCATATTTCTCCTCCTAACCTAAAAAGGGACTTAAACAACAAAAGGGTTTAAATAATCTATGTATTTAAACCCTATATGGATATCCTTTACGATTCTATATTCACTCTGTAATGACAGGTGCTTTAAAGTACTTGAGACGTAACGCATTACCCAACACGAAAACAGAAGAGAGCGCCATGGCGGCTGCCGCAAAAATGGGTGAGAGCAGGATACCAAATGCGGGATACAAGACACCTGCGGCAATCGGAATCAAGGCGACATTATAAATAAATGCCCAAGCCAGATTTTGTCTGATATTACTGATGGTGGCTTTACTCAAGGCAATCGCGGTAGGCACGCCTTGCAGACTACCTGACATTAGCACCACTTCAGCCGCCTCAATCGCCACGTCTGTGCCTGTACCAATGGCCAATCCAACATCGGATTGAGCCAATGCAGGGGCATCATTGATACCGTCACCGACAAATGCAACTCGGCCATATTGTTCTTGCAACTGGCGTACTGCATCCACTTTTCCTTCGGGTAATACTTCTGCCACTACCTGATCGATATTTAATTTTGCGGCAATCGCTTGGGCGGTATGGCGATTATCACCTGTAATCATGGCCACTTTTAAGCCTAACTGATGTAGTGCGGCGATGGCGGCATGAGTCGTCTCTTTAATAGGATCGGCAACGGCGATGATAGCGGCCAACTGCTGGTCAATAGATACATAGAGTGGGGTTTTACCTTCTTGCCCCAAACGTAGCGCATCTTGTTCAAAAGGCGCAACATCAAGCCCCAATTGTTGCATATAACGATCCGCGCCAATATGAATCACTTGGCCTGCCACGTTTGCTTGAATACCCAAACCTGTCATCGCCTCAAAGTCAGTGATAGGTAGCAGTTGAATATTCTGTTGTTCTGCGGCTTGTACAATGGCTAAGGCAATGGGATGTTCAGACTTTGCTTCAACCGATGCCACCACACGTAAGACCTGTTCTTTCTCAAATCCTTGTTGAACTTGAAAGTCTGTCAAGGTAGGTTTGCCTTCAGTCAATGTGCCTGTTTTATCAACGGCAACCACGCTCACGTCCTGAAGCATTTGTAGCGCTTCACCTTTACGAAATAGCACACCCAATTCTGCACCGCGACCTGTACCGACCATAATAGAGGTGGGAGTGGCCAATCCCATTGCACAAGGGCAGGCTACAATGAGGACGGCAACCGCATTGATTAAACCAAAGGTTAAGGCAGGGTCAGGGCCAAAAATCAACCAAACTATAAAGGTTAATGCTGATAAAAACATCACCGCTGGTACAAACCACAGGGTGACTTTATCCACCAATGCTTGAATCGGTAATTTAGAGCCTTGGGCTTGTTCTACCATACGAATGATTTGGGCCAATACAGAATCTTCACCAATGGCCGTTGCCCGAATATTCACGGTACCGTTTTGATTGATAGTACCGCCGACCACTTGATCACCGGCTTGTTTTTTCACAGGAACAGGTTCACCAGTAATCATAGATTCATCAATATAACTGTGACCGTCAACGACTTCGCCATCGATAGGTACACGCTCGCCTGGACGAATCTCAACGATCATTTTTGCAGTGACGTCTTCTACAGGGACTTCAATGACTTTGCCATCTTGGTGTACACGGGCGATCTTTGCCTGCATGCCTATTAAATGCTGAATGGCCCCAGAAGTACGTCCTTTAGCCTTTGCTTCAAAATAACGACCTAATAATATCAAGCTTACAATCATGGCAGCAGCTTCGTAATAGACGTGCACCGTGCCTTCAGGTAGCGCTTGCGGGATAAAGGTCGCTATTAGAGAGAACCCATATGCTGCGATGGTACCAATCGCCACTAGCGAATTCATATCTGGCGCAAAACGCAATAGGGCTGGCACGCCTTTTTGATAAAAGCGTCGGCCTGGAAAGAGTAGTACCAATGTGGTCAAAACAAACTGTATCAACCAACTTTGCTGAGTGCCGAGGTTATTCACCACCCACATATGAAAGGCGGGAATCATATGCGAGCCCATTGCTAGAATGAATACGGGCAGTGACAACAGCGCAGAAAGTCCTAAATCTCGTTTAAGCTGATTTTGCTCTGAGGCTTTTTTATCTTGTCGATCACTTTGGTCTTGTTCTACCAGTTTGGCCTCGTAGCCTGCTTTTTTAACGGCCTCAGTCAATTCACTCGTTTGTATTTGAGCGTCGCTTTTAATCCAAGCACGCTCAGTCGCAAGGTTTACTGTGGCTTGTTGCACGCCAGCGACTTTGGCCAAGGATTTTTCGACCCGTCCAACGCAAGAGGCACAGCTCATGCCTTCTATAGATAGCTCGATAGGCTTGGTTTCAGTCACCTTATAACCTGCGCGCTCTACCGCTTTGTTTAACTGGGCAACATCTACAGGCTGCGATGAGTAAACAGTCGCCTGTTCAGTGGCAAGATTTACCTCGGCGCTTTCAACGTGCTCAATATTTTTTAATTGTTTTTCGATACGCCCGACACACGAGGCGCAACTCATGCCTTCAATGCTCAGCACTTCATGATAAGTAGGGGCTTTAGTATTTTTTGTTTTCATAACAACCTCTGTCGTTTTTAATCTATAGTGACAGCATATAGGTTGACATCATGGTAAGGTCAAGCGTATTTCTATAATACTTTTAAACCCGTTTATAGTAGCGTCTTATATTTATCGTTGAATACAAAATAGCTCAATTATGGTTTATTGTTGAAGGTATGGCGGCATTAATTCTAAAATAGGGCAGGATAAATGGCTGATAATAAGATAAACTGCCCAGCGAGCGCTGATAGGGTTCGATAGCTCTCGATAGCTATCGATCAATTCACTGTATTTGGCTACTAGCGAATAAAACACCAATAATAATAAACGCTGCTAACAATGACAGAGTACGCCGTCAACAGCAGGTGATATCAGCACCGTTAACACAAAACATTTATACAAGACCATTGATATTAAGGCACATCACTATGGAAGAAGTACCAAATACGATAGAACAAAGACCCGTATTCATGCCCAAAGTCAACAGTGACAATTTGGTAAAAACGGATATGGTTATGTTTGAGCGACATGTGGGATTTGCGACCAGACAAAAGAAAAAATCCATCAATGACTTACAGCAAGTCATTCGCAAAAAGTATGGATTTAAGCAAGTTTTAGAGCTGTCTAGCAAATCTGGTAATAAGCTGAGTTTTCCGCTAAGCCCGTTTAGCTTAAAAATTACCGATGAGCATGATGGCAATCCATATAGTGTCGAAAATGCTTTTCAAGCCAGTATGGTTTTTGAAGATGGTGGTCCTTATACGGATTTGCTAACAGTAGCGCCAAGACAAGCCCGAAAGGATGAGCGGTTGATGACCTCGGGCGAGCTCATTGGCTACAATTACTTTGGTATGGAATGGGGCGTAGAGCCGTTAACGACATTCTATGATTGGCTGTACGTGAATGCGCTCAAGCAAAACCCTCAGCTGCATGAAGAAGTGGTTCAATATCAGGGATTTACTGATATTACCTTTAATCCTAAAAAATCTATCCATAGTGCAGCGTATGCGTTGGCGCTGTTTGTGGCACTGCATAAAAGAGAGTTGCTCGATAATGTTGAAGATCCGATGGCATTCTATGACTTATGTAATAACTTTAAAATCAGCAATACTGAGCACCTATTAGAAGAAGGTTGGATCTGATCGTCAAATCAGCTCGCTTAAGTTTGCTTGAACCAAAAGCTACGATACATAATGTATCGTAGTTTTTTTATGTCTCTATATTTAGAGCTATATATTCTCATCCCAATATGGCGGCGTGCCGTAGTAGTCGGTCATAAAGTCGATAAAGCATCTGACTTTGTGAGGTAGTAGTTTTCTATGGGCATAGACTGCATACAACCCCAAAGGGCTAGGTTCATGTTCTGGCAACACTACCACCAACTTGCCAGTACTTAATGCTTCGCTAGCAATAAAAGTCGGCTGTAATATCAATCCTCCGCCTGCAATAGCTGCTTCAACGAGTACGTCACCATTATTACTATGGAAAACGCTACGTTCTTTGAATTGTTTGGTCTTTAGGTATTTGTAGATTTGACCCTTAGTTTCTACATTCATATAGCTATAATGCAAATAGCGATGCGACTCTAAATCCTCAAGTTGCTTAGGTGTGCCATGAGCTTTGAGGTACTCGGGCGAGGCGCACAATACCACGCGAATCGGAGCAATCTGCTTGGCGATAAGCGATGAGCTTTGGAGCTGTCCGATACGCAGAGCAATATCAAACCCTTCTTCAACGATATCTACTTTTCGATCACTCAGCTGCAAATCAACGGTAACTGACGGATAGCGCGCCTGAAAATCAGTGATGAGTTTTGCCATATGCTTTAGGGCAAAGGAGACGGGCGCACTGATTCGCAGGACGCCTTTGGGATGCTGTTGTAAGCCGCCTAACTGCGATGCCATCTCATCAATACTCAATAAAATCTGCTGCGCATGCGTAAAGTATTGACTGCCAGCTTCAGTTAGGCTGACTTTGCGCGTAGTGCGGTTGAGCAGGCGAGTATGTAGTTCCTCCTCTAGCTTTGCTACATACTTGCTTACTAGCTGCGGCGAGAGCTGCATCGTAATAGCCGCTTTACTAAAGCTACCTTCTGTCACTACCGCGACGAAAGCACGCATAGCATCGATTCTATCCATATCTGTCCCTATCATTGTCTCGATATCAAATTCATTATAAACAGTATATTGATAATTATTCAATATAACTGAGATTACTCTTTTATAGCGTTGATAGTAAAGTGTGCCTATATCATTTTCGACACTATTTATTCTAATCACACCTTATGGAGTAAGCATCAATGAAATCATCACTATTAAATACTATTTTGTCATCAAAAGCTGGACTGGCGGCCTTAGTTCTTCGGGTACCCGTTGGCTTAATTTTAGCAGCCCATGGCGCCCAAAAGTTGTTTGGTTGGTTTGGTGGTAACGGACTGGCAGGTACGGCTCAATGGTTAAGCAGTATGGGTATGGAGCCGGGTTATTTGATGGCGTTACTAGCAGGCGGTGCTGAGTTCTTCGGTGGTCTGGCTCTGGTATTAGGTCTGCTAACCAGACCAGCGGCTTTAGCCGCAGCCTTTACCATGTTGGTGGCTATTTTTTCTGTCCATATTAGCAATGGGCTATTTGCTGATAATGGTGGTTATGAATACGCGCTAACCTTGATGGTAGCTACACTTGCTTTAGCCATCCAAGGTGGCGGCTCCCTCAGTATGGATAAAGTATTATCAGAAAAATTAGGCTAGGTTTTATAGTTGTAAATAGTTTTATACAATTTTAGTGAATAAAGCCATTTGAAAATAGCCATTTAAGACAAGCAACAAGGAGAAAGCCATGACAGCACTTTTATCTAATGAGCCAGTCAGCCAGCCTGTACTGTTTATACCGCATGGTGCAGGGCCTTGTTTTTTTATGGATTGGCAACCAGCAGATACATGGTATGAGATGGCAACGTTTTTAAAGGGCATTTCTGCTCATTTGCCTGAGCGACCAAAGGCTATCTTAATCATTAGTGCGCATTGGCAGACGGCTGAATTTAGTATTACTTCTAGTAAACAACCTAATCTCATTTATGATTATTATGGCTTTCCTGAGCATACTTATAGTTTGAGTTATCCAGCCTCAGGCGCGCCAGCATTTGCGGAGCAAGTCAGTAGTCTATTGACAGAGGCAGGGGTAGGTAATCAACAAGATGCGGAGCGCGGTTTTGATCATGGGGTATTTATACCGCTTAAGCTAATGTTCCCTGAGGCGGATATTCCAGTGGTCCAACTATCCTTGCGTCATGATTTAGACCCACAAGCGCATTTGGCTGCTGGTCAAGCGTTGGCATTACTGCGTACAGAGGGTGTACTAATCGTCGGTAGCGGCATGAGCTTTCATAATATGCGCGGTTATGGCGATACCAGTTTTACTGAACCATCAGAGCATTTTGATGAATGGCTAACGAATACTGTAGAATCAGCAGATTCGGATAAACGACTCACGGCCTTGGCCAATTGGAAAAATGCTCCTCACGCGCTTGACTCACATCCGTTAGAGGCAGCGGAGCATTTGTTACCGCTTATGATAGCGGTGGGTGCAGCAGGACGTGACAAAGGGCAAAAGATTTACTCCCAGCAAGTGCTAAAAACGCAATTGTCTGCCTTTCAGTTTGGGTAAGTATTCTAAAAAGCATAGATCACAGTGTTTCAGCGTAATTGTCAAAAATAAGACAACCTTTGAATCTCAGAATCAAAGGTTGTTTTATGTTAATAGAGCAGTTATTAACAGTATATCAAATAAGAGATGTTATCTCTTATTTGATATATTTTGCCACTACATTATTTCCGTCAAGCTCAAGTTTAAAAATGTTCGATGTCGTTTCAAAGTTGGCTATAGCTAAGTTAATTATTATAGATTTCGTAATTGCTCGATTAACCAACGATGTATGCCACTGTCAGCAGTACGTGGATGCCATGCTGCGATGACCTTAAAAGTAGGCGGCAATGCTTCCACCTTAAGTTCTTTGACCTTACTGCTCGGCAGTAACCGCGAAGGATAAAACGCAATCATATCGGTCGTGTGCAAAATATCTGGTACGGCCGAAAAGCTCGGAACTGACATCACAATATTTCGTTTTAGACCTCTTTCTGAAAACCATTGATCATGAGAGCCTCGTAAATTAGCCCGCGACGGTGATACCACCAGCTGCGGGTGTGCGGCAATTTGTGCCAGTGTAAATACCTCTGTGGCAAAGGTGTTTTCACAACCCGTCACGCATAAATGTTGCTCTTCAAATAAAGTCACATACGATAAGTTATCGGGGATAAATTCAGGGAAGGTAATCAACAAATCAAGCTCGCCTGCTGCAATCAGCTGATTGATATTGTCTGAGGCAAAATCACGTACGATTAACTTTAAATCTGGTGCGTCGCGTCGCGTAATATTAAACAATTGCGGTAATAATGCCTGCGTCGCATAGTCAGTCGCACTAATCGTAAAGATGCCCTTGTAGGTCTGCGGCATAAAAACCTCTGGCTCTAACAAATCTTCCAACTTTTTTAAGATATGGTCAAGGGGTTGCTGCATCGATAGCGCCTTTGGCGTTGCCACCATGCTATTCCCTTGACGAATAAACAAGCGATCATCAAACACCTCGCGTAACTTACGCAGCTGCTCACTGATGGCTTGTTGGGTCAGCCCCATCTTGCGTGCGACTTGTGACAAGTTTTTTAGATCAAGCAGTGCTTGTAATACTCTAAGCTGCTTAATATCGAGCCGATTCATTCCATTCATCATGCATACCATTAATAGTTGTATCTTAAACAATAACTGGTTGTTTCTAATTGTACCCTCAAAACGCTATGCTGACTAACATTGCTTAAGTAGCCACTAAATGAGCTATTAAGCATCAAAACAGGCCGAATACCTTTAATAATAAGCCATCAGCTGCTTTAAAAGAGACACTTATGACACAAACCACTCTAAATACAAATACACTATTTTCCTCTGTAGCACTTGGGCCTTATACACTCAACAACCGTATCGTCATGCCACCATTGACACGCTCTCGTAGCACGCAACCTGACAATATCCCTAATGACTTAATGGCCAGCTATTATGCACAGCGTGCGTCAGCAGGCTTTATGGTGACGGAAGGTACGCAGATTGAGCCAAGAGGTCAAGGTTATGCTTGGACGCCAGGCATCCATTCATTAGCCCAAGTTGAAGGTTGGAAAAAAGTCACGCAAGCAGTACATGACAAAGGCGGTATTATTTTTGCTCAGCTTTGGCATGTAGGCCGTGTGTCGCACACCAGCTTGCAGCCTAATGGTGCTCAGCCGGTAGGGCCTTCTGATATTACTGCTGATAACGTCAAAGTATTTATTGAAACAGGTCCAGGTGAAGGCGCATTGGCCGATCCAAGTGAGCCACGCGCCCTCAGTACCGATGAAGTTGGTGAGCTGGTAACGATGTATGCGACAGCTGCGCGCAATGCATTGGAAGCGGGTTTTGATGGGGTAGAGCTGCATTGTGCTAACGGTTATTTGGTCAATCAGTTTATTTCTGAGCATAGCAACACCCGTGATGATCAATATGGTGGGTCATTGACCAATCGTTTGCGCTTCTTAAAAGAAATCGTGGCTGCTGTCAGTGATGTGGTCGGTGCTGATCGTTTAGGCGTGCGTTTTGCGCCTTTGTTTGCGAGTACGGATGAGACGCGTGTGTATTTAGGCTTGGTAGAGTCAGATCCCCATCATACGTATATTGAGGCGATTAAAGTCATTGAGCAAGCGGGTATTGCTTATTTGTCCATTGCAGAAGCTGATTGGGATAATGCGCCTGATTTACCAGACACTTTTTATCGAGCGGTCAGAGAAGAGTTTTCAGGCCGTATTATTTATGCTGGCAAGTACACGGTACAAAAAGCCGTAAACATTTTAGAAGAAGGCTACGGTGATTTATTCGCGTTTGGTCGTCCTTTTATCGCTAATCCAGATCTACCTGAGCGTATCGCCAATAACTGGCCACTCAATGAAGTAGATCCTACCACGATGTATGGTGGTACCGATGTTGGCTATAGTGATTATCCTCGCTATCAAGAGTAGCGAAGCACTTAAACAATGAATAAGATAAGGCCATTAATGGCCTTATTTCTATTTACAAATTTAACGCTTTTATACAAGCAGAGGCTTAATTATCAGTCGGCATCATACAATGAATAAAAATTCCAAAGACAGACTTATACGCATATTGGTAGGGTATGTTGGACTTTATCCAACGCTCCTGATTGTATTGACGTTATTGAAGCCTATAACCCAAGGCCTAAGCCTACCGATAGTGGTATTAATTGAAACGATAATACTTGTTCCACTGACACAGTTGGTGTCTTTCCCACTAGCAGGCTGGGTCATTGAACGTCTGAGCAGAAAAGAGTGATCACTTTTCGCAGCGTTCACTGGTACACCATTCTCTTATTCAAGCTCATCAATCAACTGTTTCATTTCATCAATTTCACGTTTTTGAGCTTTTATAATATCATCAGCAAGCTGCTGCACACGCGGATCTTCAATATCAGCGCGGCTACTGGTGAGAATGGCAATCGAGTGATGCGGTATCATCGCCTGCATCCAATCGACTTGATCGACAGTCGCTTGAGATCTAACGCCCCAGATACCAACTGCAAACATCAATACACTTAGACCATAGATCATCAAATTGACCTTGGTCTTCTTATACATATTGGTCATAAATGCCAACATGACGACTGCCATACCGGCACCCATATATAGCGCCATATAAGCTCGGGTTTCACTAAAGTAAATGTGATCCCACTGGTAGGTATTGAAGTACATCATGATATACATGATGACAGTCGATGTCAGAATCATTAAGGTAAATTTTACATAAGGGTTCATATTTTTTTGCTTAGCAGCTTCCATGATATGACCTCCATTGTTTTGTTAAATTAAAATGGGTAGACAGTTAAAACCAGAATTTAACTCCCGCAGTCAAACTACTGCTATCAACCGATTCATCTTCTTGACGTCGTTGACCACGAGCTTTGCCAAGTGCTGTCTCATAACTAACACCCACATAAGGTGCTAGCTGGCGACTGAACGTCTCGTAAGTCAGCCTAACCTCAGCTTCCATCTCATTAAAGCCCTTGGTAATACCATTATCATGGTCATCTTTACTAAAGGCAGTCAGTCCAACCTCCGGTATGACTACCCAATGCTGATCCAAACGCCATTCGTACTCTGCGCCCAGATCAAGACGAAGTTGACCATCGGTATATAAGTAGGCTCTTGCATCCGTTTCGATAAAATAAGGCGCGGTACCGACAATACCTGCCATTATGGCAGCGTTATCGTTTTCAGTATCGTAAGCGACACCAGCTTCACCATTCCAAAAAATGCTCAGCGGTTTCCAATAAGCAAGCGAGCTCAAGCTATCGATTCCTTTATCATCTTTAGTCTGAGCACTACCTTCAGTGCGTAGTCTTATACGATTGCTATCAGTACCGTACCAACCCGTCGCTTCGAAGTTGATTTGATCTTGGTCAAACTGATAGCCCAAGTCGTCTACTGAGACTCCCCATAATGGCATGCTGCCCATCATCATTGGCTTACCATACTGCCCGTAGGGAACTCCGTTTGAATAGTCTGGACTGCGAGCATCGGCTGGTGGCTGCCCACCTTGCATCCCTGACATATCCATACTGCCATGATCCATATCGGACATATCGCCTGACATGTCCATGCCGCTGTGATCCATATCAGACATATCACCTGACATGTCCATGCCGCTATGATCCATATCGGACATATCGCCTGACATATCCATGCCGCTGTGGTCCATATCAGACATATCACCCGACATATCCATGCCACTGTGATCCATATCAGACATATCGCCCGACATATCCATGCCGCTATGGTCCATATCAGACATATCACCTGACATATCCATGCCACTATGATCCATACTCGACATCTCAGCAGCTGTTGCCAAAGAGGATGTGAGCAAGACTAGCGATGACAAACCAATGAATGACAGATTTTTCTTAGATATTTTCATAATAAGCCTCATATTCGAAGGTTTGTTAAACGACGGCAACTTCTCTGAACATGCCGGCTTCCATGTGATACAGCAGATGACAGTGCCATGCCCATCGTCCAACTTCTCCCGTCACATCGAAGCTAATTTTTTGCGCTGGCTGAACCACAATCGTATGTTTACGTACCTGAAAGTCTCCAGATGGCGTGCGCAAGTCGCTCCACATACCATGCAGATGCATAGGATGGTTCATCATCGTGTCATTGACTAAGGTGATACGCACGCGCTCGTTAGGCTTAATATTGACAGGCGTTGCATCCTTAAACATGACACCATCTAACGCCCAAATATAGCGCTCCATGTTACCCGTTAAATGTAGCTCGATCTCTCTAGTAGGCTTGCGCTGCTCCGCAAATATAGCCTCATCCACGGAATGTAATTGGTCATAAGTCAAAACCTTTCTATCAATATCACGCAGGTTAATACCGGGGTCATCGAGGTTCATACGTGGACTGTCGACACGCATATCAGATTTAAAGTCATACTCGGTCTTAGCATGCTTTGCTTTGTAGCCTTTATCACCCATCGCACCCATCATATCTGCCATGGTCAACCATTCGATCTTGTCCATAGCAGGTATGGCAGCTCGCGCGCCTTTTTTGGTCGCAAGCGTGGTCGCGACATAGCCCGAACGATCAATGTTTTGGGCAAATATGGTATGTGCGTCTTGAGTCGGCGTGACAATGACATCATAAGTCTCAGCCACCCCAATGCGGAAATCATCAATCGCAACGGGTGCGACGTCAATACCATCTGTTGCCACCACAGTCATTTTGAGACCCGGTATACGCACATCAAATATCGTCTGTGCTGAGGCGTTGATAAAGCGTAGTTTGACGGGCTGTCCCGCTTTCACTAGTTGTGTCCAATTGGCGGCTGTGGTCTTACCGTTCATAAGGTAGGTAAAAGTCTTTTCGCCAGATAAATCAGTAAAATCCGTCGGCATCATGCGCATCTGATTCCACATTTTGCGCTTGTCATAAGCGGCTTCTAAATCTGTTGCGGCAATATCAGACAATAGTTTTTTGAAGTCTGGCAGATGATAATTATCAAAGTCAGCGCGCTGTTTGAGCAACTTCAAGAGATTGTGTGGATCGCGGTGCGTCCAATCACTCAGCACGATTACATGGTCTTCTGCGACTGGATGACGCTCACGGCCTTTTGGTTCAATGACAATAGCACCGAGCATACCGGTTTGTTCTTGAAAGCCACTGTGTGAGTGATACCAATAGGTGCCTGATTGTTTAAGTTTGAATTTATAAGTAAAGGTGCTGTTCGCGGGAATGCCATCAAAACTGATACCTGGTACGCCATCCATCTCGAAAGGTACGAGCAAGCCATGCCAATGAATAGAGGTTGACTCATTCATCTGGTTATGAACACGAATAGTTACGGTATCGCCTTCACGCATCTTTAGCGTTGGTGCTGGTAGCGAGTCATTAATCAGTGTTGCCATACTCGACTTGCCATTGACAGTGACGGGCTTCTTGCTGACATACAAATCAAACTCATTCCCAGTTAAGATAGGTACGATATAGTCGGCTTTATCACTGTTGACGGCTACATTCTGCTGGCCTTTTCCTAGCGCACTATTGGCAATAGACGGTAGGGTGGACAGCATGGATGCCCCTAACAAGGTAGAAGATCCTGTCAAAAAACGCCTGCGGTTAAGCATAGTTTTGTTCATAATAATTCACCTGATTTATATTCATAAAGTGAGAGTTGAGTCTGTATTTATCAGCTAAGCCTATGCCTTTGGCCGCTTATTAATAGAGCTGGATAAGCTATTTAAACGACAACCAAGCTAGATTTGCTGCTGCGGTGTGTCAATAGTTGCATAAATAGCTGTTGAGCCATCTTTATTAAGCTGCATCACTTTATATGGCATAAATTTATCTTGGTATTCCATACCTGGGCTACCGACTGGCATGCTCGGTACAGCAAGTCCGATCGCATCACTTGGCGGGTTTTTTAGGAACTGCGCCATATATTTAGCAGGGACATGACCTTCGAAAACGTAGCCATCAGTAGTGACGGTGGTATGGCAAGAGCGCATTTGCTGCGGTACGCTGTATCGCTCTTTAAACAAGGACACGTCTTCGACATTCTGTGCGGTTGCGTTTAAACCATGACCTTCGGCATAACCAACCCATTCTTTGCAACAGCCACAATTGGCATCTTTATAGACGGTGGCTGAGATATTTTTTAGGATAGTTGATTGGGTATCTGAAGGAGCGCTGACTGGCATTATTTCAGCTGTTGGTTGCTCCGTTTGCGTAGTTTGCACGTTTTGCGTAGCAATAGTTGGCTCAGTCGCTGGTGTTGAGTCAGCAGCGGAATTAGGTTGACTACAAGCAGCAATGGTTAACGATAATGGCAATACCACGATCGCCGAGAGCACACGGCCAGATATCAGATGATGATCATTAATAAATCTATTAGTATAGCGTCTCATAAAACTACTCCCGAGCGTCTGTCTGACGATTAAATATTATAAAAATTAGAGCCACATCACTGGATAAAATAGCACTGGACAAAATAGTGCTAGCAAAGCTTAAAACGCAAATCGCAAAAAGCAGCACTATTGAGCACTGCATTTTGTACAAAAAATCAATGTTGCATTTCGGATCCATCACCTGACATATCCATCTCACCATCACCTGACATATCCATCTCACCATCAAATGACATATCCAACATACTATCGTCTAACCGAGTCGTTAGCATGGTGTACTGGTTTTCATTTAGGTCAGGTAACGATCTAATAAAAGCGACCATCGCCCATATCCTGTCATCATCGTGAGTAGCGCCCCAAGCGGGCATGCCAGACGCCATAATGCCATGTTTAATCGCCCAAAAGCTTTGTCTGGCACCAGCTTCGGTTTGATAGCGCTTAACGATATCCGCCTCAGTAAAGTTAGGAGGCTTTGGGTACATACCGCTATTTAAATCTGTACTGTTGACGCCGGGAGACAAATGGCAGCCTGCACACATATCTTTGTAATCTGCACCGCCCGAGCTGATCATCTCCGCCTTCTTTAAATTGGGAACCAAAATATTCTTACTGGCATGTTCAATTGAGCGTGTGCGGGCAGTTTCCAAAAAATCGTAAACCAGCGGACTATGAGCTCGATCAGCACCGATATTTATCATGCCACTAGTCACCGTAATAAAAATACCCGTAATAGCGACAAAGACAGTAAAAAGTATTCCTAACAAGAACTTCATAGGTTTGTCCTAAAAATCCATTTTCTTTAATATTCCATTACTGCTTGATCAGCTTCTCTGACAATATAGTCAAGTCTATATAAATCTGCTACAGCGTCATCCTCGCTAAGCATACTAATGTATAACTTGCACTCGGTTTCCTTGTATCGAAATTATATTGAACTGACTATAGTGTTGAACTTATAAATTGATATTTAAGAGTCGCTATCGCTGCTCACACAGTGCTTTTGGTACATCGCTTTCATTTTGCTCATGTTAGCCATCATGGCTTTCATAGCAGGATCATTCATATCCATTTTGCTATGATCCATTTTTTGCATCATCTGCATATGCTTTTGCATTTTCTCACAGTTCATCTGGTCTTTTTCAGCATGCATTTTTGGGTCGTGCGCCAAAGCAGAGGTTGAAACAACTAAGGCTATAGCAGTTGCTACGATTGATTTAGACAGTGGCATTGATTTGAATAGTGACATGGTAAATCCTTATTTGATTTGGTATGTAGTCGAAAAGACTTTAAGATATTAAGTTACTTTAAAGCATACTTTAGTGATTCTGACAGAGAGATGACGGTAAGATTACAATTCTGTCATCTTAGTATTTATGGTTTTTAATGTTGTCAGTAATCCTTTAGTATGACATCAGAGCTGATATCACTTATCGCTACCATATTTATTGATAAAGTATTTTTCAGACTGTAGATGTTGATCTTTGTGTTCAATCTCACAAGCCACTCTCGCATCGATATAGCTTTTCATTTGTGAATTTGAGAGCTGAGCATCGTTATGATCCAAGTTTTTTGCAAACTCAGTCACAGCGTCGCAGTTGTTGATGATTGAAGTGCTTAGATCAGTCGTATGCGCATTGGCAGTGGTAGTACCAATAAGTACAGAGACTGATAGCAGTACTGCTTTTTTGAATGAACCGTGAATTTTCATATAAAACCTCTTTTGTAAGTTGTTTATATTGATTACCGATAAAAATAATTCATCGTAGCTAAGTATTGAAACGAGCAGCTATGTACCGTTTATATAGATTAGCAAAATAAAACTGACAGTCTGATTACGAGCACATGACATCTTTGTCAGCTATCAGCCAATGTTGTCACCTGTGCTGGTTAGAACGTTAAACAATCATGACCGTATTGAGGAATTACAATGAAAGTACTGCTGGTAGAAGATGAATTGAAGCTTGGCGAGTATATAAAAAAAGGCTTAACCGAAGCTGGGTTTATTGTGGATCATCAGCTAACAGGATTAGATGGCTATCATGCATTGATGACGGAAGAATTTAGTGTGATATTGATGGATGTGATGCTACCTGACGTTAGTGGCTTTGAGCTGGTGCGTAATTACCGAGCGGCTGGCAAGCATACGCCTGTGTTATTTCTAACGGCAAAAGATGACTTGAGTGACAAGATAAAAGGGATTGAGATTGGTGGTGATGATTATCTGACCAAACCTTTTGCCTTTGCAGAATTGATCGTCAGGATGAAAAGCTTATTACGACGTGCCAATCAAGCCGACTATCAAAGTACGATTATGCAAATAGCGGATCTCAAGATGGACATTGCCAAGCGCACGGTGCATAGAGGAGTCAAGCCTATTAAGCTCACGGCAAAAGAGTTTTCCTTACTACAGTTTTTATTAGAGCGCCGCGGTGAAGTGCTTCCACGCTCAATCATCGCTTCCCAAGTATGGGATATGAACTTTGAAAATGATACCAATGTGATTGATGTGGCGATAAGGCGTCTTCGTATAAAAATAGACGATGATCATGACGCAAAGCTGATTCATACGGTGCGCGGGATGGGCTATCGGTTAGAAGCTGTCGATACAGCACTTGATAGCAAACCATCTCACGAAGCTGGCAATGTCTAATATGAAATATAGGTTTGATAATCGGCGCTTGCCACTATTATGGCGTACTGTATTGCTGCTCACGATATTTGTTGTTATATCGCAGGTTATTATTTATATATGGATACAACGTTCTGTTAAAGGCCATTTTGAGCAAATGGACGCTGAGATTATGACTCATGCGGCTTTTAACCTACGTAAGCGAGTGATAGAACCTAGTAGCCCTATAACTTCCCAAACCCTACCAATCTCTCAAAATCTATTGAATAATCAACAGTCGCTAAGAGCGGCACCTGACGTAATGCCTGATGGAGATACTTCTACCGCAGTGATATCAGATGAAGTTGATCATCAGCATTCTTCTTGGCTAGATTACGATCTAAAAACCATTATCGCTAATAAAGAAGGGCAGATACTGTCTAGTACACCCAATAACTTTGCTCAAGAACTAGGGGAAGGGTTTAATCTGTCATCACTGAAACAAGATAATGATAAGCAACAGTTTGTGATGAATATCAATAGCCGATACTATCGAGCAATGGTCATTGAAGACGACAAAATGCTCGCGCTTATCGCATTGCCTATAGATGTGCATCATCAGTATTTATTACAGTTCAATCGTCAGCTTAGTATGATTTTGTTCGCGATTACCTTGTTGCTCGTCTCAGTAGCGGCGTTGGGTGTGTACTGGGGTTTTGCACCTTTGGCGACCATCGTCCAAAAAATGAAAACAATGAATCCTGAAAGGTTGGATGACAGAGTCACGGTCAGTGATATGCCGTTAGAGCTGCGACCACTAGCAGAATCTTACAACTCGATGATGGCCAAGCTTGAAAGTAACTTTGAGTCTTTGTCTCGGTTTTCAGACAATATTGCCCATGAGCTGCGCACTCCAATAGCGACACTCAGCACGCAAACGCAAGTCATGTTAAATAAGCCAAGAGCTGGTGATGAATACATTGAGCAGCTACATCATCAACATGACACGTTAGAGCAGCTGTCGGCCATGATAAATAATATGCTGCTGCTGGCAAAAACCCAAAAAGGATTGAGTGACTCGCAAATCAGTCATGTGGATACGGACAGTTTAATCACCAAGCTCATTGATTACTACGAAATGATTGCAGAAGACAGAGGTATCGCTATTGAAACCAAAGGTGAGTTCAGCGCTGTCTTAGGAGATAAAAGTTTATTACAAAGGCTCTTTGCTAATCTGATATCGAACGCGATTTATTATGCTGCTCAAGATAGCGTTATAACCATTAGGGCAGATAGAGTAAACTCAGATGAGATGGTGGGCACAACGATAAGCAGTCTTCAACAATCAAAACAAGCTATTTTACGAATGACCATCACCAACCAATTAGATGAGCCGTTGACACAAAGTGAGGCAGATAAGTTGTTTGAGCGCTTTTATCGACATCACAAAACAATAAATCGCCATACAGGAACAGGTTTGGGGCTGTCTATCGTACAGTCTATTGTTGGGGCGCATAACGGTAACGTCAGTATTACTATAAAAGACGATGATTACTTTCAAGTGAGTGTCGAGTTATTGGCAGACGTTTAATCTTTTAGCAGTCAACGATAGATATTCAATCCGAATAGATATATTCGATAGATGATTGCCTTGAAAATGAGCTGGTAATGACCAAGTAAATGTATGTCTAATGCCCAATATAAAGCTAGAGATTATTAAAAGGCAATAGGTAAAATAGTAAGTCGATAACGAACATAATACTTAAAACACAATCATAAAAACCAATTAGGGAATGACTATGCATATCACGGCTAATTTTGATGCAGGCAACATTGACATTATTAATGCAGATGACAAAAAAGACATTCAATTAGCGATTCGTCCAGATGTTGGTGGCGAGTTTTTTCAATGGTTTAACTTTCGTCTGTCAGGTCAAATAGGGGAGCAGTATGTTCTCAACATTTTGAATGCAGGAGAGGCGTCTTATCTAGAAGGGTGGGAGAACTACCAAGCGGTGGCTTCTTATGATCGTCAGCATTGGTTCCGTCTGCCAACCTCTTATAAAGATGGCAAGTTGACCATCGTGGCAGAGTTAGAGTGTGAAACCATTCAGATTGCGTATTTTGCGCCTTATAGCTATGAGCGTCATCAAGATTTATGGGCTGCCGTGCAAGTGCATCCGCTAGTGACGTTAGAGCATCTAGGCGAAACGCTTGATAAACGTGACTTGACTCTAGTCAAAATCGGGGATGGAGATGCTAGTAAGCGTAATATATGGATTACTGCCCGTCAGCATCCAGGTGAAACGATGGCTGAATGGCTCATTGAGGGTTTGTTGTATAGCTTGTTAGATAGTGATAATGCGACTGGCAAACAGTTGTTAGACAAGGCCAACTTCTATATTGTACCCAATATGAACCCCGACGGTAGCGTGCGCGGACACCTGCGTACTAATGCTGCCGGAACCAATTTAAACCGTGAATGGCAAAGTCCAAGCTTAGAGAAAAGCCCTGAAGTATTTCATGTGATTAATAAAATGGAAGCGACGGGCGTGGATCTATTTTATGATGTGCATGGTGATGAAGCATTGCCGTACGTATTCCTCGCTGGTTCACAAGGGACGCCAAGCTACAGTGACCGTCTTGCTGGACTACGTGATAAGTTTTCAGACGTATTGAAATTAGCTAGTGCTGATTTTCAGTCTGAGATTGGCTATGAGATCGATGCACCAGGTGCTGCCAATATGACCGTTGCCACCAATTGGGTAGCAGAGCGTTTTGATTGCCTCGCTAATACGTTAGAGATGCCATTTAAAGACAATGATAATCTGCCCGATGAAGAGATGGGTTGGTCGCCAGAGCGTTCTATCAAATTAGGCGAAGCATCACTGGTAGCAATGCTAGCTGTCGTGGATGATTTACGATAACTATAGAAAAAAAGCTGCAGAAAATAAAAAGCTGCTAATGATGGCCAAGTGTTTTAGTGGTCATCGTTAGCAGCTTATTTCAAATACTTATAAAGGCACTTAAGTTTATACTTTTGATGTCATTTTCTAATGTTGATTTTTGATATCGAACTTCAATCAAACATTCTTATAGCTAATTGGTTTTCAAGTGTTTAGTGTGCGGCAACCAGTTTGGCATAAACTTTGCCCAATACTACACCAAATACGAGATGTAGCATAAGAGTAGCGATGGGAATCATAATGCCGCTTGGCATAGATAAACCAAATAAGCCATTGCCCATCATGGGCATAATAGCAATCATCATCATAAACCAACCAATTGCACCTACCATTGCGCCAGTCAGCGTAAAGTTCTTACTCCTATCCGTACCTGCTATCAATGCCATGACGATACCATAGCCGATCGATCCGATCATAAAGTGAGCAATCCACGCTATTATGTGACTGCCACCCATCATCGATGCAAGCATCGTAATAATATCTAAATCAGGCATGAGGCCTATTGCACTTTTTAGCATGAGAAGTAGCGACATAACGATGGTCGCGATAAAAGCAGCTATTATTCCAGCCATATATTTGTTCATAGTAGTCATTCCTTTTTCAGGTTTGAATCGTTATTATTTTCTTAACGTTTTTAATTTTGGTTATTATCCAGTCGTAATACATTGGAGGTAGACGGCTGCTTATGTATACGGTAGAGATATTGAAGAATATGGGTAATCTTCAAGACTATCGTGTACTACCTGCCAAGTATTAAAAACCCCAATATGTATTGTTTCTACGATAAAAGGTCTTGAACAGTCATTCAAGTAATTTTGAGTAATCGTTCAATATTACTTGTAACCACAAGCACGTTATGAATGTTCAGTTCGAGAAGAAATGAGGCGGATATAGTAGGCAGAGAGAGAAAAGCGATAAATATAGGCTGGCATGCTATCAGTCATGATGCTGCTAAGAAATTTTGACAGTCACGCATACTTGGTTATTGGCAAGCAAGATGACGGTCATTGGAGGGCATCGCGGAAATTTTGAAACTCTTTAGATTGTTCAAGTAAATCACTGCCCAAATAGCGTAGGTCATCTACTTGTTCAGGTTGTAAATGAAAGGTGGTCGGCATGGCATCGAACTTTGCACGCTCTGTTTTATCTTTGACTTGATCAAAGGTTAATACGGAGAAATGCACTTCTACCTGAGGCGCATTTGCAGATCGCTGAGCATTTACATGCTCTCCCCATTGTAAAAATTCTTTTTTGGCCAATGAGACAGTTTCGTTATTTAGTGTGCCTAGTGCGACTTCACTCGCCGCTGAAATGGTATCAAGAAAACTCGGGTCTTTATTTTTTACTGACCACTCATGCTCTGAATAGGTCTGAGCATTGGCTACAACGACCAGTACTTGTTTGACTTGGCGTAATTTCGCAGGACTGAAGGCGCCTGCCATGTTGGGCACATCACCATATTGGGTCACAGGACTCATCATTGAGCCGCGCACACCTAGATTATCAGTTACCCCACCGTCTACCAAGCGCACTACTGGCATTCGATCTGGCTGCGAATACCTATCTAGTGCGCGAGCTATCGCATAACTACGCGGCAAATGACTGTCTTGATTTAGTGCGTCATTAACCCAAGGCTGCGAGCGCTGCGAACAATCAGAAAAGTTGTGTAGGGCAATAGGGGCAAAGATGCCAGGGACTGAGGAAGACGCCATCACCGCATTGGCAACTGGGTAGCTTGATAAGTCCGAACACAAAAAGTCGAACTGCTGCTGAGTAAATGAAAAGGTCATGGCGTTGTTTAAATCACTTGCATTTAGGATAACGTAAGGCAATTTTCCACGGCTCATATCAGCAAAGGTCTTTTGTTGAAATAGACTGTTGTCTAAATTGTTAGCCACCAAATCCCCACGATTGTATTCAGAACTGCTCATCGCTATTAGGCTTTGCGGACGTATCGCAAGTCTAATCAGTCGTGATTGCCAGTCTTCATACAAGAATTCTGGAGCAAACTTCTCAAAAATGTCATCGCCAAATAGTCCGTAATATGCTGCTGTGTAACTCCCGCCAGATACCGAAGAAATGACATCGACTTCATCTAATAGTCGGCGCTCTACGCCATTGATAGTTACTGGTGTATCACGTAGCTTTTCTAGCACCCCGTAGCTGAGTGCTGCCGCCCGTGTACCACCGCCAGAAAAGGCAAGTACAACAAAGACTTCGTCTGAGTTTTTTGGGAGGTTGTTATGAAAATCATAGCGAGCAGTGCTCTTATCTATAATGGGCTTGTTCCAGACTCGTTTTGCGCAACCAGTGAATAACAGCGAGATAACAATGATGATAAATAAAAAAAACGCAAAGCATAATCGAGGTGAAACCATCAGTTTTGAGAGTTTCTGCAGCAGACGATCATAGTAAGTCGGTATGTCTATACGCATGCAAATCACCTCAAAGTTTGTAGACTATGGTTCGCTCTGTATTTTTTACTTGATGACAGAGCAAATCACGTCAGTTTTCGACTTCCATGTCGGTTGTGACTTAACACTTAAGAGCAGTAAACTTAAGAGCAGTGGATACTTTCTAAATATGACGTATATAAAACAAAGCTGATATAGATTGATTTCTTACTAGTATCAGTCACGGTGAGCAATTTAATTACTATGAATAAACCTTAACTGGACGGTAATAGCGAGTCAAGATAAAACTGAGTAACCATTCAAATAGCCCTTCTTTTCATTTTCATCTTCACATTTGCTAATAGCAGCCCTGATAAGATCAACATCATGGCCAGCATCTTCCACCACGTCACTACTTCTCCTGTGAGTAGTACTGAGGTCACCATACCGAATACGGGCACCAATAGTGCAAACGGCATAACCTTGGACGCGGTATTTTGACTGAGTAAGTGTGCCCACAGACCAAAGCCAATTAAGGTTGAGATATAGACGATAAACCCAAGTGAGAGCCAAGACTTGAGTGATGCTTTAGTAAACGTCGCCATCTGCCATGCATCAGTCTCAAATGTAAGAGAAGATATCGTTAACATCACGCAAGCAATGAGACCGCCCCAGACTACCAACGCTAGCGCAGACAAAGCAGAGGCTTTATTTTTTCCAGTGCTAGATGTAGCAACAGATACACTTGTTCCTTGCTGCATCGCTTTTAGAGCCGTTTGCTCTGACGCTTTTTCTAACGTTTTTTCTGAGGCCTGTTTTGATGCTTGCTTGGATGCAATATTGCCAAAGCTCCAACCGATGGCAGCTATCAGGATACAGATGAACCCTGCCAAAGGCATATCACCGCCAAGGTTTAGCGCAATCACGCTGAGTCCTAGTACACCGACCAACATACCGACGATTTGCATACGGCTGACTGCTTCGCCCAATATAAAGTACGCTAGCAATACTGTGATAAAAATCTGAATTTGTAGCAGTAGTGCCGTCAGCCCTGGGGATGAACCCAGATGCATCGCTGTGAAGACAAAGGCATACTGCATGACAAATGTACCGATGGCATAAATAAACAAGGTACGGTTGAATTTAGGCGGCTTTAGAAACAAAACCAGTGGCACAGCAGTAAAGAAAAAACGCAGAGCAGTAAGCATCAATGGTGGAAAGCTCTCAAGACCCCACGCAATAAAAGTAAAGTTTACGCCCCAGATAAAGGTAACCAGTACAGCCAATGCAGTATATATAGGGGACATATGAGCTATCCTAGAGAAATAGTATTCGTTGTCGGAAGTGATTAGATTTGACTGTGTTTGGCTTATGTTTGACTGATATTTAGGCTATAGAATTATAGTCGAAAGGTCACTATATAATAGGACGGTACTAGCACTATAGTCGATTCGATTTAAAAGTAGTACAAGGCAACCGAGTGTAGATGTACATGTGATACTTTAAGCGAGGTTAACGCTGTCATACTTTTATAGTGGAATGACTATATAAGTCTCTGATTGGTCAGTCTAACGATTTAGCCAATACCTCGAAAACTTTTGAATGACTCATCTGTGCCACATTGAACCGCATAAAGTTTTCAGCATTTTCCGATTGACTAAAAACATTGCCCGGTGCCAATACCACACCTTTGGATAAACAGCGATTGGCCAATTCGGTCGCATTATTATTCTTAGGTAATCGACACCACAGGAACATACCTGCTTGTGGGAGCAGCCATGGTACGATGCCTAATTTAGCCAATCGTGGTAGCGTATGAGTACGCGCGCTTGCCAGCCGAGTATGGATATCATTCATATGCTTACGGTAGCCGCTATCAGTCAACGCTGAGAACACAACCGCCGCTGCTAACTGACTGCCACCAAAGCCAGTCGCTATCTTTAAATCTACCAAACTCTCGATCCATTCTGTAGGCGCTGCAATATAACCACAGCGTAGGGATGCGGATAACGTTTTAGAAAAACTGCCGATATAGAATACTCGTGATAACCCATCCAAGGCCGCCAATCTCGCCGCAGGCTTCACTTCAAAATCTGCAAAAATATCGTCTTCGATAATGTACAAACCAGCAGTCTGGGCCAACTGTAATACACGGTATGCCGTAGCAGGTGATAACGTTGCGCCCGTAGGATTATGAATGGCAGCATTGGTGATGTACAGGCGCGGCTTATGCTCATCTAAAATCGCTGCAAAGGCATCTACATCTGGCCCATTTGGCGTATAAGGGACGCCAACCACTTTGACCCGATGGGCAAGCAGCTGTGCTCGAAAGTTAAAATAACAAGGATCATCGACGATGACCGTGTCACCTGGCGTCAGCAAAAATCGAAAAATCAAATCTATCGCCTGAGTGCCTGAATCCGTCAATATGACCTGTGACGGTTCTGCATGGATACTCAATCCTGCCATACGCCGCATGAGTAGTTGACGCAATGCTAACAGTCCTAGCGGCGTTGCATACTCACTGATAATAGACGCGTCAGCTTTTGCTACATTTCGCAGACCACGGCGTATACCTGCCTCAAATAGCCAGTCCGCTGGCAACCACCCACAGCCTGGCTTTAGCGCACCATCGGGTGGCTCCAACGACTGCCGTGATACCCACAATGGATCTACCACTCGATCAATTTTTGGTGCTATATCTGTCAATGATAGCGGCGCTGTCGTCTCTGCCACATAGAACCCTGAACCAGGGCGGGAGTAAATAAAGCCCTCAGTTTGCAGGCGTTCATAGGCTTCAACCACGGTCGATGGTGAGAACCCATAATCTTTGGCAGCGGCACGGACGGAGGGTAATCGCGACTCTGGCATGTAGATAACGGTCGCTATTTTCTCTTTGACGTCAGCCATGACAACTTCGATGCGTGTTAGCTTCTTATTCATATTTTTTACAATTTTTGGTAAGGCGGCTTTTATGAATGTCTTATCTCAAGGTTACAGCTATGACGATATATGGGTAGGATATCCCAACTGTATGGGTTTTATAGACCAAACAGTTCTGTCTAATTGTACTGTATTGTATATAGATAACCTACTGTACTTTTGTTTTAATTATTGAACGTAAACGATGTGGAGGTAGATGTGTTTCTATTGTGAACCGCACTTACCTCAGTCAATTTAACGATTGTTCTTCAAAAAGCAGTGATATATGACCACGAAAAAATATAATAAATATCTGGCTTTTGCCTTATGTGTGATAACGACAAGCGTCAATATCCAAGGGCCGCTTTATGCTGTTTATGCGCACAATGATGGCTATGGTGTGCTAGCAACTACGATAGCGTTTTCCTTTTATGTATTGGGTGTCATACCTGTATTGTTAGCTTTTGGCGGATTGTCTGATCGTATCGGACGGCGCAAGGTGATTTTAATCTCTCTAGTACTATCGATAGCAGCGACGGCTCTTATGTTGTTTTATCCATACACGCGAGCGCTAGCATTAGCGCGATTCGTACTGGGTGTGGGAACAGCTCTAATGGCTGCTACGGCGACAGCCTATATGATTGAGCTGCTTGGTTCATCAGATACGATGCGTGCGACAGCATGGGTGACAGCCAGTACAACGATAGGTTTTGGTCTTGGCCCTGTATTGACGACAGTTTCTTTGATGTTTTATGAAACCAATCAGCCAGCCAGTTTTTTCTTACTGCTAGCGAGCGGGCTGTTCGCTATGTTTTTGTTATACCAATTACCAGAGACAGCACCTAAACGCACTAATTTGCCCACCTCTATGCTACGGCTACCTTATTTTAACCGTGAAGTCATTTGGTATGGCAGCGGTATTTTGATTTGTTGGGCGACGACAGGTTTGGTACTGTCAGTTATTCCCTCAGTACTGGCCACGCATGGACTCGCTAAGTATGCAGGGATATCCTCTATGTTAGCCATCAGTTGTGGATTGATCGTTCAGCCAATCGCCCGAAAACTTGACCCTCAAGTTTCAAGCAAGCTTGGTCTTCTGATCTTACTACCAGCCTATGCTTTGTTGGCTTGGGGGACGTTGAATGCCAATCTACCAGTGATTCTTTTGGCGGCATTTTTGGCCAGTACTAGTTGCTATGGCTTTGTCTATTTAGGCGGTATGTTAGGAGTCGCACGCTCTGCCGGCAATGAGCAGGCACGTGCAAGTGCAGGCTATTTTCTGATGGCATATATAGGGTTTAGTGTACCCGTCATTTTTACTGGTTTGATTGTGGATAGGTATGGTCCTGCCACTGCGTTCTACGCCTTTGGTGTGTTTTCATTAGTTGGTGTGATTGTCTTATTTGCCAGTCAACCTATATTGAGAATTGGACGTCGTTCGAACGCCAATTTGCATAGCGTGTCTTAAAATAAGATTGATAGTACAGTTCTCTATCCATTATCGTTTCATTCAATACCTTTTAATTTAATACCTCTGCATGCAATGTCTATGCTCTAAAACAATGCTTTTTTTATGCTGAAGCACCACGATAAAGCAAACAATTGTATCAATATAGTGCTTTTATCCCTAACTTTAATAGAAAACACCGTTTTGCCCATGGCATAGAACTTGCCCTTATACAGGTATGACAATATTGTCATGTTTTAACTAAAGAGGGTATGTTCTATGTTCAAAAAAACCATTCTTTCACTGTTTATTCTAAGCGCGTTTGGTATATCAGTATCCCAAGCAGAAGACTTTACGGTTCTCAAGCAAATAGCAGATAAACCTACTCAGTTGAGTAGTGGTGAATATAAAGGAAATTACTATGTACCTTCTACTTTAGACACCATAACATGGGGATATTTGCCCAACAGAGACGCCAGTCCCGTTATGTCTGTTGCCTCTGGTAGTGTGGTGACTTTTGATACCGTCTCACACGAAGGTTTGCTCGAAGATCAGGGCCGTGATGCAGCAAAATACTTTAAGTCAAAAGGGGTCAAAGACGACTTTATTTTAGATGAAGCAAAAACAATAACAAAATCAAAATTAAAACATGACTTTGATAAAGATGGTCCACATATCGTGACAGGCCCTATCGAAATCAAAGGGGCGCAACCAGGCGATATCCTAAAAGTAGAAGTCATCAACGTTGAGCCGCGTGTGCCGTATGGTGTCATCTCTAACCGCCATGGCAAAGGCGCATTGGCAGGCGAGTTTCCCAAAAAAGCAAAACAAGACAACGCGTCTGCCGCTCACCCTGAGCGCTACGGCAATGTCTCCGTATTTACGCCTATCGAAAAAAATGCCAAAGGTGAATACGAAGGTATCCTAAAAACAGATTCTGGTAAGTCTATACGTTTTCCACTCAGTCCATTTATGGGTCTAATGGGTGTCGCAGCAAACACCTCAGAGCGAGTACATTCAGTTCCACCTGCGATGTATGGCGGCAATATTGATATCAACGAATTGGGTGCAGGGGCAACGGTTTATTATCCGGTACAAGTGGCAGGTGCACTGTTTTATACAGGTGACAGTCACTTTGCCCAAGGCGATGGCGAGGTTGCATTGACTGCCCTTGAAGCGTCTGCTCGCGCCACTTTTAAATTTACATTGCTAAAAGCAGGTAAGGATAAGATTCCGGGTAAAGAGATTGTGCAACCGTTGGCAGAGAATGCTGAATTTTGGATCACGCCAGGGCTAGATGAAGATTTGGATGAGGCGATGAAGAAGTCTACTCGTGAAGCGATTCGTTTCTTAAATCAAGAGTATGGCATTGATGAGGCAATCGCTTATGCTTACCTAAGTGCAGCGACAGATTTTGAAGTATCGCAAGTCGTGGATAAGACCAAAGGTATTCACGCCAAAATTCGTAAAGCAGATTTCAAAGAGTTTGAAAAATAGTACAAATTAACGATCTCAACTTCAGAAAAAAAGTCCTTTATACTGATATAAAGGACTTTTTTACATTCATTATATTAGTTTAAAAAAGGTGAATGTCACTAGAGACACAGTAACGTTCTGTTTTTCTATACTCGTAGAGTGGAGATGAATGGAGCAGATAAAAATAGATTCGAGTAAAGCATAAAACAGCAAAAGAAACTCCGCTGCTGAATATATGTGATTTTGTCCACCCTAAAAGCAGTTTTGTGCACTGCGCCAATATTAGCTATGAATATAATAACTTCCTGAATCGCTAGAGGGGCAAACCTCCCTTCTAAAAATAATCACAGCTGCATTGAGGAAGTTATAATGAATAAAGTTATTTTGGTAACAGGTACATCAACGGGCTTAGGTTTAACCCTAGCGGTAAAACTGGCTAAACAAGGCAATACTGTTTATGCCACTATGCGTGATTTAAATAAAGCTAAATCCATTCGCGAAGCTGCTGCAGCTGTTGATGTAACCTTACATATCAAACAACTAGATGTGCAAAAACAGCAAAGTATTCAAACTTGTGTCGATGAAATTATCCAAAAAGAAGGTCGAATTGATGTACTGATCAATAACGCAGGTGCAGGTTATGTGCGAACGACAGAACAATCGACAGAAGAAGAAGTGAATTGGGTTATGGATGTTAACTTTCATGGTGTGGCGCGCTGCACTAAAGTCGTACTGCCACATATGAGAAAAGCAAAAAGTGGCCATATCATCAATATTTCATCTGTCGGCGGTTTAGTTGGCCAGCCCTTTAACGAATATTACTGTGCAGCTAAATTTGCCGTTGAAGGTTATATTGAGTCCCTTGCCACCTATGTTACACCTACTTTTGGTATTCATTTCACTAATGTTGAACCGGGTGGTATTACATCTGAATTTGCCAACAACGTGATGGAAAAGATTAGTGCAACAGGAGGTATTCTAGATGATGAATATCGTCCTATTCTGGAAAAATACATGGCAGGAGCTGCCGCTAGATCAAAAGAAGGACTATATCAAACACCTGCAGCAGTCGCTGACGTAGTAATAAAATGTATGCAAACGGACAAGCCGCCAATTAGACAAAGGACGTCTCCTTGGGCTAAAAACTTCACTCGTTTTAAGACTGAATCGGACCCAACTGGGCATAAACAGAATGAGCAGGTATTTAACCAGTTTTTAGCTTGATTTATTTTATTGAAGTAAATGGTCTGTGCTGATTATATCAGGATAAGGACACGTTTAACTGCAACCTTATCTATGCTTAATACCGCTTATTTCAACGATTCAATTACCTAGGGCATTCATGTCCTAGGTTTTCAAATTAGCTTTACACAGAAATTTTGTCATCGAGTAAGTATTTGAATTATAAGAAACATAAATATAAAAAAGACGATTTTTATTCAGATCTCAGGTTATGCAAGCAGTGTGGGAAAGGCAATGGCATAATGGCAATGTTTAAATTTAGGATAAACGGATGAAAAATATACATTATAAATCGATAGGTGAATATTTAGCGGATGTAGGTAAACCAGCACCAGAACATCCACTATTTACCATTATTTCAGTCAATACAGATACCTCTGGTACTCAACTAGATTGCCCCGATTTTGAGACGACAATTACCACAGACTTTTACGCTATATCCTTAAAAAATGTGATTGAAGGTGAGATTTTATATGGCAAAACACGTTATGACTGCAGTGATGGCACTATGCTATTTCTTGCGCCGAACCAAGCTTTTAGTACTCAAGGAATTAAAATTAAATCTGAGGGTAGACTAATACTTATTCATCCAAATTATTTTGTTGGCCACCCACTGAGCGATTCAATTAGGCATAGCGATTTTTTTGATTACTCAGTGAATGAAGCCCTTCACCTGTCGTCAAAAGAAGAACAACTAGTAGCCGGTGTTTTTGATAGTATTTTACAGGAATACCAGTCGCATTATGATGATTGTAGCCGTGAGATTATTTTATCTTATGTCAAAACATTGTTGAGCTACGGCCAACGTTTTTACAAAAGGCAATTTATCCAACGAAGGGAGTTAAATGATTCATTGTTCACTAAATTTACTCAATTGCTTGAACATCATTTTAATCAGCCTGAATCTAATGGCTTACCAGCATTAAGCGATATAGCAGATTGTATGCGGCTATCTAATCGATATCTAAGTGATGCCCTTAAATCAGAAACAGGCAAGTCGGCTAAGGAATGTATGCAACAGTTTATTATCGACAGAGCAAAAGCAATGCTGATAAATTCAAATACCTCTATCACCAGTGTTGCTTACGACTTAGGTTTTGATTCACCACAATATTTTGTGCGTCTTTTTAAAAAGAAAACGGATATGACACCAACCGAATTTAGAGACAGTTTGTATTAAAAGCAGAGCGACAAAAATCAGAATACAGCAGATAAAAGTAGACTCGAGATTCGAGCAAAAGAATAAAACAGCAAAAGACTACAAGTAATTATTTCCATAGGAAAATATGACAAAATACTAATTTAATTTAACTTTATATGTTCCTTACACTTAATGTATTGGCAATTTTCTAATTTATGGTTTCCAACGAACCTGACTGCACTGGTATAGAGAACAGTCAGGTCTTCCCCCTTTTTATTTTTTTTGACTTTAGCTTTATGGCAAAATCCGTACTCGAATGCAGCCAAATCGGCGCTGTCATTTCATGCAAATACAAGTCTTTTACTAGGTCATTTTTCTATAATCGTGCATCTTTCCAATCACGCCATATATTGGTTTAAAAAAGGTGGACGTCACTAGAGACACAGCAACGTTCTATTTTCTTCTACTTCAATTAGCCATCGCACTTTGCAGGATGGTGTAAGCCGCTTTGACCCTCTCTGCGTTGGGGTAGTTCTTATTTGCCAAAATGACAATGCCAGATTTTTTTGCGGGAATATAAGCGATATATCCACCGAACCCATTGGTAGCGCCTGTCTTGTTCACCCATACATCGTTTAAAACAGGTGTCGGCTGATTGTTTGCTATGATGGGCTGTGGCTTGAGTACCACATCCGTTGAATTACCTTCAAGTAGTGTGTCTAGGTGAGTGGGGAATGGATACATTTCCCACGCCAATCCCTGTGTAACAGTGCTCGATTGATAGTATCCCTTTCTAGTGTTTTGCAATGACTGTTGAATATCTTTATCCAAAGGAATTAACCCCATATTAGCCGCCATGTAATGGGTCATATCCGCGCTGGTTGATTTAATACCATAAGCTTCGGCGTCCAAAATCCCAGGGTTAACTCTTATCGGCTCTCCAGCAGCGTTATAACCAAACGCATAATCGTCCATTTTGTCGTTAGGAACATTGACAAAGGTACTAGGCATATTGAGTAAGGGCAGTATTTTATCTTCCATCACCTGTGTGTAATCCGCGCCCATACTCAAGGCTGATATATGGCCGAACAGTCCTATACTGGCGTTAGAGTATAGACGTTTTGAGTTGATAGGGAAGGCAGGTTGCCACGACTTATAGTAGCGGAACAATTCCTTATTGTTTTTGATATCGTTAGGTACTTGAAGTGGTAGACCACCTGCCGAATAGGTGGCTAGGTTGATAAGCTTGGTGTTACCAATGGCGCTGTCTTGTAGATAAGGAATGTATTTATCAGCGGTATCCTCCAAGTCGAGTGTGCCATTGAGTTCGGAGTAACTGGCCAAAGTCGCGGCAAAGGTCTTACTGATAGAGCCCAACTCAAAGATAGTGTTTTCTGAAACAGCCTTACCAGATTGCTTGTCAGCCAAACCATAGTTATAAAAAGACGACTTTCCATCGACAATAATACCAAACGCCATACCTGGAATATCATGTGCTTTCATTAGCGACTTGGCTTGTGCATCGACTATGCTTTTCAGATGACTATCGCTGTCTGCTGCTTGCACTTGTCCAGATATCAATGAGGCGGCAACGACAGCAGTCAGACCAACTCGGCTAAAAAGTGTTTGCACTGATTTTTTCATGATTAGATTACTTGTCCTTTTTGTTAGAAGTAGCGGTGGTCTATTCCTTTAGCGAGTCTGCAAATAGGTTACTGACTTCCAGAATATCACTTCGTATTTCCCTATTTTATTTCTACAGAACCTCCGTATTTTTACAGAATACCAATATTCCGGCAAGCTGAAATCGGTTTATTGAATATAGATTAAGGGCTAATTCATACTTCTACTATAAGTATTTAAGTGTATTTATCTCTCATTTATTGAGGAATTGTCGTGTGCACGACAAACTTCTAAGCGCTGTTATGAAATTATAGTCTACAGGCAAGGGATGTCGTCAATGATAAACCTTAACTTATCACTAAATAAATTAATCAGGGATGAATGATGAATAGTAATAAAAATGCTTATGGTACCGATACGCTTGATCCAAAAATCAGATCGCGTTTTGTTGATAACAACAATGGCCTAAATGTTCATGTTTTAGAAGCAGGGTTTGAAGAAGCGGAGTCTGAGAAAGGAAGCCGACCAGTCGTGCTGCTTTTGCATGGTCATCCAGAGCTGGCCTATAGTTGGCGCAAGCAGCTGGTGCCTTTGGCTGACCAAGGGTTTCATGTGATTGCTCCGGATTTACGCGGTAGTGGCAGAACAACAGGGTGGGAGACAGGTTTCGACTGTAATCTTGACCAGTTTAGTTTATATAACAACGTACAAGACATGATTGGGTTGGTATATGCATTAGGCTATAAAACAGTTGCAGCCGTTGCAGGACATGATTTTGGTTCTCCTGCGGCAGCACTATGTAGTTTTATCCGTCCTGATATTTTTAAGTCTTTAATCATCATGAGCACACCTTGGCCAGGCACGCCGCAATTTCCATTTAATTCAGCCAATCTACCAAAAGATACTACAAACTACGATCCAACCTTGACCAAAAGTATGGAAGAGCAGCTTGGCTCTTTAGTACCACCCCGCAAACACTATCAAATGTACTTTGCCTCATCGCATGCTAACGATGAGATTATGAATGCACCTCAGGGAATTCATGATTTTATGCGGGCATACAATCATGCCAAAAGCGGTGACTGGCAAGAGAACAACCCACACAATCTACAAGCCAAAACGCTTGAAGAGTTTTCTAAAATTCCAAAATACTATGTGATGGATCTGGATAAAAGCATGCCTGAGCAAGTCATGGAGTTTATGCCAACCCAAGCGCAAATAGATGCCTGTGAATGGTTACCCGATAACGAGCTAAAAGTGTTCTCTGACGAATTCGCCCGCACGCAATTCCAAGGCACTATGAATTCTTATCGCTGTGCCACTAATCCAAAATATTTCCATGCGATAAAAACCTTCAGCGGTAAATCTATCGATGTGCCCGTGGTATTTATAGCAGGCGAAAAAGACTGGGGGCCGTATCAGAGCTATGGCAACTTTGAAGCAATGAAGGCGAGTATCGCGCAGCTAGAGATTCATTTTGTAAAAGGCGCAGGGCACTGGGTGCAACAAGAGCAGCCAAAAGCGGTGAATGACATCATGATTGAATTTCTCAAAGATAAAAAATAACAGCGCAAATACTTGGCATTGCGGTTCATTATTTGAATCTGCAATGCTCACTACGTGGCTGATTTTAAATATGGCTGGCTTTAAAGGTGGCTGACCTTAGAGGTAGCTTTGGAGAAAAGCAATGAGTAAATATGATGTCGTGGCTATTACGACCAATGATTATAAAAGACAGGCCAAACAACGCTTGCCCAATTTTTTGTTCGATTACATAGAGGGCGGCGCAAATGCTGAGCAAACATTGCAAGCGAATACAGCAGATTTTAAAAGATATACGCTAAGACAGCGAGTCATGCGAGACGTGTCAGCTGTCGATACCTCAACGACTCTTTTTGGAGAGTCTCTGTCTATGCCGTTAGCATTAGCACCAGTCGGCATGGCTGGACTGTTTGCAAGGCGCGGAGAAGTGCAAGCGGCGAGGGCAGCAGAAAAGAATGGCATACCATTTACCCTGTCTACCGTAGCGATATGTTCGTCTGAAGAAGTGCAAAGTGCGACCAATCAGCCTTTTTGGTTTCAGCTGTATATGCTGCGTGATAGGGCACTTGTGCTAGATATGTTAAACCGTGCTGCTGCATCAGGTTGTAAAACGCTGGTATTCACGGTCGATTTAGCACTGCCTGGTATGCGTTTAAGAGACTACCGAAATGGTATGTTAGGTGGCTCTACAAAAGGAAAAATGTCTTATCTAACGCAGTTGTTAATGCGGCCAGGATGGTTGCTCGATATTGGCATTTTGGGAAAACCACACAGTTTAGGCAACCTGAAACACAAGGTTGAGAGTGCAAGTGACCTTGATCGATACAAAGCGTTTGTAGAAAGCCAGTTTGATCCAAGCGCCACATGGAAAGATATTGCATGGCTTCGTAATAATTGGAGTGGCAATATTATCATCAAAGGCATCATGGATGCAGATGATGCGAAAGCAGCGGTCGATGCAGGTGCAGATAGCATTATTGTCTCCAATCATGGAGGCCGTCAGCTAGATGGTGTCTCGTCTACCATTGATAAGTTGCCGAGTATAGCGAATAGCGTTGGGCAGCAAACCAAAGTTTTATTAGATGGTGGTATACACAATGGTGTCGATGTCGTGAAGGCCATAGCGCTGGGGGCAGACAGCGTTTTGATAGGGCGCTCTTGGGTATATGCGATGGCAGCGCAAGGAGAGGCTGGCGTGAACAAGCTGTTGGCTCTCTATCAGCAGGAGATAGCTGCGACGATGGGATTGATGGGGGTAAGCCGTATCGAAGCGCTCAATAGCGATGTCATTGAGCGATTCAATCAACCACTTAATAACCTGCTCAGTTAAATACCTTCTATTTGGAGAAGCCACATGACTTGCATGACGACTAAGACTAAGACCATGACACATGGCGTATATCCCGTTGTTCATACGCCATTACATGAAGATGAAAGCATTGATTTTGAGGGTTTAAAAGGGTGTTTAGAGTATTACAATCAAACAGATTTACCGGGTGTTACTTTGCTTGGAAGCGGTGGGGAGTTGCCTTATTTTTCAGACAGTGAGCAATATGACATTATTAAGGCAGCTTTTAATTATCTAGACGGTAGCAAGGCGATTATTGCTGGTGTCCATGCGTATAGCAGTGCGCAGGCGATAGAAAAAATAGCCTCATATAGGGCTTACGTTGACTACATATTGCTATTGGTTCCTGATTATTACCAAAGCACTTTTGAAGATTATCTACAAACATTAGAATGTATTGCGCAACACTCTGCAAAACCTATTTTGTTTTACTATTTCCCGCAAATCACTCAAAAGACATTTACGTCAAATCAGTTGATTGCCATTCTTTCAATCGACAATATTATTGGTATCAAAGACAGTTCTGTACATATTCCAACGGCCAAACGCATCTTGTCTGATGTACCAGATACACTCTACTTTAGCGGGCTTAGCTTGTTATTAGAGCCTTTGATAAAGCTAGGTGCAGTAGGTGCGATTTGTCCTATTGCCTCAGTACTGCCACAGCAAGCACATGAGTATTTTTGTGCCATCAAAAACAGCGATAAAAATCTCACAAAACACAGAGCACCATTAAAGCGTATGTTGCCGATTGTTAATGTATTAAATCTATCGGAAAAAACCCAGTATCTGGCGTTAAGTCTGCTTAGCACGAGCCCAGTGAAGCTGATAAAAAATGTGACCAGCTCTCACGCTAAAATCAAAGAGGCTCTAAGATTTAAGGGCTTGCCTATTCAAAGAACGGTCAGAGCGCCTTTACCTGGTCTATCTGATACAGAAGCTGAAAAAATTGCGCTAATTATGGATGATTTAGCATCGCTTTGATCGCTTGTCTAATTAGCATCGTGATAGGCTTTTGAGAGTGCATCCATACTGTTGATAACGATTTTTCCATATTGAATACAGATAAGCTTGTCTCTCTCCATTTGTTTAAGCTCTTTGCTAACGCTCTGCCGAGAGGCACCTACCATCCTTGCTAAGTCTGCGTGTGAAATAGTAATTTCTAGCTCATTGCTTTGTGCCATTTTTGAGCTTTGATTGACCACTATCCTATATATACATCGTGACAATCTTTGATGTAAGGGAAGCGTCAGGTTGTCAGTATTGATCTCAAAGGCCACCCGCATTCGGTGAGAGAACATGATTAGGAGCTGAGTGTTTATCTCAGGGTACTTGTTGTTAAGTCGAAAAAAATGTCTCTTGCTCAATACATTGACAACAGAATCACCTACTGAATAGGTATTGGTGGCTCTGGGTAATTCATCTATCAATCCTTGCTCACCAAATGTCTCTCCTGACAATAGCGTACCGATGACTACCTCTGTACCATCATGGCTATATATATTACATTTTATGTTACCCGATATTACTTGGTACAGCTCATTAGACGGTTCTTGTATACGAAACAAGGCTTCTCCGTCAGATAGCGTTCGCTGAGTCATCGCTGAACGAATGTCCTCCTGAATATCTGTAGGAAGTTTTTCAAACCAGTTATAAAATATTAACGTATTCAGAAGAATGCCCTCATTTGAGTTAAGAATAATAATCTAACATACTTTGATTCAAGCATTCCTATTCGTTTATACGAGAGACGGTGACGCTAATTTTTATGTAAAAGAGAGGTGTGCTTAGGTCTGTCTAGGGCGTGTTCTCAATTCAATCGATAGTTATCTAAATGGGTTAAAAATGGCTAAATCTTGCCAAACGGCGTCAAATAGCTGGTCAATATCTCGATATTATCTGCGCCATTTTCCTTGTTTGACGGCAATTTATCTCATTTTTATCACCATTTTTAAAATGAGGACACGCCCTAGTAGTTACTCTAGGTAGTAGTCGTTTCAAGTAATAGAAAATTGAAGCAACAGCAATTCCAAGCAACAACAATTCCAATCAACAGCAATTCTAAATAACGGTCATTTTAGGTATCAAACAAAAAAATAGAAACTCCTAAGAGTTTCTATTTTAATCAGGTAAAGCAGATTTTATTATGATGCTTTTGTTATATCTTGATCTATAGTCTTAACGTTTGAATGAAGAGCACTATAATTCTCTATCCTGTCTGCTTCTTTGTTTAAGCTCTTGTATAGAGTAATACACATAATGAAAAGGAAAATTGAAATTGGGAAACCAGCGATGATAGAGGCTGTTTGCATGGCTTTTAGCCCGCCAGCATAGAGTAACCCACCAGCAATAATAGCGATTAATACCCCCCAAACAACCCGCATTTTTTTGGGAGATGTCTGCGCGCCTTCTGCATCCAGAAAGCATAAAACATAAGTACCACTATCAGCGGAAGTGATTAGAAATGTAGCAAGTAATATACAAGCTAGAATGCTTAATACCTGTCCGATTGTGTCGCCGCCCACGCTATCAAACATAGTAAATAAAGCAAAAGTGGTGTCTAGCTGGACAGCTTCAACGATAGGTCCACCGATAAAAGCTTCTTGCGCAGGTAGTCCTGATTCAACCAATGCTGCCGCTTGCGTTTCATAAACGTGGCGAGCATCCTGCTCAACTTTTAAAGCAGAGCCACCTACGACTGACATCCAAATCGCTGTGATCAAAGTTGGCACCAGCAGTACGCCACCAATTAGTTCACGGATAGTGCGCCCCTTAGAGATACGAGCGACAAACATACCAACGAAAGGTGCCCAAGTCATCCACCATGGCCAGTAGTAAGCCGTCCACCAGTTCTGCCAGCCTGAGTCTTTTTGTGCGTCACTCCATAAGCTCATGCCTATGATGTTTTGAGTATAGTTTCCAGTGGTTTCTAGCAGCGTATGTAGGATATAGCGAGTTGGACCGATAACAAGGAGGATAATAATCAAAGCAAGTGCCAACAGCATGTTGAGATTAGATAAATATTTCATCCCTTTATTGACACCGGTTACTGCCGAATAAGTCGCAATCGTACACAGCACGCCCAATAATAGCAGCTGATTAGATAGACCATTATCAATACCGAAGACTTGGCTTAGGCCTGTGTTGATTTGGAGCGCACTCATACCGAGAGATTGAGCAATGCCGAACGCTGTAATGACGATAGTGAAGATGTCAATGACATGTCCAATGGGCCCATAAATACGGTCTCCAATGACTGGATAAAGTATGGAGCGTAAACTAAAAGGCAATCCTTTTCGATAGCTAAAATAAGCCAATGCTAGAGCTGTGATACAGAATATCGCCCACGGATGTAACCCCCAGTGAAAGAAGGTGAGCTGCATCGCCATACTTGCAGACTCATCGCTCAAATTAGCAGCGAAAGGGTTGCTCATATAGTGATAGATAGGTTCGGCCGCAGACCAAAAAACTAGACCCACGCCCATACCACCAGAAAACAGCATGGATATCCAACTGATAAAGCTGAACTCTGGCTCCTCATCGTCTTTACCTAAGCGTATATGACCAAGACGGCTGAACATCACAAAAAACAGGAAGCCGACCACACCTGTCATCAGAAAAATATAAAACCACTTAAAATTTTGCAACAGCATGGTTGAAAAGCTTTCGAACGCTACACCTGCCTGTTCTGCTTGGAGCGCACAAAATAATACGAAAGCAATAACCAACACTTTTGAGACAACCGTTATGGTTGGATTTAGTCCTTTAAAAATGCCTGATGTAGCTAGCATGATCACTCCTTGAATACGTTACAACAGCCAGATTTCCATAGCCAGCTGCGTGTTTGGGTTATTCAGAGTAGTGCTATGTGCTAGTACCTTTCAACCTATTTATTATCATAAATACATGAGTTTTATTAATAGAAAACAATTGTAGGTATTTAATACAAAGAATCTTTATAAAATACATGACGAAAACTCATGAATATCTAGCAAAAAAGTCGTTTGTCAAACTCCGCAATGTCTAGCAGAATCTTCATCAAGCAGTACACATTGCTCATAAATGGCTACAGCCAACGCAAGGAAGTATGCGTCATTTTATTACATGGAGATTCAACATGAACCAAACTAACCACAACCGCATCTCAATCAAACAAGTAGAGAGTGTTTTGCACCCCATCACTGAAGCAAATGGTATGCCTAATACTGCTTATGTCAGCGAAGAGTATTTCAATTTTGAGCGCGATAACATCTTAAGTAAAACTTGGGTATGTGTCGGGTTTGCCTCTGATCTTATTAAAAACGGCTACATCAAACCTGTCGAATTTATGGGATTGCCATTATTGATGATGCGCAATCGTGAAGGTACGGTACAAGTGTTTCATAACGTTTGTAGTCACCGCGGTATGAAACTGGTTCATGAAGAGGGCGTGGTACAGGGCGTGATTCGCTGTCAGTACCATTCTTGGAGCTATGATTTAGACGGAAACTTAAAAGGAACACCGCACGTAGGCGGTATAGGCAAACACAAAGATGAGCGTTTTAAATGCGAAGACCATGGTCTACGTGCATTACGTTCTAGTGTTTGGATGGATATGGTCTTCGTAAACATATCAGGGGATGCCGCACCGTTTGAAGCGCATATCGCTCCTTTGTTAGAGCGTTGGAAGCCGTTTTGGGGAGAGAATGGTGTTAATCAAATCCACCGTGTGGATATGAGTGAGGGTTTAGAGATTGAGGTAGATAGTAACTGGAAGTTGACGGTCGAAAACTACTGCGAAGCCTACCATTTACCTTGGGTACATCCAGCATTGAACACGTACTCAAAGCTAGAAGACCATTACAACATTATGTTTGAAGACCGCTTCGCAGGACAAGGTAGCTATAAATACAACTTGTCTGATACTCAAGGCACTCATTTGCCTAAGTTCCCAAGCTGGCCAGAGGACAAGTTGCGTCACGCTGAATATGTGGCTCTGTTTCCAAACGTACTATTAGGCATTCAGGCAGACCATGTATTTGCGATGATGATTGATCCTATCAGTGCCGAAAAAACAACTGAAAAACTCCGCTTGTACTTTGTCAGTGATGAATCTGCCAAAGACATTTATGCAGCTTGTCGTACAGCGACGCTAGAGTCTTGGCGTGTGGTATTCAGTGAAGACATTACGGCGGTCGAAGGTCTACAAAAAGGTCGTCATTCTCCAGGGTTTGGTGGCGGTGTGTTTTCACCCGAGATGGACTTACCAACACATTTCTTCCAAAAATGGCTAGCCACACAAGCGAAAGCTGCACTAGAAAAGGAGGCATAAGATGCAACATTACCTCAATTATATCAATGGCGAATGGAAAGATTCACACAGTCAACTGACTGTGATGAACCCTGCTACTGGTGCACCCTATGCCACTGTTGCTCAAGCAAGTATCGAGGATGCTGATCTAGCAATGGCCGGAGCAAGGCATTGTGTGAGCCAAGGATTGCTCACCGATATACGCCCAGCGCAGCGTCTTACTTGGATGCTCAAGGCAGCTGAGGAAATTCGTAAAATTACGGAAGAGGCCGCTTTAGTGCTGTGCTCAGAAAATGGTAAAAACTTGGATACGGCTCGTGATGAGTTCATCGAAGCGGCCCGTTACTTTGAGTATTACGCTGGCCTCGCAGACAAAATTGAAGGGATATCTGTGCCATTGGGCAAAGACTACATCAATTTTACTCAATACGAGCCAATGGGGATATCAGTACAGATTGTCCCTTGGAATTTCCCTGTATCAATTTGCGCGCGTTCTTTGGCGCCAGCTTTAGCCGCTGGCAATGCGGTGGTTGTAAAATCTCCTGAGATTTCGCCCATCGCTATGACATTGTTATTTAAAGCGATCGAAAAAGCTGGTTTTCCACAAGGCGCGGTGAACTTACTTTGCGGCAAAGGCTCAGAGGTTGGCTCGCACTTAGTCAAGCATTCAGAAACCAATCAAATTGTATTTACAGGTTCAGTACCAACTGGGCAACGCATCTTAAGAGATGCTGCTGAACGCGCAACGCCTTCAGTAATGGAACTGGGAGGAAAGTCTGCTGCCATCGCACTAGCAGATGTGGATCTAGACACGTTATTGAGCAGTGTCAAGGTCGGTATTTTCTACAACTCTGGGCAAGTATGCTCAGCGATGTCACGCTTACTGGTACATCGCAGCCGTTATGACGAAGTAAAAAATGCAGTCGTTGATTTGGCACAGAGCTTAAGTATCGGAGTAGGTGAAGATAACTCTGATTTAACGCCTGTAGTATCTAAGAGTCAACAGCAGCAGATTCTAAAAATGATTGAGTCTGCTCGTGAAGAGGGTGCATGTATTTTGACAGGTGGCAGTGCACCTGACTTAGATGGTTATTTTGTATCGCCAACGATCATCGAAGCCAGCCATGAGATGAGTATCACGCAGCAAGAAGTCTTTGGACCTGTCTTAGTGATAATGCCATTTGATGAAGAAGAGCAAGCGATTGAGATGGCCAATGGTACAGAGTTTGGTTTGGTGGCTGGGGTGTTTGGCGAAGGGTTAAGTCAGACGTTACGGGTGGCAAACAAACTGGTTGCTGGGCAGATATTCATTAATGAGTGGTTTGCAGGCGGGGTTGAGACGCCTTTTGGCGGCGTAGGATTGTCAGGTTTTGGTCGAGAAAAAGGGCAGGAAGCCATCTATAGTTATGTTCAGACGCGCAATATTGGTATTCGTCTGAGACACAACAAGTAGTCACAGAGTAAAAGGGAGTAGGCACAATGAAAAAATGGTTATGTATTGTCTGTGGTTGGGTTTATGACGAGGCGAAAGGCTGGCCTGCTGATGGAATCGCACCTGGCACAAGATGGGAAGACATTCCAGAAGATTGGTTGTGCCCTGACTGTCAAGTGACAAAAGCTGATTTTGAGATGCTCGATATTACCGATGAAGAAGAGGAAAGTATTGGCAACGCTATCGTTGATAATACTATTGAACCAATCGTTATTATCGGAAGTGGTCATGCAGGTTATCAGTTGGCGTCAGCATTGCGTAGCCAGTCTCCAGATTTGTCTATTACCTTATTCACCGCCGATGATGGTTCGGTCTATAGTAAACCCGCATTATCTAATGCGCTTGCTCTAGGCAAAAGCGGTGATGATCTAGTAAGAGAGTCTGCGCTGAGCTGGGAGCGACGTTTAGATATTCGTGTATACGCACACACTCGTATCAACAAAATTGATCGTTCACAAAAAAGACTCTACACCACAATAGGTGAATATACCTACGGACGCTTAGTATTAGCGACTGGCGCGACGCCAATCGTCATTCCGGTAGAAGGTGAGCAATCCGCTCTATTCAGTGTGAATGATCTAGCAGATTACAAACAGTTCCGCTCTCATCTAACCGATAAAAAACATATCACTATTTTAGGTGATGGCTTGATTGGTTGTGAGTTTGCTAATGATCTGGCAGCACATGGTATGGCTGTCACAGTGGTAGGGTTGGGAAAATGGCCTATGGAGCGACTAATCCCGCAGCAGTTGGGTAGTGCGTTGCAGCAATCGTTGAGCGGAATTGGTGTGGAATGGAAGCTGGAGAATAGTATCCGCTCTGTTCAATCAATCGGTGGTCGTTATCAGTTAGCGCTACAAGATGGACAATGTATAGAGACAGACTTGGTACTCAGTGCCGTTGGCTTGAGACCAAATATTGCATTGGCTCAAACAGCAGGTTTAGTAACGGGCCGAGGTATCCAGACTGATTTAAATCACCAGAGTAGTGACCCTGCAATATATGCATTAGGGGATTGCGCTGAGGTGAATGGTGAATGGGCACCTTATATCAATCCTATTAATCAGGCGCTACCTGCTCTGGTCAATAGCTTATTAGGGAAGCCGACGCCGGCATCATTGAAGGCGACGCCGATCATCGTAAAGACGCCTGTTTTACCGCTGAGTATATTGCCCGGGGTTGGCGCTGGGGACTGGAGGGTTGAACAGTATGGACAAGAGCTGGCTGCAGGTTTTTATGATAAGACAGGCAATCTAACAGGCTTTGCACTGCTTGGTGCGACATTACAAAGCCAGCGCAATCAATGGCTTGAAAAAATCACGCTCAATAAAACGGCAGCTTGAGGAAATAATAATGGTTAATTTACCGAACGATGACAAAAGCTGTGGTTGGTATTCCGTATTGCCTGCGCCAGAACCTGCCAAAAAGCTGCTTGGAACACAACAAGCCGACTATGCGATTATTGGTGCAGGCTTTGCTGGCCTAGCGGCCGCAAGACGATTGGCTGAGCTAAAGCCAGAGGCGCGTATTATATTGGTAGATGCGCAGCGTGTGGCAGAAGGGGCCTCAGGGCGCAACTCAGGCTTTGTGATAGATTTACCACATAAGTTTTCATTAGAGCACCCAGATCCTGAGCTTAAGAAAAAGCTATTACACCTAAATAGAACCGCCATATCTCAGTTGCAAGGATTGGTCGAACAGCACAACATCGATTGTCAGTGGTCGGCGGTAGGTAAGTACCAAGGCGCAGTTGGCGAACGTGGTGAGGAGCACCTAAAACATTTTGAGCATTTGATGAAAAACCTAGGGGAGCCTTATCACTGGGTAGATAAAGCAGAGCTCAGTAGCGTTCTTGGAACCAATTATTATAGCCGTGCTATTTTTACGCCTGGCTCTTACCTCATGCAGCCTGCCGCTTTAGTACAAGGAATGGGTAACAATCTACCTGAGAATGTAGAACTGTTTGAAGAATCACCAATTACAGACATACAGAAATTAAATGGTAATTGGGTACTGACCAGTAATAAAGGAACAGTGATTACACCTAAGTTATTGCTGGGCACTAGTATCTTTACACGAGAGTTTGGCTATCTCAAAAATCGTCTATTACCCGTGATGACTTTTGCCAGTTGGACTCGTCCGTTAACTGATGAAGAGATGAAGATATACAAAGGTGACTTAAACTGGGGGTTAACACCAGCTGACCATGCTGGCACGACATTACGCATGACTGCGGATCGCCGCATCCTTATTCGTAATACCTACAAACATGTACCAAAATATGGCAAAAGCATCAGTGATGAGACACGCCAATGGGTTCAGACGGATCATCGAAAAGCATTCTTAGCCCGTTATCCTGAGCTGGCAGGTGTGCCTTTAACCCATACATGGGGAGGTGTTTATGCCATCTCACGTAATTTTACGAACTTCTTTGGAGCGTTAGAAGATGGCGTGTATGCCAGCGCGTGTGACAACGGTGTTGGTGCGGCGTGGGGAACCATTTCTGGAACGCTACTCGCAGATCTGGTGGTAGGAGCAGACTCCCAAGATTTGCGTGATATTCAATATGTGACTGATATGCCAAGCTTAAACCCACCAGAACCGTTTTTAGGACTGGGGGTCAAATTTCGCATCAATCTCGCAAAATGGCAAAGTCGCAGTGAACTATAGCAATCGCTAGGAAATAATAATGAGTGAAGTAAGATTAATAGATAGTAAGAACCTCGAATTTAGTGTACGTGGCGACTCTCCAGGCATGGCTTATGTGGCTAGGGCATTAACGCCTGACGTTTCTCCAAATATGGGGATAGGCTTTGCTCGTTGGGAAGGTGCAGAGGTCTCATGGCAAGTACTCTACGATGAGGTTGTCTTTGTGATAGAAGGCTGCTTTGAGTTGACGGCTAATGGTCAAAAGTACGAAGTGCGTCCAGGACAGATGCTTTGGATTCCTGAGGGAACAGAGCTTATATACGGTGGTCATGCCTTATTTGGCTATGTTGTGCACCCTGGTAACTGGAAAGAAATCCATGGATTGACATAAATGCGATATTTAAGCACAAAGCTCTTTAAGTCTTAGGATTTAAAGGGCTTTGTGCTTTTATAACCATTCTTATAAATATTGATATTAGAGTCAATAGCCACGTACTTAAGTGATAATGATTAACATACATATATCTTAATGTCCTTACTTTTGAAGTGTGAAACACCGCGATCAGTTTTTACGACGTCTAGTGATATACTCAAGCTTTCAGGTATCTCTATTTATAATCTAATTTTATTTACGTTCTAATCTAAGGAATAGATTAGCTATTGCCAAGATGACAAGCTAGGAGTGTCGATGAAAATCAAGCCATTACCACCGATGAACAGCCTTATTATGTTTGAAGTAGCAGCTCGCTACCAGAGCTTTACCTTAGCTGCTGATGAGCTAAACGTCACGCAAGGAGCCGTCAGTCGTCAGATACGCCAATTAGAAGAGTATCTTGGCAAAGAGTTGTTTATTCGAGCCAACCGTAAGATTTCTTTATCGGCCACTGGATTGCAGTATTATCAAAGCATTTATGGTGCGCTGATTAATATTGCCCAAGCGACCGGAGAAATCAAAAAATGGCGCGGTGAAAATCAAGTCACAGTAGCCACCACACATGCAATGGCAGCACTTTGGCTACTGCCTAAGGTTGCACGATTTCAGCAAGAAGAAGGCATAGACCTGAGAATACTAGCAACTGATAATGTTGTAGATTTGCATAGTATGGACTGCGATTTAGCTTTGTTTTATTGCCGAGTACCACCTGCAGGAATGGAGGTAACCCCTCTATTTCCAGAAGAAGTGTTCCCTGTCTGTAGTCCAGATTATTTGGTACAGTTTAATAATGATAGATCGCTAGAGAAAATATTTGGTGGTACTTTATTGAATCTTGATGAGGCACGAATAGACTGGATGACTTGGCCTGAGTGGTTTAGTGAAGTAGGTTATCCTACTATCACGCCTAAAAACAAAGTCCATATCAATAATTACACGATGTTGCTTCAGGCTGCAATCAATGGTCAAGGTATTGCTTTGGCGTGGGGCTCACTTGTAGATGACTATCTGAAAAGTGGCGCTCTAGTGCGCCCAGTGGATACCGTTCTACGTACTGCAGAAAACTTTTATATGTTAGAGCCTTTAGGTCGACATAACACGTCAATGAGTGTGACCAAATTCCGGAAATGGTTATTACAACAGCTTCCTGAACTTGTAGGGGTAAAAAATTGATTGAATCAACGAATCTTCTGATGAGCCATTTCTTTACTCAAGCCAATATACTGCATATAGTCGATTAAATGTTTTTGTATGGCACTGACTGTTTAACTTAACTTCCTAAACCGACTTTAATGAGCAGCTTCAACGATCCGCTTCAACGAGCCGCCCTTCTTTTATATCAACGCGACTATCTAGACGGTTTTCAGTGCAATACCATCTAGATAGCATTGCTTAATGTCTCGACTCCATTACTATCAACTTGTGAGATCTACAATGAAATAGAGTGGCTTTGTCGATAGTTACATTATCTTCAGTCTAACTAGCAACCACTTAGATCACAGTCTAAATAACCCATTAAATATAACTCACTTTCAAAATTATATTGAAAGTGTTTTAGGTGATGACTACTGTTTGACCCACAACACTTTCATTACAATGGACGCTATCACGACGGATAAAATAGAGCAGGTATCCAAAACTGAAACAATAATTCAAACAAATAATAAGGGCGGTTTATGACTCTGAATACAACTAAAACTAAAACGATTTTAATCACTGGCAGCACAGATGGCATTGGCAAATTGGCAGCGCTAAAACTGGCAGAAGCTGGGCACCAAGTGTACTTGCATGGCCGCGATGCTGACAAACTTGCTAGCGTCATTGCAGAAGTTCAAGCAGTCGCGACAGGCGCAGCAGTAGATAATATTGATGGGTTTGTGGCTGATTTTTCTGATTTAACGGATGTGCTAAAGATGGCAGCAGACGTCAATGAAAAACTGCCCAAGCTTGACGTGCTCATAAATAACGCAGGGATTTATACCACGGCATCAGCATTGACTAAAGACGGTTTGGATGTACGTTTTGTAGTCAATTACCTAGCGCCTTATGAGCTGACCAATGCTTTATTACCTTTGCTCAAGCAGTCTGATAAAGCGCGTATCGTGAACTTAAGCTCAGCTGCGCAAGCGTCAATATCTTATCAAGCACTTGCAGGCCAGACCCGCCTCGATGATAAGGATGCTTATGCCCAAAGCAAGCTGGCACTCACGATGTGGAGTATGGCATTAGCTGACACCGTCGCTAGCAACGATATTAATGTCATTGCCGTCAATCCAAGCTCGCTGCTGAACACAAAAATGGCCAACGAAGCGTATGGTCAGCATTGGTCATCAGCAGACAAGGGCGCAAATATCTTAGCGGAGTTGGCCATCTCGGATGAGTTCGCTGATGATACTGGTAAATACTTTGATAACGATATAACAGATGGCGCACATGGCGATGCAAGAGGGGCGTTTGGACGACCACATGCTGATGCTCTAAACCAAGCAGCCATTACAGAGCTTGAGCAGCAGACTCAAACAGTATTGCAGTCAATTTTTGCATAAGATGCATAAAATTTGCATTTAGCAGCATTAATAAATTTCGAACAATTGAACCATTAATAACTATATTTTCAAATAACTATATTTTCAAATTTTATTATTAAAAACTTTCTCATTAAAAACAGGACACAATATTATGCAAACTATCAAAGCCATTGGTTATCAAAACAATCTACCTATCGATAACGAACAATCGCTACAAGACATTACCCTTGATAAGCCAGTTGCTTCAGGCCGCGATATTCTCGTGGAAGTGAAAGCCATATCAGTCAATCCAGTAGATTACAAAATCCGTGAAGGGCGTCCTGCCGCAGAGGGTGAGTATGCTGTTATTGGTTGGGATGCTGCTGGTACTGTGACGGCTGTCGGTGAAGACGTCAGTTTATTCTCAGTAGGCGACAACGTCTACTATGCTGGAGACTTGACCCGTTCAGGCAGCAATGCTGAATATCAGTTGGTCGACGAGCGTATCGTTGGACACATGCCAGCCTCTTTGTCTTTCGCTGAGGCAGCGGCATTACCACTCACAACGATTACGGCTTGGGAGATGTTATTTGACCGTTTACAAGTGCCTGTCTCTGATAGCGCAGCGAATGACAGCGGTAGTAGCGAGAACGCTGATGACGTCTCAGTATTGGTCATTGGCGCAGCGGGCGGCGTTGGATCTATCCTAACTCAGTTATTAAAAACAAGAACGTCTGCCACGATTATTGGTACGGCTTCGAGAGATGAGAGTGTGCAGTGGCTCAAAGATTTGGGTGCTGATCATGTTATCAATCACCGCAACCCATTGTCTGATGAACTACCAAAAACAGGTATTGCTGAAGTAGACTACGTGGTGAGTCTCAATAATACTGAAGATCATTATGAAGAAATCATTAAATGCTTAAAGCCGCAAGGTAAGCTTGGACTGATTGATGATCCAAAATCATTAGATGCCAACCCTCTTAAAACCAAAAGCTTAAGCCTGCATTGGGAATTTATGTTTGCACGCTCAATGTTCAATACGCCAGACATGATTGAACAGCATCATTTATTAAATGCAGTGGCAAAATTGATTGATGCAGGCGAGATCAAAACCACAGTTGCTCACAATCTTGGGGCTATCACCGCTGAACATCTACGTAGTGCGCACCAAATGCTAGAAAAACAGCAAGCGCATGGCAAGATTGTATTAGAAGGCTGGTCTGCATAACGCCATTTAGATTAGTAGGTCCAATGTGACGCTTTTAGTAGACACGTTGGACATATTTAAATCAATGATAATAATAAACATAGGATAAATAGATGAGCACGCAAGCAAACAAACCACTTACCATCGTCGCCACTATCAAAGCCAAACCTGAGCACGTTGAACAAGTTAAAACTGAGCTGCTTAAACTGACAGCAGCATCACAAGATGATCAAGGTTGTATTCAATATGACTTACATCAAGAAAATGCAAATAGTAACGGTTTCGTGGTTTATGAGATTTGGGAAAACAACGAGTGTCTTCAGCAACATGTACAAAGCCCGCATTTCCAGAACTATGTACAAGTAACAGATGGGATGGTCGATGAATTCATCGTCACTGAAATGACAGTTATCTCATAGGTTTAATCTATATTCTGCTGCTAACAATAAAATGAATGGTTGAAAGTCACTACTGAAACGACTGACTTTTATGCTTCAAAACAGTAGCTATTGATCTAGATATGAATGGCTTTGAATAAAATATTCAAAGCCATTCATACGCTATTTATTTGCTATTGAACGATGATTATTCTTGAGCAACGTTCAAAACGATTTTACCGACATGTTTCTTTTCTAAGAAAACCGCTTGAGCAGTATGTATCTCTTTTAATGGAAAGGTACACGCCACGATTGGATTTATTTTACGTTGTTCGATACAGTTAACAAGGTTTTGGAACACTTCAGGCTGAAGCACAGTACAACCGTAAAAGGTTAAGTCTTTTAAATAAAGTGTTCTGATATCTAGCTCCAGTTATTCATAAACCCCTACTATATTAAATATGCACTTCATCATTACCGATCCATTTGGGTCCTATCTCAACCTCAATATCACGTGCAGTAATGGGCTCAGCGCACTTGGAGCATACTGTCACCGGATGCATAATGTGACCACATGCCTTGTGTCTATGCAACAGCGGTGCCCCGCGTTCATCAGCCATGTATTTATCACCCCAACTGACCAATGCCAGTACGACAGAGTGCAAATCTAATCCACACTCTGTCAGTCTATATTCCTCACGTAGCGGCCGCTGCTGATAGGCGACTTTTTTTAAAATATCGTATTCAACCAGTTTGCGAAGACGGTTAGATAGGACATGGCGTGTAATGCCCAAGCGTTGCTCAAATACGTCGAATCGTCTGACTCCCAAAAAACAATCACGCAAAATCATGAGCGTCCAACGATCACCAATGACTGCTAAAGTGCGAGCCACCGAGCAAGACTGTTGGTCCAGTTCATCCCAGCGCATAGGTTATCTCCTTTATCGTTAAGTCATAGGTTAGCTTGACAGGGTCCAAAAATAAAGCTATGTTTTTGTTAGTTCTAAAAAGGAACCTATAAGGAAATAGACATGAACAGAGCACCCGTAGCAGTTGTAATCGGCGCAGGCGATGCCACTGGCAGTGCTGTTGCCAGACGTTTTGCGCGAGAAGGTTTTACTTTGTGCGTGACCAGAAGGACTGTTGAGAAGCTAGAGGCATTAGTCCGTGATATCGAAGCGGCTGGGGGAGTAGTCAAGCCATTTGGTTGTGATGCACGTGTCGAGCAAGAGATGGTTGAGCTGTTTGCTCATATTGAAAAAGACATTGGGCCGATTGAAGTGGTGGTGTTTAATATCGGGGCAAACGTTCATTTCTCCATCTTAGATACGACAGAAAGGGTCTATCGAAAAGTGTGGGAGATGGGTGCCTTGGCTGGATTTTTGACAGGTAGAGAAGCGGCAAAAGTTATGATTCCACGTGAGAGTGGGACAATTATTTTTACGGGTGCAACAGCGTCTTTACGCGGTAGTAAAGGTTTTTCGGCTTTTGCTAGCGCTAAGTTTGCTCTGCGGGCATTGGCACAAAGCATGGCGCGCGAGTTGGGACCTAAAGGCATCCATGTCGCACATCCCATTATTGACGGTGCCATTGATACTGATTTTATTCGTGACAACTTTCCCGAGCGCTATGAGCTAAAAGACCAAGACGGTATTTTAAATCCAGAACATATCGCTGAGCAGTATTGGCAGTTGCACTGTCAGCCAAGGGATAGCTGGACGCATGAGCTAGATTTACGCCCATGGATGGAAACTTTTTAATCTTATCTAGTTAGTAACCGTCAAATTTTAATGGATCTTTGATATATTGCAAGGAATGCAAAGATGAGTAAACAGATAGAGTTTTTCTTTGATGTGGGTAGCCCAGCCAGTTATTTGGCATGGACACAGTTAGCGAGTATCGCGCAGCGTCACAATGCCGAGATCGTTTGGCGACCTATGTTACTTGGCGCAGTGTTCCAAGCCATTGGTAACACCTCACCAGCTGCCATACCTGCTAAAGGCGCTTATATGCTCAAAGACCTTAAGCGTTTTTCAGCCATCTATGACGTACCTTTTCGCTTCAATCCATCTTTCCCAGTCAATACGATGCAGCTTATGCGCGGTGTTACCGCTTATTTGGGGACACCTAAATTTGAGAGTTATTTATCCGCTGTCTTTAATGCGCTATGGGCTGAAAAGTTAAATATGGAATCACCAGAAGTCGTGGCTGAAGTTCTGTCGAAAGTAGGCATTGAGGCGACTGATTTTATGGCACGTATTAGTGAGCCTGAGGTTAAGGCGCGTTTAAAATCTAGCACCGAAGAAGCAGTAGCACGAGGCGTATTTGGGGCACCAAGTTTCTTCGTAAATGGTGAGATGTTTTTTGGTCAAGACCGGTTGAGCTTTGTTGAAGATGCTTTGAGAGACTGAGAGTAGTAAGTCATAGGATATATAGATTGCGCTGTACTAGCTCAACGATAGTCCATTGGCTTTCAAGCCACCAGACATCAGCCGCGATACGTAACCGTGATTTTTCTTCACTGTGGTTTCTCTAGAAAACAACCTTGCCACTCAGTTTAATGATTAAGCTCTATGGTTACATTAAGACAAGTCTATATATTGATAGTTTTGCTTAGACTGCTCTAGTTCCTCTAAATCTATATTTACTGTTACTATATCTGGCGACGAACCAAGTTTTTTGATAATTCGTCCTGTAGGAGAGACGATTAGGCTCTCTCCTACAAACTGACCGCCATGACCGACGCCGACACCATTGCAGGTAATCACAAAACATTGGTTCTCTATAGCCCGAGCTTGAGTCAATACATAGTGGGTATTTGCATAGGGAGACATATTGCCGTTTGGCATAAATATGATCTGTGCGCCTTTTTTTGCCAGTGCTCTTGAGCCTTCTGGAAATTCTAGCTCAAAACAAATCTGAGCACCGCAAACCACATCATTAATGCTAACCACTGACAGGTCTTCTCCGCTGGTAAATACCCCAACATCATCAAGTCAAAGCTTTGACTTTCGGTGTTTATGAATGATGTCTCCGTTTTTTATAAAAGAGCATGCGTTATAGAAAAGTTGATCTTGTTTGTCAACATGTCCAATAATGATGGTTGAATCTGTATTTTTGCTTGCTTCCAATATGCTGTGAAAGTGCTCTGTTGATTGATGATACAACGCTTCAATATTGTCTAGCGTCGGAAAGCCAGTCAAAGCAAGTTCTGGAAAAATCATAAAGCCATCGCAAACTTGATGATCATGGATTGATTTTAATATCGCAGCAGCATTTACTGATACTTGATAATCGGTAATCTCCATTTGATTGAGGATTATTTGCATAGGTCTTGCTCTTTATCGTAGGGGGTTGATACTTTCACAGTGCTTATTGGTCGCAATTATAGGTAATACTCGTTAATGACGGTCTTTAGAAACACTTATTTAAAATGCTATTTAAAACACTTTTAAAGACATTGTGACTCTAACCAACGACTCAATTTAATGATGTCTGGTTGATTTGACTTTAAGTCATTATAAAAGAAATAGAAACTGTCGCCAGTGAGTAATTCATGCATTGGGATTTTGACAAGATTTTGCTGATGTGTTTGTTCTAGCATCATATAGTTGTCGGTAAGCGTAATACCTAAGTTATAACGTGCAGCCTGTGCGGCAAGCAGTACATGGCTAAATTGATTAATCTTTACCTCGCTTGGCAGCTCAAACCCGCCTGCTTTACACCATTTTAACCAATCATTAGCCGTACCTTCACTTTTGTCAGAATATTTTACGGACAGTATAGGGTGTTGCCATAACGCCTCAGGCAATGGCTGATCCTTTATTTCCGCCCAAAGTTTTTGGCCACAGACAGGAAATAGCTTCTCAGCGAATAAAAGCTTGCTGACTACATTGCGTTTCGGTGGATTGACGGTAATAAAGCAATCCGAACACTGCTCATTATAGTCGTCTTGGTCTGTCACCATATTTAAGGTCAGCTCAATCTCTGGGTGCTGTTCGCGGAAGTTTTCTAACCGAGGAATCAACCAATTGACAGCCACTGAACTATACAGTGCTAGGCGAATATGCCCAGGCTTATCATGGCGAATGGCCTGACTGGTATTGGACAGAGCCGTCAGCGATTGATTTACTTCTGTGAAATAACGCTCGCCTATATCTGTTAAAGAAAGGGTTCGGCCCTGCCTATAAAACAACGCTTCACCAAGATATTCTTCAAGCGTTCGAACCTGGTGACTCACGGCACTTTGCGTCACGTTGAGGCTTTCTGCTGCCTTAGAAAAACTATTAAGCCTTGCTACAGATTCAAAGCATTGTATGGCACGTAATGGGGGGAGTTTCATTATGAGTTCAACTAATACTAAACGTTTTTATATCATTATACGTCATGAGTATACGCGAATATACTATTTATCTGACCATTAGATTAAATGGCTTAATTTAAAATTTTATGTATTTTGAGATAGGTATAAGCATGATAATGCCGAAGATAAGTGTTGGGTTTGCAATGTTACTATTGGTTGCAGGAAACATGATTGCAGTCCTTTCGGATGCGCTGATAAAAGAGTTGCCAGATGGCGCAGCGGTCTATCAGTTTGTGCTATTGCGTCAGCTAACAGCTGTCTTGATACTGCTACCGTTTTGTTTATTCAACCAAAAAGCCAAGCTACTTAGTAACGTAAAATGGCATTTTGTACGGGGGCATATTTGGTTATTTGGCGCGGTATTTATGGTGTTGTCTATCCAAGCGCTACCGCTGGCAACGGTGAATGCGATTTTTTATACTGCACCTTTACTGATGTTGCCGTTAGGGTTTCTGTTTTATAAAGACAGGCTCACAGCACCAAGCATCATTGTGGCAATACTAGGCTTCATAGGCATTCTTGTCGTGGTAAAACCAACACAAATTAATATGGGTGCTATATTTGCGTTGATCGTGGCCTTAACCATGGCGACAAACAATCTATTGGTTCGTAAATTGCCTTCGAATCACACCGTTGCTCAGACCTTGTTTTTGACCAATTTAGTCGGGATACCGTTGGGGCTTGGTTTGGCTATTTGGGAAAATGCCCCTTTGAGTTGGTATGCGCTATGGATAGCAGCAGGCTCAAATTTGTTTATTTTGATTTATGCGGGTATCTGCGTGCTGGTCTACCGAGCGGTTGAAGCCCATAAAATATCTAGTGCAGAATATACTGGTCTGTTAGGGGCAGTGGTTATCGGCATCGTATGGTTTGATGAAATACCGGATATCAGTCTTTTGATAGGTTCGGCTCTGATTGTCTTACCTTTGATTTGGCTCGCCACGCTTGAGTCTATTAAATATAAAAGAACAGCCTTATAGCGTTTTGAAACATAGAGAGCGGATAAAGAAAGCGTCATAATATTAGCATGACTTTATGTCATGAATTCGTGTGTTTAAATCGTTTTTTCATACTCATTTTTTGTGGCAAATTACTATAGATACAACCATTCAGGCAAGGCTCTATTCTTCAATGGCGCTCTTGTTTGCTGAAGTTATTACTATGAGGTAGGCCAAATAATGAGCAATATAACCACATTCTCAGTCACATCTTCAAATCGAAAAATCGACCCTTCACGGCGTCGAGGTGGCGCGTTTAAAGCTGATGGCTCTCTGAACGATAATGACCGTGTCGAGATAGGTCCAACAGATCTTGCATTCAATGAGTGGGCTGAGCTAGGGCTGACACCTCCTAACCTTGCACGAATGCGCGAATACCGCCTCCAAAGAATCGTAAAAGAACTACAGAAAAGAGATCTTGGCGGCATCTTATTATTTGATCCTCTTAATATTCGATATGCGACTGACTCCACAAATATGCAGGTATGGGTGACCCACAATCACTCTAGAGCCTGTTTTGTATCTGCATCAGGACATCTTATTTTATGGGATTTTCACAATTGTGAGCACTTATCAGCACACCTTCCTTTGATCAAAGAAGTCAGAGGAGGCGCTTCTTTCTTCTACTTTGAAACCGGTGATAGAACTGACGAACATGCCTCTAGATTTGCTTCAGAAATTCAATCTATTTTACAGGAGCATGCTGGAGACAATAAAAGATTGGCTATCGATAAAATTGAAATTGCTGGTTTCAATAAGATAAAACAGTCAGGAATCGATGTTTTTGATGGTCAGGAAGTGATGGAGTTTGCTCGATCTATTAAGAACGAAGATGAAATTAATGCCATGCGATGTTCAATTGCCTCAACAGAGGTTGCGATGAAGTGCATGCAAGAAGCAATAGTACCCGGTATCACTGAGAATGACATATGGTCTATTCTTCATGCGGAAAATATTCGTCGAGGTGGTGAGTGGATAGAATGTCGAATTCTTTCTTCAGGGCCTAGAACCAATCCTTGGTTTCAAGAAAGCGGCCCTCGAATTGTGAAGGAGGGTGAGTTACTTGCATTCGATACAGATCTGATTGGCCCTTATGGAATGTGTGCAGACTTGTCTCGAACTTGGATGATTGGAGAGAGCTTGCCAAGTGCAGAGCAAAAGCATCTCTATCAGGTAGCTTATGAACATATCCAACACAACATGACTATATTGAAACCAGGAATGACATTTGAAGAGGTGACAAAATCTGGTTTATTACTTCCTGAAGAATATAGAGCGCAAAGATATGGTGTGATGATGCATGGCGTTGGTCTTTGTGATGAATACCCGTCTATTCGTTACCCCGAAGACCTTGAATGCCATGGCTATAGTGGTGTGTTGGAGCCGGGCATGGCACTCTGCGTTGAAGCGTATGTAGGGCGAGTTGGTGGTAAAAATGGTGTCAAACTTGAAGATCAAATCATTATTACAGATACTGGGTTTGAAAACCTTACTAACTATCCATTCGAAGCTGCTTTATTGGCTAATTAAAGATAGTCTATACAAGCTTGTCAAGATAAAGATTTGACATAGGTATAGTGCATTATCTGCGGGTTTAGATGGTTGGGATACTCATCAACACGCTGATAGCCATTATTATCGTAGTACTGATAAGTGCACAGGGTATCTGTATGTAGTGCATACGTGGTTACGCCCTGTGCCACGAGATAAGCCTCAAATGCTTGAATCAACGTCGCTCCAATACGGTGGCGACGATAGTTTGGATCTACACAGAAGAACTGTAGCTCGCTATCAAAATTGACTGTCTTTCGTTTCGCACCAGCCGTTTCTTTTTTCTGTAAATCAATTAATACCTGTCGACCTTGTTTAGATAAACGCAGCTTGTTTTCTATCTGATCAATAATAGGCTTATTATCGAATAATAAAGCTTTATGTGGATATTCTTTAGTGACCCCTATCACCACACCACAAATAATGTCATCATATTCTGCAACTTGTATAAAAGTAGCACGATGACAGTCTTTCGCAAGAAATAGGGTAGCCAGTTGCTTTAGAACCTGCTTATCTGTAGCAGTAGTAAATACACTCAAATTCATATTGACGACAAAGAGGTCGACAATGGCTGTAAAGTCTTCAGGCGTAGCACGACGATACTGTATTGTCATTAGTCACTCTCATTTATCATTAAAAGTGCTAGCGTATGCTGATTGACCAAGCATTTATACGCCAGCATTTTGACACTCGTATTTCGCTAACAGACTTACCAAATAATGATATTTTTATCTAATAGTCCGTACTTACCACTTCATTTCACCTGTATTTACTTTACTGCTCAACTCTAAATCACTTCCTCCGGGCAAGGCTGGATAAGCCGATTTCATGATGGTAATCACTTTTTCTGATTGCTTAGAATCTTGTTTTTTTGCTTCGTCGAGTGCTTGCTCAAAGGTTTTTAGATAACTGAGAGTGAAATCAACAGCGTAGTCTTTTTTGAGTAGGTTGCCTGAATAGTGACCTGGTATCACAAGGTTTGGCTTTAATTGCTTCATGTGTTCCAATGATTGCATCCACTCGCTACGAGCTTCTTTAGTTTGGGTATCAGCAGTCCACACATGCATACCTGATGTTACCGATACACCGCCGAAAACGGTTTTTGACTCTGGTACCCACATATATGCTTGATGGGTTCCGAACGCTTTGATTTCAATTTTATGGCCTTCTAAGGTCAGTGTAGACTGATCAAGTGTTTGAGGTACTGTAATTTTGGTAGGTGCATGTTTACCAAGGATTGGACCCCAATGCTCTAATTTTGCATCTTTAGTCGCCTCAATGTGTTTAATAATAGAAGGGCTAGACATAACCTTTACATTGGGGAAGGCTTTAACTAAAGGTTGAAGACCGAAATAGTAATCTGGATCGCCTGCCGTGATATAAATCATTTTTAGGTCTTTATTGCTTTTTTTGATCATATCAACCAATGCTTCACCATCTTTGACACTAAACTGTGCATCGAACAAGATAGCATCTTTCTCGCCACTTGCCAGCACAGAGGTCACTGGGAAAATAGCATTTTGATCTGGTTTATATGCTTGTAGTTGTAGATCGGCTGCGTTCGTTTGGGTTGCAAGCAGTAGAATACTGGCCGCCATAGAAGCTGTCATTAATTTTTTCATAATTCACCTATATTTTCGTTTGAGTAAATAGACCGCGTTAATGGCGGTATTCGTTGTTAGTGGCTATTCTATTCGATTGTATTTCGTTTAAATACGCTATAATTCGGCATTTACTGTTTCATTTTTCGCGCAAATAAGGATAGATAAATGGATAGGCTGACCGCGTTACAGGTGTTTGTTACGATCGTTGAGCAAGGTAGCTTGAGCCGTGCCGCGGACAATTTAGACATGTCTAGAGCTAAGGTAACGCGCTATCTGACAGAGCTTGAGAGCTGGATGGATATGCGCTTATTACATCGCACGACTCGAAGTCTGAGCCTCACTGCACCTGGTGAGCAGACTCTTGAGGTGGCGTACCAGTTGCTTGGATTGACCGACTCGTTGGATCAGATACGCAATCAGAATACTTTGGAGCTAAAAGGTCAGCTACGAATCACTGCCAGCTTTTCGCTGATTGATAGCCTTTTGATGGATGTGGTTGGTCGCTTCGTATCTCACTGGCCGCAAACAGCGATTGATATTCTTACCACTGATGATTCGGTCAATTTGGTTGATGCCCGTATTGACTTGGCGATTCGTATCACCAATGATTTGGAGCCAAATGTCGTTGCCAGACGTATCGGTGAGTGCCACTCTATCGTATGCGCTGCACCTGAGTATTTACAAAGGCGTAGCAGACCTACAGACGTACAGTCGCTTGTACATCACAACTGTCTATCGTTTGCGTATTTTGGACGGTCGGCATGGGTGTTTGACGGGCCAAATGGTCCAGAGTCTGTTCCTATCTCTGGCAACATCAGCGCCAATATCTCTGAAGTCTTGCTCTCTGCCACGTTGCGTGGACATGGGATCAGCTTACAGCCATCTGGCGCAGTCAAATCTTTGATTGCATCTGGACAACTTATTGAGTTATTGCCTGAATGGAAACCCAAAACCTTGGGTGTTTATGTGGTTTATGCCAATCGAAAGCAGGTGACACCACTACAAAGAAAGTTTATTGATTTTCTTGCCGAAGAAATAAAGCGTTCGCCTTATTGGTAGCAAGAAACTCATAAACTAGGATATTAATAGATAGGAAATATCTTACGACGGCTCCAATGTTAACGTTAGCCAATAGGTCTCTATTACTACTATGATTAAGGATTAAAGGCGTAGATTATGCACAGTCTGATTACGCATAAAAGGGGTTGTCACCTCTCTATATATATGAACTAATACATGGTTTGATCATTAGTAGAATCTTTGGGTATTTGTTGGATAGAATCCCAATGCTCAACAATTTTCCCACTATCATCAAATCGAAAGAAATCCATCGTCACGAATTCATCGATGGTTTTATCTTCGTTATGCCAGACTTGATGGGTATGCAATGAGACTAAGTCATCTTCAGCGATACAACGTACAAACTCAATTGACTTGTTCGGATACTGTGCTTGCATCCGTTCAAAGTATTCAATAAATCCTGATTTACCATTGGCTACGGCGGGATTGTGTTGAATATAATCATCGCCCACATAATCAGCGACGGCTCTTTGTGGATTACCCTCGTAAGCGGTCTGATAGAACGCGATAGCATTCTTTTTATTGTTTGCCAAATTCATCGTCGGCTCCAGTTATTATTTATGTTTATTTTAAAAGCAATACAGTAAATTAATAAGAAATATTATTAAAAAACGTCAGAAAATCTTCAGAAAATCTATAGCAGAAACTCAAACGGCCAATAGCAACGCTAAAATTATGCTTATTGACCATTTGATAATGTTTAGACTTCGCTTAGTGATTGCTTAAGCCTTAATAAAAATAGTCTCTTCACTCAAGCGTGATTTAGGTATTTTGGCATTAAAGTCATCATCGCTGCGGTAGCCAAACGATACCACTGCCACAGCAGAATATCCTTTGCTACGTAAGTCGAACTCCGTATCAAGCGCCTGTAAATCAACCCCTTCCATAGGGACGGTGTCAATACCCAAAAGCGCACTGCCCAATAGTACCCCGCCCATGTTGAGATATACCTGTTTGGCAAGCCAATGTGGCTCATCTTTGGTATCGAATCGATGCATATCTAAGAACAATTGGCGACCTTGATGCATCTGTGCTTTGAATTCTGACTGCGCATAGCGACCATCTTGATCTTCTTTTTCTAACACCGCCTGCATGTATTCATCGTCGGCATGAATACGAGTACAGAAAACCACCACGTGTGAGGCATCTAGGACTTTAGGTGTATTAAAATGAAAGGCACCTTGCGTGCTTTTGGCAATGCGTGCTTTGCCTGCGTCATCATCTGCAATGACAAAGCTCCATGGTTGAATATTGGTGCTTGACGGACTCATTTGTAGCATGTCTTTGATCTGCTCAAAATCTTCAGCAGATATCTTTTTATTGGCATCAAATACTTTGGTGCTGTAGCGCCAGTTTAGTGCTTCATTAATGGTTTTCATGATTGTCCTTAAGTAAAGTAAGTTTCAGTTTTTTAGTCAGCTGGTAATACAAACGGATTTAACAAACGGTGCCACTCAACCCTTATCGTTCATCGTTAAGTTAACTGATTAGTCCGTCCTAGTGATGATTCATAATAGTAAAGTTCATACATTAGAACCACTAGCTACAAGAGAAAACACTTTCAATATTATTTTGAGAATATGGCGTTTTTAATCTGTTTAAAGGTTATTTATTAGCTATATTAGGACGTATAATGAAGGTGCTTTATCAATTGATAAATCCATTAAACGCATAAGCTCATCTTAAAACGGCGCGAAATTATCAGGCTGACTGTGCGTAGCAGTCCAACGTTGATTGGCATCAATATGACTATTAAGCCCAACTCCTTGTGGTACTTGCATATTATCGCCATACAGCCAAAGCACCATATTGGTACGTTTGCCACTAGTGATTGGATGTGCGGCGTGCGGCACCGAGCCTCTATGAATAATCGCCATACCAGGTTTAAAGATGGCACGTTTGGTTTGCCCTAAATGGCGATCAACAAAGTCAACTTCTGATCCAGTAAAGTCTTCGCCTGGCAGATTTAGGTTAATATTCATAGTCACCGCTGAAGCATCGGTATGAAGTTGTAGCGATGTATCACCTGTCGGCTGGTATTGAATCGAGAACCCAAAGGTCTGAGTGTCATAGCCATAAATATTGGCAAATAACAACCGAGCGATAGGGCGCATATATTGATTCATGACTCTATGATAAAACGCCTGAAAATTAGGGGTGGCCAGATAGCCTAGCGAGCGCGCATCTAGCATGGCCCCATTACTGTTCAATGCGATACCGTAAGGAGGACGTACAGGAATGTTAGCGTCTGCGATTGCTTGCAGATAACGGCGCAGTGTTGATAGTTGTGCTGGGTCAAAGAGTTGCCCCTGATATACGTCAGGTAGTATCTCTTGCCATAAATTTTTAACAGCCGTCTCCGTAGAAGGAGTGCGCCATGCTTGCGTCACTGCATCACGTAGAGTTGGATCAAATAATGAGTCATCAAGTACAGGTAAGTCATGCTCAGTGGTTTCCCACTCTGCCCATGCTTGCTCTAGTAACTGGCTGTTTTGATGCCAAAAATGCTCTACCGATGGTGCACGTCTAAGCATGTCTGATTTTGAAGGTAGTGGTAAGTTGCGTGCTTGCTGTAGTGCGCTTTGTTGATTATCTCCATCATAGTGGCTATGGTGTTGAGTATCCTGTGTGCTCGTAGGCCGTATTATAGTATCCATCGTGTATCTCCAAATGTGTGAGTAAACCTTATAGGTGCATGCTACTATAATTAATGATTTTGATAATCAGCAGGTTTAGAGAAACAGTTTCAATAGTTTTTATATAATGATGAGGCTAGCAGCAGCAAGCGATGGTGGTTGCTAAGTTAGACGCTAATTGAACGAAGGCATGACGATGAAAAATTTGCAGGATTTACGTATTTTTATTGAGACCGCTCGCTTAGGCAGCCTATCTGCCTGTGCTCGGCACTTAGATCTGTCGCCTGCAGTTGTGAGTGCAGCGATCAAGCGATTAGAAGCCGAAATTGAGACGGTATTGTTTGTTCGCTCTACTCGTAGGCTGCGTTTAACTAGCAAGGGTGAGCAATATTTAAAACATTGCCGAGATGCGGTGGCTATTTTAGACAATGCTTATGCAGGACTGCATGACAATGATGCTGAGCTGACGGGTACAATTCGGCTGTCGGCGTCATCAGATTTGGGACGAAACCTAATTTTGCCTTGGTTGGACGATTTTATAGACATTCACCCAAAAGTGACGGTGCAGCTACATATGTCAGACAGCTATGTGGACTTGTACGGTCAGCAGATTGATTTGGCACTACGTTACGGCGCGCCCAAAGATTCATCACTGGTCGCACTACCCATAGTGTTGAATAATCGCCCTATACTGTGTGCGTCAAAGGAGTATTTGAGCAAAATTGATAAAGGTATCGGTATCCCAAAAATGCCAGAAGATTTATCGCAGCATAACTGTTTACGTTTGGGGCATGATGAAAAGTATTTGAGCGAGTGGACTTTTGAGAAAGCGGGCAAGACTAAACGTGTGGCCGTGGATGGCAATCGCAGAAGTAAAGACGGTGACGTTGTACGCCGCTGGGCAGTGGCGGGTAAAGGCATCGCATTAAAGTCTCAGTTAGATATAGCCGGCGATTTAAAGGCAGAGAGACTTGTCGAGGTAGAGTTGGACGGCTGGCAAGTGGCCAACTATCCGCTGTATTTGATTTGTCCAGAACGGCGCTTAATCGATCCACTGTTTAATGCGGTCAAAGAATACTTGATTGAACGGGTAGAGCAGGTATTAAGGTAAAACGAAAACTGATGGTTACCCTGTTTGCTCAGACGAGCAAGACAGCAATCCCTAGACAGTAATTGCTGGATGGCTATTATAATTATTGCCATACCTTATCAAGCACCGTAAACCAGTTTTTTGACGTCACCTTTTCAATAAGTCGGTTTGAGAAGTGACGTTGTTGCATTCGCTCAATCAGCATAGAGATTTGACTGATATCAGATAACTCATCAGGTAGTAGGCAACCATCGAAGTCAGAGCCAAACCCAACGTGATCTTCGCCTAGATGGTCGATCAGATAATCAAGATGATCGACCATCACATCAAGTGAGGTTTGCGTATTACGTTGCCCATCTGCACGAAGAAACGCCACATCGAAATTCACCCCAACCAAACCATCACTTTGTTTAATAGCAGCCAGCTGCTGATCAGTTAAGTTCCGTGCTTGCTGACAGAGAGTATGTGCGTTTGAATGTGTCGCAACAATAGGCTGGCAGGCAATTTCTAACGTATCCCAAAAAGCGCGTTCATTCATATGCGACACATCTATCAGCATATGCTTTTCACTGCACTTAAGAATGAGGTCTTTGCCTTGAGTCGTGAGCCCAGCTCCCGTATCTGGAGAATGCGGAAAAGACGCATTTAAGCCATCACCGAAGAGGCTCTTTCTATTCCATAGTGGGCCAATGCTTCTGAGTCCTGCCTCATAAAACACATCCAGCAGTTCAGGCTCAATAGCCAAAAACTCAGCACCTTCTAAATGTAATACAATGCCCAGTTGCTTATTCTGCTGACAGGCTTGAATTTGTTCTAACGAGGTGCAAATCTGAATCTGACCGTCAGATCTTGCCTCTAGTTGCTGGGCTAGTTTCAATTGCGCACAGCAGATATCGACGATTTCTTGCGGAGTAAAATCTGAATGTGATGGGTTGGCTAATTTGTCAGGATGGTTGTTTTTCACATAAGCGTAGGGCGGCAGGAAAATAGAAAATAATCCGCCCATCCAATTCGCTTCTTTGCAGCGTTGTAAATCCAAATGTCCCGGTAACGTGCCATAAATAAAGTCATGTACCGGATCGGCAGCTGAACTTAGCCAAAGGCGAGTCAATAGATCATTATGTCCATCAAATATCACAGGCTGGGTATTCATATTTCACCTGTTACCATACGAGTAGGAATCAATTTGTCTTTATTCAGCTGCTTGTTAATCAGTGATTTAGAATTCTTTGGATTGCGAAAGCGCAATTCCTCAAAAGGTACAGGCGTCTCGCTGTTGATACGTGCCTCCTCAATCAGGTAGTGATAAGGCGATTTGCCACAGACAGGATCAGCATTTTTGGCATCCCCAGTTAGCATAAACGCTTGGCAACGGCAGCCGCCATAATCGCGCTCTTTATCTGGGCAGCTTTGGCATATATCGGGCATCCAATCGTCACCGCGAAACTGATTGAAGCTCGCAGACTCATACCATATATCTGACAGCGGTGTCTCTCGTACATTGGGGAACTGTATTGGCATTTGTCTGGCAGCATGGCAAGGTAGGGCTGTACCGTCTGGTGCGACTGTTAAGAAAATCTTGCCCCAGCCATCCATACAAGGTTTCGGACGTTCTTCATAATAATCAGGCACCACAAAAATAAGTTTGCATTTGATACCACGTTTTTCAATCTGCTTACGGTATTCATTGGTAATGCGTTCAGCTCGGACCACTTGCGCTTTGGTTGGTAGTAAACCCTCTATATTTTCAAACGCCCAACCATAAAACTGACAAATAGCCAGCTCAACCGTGTCGGCTTCCAGCTCTAAGCAGAGATCAATAATCTGGTCAATCTGATCGATGTTTTGCCGATGAATGACAAAGTTAAGCACCATCGGATAGTCGTATTGCTTAACCAGACGTGACATCTCATACTTTTGCTCAAAGGCATGTTTTGAACCTGCCAAGGCATTGTTGACCGTTGGATCACTGGCTTGAAAGCTAATTTGAATATGCTGAAGACCTGCTTCTTTTAAGCACGCAATCCGAGCTTCGGTCAATCCCATACCTGAGGTGATTAAGTTGGTATAAAAGCCTTGATTGTGCGCATAAGCGACCAGTTCTTCTAGGTCTTGACGAACCAGTGGTTCACCGCCAGAAAAGCCAAGCTGCACCGCACCCATTTGCCGCGCCTGATCAAAGACATCAAACCATTCTTGCGTCGTTAGCTCATCTTTATACTGAGCATAGTCAATAGGGTTTGAGCAATAAGGGCATTGTAAGGGGCAGCGATAGGTTAGCTCAGCAAGCAGCCATAGCGGTAGCCCGACTGGCGCAGTCATACTAAGTCAATCCAATGTTCACGCTGGGCGACCAGCATATATTCAATGATATCTTGCTCGATTTCGGGAATATCACCAAACATAGCTTGCACCTTTTGGATAATATCAGCAATGGACGCTTGACCATCAATATGTTGCCCAATGATGCTGGCACTGTCATTGAGCTTAATCATACCCTCAGGGTAGAGCAAGACATACGCATTTTGCGCTGGCTCAAACTGAAAACGATAACCGTGACGCCATACCGGTACGATGGATTGATCCAGCTCAGGTAAACTAGCAGGTATACTCATTTGAACAATCCTTTATGCCAGACATTGTCAGTGGTAACGCTTTGATAAGGGGCTTGATTATGCACATAGGCTAGGCTCAAGGCGTCCAATATCGTCCACAAAATATCGAGTTTAAATTGTAATATCTCAAGCATACGCTCTTGTTGCTCAGCTGTTTTGAACGAGTCGAGCGTGATGGTCAGACCATGCTCAACATCGCGGCGCGCTTGACTCAAGCGTGAGCGGAAATAGGTATAGCCTTGCTCCTTTATCCAAGGGTAATGCTTGGGCCAAGATTCTAAACGCGACTGGTGAATCTGCGGGGCAAACAACTCTGTAAGTGAGCTACTAGCGGCTTCTCGCCATGAAGTCCGACGTGCAAAGTTCACATAAGCATCGACGGCAAAACGCACACCCGGTAGCACCAGCTCTTCAGAAATCACCTGCTCACGAGTCAAACCAACTGCCTCTGCCAGACCTAACCATGCTTCACGGCCGCCGCCGTCAGGATACACACCATCTTGATCAATCATGCGCTGGATCCATTCTTGACGTACGCGCTGATCAGGACAGTTTGCCATAATGGCCGCGTCTTTCAATGGGATATTGATCTGATAATAAAAACGGTTAGCAACCCACGCTTGGATCTGCTGCTGGGTCGCTTTGCCTTCATGCATCATGATATGAAAAGGATGGTGGATATGATAATACTGACCTTTTGCCATAATCGCTTGTTCAAACGCTTCTGGGCTTAGCGCTGTGTTTTCTTCTTGCATTGTTCTCACCTTACGATTGCTATCTTTGCCTTACCGTTTGTCTTAAAGCTCAATCTGCATACCATCAAATGCTACTTCAACACCATGTTGTTTTAATGTCGCGGCTTGTTCAGACTGTTCATTCAATATCGGATTGGTGTTATTAATATGGATCAGCACCTTACGAGCGTTATCGAGCTGATCTAGATAATTCAGCGAGCCATCTTCACCACTAATATGTAAATGCCCCATGTCTTGGCCAGTCTTTGTACCGACACCGCACTCTTGCATTTCATTGTCAGTCCATAGCGTACCGTCAATCATCAAGCAATCAGAGCTCTTCATGATCTGCATCACTTGATCGTCAATCTTACCGAGACCTGGCGCATAAAAGAGTTGTTTTTGTGTTTTCAAGTCTTTTACAATCAGGGCAATATTGTCGCCATCATGCGGGTCATTGCGATGCGGAGAGTAGGGCGGTGCAGAGCTTCTAATCACCAAAGGCGTCAATTCTAAATTATCAAAACCTTCAATCTTAAACGTCTTTTCTGGATCAATTTGATGATATTGCAAGCCGCCATTCCAGTGCTTCAACATGTTAAAGAGAGGGAATCCTGTCGTTAGATCTTGATAGACCATGTCAGTACACCAAACAGGCATTGGACAACCTTCACGCAGGGTCAATAGCCCCGTCGTATGGTCAAGTTGACTGTCCATCAAGACCACATTGGTGATGCCTGTATCTCTCAATTGACGTGCTGGCTGTGCTGCCTTGAACTCAAATAATTGTTGGCGGATATCAGGTGACGCATTGAATAAGATCCAATCCACACCATTTTCTGATATGGCTATCGAAGATTGGGTACGGGTTTTTGCCTGAATTGTGCCTTGACGCACACCGTGGCAATTATCGCAGTTACAGTTCCACTGCGGGAAACCGCCACCAGCAGCTGAGCCTAAAACGTGAATATACATAAATCAATATTTCCAAAAAAATAAAAGCCCTAATCATCTAGGGCTTTTAATGGATTGAGTGCTAATGAGTTTTAGCGTGCTTCGAAATACATAGTCACTTCGAAACCGATACGAATGTCTTGAAAAGCTGGTTTGGTCCACTGCATGGGATTACTCCGGAACGATCTTACTATTTAAGAAGTAAGATTAATAAAGTGAATGAGTGATAAAGGGTAGTATAAGCTGCCCCCCGCTGTCAATTTCTTAGATGTTAGTAAAGCGTTAACGGGCATCGTTCAAGCAGTCTTTTATAGCACAAATGCAAGCCGATTTATCATACCGAAAAGACAGTATATCGAGCATAAGATTAAAAATATCTTTGAATAGATTGAGCATAAATTCTAACTATAAAAAATCTGTTCGAGGGAAGTCAGGTGTATTTCGAGAACTTATGAGTTATACAGATATATTGCAAAAACCGAATTTATCTATAAAGTAATAGATTAACTTGATAGATACTGGAGCCTGAAGATGATTGCTGAATTACAAGGCAGTGAGTTAACCAAAGCAATCTTGGAAAATGTCAGCAACTATGTATGGTGTGCTGTCAGCAACGTTAGCGATGATTATGCTGTAGCAACCATAGATAATGGTTACTACGAATTATTGGTTCCTATTGTAGCCTTTAATAACGACCAGTTCGTTTGTGATAAAGGTGATCTATGGGAGTACGCTGTCTCAGTAAAGAGAGTGGCACTTACTCATGATGATGTAGGGCTATAACTCATTATCAATATAATGACTGTTGCGTTCTACATACAGATTAGTTTTACAGCCTATGCATGAAAATCTACCATCTGTCTACAACTTCTTGTTCTAGCTGACAATACATCTGTACTATATATTTATAAGCTCATCTGTCTAACCATCAATATTTTGCAACGATAGATAAAACAGGTTCGAAGATGCTCAAGTGATTGCTGTTACAAAACCGCTTGTTTAGCTTACTAATCATTGTCATTGAATAGGAGTAACAACATGGATACGGTAATTGTTGGAAGCGAACTAACTCGTTCAATGCTTGAGGACGGTCATAAAAATATATGGTGTGCTGTAAGTGATGAGAGTGATGAGAATGCTCTAGAAGATCAGGTAGGTAATGACTTCACATCTCGCATTGTGGCTTTTGAAGATGGCCAGTTCTATTGTACGGGCGGTATGCCTTGGAAGTATGCAGTGCCAATTGAAATAATTGCATTGACGCGATATGACTTTTCTCTTTAGTGAACAACATAACTTAGATAAGTTTGGATAGTCATCGCCGAAAGTAAATCCTAATATTAAGATATTTAGTTAAATAAAATGCGCGACTGACAAGGCCATTCAAGCGATGCAATATACAGCTTGAATGGCCTTTTGTGTTTTGGAGCCAGTTTGAAAGCTATCTATTATTTCAAAAAATCAGGCTGCATAAAGGCAGGGTTTGGATAAGTGTAGAATCCTTCACCAGTCGCGAATCCTAGTTTGTTTTGATCGATTAATTGCTCTTTTAAATATTGAGCAGCCTTAAACCTTACAGGATTTTGAGTTTTTTCAGCAGATAGCTTTGTGATGTTGTAGGCAGTATTGATACCGATAGTGTCCAATATGGCAAAGGGACCTGACGGCGCGCCAGTTACTATCATCCACGTTTTATCTATCGTATGTGGATCGGCAACCTCTTTTGCAACCAATTGCAAAGCTGCATCTATAAAAGGCGCCAACAAACTGTTCATGATATAGCCGGGTTGCTCCTTATCCAGCGGCATTGCCACCATACCGATGGCAGTAGCAAAAGCAACAACCTCATCAAATACTTTAGGATCTGTGCCAGGATGTCCCATGATTTCGGCGACATTATGCATCCAAATTTTATTGGCAAAGTGTAGCGCTAAAAACTGCGCAGGTCGTCCCGTTGACTCTGCAAACTGACTAGGAAGTAAGGTAGAGGTATTGGTTGCAAAGATGGTTTTCTCTGGCGCTAGTTTGGCAAGTTTTTCATAAAATTCGATTTTAATTTCAGGAATCTCAGGAATGGCTTCAATCATCAGGTCAGCATCTTTGACCGCTTCTGCTAAGTCTGAGGTATAGCTCAGATTGTCAAAGGCCATGTCCAACTGCTCTTGAGTTGCCCTCAAATCCTTTCGAAAAGCTTTACACATCAATTGAAATTTTGATTTTGATTTTTCTAAAACCTCATCATTGATGTCATAGACACTAACATTAAAACCATGAAATGCGGCTTGAAAAGCAATTTGATAGCCTAGGATGCCGCTTCCAGCGACAGTTACATTTTTATACGTCATTGTATTTATTTCCTAATAGTAGTGGATATAAGTTGCTAGATAAATGTCTAGAACTTATAGATCTATTATTAGATGGTTTTACCTTATTATTCAACCTTCATTTTTATAAAAACATTAAAGAAAACCCAAAAATATCGCTATGCAAGTATCAAATAATTTCATACTACTTGACTTATTATATTATTAAATAATTCAATAACTTGCTGACTGTATTGCTAGCTTCATACCTAATGATTTTATGATAACTGAAGGCTAATTTAATATCATAACGACATTTTTAATGACTGCTGATGTCAAAATCTTGTCGACGAGGTTATAAAGGAGGACGTAAGCAGTGATGTAGGAATACTCAACAGACTCTAGGGCGTGTCCTCAATTCAATCGATAGTCATCTAAATGGGTTAAAAATGGCTAAATCTTGCCAAACAGCGTCAAATAGCTGACTAATATCTCGATATTATCTGCGCTATTTTCCTTGTTTGACTGCGATTTATCTCATTTTTATCACCATTTTTAAAATGAGGACACGCCCTAGTACGTTCTAAAAATATCAGTAGACGCGACAACCTGTTCCCTAAACCACTGATGCTTAGGGTTTTTTTGATATTTCTTGTGCCACAGCATCCGCATAGTAATCGGTGTGGGTTGATAAGGTAATGCCACGCTGTCTAAATGCTCAAATCCCAACGTATTCAATTTACTAGGGACAATCGCCATTAACTCTGACCCTTTAACGAACGTTGCCATCGTCGCAAAGCTATTGGTGCGTATGACGGTATTGGCATCTATCGCTTGAATAATGTGTTTATCCGTTTGGCTGGCAGACGCTCCTTTGGTAAAGCTTAGCCCCACGTAGCGAGCATTATCAAAATCTTGCTCGGTTACTGGAGGTGAGCGGTACGCAGGATCGTAATAACACCGTGCCACATCGTCAAATAAGCGTACGCTCATAATGTCATTGTGATCAGGGGCAAAGGGGGAAAATGCCACATCGACACTATGTTGCCGAAGTTGCTCAATATTCGGCTTGCGAGAAGGCAATATATTCAAGCGAAATGAGGCCACTTGTGCGCTAATTTGTTGCATTGCCTGTGTTAAAAACACACCCACCTGATAATCATTTGCCAAAATCGTGTAATCAAAATGAGCCAGCTTTGGCTCAAACTCTTGGGTCTGCGTTAACTCATCGAGTCGAACTAATAACGGCTTAATTTCTTGATACAAGTACTCACTTTTTTGGGTCGGCATCACGCTTCTACCCGAACGCACAAACAATTCATCGTCAAATATTTGCCTTAATTTTTGCAAACTGTGGCTAATGGTCGATTGTGTCAGATCCAGTTGTTCGGCAGTTTTAGTCACTGTGCCGACCTCGTGCAAGGTGGTGAATACCAACAAGTGCTGTCCGCTTAACGCTAAATAATCGAAATCTTTCATAATAAGTATGAATAAACCTCTGTTTTTATTCATGAGTTGGTAGCATATGATGGTTGTCATCGGGTTGCAAGAATTTAATATTCCAAAAACCCCAATTCTTAAATACTGCTTTATTAAATACTGCTTTATCAAACATTAGGTCTTTAATAAAGCAGTCACTAACCATTGGCTTTGAACACCTTCTTAATTAGGGAACACTTATGACATCTTTAACCAACGCAAAAGCATTATCTACCTTTGCTGTTTTAGGCTTATTTGCACTACCTACAGTCGCCATGGCAGATATGGCAGATATGGCAGAAGGGCTGTATGGCACAGCACAACTGGGCTATAGCATTGCGGATACTGACTCGAAAGCCTATGGTAATAACATTGCAACTGACAACGATTTCCCAAGTTCATTTGAAGCTGATAATAGTATGGTCGGCGGTATAGGCTTGGGTTATCAGTTTAACCAGAACCTACGTATAGAAGGTCGATTGGCAAAACGTAGCTTTGATATTGATGACTCACGTTACGGTACAGGCGCTCGTGATGGCGAGCAATACATTTTAAACGGTGAGTTTGAAAGCTTAACGATGACTCTTGAAGGATTTTATGATTTCCCTATTAGTGCCTCATTTACCCCTTATGCTAAGGTAGGTATTGGCATCTCAAAAAATGACTATTCTGCTCGATTAGGCGGAACTGGCGTAGCAGGGTTTGACGCATTTGATGGCAAAGCAGATGGCTATTATGACAACTACGCTGATGGCGACTCTAGCGAATTTACATGGAATATCGGAGCAGGTGCAAGCTATGCATTGACCCCAAGCACCCATTTATATGGAGAGTATCAATACATCGATTTTGGTGGCGACGTACAAACAGGGCAAGACGGCTTCAGCGATGGCTTTGAGATCAACGACGCCTCTGCTCATGAATTTAACTTAGGCTTACGCTATCAGTTTTAAGGTTTTTTAATTTATCAACTTATCTTAGGGCGTGTCCTCAATTCAAACGAGTGTCCTCTAAATGGGCTAAAAACAGCTAAATTTTGCCAAACATCGTCAAATAGTTGGTCAATATCTCGATATTATCTGCACTATTTTCCTCGTTTGACGGCAATTTATCTCATTTTTATCACCATTTTTAAAATGAGGACACGCCCTAGTCTCGATATTTCATCTGTATCTAAATACTTAAAACAAATTTTAAATCATCAATCTATCCAAAAGGTATCACTATGAAGATTTCAAAAGCTGCTTTATTAACCACTGTCGTTATCAGCACATTTGCATTGACTGCTTGCAACAATTTGCAACCTGCTCATCAAGCTCAAAAGCATACGCAGCATAATAGCCATCATCAAGGTGCTGACGTAGTATCAAACGCTAAAGTGATTGAGATTGCCTCTTTCAAACTTAAACCAAGTATCTCTTACGATGATTTTGCCGTTCTTGATCACAGCGTTGAGGTCAATCATGTGGCAAAACAAAAGGGCTTTGTGTCTCGTGAGTCAGCAATGGGCGAAAACGGCGAATGGGTGGTTGTGGTGCATTGGGAAACGTTAGCGGATGCGGATGCTTCCATGACAAGTTTTACTAAAACACCTATGGCAGCTGAATTTATGGGCAGTATAGACTTAAAGACGATGGCAATGAATCGTTATACCTTAGTAGATTAGTAGGTTGGTTTGGAATAAACAGCAATTTCAATCGGTTGCAAACCAGTAGATCGATTAGGGTTTATCTATTAACCCTAATCGACGTTCATTCTAGTTAAGCGAATCAAAGAGGTGCACTATGAAGATCGCAGTTACAGCCGCTAATGGAAAACTAGGGTCTGCCATTATCGAGAATCTCCTACAGGCGCATGCTGCAACAGACATCGTGGCGCTGGCACGCACTCCTGCCAAAGCTGAGTTTTTGACTAAGCAGTATGGCATAGAGGTCAGAGCAGGTGATTATGATGATGTACAACAGCTTGAGAATTCATTACAAGGTATAGATAGCGTTTTACTGGTATCTAGTATGGATGAGCCTGCTAAGCGTATTGGTCAGCATCGCAATGTTATCGAGTCTGCGAAAAAAAATGATGTGACAAAAATCGTGTATACCAGTATTCAGGGTTCTAGTACTCAGACTGCGTTTGCGCCGATTGTGAAGAGTAATCAGCAAACAGAGCAAGATATCAAAGATAGTGGTCTCAATTGGGTGATAGGTCGCAATGGTATCTATATCGAGCCTGATGTGGATTATATCGATAGCTATAAGGCACAGGGTGATATTGCCAACTGTGCAGGTGAGGGCAAGTGTGGCTATACCACTCATGAGGAATTGGCGGTCGCTTATAGCCAAATGCTAATCAATGCTAAGCACGATGCCAATACTTATAATTTAAATGGTGAATCCATTACCCAGCAGCAGCTCACTCAGTACTTAAATGACAGGTTTGGTACGACGCTTAGTTATCGCTATATGACCGTGGAGGCGTTCAAACAAGACCGTATTGATGAACTAGGCGAGTTTATCGGTACAGTGATCGCTGGTATTTACGAGCAGATAGCAATAGGTGCTATGCACAACCAAAGCGATTTTGCCAAGGTAGTGGGGCGCGAACATATGAGCTGGACTGAGTACTTTAATAATTAATAAGACCGCGCATACTCAAGCTAGATATTATTTGAACGCGATAAATGAACGCTCTTTTATGTAATGCGAAATGTAAGGAAGACTATTATGCCTGTTATTACGCCTACGAATAAATCCGTTACCAAATTCGAAGGTTTACACTTGTATCACGCGCCATTTTCCAACTGTGCCATGCGCGTAAGGATTGCATTAGCTGAGAAGCAGCTAGAGTGGACAAGCCATCTTATTGACCTATCTAAAGGTGAGCAGCGTACCAAAGAATATCTAGGAATCAACCCTAATGGTGTGGTACCAACCTTGGTAGATGAGGGTGTGGTTATTATTGATTCGACCGATATCATTGATTATTTAGACACCACCTATGAACCCAATTCGTTGCGTCCTGATACTGAAGCTGAAATGCAGGCCATGTATGATTGGATGCATATGGCAAAAGACAATCATCTGCCTATAAAAACTTATATGTATTATAAATTAGGTGCAACGGGTCTTAGCGAAGAAGAGCTAATAGAATACCGCAAAAATCAAACTTACGACAGAACACTGTTAGCGTTTCACGAGCATCGTAGTACACATGGTTTTAGTCAAGAGGATATTGATAAGGCAACCGCAGTGCTTGATGACTGTTTTGCAAAAATGGACGTGCGTCTCAAAGATCATGATTGGCTAGTTGGCGACGCCTTTTCATTGGCGGATATTACTTGGATTCCGCAACTGGTTGTTTTAGGTAGAGCAGGCTATCCTTTTGCTCAGTATGCACACTTTGAGCGTTGGAAAAATGCAATTATGGCACGCCCTAGTTTCAACCAAGCAGTTACTGATTGGTTGAAGTAGAGATGAGTAATGACACCGGTAAGACTATAATAAAATGCAATTATGACAGTAAAACTTTGGTGTAAAACCTAAGGGACTGTAGTAGATAAGGATTAAATATTACACCATTTTCTTAGGGTTTTAAGCTTCAAGCTGATTAGATGGCAAACCATAGTTAAATCTAAACTCACACTCTTTTCAAAATAGAGGGAAGTTTTTCTTATCAATACTCACACTCTTTTCAAAATAGAGGGAAGTTTTTCTTATCAATTCCATTATACCTTCTAAGTATTCGTTTAGACTGATTCCAGGAGTTCTCGATGCCATTAATGTGATTATTTTTACCGCAAGTAAACTCTTTAGAGTGATTGACTCTAAAGAGTTTAAACTAACTCACATCTAACGCATTGTAACTTCGATAGCTATCAGTATAAACAAAGCTGTTGGGCTTGATAACGGGTATTAGTGTACTTTGTTTGATGTCTGCTACGACAATGGTATAAACCTTACCATTTTGCTTAAAGATACTAAATATGGCTGTTTTACCAGCAGCACCGCGACCTCTTTTGCCTTTGCGTACACCGCCAAAGTAACTTTCATCTAATTCGAACTCACCCTCAAACAGCTTATCGGCTTATCGGCTTCTAGTGAGAGATGGTAATCTATTACAAGTCTAATTTTATGATAAAAAAGTGCAGCAGTGTTAGGTTGGGAGTCGAGCGAGATTGGACTTACTCTGGTGAAATTTACAAAGGTGCAAAACCGCAGAAATGGTAGTAACATGCGTAGATTTGAACCATCTATCTAAAGCACCCCCTTGTTTTATTCTACTCATTTGTGTATTAGTGAATATAAGTAATAGTTGATCGTAACCGAGCCTAAAAGAATGATGAAAACTGAACACAGTACCCATAAAAGTATAATGATTGCTATAAGAGAAGCAGCGACTCTGTACCTATTTAATAGGAATCGCGAAAAGGATATTCCTAAATTGCAGATTTTTTTTTATCTTTAGATGACTACCCCGGCGAAAGGGTGCCTGTAGCAGAAGTTGTTAAGGAAGTTAACGCTTTATCTAGCGTGTTACAAGACAGTCACTTAGGTTTGAATTTAAACATGTTGGTTAAGATAGAGTCATTACCTATTTACAAGGCCATTAACGAATGTTTAAAGCCTTTCTCTCATATGACTAATGAACTGCCCTTTTTATTAGTGAGTCGAATTGTATTTCGTTTTTTCTTTTTGTTGACACAGTCTATTGAGCTTAAACTCAATACGGAGAGAGGCTTGATTCGATTCGAATTTATCTCCAATGCACCGGAAAGTATGAATAAAAATCAAATGGACGGAGCTATGGTATTGGTTCATCGAATACTAGAGGACTTTTCCCCTGGAATGTTAAATAGAGTATGTGTTGCATATCGTCATAGCGATTATGAGTTGGAGTACTATCAATCAGTATTTGGCGTATTTGTTGAGTCTGCTGATACAACAAGCTTGATATATAACTTAGATTGTCATGATCACTATAAAAAAGCTGCCAGTTTATTAATAAAGTCAGAAGAAGAGCTTGGTAGAAAATTTTTCATTAACCCTTTATTTAATATGTTGTCTACTCAGTTCTCTGGGCTGAGCTACAAAGAGCGCTGTGAGATAGCCATTACTACAATCATGGGTATTACTCCGCCAACGCGCGATCATGTTGCAGACGCAATGAGTATTAGTGTAAGTACGCTACAAAGAAGGCTCAAGGAGGAGGGGACATCCTTTCAAAGGATTCTAGAAGAAACCAGAAGACAACTGGCTGAGCTGTACTTAACAGAGAAACAACTATCTACAACTGATGTTGCTTATTTATTAGGCTACAAGTCCCATAGTCAATTCTTTAAAGCGTTCAAAGCTTGTTTTGGGATAACGCCGAAAGCCTATCAAACCAACCTTATCAATCGTACATGAGTTAATAGTGATTAATATCATGCCCATATGGATGATATCTCAGCATTACCATATTCAAACTAACTTACCTTTCAAAAGGTCAGATCTGAGTATATAAAAAAGCCATTTATCTTTAAGTGGCTTTTTTAATGGGTAACTTATGCTAGCAAAACTTACTAGTATAAAAACGACCATCATTATTAATCGCATTGTGGAACGTTTATTGCATAAAATTACTTGGTCAGTATGTTGCATTTCGAGTCAGTGCTATTGCGCTTTGTCCGTTTATGAGTGACATTTGTTTAAAAACTGTCAAGTAACAACATCTATACTATCAAGTAACAACATCTATATAGTACAATCTTTATTTTATATTACATCGTAAGTGTTAATTTTTAGTAACAATTGTACGTACAAATCACATGGGCTTCATATTCTCTAGTGCCACCGAAAAAAGCTCACATCAAATTTTGTTCTGTATTTTCACTGCTCTTAGAGTAGTTAATACGTTTGGTATACCAGTAGTGTTATATAAAACTTAATGTAGACACTGTCTCGTTTAAGACTAATGGCTACAGGTTTTATTCATATTTGCTCACTTTTAATATATATAGGATGTATAAGTTATGAATCGTAGCTATAAAGTCATCTGGAACGAATCATTAAACTGCTTTATGGCTGTTGCAGAATATGCCAAAGCCCGTGGAAAATCTTCTCATAGCTCAGTCAGTTCAAACTCTGTAGCATCAGAAGCGACCAACTCAGGCGCGAAATTATTGCGGTTGACGGCGATATGTGCAGGAATTGCGGCATCTGGATTTAGTATGCAGGCGATAGCCGATGATGGTAATTTTGATAACGTTACAGCTAATGGAAATGTTACGGCTACTGGAAACGTTACCGGAGCGAGTATCACAGCTAGTGGTATGGTGAATGCGAATGGTGGCTTGACCGTTGCTGGTGGTCAGATGGTAAATATGAGTGGCAATAAGGTGACTAATGTCGCTAATGGTACCGCTACCACAGATGCGGTGAACTTTGGTCAGTTAGAGGCAGTTAAGACAACTGCTAGTCAAGGCTTTAATATTCAAGCCAACAGTGGCGTTGCAGAACAGATAGGTCCAGGAGAAACGGTTACTTTTCAAGATGGTGATAGTAATATTAAAATCACACGCACGGGCAACACGATTTCTATTGCCACTTCCGCAAACCCCAATTTTACGACAGTAACCACTACAGGTAATATCACTGTTGGTGGTACGTTAAATGCGAATGGTGGTCTCACCGTTGCCAGTAACAAAGCAGTCAATATGGGCGGCAATAAGGTAACTAACGTTGCTGATGGTACCGTCGTCACAGATGCGGTGAACTTTGGTCAATTGGATGCGGTTAGAACAACCGCCAACCAAGGCTGGAATATTCGAGCAAATGGTGGCCCCACACAAACGATTGCTCCTGGGGATACGGTTAACTTTACGAATGGCAATAATGTTGTCATCAGTCGTAGCGGCAATGCAATCTCTATTGCCACCTCACCAAACCCCAATTTTACGACAGTAACCACTACAGGTAATATCACTGTTGGTGGTACGTTAAATGCGAATGGTGGTCTCACCGTTGCCAGTAACAAAGCAGTCAATATGGGCGGCAATAAGGTAACTAACGTTGCTAATGGCACTATTGCAGAAAACGGCAAGGACGCCGCGACTACCGGTCAGCTGTGGAGACTCACTGAGGGCGGAGATGGCGTTAAGTACTTTCATGCTAATTCTGAACAGCCAGACTCCGAAGCCATAGGTCAAGAGTCTGTTGCTATTGGTCCAAAAACTAAAGCTGAAGGCGTCAGTGGTTTAGCAGCGGGTGATAGTGCGTCAGTAACGGCACAAGGCGAAGGTGCAATTGCGCTAGGACAAAATGCCATTGCTGGGGGTGCTGCTCCAGGTAGTGGTGGCGCAGGTGCAGTAGCTGTAGGTCGCAATAGTGTCGCTTCCGGTAGTAGCACCACAGCGCTAGGTGATGGTGCTCAAGCACGCGGTGGAAATGCTACGGCGTTAGGTAAGGGGGCTCAAGCAAATGGTGGTAATAGCATTGCTCTTGGTCAATCTACGGCTAGTGCGAGTAACGCTTTCGCTGCAGGTAATGGCGCTGTAGCTAATGTATCGGACGGTATATCAATAGGTACTGGTGCGGGTGTGGGTACTACTAGTACGGTAGGCAATGACCAAAGAGATAACATCGCCATCGGTAGGCAGTCTGGTCAAAATGTAGGTGCTAAAGAATCTATCGGTATCGGATTTGAAGCCGGCTCAAATGTTAAAGGTGACAATAATACAGCCATTGGCACTCAAGCTGGTATGGGTGTTACTGGCGAGTATAATATTTCTATGGGCTATCAGGCTAATAAAAATGCTGGAGTCCTTGATCATTCAACTGTAGTGGGTAGTAAAGCCAACGCTGGTAGCAACTCAGTCGCTTTGGGGTATGAGGCGCAGGCAAGTAGTACTGACGCAGTAGCCGTAGGTAGTGGCGCTATCTCTGATGCTCAAGGGCTAGCGCTAGGTGCTAATTCAAAATCTGAAGCCAACAATATAGCATTAGGTTTTAACTCGAAGGCGCTTGTTAGTGACTCGACTAACAGTAGCTATTTGACAGGTAACGTATCAGGTCAAGGCGTAGTCTCCGTTGGTAGCACCAGTGCAAATATCAAACGTCGTATCGTCAATGTGGCAGATGGTGCTAATGGTACTGATGCGGTGAACGTCAATCAGTTAAAAGGCGCACAACAAAGTGTTGCCAATCTAGTGGGCGGTAGCGTACCGCTTAATGCTGATGGAAGTTATGGCAAGATAACAGTAAACAATATAGGTGGTGGTACAACAGAGTTTGATACTGTTGTAGATGCTATTGGTGCAATTACTAGTGGCACAGTTAGTATTCTTCCTGCAGAAGCAGCAAAATATAACTCAGACGGAACACTTGATGTGGCCGCTGGCACAATGAATGGTCAGGCTGTCAACCTAGGGCAGCTAAATACTGCTATCGCAGAAAACGGTATTCAGTATTTTAGTGTTAATTCCACCGAGGGTGCTAACCGTAATAATGGCGGAGCTGCTGGTACCAGCGCGATAGCAATTGGTCCTGAAGCATCTGCATCGGCTGATGAGTCTCTAGCGCTAGGTCATAAAGCGCGCGCTGATGCTGATGTTTCAATTGCAATCGGCAATAATGTTCGTGCTGAAGGGAAACGATCTACTGTGCTTGGTAATGAGAGCCGGGTATATGATGCTAACGGTGTAGCAATTGGTTACGAGGCAGTTAGTAACGGGGAAAACTCATTAGTAATGGGTACCGGTGCTGAATCTAACGAAAAAACAACTGGTGAAGGTGTCGATAATGCAATCGTCATTGGTACTGAAGCTAGATCCACCGCATCAAATGATGGTATCGCAATTGGTAGAACTGCGCTGGCTAGAGAGGAACGTGCTGTTGCCCAAGGTTTTAATGCACAATCTACTGCAGTAGATGCTATTGCACTTGGTAGTCGTTCTCGAGCCAGTGGCATTAGTTCCCAAGCAAGTGGTACTGATGCGAGAGCGAGTGGTGGAAATGCTCAAGCGAGCGGTACTAGCGCTAATGCCAGTGGTACAAACGCACAAGCCAGTGGTACGAATGCAAGCGCCAGTGGTTCTAGTGCTATGGCGCAGGGAACTCGTGCGACAAGTTACGCCACTGATGGTATCGCTATGGGTACCGGTGCAATATCTGGATTTGAAGATCCAACTAACCAAGATCCTCAGCGTAATATGGCAGGTATTGCAATTGGTAAAAGCTCACTAGCAGATGAGAAAAACGCCTTAGCGCTAGGCGTTGAAGCAAATGCTCGTGCCCAATCAGCAACAGCAGTGGGTGACGGAGCCAATGCTAGTGGTATAAATGCATTGGCTATAGGAACAGGTGCTGCCGCTAATAAACAAGATGCGACAGCGATCGGTAACGGTGCAAGCGCTAGCGCCCAGAATGCCACCGCTTTTGGACGCGGTGCTGCTGCTAGTGCCCAAGATGCCATAGCCTTTGGTCGTGAAGCGCAGGCCGTAGCACAAGGCGCAATAGCGCTTGGTCAAGGCGCCAAAGCAAATACCAATGTCAATGATGTGGCATTAGGCACAGGCTCAGTAACGGGTGCTGTTGTCAATACTCCAAATGCTACGATCGACAAGAATACTTATACTTATGCAGGTACCAGTGCAACTAGCACGCTCAGCGTAGGTGCAGTAGGGAAGGAGCGCACGATTACTAACGTCGCTGCAGGGCGTGTATCGGCAACCAGCACCGATGCTATCAACGGCTCGCAGCTTCATGGCACTAATCAAGCAGTAACTGCATTGGGGAATAATCTAGATACCGCAGGTCAAAGCGTTGCTAATGCTCTTGGTGGTAGTTCAGCCTATAACTCAACGACTCATCAAGTCAACGCAAGTCTAAACGTCAATGGTAATACATATACTACCGTCGAAAGTGCCATTAAGTACGCAGCACAAGGTTGGAATGTCCAAACTAACAGTGATACGGCGAGCAACGTTGCTCCTGGTAGCACTGTACAGTTCAAAGATGGCAAAAATATAAAGATTACGCGTAACGGCAAAGACATTACAGTCGCTACTGCTGACGATGTAACCTTTACTAAAGTTACATCAGGCAGTATGACGGTTAACAACACTGATAGCATCGCCAATGGCAGTACTAAAAACTATGTCACCCAAGGCAGCACTTCTGTGGTTAATGGTGGAGACGTCTATACCGCCATCAATACCACTAATCAGCAATACCAAGGTGATAACGGCGCAGTCGTCACTCGTAATCCGAACCAAGTATTGAAGGTGAAAGGCGGCGCTACGACGGGTACAGAAAACAATATTCAAACCGTATCTAACGATACAGATGGCAGTATCAGCGTTAAACTGGCTGAAAAAATCGATCTAGGCACTGATGGCCGTGTAAAAATAGGCAGCACGACTGTTAATGATACTGGCGTGACCATTGTAGGTGGTCCAAGCGTTACCTCGACAGGTATTAATGCTAGTGATAAAGTCATTACAGGTGTCGCTAATGGCTCAGTAACTGCTGGTAGTAAAGAGGCGGTTAATGGCGGTCAGCTCAGTAGTGCTGCTGCTGCTGCCAAGACAGAAGTTGTGGCAGGCACCAACGTAGCCGGTGTGACTAAGAGCACAGGCGGTAACGGTCAAGACATCTACACCATCAATGCCAAGGGTGCTAGTACAACAGCAGGCTCAAGTGCAGTCACGGTAACTAATACCACTGATGCTAACACCAATGTAACTAATGCTGCAGTTGATCTTAGTGCTGATAGTAAAGCAAGCTTAGCTAAGGCGGATAACTCTGTACAGTATGACAATGCGGGTAAAACCAGTGTCACCTTAGGCGGATCAGGGGCTAGCCCAGTTAAAATAACAAACGTAGCTGATGGTACGCTTAGTACAAGCTCAAAAGATGCGGTTAATGGCTCTCAATTGCATACTACTAACCAAAATGTAACTAAGAATGCAGGTGATATTACAACTCTTCAAGGTGGTTTCACCCTAAATAGTAATGGTGCTAATGGCGCAGCTATCAAAGCTGGTGACACTATCGATATCGGTACTGCAAATGGTGAGACCAACCTTACAGTCAATAAGTCAGGCAAAACCATTGACTTTGCTTTGAACAAAAACCTGGATCTAGGAGCTAGTGGCAGCGTAACGACTGGTGCCACAACCGTTAATGATAATGGCATCATCATCACCAAAGCGGCAGGGGCTCCTGCTGGAATCACTAATGTCAGCTTGACCAATACAGGGCTTGATAATGGTGGCAGCAAGATCACCAATGTAGCAGCCGGCACTATCGGCACAGGTTCAACTGACGCGGTTAATGGCGGTCAGATTCAAGCAGCTGGCGACAGTTTAGCGACTAACGTATTAGGCGGAAATGCCGAGTATGTAAATAACAGCTTCACCATGAGTGATGTTGGCGGCACCGGTGAGAACAACATCAATGACGCCATTGCCTCAGCCAACACCGCTGCAAATGCAGGTTGGAATGTGAGTGGTTCGGGCGCCAATGAAGTAAACATCGGCCCGAATGGCAAAGTTGACTTTGTTGGTGACAGTAACATTACTGTGGCGCAGACCGGCTTAGAAGATGACGGTAAGATTGGCATTACCTTAAACCCAGACTTAGACGTTGACAGCGTTAAAACGGGTAACAGCAAGCTTGATAATAGCGGCTTATCTGTCACTAATGGTACTTATACCAGCAGTGTTGGTGCCACGCAGATTGTGGCCGGAGGTGTCAATCCAGTCACCGTGAATGGCGCAACAGGAACCGTCAACGGACTCACCAACAAAACCTTTGACCCTACAAGCTTTACCTCAGGCCAAGCCGCGACTGAAGATCAGTTGAAGTCAGTTAGTGATGTGGCAAATACCGGTTGGGACGTCAAAGTTAATGGCATCGCATCTGACAACGTAGCTCCAGGTGAGACCGTACAATTCGTTGATGGTAAGAACATCAAAGTCACCCGCGACAATGATCAAGTCATCAAAGTGGCGACCAGTGACGAAGTTGAATTCACCAAAGTCACCTTAGGAGATGCTACTAACAACACCATTCTAACCAGCAATGCAAATGGTTTAGATGTCGGCGGTGACAAGATCACCAATGTAGCAGCCGGCACTATCGGCACAGGTTCAACTGACGCGGTTAATGGCGGTCAGATTCAAGCAGCTGGCGACAGCTTAGCGACTAACGTATTAGGCGGAAATGCCGAGTATGTAAATAACAGCTTCACCATGAGTGATGTTGGCGGCACCGGTGAGAACAACATCAATGACGCCATTGCCTCAGCCAACACCGCTGCAAATGCAGGTTGGAATGTGAGTGGTTCGGGCGCCAATGAAGTAAACATCGGCCCGAATGGCAAAGTTGACTTTGTTGGTGACAGTAACATTACTGTGGCGCAGACCGGCTTAGAAGATGACGGTAAGATTGGCATTACCTTAAACCCAGACTTAGACGTTGACAGCGTTAAAACGGGTAACAGCAAGCTTGATAATAGCGGCTTATCTGTCACTAATGGTACTTATACCAGCAGTGTTGGTGCCACGCAGATTGTGGCCGGAGGTGTCAATCCAGTCACCGTGAATGGCGCAACAGGAACCGTCAACGGACTCACCAACAAAACCTTTGACCCTACAAGCTTTACCTCAGGCCAAGCCGCGACTGAAGATCAGTTGAAGTCAGTTAGTGATGTGGCAAATACCGGTTGGGACGTCAAAGTTAATGGCATCGCATCTGACAACGTAGCTCCAGGTGAGACCGTACAATTCGTTGATGGTAAGAACATCAAAGTCACCCGCGACAATGATCAAGTCATCAAAGTGGCGACCAGTGACGAAGTTGAATTCACCAAAGTCACCTTAGGAGATGCTACTAACAACACCATTCTAACCAGCAATGCAAATGGTTTAGATGTCGGCGGTGACAAGATCACCAATGTAGCAGCCGGCACTATCGGCACAGGTTCAACTGACGCGGTTAATGGCGGTCAGATTCAAGCAGCTGGCGACAGCTTAGCGACTAACGTATTAGGCGGAAATGCCGAGTATGTAAATAACAGCTTCACCATGAGTGATGTTGGCGGCACCGGTGAGAACAACATCAATGACGCCATTGCCTCAGCCAACACCGCTGCAAATGCAGGTTGGAATGTGAGTGGTTCGGGCGCCAATGAAGTAAACATCGGCCCGAATGGCAAAGTTGACTTTGTTGGTGACAGTAACATTACTGTGGCGCAGACCGGCTTAGAAGATGACGGTAAGATTGGCATTACCTTAAACCCAGACTTAGACGTTGACAGCGTTAAAACGGGTAACAGCAAGCTTGATAATAGCGGTTTATCTGTCACTAATGGTACTTATACCAGCAGTGTTGGTGCCACGCAGATTGTGGCCGGAGGTGTCAATCCAGTCACCGTGAATGGCGCAACAGGAACCGTCAACGGACTCACCAACAAAACCTTTGACCCTACAAGCTTTACCTCAGGCCAAGCCGCGACTGAAGATCAGTTGAAGTCAGTTAGTGATGTGGCAAATACCGGTTGGGACGTCAAAGTTAATGGCATCGCATCTGACAACGTAGCTCCAGGTGAGACCGTACAATTCGTTGATGGTAAGAACATCAAAGTCACCCGCGACAATGATCAAGTCATCAAAGTGGCGACCAGTGACGAAGTTGAATTCACCAAAGTCACCTTAGGAGATGCTACTAACAACACCATTCTAACCAGCAATGCAAATGGTTTAGATGTCGGCGGTGACAAGATCACCAATGTAGCAGCCGGCACTATCGGCACAGGTTCAACTGACGCGGTTAATGGCGGTCAGATTCAAGCAGCTGGCGACAGCTTAGCGACTAACGTATTAGGCGGAAATGCCGAGTATGTAAATAACAGCTTCACCATGAGTGATGTTGGCGGCACCGGTGAGAACAACATCAATGACGCCATTGCCTCAGCCAACACCGCTGCAAATGCAGGTTGGAATGTGAGTGGTTCGGGCGCCAATGAAGTAAACATCGGCCCGAATGGCAAAGTTGACTTTGTTGGTGACAGTAACATTACTGTGGCGCAGACCGGCTTAGAAGATGACGGTAAGATTGGCATTACCTTAAACCCAGACTTAGACGTTGACAGCGTTAAAACGGGTAACAGCAAGCTTGATAATAGCGGCTTATCTGTCACTAATGGTACTTATACCAGCAGTGTTGGTGCCACGCAGATTGTGGCCGGAGGTGTCAATCCAGTCACCGTGAATGGCGCAACAGGAACCGTCAACGGACTCACCAACAAAACCTTTGACCCTACAAGCTTTACCTCAGGCCAAGCCGCGACTGAAGATCAGTTGAAGTCAGTTAGTGATGTGGCAAATACCGGTTGGGACGTCAAAGTTAATGGCATCGCATCTGACAACGTAGCTCCAGGTGAGACCGTACAATTCGTTGATGGTAAGAACATCAAAGTCACCCGCGACAATGATCAAGTCATCAAAGTGGCGACCAGTGACGAAGTTGAATTCACCAAAGTCACCTTAGGAGATGCTACTAACAACACCATTCTAACCAGCAATGCAAATGGTTTAGATGTCGGCGGTGACAAGATCACCAATGTAGCAGCTGGCACTATCGGCACAGGTTCAACTGACGCGGTTAATGGCGGTCAGATTCAAGCAGCTGGCGACAGCTTAGCGACTAACGTATTAGGCGGAAATGCCGAGTATGTAAATAACAGCTTCACCATGAGTGATGTTGGCGGCACCGGTGAGAACAACATCAATGACGCCATTGCCTCAGCCAACACCGCTGCAAATGCAGGTTGGAATGTGAGTGGTTCGGGCGCCAATGAAGTAAACATCGGCCCGAATGGCAAAGTTGACTTTGTTGGTGACAGTAACATTACTGTGGCGCAGACCGGCTTAGAAGATGACGGTAAGATTGGCATTACCTTAAACCCAGACTTAGACGTTGACAGCGTTAAAACGGGTAACAGCAAGCTTGATAATAGCGGCTTATCTGTCACTAATGGTACTTATACCAGCAGTGTTGGTGCCACGCAGATTGTGGCCGGAGGTGTCAATCCAGTCACCGTGAATGGCGCAACAGGAACCGTCAACGGACTCACCAACAAAACCTTTGACCCTACAAGCTTTACCTCAGGCCAAGCCGCGACTGAAGATCAGTTGAAGTCAGTTAGTGATGTGGCAAATACCGGTTGGGACGTCAAAGTTAATGGCATCGCATCTGACAACGTAGCTCCAGGTGAGACCGTACAATTCGTTGATGGTAAGAACATCAAAGTCACCCGCGACAATGATCAAGTCATCAAAGTGGCGACCAGTGACGAAGTTGAATTCACCAAAGTCACCTTAGGAGATGCTACTAACAACACCATTCTAACCAGCAATGCAAATGGTTTAGATGTCGGCGGTGACAAGATCACCAATGTAGCAGCCGGCACTATCGGCACAGGTTCAACTGACGCGGTTAATGGCGGTCAGATTCAAGCAGCTGGCGACAGCTTAGCGACTAACGTATTAGGCGGAAATGCCGAGTATGTAAATAACAGCTTCACCATGAGTGATGTTGGCGGCACCGGTGAGAACAACATCAATGACGCCATTGCCTCAGCCAACACCGCTGCAAATGCAGGTTGGAATGTGAGTGGTTCGGGCGCCAATGAAGTAAACATCGGCCCGAATGGCAAAGTTGACTTTGTTGGTGACAGTAACATTACTGTGGCGCAGACCGGCTTAGAAGATGACGGTAAGATTGGCATTACCTTAAACCCAGACTTAGACGTTGACAGCGTTAAAACGGGTAACAGCAAGCTTGATAATAGCGGCTTATCAGTTAACGATGGTGCAGGCAACCTAATCACCGTCACCAATGATGGCTTAACCGTCACTGGTGGTCCAAGCGTCACTAAGAGTGGCATTGATGCTGGTGGTAAAGTCATCACAGGCGTTGCCAGTGGAGTGGGTAGTGACACTAACGCGGCAAACATTGGTGACCTAAAGGATGCAGTGACTAGCGTTACAAATGCTGGTTTAAGCTTCAAAGGCGATCGCGGCATTGCTGTCAATCGAAAACTTGGTGAGACTCTCAATATCACAGGTGGTGCAGCAACAGGAGCAGCACTAACGACAGGTAATATCGGTATTCGTAATGATGGTAGTGAGGGTTTGATTGTAGAGATTGCCGAAAAAGTCGACTTAGGTATTGATGGTAGTGTTAAGACTGGTGTTACTATTATAGACAATACTGGTTTGACTATTGTAGGCGGTCCAAGCGTTACACAAAGTGGTATTGATGCTGGCGGTAAAGTGATTATAGGAGTTGCTGATGGTTTAGTGGCTACTGGTAGCAAAGAGGCAATCAATGGCGGTCAACTGTTCGGTACTGCAAACTCCGTTGCCAACAACTTCGGTGGTGGTTCTAAAATGAATGATAATGGAACTATTAGCGCTCCAAAGTATGAGCTAAATGATGGAGTAGATATATACGATAATGTAGGCGATGCACTTGGCGGCCTAGACGATCGTGTTTCTGCTAATGCCGATAACATTACTAATATAACCAATGGTACGGCAGGTATTGTCCGCCAAGATCCTACTACTGAAGATATTACTGTAGGTAGTCAGACAGGCGGAAATAGCGTTGACTTTTCTGGGATAGATGGTAATCGAGTGTTAACTGGCGTTGCTGACGGTAAAGTTGAGTTAGAAAGTAAAGATGCGGTTAACGGCGGTCAGCTACATAATCTTGGTAGTGATGTTGCTGGTATTATCGGTGGCGACGCTACCTATGATGCGAATGGCAATCTAACCGCTAATAACATCGGTGGTACAGGTAAAGGAAACATTAACGACGCTATTGCTTCTATTAATCAAGGTAACGCACAGGCCAACGAAGACATCAAAGTCAATGCCGATAATATCCAAGCCAATACTGATAGACTCGATTCGGGTCTTAGCTTTGGAGCAGATACTGGTGACAATATTAATAAGCCTATTGGTGACAGTAGTGCGCTTAAGTTTGAGGGCAGCGATAATATCACCACCTCTGCTACTGGCAACAGTATCAAGTTTGACCTAAACGGTAATATCAGTGTGGATAGTGTCACGGCTGATAATGTGACTACAGGTAACACGACAGTCAACACCAATGGCATCACTATCAAAGATGGTCCAAGCATGACCACTGACGGCATCAATGCCGGTGATAAAGCGATCACTGGTGTCGCTGATGGTATCGAAGTCAATGATGCTGTCAACTTTGGTCAGCTCAATGCGCTTGATGGGAAGCTCAGTAACAGCGTTAACGAGCTCGGTTACAAGATCAATGAAGTAGAAGACGATGCCAACGCTGGTATTTCAGCAGCAATGGCAATGTCTTCACTGCCACAAGCTTATATCCCTGGTAAGTCAATGGTTGGTGGCGGTATCGCTACTTATAATGGTCAAAGTGCCGTGGCGATTGGTGTGTCTAAAGTGTCTGATAATGGCCGCTGGGTCATTAAAGTAAATGGTACCGCAGATACCCAAGGCAATGCTGGTGGCGCAGTGGGTGCAGGCTTCCATTTCTAATCTACCACGCGATGTAGTGACAGCGTCTATTCATGAATAGACGCTGTCAACTCACTTATAAAACATATTTAGGGATGTATAATGAAAAAATCTGTATATCGTTATGGCTTACTAGCGACAACGGCGTTACTCTTCACGATGACGGGTTGTAGCCAAAAGAACATTTTACCAACTTGGCACTTAACACCTGGGGCGCAGTATGGCTCTGTAGATGCCGATAGCTTGGTATTCCCTGATCCAAACAAAGCTTGGCAAAAAGGCGGTACTATCGTCAATCATGATGATGTCGCCAAGATTAGTGTAGGAACTACTAAAGATGAGATTTATAAACTCATAGGTACCCCTCATTTTAGTGAAGGCTTCAACGCTCGTGAATGGGATTATATTCTCAAATTTTACAATACCGATAATGAAGTAGAGGTTTGCCAGTATAAAATTATTTTTGATGACAGTTATGAAGGGAGAATGCGTGACGACGAATTCTTTGCAACTGAATTCTATTGGCTGCCTGCATCCTGCGAGAAGTATTCGGAGTTTGCGCGTTAACTAAAAAATCTAACGTCAGAACATCGACCAAGGTAAGGTTCGTTATTGTCATTGTTAATACTGCCTTCCAAGCTATGAATATAGCTTGGAAGGCTTTTTTATGGTTTTTGGGTTGCTCTAATAACATTTAGCTAATTCATTTAAAAAACTAGATCCATAACCTTTAAAGTTTATTTGTATACGGTGTCTCTTAGTCTTATCCGCTAAGCAATCATACTTAAAATCAAAGCCATGGAAAATATGAGTCTGAGACTGAATCGGCAGTTGAGACACTGGCTATTTAATTGTTTTGGACATTTATGGAGTTTAGTAGCCTATCCAATTAAACGCTATCCATAGAATACTGTTCTTATTTATAAACAATATGACTTTCTAATCAAAGGCGCTCTTTAGATATCATTATTTTCTAGATAGTGCTAAAAATTCAGCGATGTCAGACTCTATATAAAGACCGACATATAAAACGGTGATAAGCTATTGAGTACTTTTATGATCCAGTGATTAGCCAGTGAGTTCCTCTTTGCTTGAGTTTAATATTAGTGATCAAACATAAAAAAAGCGCCTATTACAGGCGCTATTTTTTATTCTATTTTATAAACAAGACTCATGATAGCTTTTTGGTAAAAACTATTTTAGTAGTTGGCTTTGATTTGTGTTTCTAGGAAATTAGCCGCGACGTCATTGTAAAGACTACAATAAACTTCTTCGATATCAGGGTTAGTATTGAAATTCTCTTGGACTCCGCTTTGATTATAGAAAGCATCATATATCAAACCGTTGTATCTAACAGCTGCCACGATTTCGCCATCTTCATCAGTATACCGAGCAGCTGGTAGCTCGTTGTCGATTCCGATGTTTTCTTTGACAAGATTGGTGACAGTGTTATACGTTTTCTCGTTAGCAATCCACTCATCTATAGTCATGCTACCTTCATCTTCGTCTTCAGAAAAGGTATAGAAATTTTGATTAGGTGTCTCTAGGAATATATAGCATTGAGAGCCGCTCGGAAAAACAGGGTTAACGCTGCTAGGAAAAGAAGATAACTCAGTGTCAATACCAGTTTTAGCATTGAATGGCTGTTTGCCTACGCCTTCAAGGTTAAGGGTTACAATGTCATAAGTTGAATTGACGGAAGCATTTCCTGAACGAATATTTAGCTTGAACGTATCACTATCAACAAAGCTAATGTTATAAAACTGACTATCAAAATCCTCAGGAACCGCAATGAACAAATTTTGGCTAGCGTAAAACTCCAATTCAGAGACATCACCTACGCTATCCTGATATGCAGTAGGTGAGCTTCCTACAATAGTAGATATTGTCTGCATTAAGCCGCTATTGCTAAGTCTATAAGCGAGCTTACCCCATCCATCTTTATATTGGTTATTTGATATATCAGTAAAGGGATCAAACTCTGTATAGCTCAGTTCACTATTAACGATAGGACCACCATCATCACCATTGCTTGCGACGTACTGACCGTCACTATCTCCGCCACATCCCGTAAGTACTAAGGCACTGGCCAATGCGAGGCCCGTATATAATTTATTGATTTGCATATTGTTACCTATCGTTAGCTTCCTGTAAGAAAGCAATCATAGTTAAAGCTATATTAAATTGCAAAACAAAATTTCAGTCTTAACGTTATCGCTACAATTGTAATATATTTTACTTAGTGAGATTGTCCTGATTATTTATTAAAAATCTACAATTTATAACTTGGGTTACTTGAGCAGCTAATAGCAATGGTCTGATTTATAGCAAGAGAAAAAGGCATTGATACAGGTACTATTGCCGGAAAAAAAGTCAATGATTATTAATGGAAAAGATTATCGTATCGTTTTATTAGCTAGCTTTAGACAAGTTATTTATATTTATCATATAAAATATATTCATGGAAAATGATGAATATTTCTGATATACCTAGTTATACTAATTAATTTGGTTAGTTTATCTAATTAAACTAATTGGCTATATGGATTTTTAATCTTATGTATTGGAGTTAAGCAACCATAAAGGACGATAACTATGAAATTAGCAAAAGCTGTACTCGCCAGCATCTGTATTTTACCTTTAGCCACCATCGCTTATGCTGAAGACGTTGATACCCAAAACTTACGTATCTCTGAAACCTCAATGATGAGCGTCAATGAAGCGACACCATCAACCATGAAAATGCACAACGAAAATGACCACATGAGCGAAAAATCGAACGCCATTCAAGACGGCAGCGATGTAGAAGTTGATGCTAAACGAGGATGGCGCTGGCCTTGGCAGAAGAAGAACAAAGAAGTAGCGACACCTGAGCGTCCAAAGTGCTGTTAGTTCATTAACTATAAAGGACTACCACGATGAAATTATGGAAAGCCATCTTAACCAGTATCTGCATTTTACCGTTAGCTGCTATCGCTTATGCTGAAGACGTTGATACTCAACACTTACGCATCTCTGAAACCTCAATGATGAGTGTCAATCACGCTGCACCCTCAAGTATGCAGCAAAAAGAAGCAACGCAGATCAGCAATCAATCAAGTGCCATCAATAATTCAAATGATGTCGAAGTGGATAAGGAAGAGGGCTTTAGATGGCCTTGGCAAGGGTTAAAGGAAGCTCTCAAGTTTAGAAAAGACTTTAAGAACCAATCAAGACCCTAAAGAGACTCGGGCAGATAGTCCGTCATATGGATCATTTGATGGCAAATCTACGTAGATTCTTACAGTGGTTTCAGCTGTTCACAGTGATTTATTGATATTAAATACTTTTACACAAGGATGTATATTATGAATATTTATAAGCAAATAACGATACTGACACTGAGCATGTCTTTAGTAGGGATCAGCCATGCCGCCGATGATATGGCAGGTGCCAAAAATGGTATTACTTTAACTGAGAATAGTGACGTGAGTATCAGAAACCACAACTGGAGCACAACGAATAGAGAACCTAAGCATAAGCGTAAACGTAGTACCGTTAAAGTGAGTGCACCGATGGAAGAAACCGCCTCGCAAGTAGCTCTTACTAAGTTTGCTAAAGAAAATAACATGATTGAAAAAAGCTATGGCGACGTTTGTGGCGCCTTTATGGAAAGCCAAATGACAGAGACTAAATCGCAAGGACATCGCTGGGGCAAGTCTGAGTCACATTGGACCAAAAAATCATTTAAGATTTTTAAAGCACGTGAATTTACGATTGGTGAAGAAGAGCTGGCGCAAAGCGCAGGTCATCTATTTGGTAAAACTATAAAAAAACATAACTGTATTACTACTAAAGTAGGGATCAATGACGAAAACGTTGAACTTGAGTCCATGAAACTAGCAAAATAATCGAACAATGCTATATATGCTATCTAGGAGTAGAACAAAGTGACAGTTAAAAATTTAGCTGTCATTTTTTATGTACTAAGCCACATTTTGGAGAGTATTCATGAAAACCTTTTGTTACCTACTGGTGAGTCTGCTTTTTTTGTATTCTGCTCAAGCCAATGCCCTAAATACTAACGAGAAAATGATCAATGAGCTGTATCAGGATACTGAGCTTGATATTGATAATGTAGATGACGTTTTTGCATACGTGTTATCACAGACTGACGATACCCTCACTATTTACCCTTCAGAGGGCTATTATTACTTTAACTTTTACCATCAGGGCAACTTAATAAAAGGCAATATGTTGGTGGGTCATAAGTTAAGACAGCAGAGCAGCTTATCTTTTATATATTTTTATGACATAGCCGGCAAAGAACGAGGTGAGTTTAAAACGCATCATAAACTATATAAATTATCAGATATATTTAGCCTGAAAGAGCAGCAACCTAACTTATATCAATTAACCTTCAAAAATATCAAAAAAGACCTTGAGATTAATCAGATAGAGACAGATGCTGATTTTGTAAAGACGCTTGAGAGTCAAGGTTTTGAAGTCAACCTACCAATGATGGATGATTCGGGGGTTACGTTTTATTTGGCATTTCATCCTACTACCAATAACTTTTATTATATTAATCCTTTATCCAGAGATGATGAGTTTTACTATCCTGTTGGCGAGGTGCTTAAAGTGGGTGCTAGGACTCAATTTGTATACCTACCTATGGAAAAATTTGCCATATTAGTAGGCGTCAATGCCAATAATGTTTATAAAAATAACTATTACGATGGCCCTTTTGATCAGCTCCCTGACGAGGCGTTAGCTGATATAGACTATAAGTCTTATTTGTATCGAGTAAATCCAAGTTGGAAAGATAAAATATATGATGACGGCTATTTTATAGATGACCCCGATGCTCGTGTTGCACTGACCAACTATTTTGAGTATCTATCACTTGATGAACTCAAAAAAATCCAACCTTGTGCGTCTGATAAAAATCCGTTGCAGTGTTTAGAAGACAGTGGGATGCGTTTTTGATTTTGCATGATGCTTTCTCATATAAGAACACTGCTAGTTATCGCCGTACGTTGCATCACGATTGATGATAGTAAAGCAGGCGAAGATATAGTCTACTTGATTTCCATAGTAAAAATCGTAATAGGGCTTAACACTTATTAAAGTTTCTCTAAAGTAAAAATTGATATTATCATTGCAATATAATCGATCTACTATTTCGTCACTATAATTTTTTGAGTGAGTAACGACAAGTAGCCACGACGTTTAGACAGGTGCGTATACGCATATCCGTCTGACTATGACTAACTTTCAAATATCAATCCAAACGAGAGCGTGTTATGACCCTTACAAAAATAGCTAAAGCTTTCAGCTTGCTTGCTATTGTCACCGCCATACAAGTTTCATCACTGATCTCTGCCTACGCCCATAATCCTAGTGCACATACTCTGCCTGCCAAAGAATGGTAGATCACCGGCCAGCCTAGTGTCGCTGCTGATTTTATTAAATTAGAAGACGACATGGTTTATTTGACAGACAATCACCATTAGCTACTCTCTTTTAACTTGTCAGACTTTTCAGCCGATGATCAAACTTATATTTTGGAAAAAAACGCTCATATTCAAGCGCTCAATCAGCTAGCAGTGATTGAAAATCTAGTAAGTAGTAATCAATTAACGGCTATCCAAAATCCAAGCGATACTACTGTTATCGCCAATGATAATGGAACTAAGCTAAATAAAATTGATGCGGAAAGTTCTGTTATAACGGATAACAGTGACACGCGCTCAGTCTTATTCTTCTACTTGTTGGGCGGCTTGGTCTTAGCGAGTGGTTTGGTTTTGTTCTATGTTTTGAATATATGCCACAAAAAAAACCGAACCTCAAAAGTAGCTTATTCAGTTTTTGGTGTATTGGGTTCAGCTGCTTTACTTGTCGCCTGTAGTAGTACTGAGACGGCCCAAAATATCGGTGCAAAGACGAAAGAGGCGATTGCTCATTTGCCAGTACCAGCCAATGACATTGATTTTATGACGTCAGTATTTGGCTCATTTGATAACGTCAGCACCCATCATGATGATAAATATCTGTATGTCGAGTCAACTGGTATCCCAAGCCATGAAATGATGACAGGTATCACCAGTTGGCAACAGCAAGTACCTATCGACCAGGATTATACCAATGAGAACAGTTGGGTTATTCCCTTACAGCCTGAGCTTGCCGATGAGCCTTTAATGGCCAAAGATAATTTTATGAAAGGGGCTATCGCTTATTTTTGATAACGAAAAAGCAAATGCTGAATTCATTTGGTCAACCAATGTAGTACTCGATAATGAAGTTATCGTACGCTATACAGTAAATGGATTATAAAACTTTATTTAGATTGGTCAGCTTTTATGAAAGCTACTAAGCAATAAAGTTGCAGCTATTAAACGCCTATATTGATAACATTATCTAGTACAACTGAACTTCATGTCTGAGCACTTTATACTTATAGCTAATAGTGCTCAGGTATTCTTTGCTTTGATTAAAGCGAAGTCGACATATATGACTATTATCGTCAAACATTCTCATCCATCTTTGCTTATTCATATGAAAAACAGGCTTATTACTTAGCAGTAGTAAGCCTGTTTTTGATGTAATGATTCTCGCAAATGCGCTACAAGCAGTTTCAATTTTTGGTCCGGTTGCCGTGCCTTGGGGTAAACCGCATACATGCCCATTTTCTTTCGTGTAAAGCGTTGCAAAATCTGAGTGAGCGTGTTTTGCTGCATCTCTTCATAAACAAGTGCTTGTGGTAAAAAGGCAATACCTAGGTCGCTGAGCGTGGCTTGTTTAATCGCATTAAGATGATTGCTATGAAACCGACCCTGTACAGGAAGCAGTTGCTCCGTGCCATCTATATATAGCGGCCATATACCATTTGCCGTATGATCAAACTTATAGACCAAACACTCATGACTCCGTAATTGTTCAGGAGTTTGAGGTGTACCGTGTCGTTCTAAATAGTCTGGTGTTGCACATATGACCCACTGGCTATCTATAAGACGTCTGGCAATGAGTGATGAGTCTTCAAGCTCTGCTGTCCTTATCGCCAGATCAAATCCTTCTTCTATCAAATCAACCAATCGATTGGTAATCTGTAAATCTACTGATATTTCTGGGTGTTGTTTACAGAATTCGGCAATGGATTCGCTCAATATTAGATTTGCAGAGACCGCTGGCATGGTTATACGTATGTTGCCTTTCATGTCCTCACCATAGCCTGTAACGGCATTTTCAGCTTCCTGAAAGGCAAATTTAGCGATTTTAGCTTTGTTATAAAGCGTCCTTCCTGCATCGGTTAAGCTTAACTTTCTGGTTGTTCTATACAGTAGCTGTGCATTTAAGCTTTCTTCTAATCTTGCAATGCGTTTACTTACCACTGAATTCGTTAATGACAGCTTTTCAGCGACCCGAGAAAATGAACCTTCATCAACCACTTGGACGAATAAAACCATATCGTCAGCTTTGCTCATACTTGTTCCCCAATTGGTGTAATACGTTTTGGATTATAGCAAAAAAAGAAAATAACATTGTCCTTTGATGCAATATATCAATGTATTGACAAGGCGTAGAATATTTTAGGGAATTTTGAGCATTTGTTTATTTAACCATTCTATTAATCATGTCACTGACAGAGATTGTTTTCGGCTTCGTCTGACCGACAGCATGAAGTTATAAAAACAAATGCTTAGATGAAGTTGTTCAAGGAAGATTACACGATAACAAAAGGATTATGATTTTGAATCAAACAATATATGGACTGTTGGCATTACTGCCAATCGTTCTCTGTGGTATTTTTTTGATAGGCTTGCAATGGTCAGCCAAAAGGACTATGCCAATCGTTCTGGCGGTTACTGCCGCGCTTGCCCTCTTTGTATGGGATATGACGCTTAATCGCGTGTCTTCATCTATTATTCAAGGGATGGTCATTACCGTCTCAGTATTGTGGATCGTATTTGGGGCTATTTTTTTACTGAATACGTTGAAGCATACTGGCGCCATCGCCGTTATCCGTGCTGGGTTTACCAATGTATCGCCAGATAGGCGGGTGCAAGCCATTATTATTGCTTGGTGTTTCGGTTGCTTTCTTGAAGGAGCTGCTGGCTTTGGTACAGCGGCCGCTATTGCCGCGCCTTTACTCGTCGCGATAGGGTTTCCAGGGCTGGGTGCTGTGTTGATGGGAATGATGATACAAAGTACGCCTGTATCGTTTGGGGCAGTCGGTACGCCTATCGTTATTGGAGTAAATAAGGGGTTAGATACAGTAGCCATTAGCGCCCAACTGGCACAACAAGGACTAGAGTGGGGCGATTTTTTACAACTGATCACCAGCCAAGTGGCCATTATGCACGGTGTTATTGGTACATTTATGCCACTTTTTATGGTGATGATGCTCACGCGCTTTTTTGGGAAAAATAAAAGCTGGAGAGAAGGCTTCGCTATTTGGCCATTTGCTATTTTTGCGGGTTTAGCATTCACAGTCCCTTATACCCTAACAGGTGTTTTTTTAGGGCCAGAGTTTCCATCATTGGTCGGTGGTTTGGTCAGTATCACTATTGTTGTTAATGCGGCAAAACGTGGATTTTTAGTACCAAAAACCACATGGGATTTTGAACCGAAAAAAAGCTGGCCAAGTGAATGGCTTGGTAAGCTAGTAGTCAGTAAAGAAGACATCACTCCTGCGTTGAGTGATAAAAAGATGTCCACGGTCATGGCGTGGTTTCCTTATCTATTAGTTGCCCTTTTATTGGTGTGTTCTAGAGTATTAACAGGCTTTCAGTCTTTGCTGAACAGTGCGACAGTAGACCTAACCTCGATTTTAAGTGAGGCAGATATCAGTGCCAGCTTTAGTCCTTTATACTTACCAGGCGGCTTGTTATTAATTAGCGCCTTGGTTGCCGCCGCTTTTCAAACCAAAAGACCTGCCAGTGCACTAAATAATGCCTTTAAAGAATCAGGCAAGACTGTATTAGGGGCTGGGTTTGTCCTTATTTTCACGATTCCAATGGTTAGAATTTTTATTAATTCAGGCGTAAACTTATCAGATGTGGCGAGTATGCCTGTCGCCAGTGCAGAGTTGTTTGCGGGTACTTTTGACAGTGTTTTCCCCTTAATTAGTGCAACCATTGGTGCGTTAGGTGCCTTTATCGCGGGCTCCAATACCGTATCTAACATGATGTTTAGTCAATTCCAATACGAAGCCGCCATGAGCTTACATATTTCACCTTCTTTAATCATTGCGGCTCAAGCAGTCGGTGCGGCTGCTGGTAATATGATTGCAGTACATAATGTTGTGGCTGCATCGGCAACGGTGGGCCTACTCGGTATGGAGGGTGCCACACTTAGACGTACTATTTTACCTACCATCTATTATGTGTTGTTCTGCGGGATTATCGTCATGGCTGCCATTTACCTCTTTGGTTTTCAAGGGCCTTTAGCATCATGAGTGACACACAATCACCAAATAAAGAGCGTCATATGCCGTCATTAAATAGAACTTCATCAAACCTTTTCTCATCAAATATAGCGCATCAAGACCAAGACACACTTCATCCTGAGCAAGTGTTAGACAAGCTAACCCATTTACTGGGAGCCGGCAATGTACAGGCCGATCCAGAAAAAAATGAACACTATAGAATGGGGTGGCGCTCTGGTGGCGGCAATGCTTTGGCTGTTCTGTTTCCACAAACACTGCTGGAGATTTGGCGTAGTCTAGAAATATGTGTGGAAGGCGACTGTATTATTATCATGCAAGCAGCAAAAACAGGCCTGACGGAAGGCTCAACCCCGAGCGGTAACGACTACGATAGACCAGTGGTTGTGATCAATACCCTTGCAATGAATCAGTTGTATTTGGTGAATGATAACGAGCAAGTGATTAGCTTACCTGGCGCCACGTTGCATCAGTTGCAAAGTGAGCTTAAAGCCGTAAATAGAGCACCTCACTCGGTCATCGGTTCATCGACGTTAGGCGCGTCAATTATTGGCGGTGTCTCTAATAATTCAGGTGGGGCACTGGTTAAAAGAGGTCCTGCTTATACCGAGCTTGCTTTGTTTGCCCAAATAGACAAGCACGGTCAGCTAGTATTAGTTAATCACCTAGATGTAGAGTTAGGCGACACTCCAGAAGAAATACTCACTAATCTGCAAACAGGTAATTTTGATAAAAGAGAACTACCTGACACTGGCAAGCTCGCATCTGACAAAGAGTACATCGCTAGAGTAAAAGATGTTGATGCAAGCACACCAAGCCGCTTTAATGCGGATAGGCGAAGACTTTATGAAGCCAGTGGCTGCGCTGGCAAGCTTGCCGTGTTTGCAGTACGTCTTGATACCTATCCAACGGCTGTAAAAGAGAAAACATTTTATATAGGTACCAACAGTGTGAGTGAGCTTGCACAGCTCAGAAGGCAAATATTATCGAGCTTCGATAATATCCCTGAAGTGGGTGAGTACATGCATCGTGATATATTCGATGTATCCGCTAAATACGGAAAAGACACGTTCCTGAGTATTAAGCATCTCGGTACCAATGCCTTACCTAGATTGTTTTCTATCAAAGGCGCTATGGATGCAAAATTCCATAAATGGTCATGGATGCCAAAGCATTTCACTGACAAAGTCATGCAGTTCATCGCCAATATATTTCCAAAGCATTTACCGAAGCGAATGCTAGAGTATCGCCACCAATATGAGCATCATCTCATCTTAAAAATGAGTGATGATGGCATAGCAGAAGCACAGGATTTTCTAAAGGTATTTTTCGACGCTTCAAATACGGGTAACTATTTTGAATGTAGTCAAGAAGAATCGGAAAGCGCCTTTTTACATCGCTTTGCCGCTGCAGGTGCCGCACTAAGATATGAAGTCATACATGAAAAAGAAGTCGGCGATATATTGGCATTGGATATTGCTATACCACGTAACGAATTAGAATGGCTGGAAACCCTACCTGAAGAAATTGAACAGCATTTGGAGAAGAAGCTGTATTACGGACACTTCTTTTGTTATGTATTTCATCAAGACTATATTCTGAAGAAGGGAAGTGATGCACATCTTGTTAAAAAAATGATGTTAGAGCTACTGAGCGCACGCGGAGCCAAATATCCTGCTGAGCATAATGTAGGGCATCTATACGAAGCAGAACCTGATTTGCAAAATTTCTATAAAAGCCTAGACCCAACCAATACCTTTAATCCAGGTATTGGTAAAATGTCGAAAACCAAACGTAATTGCTCGTGTTGTTTATAACTGAACTCTATAACAGATATTTAAAACTGGCATTGGGCTGATTATTTATCAGTAGCTAAGTAGCTGAATAGTTCAGTGTTTGTCTATTATAAATGTTCAATACACCCTCAAAAGCACTGCCGATTGGTAGTGCTTTTTTATTATTTCTAGATAAATTTATCAGTGACCTCGAGTTCAGAAGCACATTTATTCAAAATGATTTTGTTATCTATTGTTAAATACCAGTCGATGCTATGTATAATGCAGCACTAGCATAGCTTTCACTCAGTATGGCTTTCACTCATATGCCTTTAATAAGAAGATTACATTATGTCAAACAAGCGTCCTTTATATATTCCTGTTGCTGGACCCGCTCTTTTAGAGACACCTTTACTGAATAAAGGTAGTGCTTTTTCATCAGAAGAACGTAGTAGCTTTAATTTAACAGGGCTATTACCTCATAATATTGAAACGATTGAGGAGCAATCATTACGTGCTTATCATCAGCTAAGCTCATTCACTGACGCGATGGATAAACATATTTACTTGCGTAATATACAAGATACCAATGAAACCTTATTTCATCATCTAATTGAGCAGCATATCGAAGAAGTCATGCCGCTCATTTATACCCCAACCGTTGGTCAGGCGTGTGAAAAATTCTCGCAAATTTATCGTCGTAAACGTGGTTTGTTTATCTCATATCCTGAGCGTCACAAAATCGACGACATGCTACAAAATGCCACCAAACAAAACGTCAAAGTGATCGTTGTTACTGACGGTGAACGTATCTTGGGCCTAGGAGATCAAGGTATTGGTGGTATGGGTATTCCAATCGGTAAGTTGTCTTTATACACGGCTTGTGGTGGTATTAGCCCAGCTTACTGTCTACCTATCTTGCTGGATGTCGGCACCAATAACCAACAGCTGCTTGACGATCCTATGTATATGGGCTGGAGAAATCCGCGCATCTCTGGCGATGAATATAATGAATTTGTGGACTTATTTATTCAGGCCGTTAAGCGCCGTTGGCCAGAAGTATTATTACAATTTGAAGATTTTGCTCAGGAAAACGCGACCCCGTTATTGAATAAATATCGTGATCAGCTATGCTGCTTTAATGATGATATTCAAGGGACTGCTGCGGTTTCAGTCGGCACTTTGATTGCAGCGTGTCTAAATAAAGGTCAAAAACTTAGCCAACAGAATATCGCATTTTTAGGCGCAGGGTCTGCGGGTTGCGGTATTGCTGAGCATATTATTCGCCAAATGCAGCGTGAAGGATTGACTGAAGAGCAAGCTCGTAGTCAAGTATTCATGGTTGATCGTTATGGCTTGCTAACAGATGGCATGACAGAGCTGCAAAAATTCCAAGAACCATTAGTACAAAAGGAATCAGCTATTGCTAGCTGGGACAAAAGTAAGAAACTCGGCTTAGCGCAAGTAGTTAAACAAGCAAAAATCACCGTATTGTTTGGTGTTAGCGGACAAAAAGGTCTGTTCACCCAAGAAGTGATCGAGTCGCTATGTGCTAATACTGAGCACCCAATTGTACTACCACTTTCAAATCCAACGTCTCGTGTGGAAGCAACGCCGCAAGAAGTCATGAATTGGAGTAAAGGTAAGGCAATTGTTGCGACGGGTAGTCCGTTTCCTCATACCACTTATAACGGTCAGTCTTTTGAGGTTTCTCAGTGTAATAACAGCTATATTTTCCCTGGTATTGGTCTGGGTGTTTTAGCAGCACGTGCGACAGGTATCAGCGATAATATGCTAACGGCAGCAAGCCAAGCCCTTGCAGATATATCCATGGAATATGAAAAAGCACCTGGTGCCATCTTACCGCCGATTAAGGTTATTAGAGAGATCAGTGAAAAAATAGCGTATGCAGTGGCATTGCAAGCAGCTCAAGATAAGCTAGCACTACCTATCACATCGGAGAACTTACAACGCCGATTAAAAGCGAACTTTTGGTTACCTGAATATCGTAACTATCGCCGTACTTCTTTCTAGGTTAGAGATTAGATATAAAAATTTCTAATATTAGGTACATTATCTAAGTAAAGCATTAAATAAAAAAGGTTGCTAACGCTATATTATATATAGTGTCGGCAACCTTTTTTGTTTATGTAGTGATATAAAACTATAAGGTTTGTATGGTCGCTTAGCTTGTTTTAGTTATGTGTAAATCAATATACGTAAAAAAACCCTTGTTGCTCCAGGCTTACAAGGGTTTAAATAATTACTACTCATATCTTAACTGGTGCGCCCACCAAGACTCGAACTCGGATCGATCGCTTAGGAGGCAACTGCTCTATCCTGTTGAGCTATAGGCGCATTATGGAGTGACATTGTAGAAAAAAGCAGTCATAAAAGCAATCAACAAAAGATAAATAAAGACAATTTATCCTTACTCACCATTGCTAAGCGCGTCAGTGACATCTACAGCATGATCACCTGATGCATTTTTTGCCTGTGAGGTTGGTTTAAATAAGTCATTTACACTATTCTTATAACCACTGATATTTTGATAATCATATTTTTTTAGTATATCTTGACCTGTGCTCGATAGTAAAAAATTACGGAAGCTAATAGCAGTTGTATCGTCTGTCAGGATGACACCCTCAAGCGCTTGTTCATCTTTTAGAGCATAGTTGAAGGGATTTAGAGTGTGTATCTCTTTATCTTTATTATGCGTTCTATTATCGCTATTTTTATCAGAAGCGTCATTTATACTAGCACTATCAATGCTTTTTTGACTTTGACCATTTCTATCTTGTGCCTGTTGCAATTCTGACTGTAGGAGTGATACTCGTTCTGTAGATAGGCTATCGTCATTGGTAATAATCATATCTGTATCAAAGACAAAGTCAGAGAGTTTATCTTTGGTAGAACCACTACTTGGTACTGTAAGAAGGTCGTTAGAGGGGACATAGCTCGCTAACACTTGTACGTGCGGATAACGAGATTCAAAGCTCACAATGATATCGTCCAAAGGTATCTGTAACTTCTCCTCTGCTCGAATATATAGAACACTGTCAGCAATCTCTCTTGATTCATCACCTTTCGTACTAGGGTCTGCTTCACTTTCACTTGCCATGATTGGCAATGGGTCTGTGTTTTTTCGATTACTGGTCCACAACCAAATAAAGACTGCGATAAAGATTGTGAGCAGTAGCAAAATTAGCCCAGCCAGCAGTAGTTTGTAGTCTTTCATATATTACTGCTCTTTTATTATTAGTTGATTCATAGCAAAGTTTATATACAGGGTGGTATCTAGTTTTTAAAGCTTTTGTTCTAGTACTTCATCGGTTAATTCAGCCAACATGTCTGCAAAGATATCCGTGTCTGTAGAAGGGGTAGATACTTGTTCTTCATTAACTTCACTACTTTCATCAGTATGATTATTGGTTTGGCGATTTATTAGAGAATCAGGTTGGTCGTTTAATACCTTGGCAGCAGATGTAGTAGTTTGATGCGCTGCTAACGGCGATTCACCGGTTAACAATCTGTCTTTTAACCATCTAAACCCATGTGCCTCCCACCATGCTTCAAAACGTGGCAACGTGCTACCACGTACTGCTACAGGTAGATCTAGCGTTCTCAGTTTCTGCGCAAGGATAGGGTCGTTGATAGCTTGATGGATGCTCAAATAAAGTGAGCTACTATCATCCGTATAGGGCCGTCTGTTTTGCCATGATCTGTCATCGATTTTCATACGTGGCAGTTGCCACAACTCACCGCGATAATACACGACGTATAAGCGTTGTTTTGGATGGACAAAAATGGCATCAATGGGACGCAATGGCATAATATTAAGTAATCCCGTCAATAGAAAGTATTATTTAGATACAGGTTGTAAAGGCCCATTTAAAAACCGCAATGAGATTATTTTATAGTAAATATGAATGATAGTATAAAACGACACTAAATGTCGCAAGCTTATTATAATATCGGCATTTACACTAGTAAACGATAACCATCAATGGCACACTGATAGCAAATTTGGCAAGTCAACGTTATCAATGGATATGTAGAATTTGCTACTATGATTGTTTTTGTTTATGGCCCTCATGCTAGCAGAAATGCATCATAGTAACGACCATCAAACATGGATTGATGAGTATCGATTTTTGTTTTGTCTTGACGTTTTATAGCGTTTTTGACATTGGATACAGACATCTCATCGTAAGTGAAGCCTTTTTTATTAATCCTAATATCTCACCTTTATTGCAATCAGATTATTGTCTATGTTCACTATTATTCAGTCGCACCGTACCGAAAACCTCGTTGATCAATTGCTTGTACAATACCAGTCCAAGGATCAGCCTATTTTTGAACCCTTTATTGTCATTGTGCCATCAATGGTATTGGGCGATTGGTTGGATAAAACTATTGCTAGCCGTGCTGGTATTAGTACCTTGGTGCGTACTAAATTTTGGGGTCAGTATCAATGGACGCTGATGCAAGATGTATTGACTCGCCATAATGCATACTTACTGGCGCAAAGCCCTGAAGCGACAACTCTAAATGTACCCGAAGTGGCGGTGTTATCACCGACAGTAATGCAGTGGCGATTGTTTGGATATTTGACTTATTATCAAGAGTCGATCGTTGCAGATGAAAAGCATCCAGTTCATCCGTTGTTAGCGTCTTTGATTGATGACCCACAGGCAATTGCTCAACAAGATAGCTTACAACAGGACAATTTACAGCAAGGCAATGTGCTAAAAGACAATGTGCGACAGGATAAGGCGCAACAAGATGCTCGTATTTGGCAACTGGCAAGCGATTTGGCTAGGGTGTTTAACCGCTATTTGACTCACCGTGAGGATTGGTTGGCATTATGGTCGCAAAACAAGCCGTTGAGCGTAAGTGAGTTGATAGCAGATAAAGACGCTTTATCCCTGCGCTTTGATAAGTATGCGCGCGGCACGCCTGAGTGGTTGGTCGACCATTATGTTGAGTTAGAAATTGCCCAACGATTCTTGTGGTCGCATTTGTTTGCCGATGTCCATCTACACCGTGTAGCACTAGAGCGTGCGTTTTGGTCAGCTTTAAAAGGCAACAAGGCGAATGAGCGTGATCAGTTACCCAAAGTATTGCGTATATTTACCATCCAGCAACTGCCACAGACCGAGTTGGACTTTCTACAGCGCTTGTCGCAATACATGAATATCACACTATTGCATTACAATCCATCAAAGCTGTTTTGGGCAGATATCGTCGATAAGTCTTGGTTACAGCGTCAGCAGATTATCAACCCTGAGAGTGTCTTTTTGCGTGATTATGGTCATAGCTTGCTATCGCGTTTAGGCAAGCAGTCGCGCGATGCTTTTGCCATGCTTGCCAACTTATCGGGTAATGAGCAGTACGACGATGCACTGGTTGAATGGCAAGATAATTTTAATGATACGCTGAGCATTGCTTCTAATCATGGGGTTGCTGCTGAGTATATCGACGATGCTAGTAGCGCTCAGAATAGTCCAAGTTTGTTAAAGCGTTTGCAGAACGATGTGCTGATGCTTGATGAGCAATCGACCCAGCAAGCAACGGCTGCTACAGTCTCGCAAGCAGTAAGTCAGCAACTAGAGCCAAGCTTTGATGGAGATAAGCCAGCAATGGCCTGGTATGAAGATGAGGCGTTAGAGAATAAGCGCTTTGAAAAAGACCGTTTTTGGGCAATCTCTTCTCAAGATAATAGCCTAAGCATTCATTCGTGTCATAGTTTGCAGCGTCAACTTGAAGTATTGCGTATTATGATTGGTCGTTGGCTAAATGAACCTATCAAACTAGGTGAAAAGAAACGCCATATCTCCGACATTGTTGTACTGCTACCCGATGTTGAACGTCATCATGCGCTGATTGGCTCTATCTTCGTCAACGGTAAGGGTCAGGATGGTTTGACATTGCCTGCTAAGGTAACTGGTGTTGTTGATGCCGACATTCGCCAGTTATGGGAAGCCATTATCGGGTTTTATAAACTATTGGGTAGCCATAGCGCTCGTTTTGAAGCGGCTGAAGTCTTAGACTGGCTCATGTTACCGCCCTTGTTTGAAAGCTTTGGACTGACTCATGAGCAGATGAGCCGTGGTTGTGACTTATTGGTAGAGGCGGGCTTTATTCGCGGTTTTGACGAGCTGCATCTTAAGCAAACGTTGGACAGTAATGATTACGACTATCGCTTTAGCTTTGCACAAGCACTAGACAGATTAACTTTAGGTCTGGTCATGCCAGAGGCTGAGTTGAGCGACTGCTTATATGCTCTAAATGAAGATGAATGGCCAAGCACTGCGTTACCAGAAATGACCTTGCCATTGCCACAAGTGAGCCTAAATGATGCGTTGATTGTTGAAGCACTTTGTCGTATTTATACTGGTTTGGTTGCACGACGTGATGATCATACACAAAAAATGAAAGCGGAAGATTGGCTCGATCAGATTGAGACACAAGTTATCCATCGCTATTTTGGTGATGTGGATCAAACGCGTACCATGCGCGCCATCTACAACGCGATGAATGGCTTTAAGTCGAGTCTACGAGCCAATCGTCACTATAGACAGTACGCTAGTGGTGATGTCGACAACAGAGAAGTGGAGCAAAGGCTGGCAGGTGTGGAGCAATTGCCGCTCAAGCTGAGCTTTATGCTAGACAGTATTGAAAACGAGCTTGAAAGTCAGCAAGTCAGTGCGGAGCCGACGGGGGTGATTACCTTTGGTCGATTCGGTGCACTAAGAAACGTGCCGTTTGAGTTGGTGGTGATGCTCAATATGGATCTCTCTGAGTTTCCTGGGCGTGACCGAGATAACCGCTATGATTTGATGAAAGCGACCAATGCACGCCGCGGTGACAGAGTTAGTGAAGATGATGACAACGGTGCATTTTTAGATGCGCTACTATGTGCGCGCAGTGCATGCTGGATGTTCTACAACGGCCAAAGCTTGACGGACACCCATGAGCATCTGCCAGCCAACCCAGTGAGCGAGCTATTGCAATTCCTACAAGGCGAGGTGCAATGGCAGGTGAACTCGCTTGAGACATTGCCTGAGAATATTGATCCCACTACCGAGAGTCTCAAGCGCTATTTGCCTAAATTGATTAAGCAGTGGTTGGTGACCGAGCATCCTGCACTGCCTTTTCATGAGAGTCTGTTTGAGACAGAAATCGAAGGCACTGATGTTTTTGAGCAAGCATCTCCTGATATTGATGACAATGCTAATGCCAATGTTCAGGATTCTAGCCCTGTCGATATGATTGATGAGCTGGATACTTTATTAAATAGAGCCATGCGCAAAACCAAACTGGCTCAGAAAAAGCAATTTCCGCCTGCGCCGCTTTGGCAAGCGGTGTTTGACACATTGAAAGGGCGAGTATCTAGTGAGCCTATGCAACTGGTGGGCTTACCTACAAAGGCGCAGTATGAGTCAATCGCTCAGGTGTTGGGTCAAGGCTTAGGTCAGCTAGGTCAAGTAGACAATCAAACCTTGTCTGCATTGGCTAATATGCTAGCACTAGATACATCTGTTGATGCTAGCGATGTCAATGGCATGACAGAGGTGCTATCTGATAGCATATTTAACATCGGAGAGATAGATATTGAAGGGGCATTGGCTTACCAAGTGCGCCATCCTGCCAAAGCATTCTTACGGTCTCAAAAGGTGCATGTAGTACAAGGTGAAGAAGCATTGTCGCAGCAAGAGCCGCTATTCTTAGACAGTTTAACTACCTATCAAATCAAAGATCATTTGATTAAGAAATTGGTCGCCGATGAGACTAAGAAGGATGATAGTAATGCAGCGGCTGAAACCATCACTCCAATCCTGATGTATCAAAAAATTATGCCCGCTGGTGTCGCTCGCCAAACTACATTACCCAATCAACAAAAAAAACTACAACAGCAATGCTTGGAATTTAAAGAGCAATTAATGGCTAATGGCTTTGATGAGAGCAGTATTCTCAACGAGAGTGGAGCAGATGTCGCTACAGTATTAAAGCTACTGACGCCAACTGCCGAGCATCCGGTTCAGATAGAGCTAAAAAATATACTGAACAATACTGATAACGAGTCAGGCAATCAGACGAATATAGAGGGTATAGAAACACTGCTTAAGCTGCTGCCAAAAATCATTAAGATCAAAGGTTCAGTACCAATATTAGCACCCATATCAATTATTCAGGCGGGCATGCCTTATGCTCAGCAATCACCCAAGCAGTGGTTAAACATATTGCCCAATTCTGCCAGTCCTAGGCATTTACTCAAGTTTTGGTTGTCACATTTGTATTGGCAAGTGGCCAGACGTACCACTGCCGAGCAAGTAGCCTCAAATGATGGCGTGAGTATTTGGCGTTTTAATAAGCCTAGCTCACAAGTCAAAAAGTATGACAAAGTGATCGCATTTAAATTAAGCCCGATCGTGTATGAAGATGCTGTGATTGAGCTGATAAAATGGGCTGTTTTTGGCAAATTAACGGGTCAAGTGCCCATTACGTTATTACCAGAATATGCACTGAATTACCTTGATAAGTATCTAACCGCTGAAGAAGGTGACAGCAACCGCTACTGGCCAAAACGAGCCGACTTCTCAGACTGGTTAAGACCCAACTACAACTCAGACACGGTATACGATACTTGCTCGCAGCATGCTATTTGGCAGTACGTGCTACGTGACCAAGATGCGTTTAAGGCGTTATCATCAGCGTTGACTACATTAGCCCAGCCATTATACGCGCCGATGTTTAATGCGTTAACTAACTTAGATGGTTAGCCCATTATCTAGAATCGTTCTTTTTGATCTCTTGCTCTAATAAATAATAATTAAAAGTATGCGCCCATATGACAGACTTTACTGACCCAACCAGTACCATTGACTTGTCTACACAACCGAATTTATTTGATGAATATTCAGATGAGCTGCCTTTATCTGCTGTGCCTGAACGTAAAAATGATGTCATACCGGCAGTTGATGTTGATTTAACTGGTAAACACCTGATTGAAGCCTCAGCGGGCACGGGCAAAACTTGGACGTTGACTGGTATCGTACTACGCCTACTGATCGAAGCGCGACGTGCGCCAGAGCAAATCATCGCCACGACTTTTACTCGAGCTGCCGCTGCCGAAATGCGTCAGCGTATCCACGATCGTTTGGTAGATTTCTATCAGTTGTTACAATGGGTTAATAGCCTAAGTGCTAATACTAGCAATAAAGAGAGTCTCTATCCCAACATACTGCAAGTTATGCCCGAGGGTAATAAAGACGCAAAAGCAGGCAGTAATTCAGACCTAGACGCAAACGTTGAAACAGATATTGACGAGTTAAATCAAGACCTTGCTGCTGATAAGCAAGCGGCGGCAGAGAAACGTAAACAAGCAAAAAAAGACCGCGAAGATTGGTTGGTGAATCAGGCCAAATATGTGCGCTTAGATGGCATCATGCAAGATCCTATTAACTTGCATCTCGCCGGCTATTTGCTAGATCACGTGTACAGTTACCCCATGGCGGAAGCTATTAGACGTACGGCACTGGTACTCACCACATTGGATAAGCTGTTTGTAGGCACGCTCGATAGCTTGGCGCAAAAATGGTTGACTGAGTACAGTAGCGAAACTGGTCACCAGCAGGGTATGGGGATTATTGAAGACAGCAGTATTGAACAAGTTACCGATAGCATTGTTCATGATGAGCTGCGTCAGTTTCAGAGCCGCTTATACTATGAGCAGCCTAAACTTTATGCGCTAATGGATCAGCAAGGTAAGTTGTCTGCAGTAGGTGATCATAAGAAGTATGTGACTCGCTCGCTTAATTTTATCTCTGCGCCGATTGATGAGATAAGGATTGAGAAAGGCTTTGATTTTGATGCATACGAGAAGCTAATCAATGAGTTTTCTCAGTTAGATTTAGCTGATATCCAGCCTTATTTAAACCCTGATTATAGAAAGTCTCAAGGATTCCGTGGTGGTTCTAATTTAACCAAACAGTTTGATGCCATTATCGAGGTGCATCAAAAGATATCGCAGTATCAGCTGACCTTTAATAGCTATTTAAATGAGAGCGAAAACAAGATTTTGACATCATTGCAGGATTCTAGATATCCCGATGAAGATGGTAAAATTAAGAACTTTAACAAGAATAAAGAAAAAGAGCATCAGACGCTTTTTGAATTAGAAACCATTAGTAAGTTAATGGCTCTCTTAGACATGCTTGATAGTTTGAATCAGCATATTTTGTTGGTATTGGCCAATCTTAACCGTCATATTGTGCTGGCTGTGCGCAATAGGCTACCAGTCATTTTGGAAGAGCGCGGCGAAACGACCTTTAGTTTGCAGATGGTACGCTTAAACCAAGCATTAACTGGTCGTCAAGGAGATAAGCTGGCGCGTTATATTCGTCATCATTATCCAGTGGCATTGATTGACGAGTCGCAAGATATCAATGGCGAGCAAGCCATTATGATTGAAAGCATTTATTTGCCAAAGAATAAGCGTAAACAGTCGGACAGTGACAAGCAATCAACCACTAAGAAAGCCAATAATGAGTTTCTGCTATTGGTTGGTGATCCCAAGCAGGCTATTTATGGGTTTCGTGGTGGCGATGTAGCCAACTACAACTACATGAAAGCCCAGTTTGATAAAAGCGCCCTTTGGACGCTTGATATCAATCGCCGTTCTAATGCCGGTGTGATTAACGCATTGAACTGTTGGTTTGGTATGGCGAGTGCAACAACTGCTGAGAATAAGCTGTCGCAGTTGGGTGCTGGGATTCATTACCAACATATCAAAGCAGCAAAACCGGAATATGAGCTGTCTTGGTTTAATGCGTCCGATAGGCTGGATGATGTACTGGTGACAGAGGTGCTTTCTGCTCAGCCAGTGAGCTTATTGCACCTGCCTTATGACAAGGACAAAGAGTTTGATTATGATGAACATGAAATCACAGCTCGCCATATAGCCACTTTGCTTAATAGTGGTCAGACACTTAAAGGTAAGCCGATTCAGCCCAGTGATATTGGAGTGCTGGCACGTGCCAAAAAAGATCTGAAAAGGGTCGAAGATGAGCTAGTGAAACTTAATGTGCCGACTTTGACTACTAGTGATGTCAGTATCTTTGAGACTATTATGGCAGAAGATGTGGCGGCATTGCTAAGTGCCATGTTATACCCGTATCGTCATGACATGATTAATCGGGTGTTGACCAGTCACCTATATGGACTGAGTATCAAAAACATCAAAGCCATGATGACGGATCATGAGTCAGGCATTACCGAGGGTAGCAGTACACCAAGCGCCCATTCAAATAAGTCTAATTCGAAAGACCACCCAGCCAATGAAGCTACTGATATTAAAAAGAGCTATCAAGACTTTATTACCTATCTAAAAGAAGGGGCACAGCGTTGGCAGCACTTTGGCATCTTATCGGCGCTACATTATTTATTAGATAAAAGCCCTGTGCAGCCGCAAGGCGTTTGGCAGGCCTTAGCTGCTCATCCAGAAGGCGATCGCCATATCATGGACTTGCGTCATGTGATGGATATCTTGGCGCAGTATGGTTTAGGAATGGGTGAGTATGAGTTGTTGGCGTGGTTCAGACAGCAGATAGATACAGCACCCAACAGTGATTGGGCTAAGCAATATCCGCTACCGACAGAATCTGGCGTGCAACTGATGACCATTCATAAGTCAAAAGGGCTTGAATTCCCTATTGTCTATGTATTGGGAATGGGTGATGCCAGTAGGAAGTCTGGCAATAAGGAGGACTATGGACTGTACCTATATAACGTGCAACAAGCGCCTTCAGCGCTAGTGCGGCAGTCGATAGAAGTACAGCAGTCGACAGATAATCAATCGGGTAATCAGCGCCGCTTCTCACCATTGCAAGGCTCTGCTACGGATGAGGATTACTACACCGATATCGAAACACAGGAAGGTTTTGATGAGATAAGACGGCTTGGCTATGTGGCATTTACTCGGGCCAGTGAGCAACTTTATGTTGTGCTACGAGATCCGAGTAATAAGACAGGGTTTGAGCTAAAGCCAGTGTTCTATTGGTTTGAATCGCCAGAAGCAAAGTTTGAATTACCTGATAGGCTCAAAGGTACCATAGGCATGCTCAGAGGTAATAAGGTTAATGAGTTCTATGACAATAATTACGCAAACAATGGTGCTAACTCAGCAGGCGTAAATGACAGTGCTCAACTGGATACTACCAAATCAAATGCTCATAAGCCTACGACAGAGGTTATTGAATACGCGCCATTTTCTGAGGTGATGAAAACCAATTATTTTTATGGCTGGGCCAAGACCAGCTTTACCGCTCTGGCACGTCAGCTCGATGAATCTACACAAGCAATGGCGATAGTGGATGAGCGTATTGATGATGCGATAGACATTGATATGACGGAGTCTTCAGTTTCAGACCTCTCTTCACTGAATAACGACGAGTCTCTCGAACAAGACGGTGAACTAAGCCTCAAGGTAGAAGATGATATCCGCTTTACCTTTGTAAAAGGTGCCAATGCCGGTACGTTTTTGCATGAGATATTTGAACAAATAGACTTTAACAATAAAGCCCAGTGGCCGCAGGTTATTGATAGAGCGATTAGTAGCTATCAGTTGCCGCTGATATATAGCAGTGCGGAACAGCAGAGCCGCAGATCCCAAGGCAAAAAACAAAGAGATAGCGATGGGTTTGATCTTGAGTCAATAGATACAACCAAGCATGAGGCATTAATTAATTGGATTGAAGAAGTGTTGCATACGCCACTACTGGCTTCCAATCAACCCTTGATTGCTCTTAATAAAGGTAAGCGATTTGCCGAGTTAGAGTTCAACATGGGGCTGTCAGAGAATTTTAAAGCACAGGATATTAGTAAGCTTTTTCAACGGTATTTACCTGACGAGACAGATAAACACGTTACTCTAGTGCCACAAAATAAAGCGCATCTTTATCGTTATCTACGTGGTGAGATTGACTTGGTGTATGAGCATTCTGGCAAGTATTATGTGGTCGATTATAAGAGTAACTTTCTAGGAAATAGCCTAAGCGATTACAATGAAGATACGCTCAAGAAAGCAATGTCCAAGGCAGGGTACTGGCTACAAGCAGCAATCTATCAAGTAGCATTGCATCGGTTCCTTGCTATGAGGATCAGTGATTATACAGGTAACGAAGATAAATATTTAGGCGCTGTAGAGTACGTGTTTTTACGCGGTGTGTATGACCCGAATGCTCAGGCAGCTACTATGCCTACATCACAAGATAGGGCTCAGTCTAATCACGATAACTTGAGTGATAAAAGTTGTTATGGGCTGGTTACTTGGGATATTCCCATTGCATTCATTAAAGGTCTAGATGCCTTGTTTGGCCTGCCGGACTAATAAACCTTGTATAGCAACTAGGTAGATAAAAATTGTTATAGCAGTTAATCAGATTGATAAGAGATAAATATACGATGAGTCATAATAACAACAAGAGCAAGTCAGCCATTAGTTTACAAGAGAGCTGGGCCAGTAATCTCAGTGATTATATTTTGCTGCGCCGTCAGCAAACACATGTAGCATATGACGCAACAGATGCAAAGACAAACGATGAAAATAGAAGAATCGGTAAGTCAAAAGATAGCGATTTATTTACGGCTCTATTCGTTATTTTAGCGGCTCATTTGGAAGAGGGTCACACCGTATTAACGATTGATATAGCCGATCATGAAACGCCGCTACAAGGGCAAATTAATGGTGAGTTGGTTGAACTATATGCATGGCAGCAGCAGTTATTACAGATACTGGCAACACCAATTTTTGCGCTGATTGATACTCAGATAAAAACGCAAATAGACACGCAATCAAACGATGATACTACAACGGAGACATCGCTATTTGTATTACTAGATACTTTGTTTGGTCAGCGAGATTACCTGTGGGCGCAGCTAGCACTTAGTAATCATGAAAAAGAGACGTTGCTCAAACGTTTTGATGCGATAACTACGTTATATCATCGCTTGAAAAATAGCGACTTAAATACTTTCGTTCATTCAATCCATGAACATGCTTTATTTGCTAATGTTAAAGCGAACACTAATTGTAACAACAATCAAAATAGCCTAAGCAAAGATAATCGACCAATTATTTATAGCATAGCTAAGAATAAAGAGACCCAAAATTCGAAAATCACATTTTGGCTACACCGCACATGGCAAGCAGAATTTAACTTAGCACAGCATATCAATCATATTTTGAATCAGCAGATAGTGCCTTTAGACATTAGTATGCCTGAGAACTTAAATGACCAACAGATAGCCGCTATCAATGTGGCGAACAATAATGCATTTAGTATCATTACTGGTGGCCCAGGGACAGGTAAAACCTATACAGTTGCCCAGTTAGTTATCGCGTTACAACAGGCGACAGAGAGTAGGGGAGATGAGTCTGAACATATTAGGTTTAGCACAGACAGTGCTAGTCTAGCATTAGCAGCGCCAACGGGTAAGGCGGCCCAACGTATGCAAGAGTCTCTACAGGCGGCTTTAGATGACGCAAATGTAGAGCTGCAGTTGCAAGAGGCGAAAACTATCCATCGTCTACTAGGTATCGGTCGAACGGGTAGACCGCGCTACGATGCCAACAACCCACTGGGCGAAGATATTATCATCGTCGATGAAGCATCTATGCTCGGAGTTGAGCTGGCTAACTATCTTGTGAGCGCGGTAAAACCAGGTGCTAGGCTGATATTATTAGGCGATGCTAATCAGTTGGCAGCCGTCGATGCAGGAGCAGTATTGGCTGATCTATGCCGTATTCCACTATTGCAACCCATACATGCAGAGCTAACAGAGAGCCGCCGATTTAGCGCCGACTCAGGTATCGGTAAACTGGCCACTCAAATTAATAAAGCAGAGACAAATCTTCAAGCTATTTGGCAATTACTAAGGCAAGACACTGCTTTGAGTTTTCAATATGTTAATACGTTACAAGCAGAGTCCATATCAAATAATGAGATAAAAAATAGCCTAAGCAAAGAAAAAACTATTTCAAGAATATCCAATAATTACCAGTCATACATAAATAAAATTAAAAATTTACTAGAAAATCCAATAGAAAAATCCGTGCCAGAATCAGTTAAAAATACTACCTCTTCATTAATGGAGGTATTTAATCAATTTAGAATCTTAACTGCTGGTCACAATGGTGAGTGGGGCGACCACTATATTAATAACTATCTTACTCAATGGCATCTTGCTGAGTTGAAGTTGCCATTGGGTCAAAATACATGGTTCCATGGACGTCCTGTTATGGTGCTACAAAATAACTATGAGCTTGGGCTATTTAATGGGGATATTGGTTTCTGCTTACAAACGTCAGATAAAAGGAGTCAATTAGAGGTATTCTTTGAAAATAAGACACAAGAGATAGCTGTTAATTTGCTAAATGAAGAGGTGATAGCCACCGCGTATGCAATGACTATTCATAAGTCACAAGGATCCGAATTTGATCATGTTGCTATTACTTTTGATAATAGTCATGCACGATTACTGAGCAAAGAGCTTATCTATACAGCAGTGACTCGTGCTAAGAAGCAGGTAACGATATATAGTACCAAGCACGCCTTAGAAAAAGCAGTTCAAACACCAACTGAGCGGCATACTGGTTTGGCATTACAGTTTTAACGATTCATTCAAGTTGTTGTCGGCGCAATAAAAAAGCATCCAAATTGGATGCTTTTTTAGGACTTAACTATTTTAATCAATTAAGTCTAGAATTAAACTTTGTCTTCTTTGATTGCATAGATACCTGGCAGGTGACGCAAGTAACCATGGAAGTCCATACCGCAACCGTAAACATAGCGATCTGCAACATCAATACCCACAAAATCTACGTCAAAATCTGCAACTTTGCGATCATGTTGCTTATTAAGCAAGACACAAGACTCAAGTGATAAAGGCTTTTCTTTACTTAATTCTTCAACAACTGCTTTTAGGGTAATGCCTTCGTCAAAGATGTCGTCGATTAACAATACGTGTTCACCTTCTATACTAACATCAGGCTTGAATTTCCAATCAAGCTCATTAGTACCTTCGTTATCACGATAACGAGTTGCATGAATATAGTGCATGCGATGGTAGAACGTAAGATGTGTCAGTAGTTGACCAGCTGGGATCAGGCCGCCGTTCATCACGACCATAACAATTGGGTTTAGACCAGCATAATGTAGATTGAGCTGAGCGGCCAAACGCTCATAAGCAGCAGCTACTTCGATACTGCTAATAAGGCACTCTGAGTTGCGTAAGGTTTTTTCAATTTCTTGGTTACTGATTTGGGTCATCGGGTGCGCCTTTGGTAAAAAGTGCCGCTTATTTTAGCAAATTTTAGTGAATTTGCCCAACGTCATATGACTTTTGGGACAAAATTAATCCAAATTTTGGGATTATTCTGGCTTTTCTATAATAAATGGACGGTAATAATTGGCCAATCTATTCAATGAGTCATTTGGTAGGTCAGGTAATAGCTTATTAAGTGCCATACTCATGCCTTTATCAATTGCCGATTTGGCAACTGGAACTGACTTACGTTTGATCATGCCTAGCTTTAATGTCTCGGCATAACGACTGATAAAATGGGTCAACGTCTCTTCATTCATGGTTTCAAGTGCTGTTTTAAATTTGGCTCTATCTACATGTTCAGGCGTGATAGCAGCAAAACCTTCAGTGATGGTATTGGCATCTTTTTCTGACAGTTTAAAGCCGACACGTTTAACACCTTCATTATCAATAAAGGTTGCATGATCCCTTAGAAAATGAAAACTTGGTAATACGTCTTTGTTGTTTTCTTTACCTAGTAAGATATTGAGCAAAGTATCTGTCGCGCGTTCAATCGTTCCAACAATTTTACGCATAGAGGCTTGGCGCTCAGGGTTCGGAATAATCTCTACCAAACCCACCAATAAATTATCAGTAAGATCACGCGCTGTCTGATGCGTAAGAGCATCGCGATAAGGGTAGTACTCTACATTCTCATTTGAAGCAACGACTTGTTCGGCCTCACTGATTAAAGCTTTTAGTTTATCTGAGGGTACGAATCCAAAATAATGTGCCATTGCACTTCCTTTATTTGTTGTTTTTTATGTCTTACTTACGTTACATTTATCACCAAATCGGTTATTATTCAAACAAAGTTTTAGTCTCAGGCTCATCAAACCAAATGCTGATTAGTGACATGCCCTAGTTATAAGATAAATGACTTTGTTGATTGGTAATAATTTTGCAAATTGCTAGAATTTACCTAAACGATAGATGAGCTGAGTCACTCATCGCACACTAATTTAGCATATTTTTCATATTTTAATTCAAAAAGCTTGAACTTATAAGGCTATTGACTACTTGTCTAGGGAGAGATGAGATGAATAGTGCTATCGTACTACTATTCGCCGTTGCCGCTATGCTCTGCGGCTACGTGTTTTATTCAAAATTTATCGCCACCAAAATTTTAGCATTGGACAACAGCCGTCCTACACCCGCACATACGATGAAAGATGGGATCGATTATGTTCCTACCAATAAGTATGTATTGTGGGGGCATCACTTTACGTCAGTAGCAGGGGCTGCACCAATTATCGGTCCTGCGATTGCAGTTATTTGGGGCTGGGTGCCTGCCATTATTTGGGTAGTAGTAGGTACTATCTTTATGGCTGGTGTACATGATATGTCTGCTATTTGGGCAAGTATGCGTAATAGAGGTCAGTCGATTGGCTCTATCGCTGGTACTGTCATGGGCACACGTGTCCGCAGCTTGATGATGGTTGTCATTTTCCTATTACTACTGATGGTTAATGCTGTATTTGGCGTAGCTATTGCCAATATGATGATTAAGACGCCATCTGCGGTATTGCCCGTTTGGGGTGCCTTAGTGGTTGCCTTCATCATCGGGCAGTGTATCTATCGCTACAATATGAATCTGGTCTGGGTGTCCATTATCGGGGTAACTGCCTTGTACGGGCTTATCTATCTTGGCCCTATGTTCCCGATTGTGTTACCTGAGACCGTGATGGGTTTGCCTGATAACGCGGTATGGATCTTGATCTTGTTTGCCTATGCAGCGATTGCGTCGTTGTTGCCCGTATGGATGCTGCTTCAACCTCGCGATTATATTAATGGCTTACAGTTATTTGTCGGTTTGATTTTATTATATGCCGCTATTTTTATTGGCACGCCTAATATTGTCGCGCCAGCCGTTAACACTGCATTGCCAGCCGATACACCGTCACTTCTGCCATTGTTGTTTGTGACAATTGCTTGTGGTGCCATATCAGGTTTCCATGGTTTGGTCGCCACAGGGACCACTTCTAAGCAGATTGATAAAGAAGAAGACGTTCGTTTCGTTGGCTACTTCGGTGCATTGGGTGAGGGTATGCTAGCACTTGGGGCAATTCTTGCAGCAACTGCAGGTTTTGCGACTCTTGGTGATTGGCAAGCGGTCTATCAAAAGTTTGGTGATGGCTCTATCGGTGCGTTCATCGACGGCGGTGCGACCATCTTGAATGCCGGCGTTGGTATCGACATGGTGCTATCACAGACCATGCTTACGGTAATGGCTGCATTGTTTGCTGGTACGACGATGGATACTGGCGTACGTTTACAACGTTATATTTTCCAAGAATTTGGTGAATTTTATAATTTGCCCGTACTGAATAAGAGTGTCGTTGCAACGTTACTTGCTGTCGGAAGCTGTTTGTTATTAGCATTCGGTGCTGGTGGTATCGATGGCGCGGGTGGTATGATTATTTGGCCGCTATTTGGTACGACCAACCAGTTAATGGCCGCCTTAACCTTGATGATCGTTACCATTATCTTGTTACGTAAGGGCAAGCCAGTTTGGTACACCTTAGCACCATTGTCGTTCTTGTTGGTTATGACTGTCTTTGCACTATTGATTCAGCTCAAAACCTTCTTTACTGATGGTAATTGGCTACTTATTATTATGGATATTATTATCTTAATCGCGACCATTTTGGTGACGTTTGAGAGTTTGTCTGTACTACGAAAAGAGTGGTCACTACATAAAGGTAAAAGCGGTGAGGTTTAAACGTTAACCCACATTGAGTGTCTGTTTAATAAAAAACGCTAGCAGCAATTGCTGGCGTTTTTTGTATCATATAGGCATGATAGGTCATAAGAATTAAGTAAAATACGAGTACATTATGGAAAATAAAAACACGTCAGATAATATAGAAAACGTTCAACCATTAGAGAACACTCAACCATGGTGGCAACGGTTTAAGAGTGGATTAAATGAGTTTTATCATGCACCTTATCGTCAGACGATGGCACGCGCGGCACGTGATGAAGAAGATTTTTTTATGTTGCTTATGTTTGCTGAGAGCTTGGGTATTGATAATCCCGCCAGCTTTTATACATTAGAGCTACAGCCATTATTTTTAGAGAACTTTCATGAGTGGCATACACGTATGGGAATGGATAGATGTCCATTTGACCACGTTGGTTGCTGCTAACAGTAGTGGATTGACTATATAAAAAAGTAGCTAAACATTTATTAGATAATGAAACAAAATACGAGATAACGATATGGCATTACACCCTTTACATGGATTGGTAGAGCAATTAGAGACACAACCGATTATATTTATCGGCGGCAAAGGTGGTGTAGGGAAGACCACCACTGCAGCAGCTCTAGCCAGCTACTATGCAAGCCAACAGCAAAAAACCTTAATTGTCTCAACCGATCCGGCACATAGTTTGGGCGATGTGTTGAATGTACGACTCAATAATGAGAAAACGGTGATATCACCTTATCTAGATGCGATTGAGTTAAATCCTGACGTGATTGTCGATGAGCACTTCGCTCAAGTTGAACGTACAATTAAAGCTTATGCCAACCCAGATATGATGCCAAAAATTCGTGAGCATCTGAGGCTGTCTAAGTCGGCACCTGGCGCCCAAGAAGCCGCGATGCTCGAATCCATGTGTCACCATTTAGTCGAAGCCGCAGATGCTGGGTATGAACACATCATCTTTGATACCGCACCGACAGGTCATACTTTGCGATTGTTGGTATTACCAGAAATGATGGGAGCATGGACGGATGGGTTGCTTGCACAGCAGCGACGACAGGCCAAATTACGTTCGGTGGCGACGCATTTAGACAGTCACAATCAAAAACAGAGCACGCAAAAGAACGACGTGGCCAATCCGTTTGCAGCCAAAAAATCAGATCGCTGGGAGCAAGCTGTCTCCGTATTAGAAAATCGCAAGCAATTGTTCCGACAAGCAGGGTTGCTACTACATGACCGTACACAAACAGCGATTGTGTTGGTGATGACCGCTGACGTCTTGCCATTGGCTGAAACCAAGCGCGCTATCGAGCAATTGGAAGATAGTAAGCTCATGCCAGCAGCAATCGTCATCAATCAGTTGATATCAATAACGCAGTCGGATGAGTTTTGGCGCCGCCGCGCTGAGCGTCAGCAGCATCTGCTGCAGGATATCGAACAAAGCTTTACCAAGTACCCGCTGTATCCAATCTATCTGCAGCAGACGGATGTACGCGGTACTGATGCATTGAGTGCGTTGTTAAGTGCATAGGGTGCATAGATAGTTAGCTAGTAATTTATGACTCACGCTTATACGACTGTAGTTTACCTGACAGCGACCATGCCATGTCTGTGCGTAATAACTGAGCTTGTTCAGACTTGCCGCTGCTAAGCGACGACCATTGTGGTTTACCACGCGCTTTTTTGAGCTCACTTGGTAGTTTGTGTGCTGGCCATACCGTAATTGGATTATTGTCTTCATCTGCATGGTCACTGTCGTCAGTTAACGACGTTCCAAGACTACTGTTTTCGCCCTTATATAATAACTGAGTGGCATCTGTAGCAGCATGACCACGATGACGTAAGGCCGTAAGTAAGTCTAATGCTCGCGTGGCTAGCAATGTTAATGTTGCAGGATCGATATATAAGCGTTTTACCCCAGTAATCCTATCTGCAATACTGCTGGTGTTTGATAGCAACCCGCCTGCGATACCACCTATTGCGGCACCCAATCCCAGTGTCGTACCTAGGGCTGCTGCATCGATACCTAATCCTAGAAGCGCACCAGCTGCTGCACCAGAAGTGGTACGAATACCGTAGCTCTTGAGAAGTTCAGGGTCGAAAGGATCTTGTTGATAGGCTTGTAGTTCAAGCGGCGTTGCAGCAACGGCATTGTCATAAAACTTATAAAGGTTAAGGAGATTGTGCTGCATCGCACGCTCACTTTGTCTGACCGCTTCTTGCATTTGCTGTAACACAGGAAGTGGGTCGTCATCTTCATTGATCTCGCGTACAAAAGCAGCAACATTCAATAAAAAATCAGCGATGATGATATTGGCCTCATCATAGAGCTGCGCCCAGTCTTCCGTTCGACGTTGCATCAGCTGCTCAAGCATCTCAGAGTGGGTGAGCATGGTGGCTAGGTTTTTCCATAGGCGCATCTCATCCTCAAACTCAAACGCGACCGAATCAAAACGCGTTGAGATATGAAGATTGCGTCTTGCCAGCATCGTTTGCCAGTCGTCGATATTGGCATTCTGACTGTCAGTAAAATTAAAAACAGGCATCACAGGAATCGCAGCCCAAGACAAAATTGCTAGCTCGTCTTTATATTTACCCAATACAGGCTCACGAGCATCTACTACGTAGATGGCCATATCACTTGTCAGCAGCTGACGAATTACTTTGGCTTCTTGACTATAATCATAGGGCAAGTCATAGCTGTCTGCACCTTGAGCGACATCCGCCGCCAAAAACTGTTGCAGACGTTCAATACCATCACGGCGACTGGCAGTATTATCCTCTAGCCAGTCCATAAGCCCTGAAGCATCTTCCAGACCAGGCGTATCGTATAGTGCTACTAGCACCTCACCAGTTCGACTGTCTGTCAGCTGTGCTTGCTCAACGTGACGCGTGGTCGCAGCTTCGTTTTTGACTTCACCAAAATATACGTCACGCAGTAATGTGCGCAGTATAGAGGTTTTGCCCGTATTGGTATGACCGACGACCGCCAATTTAAGCGGTTCACCACTGGCAATCGTTTTCTTTGTTACCCTTGACGCTGGTGCTGTCGTTGCTGATGTATCGGTTGATACAGGTTGATTATCCTGAGTAGCTATTGACTGAGCTACTGTGGATTTTGAGGTGTTGTCTGAAGGATGATTTGAGACATCAGGGGTCGGCTCATAAGCCTTGTCCGCAAAGAGACCCGCAGGCTTGTCATTCTGGTGATTATTTTTATTGTCATTATTCATAGTAACGTCTTATATTTATTAATGGCCAAAAAATACAGTAGCCATTTATTGTAAAACAAATCTGATTGAGTATCGGTTATCAATGCGTATTGTCCCTATCATAAATCGTAGTCCACGCATTTTTGATCATGCTATAGTCGGTTCGATATACTTTGGATAACTTGGATACAAGGCAGCCGAGTGAAAGTACGACAAGTAGTAGGCTAAGCAAGACTGACACCGTATCCAATTTATAGAGGATTGACTATATTAGACTGCGCTAGGTGGTCTGAACAATACTTTTAACTTCTGCTTAAATCCTTTGGCACGAAAAAACCGCTGCCACATACGGTAAAAGACGCCAAATATCAGGCTGATGATATTGTCATGGCTGGTTTCACCAACGGCACCATATTTGACAGGGTTGTTGACCGTATCTTCTTCTACATAAGTGCCAAACCAGCGATCAAAAATAATGAGTACGCCGCCATAGTTTTGGTCAATGTATTCGTCGTTGGTACCATGATGGGCACGGTGATTGGATGGGGTATCAAAGACATACTCAACCCATTTTGGAAATTTTCCCACGGTTTCGGTATGGATAAAGAATTGATAAATCAAATCTAACGCGTAAAAGAAGAATACCCAGACAGGATGCACGCCCAACATCATCAGTGGGACAAAGAATAACCACCAACCCGTCACTGAGTACAGCAGGCTTTGACGCATGGCGGTGGACAGATTCATATGGTCATCTGAATGATGCACGACATGCGCTGACCAAAACCAATTCATACGATGTGACGCGCGATGGAACCAATAATAGCTAAACTCAACCGCGACAAATATAGGGATGGCGGTAAGCCATGTCACCTCAATAGTAAATAAGCGATATTGATATAACCATAAGCAGATAGGTATGACGATAAGCGCTTGAACAATCAATTCAAACCCTAGATAAGAGCCGCCCAAGCTAAAATTGGTCATTGCACGGCGCCAGCTAAAGCTTTTACTATTGCCGCGCTTGGACTGATAGAGCCATTCTGCCAAAAATAACAAGAAAAATGGACCACCAGCCAGCGGTAGCAGCCATTCTTGCCAATACGCAGGCAAAATGCTCGCCAGCATTGGCTGCCACAACTCTGGAGCAGCCGTTAAGATACTTTGGTTTAATGCCTCTCGGTATCCATCCAATAGTTGACCATACTGTCCTAGGGTCATAAGGGAGTTGTCTACTGCCATCTTGGGCTCCTAGCCACGATAAAACATCCTTGTCATCTTAATATGACGTCACAGCTATCAAAATATATCTTAACTCTTATATCAATAAGTCTTTAAGACTGCCTGAAGTGATAGACCTATAATATTTATTTATTGTATATCATAATAGTCATAATGATAAGTTCGGATATGAACAACAGATCGAAAGTAAGAGATTAAAAATTAGAAAGTATTAAATATCTATATCAACCAAGCCAATTTTTCGTGCAGAAAGAGCCGTTTGCCACTGTTGATAGCGAACCGTTTGTTTGTCTGACGGCTCATCATCGGTACGTGCGTCAGTTAAGTCAGCAGTAGAGTTGGTATCGCTAAGCAGCTGTACAATAAGCCCATCTTTGGCGTGAGCCGCGATTTGATCGAGTTTGCGTAGCGTACCGCGGTCGGGCAGTGCATTGCTATGAATGCCAAGTAAAACTTGCACCGGATGCGTATCTAAGTAATTTTTTAGCCGTGTCATATCATCACGGTCATCGACGATACCAAAATCCTTAACTTCGCTTGATTGTTCAAAACCATGGTTGCTGCCACCAAGCCCTGACTGCCACCATTTGTCCTGATCTGCAGGGTATTCAAGTAGAGCAACTAACTTCTTGCCCGCACTGACCGTTGCTTTTGGGGCGATAGGGGGTGGTGCCTCAGTAAAGTCATCAGCATCTACCACGTGCCGCTGCCAAAAATTTAGGATTTTTTGATAATAGGGCTGTTTGATATCCAAACACATTTTTTTGCGGCGGAACATCAATGCACAAAACGCCCATACTATCGCTCGCGGTACAATGCCGTACATCAGCAAGCTACCAACCAGTAATCCCGCCCATTGCCGTGCAACAGACAACGGCATAGCTTCGGTGACAAGCCTGCTCTGTGCGATCGCTGTACTGTCTGGTACACCAAATCCCACCATACTTGGTAGCCAGCCTAATACCTGAGTCAAGCTCACAAGCGCTTGATCAGAGAGTAGGGTTGACTCCCAGCTAAAGCTATACTGACGTACAACCAGCAAAAATATAATCGCAAGCAGCATACCGGTCAATGTCGCAAGCCACAACTGATGGCTAAACCGCCCCAAATACCAACGCATACCGCTATGCTGCAACTGGCGTTCATACAGATCGACGGCCGCTTTGGTCACATCATCTTTACCACGTATGAGGTAACTTGGACTGACAAAGCTCGCAAACCAACTGGGCGATTGCTGATCTCGATTGATGAGTGTCATCACCAGCCAGCCACCAAGCATAATGGTATGAAAACCAAGCAGACAGACCAACACATAAAAGAAGTTCACAACATTAGACTGCAATAGCGTGAATAACCCCAAAAACCCTGAGATACACCACACCACGCTCATAACGATCATGATGCCCTTTATACGGCCGTCAATCTTACCCAGTACACGTGCAAGCACCCCGTTGCTGTCTATACGTGACGCCCGTCGATGCAGCTTTTGGATAGGCGTACCGTCCTCACCCTGTAGCTTTTCCGTGATTAATAACGGGTCAGTGGCAAAGACGTGCTGATCGGTCTCTAAAGCACGTACCAGCTCGGTCAGTTGATCTTGGGGTGATAGCATAATGCGATAATATCCGTATGAAGGTGTCAATATAAGAAATAGCAATCCGAAAACAGTCGCTTTAATCGTTATAGATTATTGTAGCGTATATAGAATAAGGATGACTTGTATTATTTCTCTCATAGTAAACCCTCATAAAATCAGCCAAAATGAATACATAAAACCAAATCGTGTCAAAAAGCGTATCAAAGAGACATATCAAAAAAAGGAAGGTGCCATATGAATAACGAAATGAATAATAAAACCTACCTTATCATCGGTGGAACAGGCGGTATTGGTCAGGCCATGGTGCAGCAGCTAATACACACAACGACTGTGAGTCAAACGGACAGTCAATCTAATCAAAGCCATCGCACACAAGTATTTGCTACTTATCATCGCAATGAGCCGAATATTGAAGCAGAAAACCTGCACTGGCTGCCAATGAATGTCAGTGATGAGGACAGCATTAAAAAAGCTGCCGATACCATCAAACAGACGGTCGGTCATGTGGATTGGGTAATCAACTGCGTGGGGTTACTACATACAGAGACAGCGCAGCCAGAAAAGGCCTTGCGACAGATGGAGACGGAGTTCTTTTTACAAAATATGCAAATCAATGCCCTAGCAAGTTTGCTGATAGCCAAACACATCAAACCGTTGCTTGCCAAGGCTAATCGAAGCGTCAATCATCCTGCCGTTTTTGCTACCGTATCAGCCCGCGTCGGTAGCATCACTGACAATCAGCTAGGCGGCTGGTATAGCTATAGAATGAGCAAGGCGGCGCTCAATATGGGGATGAAAAACCTGAGTATTGAATGGGGCAGATCACTTAAAGATGTATGCGTGGTCGTTATGCAACCAGGCACTGTCAACACTCAGCTGTCCGCACCGTTTCAAGGCAATGTCGCTGAAGAACATTTGTTCTCGCCAGCTTATAGCGCGGAATGCTTATTGGAGGTGCTCTCAGAGATGACTGCAGCTCAATCAGGCAGTTTTGTCGATTGGGCTGGAGAGTCAATACCTTGGTAGCCGTTAAACTGACGCTAGCGTACTAGTAAGCCATCAATCTAATACGCTTCAAACAGCGCCATAAACTCATTAACAGGCGTCTGCTCCAGTCTTTCTTGATCGTCGCATAACTCAATGATGTGTTGACAGCGACTTTCGATAAAACGAGTGGCTAGACTGGCGTGGAACTTGGCTTCCAGTACAGGGATGCCTTCGGCGCGGCGACGCTTATGGCCAATAGGATACTCTACAGCCACTTTTTCTGTACTGGTGCCATCGTTAAAAAATACTTGGATGGCATTGGCAATAGAGCGTTTACTGGGGTCATGATAGTCTTTTGAATACTGCGCGTTTTCCTCTACGACCATCTTGCTGCGCAGCTCATCGATTGACAAATGCTGTTCGTGATAGTCATCCTCGTAGTTCTCTGCCATCAGATCGCCTGTCAACAACGGCACAGCCACCATATACTGCAAACAGTGATCTCGATCTGCTGGATTGGCAAGGGCGCCTTCTTTAGAGATGATGCGAATCGCTGAGTCATGGGTAGTCAGGACGATTTTGTCGATATCGTCAATTCTGTCTTCGATGTGTGGGTGCAGAATCACAGCGGCTTCACAAGCAGTCTGCGCATGAAATTCAGCTGGAAAGCTTATTTTAAATAAGATATTTTCCATCACGTAACTACCAAAATCCCGCTGGAATTTAAAACGACGTTCGCCTTCAGGCTTTGTCGCTAGATCCTTGTTGGTATGGCTAAATAGCACATCATAAAACCCCCACTGCGGTGCAGTTAATGCGCCAGGGATGCCCATTTCACCACGCGCCGTTATATCGACCAGACGTACCGCACGACTGGTCGCATCGCCTGCTGCCCAAGATTTTCGGCTGCCAGCATTGGGTGCATGACGATAGGTGCGTAGTGCCTGACCATCGACGATGGCTTGTGAAATCGCTGCCATAATGCGCTCACGTGGCAGCTGATAAAGTTTGGCGACGACGGCTGTTGATGCCAACTTGACCAAAAACACATGATCAAGACCCACACGGTTGAATGAGTTTTCGAGTGCCAGTACGCCTTGAATTTCATGCGCCATGATCATGGCTTCAAGCACTGCTCTCATGGTTAATGGTGCTTGTCCTTGGCTGATATTTTTTTGACTAATATAGTCGGCGACTGCCAAGATACCACTCAGATTATCAGAAGGATGGCCCCATTCTGCAGCAAGCCACGTATCGTTATAGTCAAGCCAGCGCACCATACAGCCAATATCAAAAGCGGCCTTGACGGGGTCTAGTCTATAGGAGGTTCCAGGGACGCGAGCGCCATGCGGCGTTATTTGATCGGGGCAATCAGGCCCCAAGTGCTTGGTGCACTCAGGGAAGCGCAGCGCAAGTAAGCCGCAGCCAAGCGTGTCCATCAGACAGTGGCGCGCGGTATTCCACGCATCAGTAGGGTTTGGGGATTGCCTGTCTATTGAATAGTTGAGAACGTAATCGGCGATTTTTTGAATTTCATCATCATATTCTGGACGGACGTTGCTCTCTACCGTCGCATCGTTTGTATTTGAATTGGCTTTATTTGAATGATTATCTAAGTGATTATTTGACATGGTTGGTTCCTCATCCTGAGTGTGCTACTTCCTTGACTGATTATCTCAGCCATCCTTTTAAAGGAATCATTATTTAAAAGTAGCATACTCAATATGGAACAACCAATTTGAATTATGTTAAGAATTAAGACGTTAGCAGTGGTCTAAATCATTAAGTACAACAGACCTAAAACAAACAAAGCGGCCATGATAAACAGCAGGAAACTTAACACTTTGGTCGTGGTTGATGCAGTGTCTGTGCTCTCTTTTTTGATTTTATTTTTCTTAGCAACGTATAGCACCATTTTTACATGCTCGATATTGTCCTCGAGGTAGTGCTCGCCTTCAGGCACAAAACCTAACGACTCATAAAAACTCAGTAAGTAAACCTGTGCCGAAATAATAATCGGGCGCTTTTTACCGTACTTTTTGCGGCACTGTGTAATAGCCTGATTCATCATCTGCCGTGCTAGACCATCACCTCTATACTCCGATAGCACAAGTACTCTACCGATAGCAGGCATCGCGGTGTGGTTGGTTTTAATCGCAGGATCAGCTACTGATAGATTGGATTTTAGCTTATTAAACTCAGGTGGGATGATACGGCAATAGCCCACCAATGCTGCATTTTGATGAGCGATCAGGTGCAAGCAATCAAAATCCACTTCATCCATATCTTGATAGGCACAGTTTTGTTCGACGACAAACACTTGAGAGCGCGCCTTTAAAATATGATAAAGATCAACTGAGGTCAGCTCGTCAAAGGTTTTTAAAGAAAATTCACAAGTCATAGTGGGCTAGCTTCTGGCAATAGGCAGTAAAAGATTGGCATTATAACGATTTAGGCAGGCATTAACCATTCCTAACCGTTTAGGGTCTGGCTGATTTTGTCTAGGTTTAGGCTATCAGACATAGCGCTAAAGATTTCAAAGTATTTGCCACGTTGGGCATAAAGTACCTCATGCGTACCTGTCTCAACCACTTCGCCATTTTCTATCACCACGAGATCATCTGCATCGATGATTTGGGCAATATTGTGCGAGACCATAATGACGGTACGGTCTTTTTTAATCAGATCTAGGCTTTTTTTGACCTGTTGGCTGGCAATGGCGTCTAGACTGGCTGTCGGCTCGTCCAAAAATACAATGGGCGGGTCTTTTAAAAACATCCTTGCCAATGCAATACGCTGCTGCTGACCACCTGATAGGGATTTGGCAGTACTCTCGTAGCCATCTGGTAGAGACATGACTTGCTCGTGGATAGAGGCTTTTTTTGCAGCCACGATGATGTCATCTTCGCTGGCATTCATATCACCATAGCGGATATTTTCACTGATCGTACCCGAAAAAATATGATTGCTCTGTAGTACTAGGCCGATGCGCTGACGCAACTCATGGGTATCACAGTCAGCCAAATCATGTCCATCTAGGCAGATCGTGCCAGCATCTGGGGCATAGAACTTGACCAATAGATTGATAATTGTGCTCTTGCCCGCGCCAGAAAGGCCAACCAACGCGGTGATACGATTGGGCTTGATAGTAAAGCTGACGTTTTTTAGCGCTTGCGTACCATTAGGATAGGTAAAATCGACATTTTTAAGCTCGATATGGCCCTTTAGGTTTTCGCTACTGATGCCATCGATGTTTTCGACTTGTTTATCGTCTTCTAAAATATCAAAAAAACCTTCGGCATAGGTCAATGCATTATTTATCTGGTCGTAGATGCGGTGCAATTGACGGATAGGGGCGGCGACGTTTTGAAACAGCATGACATGAAACAAAATCATACCAATGGTCATCTCGCCTTTTAGCACAAAATAAGCGGTGAGAAGAATGATAACCACCACCCCAATCTGCTCGATAAAGGTTTTGATGGCATCATAAATAAAGCCAATACTACGAATGCGCAGTTGATTGTCCGTCATTTCCTTTTGAATGGCTAGGTGTTTCTCAGCCTCAATGGACTCACGGACAAAGGATTTCACCACGCTGATCGAATTAATCAAAGAGATCACCAAACCGCTTTTGGCTTCTCGAAACCCACGCATCTGCCGACGAAACCCTTGCAAACGGCGTGCTTGCTTTTGGCTGATAAAGAAGTAAATGGGTATGATAATAAGACCGACCATGCCAACCCAAAAATTGGTCGAAAACATGATAATAAGTGCCACAACTGCATTGGCAAATAGCGGTAGCATGTCGATAAAGAAGTTTTGCACGAGGCTGGTTAAACTGCTGACCCCGTAATCGATACGGGTTTGCAATTTACCACTGTCGTTCTCACTACTGGTATAAAACGCCATCCGATAGGTAAGGATGCGCTCAATGATTCTTTGGGACAAGTCACGAGATAAGTTGATGCGAATCTTTTCACCAAAAAAACGCTGACCAAAAGAGATGAATATCGACAGGATCTCTTTGGTCAGGAGGACCGCGCTAATAATACCTAACATACGCAGACCTGCTTGCCATGGCTCGGCAAGCGTAGCAATTTCGGTTAACGTATCAACGGTATAACGTAGTACAAACGCATTGACCTGCGCGGTAAAGGAGCCTAGGGCGGTCAGCACTAAGGTAGCAATAATAAGCAGGCGATACGGTTTAGCAAATACCGCCAGTTTTTTTAATATATCCCACAGCAGTGCCCGCCGTTCTTTCTTTTCGACTGGAGGCTTTTTGTCTAATTGCACACGGCGTGGCTGGGGAGATGTTGGCATAAAACTCTATCGCAAATTGAAATAAGCCATGGCTACGCTTAAAATGCATCCGCTGGCACAAAAACTTCACCAACCATAATACGCCTTGCTGAGCGGCTCATCGACACTTTTTTGGCTTGCCAGCGCCCATCGACCAGTTCGGTTTTTCCGCCGACGAGCAATGTGCCTGATGGGTGGCCAAAACGCACCTCTGTCAGCTCGCCAGCGCCTGCTGCTTGATTGACGAGCGTGCCTTGTGTGGTTGCTGCAGCGGCAATAGCGACGGCTGCTGTACCCATCATGGCGTGATGCAGTTGACCCATACTCATGGCACGTACCACTAAATCAATCTCACTTGCATCGACCGACTTACCACTAGAGGCGGTATAGCTCTGTGCTGCGCCAACCCAAGCGACTTTAGGAATGTGTTGGCTGGTCTGTGCCTCGCTCACGTCTTTAAATAATCCCATCGCAACACCGCCTGTGGCACGGATTTTCTCAAGTTTGGCAAGTAGCTCACCGTCGCTATTGATGTCGCCTTGTAATTCAGTACCGGTAAAACCTAAATCTTCTGCTTTCATAAAGATGGTTGGGATGCCTGCGCTAATAAAGGTCGCTTTGACGCTATCGGTATTTAAACCGCAGCCAGTTACATCGAAGTCATCGACCAAGTTGCCAGTAGGGAACATGTCGCTGGTGGCATCTACAGGATCGATAAACTCAATTTTGACTTCAGCCGCTGGGAAGGTTACACCGTCTAATTCAAAATCGCCCGTCTCTTGAACCTGTACTTTATCATCTGCATCTTTATAGACTGGGACATAGGCAATAATCGTTTTACCGATATTTTCTTGCCAAATGCGTACTTCACAAATACCGCTATCTGCATTGTCATCGATGCTATGAGCAATCTTGTCAGCATCGACCAAACCCATATTAATGGCACAGGCACCGACGGCCGCGGTTAAGTTGCCACAGTTACCCGCCCAGTCAATCATAGGTTTGGCGATATTAACTTGTCCAAACAGATAATTCACATCGTGGTTTGGTCTGTCAGAGGCCGATAAAATAACCGTTTTTGACGTGCTAGAGCTACCATTGCCCAAACCATCAATCTGCTTGCCGTAAGGATCTGGACTACCGATGACCCGTAATAGGAAGTTATCACGTGACTCGCCAGCGACTTGGCAACGCTCAGGTAATTCAGATAATTTAAAGAAAGTGCCTTTTGAAGTACCACCGCGCATATAGGTAGCAGGAACGGATAGTTGCGGGGCGAAAGAGAGTTTTGATTTAGTATTGGTTTGGGCCACTGTATTAAGTCCTTTTTATATTGTTATAAGAATAGGTATGGTGCCATCAGCAAGTAAATATGTATGATTAAGAGCGCTCGTTAATAATGATAGCGGCAAGAGATAATCGTCAGATAGTTATCATCGACGGCATATACCAAACGATTGGCGTCGTCGATACGTCTTGACCAAAATCCGGATAGGTTTTCTTTTAGGGGTTCAGGTTTGCCAATGCCTTCAAACGGATTACGCTTACATTCGGTGATGAGTTTGTTAATACGTTTGAGTGTTTTTTTGTCTTGCGTTTGCCAGTACAGGTAGTCTTTCCACGCAGCATCTGTCCATGCTAGTTGTTCACTCATTGTTAGACCCTTTTCCTTTGGATGGATTACAGTCTTTGAGTTCAAGCACTTTCAATATCGCCATCCGTATGCTCATTATTATCGTTGCTACCATCACCTTTATCACTATCTTCTACCGTATCTATTAGCTCACGCGTAACCGTCTTGCCAGCTTTATATTGGGCAATAGAGTCCGCTAAGTGCGCTGCATTGGCAGGAGATTTTAGCAGATAGACGGTTTCCATCAGGCTATTGTAATAATCAAGTGACATAACGACTGCATCATCAGCGTCACGGCGGGTCACGATAGTGGCATTGGCATCATCGTTTACCGTGTCTAGGACAGATTTTAGGTGCTTTCTGGCTTCTGAAAAACTAACGACTCTCATGGCTTACTCCTTTCATGACACTCTAGATGACTTGTACAATATATAGTACATATTACGCCATTGGTTAAGTAAACTCAATATTTAGCTACTATCTAGTACTTAGGAGTAAGTAACAAAACTCAGTATATAGAACGCAAAAGCAAATAAAAGCCGATGTCATATAAGGTTATACAACATCGGCGACTTCTATACTTTTCTATTTATCATGCTAAAACCTACAAGAGACTTTTAGACAATATCAAGCGTACCTTCGATAAACTCTTTAGCAAAGCGTTGTAGCATACCGCCAGCATTGTACATTTTGACTTCATCAGCTGTATCTAAGCGGCAGATAATAGGCGTCTCAGTGGTACTACCATCGGCACGATGAATCACTAGAGTCATCAATCCGCCAGCCGAGACTTCACCTGTGACATCAAAGGTTTCCGTGCCATCGATATTTAGCGTATGGCGAGTCGTACCTTCTTCGAACTGTAAAGGTAGCGCGCCCATGCCAACTAAGTTTTGACGATGAATACGCTCAAAGTCCTCAGCAACGACGGCTTCTACGCCAGCGAGACGCACGCCTTTGGCAGCCCAGTCACGGCTTGAGCCTTGACCATAGCCATCACCTGCGATGATGATAAGCGGCTGCTCACGGTTCATGTAGGTTTCAATCGCTTCCCACATGCGCATGACTTGACCTTCTGGTTCGACGCGCGCCAGTGAGCCTTGGACAACTTCGCCATCTTCATCGCGTACCATTTCGTTCAATAGTTTAGGGTTGGCAAAGGTGGCACGTTGCGCGGTTAAATGGTCGCCGCGATGGGTCGCGTATGAGTTATAGTCCTCAGCAGGCAAGCCCATGGTATCGAGGTACTCGCCAGCTGCCGATGAGCCCAGAATAGCGTTTGATGGTGACATATGGTCGGTTGTGATGTTATCACCAAGGACTGCAAGCGGGCGTAGGCCTGTCAGTTTATTTTTCTTAGCCATTTTGCCTTCCCAATACGGCGGACGGCGAATATAGGTCGTCATTTCACGCCAGTCATACAATGGGCTTAGTGCCTTACCTGTGTCTTTTTTGGCTTCATCAAACATTGGGATATATACGGCATTAAATTGTTCAGGCTTCACGGCAGCAGCAACAATGGCATCCACTTCTTCATCATCAAACCAGATGTCTTTTAGATAGACGTCATTGCCGTCTTGGTCTTTACCCAATGAGTCTTTTTCGATATCAAAACGGATGTTACCAGCGATGGCATAAGCAATAACCAATGGCGGCGATGCCAAAAATGCTTGCTTAGCGTACGGATGGATACGACCGTCGAAGTTACGGTTACCAGATAGCACTGCCGTGGTAAATAAATCATTGTCGATAATTTCTTTTTCTATATCAGGGTCTAGCGCACCGCTCATACCGTTACACGTCGTACAAGCAAAGCCGACTACATCAAAACCGATTTCTTGTAGCTCAGGCATCAGGCCTGCTTCTTCTAAGTACATTTTGACGGTTTTTGAACCAGGTGCTAAGGATGACTTCACCCAAGGTTTACGTAATAGGCCTTTAGCATTGGCGTTACGGGCAACGAGGCCTGCGGCCACCATGTTGCGTGGGTTTGAAGTATTGGTACAGCTGGTGATAGCAGCGATAATCACCGCGCCATCTGGCATGAGACCGTCTTTAGGTTCCGGCAGTTTTTCGTCAGCGCCATGAGCAATACCTTTGGCAACCAAGTCCGTAGTCGATACACGGGCATGTGGGCGCGATGGGCCTGCCATATTACGTACCACTGATGACAAATCAAACTCAAGGACGCGTGCGTATTCGGCTTTTTCCATGCCGTCAGCCCATAGGCCCGTTTGCTTGGCATACTGCTCAACCAGTTTAATCTGTTCCTCAGAGCGACCAGTCAAACGCAGATAATCAGTGGTTTGCTCATCGATATAGAACATCGCGGCAGTGGCACCATATTCAGGTGTCATATTGGAGATAGAAGCGCGGTCACCGACACTTAGCTGGCGTGCACCGTCACCAAAGAATTCGATATAGGTAGAGACCACACCTGCGTCACGTAAGAACTCAGTCATCGCCAGTACAAGATCCGTACCAGTGATGCCTTTTTGCAATTTGCCCGTTAATTTAACACCCACATAATCAGGCAAGCGCATATATGATGGGTTACCTAGCATGACGCTTTCGGCTTCTAGACCGCCAACACCGATTGAGATCACACCTAGTGCATCGACCATCGGCGTGTGGCTATCAGTACCAACCAATGTATCGGCAAAAGCGACTTCTTCACCCGCTTTATTGTGCACGACCTGTACGACAGGTGACATTTTTTCTAGGTTGATCTGATGCATGATGCCGTTACCAGGCGGTACGACGTTTACATTGTCAAAGGCATACTGGCACCAGTTGATGAAGTGAAAACGGTCATCGTTGCGGCGCTCTTCAATCGCACGGTTTTTCTCAAATGCGTCGTCTTCGAAGCCTGCATGCTCAACGGCCAATGAATGATCAACGATAAGCTGAGTTGGCACGATAGGGTTTACCTTAGACGGATCACCGCCTTGCTCAGCGATAGCATCACGCAAGCCTGCCAAATCAACAAAGGCCGTCTGACCTAAGATATCATGACAAACGACGCGGGCAGGGTACCAAGGAAAGTCGAGGTCTTGCTTGCCTTCGATATGCTGCTTTAGGGCATCGGTTAACTCTTCTGGTGGGCAACGGCGTACTAAATTTTCACACAATATTTTTGAGCAAAACGGTAGCTTGTCATACGCGCCAGCTTCGATACTCTCGACAGCCTCGCGGGTGTCAAAATAATACAAATCAGTACCGGGAAGTGGCTTTTTGAATTGTTCGTTCATTGGTTGTACTAGGGCGTTGTCCATAAGTCACCTTTGGCTGTTGGCTAATTATAATAAGTAGTTAAGCGTTGATATTGGGTAAAAATTCATTCCTTTAGCAAAATCATCGTTCGTTATTATAGGCTTTGCTAAAGAAGCGATATTGAAAATTAAAAGGGCATAGTCTATAAAAAAGATAGTGTATGACGATTAAACCTGAAAAACTCATAGCAAGGCTCAATCATCATACCTGTATCAGCTAGCACTGCCGCTAGCTGATAAGATTACTTAGCAAAAATCATCTTAATAATTGCTAAATAACAGCCGTTTAACGCGCACTCATATCTGGTACTGGGCGCAGATCTTCACCTGTATATTCCGCACTTGGGCGAATGATACGGTTATTGGCACGTTGCTCAAACACGTGAGCGGCCCAACCTGTCAAGCGTGAACAGACAAAGATTGGCGTGAACAGTTTGGTCGGAATACCCATGAAGTGATAGGCCGATGCATGGAAAAAATCAGCATTACAGAACAGTTTTTTCTCACGCCACATGACTTCTTCACAGCGTACTGATACTGGATATAGCACTTCATCACCAACGTCCGCAGCTAGCTTCTCAGCCCAGCCTTTAATCACCACGTTACGCGGGTCTGACTCGCTATAGATCGCATGACCAAAGCCCATAATTTTGTCTTTACGAGCCAGCATACCCATCATCTCTTCTTCAGCTTCATCAGGTGAGCTGAAACCTTCAATCATATCCATCGCCGCTTCATTCGCTCCACCATGCAATGGACCGCGTAGTGAACCGATTGCACCAGTGATACAAGAATGAATGTCAGATAAGGTAGATGCACACACACGAGCGGTAAAGGTCGACGCGTTAAACTCATGCTCTGCATAAAGGATAAGCGAGACGTTCATTACTTTTTCGTGTAGCTCGTTTGGTTTTTCACCTTTGAGCAAATGTAAGAAATGTCCGCCAATAGTGGCATCATCTGTATCGGTCTCGATACGTACATTGTCGTGGGTAAAACGATACCAATAGTTGATAATCGATGGGAAGGCCGCTAGCATACGGTCAGTTTGATCGTTTTGCTGAGCAAAATCAGTTTCGGTCTCAAGGTTGCCGAGCATAGAGCAGCCAGTACGTAGCACGTCCATTGGATGCGCATCAGCTGGGATACGTTCAAGTACGTCTTTAAGTGCTTGTGGTAGGCCGCGAAGGCTTTTGAGTTTGGCTTGATAGGCGTCAAGCTCGCTTTGAGTAGGCAAGTTGCCGTATAACAGCAAATATGCCACTTCTTCAAAAATACATTTATCTGCCAGCTCTGATACATCATAACCGCGATAGGTCAGACCAGAGCCTGATTTACCAACGGTAGATAGAGAGGTTTTACCAGCGACTTGTCCACGTAGACCTGCGCCTGAAAGTTCTTTTTGTGCTGCCATGTTTACATTCCTTTTGTTGGTAGCTTTTTTGAGTGAAAACAGTGTTTCTGATAATAAATTTATTGGTTAATGACTATAGCGCTAGTTTAGCGTTATGCAGGCTGTTCAGGCTGTGGACCGTCTAAATCGACGTTACAACGCTCAAATTCAGCTTCAATAGGGCCATTTAATACTTCCATTGCGCTGCCTTCGCCTTCTGCATTGTTGATTTGCATATACTTAGCACCCAGTGGCGACTCCATAAATGTCTGAATCTCAGTCATTTCTTCTGGAGTAGGGTCAGCCATTGGCGTTGCTACTTCTTCGCCATTCATAACGCGCAATTGCTCATTGCCAAAAGCAAGCAGTTTTTTACCTACATCCGACGTATAAAAGTCATCTAATTCTTTTAACTCCGCATCGGTAAACTGACTCTTATAAAAACGATCGACTTCGGCTTTACCCAAGTCTTTGTCGCGTGATTCAAGGCAGCTGACTTGCTCTTCACTGAGCGCACCGCTATTGATGATTGGTGCAAACAATAAGCTGTTGACGGTATCTAGCGTAATCGTCGTCATGATCAAGTCGTTTTGAGCATCAGTCTCTGATGATGCAGTTTCGCTTTCGCTAACCACAGTTTCGCTCGTATCACTGGCAGTATCGTCAACGGTTTCTGGTGTTTTATCACAGCCCGTCATGAACAACAGTGCCGCAAGCGTGCTACTAAGTAGTGAGGATTTGACAACCGTATGAGCAGTAAAAAATGGCATAAATAACCTAAAGGTAAATAAAGACGGGTTTTGAAACGATAAAGCACACAGAGGTGGTTTACCGTTTCGGCGTTGCTAATTGGCAATTATTAGTTATTAGCTACTTATTATCAGCAAATAGCTTGTCTAGTGTCTGCTCAAACTCATGATAGTTCAAGAAATCATAGAGCTCCATACGAGTCTGCATGGTATCGACGACTTTGTCTTGTGTACCATCATCTAACAAATGCTGATAAACGTTCAATGCCGCTTTGTTCATAGCGCGGAAAGCGGATAGTGGATATAGCACCATCTCGACACCCACACTATACAACTGATCGGTGGTATATAGATCTGTCTGACCAAACTCTGTCATGTTTGCTAGTACCGGAATATCCAACACATCAGTGAACTTACGATACATCTCGATATCGGTTAGCGCTTCTGCAAAGATCATATCTGCGCCAGCTTCTTGAAATGCGACGGCACGTTCAACAGCAGCGTCCAAACCTTCTACTGATAGGGCATCTGTACGAGCCATCACTACAAAGTCAGGATCGGTTTTGGCATCTAGTGCCGCTTTTAGACGGTCGACCATCTCTGAGATACTAACGATTTCTTTATTAGGGCGATGACCACAGCGCTTTTGCGCCACTTGGTCTTCGATATGTACTGCCGCGACGCCTGCTTTTTCCATCTTTCTGATGGTTTGAGCGATGTTAAATGCGCCACCAAAGCCCGTATCGATATCGACAAGCAGTGGGGTATCGACTGCATCAGTGATACGGCGAGCATCTTCTAGTACGTTATCAAGGCTGGTCATACCTAGATCAGGTAAACCAAATGAGGCATTGGCCACGCCAGCACCAGAGAGGTACAACGCTTGATGACCAACTTGGGTGGCCATCATCGCTGTATAGGCATTGATAGCGCCTGCAATCTGTAATGGTTGGTTGTTATCATTTTTTTGAGTGAGGGCACTGCGAAAGCGCGCGCCTGCTGAAGATGAAGTCATGTGATTGTCCTTACATGGAGGGAAAATATTCTAATTGTTGTAGTTGATTATACTCAATTATTCATGCCTGAAAAGTTTAGGTTTTTGATTGATATTTAATTTAAATAATAATTGAATGTAGTATTTTTAATATTATTCATAATTCAAATAGCATTATGCATTTATTAGTAATTTCTCACAATAAGTATTCATATTGCTTAAAATCACAGCTTTTAGAATCCTCTATTTTTTACATTTAGTTACAATTACTAAAGCTGCCTTGCCTTATTGATATAATTACACTCATTAAAAAGCCCCAACAGCTAGGCTATCAGGGCTTATGTTTTGCTTGAATAAGATTGTTAAGTGCTGAGTTTTAAATTAAGCAAAAGCTTAAGCAAATAAACCTGCCATATTGGCCAAGAACAATAACGCGAAGCCTGCCAAGAATATCAAGCCCGCGATAGACAGAGCATTCATACCTGCTGACAGTTTCTTATGCTTTTTAACCAATGAGTAGTTTAACCAACCAAAAATAGGCGCAGAGACGAACGCCGATATCATGGCAAACTTGAGCATAGCGCCTAGTTGTCCTGTGAAGAAAGTGATAATTACTAGACCACCACCGATAGCATAGGTCGTCCAAAAAGCGATCTGCTTTTTATTGATTTCGCTTTCACCTTTTAGCAGGCGCCAGCATTCAGCATTAGCGCGTCCATAACCATCAGCACAGGTAATGGTCGTGCCAAACATACACATAAAGGCGACGAAAGCGACCAGCAATCTCGACCATTCACCAATGGTTGCGGTATACATATTGATTAACTGGTTGATATAAGCACCGCCGACCAACTCAATCTCTTGTCCTGATCCGTACTGGACAAACACACCTAACGATAAGAAGAACAACGCCAATATCGCTGATACTGCATAGCCAACATTGAAGTCTAACAAGCCTTGGCTATGCGTGGTGTGATCTGCTTTGACTTTGGCAGAGGTCCACATAGAGGTAATCGCTGCAAACTCTAGCGGTGCTGGCATCCAGCCCATGAGTGCTACGATGAAGCCCAATGTGGCTAGGTTCCAAGGAGAGGCCGCCACAAAATCTACTGCCATAACGGTTGGCTTGCCAGCAGCAATGATAACTGCAGCAACGGTTGCCGTGGTAAGCGCAATCATAATCCACTTAGTCACACCATCGAGCAATTTGTAATGCCCTGCAATCAAAAAGAACCAAGAGACTGCGACGATAATGAGAGATAACGCCATTGTCGACAGACCAAGTGAGGCTGGCAACATAAAGCCCAAAATTACGGCAGCAATAAGTGAAACCGCACCCGTACTAATAACCGCTGACAAGATAGAAAGAATAAAATATACCCAAAGATATACCTTTGAGCGTTTGGCATAGCCTGCAATCAAACTCTCGCCAGTATCGTAGACGTAGTCAGTTGCAAAGCGAAAAAACGGATACTTAAACACGTTGGCCAATACAATCATAATGGCCAATTGCCAGCCATAGATAGCACCGGCCTGTGTTGACGAAATCAAATGCGAACCACCAATGGCAGCAGTCGCCATCAAAATACCTGGGCCAAAGATGCGCCAGCTAAAGCCCTCTTGTTGCGAGGCAACGCTATCGTCAGGGGCACTTGGGTTGTTGAGTTGTTGTGTGGACATGAATACCTCGAAATGGTTAAAACAGCAAATTATCACTTACCTGTGTCAGCTTGCCAATGATCAGAAAAGAACGTCCTATAAATCGTCTAAATATAAAACGATTTACATCGTATCGACTTTATCACACCAACACTGTCCAGGAGAATGATTATTCTAGTTATTATTACTATTTGTTTGCATTGCTATTCTTGTTAGTTAGCATACTTATAAAATAATATCAATATTTAAAATGAATTATTTTTGGCGGTTCTTTATAACACAATATTCAACGGATATCTGCCCATTTAAGGCTGTGACACAAAATTTTGCTGCCGATAAGTAATGCCGCGCTGTTCGTAGACGTGATAAATGGCTGTGAGCAAGTCAGGTATTTTTGGGTGTACGAAGTCTTTGAGGGTGTGTAAATAAATAGGGGAGGTGACATTTTCATGAACCAAACGTTGGTAGCTGATCTGTTCCGTACGTACGGTTTGCAAGCTGGCAGGCACCAATGTAATGCCTTCGCCTGCCGCGACCAGCCCCAATGCTACCTGCAAATCGCTGACTGTCGTGGTCATAAAAGGTGAGATGCCATACTGGGCAAAAAGATGTAGTAAAGGCTCAGTAATAGGCTCGCTAGCGCTAGATGATGCTTCATGAGTAGCAGCACGGTTGACTCTATTTGTAGACAGCTTATCGTTCGCTTGGGTCACTGCCTCTGTCGTCACCGTGGACGATACTGGCAAATGTGTTTGATGGTATAAAATTAAGCGATTGTTTGCTAGATCTATCAAGCGCTGCTTACGTACATTGGCAAGCGGGTGTGATTTTGGCAATGCCACCACATAGCGTTCATGACGTAGCAGAATCTGCTGAATCCATGGATCTTGATGGGCAAATCGGCCAAAACCAACATCAATCTCACCAGACTTGAGGGCATCCATTTGTTGATATGAGCTAATGTCTTTTAAATTAACGTCGATATCAGGGCTGAACTGTTTAAGCGTGGCAATGATTTCAGGCAGCAGGCCATATAGCACTGAGGGCACAAAACCTATATTTAAAACGCTGCTGGGTGCTGATAGACGCTGAGTCATACTGGTCACCGTATCAATCTCGGTCAGTATGGTGCTTATTTTATCGTAGAAAAAACTGCCCGCTTCTGTCAGATGTAGTGGCCTGTGGTAGCGATCAATAAGCACCACGCCCATGTCAGTCTCTAACTGTTTTAGCAAGCGACTCAGGCTCGGCTGTGACAGTCCTGTCTTAGTGGCGGCAGCGCTAAAGCTGCGCAAATCGGCAACCGCGATAAATGCATTGAGCTGTTTTAAATCCATACTATTGAGCCTGTCATAGTCTATGCTATCTCTACATAGAACAGTTCTTAAGGTTGGTTTATCATATTATTTAGAATAGTTCTTATCAATATTAGCGCTATCCCATAAATTGTGCTTGAAGATAATAGGTCGAGCAACTATATTGGTGGCTAATAACACTGTTACACTATAGTAAGAAAATTCATTCTAGCAATCATTTAACACCAGTAGAGAAAACTGGTCTGGTATTATTCTATGAGCGACGAAAAAGAAGACGCTGGCACCGATTTTGATGAAAAATTGACTAGAATTATTGACCAAAAGTCGCGTAAGCGTAATAACAACGACATCTATGAACGCTTTATTAATCGAGTCCATGGCTCCGAAGAGAACGATCAGGCTGCGTTTGAAACACTAGAAAGTGCAAAGAACCTTGCCGCTTTCGAACCCTTGAGCACAGAAGAGTTGCAGCTTTTTGAAGATCAAAGCAGTGAGCAAGAGTTATTACTAGAAACAGAAGATGCTACAGTAGCAAACATTCCCTCTAAAGCCTCAAATACAAGTACAGTATTTGAAAATTTATCTGAAGATAATGTGTTGAGCATAGCTAACGATAGCGACAGTATTAGTATCGATGTCAATGATGTCAGTTCAGATACAGAGGCCTCAGAATATATAGATCGCAACAATATAGATAGTAGCAATCAAACAGAGACACCCTCTACGATTGATCATAGTGAATCTGTCATAACTGAGATATCAGATGATGATTCTTTAAACATCCCTTTAAAAATTGAGAATGTGCCTGAATCAGTTATCGAAGAGCCAGTCATAGACAATAAAGTGATCAAAAGCAAGAAACCATTCATAACAGTTGTGGCGATTGGTTTAATCGTATTGGTTGCTATTGCATTAATGCTTGTATTTTCAGGAGTCTTATCTACTTCTACGGTTGATGATAAACATAACAGTACTGATGGTCATGTAGAGACAGACAGTACACCGACTGTTAGTGCTGAGCCAGAACTGTCTACTGACAGTCAAACAACTACGGATGGCGTTGACCCTGTAAGTACGCAACCAGCCACTACTCAGCAAGATGCTTTGGACAACAATAGACAGAACCTGCCAGCTGTTAGTGAATCAGTGTCAACTTCTGAAGCTCCTACATCAGAGAATGATGCCGCAGTTATAGCTACTGAAGAAGCTGCCATAACTTATGAAGATTTTAGACAAGAGTCGCAGACTACCTTGTACCGCGAAACCAATGATTAAATGGTTTACGTTTTATACCATTTCAGACGGTTAGATAACCGTCTATCAATTTATTCGAGACGTTCGTACTAGAAATTGTTGCAATACAATATAAAATTCATATCATTATGTAAAAGGCACAGTTATGTGCCATTGGTGATATGAATTAGACGGTACGTAACTATGAATGAATCAGAAAACGTGAATAATGATATCGAGCCAAAAAGCATCAGACCCCGTAGTCTTGTTCTTGCTATTATCAGTGTCATCTGTATTGTTCTAATATCTGCCTTCTATATGTCTAACCGTATCTCTTCCACGTTATCTCAAGCGTCGACGACTAATAACGGTTTAACAGTCAGCAATATTACTAAAGAAGCTAATGCTAATCAGACTGTACAACAGCATTCGAATAGCCAAAATCAACCTAGCAGACCTATAGTTATTGACGGTCATGAAGATGACACCGCCATTAGCTATCATGACTTCAAGCAAGAAGCGCAAAATGTGCTATTCCGTGAGGAAGAACAGATCATACAAGCTAAGTACAGTACACATGGTCTTACGCCTGCTATAAGCGCTGCAGACTTTAGGATAGAAGCACACAAAACCCTATATCGTGAATCCAGTTATTAAGGCCACTATTAGTACTATAAGATTATGTTGATAGCTATAAGTCAGTAAGTGAATAATATTAAGCCCCATTTCTCCTCTCTAAACATGAGAGAAGAGAAATGGGGCTTTTTTTGTGAGGTCAATACGCCATGCTTTAGCTTGGTGTTATTTGTGAAAGGTCGTAAAGCTGCTTGATAGAGCGCTTGTATTTTTCATAAGGGAACATGAAGGGACGCAGCTTAGAGTCATCAACAGACACCGAGGCCAAGTACTGTGGGTCGTGTTAAGCCAGTTGCTTTTTGAGCGTTCGCAAACGGCTTTTGAACTCTGAGCGGTCAACATAACAGCCTTTGAGACGACGCTCACCGACGTTTTCATCAAATGCGTTACGCCCATGCAGGACTCGGCGATTATCAAAAACTACCATTTGACCCGCCGCTAATTTTAATTCAATCTTATAGCGACTGTCTTTTAGTCGAGCCATCAGCTCTCGATAAGCAAGATAGTAGTCGTACATTACGTCACTTGGTAAATCGAAAACATCTGCAAGATGGGCGTTGTATTTGATTTCGACAATATTGCCAAAGTTGTCTAGATTGATGACAGGGTGGTGCTCACGGATATCATGGGCAGTGTCATGAAAACGAAAGGGGATGGCATATTCGGCAAGCAAGCGAAAATACTCAGGCTGCTCTTTTCGTAACCCTTCTAACACCTTTAATCCATCTACAAAAGTAGATTCGCCACCTATGCTTTCATTACTCAAAAAATGCAAGAATTGATAGCCTGGAGGCAACTCCTGATTTGGCAAGTCGGTATGCAAAGGTAATGAGAGCGAGGTATAAGCCAAATTGATTGGTGACTTTTCTGATATCACATCAAAGGTCATACCGAAGTTAGTCTGCCGCAGATAATCGACTCGCATGGCGGTCTGTACACCAGCATCAGAGTCATCTGGCATATTATCAATGATAGTAAGCCCATATTTATCCAGCGCACTCATCCACTCATATAAAGCACTGTCACTGGTCATGATACTCTGCTGGTCATACATGGGGATGTGGTCAATAAACGTGCCATCCCAACTTTCATAAGGACTGCTATGGTCCTTGGCCAATGCACTAGAATACCCAAACTCACGTAACCAACTCTGATCAAAGTGACTGATATGCGCTTGTTCTGACCATTCAATCGTTAGCGTTGTCTCATCAAAAGAGACGGATAGTGGATGGATATCTTTTGAGACACTCAGTAAATCAAAGCTACGCTCGCCAGTGTGCGGATGAAAAGCCGATGGGCAGTTATCACGCAGCCAGATATAGTGGTGCGTACTGTCGATACCATCATTCCAGCGTATTTGAATAGCGCGGTCAATGAGTGCAACGGATTCTATATGGCAATCAATTGCTGCGATGTCTAAAGATGGTGTTAATTGAGGCGTTTCCATTGGAGCAGACCCTACATATACATGAAGTAAAAATATATTTTACGGTATCTTGTTCGGACCGGTTATTCAAACAATGAATTACGAATCACCTAATAGGCAATATCAATCAACGCAGTACTAAACTGCGATTGATATCTGGCGAGATATTTTCTGAAGGGTTTTAAATAATATTAAGGCTTCGCGAACGAAGCCCTAATATTTGCGATAATTGGTATAAGCTTTTTGTTTATTCGAAAGCTACTTATCGAAAAGCTACCCTAACCAGTATTTCGTAACCCTGCAGCTAGCGCATTGATACTACGGATTAATGGATCTTCTACATTAAGGTCGCCATGTGCCAAATCGTTCGGGGTGTCCTGTTGTCTGGCACGCTTTAACAGCTCAATCTGGATATAGTTGATAGGATCTAGATAAGCGTCTCGCCACTGCAGGGATGAAGCAAGATTCTGCTGATTGGATAATAAGGAGTCTTGCTCAAGCAGAGAGTTTAATCCTGAATTGGTCAGTGTGTGTTCATCGGTGACCGCTGTCATAATTTTTTCGCGTAACGGCTCATCATCACATAGTTGGCTATAGGCCTCGGCAATATTCATATTGGCTTTGGTAAAGGCCATCTCGATATTACTGATAAACACGCTAAAAAACGGCCAGTGCTTATTCATCTCTTTCATCAATGCTTCGTCTTTTTTGACGCTATCTAGCGCACTACCAACGCCATACCAAGCAGGTAAGGTAAAGCGTGCCAATGACCAGCCAAATACCCAAGGAATCGCTCGCAAGGTGGTCTTACTTGGTAGGCCTTTTTTGCGATGGGCTGGACGTGAGCCAATGTTTAACAGAGATATTTCTTGTACTGGGGTGACCTCAGAGTAGAATTTATAAAACCCTTCGGTATGATCGGTCAGCTCGCGATAGCGCTGCTCACCAGCATCCGCCAAGCGTGCAAACAACGCTTCATACTCTGGCAACTCAGTCGGTTGTACCACAAACCTTGTAGAGCAGGCTTTTAGCGTACCTGTAATCGCCATGGTCAGCTCAAACACAGCGGTATCTGTATTGGCATACTTGGCATAGAGCACTTCGCCTTGCTCAGTTACCTTAATCTGACCATGTAGCGTGCCAGCTGGCTGTGCCGCAATGGCTTTGTGCGTTGATCCACCACCACGGCTCACAGAACCGCCACGACCATGGAACAAGCGTGTTTTTATACCATATTGCTCAGCAATGTTATTAATGGTCTGCTGTGCACTATAAAGCTGCCAAGCAGAGGTGATAATGCCGCCGTCTTTTGATGAGTCTGAATAACCCAGCATAATCTCTTGCGTGTTGTCCGTGTTCCGTAGCAGTCCACGATACAGTGGATTATCTAACACGGCAGGCAAGATTTTATCGATATTTTTGAGATCTTCGATGGTCTCAAATAACGGTGCGACAGGTAGGTCAGCAGACAACTGACCTTCGTCATCAATTCTGCATAAGCCTGCAAACCGCATGAGCAGCAATACTTCTAGTAGCTGGCTAGCATTATTGGTCATCGAGATCACATAGCTACCAAAAGTAGCCTGTCCCACCAATTTGCGTAGAGTAGCGACCGAATTCATCAGTGACAATTGCTCACGCGTTTTGTCTGTCAGGTTATCAGTATAGATAAGCGGCGTGCCTGGTTTTTCTAGCAATCGTGTGAGCCATTCTTGACGTTCGGTTTCACTTAGCGTTTGATAATCAGGCAGGTTGGAGGCACTGGCAAAGATATCGGCAATCACTTCGCCATGGTATGACGACTCTTGGCGGATATCGAGCGCTGCCAAATGAAAGCCGCAAGTTTTGACCAAACGAATGACATCTAGTAGTAATCCATCGCTGTGTGCCGTATCGTGTGTATTGACACTTTGACGGATAATGCGCAGGTCTTCTAGTAATTCTTCTGGATTGGCATAGGCATCTTTTTCAGCTTCGATATCCGTGCCTTTGCTTTGGATACGGCGATTGGTTGCTTTGACTTTAGTCAGAATAATAGAGAGCAGGCGACGATATGGCTCATTGCTATAGTCATCTAGGTTATAGTCAAACACACGCTGATCGAGCTCATCATAACTTTTGATTTTGGCATATACGTCAGGTGAAACGGTGACAATAGTGTCACTATGAATCAGCTGGCGGCGCAGTTTTTTGAGTAGCACTTGATAGTGACGCAGCACGGTATCAGCATGCATCAATACGGCAAGCTCTGTGGTCTCAAAAGTCACAAAAGGATTGCCATCTCTATCACCACCAATCCATGACCCAAAGCTCATAAAGGCAGGCAGTGGATAGTCTGTGAGCTCTGGATAGATGTCGACAATGGCTTTTTTGATATTACGATACACTTTAGGAATGGCATTGAACAAACTGGCATTAAAGTAATGCAAGCCATTATTAATCTCATCATATACCAACGGCTTACGGGTGCGCACCTCATCAGATGACCATAACAGATCAATCGTTTGCGCCGTTTGTTCTTTTGCTTGCTCGTAGGCGAAGCTGTTTTCAGACACGTTGTTTAAAGCGTCGCTATGTGTGAATAGACTTTGTAAGATATTCATCGTAGTACGGCGACGCGCTTCGGTAGGATGCGCCGTAAATACAGGTGTAAACTTTAGCTGATCGATCAGCTCTTGCATTTGAGCAGGCTCGATATTGCGCTCACGACACTCAAGTAAGGTACGACGAAATGATCCTTCCCAGCTTTGCTCAGATTGCATACGCTGCGCATGACGCTGCTCACGCAAGTAATTCTCTTCGCTTAGATTGGCTAGGAAAAAATAGATAGAAAAGCCGCGTATGACGTTTTTTAAGGTTTGATTATCCAAAGAAGCAATAAAATCGATAAGCTGCTGTTTATGCGCCTCATTCGGCTCACGGCGCTGTTGAATAAAGCCTTTGCGCAGTGTCTCAATCGTATCTAGCGTCTGCTCACCAGATTGGCGAGAAATAGCATCACCTAATAATGAACCCAACAAGCTGGTGCGTTTACGTAGTACGTTGTTATCTAGTGTCATCTTCAACCTTCCTATCAAATGAGTGGATACAATACTATGGTTATCTTATACGTAATATCCTTATGGTTTTTTGCAATTTAACATAAATAGGTGAGGCCTGCTTGATGTTGATAGCAACTTTTTTACTAGTAGATACTGGCAGACCTCTAATGCACTATTATTAGAGCGATTTTTTATGACCATGCTCATTGCTATATTCTATCCAAAAGTCCGCATTATCCACTCCAGCCTTTCTAGGGTCAAAGACAGGATTTATACCTAATTTCATCTGCTCGTCGTAGTCTTTTAGAACTTTTAGAGCAACTTTACTTAGCAGTAAAATGGCAATGAAGTTTAAGTAGCACATACTGCCAAACCCTATATCACCTAACGCCCACATCATACCGATTGACTGAACACTACCAGTGAAACAAACGATTAAAAAGACCAGTTTGAGTACATGTTTGAGAATGGGGTAGCGCAGTTTATTGTCCAAATAGACCAACGTAGTTTCGGCAATATAGTAATAAGCAACCAAGCAGGTGAAGGCGAATAAGAAGATAGCAATCGCAACAAAGCCACTTCCATACTGGTTGAAGACAGTAGATACAGCCGCTTGGGTAAATGCCGTGCCAGCTTCAATACCCGGCATATTATCAACTAGGGTTATACCTTCAGGGGTCACCACGTTATACATGCCAGTTGATAGAATCATCAACGCTGTTGCAGTACAGACAAGCACCGTATCGATGTAGATAGAGAAGCTTTGCACTAAACCTTGTTTGGCAGGATGTGATACTTCGGCTGCCGCTGAGCTAAAAGTCGCCTCGCCAGCACCCGCAACGTTTGAGAAAACAGCACGGCGTACGCCCCAAGAGATTGCGGTCCCAACCATACCACCAAACACTGCATCCATGCCAAAAGCGCTCTTAAAGATAAGTGCAAACATTGCAGGGATATTTTGAGCGTTAAATGCCAATACAATCACCATCATGAGGATATAACCGATTGCCATGACAGGTACGACTTTTCCTGCAAAATTAGCAATACGCTTCACACCGCCAAATATAATGATACCTAATAGTACGACAAGGATAATTCCTGTTACAACGGGCGGTATATTAAATGCTGTATTAAAAGAGTCCGCAATGGTATTGGCCTGAACACCAGGCACTAACACGCCGTAAGATAGACAGGTCACGATAGCGACGATGATAGCAAAAGGTTTTAGCTTTAATCCTCTTTCAATATAGAACGGGGAGCCGCCACGATATTGATCACCGACCTTATGTTTGTATACCTGCGCTAAGGTAGACTCAATAAAAGCGCTAGCGCCACCTAACACACCCATGAAAATCATCCAAAATACCGCGCCAGGGCCACCTGCTGCAATGGCTGTTGCAACCCCAGCGATATTACCCACACCAATACGTCCTGATAGCGCCATACAGAAAGCTTGGAAGGAGCTAATCCCTGCTGATGAACTTTGTTTGTCGAACAACAGCCTAATCATTTCTTTGAAATAACGGATTTGCACGGCACGAGTCATAATCGTAAAATATATGCCGACACCTAACGCAAGATAGACCAGGGCGTCACTCCAAATATACCCGACGATAGTATTGATGATATTTTCCATAACTTTACTTCCTTGTAGTGTTTTCGGTTATGCTGACTTGGGCGTGGATAGCGGACAATGTCAGTTGTTAGTTCACTAACCAGATAGTTTTGGTTTGGGTATACTGGGACAACGCCTCTAAGCCATTGTCACGACCGCCGAAGCCAGATTGTTTATAACCACCAAAAGGTGTCGTAATATCGCCCTCAGAAAAACCATTAATCGAGACGGTACCAGCTTTAATAGCGGATGCCACGCGGAATGCGCGATGGATATTTTGTGTATAGAAGGATGCAGCAAGCCCATAATTACTCTGATTGGCGAGCTGAATAGCTTCCTCTTCGGTTTCAAAACTAGTGACAGCTAAAAGTGGGCCAAAAACCTCTTCTTTAAACAGCGTCATGTCTGGGCTGACATTATCAAAGACGGTAGGCTCGATATACCAGCCACTACCGAGTTCATCGTGGATACGTCCACCTGCGATCAAACGAGCACCCTCCGTTTTTGCAGTATTGAGATGTGATATTACTTTCTCAAAATGCGCTTTTTCGATCATTGGGCCAATAGCGACCTCGGGATCATAAGGATGACCAACCTTCCAAGACTGAAGACCTTCTTTTAATAGCGTTAACAACACTTCTTTTTGGCTAGAATGGACAAGTAGGCGTGAACCACAGCTACAGTTTTCGCTCATATTCCAAAAGGCAGCGGATAAAATATGCTCGATGGTTTGTTCATTGATAAGGGCATCTGCAAAGACGATTTGAGGGCTTTTGCCACCACACTCTAAGACGACTTCCTTGAGGTTGCTTTGTGCAGAGTACTGTAGAAATAGTCGGCCGACCTCAGTTGATCCTGTAAAAGAAACCATATCAACATCCATATGCTGACCGAGTGCCGCACCCACTTCTTCACCAAGCCCACAGACTAACTGCAACGCCGCTTTTGGCACGCCAGCCTCGTACGCCAATTGTGTTAATCGATATGCTGAGAGCGAGGTCAATTCAGCAGGTTTAACAATGACTGAGTTGCCAGTTATTAATGCGGGTGCAACTTTCCATGCATACATTTGCGCTGGGAAATTCCATGGTAGTACTGCACCCACTACACCGATAGGCTCTTGTACCACAAGGCCTAGCGCATCAGCGCCAGTAGGAGCAACCTTGCCAAAAACTTTATCAGCCGTTTCGGCGTACCATTCAAAGGTTTCAATCGTAGCGGGCAGGTCAGTGTTGAGACATTCCGTAATAGGCTTGCCTGCATCGACGCAATCTAAGGCAGCTAACTCATCCATATGCTCATGCATTAACTGACACCAGCGCTGCATGATAGCTTTGCGCTCTGCAGGAGACATCCGTCGCCACTCACCATGTTCAAAAGCGTCTCGGGCTGCCGTTACCGCTGTATTAACATCTTGCTGAATTCCATTAGCAATGCTACCTATACAGGTATTATCAATAGGGCTGTAGTTAGGGAGTGTTGTCTCGGATACTGGTGCTGTGGTATCTATTAAATGGCCTGCCCAAAGCTGTTGGTTGCTGGCGAGTTCGAAGACTTGCGCTGTGGTCATACTCATTAGATTGTCCTTTTCTATACAATGGTAGGAACGATAAGAATGGTGCGATGTATCAAGACAGAAGTGCTAAAAATGACTGAGTCTCTTCTTTTGACATATCAGTCAAAGGTAGTCGTACTGACCCAACATTAATGCTCCCGTTAATGCAGCCTACTTTGGCTTTTTGGTTATAGTTTCCAGACTCCATAGAGTGGATAGCAGGATACATGGCTGTCATCAGCTCTTTAGCACGGTTCCAATCACCTTTTTGTGTGGCTTCAAACAATGCAACTTGTTCTGCTGGAAATACGTTAGCCGCACCAGCGATCCAGCTCTTAGCACCCCAAAAGAAGAAATCTACTGGTTGGTCGTCACAACCACAAACCACTTCAAAGTTTTCAAAATCAGCCTGTAGCATACGTAATGCATGGCTAAAATCGCCGCTGCTTTCTTTGACACCTACAATATTGGGATGTTTGGATAAATGCGCGACGGTTTCAAATTCAATGCTCACACCGACGCGTGCTGGAAAGTTATACATAATGATAGGTAGGTCAGTGGCATCAGCGACGGTTTCAAAATGCGCAATAATACCGTCTTGGTCTGGTAGGCTATACGGATTGGCTGATAACATTAAGCCGTCGTAGCCCAGATTTTTGGCTTGATGAGCAAGTTCGATAGAATGATTGGTCGATAAACTGTTGCTACCTGCAATTAGAGTGACTTTGCCTTTGGCAGCATCAGCGATAGTGGTCAAAACCAGTTCACGTTCTGCAGGCGAGAACGTGTAGTATTCCCCCGTTGTACCGCAAGCTACGATTCCGGTAACGCCTTTTTCTATGAATACATTGACCAGTTCGGTTAACTTTTGAGTATCGATATCTCCATTAACATCGAAAGGAGTAACGATAGGGACTAAAACGCCATGAATGTTCATATAAATATCCTTATTTGGAAGTAAAGGCCGTTAGTAAGCCATGAGCTGTTAGCGACGTTGTTGGTTCTATGAGTTGTCATAGAGATGAAATGTTCGATTATTATTTAAAAGACTTACGTTTGAAGCGATTTAGACGATAGGCAGTAAGATCTACCATGGCAGTATCGCCAAAATACAACGCTGCAATCATCTGTGCGCTTACGACAGCTTGGGTCAGACCTAGATGCTGATGACCAAAGTTTAAAAAGACTGAATTACGTCTATCTATGATGGGTAGTGAGTCTGCTGTAGAGGGTCTAAACCCCATCCATTGCGTATTGCTGTCACTATCTAATGGGGTCTTTAGCATTGCTTGAGCTTGTTTCAACAGCATATTCGCACGGTTCATATTTGCCGGCGCCTCAAGTCCTGCATACTCAACAGTGCCAGCCAAGCGCAGCCCTTTTTCCATTGGTGTCATAATAAAGCGGCGGTCCATGCTAGAAATAGGGATGTTGAAACGCTGACTTTCGTTAGGAAGCATCAGGTGATAGCCTCGCTCTGTATCCATTGGTACTGAGACGCCTGTTAGCTGTTTGGCTAAGGCTTTGGAATGAGCTCCTGCGGCGAGCATAACTTTGCTGGCATGAAGCTGCTTTTGTGTCGTCGTCAAACGAATACCATCAGTTATTACTTCCGCGCTCAAAACACGGCAATTCTCATAAATTTGACCACCAAGCGATCTAAAAATAGTACTTAATTTATGGGTAATGGCTTCTATATTGGTGATATGACCTGTCTCTGGAAAAAACAAAGCACCCAGTTGATTGTCTTTTAACGCAGGTTCAAGATCTGTCAATGCTGACTGTGAGAGTAGGCTGTTAGAAACCCCTAAACTGTTTAAACGTTGACCGTGCTCAGTCAGTACTTTTAGACTGTTGGGCGTCTCTGCGGTTAATACAGATCCTTGTATTTGTACCCAAGAATGTAACTGCCACTCTTTGGCAAAATCTTGCCAAGCTTGAAGGCTCTGTGCATTTAATGCCAAAAGCGCTTGGTGACTGCGTGCAAATGGTTCGGTACGCATATTAAGTAATAACTTGAATGCCCATGGTGCTAAGCGTGGAAGGTAGCGCCAATCTATCCGCAGAGGTCCTTCAGGGTTGAGTAGCATGGCAGGAACATGTCTTAGGATACTAGCATCAGCAATAGGGAAAACCTGTTCAGTGGCAATGTGACCTGCGTTGCCATAAGTTGCACCGCGACCGATTTTATCCGCTTCCAAAATCGCAACTTTTACCCCGCGAGACTGTAGGGTAACCGCAGCACATAGCCCGATAATGCCACCACCGATGATATGTATATCAAACACTTGTGTGTCCATGAGAGTCTCGCTTTTTTGACCTTACTGAGCAGTGATTGGTTACTTCCTAAAAGCTATATAAACTGGTATCTATAAAGAAATACCCCATTTGAACGGATCGCTGTCTTGAACGATGAGAGAGGTCTCTGCACATACGTAGGCGTACCCTCGGATCGTGGGTATAATAGTATTGATAGGGTGGTTATGAAGAGGGCTATGGTTACTAAGCACATCAATAGGCTGATAGCTGGCACTAAAGACACTGCCAATGATGCTTTGCTGATACCAAGTCTCACCAGGTGCGAGTACATTGTCTGCGGCTAAGCAAGCCAATTTGGCACTGGTTCCCGTACCACAAGGAGAGCGATCGTAGGCAGATCCAGGGCATAATACGAAGTTTTTGCTGTTAGTGCCGGTGAGATCGCTCTTGCCAAACAGTTCTATATGATCAATTTCGCCATTGTCAGCACCCGTGATTCCAGACTTATGAAGTGCTTTTTTGATCTGTATGCTAAATTGAGTGAGTACTTCAACATTATTGGCTTCAATAGCTTGCTTATGATCGTTGACTAAGAAAAACCAATTACCACCCCAAGCGATATCTCCATAGATAGGACCGATATTGGGTACTTGAACTTCTACCTGTTTTTGGTAGCGATAAGAGGGGACATTCTGGACGCTACAACTACCATCATCATGTAAGGTTGCTTTAACTAGGCCTACGCTTGTTTCTAGATAGTGATCACCAGCGGTTATTTTTTGTTGATAAGCTAGAGATGCAATAACGCCGATAGTGCCATGGCCACACATACCTAAATAGCCATGATTATTAAAGAAGATCACGCCAGCCGTGGCACGAGGATCAGAAGGCGGGCACAAAAGCGCTCCGACAAGCACATCATTACCACGAGGTTCTAGGATAATACTTTGACGTAAATGATCGAAATTCTGTTTGAAGTCCTGAAGTTTTTCTTGAATAGATTGCCCACTAAGCTCAGGAAATCCTTCATATACCATACGAGTAGGTTCACCGCCAGTATGCGAATCAATAATCTTAAGAGTAAAAAGCGTATCAAACATGACTGCCTACCTGATTCATCCGTGAGTTAATATACTGTTAGCGTTATTCATAAATGAACAAGGCGTAAATATAGAATGACGTTTTTCAGAAAAGCAGTCTTGATGTTTTTATATGAATAAATGCGCATTTCTGCACAGGTTATAAAGATATTTAGGAGTATAAATATGGTGTAGCACCCTAAAATACCTGAAAAGCTCAACGACAAGCTTGAGATGCTATATGGGAATATACCGATGCGGCCGTTAGTACTAGAAGCACCTACAAAACAACTGTCAAAACACCTAAAAACTTATCAACCAGCCAATTTTGATGAGTTTGTTGGCAATATATCGTTATTGATGCCTTTGTTTGATACTATGAAAAATGTGGTGTTTTTTGTTAAAGATGACCAAGCATGCTATCGATTAGTCAGCAAAACGCTCATTAAACGTAGCGGGCTTAAAAACAAAAAAGCACTAATAGGACTAACTACAGAGCAAGTGTTTTTGAAGTCTCAAGGCAAGGATTATCTCAATCAGGATCTGAGAGTGTTAAGGGAAGGCAGGGAGATTGTTGATAAGTTAGAACTTCATAGCTATGCATCAGGACAGCTAGGATGGTGTATCACGCAAAAAATCCCCGTCTATGATGTAGAAAATCATATTGTAGCAATGGTAGGTATATCAGTAGATATTGATGAAGATAACGAGCGGATATTACGCAAACACGCTCGATTGGCAAGCGTAGATCAATACGTACGAGACAATCTTGATCAAAAAATCAATATTGGTCAATTGGCGAAATTGGCAAATCTTAGTCAATCGCAATTGGAGCGTACCTTCAAAGCAGTGCTCAATATGTCACCCATTCAGTTTGTACAAAAAATGCGCCTAGAGCATGCCATTCGACTACTAGCGAATCATAAGCTAACAGTAACTCAAGTCTCCTTAAACTGTGGATACGGTGATCATAGTGCCTTTAGTCGACAGTTCAAACAATTTACTGGGATGTCTCCTGTGAACTTCCGTAAAGTACATTTCAAAGAAGCATAAATAAAAGCAAAAAAATATGGTTTTTGACTCTAAAATAATCTCTAACGACTCCGAAGCTCATCTATATAATCTGCCCAATCTTGCATCATCTGTACCCTAGTATCGATTTCATCGAGTCTGTTGTAAGCCCCGCCATGTGTGTCTTTTATCCTGTGACCTAGCTGTAACTCTGTGACGATGTCAGAATAGCGTAGCTCAGGCTGTTCCATGAGCAAAGTTTTAGCGGATGCTCGAAATCCATGCGCACATTGCACGTCTTTATATCCAAGCCGGTGGAATATCTGTACCAACGTCGCTTTACTAATATAAGCATTGCTTGAACCGCGCATCGAGGCAAATACAAATTCCTTATGCCCAGTAATTGACTGAATGTTTCGTAATCGCGTAATCACTTGCGTGGCTAAGGGAACAACTAAGTGCGAGACCATATCGTCACGACCTTCGCCTTTGGTCGGGGAGAACGCCCATGTATTATTGTCCCAATCGATGTCATCCCAACGCATCGAGCGCAGATCGATACTACGTACAAACACGTAAGGTAATAAGTTCATAGCCTCTAATGTGATCTTACTTGCACCTCTAAAATTCGACATATCCTTTAAGAGAGTCGCAAATTGATCTGGTTTGGTGATGGCTGGCAAGTGATTGCCTGAATTGGCAGGTGCAAGCTCACCACGGGTATCGACTGCCACATTTCTATCGCACAACCCTCGAGCAACAGCGAATGAAAACACTTTTTCAGTATACAGACGAGTGCTTGCCCCAACGAAAGTTGCTTGATTTTCATTGTTTTGGATAGACTCACACACACTCAGTATCATCTCACTGGTGATATCGTCCATTCTTAAATCACCAATTTCTTGGCACATATATCCTAAACATAAATCCCAAAACTTGAGAGTTGACTCACTGTATGACGGTTTTTTAGATTTACTTTGAGTGCGACCTGCTGTTTTGTGTTCTCGCCATGCTTGAGCAATCTCAGAAAATGGTGCATTTTTTAGGTGAGTATATTTATTGGTTTGTTCTTTTTGCTGGATAGCTTTAGGGTCAGAGCCTTTTGCGACCATATCAAGAATGGTGTCTGCTTTATATTTAACCTCATGGAGACTGACATCCTCAATCTTACCCAACATCATCCTAGGGCGTTTGCCCTCGATATGCGGATGGGAATAACGTAAGTAGTATTCCTTTTTGCCATTTGGATAAATACGCAGACTTAAGCCAGCCACACCTGAGACACTGACAGAATAATCTTTGTCTCGGCATTCTAGTTTGTTGATATCGTTTGCAGTGTCGATAGCCATAATGTATATCCGTAATCTGATAATTAAAGTTAATGATAGGTTTATGATTGATGACTTATAAAAAGTCTCTTATGTAGAAAAATACAGAAGTATTGGACACTGTCATGGACACTGGTATTCATTAGTGTTTTTAGTAAAACCTTATAGAGTAATAGTTTTGATACTTAATTATCCCCAAGGTTCACTTGGGGATAATTATAGCATAGTGACCAAATATTGAGTAGGCCATACGCTGAGAGGGTTACACGGCATTTTTACCAGTTATTTCGATACATAGTTAAATGCGATTATGGTGTCCATGAGTGATTCGGCAAGGAGTTGAGCATATTTTCTACAAAGCATACGCTCCTGTACTCGCACAGAATATAAAAATCAGGGTCATAGTACTGTCCTGTGCAAATTTAGAATGCACCAATTTTGAGGGGTTTATAGAAAATATATAACAAAAGACTAGATACATTAAAAAATATCAATAGATAGCTCATTCCTCTTAAAAATGGCTTGGTAACAACAAATAGAGGGCTACTGTTTATAGGTAGATAAAATTCATCTCTTTGCAAGAATAAATAGCGTCAGCTTTAATACATAGACAATTTGACTATGATTTCAATTTAAAAGGTTATACGTGATGACTTAGGTATAGCGTTTGAAGGCTAGCTAAGATTAGAAATATTCGAAGGAGTTATATCGTTTGGCTGAGTTTTTGCAATTTAATCTGGGTTGGCAGTATTAGAGGATATCTAACCATACAAACGATGGTTATCAAAAATAGGTTATCAGCTTTTCTATATTAAGGATTTAGCCAACGGACATAGATAATAAATAAACTATCGCAGACGAATAACCATGATCATCTCGAATAAAAAGCTAATGACACATTTGGAAATAGCCATTAATATTTTAGCGAAGCATAGAATATTAGCCGCTAATCATATAGAGCATGCAAATTTCAACGTCTAATAAATCGTTAGGTGACCGATGTAATAATCTGCCTGCGAGAGATGCTTAGAAGTAACACTAATCAAGCGTAAAATATCACCCAAAAGATTCGGTTTAATTAACAGGAAAGAGTTAGTCGGTGAGAGCTAAACAGTTTGGTGAGATATTTATATCCAATAGCATCAGAAATACATAATCGTTATGATTCTATATTTAGTAAGGCTTAAGCCTATAACCTAATAAACCTTATTTAACATAATATACATTATGCGAAAACAAACCAACGGTTTTAGTAGCTAAGCGAAAAACCATTTATACCATGTCATTCTTATACCTTAACTCGGATTTGATATTCGTTATAGACTTTTACTAACGACAAGTTTCAAGTAAATGCTGACGCAAAGTTTTGCCATCCCGATCTAAAACCACGTCTGCGACTTGGCAAGTTTTATCATTGTCATCACATGACAGCTCATAATAAACATCGCTACCTTGTGCCAAGCTAACCTGAACCAATCCTTGACCAGTTATTGAAAACTTTTTGTCTTGCGTATAGTCAGGATCTTGCGAGTTCCAAAGTACATCGTAATCTATATTACAGGATGTCTGAGTTTTATCAAAATATTCTTGCTCAAGTTGCATGGCTGCTTGCAAGTCAGCATCAGCGTATTGCTGCAGCACTACAGGATGACTCATGCCTTGATCATCAATATCTTGTTGGTACATTTTCGTGATAGTCGCAATCTTTATATTAGCCATGGCATTTTGTTTTTGAGCTGCTTTTGATACATCCGCTATAGCGTGACCGACAGACATCAGTCCTATGGTCAATAGTAATGTCAGCGATTTATATGTTGGCATGGTGTTCTCTGCGAGCTTCTGTCCTATAAGTGTTACCGACTATTACATCATACCTATATTCGGACTCTGCTGTATTATCGTATCATTCAGGTTTACTTACCAAAATATCGATTACATAGCGCTTTTATGGTATTTTTTACCGGTTCCCATGACAATTTATAGCGATGTTTCTTTCGCTAATAACTGTGCTAAGGATGATTTTATGATGACATTACCTGCTTTTTTTAAGGAAAAATCTGCGACATTAGTCTCTAGCAGCCTTCTGTTATTCACGCTAGCTGCGACGGGTTGTCAGTCTGCTTCTGAGTCCAGTGAAGCCATTGTATCTCAGTCAACCAGTAGCTCATCAACACCTAGTAATGCTGATATCAGTCAGCAAACTCTTAGACAGCAAGCGTTACGTATACAGCGCGCACTAGCAAATAAGGACTTTTCTAGAATCACTAATGACATCCATCCAACACGTGGCGTTCGTTTTTCGATGTACGCTTATGTACGGCCTGAATCAGATAAAATCTTTAGCCGCGGGCAATTTGCACAGTATTTACAGCAGTCTAACATTCAATTTATTTGGGGCGAAAAAGACGGCACTGGCGATCTGTTGGTTACACCGTTGCCTACTTATTTGGATACTTGGGTAGATGGCAAAAAATTCAATAGTGCTAGTATCAATGTCAATGAATTCAAAAATAATGGTAATTCTATCAATAACTTAAAAGAGATGTACCAAACATCAGATGTTGTGGAGTTTTATTATAAAGGCACGGATGAGTATGATGGTATGGACTGGCGGGTACTGCGCTTGGTATTTGATGAGTATCAAGGCAAGCGATATCTGGTGGCTATCATTAATGACCAATGGACGGTTTAAGGTGTAGAGAAAGATTGCCCGACAACTTCTATAAGACTTGTTTAAATGGCAGCCTACTCTATCTGGTTATAAATGCTATATATATTCGAAAAAATATATATAACAGCTTGTGCTACATGGTTTTTGTTATCGTTTTTAATGACAAGCTTTGTCAGTTCTAAGCTCGGGGCTTATGCGGTTTTTTTTGATTAATTTTAGCGCCTGTTGCAATTCAGTAGAGTTTTTATTGAAGCGCTTTTGATTGAGCGTATAGCCTTGTACCAAGTATTCACGTAAGCGCTGCGTTGCCCAACGCCTAAATTGCACACCTTGAGAAGATTTGATGCGATAACCGACTGATATAACCACGTCTAAGTCATAAAAAGTCACAGGACGGTTTGAATTTGCAATATGCATTTTTTGCATATTGCTTTTTTCAGCCATTTCTTCATCTTTTATGGCATTAGCGATATGACGAGAAATTACTGATTAATCACGACCAAACAACTCGGTCATTTGTGCTTGTGACAGCCAGACAGTATCCTGCTCGAAACGTACATCTACTTGCGCTTTTCCATCAGCACTTTCATAGATTTCTATTGTTGCCACATTACCACTTATAGCGTTAGTCACCTCAGCCTCCCCAATTCCAATAGGCTTATGCTGTCTTAAATACAGCTTACTATCACCATCCCTATAAATATCACTTATAACGGCGTCTGACGAAAGAACTTCACCATAATCTCATAAATATCCGGATAAGCATCAACTAGCTTTTGCGGCGTTTCAAAAAACACTTCGCTGAGAACGGCAAAAAATTCTGCAGGATTGGTTGCTCCATAACGATCAAGCCCTGACTTGCGATGTGTTTGAAAATCTTCAAAATCGCGACTCATAATCTGAGTCCAGTTTGCAGGATCCATATCAGGTTGCATCGGTGGAAAACCATTGGCGCGGCCGTTCATCATATCGAGCTTATGTACAAATTCATGAACGACAACATTATGTCCGTCACGTTCACCTGAGTGCTTGGCATCTTTCCATGAAAGAATAACAGGCCCTCGCAGCCATGCTTCTCCGCTACGGTGCTGAGTGCCCTCATGGACGATCCCAAACTCATCCACCGTGGTGCTAGCACTCTTGTACGAGCCAGGATAAATGATGATGGATGACCAACCAGCATACCAATCAAGGCCTAAGTTCAAGATCGGCAAACACGCTTGCAGTGCAATCGATTGTCTGACAGTATTGGTAATCTCAAAACCTTGTGCACCAGTGATAGATTTATCAGCTAAAAATAATGTTGCGAGCTCAAACAGATGTGATAGCTCATCGGTACTTAATCGATCCAATATGACAATACGTTCGGCTGCCTTTTTCCAGTCAGCATGGCTAAATTCACTATCATCTAGTATGCGCTGTTCACGCCAGTCTTTTATGATGCCAAACATACACGTCACCCTCTATTCTTTTAATATTTCGCACACATTGATATCAATGATATCTGAGTATTGTAGCGGCAATCAGTAATATGCACTTATAATCAATATATTGACATGCATAAGCAAAAAACGCTGCTCATAAATGAATTATTGAGCAGCGCAATCTGACATTCACACATTAAGATTTAAAATTGATATTGCAAGCCTAGTTGTACTGAGCTGTCCTTATCGTTACGTGCAAAGGTGGTATCGCCATTCAGATACGCATAAACGTTTTTATGAACCTTGTTACTCACACTCAGCTCAAAACGTCCATAGTCATCATCTTTATCTGTTTGGGTAATACTAACGTTTCTCGTTTGTCCATCAGCTAAAGAGGTTGTCGATAAACTGTCTGTTAAACCATCGTCGATAACATGCACATAAGCGATTTTACCTTGAAGTTTGGCAGGCGTGCCCATCAAATTAAAGCCATACTGTAACTGATAACCAAGCTCTGAATCCCATGCCTCGCTAGAGGTGCTATCAACCTTTAACGCAGTGCGAGAGTTTGCCTTGCCGCTAGTATAGCCATCTATATCTGTATCACTGTAATTCAGACCCAAAAAGGCGCCATGTGCGACATTTTTCTTGATAAGGAAATTATAGCCAAGCTCATTGTATGCGCTAAACACATCGGCATCCGCATCACCGCGTTCACCATTGTTGATAATGTTGATGCCGTCATTACCATCCAGTCTTACAGTTCTATTAACGTCCAAGTCATGTTTAGATAAGCTTAGAGATGTAGTGTTCCACCAAGCCGTGTCTTTACCGCCCAATAAAGAATAGGCTTGCACACCATAGCTTGTGTCTTTTTTAATACCGTTTTCTACCCTTTTGTTGTTTTGATTGGCCGCTTGTACACCTACGCCAACACGCCAGCTCGGCTGTACGGTATATTCGCCATATAGACCAATATTAGCGCGAGTGCCCTCTTGCACCTCATCAGCATCCACGTAGCTTTGGGAGCCATCTACCCAAACCTGAGTACGCGACTCGGTATCAAAAGGCTGCGCATCATCGAGAGTATGTAATGCTAAAGCATTGGCGCGCTCAAGCACTGCTGAGTGTGAGTCGTTAGCATTATTTTTTAACGCAGCGCCCATTGTATTTTGAAGATTGAGCGCACTTTTGGTTGATGCGATGATATCAGCATTGGTTTGCTCAACAATCAATCTGCTGATGATACGTGAGTAGTCACGCATTCTTTGGGCTATACGTTCTGCACCAAAGGCCACAGTAAGTACTTCTTCGTTATCTAATGCAGGGTTATGCCACGTATAGCCGCCTGGAATATCTGGGTTTTCAGTTTGCGTATAACCATCATAATTAGGCCCAAGGCCCCAGTTAGTCGCTTCAAACCCGACGACCTGCATGACGCTATCAAAAGACTCCTGATCGCTACAGCAGCCAACACCATAAGGCTCGTATGGCTCTGTCTCACCTGGTGCAATAATGGCTGGATTGACTTCTAGTGTAATACCAAGCTCTTTTGCAATGCGCAGTGCATTTTCACGCAAACTTACATTGGCAGCTACTTCGTTGCCATCATTGTCATAAGCATTTCGCCCTGCATTGGCATACATTTTGTCGCCTGTAATCAGACTATCTAGGTTAATCATACCCAACGCTGCTGATTTTTCCGCGTCCGTTAGTTGATTAACAAACGCCCTTGAACCATTGAGACCGCCCTCCTCTGCACCAAATGCCACAAATTGAATATCATGTTCTGTCTCAATGCCAGTCAAGTTTCTGGTCAACTCAGTTAAGACGCCAGACCCAGAAGCATTATCGTCCAGTGCCTCTAGATTTTCATAGTTTGGATAGGCAACGGCAGAATCATAATGTGCGCCGACAAATAGCGTTCTGTTGGTGTCAGCACTGCCTTTTTGGGTTACGACAACGTTATTACTCGTTAACGTCTGACCTCTGAACAAACCACGAGGCGCTACGAAATCAAACGTTTGACGATTGACTTGGTTGTTACTGCCATCGATGGTCATGCGCTGCTGCATATAATCAGCAGCTTGGACTTCTTTATCGGAACCTGTATAACGACCAGCATAATCACGGGCAAGCGTCAGCGCCGTTTCTGTACCATAATCCCCATACTTGGCCTCTGCAAATACTTGCGAGCCTGTAAGCAGTGTCAGCGCTGCAACCACTGAAATCTTAAGCGGTGATAAGTTAGTATCCAAACTGCTTCTCCTTGGTTAAAGAACGGTAAACGATACTGAAAAATAACCTAAAATAATGCAGTTTACAAGATAAAAGACATATGTTTGCTTACTTGATTTTTAAGTAAAGCAATGGATTATTTAAACGCTATGTACCTACCTGCGAGCAATATTTACGAATCGCTATTTAATATTTATTGTTACCTTCATACTGCTGATTTACCGGGTTGTTCGGGAAGGCTTTATTAATACTTAGCTTTGGTTAGGTCAATGGCATCCAACTGTACTTCAACCACACGAAGTGCCATCGTCTTCCAGTCTAGCTCCAGTCCATCGGCGAACACCACATGGTGACTGATACTGACGTACCCATGTACGATTGCCCAGATATCTAACGCTATTTGCCGACGTTCCGTCATGCTAGCATCTTCTGATAAATAAGAACCTGCCACCCGAACCAACTTTGAAAACGCGCTATCTCTGGCTGCAGTGGCCTCGATTGAGGGCTGATATCCTGCATCAGTTTCCCCAAAAATCAGTCGATAATGCGCCTCGTGTTGCTCGCCTACATTGAGATACCCTAGGCACGCCTCTAGCACTTGCTCTTTGTTTGCTCTACCCTCTGGAATGACATCCATGGCTTCACGAACGAGATTAAACCCTTCTATGTACAGCGCATCTAGTATGCCTTGCTTACCTTGGAAGTGACTGTATATACCGATGGTGGACAGTCCTGCCCGCTTGGATATAGCGCGTACACTCAAGGCGTCCCCACCCCCTTCTAAGAAAAGCTCAGATGCGGCGTTTAGTATTTTGGTTCTGGCATCCATTAGATTCTCACTATGTCTTGACAATTATAACAGTGTTATTCTAGTATATAACACTGTTATGCACAAACGATTATAAATTGATTGTATTGATGAAAATTCAACTTAGAGTAAGGACGCTATGAGTATTCAACAGCTAGAAACGGACTATCTAATCATTGGTAGTGGCGCGGTGGGCATGGCTTTTGCCGATGTGCTGCTCACAGAAACAGATGCTAATATTATTATCGTCGATAAACATCATAAGCCAGGTGGTCATTGGAACGATGCCTATTCGTTTGTCACACTACATCAGCCGTCGTCTTTTTATGGCGTTAGCTCACGTGAGCTTTGCGGCGGTATGATTGATAAAATTGGTTTAAATAAAGGCTTATCTGAGCTGGCGTCAGGCGCAGAAGTCATGGCGTACTTTGATAAAGTCATGAAGCACACGTTTTTACCAAGTGGCCGCGTGAAATACTTCCCGATGTGTGAGTACAAAGGCGACGGCAAGTTTTCATCGTTGCTGTCTGATACCAGCTATGAGGTTAAGGTCAATAAGAAAATCATTGATGGTACTTACTTTAAAACCTCAGTACCAGCGACCCATACCCCAAACTTCGAGATTACTAAAGGTGTCAAATTTGGACCACTAAATGATTTGCCGAGTTTAACCAAACTCCGTGATGGTTACGTGATTATCGGCGGCGGAAAGACAGGTATAGATGCGGTTTTATGGCTACTAGAAAACCAAATTGATCCAGACCATATCACATGGATTATGCCAAGAGACGCTTGGCTGATCGATCGTAAAAACACCCAACCCTCTCGTGATTTTTTCACCCATACTATTGGAGCACAGGCTACTCAAGCAGAAGCGATTGCTGAAGCTAAAAACATCGAAGACCTGTTTAATCGTTTAGAAAAAGGCGGCGTATTAATGCGTATTGATCCAAATGTACGCCCGCAAATGTTCCATGGTGCCACCATTAGTAGTGAAGAGCTTAAGCAATTACGCCGTGTTAAAAATATTGTGCGTAAAGGTCGCATAACTCGCTTAGATACTGACAAGATTTATTTTGGTGAGGACAGCATTTCTACCACCCCCAACACCATGCATATCGACTGCTCTGCACGGGCAGTACCAGTGACAGAGACGTACGATGTGTTCAAAGGTGATACTGTGGTGGTACAAACCGTACGTACCTATCAGCCTGTGTTCAGTGCGGCATTTATCGCCCACATCGAGGCCAATTACGATGACGAAACCATCAAAAATGAGTTGTGCCAAGTGGTGCCAATCCCAAATCATGATACGGACTTTTTGGTTGGCCTTGTTAAACAAATGCAGAATCAGATGCGTTGGTCAAAAGAGCCTGCGCTACGTGAATGGATGATTAACAATCGCTTAGATGGCTTCACCAAATTGGTACGAGCCAGCGAAGACACACCTCCTGAAGAGCTTGCTATTCTTAATCGTTTAAAAGAAGCAGGACCAAAAGCCGCTGCAAACATGCCCAAACTCATGGGTGAAATCATGCAGATTACGGCATGGCATCAAGCCAAAACTGCTAATACTTAATCCGACAACTATAAAATAAAAAAGGAAATAACCATGCAAGAATTTCAAACCAATAAAGCAAACCTAACCCAAGCTCGTCTACAAAAGTCGCCTATACACACTCTCGGCGATGGTGAAGTACGTGTCAAAGTTGATCGCTTTGCCTTTACTGCGAATAATATTACTTATGCAGTCATGGGTGACCAATTACGCTATTGGCAGTTTTTTCCGCCAAATGGTGACGAATCTGAGAAATGGGGCATTATTCCAGTTTGGGGCTTTGGTGATGTGATCGAATCAAATAGCGATGCACTACCTATCGGTGAGCGCTTATTCGGTTACTTCCCGCCCGCCAATGAATTGATCATAACACCCAAGCGAGTCACGCAGAGTAGCCTGCTGGATGGTAGTGTCCATCGTGCCGAGCTACCACCCGGTTATAACTTATACCAGCGCGTCAATCATGAACGAGGCTATGACCGCGCTCATGACGATCAGCGCATGCTGTTGTTCGTATTGCACCTGACCTCATTTTGCTTACATGATCTATTGAAGAGTAATGACTGGTTTGGTGCAGAGCAAGTAGTGATTATCAGTGCATCAAGTAAGACCAGTACAGGTTTAGCATATGGCCTAGCTGATGATAAAGACGCACCGCACGTTATCGGTCTAACCTCAAACCGCAATATAGATTTTGTTAAGTCAATTGACGCTTATAACAGTGTGCTTAGCTATGACACCCTTGAGCATATTGATGCAAATCAGCCAACGGTTATTGTCGATATGTCGGCCAACACTGACGTGCTTAGCCGTCTACATAAACACTTAGGCGATAACATGCGCTACACCAGCAATGTCGGTCTTACGCACTGGGACGAGCCACGTCATACCGAAGGTATCATTCAAGCGCGTAGCCAGCAGTTTTTTGCGCCCAGTCATGTACAGCAACGTATGAAAGAATGGGGCCCTGAAGAGTTCAATAAACGCTCTATGCACTACATCATGAATAGCACCGCAAAAACTAGTGCGTGGTTAAAGATTCAAGAGCTTGATGGAGTCAATGGCTTACTAGAGGTTTATAAAGATATCTGCGAAGGTAAGATAGCTGCTGATGAAGGTTTGGTAGTCGTCATAGGTGACAATGAAAAAGACTAGGCTATTAAATTTATCGACTATTTGTCATTAGCAAAATGAAAATTAAAAAGCAGAGAACCTAGTCAATAAACTCTCTGCTTTTTTGTGCTTCATACACTGACTACAGACATACGCTCTACTCATAATCTTTAAGCTTAAAAGCTGTGGTTTACATTGTGGTTTAACGTACCCACCCTTCGTCTTTTAGATAATCATGCAACCCTTCAGCGAACTGTCTATAGCCTGCAGCATTGGCATGAATTTTATCAGATTTCAATGCATCATCTGACAGTACAGTGGACCAGCCATCAGAATATAGAGGTATGCCTTCAGCTTCCGCAATATCTTCATACAGTGGATTATCACTGGCCTTACCAAACAAAGCACTGGTACTGAGATGCGGCTCAGCGATTAGGACAACATCAATATTATTGGATTGTAAGGTATCGATAGTCGCGATGATATTGGCACGAGTGGTATCAGGCGCAATGCGCTGCAACACATCATTACCACCCACACCCAGTAAGACCAAATCTGGGTTTTGCTCAGTGATCTCATTCACTCGAGTAAGCACATCTTCAGACGTATCACCATTGACCCCTGCATTAATGACGTTCCATTTGCTTAGCTCTGCTAGCACCGTAGGATACGCTGTTTTAGGATTTGCGCCGTAACCATAGGTTAATGAGTCGCCAAGTGCGACCACTGTGCTACCAGCGGGCAAGATATCTTGTTGTAGTTCGCTACCACAGCCAGTCATACTGATAGTCGCTGACAACCCTATACCTGCCAGCATTAAAAACCTACCACGTAGCTTCATGTCTTCTCTCCTCCTGTTTTTATTGAGTTAAACTTATTGGAATTAGATTCAAGTTTTTAAAAATCTATTATTTAACTCTTGTTGTATATTGCTCAGTAACCGTTGTATAGTCCATACAGGAGATAGACTACCTGTTGGGCGCAGTACAAGTGCTACTCTACTTAGCATAGACAGTGTATTCATCATAAAGTATAACTTTACCAAGGATACGTGAGGTATTTATGAATAAAATAGCATCTCAAAGTCAGTCTAAGGATGGAAACCCAGACAAAGAAAAATCTACAAATCAAAGTCAGAGTCAGAGTCAATCCATCAAAGTGCCAAATGACAATACTAAAAGTCCCGCGTCAACACCGATCGAAGATACCTTAACAAAAGACACTTTAGACAAACCTGAGAAAAAGCCACAAAGTTTCGATGAATTGCAGATCAGTAAGGGTAAGTATCGCCCAGTGGCACAAGCTGTTGGCCATTGGCTTGATAACATCAACATGGATGCCCTCAATTATCTAAACGAACAAGCAGAAAATATCTTTTACCGTAAAGGCGTCACCTTTACCGTCTATAGCGATGCCAAAAACATCGAGCGTATGATTCCGTTTGATATCATTCCACGCATTATTGCCGCGAGCGAATGGAAACAAATAGAAGCAGGCTGTAAACAACGTATCACCGCTCTCAATGCATTCTTACATGATATCTACCATGACCAAGCCATCATGAAGGCCGATATTGTCCCTGCCAGCTACGTCTATGCCAGTGGCTGTTATGAGCCATGGATGATGGGCATTGAGCTCGACAAACCTATCTATTCGCACATCAGCGGTATTGATTTAATTCGAGACGAGACAGGTAAATTTTGTGTGTTAGAAGATAACCTGCGTACCCCATCAGGCGTCTCATATATGCTTGAGAGTCGCAATATATCAGAGACACTATTAGCTGATATATTTTCTGACACGCCTATTATGGGCATCAGTGATTATCCTAACCGTCTCAAAGCCTGTCTAGCCAGCTCTACATCCAAATATGATCCACAAGTCGTCATTCTAACTCCAGGTCGTTTTAACAGTGCCTATTATGAGCATGCCTTCTTAGCGCATGAGATGAATGTACCACTCGTCCATGGGTATGATTTGGTCGTTGAGGACAGCAAAGTCTATATGCAAGGCATTCGCGGCAAGGTACAAGTCGATGTAATCTACCGCCGCATTGATGATCCCTATATTGATCCGTTAGCCTTTAAATCTGACTCCATATTGGGTGTGTCAGGGCTAATGAGTGCTTATCGTGCTGGTAACGTGGTGATTGTTAACGCCCCAGGTACGGGCGTGGCCGATGATAAGAGCCTCTATCCTTTTGTACCAGATATGATTAAATTCTACTTAAATGAAGAGCCCATCCTACCTAATATCGAGACATACCAGTGCCGTAAGCCCAACGATCTCAAATATGTGCTCGACAATCTAGACAAGCTAGTGGTAAAAGAAACACAGGGCTCAGGCGGCTACGGGATGCTTATTGGTCCAACATCAACCAAAAAAGAAATCGAAGAATATCGCCTGCGCTTGCTTGAAAACCCAGCCGGCTTTATTGCCCAGCCGACTATCTCATTATCTACCAATCCTACTGCCGTAAGCGATGGTATCGCACCGCGTCATATTGACTTGCGTCCCTTTATCCTCAGTCATGGTGATGGCACAGTAGATATTGTTCCCGGTGGTCTGACACGAGTAGCCATGGTTGAAGGCTCTTTGGTCGTCAATTCATCACAAGGCGGTGGTATCAAAGACACTTGGATTATTGATGACAGTGATTTAGATAGCCAGCAGACCGACAAGTGCTCGCCTTTATCATCAATAGGTGTCAATGCTTCAGGACATGCGAACTACTATGATCGTGTCCAGCCCTTAGAAACAGGTTACGAGAGTTTAGATGATGCGCCCATGATACTGCTACTCTCTACCGCCAGTCACTTAATATGGCTAGGCCGATATAGTGAGCGTCTGTATTACTACGACGATGTGATGAAACAACTTATCAAAGGCGATCTCAAAAAATCACAGATCAGACATCTAATTAGTCACTTAGGGTTTGCCGTTGATGGTGAAGTGTCACTGACCACCATGAAAGCACAAATGATGGCTGATTTGGAACAAAACATCATACCCAATATCGTGCAATCGATTGAGGACAATGTCCAAGAGGCCAAAGGTGTCATTGGTAAAGATACCGCTGAGTTATATAACTTGATCAAGCGTTTATCGAGTGCTGGCACGTATCGAGCAGCGACTTTGCAGCTACACGCGTGTAACGCTGCGATGAAACAAGAAAATCCGACAGTGACTTGCTTTTGGCAATTAGGGCGTCACTTTGAGCAGCTTGAGCGTGCCGTCTTGTTGGGAGAGGATTCAACAGAGATCAGTTTTGAATTCAGACACTGGATTAATGAGTTGCCGGAGAATACGCGCTGGCGTGAGCTTATCCGCTTGACCAACCAAATGATTAGGTCAAAGAAATTTAGTGATTTTGCGCTGATTAGCAAAGAGTTCAATCTCATATTGCGTCAAGGTGTATAGAAGGTGTCTAGCCAAAAACCAATAACAACGGCTCATGAGACATATGGAATAAACAGAAGATAGAAAGATGCTATAAGGAAAATGCCATGAAACTTCAAATCAGTCACCAAACCAACTATTATTACGATGAGCTGGCGCAGCGCAGTGTACAGTATATACGCATGACCCCCATGCAAATGCCGCATCAGACCATTCATAAATGGGATGTGATGCTCCCTAAAGTGGCGACCAACCAAAAGGACGGCTTTGGTAATGCATGGCTCACGCTCAGTCGTAACGAGGCACATAACAACTTACAAATGCAGGCGTCGGGTATCGTTGAGATCAATACCGAAACCGAACGTTTAGAGGATATGGATCATGTTCCCTACTTGCTATTTACCGTACAAACCCCGTTGACCAAATGCTCACAAGAGATGCGAGAATTCGCAGCGCCGTATCTAAAAACGCCTACTCATGACAGCCTAAAGGCGATGGCAAATGCCCTTATTATGAAAATGCCTTTTGTCAAAGACGTCACACATGTGGGTACGACCGCTGCTGAGGCTTTTGCGACAAGTGCCGGTGTGTGCCAAGACCATACGCATGTATTTTTAAGTATCTTGCGCGATCAACAGATTCCAGCGCGTTATGTGTCTGGTTATCTGTATGACGATACCGAAAATCACATGGCCAGTCACGCATGGGCTGAGGTTTGGCTGGATGGTTACTGGTATACTTTTGATATCTCAAATCAGGCATTTACCCCAAACTCACATGTGTACGTGGCTATTGGGCGAGATTATCTAGATACAGCGCCTGTTCGCGGCGTGCGTATGGGCGGCGGTTACGAAAATCTTTACAGTTTGGTATTAGTCAAAAAGCTATCATAGCGTTTGCTATTTTCTATTACTTTTTTTCATCAAGGGTATCTTATGACCTATTGTGCTGCCATTCGTCTAAAAGACGGTATGGTCTTTGCCAGTGACACGCGCACGAATGCCGGTGTTGATCACATATCGACATTCAGAAAGTTGTATCAATACGGCGTTGAGGGCGAGCGTTTTATGGTATTACAGACAGCTGGCAGCTTAGCGACATCGCAGGCAGTGTTCAATAAACTACAAAGCGACATTGACCAGCGTGCTGAGAGTAACCTCAATACAGTAGCGACGTTGTTTGATGCCGCGCAAATGGTTGGTGAATGTATGCGTGATGTTATGAACCATGCAAAAGCAGTCGCTAACTCTAGTCGTGATGGTGCATTTACTAGCTCGTTTATGCTTGGTGGTCAAATCAAAGGACAGCCACCTGAGCTATACCTAATCTATCCTGAAGGCAATTGCATCAAAGCCACTGAAGATACGCCCTTCTTTCAGTTAGGCGAAAGCAAATATGGCAAACCTATTTTGGATCGTTCTGTCAGCTATAACACGGATGTAAGACACGCGGCACGTGCGTTGATGCTGTCATTTGATTCCACGATTCACTCAAATCTATCAGTCGGTATGCCGATAGATTTTGTACTTTATGACAATGACAGCCTAGCTCTACCCAATGGCCGACGTATTGATGAGCGTGACGAGTACTTTAATACGATTCGTCATCAGTGGTCAGATGCGTTACGTCGCACGTTAGTTGAATTGCCTAAATGTCCTGATGGTTATTGGGGATAAATAGTTCCGTATGAAATCATACTTTCTGTACTAAAAAGCCCTTTGTCTATCACAAAGGGCTTTTTTATTATCAACTAATAATCAGGCAATAACAAACCGGAGTAGCGCTGAATAAACAGCCCTACTCCGGTTTTGCTTTAAAGGCCTTGAGTGCCATCATAATGATGTAGCACTCAATTGTTGTGTAATCTACCTCATGACCTGGTACATGGAAGACTCACTGGACTGCACCTAGATAAAGGCCCTAGTGCATTAGCTCAATCACGATTGCGTGATTGCGCCAGCGAGCTAATGACACTAGGGCCTTTATCTAGGTATTAGCAGGACTGAAACAGTCTTCCTTGGGTAAAATGTAATGGCTTGACTCGTGGACGACGCAACGTCGCCCCTCACCGTAAACGGTGAAACGCTAAATCTCACAACTCGTTAAGTTTGCCTCATAACAGTTATTATTGTCAATATATAATTGCAAATAAAATTATGCGCGACGCTATATGTCGCAGCCTATATATTTCCTTACAAAAGTCCTTGATATTTTCTGTGAAACGCGCTTTTATGGTGCTACAAAATTACGCGCACCGACAAAATAAAAATTAAGGCAAATTTCTATGAGTCTGTCATTTTCACAAATTCAGCAAGCTTGGCAAGCCCAAGATCCAAGTTTGGTCGATAAATTATGTACATTGGCAACTCAAGCTGATGCGATTCCCGAGACGCCCATCCCTGAGCATGAGCTTACTTTTGATCGGTTTTTAGATAAGATATTTAGTCATCAGTTTCGGGAGCAACACCCCGAAGTACAGTTTGCAGAGCGTGTGGCAATGATTACCAAACTGGAAGCAGACGAAGGTGTTTACCCCCTCCCAGATCGCTACAAAATCCACATAATACTGACCGCACTGTGGGAAGATGGCAGCGCGTATTCTAGAACTATTTTAAAACAAGCCATTACAGCTTTGCCAGTCAGCTACGGTGTGTGGAAAGGTTTAAAGCGTATTTATAAGCAAGCTGAATTTTCTCAAGATTATGAGATTTTTGGACAAATAGCTGCCAAGATTGATTTACAGCGTTTCAATCAAACCGCCAACTCTGCGGTCAGCCTCGCCACCAAAACCTATATGAGCCTCAGAGCATGGCGTTATCTGCGGCAATTGGGTCAGCAAATGCCAATTGGCTATATTGATGCTGCCGTCTCTGTACTCGCCAGCTATGACGAAACCATGACAGCTGGCAGTCCTGAACAAACGAACAGCTGGGTACTTAATCATATCTGTTTCCATAATAGCCTTGATTATGGTGTCAATCGATTTAGTAGTCGCTCACCTCGCAAGCTCTTTGATGCAAAAGGTCGCGCGTTCTCTGAGGCATGGCAACGAGACCCTGAACCACTTATTGAGTTACTGACCATCGCCAAAAACGAGGCTATCAGACAGTTTGCAACCGATAGCCTAAAGCACGATTTCAAGACCCAATTACGTGATGTGAGTGGTGAGACGCTACAATATCTATCTGCTGGACAAGCGCACAGTAAAGCGCGGGATGAGATGATTGTTTGGCTATTAGAAAATTCACCGCATTTTGAAAAGTCTAAATTTCAAGTATTGGGCTTGCATCAAGTCGTACTGCAACTACTCCATTCACACTATCCTGCCGCCTATCAATATGCGATTGGCTATGCCAAAAGCTACGCTCAAGACTTATCGCTCACTGAGCTGATGCTACTGGCCATGTCAGATTATGAGCCTGTTAGAGCATTTGCCATCAACAATATCTTGAGTCGTGATCCTGTTTCTGATATCGGTGTCAACGGTTGGGGTCAGCTGTTAGACACCGAGCATCACTATCAAACGGCGAGCAAGCAACTTAGCAAACACTTTACGAGGCGCGATTTAACCCCTGAATGGTTTTTTGAACGACTGACTAGCGGCAGAACACACAGCGTAAAATTTGCCATAAAAAAGCTGCCTGAGCTTTATAGCGCAAAAGAGCTAGGGACTGAATACTTTATTCGCATTGCCCAGCAGTTAGATATACCAGAGCAACAGGACTTCGCTGCTAATAACGACAGCGACTGCATGGACTTTGCGTTGGGCCAGCTCAGACGTTTGGATTTGAGCCAAGTAAATGCTGCCGTGTGGCAAATGCTGCTATTACATCCACTGTCGCAATCCACTATTACCGATTGGTTTAATGAAGATATACTGTCAGCAGCAACGCTTGATATGAGCTATTGGCATGCACTTGCCTATGAGCCTGATTGGCAAGTAAGTGAATATATTGAACAATTAAAATCTGCTGACACTCCTATTAAAAACTGGCAAAAGCACTTGGCCTTTGATGAGTACTTAGCAGAAAACGTGCGGGATTGGCTGTCTGATGTGCGTCGGTTTGCGCCGATAGATTTAGGTTTCGACTGGCTTATGAATCTTGCGCATAGCGAACAAGCGCTCTATCGTGAATTTGCGATTGAACGCATTAACAAAGGATTCTTGCCTGCCGACTTTATCGCATATCTCGACAGCAATGAAGGCGACTCTACTGACAACGCTTCCAGTAATGGCACTGACGATAAAGACTCAAATAGCGACGCTGCTACTGAAGTAGATTTAACTGGCCAACGGTATTTATTCACAGGCAAGATGCAAAGCATGACTCGTGGCGAGGCCGAAAAAGTTGTGAAAGCAGCTAATGGTGCCATCAGTGGTGCTGTTAATGGCAAGTTGGATTATCTAGTCATCGGTGATGATGGTTCACCGTTATATGGCAATGGCCGTAAAGGTAGCAAGCAAGTTAAAGCCGAAAGCTTAATCGCCGATGGTGCGCCGCTAAAGATTATTTCCGAAACCGCTTTTTTACAGATGCTGAGTGGTCAATCGAGAGAGGTGTCTGAAGACGATACTTTTGCAGGTGCCAATGCACTGTGGCATATGGCAACAGATGACGCTACTGCACCTATCAGCGAGCTTGCGATCAGCTACCTCAGTCATCATCATGAACAGATCTGTATGGCACTGACAGACAGACCAGTCGATCCCGATGCGATTATCCCTTCTTCGTTCTTTGATGCAGAGCGCGTCATTCCTTTACTGCAACACCGTAACAGCCAGCTGCGAGCATTTGGCTTATTACTGAGTGAGTATGAGATGGCGACGTGGCAACCAACGCCAGCCCTATGGCTAATGATGGCAGAATCTCCCTATACGGATATCACTCAACTGCTAAAGCGTGCGCTATTGGACAAGCCATCTGTTGCCAATCGACGTTATCACATCCAGTCAGCACAATTGAATGCTGGCATGTTGAATGCTTTGATTGAAAGCAAAGCGCGAGTCGCTCGCCAAATCGGCATCACCTTGCTGCAGCGTCATGCCAATTTCCAAGATGTGCAGTCTTTATATCGATTGACCCAAAGCACAGACCGTGAAGTACGTTATGCTGCCGTGACTATGCTATGGAAACACTACAAGGCGCGTCACGTGTCTCCAAACTGGCAACCAACCAGTAGCGATAGTAAAGATAAAGATGCTGCACCAGATAAAGACAACAGCGCTCAACCAGTCATAACAGAACAGTCAGATAGACGTTTGGCAAGCTTGCCTGCAGAAGTCGACCAATTATTGATGCTGCTACGCCGTGGTCTTTTTGAGCTACCACCTGGTCGTCTAGGCGGTTCGCAAGAGCCCAATGCTAGTGACAGCAATAAGCATAAGCAACAACGTTACTCAGATAAGCGCTCAGCATCACCACAGTCATCAGAGCACGCTGAGTCAGATAGCAACATCACGCTAAAACCCATATCTGCGAGTCGTGCCAAACTGGCGTTGATTGAGACCTTTCGTGATGTGGCATTGGCTGACAGCACCTTTGCAGCGCTCATTATGCCTACACTGTTCACCTTTACACACTCGGCAGGCAAGATGGAGCGTCATGCGTGTTTGGTTGCCGTCACACGGTTATTGCATCGCTATCCTGAACTATCTAAAAATCTGCAGCCAGTGGCATCTGCTTGATGGCTTTTGCAAACAGATATAGATAAAAGATACTTAAAAAAATATGACGTCACCTCAACTGAGATAACACCATGAAAACAATAACACTCCCCTATTGGGGTCAAATTATTGGCTTAGTCAGTAAGGCCAACAGTACTCAAGCGGCAACTCAAAAGACAACCAAGCAAGATGGGCGCAGTCTTTTTATTACTCGCCAGCAGCAAGCAGCTGCCACGGTCTTATACGTCCTCGATCAACAAGGTGAGCAATTTAGCTTATCGACAACTGCACTGCCTTGTGCGATGCAAGCCATCACCAAAATAGATGACAGCACTATTGTGATGATTGGTGATGATGGTCATCTTTACCAAACGGATTGGCAAGCAAAGAAAGTTAAGAAAACCAGTGCCAAATCCTTGCTCGATGCACCTGAAAATAATAACAATGATATAGGCCGTGCTGTAGCCATGGCACCACTACAAGATGCATTGGCTATCTTATATCCGAAACACATCGTGGTATGGCCTTATCAGGACAGTCAAGCCAGCAATACTGTCATTATTGAGCATTATTCGTCTTCTATAGCAGCATCAAGTAAAGAGTCTGTATTGACAGCGCTAGCAACCTCAAATGATGGCTCGTGGTTAGTCGTGGCAGATAAAACGGGAGATGTTAGTAGCTATCAATGGGTATCAGATAAAGCTCAGCTCACTCTAAGTAGCCGCAAACAGCTCCACCAAGGTAAAGTAAACGCGATTTGTTTTGAGCCAGTTGGGCAGTATTTCTTCTCAGCAGGCGCAGATAAGTGCTTATACCGTACTCATGTCCAAGGCGATCTGCATCCTGTTGATAGAGCCAAGTCTAGTCAGCACAGTGAAATGATCACGGCGCTTTGTGTCTCAGACACTCGGTTGTTCACTGCCGCCGATGACAAGAGCGTCAAATCGTGGGCATTTGATAAAGGTCAACCAAACAGCTGTAAAGAGGATCTAACCAAGGCTCGACAGATCGTCTTATCTTCTTACGCTGAACAACCAGCGCTCATCGTCGTCAGTGCCGATCAGAGCTTACGTTTCATACCTATTGACCATACTCAAAGCACGTCACAGAGTAGTACGTCAAAAAATAGCAAGCTATTGCCAGTCACTTATATCATCAAAGACGGCTATCAGAGAATCAGCCAGTTACTGACAGATACGTCAAACAATAATGATGTGTCATTTAAAGAAGGCTTGGCGCTGCTACAGGCGCAAGCAGACAACCAAACGTTAGAGCTGGTTAAAAAATTACTTGCTGATAGCGACACACTTACGGCCAATCAAGCATTGCAATTGGTACAGTGGGTTGCTACTACTAATCTTGATAAAACTGCACAGGTTTTAGAGCAGCAACTAAGCTCGGCGCACAGTGCAAACGTACGTCTTGCTGCTTTTCATGCCTTAGCCGACCGCGCAAGTACGGCGAAGCGTCCATTGCATTATTTAGAAGAAGCCTTTAAAAACCGTTACTACGAAGAAGTGGTGGCTTCTGCGTTACAAGGTTACCTAAAGGTCGCGATGAGGGATGCCTCAAGCCAGCGCCGCATCTTACCTATTTTAAGAGAGGCGTTATCACACAGTTTTGCAAATATTCGCAAGCAAGCATTGGCCTCACTTGAGACACTGTTGCCAGAGAACAGTCCTCAAGCAGATTTGATGGCATTAGACTGCAATCAATCAGACATTGTCCAATCAGGGTTAATTCGTCTATATCAGCGCGGCATGCTAAACCACCTTGAAGTCTCGCGTCAGTTGATGCTGCTACAGAATCATCGTAATACAGAGATTAGGCAAACGGCGTTTTACGTCTCATTGCTGTCTCAGCCTAAGTTGATAGAGGCGTTGAAACAGCAAGGTGACACACAAACATTGCGTACCCTGTCTGATTTTGATGACTTTCGCTTACTGCGCGGCACGCTACTAGATAACGCTAGTAGCACAGCGGCGAATGATAATAATGTTAAACAATCCAATGAGGAGATCCGTTTAACCTTATCCACGCAGGATTTTATCGCTCAAGCCGATCGCATACAGATAGCCGGTTCTAAGAATAAGACCAAAACGGCAAAATCTAAGAAACCGACTGCTGAATCCATAAAGCTCAGCAATGACACGTTAGAGCCCTTATTACAGAGCTTAAGCAACAGTCACGAAGATATCAGTTTCCGAGCGGCTTATGCGCTGGCTTGCCTACAAGACAAACGAGCGTTTGGCACCCTGATTAGTCTGATGAGCCATGAAGACAGTGCCATCATCCGTGCTGGTGTGGCCACCGCGCTTGGTCATTTAAATATAGAAGACGCCAAAGCAGTCCTACCGACATTACTAGACGATAAGGACGCTGGCGTGCGCCAAGTGGCTATGCAAGCCTATGGCAAATTGGCAGACAATGCATTGTCTTGGGCAGCGACAGGTTTTGCTTCTAAACATCAAGACATTCATGAGCAGTCTTTAGCGCTGTTTTTAAAGCATGTCGCACCAGATAGCTCAAATAGTAGTGACAAAAGCGCTCAGATGTCGTCAGAGATGACAGACATATTGCTACAGGCATTGAACAACCCTTTTACCAGTATTCGGCTAGAAGTGGTTAAAGTTTTATTAAACCGCCAATTTAAGCAGTCATCTGACAGCGCCATCGTTGACATCATTGAGCTATTGCAGCAGAGCCTCTTTGAAGATGTGCATCAAGTGGCGATAGAAGAATGGCAACGACTGCTGCTAGCGATGAACTCGAAGCATAAAACAAATAAAGCCAATAACACTGAAGAAACGAATCACCAAAAGACCAATCAAGCTGTCCTGACCCTGTTCTTTGCGGATACGTTTGCCGCCATCCGTAAGCAAGCCTTTGACATCGCATTGAAACAGAGCAAACACTTAGGGTTTGCTGACGTCATGTTGAGCGCGCTTGCCAGCCCTTATGCTGATACCAAGCAACTGGCCCTTACGACAGTGCAAGCCAGAGCGAATACGACTCAGCTGACACAGTTGATGCCAGCTCTAGTGGCCATGTTCGCTGATGACAGTATTGAGCTGCGTAAACAAGCATTAATTGTTGCTTTGGCGCTGACAGACTTACAGCCTACTATTTTAGCGGATCACAGTAGCTTAGATGATAGTAGCGCCGATGATCAACCGAATCATCACGAAGCATTGATTACCGCAGCCCTAAACAGCCCTTATCCTGATATTCAGCTAACAGTCGCTCAACTACTGGCCAGCCAATCACGCCTATTTGCTGACGAAGAACAGGCACAGCGGAGTGATGAACAAGCGTATCAAGTCTTTAAACACTATCTAGAACTGCCTATGCCCTCTCAAGGCAAGAAAAGTGACAGCTATACCCAGTGGCACAGTCATGTAAGCCAAGCGCTGTCTGGATTGTCTAAACTGGCATATCCATCAAAGTATGATGCGCTAGGTTGGTATGCTAAATACCTACACCACCCTGATGCTGATTTTAAACCTCTTGCACCAAAACTTACGCAAATAGTCTCCCTTGAAGACATTGATCTACTGGTGAAATGGCAAAAAGATGAGCGCGACATTATCAATCAATCAGCCAGTTTGTGTTTGGCTATTTTGGGTGACGCTCGCGGGCAATACTTCCTTACTCATAACATAAGAGACGAAACAAACAATCTGAGTACGCTTGTCGCACCGATGACGCCTACGCATTGGCTACAAGCGCAGCACGGTTTAGGTATTACACATGCACGGCAATTACAGCCTTTGTTTGAGTCAGAGTCCTATGCCGTAGCAGCCAGACTGTTATTGATATTTGATGACTTACAAGGTGACTGGCAAGGTAGCCTGCAAGCTCCTAAAAAGACCGCTACTAGCATTGGTCGACCTAACCGACTGATAGAAGCGTTAAGCTTTGCGGATAATGATACGGCTGTAGTCTATGCCAACATACTCGCTCGTTACCCGAATGACGTACAACACCCTAATAACCAGCAAGCACTATCGTCAACATGGCAGTACCTAAGTGATTACTTGTCACGTCAATTAGGCAGTGTTTTATCGTCTCACTCTGAAGTCATCACGATGATGATGGATGCTATACCAAACACGGCAGATAAAGGTGGTGCTAAAGGACAGTCGCATAATACGGCTTCTATCCGAGCAAGTATTCTAACGACGGTGAGTACCGAAAACTTACAACAGCTCGCCAACCTCAGTCACGATCAGCAGCCATTGGTACGCGCCCAAACCATTAGTGTCATTTGCCACTTATCTGAATTACTCGCTCATGATTATTATGACGATGAGGACGATGTTTTTGAGACATTACAAAAATGGCAGCGCAGTTTGCAGGCATTGTTAAGTGCTCACCCAGTTACGGCCACCGTTAATATGGCAGGCGATAGCTCTCCTACTGACAAACAAGACAGTTCTGAAGTGTATTATCCTTACCAATCTCTTGCTTTTGGTGCTTGGATTGGCGTCATACGCGCAGGCGATGATTATTATGCTAATAGCAGCACCACAGACCAAGCCATTCGAGGGCTAATGTGGCTTGCTACTCAATCATCGCAGCTTAACACCAATAACAACACTAATAACGATGAGGACTGGCGGGACAGTACCAGTCGCGTGCTATTACCACTACTTAACCACCGTAGTTTTGACACTCGTGAGCTGGCGTGGGAATGCTTGTACAAGCTAAACATGCCTACCAAAAAGCTGGCTGACTATGCCATGAGCACGCCCTATCGAGATATGGTCAAACGCGGCTTGGATTTATTGTTAGATACCGCAAAGAACGATGCCATACAGCAGCAAAGCAAACCATCGGATACAGCGACTGTCAGTAGTAGCGCTGATCAACAACTCATTGATTTGTTAAAAACCAATAATCACACCTTAGCAGAAGAGACCTATCAGCTGCTAAAAGGCCGACTAGGCCATCTGCCAGCCAGCTTGCTTGGGCTACAGACCTATTGTCAGTCGCTACTGCCTCAGATCGTTGCTGAATGGAAACAAGTCATCGTCACGCCCTTTGCAGACAGTCAATCGCCGTCAGGGCAGCGTCAAGACAAACTGACATTTTTGCTGCACGCTGTGAAGAGTGATGACTGGAATGCAAAATATCAAGCACTGAGTCAACTGGTCGAGTTTCATGACGTACTCTTTGCGGACAGCACGCTATTTGATAGCTTATTTGATTTTGCTGAAGACGCTCAGTCCAGTAATGAGAGATATCGTAGCTGGAAATTACTTACTGAGGCACTCACGTCGTACCAATTCATCAATAAGAACACTGTAGAGGGTCGTTTAAATAGCAGCTTTGATAGTGGTTTAGAGAGTAGCTTTAATATTGCGACTGCTGAACAGGTCGCCAATGAAGCGCACTTACGATTATTAGCCTTACTTGATGATCCACATATCAACAAACCTAAGCAGTTTATTTATTGGGATATCGCTGACCTACGTAACACGAATCTCGTGGCGCCATTACTACAGCGTTTAGAAAGTCTGTTTGAGCACACGCCGCAAAAAAATAAAGAAGAGCGTAAATATTTATTTGATACCTTAGTAAAAATCAGCGGTTACGATCAAAATATCGATGACTATCTAGATGAGCGTGAAGACACCCGTTGGTTACAACGTCAGCACCCTAGGGACTCGCAAATCTTGTTGTCACTGTTTACTACGCTTATGAATCATAGTGATTATGCTCATGCCGCGCAGCTATTACCGTCACTCGCATGGGTACAATCGGACGACAGCGATCTATCCTCACGCATTGATACCGCTTTAGCACTCGCTTACGAGCAAATGCCAGCTAAGCATACTTTTAAATTGGTCGAGGCACTGGCATATCGAGCCAAAAGGCGGCAAGGCAGCATTGCTTCATTACAAAACGCTCTACGCAATAAAGACGCCGATGTGCAATTTGCCGCGGCTGAAGGACTCGCTAAATGCGGTCATGCTGATGGGGTCAATATCTTGATGGCCACTATCGATTATAACCCTGATGCTGAGTTCCGCAGCTGCAGTGTGTTAGCCATTGGCGAGCTACTAGGCAGCAATAACAATCAAAATGCTGACTCGCCTAATGCTAGCTCGCCTGCGGACAACGCTGATAAAAACTTACAGGTTCATACCTTATACAAAGCCTATGATAAGTTAATCAAACTGGCCGAGGACGACGAGCACTACTTACAAGACGTGGCCAGTGAAGCCTTAGGTCGCCTTGCACAAGGTGGTGACTTTGAGCATAGTTCGCATATTTTTGAGCTATTAAAATCGCACTTGTCAGACCCCGCAGTCCATTTCACCAATCCCGCCATTGTCCATTGGTTAAATGGACTGCGCTGGCTCAACACAACGCCTGCTTGGGAACAAATCCGCAGCTATATCCGCACTCATATCGATAAAGCCATATTTTTCCGTCCGCAAAGGCATGCGGTATGGCTACTGCAGATGAATGATAACGATGCCAATAAAGCATTAATTTTAGATATCTTAAAGCAAAACAACCTAGATCGTGCTGTGCTCATGGCGGCTTATACTGCGGCACAGAAAACCTGGGGCAGTCTCGCGTCGCAGATTTATCCTTATGATTGGGCAGCCATTCAAAGCCATAATAATGACTTTATAGAAGAGACTGAGCATTTGAGTCTAAAGCGTATCATTGATAATAGCAGCATCGATGAGCTGGCAGCATTTATCACCCAGCATGGCGCGCACTTACCATCCGACATCTTGATGGCACTGCAAAATGCCATTATGGCCAAGCAAGACATGCCAACATCGCAGCTTACCGCGTTGATTACCAGTAGTAACACACTGACACAGCATATTGGACTGTGCTATCTGACCCAATACCCGACCAACTATCTTGATAAAGAGATGGTTACGACGTTGCAGCAGCGTTTTGACACTGCAAGCGAGCAATGGCATACGCTTATCGATACCATCAACCGCAGTCCAACGACCATCAATAATAGTCAGTGGATTAGCATGGTTGAGCAAGTGGGTACCACCATCTCGCAACTGGTGTGGCTAATCATGCGTCATATAGCCATTACAACTGCCAAAGGAACTGTCGACAAAGCGGCTACTAAGCAAATCGCGGCAATGCTTGATTGGCTCAATGATGCTCGTCAACCATTGACCATCACCTCTATTCCACTGCTCTCTACGACTGTTAGCAGTTGGTGGCAGCAAGCGCTGTTAGGACTACTGGCCAGACCAGTCGCTGACGATAAGGTGTTATCAAATATAGTGCCAACATTGAGCAGCGTATCAACTACGGTTCAATCACCGCTCACTTATGACAACCGAACCTTACTATCAACGCTACTAACTCGTATTGAACAAAGCGATACATCTACCCAAAAATCCATAATAACGGTAGTAAAGAATGCGCTCAAACATAAGGGCTCGTCTACCGAGATACCAATCAATCAACAGCTGCTACAGTGGATCAGAGCAAAAGACGCTGATGCACTCTATCATTGTGCAAATAATGACAACATGGAGCTGACGGTTCGTATCCGTGCTATCGAAGCGCTTGGGCAGCTACATGATCCAAATATTGAACAGTGGCTGACGACGCTTATGGCACATGAAAATTCAGACATTCAGAAGCTTGCTTATAAAGTACTACGCCGCTGGCAACGTGCCATGATACGAGCACAGCAAAAGCGTCCGTTGGCATATAGTCAGGACAGCAGTCAAAAAAGCAATCAGGGTGAAGGAGACAGTCAATGACTATAGACAATCAATTAGACCAAGCATCAGAAATAGAGTCAGAAGTAGTAGCCAACACTGATGGCCTGATGATGCAGTTGGACTACGCCGCCCCTAGCCAAATCAGTCAAGTTAACGAATCGTCAGACTCATTGTTGGAGGCGCAAACGACCGAACACACTCAGCATGTGGCACTATTTGCTCAGCTGAATCGGTCGGAGGTTAACTTCCACGGTAAGGTCAAGTCTCCCCTTGTCTTTCGTGACAGTTTGCTAGCGCTGTTTGATGTGGTCAGTAGTGACTACCGTTATGTGCCAAAAGACCGCTCAGCGTACACGGTATTTATGCAGATGCGCCGTGCCAGCAGCAATAAAAATCTATTTACCGCGCAGCGTGATTATTTCACGTGGCTATTCGACAATGACCCACTCGCCTTTTGTATTTTGGACCCGATTATTCAGGTGCATGAGCAAGGTGTTAGCTTTGAGGTATTTAGCCGTGATGAAGGCTGCTATGCTCAATTGACATTGACCAATGAGATTTTTGAGCAAAGTGCCGAAGCTACCCTTGGCACCACCAGTATTGATTACAGTGCGGCTTTGTTTAACGGTATTGAGAAAATACGAGATCATCAACAAACGATATTAGATATTGGTCATGAAGCGGTCGGCTTACAATTACTCGAAACCATGCCAGAGGCTGATAATGACGAGGCAAACAGTACAGGTACTGATAGTGCATTCACCGCACCCACCGTAAAAAAACAAATCATAGAAAAACGCATTAATGTACCCAAAAGCTGGGTCAGAGCACTGCTGCAAGTACAGTCTGCAGGTCAATTGCCACAAGACACCATTCATCTCGATCCAATCGCGCTATATAACGTGCTGTTTAAGCTGCGTATGCATGCTGACATCAAAGGCAAACGCCGTGGATTATTGATTGAGCTTAGACCTCAGCAGCTGCCAGTGATTATATTAGAGCCTTTTGATATCACTGTCACCAGCCAAGTCAGCCAACAGCAAACGCCTTATCAAGGCCAACAGGCCAAACTGATTCGCTTATGGGGTCGCCGTCGCCTCAGCCTATTAAAACGACTGTTGCCGCATGCTGATAGTGTTTCCGTCTCTTTATTGGGTCAAGGCATGCCAAGCTATTGGACCGTGACGGGCAAAGGATTTCACTTCACCTTTGCCATGACAGGCTTTAGCCAAGCCAACTGGTCACAGTCGTTAAACTTTGACTTATTGCTGCCCAAGCGTCCATTGCATAATACATTAGCTGCTAGTGAAGGGTTATCAGGCAGTGGTAAAGCAACCTTAAACGCTCGCAATGATGATAATAGCGATGACAATAATGGCCTGTCTGTATTGATGACCACGCTGGCAAATACCCCCAGCAATCTAGAAGACTTGGTAAAGTCGCTATCAGCAGATGCTTCATTAACGTCTGTGCCTGTTTCTCACTCACAAGTACAGCAGTGGTTACTGTCAGGTACTCAGCAGGGCTTGATTCGCTATGATGTGGCGACGCAGCTGTATCATTACAGACCATTGACCCAAGCACCGCTTGAGATGGCGCAGTTTGCTTATCACAATGAGGCAGAAAAACAGGCCTTTGATTTATTAAGTCGTGCCGATGGTGTACAGAATTTTTCGGTTGAGACTGTTGCTGTCAAAGGCATTACCATCCGTGCAGATATCCATGTCGAAGAAGACAGACGTACTTATCACAGCCAGCTGCAATTAGGCGATGAAGGGCTAGTCACTAAGGCGGAATGTAGCTGTCCGCAGTACTTGCAGCACCGACTCACACAAGGCGTGTGCGCGCATCTTATTGCGCTACGACTTAGATATAATCAATACGACCCAAATAACACGGGCAATGACAGTTGGCATGACACTCGTGTCTTGAGTAAACGCGTACCGAGTAAGCGCTTTAATCAGCCTAAGAACAAACAAGAAAGCGTACAAGTAGCATCCAATAGCTCGTTGATGACATTACCTTCTGCACCGACGCTTGATTTAACGGCCTTAGCCCAACCAGCTGCTCAGATACACGCGACTACAAGCGATAAGACACAAGCGTTAACCGCACAAGAGACCACTATTGCTTATGTTTACATCACCATTGCCCATAAGAAGATTACCATTGAACAGACAATAGGTGACAAGGATACGCGCCAGCAGCTGGTGTTCAATCAGCCTGCTCAAGCCAAAGCCGCTTTTTTACAACATATTGCCAGATTTGAAGCCAAAGGCTTTATCGAAAATCAAGGGATGTAAGGTATGACCACACAAACAACCAACAATAACGATTACATCAGCCCTGAGCCAGCACCCACTCTTTTTGAGCGTCAGTGGCAGCAACTATGGCAAGATATTGAGCTGGCAGGCGGACGTTACCAATATGTTCAGCAGCAGCTAGTCAGTCAAGGCTTTATGGTCGAGCGTCAACCTGTCGATAACATGAGCCCAAAAGAACGGGATCGCTATAAAAAAGCTTTGAAAAAAGAGGCAGCTGAAGAAAAAAGTCTCAAAAAAGCTGCTTGGCAAGCATACAAAGCGCATCACATGGTTTATCTTGGTCATCATATATATTGGACGGACGATACCAGTACCGATAAGTGGGACGTAAAAGACGCGGCCAATCGGCTGATTGAAAACAAGCTGCCACTGCTGCGTAAACATAATGAGCTAGCAGAAGCAGTTAACCTTACCATCCCGCAATTAAAAGGATTGTGCTATCAAAGAGAGGTCGCCACCAATCTGTCTTATTCGCATTTCACTATTGCCAAACGCAATGGCACAGCGCGTCAAATATGGTCGCCGATACCACGTTTGAAGTTTGTACAGCGCTGGATTTTGCACAATATTTTGAACAATTTAATGACCCATGGTGCCGCGCATGGGTTTGTACGTGGCAAATCCATCGTGACCAATGCAGCAGTTCATAGCAATAGCGATCTGCTTATTAAGCTAGATGTCAAAGATTTCTTTCCTAGCGTGAGCTGGCGCCGTGTCAAAGGGGTCTTTCGTCATGCTGGCTACCCAGAACAAATTGCGACATTACTGGCATTACTCTGTACAGAGTCGCCCAGACAGGTGGTGCAGCAAGATGGTGTTACCTATTATGTGGCGTTGGGCGATAGAGCTTTGCCGCAAGGTGCGCCTACCAGTCCTGCATTAACGAACATCGTTTGCCTAAATCTGGACCGCCGCTTGACAGGATTGGCAGAAAAGTTGGGCCTACGTTATAGCCGCTATGCCGATGACTTGACCTTTAGTGTGCCCGCTATTGAAGACACCAAACCCAAACCCAAACCGAAGGCTAAAACAACGATTAAAGCCACGACTAGCACCGCAAAGAAACAAGCCGATACGCAGCACAACAAGCTGATCGGGCAACTGCTCGGCTCAGTCCATAAGATATTACGCGAAGAAGGTTTTGCGTTAAATAACGACAAGACACGTGTGATTCGTAAAGGCAATCAGCATAATGTTACTGGTATGGTCGTCAATGGACAAGGCGTACCTAGGGTATCTCGTCAGATCAAAAAAATGTTGCGGGCGGCGGTACATAATTTAGAGGCAGGCGGGCAATTGCGTGCTGATGAGACTTTAAATACGCTGTCAGGATATGCCGCTTGGATAGCCTCGGCAGAGCCAGAGCTAGGACACAGTTATCTAGCTAGAATTGAACGTTTGCAAGTGCAGCAAGAGACACCTGCATAGATATTTATTTATATTTATAAAAAATGAGTATTAGGGCGTGTCCTCAATTCAATCGATAGTTATCTAAATGGGTTAAAAATGGCTAAATCTTGCCAAATGGCGTCAAATAGCTGACTAATATCTCGATATTATCTGCGCTATTTTCCTTGTTTGACTGCGATTTATCTCATTTTTATCACCATTTTTAAAAAGAGGACACGCCCTAGAAAAATTCTATTTCTAATACTCATTTTTACATCAGTAACATGTACTGATGTAAAGACACTGATATAAATATAGCGCCATTACACCAATAAAAACGGTGCAGTACGGCTATATTTTGACTGAGAGACGTTATATGGCGTACCTTGAGCAACAATCATTCCGCCCGCATCCCCAGCCTCTGGCCCGATATCAATAATCCAGTCACTGTTGCTAGCCACTTGCATATCGTGTTCAACCATGATGACGGTATTGCCCACATCGACGAGACCATTTAACTGTGTCATTAGCATGGACACATCAGCAGGATGTAGACCTGTGGTTGGCTCATCCAATATGTATAGCGTGTCGCCTCGTTGCACACGCTGCAGCTCGGTGGCAAGCTTAATCCGCTGCGCTTCGCCGCCTGATAACTCGGTAGCAGGCTGACCCAGACGTAAGTAGCCAAGTCCAACTTGTAGTAATGCCTCTAATGCACGCAAAATAGGCGCTTCATCGACGAAAAATTCATGGGCTGCTTCCACTGTTAGGTTCAAGACTTCAGCGATGTTTTTATCTCGATAAGTGATTGCCAGCGTTTCATCATCATAGCGTTGACCATGACATACCTGACAAGGCGCATAGACACTGGGCAGAAACAACAGCTCAACACTGACAAACCCTAACCCTTCGCAATTTGGACAGCGGCCTTTGGTAGTATTGAACGAGAATCTGCCAGCATCATAGCCATGAGATTTTGCTTGCTTAGTCGCCGCAAACAGCTTACGCACATCATCAAACAAACCCGTATAGGTTGCCAAGTTAGAACGAGGTGTACGACCAATTGCTTTTTGATTGATGTTAATAAGACGACGGACGTGCTTCATACCAGCGACAATTTCACCGCCAGTTACTGACTCAAGCTCTTGCTCAAGTAAATCCGCTTCCCCAACAGGCGCTTCTGTGACTGTCTTTTGACCCAATGCTTCATTGATAAGCTCTACCAACGCTTGACTGACAAGGCTTGATTTGCCTGAGCCCGAGACCCCTGTGACGCTGGTCATCACCCCAAGCGGAAACTCAACGTCTAATCCTGTTATGTTATTTCGCTCAATGTTGGCAAGCTTAAGCCAAGCTGCTGGCTGCCTTGTGCTAGATTTTGACTGTGCGTTAGACGTAGCATTGGCAAATAGATATTGACCAGTATGCGACTGCGTAACTTCACGAAGTCCATATATAGGCCCACTATAAACAATCTCGCCGCCATGTGTACCTGCCTTTGGCCCGACATCGACTACCCAATCGGCATGTCTGATGACACTCACATCATGCTCAACGACAAACACCGAATTACCAGCGGCAATCAGCTCATCCAACGCACCTAGCAATGCTTGAGTATCAGCGGGATGCAGACCTGCCGATGGCTCATCAAGGACATATACCACGCCAAACAACTGCGAGCGAATTTGAGTGGCTAATCGTAATCGCTGTAGTTCACCGGGAGAGAGTGTCGGTGTGGTACGCTCAAGCGAGAGATAGCCCAACCCTAACCTTGTCAGCGCTTCAACACGAGAGAGAATGTCACTGGCGATACGCTGGGCGACGATGGCTTTTTCGCGGTTTGGTGTGTCATCGGCTACCTTGGTACGAGCGGTTACTTCTAATTTTTGTGCCATTTCTGTTAGCGTTAGCTGTGATAGCTCGCCTATATCCAATCCTGCAAACTTAACCGATAGCGATTCTTTCTTTAGTTTTTTGCCATGGCATTCTGGACACTCAGATATCTGCATAAACTGCGAGACGCGCTTTTTGGTACGTGGGCTCTGAGTGGTGGCAAAAGAGTGCAAAATGAAGTTTTTGGCACTGGTAAAAGTACCCATATAGTTTGGCTTTTCGCCTTTTTCGATCGCATCACGCGTTTGCTCAATGTTGTATTCAGGATAGACAGGCACCGTCGGCGTATCATCCGTAAACAAAATCCAGTCACGCGTCTTTTTTGGCAATGTATGCCATGGTTTATCGATATCATAGCCTAATGTAGTCAATATACGGCTGAGGTTTTGACCTTGCCATGCTGGTGGCCAAGCTGCAATCGCACGCTCACGGATTGTCTTGGTGTTATCTGGCACCAGCAGCTCTTCAGTGACCTCAAATATGCGGCCGATACCTGAACAAGTCGGACAAGCGCCATCTGGGGTGTTGGGGGAGAATGCGTCAGCGTATAGAATCTCTTGATCAGCGGGATACTCTCCTGCGCGTGAGTACAACATACGCAGACCGTTGGATATCGTCGTCACGCTACCCACGGACGAGCGCACTGAAGGCGTACCTCGCTTCTGCTGCAAGGCGACTGCTGGTGGTAACCCTTCTATAGAATCAACATCTGGCTCATCAACTTGATCAATGAGTCGTCTCGCATAAGGCGATACAGAATCAAGATAGCGGCGTTGTGACTCGGCAAACAACGTACCAAATGCCAATGAGGACTTCCCTGAGCCTGAGATACCGGTAAAGACCACTAATGCATTGCGAGGTAAATCAACATCAACGTTCTTTAAGTTATGTACACGTGCGCCTCTGACCTGAATATTGTCTTGATCAGGGTTATAAAGGGCATTTCTCACTGTGTTTGTTTTACTTGTTTTTTCTTCTAGTTTTTTTGAGTTTGCCATAGCGTTATTGTTCCTATGAATCGTTGTTTATTCCTAACGTGCTTAGTTTTCTTTATTTAATTAGTTGTCCTTATTTAATTAATAGAAAGGTTAACACGTACTCATGCGTGGCCATGGCTGGGCTTACGTATCAATAGCATAGATAGACAAAATGATAACTCAAGTCACCCAATCATTAATAATAAAAAACCCGCATCAACGCGGGTTTTGTTTAGCAAGAAATGCTATTAAAAGAGTGGTAACTTAGACATTAAGACACAACCAAGCGCATCAGTTGGGTGCTGATATAACCACCAAATGTCCCTACTGCGTAACCTAAAATACCCAAAAACACTCCGACAGGGGCCAGTGATGGATGAAAGGCAGTAGCGACAATCGGGGCTGACGATGCACCGCCTGTATTGGCATTAGAGCCAACTGCCAAAAAGAAAAATGGCGCACGAATGATTCTAGCGACAGCAAATATGATAACGACATGGATGCTCATCCATAGTAAACCGATAAGCAATAGTCGCCACTGTGAGACGATACCAGCCAGATTGATTTGCATACCGATTGCGGCGATTAATACAAAGATAAATACTGTGCCGATTTTTGAGGCGCCAACATGATCTAACCTGCGAATCTTAGTGAATGAAAATATAACGCCTATTAGGGTAATAATTACAACCATCCAAAAGAACGAACTGGCAAAGCTATACTGAACGGCCCAGCTATAAGGCGCAAAGAACTCTGCAATCTGGCCACCGATAAAGTGTGCGACCCCGACCATGGCAAAGCATAAGCCAAACATCACCATCAAATCATTGATGGTTGCTGGGCGGGCATGATCACGCTCATAGCTTTCAACGGCTTTGACTACTTTATCAATGCTACTGGTATCAGCGCGCAAAAAACGGTCTATCTTATCGCTGTGTTTAGCCATCACTAAGATAGCTAGCAGCCACAGTGATGCATTGGTGGTATCGACCAAAATCATCATACCAAACAAATCATCACTGACCCCAAACAGCTCTTTCATCGCTGCTTGGTTGGCCGCGCCGCCTATCCAGCTGCCCGCTACGGCCGAGAACCCACGCCATAACGTATCATCGGTAAACATCGCAGGCGATATCCACTTAGCGACCCCCAAACTGATCGGACCACTGATGACGATAGCAATACTGGCAGCAAAAAACATCGCAATCGCTTTCCAGCCTAAGCCCAATATTTTAGGTACATCCATGGATAAGGTCATCAACAGCAAACTTGCTGGCAGCAAATAAGTCGCAGTAAAGCCATAAATCTGCGAACCAACGCCATCGGCAAACACGCCTAAACTATTTAGAGTTGCTGGTATAAAGCAGCAAAGCACAATACCAGGCAATATGGCATAAAACCGACGCCAAAACTTACCCGGCAAGCCTTGGGTATAAAAAACCAGACCAATAATGGCCATGATGATGCCAAAGGCTAATGGCAAATTATCAATTGCTAAGTTTGAGGTGGCAGGCATCAAGGCGCTCCAAGAGTTACAACGGGCAAAAGTAAATCAGTATAGACAAGGCAAAAAACTCCTGCAAGCAGCCATCGATTATTAGCTAGGATTTGCCGAGTAGTATTTGACAGGATGAATAGCAAGGTAACGGCTAGGCAGGTAAGGACGTAAGCTAATCATGGTGCAATACAAAATAAGTAAACGCAAAAAAGCCAGATAACAAGTATCTGGCTTTTTTAGTGCTATCTTTAAACGATTAATGAATCAATGATTTTAATCGTCAAATATAGCTGTATTACGAGTTGTTACCACGGTTGCCGCCGTTTGGACGACCTTGGCCACGGCTGTCAGAACGACCAGCTGGACGACCTTGGCTGCCGCTTGGACGACCGCGACCAGTTGCAGCACGCTCACCACGTGGAACGCCATTGCTATCACCGCGGCTTGGGCCACCAGTGCGCTTGCCTTGATACGGCTTGCCACCTGAACGCTCATTTGGTTTGCCAGACGTGTCACGTGGCTTACCTTGATAACCGCTGTCGTTGCTAGCGCGTTGACCAGTTGGAGCACTGTCGCTTGAACGACCACGACCTTGACCACCACCGCTAGATTTACCAGCATAGCCACCGCCTGAACGACCACGGCCTTGACCGCCACCGCCGTTAGAACGACCACGACCACGGCCACGACCATTACCTTTGTTTTCGCTAGGTACGTAAGTTTTCTTAGGCTCCATACCTTCGATAACACATACTTCCATTTTGCGATCTAAATAACGGTTGATAGCGTTAAGCTGTGGACGATCATCCATGCTACATAGGCTGATAGCAACACCAGTACGACCAGCACGACCACAACGACCGATACGATGGACGTAATCTTCAGTCTGACGCGGCAAGTCATAGTTGATAACGTGCGAGATAGCTGGGATATCTAGACCACGAGCAGCAACGTCAGTCGCTACTAGGATTTTGACTTTACCATTACGTAAGTCTTGAACGATACGGTTACGCTTGCTCTGTGGCAAGTCACCATGTAGGAAGCTTGCTTTATGGCCCGCTTCTTGTAGCTGTTTAGCCAGTTTTTCAGTGCTACGTTTGGTAGCAGCAAAGATAATGATCTGTTCCATATCTTGTTGGCAAACGATTTTGTCAAGTAAACGGTTTTTGTGATCAAAATCATCACAGTAGTACACTTTTTCTTCGATGTGTGCAGATTCTACTTTGATTGATACGCGCTCAGGGTTCTTAGTGAAGCTGGCAGCGATTTTACCGACTGGGCCATCCCAAGTTGCTGAACACATGATCGTTTGACGATCGATTGGTGCTGCACGAAGGATATCACTGATATCATCAGCAAAACCCATGTCTAGCATACGATCTGCTTCGTCAAGTACCAATACTTCTAGGTTTGACAAATCAACGCGACCTGCATTGATATGGTCAAGTAGACGACCAGGAGTTGCAACGATTACTTGAACGCCCTTTTTCAAAGCAGTGATCTGACCGTTGTATGGTGCGCCGCCAACTAATGGCACACAAAATAGACCGCGCATGTCTTTAGAATAAGTACGAACGCTGTCATGTACTTGCTGAGCAAGTTCACGCGTTGGCGTTAGGATAAGTGCTTTGGTTAGTTTGTCAAAGCTAGTAGCACGGCTCAAACGGTCAAGTACAGGGATAACGAAAGCCGCTGTTTTACCACTACCCGTTTGCGCTGACAATAAAAGGTCACGACCGGCTAGAGCAAAAGGAATGGCTTGTTCTTGAATAGGGGTTGGATTGGTATAGCCACTGCGATCAAGCGCAGTAAGAATTGGCTTAGCAATGCCAAGATCAGTAAAGGTGATTTTGTTTTCTTCAGTGGCGTCAGTAGCAGCCGCTTGAGTATTGTTATCAGTATTTGGAGTGTCAGTGCTTTCGATGATGCCGTTTTCAGCGGCGATTGCAGATAAGATGTCAGTCATAAGAATCCTTGGTAAGTATAAGTTGCTGTAAATTCAGCAAACTTGATGCATACCACTGATAACCGTTCACCACGCTGCTCTTATTAGCATTATCGAGCAATATAAAATTGTCGATAATTAGAAACCAAGCCAATAGAGCTTAGCGTCTTTATAATAAATGCGTTCGTGCTGTCTGACGTATTTTGGTGGTAGTGCCGAGTGTCTTATCCTTGCTTGATATACGCTCATTATCAATGCTTTGTCCAAAGCAGATAAAGGCAAACAGCAACCAATCTAGACCCTAGTTATAGGCCAGTAGATAAGATATGAGTCAAAAATAACGGATATTTTTAAAGGTTATTTAAGTACACAAAATCATCGGCAACAATTACTTATGGTCATCCTAGACCCAAAATCGCAGGCGATGTTATCAATCTCATAATTCACGAAAGCCTAAGCTAACGTGGCGACGCAGTATAGCACAATAAAAAACTATATGTACCTATTTCTTCAATTACTGAGTAAATAAGCACTAACAGTGTTGATAATAAACAAGTTTAGATGTTTTATTTAATGACTAAACCAAAATTTAATAACCAAAGTAAATGAACTATTAGCGATTTATCTATCGTACTACTTTGACTTCTGTGACATAGGTAGGTAGCTGCCATGCCCCGCCCGCCTCGATTAAACGGCAAAGTCCTGTGGTGCTTTCATGACTTTTTTCAAATGCACGGCCCGTCCATAGCCAATCGGTTTTACTCATGCAATCACCGATGCCGCGACCTTTTTGTACAGAGGTAAGCTTGCCTTTATCGTAGCCAGTAGCATTGGTCGTTACCAATGTTGGCTTATAAGGTTTACTATCATTGATCACCCAAACCCCTGCTCCAGCGTTATAAGCGCCTGTCCAGCACTCATGCTGTGCCAACAGTTGTGAGCCATTTAGACGACTGATACGCCAAGGTGATTTGTCTGAAAGATTGGGACAAACACTGTCTGCATCTTTCATTGTGCCTTTTACCAACGATGCCAACTGAGAAGACTTCATTACAAAATTTTTATCATTGCCATCATCAGCCTTGGCACTTGGCACAACAAACCGCAGTACTGGCGCTGCTTTGGGAGGCAATATACCGCCACTAGATTTAACAGCATCGTCATTTTTAATAAAAGCACTGGATGTACCAACGCGACCTTGGAACTCATCGGCTTTTAGCATGGCAGCACTGGCACCTTTGTCAGAGAGCTGCCAACGTGAATTGCGCAAGGCCAACGTAATCTTGCTAGATTTGGTCAAAGCCTCTAATAATGCAGTTACCTGCGCTTGAGTCAGCTCAGCATTACCTGCGGCGGCTGAATACGGCTTAGTCTCGCCATAATCCTTGTCATTAATAAACAACGAGATGCGATGACGGTTACCGAGCTGCATTAAGGCTTTAGACGAGCTGTCCTTTGCCCCGCCAAGCTTTATTTTACCATCCACGCCAGCATTCGCACCTGCACGGCGTACGAGCAATATAGAAACCGGAAACTCGCTGTTATTCTCTGCTTGATAGCCTGCTAGCCGGCACGTACGCGTATTATCGCAGGCAACTTGCCAGTCTTGACTGGTAAACTCAGTCGATGTACTGGACATACTGGTGGTACTGAATAAAGCTGTGCTAAGCGCTGCAAGTACAGGCAGTAATATTTTATTTTTCATCATATAGGTGGGTTGTTCTTTTATTTTTTTAGGTATGTTTTCTGAATGATGCTCTACAGTGATGTTTTTGGGATTTTTATTAGATTGGGCATTACTGTTGTGACTGTCGTCATTATAACTATTATCGTCACAGGTATTAATGCCTGACCTACTAACACCAGTTAAACCAGCGCCTTTTGATAGCGACATATCGTTTATATAATTATTGTCTTTCATAATCATCACCTTTCAGTAGAAGAAGTATAAACACCTGTCTATTGTAATGGTGCTCGGCTATCTTAACGCACTAGTGTTTCTATCTGTTGTACTAATGTATCATTGTGTAAAGATAAAAGAAAGACCTAGCATACATTATATTCATTTTTATGAATATAAATAAAAAGGCTGATAAGCTATTTGCTTATCAGCCTTGCTGCTGTGTTTAAGGTTTATTTATGCTTAAACTGTAGTGCTAGATCTAAACTGTATTGGATACTTAGTTTAGTCGATTGGTTTTAGTTCTAACGCTACTGCACGTTTAACCGCAGGACGTTCAGCGATTTTCTTAGCCCACCGCTGCAAGTGCTTGTAGTCTTCTACTTGTAAAAACTCTGCCGCGTCATAGAGCTTACCTAGTGCCAACTGGCCATACCAAGACCAGACAATCATATCCGCAATGTTGTAATCAGATTCATCATTGCCACACAGGTACTCATGGTCTTTTAGATGCGTATCTAATACATCGAGCTGACGCTTGGTTTCCATCGTATAGCGGTTGATTGGGTACTCTAGAGGTTCAGGCGCATATGCATAAAAGTGACCAAAGCCGCCACCTAAGAAAGGCGCGCTACCCATTTGCCACATAATCCAAGACAGACAATCTGCTCGCGCTTTACCAGTAGCCAGTGGCAGGAACTTATCAAACTTTTCTGCTAGATACATTAAGATTGCGCCCGACTCAAAGAGTGCTATCGGCCCCTCTGCTGTATCAGTAGAATGATCGACCAAAGCTGGAATCTTTGAATTGGGGTTTATCTCTACAAACCCTGAGCCAAACTGCTCACCTTTAGAAATATCGATTTTATAAGCATCATATGCTGCCCCATCAATACCAAGTTCGGCCAGCTCTTCTAATAGTATGTTTACCTTGACACCATTTGGCGTATTTAACGAGTACAGCTGTAACGGAGCTTTGCCAACAGGCAGCTCTTTATCATAGCGCGCTCCAGACGTTGGACTGTTAATACTAGCAAACTTGCCACCGTTGTCTTTATCTTGCGTCCAAACTTTTGGTGGTACGTATTTATTATTATCTTGACTCATAATTTATCCTCGGTTTGTATTTATGACTGCCGCGAGAGTTTACTATAACGAGAACTCGTGACGATATTAAAGTCCTCTCTTGTAATCAATGTTGTGTTTCTACTGCTAGAGTAAAAGAGGATAAGCTATTAGCAGGCATCGAATTTTTTGTTTTATTTCGCCTCTTTAGCTATCTGTTAGCTACCCTTTGCATCGTTGCTCTTATATAAGTTATCTTATATCAGTTACTTTGAGTCACTTTTATTATGAGCCAGGCTTTCTTATACTACTCGGCTTGCATAGTGATCTGCTCGCAAATCCGCTATTTTCTTACTTCATAACGAGACGTTCAATGGGACTCACATGGTAACGCTCACCCCGACTCAAGAGAAATACCTACCTTACGTACTAGCGGTAGCGCTATTTATGCAAATTTTAGACGCTACTATTTTGAACACCTCGTTGCCACAAATGGCGCAGGCACTGGGTGAGTCACCACTAAAAATGCAGTGGGCCGTCATCAGCTATGCATTAACCTTGGCGATTTTTATCCCTATCAGTGGTTTTTTAGCGGATAAGTATGGCACACGCCGCGTATTTTTATCCGCGGTCATCATTTTTTGTGTTGGTTCATTACTGTGCGCGGCGTCGCAAACGTTAGACTTTTTGGTTGCTTCACGTGTGGTACAGGGTATCGGTGGTGCCATGATGACGCCTGTCGCTCGTTTAATATTGGTTAAGTCTTATCCGCGCAATAAGCTGCTTACTGTGATGAATTTTGCTGTGATACCTGCGTTGGTTGCACCGCTGGTCGGTCCAGTATTGGGTGGCTATATCGTGCAATATGCCAGCTGGCATTGGATATTTTTGATAAATATACCGATGGGTGTGGCAGGTTTTATTATGGGTAAAAAACTGGTGCCAGCGCTATATGAAGATACCAAGCGTCTTGATTGGACAGGGTTTGTATTGTTTGCCGCCGCTGCCTGCGGATTCACACTGGCTGTCGAGTTTGGTTCACAGACAGGTCGCGGGATTTATGGGTTGTTGCTTGGGTTAGGCGCAAGTCTATTGATCGGCGCATATGTCTGGCATGCCAAACGGCGAGCAGCTCCCCTGTTTCCACTGAGCTTGTTTGATATCCGCACCTTTCGAATCGGTATTACAGGCAATTTGTTCACGCGGCTTGGTATCAGTGCCGTGCCCTTTTTATTGCCTTTATTACTACAAGTGGTGTTTGAATATTCACCTTCGCAGGCAGGTTGGTTGCTTGCCCCGATTGCAGTGGGTGCTATAGGCATCAAACCTTGGGTTAGCAAGATTATTCAACGGTTTAGCTATCGCAAAGTACTGGTCTACAATACCTTGTTTATGGGTTCGCTTATCATTGTACTAGCGCAGTTTAACGATGCGTCGCAGTGGCTATGGTTTATACCCATCTTGACCGTCATGGGTGCCTGCAACTCTATGCAGTTTAGCGCGATGAATACGATTACGATTGGCGATTTACAGGGGACACAAACCAGTAGTGGTAATAGCTTAATGGCGGTCAATCAGCAGTTAGCGATTAGCTTTGGTATTGCGTTTGGTGCTGCTGTGTTGAATCTACTACGTGAGCGTCTACAGATGGATACACTAGTGGCGTTCCAAACCACTTATTGGATATTGGGAATTTTGACCATTCTCTCGGGGCTGTATTTTTTACGTCTGAAACCTGAGGATGGCCGAGGTTTATACTAGGGCGTGTCTTCAATCGAGATAAGTTTTCTATTGAGTGAGACTTTACGTACGGCACGTCTCTATTCTGTATAGTCGAAATTTTAAAAATATCTTATCTATAAACAGAAAAAAGCCAGTATGCGATTGGATTATCAATCTTATACTGGCTTTTTATTACGACTTACATTAACAAATATTATGCGTCATCATCACTCATTTGCGATTGGATATAGCGCTCTACACCAATGCTCTCAATCAAGTCCTGCTGCGTCTCTAACCAGTCTTCATACTCTTCATTGCCATCTTTTAGCGTGACTAATAGCTGGCGAGAGACATAGTCCGACTTTGTCTCACATAAGGTGACGGCATCAGTAATAATATCGAACTTTTGTCTCTCAAGGCGTAGGTTGCACTCAATGATTTCTGGCACATCTTCACCGACCAATATCTTGCCCAGTTCCTGCAAGTTTGGCAAACCGCCTAACAATAAAATACGAGCGATTAGGTCGTCTGACCATTTCATCTCAGCAATAGATTGCTTATATAATGAGTCATTAAGCGCTTCTAGCCCCCAATGACGTGCAATACGTGCATGCAAAAAATACTGGTTGATGGCAATCAGTGACTGCCCAAGTACTTTGTTTAACGCGCGAATAACTTCTTTATCCCCTGTCATTACCTTTCTCCCTTAATCTCTGTTATTTATGCTAAATACTGTGAATGCTATTCATACGTAGGATGATATCAGACAATATTAGGAGTGACTTCAGCCATTTGGCTTTGTAGGTAATTCGGTAGACCAATCATGTCGATGAGACGGAGCTGCTGCTCAAGCCAGTGCGCATGGTCTTCTTCGGTGTCTTTCAATTGCTCGACCAACATCTCGCGCGTGACATAGTCATGCTCTGCTTCGCAAAGTGCGATACCTTCTTTTAGATGCTTTTGTACTTGATACTCTAAATCTAGGTCAAGCTGCAACATCTCAGGGACAGTCGCACCAATATGGATAGCGTCGACAGACATCTTTGGGGTGCCACTTAACATCAAGATACGGCGAATGATGTTCTGTGCGTGTAGCGTTTCGTCTTCCATTTCATGATGGATACGGTCGTATAACTTGCCATAGTGCCACTCAGCGTACATCTCTGAATGAATAAAATATTGGTCACGAGCGGCAAGCTCACCACCTAGTAAGAAATTCAAATAATCAATGACTTTCTGGCTACCTATCATAACGCGTACTCCCCTATTTATTTTTACCGATCACCATACATCCACAATTTATTATATAAGGATAGCATAATTGGCAAACTGATCAGTAAAAATCAAAATCAATAAAATGGCTTCTAATCTCAGGTAAATATAGTAGCATACAGGCGCAGTATAGGGTGTAACGTTATGAACTAAGAATAAGATGCTAATTGAGAATCATAATTAGCTACAACCAGTATTGATACGTGTTATGTAACATGCTGGCGTTTGAGTGAGATTATATGGACGTTTGCACCCGACCCTTTATGTATAATAAATTTAGATGCAGAATATTGAATATATTTTATCGTATTATATTACAAGGTATATGATTGATAATATTTAAACGGCGTATGCTAGATTATCGAGTTTTGCATGATGTTCGTCTAGGTAGTCATTGACCATCGGCTCGCAGCAGCCACAGCACGTTGCTACATCGAGCGTATCTTTTAGACCATCGAGCGTATCAACACCTGCAGCAATAGCTGCTTTGATTTGCTTTTCTTTTACGTTGTTACAGATACATACGTACATGGATTGGCTCCTCGGAATACCACTATTCGATAATTACGGCATATGACACTTATATAAAAACTTTTGTGATAAGTGTCATTGATAAACGGATAATTTACTGTTTTCTAGCAATGAAAAATTAGTCGTTGAAATCACGTTTATCGCTTGCAGTATAATAACGATAATTATTATCATTTTCAATCACATTCGATATATTTATTCGTCGAGACAGTATCCTTGTATTACAGGCAGTTCATTTATGTAAGTGGATATAAGTGTGCGTGTAACCGAATATTGTCAAAGGTAGTGAATTGACGATGAACTGTAAATTTGCTTATTTTTTAATCGATTTTGTAGATAACTGCTGTTATATTGAACCCCTATTAACGAAGCCCATTGGAATTCACCTATGTCTGATAATAACTTTACGATACGACCTATCGATTTATTCAAAGTCCTATCTGATCCGACACGTCTAAAAATATTTCAAATTCTTTTTAAAAAAGAAGCACGTTGCGTGGGTGATTTGGTAGATATGCTTGACCAGCCACAACCAACGATATCACGCCACCTAAACCACTTGAAAAAATTGGGTATTTTGAGCTGTGTGCGTGACGGTACTTGGATGTGGTATGAGGTCGCTGATGATTTACCAGATTGGTGTCAAGATATCTTAGACATCACCTACGAGCAAATCACTCCTAGAGGAACTAGTAGAGATGTATCGGATCTTGCGTAGATACTATTGTCCGCTTAGATTTTTAGCTCTGTGACTGCGCTTTATAAAGGGCGCTTGAGACAATAAATCTGCGGCAATGCTCCAAACCAAAAAAGACCTACTTTCGTAGGTCTTTTTTTGTTCAACAATTGATTATTCGACCTAAATTGAGCTAGGTCAAATAATTATACAAGATCTAAGAAATCGCTGATAAAGGCGTTGGCTGGCTGGTGTATCAGCTCCTCTGACGTGCCCACCTGCTCTACTCGGCCCTGATTCATCACGACGATCTCATCTGATACCGCACGTGCTTCTTCTTGATCGTGCGTCACCATGATACTGGTGATACCAAGCTCATGGTGGATGTTTTTTAGCCATGTGCGCAGCTCTTTACGGACTTTGGCATCTAGTGCACCAAACGGCTCATCTAGCAGCAGTAGCTTTGGTTTGACAGCAAGTGCACGTGCTAGCGCTATGCGCTGGCGCTGACCACCTGATAGCTGATGCGGATAAGCATTGGCAACTTGTGGTAGCTGTACAAGGTCTAAGAGCTCTGCCACACGCTTATTGATATCAGCTTTGCTCGGGCGTTCGTTTTTTGGTAACAAGGTCAAGCCAAAGGCCACATTGTCCGCGATGTTCTTATGACGAAACAGTGCATAATGCTGAAACATAAAGCCAATATGGCGTTTTTGGACTGGAGTATTGGTCACATCCAGCTCATCGAACAATACCTGTCCAGAGTCAGCATATTCCAGACCCGCGATAATACGTAGCAAGGTAGTCTTACCGCAGCCTGATGGACCTAGTAACGTCGTCAATTTGCCAGTCGGCACCGTGATATTGATATTATCTAAAGCCGTAAAATTGCCGAATTTTTTATTAACGTTGCGAATCTCAATGCTCATAATCGTATCTCTTATTATATCTTTTGTCGTATCGTGGCAAGTAGCTGAGTAGCGACTGCATCAATAGTATTAACATCATTTATCAGATAATGGCAGTTATACCTTACCAGTACTGTCCGCACTCGTCGATTCAGTGGCGGCCGTTGCGTTGGCACTCACTGGTAGTTCAGGTGCGCTGGCAAGCCGCTCAGACTTGGCAAATTTACGTTCTTGTATCTTGGTCATGACTTGCTGAATCAGTAGCGTCACTAAGGCCAATGCAGCCAATATGCTCGATAAGGCAAAGGCAGCGGTAAAGTTATAATCGTTATAGGCAATCTCAACCAATAGCGGCATGGTGTTGGTCTCGCCGCGAATGTGACCAGATACCACACTGACGGCACCAAACTCACCCATCGCGCGGGCATTGGTCAAAATCAAACCATATAGCAGCGCCCATTTGATATTAGGCAATGTCACATGCCAAAACGTCTGCCAACCAGTCGCACCTAATGTTAACGCTGCTTGCTCCTCAGAGTCGCCTTGAGTCTGCATCAATGGGATCAGCTCACGTGCAACAAAAGGAAAGGTCACAAATAGCGTCGCCAAAATGATACCAGGCACCGCATAGATCACTTGGAAACCCATGCTCTCAAGCCAGCCACCGATAGTAGAGTTCAGTCCAAACAGCAGCACAAACATCAAGCCTGCAACCACTGGTGATACCGAAAATGGCAAATCTAGCAAAGTGGTGACCAGCTGCTTACCTTTAAACTGATAGCGCGTAACCAACCATGCAATCGCGATGCCCATTACCATATTAATCGGTAAGACAATGCCTGCCGTAATAAGCGTAAGCTTGATGGCTTGCAAAGCTTCAGGGTCTACTAATGAAGCAATATATAACTGCCAACCATTTTTGAAGGCTTCATAAAACACAGCCAGTAATGGAATGACCAACATGACAATCATAAATAACACTGCAATGGCAATAAAGGTGCGACGTATCCATGGGGTATCTTTGGTCGCGGCGTTGCTTTGGTAGTCGTAGCTATTAGATATTTGCATATTAGCGAGCTCCTACACGGCGCGACAGTTTCCACTGCATGATATTAATGGTCAACAAGATAACAAATGATATGAGTAGCATAAATAGTGCAACCGCAGAAGCCCCTTGAATATCAAACTGCTCAAGCTTACTGATAATGATGAGTGGCAAAATCTCAGACTGCATCGGAATATTACCCGCGATAAAGATAACTGAGCCATACTCGCCTGTGGCACGAGCAAACATCATACCTGCACCCATCAGCAAGGCTGGCAATAACTCCGGCAAAATCACTTTACGAAAAGTCGTCAAACGATTAGCGCCCAATACCGCAGCAGCCTCTTCAAACTCAACTGACAGCTCAGCAAGTACTGGCTGCACCGCGCGGACAATAAAGGGGAAGCTCACCACAACCAGTGCTAGCCAAATACCTATCGGCGTAAAGGCAACTTGAATATCGAACTTGGCAAACCATTGACCGATCAAGCCATTAGGCGCATACAAAGTGGCAAGCGAGATACCTGTAACGGCCGTTGGTAGTGCAAATGGCAAATCCACCAAGGCATTAATCAGTGACTTACCCCAAAACTCATAGCGGACAAGTACCCATGCGACCAATGTGCCAAATACCATATTGGTCAGCATCGCCAAAAACGACATCCATAAGCTTAGCTTGATAGCGGCAGTGACTTGTGGCTGGGTAATGGTTTCCCAAAAGCCAGTCCAACCCATCTGCGTCGTGGTATAGGCCATCATAGCAAACGGTAGTACCACCAATAACGACAAGCTAAAGACAGTAATACCCATGCTCAGACCGAACCCGGGTAGCACATTGCGCTGACGCAAACGGGTCAGCCAACCTTTTTTATTGCCGGGCTTACTGGCATAAGAAGATGTTGCACTCATAGTGATGTCCTATTGCCTAACTGATGGTACTTAGCGAGGGTGCTCACTGTAAGACCATTATTACCATTGTTATCAAAATTATTATTGGTCGGCTTATGATATAAAGGACATAGTGCGTACGACCATGTCCTTTATGGGGTGCTTCATGACTGACTGTACGAATAATTGAGTTAATCCGTTTCAGCGGTTAGCGCAGTAGCTGCTCTAAGCACTCAGCAAGTGATTACTGAGGCGCGTTAATTGCCAATTGGTCAAATACACCGCCATCACTGAAGTAAGTGCTCATGATCTCATCCCACGTACCAAAGGCATCATTCGGGCGGAAAGTCTCAACTGGCGGTAATTTGTCACCGTTTTTGTCAAGCACACTCTTAACGCTAGGACGTAGATATAGATTGGCTGCTAGCTGCTGAGCAGGCTCACTCCATAAGTAATCAAGATACGCTTTGGCAGCGTCTGTAGTGCCTTTTTTATCTGTTACCGTCTTCACAACTGCCACAGGACTTTCTGATTTGATTGAGTATTTTGGATAAACGATGTCTACTTGACCCGCGCCAAAATCAGTCGCTGCAAGGTTGGCTTCGTTTTCAAACGTGACCAACACATCACCAATACCGCGCTGTACGAAAGTCGTTGTCGCGGCACGTCCGCCGTTTTCATAGACTTTGACATTTTTTAGCATGTCTTTTACGTAGCCTTTAGCTTTTGTTTCATCTTTATTAAAAGCATGTAGACCATAACCGTATGCACCTAAGAACGCGTAACGACCGTTACCCGTCACTTTTGGATTGGCCATGACAATCTCAACACCTTCTTTGGTCAAGTCTTCCCAGTCTTTGATATTTTTTGGATTGTCTTTACGTACCAAAAATACGATCGTGCTGGTAAACGGAACCGCGTTGTCTGGGAATTTACTTTCCCAATCTGACTCAACCAAGCCTTTTTTCTCAAGCAGCTCAATATCAGAACCTTGGTTCATGGTAGCAACATCGGCTTGTAGACCATTGGCCACAGACAGTGCTTGCTTACTTGAGCCGCCATGCGACTGCTTGATTAGGATATTGCTGTCTGGATTTTCAGCTTTGTAGTGCTCAACAAACAACGGGTTGTAGTCTTTATAGAAGTCACGTGCCACATCGTATGAGACATTAAGTAGCTCGATATTTTGCCCTTCTGTCGTCGCTGAACCATCAGCTGCGGCCTCAGTAGTCTCACTGTTGCTACAGCCAGCTAGACCAAGAGTCAAAGCAACGCCAGCAATACTCAAGGCACTAAGAGTTTTACTTTTCTGTTGATAACGAGCTACGTCTGTCATAAATACCTCAAAGATGTCTGTTGTGTAATGCAAGTATGCTAACAGCGCCATCTTATTATGTTTAATGATGAATATGCGTATGTTATTGCCAAAAGGGAATAACCAGCAAACAAAGCCAGACATATCAATAAGTTGTTAAAAGAATCTATATGTATAACTGACTGTTTGTTTATTGATGGTTTTAATACTGGCATGTGCTCTATCTATCTTGTCCGCGTTTCATTGAAAGCAGCTAAGGTAGATAGCTATATAAACTGAGAATTAACGACTACTTCGTGGTTGCCAGCTGATCAAAACGGCCGCCATCTACAAAGAAAGCATCCATAACCTCTGCCCATGAGCCAAACACTGCCACAGGTTCAAACGTCTCAATATCAGGCAAAGTATCTTTATGAGCAGCTAAAATTTGCTCATCACTTGGACGCATATACATTTTTGCCATGAGCTCTTGGGCAGGCTTATCCCATAAACCTTTCAGATAAGCATTAGCTGCTTCTGTCTTACCAGATTTTTCAGTCACTGCCGTTATGACCGCTACTGGGTTGGCAATCGTAATCGAATAGCTCGGATATACGATGTCAACGTTACCCTTTGCAAATTGTTGGGCAGTCAAATGTGCTTCGTTTTCGGTCGTGATCAGCACATCACCCAAACCACGCTGAGTAAAACTGGTCGTTGCAGCGCGTGCGCCATTGTCATAAGTGACCACGTTTGCCAGCAACTTCTTGATAAAATCATTGGTTTTTACAGGGTTTTCATTACTGCTTTCTTTGAATTGGTGCAAGCCATAACCATAGGCACCCAAAAAGGCATAACGCGCTGTACCACTGGTTTTCGGGTTCGGGATGACCACATCGATATCATTACGGGCCAAATCTGACCAGTCTTTGATATTTTTTGGATTACCAGCGCGAACCAGTAATACCATGGTGCTGGTGTACGGCACGGCATTATTTGGTAGTGCTTGCTGCCAGTCAGCAGCGACCAAGCCTTTTTCCACCAATAGATTCATGTCGCTCTCTTGGTTAAAGGTCACCACATCCGCTTGCAAACCGTTGGCAACAGAGAGCGCCTGCTTACTAGAGCCGCCATGTGACTGATTGATATTTACTTTGCTATTTGGGTGAGTCTTCTGGTAGTCGGTACTGAATAAGGTGTTATAGTCTTTATAAAAATCGCGAGACACATCATAGGAAACGTTGAGTAGATTAATATTCTGTGTCCCGCCACTGGCATTATTTGCCGCGTCATCTTGCGTCGCTTCTGTTGGACTGCAGCCTGTCATTATCATCGCTGCTGCGAGCATGCCGCTGGTGGCAAGTACACGCGCTTTTACAGGCTTATTATTAGTTGATTGAATGCTAGCAATGCTGATTTGTTGGAATTTTTTTTGCATGATGCTCTCGATAAAAGTATTAGAAGCGTTTTGTCAAAATCTTGACCATCATCACAGAGCCTACAATCTTCTGATTTCGGTTGTCGGGATGATGCAGGCTATGCTAGCAGCATAAATAGCAAACGCTTAGTGACGAATTAGCTTATCGACTAGTGAAGTTGGCATAAGTGATAGGAGCAATCGTTTTGCATTATTAAGAATAAAATGAGTTGAATAGTTGCTGGCAGGTTTATTGAGTAGACTATGATTTGGGTAGGCTGTACCATTATTTGTACGTCATAAAGTTTGCTGTATTAATGATACTTTCATTATCTCGATACTATGCAAACCTTACCCTCCTACTTGACCAAAGGCCCTTATATGAATACTTCATACCATCAATTTCGTTCTGTTGTAGGGCTAATAATGTTGACCTCTACCCTAGCTGCTTTAACAGGCTGTAATAACGTGTCGCCTACGGTGAATAGCGATAGCCACAGCGCTGTTAAAATAGTCACTAGTGAAACACTAGCCATGCCAGTGAGTAACAACAATATTCTTGGAGACAAGGTTTTAGCGGATTACGCTACTGCCGACTACGACAAACGAGCACAAGGCTATGATTGGGTTGGCGTGATGGTACGAGCAGATGGTGATCGACAGATTGACATTAAAGTTCGCTCACGCAGCGATATCAAAAAACCTACTTGTCACTTCGATGGTAAGGCAATATTAATGGGGCAAGATACTGCTCACGGTACGATTTTTCAGGCAAAAGTAAATGACAGCACCGCCTTCTTTCAATTTAAAGACGACAAGCTCATCATCGACAGCCCAGACAAGTATGCACTGAACTATTTTTGCTCAGGTGGCGGCTCGCTTGCTGGAGAATATAAAAAGCTGGCAGTAGGTTTGGAGATTTAATAGACAGCGCTAGTATGCGTTAAGTTGTTTTCCATTTTAAAATAGTGCTAAAAACAAAAAGGGGCCAGACCATAAGTCTGACACCTCCTTTATGACTGGCTTAGTACGAGTTATTTATACTGATGATCTGCCCTTATACCGCAGATGCACCCGTTAATTTAACTTCAGCACGCTCTTCTTTTGCAATGCCGGCATAGTAGTCACGCAAAATTTGTAGTACTTCTGGACGGCTAAAATTATCTGGTACATCTTCGTCTTCTGATAGTGCTTTACGCAGCTTAGTACCTGACACTTTAACGTGCTCAGAGGCGTCATGCGGGCAAGTTTTGTCTGATGCCATCGCATTACAAGCGTTACACCAGAACGTCCAGCCAATTTTGAGCGGTTGGGTGATAAGGTCGTCTTTACCAACATGTTCAAAAATAGTTTGCGCATCAAACGCACCATAGTAATCGCCAACACCCGCATGATCACGACCAACAATCAGATGGCTACAGCCATAGTTTTGACGGAATAGCGCATGTAATAATGCCTCACGTGGGCCAGCATAGCGCATATCCAACGGATAGCCTGCTTGGATCACGGTATCTTGTCTAAAGTAGTTATCAATTAACGTTTTAATGGCTTCTTGACGGACTTCTGCTGGGATGTCACCAGGTTTCAATGCGCCTAATAATGAATGAATCAATACACCATCACAGATTTCAATCGCAATCTTAGCCAGATACTCATGTGAACGGTGCATTGGATTACGCGTTTGGAATGCAGCCACTGTTTTCCAGCCTTTAGCATCCAAAATTGCGCGCGTTTCTGCTGGCGTTTTGTAGATTTCTGGATATAACGTTGGGAACTCGCCTTCACTCAATACTTCAACACTACCGGCAATATTGATGGCTTCTTGGTTCAATACTTGCTGTACGCCTGGATGCTCTGAATCCGTGGTCGTGAATACTTGCTGACACTCATGTTCTTTATCGATGGTATAAGTCTCTTCTACCGTCAAGATACCCATGACTTCACCATCTTGAGCGACCAAGGCTACTTTGTCACCTTGACTCAAATTATCCGCAGTTTCTTTTGGCGCAGACAAAGTGATAGGAATTGGCCAAAACAAGCCTGCGTTTTCACCGCTTTGCAGACGCATGTTGTCTACCACGCCCTGCCAGTCCGCTTGATTCATAAAGCCATTTAACGGAGTAAAACCGCCGATACCGAACATGATTAAATCACCGCGCTCACGTGAGCTTAGGGTGATGGTCGGCAATGTGCTGGCAAGCTCTAATGCTTGATCGCGTGCTGCACCGTTTAATAATAGTGGCTTAAGCTCGGCACTGCCATGTGGTGGAACCAGCTTTGATTTGAATTGGGATTGGGTTGGGCTTTGAGTCTGAGACATATAGTTATTAAAACCTCTTATAAAAAGAATGGTTGGAAGAGATGAGCAAAAATGCAAAAGCGATTAAATGTACAAAACTGAGAAGAAAGCTGACGATAGATAATAAATAGCGTACTAGCGACTGGGCATTACATTTGATACGCATAGGCTACCTAACTTTCGTTATGAAAATTTATGCTGTGTTTGGATATGGATATGTCTGAAAGGAATTTATGATTTTGAGTACAAGCTTATATGATGTATAGCTGAATTATTTACATTGCGAACGGCAATAACACCTATTACACACGCAAATCATTTTCGTCGCTGATTTTAAGATTAAAAACAAAACTGAGATTACGTCATGTATCAATATAATTACGCTGACCAAACTTTGGTAGAGGAACGAGTTGCCCAATTTCGCGACCAAACCGAGCGGTTTTTGGCAGGTGAGCTGCCAGAAGAGCAGTTTTTGCCATTGCGGTTGCAAAACGGCCTGTACATCCAGCGTTATGCGCCGATGTTGCGTATCGCCATTCCTTACGGTTTGCTTGCCAGCTACCAGTTGCGCAAACTGGCCGAAATTACTCGCAAGTATGATAAAGGCTACGGGCATTTCACGACGCGTACCAATATCCAGCTGAACTGGCCAAAGCTAGAAGATGTGCCAGATATTTTGGCTGAATTAGCCTCAGTACAGATGCATGCCATCCAAACCTCAGGCAACTGTATTCGTAATACCACTACCGATCCATATGCTGGTATTCATAAAGAAGAAATCGCTGATCCACGTCCTTACTGTGAGATTATCCGTCAGTGGTCAACCTTCCATCCTGAGTTTGCTTTTTTGCCGCGTAAATTTAAGATTGCTGTGATCGGTACTAATGATGACCGTGCGGCAACCCAAGTACATGATGTCGGTCTACATGTAAAAACCAATGATGAAGGCGAGATTGGTTTTGAAGTATTGGTTGGTGGCGGTCTTGGTCGTATTCCTGTCCTTGGTAAAGTTATCAATAAATTCTTGCCACGTCAGCATCTGCTGAGTTATTTAGACGCCATCTTGCGTGTCTACAACTTGCACGGCCGCCGTGACAAAGGCAGCAAGTACAGATCACGTATCAAAATTTTGGTCGAAAGCATGGGCGGTCCAGCCTTTGCTAAATTGGTCAATGCTGAGTGGGAAGCTCATACCAAAGATGGCCCACTTACCTTGACTGATGAGAACTTTGCAACGGCAACTGGTTTCTTTAGTGAGCCTGACTATGCATCGTTTGACGCATTACAAGTACAGTCTGAGCTACAACAGCAACTAAACGCTGATAAAGATTTTGCCAATTGGTATAACCAAAATACCGTAGCGCACAAAATAGCTGGCTATCGTGCCGTGGTTATTTCTCTTAAGGCAGGTTTGGTCGATGGCAAATATGTACCATCCGGTGACGTCAGTGAATCACAAATGGATGCACTGGCTGACCTGTCTGATAAATATAGCTTTGGTGAGCTACGTGGTACTTATCAGCAGAATCTAGTATTTGCTGATGTGCAGACCAATAAACTTTATGAGTTATGGCAGCAACTATCAGAATTGCATTTAGCGCGCGCAAACATCAACACCCTAACGGATATGATTGTCTGCCCAGGTTGGGATTACTGCTCGCTTGCTAATGCAACGACGCACAACATCGCTGAACAAATCGAAAAACAGTTCGATGACCTAGACTATCTATATGATTTGGGTGAGATTCGCCTGAACATGTCTGGCTGTATCAATGCTTGTGCGCACCATCATACAGGCGATATTGGTATCTTGGGTGTCGATAAAAAAGGCGAACACTGGTATCAGATTAGCCTTGGCGGTAACTCTAGCGACGATGCCAAACTTGGCAAAATCTTAGGAAAATCTGTGCCTGCTCTTGAGGTTGCCAACACCATACAGCAGATCGTTGATGTCTATGTAGACTTACGTGTTAGCACTGATAACGATGTAGAAAGCTTTGGTCAATTAGTTGAGCGCGTTGGTATTGATCCATTTAAGGAGAAGGTCTATGGCTAATCACCATATTTTGGACAGTCACGGCGTCGATATTGGCAGTCAAGATACGTGGCATGTACTCACTACTGATGCGCTACCAGAGAGCATTGTATCGACCAACATTACGTTGCTTGAGCTACTACAAAAACAAGAGAAGCCTGACGTCATCGTGCCACTTGTTGATCTGTTAGATACGACAGGCGCACAAGCTGGTGGTCTAATCAAAGAAGTCTATGAGCTGATCGTACAGCACAGTAGCCGACTTGGATTGTGGGTTACTGCCGATACTGACGCTGATGCACTAGAAGGACTTAGTGAGTTCTTATCAACGCACGCGCTTATCGTGATTGACGTGCCGAAATTCGCTGATGGTCGTCACTTTAGCTTTGCACGTACGCTGCGCCAAATCGGTTATACAGGCGAGATTCGAGTGGCTGGCGCGTTTGGTCGCGATCAAATTGCTTATATGCTACGCACGGGCGTTGATAGCTTTGTATTGAGCGAGCATGACCTAGAAGCAGATTCTAAATTTGGCATTGAGCAAGCCTTTACTGCCCTTTCCAGTAGCTATGATGGCCGAAGCGCTTCAGACTTACCGATGTTTGCACAATCGTCAGAGACTTCAGTCGCATAGTTTTAGCACTGACCACAATCTTTATAGTAATACCCAATATTTTTAATCAACCCTTTTATATTAACAACAATTAAGGAACGTATTATGAGCCAATTACACCCAAACCTAGACCTTGACCAAGCCAACCAAGACCTGCAAGGTAAGTCACCTGAGCAAATCGTTGAGTGGGCACTGACTCAAGCAAAGAACCCAATCATCACTACCAACTTCCGTCCGTATGAGTCGGCTATTTTGCACTTGGTTGCCAAACAGCGTCCTGATATCACGGTATTGTGGGTAGACTCAGGCTACAACACTGATGCTACTTATCAGTTTGCCAATAAGCTTATCCATGACTTGAACCTAAACGTTGTTACCTACATTCCTAAGCAAACGGCTGCACACCGTGACGCGACGATGAATGGTATCCCGGGTATCGATAACCCACAGCATGACGAGTTTACTGATCAGGTAAAACTTGAGCCATTCCGCCGAGCATTAGATGAGCTAAAGCCAGATGTTTGGTTCAATGCTATTCGTAAGGATCAAACTGAATTCCGCCAAGGTCTTGATGTACTTAGCTTATCAAAAGACGGCGTGCTAAAAGTGGCACCATTGTTTGAAAAAAATGATGCTGATTTAGATGTTTATCTAGATGAGCATAACTTGCCGAATGAGCATGACTACTTTGATCCGACTAAAGTAGAAGAGAGCCGTGAGTGTGGTTTGCATACTCAGCTATAGTAAGGCGCTGACTGTAGCGATTGTTTGTTGAACAATGGCTATAGCTATATCAATAAAGAAATCCCGCTTGGCTCTTATAGAGTCATTGAGCGGGATTTTTTTGTACCCTGTTTTACTATATTGGAAATTTACCGCTATTCCTATTATTAGCGAAAACAGGTATTAATATCTCAAAAACGAATATGCTAATGCCAATTCACTAGGTGAGAGTGTGCTTGTGATACCTCATAATGGCGGCATTCCTTATATCTTTTCTACCTTTTTATAATAAACAATTAAATATACGGTGACATTATGAACACCTTCCCGCTATTTTTTAAATTAGAAGACCGTAAAGTGCTCATCGTGGGCGGCGGCGAAGTGGCACTGCGTAAAGCGGATTTGCTCAGCCGTGCAGGCGCCTGTATCACTATACTTGCACCTGATATCAGCCATGAGCTACAAGCTTTGCTAACTGATGATAAGCACCAGTTTATCTATGAGAATTATAATAAAACCTATATGTCAGGCGCACGGGTAATCATTGCCGCGACTGATGATGAAACGCTGAATCACCAGATTCATGCAGATGCGACTGAGCTAAACATTCCAGTCAATGTGGTCGATACCCCGCATTTATGTGACTTTATCTTTCCAGCCATTATCGATAGAAATCCTATTGTGATTGGTATTTCATCAAATGGTAAAGCGCCTGTGCTGGCACGCTTATTACGTGCCCGTCTTGAGACATTAATCCCGCAAGGCTATGGAAAATTAGCCAAGCTGGCAGGTGAATTCCGCAGTGAGGTAAAAGCCAAAATACCAACGCTTACTGGCCGTCGTCAGTTTTGGGAGCGCGCGTTTGAAGGCCAAGTCAGTCAGCTCATGTTCGCCGGTAATGAAACTGAAGCGACTGCACAACTGCAAGCTGATTTAGATAGCACTGCCGCTGCTATCAGTAAGAAACGCGACGATGCAAATGCGGTTAAAGAGACAGACACGATTACTGCGACTCTATCTGATGAATCAGAAAAAGCCTTACCAGCAGTCGGTGAAGTCTACATTGTGGGCGCAGGCCCTGGTGATCCAGAGCTTTTAACCTTTAAAGCACTGCGTTTGATGCAACAAGCAGACGTGGTGTTTTACGATGCACTGGTCTCACCGCAGGTGTTGGACCTATGTCGCCGTGATGCTGACAAGGTATTTGTCGGTAAAAAACGTAGCAATCATACAGTTGCGCAGTTGGGTATCAATGAGCTACTTGTCAACCATGCCAAACAAGGCCGCCGTGTCGTGCGTTTAAAAGGTGGTGATCCGTTTATCTTTGGACGTGGCGGAGAAGAGATCGAAAGCCTACAAGCAAACAATGTACCTTACCAAGTCGTACCAGGTATCACCGCTGCCAATGCCGCTGCTAGCTATGCAGGCATTCCGCTCACTCACCGTGACCATTCACAATCAGTGCGTTTTGTGACGGGGTTTTTGAAGGCTGGTGCACCCAACAGTAACTTTAAAAGCTTCTTAAATACTGATGAGACGGTCGTATTTTACATGGGTCTGCATTCGCTGGCACGTTTGACTGAAGGCTTGGTTGACGCTGGTCGTAGTAGCGAAACGCCGATTGCTATCGTCTCTAATGCGAGTATGCCCAATCAGCAGGTATTGACAGGTACGCTTGCAACGATTGTTGCCAAACAAGAGCAAGCACAACTGCCAACGCCTGCCCTCCTAATTATGGGCGACGTGGTCAGCTTGCATCATGATTTGGCTTGGTATAATTTGCAAAATCAGCAGCACAGTCAAAACAGCGATGATATAGCTAAAAATTGGTTGCGTGAAGGGTCAAGAGGTGAAGCAGTAAAACAACCAATAGACCAACAAGCGCACGCCCTATCGATGGTCGCAAATCTTGCGACGCAGCAAGGAGATGGTTTTGAGCAATTGATTGTTGACTAGCGCTTACTGCTAACCTGCAAAACGATGAGTCTTAAATAAAAAGAAAACCCTACCAGTATATTATTGGTAGGGTTTTCTTTTGGCAACAGCGCAAATCTCAACGATTCTTGCTAGAATGAAGACTTTCTACTGCTCACACTTATAGTCTACTTATGCCCATACCTGATGCTAGCTTGCCTTCTTCTTTAACCACGCAGATGAAACCTTTGACCATACTGCATACCTCAGACTGGCACTTGGGGCGACGTCTGTATGGGCGTCTTCGTTACGAAGAGTTTGAGTTATTCCTGCATTGGCTACAAGACACTATTAGCGCACAGAAGGTAGATATATTAATTGTCGCTGGTGATATCTTCGATACCATGACCCCAAGCAATAAAGCCCAAGCGCTATATTATGAGTTTTTGGGTAAGGTCTCACGCTCCTGCTGTCAGCATGTGGTTATTGTCGCAGGTAATCATGACTCACCGACATTTTTAGACGCGCCAAGCAATGTGCTTAAATTTTTGAATGTGCATGTGATTGGCACGGCTTGTGATGATTTGGACGACGAAGTGTTGTTGTTGAATGATGCCAAAGGCATACCCAGTTGTATTATTGCGGCAGTGCCTTATCTGCGAGACCGTGATGTTCGCAGTAGCGGTGCTGGCGAGTCTATGGACAGTAAAGATGCTAGCGTGATTAGTGGTATTTGCGCACATTATGATGCGGTGGCTACCATTTCCAAAGACCATCAGCAGGCCATAGCTAAAGCCCACAATCGGCATATCCCTATCATTGCTACAGGCCATTTGTTTGCATCAGGTGGCAGCACTACTACTGATGATGGCGTGCGTGACTTGTATATTGGTAACTTAGGAAAAATATCTGCTGAGATGTTTGATGAGTGCTTTGACTATGTGGCACTCGGCCATTTGCATGTGCCGCAACGCGTGGGTGGGCGCGAGCATATCCGCTACTCAGGCTCACCCATCGCGATGGGGTTTGGTGAAGCCAAGCAGCAGAAACAGGTCTTACTAATACAGTTTGGTGCTGCAGAACATTTTAATAATGGCATCTCAGAGCTGAACGTCGCACCTGATAGTATTACTTCTCCTGCTATACATACAGCTGCTACTATTGAAGTCGGCAAAGTTAAAAATACAGTAGATAAATTAGCAGAAAAAACCGATAAAAAAGTGGCGAGTCAGGCACTACCTTTCATAGATGACTTGTTTGGCTTTGATGAGCCTTCAGATGATGAAGATGTGGCACAATCTACTGCCGTAGAAAATACTCCTGTTAAGCAAGATACAAACAATCAACCAACCTCAGATGATGCCGTGACTAGCAATGAAATACTGCATCGCGATGACGCTAATCAAATGCAAGTAGTCTCCCTGCCCATCCCAAAGTTCCAACAGCTGGCGCAAATATCTGGTGACTTAACCACGATTGATCAAACCGTTAGAGCGCTTACGCAATCGGACTCTATTTGGCTAGAAATTGTCTATACAGGGGATGAGATTGTCAGTGATTTGCGTGAGCAAGTGCAAGCAATGGTAGAAGGGTTACCCTGTGAAGTGCTTAAGATAAAAAACACTCGTACTTATAATAAAGTACTGAATCAAGAAGCGATGTCCGAAACTCTACAGGACTTAAATGAGATGGATGTGTTTGAGCGCTGCTTGAACGTTAATGAGGTGACCGATGCGCAAAAGCTGACATTACGGGATGCATATGCTCAAATTATTCACGATATTCATCATAAAGATGCGCAAGCCGAATAATAAAGTGATCTTAATGATTTAAGCTTGATTGCATGATAACGAATTAACCCACTTTCACCTTTGATAGCCATCTAATAACGATAAGACCCTGCCATGCGACTAATTGAACTGCGACTAAAAAACCTAAACTCTTTAAAAGGCGAATGGCACATTGACTTTACCGATGCCGCGTTTGTTAATGAGGGTATTTTTGCTATTACAGGGCAAACAGGTGCTGGCAAGACCACTATTTTGGATGCGATTTGTTTGGCACTATATAGCCGAACTCCTAGATTGGGCGACATTACTGGCTCAACCAATGAGATGATGACCCAAGGCACAGGTGAGTGCTCTGCCGAAGTGGTAATAGAAATTGCTGATAAACACTATCGCTGCTCATGGTATCAGCATCGGGCGCGCAAAAAAGCCAAAGGCAACTTATTACCTATCAAACATGAGATTAGTGATGTCCACACTACCAAAGTATTGGAAGAGAAGAAGTCAAAAACTGCAATTTATATTCAAGACTTAATTGGTATGGATTTCAATCAATTCACTCGGTCTATTATGTTGGCTCAGGGCAGTTTTGCAGCATTTTTAAAGTCTGATGTTGCTGATAGAGCTGCCATTTTGGAAAAAATAACCGGCACAGCAATTTATGCGCAGATATCTAAAAACGTGTTTGAAAGAAAACGATATGAGGAGAACCAGCTCGCCAAACTGCAAGCAGGTATCGACAGCTTACCACTATTAAGTGAGGAAGATGAGGCAACACTGCAAGCAGAGCTGAGCACTCATCAGCAACAACAGACTGTGCAGCGAGCAACTCTTAAAACCGTGAGCGAGCAGCTGCAATGGCTAAATAAAATAACAGATTTACAGGGCGACCTGACTCATTATCAAGGGCTCATGACCGAGGCTGTAAAAGCACAGAAAGACTTTGTGCCAGAGGCCAGCCGTTTAGATGCCGCCAATAAAGCATTGGAGATTGATAGCCCATTTAAAGAGTTACTCTATAGCCGAAAATACGTGCAAAACTTACGTACAGAACAAGCCGAAATCGCACAAAAACTGCCATTGCAACAGCAGCTTTGCAACCAAGTAACTATAGCATTAAACGCTGCCACTACTAATGAGAACCAAGCAGCAACGGTACTTGACGACACTTTTCCGATTATCGCAAAAGTTCGTGGCCTTGATAGCGAAATCAATCAGCAAGTTCAATTGTTAGCAGACGACAACCAACGTAAAAGTGCACTCGTTATTAGCATGCAGAACTTACGTCAACAAATAGAAGCACACCAAAAAACTGAAAACGACGTTAAAAAACAGCTAAGTAAAATAAGTGAATTTTTCGACCATTACCCAGAGCTGGGTGATATTGATACTGATATGGTCAATTTTGATACGCATTGTGGCAGGCTAAAAACGTTATTGGAAAGTAACATTAGCCTATCAGCAGACAGACAGGCCTATAGTCAGAAGGCTGACCAGCTGCAACGCAACACTGATACGTTATCTCAGCAATTAGAGTCAAGTAAATCATCTATTGCCCAGCAGCGTACGCAACTGACCACCTTACAGCAGCAACAATCAGAAATTGTCAATCATCAGTCAATTGCCAGTATGCGAGCTGAGCAAACACAAGCTGGCCAGATAAGCAATCAAGTCGAGCAAGTGGGTTATAAACTACAGCGTTTGGCTGAAATAGCTGATCAAATCGGTAAAGCACAACAAACATTCCCAACATTAAACAAAAAATCAAACGAGTTAGAGGGTTTGATTGCACGTAATCAATCTGATATTCAGGATGCCAAGGAAAAACGACAAGAACAGCAGACGCATCTACAGCTACTACAAAAGGTCGCTAGGCTTGAAGACTATATCATAGAGTTAGAAGATGGCACGCCCTGCCCGCTTTGCGGTGCGCATGAACATCCTTATGCAAAAAACCATCCACTGCTAGACCAGCATACAGATGGTCATAGTCAGACTACTGATAAAGATCAGCTGTCTCAAACCCAGAGAACGCAGCAGCAGATTACGGAGCTGACCACACGCATTGAAGATTTAGAACACACTTTAGCGACCTATAACCTTGAACAAGCCACCACGAAAGCAGCCTTGCGTAGCAATCAGCAGCAAGCAGAGACGCTACAACAGCAAGCCAAAGACGTCGCGAGTGATATTCAATCTGTGTTGGTCTCGTTACTCAGTCCTCAAAATACGTATACCGATATGCTGACCGCCATTACATCTGGGCTTACTACCATTAGTGATTTTTTTAGTAGTGAGACTGCTTTTGATATCGCAAACATTACGCGCTTTATCGCTTTGCTGAATAATACCCAGCAGCAGATTGAGCGACAACAGCGATCGATTCAAGACGTCCTCATGGATTATGATGCCCGAGCCGACAGTATAGCTACGCTGAGCCACACAATTGACACCGATGAAAAACAGCAGCAATCGTTAACTGATAACCTTAATAGTTTGACTACTGACATTAGGCTTATATCACAAGAAATAGCAGGAATAGACAACCAGATTGAAGCCAATTTTTCTGAGATTACGCCCATTATGGCGACAGTGTCGTCATTAGTAGATAAGTATGATACTGATAAATACAAAGAGTCTTTGAATACGACATATAGCGCCGCAGATATTCAAGCAGCACTCACGCAACTGCATCATAGCATTGAGACATCAGCAGTATTATCCAAGACTGATTGTGACAATCATATCAAACTATTGCGCCAACAAAGTGGCGCTCTAAGAGGGTTAAAACAAACTTATAATGAAATAAAAGAACAGAAAAATCAGCTAAGCAACGACTTAAGCCGTGTCAGCGCGCAAATTGATACCAAGCAACAGCATCTAGCAAGTGACGACAACGCGCTGAAAGAGTTAGAAAATAGTATTTCGAAAAAAACAGATGCGCATCAACAATTAAAGGCTGATAGACACTATCTGTTTGCAGATAAAGACCCTGATAGCGAGAGTAAGAGGTTACAAGCTGCGTTAGACGCAGCAAAAACCCATGCGACAAATGCGCAACGACAAACAGACAGCGCAGCACAAGTGCTCGAACAATTACAATTACGCGAGCAGCAACTAGCAAGTGAGCTTCACACGGCCATCGCAACTCTTGATAATCAGCAGACTACTTTTTCTAATTTACTACTACAGTCACAGTTTGCGAGCGAGGCAGATTTTGAGCAGGCACGACTACCAAAAGAGGTTCGTGACGACTTAAAAGCTCGCCAGTTGAGCATTGAGCAAGCACTCAGTCAAACCAAAGTACAGCTGCAGGCTACTCAAAACGTATTGGATGAACAGCTGGCGAGCCCTTTAACTGAGGAGTCTAAAGAGGTGCTGGCAGGTAGGCAGCAACAACTACAAATAGAGATAGACACACGCTTTGGCATACTGGGAGCGATCGAGCAACAGCTCAAAACCAACGAAGCACAGAAAATCGCTCAAAGTGCACAAGGCATTGCTATTGCAGCACAAAAAGAAACCATGCAAGTTTGGCAACAGTTATATGAATTAATCGGCTCTGCGGATGGTAAAAAATATCGTACCTTTGCCCAAGGTTTAACGTTTCAGGTGATGATTGACCATGCCAACAAACAATTAGGGAAAATGAGTGACCGTTATTTACTTATTCATGATACAGACAACGCATTAGAGCTGAATGTCATTGATAATTATCAGGGCGGTGATATTCGCAGTACCAAGAATCTATCGGGCGGTGAAGGCTTTATCATCAGTCTTGCTTTAGCATTAGGACTGTCTCAAATGGCCAGTCAAAACATACGGGTAGATTCGCTATTCTTGGATGAAGGCTTTGGTACGCTTGATGAAGAATCGTTAGATATTGCACTCGACACTTTGACCAGCTTACAACAAGAGGGGAAAATTATCGGTATCATCTCCCATGTTCAGGCACTCAAAGAGCGTATCCTTACCCAAATTAAGGTAGAAAAAATCTCTGGTGGCTTTAGTCAAATCAGTGGCCAAGGCTGTCAGAAAGTCGTCAGTGAAAAAGCATCATAATTTAATCACTTTACTACTTAATACTTTCAATTAAACCATTTATTTTAGACAATAAAAAACCACCGAACATTAAGAACGGTGGTTTTTTGTGAGACAGTTTCGGGTTGATATTACTTCGTTATTTAGTAACTAAACCACTCAGCTCACTCATCAATACCGACAGCGTTGAAAGACCGATTTGACCTTCTTCCTCGTTGCTATGCAGCTCATCTAACTTGTTCATCTCTGTGGTGACTGCTGCAAGCTGATCGACGTGTCTTGCTCTCCATTCACTAAATGCTTGCTTAGCATCTGGTTTTGAGAGTACCACATCCATCAATAGACGCAAGCTGCGTGACAGCTCGTTCACTAACGCATGGCGAGCTCGGCGATCCCAATAATCTTGCTGTGGTAGGCTGGCAATATTTTCCATCATCCAGTCTAATTGCAACACTTGATAAGCTTCAAAGTATAAAGTTGCAATTTCATCGACAGGACGTTCGTATTGCTCAGCAAGCAATGCAGCATCAAGCGCATCGACATGGTACGGTAGCATCGCAAATAGCGTAGCGTCATTATCAGACAGCTCTTTTTGCATCAAGCGTTTGGTATCTTCTTGCAGATATTGGGCAAATTGCTGCTCGATAAAACCACTTGGCTTGGTCAGTTTTTCTACACTTTCACTGAAGCGGCTAATCATATCAGCGACTTGCAAGTTTTGACCAAAGGCATTGATGAACCAGACCACACCGCGCTCAAGTGAATCACGTAGACGTAGCTCAAGGTTCAGCAGTAATGTCGCTTCAACTTGATTGTCTAGGGCTTCAAGGGCTTTCCAAGCGCGCGATACATTGAATACATCACGGCTAATCGCATAACCACGCACGATAGTAGCTAGTGATTGATCGGTTTCCTCAAAGAGACGGAACAGCGCTTCGATACCTAAGCGGTTGACTACACTGTTGGTCAAGTAAGTACTGATAATCTCGCGATGCAAACGGTGTTCAGTCATCTCATCAAAGAAGCGTGACGCAAGCTCATCTGGGAAGTACTTACGTAGCTCATTGATAAAGTACGGATCATCTGGTAAATCAGATAGTAGTAGATTGTCATAAACCCACATCTTACCATAAGCCAAGACTACTGCTAGCTCAGGATTGGTCAGACCAGTATCCGCTTTTTGGCGCTTCGCAATCTCTTCGTCTGATGGTAGATACTCAATCGCACGATCCAGACGCCCTTCACTCTCTAACATCTGAATAAAACGCTGATGATCGCTCAGGTTGGCTGCGGCACGGATATGGCTTAGCTCAATGGCTTGTGGTTGCAAGTAGTTCTGACGCAGTACCAATTCTGCTACGGTGTCAGTCATACTCTCAAGCAGCTCATTACGTTGCTTCAGCGTCATATCACCTTGCTCGACCACTTTGCCAAGTAGGATTTTGATATTGACTTCATGATCCGAACAGTTAACACCGCCTGAGTTATCGATTGCATCTGTATAGATACGTCCGCCCGTTTGAGCGTACTCGATACGACCTTGCTGAGTTAGACCTAAGTTACCACCTTCACCAACGACGGCTGCACGTAGCTCATTACCATCGATACGCAGCGAGTCATTCGCACGGTCGCCCACGTCAGCGTGTGTTTCGTTTGCACTTTTGACATAAGTACCGATACCACCATTCCAGATAAGATCGACAGGTGCTCGTAGTAACGCACTGATCAAATCATTCGGTGCAAGGCTGTCTTCACTGATATCAAAGAGCGACTTCATCTCAGGACTGATAGCGATGGTTTTGTCTTGGCGCGAGAATATACCACCACCTTGACTGATTAATGATGCTTCATAATCTGCCCATGAGGAGCGTGGTAATTCAAACAAACGTGCGCGCTCAGCGTATGAGGCCGCCGTATCTGGATTAGGATCAATAAAGATATGCAAATGGTTAAAGGCAGCAACTAGCTTAGTATGCGTTGATAGCAACATGCCATTACCGAATACATCCCCACTCATGTCACCAATACCGACAACCGTAAAGTCATCACGATTTTGAATGTCCATACCGCGCATACGGAAGTGACGTTTGACCGACTCCCAACCACCGCGCGCTGTAATACCCATTGCTTTATGGTCATAACCTACTGAGCCACCTGATGCAAAGGCATCATCTAGCCAGAAGTTGTACTCTGCTGCTAACGCATTGGCTATGTCAGAGAAAGTAGCTGTGCCTTTGTCTGCTGCAACAACTAAGTACGGGTCGTCCTCATCATGGCGTACCGTGTTGGCTGGCGGGACAATGTTACCATCTACAATATTGTCTGTGACATCAAGCATGCCGCGTAAGAATGTTTGATAGCAAGCGATACCTTCTGCTTGGAACGCCTCACGACCATCAGCCATGCTCTTGGTTTTTACAATAAAACCACCTTTAGAGCCCACAGGGACGATTACTGCGTTTTTGACCATCTGTGCTTTGACAAGGCCAAGTACTTCAGTACGGAAGTCTTCCATACGATCTGACCAGCGCAGACCACCGCGAGCGACTTTGCCGCCACGTAAGTGCACTGCTTCGACGCGTGGTGAATACACAAATATTTCAAACATTGGCTTTGGTTTAGGCAAGTTTGGAATGTCTGCTGCCAAGAACTTAAATGACAGACGATCTTTGCGCTGACCATTGCTATCGACTTGATAGAAGTTGGTACGTACCATCGCATTGATCAAATCTAAGTACCAACGCAAGATACGATCTTCATCCAGGCTATCTACATCTGCTAACGCAGCGGTGATTTGCTCTTGAATGGTAGCAGCCTTTTCTTGACGCGTATCGAGGCTATACTTAGGATTCATGCGCGCGTCAAACAAACTACCTAACGCGACACTGATATCACTGTTTTTGACCACAGTTTGCTGAATATAAGCACTAGAGAATGGCGCACGAGCCTGCAGCATGTAGCGAGATAGTGCACGCAATACGACGACATCATAAGTATCGAGCTTGGTCGTTAGTACCAACTCATTGAATGAATCGCTTTCAACGCGACCTGCCCAGATTTGCTTGAGGCTATCTTCGAACTGACCACGCACTACTTGCATATTGACCGTATCGACATGCTCTAGGGTCAGCTCATACTCTTGCATCCAGATAGGCTGCTCTGGCAAGTCAAACTCATAAGTCTGTGCCGAGATAACTGACACACCAAAGTTTTCAAGTATTGGTAGTACTTTTGACAAGATAACCGGCTGCTCGCGACCGTATAGCTTTAGGTGGAGCTGGTTACGTGCATCGCCTGTCGACTGGTATAAGTGCCAGAGCATCGGTTGCTCTGCGGTCAGTCCTGCCAGACGCTTCGTGTCTTCGACTGCGGTACGAGCATCAAAACGCTCTTGGTAGGCAGCAGGAATATAGTTTAAGAAACGACGATTTAAAGCATTGGCTCGTTGCTCGCCTACATTATCGAGGAGCATTTTTTGATAATTATCATCCCATGATTGCATGAGTGCTGATAATTTGGCTTCAAGTGTGGCGATATTGACGTCATTTACTTGACCAGGCACGGTACGTACGTGGACGTGCACGCGAGCATGCGCAGATTCATTGAATTCAGTAGTAAACCCTGAAGACATACCGTTATAGGCGTCTTTTAGGACGTTTTGGACTTTAATGCGTAGCTCGGTGTTGAACTTATCACGTGGGATATAGACCAAGCACGAGACAAAACGCTGATAATGGTCGATACGGCTAAATAGACGTAAGCTTTTCTTGTCTTGTAGTTGAGTAATGCCCGAAACAATTGGATATAGTTCTTCGACGCTGGCTTGGAACAAATCATCACGGGGTAAAGTGTTAATCACATGCATCATCTTATGATGAGCGTGACCGTCACGTGGCAAGTCTGCCATCGCCATAATTTTATTGGCTTTTTCGCGCAATAACGGTATTTGCTGTACAGTCAGCTGATAGGCTTGTGACGTTAGCAAACCGATAAAGCGGTATTCACCAATTAGGTTACCATTGTCATCGAACTTATGAATGCCCAAAAAGTCCATATATACTGAACGATGCACAGGTGACACACGGCTTGATTTAGACAGCATCAACACGCGCGGCTCAGTCAACAATTGCTTTAAGCCTCTAGGTAATTGGCTAAAACTTTCTGATAGCTTGTCTTTTTCAGAACCACGTAATAGGCCAAGGCCACTGTTACCGATTGCGAATAAATCTAAATCGGTCGGCTCAGAAGTCACTTCGATAGACTGACCACCTTCTAAGCGGTATTCACGATATCCTAAGAATATAAAGTGATCGTCTAAGATCCAATCTAAAAATGCTTGGATTTCTTGTTGTGAGTAGAATACTTCCGGTAGCGGCTTAGTTGAAAGCTCAGTTTTGATGTCATTCAACTGCGCACGCATCTGTTTCCAGTCGCCAACGACCGTATCAAGCGTGTCAATTTTTGACATCAGCATCTGTTGCAGCGCTTCCAAGTCTTCGTTGTCTTGGTAAGCAATTTCGCAATGAATCAATGACATATGTGAAGTGGCACTTTCATGTGCGCCTTCGATATGGGTAATATCACCATTGTCATCACGCTCAACACTGATAATGATATTATAAGTACGATGAACATCGATACCTTCAGCTTCTAGGCTCATCAAAATCGTATCAACTAAGAATGGTCTATCATAAGCTGCGATTTGAATGACAGTGTGCGAGCTGTGAAAGTGCTGCTCTTCTGCTGCTGGGTTTAGTACTGTCAGCTGCGGCTTGCTGCCGTCGTAAGCTTTGAGTAGTGTAAAGTGATGTAGCGCCATGCCCGCCAAGTCAGCATTACTAATCGCCTCTGCAGTTTCTTGATGCAGCGGCTGATAATAGCTATGAATAAAATGATCAAATAGTGATTTGTCTTTTTGTACATAACTGGTAGCAATATCGCTTATCTGGCTAATGCGCTCTTTTGCGATACTGAGGGAGTTTGGCATTTCCTGCGTCCTTTTTTTATAGATTTGGTTTAACATTTATTTATTTAAGTTTATCGATTTAGATTGACTACTGTTACTGCATATTCATGCATTGGTGCAACGGTGCAGTATTTCCATTCACGCGACTTATTTTATTTTTATAACAGTTAGAAATTTTCTCCTTTTTTGCTCTTATTTTTTATTAATATGTAGCCATCAGAATTTAATACTACCAATATAGTGAAGTGTAACGCACATAAGGCGCGAGCTAAAGTGTACAACATCATTTCATGAATCAGCGATGTGTCGATAACCTTTACTAATGAGACAATGCATTTTTAGACATCGATATGGATGATTCGGTGCTGGCAGGCGGATACTCATGGTAATTGAAGGCGTTTTTTTGTTAGAATATGCCAACATATTTAAGAGCGTACGACTCGCTCACTATTAACTTTAATGCTAAGGGCAAAAGGTATGATGAATATTTTGGTGGTTGGCTCAGGTGGTCGCGAACACGCATTGGCATGGCAATGTGCAAAAGATGACAATGTAAAAAATGTCTACATCGCTCCTGGCAATGCTGGCACCGCCCTTGAGCCTAAATGCCAAAACGTTACGCTAGAGTCTACCGACGCTGACGCAGGCGAGCATAGTGCTGTTATCGCCTTTTGTCAGAATAACGATATCGACATGGTAATTGTTGGTCCAGAAGCGCCTTTGGTCACGGGTATTGTTGATGCTTGTCGTGAAGCAGGTATCAAAGCATGGGGCCCAACAGCATACTGTGCACAGTTAGAAGGCTCAAAAACTTTTGCTAAAGAGTTCATGGAGCAAAACAACATTCCAACCGCTGCTTATCAAGGTTTTACAGACGCAGTCGCTGCAAAAGCCTATGTCGATGAGCAAGGCGCGCCTATCGTTATTAAAGCAGATGGTCTTGCTGCAGGTAAAGGCGTTATCGTTGCTGAAACGATCGAACAAGCACATGAAGCTATCGACGATATGTTAGCAGACAATAAGTTTGGTGATGCTGGCAGCCGCGTGGTTATTGAGCAGTTCTTACAGGGTGAAGAAGCCAGCTTTATCTGCATGATTGATGGTGATAACATCTTGCCAATGGCAACTAGCCAAGATCACAAACGTGCTTTTGAAGGCGATACTGGTCCAAACACTGGCGGTATGGGTGCTTACTCCCCTGCTCCAGTTGTTACCAGCGATGTTCATAACAAAGTCATGCAGCAAGTGATTCAACCAGTAGTCGAGGCCATGAAAAACGCAGGCCATCCTTATACTGGATTCTTATACGCTGGTCTTATGATTGATAAGGCAGGCGACCCGTATGTCATCGAATTTAACTGCCGTTTTGGTGATCCAGAAACGCAGCCTATCTTAATGCGTTTGCAGTCATCAATGGTCGATTTGGTCGCACAAGGTTTGGCAGGTCAATTACCTAGTGAAGCAAAATGGGATGCGCGCCCTGCTCTAGGTATCGTTGTCGCATCAAAAGGCTACCCTGAAACTTCATCTAAAGGTGATGTGATTGCTGGCTTGCCAGAACTAGATCCTAACAACGACAATGCTGTGAAAGTTTTCCATGCTGGCACGGCATTTTCTAACGATAATGATAAAGAAGTCATTACAAACGGTGGGCGCGTCTTATGTGTAACTGCGCTAGCAGATAGTATTTCTGATGCTCAGCAAGCAGCATTAGCAGTCACCGCTGCTATCAGTTTTGATGGTGCTCAGTACCGCCGTGATATTGGTCACCATGCCATCACTCGCGAAAACGCTTAGCAGTTAAGGCATCCCAAGAGACATATGGAGTAACGCCTTAGGCAATATTTTAGATAATGCGAAAGTTTCGCTCAATGTGTTTGATTAATAGTATTTTTATATTTTATAGCTCTACATCACTATTTGACCTAGCATCATGCTAGGTCTTATTTTTTAGTATCTTTTTAATACTAATCTATTGGTTATAAATAGATTTTTCTAAGTTTTAATAACCAGTGAACTTGCTAAAAAATTCTAGCTATTTATGAATCATACTCAAATTAGTAAGCACCTATTTATCAATAGTTACTGCTAGATATTAGCTTACAAAGTAACTATCAATGGCCAGCTCAGGCTCATAAAACCAACGCGCTTTATATGATACAATTTTGTACCTGTGCATCACGTCTCCCTTGTATTGTAGGTTTCGAACCCGCAAATCAATACCAATTGGATGAATGATTATACTTATGGCAAATGATACGTCTAAACCTTTTAGCAACAAGCAGTCAATCGATAGCCTAAAAACCTCAGGGTTTGATCGTCGTATGTCGATTGCAAAAACTTCTTTGAATATTGGTCGTCGTTGGGCGGGTAATAGCGTGTCTGGTATGTTCTTAAACAAAGAAGCACGTACTGCACGTAATCAGGCGTTTATGGAAACGCAGGCAAATTATCTGGCATCAGAGCTGGGTAAATTGAAAGGTTCGGTCGTCAAGATTGGTCAAATGCTAGCGATTTATGGTGAGCATATATTGCCGCCAGAGATCACACGCGCTTTGCAAACTCTTAATGATGATACAGCAACATTGACTTGGCCGACGATTGAGCAAACATTACGCCAGTTACTGGGCAATAAATTAAACGAGCTAGACATTGATCCTGTCCCCATTGGAACTGCTTCTCTTGCCCAAGTTCATCGTGCGACCGTGCTCGCCACTGGCGAACAAGTTGTGTTAAAAATTCAGTATCCGGGTGTGGCAGATGCTATCAACTCTGATCTTGCCTTGTTCAAACGATTGTTAAAAGTAAGTAATATCGTCCCCCAAACACGCGCACTCGATGCTTGGTTTGAGGAAATACGTGACCTACTCCATCACGAAGTTGATTATGAAGCGGAAGCGGCTACGACAGAACGTTTTTACGAGCGTTTAATCGATGATCCCCGCTATATCGTGCCTAAGATTAATCGCACTTATTCTAAAAAGCGTCTACTATGCATGTCATACGAGCCAGGTATCACTGTGGTTTCAGAAGCATTGCAGCTATTACCTCATGAACGCCGCAATGCCATTGGTCAAGCGGCCATTGAAATCATGATGCAAGAGATTTTTGTATGGGGTGAAATGCAGACAGATCCCAACTTTGGTAATTATTTAGTGCGTGTGAGCGAAAACGAAGAAGATATCGATAGATTGGTTTTGCTAGATTTTGGAGCGATTCGTCAGTTTGATGGTAACTTATTAACGATTGCTCGTGGTCTACTACGCGCGGGATATCGCCATGATCAGCAAGCAATGAGCATTGCTATGAAAGGATACGACTTTTTCGATAGCATGAGTAATAAAGTACGTTCGGATATTGCCTCGTTATTTTTACTTGCTACCGAGCCTTTTAGTGACCCTGAGAAAAACACTAATATCCCTAGCGAATGTTTAGATGAACAGAATCGCTATATTTGGGCCAACAGTAAACTACATTCACGCCTATCCACTACGGCCACACGTGCAATGCAATCTTTTGAATTTAATCTACCACCAAAAGAATTTATGTTTATCAGCCGTAAGTTTATCGGTGCATATACTTTTCTGACTGTTTTAGATGCGCATACCAACTCTAATAGCCTCGTAAAACCTTATTTATAAACCGTGCAAATTTTAAGCCGTCCTTTAGTGACGGCTTTTTAATGTTTTTATTTTATCTGCTTAGGCTATTTTATATCTAATATTACTAACTTTACTGTGTATCACTGACATAAGCCCTATATTTACTTAGGCTATTATTTTTCGCTTATAGCACTTACCTGCCAATCATCAAATCTTGTTTTATACCATTTTGGCTTACGAATACTTAGCTCCCAACACACTTCTTGTCGTGCAAGATATTTCACTTCGAAATGAGTGCGCTGACTGGTCACTGGTACTCGAGAACGTATTGATGGTAGACACCATACTTTAGTTGCTTGGTGTTCTGCATTGTCCATATAGGATTCAATATTGGTCACTAATATCACTTCTCCACCCACTTGCAAGCGTGATAATAGAAACTCAAAAAAAGGCATATTCAGCCATTGCTGATTTGGATTGTGCTGTTCAGGATTGGGATAAAGAATGAAGATTTTAGCCAAGCTGTTTGGTTTAATGGCATGCACTGTCCATGCAATCGCATCCGCATGAATCGCGTCTAGGTTTGATAGATTTTGTAGAGTGGCTAATTTTGAGAACGCTTCAAATTTATTACGCGTGCGTTCAATGGCTATCAGATGCTTATCAGGATTTTGTGCGGCAAAGCTAAGTGCATGCTTACCCTTCCCTGCCCCAATCTCTAGCATCAACGGTTTTTCATTTTTATTGTCATTAATGATATTTGTAATAATAAAGTCACGCGGTGCTGACAGTTTTTGTGGTTGAAAGGCACGCTCTTGCTGATGCGTGAGATCAATATTGTCGGTCATCTACTATCCTTAAAGCATTTGTCTTTTGTCATTATTCGGCCCCATGCTATTATATAGTCAATCCAATTGAATAGTAATACAGCGACAGCAAGTACGCCTCGTTTCGTCGAAATTTAAATGACGGATGCGTTTTATGCTTGTGTCGTATACAACCAATACTAATAACATTTAGGACACTGCTCTTTTCTTATGACTGACTCTACTGCAAATACGCCCCCAAAGACCTACCCTTGTCCACGTTGCGGTACCCAGACGGCCTGGCAAGACAATAAATATAAGCCGTTTTGTAGCAGTCGCTGCAAGCTAATCGACTTAGGTGCTTGGGCAAACGAAGACTACACCTTACCTGCAGAAACCACGCCTTTTTCTGACGAGCTATAACCCACACTTTTACTCAATTATTATACCAAGGATGTTTTACATGTCTGCTACTTACCTGATGCCCACTTATAATCGTCAACCAATCAGCTTTACACGCGGTGCAGGCAGTTGGCTCTATACCAAAGATGACACGCCTTACTTAGATGCTTTGACTGGTATTGCGGTATGCGGCTTAGGACACTGTCATCCACAAGTCACTGACGCGATTCAGCAGCAAGCAGGTACGTTAATTCATACAAGCAACTTGTTTGGCATTGATTGGCAAGAGCGTGCTGGAGAGATACTATGTACCGCCGCTCAAATGGACAGTGTGTTTTTTGCCAATAGTGGCGCCGAAGCCAATGAAGCTGCATTGAAACTGGCACGTTTATACGCGTACAAGCAAGGTTTTAAACGTCCAAAAGTTATCGTGATGGAGCAATCGTTCCATGGTCGTACGTTATTATCTTTGTCAGCTACTGCAAATCCAAAAGCGCGAGAAGGGTTTTATACATTAGATGAAGACTTTATTCGTGTGCCATTTGGCGATATCGAAGCTGTCAAACAAGCTGCTCAAGAACATGATGATATCTGCGCTATCTTTGTAGAGCCGATCCAAGGCGAAGGCGGCCTAAATACTGCAGCCAATGGCTTCACTTATCTTGAAGAGCTACAAGCAGAATGTGACGCTCATAACTGGCTATTTATGCTGGATGAAGTACAAACAGGTAATGGTCGTACTGGTAGATACTTTGCTTATCAACACAGTAACGCTCGCCCTGATGTGTTGACGACAGCTAAAGGTCTAGGCAATGGTTTCCCAGTCGGTGCGTGCATGGTACGTGGCCGTGCCAATGGTTTGTTTGGCGCTGGTAGTCATGGCTCTACTTATGGTGGCACGCCATTGGCCAGCCGTGTGGTACATAGCGTGTATGACGTGCTAGCAAATAGTAATATCATGGAAAACGCAGTGACTGAGGGTTTATTTATCAGAGAAAGTATCGTTGATACATTTGGCCAACATGGTGTTAGCAGTCGCGGTGCAGGTATGATGATTGGTATCGCGTTACCTGAAGACATGGATTGTAGTCAACTGGTGGATCGTGCTCGTGATGAGCAAAAGCTAATCATCAATGTGACGGGTGGTCATGTTGTACGTTTGCTACCACCACTTAACATGAGCCGTGATGAAAGCACACAAGTCGCTGAGCGTTTAATCAATCTGTTAAAACCATCATTTTAAAGTATGTTTCAACGTTAATAACAGACAATAAAAAAGCCTATAGATGATTCATTATCTATAGGCTTTTTGCTAACTACTTACTGCTAACTAAAAACGTTTCGTGCTTAGTGAGAACAACACTTAATTTGCATGGAAGTATTTTTTTAGTACTTCTAGGCAACGAGTGATTTTGGCTGGCTGTTGGTCGCGATTTAAAGTGACCGCATATAGCACAAAGCTTGGTAACTGATAGCCAGTCAACACTTCTACCAGCTCACCGCTCTCAAGCTCTTTTTTGACATCCATTTCTAACATTCTAACCAAACCATGACCTTCTTTAGCCAACGTCGTTGCCATGAATACGTTGTTGGTATAGATACGTGAGTTCATTTTAACACGCGTTTTTTTGCCAGTTTCAGTCTGAATCATATCGATCTGATTGGCATCTTTCATGATTTCAATACAGATCAGTTGATGCTCAGCCAAGTCTTTAGGCGTATTTAGCTTACTATGCTGACGCAAATACTGAGGTGAAGCAACCAATAATTGGCGCACATCAGTCAATGGATGACTGCTCAGACTAGAATCATTAATCGATGGGCTCATGCGAATAGCAATATCAATACGCTCGTCAATCATATCAATATAATGATTGTCAGCTAGATAAGTGACACTTAGATCATCATGTGCCGCCATCCACGTAGAGAGTGCTGGCAGTATGTGATTAACACCAAGCTCAGGAGTTGTCGATACACGCAAGCTACCTGCCAGCTCATCACGCAATTGATTAACTTTAATACGCCCTTGCTCCGCTGCACTGACGACATCTTTTGCCGCTTCATAAAAGCTCTCACCAGCTTCTGTTAAGCTTAGCTTACGAGTTGAGCGATGTAGCAACACCACGCCAAGCTCGTTCTCTAATGAACGAATTTGCTGACTGACTGCACTGGTTGTAATACCTAGCTCACGTGCTGAGCCACTAAAAGAGCCATGTCCGACCACACTGGCGAACACAGCCATACCGCGTAAATTATCCAACATATTCTCACCTAAACGTCATTTCAGTTTTTAATATAACTTAACCATTATAACGACTTTGCATTCATCTTATCGTTATCAAATGGTTCTCTCTTGTTTGATAAATATATTTTGACCCGTAATAAAAACAAAAATATCAAGGTGATATATTGCTATCACCTTGATATTTAATATAAAACTACGTTCAATATATAAATATACTTTTAGATATTTTGAGCAAACACTGCTCTAAAATCTTAATACAGCTGTACTTTACCCATTTTCCCCTCACCACGTTCAGTTAAATACTGCATTACTGGTGTTTTTAGTAATTTCGTTTCAGCAACGGTTTTCGCTTGCTCTAAACGTTTTTTCTGTCGGCGCTCTGGGGTTTTATCTTCGGTCTGCATGATACTACTATCAATTTTCAAGTCAATGTCAGCTTGCGTAAATTGCTGTTGTAGCTTAGCTGCCAATTGCTGAAAAGTGACCTGCAAATGCTTACTATCAACACTGGTCAAAAACGTGGCTTTACCATTACATTGACCAGTCATTGTACCTTGTCGTGCCAGTGCTAGCTCATCTTGTGCCAATACCTCGCTTTCACGAGCAGTTTGCAACCAGTAGTCCCACTTTTCCGGGTTCCACTCGCCTGTCAGTTCCTGAGGTGGACAACGCAGCAATGTGCGTGGATCTTCATCAGAGTGTGCTGTTAACTGAGAATCATTTACACCAGGCTCAACAACTGGTTCAGGCTCAACAACTGGTTCAGGCTCAACAACTGGTTCAGGCTCAACAACTGGTTCAGGCTCAACAACTGGTTCAGGCTCAACAACTGGTTCAGGCTCAACAACTGGTTCAGGCTCAACAACTGGTTCAGGCTCAACAACTGGTTCAGGCTCAACAACTGGTTCAGGCTCAACAACTGGTTCAGGCTCAACAACTGGTTCAGGCTCAACAACTGGTTCAGGCTCAACAACTGGTTCAGGCTCAACAACTGGTTCAGGCTCAACAACTGGTTCAGGCTCAACAACTGGTTCAGGCTCAACAACTGGTTCAGACATAGCACTAGCCACTGACTGTGCTAAATTGTCATTATTATCAATACTGCTTTGTAGCTCATCGTGACTTGGTAGCTGATAATCAACATTATAAAGCTCTGGCGGCGGTGCTGACGCTTCATGTGCAAAAGCATCTGGAGCTGATGCCGAAGAAAATGGTTCTATAGCTGGTACTTTGGTAGCAGACCCATCATTATCATAAGTATTGCTCAAGACTTCATCGACTGGTAATGGACGAAACGCCAGCAATCGCAAGATGCACATCTCAAGCGCTTGCATCGGTGTACTTGCGAGCTTGACACCTTCACGGGCTTGCACAACAATTTCATAATACAGCTGCAAGACATCAGGGCTGATATGCTGAGCTAGCGTATAAATATCTTTTGCTTGCGCCTCATTGACATTAAGAGCGACTTCAGGCAACAGCTGAGTCAATGCCAACTGATGTAGCAGCTCAGCGAGCCCATCAAACATACTGGTCGCATCGACCATTTGCGCACGCATTTGCTCAATATGAGCAGCGACCGCGGACTTATCATGATTATAAATATCTGTGATTAGACGTACTAAGTCAGCAGCATCAATAAGACCAAGCATTGCATTAACAGTCGCATCATCCAGTGCGCCTTGACCAAAAGCAATGGCTTGATCGGTCAATGATAACGCATCACGTACAGAACCTTTGGCTGCACTTGCCAACTGCCAAATGGCTGGCTGAGTATAGCCTACCTGCTCTTTGGTCAAGATATTTGCCAAGTGCTCGCTAAGTAACGTTTGTGGTAATGGGCGTAGTACAAACTGCAAGCAGCGCGAAATAATCGTAATCGGTAACTTTTGTGGATCAGTCGTCGCTAATAAAAACTTCACATGCTCAGGTGGCTCTTCTAGCGTTTTAAGTAACGCGTTAAAGCTGTGCGTAGACAGCATATGTACTTCATCAATCAGATAGACCTTGTAACGCCCTTGGCTTGGCGCATAAGGCACGTTGTCTAACAGCTCACGCGTGTCTTCGACCTTGGTACGAGAAGCGGCATCAATCTCAATAAGATCAATAAAACGCCCTTGATCAATAGCAACACAGTTATCACATACGCCGCAAGGAGTACTAGTAATACCAGTATCACAGTTCAAGCATTTAGATAAAATACGCGCAATCGTCGTCTTGCCCACACCGCGCGTACCTGTAAACAGATAGGCATGATGCAAACGATTATAATCAATCGCATTAATCAGCGCTTGAGACACATGCGTCTGCCCAATCAACTCGTGAAAGTTTTTTGGTCGGTATTTGCGAGCTAAAACTTGATATTGCTGCGTCATAATAAATGCCAATGTAAATAATACAAATATAAAGGAAGCGTCGGGTTAGTGAATTATACTATGTTTAGGTTATAACTGAGCTTGAAGTTGGGCCAGTCGATCATATAAGCGCTGAGTACTTTCATCAATAAATGAGCCTGCTTGATGAAATATATCCAGATAAACCTCAGTATTTACGCTATCTTCGCACGGCCTAAACTCTACGCCCAGTAAAAACAAATCATCCATTACAGGCTCTTGTAATTGGACATTAATATCTGACAATAAATCTTTATAAGAGAGCCTAACATTTTCTGCGCTCAGCGAACTGCTATCGTCTTGCGCATAAAACACCATAAGATAATGGCGTCCAAATACATGATAAGAATGCTCATGGCGGACGTATCCATTCCAACGCGAGTCTTGATCCATGGTTCTATAAGCTAAGATTTTTTCTACTAGACACGCATAGGTATACATTGACTCATCTACCAAAATATCAACCTGCTCATTTGGTAAAGGTCTACCCGCTTCATAATAACGCTCAATCACACTGTTAAATAGCTTGAACCACATACCAGTATTTTTTTGCATCTCAGCCATTAGAGCATCGGCAAATACAGTCTGATTCGGCTCTACTGCTTTGAGTAAGCGTAATTCAACTTGCTCAATTAACTCGTTATCAATTAGCTGTTCTTGTACCCTAATCGCTCGTTGATGAAAGTCAGGTGATTGTAGAAACTGTTTAAGTAATGTCGATTCGTTTTGAAATGATGCAAAGCTAGATAGTTGACGACGATGGAAGTCTAAAAAGGTTGTTAAATCACTTGGCGTCACCAATTGATTGAGGATATCAACGAAGTTTTGATGACTAAAGACTTGTAGGATACTTTGCTCATCATCTAAGTCTAAAACACAGTCTTCTGCAAAAAACCGACTGCCATACTCGTAGCCAACTGCATAAGATGAATGGCCCGATTGATCGTCTTGATGATTGATAAACAATGACGTTAAGCCAATAAAATAAACTGCTTTATCAGCTGTCGCGGCACTTCTATCTACAATTAGGCTATCGTTTTTTTGATAAATCTGAGCGTGGCGTTTGATGAGTTGGTTAACAACTTCTTTTCTCCACTCGCGAACTTTAGCATTATCTACTTCTTGCTTATTTGCCTGCATCACGACGGTATTGACGAGCAAATAAATAGTAGCGCCGGAAAACTCAAAAACAAAATCATAACCCTGAAAATGATCAGAGTCAGTGATTTTGTCATCAGGCAACTCATACAATGATAAAAAACATTGCTGAATCATTTTTTGCCATGGCGCATGTGATGCTTGCTGAATATCCATAATACCTCTATAAACGATATTTCACAAAAAAGCTTATACCCAATCTGTGAAAATGAGCAAAAGCTTTTTATGCTAAGTTAAGTATCAGTTTGGATTTACAGCAAGCAAACCCACATTAGCTGTCTTGTTTGCGGCGCATATGCGGGAACAAGATCACATCACGGATACTAGCAGAGTCTGTAAATAGCATTACTAGACGATCGATACCAATACCTTCACCAGCTGTTGGTGGCAAACCGTAAGACAATGCTTCGATATACTCTTCATCGAAATGCATGGCTTCATCATCACCCGCGTCTTTTTCAGCAACCTGACCACGGAAACGCTCGGCTTGGTCTGCTGGGTCATTAAGCTCACTGAAGCCATTGGCCAACTCGCGACCACCAACGAACAGCTCAAAACGATCAGTAATCTCAGGATTGTCATCACTACGGCGCGCTAGTGGTGAGGTCTCAGCAGGATATTCAGTGATGAACGTTGGCTGACGTAATTGATGCTCAGCCGTTTCTTCAAAGATAATCGTCTGTAGTTTACCCACACCAAACACATCTTTGACTTGTTGCTTAAGTGTCGTAGATGCGTACTCTGCTAGGTATTCACGATCATTGATACGCGCCATGTCAAAATTTTCAGCATATTTTGCAATCGCATCAGACATTGATAGACGAGCAAATGGTGCTTTTAGGCTAATGGCTTCTTCTTGATAAGTCAGCTCTGTTGTGCCCAACACATCTATTGCTAACTGATTAAACAGACGCTCAGTCAAATCCATCAAGTCATGATAATCAGCGTATGCTTGATAGAACTCAATCATGGTAAATTCAGGGTTATGACGGGTTGAAACGCCTTCGTTACGGAAACTACGGTTAATCTCAAATACGCGCTCAAAACCACCAACGACCAGACGCTTAAGATAAAGCTCAGGCGCGATACGTAGATATAAAGGCATGTCTAATGCATTATGATGTGTCTCAAACGGACGAGCTACTGCGCCGCCTGGTATCGGATGCATCATTGGCGTTTCGACTTCCATAAAACGCTCATTGAGCATAAATTGACGAATACCGCTGACGATCTGACTACGAACCATAAAGGTATTGCGAGTCGTTTCATTGGTCATCAAATCAAGATGACGATTGCGATAGCGCGCTTCTACATCAGCCAAGCCATGGAACTTATTCGGCATTGGACGTAGGGATTTGGTCAATAGCGTAATTTCTTCAATATGCACATACAAATCGCCTTTACCTGAGCGACCGATATAGCCTGATACACCAACGATGTCACCCAAATCTAGTGATTTGATGCTCGCACGCGTCTCCTCATCAAGCTCTTTACGTGCTACATATAACTGAATACGGCCTGTCATATCTTGGATCACGATAAAAGAACCACGGTTGAGCATGACTCGACCTGCCACGTTTACCTGTGTTTTTTCACCATTCGCTGCTTTTTCTTCAATTTCCTGCTTTGAGACACCATCAAAAGCCGTCTGTAAGTCTTGCGCATAATCAGTACGTTTGAACGTATTAGGATACGGCTGTTTACCTGAAGCACTGATATCATCTAGCTTGGCTTGCAGTTGTGCGATTAGCTCGTTAGCATCTTCTACGACTGGGGTTTGATCTTGGTTCTGATTATTGTGCTTTGACATAACACTCTCAATATTTTTAGGTAATTAAATGGATAAACGAAAACAGAAAAATTAAATCAATACTTATTATTATAAGAACAGACACGGTGATAAAAACGATAAAACTGTTAATACTTTTACAGACCAACTACTAGTCATTGCCACCGATACTGGCCATCAAATCAGCCTGATGCTCACGTAGTAGTGCATCAAGAATCTCGTCCAAGTCGCCTTCCATAATGGAATCAAGCTTGTATAAGGTAAGGTTGATACGATGATCGGTCATGCGACCTTGTGGAAAATTATAGGTACGGATACGCTCTGAGCGATCGCCACTACCAACCAAGTCACGACGTATAGAGTCCGCCACATCGACCTGTGCTTGCACTTTGGCTTGTTGAATTTTAGAGACCAGCATTTTCATAGCATGCGCACGGTTTTTGTGTTGGCTACGCTCTTGCTGACACTCTACCACGGTACCTGTCGGAATGTGCGTCAAACGTACGGCAGAATCAGTCGTGTTAACATGCTGACCACCCGCGCCGCTTGAGCGGAAAGTATCCATCTTGATATCAGCAGGATTGATATCAACGGTATCATCAATCTCAACTTCTGGCATGACTGCGACCGTGCAAGCTGAGGTATGCACACGACCTTGACTCTCGGTCTCAGGGACACGCTGTACACGGTGAGCGCCTGATTCAAACTTTAGACGACCATATACACTATTGCCAGATACGCGAGTGATGATTTCTTTATAACCGCCATGCTCACCTTCATTTGCAGAGAGCACTTCTAGTGTCCAGCCCTGGCTCTGCGCGTATTTTTGGTACATACGGAACAAGTCACCAGAGAAAATCGCTGCCTCATCGCCGCCTGTCCCAGCACGAATCTCCAAAAACGCTGGTACTTTGTCGTTAGGGTCTTTTGGTAGCATCATCAGATTGAGTGCTTCTTCCATCTCTACGATGGTATCACGCGCACTCTCAATCTCATCGATCATCATCTCTTTCATGTCAGGATCTGTTGCATCGGCTAGCATCGCTTCTGCATCAGCCTGATCCGTTTCTGCACCCACGTAGTTTTGCCACAGCGTCGTGATCTCCATCAAGTCGCTGTGCTCAACAGACAATTCACGGAACTTGTTATTATCACTGATGACACTAGGATCTGATAATAAAGCGGTGACCTCTTCATAACGGTCTACCATCTGGTCTAAACGCAGGCGTAAGGATTCTTTCATAAAAGGACTTTTAATTGGATAAGAGGAATAAGCCCGTGATTATAGCAAATTTTTTGGGGTAAATTAAAACCTCTAATCATTCTTGTTGATATTGTCGGTAATCTCGACATTATCTTCTCAAACATCCCTGTTTATATTTAGATGTCACAGCTCAATTTCAATAGCAAAAACAACAGACAAAAAAATAGCTAAGAATATTCTTAGCTATTTTTATCAGGACAGGTAGTTAAAGTATTAGACCTTGCGAACTAAGACCGATCCAATAGAGTAACCTGCACCAAATGAGCAAATAACGCCCAGATCACCTGATACTAAGTCGTCTTTGTGGCGATGGAACACAATCATAGGACTCGCTGAGCTGGTATTGGCGAATTCAGCAATAACACTTGGGGCAATTGATTTATCGGCATCTTTACCGACCACGGTACGTAGAATCAAATCCAACATATTAGCATTGGCTTGATGCAACCACATCATCTTAACATCAGATGTTGGGATGTCGTTTTCTTGCAAGTGCTCAGTGATGATCTCTGACACTTTTGGACAGACTTCACGAAATACTTTACGACCGTTTTGCAAAAACAGCTTGTCAGTGACTGGTGCTTTGATATCTGGATACATTTCAGTCTGCGCTGCTAGATACTCTGAGCGATCCATAAAGCCATATTCGTTTTTGATATTGGTCGAAAACTGAGTGAATAGCTTAGAGTTTAGAATCTCATAACCTTTTGGCGTATCTAACTCTTCAACGATAGAAGCGGTCGCTACGTCACCGAAGATAAAGTGGCTGTCACGGTTACGCCAGTTTAGATGCGCTGAGGTAATCTCAACGTTGACCACAGCAATACGTTTGGCCAAACCAGAGATGATAGAACCATGTGCTTGTGACAGACCAAAAGTCGCCGCACTACATGCAACGTTCATATCATAAGCAAAGCCGCCAATCATACCAATTTCGTTTTGGATTTCGATAGCCACCGCAGGATAAGTACGCTGAAAGTTTGAGCAAGCAAGGATGATACCGTCTAAGTCATTGGCCTCAAGTCCAGCATCCGCCAAAGCGTCTCTAAGTGCTGCTGCACCCATTTCGGCCATTACCGACAGCTCTTCGCCCAAGTTGCGGTAAGGAATAACTGGCGCCATGATTTCAGTATTTAAGATACCTTCTTTTTCCATCACATAACGTGATTTGATACCAGATACTTTTTCGATGAAAGCAGCTGAAGAAGGCTCAAGTGCCGTCACTGTCTCTGCAGCTATCTCTTCAGCATGTTCGGTATTATAGTTTTCAACATACTGGTTAAATGACTCAACTAGCTCTTCGTTACTAATGCTGTAAGGTGGGATATAAAGACCAGTGCCTGTGATACAAGTCGTCATGATAAGCTTCCTTGTCTACTACTGTGGTGCTTGGAATAAGCATAAAAGTGGAAAAATAATAGCCATTCAAATTCAGTGAATAACTGTAAACTTAAAATCAGTGTGTTTATTATGCCTGAATATTATAATTTTTCTAATACTTTGTTACAAATAATCTGTTTCTTGCCATAAATTAGCAAAGACTGCCGTCCTTTTTCGGTAGCTACGTTATAATTGGCATCATTTATTCTGTACTACTCATCGAACTATCTTAATTATTCAGAACATTGATACACGCTCATACTTAGGAATGCTAATGGCAGAACTTCTCAACTGGTTATTTGGTCAATACGCTGACTACTCTACGATATTTATCATTCTTGAATTGATTGCTGTTGTTTTCGGCGTAGCAAGTGTCTTACTCGCCAGCAAAACCAGTATTTTAGTCTTCCCTATTGGATTGGTTAGCACTGCTATATTTGTGTACCTACTGTGGAAGTGGCAGCTGTTTGGCGATATGTTCATCAATGCTTACTATACCGTGATGAGCTTGTATGGCTGGATTAACTGGTCAAAGAACAAGAAAAACCAGTCTGTTGAGCACAAGCAGTCAAATACCAATGACGTCCGTATTGAACATTTACATGCAGGTGACATCCCTATACTTTCTGCTTTGGCAGCAGGAACGATAGCTTTTGTAGGATTGGTTTATTATTTCCGTCCCGTAATTAATAATGGCTTTAGTTTCGATGGTGCGGCACTTGGAATCCATCTATTTACTTGGGTCGATTATACTGACATGCTCACTACGGCTTTATTTTTGATGGCAATGTGGCTCATGGCACGGCGCAAGATTGAGCATTGGCTACTCTGGATCATCGCTGATGCGATATCGGTACCGCTATACTTCTATAAAGGTTTTACTTTTACCGCGCTACAATATGTAGTCTTCACTCTTATTGCAATCTGGGCATACTATGAATGGCAACGACGCTACCGTGTACAACCTCGAGCAGCATACGCCTAAACCCGTCATCAAAGTCGCGGTCTTAGGGGCAGAAAGTACGGGTAAGACGACCTTATGTCGCGATTTGGCCGCGCATTTTGATAGTCCATGGGTGTCAGAATATATGCGTACCTATTTACAAGTAAAATGGGACGACGAGCAGCTGACTTGTACGTGGGAGGATCTACTACCTATCGCACAGGGGCAGGTTACACTAGAGAATACCTTGGCCAAACAGGTCGCTCAGTCGAATAATGCCCGTCATTATTTGTTTTGCGATACCAGTTTGTTTGAGCTGATGGTTTATTCTTATTGGTATTATGGCGACTGCCCTACGATCCTTGAGCAAGCAGCGTTGGCGCATCATTATGATTTGATATTATTGACTGATGTTGATACGCCTTGGGTGGCTGATGACCTACGAGACAGTCCACACCAACGCGATGAGATAAGTGCTTATTTCGCCAATCAATTGAGCAAGCATCAAAAACCATTTCAACGCATTAGTGGCGATAGAAAAGAGCGCGTTCGGCAAGTAGTAGCGCAGCTCGCTGATATAGATAATATATCGCCTGACTAAAGCTAAAATGAACCATACCCATAATCAACGTTATTTATTCTTTAAGACTTAAGAGATACCCATGCTAAAGAAGTTTGAGCTTTATTTAGAAAAAACCATATTTAATAGCCGCTGGATACTGGCACCCTTTTATCTAGGATTAGTGCTAGGCATTATTTTATTATTTATTAAGTTTGTCCAAAAGCTATGGCACATGTTCGCTGACATTCTGACGGCCTCTGAAGCCAGTGTGATTGTAGATATATTGGTATTGGTTGATATCTCTCTGGTTGCTAGTTTACTGCTTATTATTATATTCAGTGGCTATGAGATTTTTGTCTCAAAAATCGATACTGGTACCCATGATGATCGTCCTAGCTGGATGGGCAAAGTGGACTTTTCTGGTCTAAAGCTCAAAGTCATCGGAGCGATTGTCGCTATCTCGGCGATTGACCTTTTGAAATCCTTTATGGATATCTCTAGCGGAATGAGTGAACTTGATGCCGACAAACTCATGTGGAAGGTTATTATTCATATGACCTTTGTATTTTCTGGCTTGTTATTCGCTATTATGGATAAAGTCGTTGGCGACACGAAAAAGCATTAAAAACATTAATAATCAAAAAATAATTATCCAGTAATATCAACTTTTACCCTTTCACAGTTATTCCATATTTCCTGCACATCTTCTCTTCATGCCCTCTCTATGATGTCTTTTAAAACCACGGTCTGCTATCTCGGCAGCTGTGGATTAAAGACACTTAGGAGGCGAAAACATGCAAAAAACATTATTGACTAAGTTATCTATCATTGTAGGACTTTGTATCGTCTTTTTGATTGGTCTCACTATGATTGGCGATATCATATACGAGAGGCAGTACTACGCAGAGTCAGTGATAAAAGAAATCAGCGAGCAGCATGTCAATCCACAAGAAGTGATTAATCCATTTATAGCTATTCCTACGACAGTCACACCAGCATGTCAGTCAGATGCATCTGATACACCAAATATAAAGAGCAAATGCGAACCGTCATACTCGAAGATTGAGACGATTTTTGCCTCTCAGACGCAGGCTGTACAAAACCTAAAAGTAAACACAGACACTTATAAACGCGGTATCTATAGTGCTACTAGCTATGATGGTCAACTGACATTCGATCAAAGTTATACGCTTGATGAGACTTTAGAAAATTTAGATCAGGTTGGCACTACAATTGACGATGATGCAGATTCAGTCGGTATATCTCTTAATACAGACAAAACGCAATTAACCAAAACCATTATCCACTGGAATAAAGCAAAACTTATCATTCCTGTGTCTGACTTACGCGGTGTCGCTACCCTGCCTACTGTCACAATTAATCAAAAATCAATTGCAGCAAACTATCCGCAGATACCAATGATAGAGAACTTAACCTATGTCGAAGTAGATATACCTAAAGATATATTGGAGCAATTAATCAATCCTACTAGCCAACATAATAAAGATAGCCTTGTTGCCACAAGCTCAATAAATAAAAATCTAGATAAATCAGAGGTAAATAGCCAGTTATCTAATCCTAAAGACAATCAAGCGCTGAATATTGTGATCGACTTGCCATTAGCTGGCATTAGTAATGTAACAACTGTCCCAACTGGGCAGAACTTTATTCTGTCTATGCACAGTGACTGGCAGACACCAAACTTCATCGGTAAAGCATTACCAAATACCAAGAGTATTACCGCTAAAGGATTTGATGCCAGTTGGCAAAATCAGTATTTAACCGTTGCAAACAATCAGTACCTCTCTCAATGTCTCAGCGTGCCTAACCAGCAATGTACTGTCATAAGTGAATCAACGCTCAATACCGATAGTCATTCGTACAATCCTAATTCGTTTGAGGCATCAAGAAATCCGACGACAGACAGTGCAGCAGTAGCTGGTAGTAATCAAAGTGTTCTGCTAAACAGCTTTGGCGTTAGTTTTGCGAGCCCCAATGATGTCTATCTACAAACTGAACGAGCCATGAAGTACGCCTTGCTATTAATGTTGGTATCGTTTGGTACTTTCTTTTTATTTGAAGTGCTCAAATCAAGTCGCATCCACCCTATTCAGTATCTGTTAGTCGGCTGCGCACTATTTGTCTTTTATGTCTTATTACTGCCGCTTGCAGAACAAATCGCATTTTGGCAAGCCTATATGGTAGCGGCCAGTGCTTGTGTTGGGCTTATTGGCTGGTATAGCTACTATGTATTTGGTGGTTTCAAACGGGCAGTAATCTTTACCGCGACACTTGCTGGGCTATACGCTGCATTTTTCGGTATTTTAAGTACAGAAGATCTCAATCTGTTACTGGGTGCGATATTCTGCTTTGTGATACTTGCTTGCGTAATGGTGATGACTCGCAAACTCGACTGGTACAAAGTCACGTAAATTATGCATACCTCTTAACCTACTTTCTTTATTTTGAATTGAAATTTTAAAGGAAAAAAGCATTTGGCTGCCTTAGCTTATTAACTGAGCTAAGTAAGGCAGCTAATCGTTATATTATTTGACGATATGATTGTTTAACGCTTTAGCCCAGTTATTGCAATTATCCTCGCAGCGCGGGCAACACTGATTAGGGTCAGAGATTTCATCAACATAACCGCAATACATACAAGCATAATGAACCCCTGCTTCTACTTGCTCGACCGGTCGGTATTGCTTGGGGAAAAGCGGCATCCCGTAGTCTGTCTTTTCGGAGGTATGCAATAAAATACTAAAATTGCCATCAGCTTCGAGCAAACCGACACGTACTTGACCTAAATGCTCAACCCCTTGTTGGCGCATTTCAGCAAAAAACTCATCGTGTGACATCTCACCTTTTTTGATTTTATCAAGCACCAGCATGCCATCTTCTACAATATACATTGAGCGCCCCTCTAGCAGGTCCTCAAAAGGCTGGAACTTCATCATCGCCCAAGTACACAGCCTATAGAGTGAAATGACCGTACCCATGATGAGTACCGCTTGGATAATGGGCAGGTCTTCGGTGAACATAGGATCACCTGCAATAGAGCCTAGCGATAAAATAATGGTCAGCTCAAAAATAGAGAGCTGACGGACGCCGCGCTTACCAGTGAATCGCAAAAATGTGATAATTAATACAAACATTACAGTGACACGTATTAAAATTTCTACGGCAAACAACCAAGTTGTGTCATAAATAAAAATACTTGCCCAATTCATACTATCTTTTCCTATTTATTTATCTAATTTATTGTTTTTAATGAATGTTGTTCTAACAGTTCGTTTGACGCGAAGCACATCATCCCTATTTTTAGACCTTATCGTCAATACAACTATCGTTATTCTGATTTAAAAGAGACTTTTTTCCATAAGTACGACAAAATATCCTGTCCTGTGAGACAGCTATGGATTAGATTAATCAGTTATCAATCTATTATCTTTGCTAAGAAATAAGCGTTCGTTATAACAACGTATCTCAAGACCTAAAACTAAAATCCTATGTTTGCCTGTTTTGTGCCATTTATTCATTGTAGGAATTACTTTTGAAAGCCACTATTTATACCATTATTGCGTTAATCGCCTTTGCCGCAAACTCTCTGTTTTGCCGAATGGCATTGGCAGAAGGCTACATCGATGCTTGGAGTTTTACGATCATTCGTCTGCTCAGTGCGACTGCCTGTTTGATCTTTATCATGGCTGTACATGCTTACAGACTGCGACGCCAAACGTCTAATCATGACGAACCTACCGTCCACGCTATATTAAATGATAAAGGCAGTTGGTTGAGTAGCGTCAGCTTGGTGATTTATGCGCTGTGCTTTTCAATTGCGTATGTAGAGCTGGATACTGGCACTGGTGCATTGATTTTGTTTTCAGCGGTTCAGCTGACGATGATTGGCTGGGGTATCTACAAAAAAGAGCAGTTAAGCACACTACAGTGGTTAGCGTTTGTCGTTGCAGTTGCAGGGTTTGTATATCTGATGCTGCCATCGGCTGCCATACCGTCACCATTAGCAGCAGCGTTAATGGCTATGAGCGGCATAGCTTGGGGAATATACAGTATACGCGGCAAATCATGTATCTCACCGCTACGAGCGACAGGGTTTAACTTTGTGCGTAGTTTAGTCGCTGTGCCTATACTATTACTGGTAGGTATGACGTATCTAGATGACTTAGGTTTGAAAAATATCAATTTGGAGGACATTACCACTGAAGGTGTACTACTCGCCTGTGCATCAGGAGCAATCGCCTCAGGGTTGGGTTATAGTATCTGGTATACAGCGATGCCACTATTGAAAAACACACAAGCCGCTATCGTTCAGCTATGTGTCCCTGTGATTGCTGCGTTGCTAGGTGTGGTGTTTTTATCTGAGCAACTAACTTTGCCATTTATAGTTGCAAGCACAGTCATTTTGGGCGCGGTCTTGGTGTTTACCTTAAATAAAAAAGTACCGGTATAAAATAAGGCTATTAATAACCTATCATTAGCCAAGTTGCTCAGAAAAGGTTCCAGATAATTACGTTACCGGACAACATAAAACGCCCCGACTCTTATAAATCGGGGCGTTTATGTATTCGAGTTATTATTTTAATATTGCTAGTCTACGGTCACTAGTCTTTAAACAACCGTCTGTACGCAACAGCCTTTAAACAACGGTCACTTCTAGACGAGTATCGACATTGCCGCGAGTAGCATTAGAATACGGGCACACCTGATGCGTGGCTTCGATCAACTGCTGCGCCTGCGCTTCATCAATACCTGATACTTCTACAGACAACTCTATCTCTAAGTTATAGCTACCGTCAGCTTTCATACCGATACCCACTTGCGCAGAAGTTTTTGAAGCGGTAACAGGCAATTTCATGTGCTGTGCAGTCATGCTCAAAGCGCTATCAAAACAAGCCGCGTAACCCATGGCAAAAAGCTGTTCTGGGTTCACGCCTTCTTTGTCTTGCTCTTGAAAAGATACCAGGTCAAATCCTAAAGAACCATCGTCTAATCCAGTATGGCCAGAACGTCCACCAGTAGCGGTTGCGCGCGTTTTATAAAATATTTTCATGATTAATTATTCCTTGTTTCATATTATTAGAGGTCGTACTTACGCTGTTGCGATGAAATTATTATAGAATCCTCTGCACTTATACGTTAGAACAAACCTCTATAACTCTTGCCTAATCCTACAAATATTTATACTATCAGGCAATCTTATAAAATAAGCACTCGTGATGAATCAAACGACTATTGACCAACTTTTAGCAGTACTACCTAGAAATAAAACTATTGAATCTGCTGTTTCAGGCTTGTTCTTTTACTGCGCGGACAAACCAAGCAAAGCCGTGAGTTATATTCAAGAGCCAAGTATTTGTATTGTACTGCAAGGTGAACGAGAGATTTACTTGGGTGCTGACTGTCAAAGGTTTGACAATAGTAACTTGATGTTCTGTCCAGTTAATATACCGCTAAGTATGCATATCAAGCACGCTTCGATAAAGAACCCTGTCATTGTTTTATCAATGAAATTAGATTTAGCTATGATTAGAGATGTATTAGCGCAGATACCGACCACACACCCAGTAGCAGGCAGTCATTTAGGAATAAAGTGGCACTTAGATGACACCATAATGGACGCGTTTGATCGATTGATACGCTTGCTTGATTATCCAAACGATATTGATTTTCTGTCTTCTTTAATTCAACAAGAAATATACTATCGCCTACTCTTGGCTGAGCAAGGCAACAAACTTAAGCAATTGGTCGTTAGCGGTAGCCATACACACCGCATTGCCCAAGCGACTGACTGGATAAAGGCACATCTAGATGAACCTATTATGGTTGAAAGCTTAGCTAGTAGATGCGGCATGAGTGTCTCAGGGTTTCATCAGCACTTTAAAGAAATAACCCAGCTGAGTCCGTTACAGTATCAGAAAAGCTTACGTTTAATGGAAGCCAGACGCTTAATTAAGATGCATGGGGCGCAAATATCACAAATAGCGATGCAAGTAGGCTACGAAAGCCCTAGTCAATTTAGCCGAGAATATAAGCGGTTTTTTGGTCTAAGTCCGAGTAATGAGTTGTAGTTATAATTTTATTTTCTAATAGGATAAATTTAATTTGCTTAGGCTATTTTCTATTATATCTATGGAATTCTTCCCCAGAAAACATCATTTTTAAATTGAATGATTTATGGACTATTTTAAATAAATAGAAAAATTGGTTGACGTGACCATATATTCGTATTATAACATATTATATATATTTAAAATAATGAATGTATAGGAGCAGCTTTACTCTGCGTACGATCGATGTGAAGCGATCAATAGAAAGCTTAGGGAGGAGATAACATGATTCGTTTAAGCTACACTCTCAAATGCTGGGCACTTGGCATCACGTTTTTTACAGTGTTCTACTTTATGGTAGTCATGAGTGACCCTGGCTTTAGTAAGTACATTTATATGTTAGCTTTCAGCACCTTGCTATTCCCTATTGCTAAGCGTGCAGTCGATGTCATGACCGATTTTTTCGCACCAGATATTGAGCTGTTCAATGGATTGTTACCATCACTTTTAATCAATATTGTGATTTGGATGCTTACTCCATTTATCGTCGCATTAACTGTGATTGCCTATGTACTTTATAGCATGGGTGTACTGACAGAAAAGATTAGCCATTAAGTACCAATCATTAAGTGTCAATTATCAAGTACCGATCATTAAATACTAGTCATTAGATACCAGTCGCTAATTATCAGACATCAATAGCTTATAGAGAAGATAGTTTGCGAACTAGCTTCTCTAACTATGTATATAGCTACTAAAACGACTAATAGATTTAACTTACAACGGCTAGTTGCTAACTTTTTTGCCAACAAACTGTACTACAGCGCTAAGCCCTTGATGCCGCTTTCCTTCTGATACCATACGCAACTTCTCTACACCAATCACTTCGTTCAGCCCTACAAGCTCATTTTGAAAGTTCTCTAAAGCGCCAAAACGTTCACTTTGACTGGCTGGTGGTCCACCGACTGCCTCTGTTTCAAGCTGTCGTTCTGTATAAGCTTCGACGATAAATACTCCCTCTGGCTTGAGAGCGGTGCCAACTTGTGCATGTACGTATTGACGTACCGTTTCAGGCACGTGTGCCCAGATAGAAACTATAGCGTCCCATTTATCCTGACCAAAGTTATAATGTTCTAAATCAGCTACTTGGGTAGTAATAGCTACCCCTCTATCTTTGGCCAACTTATTCGCTTTGTTTAACCCTACTTCGGACATATCCATCGCAGTTACCTTGAAACCTTGCTCAGCTAAGAATACTGCATTCCTACCCTCTCCCTCTGCTAGACAAAGTACGTGTCCACCTACAGGTATCTGCTCAAATGTCTCTCTCAAAAAATCATTAGGTTCGGTGCCAAATGCGAACTCTGTGCCACTATAGCGTTCATCCCACATTTTAATCGTCCTTTTGTTTGAGATTGATATCTAATTTAGTAGGTAACATATTGCATTTAGAACGCTTAGTTATAGAGCCCATATCTTGAAATTGATGTATGCTCTATAACATAACGTACCATACAAAACTAAAATTTAGCCTAACTCACCTTGTCCCACATTTTGCTTAGACGCTTGGGCGATACTGCCACACGAGTTTTCATAGGCTGAGCAAACAGTTGAATACGGTATTCCTCCACCATCCAGCGATACTCACTGATGGCCTCTTTGTCCGCACGTCCTGCTAGCCGCTCCATATGCAAATCAAGCGCGTATACACCATCAAGGTCAGCGTCGAGGTTGTGCTCCAAACGCTCTAGTCGAATCTGTAGCGCTTCAAGATAGCGTGGGTACTGTTGCCAATGGCTATAATCCATCCGATAAACAAAATCTGCCAAATGTAAATCTTCCAACTGATCTTCGATATCATCGATAGACTCACCAAATATCTCGCGATCTAGCATCAGTAACCCTTGGCGAATATGTTGCCAACGAGTGTAGACATTCTTAAGCGTTTTGATGACGCTTTGACCAGTTAATAAGAAGTTATTGACTACCACTTCGAGAGTCTGGGCATACTCCTCAGAGGTAAACGGTAGCTCTTCGCTCAATCCGACTGCGATGTCATCAGCGCTTTCTGGTAAACTCTCAGAGTGATCAAATAAGACATAGTGCTCTTCGAGAGCCGCGTCTAACGCAGCATCTATAACGATCGTTTTGAGTTTATCCATGTCGCCAAGTGGCGCAAATGCCAGTTTAAATATACTGTCGATTTGGCTCGTTAGCTGCTTTTTCTTTGCACCAAGTTTGCCTTTGATTAAAGTCAGCACCCCAATACGATGTGCTTGAAGTGCTGCATTGACATCAGTGTATTGATGAATCGATACAGCTTCTCCCGCTTCATCAGCGACAAGCGCTGCAAACTGTTTCATTACCACACCTGCGCTATGATGGTTTTTGCTAAAAGCAAAATGCTCAGGGAACTCAGTATGCACGCCTTGCTGCTCATTTACCGCTTGACTGGTCTCAGATGCATGACGAATTTGTAGGGTTTGCAGATCACGACCTTTTTCGATGATACGGTTTTTCTCATCGACCACGCAGATTTGTGGCTGCAAATAACGATCAATCGTAGATGGATTGAAGTTCTCTGGCGTCACCGACATAATACCGCGACGATGTAATGCCTGACACAGCTGCTTCAGCAATCCTTGTCCACCCTTTGGCTGCAACTCATCAAACAAACTGTCTGCAGTATTGGGTATCGGTACGATTTGACGACGTATCTCCTTTGGCAGTGACTTGAGCAGTTGCAATACCAACTCATAGCGCCAACCAGGCACGCCCCACAGTAGCTCAATCGCATCGAGCTGCGGTAATGCGGCAAGCGGTACACGTATGGTCACGCCATCATCATCACTGGCGGGATCAAAGATATAACGGAGTGGCAGCTTTAGATCGCCCAGCTTCCACACTTCTGGGAAGTCCCCTGTGGTCGGCGCTTGGCTATTAAGTACATCTTCATCGGTAAAGAATAGATGCTTGGCATCATGCTTTTCAACTTCTGCACGCCAATCCTCAAACGCTTTGCGACTAGCGACGTGCTCAGGAATTTTCTTATCATAGAACTGATACAGCGTCTCTTCATCTACCAACAAATCACGGCGGCGAAGTTTGTCCTCGATACGCTCAACATGAGCAATCTTATCCATGTTATGTTGTAGAAATGGTGCATTGCGCCCAAAGTTACCAGTTACCAAGCCATCACGAATAAATATCTCTCGTGATTCAACCAAGTTAACTTGCTCATAATTGGTCAGCTGCTTGCTAATAATAATCAGCCCAAACAAACTAATCTGTGCGTAGGCTTTGACGCGTCCTGTTTTCTTGGACCAATGTGGTTCGAAGTAATGATATTTCAGCAAATCACCTGCCGCTGAAATAATCCATTCTGGTTCGATTTTGGCAACAGTACGCATAAAGACTTGTGAAGTCTCCACCATTTCAAACGCCATCACCCAAGGTGGTATTTGTTTAAACACCGTACTGGCTGGGAATATCTTGGCCTTTTGCTGACGCGCCGCCAAATACTCACCGCGGCTTTCGGTCTTATGCGCGATGATAGACAATAAACCCGTCAATAATGCTCTATGCAGATTGGCATATTTGACTGCTTTTAACTCTTCATCTTCGATCGCTGTCGGATCATTGACAGCCACATTTTTATCAGCAGCTTTTGACTCATTAACATCAGTTAGCTTCAGCTCAGTGACCATTTGTACCAATTGACGGTGTGTCTGATGCCATTCTCGTACACGCGGGAAGCTTAAATAGTTCTTCTTAGCAAACTGCTTACGCTGATTGCCAGACAGTTTATTACCGTCTTCATCTTTTTCAAACAGCGCCTTCCATAGACTCAGATAAAACAAAAAGTCAGAGTCGTCTTGACGGAAGACCGCATGCTTTTGATCCGCTTGCGTGCGTTTATTGGCAGGCCGCTCACGTGGATCCTGTACAGCGAGCGCGGCCACAACGATTAGCATTTCGCGAATACAATCAAAGTCGGAACCAGCCACCAGCATACGTGCTAGCCTTGGATCAATTGGCATACGTGCCATTTTCTGACCAGTTGCTGTCAAGCGCAGATGATCAAGTCCTTTTCTCGCTTTTGGCTTGTTGGTTTTGTCCTGAGCAGCAGTATCTTTCTTGGAAGTAATAGCGCCCAATTCATCTAGCAATTTATGACCATCAGTAACCAATCGGCTATCAGGCGGCTCAATGAATTCAAAATCATCCACACTACCTAGACGTAGATTGGCCATTTGTAGGATTACTGACGCTAAGTTGGTACGTAGAATCTCAGGCTCAGTGAACTCAGGGCGGCCACTAAAATCTTCTTCACTATAAAGACGAATACAAACACCTGGAGCAACACGGCCACAGCGACCTTTACGCTGATTGGCAGCTGCTTGCGAAATTGCTTCAATCGGTAGGCGCTGTACACGCGAGCGATATGAGTAACGCGAAATCCGTGCAAAACCCAAGTCGATCACATAGCGAATACCCGGCACGGTCAATGCAGTCTCAGCAACGTTGGTCGCGATAACAATACGGCGACCTCGACCCGATGGTTGAAAGATACGCTGCTGCTCTTCGTAAGTCTGCCGTGCAAATAGTGGCAGTACTTCAGTATGGCGCGGGCCATGACGCTCAAGCACCTCTTGCGTCTCACGAATCTCGGCTTCAGTCGCGGCAAATATTAAGATATCAGCTTGATCGGCATGACCTTTACTCTGCGCATCGCTAAAGCACTCTTCAACAGCGGCAACCACAGCACGCGGCAGGTTCTCTTCAAAATCATCGTAGCTGTCATCTTCTGAGCTATTTACTGGCTCATCTGTCAACGGACGATAACGGACTTCTACAGGAAAACTACGCCCTTCTACATTAAAAATAGGCGCAGGAACTTGCCGTTTGAGCTTATTGTCATAACGGCTGAAGTATTCACTAAAGCGCTTAGTATCGAGGGTCGCCGAGGTAATAATGACTTTTAAATCTGGGCGTTTGGGCAGCATCTTTTTGAGATAACCCATAATAAAATCGATGTTTAAGCTACGTTCATGCGCCTCATCAATAATAATCGTATCGTACTTACTCAAAAACCGATCGTGACCCAGTTCAGCGAGTAAGATACCATCCGTCATGAGCTTTACAACAGATTGCGCTGTCCCTTGCTCATTAAAGCGAATCTTAAAACTGACCGTATTACCTAATGGCTCACCTAGCTCTTCTGCGATACGGTTTGCCACACTACGAGCAGCCAATCGTCTTGGCTGTGTATGCCCTATCTGCCCTGTAATACCGCGCCCTGCTAGCATCGCAAGCTTAGGCAACTGCGTCGTTTTACCAGAACCGGTCTCACCAGCGACAATAATGACTTGATTATCGATAATCGCTTGTACTAAGTCTTCTGCGCGCTGGCTAACGGGTAGATCTAGATTTAGCTTGGCAGGTAAATCACTTGGAATACTATCGATACGTGCCTGCACAGCTTCTTGAGAACGTGTCTTTATTTTCTCGTACTCAGCACGTTTCTTGGCGAGTACATCATCTGAATTGTTCTTTTCTTTAGAATCATGATTAGATTTTTTATTCTTAGATACAGCAGCACGTGCCAGCTCTCGTTCAAGACGGCTTAAGTAGTAACTGTCTTTAGCAAGTACTGGTAGATCAGAGGCAATGCTAGTCTGAACAGCAGTTCTATCGTCGCTGAACTTGTTATTCGAGTGGCTGTCATTTGGATTTGTCGTCTTATTTATTTCTTCAACGCTGCTTTCACTAGGCATTTTTGGTTCATTCTCAGAAGTATTGGGCATATTTACTTAGGCTATTTATTATGTAGAAGTGGTTAGATTATGGGGGTAATTGGGGCATGATTCAAGTTAGTCGAGTCCTGATTGCTCTTGTATCAATAATGCTGAAACTATCACACATTACAGAACGTATCCAAACTTAAGCTATCCATTAAGTTCATTTAATCAGGCGTGTATTGGGTTACTTTTATAAAATTTAGATAAACCTATTATAGGGCCAATTTCTTTAAATTCTTGATGCTTAGATAGCCGACGTACTCTTTGTCTTCTTTAGCATTCAGCTCATCTGTAGCACTAATAGGCTCAATCGAAAGCTGAACATTGGAGATAAGATCGTTTACGTTATATATGTCATCTATATCTACTGCAAACTTATCATCAATATGAGAAGCTGCATTGAAAGGTGACGTTTCATCTTTAAAAGTAAACTGCTTATAGAAATCACTTTTCTTCGCTTGTTTGATGGCGTCAGCTTGGTTAGGTGCAACGATGAGTAGCTTATAATGGAATTCTTCAAAACTACCCTGCTGATAGCCACCTAGATTGATAAAGAATAACTCCAAATCAGTATTTTTGCTTACTTGCTCGTCTGACTCAATAAGTTTGATAGTGTAATCATTAACTTTGGTAATTGCTCGATATGAATCAATATGCCACTTATTTTTTACCTCAGGCCAATGCTCATTGATATCTCCTATCAAGTCACTCACTTGATAGGCTGCGCCAAAGAAAATATCGTGTTGCTCAATCAGACGGCCTTTAGGACGACCGCCAAGCTGAACCATATATAGTGTTAGCATTTTACGTAATCTCTATTAAATCAAAATTCATAGTTAATCTAAAGGTAATGCTGTCATTGCTAGGATAGAATGTTTTTAAGTACTGTTATACTGGAACCACTCTACCCGTCTTCAATGCAAATGCCCAATCTTCACGCCCGTTTCTTAGAGCCATATTTGCTGCTGCTTCATGGTTATAAGCCACCTTGACATGCTCAGTTTGCCAATATTTACCTTGTTGAGTCTCAATACACTTGATAAGAGCATAATTAGCATGAGGCGAATAAGTTTGCATCTTATGAATAATAGGCAAATCATCTTCGTAAGCTGGATAGCCAACGCTACCACTATTCACAATAGTTTGTCTTGACGACAGTACTACTGTTCGTGGGATATGTGTGTGACCACATAAGATAACATCATTATCAATACCATCGAGTAACGCCAATATAGTCGAATCATTACGCACTATTGGTTGACCCGTTTCGATATCCTCTAGTAAATATATCATGTCATCGGTCGGTGAACCGTGGCAGAGGTATACATCCTCACTGACATGAAAATCAAATGGCAAAGACCGCATCCATTCAATCGCTTTTTTAGAGAGATCTTTGATAATAAAACCCATGGTTGGATTATTAGCAATTTCTGCCGTAGTGGCTTCATAAATCTGCCTATCCTGATTGCCTCTAATGGTAATAATATCATCTTGATTTTCCATTAATAGCTCATAGGTAGCATGAGGTGCTATTGGCCCGTATAAAATATCACCAAGATTGACAATCTGATCAACATCTCGATATCTTATATCCGCAAGCACAGCTTCAAGAGCGTAGACATTACTATGAATATCTGAAATCGCAGCGATGGTTGTTATCTGTTTCTTTCCTAAGTTATCCATTTCCTAGCTCACTAATCAAAAACTGCTTTACAACGTCAACGGTTGCTAACGGATCTTCTTCGTGCGGTACATGACCTAAGTTATCAAATATCTTAAGCTGACTATTACGTATATCTCTATGAAATAACGCGGCGTTTTCTACAGGAATAAGATCATCTTTTGCACCCCATAAGATCAAAGTCGGTATGTCTAGCTGCTTTATCTGCGCTTGGTCACTGGCATCATCGCTCTCATTTAGGCGACGACTCAAAGCCTGCCGATTACCTTGGCGCAAGGTCAATTCATAATATCTATCAACCAAGGCATCGTTTACTTTGCTATTGTCTGCATACACGCTTAAAACGCTTTTCTCAACAACACTTCTGGGTAGGATACGATTTAGAATTGATGACATCATTGGATATTTAGCAAGTTTAAAACCAATAGGAATATGTTTTGGCGTTGCTGGATAACCAACTGAGTCTACCAATATCAATCGACTGACACGCTCAGGATGCAAAGCTGCGGTACGCCACGCTACCTTGCTTCCTAATGAATTACCGGCTAGCGTAACACGATCTAATTTCAAATGATCGATCACCTGAATGACAAACGCCGCATAATTTTCGCTGTTATATTGCGTGCTCTCGTCCACATAAGGACCTGTCAAACCAAACCCTGGCAAATCCATGCTCACGACACAGTACTGATCAGACAGCGCCTTGGTCCAGCCCTCCCATGTATGCAAACTTGCCGATGTACCATGCAATAAAACGATTGTTTCAGGTTGATTCTTTTCAGCTGTATTGCCACGATTTACATGACAATTAGCTGACTGCGCCACATGCGCCTGCATACCTTGTATGTCTATAAATTCGCTGTTGGGTAGTTGCCATTGTTTTAGCTCAGCGACGGTACGATCAGGTGCCCAGCATTTTGCTATAAATATCATTAACACAGCAATTGCGCCTATTACTATGAGACTAATTGCTTTTGATAAGTACTGTGTCATGTGATCAAATCCATTTAATAATATGACGTTAATAATAAACATTCTATACCGTTAGCTCATATGATAAGCCATAAAAAACCCCAACGTTCAATTTGTCTTGAACATCGGGGTTTCATTTATACTAAGCAGATATGACTAGGATTGTAATGACTACTTGATTATATCAAGAAAAAATACGCCCATAGCCCGATAACGATAGTAGCAATGATATTTAATATGATACCTGTACGAATCATTTCTGTCTGTTTGATCAAACCTGTACCGAACACAATAGCATTTGGCGGTGTGGCAACTGGCAACATAAAGGCACACGATGCACCAATACCGATGACCAATACGAGCACTTCATGTGGCAAACCCATCTGCTCTGCAATAGCGGCAAATACAGGTACTAGCAATGCTGCCGAGGCAGTATTGGAAGCAAATTCTGTCAAGAAAATAATAAATGCTGAGACTGCCATCATCACAACAATAAGTGGTGCCGAAGACAACGCAGTTGCTACGGTTTCCCCTAGTACCAAAGACGCCCCAGATACTTTCAAAATTGTCGATAGCGCAATACCACCACCAAACAACATGAGCACACCCCAATCCGTATTATCTGATACTTGCTTCCAAGATACCAACCCTAAGCTCACTACTGCTGCAGCTGCTGATAGTGCAACGATGGCATCAGTATCCGTGATGTCTAAAGCTGCTCCGATCTTTTTGGAGAATATCCAGCTCAATGCCGTAACGATAAAGACGATGATAGTGACGATACGTGGCTTGTTCCAAGCAATTGGCGCATCATCAACGAGGACAATAGTACGATTTAGGTTCGGCTTTAGGAACACATACATCGCACCCAACAATAATGGTAACAGTACCAACATCATCGGAATACCAAACTTCATCCAGTCTACAAAAGCAATATCGAGCGCCTTTGCGGCAATAGCATTGGGCGGTGAACCAACAATCGTACCTAGGCCACCAAGGCTGGCTGAATAAGCAATACCTAATAGTACAAAAACAAACGTACCGCGGTCTTTTTCACGATCAACTTGCGTCAAGATACCGAGTGCCAATGGGAGCATCATCGCAGCCGTAGCAGTATTCGATATCCACATCGACAAAAATGCCGTCACACCAAATATCAAAAATACAGCTGTACTCAGTTTGCCACCAGACATCGATAGAATCTTTAGTGCGATTTTTTTATCTAGCTGCTGCACATGCAATGCTGCTGCCAAGGCAAAACCACCAAAGAACAGATAAATAGTAGGATTGGCAAAGCTTTGCAGACCGATTTCAGCATCGAAGTCTGGTATGCCAACCAAAGCACCGATTACTACGACAAGTAGCGCTGTTATGGTGACGTGCACAGCTTCTGTAAGCCAAAGTACCCCAATAAAAAACAGGACTGCGAGACCTTTATTAGCATTGATATCGAACGGCAACACATTATAAATAATCAACGCAATAATCGCGGCAATAGCGACAACAATTAGCCCTTTGCCTGTACCTTTTGGGAAAGTATCAGTAAATAAATATTCATTACCATCATTAGGAAGATGGCTATCTAGCTTTTGCTCTGACATAGAATGTCCTTATTGAATCAAAGACGGTGTAAGAAACCTAAAAATAAAACATAAATGGTTGGTTAGTGTATTTTGATAATACATATGACCACTGAGGTAAATCTAATTATCTGCAGACATCACTTGAGATATATACGTCGAAACTCGCTTTTCTACAACTTATGCTAGTAATTCGCAAACTTAGTCGTTAACCACGTGATCAGCTTTATTATTAGCTGCATGGTTGATTGCAGCATTAGTTACACATAGTCACTAAACAAGTGTACTCTGTATATGTACAAGACTATGACCACATTGCATACTAGATAAGTTAAATAAAAGCCAGGCGCTACTAAATACGAGCGTCAACAAATAAAGATTTAATTAAAACATCTCTATTAAGAAGTAAATAAAAACACTGGAGTACTTTATGACAGACTCAAATAAAACGGACTCAACGACCAAAATGGCACCAAAAGACATCAATCAAGATGGCCTAGCCAAAGAAGATCAACAACGTACTGACGACTCTATGCTCGATATGATGCAAGGGATGCATGAGCACGAAGATCATAAAGAATAAGACCAAAGCATGTTTTGATAGCTCGCTATTCTACACCTAAATAAACATGCAAAAACCAATACGGTTAATAATAGGCACGATAGGCGTTTATCACTATGATAAGCGCCTATCTTTTTTTGGTTCTCTCACTTCTGGCAGGTGATCTGAGACATAGTTATATATAAATGCTGCTGTCGACACAATGGCGATGGGAACAAACAAAGCATCATAGCTGACTTTTGCAAATAAGAAAGCGCCTACTGCGCTACCACCGCAAAAGCAGTACCAAATAATAGCTTGAAACCCCAAGGTTGGCTTACTAATAGAGCGACCAGCAAGCCAATTACCGATTGCTGCACCCATGTCTGATGTCAACCCTGTCAAGTGGGTGGTACGAATGACCGCCCCACTATAAGTTGCCACCATCGCATTTTGCAGTCCACATGCCATTGCTGCTGCTAATTGCCCCAAGTAATCATGCTGCTGATATAACCAATAACTCACCAACAGTAGTGCTGCTTCTAGATATAGCGCTCGCCCATAACGACGACCGAGTTTCAATGATGTCTGTCCAATGACAAAGCCGCTTAGTATAGCCCCTGCCAAAAAGGACAGCAACAAGGTACCAATATATAAAATACTACGCGCGTCTGAATGAGCGATTGCTGCTGCAAACAAGCTTACATTGCCCGTGACATGCGACACTGATAAATTGGCAAACCCCATTAATGCCGTCGTATTCACGCAACCAGCACTAAATGCCAATACCGCCCCGCCCCATAGTATCCACTTTGGTAACTTGGTTATCATATCCCTCGCTCAAAAGCACTTAACTAAAAGTGCACACTGCTAAAAAAAGCACGTAGCCAAAAAGACTCATAGTATAACTAGAAAAGACAGCCAATTGGCTGTCTTTTCTATTATCAAACGAATCATTTATAACAATTACTGTGCTGGTTCATCAAGCATCATCAACTGCTCACTGATAGCAACTGTATTAAAACCTGCATCAACGAACATAATCTCACCTGTGATACCAGATGCCCAAGGCGACAATAGGAACAATGCGGCGTTACCTACTTCTGTCTGTGTGATGTTGCGCTGTAGTGGCGCAATTTTTTCGCTGATATCGAGCATTTTACGGAAAGATTTAATGCCACTAGCCGCTAGCGTGCGGATAGGACCTGCAGATATCGCATTAACACGAATACCTTCACCGCCCATAGACGTGGCTAAATAACGAACGCTGGCTTCTAAACTGGCTTTTGCCATACCCATGACATTGTAGTTTGGCAATACCGAAATGCTGCCTTCGTAGGTCAATGTCAACATAGAGCCATGGCGCATCGCTAGTAACTCACGAGACGCTTTAGCCAATGCAACGAAGCTATAGCTAGAGATATCATGCGCGATATGACTGCCTTCACGAGTCGTGGCATTGACAAAATCGCCATCCAACTGATCCATCGGTGCAAAACCAATGGCATGTACCACACCATTAATACCGTCGCCCCAGTGAGCAGTCACTTGCTCAAAGCATGCAGCAATTGACTCATCAGAAGCTACGTCACATTCTAGAACCAAATCTGCTTCAAATTTTTCAGCGGCCATATCGACGCGTTTTTTGATTTTATCATTCGGGTAAGTCAGAATTAGTGAAGCCCCTTCGCGGTGCAGCGCTTCTGCGATAGCCCAAGCGATAGAGAGTTTACTTGCGATGCCAGTTACGACAAATCGTTGTCCTTGCAATAGCATAAGATTTCCTTTTGAATCAATCGAGATGATTTAGAATAAGAATTTATTTAGAGTAATTAGAAGATTGAGACTACTAAATAGTACAAATGAAAAGATGAGTTATTATACACGAATTAATTTAAGTAAACAGTCGTAAACTGTATTTGGTTCTTGTTATTGGATTGACTAATAAAAACAACTAATGATGTCAAAATGACCAATAGCAACTTATCACTTAAAATAGTATAGACAGTGAGAGTTTTTCGCGAATTACTAGAATACATTTTAGCATCAACGCTTCAAGATAAAATACTCAGGCTATAGTAGTTTGCTTATTTTATGAAAAAATCGCACTTCGAATATTAACACTATAATCGTTCAGACTGAGTACCAAGCACCCCTTTATTGATTAAAGACTCAACTGCTAGCCACAGCAGTATGAAGTTCAGCAGATTTCGAGTATAATCACAGCCCTTCCCAGCTTGCACAATTTTTATAAGAATCCTCACATGATAGGATTCAACGTTAAGCTACACCCACATTTTGGATGGCTGCCAAACTTATGAGTAACACCCCCATCATAACCCCAGATTATAAAGAAAGTACCGAATCTTATCGCCAACTGATTGCTTCAACTGGCGAAGACTTAGATCGTCCGGGTTTGCTAGATACGCCTGTACGTGCTGCAAAGGCCTTTGCCCATCTGACCCAAGGCTATCATCAAAGTATAGATGAAGTGGTCAATGATGCTGTGTTTCCATCAGCCAATCGTGAGCTGGTACTGGTACAGAACATTGAGTTTTATTCATTGTGTGAGCATCATATGCTACCGTTCCATGGTGTCGCTCATATCGGCTACTTACCTGACGGCCAAGTACTGGGACTGTCAAAATTTGCCCGTATCGTCGATATGTTTGCTCGTCGTTTGCAGATACAAGAAAACCTAAGTGAGCAGATTGCACAGACCATTATGGATGTTACTGGCTGCCGCGGCGTAGCAGTCGTCATGGATGCATCGCATATGTGTATGATGATGCGCGGAGTTAGTAAGCAGCATTCAACCACGCGTAGCACCGCGATGCTTGGCGAATATCAACACAATAATCAAGCCCGTAATGAATTTCTAGGTGCGGTTCCTAAACGTCAACCAGCGTTTTAATTGGCTGTTAATTGATTAGGCTATTGTAAATAACAACCAAACAAAAAGGACGCATATGATGCGTCCTTTTTGTTTAGGTAAAACCTACTGTGTAATTACAATAGGTTAATATAGGAATGAACTAAAAAATGCTTATTGACCGAATATATAAGACACGCCAACTCTTCCACCAAATCTTGAATCAGCAAAACCAAATGCACCGCTGACTGATGTTCGACCATTATCTAACATAGTGGCAGCACCAATAGCAACAGCGCTTTGTCCTTCATAATGACCCATGCCGCCAAACACAGCCACATTACCTGGGCTGAGATTAGGAATAGCCTGCTGTGTCGCTAAAGAGATCGCCACACCACTATTTGCAGTTTTTTCCACATCATCAACTCGACGATTTACACCGTTAGAATAGCTTTGAAAGCTGCTATTCAAAATATCATATTTGTTATCAGTATAGGTGTTAGATTCGGTTACAGCATTGATTTTTGCGGTATTCAACTGTCTGATATTGGCTGCATCTGTATTCTGTGTGCCATCAGCCACATTGATCACCTGACGCTCACTACCTGCTGCGCCAACTGACACTGTGTTATCACGGGTTGATGTTGAATCACTTCCAACAACGACTGCGTTGTTGACTGCAGTACTAATGCCATTTCCTAAAACGACTGTGTTATTGCCAGTTACCGTATTATTATTACCAAAACTATAGCTGCCTGAACCACTGACTGTGCTTGGATCACCAATCGCGCCAGAGTTTTTACCTGTTACCAAATTACCTACACCGATACTAATAGATTGACTGCCTTCAGCTACTGCGCCATTACCTATTGCAATGGCATCTTTGCCTGTTGCTTGGGCTGGTGTGAGTGTACTATTAGAGGTCTGTATAGCGACATTGATATTAGCATCCTTACCTGCTTCGCCTGTATCACCTTTCACGCCCTGAGCACCAGTTAGACCGATATCGCCTTGAGCACCTGTATCTCCTTTAGCACCAGTTAGACCGATATCGCCTTTATCACCTTTGGCACCAGTAGCACCAGTTAGACCGATGTCGCCTTTATCACCTTGGGCGCCAGTATCGCCTTTGGCACCGGTCAAACCTTGAAGACCTTGCTCACCTTGAGCACCAGTTTCACCTTTAGCACCAGTCAAACCTTGAATACCCTGTTCACCTTGGGCGCCAGTATCGCCTTTGGCACCGGACAAACCTTGAATACCCTGTTCACCTTGGGCGCCAGTATCGCCTTTGGCACCGGTCAAACCTTGAAGACCTTGAAGACCTTGTTCGCCTTGAGCGCCTGTATCGCCTTTAGCGCCAGTTAAACCTTGAATACCCTGTTCACCTTGGGCGCCTGTATCGCCTTTGGCACCGGTCAAACCTTGAAGACCTTGCTCACCTTGAGCACCAGTTTCACCTTTAGCGCCATCCATACCAGGCATACCCATAGGACCAGGCATACCCATAGCACCAGGCATACCCATAGCACCAGGCATACCCATAGCACCAGGCATACCCATAGCACCAGTAGCACCAGTAGCACCAGTGTCGCCCTTATCGCCCTTGGATCCAGTTGTCAGTTCTGTCAGTTGTGCGTTACAAATAGCAGGATCAACCCCAGGCTCTCCCAACTCATTGACTACACAGTTGGCAATAGTTGTCCAATCTGCTGCTACGGCTTCTGCTGTTAGATATATACCACTAACTGCCAACATACTAATTGCCAAATATGATGCTTTCTTACTTGCTTTATGATTTTCTTTACAAGTAGAAATAGCTGTTGTTGCAGATGCAACCATACTTTGTGATCTTTTCAACATAGCTTACGTCCTTCGAAGTAGTTTCACAATTTAGTAACGGAAACTTTGATTAAAAAATTAACTAAAAGTATACATTTCAGTAAGTGTATTATAAAAAATACTTCAGAAGAACACTTTTTTTTACTAAATAGAAATAATATTGCATTGGACAAAAAAATGCTCACTATACCGTCTAGACAGTAGTGAGCATTTTTCATACCAAGAATTGATGCTAACCAACTGGTTTTACATCATCTACCCAATCACCATAACCAGCAGCTTCCATCTCTGCAAGTGGAATAAAGCGAAGCGCTGCTGAATTCATGCAATAGCGCTTGCCTGTCGGTGCTGGGCCGTCATCAAACACATGGCCCACGTGTGAGTCCGCGTAACGGCTACGAATTTCAGTACGAGTCCCAAATATTCCTCGATCTGGCTTTTCAACCACTAAGCTCGTATCCAATGGGCGAGTAAAGCTCGGCCAACCCGTACCAGATTTATATTTATCACGCGAAGAATACAGTGGTTCACCAGATACGACGTCTACATACAATCCAGGCTCTTTGTTATCCCAGTACTCATTATCAAAGGCACGCTCAGTACCTTCTTTTTGAGTGACTTTGTACTGAATATCACTAAGCGATTTCTTTAGCGCATCTTGTGAAGGTTTTACAAATGTATCTGGGTTAAAACCTTTGCTTACTTTGCTATCTGATGTGTTATTTGACGTCACTTGCTGTGTGCTATCTGATTCGGGCGTAAACTTACTAAAATCAAGCTCGTAGTTTTTACCATAGACACTCTCGATAAATTGATAGCGACCAGAATTGAAGGTATAAGCTTTGTAGCGTATCGGGTTCTTTTTATAGTAATCTTGATGATACTCTTCAGCAGGATAAAAAGTGCTAGCAGGTACAATCTCGATTACTACTGGTTTGTCATACACGCCAGATTCTTGCAGTGATTGCTTGGCCGCTTCTGCGATTTGCTTTTCTTGCGCATTGTTATAAAAAATCGCTGGACGGTACTGTGTGCCGCGGTCAACATACTGCCCTTTATCATCAGTAGGATCAGCGATTCTCCATAGCGCCTGTACTATGCCATTGTAAGTAATCTTCTTAGGATCATAATATACTTGCGCTGCCTCGGTATGCCCAGTACCACCTGCTGATACTTGTTTGTAGGTTGGGTTTTCAGCGGTGCCACCCGTATAGCCAGACACTACCTCCACCACGCCAGGGATTTTTTCATAGCCTGCTTCAACACACCAAAAACACCCACCCGCTACTGTAGCTACTGCCAGTCCTGGCGTAGTCGGTGCATATGGGTTAGCGGCAGTTGTATTCTTTACCGTAGAGCTGTTTTCAGTTGATGCGCAGCCTGCGTAAATCGCACTACTCGCTATGATAACTAACCCTATAATTTTAGATGGTAATATGCGGTTCATGAAAATCTCCTAAGCGTAATGTCCTTTAAACATCCTAACGCTTTTGTATCACTGAAACATTCCTATACTGTTATATATTTACAGTTTATTAAGATATTTTTTATCAACTGAGTTTAATTACAAGATAAATTAAACGATTATTTGATAACGATTATATATTTTAGTATGAGTTAACTATAGAAATAAGACGAAAGCTTTGTTATCTCAATGCATTAAAAAAGCCTATCCTCCAAAGAGTAATAGACTTTTTTATTTTAATAACACTAGCTCTATAAAAAACTATGACGCTGCTTCATTATTACTATCAGCACGTTCGTCACTTGCCTGCTTAATCTTCGTTAGAATTTCTTTGATTTCAGCTGCTGATAGATAGGTTGGCACAGCATAGGTGTCACTGACTTCTTTTGCAGCTGCCTTTGCAATATTATTAAAGTCGCTGGTTTGCATACCATTAACAGTCGGGTCAATATTTAGATCTGCAATCAAGTCTCTAACTTGCGTAATAAGGTGATCTGCTATCTCATTATCGCCATTATCTGCTTGACCATCCTGTACCATACCGGTTCTTTTAGCCAATGCAGCCAGTCTTTTTTTGCTCGCTTTGCGATTGACGTCGAGCACATAAGGCAACACGATGGCATTGGCACGGCCATGAGGAATACTATAGTAAGCGCCTAACTGATGCGCGATAGCATGCACATAGCCTAGACCTGCTTTATTAAAAGCAATCCCGCCGTAATGAGCGGCGATACCCATCTCTTCTCTTGCTTTTAGATTGCCACCGTCTTTATAAGCTAGTGGTAGATAATGCATGACAGATTTTACGGCAGAGGCTGCATAGTAATCTGTCTCTACGCTGGCATTGGCACTCATCCATGCTTCTAGTGCATGGGTCAATACATCAATACCAGTATCTGCTGTGATATGGGCTGGCATGCCTTTCATGATAACTGGGTCAATCGCTGCGGCTAGCGGTACCATTCTTGGATCGATAGACAATGCTTTTTGATGCGTTTTGTCATCAGACACTACTGCACCAAGTGTCGCTTCTGAACCCGTGCCAGCTGTCGTTGGTACGCAGTATAGCGGGGTCGCAGGCTTTCTTGCCTTAAGAATACCGATTAGCTGTTTGGGCTTACACTTGTTGCCTTGAGACATGGCAATCATTTTGGCAGCATCGATCACTGAACCGCCACCAATGGCTACGATAGAATCACAATTGGCTCCGATAGACTGACGGAGCCCTTCTTCAACTACTTTAAAAGTAGGATCTGGCGTAATACCGTCATAGATGTGATAACTGATATTTTTCGCATCTAGATAATCAGTGACTTTCGCAGGTATGCCCAGTTCGTTGAGCACCGTATCCGTGACGATAAACACATTGGTATTGCCTTCATTGATAAGCATATCGCATAGCTCATCGCAGGCAGTCTCGCCAACGAATAACATCGGTCTTCTGATAGGTATCACATAAGACACTGCTTTTAATACCTTCGCCCGAGTCTTAGCAACAGCCAAATAACCAGCATGCTGCAAGCTGTTGTTCTTTACCAATTTCGTAATACTGTTTTGTGTTTTCATGAGCACAAAAATCCTTTTTAATGATGGTTTTAACGGCAATAAAGACCGTTAAAGACCGTTTTTGCCAGCCAGTTAAATATTACTAATTTACGAGCGCCAGAATGTATAAAGATATGTATCACAGCATTATAAAATGGGCAGCTCTCTAAAATTATTGTACCACTGCTTTTTTCAATATGTCGCTATTATTATGAACTGCGATGTGTCAATTTTATACCAAGCCGCTTATTTTAGTCGCTTAGTTTGATTGATCAATCTCAGTGACTACAGTAAGTCGTTTAAACTAGTCAGTACTTGCCTTTAACAGTTGCTGAGTGTAAGTATGTTGTGGATGATTAAAGAGATCTTCGGTACGTCCAGATTCCACACACACCCCTTGTTTTAACACCATGATATGCTGACACAGTGCACGTACTACCTTGAGATCATGACTGATAAAGACATAGCTGACTTGCAGTCTTTCTTGGATTTCTCGCAGTAAGCTGACCACTGTTACCTGTGTGGTACTGTCGAGCGCAGAGGTCGGCTCATCCAATATAAGTAGACTGGGTTTCATAATAAGTGCACGCGCCAGTGCCACGCGTTGACGCTGGCCACCTGACAGCTCGTGTGGATAACGCTGCGCAAAGGCTAAAGGCAAATGTACCGTAGCCAGACTATCTAGCACCGCTTGCTGACGGGCGACTTTATCCACACCTTGTACCAGCAATCCCTCTTCAACAATTTGCATGACTGTCATACGCGGATTAATACTGGCAAATGGATCTTGAAATACCATCTGTATCTGCGAGCGGAAATTACGCAGCGCCTTTTTGGACAATGCTGAGATATCTTGATCATTGACCACTATCTGCCCATTCACACGTGCTTGGTTGCTCAGTAATTGGCTGAGCGCCAGTGCAATGGTGGTTTTGCCAGAGCCAGACTCACCGACGATACCCAATGCCTGACCTTTTTGTAGTGTCATATCGACATCTTTAACTGCATCGAACCAGCGCTTGGTACCACCAAACAGACCTTTTTCAATTGGGAACTGTACATTAAGACGCTTCACTTCTAATACGCTTGATTGTTTATCTGCGTTATCGTCTTCTATGGCTAATGCTTGCCCAAAGTCTTGCTTGATAAGTGTGCGAGTATAATCGGCTTTAGGCTGATCAAATACTGAAGATGTTTGACCCTGTTCGATCGTTTGACCTTGGCGCATAACGATAACCTCATCACTATAGCGCCTGACCAGATTGAGATCATGGCTGATTAATATCATTGCCATATTGTGCTTGCGTTTGAGATCATCTAGTAGCGCCAAAATCTCATGCTGCAAGGTAACATCGAGCGCAGTCGTTGGCTCATCAGCAATCAGAATATCAGGCTGCTGAGCCAATGCCATGGCAATCATCACTCGTTGGCGCTGACCACCTGATAACTCATGTGGGTAACGGTTCAACTTGTCAGCAGGATCTGCAATATTGACATCATTTAGCAAAGCGATGCTGGTGTCTCGCCATTGCTTCTTAGCTACGCCAACTAGACGCAACGATTCAGCAATTTGTTTCGCGACCGTATGTAGTGGGTTTAATGCCGTCATCGGCTCTTGAAAAACCATGCCGATCCGCTGCCCACGAATAACACGTAATGCCGCATTGCGTGTTTTGTCATTCGCTATCGGTAGTTGAGACATGCCTGCTGTGCTTGCCAGCTGAACCTCACCCCTAATCGTCAAATTCTCTGGTAGCAGACCTAGTAACGCAAGACTGGCGATCGATTTGCCAGATCCTGACTCACCAACGATAGCCAAAGTTTGCCCTTGTCTTAGCTCATAAGACAGCGCATCGACCAACTGGACACCTGTAGTCGTCGTGATACTTAAACTATCTACAGTTAGCATAAGCTTATCTTGTGCACGATTAGGGCTTTGACTTAATGCGCTGTTTTGCTTGGTGGCGATAATATTTTTAATCATATTAAGAACGCCTCGGATCAAACGCGTCACGCAGTGCTTCGCCAACGAAGATGAGCAATGACAAAATAAAGGTCAAACTAAAGAATCCTGACAAAGCAAGCCAAGGTGCATCAAGGTTGTTTTTACCTTGTACCATTAGCTCACCAAGAGACGGCGAGCCAGGCGGCAATCCATATCCTAAGAAATCCAGCGCAGTCAAAGCGATAATATTAGCCGTTAGAATAAATGGTAACTGCGACAAGCTAGAAGCTAATGCATTAGGTAAGATATGTCTGAGCATGATTTGGCTGTCCGAAACACCGAGATTACGCGCGGCACGCACATAGTCAAAATTACGGGCTCGCAAAAACTCTGCCCGTACCAAACCAACTAGACCCATCCAGCCAAACAACAGCATCATGGCAAACAGCATAATAATGCTAGGACTAAACAGACTGACCAAAATAATAATCATAAACAGCTGAGGCATACCGCCCCATACTTCCATAAATCGCTGCCCTGCCAGATCTACCCAGCCGCCATAATAGCCTTGTACCGCACCAACGATAATCCCAATCAGTGCGCCCGCAAGCGTCAAGGCCAAACCAAACAGTAACGACACTCGCATACCATAAAGTATCCGTGCCAGCACATCACGCCCCATATCATCAGTACCAAGCCAGTTCTGGGCATTGGGCGCTGCTGGATAAGGCAAACCAAGCTCGACATTCGGCGTCTGGTCGGCAAACGGGATAGGCGGCATTATATAAAACCCTTGCTCATCAATCAGCGACTGCACTGCAGGGTCTTTATAATTGGTTTCGGTCTCAAATACACCGCCAAACGTCGTTTCAGGATAGGCCTTTAATACCGGAAAGTAATAGTCGCCTTGATACTGCACTAGTAAGGGTTTGTCATTGGCAATGACATTAGCCGCCATGCAGATGACAAATATCACTGCGAAAACAAACAGCGATATCACCCCTAGACGATTTTGGCGAAAGCGATTTAAACGCGCTTGCCATATAGGGTTTAAGCGTTGCTTTTTTGTGGTAGATAGCTGCTCAAGCATTGGCGCTTTATCTGGTTCGCTATTAATAGGACTGCTCTTTGATGAAGGTTGATTATTTGACATTAGCGCCCCTCAAAATCAATACGAGGATCGATTAAGTGATAGCTCAAATCACTGATTAATTGCAGTAGCAGCCCCACTAAGGTAAAGATAAATAGCGTGCCAAATATCACTGGATAGTCGCGTTGCTGAATGGCTTCAAAACCTAGCAAACCAAGGCCATCAAGTTTAAAGATAATTTCAATCAAAAAATTACCCGCAAAGAAGATACCAACGATAGCGGCTGGAATACCTGCAATGATAATCAACATCGCATTGCGAAACACATGGCCGTATAGCACTTGACGCTCACCTAAGCCTTTAGCGCGTGCGGTCAGTACATACTGCTTGCCTAATTCCTCTAAAAAGCTGAATTTAGTCAAATAGGTCAAACCCGCAAAACCGCCTACAGTACTTGCCAGTAACGGTAACGCCAAATGCCAAAAATAATCTTTCACTTTACCAAGTGCGCTTAGCTGATCAAAATTTTCGGACGTCAGTCCCTGTAATGGAAAGATATTCCAATAGCTGCCACCTGCAAAGAAAACCAGTAAAATCACTGCAAAGACAAACACAGGTATCGCATGTCCTATAGCAAGCAGCATAGCCGTGGCTTTATCAATGCCTGAGCCATGATGCATCGCTTTATAGACGCCTAGCGGAATAGCGATCATATAGATGAGCAACGTACTCCACAGCCCAAGCGATATCGAGACTGGTAACTTCTCTACGATAAGATCGGTCACCGACTGCCCTTTAAAAAAAGACTCACCAAAATCTAGCTGAGCGTAGTTCTTTAACATGAGCCAAAACCGCTCTGGAGCAGATTTATCAAAGCCATATTGAGCGTTGATTGCAGCGACCATCTCCTCAGAGAGACCACGCGTGCCTTGATAAGTACTGTCGTTGCCACCTGCACTGCCCGCACCAATATTACCGCCAAGCGCATTATCTTTTGCGCCCTGTTCGATAAGTGCCAGCTGCTGCTCAACAGGCCCGCCTGGTGCCGCCTGTACGATCACAAAGTTGGCAAGCAATATCAAAAATAGTGTCGGCAATATCAGTAGTAGTCTTTTTAAGATATAACGACCCATAATGGCGACTTCCTAAGTAAAGAGAGATAGCAATGACGTTCAGCAGCGAATTGCGGTGTGTTAAAGAGGTTCTTAAAAGCAAATTATTTGTTAAAAACTTGCTTTAAAAGTTGTTTTTCAGCTCACGTAACGCTGCAAATATTGTCAATGACTTTTCATCATCGATAGACATTTTGGATTTTACTCCTTCGATTACGCTTGGCTCTTGTGTACGTAAAAACACATTTACCGCGCGCTCATGCTCTAGTGTCACTGGCAGCGTTGCCATGCCTTGTTCAGTTTGCGCCTCTGCTCGTGCTAATGCTTGCTGCATTGCTTCGTTGTCAGGTTCAATAGACAGGCCAAAACGCAGATTACTCGCTGTATATTCATGCGCAGGATACAGTAGCGCCTCATGAGGCAAGCCGTTCAAACGTTTAAAGCTCTCATGCAATTGCTCAATCGTACCAGTAAACACACGCCCGCAACCTGCACTAAACAACGTATCACCGCAGAAGCAGTGCTTTTGCCCATCTATATCTAAGATATAGGCCATATGGCTAGCGGTATGCCCTGATACATCCCAGACTTGCGCAGAGCAGCCCCATGCGCTCACCGTGCTGCCATCTTTGATAGTTTGATCTTCATCGACACCATGCTCACTATGTGCAACCAGATGAGTCATCGGATACGATTCCTGTAACTCTGCGACGCCGCCGATATGATCGTGATGATGGTGAGTCGTCCAAATCGAGGTTAGTTCGAGCTCATGCGTCTCTAGATAATCAATGACCGGCTGGGCTTGACCTGGATCAACGACAATCGCCTGCTTATTATTTTCATTGATCAATGTCCAGATATAGTTATCGCTAAATGCTTTGATTGGGTGAATACGGATACTCATGTCAAATCCTTACCGGTAGTTATTTTTGTTACGTGTTATTTGATAACAGCAGCATATATTTGATAAAAGCAGCATATATGCTCAGCTGTGAGTTATTATCGGGTCAAACTTTATAGTAAAAAATGTCTACTGCTTTAAATATTTATCAATGCGCCCTTCTGCCTCTTTATCCACCCACCAGTAATCGATACCAACAGCATTGGTCGGTAGTTTTTCGGTATGACGATACTGATCCCAGTAAGCGACATTGGTGCCAGACTTGCCGTATAGCGGTACGACATAATGTCCTGCGCGCAATAACCGATCTAGCACCTGCGTATACAGTACAATCTCGTCACGATTTTTAGCATTACCAAGAGCAGCAACGACCTTATCGACGGCAGCATTTTTGATACCAGCACTGTTATGATTACCCGGCTCGTCAGCAGCAGCGCTACCCCAAAATGCCGCTTGTTCAGCACCAGGAGATAGACTTTGGGCAAATACGTCCACGACCATATCATAATCGAAACGGCGCATACGCTCATAATATTGCGGCCCATCGACTTGGCGCAATGTTGCATCAAATCCCAAGCGTTTTAGATTGCGAATATAAGGTAACAATACACGGCCCATGGTCTCGCCTGTCATCAAAATCTCAATCTGGGCAAGCGATCCATCAGGCTGATATAGTTTCATATTCTCATAATAAAACCCAGCCTCTAACAATAGCTTACGCGCCTCTAATAATCCTTGACGATTAAAGCCATTACCGTCGCTGGTGGGTAGCTGCCATTCTGCTAATGTTGCTTGGCGCTGTGTCGGTTCAAGCTCAGATAATAACGGCGTCAATACCTGCATCTCTGCACCAGATGGCGTACCCCTTGCGGCAAGCTCTGAGCCATGAAAAAAGCTTTGCAAGCGTTCATATTGACCGTGAAATAGGGTTTTATTCATCCATTCAAAATCATAAGCAGCCGTCAGTGCTTGACGAACTTTGATATCTTGAAAGATTGGGCGTCGCATATTCATCACCAACGCTTGCATCGGTACTGGATTTTGGCTGGTTATCGTCTCTTTTTGGATAAGCCCTGCTTTCACTGCGGGGAAATTATACCCAGTCACCCAGTTCGATGCTTTATTTTCGGGGCGAAAACGGTATTGACCAGATTTAAAACCTTCAAAGGCAATCTCATCGCTTTGATAATAAACAAACTTGATCATATCAAAGTTGTAGCGGCCACGATTGACCATCAAATCACGACCCCAATAATTGGGATCACGTATATAACTTACCGAACGTCCCGCATCGACGCGACCCAATTTATAAGGACCACTACCCATCAATGGCGACAGACTGATTTTCTCAAAATCGGTATCAATGGAAGACTTGGCAAATATAGGGAACTGTCCAACGGTCAGTAAAATCTCTTTGTTGTCAGCAGAGGCAAAGACAAACTTTACTTGTTGATCATTAATGATTTGAATGTCTTTGACATCACTTAGATAACTGCGAATATACATGGGGCCTTTGTTCAATATCGCCTCAAAAGTCGCTTTTACATCGCGACTGGTCACACCCGACCCATCCCAAAAACGAGCATCAGGATTGAGATGATAGATAATCCAGCTCGTATCATCTGGGTCATATGTCACTTTACTTGCCAGCTGCGGATACATGGTAAAAGCTTCATTTAATGAACCAGTCATCAAAGTATCATACAGATAGTCTGTGCCAATCATCGCCACACCCGTGGTCATCCATTTATTGGCGCTATTAAACGTACCACGAGCATCTAAAGAAAGCGTGCCCCCTGATGGCGCTTTTGGATTGGCATAAGGTAAGTAAGGTGCATTGATGTACTCAGTAGGGCTATTGTGACCAAGCGCGGTCGTCGTGATAGGTGCAGCGATACTGCTCGGTATCCAACTGACAGTGATGGTTAGCAACATGGCTTTTAACAGGGCGTTTTTTATTATCATGACGTTATAACAAACCTCTATGCTAACCAATATAAATATCAAAACGTAAAGCCTGACAGCAAAACAGCGTTATAGCAAAATTTTATCATAACAAACTTAGGTTTTTTAACACTTCAGCGCAGAAGCTCCCTACTTCTAAAGTAGTGGGATGAATGCATTGTTGGTAGTAACTATTTCTACATGTGGTATTATTAATAATAAATATAGCACGAAATATAAGCACCGTCTGTATGCCCACTCAAATTCTAAACGCCCATAAAGTTAGGATATATCCTAATACCGATCAGCAAGTATTCTTTGCTAAATCATTCGGTTGTACGCGCTTTATTTGGAATAAAATGCTTGGTGATAAGATTGATCATTACAAAGCTACTGAAACCACCCTAAACAACACCCCAGCTCAGTACAAAAAAGAGTTTGAATGGCTCAAAGAAGTGGATAGCCTGGCATTGGCTAACGTACAGCAACAGCTAAGAGCTGCCTATAGCAAGTTTTTCAAACAAGGCTCAGGTTTTCCTAAATTCAAGAAAAAAGGCATTAAAGACAGCTACACCACCAACAATCAAAAGGGAACGGTAGCCGTCACAAGAAACACCGTTAAACTGCCTAAAATAGGCCACATCAACGCCAAATTCCCCAGTAAAATAAACGGCTTAATAAAAAGTGCCACCATAAGCAAAACCCCGTCAGGCAAGTATTACGTCAGCCTATTGGTTGAAACGGTCGTTGAGCCACTACCAAAGACTCACTCTAATATCGGCATTGATTTAGGACTGACCCACTTCATCGTCTTATCAAATGGATGCAGAGTTGCCAATCCTAAGTTTCTGGCAAAGTTGCAAGATAAACTGGCGCGAGAACAAAAGATTTTAGCCAAACGTAGAGCTGTGGCCAAAGCGGATCAACGTAAACTATCAGAGAGCGGTAACTACAAGAAGCAAAAACTTAAAGTTGCTAAAGTCTACGAGAAAATAACCAATAGCCGCAAAGACTTTCTACATAAGCTCTCATTCAATATCATCAAAAACCACGATGTTATTGCTATTGAGGATTTGAATGTAAAGGGTATGGTTAAGAACAGGAAACTTGCCAAAGCCATATCGGACAGCGCTTGGTCGGTCTTTACCACCATGCTGGCATATAAAGCGGAATGGTAAGGTAAAACGCTTGTTAAAATAGACCGGTGGTATCCATCCTCTAAAACGTGCTCAGGATGCAGTCACTTGCTAACGAAAGCTGAATTACCGCTGTCGTTAAGATCTTGGAATTGTCCAAGTTGCCTGCAAGAAAATGACCGAGACCTCAACGCCAGTATTAACATCTTAAATCAAGGATTGCTACTGGCTAAACACTCAAAAACTGTCGGTGCGACAGGGTTAGCTTAGTCAATTCGCTTAACCGCTGATACAGAATATCGTGTCAAGTATGAGCGTTACCTAAGAAACCCCTACCTCTAAGGTAGTGGGTAGTTCATCCTAATGGTTTGCCGTGTTACGCGGCATCAGTGCGACATCTATCAGTACGACATCATTGATATTAGATATAATGGCGGCAGATATTAAACGCTTCTTCCTAAAACTGCGCATCGACAAATATACTCATAAAAAAAGACGCAACTTGTAAAAGCAGCGTCTTTTATTTTAAAGGCTATTATGACTTATGCATGCTTTTTTTCAAAGGCAATCATAAAGTCAACCAACTGCTGTACCCACTCAAGTGGTACGGCATTGTAGATACTGGCTCGCATACCGCCTACGTCACGATGACCCTTTAGATTTAACAAGCCAGCTTTCTCTGACTCTTCTAGGAACACTTTATCAAGGCTGCTGTCTGCTAAAGTAAACGGCACGTTCATGATAGAACGATACTTAGAATCTACTGGATTATTATAAAAACTGCTCTCATCGATTGTCTTATAAAGTAAATCGGCTTTTTGCTGATTGATTTTACCAATAGCAGCCACACCGCCCTGCTCTTCCAACCAATCAAACACTAACCCAGCTAAGTACCAAGAGTACGTCGCTGGCGTGTTAGACATAGACTCTTTGTCAGCTTGATGCTCATAGTTCAGCAGCATAGGACACCATTCACTTGCTTGCCCCATCAAGTCATCACGGATAATGACAATGACTAGACCTGCAGGACCGATGTTTTTCTGTGCGCCCGCGTAGATCATACCAAACTTAGACACATCTATCGGCTGTGACAAGATACAAGATGACATATCAGCAATAATTGGCGCATCTACTTGTGGTGGCTCAAATATCTGTAGGCCATGAATTGTTTCATTGGCACAGTAGTGAAAATAAGCGGCGTCTTTACTGATATTCCAATCGCTTTGCGCTGGTACGTCAGTAAAGTTATTCTCTTTGCCAGTTGCAACTAAGTTAATCTCGCCCAAACCCAATGCTTCATAGCGCTTGGCTTCTTTGATTGCTTTACCTGACCACGCGCCTGTCGTCAAATAGTCACCGCGTCCGCCATTTAACAGATTCAATGGAATCGCAGAAAACTGTAAGCTAGCGCCACCTTGCAAAAACAGCACTTTATAATTATCTGGTATTTCCATAAGCGTGCGTAGCTTAGCTTCTGCTTTGTCAGTAATGGCCATATACTCTTTACTACGATGGCTGACTTCCATGACCGACAGGCCGCGACCTTGCCAATCAAGCAGTTCGCTCTGCGCGCGTTCTAATACGGCTGTTGGCATGGTAGCAGGGCCAGCACAAAAATTTGGCAGGCGATGCGGTGTGGCAGTTGCTGTAGACGTTGGGGTTGTAGGCATAATCACAGTCCTAGTTATGATGAAATAAAAGGATGTTTTTTATTTCAGTTTGTTGATAAAGGCATTGGTATCGATGTTAGTTTTCATACAACTCAATGAGATATCTGTTCCCACAGCTGACGTTTAGCATCACTGTCTGCGAGCATTTCTTCTAATGTCGGCACGGTGGTCAGATTGGGATGTTGGAGGTCGTCAGGTAGCACAGTCAGTGCAGCAACTTTTATCTCTTCGCTTCGGCCAATTCGAAAGATATATCCTGCAAGACTGGCATTGGCAAGCTCAGCAGTATCCATACCATCACAAATCGGAAATGAGGTGGTCTCGCAAGTGATTGATAGCGCCTGAGTAATGTTTTGCCATAGTTTTTGACTGTCACTATTTAGCGCTTTGATATCAACCAATATTACCCAGTCACCATAGCGACCACCTTGCAGGTCAAATGGTGCTACTTTTTTTAAACTATCATCATTTATGCTGTCATCATTATTACTTTGCGGAAAATCGCTCTGCGGAAAATTACTTTGCGCAAATTGAGGTTGCTCAATAGGGGCGGTCGTCGAGGTTACAGCAGTTTGGTTCGATGGAGTACTTGGGATATTATGATAATTAGATTCAGTACTTGAACTAACAGCATCTGAACTGACCGTATTTGAATCAGCGGAATCAAAACTATAAGTAACAGGGCTTTGCTCACTAGCCGTCAGTTCATTGGTAGCTTGCAAATCAGTACCATACTCATCGGCAACATAGCCGTTAGCATTGTAATTATTGATATCATAACCATCAGTCGGTTGATCAACTGTGTCTACCACTACAACGCTCGCTACTACTTCATTGTTATTAGACTCAATATCAGTGAAATCAATATTTGATTGCTCAACCGAAGCTGTCGCAATGTCAGCCATATTGATAGTTTCTGACTCAGGCTGTACCCACTGATTGATACCCATCATCGCTAGAATTTGGCGTTGCTGCACACGGCGCTGTAATACAGTTAGCGGGTCTTGGGTATCACTCATTCGACTCTACTATCCTACTCATTTTGTTTATATCATTTATAAATATGTTTATTATTTTGGCAGCTCTCACTGAGGATGCATCACACTATCAATTAAGTACTAAATACATACTCATCAAAACAGCTGTCGAATACCGAGCCAACGCTCTGATATTGCCAACAAACAATCGTATTCATCTTGGCTGATTATCGTATCGTGTAACATCACCGTATGCAACGTACTTAGCCATTGACGATACTCATTATGAGTCGGCTGGTTCATCTCACCTTCATTATAATCTATTTGGCTACCATCCTGTTGCTTCTCTCGATAATTATCAGCATTCTGAGCACCTACCAAGCGCTTGATAGAGTGATTGGTAGAGGTAGGAACTGCAGAAATAATCGCCAATAACTGAATGCTATTCAAGTGCTGTGCGGTCAATAATAACCACTGCAAATTAACATCGCTTACTGTCATAAGATCAATATCAATCAAGCGCGCATGCCGTCTCAAATCTACAATATAATGCGCCACACTGTTATTACCCTCACTCAATAACGATCGGTCATACATTGAGATCATTTGGCCTTTGGCATCTTTTGATAGTCGATAAGCCAATAAGACAACAACTGATACTTCTGCTTTATTAAGACCTGTAAACACCTGACCCGAAGGATCTAGTTGCGCCCTTACGTCTTCCATACCAGCCTTCAATATCTGTGACCATAGAGATTGCGCGTCTGTATCTTGTAAAACTTCAGACAATATCGGTAGCAACTGCTGCAAATGCAACGCTCGCCATAATGATAATATTGGCGATTTTTGAAGTGTTGAAGCTAACGAGTTATTCAGAGCAATCGCATGAGCGTTATCACTAGGTATATTTTGATCTGACGAATCAGAAGCTAAGCTTTTGGTTAAGTCAGATGTCAGCTGTTGGTTAAATAACTCAAATATGCCCTGCTGATAACGCAACAACATCGTACGGCATTTCTCTTGTTTTTTATAGTACTGATGACTGTCGTGACTATGATCGTCTTTACTTTTAAGCTTTAGATCTTCGATACATAGTTCAGATAAATTCTTTTGACGCAATTGGGTTAAGGCGAGCTCAATCAAAGCGCTGTCTAAACGCCTGTCCAAACTGGCTACTACTGTCATCAGCTTAGTATCTATCGTATGCGGCAATACTTGCTCATGGGAAGTCGAGTCAGTCGCATCAGAGAAGCCATCATTCCAAATATCATTCAAACTATAAGTGGTAGTTGTTGATAAGGGTTGATACTGATGGCAAAGCAAGACAGCTTCGATTAATGCTAGCGCACCTAGAGGATGATGACTATGGTTGAGTATATACTGAGGTAGTGACACCTTCTGAATATCATTAAATCCAATTAGTGTGTTTTCTGGTAGATCAGCGTCAGGTTTGGACTGCCACGGTTTTAATAGCTGATGAGCACCAATGTCTTCGGCCTGTACCTGAAGCCGCCCATCAATTACCACATCAGCTTCTACGGTAAACTCTAAACCGTCATCACCTTCTGATTCACTACTATCTTTATTACGACTGTCTCTTGTAGACTCAGCAAAAACTTTTCCGTCATTTGTCTGTTTATTGTCTCTTATATTAATCGTTGCAGCTGTTTGAGATCCAAGTAACGACGACTGCTGCAAGTTTTTGTCTGGCAAATCTTCACTTAGGCTATTTTCTTTTGTTGCCCCCCAATCACCTAAGCGGCGTTGCCTATATATTTCTTTAACCTTTTGCTGATTTATTCGCTTTTGTTTGGCGACTTGTACCGCGAACTGATGATAAGCATCCGCATTAATAGCGCTCATACGCTCAGTCAAGCTTGGATGGGTGGCAAACCATGACACATCACCCAAGTCTGCCCCACTACTAGCAAAGAAAAAATGGCTGAGTCCATTGATATCGGCGATGCCAGACAAACGCGAGCCGAGCGAGTCTTGATGAATGGCTTTTAAGGTTTCGATAATCGCAGGCGTACGTGTCAACTGAACACTGGTGGCATCAGCAAGTAGCTCGCGCTCACGATTAAAACTGTGCTTAATCAGCTGCGCGCTTGCCATACTGGAGAAGCTTAAACCATGCAGTAGCAATGTCCAAACACTACGCGAGGCTTGACGATCTATTATAGGTGGCGTTTGCACCCATTTAGACTGACGCTTAGCTGAGGACTGCTGTTGTTGTGATTGCTGCTGCCAGTAAGCGACCCATTCACTATGCGTGGTGAAATTGGCCGTTTGCGCTTCTGTATTGCGTGCAAGCGTATCAACCTGTCTTTGTGATAAAGACTTTTGGGAGGTACTATCGCTATCAAAATAACGGTAATTAGAGATGTGATTAGATATTGGGTCACTCCAGTCGTATAGTATCTGCAAGCCCGCCAATACTACCATCAGCTGTAAATTGAACGTAGCATCGCCGTGCAATATATGACCATATTCATGACCAATGAGTCCGTATAGAGCCTCATCAGACAGTTTATCTAGCGCACCTTGGGTAACAACAAGTACCATATCTGAGCTATGGCGACCAGCGACAAAACCATTGATACCCTGCTCGTCAGGTAACACATATAAAATAGGGGTTTGCAAACCTGCCGCAATGGCCAGTTGCTGTGCAATTTCATAATAGCGGCGATAGACGGGCGGAAAATCGCGCTCGTCACGTACTGCTATATGACGTGAACTATAGCGAACCTTTTCTTCAGCTTCGTGTTGATGAGCGACTCCTTGACTGTGCTCCCAAGCTTCTTGACTGTTATCGATAAACAGCCTAACCGCCCCTACTCGCTGAGCAATAGCGCGACCACCTGCTCGCAGGCGTCGATACTCTAAAAAACTACCACCAACGAAACTACCTAACGTCAAGACAATGACCAGAACCAATACCCAGTGGTATATACCGTCTGTAAATACTGTCAGTAGTATAGACATGACAGCCAGTCCTACAGCCATATGAGCAAGTACAATCAGGAAAAACAGTCCATAAAGTAATAGACTGCGACGCGTACGTATCCGCTGTTCACCAAAAAAATCCATCAGATTAGGCTGCCTAGAGTTCGCCAAAATTATCTAAACCTTAGCCCATATTGACAATCGGTGCCTGAGCAATCGCTTCTCTATCTTCAAATACCAACTGACTGAGTGGACGAAAGCCAAAAGTCGTACTAACGAGGTTATTCGGGAATACTTCGCGATCATTATTATAAAACATCACGCTGTCATTATAATGCTGACGCGCAAATCCGATGCGATTTTCCGTATTGGTTAATTCGTCCATGAGTTCCTTGATCATACTATCGGCTTTTAGCTCTGGGTAGGCTTCGACGACAGCGGAGAATTGACTCAACGCTTTGGACAACATACCTTCTGCTTTTGCAAATAGTGCCATGTGCTCTAGCGAGTCTGGCTGATGCTTATTAGAGTCTTGTAGATCTTGGGCGTGATTACGCGCACTAATAACGCGAGTAAGCGTTTCTTCTTCATGACTCAAATAACGCTTGGCGGTTTCGACCAAGTTTGGAATCAGATCATGACGACGCTTTAATTGCACATCTATTTGAGCAAAGCCATTCTTTGCTTGGTTACGTGCGCGTACCAATCTATTAAAAATGGATACCCCAAACACAACCACCAATACCACAAATGCAATGAATAGCCAAATAAACATCTTCATAATCAAACTCCAAGGTGTCTAGAATGTTAGTAAAAAGTTAATACATTGTATTTTAACTCATATTAATCAATAAAACCTTAGAACTAGATCGGAACTACAAAGGAAATCGAACAGGAAGTTAAATTGAAAACTACATAAGCAAATAGATAACCATCAGACAAAATTTTGACCAAAAAAAAGCCCTTTACAATAAAGGGCTTCATACATCACAAATATGTCTTTTGTACTTTATTGATATTTATATCAAATTTTAGGCAAAAAAAAGCGACTCCATCAGCACATCCTCGGCACACACTATAACTATTACCGTTGCTACCTTCCGGTCCTGGCGGGATTCATAGAACAATGTTGCGAGGCTACCAATGGAGCCACCAGTCGCAAATTATACAAGAATTTTTTAATTTTACAACCCCTATCTTAAAACTGTTTGCTTTAGACCCTAAATAGCACTGTCATTTAGTTCATTAACTCATGTCCGCAATGTATGAGCACAAATTATATCAGTAACTTAGGTCACAAAATTCTCACAGCAACTTATATGAATTTTGCTATTTTAGTGAATGAAGTTGCACCCATGTCGATGTTTAAAAAACAATAGGGACAACTTTTCATGTATAAATGAGTGTTGATAATTGTCATTTATATATTATTAGAATCAACTTAGGAGATAATAATGAAAAATACTTTATTGAATAAAGCAGCACTAGCTTCTGGTACGGTCTGTCTTATGACAGCGATGATGGGTAGCGCCCATGCAGAACCCACTGGCTATGATCAACTGACGTTTCAGACAGAAATAAAAGAAGAAATTCAGAACGACGAAGTACGCGCCAGCTTGTACAAAAAAGCACAGGCCACTGACTCTAAGACTTTAGCCACAATGCTTAACACCTCAATCAACAATGCCATGAAAATCGCCAAGCGCTACCCTAGCGTGACCGTGAGCACAGGGCAACAGCGCACCTATCCACGCTACGACAAAAACGATAAAATTATTGGCTGGACAGGTCAAGCAAACATAGACTTAAAAAGTACAGACTTTTCAGCGACTAGCCAACTCATTGCTGACTTACAAGAAACCTTGGTGATGGACAATCTTAATTTTGGTGTATCAGACACCAAAAAGGATGCTCTAGAGCAAAAATTAATGACCGAAGCCTCTCGTGCTTTTCAGCAGCAAGCTAAGAGCCTTACCCGTGCTTGGGATGCTCGTGGCTACCGCGTCGTCAATGTTAACCTAAATACAGGTAGCAACTATCCACGTCCGATGTATAGCGCTATGAGCATGAAAGCAGATTCGCTTGAATCTTCTGTACCAAGCCAAAGTTTTGAGTCTGGTAATAGCACTATTTCGGTGACTGCTAACGGTACCATCGAGTTAACTAAATAAGACAGCTTATAGTTAAAATAAGTGATTTACATCAAAAAAGGCAAGCATCGTTAACGGTGCTTGCCTTTATATTCAATCATTATTGAGACTGAGCAACTTCCTGTTGACGCAGTTTTAGCATCAATTTTTGATACCAAGCTAACTTTTGATAAGCCAACAGCTGCGCTGCCTTTCTTTTGTTGTCTTGCAATGTGGTTGTATTTTGAATCACGTATACAGTACGTGTGATTTGCTCAAGTGTTTGGCCAGTTTCGCTTTGTACAACCGCCTTGATTGTATGAGCACCTGGCAAAACATCAACAGTAGCAATAGATGCGCTCAAACCTTGTGCAACCTCTTTATCATCAAAATAAATACGGGCACTATCACCTGCCTGTAACGCAGGCTTAATCTGTACATTGACATCGATATTCTGTACGGGACGACGATAGGCTCTCTCTTCGCTAGGTTCAGTAATGGCTAACTGATAGTTTACTGGCGTGGTCACCTTAGTATTTATCGCAGGCGACTCAGTAGCAGTCGCTGTCTGCGACGCATTTGATGATTGGCGACTTGTATTAGAATTGGTTGTCGTATTCAGACTAGTTGACCTGCTCGTCTCATTACCTGTCGTAATAGCCATTTGACTGACTTGTTTGCCAGCTTGCTGCTCATAATCCTGTGGACGGTCAGTAAAGGTGACTTGACCGGTTTGCTCGTCGACCACCTTATAAATGGGTGCAGCATTTGTGAGAGGTGTACAAAGACTAGCTAGAGCAACCGTAGTCCATAACCCAACTCTAATCTTATCCTTCAAGAAACTCGGTTTTGCTAATAAAGTCATAATCCATCAACCTAGATAGTGTCTACTATTAATATAATTTTATAAAACTATTATGCGTGAGTTTTGACATGAAATCAGTAGCGATTTCAAAGAAAATTCAGCAATTGGACTGATACACTTTATTAATACGCATAAAAAAACCAGCTAAGAATAACTTAGCTGGTCTTTTTGACTCAAAATAACTGAGTGCTTTAGCGACTAATTAGCAGCTGTAGTACATGTCAAATTCAACAGGGTGTACAGTTACGTTCAGACGTTGTACTTCTTCTTCTTTCAAAGCGATAAACGCTTCTAGCATGTCTTCAGTGAATACATCGCCTTTTAATAAGAAATCATGATCGTCACGCAGTGCTTGCAATGCAACATCTAAGCTCTCTGCAACCGTTGGGATTTGTGCTTCTTCTTCTGGTGGCAAGTCATACAAGTTTTTGTCAGCAGCTTCACCTGGATGCATTTTGTTTTGGATACCGTCAAGGCCAGCCATCAATAGTGCAGCAAACGCTAAGTATGGGTTAGCCGTTGGATCAGGGAAACGTGCTTCTACACGTACCGCTTTCGGGCTGCTCACGTGTGGAATACGGATAGATGCTGAACGGTTAGATGCTGAATAAGCAAGTTTGATAGGCGCTTCATAATGAGGAACTAGGCGCTTATAGCTGTTCGTTGATGGGTTAGTAATCGCATTCAACGCACGAGCATGCTTGATAATACCGCCAATGAAATACAACGCTGTTTCAGACAGGCCAGCATACTCATCGCCAGAGAATGTGTTTACACCGTCTTTTGAGATTGACATATGTACGTGCATACCTGAACCGTTATCACCAACGATTGGCTTAGGCATAAAGGTCGCTGTTTTGCCAAACTGATGCGCAACGTTATGAACAACATATTTCAATTGCTGAACTTCATCCGCTTTACGTACCATCGTGTTGAATGCAACACCGATTTCAGACTGGCAAGAAGCAACTTCATGGTGATGAACTTCAACCGAACCTTCACCAACGATTTCTTCGATGCGTTCACACATAACAGCACGCATATCATGTGAGCTATCGATCGGTGGTACTGGGAAATAACCGCCTTTCACACGTGGGCGATGCGCCATGTTGCCCCACTCGTAAGTCTCGTTAGTCGACCATGCTGCTTCTTCAGCCGTGATTTTATGACTAACGCCAGACATATCGACTGACCATTTAACATCGTCAAATACAAAGAACTCAGGCTCTGGACCGAAGTAAGCAGTATCACCGATACCAGTAGACTTTAAATACTCTTCAGCGCGACGTGCGATAGAACGTGGGTCACGGTCATAACCTTGTAGCGTTGATGGCTCGATGATATCGCAAGTCACTACCACAGTCACCGCGTCAAAGAACGGGTCAACAAAAGCAGTTTCTGGATCAGGACGCAAGATCATATCTGACGCTTCGATACCTTTCCAACCAGCGATTGATGAGCCATCAAACATTTTGCCATCTTCCATGACATCTTCATCAACGGTATGCGCTGGGAAGCTGATGTGCTGCTCTTTGCCGCGTGTATCAGTAAAGCGAAAATCAACCCATTTAGCATTAGAGGATTGGATAAGATCTAATAGTTTATTCGACATGAATAGTCTCCGTTGTGTTGATCACGTAATTGCGATTTAAAATTATTAATATGATGTTCTTGTCCAAGAATGTCAGATGTGCTCTCAATACTAAAATAGCGCATTCGATATTATGCTTATTATCAGCACTATTTTGTGTATTAGTCAAGATGCTCATCTAAAGCGTTTACTCAATCAGACCAATATTTGTGCACATGGTCTAACATACGCCAATTCAATCCTAACGACATTCTAGCAATATACAACTCATAATGCTGAACTCTTCGAGCTCTTGTTAATAATTATTCTTAGACCAGTTTTTTGGCTTTAAAAATAATCATAACAGCAATAATGCAAAGGCTATGCCAATGTATTGACACTCCAACTCCAGATATAGTTGTAGGCAGATATAATTACCAATAATTACAGTGATTTATATATTTAATATCATTGGATATTAATTAATTCCCATCAAATTAATTGTTAGGGCAGCACTCAATTAGAGCACCAGTTGAGAACCAAAGGCACTTAATTGGTGCAAATACAAATATATTTATTATTGAAATGCTATTTAATAGTGCAATGCTAGTAGTTGAATTAATAACATTATCCCTGCTCAAACTATTCTCATTATCGACAAAATAATAAAAAATGTGTTTTTACTTGGTGCTTACTTAGATAGCCTATACCCTACATTTGATAGAAAACAAAATAGTGGTAAGATAACCGCGCGCAATAACCCCCTCTGTTATAGTCGTAGCTATTTATGTTTGGCAATCAAGTGACTCGATAACAGTGAGAACCAATTTTATGTTAAAAATATAATAAAACTGATAAGTTGAATCCTTAATGATTTTGATGATCGATAATTACGATAGCTTTACGTACAATATCGTACAGTACTTCGGTGAGCTAAAGCAGGACATCACTGTCTGGCGTAATGATCAGGTCAGCATTGAGCAGATTAAAAACCTTGCACCTGATGTTATTGTGATTGGCCCAGGTCCGTGCGATCCTGACCGTGCAGGTATTTCGCTGCAAGCCATTGAGACATTTAAAGGGATTATTCCCATACTGGGTATTTGCTTGGGTCATCAAGCTATCGGTCAAGCCTTTGGCGGCCAAGTGGTCAAAGCTGGCGAAGTGATGCATGGACGCTTATCAGCTATCTATCACAACGAGCAAGGTGTGTTTGCTGGATTACCTAACCCGTCACAGGTCACGCGTTATCATTCGCTCGTCATTGACAAGACAAGCCTGCCAGACTGCTTTGAGCTCACTGCATGGACACAGAATGCCGATGGTAGTATTGAGGAAATCATGGGTATTCGCCATAAGGCGTTTGCGGTAGAAGGTATTCAGTTTCATCCTGAGTCGATATTGAGCGAAGCAGGTTATCAATTGCTCAATAACTTTTTACAGACTCACGGATTGGCTACCCTGACATCCGATGAGCTACCGCAAGTTGGCTAGATTTGTCTAAAAGCACCTTGGCAAAAATACTGCTTTCATAAGCCTATGCCACATTTCACACAGATTCATATAAAAAATAATAGTAAGCGAGACCATAATGAGTACGAAAAAAATAGAAGAAACGCACACGCCAGAGAGTATTGCAAAATTGTCTGATGAACAAACACATCAACTGTTAACCACAGCTTTGGGCAGAATATTTCAACACATCGATTTAACTTTTGATGAGATGTATCAAGTGATGCTCATCATCATGCAAGGTAGATGTAGCGACGCTATGATGGGCGCTATCTTGACAGGCCTACGCATGAAAGGCGAATCCATCGACGAGATTACTGCATCAGCCAGCGCCATGCGTGCACTAGCCGCCAACATTAAACCAAAGAACTGCGACTACTTGGTAGATATCGTTGGTACTGGCGGCGATGGTGCTAATCTGTTCAATGTCTCGACTGCGTCGGCATTGGTTGTTGCGGCAGCTGGTGCACAAGTTGCTAAGCACGGCAATCGCGGCGTCTCAACCAAATCTGGTAGCTCAGACTTACTTGAGCAAGCAGGCATCAGTCTTGCGCTCACGCCAGAGCAGGCGAAAGACTGTATCGAAAACCAAGGTATTGGATTTTTATTTGCACCCAATCATCATAGTGCCATGCGTTATGCCAACCCTGTACGCCGTGAGCTAAAGGCACGTACCATCTTTAATATTTTAGGCCCATTGACCAACCCTGCTGGCACGCCAAACTTAGTCATTGGTGTATTTACTGCGCAGCTATGTGAGCCGATTGCCAAAGTGATGAAAAACTTAGGCGCACGTCATGTCATGGTAGTAGGCGCGAAAGATGGTCTTGATGAAATCAGTCTTGCGACTTCGACCACAGTCGCTGAGCTAAAAGATGGCGAGATATCAGTCTATGACATGATGCCAGAAGATGCGGGTATCGAGTCACAAACTCTTATTGGCCTCGATGTCGACTCTCCAGCACAAAGTCTTGAGTTGATTCGTGCTGCGCTATCTGGAGCCGACACTCATGACCGTGCCGTACTTAAAGCACGTGATATGATTGCGCTAAATGCAGGTGCCGCGATATACACCGCAGGACTTGCCAGCAACTACCCTAACGGTGTTAGCCGAGCACAAAAAATTATTCAAAATGGCGATGCTTTACTAAAACTTGAGTCTTTAGCCAACTATACCCAACAGCTAGTCGCTCAAGGTTAACTTATAAGCACTTATATACTGTCTATAGTCAAAAAAATCTAAAACGGATACAAGGCAGCCGACCACAGATTGTACAAATCGTACATCTAGGAAGGGAAACGCCGTAGCCATTTAGTAGTTATTAATAGCTCTCTGACTATATTTACATTTAACGATATTCGGATACCAGTATGACCACAATCCATTCAGACATACCGTCAGTGCTACAGCGCATTGTCGCCACTAAAGTAGAAGAAGTAAAAGCCGCTCGCGAAGCATTGTCTTTAGAGGACTTGCAAGCACAGGTCGCAGCTGATGATAAACCGCGTCGAGGTTTTGCCGCGGCATTACGTGCTGCTGGCACTAAAGAAAATGGTATCGGTATCATTGCTGAGATTAAAAAAGCATCGCCGTCTAAAGGCATTATCAATCATAACTTTACCCCTGCTCTATTTGCGCAGCAGTATGAGCAAGCGGGCGCTAGTTGTCTGTCTGTATTGACCGATCGTGATTACTTTCAGGGCGATGACAGCTACCTTATTCAGGCGGCTAATACCTCAAGTCTACCGATATTACGTAAAGACTTCATGATTGATGTCTATCAAATTTATCAATCTTACCTAATGGGCGCTGACTGCATCCTACTCATTATGGCATGCCTAGATGATGCGCAAGTGCAAGAGCTACATGCGCTCAGTATTGAGCTTGGTATGGACGTATTGATAGAAGTGCATACCAAATCTGAGCTTGAGCGTGCGCTACAATTGCCACGTTCAGCGCACAATATTTATGGTATCAATAACCGTGATTTGAATACCTTTGATGTGGACCTGCAAACCACGCTTGATCTTAAGAATATTTTAAACGACGCACTTGCTACTGATAGTGCTGAGCAAAAACCACTTATCGTGACCGAGAGCGGCATTCATAGCAGTGATGATATCCGTCTCATGTTAAACAATAAGATTCAGCACTTTCTAATCGGTGAACAATTTATGAAAACCGACCATCCAGGGCAAGCGTTACAATCCTTACTTGCGGGCGTCGCAGCAGACGGGTAAAGTAACTCAATAATTTATGCTTAAATATATGCTAATAGCTTGAACAATGTCTGCGCTATAGACATAGTTCAATCAACCATTCATCAATCAACGATACGTTAACTTTTATGTCAAACTCTCTATTTTCAAAAGAAATGCAAGACCAGCTCAAAGAACTCAAAGGCCAGCTGAGCAAGGGGCGTGATACCAATTCACCTGAAGGTGAAAATCAAAAGCCAACTGAACCGGTATCGCTACCGACTCAAAAACAAGTAAAAAAGACGGTTAAGCAGCTAGATAGTGAACATATCGATGACGATAAAGTTCTGTTTATGCAAGCCATGCACGGTGTCAATCAGCTAGAAGACAAAAATGTCCGCTCACCTGCCAGCGCAACTAAAGCAGGTAAGCCTGATGCAGCGACACTATCAAAACGTGCTGCAGCTCAAGGCAGTGAAGCCAGTGATCTAGGCGCAGGCTTGTCAGATATGCAAGCACTACTGAACCCTGTCGCTGCTGAAGCTTATTTGTCTTATAAGCAGCCAACACTGCAAAATAAAATCTTTGATCAGCTCAAAAAAGGCAAGCTGCGTTGGTATGATGCGGTAGATATCCATGGCTGTACGATAGAAGAAGCTCGCGAAGCGATGACTCAACTATTGAGCCAAGCCAAGCAGAAAAACGAAACTATGGTAAAAATCGTCCATGGTAAAGGTAGTGAAGCGATTTTAAAAACCTGTATCAATGGCTGGTTGCGTCAATTGCCAGAAGTATTAGCTTTTTGCTCTGCGCCACCAAAAGATGGTGGTAACGGTGCTGTATTGGTACTACTTAAAAAACCTAAAGCAGATGGCGAATAGGTCTACTGTTAGTGATATGGTACTACATCAAAAGGACTGCTTGTTTGCAGTCCTTTTTTTATCAATTATCCATGGCTCAGACACGGACTGTAACAATGCTTCCTTCAATGAACGCTCTCTTTAATGTACATTCCATTTAATGTTAGCTTCTCATTCTGCATTAATATATTGACTTGAGCTCCTTCTAATTATCAAAGCGGAATCACTATGAGCATACAGACTATTGAAAACACCAACGAACTAGAACAGCAAATTGCTGCACTGATTACCATTGAACCAAGGTTTGCTCCTGTCCATAAGCAGGTTGGTACCCCTAACCTTAGGCATAACGCAGGTGGGTTTGAGCAGTTGATGAGAGCGATGGTCGGTCAGCAGTTATCAGTTGCCGCCGCTGCCAGTATTTGGAAACGGTTGGTTGATGCAGAATTGATCACACCGCAAGCGATACGTGAAGCGACAGACGATAGTTTGAAGACGCAAGGATTGTCTAAGCAAAAAACTCGTTATGTACGTTCATTAGTAGATCATGATATAGACTTTTTAGCATTAGAAACTTTGCCAAATGAAGAAGTCATAACAACCTTGACAGCCGTGACAGGGATTGGACGTTGGACAGCTGAGATGTATTTATTATTTTCGCTAAAACGTGCAGACATACTTGCAGTCGATGATTTGGCCATTAAAGTTGCAGCCATGGAGTTGTTAGGCTTAGCAGAGCGCCCAACACCCAAGCAGCTAAAAGACTTAACTCAGCACTGGTCACCTTATCGTAGTGCTGCCAGTCTATTGCTTTGGTCGTACTACGGCTCATTACGTGATAAAACCGCAGTACCTTTATAGCTAATTGAGTAAAGACAGAGCTAGTATTATTCACCACTATTCATAAGAAAAGAGTCTCTTTTAAGGCTGGTTCCATATAGAAAAGCCAGATTTGTTTTTAGTGTGCTTAAACTTACTTTTTCTTAGCATATGACTTTTATGCTTTAGTGCCTTAAGCGCACCACTTCTGCTGACGGTCGCCATAGAGAATTTGTGGTGACTTGCAACATCATTTTTAGCCTTGTCGCTATCTTTACGAATATTAACGCCATCGTCGTTGTAATCTTTTCTATATACGCTTGTGTTTACTTCCTTGTTATCAGACACTTCATTATTAGCAGAGTTGCTACTGTTATCTGATTCATTTCCTTCTGCTGATTCATCAGTGCTAGTTCCCACATGATGTTCAAGCTCCGTTTGATTAACAATCAACTGCTGAGTCGGCAATGCATGTTCTACTTTATATTTCGCGACTTTCTTTAATATATCTACAAACAAAGCGTTTTGTTTGTCATAGAACTCAATGATACCAATAGCATTCACATAAGCTTGCAACTGAATAACATAGCAATCTTGGCGCAGCTCCAAAATATTGACCTGATTCCATTCTTGATTGGTCAAATCATGCTCTTTTATAAATTCATCCAAGTCATTAACCATTTTGAATATTACGTCAAGATCAGCGGTACGCTTAATATATAAGTAATGGAAAAAACGAAACATATCGCGAGAGGTAAAGTTTTCGATCTGCATCGATGAAAAATCACCATTTGGTACCGTAACAATCGTCCGCGACAAGGTCCGTACGCGCGATGAGCGAATACCAATATCGATAACTGTGCCTTCGTAAGTACCGAATTTACAGTAATCACCGATACGTACAGGTGAGTCTGCCACCACTACAACACTACCAACTAAGTTTTCGATCGTCTTTTGCGCACCAAGGGCTAACGCCAAACCACCCACACCCAGTGCCGCAATACCAGTGGTCAAATCAAAACCCAAATTACCAAAAATGACAATCACTGCAAATATCAGGAGTAGCGCTTTGACAACCTTGCGCAGCAGTCCCAAAATTGAGACACGCTCAGTATAGTTTTTCTTGTAGCTTAGATTTACCGCTCGGGTAAATATCGCATCGATCACTCGCAATAGTAGCCAAGTCAGCGCCAGCCAAGAGGCGATATCCGTAAAGCGATTGACCGGCTCACGCAGTGTTACCGATACGCCTGCATAAACCATAACCTCGGATAGTATCAATGCCATAATGACCACAGAAAGTGGCAATATTACCTTGTTAGGTAATGGCAATGGTGTACCACGCAAATACGGATAAACAATCCTTAACAAATGGTATAGCAACCATACCGCGACATAAGTGAGTACAAAGCTAGTCACAATCATGGTGAGCGCGGCGACCAAATCAGCTAGTTGATAACCGAAAAGCTTTTTACCATCTAAAGAATCAACGGTGTAGCGCGAGACCAAGGTCGGCTCAGTATTTTCTATCACCTCTGGTACTGAGGTCAGCGTATCGCTAGAGAATTGCCAATATTGTTCGTTCTGTTTTGAGACCACCCTTTCTAGCAATAGCGGAACACTTCGCTCCCCAATATTAATCACACCGACATTTTCTTGGCTAGGTGGCAGTTGGTCAGTTAGATTACCCTCAGGTGAATTGCTAATCTGTAGATCCGGCTGAAAACGCCCTCCTGCATCCAGTGCCTGTTTAAACTGTCGCACAACGGTCGTTGGGTTATCGGACTTAGATAAGTTGAGATAATTACTTGCCAGCAGATAATCATTTTCGCCCAGAGCACTGATAAACCCTTGTACCGTATGACGCGGCGTATCTCTTCCAAATGAATCAGGTAATGGCGTACTTACTGTCTCTCCACTACTGTCATTACCCACTCCCAAAGCCCCAGCCTCAACAGCGTAGGCATTATTTGGCAAGGCAATGCTCAACAGCATAGTCAGTAATAGCATCGCGACTATAAATGGCATCTTAGTAATAGCAGAGAATAAATTAGGAGAAGGACTGGGAGTCAGATTATGCTTGATAGACAAAACAAACCTCTTAGTTTAAAAATGGCATGATAAATGACAGGTGGCGTCCATACTATAGTAACAATTATTTATAACAGCAGTGCTTTTGATTACGCAATTTTGTAGCTAACTGTATTGATATTTGGTTTCTTACTCTACATGCGCTTCTAATATAGTAGGTATTTTTAAGGATAGGCTTCTCTTATAAAGTTGAATTATTTCTTCTAGAATATCTAAGTAAAGTAATTTTTAACTGACTATTTAGCAAGCTAACATGAATAACATTCAGCCTATCCTGAATAAACATTAGGTTAAAGTAGTTTATAAAGCAGGTTAATTTATAGATAATGAGCGCAGTTTTGCTTATATACTGTTTTTTGTAACTTTTGACCCCTTTTACGTCATAATAGTTACCTCTCATTTCTGCATTTTTAACTTGATTACTTTGGAATCGACTATGTCTGTATCACGTGCATCTTCACGTACCTATCTTCGTTTAAGTATTTTGAGCGCGCTTGGCTTACTTGCAGTAAATACCGCAATGGCAGCCACTTCTGAAAACACTTCCATCAACGATAGCAATTTGCCACAAGTTGAGCTTGATGAAATTATCGTGACAGCCACTCGCACACCTACTAAGACAAGTAATGTAATTGCGCAAACACGCGTAATTACTAAGGAAGAGTTACAACGTTATCAAGGTCAAACCGTAACAGATGTATTAAAGAATCAACCGGGCATCAACATCACTCAAAGTGGTGGTATGGGAAGTGTTAGTAACTTTTACATGCGCGGTTACGATAGCAAGCAAATACTTGTACTTATTGATGGCATCCGCTATAGCTCTATTTCTTTAGGCACGCCAGCATTAAACTTACTTTCTGCTGATCAAATTGACCGTATCGAAATACTATATGGTGCATCAGGCTCTAGTATATATGGCTCTGACGCTATGGGCGGTGTCATTCAAATATTTACCAAAGGCTCTAACATCGAGCAAAACAACATTTCAGTCACGGCGGGAGCAGGGTCTCACAACCTCTATAACTTGGGAGTAAATGGTCAATATACCAATCAAGATACAACGCTTAGCTTAGGCATTAGTCATACTGATACTGATGGTTTCAATGCTGTCGAAACTGGAAGCAATTTCAATCCAGATGACGATGGATTTGATATGACTTCCGCAAGCCTTGCTGTGACAAAAAAAATCGCACCTAATGTAAAAGCAGGTCTAAGCGCTTTATACAACAAATCAACGTCTGAATTTGATGGATTTGCTGATTGGACAACTGGGGCTGTACATCCTAATGCTCATAGTGATCAGAAAAATGGTTCAGCAACAGCATTTATTGAACACACTAACGATCTTGCTACTACTAAGCTAAGCTATGGTCGTAGTATCGATGAAATCTCTACTTATGAAGATGGTAATGATTTAAATAACAGCACTGTTTTTGATACTGAACAAGACCATGCACGTTTAGAAAGCCAAATTAAAGCAGGTGATGGTCATGCGATTTTGGGACTTGAACACTTAAAGCAAAAGATAGACTCTACTACTGAATACGATGTCGATAGCCGCACTATAAAAAGTGCTTTTATCGGCTATCAATTAGCCGACACGTATTACGACTTGCAAGCTAATTACCGTGTTGATGATAATTCCCAATATGGCAATGAAAGCACCTACAATATAGGTGCTGCTATACGTCCGTTAAAAGGTGTACGTATTGGTACAAGCTATGCCACAGGGTTTCGTGCTCCTACGTTTAACGATCTATACTTCCCAGGCTATGAAAACCTAAATTTAAAACCTGAAACCACTAAGAACACCGAAATATTCGTGGAGTATGTCACTGATAATCAGCTATCACGACTTACTGGTTACCATACTGATGCAGAAAACTTAATAGCATCTGGGGAAAATATCGGTGAAGCAAAGATCAAAGGCTTAAGTTTAACGTCAGATTGGCAAATCAATTCTTTCTTATTTGGCTTTGGATATAATTATTTAGACGCAGAAGATAGAAACCCTATAAAACCTGCATTTGGTGAGTCTACCTACGGTAATTACCTCGTTTACCGCCCTAAAAATAGCGGTTCAATTTATGTAGGCTATCAACAGCCAAAGTTTGATGTGCGGTTAGAAGCTAAATATACTGACGAAAGATTTTCCGACGCGGCGAATACGACTAAGTTAGATGATTACACCTTACTAAACTTAAGTGGCTCTGTTTACATTACACCTAATCTTCGTGCTAACTTGCGCGTTGACAATATCACTGACGAAGATTACACGTTATCTAATCAGTTCGGCACAGAATACAGCACCGACGGCACTAACTACTTTACCTCTTTAACTTATAACTGGTACTAAGCTAATTTAGCAATTAAAAACCTAGCGCTTATTTAAATATAAAAGGTCATCTACAGGTGGCCTTTTTTTATACCTATGAAAAATACGCAGGTGCTTATGCCATGATTGCTTATCATTTATCTCAGTCAATAGGTGACAATTAACCACTCATCTATTACAATAACGACCTCCGAGAGGTGTTGCGCCATAACAGTGATTTACTGCATTAACATTCTGTAGTTATGCAATCACAGGTTATGTTAGGCTCGGTTAACTGTCGAGAGTCCATATTTTTGGTCGCTCACAGCGCAAACAACGGCACCTGCGTTTTTATTCTTTTTATCATTCGTTAACCACTGATAGGAGCATATTATGGACGCAGTGTCTACTACACCATCTGCCCATACGATCGATCCCTCTTTCACTGACTATAAAGTCGCTGACATCAGCCTTGCTGATTACGGCCGTCGTGAAATCACCCTTGCTGAAGCCGAAATGCCTGCCTTAATGGGCTTGCGTCGCCGCTACGAAGCAGACCAGCCGCTTAAAGGCGCGAAAATCGCTGGCTGTATCCACATGACCATTCAGACTGCCGTACTTATCGAGACACTAGTCGCGCTAGGTGCTGAAGTACGCTGGACATCATGTAACATCTTCTCAACTCAAGACCATGCTGCTGCTGCAATTGCTGCTGCTGGTATCTCTGTTTATGCTTGGAAAGGCGAAACAGAAGAAGAGTATGAATGGTGCCTACGTCAGCAAGTCCATGTTGGCGGCGAAGCATCAGGCCAACTTTGGGATGCTAACTTAATCTTGGATGACGGCGGTGACTTAACTGCTTTAATTCACAGCGATTATGCAGAGCTGCTTGACAACATCCATGGTATCTCAGAAGAAACCACTACTGGCGTTCATCGCTTGGTTGAGATGCTTGGTAAAGGTACGCTTAAAGTACCAGCTATCAACGTCAACGATGCGGTTACCAAGTCTAAAAATGATAACAAATACGGCTGCCGTCATAGCTTAAACGATGCTATTAAACGCGCTACCGATATGTTCCTTGCTGGTCGCCGCGCTTTGGTTATCGGTTACGGCGATGTAGGTAAAGGTTCTACGCAAAGCCTACGCCAAGAAGGCATGATCGTACGTGTTTCAGAAGTTGACCCTATCTGTGCTATGCAGGCATGTATGGACGGCTTTGAAGTATTATCACCATACATCGACGGTGACAACACGGGCGGCGCAGCTAGCATCAACAAGCGCTTGCTTGAAGACACTGATATGATCGTCACCACGACTGGTAACTATCACGTTTGTGACCGTCATATGCTAGCAGCCCTTAAGCCTGGAGCTGTGGTATGTAACATCGGTCACTTTGATACCGAAATCGACACACAATTTATGCGTGATAACTGGCGCTGGGTTGAGATCAAGCCACAAGTTCATCAAATCTTCCGCTCAGACGATGAGAACGATTATTTGATCTTGCTTGCTGAAGGTCGCCTAGTAAACCTAGGTAACGCAACTGGTCACCCATCACGCGTGATGGACGGCTCATTTGCCAACCAAGTATTGGCTCAAATGTATCTGTTCGAAGAAAAATTCGCTGACTTGCCAGCTGACCAACGTACTGACAACCTATACGTAAAAGTATTGCCTAAGAAGTTAGACGAAGAAGTAGCTGCTGCGATGGTTGCAGGCTTTAACGGTACGCTAACTAAGCTGACCCAAAAGCAAGCTGAGTATTTGGGTGTGCCAGTTGAAGGTCCATTCAAGCCTGACGCTTATAAATACTAAAAGGAGCCTGACTGTGAGTAAGCCTGCTTTCTCCTTTGAGTTCTTTCCTGCAAAGACCGAGCAAGGTCACGAAAAGCTTCTCAGCACTTATGATGAGCTTAATAAGTTGTCACCAGCTTATTTTTCGGTAACTTATGGTGCGGGCGGTTCAACCCGTAGCCGCACCTTAGATATCGTACAAGCGCTAAGTGCACGTGGTACTACTGAAATCGCGCCGCACATGTCTTGTATTGGCGATGACAAGAGTGAAATCGCTGAATTGCTCGAGTATTATAAGACTTTAGGTATTAGACGCTTAGTAGCGCTACGCGGCGACTTGCCATCAGGTCAGGTAGGCATGGGTGAACTACCATTTGCGGTAGATTTGGTAAAGTACATTCGTGAGCATTCAGGTGATCACTTCCATATCGAAGTGGCCTCCTACCCTGAAATGCACCCACAAGCGCGGAGCTTTGAGTTTGATATCGATAACTTGGTAAATAAATACCAAGCTGGTGCCAATGCGTCGATTACGCAGTTTTTCTACAACGCTGACAGCTATCTTTACTTGCGTGATAAGTTAGAGAAACGCGGTATTGACACAGTAGCTCAGCCTTTGGTCGCTGGTATCATGCCAATTACCAATTCAAGCAATCTCTTGCGTTTTGCTGATAGCTGTGGCGCTGATATTCCGCGCTATGTACGCAAACAGTTGACGGATTTTGGTGATGATCGTAAGGCTATTCGTGAGTTTGGCTTTGATGTGGTTTATCGCTTGTGTGAACGCTTGATTGCCGAGGGCGTACCCGCTATGCATTTTTATAGCATGAACAAAGTTGAGCCAAACAAACGCTTAGTAGAAGCTTTGGGATTGACCGCTTAAACTTGTAAGCATTCTAGAATATCCCTCGATCATTCCTGAATACATTATTAATGACTGGCGCTTCTAGGAGCGCCAGTTTTTTATTGTCAAAATTTTGACCAATAACCCTTTACCGTTTTATTCATACACTTTATCTTATTTGATTTTTAAAAATTTCTTCACTGTGTAATAATGCTGCTCTAAAAATAATTATCTTTATTAAGAAAAATTCTCATAAAACAAATGTCATTAATTGTCTCAAGTGATATTCTATAGATCTAATAATAACTATACTCAATTAAATAATAGGAATAAGACCACGTGCGACGTTTTTTTTATGCCGTTAACAACGACAATGCTGATGCCTCATCACTACCTAAATTGGGTGAGTTACCGCTAGGTAGCAATGTCGAATTGCCAGATAGTGTAGTCCATCACTGGTGCCGTGTACTACGAGCCAATATTGGTGATCAAGGGATTTTGTTCGATGGATTTGGCGGCGAATATACAGTAGAGCTACAGGCAATCAGTAAAAAAAATGCCACGGCTACTTTGCTTACACATATAGATGACGATCGTACGCCGCCTACTATCACTCAGATTGGTTTGGTAATGAGCCGTGGTGAGCGTATGGACTATGCTATCCAAAAAGCAACTGAGCTTGGAGTGACTGCTATTCAGTTGCTCAGCAGCCACCATGGTGAAGTCACATTGAAACCCGCTCAAGTTGAGAAGAAACTGGCGCACTGGCAACAAGTGGCAATCGCCGCTTGTGAACAATGCGGTCTTAATCGCCCACCTCTTATTCTTGCGCCACAATCTATCAATGAATGGCTAAGTAATACCAATTCTGAGGCTACGGCTACTGAAGCTATGGCTACTGACGTTACGAAGGCGCAAATGGCCGTCAGTTCTATCGTTTCTGTGCTTAGCCGTGATCCTTACTACCAAGTATTAGCAAACGCTGCAGATCTGTGTATGCAGATGAGCGTACCAGCAGCAGGACAGCCTGCCATGCCTAACGCTTTACCCGTTACTCTCAAACAACAGACCCCTTATATCAAACTGTTGATCGGGCCTGAGGGTGGTCTGAGTCAAGATGAATGTCAGCAGGCACAGAGTGTTGGATTTGAGCCTTGGCAAATCGGCACAAGAGTCTTGCGTACCGAGACTGCACCAGTGGTAGCGTTAGCTACTTTACATGCTTTAAGCACCTAGTAAAAACTGATAAGTATTAGTATGACTATCGTAGTTTTTATCTTTTATGCTTATAGTCAAAAATAACGTCTGTTCTGTATCGTACACAGTAAAACGCGATGCTAACTCAATGTTAATAAATTGATAATGCAGTTCTTATTTTTATAAGCCCTTATCTTTTGTGAGCCACTATTATGAGCAATTTTGACACTATTCCAGTATCAATCAAGCAGCAGTTGATGAGTACGCTATGTGAACAGCTTGAAGACGCCATATTTGTATTAGATGATAATTTACGTTATTTAGCGGTCAATGCCAGTTATGAGCTTATGATTGGCTACAAAGAAGAGTTCTTGGTTGGTCGGCCACTTGGTATTTATGCTGCCGAATTTTTATCAGAAGCAGAGCAGCTGATCTTGAAAGACATCAGTAAAAACCTAGACAGTCATGGATTTTACGAACTTGATTTTTCGATGATCAATCGTTATGGCGAACCTATTGATTGCCATGTCACTTATCGCAAGATTTATGTCGAACAGACAGCCTACCATGTCGGTATGTTGCGTGATATGTCATCCGTTATCAAAGACCAAAAACAGGTCGCGCATTTACTCAACTATGATCAGCTTACGGGGCTTCCTAACCGCAAGGTGTTTTTGAGTCAGACAAGTGACATGCTATTGGATAGTTACCAAGAGGTTGTCCTTGTACGCTTAAATATTGATCGCTATCGCAATCTTGCCAGCCTACTAGGGCCTGATGGTGCCAATGACTTAATAAAAAACTTTGTAGAAGAAGTCGAGAAGCTCAAACTGCATAATTTACGCTCTTTTTCTCACTTTGGTGGTGATGATTTTGCGCTACTGTTTGAAGTTAAAGATGCCAATATGGTACGTCATCAGCTAGACACACTTATGCAAATGTGTGAACGCCCCTTCTCTACTGATAAGAGCCATGCGACAGATGCAAATATTTACTACCATATCTCTGTGGGTGTCAGCTGTTTTCCAAAAGATGATAACGAAGTAACCGGTTTATTGACCAAAGCAGAAAAAGCATTGGACTATGTCAAGCAGCATGGTGGCGATGATATTCGCTGGTACGACGAGGCAATTGAAAGCGCCACCGCTGGTAGCTTAGAGCTAGAGTCTGAGCTTAGGACTGCTACCCTTGAAGGTCAATTCGTTCCTTATTATCAGCCAAAGTTCTCATTAGAGACTGGGGCTATCACAGGTTTTGAAGCATTGGTACGTTGGCAACATCCTACTCGCGGATTACTCAAACCCATTCATTTTATCAATGCCATTATCGCACACAAGCTATCCTTTGATTTGTTTTCGCAACTAGCCATTAAAATCGTCAAACAACTAGCCGTTTGGCAACAGCAAGGGTTTCATCAACACGTCTGTATCAACGCTGATGCCGCTGAGTTCAGCCACCCTGACTTCTTTGACATGGTGAGCACACTACTGACAGAGAATGGTGTTGCTGCCCATCAGTTGCATATCGAAGTGACCGAATCGTCTTTGATTCAGCGTCATGATAATGTAAAAAAACAGCTTAACTCGCTTAGAGAGCTTGGCGTGCGTCTAGCGCTCGATGATTTCGGTACTGGTTATGCATCATTGAGCTACTTGCAAGAATACCCATTTGATTTTATCAAAATCGATAAGAGCTTTATCTCCAATATTGAAACCGATCGTACCCAGCACGCGATTGTAAAAGCCATTTTAGACTTAGCAGTCGCTTTAGATATGCAGGTCGTTGCTGAAGGTATCGAAACTGAGCAGCAGCGCGATGTGTTATTAGATATGGGTTGCAAAATTGGTCAGGGCTATTGGTTTAGCAAACCTGTGGCTGCTGATGTCGCCACTGCGATGCTGATTAAACAAAATGCTTCTGAGTAAACGCTAAGCTATTCGCTATAAGTTATTGATCATAAACTACTATAATCATCCACTATAAAATTATTACAGCGTTAACCTCGCTTGAAGTATCGCATATACATCTGCACTCGGTTGCCTTGTACTACTTCTAAATTGAATCGACTATATGTTAAGACTCCTAGCATACGAGCATGTTTAACGCCTATTACAGTTTATTGCATTTATATCTGTGATATTGGTTGCATGCTTGGTTCTACCAAATAGTGTTGTAATTTATACCGATGCGTTTGTCTTTATGGCGAACGCTATTTTTTTGGCTGTCATTTTTTCACGTTAATACTAATCATATAAAGGACTATCTGTCTTAGTAACGTTAGAGTTTTCATATGCTTAATGCTGCTGTTTCCTAGCGCCTAACGTCGATTGCATAACCGATGCAAGATAGGTTCATGACTTATCAGTCCTGTCACCAAACTTGTATAATCACCTATGAAAGCCTATCTTTTATAGTGAATTTGTTAGAGCACATTTATTCTCTCATTGACTCTGACAATCACCACTCTTTTTAACACTATTTTATGTAATCGATAGCATGGTTAACCTGCTTTACTGTTTATCATTTATTTAGATTTTCAGATTGGCTAGGTAATAATAACGCACTAGAGGATAGTGCGACCATATGCTCATTATTGGCTATGATCGGTTACATTCCAAAAAGGACAGGAAGTTATGCAATACAAAGCGCCCTTACGTGATATCCAATTCGTTATGCATGAACTACTCGATAGTGAAAGCCACTACAAAACTTTGCCTGCGTTCCAAGAAGCTGACCGTGAGCTAATGGACAGCCTGTTTGAAATGGCTGCAAGCTTTGCTGAAAACGAACTGTCACCATTGAACCAAAGCGGTGATGCTGAAGGCTGTAAGTTTGACAATGGTAAGGTCACCACGCCAAAAGGCTTCAAAGAAGCTTATGACGCATATTGTGAGCTTGGCTTCCCTGCTTTATCTGCTGAAGAAGATTTTGGCGGTCAAAACATGCCGTTCTCATTGTCTACTGTCATCAATGAAATGGTTGGTACGGCTAACTGGTCGTTCTCTATGTACCCTGGCCTATCACATGGTGCTATTCAAACCATCGAGCATCATGGTACTGACGAGCAAAAGCAAACCTATTTAGAAAAAATGGTTACTGGCGAATGGTCAGGCACCATGTGTCTTACTGAAGCGCATGCGGGTTCTGACTTGGGTATTATCCGTACCAAAGCTGAGCCTAAAGAAGATGGTAGCTATAGCATCACGGGTCAAAAGATTTTCATCTCTGCCGGTGAGCATGATCTAACCAGCAACATCATCCACATTGTATTAGCTCGTCTACCAGGCGCGCCTGCTGGCACCAAAGGTATCTCATTGTTTATCGTCCCAAAAATGACGGTCAACGCAGATGGTAGCATTGGCGAAAGCAACAATGTCGTTTGTGGCTCTATCGAACACAAAATGGGTATCAAAGCCTCTGCAACTTGTGTCATGAACTTCGATGGCGCAACAGGTTACTTGATTGGACCTGAAAACCGCGGCCTACAGTGCATGTTCACTTTTATGAACGTAGCACGTATCGGTACTGCTGTACAAGGTTTGACTGCAGCAGAGTATGCATTCCAAGGTTCATTGACTTATGCAAAAGACCGCTTAGCGATGCGTTCACTATCAGGTACGAAAGCACCAGAGAAAGCAGCTGATCCTATCATCGTACATCCAGCTGTTCGTAACATGCTATTGACTGAAAAAGCCTTTGCTGAAGGTGGTCGTGCGCTAGTTTATTATCTCTCACACTTTGCAGATACCGTCGCAAAAGGCGAAGGCGAAGAGTTGAAGTTTGCTGATCAAATGTTGTCACTACTGACGCCAATTGCTAAAGCGTTCTTGACTGAAACAGGTCTAGAAGCCGCTAACCATGGTATTCAGGTTTATGGTGGTCATGGTTTCGTTAGCGAATGGGGTATGGAGCAGAACGTACGTGATACGCGCATTTCTTGCTTATACGAAGGTACCACAGAGATTCAAGCGCTTGACTTGCTAGGTCGTAAAGTCTTGGGTTCACAAGGTAAGCTACTTGCGAACTTTGTAAACGTTATCCAAGAATTCTGTGAAGAAAACAAAGAAAATGACGAGATGGGTCAATTCATTCGCCCACTTGCCAAGCATCTTAAAGAATGGGGCGATTTGACTGCACGCATCGGCATGCAAGCAACTGAAACTCCAGACGCTGTCGGCGGCGCTGCGGTAGACTATATGTATTTCAGCGGTTATGTAACTCTAGCTTACTTATGGGCACGTATGGCACTGGTTGCTCAGACTGCTATCGCAAACGGTACTGGCGAAAAAGCATTCTATGACGCTAAAGTTAAAACGGCTCAGTTCTACTTTGCTAAGCTATTGCCACGTACTACTACGCACGTACAGCGTATCAGCACTGGTGTGGAGCCATACATGAGCATGGACGTTGATCAGTTTACCTTTTAATTAAAGCGCTAAACTTCGTAATCGTATAATCAGAGCGGCAATATACTTCGGTGTGTTGCCGCTTTATTTTGCGCGTGCTTATGACAACTATCAACATAGTTTTAACAGTAGCAACTATCTATAAGCACCGACCCGCCTACCTTCTCACATTATAGTTATCAATGAGGCATCTATAAGCACTTCAATAGCCGCTGCTAACTTTTGGTGTACGCACAATTCACGAAGAAATACACTCGCTCACAAGCTTATTTGTTAAACTTTGATTATTAATCGCTAAGGTTATACCAAGAAAACAGTTGATAATCTTAACAACTTCAATTTTAATTATTTGAACCAAAGGAATGTTTATGGCTGTTTATAATGCCCCTCTTAATGACATGCGCTTCATCTTAAATGACGTATTCAAGGCGCCAGAGTTTTGGCAAAACAACGAAAACTTGGCTCATGTCGACATGGAAACTGTCGATATGATTTTAGAAGAAATGGGAAAACTGTCAAAAAACATTCTACTTCCTATTAACCGTAGCGGTGATGAAGAAGGCGCAACTTTCGAAGGTGATGGCGTCGTCACGACTCCGACAGGATTTAAAGAAGCCTATAAGCAATATGCTGAGTCAGGCTGGGTTGGCTTAAGCGGTAATGCTGAATACGGCGGTCAGGGCTTCCCTAAAATGGTTACCATGCTCACCGAAGAGATGGTTTTCACTGCCAACCAATCATTTGCCCTGTATCCAAACCTAACGGTTGGTGCGACGCTTTGTTTAAATGCAGCTGGCTCTGAAGAGCAAAAGCAAACTTATCTAGAAAAAATGTACAACGGCGAATGGGCTGGCACTATGTGCTTGACAGAGCCGCATGCTGGTACTGATTTAGGTATTATCAAAACCAAAGCCGTGCCTAATGATGATGGTAGCTATGATATCTCTGGTACCAAAATCTTTATCACTGGTGGTGAGCACGACCTTACTGACAATATCATTCATTTGGTATTGGCAAAAACACCTAATGCACCAGAAGGTTCAAAAGGCATTTCACTATTTGTCGTACCAAAATTCTTGGTCAATGCAGATGGTAGCTTAGGCGAGCGCAATACGTTAGCGGTAGGCTCTATCGAACACAAAATGGGTATCAAAGCCTCTGCGACTTGTGTCATGAACTTTGATAATGCCAAAGGCTGGATGGTTGGCGCGGAAAACACTGGTCTATCATCAATGTTCATCATGATGAACTATGAGCGTGTCACTATGGGCTTGCAAGGCCTTGGTGGTTCTGAGCTTGCCTATCAAAATGCAGCGTTATATGCCAATGACCGCGGTCAAGGCCGTAGCGATACCCAGCTACAAAGTCCAGAAAAACCTGCTGATGCTATTATTCATCATGCTGACGTCCGTCGTATGCTATTGAATGCTAAAGTAAACACTGAAGCGTCGCGCTGTTTTGCGATGTACGTTGCCAAAAACCTTGATGAAGAGAAGTTTAGTACCGATCCTGAGTCAGCCAAAGCGGCTGCAGCTCGTGTTGCTCTATTGACACCGGTTGCTAAAGCGTTCTTGACTGATAAAGCACTAGAAGCAACTGTTGATTGTCAGCAAGTCTTTGGTGGTCATGGCTATATCCGCGAATGGGGTATGGAGCAGATCGTTCGTGATACACGTATTGCGCAGATTTATGAAGGTACCAACGGTATTCAAGCGCTTGATTTGTTAGGTCGTAAAGTTGCTCGTAACAACGGCAAGTACGTCACTCACTTCTTGGGTGAGATTCGTGACTTTGTTAGCAACATGCAAGCAGATCATGCTATCAAACAAGCTACGTTGAATGCAGCAGATACCATCGAAGAGCTAACCACAACTGTGCTTAACAACATTGGCGAACGCAAAAACGAAATCAATGGCTGTGCGGTTGACTACATGCATGCGTTTGGCTACCTTGCTTACTCATACATGTTTGCGTTGATGGTAGAAGCCGCTAATGGTAAAGAAGGCGAGTTTTATACCAATAAAGCCAAGCTTGCGGATTACTTCGTTGGCCGTGTCCTACCGCGTATCGATGCTCATGCCCAAATGGTCAAAGCTGGTAGTGACCCAATGATGAACTTTGATCTTGCTTATTTCGACGTTCCTGCAAGCTAAGCTAGCTTTACAACTAACCTAAAATACCTTGATTAAAAGGACAGTCGTGTTACTGTCCTTTTTTTTGTCAAAATAACTGCTAACAAAATAATTCAATATCAATTGGCAGTTCCGATTAAAATAACGCAAGACAAGATGTCGCTCGACTACAATTGAACGATTGGTAAACATTACTCAACCACTTATACCGACTTAAATAATAAAAACGATTGAAACAACCATGATAAAGGGTGCGACGTGTCAGAATTAAAACGCATTTTACAACAGATTACCGCCTTGAGCGACGTGCCAGATCCTGCGGTACTCAAACGCTTGATTGATGAGCTACGAGTCAGTGATAAAGAACCTGCATTGGCCAACGAAAAAATTCAATCCCTTATTGATATCATACATCAGCATCCAGAATATGGAGATGGGCTGTCTAGTTTTGTGCTAAAACTGATTATCCAATATCGACAAATTGCGCTGTATACCGATACTGGTATTATGTCCGACCAAGGGTTTTTTAACAGTTTACGCCGGTTGATTGGCCATCGGTTTTTACCATTATTACCACAAGACGACTCTGTCGTAGAATTGGTGGGCTACTTATTTAATAAACGCTCTGATGAACGCTGGCTGGCCAATATCGAAAAGGAAAAATGGGACAAACTGGTTGAGCTGGTTCGCGTAGAAGAGAAGCATTTAAATCTAGTAGCTACCGCAAAAAACAGTATTTTAAACGCCATTATCATTTTATCTTATCGCATCAGCGGTATCGGCTTGCACCCTGATTTGATGGAGTCCTATCCACAAATACTGAACTATTCCGCATCTTTCGTTGCACAAAATCAAGAAGCCGTACTCTTCGTCAATCAATATCGTCAAGCACATGAGCTTGACACCTTGACAGATATTACGCCCGAGCAAGCAGTCGACCCTGCGCCCCTATTGGTTATGCTGGAACAGTGCGAAGATATCGTCGCTACCGTACGCAAGCGGATTTACAAAACTGGTATCTCTATTCGTTTGACCAATATGATGCTGCGTTTGGATCAAAGCTTGCAGCGTATGCGGATTTTGACTGAGCTGGTCACAGACGATAATCAAAAGCGAGATCGCGCTGTTATCGAACTGATACAGGCGCTCATCACTACGGCCAACCAGCGCTATAGTATTGGTTATTTGATTGATAACAATACCAAACTACTCTCTCGCAAAGTCACAGAAAATGCCAGCCGCGTCGGTGAGCATTATATTAGTACCGATAAAGCTGGCTATCAAAAGATGCTCAAAAAAGCCTCTATTGGTGGCTTTATCATCGCATTTATGGCAACCATAAAAATACTGGCGTATCACTTAGCGCTCGCGCCCATGGGTCGTGCGTTCATCAACAGTATGATCTATGGTTTGGGCTTCGTATTTATTCATGTTATTCGCGGCACAGTCGCGACCAAGCAGCCAGCCATGACCGCGGCTGCAATCGCTTCTACCATATCTGAAGGCTCTGGTAAAAAATCGCATCAGTTGACCAAGCTATCAGAATTGGTCGTCGATATCTTGCGCACCCAGTTTATCGCTATCATGGGTAACGTCATGTTGGCCGTACCCGTCGCTTTGATTATCTCTTTTGCTTGGTTGCAATATACTGGCGCGCCAATGATCGATACCGAAAAAGCAGGACACCTGCTACATGATCTCGACCCGTTCCACTCATTAGCACTTCCCCATGCTGCCATTGCTGGGGTTTACCTGTTCTTATCTGGTTTGATTGCCGGTTATTACGATAACTTGGCAGTTTATAACAACGTAGGCGCGCGTATACAACGTCACAGATTGTTGAAATACATATTGCCTAGCTCATGGCTTCAGCGTTTAGGCGGCTTTATAGAAGCCAACTTGGGCGCTATCATGGGTAACTTCTTATTCGGGGTGTTCTTAGGTAGTACCGCGACTATCGGCTATATCTTCGGCTTACCAATTGATATCCGTCACATTGCCTTTGCTTCAGCAAACTTGGCACATGGCCTATTCAATATATCTGCTGATGACATCAGCTGGAGCCTCATTCTAATTTCTATACTTGGTGTGGCCCTTATTGGTTTGGTCAACTTAATTGTTAGCTTTTCGTTGGCACTGTTTGTCGCCCTGCGTTCTAAAGAAGTTCGCTTTTTTGAATGGAGTCGCCTCACAAAACTGGTATTTGGTCATATTATTAGCCATCCGTCTGACTTTTTCTGGCCACGTGATAAGCCAATGAAATATGCGCGTATCGATAGTCAGGGTCACATGATATTTGATGATACCTCCGCACAAAAAAATGGTAAATCCATACCAAGTAATTATGTGGTAAGGCGTTTGTCCGATGTCAGGATACTGCCTGAATCTAAACATGCTGATGCTCAACATTCCCAGACGAATACTGACATCAACTATGAAAAGCAGCCGACAGATGAGCATACGCAGCCGTACAGCTCTCCTGAAAAGGTAATGGATCTGGACGATGGTTTAGTCGATGACGAACTAAACAGCGTTCCTTATACCGATGATATCCAATACGATAAGGTCACCAAAACGATAAGTGCGGTTGATAGCGACGTTGTTAGTGATGAGCCATACCATATTGACTCTGATGACAAGCAAACTGGTGATGCAAAAACACCTTTACCGAAACCTAAAAAACCACCGAAGCTGCCTAGTTAAATAGGTAGTTGCGGTGGCTTTATGCTCGATCGTCTGTTGATATTAAAATTATTTGTCATAAGACCTGTTATGGGAAGAAGATCGGTTCCCTAGTTAGAGTTTGGCTGTAGTCCAAACTCTTTCAATAGGTATATATGTTCTAATTGATGACACGGCCTAGTTTATCTACATCAGAGACCATTTTAGGCATTCGATGTTCACCTTCCATTTCACTGACCATCTTTTTCGCCGTTGTAATGTTTATACCAATACTGGTGACATATAGAGGGTGCTTACTTATTCCTCGCCAAATGGCATAATCTTCTGTAATGTCATAAAAATTATTTTTAGCGATGCCAATGATTGGCTTTTTATTGACTAGGTTGTCATATAAATACTTACCCAATCCTGCTTTGCTAACACCATCCAGAAATACATAGCCGTCGATGATAATGGCATCAAAAGGTTCGTCAATCTGGTTAATCAAAGCCAGTAAGCAAGGCATTTCTCTTTTATAGAACTGACCTGACTCATAAGGCGCAACGTCATTAACTTCTACAGTATATTCATTTAGAATACGTGATTGCTTAATGCCTTCGAAGCGGATACCTGCAACAGTTGCTGTAACAGCGTCGGTTTCTTGGCCTTCTTTATAATGTACGTCTAGAATTAGGTAAATCAATTTATTACTACCTTAAAATACAGATGACTTAATTTTAGTGCTTCAAACAATTAATAATTCAGTATTACAATATTGGTATCGGGCATGTGGTATTTGAGTCGATTTATTTGCTTCGCTGAGGTCATCTTATCTAAACGAACCTCTTTTAATTTTCCAAATACTTGTTTATTAAAAAAGTAATCGAAATCCTCTAAACCATCTAGTCCATTAAGAGACATGCTTTCAATATGTTCAAAGCTGTTATTTTTGACCCATATATTGAATAAGTCTTGTATGAAGCTTTTATCTATATCTAATCGTATAGACTTGCCAAATATAAATCTCTTATAATTACTCAATATTCTATACACGTCAGGCACAGATATAGGACTTTCCATATAAGATTTTGTGATTAAGGTATTGCCTGCGACTTCAAAATAGCTAATTCTGTTCAACGGTTCAGTGTATCTTATGCCAACCTTTTCATCATTGTTTTCTCCGCAAACAGAACTATAATAATTGAAATTTATTTCAGTTGAATGTACATCGTAAGAGTGCATCACTCCATTATCGCAATAATTTAATAAAAATTCTTTTGGTTCATACGAAAGAGTATTCCAGTCAATTCGATTTTCGGATATGCCGTCTTCGTGAGTATATAACTCTAGGTTGCACCTACCTTCTACAAAGGTATAAGACATACCTTGATACAGCTTATTCTTATAGAGTTGTGGTATTCCACGAGAACCATATATATCATCAATCTCGTTACAGAACTCTGTAGAATCTATTTGGATAGGCGAAGATAGTCCTCTCTGACAGGGTGATACATAAGGCCTGATAATCTCTCCATTTTTGACCTCATAAGCTTCAAGTTGATGGTCAGGTTTATCAAAGAAGATAATGCCTGTGTATAGCTTATCGCGCTGATACCATTTACCGTTACTTTTATTTAACAATGCTGATTTCAATCGTTGCATATTACTCATGTTAATCTTCTCTGAAAGAGGAGTCATTAATCGTGCTAGTAGAAACGGTAATGCTAGAAGGATTCATTTTAAAATATACCTACACCGAACCAATCAGGTTCCTTCACTGGTTCGGTTCCCTAGTGAGGACTTGAACACTAGGCTGTAGACGAAGGATATCAATAGTTTTATTTATTTAGATCATAGTAGTGTACTTCACAGTGTACATAACATTAATTTTTTGAGGTTAAACTGACTTAATTTTGATTTAGTTTCCTATAGTTATTACAGCTTTCTTGTTGCCCATTTTCACAAGCCTTACCAAACCAGTTCTTTGCTTGAACATTATCTTGATTAACACCTACACCATCGCGATACATCGCACCAAGATTGTTTTGAGCAGGAGCATATCCCTGATTAGCAGCTTTTGTATACCACTTAAGAGCTTGTGAAAGGTCTCGGTCTACGCCATTGCCTTGGGTATACATTAAGCCAAGGTTATACTCCGCTTCAGGAAAGCCTTGATTGGCTGCTTTCGTATACCATTTAATTGCTTCAGCATAGTTTTGAGGGACTCCTTCGCCTTCACGATACATTACACCAAGATTATACTGCGCCTCAGGGAAACCTTGATTAGCCGATTTTATATACCACTGCGCAGCTTTGGCATAGTCTTGATGAACGCCCTCTCCTATATCATACATCCAACCCAAATCGAATTGTGCTTCTGCATCGCCTTGTTCGGCTAATCCCTGTACGTCTTCAGCTTTAGTTTCTGTCTCTATTTCCTCAATAACTATTTGCCCCTCAGAAGCTTCGTTTTTGGCTTCACTTTGCATTTTTTGACAGCTCGTAAGCGTAAGAGGTAATAAGGCAGTAGAAAAAAGAAGGGCAACTAATTTAGTTTTTTTGAAAATCATATATTTGATTCACTGGTAGAAAAAGCGTTGAATAAGTAGATTATCTTAAAGTTTCAAAAGAGCGACTCTCTAAGCAAAAAATATTGATTAATTTTTTTAATGTATTTTTATTTACTATAACGTTTGTCATGAGAGTATGTTCGGTGCGCTATACAGGCATCGAACTGCTTTGGAAAATTATTTTATTCTAACATCCTTTATATCTAGGAGTTTTCCACAACTCAGGCATATGAGGGAAATTTACAAACTCTTCATCTATTCTCTCAATATATGTTAATCCATCTATAGCAACATAGTCTTCATCGAACAAATAGCTCCATAAATTAAGTAGAAATTTATTATATGCAACATACCAATCGTCCACTTCTTCAATTCCTGGAAGATATATATCAATAGGTACGGTTTCGTTTGAATGAATGATTTTTCTTAAGCTTGTTTTATATAATTTATACCCTTGATTTGTCTCCTTATCTATTTTGTACAATAGTCTATTCAACCATTTCAATAACTGTTCTTGATCCTTAAAATCTGCATCATAATAATCTTCGTACTCTTCTTTCAAGTGATGCTCTAATGAATCATCTGTTAGGGCAAAGAGCAAATTCGCTACATGATACGGTGAGTACTCTAAAACAATAGTCTCTTTATTATTTTTAAATGAAATCATTTTTAATAGATCCTTTGTTTGTAGTGGTCAACTAATTTAGGGTATATCCCAGCGGAACCAGTTATTTCACCCTTCAAACCTATTAACAGACTACTTAAAACAGACTGATATAATGGAGCCACTTATAACAGACTGTTTATTTAGCCTTTTATATTGAGACGCTTATAACTCTCTTTATGGACTCGGGCACTGTGCGCTTGAGGTTATTACCTTGCCGTCACCCAATCTATAAGCCAATAGATAATTACCCCACACGCAGCCACCGTCGAGTGCGCGCGCATGTGGCAAATCAATCTCTCCTTTTAGCGCAGCCCAATGACCGAATAGTATCTTACGAGTGCGCGGTACTTGCCACTCAAACCAAGGCAAAAAATCGGTTGGCATAGCTTCATCTAAGCCTGCTGAAAAGCTAAACTCAAGCGACCCATCCTGCTTACACAAGCGCATACGCGTAAAGTAATTAGCAATCGCCCGCACCTTAGTAAATCCTTCGATACCTGCATGCCATTCATCCGCTTCTTTGCTATATAGATTCGGCAGCAATTGATCGAGCTGCGCTAAATTACTTTGCAGCTGAGCTTCTAATTGCTGCGCGTATCCTACGGCGGCTTCAATACTCCAATGCGGTGGAATACCCGCATGTACTAGCACCGTATACTCATCAGGATAGGCTAATATCGGCTGCCTGCGTAACCATTCGAGCAACTCATTACAGTCATCCGCAGCAAAAATAGGTGCGGTTTTGTCTTTATTTTTAAGCTTGGCAGCACCGCGCCAGACTGCTATCAAATTAAGATCATGATTGCCCAATACCGTTGCCGCAGCGCCTTGCTCACACAACGCTTTGACATGACGCAGCGTGTTCAATGAGTCCTCGCCGCGTGCTACCAAATCACCAGCAAACCATAATTTGTCTTGGGCAGGATCGAAATCCAGTGTTTTTAGCAATTGTAGATACGCAGCATAGCAACCTTGTAAGTCACCGATAACATACTGATGGCGAAAACTCATAATACCTCAACGATTTGAACACAATAGTTAAAGACAGCTCGATAAGAAATAAATACCTAAGCGCTAATCACAAAAATAAAGCATAAAAAACCGCCATTATAATTGACGGTTAGTAGCATGCTTTTATGTATCAAAAATACATTATACGTCTAGCTGTTGTGAATGATTGCTTAGGTTCACAAAGTCCGTGACGCTTAATGTCTCAGGTCGTGCCTGCGGATCGATACCACAAGCTGCAAAATCGTCTTCGCTCAATGTCGGCAGCAACGTTGATTTTTTGAAGATAGCACGTAGCGTCTTGCGGCGATGGTTAAAAGTCTCACGTACGACAATCGCAAAGTGCTCTTCATCATTTGCAACTATTGGTTTGTTGATATGCGGTGTCAGACGGAAGACGGCACTAGTCACCTTGGGTGGTGGATTAAACGCACCGCGAGGAACGGTCAGCAAGTAATCTGTATCACAGTGGTATTGCATGATGACCGATAAGCGGCCATAAGTCTTGCTACCCACGTCGGCTGTGATACGCTCGACCACTTCTTTTTGCAACATAAAATGCATGTCTTGAATCACATCGGCATAGCTAAGCAGATGAAATAAGATAGGCGTTGAGATGTTATACGGTAGGTTACCCACCACGCGCAGCTTACCGCGCTCTTCACTATATAGCTCACGGTAGTCCACATGCATCGCGTTGTCTTTGATAATCTCAAAGTTTGGGTGGCTATTGGCACCAATACGAATACGCAAGCTATCTGCTAAATCGCGATCTAGCTCCACCACTGTCATCGCATCCACTTCTGCCAATAACGGCTCGGTCAATGCGCCCATACCAGGCCCAATCTCGATCAAATTGTCATCGCGCTCTAGACGAATACTTTCGACGATTTCGCGAATGACGCTGGTATCATGCAAGAAGTTCTGGCCAAAGCGCTTACGCGGCTGATGTTTGGCAGTACGTAAGCTGTTAGAAATAGTTTGAGCATCAAATGAAGTTTTGGACATAAAAGAGTCTTAATGTATAAAGGAGAAATGGGCTATGATAATGTAATGGCAGCGATATACTGACTTTATAATAACAAATTATACCACAGCTCATAATTAGGCTGTGTTTTTGAATAATTATTATCGATAGACGAGCCATGCTTTCGAGTAACCAACCCGGTAACTTTTTACCTCTAAATCCATATAATATAAACTCTGATCATGCTAAATGGCAGCGTCAAATCAAGTGCTAGCAGACAGAAACAGGTCCAAAGATGGAGTCCTCATAACAATCGCGGCGTAAAACTAAATCGATAATTAATCGATTTTTAACACTTCTCAGGTTCATTAAAGCCCGACTGCATAACGCAATTGGTTATGTCTCACCTTTTGATTCTGAAAAGCGGTATTATGATAATTTAATCCTGTCAGGTATTGGTGTCTGACTCCAGTAAACCAGTCTCTGATATAGTCGGGAGCGGTTCAGCCCCACGCGATCGTCAGCCCGCCAGATAAATACCCTTAGGGAATTCACATATGATCCTGAAACTTAACGTCACCCTCCATTATCGACTCTCAGAGCCAATGGATCTTTTGCTTCAGATCGAAGCCGCCGATCTTGCGGATCAACGGGTACGGTCAGCCGAGATTTGGACATCAGACGTTGCGCATTTTTCACGGGTTACCGCCGATGATGGCATAGGAGAGCGGATTTGGATTCACGCTGAAGGGGATTTTAGCTGCACTTATCTCGCAGAAATCGCCGTTGACCGTCCTGCCTTAGACATATCGGCATTGTCCCAAACGCCCCTGCATCTTTTGCCCGGAGAGACAATCAGGCATTTAATGCCGTCTCACTATTGCCCTTCAGAACAGTTCCATGCCTTCGTGGACACCGAGTTTGGCGATCTCACTGGCGGCGCACGGATTGCCGCGATGCGTGACTGGATCGAGTCGGCATTTAGCTACGTACCCGGATCAAGTCATGCTCAAACCACCGCGCTTGACAGCTTTGCTCAACGTCAGGGCGTATGCCGCGACTTTGCGCATGTTCTCGTAACACTAGCGCGCGCGTCATCGATACCAGCTAGATTCGCGAGTGTTTATGCGCCCGATGTGACACCACCAGACTTTCATGCCGTGGCCGAGGTCTATCTTGAAGGGAGCTGGCACCTCATTGATCCGACTGGCATGGCAGGTGCCGACACAATGGCCCGCATCGGTGTTGGGTCCGATGCGTCCAGCGTCGCGTTCTTAACCTCGTTCGGATCCATGGAGCTGGTCAATCAATCGGTATCCGTAACCAGACAGTCTTAGGGTCTTGACCCTAGGCTTTCGAGCCTAAGATCAGGACAGATACTGTTCCTCATGCACGATAAAAGCTTTACTAAATCGTCTTAAGTGGCTGCTTTTTAGATAGGCATTACTGATAATAAAATTATTAAGTACTATGTGAAAAATATCTATAAGCACTGACTTATACAGCAGGTACAGCGATAAGTGATTTATCAGCCATCTCATTAGCCATACTTAGTGCTTGATATAAGCTGGTCGCACTCGCACCGCCGTTTCCTGCCAAGTCTAGCGCCGTACCATGATCAACAGAAGTACGAATATAAGGCAAGCCTAAGGTTAGATTGACGGTATCACCAAAACCGTGCGATTTTAATACTGGTAAACCTTGGTCGTGATACATGGCAATGACCGCATCACAGTTTGCTAAATGTCTGGTGGTAAATAACGTATCGGCAGGCATCGCCTCTGATATATTGACACCTGCATCGATGAATTCTTGCAACACGGGATTGATAATCTCAATCTCCTCACTTCCCAAGTGCCCGCCCTCGCCTGCATGTGGATTGAGGCCGCAGACCAAGATACGAGGCTGCGTGAGACCAAACTTCTCTCGCATATCATCGATGACGATTCGTACCGTTTGGCGTACATTATCGGCAGTAATTGCAGCAGGGATATCCTTTAATGGTAAATGCGTAGTGACAAGCGCTACTTTCATCGCTTGATTGGCCAGCATCATGACGACTTTCTCACAGCCACTTTGCTGCATAAAAAATTCAGTATGACCACTAAACATGGTGCCGTCTAACAGCTTGATACCAGCATCTATCAACGCTGATTTTTGCAATGGCCCAGTGACGATGGCAGCGACTGTATTATTTATTGCCAGTTTATGAGCAATATCTAACTGCTGAGCCACCATCGCTGAGTTAGCGATATTGATTTGCCCGCAGACAACTGGTGCCGCACAAAGAATATCCAGTAGGATGAAAGCACTATCAGCGTCTATATCTTGCTGCGATATCTGCTCTACCAAGTTAACATCGAAGTTATCGGCATTTATATCTGTATTGATAGTATGCCAGCTAGGTGTGCTTTTGAGCACGCCAGCTGCAATCAATTCCTCCGCGCGAGTTTGCATGGCTTTAGCATCAGCAGTCACCCAAATTGGCCGAGCAAAGTCTTGTAACTTACCCTCTGCTGCTAGTCCTAGTACTACGTCCATGCCAATACCCGCAGGCTCACCTGTAGTGATTAATAGAGGTCGTTTTTCTTCTGTCATAACAATAGCCTTATGTTACTCAAATTATTGATTTTATTGTATTTATAATTCGTATTTTAAATTTTTATACTTAAACATTGTATGGTGTCTCTTACTTCGTGAAAAACAATCACTTCAGATTTAGTTCTTTATCAAGTCTAAAAAACCACATTATGTGTTAAACTTTCGCATCTGATTGTAGCATTTACAGACAAACCTGAGACCGCGTTTTGGTACTTCTATCGTAGAGGCGCGCTACGTTTGTATTGCTCTATCATCGACATCCTTTTTCATACCCATTTTAACTCATTAGGCACTCATGGCAGAAAACGACAAAACCGACGACTTACTCAATCAGACACCGCCGCACAATATTGATATTGAAAAGGCATTGCTCGCGTCTTTGATGAGTATCGAAGAGGCGTACGACAAGATTGCCGATATTGTCACCAAAGATGACTTTTATGCTGGGCGACATCAATATATTTTTGATGCCATTGCCCATTTGGCGGCAGTGAATGAGCCTTATGACACGGTCATGGTACACGACTGGTTAGAAGCGCAAAAACTACTCAAAGGTGCAGGTGGTGACAGTTATTTGGCTGATATTTTGAGCCAAAGTCCTGCGACCTTGTTTAACCTGACAGCCTACGCCCAGCGTGTGCGTGAGCTCTCAACGCTGCGTCAACTAATTACCACTGGTAATGACATGTTGACGCTTGCCTATAATCCAAAAGACCAAAGCGTTAGTGACATTCTAGACAATGTCGAGGGTAAGATATTTAGTATCAATGAGCAGCATAACAAACGTGCGGAACAGCGCGGCCCTGTCGGTATTACTTCTGTCTTGACCAATGTTATCGATAAGATTCAAGAACTCAAATCAAACCCCGATGGCATGATTGGTTTGCAGACACCATTTGCCGAGCTAAATAACAAAACCCAAGGCCTACAAGCCGGTGATTTGATTATTGTCGCTGCGCGTCCTTCGATGGGTAAAACCACTTTTGCGATGAACTTGGCAGAAGGGATTTTGTTTAATGAAGATTTGCCAGTAGTCGTGTTTTCGATGGAGATGCCTGCTGAATCTATCGTCATGCGTTTGCTATCCTCATGGGGCGCGATTAACCAGACGCATCTGCGTTCTGGGCAAATGAATGAAGATGAATGGGCAAAGATGATGAACGCCATTCAACATTTGCAATCAAAGCATTTGTATATTGATGATAGTACCGCCCTACCGCCGTCTGAGATGCGTTCTCGCTGCCGCCGTATTGCCAAAAACCATGACGGTCGCTTGGGTGCTATCGTAGTCGATTATCTTCAGCTGATGAAAGTACCCAGCTTAGATGGTAACCGTGTTGGCGAGATTTCTGAGATTTCTCGTAGTCTGAAGGCACTAGCACGTGAGCTTGAATGTCCAGTGATTGCGTTATCACAGCTTAACCGTAGTCTAGAGAACCGTCCAAATAAACGCCCTATCATGTCGGATCTACGTGAATCTGGTGCGATTGAGCAGGATGCCGATTTGATTATGTTCATCTATCGTGATGAGGTTTATAATGAAAACTCGGACCACAAAGGCGTGGCTGAAATCATCATTGGTAAACAACGTAACGGCCCTATCGGTACTATTCGTCTAGGCTTTGAAGGTCAATTTACCCGCTTTATTAATCTAACGCCAGAGTACTACCAAGGCGTGAGTTTTGAGAATGATGAGTAATCTATTTTATAAAATTTAACCCTAACAAAGACTAAGCCTAACAAAGACTAAGCCTTATATAGACTCAGTTTCAATTATAGGTTAATGAATAATTTTACATAACCAGTTTTTAGCACAATAGCCAGTACCGCATCAACCCAATCGATGCAGTACTGGCTTTATAACTTCATAACTCTACTCATACAGAAGGCGATTATGCGCACAATTACTATAAAACCAAAAGCCCTTACTCATAACCTAAATCAAGTCAAACAACGAGCACCCCAGTCTAAAGTATTGGCTATGGTCAAATCCAATGCTTATGGACATGGCGTGGCGGCAGTCTTGCCAGCCCTGCAGCAAGCAGATGGTATCGGTGTCGCTACGTTGACTGAAGCGCTAGAAGCCAGACAGCTAGGATGGGAGAAAACCATCGGTCTAGTAGAAGGTGCGTTTACCGCTGATGAGTGGCAACAAGCGATTGAGCATGAGATTAGCTGCGTGATTCACCACGGACCACAGCTAGAGTGGGCCCTACAAAACATCCCGCCAGCTAGCAGTGCAACTAGAGTAGCTTGGCTCAAATACAATACAGGTATGAACCGTTTGGGCTTCAATGCTGAAGGTGTGCTATCAGCAGCAAAACGCCTACATGAAGCGGGTTATCAGCTGATTCTAGCCACGCATTTTGCCAATGCTGATGACCACGACCACCCATTAAATGCGATGCAGATTGAGCGCTTCTCAAGCGTACTAGCGACTTTGAAAGATACCATTAGCCCAGATATCCAAGGCTCATTATGCAACTCTGCTGGTATCGTCAACTTTCCAGAACATCATTATGATTGGGTACGTCCAGGCATTATCTTATACGGTAGCTCTCCTGTCGTTGATAAAAGCGCACAAGAATTAGACTTGCAGCCTGCAATGGAGTTTACTGCTCAAATCATTGCTCTACAAACTGTTAACGCAAATGACGCAATAGGCTATGGTAGCCGCTGGCGTGCGCAGCAAGATACCAGAACCGCTTTGGTCAGCGTTGGATATGGCGATGGCTACCCACGTGTGGTCACTGACGATGCGTATGTCACTGTTATGGATGCTAACGACAATCAAAGCTACCGTTGCCCTGTGATTGGGCGCGTAGCTATGGATATGATTGTTATTGATATCAGTAGCGCACCTGAGAGTCTTGCTATAGATAGCAAGGTCATGCTCTGGGGCAATTCGCCGCGTGTTGATGAAGTTGCAGGTCATGCTGGGACGATTAGCTATGAGCTATTATGTCGCCTAAGCATACGTCCAAACCGTACACAGGCATAATCATTAGCGGCACAGTCATTAGCATATAAGGTATCGTGGCTTGCTAATGTGATTTCGATCTATTTGGCAAGCCATTTGATCTCGATAAAAATGAACGTTTACATTGAAAGTAAATACGCTATACTAAAAGTTTGTTGTCAACCCAGTATACGCACTGACGCGATGCTATTGAAGACTGATGACGTTTCACTGACTGCGATCGACTGCTAGGATTACTATGAGTTTGCGCCATTTTTTAACCTTATCTGATTTAACCAAACAAGAACTAGAAAACTTAATCAAACGCGCAAGCGAATTGCGTAAGATGCAACACGCAGGCGAGATATACCAGCCTTTTGTTGGTCGTACGCTTGGCATGATATTTGAAAAATCTTCAACGCGTACCCGTATCTCATTTGAGACGGGCATGGGTCAATTTGGTGGTAACGCCATATTTTTATCACCAAACGATACACAGCTCGGTCGCGGCGAGCCACTAGAAGACTCAGCACGCGTGATTTCTAGCATGGTTGATATCATCATGATTCGTACCTTCGGGCACGAAAAAGTTGAAACCTTTGCTGAATACTCAAGCGTACCGATTATCAATGCGTTGACCGATGACTATCATCCATGCCAGTTGCTCGCTGATATGCAAACCTATTACGAGCATCGCGGTAGTATCGAAAATAAAATCGTCACTTGGGTCGGTGATGGCAACAATATGTGTTCATCATTTATGCAAGCGGCCAATCAGTTTGGTTTTGAATTACGTGTGGCAGCACCTTATGGGTTTGAGCCTGATCCGAAACTTATGGAACGCTTCTCACACTGTGTCAGTCTGGTAGAAAACGTACAGGACGCGGCAAAAGATTCTAACTTAATTGTCACCGATGTGTGGGCAAGTATGGGTCAAGAATCAGAGCAAAACACGCGTGCACGTCGCTTTGCGCCTTATCAAGTGACGCCGTCTCTATTAGACAAGGCTGATCCTGAAGTGGTGTTTATGCATTGCTTGCCAGCTCACCGCGGCGAGGAAATCTCTCATGACATGCTTAATGACCCACGCTCTGTCGTATGGGACGAAGCGGAAAACCGTTTACATGCCCAAAAAGCATTGATGGAGTTTTTACTCAAAGACAAAATAAAGCTGCCTGCATAACCTACTTTATAAAAAGAGAGTGGTATAACGTATTAACAAGCTCACAAATAAAAAAGCCGTCCAGATCTGGGCGGCTTTTTTTATTTATACAAATGATTTAGAGATAGTTTAACGCGTGAGCGTTGTCACACCATTAGCACCTGCTTTTAGCAGAACGTCTGCTTGGTTTGCTGCAAAGATACCATTACAGACCACACCTACGATATTATTTAGCTCTTTTTCGAGCGCGATTGGATTACTCACATCCAAATCATAAGTATCTAGAATGACATTACCATAATCAGTGACAAAGTCTTCACGATATACTGGCTCACCGCCCAATTTGGCCAATTGGCGAGCCACATACGAGCGTGCTTGTGGTAATACTTCAATCGGTACTGGAAACGCGCGACCTAATATATCAACGCTTTTACTATCATCGACCATACAGACGAACTTGTTTGAAGCGGCTGCCACAATCTTTTCGCGAGTCAATGCACCGCCGCCGCCTTTAATAAGTTGCAAGTGTTCATTGACTTCATCAGCACCATCGATATAAACATCCAATGTACCGGCAAAGTTTAAATCGACTATTTCGATACCAAGCGCACGAAGTTTGTCTTCTGTCACCTGTGAGCTAGCGACAGCGCCAGCAAGCTTCAATTGTGGCAACAACTCAATCAAACAGTTGACCGTACTACCTGTTCCTACCCCAAGTATCATATCGTCTTCGATATAGCTTAGAGCAGCTTTGGCCGCGGCTTGCTTTTGTGCTTGCTGATCACTCATCATAAATCCTTGGAAAATAAACGTATGGTCTTAAAAAAAGTAAAAGGCTAAAACAGATAAAATGCGCGGCTATTATAACCGATGATATTAACGGATGTTAGCGCATCATGACGCTAATTTGTGAGTCCTATCGTGCCTAGCTAAGGCTTAACTTCGGCAAATACCTGCACTTTATGTAAATTCAAGCACGAAATCCCAAGAAAACTGCAATTGAGTCTTGCAAGATACTAAAAATCGGCATAGGCTAATCTATTTCGTTTTTATATTCATCTACACTTTTTATATTCACTCTGTTTAGGGATTACTATGCTGTCACACTGGGTACGAGCCATCTTACAAGCCACCGTCTATGACGTTGCTATTCAAACACCACTTGAAACGGCGCCCAAGCTGACCCAACGTTTTGCCAATGACATTCGATTTAAGCGTGAAGACTTACAACCGGTCAAATCATTTAAATTGCGCGGTGCCTATAACCGCATTAGTCAGTTGAGCAACGAGCAAAAAGCGCGCGGCGTCATCTGTGCGTCAGCAGGTAATCATGCGCAAGGCGTGGCTTACTCTGCGCGCAAATTATCATTAAACAACATCATCGTCATGCCAACCACGACTCCTGACATCAAAGTGGATGCGGTAAGAGCACTTGGTGGCAATGTAGATCTGCACGGTGATAGTTTTGATCAAGCAAACCGTTATGCGATTGACCGCGCTGAACGTGAAGGCCTTACTTTTATTCCGCCTTATGACGATGAGCTAGTCATCGCAGGACAAGGTACCATCGGTCTTGAGCTGACCCAACAGTGGCGCAACATGGACTATGTATTCGTTGCCGTGGGTGGTGGTGGCCTAATCTCTGGTGTGGCCGCATTCTTAGGCGAAGTTGCACCACATGTAAAAGTGATTGCGGTAGAAGCCGAGCAGTCAGCTTGTCTAAAAGCAGCGCTTGAAACAGGTGAGCGTGTCAAGCTCGAGCAAGTAGGATTGTTCGTAGATGGCGTGGCAGTCGCACAGATTGGTGAATTACCTTTTGACGTCGTCCGTACGCAAAAAAGCGATAACTCAGGCCCTATCGTTGAGCCTGAAGTGATCACTTGTACCAATGATGAGGTGTGTGCCGCTGTCAAAGACATCTTTGAAGAAAACCGCAGTATCGTTGAGCCTGCTGGTGCGTTATCAGTCGCTGGTATGAAAAAATATATCGAAGCCAATAATATTCAAGACAAAAATTGCGTCGGTATCATTTGCGGTGCCAATATGAATTTCGACCGCTTGCGTTATATCGCTGAGCGTACCGAAATTGGTGAGAAAAAAGAAGCCATCTTTGGGGTCACTATCCCTGAACAAACAGGCGCTTTCTTGAACTTCTGTCGCAGTCTACACGGCCGTAACATCACAGAGTTTAACTATCGTGCTGATAGCAAAAAGTCACCAGACTCAATGGAGCCTGCTTCAATCTTCGTCGGCATTGCTTTAAAAGAAGGCGAAAAAGAGCGTCAAACCATCAGTAACCAATTGTCAGACGATGGCTACACTGCTCACGACCTGACTGACGATGATATCGCCAAATCACATATCCGTCACTTGATTGGTGGTCATGCTCATGTCGAAAACGAGCAATTGCTACAAGTGGTATTCCCAGAACGTCCAGGCGCATTGCTAACGTTCTTAGAAAAGTTGGGTGATGACTTCAATATTACTTTATTCCATTACCGCAACCATGGTGCTGCTGAAGGTCGTGTACTGGTTGGCCTGCAAGCCTCTGAAGGCAATTCTCGTCAGTTACAAGACGCACTTTTAGATATTGGTTATGACTGTGCCACGGTCAATGAAAATATTGGCTATCAGTTGTTTTTGAGATAGTAAAAATAGACGAATATTTCTTATTTAATGGCAGTTTTTAAGTCGATTAAAAACTGCCATTTTCATATTAATAATGATTATGAGCTGGCAGGTATGGCACAGTGATAAACAAAGTATTAGTGATATTGACCTGTCTGATTTTCGTGCTTATAGGTTATAGGGTCCTTCAACCTAAAAATACAGTACATCAGCCTGCAACCAATGCAGCAGCAGATATCGTAACACAACCTACTCTTACCTCTAATGACGTTGATAATATTGATGACATACCACCAACATACGTTGATTTGGGTACCACTTCAACATCAGCGCCAACTGCCACTCCAGTCTTATCAACACAACCAGCCCCAAGCTTTTCATGTGACGGCAGAACACATTGCTCACAAATGACATCCTGTGCAGAAGCCACTTATTTCACAAACTACTGTCCTAATACCAAAATGGATGGTAACCACGATGGTGTACCTTGTGAACAACAATGGTGCAACTAACCCACAGTCATCAAATCTATTTGCAAATATTAAAGTTGCCCTAATATTGTTTATATAAAACTGTGATTTAATATAAAAACGAATGCAGAGTGATTCTTATGAAGAAAAATGCTAATGCTGATGATAACAACAAAGGTTTGGTGAAAATCCGTCTCGATAAATGGCTATGGGCAGCTAGGTTTTATCGTACACGCACCCTAGCCAAACAAGCGATTGAAAGTGGACGCGTACATTATGCTGGTAGCCGGGTAAAAACCAGTAAAGAGATTTCAGTCGGAGATGAACTAACCATTCGCCAAGGCTCAGCGACCGCGATGACCGAAAAGACGGTCATTGTTGAGGCGCTATCTGCACAGCGTGGCAATGCGACCGCCGCTGAGGTACTATATTCAGAGACTAAAGAGAGCGAAACCCGCCGTGCTTACTATGCCGAACAGCGCAAACTGGCCAACCTTGCTCGTCCTGATAACAAACCCAACAAAAAAGAGCGACGCGATCTACAACGTTTTAAAAGTAATCAAGATTAAAACCATCTTACCTTTTGGCCATGCATCATATGGCCAAAGCTTCATTGTTAAATGACGCTATTGTTTAGTCTCTATCCTTGCCATTCCAAGCATTAAGCGTTACGCTAGCAGCTGATTCAATCGATTGCATGCTAATAAAAGCCGCATTAACAATGCCGGTCTCTTATAGCATGTTTTTTTTGTTATAGAAGGTCATATTATGCTGATGAAAGCTTGTACTCCCTCGTCTGTATTATTGGTATGTTTGGGAAATATCTGCCGCTCCCCTACTGCTGAAGAAGTTTTTCGTCAGCAAGCAGCGATTGCTGGACTATCCATAAAAGTAGACTCAGCAGGCACTAGTGATTGGCACGTTGGCAGTGCGCCTGACGCTCGCTCACAACGTCATGCTAAGTCACACGGCTATAAAATTAATAAGCTAGTCGCTCGTCAAGTCAGTGCCAATGACTTTCGTGATTTTGATTTAATATTAGCCATGGATTCACAGAATCTAGCTGATCTACAAGCTCTCAAAGACAGCATTGCAGAGTCAGAAGATAACTTAGCAACACTAGCACTATTCAGTGAAGAGGACCCTACCTATTGCGGCAGTGATGTGCCAGATCCATATAAAGGCGATAACGATGATTTCGAAGAAGTGATCGAGCGTATCGAATCAAGCGCCCAAGCTTGGATAGAAAGTTGGAAAGCCTGCTAGCCATACCGTCTATATTTCTGCTACTCTTGCATCCGGTATCCTCTATAATATGGTTAATCTTCTATAAAAGAGCTACAGCGTTGACCTCGCTTGAAGTATCACAGTTACGTCTGCACTCAGTTGCCTCGTATCTCTTTTAAATTGAATCAACTATAGCTACCTTATCATTTATTATCCTTTTGCCACATAGGCTATGTTATGACCCAAGCTGCACGCCTTGACCACAGTACTCAGTCTACCATCAGCTCTGATGTTTCGAATGATTCAGCGACTGCCGTAGTCAATGATTCAATCGACTTGTCACACGACAATACTATGGCATTGGCCTGTGTTGCTGACTCTGTCGTGACATTAGAGAATGAGGCGCAGCTTGATGACTTTATGGCAGCTTATATAGAGGATACAGCAGACAAATTACCATTGTTTGTACTGTCTGGCGGTAGCAATGTTTTATTGCCTGCCGCGTTAAAAGCCATAGTATTGCAGCCAAAGATGCGTGGTATACATCTGACCAATCAAGCCGACGATTATGTTGATATCGAGGTAATGGCTGGTGAGAACTGGCATGATTTGGTTGTACATACGGTCAATCAAGGTTGGTATGGGTTAGAAAACCTTGCACTAATACCAGGTCTGACGGGCGCGGCACCCATACAAAATATCGGTGCATACGGCGTACAATTAGAAGATCGCTTACAGTATGTACGCGCCTATCATTTGCCGACACAAACTTGGCACCATTTGTCAGCTGTTGATTGCCAATTTGGCTATCGTGACAGTATTTTTAAGCGCACACCAAACACATGGCTTATTAGCCGTGTAGGTTTCAGATTACATACTGATTCCACCAATATTCTAGCCAGTTACGGCGATGTACAGACTGTGGCGCAGCGCTATGCGGAGCAACAAGATCGCGAGCACGCGACGCCTGCTGACGTTATGCAAGCCATTATAGATATTAGACAACAAAAGCTGCCAAACCCTAAGCAGCTACCTAATTGTGGCAGTTTTTTTCAAAACCCTATTATCGCTCAGGAGCAATTCACAGCGCTGCAAGCAACTTATCCAGCTATCGTTGGTTACGCGATGCCTGATGCAATGGTAAAGGTTGCGGCTGGCTGGCTCATTGAACAAGCAGGATTAAAAGGCGGCGGCATTGCACCTATTTTTACTCATAAGCAGCAAGCACTAGTACTGACCAACCATACGCCTCAGCAAGCCACGCAAGAGGATGTAGCCATAGCGCAGAAATATATCGCTGCTACTGTCTATGAAAAATTTTCCATTCAATTATCACGTGAGCCAGTCTGGGTAAATGCCGATGGCTCAATTGGATATGCTGAGCATGTGGCCTAAAAAATCATGGTCTAAGCGGCTATTATCTAAACGATTATGGCGATATTACTTGCGGTTTTCTGAACGCATGGTGACACTATTTCGCATTATCAATATTACTTTTATACTAGGCTCCACGTCTGTCATTTTAGTGATTATTAGCTTATTTACTCCGCTGTTTTCGCAAGCAATTGTTTATATCTTTTCTCTATTGCCGCTACCTGATATGCCTGCTGCTGCCATGAGCTCACCGCCTACTGCCTATGTAGTCTTAGGCGGCGGTCTGACTAATGACCACAACAACCAGATTATCTTGAATCATTATAGTCTCAATCGCGCCCGTACCGCTGCAGGCGCTTACCATGACTTACCCCTACCGATCGTACTGAGTGGCGCTGAAGCTCCATGGCTCGGTCAATGGTTGATGGAACACGGTATCGACGGACTGATCAGTGAAAATGCCAGCATGAATACATGTGAAAACGCCCGTTTTACAGCCAAACGTATTCCGCTACGCCATGTATATCTGATTACTGATAGCTATCATATGGCGCGTGCACGCAGACAGTTTGCCTTAAATGGTATCAATAGCACACCACTTCCTGCGCCATTACCAGTGAGGCGCGACTGGATGAAGCCTGCCCACAACTTAAGCCATTCACGGCGCGCTGTTTATGAAGTCGCAGCCTACCTGCGCGATGTGATACGTCCCCAGATGGACTGCCGCCATGCCAATGATGTGACTTCACAGCAGCTATTGACCCCAAGAGGCAATGCCGCAAAAGACTCTGACGAATAAACGTTAAAGACGTATACGATACTATTGAGAGACTCGTTCTAAATGCTACCGATCATCCACTACATTTGTGATGGGTGTATAATAATAAGAGACACTGCTATTTAAGAGATTTGCCATGCTCAGTATATTTTTATTAATTCCATTAAGTCTCATGCTGTTTGTGGTTGCTATTTGGGCAGTGCGTTATGCGGTCAAGTCAAATCAATTCGAAGATCTGGACAATGCATCACAGCGTATTATATTGGATGACCGTCAAGAACGCCGCCAAACCATGCAGGCTCATGAACGCTCAGCACCTACCCAGCAAAAAGACAAAACAGCGGCAACTGATGAAAATAACGATAATTCTGAGATGGATAAAAACTCAGAAATCTAATTTATCTGCCTTATATATGCGTAATTCATTGGTACCGTTTTATTAAATAATTCAGCACTAGCAAGTTCGCCCTTTACCATTCTTAGGAGACGCATTCATGACCATCGCTTTACTTGTGGCGGCATTACTAATGGGATTCTTTGGTTCACCGCATTGCTTAGGCATGTGTGGTGGTCTTGTGACCGCGTTTGGTCTGTCTATGAAAGATGTCAGCCCTGCCAAGCGTCGTGCTTTGGTGGCCACTTACCATCTTGGACGTTTAACGAGTTACGCATTATTGGGTTTGATTGCAGGGCTTATCGGTATTACTGTATTAAAGCCATTAATGATGGGTAATAGTACACCGCGTATTTTATTAGGATTGGTACTGGTATTCGTCGGTGTGACGATGCTTGGTGCACCATTTTTGACTAAGCTCGAACGTTTTGGTATGCGCTTTTGGCAATATCTTAGCCCATTGCGTCAAAAGGTATTTCCACTCAATACTTTTCCGCGCGCACTAACAGCAGGTTTGCTTTGGGGCTTTTTGCCTTGTGGTCTGGTATATGGCGCTCTACTGATTGCGGTCGTTGCTCACAATCCATTAAGCGGTGCTGCGTTGATGTTTGTCTTTGGTCTAGGAACCATACCGATGTTGGTTGCGACGCATGAAACGGCCGGTTGGCTACGTGATAAAATTGGACGTTTTCGCTTAAGACAACTAAATGGTGCGATTATGGTAATTTCAGGTTTGGCAGTAGCGGTCGTGCCCATGGTCATGGCAAATATGCATGGCGGCCATGGTGAGATGAATAATGGTAGCCACACTGCTATGATGTCTGATATGGATTCTCATGATATGAGCCAAATGAATCATGATATGGATATGGCAGAAGACATGGATCATAACATGCAAAATATGGACGACCATATGGATCATAGCATGCACGACATGAGCGATGAATCAATGGACATGAATCACCATGAGCATACTGAAATGATGGAACATGCTCAATAAAGACGTCTAAACAGATATTATTAACACTTAGCATATAAAAAAGCCCTCAATACCATTTGCGATATTGAGGGCTTTTGCTTGTTGAATAATGCTCAGTTTATAGCAATTATTCCTGCCACTGCTCAAGCGTAAACTTGGTTTCTAAATGCTTCTCTAATGCCGGTATATTAAAGGCATCATCCTCACTCACAAAGCTGATGCTAATACCTGTCTGTCCTGCACGGCCCGTACGACCAATGCGGTGTACATAATCATCTGGTTGGTCAGGCAAAGTAAAATTGACCACATGGCTGATATCATCGACATGGATACCGCGCCCTGCTACATCTGTCGCCACCAAGATAGACGCGTGACCATCTTTAAAGCGCTGTAAGTACTTCTCACGTTTTTGCTGGATGACATCGCCCGAGAGCATTACAATATTATGCGCTTGACGCAGCTTGTGATACAGACGCTTTACTTGATCTTTACGATTGGCAAAGACGATGACCTTCTCTACTGCTTCATCACTGATAATACGCTGCAAGGCGTCCAGCTTTTGATCTTCTGTCAGCAAATAAAAATGCTGATCTACTAACTCGCTGGTCTTGTGTTCAGGCTCAATTTCAACAAACTGAGGCTCATGTAACCAGCGGTAGGCCAAATTCATCACATCTTGGTTAAAGGTTGCAGAAAACAGCAAGCTTTGACGATCAGTATTGGCAGGCATTCGACCAACTAGACGCTTGATATCAGGAATGAACCCCATATCTAGCATACGATCGGCTTCATCAAGTACCAGCACCTCTACTCTATCTAGATAGACCATGCCTTTATTAGCAAGGTCAATTAGACGGCCAGGCGTCGCTACCAAGATATCAACGTATTGACGTTCAAGCTCGTGCTGCTGAGTTTCATAGTTAGTACCGCCCATAATACAGACGCTATGTAGCGAGGTATATTTGGTTAATGCAATGCAGTCATCAAATATTTGCTGAGCCAGTTCGCGAGTTGGTGCCATGACCACAGCGCGCGGCTCTCCAAGATAGCGCTCTTCGTCGTTGGTAAATGGACGCTTAAGCAAGGCTTCCATAATAGTCAGTAGAAAAGTCGCTGTTTTCCCTGTACCCGTTTGTGCTTGTCCGATAGCATCTTGATGTGCCAATGTATGCGGTAGTATCTTTGCTTGAATGGGTGTCAATTCAGTAAAGCCTAAATCACTTACTGCACGCAAGGTCGCTGTTGAAAGTGGCAAATCAGTAAACGTTGTAAAATTGCTCAAAAAAATATCCTTTTAAATGAATTGCTCGTATTTTATTAATTATAAATAGGCTCAAAATGAACCTCTATAGGGTCAAATGTAGCGCTTGAACCGTAATCAGTAAGAGTAGCTTTATTAATTCTGCGGAGAACCATCAGACATATAGGCATAAAAAAAGCCAAGCCCGAATCCAACCCTACCAAATATGCTGCGGTTCACTCAACATAGGTAAGATAAGATGGGCTTGACTCAGTAGTATATCAGTAGTTTGTACAGACATTATAACTAAACCGCTTTAATGTCTGAGTAAATTACTCTTCTATCTTTCTGACTTCTTCAGCTTGCAGACCTTTGTCACCTTCCACTACGCTGAACTCAACTTTTTCGCCATCTTTTAGAGAACGATAGCCATCACCCTGAATCGCGCGGAAATGGACAAAAATATCTTCTCCGCTGTCACGTTGAATGAAACCAAAGCCTTTTGAGTCATTAAACCACTTAACGATACCTTGCTCACGAGCTGACATAATATTACTTCCTAAAAAAGTCCGCTTAGCCCTAGCTTCCTTTGCGACATTGCATATAAACAGGGTCTAAGATTATGAAATCAAAAATTAAGAGTATTACTACTCTACTTACCATCGTCTATGTAGTACTTCAATTACCTACATAGTGCTTTCATAACGAATTCGCTAAACGCGCTTATTGTCATGAGATTTGATGATAGCAACAAACTTGCAATATTTATTGCATAAAAAATATCATAGCACGGGTTTTTAGCAACATAAAGACTTTTAATATGCTTTTTGATATCTAGATAATTTTTTTAGACAAATTTTTATAACCTAGCTGGCAAGCTGTTATGATAAAGAGCAAAATGCGTTGAAGCCAATTTAGCTTAACGCCGCGCACCTTAGATTATTCTTATATTATAATAAATTATTAACACCGCTCAATAGTTACCGAGACCATTATGACCTCCTCTACTCCATCAAAAACAGCCGAACAATCGACTAACGAAAATTCAAATCAAATATTGACTCATAAATTACTACTGGTAAATGGCGTAAATCTGAATTTACTAGGCAAGCGGGAACCGCATATTTATGGTCATACGACACTTGCTGATATAGAAAAGCAACTAGTTGAGCGCGCCGCGTGCCACGGTGTAGAGTTAATATGCATACAGTCCAACCATGAAGGTAAGCTAGTAGACGACATTCAGCATCATGGATTGTTGGCGGATAAATCTGCTCAAGTCGATGCTATCATCATCAATCCGGCTGCCTTTACGCATACTTCAGTGGCTCTACGCGATGCGCTATTGGCCACCCAAAAACCATTTATAGAAGTACATTTATCCAATGTTCATGCCCGTGAGCCTTTCCGTCATCATTCATATCTAAGTGACGTTGCGGTCGGAGTTATTTGCGGCTTGGGACAATTGGGCTATCAAATGGCACTTGATTACTGGTTGAGCAATATGTATGCAGTTGACACAAACAAATGATATGACGGCGCTTACTTTTTTATAAATGATTACTCGCGTCTTCACACATTAGTCAAACAGTAATCTTGCAATTAAAATAATAGAATTACGACTGAGCAAACAACCCATTATACGGTGACATGAATGGCAAAATCGTCCGGAAAACGCTTTATGAAACTTGCTGGCATGACAGCGAGTATTGCTGGCAAAGCCGCCAAAAACTCATTTAAGCATCTCTCAAGTGACGAAGAAAAGCGTCTGCAAGCTCGCTCAGATCTAATGCAAGACGTGGGCGTTCAAATTGCCGAGACGTTGGGTGAGATGAAAGGCGCAGTGATGAAAGTCGGTCAGATTGCTTCACAATATAAGGATGTTTTCCCGCCTGAGGTTGCGTCAGCGCTCGAAAAGCTACAGAAAGATGCGCCGCCAATGCCGTATGCGCAGATACGAGCCCAAGTTGAACGTGAATTGAAAGCGCCTATCTTAGAATTATTCAGCGAGTTTGATGAGACCCCCTTTGCCGCAGCATCCATTGGACAAGTGCACAAAGCAACGTTGCCATCGGGTCAAAAAGTAGTGGTCAAAGTCCAGTATCCTGATGTCGATGAAAACTGTGATAGCGATCTCAAACAAGTACGTATGGCTTTAAAAATCGCTGGCGTGCTCAATATGAGCAAGCAACTACAAGAGCAGCTTTTTAACGAGATTCGTCAGAGCCTGCATGATGAATTGGATTATGTCAAAGAAGCTCATAACTTACGCGTGTTTGGTGCTTTTCATGCAGAAGATGAAGGCCTTGTTATTCCCAAAGTGATTAGCAGCCACTCTTCTAGACGGATTTTAACGTTGACCGAAGAGATGGGAGAGACGTTGACTGTCGCTGCGACATGGGACAATGACGTCAAACAAAAAATAGCTGAGCGTTTGTTTCATTTTACCGCAGGCCAGCTATTTGGCTTATACCGTATGCACTGCGACCCTCATCCAGGTAACTTTGCGTTCCGTCATGACGGTAGCGTCGTGGCATATGATTTTGGTGGCATCCGCAGTTATAGCGATAGCGAAGTGCAGCTATTCAAACGCTTTGTCAAACATGCGCTAAGAGGTGACGTCACTGCACTTGAACAAGATCTGATTGCACTAGATATTCGCCGCGAAGATGACAAGAACATCCCTGGTGAATTTTATGAAAAGTGGCTATCAATCGGACTCAAACCTTTATCCATTAGCCCCTATCAAGAAGGTTCATTTGATTTCGGTAGTAGCCAAGTCCATCACGAGGCCATTGCACAGATGCGTACGTCTTTGAAGTACTTTGGTCAGTTCCAACCCTCAGCTACCACTATGATGCTAGACCGTACTGTATCAGGACAATACTGGAATCTGGTCAATCTAGGCGTCGAGATCGACCTGTCACCACTGGTTAATGAATATGTCGATGCGTAGTAAGTATACTGACTGTCACGATTAAATCTATCTCTAGATATGTAGCGCGTGTCCGCAACGATCGCAAAAGTCTGCCCCTACTGCATGGCCGAATTTACCACAGTTTGGACAAGTCACTGGGTTAAGTTGTGGACGCATGTTACGTGCTAGCTCTGACGTAAAAATACCTGTTGGTACAGCAATAATCGAATAACCCGTGATCATGACCATGGTTGCAATTGCTTGGCCGAGTGGTGTTTTGGGTGACATATCACCATAGCCAACCGTCGTCATCGTGACAACTGCCCAGTAGATAGACAGTGGAATACTGGTAAATCCATTCTCCGGCCCTTCTACCACATAAATAATTGAACCGAAGATGGTTACCAATAATACAAGCGATAAGAAAAAGACCGTGATTTTCTGCTGACTGGTTTTTAATGCAGACGCCAAGAACCCAGCCTGTTGCATATAGGCTTTGAGCTTAAGAACGCGGAACACACGTAAAATACGTAATACCCGTATCACGAGTAGATACTGTACACCCACAAACATTAGGCTCAAATAACTTGGCAATACAGACAGTAAATCTACTATCCCAAAGAAACTAAAAGCATAGCGTAAGCGGTTGGGTGCTGAAAACAGCCTTAACGCATACTCAATGGTAAACAAAATGGTAAAAAACCACTCTGCATAAAAGAACAACGTGCCATACTGCAAACGCATATATAGCACACTATCAAGCATAACGACGGCCACACTGGCTAAAATTGCAATCAGCAATACAATATCAAATAGCTTACCCAGACGAGTATCTGTGCCTTCAATAATGATATGCGTACGGTTACGCAAGTGTGTAAGAGCTTCGGCGGTTGGTTGCTTCATAGAATCAGTACTTTATAAAATCAATGGCTTGATAGCAAGCAATGACTTAAAATGTGATGGATAAGGGCAAGTTGGTCAAAATAGCTAAAACTGGTTTATAATATCGCTCACCTATCACAGTGAATACAATCTATAAGTTGCCACAGTGTAGCAAAAAAGCACTCTCAACAACATACAAATCGTTAACGTGCCAGTAGCGCTACTACCTCAAATAGACAAAGTAATGATAGTATAAAATCAGGCAATCAGATATCGAAGGTTGTTGTTGATCACTTTTTTTACCCATAAAAATAGTACGTAGAACTTAAGGATGTTATATGGCAGGCCATTCAAAATGGGCAAATATTAAACACCGTAAAGCCCGTCAGGATGCAGTAAGGGGTAAGATATTTACCAAGATTATTCGCGAAATCGTTTCAGCTGCCAAACAAGGCGATCCCGATCCTGACAAAAACCCACGCTTACGTGCCGTTATCGAAAAAGCCCTATCCGTCAATATGACGCGCGACACGATTAATCGTGCTGTCGACCGTGGTACAGGTGGCGGCGATAATGAGAATATGGAAGAAGTCAGTTACGAAGGCTACGGTGTTGGTGGTGTGGCTGTACTGGTCGAAACCATGACTGATAATCTTAACCGTACGGTCAGCGAAGTACGTCACGCTTTTACCAAGAATGATGGTAATCTTGGCACATCAGGCTCAGTGGCGTATCTATTTACTAAACGTGGTGAGATCACTTTTAACGATGTTAGTTTAGAAGATGAAGTCATGCTCGTTGCACTAGATGCGGGCGCCGTTGATATTGAAAATGATGGCGAAAGCTTGCTCGTTATTACTGAATGGGAAAGTTTCGGTCAAGTCCAAGATGCCCTTAATGCGGCTGGTCTGATTTCTGACAACGCCGAGGTCACTATGTCACCATCTACCACGGCTGAGATCGACAATGTCGATGATGCTGAAAAGATCATGAAGATGATTGATATGCTAGAAGATGCTGATGATGTGCAAGAAGTTTATACTAACGTGAACTTCTCTGCTGACGTCATGGCGCAGCTTGAGGGATAATTTAGACAGTCTCGAATATAAGTAGTAATGCTAAATATCTCTGCTAAAAAACCAGATGGTTCCATACTGTCTGGTTTTTTTTGTTATCACAATAACGCTTTATAACGGTTGTTTTTCTTATAATCGAGGCATATAATTAAACAAAAATAGTAATAGTTATCATTTGCAAAGACATAAACCACTAAGGACTCTCTATGAGTTTGACGATTCTACCCTCTTATCCCATCACTGCTGACTCTCCTACTCTCACAGATAAGAAAATCACTCCATCACCTTTGTGTTCATTACTAGAGCTAAATAAGCGCCAACCTGCCATCATTGACGACATTGTTGCCAATAAACGATTTGGTGAAATCGATGGTGCGATCAGTCAAAGACTCAAAGACTTGGGGTTTTTGCCGAATACTGTGATTCATATTGTTGCTAAAGGTCTGTTTGGTAAGCCGCCTTATGCTGTGCAGCTGAGTAGTGGTGCTCAATTTAGCTTGCGTACCGATGAGCTGGTAAAAATCAGATGCCGCGCGATAGTATCAGCATAAAGATAAATGATAGACCTGCACTGTTCACTCAATGCCAACCCGCTTTATCCAAACAGCTTCCTCATATAAATTTCTCCAGAAGCGATGCATAAGCTTATGTCCTCTTCAGTATCAATTTCAGTACCAATCAAACAAATCAAAGCCAGTACAGCCCCTATCACACTGGCTTTGGTAGGTGCGCCCAACTGCGGTAAAACGGCGACTTTTAATGTACTCACAGGCTCCAAAGCCAAAGTAGCCAATTACTCTGGCGTTACTGTCGATAAGCGTAGTGCCAGCCTACTTGGTCACTCCAATGTCAATATTTTAGACTTACCAGGTACCTACAGCTTAAAAACAGCCAGCCTAGACGAAGAAGTCACTCGCAAAGTTCTCTTTGGTCAAATGCCTGGTGAATCTATCCCTGATGGGATCATTTTTGTGGCAGACGCCACCAACCTGCGCATGTCCATACGGATGTTGCTTGAGCTAAAAAACTTGGGCCTACCCATCATTGTCGCACTCAATCTGAGCGACGTTGCACATAGCCGTGGTCTTGTAGTAGATGAAGCGATATTGTCTGATGAGCTGGGTGTGCCTTTCGTCAAGACTGTTGCTATCAAGCGCAAAGGCTGCGAACCATTACTGAATTTGGCTAGTGAGCTGATTGAGTATATCGGTGGTAGTGATCAACCCATACATTTTTTTGATAGTGATAGCGACACTCATGCCATGTATCAACAGGCTGATGACATTTTGAGCCGAGCGGTGACGAGAGCACAACGTTTGCCAAAGTGGCATGAGCGTCTGGATCAACTGACTCTGCATCCTGTCATAGGCGTGGTTATTTTATTGATGATTCTTTTTGTCATATTTCAAGCCGTATATGCATGGGCTGCACCGCTGATGGATGGTATTGAGTGGCTAGTTGGTAGTGTGGGCACACTACTCATGCAATGGCTACCAGATGGTATCTTACAGAGTCTCATAGTAGATGGCATTGTGGCTGGTGTAGGTAGCGTCATAGTATTTATACCTCAAATCACGCTACTGTTTTTGTTCTTATTGATATTAGAAGACTCAGGATATCTACCCCGCGCAGCGTTTTTGTTAGATAACTTACTGGCCAAAGTGGGGTTGTCTGGACGCTCATTTATTCCATTATTATCAGGTTTCGCTTGCGCTGTACCAGCCGTTATGTCGACCCGTACGATTCCTAGTCATAAAGAAAGATTGGTAGCGATTGCAGTACTACCGATGCTGACCTGTTCGGCTCGTCTACCGATTTATGCGCTCATTATTGCGGCAGTGATACCTAGTCAGACGGTACTCGGTATATTTAATTTGCAAGGCATCACTTTATTTATCTTATATGTTGCGGGCACTTTATCAGCAGCGTTGGTCTCATGGTTATTTAAACATTTTCATAATGCAAAGTCAGAATCATCTGCTTTTCCATTATTAATGGAGCTACCAACTTATCGTATGCCCAATGTTAAGCATATCGCTGGTGAACTTTGGGACAAGGTGAGTACATTCTTGAGAAGAGCGGGTACGGTTATTTTCACTCTATCCGTTGTACTATGGGTGTTGGTCACCTTTCCTTCTGCACCTGCTGATGCAACTGGACCCGCTATTGATTATAGCTTTGCTGGCATGCTTGGGCATTTGATTGAACCTATTTTTGCACCCATTGGCTTTACTTGGCAGATGTGTATTTCTTTGATCCCAGGACTGGCAGCGAGAGAGGTCGTTGTAGCAGCATTGGGCACAGTATACGCGGTGGGCGGCGTTGGTGATGAAGCCATCAATCAAACACTGATTCCTATCATCCATGCCCAATGGGGTCTAGCCACTGCTTTTTCATTCTTAGCATTTTATGTGTATGCCCCCATGTGTTTGGCTACCCTTGCTGTTATTCGCCGTGAGACCAAGTCTTTTAAGCAGACTTTTGCCATTACTGGGTATCTGTTTATTCTGGCTTATTCAATGGCTTGGGTAGTTTACCGAATCACGGGACAAATTTTTGGATTTTAAGGAGTTGATATGAATACATGGTTAGAATACTTTCTTGTCTTTATCATCGTTGCCATCTCTGTCTATTATGTATGGACAAAGATTATCTTTAAGAAATCTCAAGGCTGCTCTGGCTGTAATAAGTGTGCCAAATAGCCAGAGCACTATATAAAAGAAACACCACATAGAAAAAGCACTAAACCCGATTACAGGCTTGGTGCTTTTCTATATATTTAATAACTTAACGGATACAGCGATATATTCGCTACTACGATTTACATTTGACCCCTTCGAGCGCTAGCAAATATTCCTTTTTGTCCAGCCCGCCTGTATAGCCACCTAGCTTGTCATCACTGGCAATCACTCGGTGACAAGGGACGATAATACTAAAAGGATTTTTACCATTGGCCTGCGCAACCGCGCGAAACCCCTTTGGGCTGTTAACACGCTGCGCGAGGGTGGCATAGCTAATGGTTTCGCCATACTCAATACCTTGCAGTGCCTGCCATACTCTTTGCTGAAACTCAGTACCCATAGAGAAGTCTAAAGGCAAATCCAACGTCTTACGTTTACCGTCAGCATAGTCTTTGAGTTGGAAAATCGTTTCTATCAATAATGCTTGAGCAGGATCATTCATGCTTAGGCTATTTTTATCTATAAAAGTAAAGTCTTCATCTGTCAGACCATAATACTTTTTAAGTTTAGGTACAGATTTTGAGCTATGCCATGAGTTACCCGCCAGCAGCCAGTTGGCTTCAACAAGTATAGGTTGACCATGCTCATTAACACGAGCAATCAGTGTTAATCGATGTGACCCAAAGTCTGCTGTGGTAACTATCATAGCGTCTACTTCCCTATTGTCTTAAAAATAATTTACCAGATAAAAATGGCTATTTTATTCTTTATCGTCGGTCTCGAACAAGGCGGCGACAAATTGCTTCGGACTAAAAGAACGCAAGTCATCAATCGACTCACCCACACCAATATAGCGGATAGGCACATCTGTCGTTTCGGCAATATTAAACACCACGCCACCTTTAGCCGTACCGTCTAGCTTAGTAATAGTAATACCTGTCAGCGGCACAACTTTATTAAACAGCTCAACTTGGTTGATAGCATTTTGACCCGTGCCAGCATCTAACACAATCATACCTTCATGCGGAGCACTTGGATCCGCTTTACGCATGACACGTACGACCTTCTCTAACTCTGCCATCAAATGCTTTTTGTTTTGCAGACGTCCCGCAGTATCGGCGATGAGTACATCGATATTTTTTGCTTTGGCTGATTGCATCGCATCAAAAATGACAGAAGCGCTGTCAGAACCATGACCTTGAGCTACCACTGGAATATGATTGCGCTCGCCCCAAATCTGTAGCTGCTCAGTAGCTGCCGCACGGAACGTATCACCCGCTGCCAGCATGACTGATTTGCCTTCACCTTGTAGGCGCTTGGCAAGCTTACCAATCGTTGTGGTTTTCCCTACGCCATTGACACCTACTACCAATATAACAAACGGCTTTTTGCTAGTATCAATCACCAATGGCTCAACTTTTGGCGTGAGGATATCAACCAATTCACTTTGCAACGCTTTATATAAAGAGTGTGCATAAATCAAGTCACCACGATCTGTCTGCTCGGTGAGGCTCTTGATGATACGGTTCGTCGCGTTGACGCCGATATCAGCTACCAATAGCTGATCTTCGACTTCTTCTAAGAGCTCGTCATCAATCTCTTTACCACCGATTAAGATACTGACCATGCCTTCGGCTAAGTTTTTGCGTGACTTACTGAGGCCCGTTTTCATACGGTTGAACCAGCTACCCTTTTTCTTATTTTCTTTAGTCTCTTGTGACTCTGTAGCAGGCTCTTTGGTAGTAGCTGCCTGTGTGTCGCTGTCAGCCACTGGGTTGACACTTGGCGTATCACCCAATTGCTCTTGCAACGGCATAGCAGGAATGGTTGACGCAGTATTAGATGGACTTGTAGCGGCTGTCTCTTTAGCGCTCGAAAAGCTTTCAGAATGACCTTTAGGGACATTATGCTCTTCTGTCATGACAATTGGCGTCGCTAAAGCAATATTGTCTGCAGCGTCATTACTAGAGACGTCTTGGTTTACCGTACTGTCCTTTTGCGGAGCAACACTTTCTGTTTCATCAATAATGGGCACAGATTGCACCGGTAGACTGGGTAAGGTAATATCATCGTCATCTAAGTCGTCAAGACCAGCATCAAGGTTAATGACTACGCGGTTGCTATTGTTTAGGTTGTTCATAAGTTTGCCCTAAAAGTTATCACGATCAATTATTTGTTTATTGTTAACGGATTTATAGGTTGTCATCTGGCTACGAGCGACATGACGCTTAATTTTGATCTATTTTAGCATAATTCAAGTCATGCTCAGCCCTTACCCTATTAGACTATCGTCAAAATTTATCTGTTTAAAAAATCACTCGATAATTTGAGAAAGTTTTGCTTAAGGTTTGGACACAAAATTCTGACCTGTTCCTTGTCGGACTTCGCCTACTCTACCAAGACTTATTCGATAAATACTTATTAGGAATCCGTTATGTCATTATTCTCTAAGCACTATAAAAAAATCAGCAGCATCAGTGTGGCTGTTTTATTAACGACGACTATATTGGTGACCGGTTGCACCACGACGCAAGAGTTTAGACCGACTGCTAGCGTTATGGTTGGTGCTCAGACCTCTTTGTAATGCCATTTATTACTATGATTAGCATTTAATTCTTCTATTATTATTTTATATAAGTAGACCATACCATGCCATTGTCTTTACCTCTAGCAGCTTCGCCATTACGCATGGCTTGTGCCTTAGCAGTAGCAGCGTCACTTGCTGCATGTCAAACCAATACGATGCCTACTAACTCTGCAACCGCGACAAGCTCAATCGCAACCGATAGCTTGGCTCAAAACATATCAGATGAAAATAAAACGAGCAAAGACATACAGTCATCTGAGTTGACAATGGACATGTCAGGTAGACATGAATATCAGTTAGAAAATGGTCTAAAAGTCGTCATAAAAGAAGACCACCGTGCCCCTGTCGCTATGACACAAATCTGGTACCGAATGGGCTCGGCAGATGAGCCTCTTGATAAAGGTGGTATCTCCCACTTACTCGAGCACATGATGTTTAAAGGCACGGCCAACGTTTCTAGTGATGATTATGAGCGGCTAATTGCTAAGTTTGGCGGCGTCAACAATGCCTTTACCAGCTATGACTATACCGGATACTACGAGCTATTCCCTGCCAATCGTATGCCGTTAGCGCTAGAGCTTGAAGCAGATCGCATGAAAAACCTTATATTCGATGACAAAGAATTTGCCAAAGAGCATCAAGTGGTCATGGAAGAGCGCCGCCAACGTACTGATGACAATCCGCTTGCCAAAGCGTATGAGTCATTTCGTCTGCTAGCTTTGCCTGACAGCCCAAAAGGCGAATCTGTCATTGGGCCTATGAACGAGCTAGAATCGATTAAACTTTCAGATTTAAAAGACTGGTATAAGACATGGTATGCACCAAATAATGCAACGTTAGTCATCGTCGGCGACGTGCAACCGCAAGAAGTACTTACTCAAGTCAAACGTTACTTTGGTGATTTAGAAAAAAGCAACCTACCCAAACGTACTTCTGTGACTCAAAAAGGCTTCCGTGGTTATCAAAAGGTCGACTCTGAGCAAGCCGTACAAGTGCCCGTTCTACTGATGGGTTACAACGTGCCAAGCCTTGCCACGGCAGGCTCAAACAATGAAAAACAAGCTTATGCCCTGTCACTCGCTCAAGATGTGCTCGATGGCGGCTTATCTGCACGCTTAGAGAGTCGACTGATACGTGAGCAAGGTCTTCTTACCACGGTTGGTACTTCTTACGACTTGCTAGATCGCGGTGATGGGCTGTTTTTGATTCAAGCAACACCTCGTGAAGGCGTCAGCTTAGAGCAAGCACAACAAGCCATAACCTCAGAAATAGAAAAGCTAAAAACCGATCCTATTGCCGATGACGAAATCAGTCGTGCCAAGACTAATACGGTTACTGGTTTGATCTATGCACAAGACAGCATGGAAGGACAGGCACGTATGATTGGCTCGTTACAATCTATCGGTCTAGATGACAGGCTACTTGCTAAGTTGCCAACTAAGCTCGACGGTATCAGTGTGGCTGACATTCAGGCTGCCAGTAAAAAGTATTTGGTCAAAGACAACTTAACGGTGATGCATGTCGTACCACCTAAAGACAATAAAACCTCAGCGAAATAGTCGCTGCCTATTATCAAACGTCTCATAGAAATGACCATAACACCGTATTCTTAATAAGAAGAAACTCATGATTCAGAATAAATACGACCCTAAAGCAAGACAAAAATTTTTTAAGACTGCTTCATCCTCTATAAAAGGCACTATCGCATCTACAAAGCGAGCCTACCTCAGTGCTAGCGTAGTTTTTGTTTTTAGCGTCTTAGCTACTACTGCGCAGGCAGATACAACAGCTGCTGAAGATTACCGCGCACCTACTGCAGTCGATGCAAGTGCGCCAATTGCTGCTCTATCTAAGCTAACCAGCTTAAACGATGACAAACCTTTAAAAGTCACCGTACCGACCATTCAACAGTTTAAGACCAAGTCTGGCGTACCTGTTATGTTTGTACAAACGACCACCTTGCCAATTGTCGATATTGATTTGCGTTTTAATGCGGGTAGCGCGCGTGATGGTAGTATCAAAAAGGATGGTTTTGGTATTGCTAATATGACAGCGACGATGCTCGAACAGGGCTCAAAAAGTCTAGATGAAAACGCATTTACACGTGCAGTGGAAACGTTGGGCATCAATCTAAGCAGTAGCGCCTATAAAGATATGTTCGTCGTTTCACTGCGTAGCTTATCTGATGATAAGCATCTCCTACCAGCCATTGATTTAATGACACAGATGGTAAGTGAGCCTACGTTTGACGAGCAAGTTCTAGCACGCAATAAAGCAAGACTGTTGGTAGGCCTGCAGCAACAAAAACAAGATCCCAATAGCCTAGCAAGCATCGCTTTCAATGATGCTTTGTACGGTACTCACCCTTACGCGCATCCATCAGTCGGCACGCTAGAAAGCGTTCCTACGATTGAGAAGCAACAACTGATAGACTTTAAAAACAAATATCTAGTGGCAGCAAACGCATCTGTCGCTATGACCGGTAACCTGACATTAGAACAAGCCAAAAAACTGGCAGAAGACATCACTGCTAAATTGCCTGCTGGCCAAGCTGCCACTGATTTACCTGAGCCGAAACCGCTTACCAAAGCGCAGCACGTTCATATTCCATTTCCCAGCACTCAAACCACTGTACTCATGGGACAGCTGGGTAGTAAACGAGCTACCGACCCAATAGCACAGCAGCAGCAGACCAACTTTGCTGTTGGAAATGAAGTTATGGCAGGTAGTGATTTTAATGCGCGACTAATGACGGAGGTAAGACAGAACCTTGGCTATACTTATGGTATCTCGGGGTCGATGAACCCAATGCTCTCTCGAGGTCCCTATCAGATTGGTTTTTCAACACGTAATGACAAGGCTCGTGCGGCTATTGATGCAAGCTTAGCGGTTATCAATGAAACGCTAGACAAGGGTGTCACTAGTGAGGAGATGCGCCTGACTACAGATAATTTGAAAAACAGCTTCCCGATGGGATTTGCAAGCAATGCAGGTATTAATGGCTTACTCGGAATGATGAACTTTTACCAATTACCGAATAATTACTTAGCTGACTATACGAATCGCATTGATCAAGTCACTCTTTCAGAGGTCAATCAAACCATGCGAAATACGCTAAAGCCTGATAACTTTTTGATAGTTACGGTTGGGCAAGAAGATCCGTGGAAAGAAAATAAAGCGGCAAAAAAAACCAGTAAGAAATAAATCGCTAGGAAGTAGTTTAGAAAAGATAAGGCTTATTAATTTTGTGGACGTATTATAAGTGGTAAAGAATACTGCTTATAATATGTCCATTAATATTTGAACGGTTATATTTTTTAAATAAGAAGTGGAATATTAGGAATGCTTAGTATTAAGAATACTTGGCATCAGAAATTTTTAGCGCAACATCATAGACAAAATGCTCAGGCTTATGGGTAGCCCCGTTATAGCTCAAACGGATAACATGCTTATCATAAGACGTCACTTTATAATTACCATTGGCAAAATTGTGTAGCGTTGGCACAATTAATAGCGCTTCTATCTGACGGTTATCTACTTTAACATTGAGGCGCTGACCCTCTCGCGGATATAAAAAATAATCACAGTAGTCATTTACCATGACCTCTGATATACGTTCGATAACCTGATTACCTGTTTCTTCTTGAATTAATTTTGGACAGACATCAGAGCGCTTAGAGGCCAAACGAGCATAAGAGTTCTTGATACTATCTTCTATCTCTTTAGAGCTTTGTATATGTCTATCAGCCTTATCCGTCACTATCATATTGTTTTCAGAGGACATCTCTGTACTACACGCACTAATCAGAAATACCGACATAAGTGCAGAAGTAAACAAAGCACCATACTTATAGTTAGAGTGCAAAAAACTTTGTTTCTCGTTATTTAATCTATGATAGCTTTTCATCGTCGAGCGCTGATTTTTCATAGTTTTCGCTTAAAGTAAATTTGGTGGTTTTCTTTATAAGCCATGAAAATATAAAGGCGATTGATAACACATATTATTAAAGCATAGTTTTTAAAGACCAAACAAATTTTTAATGGACTCATGCGTCTAGCCTATAAATCCTACCAAATAATTACAAAATTATTATTTTTAGTAAACATCGTAATAGTATATATAAAAATGAATATATATCTAGAGTTATCTCGGCTAACTTTATAATTATTTAAATTCTCGATTCTTGACAAGTCAATTAATAACGGCAAGAAGAAGAACTACTAGCGTGATTGAATCCCCATTTGCGATAACCATCAGTATCTAAATGAATAGCCCCTGTCGCATATAATCCTAAGCCAAAGTTATAAGGCTGTCCTTGATACTGCCAAAACTGACATAATCCATCATGCATGGTACTCAAGCGCCATAAATTGTCTTCGTACTCAGGCACCCAGATATCCATAGCACTTGCATTCATATGCTTACTACCGTCTGCCCCGCCTGCACAGTCATTCAAACCTGGGTTACGATATACCGAACGTATCTCACTGCTGAGTGGTAAAATACCTTGGTTTTTCAACTCACTATAAAGGCGCAATGTTGGTACAATGTTAGACCATAACTCCTGAGGCGGCAATTGATACGGCTCATACCCGCATTTACTCCAACTACGGGCAGTCGTCAGCAGTTGAGACAATGGCGGTACATTCTGTGACCCGACTCGTGCGCTGAGATAGCGTTCATACTCTGCTACTTGTCTGGCACGATAGCTATTGCTATTTAACCATGCATTAAAATCCATATTCATAGAATCGTTATAAGCACCATTATAGGTGTTGTTTACTGTACTATAAGTAGTACCTCGTCTCACTACATTCACACGTTTGTTTTCTTCAATGGACAACCTAGCATCAATCTCGAAATCACGCTGTTTTTGTACAATCAAGTTTTGCATACTGTCGCCATTTGATGCATTCGCACCACTCAACATAGTGACACCAGGACGCTGATATGAGCTGTTAGTAGAGGGCGTTATATACGCATTACTGTTACTACTTTTACCACTACTTTGACGTATTTGAATACGGCGTTCACTATCGTCACTGATAATAACGGCATGAGCACTGACACTGCCAGCACACAGGATAAGAGTAATAATAGGTTGGCAAATTTGCCTATACGCATGGGTTTTTGATTTTATCATTGCAAGAAACTACCGCTAAAAACGTTTTATCGATACTATCAAATTTTCAACAAGCAGGCTAAACTATCGCTTCTAATTTGAAGTCCAATATTGATAATTAACACTTATCCTTACAACTTTTATAATTGAGTGACTTTATTATTATTTGTGAATTATATAGCCATTGCTTGCTCGCATATTTTTATTAAAGTCGGTACTTTTAAGTACGCTTCTCATCATTATTTATAATGAGCTAATTTAGTTAGTACTTCCCTCCTACACCAATTGTTAGCCAAATTCTGCCTATGTCTTCTAACCCGCAATATCGTTTTTCACGTCAAAGCCATCATTTGGGTCAAGGTCACGCACCGACACTATGGCAACGTATTCATATCGACCCATGGTTAACTTTACTGTTATTGACGGTTTGTTGCATTGGTCTGACGATTCTATACAGCGCCGCAAGCCAAGATATTGGTATGGTCATTCGCCAAATGGTCAGCTATGGGGTGGCATTTGCTGTAATGTTTACCATGGCGCAGATACCGCCCAGTCTCTATCGTACTTTTACGCCTATATTTTATGTCTTAGGGCTTATATTATTAGTGCTGGTAGATATTATCGGTGAAGTACGTATGGGTGCTCAGCGCTGGATCAATTTGCCTGGGTTCGGTAGTGTGCAGCCTTCAGAGTTTATGAAGCTTGGCATGCCAATGATGTGTGCTTGGTTTTTGTCTAAGCGTGATTTGCCACCGTCAGCGTCTAGTATTGCTATTACCTTGGCATTGATCATTGTACCGGTGCTATTAATTGCCAAAGAGCCCGATCTTGGTACGTCACTACTGGTCGCTGCTAGCGGTATATTTGTGCTTTTCTTAGCAGGCCTTTCATGGCGTCTAATCTCTGCTGCTGTAATTTTGGCTGTACCATTTATTGCCTTTGCTTGGAACTTTTTACTTCATGACTATCAGCGTACACGGGTATTAACACTCCTTAATCCTGAAGCAGATGTACAAGGTGCTGGGTGGAACATCATTCAATCGAAGACAGCTATTGGTTCAGGCGGCCTCACTGGAAAAGGTTATCTAGAAGGCACGCAATCACACCTACATTTCCTACCAGAAGGCCATACTGACTTTATTATTGCCGCCTTCTCCGAAGAATTTGGTTTACTCGGTGTGATGCTACTGATGTTCATTTATTTCTGCCTTTTATCACGCGCCCTATATATCGCTTTCACTCATCCTGATGTTTATAGTAGATTGTTGGCTGGTGCTATCGCCATGTCTTTCTTTGTTTATATATTCGTCAATGTCGGCATGGTTGGCGGCATTTTGCCTGTCGTAGGTGTTCCACTACCATTTATTAGTTATGGGGGTACGGCTATCGTGACTCTGATGGCAGGATTTGGCCTACTCATGTCTATCCATACACATAAATCCGGCTAATTTTGTATCAGGTACTTTTTATACAAACCAACTTTAAAGTAAGTCGTTGTAATAATTATGGTAGTGCCATTAAGATAAATTGTTTTGTACTACTAATGATTTGATAAAAGACAATGATCCATAGCGCGAAGAAGAGTTTTATTCTTCGCGCTATTGCTTTTTTATTTTAATGGTTTTCATATAATGTATGTTCGTATCAACTACTATAATAGTTACAAATCTGAAATAATTGTTCGTTTTAGCGCCTCCTATTTTCACTAAAAAATAGACACAATTTCCGATATCAGTTAATTGCCTATGAGTCTAGAAAGATTTTATTCCTTGTTTTTTACAAAAAATTGCGTTAACCTCGTTTTACTGTACTCTGATACATAACCCGTACATAGCTACTAATAAACTTTGCATTTAAATATATTTAGGTTGTAGCGTAGCCGTATAGTTAGCATCTTGTAGATTCCAGACTTTCAAATACACTACTTAATTAACGGTTTGATAACATAGCGATACGCGATGTCCTCTGAACCATTTATTAACGTAGCATTCTAAAGAAGTTTGTATATCGCACATTATGTAAATACGACATATAGTGACATTGTCATTTAGTCCTGATTTTGGACTTTGTATTCAATGCTTATCGCTAACTATCATTTGAGCGTATCGTTAGTCACTTTAGCTCTATTTCTGCTGAACACTGATGATAATGAAATGAAAAATTACCATATATTAATATCTATAAGAGCCACGCATTAATCAATATTAAAACAATAGATTAATGCCATGCTCAATCTAAAATATTTAGAGTTAGGTTTTGATGTATAAGTTATAGAGGTATTTATGAACAAGCGTTTATCTGGTTTACTTACAATGTCAGCAATGTTATTTGCTGGCTCTGCAGTCGCGACCAATGCAAGTGCTGTAGAAGCAAAGACCACACTTGCTATGATTTCGCAAGATAACGCCTCCCACATTGACCGTGTACTTGGTGAATTAAGCCGTCAGCATGATGGTGCATCAAGTTTGGTAAAGTCAGCCCGTCAGCCGACTTCATTGGCACTTAGCAGCTCATTGTTAGCCAATGATACGACACAAGTTACCAATGATGAAGATGTATTAGAGCGCCTAACAGCTGTCGCCTCTAACTCTGTCAGCAAATTTAAGCAAACTGGCCTTGCGTCTTGGTATGGTCGTAAGTTTCATGGTCGCAAAACTGCCAGTGGCGAAACTTTCGATATGAACGGTTTAACTGCAGCGCATCGCTCATTACCATTGAACTGCTATGTCAAAGTTACTAACAAGACCAATGGTAAAAGTGTCGTGGTAAAAGTGAACGATCGCGGCCCATTCCATGGTAACCGTGTGTTAGATTTGTCTTATGGTGCTGCCAAAAAACTCGGTATTACGAGCAAAGGCGTGGGTAACGTTGCTATTGAGCGTGTTGCAGGACCTTAATTCTAGGTATCAGTTTTAAAGACCAATAATATTACTAGCCTATATAGCAAAAAAAGCCTAACTAATAATTAGTTAGGCTTTTTTTATGGTTCATATTTATCGCTCTATGCTAATAGTAGAGACTAAACCACTCAAAACAAAGTACTATTAATCCTATGTGCTTTATAACTCAAATGCGCTTTCGATAGCATCATCGAGTCGCTCAACAGCAATCACATTGATACCTTTAAACTGAGGCGCATCTTTAGCAGGTGCATTGGCCTTTGGGATGATGGCATGCTTAAACCCATGCTTCATCGCTTCTTTCAGGCGCTCTTGTCCGTTAGGTACTGGGCGTATCTCACCCGATAGACCGACTTCGCCGAATACTGCTAATGAAGATGGTAATGCCTTCTCTTTGATGCTTGAAGCACAAGCCAACAATACGGCCAAATCAGACCCTGTCTCTATGACTTTGACGCCACCAACGACGTTGACATAGACATCTTGTCCACTGGTATGGATCCCGCCGTGGCGATGCATCACCGCTAGTAGCATGGATAAACGTTGGAAATCTAGACCCAACGCCATCCTTCTAGGCGAACCTTGTGAATCATCGACCAAGGCCTGCACTTCTACTAGTAACGGCCTTGTACCTTCACGGCTGACCATCACCACAGATCCAGCAACAGGTTTATCGTAACGACTTAAAAATATCGCTGATGGATTGGCGACTTCTTTGAGCCCCATATCAGTCATACCAAAGATGCCTAGTTCATTAACCGCACCAAAGCGATTCTTAACCGCACGAATCATACGAAAACGCGAGTCAGACTGGCCTTCAAAATAAAGCACGGTATCAACCATATGCTCTAATACTCGCGGACCTGCTAGCGTACCTTCTTTGGTTACATGTCCTACTAAAAATAGTGCCGTTCCCGTTTGCTTAGCATAGCGCGTCAAAATCGCAGCAGACTCTCTAATCTGACTGACACCACCTGGCGCAGAATTGATGGCATCCGTATAAATCGTCTGAATAGAATCAATAATAGCGATGGCTGGCTGCTCTTGCGTTAATGCAGCACAAATGGTTTCTACGTTAGTTTCGGCCAGTACACGCAGTCTATCAGCAGGCAAGTCTAAACGTTTGGCTCGCATGGCCACCTGTGCAAGTGACTCTTCACCTGTCACGTATAACGCACTACCTGCTAGTGAATCCGCCCGTGCCATATTGGTCGCCGTTTGCAGTAGAATCGTTGATTTACCAATACCTGGATCACCACCGATTAACACCACAGAACCTGCCACTAGTCCACCGCCGAGTACGCGATCGAACTCACTGATACCGGTTGGTAGGCGCGTGTCGAGCGTCACACTTACTGCATTAAGCGGCATGACAGCACTGTGAGTACCAGAGTAGTTACCAGCTGGCGCACTGGTACCACGAGTAGCAGCTCGTGCGTTATTGGGCTTCGCGGTGCTTTTATTGTGATGTGGCATGCTGACATTTGGGGCTTCGACCAAGCTATTCCATTCCCCGCAATCCGTACACTGCCCGGCCCATTTACCAAAATGCGCGCCACAATGCTGACAGACATAGCTGCTTTTATTTTTTGCCATAGCTTATAAGCCTTATTCAAAGGATCAATCGAGAATAATGAAGAAAGTATTGTCACGCTTTATAAGCGCTGATTCAAAAATATTTGTCATGATAAGTCAGCCATTAGTTTTACAAGCTGTACTTGAAAGAGGATGATATTAATTGTAGAGATGTTAATTGTAGATATAAGTAGTAACTGGCTTATAAGCTCTATATAAAATAGTTTCAGCCAGCTCTATTAGTTAATTAGAAAACACAAAATTGTTGGTATGAATTTTACGCAGCGTTTTGAAGGCAAAATGCAGAGGAAGTAAGGAAAATCTATGCCACCACAACTCTACTTTAACGGCATCTTTCTGTTCTGAGTGCACTATATAAAATAGAGTATGAGATAAGAAATTTAACGCTCTCACTTATACTTGAAAGTCTTTACCTAGATAAACGGATTTCACTAAATCATTTTCTAACACTTCAGCCGAAGTGCCTTCTGCAATGATAGCGCCTTCTGATACGATATAAGCCTTTTCACAAATAGCCAGTGTATCTCGAACATTGTGATCAGTGATTAAAACACCAATGCCGCGATTTTTAAGCGTCAAAATAACGTCTTTAATATCGCCAACAGAGATAGGGTCTACCCCTGCAAAAGGTTCATCCAATAAGATAAACTTAGGATCAGCGGCCAATGCTCGCGCAATTTCACAGCGTCGACGCTCACCGCCTGACACGCTCATACCCTGAGACTTGCGCACATGTTCTAAATGGAACTCACCAATCAATTTTTCAAGTTCTTGCTGCTGTTCAGCTTTACTTAATTCTGTACGAGTCTGTAGGATAGCTAAGATATTATCTTCGATAGACAATTTACGAAAGATTGATGCCTCTTGTGGTAGATAACCAATACCTGCACGCGCTCGCTCGTGCATTGCGTATTTAGATAAATCCATTTTACCTAGCGTCACACGGCCTTTATCCATATTGACTAATCCCACTACCATATAGAAGCTAGTTGTTTTACCAGCACCGTTAGGCCCTAACAGTCCGACAACTTGACCCTGTTCGACAGAAAATGAAACGTCTTTGACCACCCAACGCTTTCCATAGCGCTTGCCTAGATTTTGCATAGTCAATCGAGCGACAGGCGCCGTATTGGTGTTTGATGCCGATAGGTCTAGATTTTTATCATCGCTCATAACTTACTCTTACTTTCACAAAATTTAAGCATTGCTAAAGGCAGACTTATTTACTCATAGCCTGTTTATTTGGATTAACGTACGCCACTTTGGTTTGTACCATTGTTAGGCGGGAATACCAATTCAACGCGCTGATTACCACCAGCGGTTGCTTCAACATCACCTGCTTTTAGGCTATAACGGATAACATTGCCAGCGAAGCTTGCACCATTTTGAACCAGTTTTGCATTGCCAGTTAGTGTAATAATCCCAGACACTGCGTTGTAGTCAATCTTGTTAGCCTGCCCTTTTGCCAAGCCCTTTTCTTGCGTGACTACTTGCTGCATAGTCGCTGGACGGCCAGTTGCTACTGCTGAGTTAATGCTACGCTGCTGAGAAAGATTGACCGTGATGTTATCAGCCGTCATCTTAAACGTACCTTGAGTGATAATGACATTCCCTGCATAACTGGTCACGCCGGTACGCTCACTATAAGTAGCTTTGTCCGCTAGCAATTTAATCTGCTGATTAGAATCTGATGGCAATGCGTGACTATATAGCGGTAGCGCCAATAACATCACCATTGGCAGTGCGCGCAATTTGTGCAAGCAGAGTGACGATGCGCGTAAAGTAGGCAAAAATTTAAGTTTCATATAAATAACTCATTTCATAATAGGTGGTAGGATTTGCAAACTTTATGCTAGCTGCTATTTTTTGACACAGTAAATAAGAAAGACTTTGATTAAAATAATGCTTTGTCTTGGCGTTCAGATGGAGAAAAGGCAACAGCAACTTGGCCAAATTCATACTCTCCCGTCTCAAGATTGGCAGTCATACTAGAGGCTTCAAATCGATTCATGCCTTGTTCGATTTTCACAGGCGCGTCACTGTATACTTTGCCTGATTTCGTATTACCTTTTAGCGTACTACCAGTCACTTTTATCGGTTCGATATCAGGGGTACTCTTATTGCCTTCGCTCACCAGTGCAAATCCACCTGATAAACTAAGCTCCCCTGTCTGTTGACTGATGGCTGCACTGCCCGCTTGAATACGATAACGTTGCTCTGCAGATGGTTCCCAATTCATGGTAATACCTGACATTTCATCCTGATTGGTCTCAGGATTATGTGTCAAAGATTCAGCAGTAAGCTCATATTCGGTTTCGCCCTGCTCATTGGTCTGCACGGCTTTGATATCAGTGGCTTCATAATCGACATCTGTCGTTTCAATATTGACTGGCGGCGTTACGTCGCCTTGCTGTTGAAAAAACCAACCCGCAATACCGGCAATAATTAAGGCTAATACAATTAAGACACGTGTATTCACGACTGTTTATCCTGAGTTTGCGCCTCATCAAGCGTGTAATGCGCGATAAAGTCTTGATAATGTCCATGACCTTTTAAAATCAGATCACATATCTCGCGCACCGCTCCAGTACCGCCAGCACGAGTCGTTACCATGTCACTGCGCTTGATAACTTCAGCATGTGCATTAGGTACGGTTGCCGCAAACCCTACTGTTTGCATCGCTTTAATATCTGGTAAATCATCGCCCATATAGGCACAGTCGGCAGCAGTGATATTCATGGCAGGATCTAGAGAAGACAGCAGCTCGTTTAGTGCAATGAGCTTATCATCACGGCCTTGCACCACATGGTTGACGCCCATTTCTGCTGCGCGCTTGTTCACCATTGCACTACTACGACCCGTAATAATGGCTGTCAAAATACCGTAGCGCGCTAGAGACTTAACACCCACACCATCCTGTACGGAGAACGCTTTGGTCTCAACACCGTTAGCATCATAAATAATTTGACCATTGGATAAAATACCATCGACATCCATGACCAATAGTTTTACTTGTCCGGCTTTCTGTATCAAGTCCTGCATTATTTATCTCTTTTTAATATTTATTTTCGAAGCGTTATTCTATATAGCTTAACTATTTCAGCGGCAACTCACAAACCTTATTTAACCCCAGCTTGCAGCAAATCATGCACGGTAATAATAGCTTCTAAACGATCTTCATCATCAATAATCAATAACTGGCTAATACTACTTTCATTCATGACACTAAGCGCATCTGACGCACGCATCGTTTTACTGATATGACGTGGATTACTGACCATTACTTCATGCATTGGCGTTTGTAGATCGATGCCTTTTTCTAACCCTCGGCGCAAGTCACCATCTGTGAACACACCGACGACCTTATTGTTATCATCAGTCACTACTGTCATGCCTAATCGCCCAGCGGACATGGTAAATAAAGCTTGTTGCAATGGATCCTGCTGATGAATCAAAGGCAAGTCTTCTGAATTGGTATGCATCAAATCTTCGACACGCGTTAATAGCTGACGACCCAGAGCACCAGCAGGATGCGATAATGCAAAATCTTCAGAAGTGAAATTACGGGCATGTACTAAAGCAACCGCTAACGCATCTCCGAGCGCTAAAGTAGCCGTCGTACTGGAGGTAGGCGCTAGATTAAGTGGACAAGCCTCTTGCGACTGACCGAGCGTCAATACAATATCAGCTGCTCGTGGCAACATACCGCGCTTATCACGACTGATACTGATAAGAGGGATATTTAGATGCTTAACAACTGGTAATAGCATCTTGATTTCGTCTGACTCACCTGAGTTTGAAATAGCAAGCAGCACATCACCTTTTACAAGCATACCCAAATCGCCATGCCCTGCTTCACCAGGATGCATAAAAAAAGCAGGCGTACCCGTTGAGGCAAAGGTCGCTGCAATCTTGCGTCCAATTAGCCCTGACTTACCCATGCCCGTGACTACCACTCGCCCCTTACAAGTCAAAATAATGTCGCATGCTTGTGCAAATCTGTCGTCAATCTGCTCTGTTAGCAGTGCTAACGCAGATATTTCGGTATTAATGGCCTCGATAGCAGTGGTAATAAATTGCTCATGGGTTAAGTTGTTTTTGGTATCACTCATGAATCCGCTCTATTTTTATAATGAATCAATACGCTATTTTACTACACTATGTTTCATATTAGTAATGGTCTACAAAATCTACACTAATATAGTGCTGCATACTGAATAAAGAACTTGCTGCTATCTATACAAAAAAAACCCACTATTATCAGCAGGTTTTAAGCGAATAAATCATGTCTTAATATTTTTTCAAACCACATGCTCAATTAATGCAACAAGTTAGCTGTTGCTATCATTAGAACCGTCATTTGGCTTATCTTCAAATCCTGTATTATCTGCCGTGGCATCAAACCCACGATCTTGACCGAAGCCACCACGCTCAAAACCGCGCTCTTGACCTTGACCTTGACCAAAGCTACCGCGTTCAAAACCGCGATCTTGACCTTGGCTAAAACCACCACGATTAAATCCACTACGACTCGATGCAAAACCACGTTCTTCAAAGCCGCCAGCAGCAGGGTTGCTACCACGTTCGAAGCCACCGCCTTGATATCCAGTCGGTGCTGCGCTCTGCGGCTGAGCACTTGTACCTGTCGTCGTACTACTACGCGGGTTACGTGCTGGCACGACTGTTGAGATAGCATGCTTATATACCATTTGGCTCACTGTGTTTTTCAGGAGAACAACATATTGATCAAATGATTCAATTTGGCCTTGTAATTTAATACCATTTACCAAAAAAATAGAGACAGGAATGCGATCTTTGCGCAGCGAGTTCAAGAACGGATCTTGTAAAGTTTGTCCTTTTGACATGAAATCTCTCCTAAATATTATATAGTTATGTTTTGAGTGCCAATTATTTTAAGTGTTAATTTAATTATAATGGCTAAAAGGTAGATACAATAAGGTGTTTTCTTTATAAAACGTATCTAAATAAATATTCGTTGCTCTTAAGTGATTCCACTTTATCGCGAATACGTTATTATTGTAAATAATTAAGTAACTAGTTGTTTCGTTAATAATTTCTATCTACAAAAGTTCATAAAACAGACATCATAACAATGCTCAACGCACTGAGCCAAATTATAACAGCTATCTATGTCAATTTTTGAAACTAATTGTGTTAGCTATCATTGTACCTTAAGACAAGTACTCTCGTGCTTCGGCCATGGTTTCAAACGTTTGCAATATCATACGACTGCTAGTATCAGCCCCGCTCTCAGAGTCTGCTATTCCATTTGATGACGCACTGGGCAACTGCATTACCTTTCTCAGCCATGTGTATTGACGTTTTGCTAGCTGCCTTGTAGCATATAATGCCTTATTTTGCATTTCCTGACAAGCAAGCGCCTCAGTCTCTTGGTTAGCCATGTTTGGTTGAGCAGCTGACTGAGCAACATTATCTGAAATTTCTTTTTCTTCGTTGACAGCTATATGCTTTTCAAAAGCTTCATAAAATTGAGTTTTATCCAGATGAGTCTCATCAAATATCGGATGATCAATGTGCACCAAGTATTCTAGTACTTGCCTGTAGCCCACACAGCGCATCGAAGGCATATTAGGCGTGAGCGGATACTTTTTTAGTAAGTCTATGACTTCAGTCACTAGTCCTTCATTCCACATGATATCTAGGCGTTGTTCGATACGATCATGTAGCCATGGACGAGCCGGCATTACCGATAGCGCATGCCATTGCTGCTTCGGATTATGTGCCAATGCTTGCTTCGGCTTGCGCTGCCAGTCACTTATTGGAATATTTGTTTGTAAATAGACTTCAATTGCTCGCGTGATACGCTGAGTATCAGTAGCATTCAAACGCTCATGACTTATAGGGTCTATACTGCCTAAATAATTATATAGGGCACTAATACCTTCCTCTTGACGCCACTGCTCTACGCGCGCGCGTACGCTGTCATCGCTATCGGGCACAGGAGACAATCCATCGAGTAGCGCCATGTAATACATCATGGTGCCGCCTACTAATAATGGTATCTTGCCATTTCTGTGACACTCGTCAATAAGGCGGGCAACGTCACTGACTAACTCTGCCACACTATAGCTTTGCATAGGATCAATGATATCGACCAAATGATGTGGATAACGCGCCAGCTCAATCGCTGTTGGCTTGGCTGTGCCAATATTCATGTCACGATATATCAGTGCTGAGTCCACAGAAATTAATTCAAAACGGCCAGTATCGTATAGCTCGTACGCTAGTGACGTTTTGCCGCTAGCAGTTGGTGCCATAAGACAAACTACGCTGTTATCCGTCAGTTTGTGAGGTAGGCTATCAGACGAATGTTGCATAAAGTGGCCTTTCATAATATATGGATAACTCAGATATCGATTGGTTTAATTGCTTTAAGATGTTGTAATTATTTTCAGATATTCAGGATAGCATTAGCTTTACTAAGCGGTGACTATCTATCGCTTTAATAGCATTGTTCTTAATTATTTCAGTAAGATCATTTGCAAAAACCATTGAATCTTGCGCAGACATTTGCGTATTGACACTAATAAGTTGCTGATTAATCTCAGTAGCACTTTTTGGCAATCTATCTTTTTTGAATACTTGCTGACTAGAGGTAAGTGACTCAAATAGCTGGCTTATTTTAGACTGCCAGTCTTTAGCACTTATCAGTGCACACTGCCCTTTATGATAAAACAACAGCCAAGGTAGCTTTTTATCATCTGCGTTTAAGTCCATATCAACAGCTTCTAAATCGTTAATAATATCTAAGCAAATTGGTAAAGATGCAGAAGTAGCTGCTCTATCAGAATAATATGAAGTGCTGTTGTTACTATTGTTGCTTTGGTCTGATCGCTCATTGATATAAGGTTGCACTGACTCTTGCAATAAAGGATTATTCGAAAATGATTGGTTTGCAGTAGACTGGTAAGACTGTCTAGTAGACTCTACTTGATTATTCTGCCTTAGGTTATTAGTAGGCTGAATAATCAAGATGGGCATTTCAGAAGAACGACTTAAAGAAGCATCATTATTTGCCCGTTCCGCAGATTTGTATTGACTATCAGTTTCGGTCGTCGCTACGGACGCAGATGCAGACTCAGACCCAAACTTAGCTACATCAATCGTTTTCAACTGCGTACGAACTGTATGGCCTAAGTGCGCCATAATATTATTCAATGGACTGATTTTGATACGTTGTTTAGATGGATGCACGTTGATATTTAACCACTGATTTGGCAAATCAAAATACAGTGCATACCCCATACCTGCTAGCTGCGCACCTTGTGCCAGTTGACGTATCTGATTGCTAATCAACGCTTCTTTTACCAGCCTACCATTTACATAAATCAGCTTTGGTAAATCAGTTTTTTCATGATGCAATGGCCATAACCAGCCACTAATCGCTGCTTGATTAACATTGCTATCATCGTACGCTACAGACGACTGTACCAGACTCGACAAATCTATCGATATTGCTAATGCATTATCTGTCAATACCATACCAGTCGCTTGTTCTAGACGCGGCAGTGGCAAGCGGCTGTCATTGTTACCACTAATACCCGTAGCACTTGCAGATAATGATAGCCGCTGTTTATTGTCATGAAAAAGTGTCAAAGCAACATCGGCACGCGCCAGTGCAACCTCTCGGACGATGGTTTCGATATGACCAAATTCAGTAGCAATAGATTTTAGGTTGCCACGGCGGGCAGGCACATTGAAATACAAATCTTTTACGATGATCGTTGTACCGCGGTTATGCACAACTGGCAACAGTTTCGGTGTGTCATCTAATACGCCAGCGACCTGTAATTGACGGCCAATGCTACTATCATCATGACTACTGGTTAAGGTTAAACGAGAGACAGCAGCCATGGCCGCTAACGCCTCACCGCGAAAACCCAACGTCGTAATACCATGCAAATTAGCAACGTCAGCAACCTTACTGGTCGCATGACGAGTGATGGCCATGACCATGTCATCAGGATGAATGCCGACCCCATTATCCACTACTTCAATCAGACCCATACCGCCTTGAGTGATGCGCACCTCAATATTGGTCGCACCAGCATCGATGGCATTTTCCAGCAGTTCTTTGACTACTGCTGCTGGACGTGTCACCACCTCACCTGCCGCTAATTGATTGATTAGCAGCGGCGATAGTTTTTTAATGCGGGTATTAGGGTGATTATCTGGCATAGATAGATGTCATATTTTTGGAAAGTAGCGATTGGTGTAATTTAAATATTCATTTAGATGATAAGTTGCGATAGATCCAGACCCTGCGCTTGACCTGCCTTTGACAACCTCAACTGCACTTGGCGAGCTTCAGTGTCGTTATCATCGCTGAGACTTTGAGTCATATCAATGAATAACGTGGGCGGTGGCAGATAGCTATCAGCACGGCTAGCCCATTCGATGATGACTAGCGCTTCAGGTTCATCTAGATACTCATCAAACCCAATAAAAGACAACTCTTCTGGATCTTGGAGACGATATAAGTCTGCATGATAGACTGGCTTGGTCGAACCATCCTTGCGCTGAATACTATAAGGCTCAACCAAAGTATAGGTTGGACTTTTCACTGCACCTGTATGACCGAGCGCTTGTAACCAATAACGCGTCAATGTAGTCTTTCCAGCGCCCAAGTCACCTGCCAGCCACACGCTACCTGTCAGCGGCAATGTCGCTAATTGCTCAGCCAATGCTTGAGTATCTTGCTCAGAGTTTAATATTAGAGTCTTTAAGTATTTGCTATTTTCTATAGATTGACCATCACACATCAGACTGAACCCGCTCTGTCTGTACCTGCATGGTTACAGTTGGATTGGTAAAGCTTTCACCGCGAATCAGTTTGGCATACAGCTCAGAGTCAATCCACTCAGCACGAACCTGCTCACTGAATTCACAATCTTCTAGAACTAGTTTACCCATTTGATCGTTTGCAACATCATCAGCAAAACACTGCGCATACCCTGTCGCCGTCTCGTGAGCAATTACTGAGTACACGCTGACATCTGCTTCACCATTTTGCATTTGTGTCTGGCGTAGTATTTCTTGCGCCCAAAAGAATATTACTCGTGAAAACTGCTCTGCCGATGGTGAAACTGGCAAGCTTATCCAACGTGCGCTGAATTTCTTACACGCTGCGATATACTCAGGATCATCTTTGTTCCAAAAACAAATGGCATGATCAAAGCTATCAATAATGTCTTTGATCGAAGATTTTAGCAAACCAAAATCATAAACCATTTGCCCATGGTCTAAACGAGTGGCCTCAAGGATCAGCTCAATCTGATAGCTGTGGCCATGAATCGAGTGCTTACAACGCTCAGAACTACAGTTACGAACGATGTGAGCATTTTCAAATTTGAACAGTTTACGAATACGCATAATAATTTGACCAAAACAGTAAGCACTATGGTGCTAAATGTTAATAAATAAGAGTTTGCCGCGTTTATGAATCGGTTTATGGTTCATTATAGCAAATCGCCATGTATCCGTAAGTAAGCACTTATTAATACAATGATTGATTGAACGAATCAATTGGTAAACTAGGACTAACCGTAAACATAAAGAATTTGAATGATACTTGAATCGTAGACGAATTGTGCGAGCGCTATCTATTACTAAAGCTTAAGCCTATACTCTATTCAGTAAACAGCTATGTTAGCTGTATTCACACTGTCTTGAATTCGCTGAACTTGGCGTAATGAGTAGTGTGCTGTAAAAAAGGAAACGATGATGAGCAAAGGTCAAGATAGTAAGAAGAACGTTAAGAAAAAGCCCCTTTTGACTGCTAAAGAGAAGAAAGCTGCCAAACAAGCCAAGAAAGACGACAATGGTAGTATTTTAGGCAAACATTAATAATCAATACATCAATACATCAATACATCAATATGCCAATCTGACTTAACCGTTTGATTGGTATTTTTTTGGTTCGTCATTAGCCTTTATAAGTACTACTCTCTTAATTAGGTACAGTTTTTGCTTAAGCTTTGGTTTTGATTAAGCTCCGCGCGGCGCAAACATAATGATCGCCATTCCTAATAGCGCAACTACTGAGCCCACTATGTCCCACATGGTTGGTCTTATACCATTGACCGTCCACAACCATAAAATCGCCATACATATATAAACACCACCATATGCAGCATAAACCCTGCCCGCAGCAGTCGGATGTAATGACAGCAGCCAAACAAATGCGACCAAACTCAGCGCACCAGGTATCAGTAGCCAGATTGACTTGCCTTCTCGCAGCCAAAGATAAGGCAGATAACATCCTGCAATCTCAGCCAATGCAGTAAGCGCAAATAGCCCAACCGTTTTTAATTCTGTCAAAAATTACTACTCCTCATCTACTACTGTTCTAACCTGCTAAAACCAGTCAGGTATTGTACGGCATTTCCCAGAATAATCACTCTATCTCTGTTACCTCTTATAAAAGGCTATTTTTTCTGACATTACAGTTAAAATCACAGTAAAATCTATCATAGCAAACAAACCTCTTAGAGAGCGCTCTATCGAGGCCATACCGACATTGTCAATAGGAAGTTAGCATCATGATGCGTATTGGATTATTTTTATTAACCAACTTAGCAGTGATTGTGGCATTTAGCATCGTGTTTGGTATATTGTCGAGGTTTTTTGGGATTGGCGGCGTGCACAGCGCAGGTGGTCTTAACTACATTAGCCTTGCTGTTATGTGTGGTATCTACGGTATGGTCGGCTCGATGGTGTCGCTATTTATATCAAAATGGATGGCTAAAAGATCTACTGGTACGGTAGTTATAGAATCTCCACGCACCGCTACTGAGCAATGGCTAATCGATACCGTAGCCAAACAAGCGCAAGCCGTAAATATCGGTATGCCTGAGGTTGGTATTTTTGATAATTCACAGCCAAATGCCTTTGCGACTGGCTGGAATAAAAATAAAGCGCTGGTGGCGGTGTCGTCTGGCCTATTACAGAATATGAATCAAGATGAAGTCGAAGCCGTATTGGCGCATGAGATTGGTCATGTGGCCAATGGCGATATGGTAACCCTTGCCCTTATTCAAGGCGTGGTCAATGCGTTTGTAATGTTCTTTGCACGTATTGTCGGTAGTTTCGTTGACCGTACTGTGTTTAAAAACACTAGTGACCGCCCCGGTATTGGTTACTTTATTACCAGTATTGTAATGGATATCTTACTTGGGTTTTTGGCATCTGCCATCGTGATGTGGTTCTCACGCTTACGTGAGTTCCGTACAGATCAAATGGGCGCAAAACTTGCTAGCCGCGAAAAAATGATCAGTGCGCTTGATGCATTGCGTCCTTCTGCACAGCGACCGGATCAAATGCCTGAGAGTATGAAAGCATTTGCAATCTCGTCTGGGCAAACTCAAGGCTTTAGTATTGCAAATCTATTCCGCTCACACCCAACATTGGATGACCGTATTGCGGCGTTGCGAGAATATAATCCTAGTGAGGGATAATGGAGAAAAATATAGCTACGATATCATTAGAAGTACGATGTAGAGTACAGTGCTTATCTCACTACTCTAGCTAATCCAATCTATTTCCATGAGTTTATCGATTTCTTTTCTATACTTTGGCTCTACATAAATAGGAATATACTTCTCCCCTATTTCTTTTGCAATAGCATACCGGTGATGGCCACCCTTCAATATGACCTCGCCGATAAGGTGAGGTTTTACCAGTGGCGGTGATATAGGTCTCTTTTCAGATAAATAAACAATCAAATATGCCAGTCTACTTTTATACCCTACCGTCCACAACTCACCTTCATCTCTACGGCTAAAGTGACATAGTTTTTTATCTAGAGCATCTAATTTCACTGTTCCCAATATAAAGCTTTCTGGATAGCGAGTTTTAAAACTTGATTCATTCTCACCATCTAAAGAGAAGCGTTGACCTTCTTTTGATAAGTCCCAATTAAAGCTGATAGGTGGCCAATCTGAAGAATCTGTTTCTATATACTGACTTGCTTCACTTAATATTCTTGAGCGTAACTTATATTTGTCCTGATAAACCTCTAATGTTTCACCTGCTATAGCAGCAAAAACCTCGTCCATATCCATATTTAATCCTATTTCTCAAATATCAGGCGAGCTTCATAAATCTTATTCGTTATATATCAACCTTGAAAATACTCCGCTCTTGATCCTCGTTAGTAGTATCTAATCATTCTATAAAAATAGTGAATCAAGCTTCTCTTTTTTACAATACAGCCAAACACAAAAAAGCCTGTCTCTAGTAGACAGGCTTTTCTAAATAACATTTGCTAATTAAATATCAAACTCTAGTGCTCTATCACCTTCGCTATCTTTGATACGCGTTGGCAAACCAATCTTATTTAGTAGATTGATAAATGGCTTAGCATCTAGCTCTTCGACGTTGACCATTTTGCCTGCATCCCATTCGCCAGTCGCGACTAGTATCGCAGCAGCAACAGGTGGCACGCCTGCGGTATACGAAATCCCTTGGCTACCAACTTCGTTGTAAGCATCTTTATGATCTGAGACATTGTAGATAAATACTTCAGTCTCAACGCCATTAATCTTGCCTTTGACTTTGTCACCGATGCAGGTCTTGCCTGTATAGTTCGGTGCAAGCGAGCTTGGATCTGGTAGTACTGCTTTAACGACTTTTAGTGGCACAACTTCTTGACCTTCAGCAGTCATTACTGGCTGCTCAGACAATAGTCCTAAGCTCTGTAGGACAGTGAAGACATTGATATAATGCTCACCAAAGCCCATCCAAAAGCGAATGTTTGGTACATCTAGATTGGCTGACAATGAATGCACTTCATCATGACCGCTTAGATAGCTGTTTTGCACACCCACAACTGGCAAATCGTCTGTACGTTTGACTTCAAACATTTTGTTAGACTGCCACTTGCTGTCTTGCCAAGAGTAAACCGTACCAGTGAACTCACGGAAGTTGATCTCTGGGTCAAAGTTGGTCGCAAAGTATTTGCCATGGCTGCCTGCATTGATATCAATAATATCGATATCCGTCACAGATCCTGCATCCATCATGTCATAGCCCAGACGCGCGTAAGCGTTGACCATACCGGGATCAAACCCTGCACCTAAAATGGCAGTGACATTGTTGTCTGCACAGCGCTCTTTACGTTGCCACTCATAGTTGTTGTACCACGGCGGTGTCTCACAAATCTTACGTGGGTCTTCATGAATAGCCGTATCTATGTAGGCAGTACCTGTCTCAATACAAGCTTCTAGTACGGTCATATTAATAAATGCCGAACCAACATTGATGACTATTTGTATTCCAGTGTCTTGTATCAGCTGCACGAGTGCTTGGCTGTCCATCGCATCGACTTGATGCGTATGCAAGACCGCAGCCTGCTTAAAGCTGTCTTTTTCTTTTACGCTTTGGGCGATGGCATCGCATTTGTCTTTTGTACGTGAGGCGATATGAATCTCACCAAGTACATCATTGTGCATCGCGCATTTATGCGCGACCACTTGAGCGACACCGCCTGCTCCGATGATCAGTACGTCTTTTTTGTTAGGCTTAGCTTGTTGGTTTGTGTTCAATGAACAATCCTCCTTTGTGTCCCTGTCGATACCATTGATAGCGGCTATGCAAAACAGAAACGAGTGAATGATATGCGTGAATTAAAAAGGAAGACCGAGGAAAACCCACGCACCCGTCGGGCAAATAATACTCCATTATTTGCCCGACGCGATTATAACAATTTTTATTCCCTTATCGGTAAAAAATAATGTATCAATAGCAGATACCTTAAAATTACCCATTATTAAGACTAAGCCTTTGTTTTCTAATGTAGAAAACTCACAAAAATATCGCGTTAAGACAAGCTGGCTTTATAATCTTGATAATTAAACTCACGCTGGATATCGATACTGCCATCCAATCGGCGGATGACTATCGCTGGCATGTTGACACCATTGAACCAGTTTTTCTTAACCATTGTATAACCAGCAGCATTGCCAAAGGCAATCTTATCGCCTATCTGAAGATTACTCGGTAATGCATACTCACCGAAAATATCACCTGCCAAGCAAGAACGACCATAAATAATGGTATGGTCTGCTGACTCAGCATTCGCTTCAGACGGTGCAGCTTCTGCAGGATTACCGATAGGCGCAATATTGGCAACTGTATAGTTAATCGCAGCAATCGGTGCTGACTCACGATAAATCAATAGATCAAGCATATGCGCTTCAATAGAAGCATCGACGACTGCTAGGTTTTTTTCGTTATGCATGGTATCCAATACAGTAGTTACCAACGTGCCTGCACCATGAATACTTGCTTCACCTGGCTCAAGATACACTTGCACGCCATAGGTTTCGCTAAACGCTTTTAGACGTGCAGCTAGTTTATCTAATGGATAATCAGGCGCGATAAAGTGGATACCGCCGCCCAAACTCACCCACTCAAGCTGCGCTAAAATACCACCAAACCTTTCTTCGATATCTGCCAAGCTTTCACTAAAGGCTTCAAAGCTGTCATTTTCGCAATTGTTGTGAATCATGACGCCAGTGATATCGCCAAGTACCGCTGCGATTTTATCTTTATCGTGCTCACCAAGACGGCTAAATGGGCGTGCAGGATCAGCAATCAAAAACGATGAGTTGCTGGTCTTAGGGTTGAGTCGTAGACCTACAGGTATATTTTGCGCGGCGGCTTGCTCTTTAAAAGCGTTGAACTGTGAGATTGAGTTAAAAATTATTTTATCCGCATAGTTCAGCACTTCAGGGATTTCATCTGCACTATAGGCAACGCTATAAGCGTGCGTTTCTTTTCTGTCGCTACTACTGGCATCATCGTTATTACCAAAGGTCTCATAGCCCAATCTGACTTCGTTAAGTGAAGACGAAGTCGTGCCATGCAGATAAGGCTGCATCACATCAAACACGCCCCATGTGGCAAAGCATTTTAGTGCCAATAATGCCTTTGCACCAGACAGCTCACATAGCCTTGCAATGATTTTCATATTGGCAACGATGGCCGCTTCATCAAGCACGTAGTAAGGCGTTGGTGGCAATGCCGCGTTGATAGAATTCTCTAGATTTTTTGCATTCATAATAGATTACCTAATAGACACTCTGCTGTTGCTATCTTGACAGACAGATATAAATATTTGCGCTATAGTAGACTAAATTCATCATAATTAGAATATCTTATGGCACTCTCAACCGATTATTCCACCTCAGCCAGTCGATCCCATTCATCACAATTGGATCCGAAAAACATAGATTTGAATTATCTAGATCCTGATGCGCGTGCCGTGTTGGATTTTTGGTTTGATAAAAACAATGAAGCTTACTGGTTTGAACAAAACGATCGTTTTGATAAGCAAATACAAGATAAGTTTGGCGGCATTTGGGAAGCAGCGAAACAAGGCGAATGTGTCACTTGGCGTATCGCAGAGTCTTCATTGGATGGTAATAGCTCGATAACGGCGTTGGCAGGACGCTTGGCAGAAATTATTGTGCTGGATCAGTTTTCACGCAATTTATGTCGCGGACAAGCAAGTGCATTTGCGCAAGATGGTATGGCATTAGCACTCGCCCAAGAAGCCATTCAACAGCCTTATTTTGATACTCTACCGATGCAATGGCGTAGATTTATTATCATACCGTTTATGCACTCTGAGTCGGCCATGATTCATAAGCGTTATCTACCGCTATTTGAACAATTAGACGATGCAAACACATTAGACTTTGAACATCGTCACAAACAAATCATTGATCAATTCGGGCGATATCCACATCGCAACGAGGTACTAAATCGCGACTCAACCGAAGATGAAAAGAACTTTTTAAAACAGCCTAACTCATCGTTTTAGGCGAGACTCCTAGTATTGTATGAAGGTAATCAAAGTTATTACACAAAAAACTATCATATAAAAAGAAGGTCTGAATCATAGCACTGGTTCAGACCTTCTTTTTTACGACAAATATTTAGAGCGTATTAAATGCTTATTAGTAATTTACCTTACCAGTAGTAAACGTAAATGACTGCTTCTCTAATACTTTATCGTCAATCAAAATATCAAAGCTGACCTTATATTTGCTATTGCCATAAAGTCCACAATTACCACCTTTATTACTACCTGATTCACAGCTCTTGAGCGCATCCGTTAATGGCAAAATAAATGCTTCATTCGCTGGCAATGCATAATTCGTACCTTTGTACGGATCATTGTCAGAATCAAGCAGTTGAATCGGCAAATCTATATTACGCTGCACATCTCGGAATTTAACGTTACTCACTTTAACTTTATCAGTGGATGGCATGTTGATATAAACCGGCTGTCCGATAGGATCAGTACGTAGATTTCGCCCAGAGCCTCTGACTGGATTTGGGGTTTCGTTATAAAGTGCAGTGACTGTCCCCGTCACATCTTGACATGGGTACGTAAAAACACCTTCAAGCGTTTTATTTGTCGTAGTTTTTGTCCCTGCAGCATTGCTTACCAAAATATAGCCTTTATTGTTAGCAGCATTTTTACTACTAGGCGTATAGGTAACCATTCCTGTTCCTACTACGCCTGAGGTTGGCAACATTAAAGAGCGTAGATGATAAGGCGCTGACAACAACGACTTTGCCATAGAGCTTGCCACAGCTTCTGTGCTCAAAAAATTGCCTGCCGAACTATAATAGACAGACTGAGCAATGTTTTCAGTGACACCATATTGAGAATTGCCATAGTCCGCATTGATCAATCGATCTGCCAGATCTAATCCACTAAAAAAAGGATTGTTAGAACCTGTCACACTAGCAATATCGCTAATTTCATTTTCGAAATGCGCGTTAAAGCTGCTTGGTGAGCTATTAGCAAATACATGTTTAATATAATTTGCGTGCTGAATGGCAATATCATCTAGTTCTGTATCAACGGATAGACCATTTAGACCACAGCTGGTTCTTGCTAGACTGAACTGATTATTCGCACTTAATGCTGCTTGTACATTGTTATCAGCTGACCCATTGCCATCAACGTTAGGAGTACCATCGCTTGGCTCGTCACCCTGAGTAGTTGGTGTCGCTATAATCGGAGCAGAAATAATAGGTTCCGACGTTGTTGGCTGGGCAGCTTCATCATTTTGGGAATTGTCTGGTGTATTAGCAGATGTAGAACTACTATCAGAATCTCCGCCTCCGCCGCAAGCGCTGAGAAATATCGTTAAAAATAGCACTGCCGCAAGATTTTTTTGAGAAGTATAAGAAGTCATCGCTCATCCTATAAAATAATAACCTGCTTGTGAAAAGCAATGAGAGTCAAAATCAGTTACAGGGTAGTTAGTGATTGATTTAACAGTGTTTTATTTCAATATAATGTCTATTGTATTACAAATTATGAACTTTTGCGCGTTATTTTGTAAAAAAACCTGCTACTCACTGATTGCAAGTAACAGGTTTCTTTTTGGGTCTATAAATTAACACTAAGCTTAGGCTGTTTTTAAGGCAAAGATATCATCTATAAAGTACGATTCTTTTGTATCCGCTATACAGTCACTTTTCCATGATCACGTTTTTATAGTCACTTTTCTATAGCCACTTGTTTATGGCTACTGTATTTCTAGCGCTTTTCTCACTGGTGCAAAACTACGTCTATGCGTTGGCAAGACACCATGTTTTTCGATTGCTTCCATGTGTGCGCGCGTCGGATAGCCTTTATGTTTAGCAATACCGTATTCCGGATATTGAGCATCCAGTGTATACATCGATTCATCACGACTTACTTTTGCCAATATACTGGCCGCTGCAATACTAGTATGACGCGCATCGCCTTTTACCCATGCTTGACAATCAATCGCAGATGGCGCCACCTCTAATTTTTTAAAGCTATCATAGTTCAACTCAGGGCAACGATTTCCATCAAACAGTACTTCGATCTTTAATTGATCGAGCGACGTGCTGTTAACATTTCCAGTAGTCGAGAAGCTTTTAAAAATCACTTCTAGCAACGATTCAGTACATAAGCGCATACCAAGCATCGTTGCCTGCAATATATTCACCTGATCAATCACTGCTGCTGGTATATCAGCGATGATATAACCGATAGCATGCTGCTGAACCAATGGATAAAGGATATCGCGCTTTTTTTCACTCAGTTTTTTGGAGTCTGTCAGTATCGACAACGGCGTGTCTTTGAGCGGTTGTTCCTCAATCAATCCTGACCAGGTCGCAGGTAATATTGCCGCCGCCACATTGACACTACCTAGTAATGGCCCACGTCCTGCTTCATCAACGCCGATTTGCAGTATTGACTGCTCTGTCTCTTGGTTATCATAACTGAGATATTGGGTAAGCAGCTCAGCGATATTCATTTGCCCATATAAGTGTATGGGCGCTGCTAACTGAATATATTGTCCTTTGACATCAATATGCTCAATATTGATGTCAATTACTTGAGCTGAGCTTTCTGTACTGTGTTGAATATGCATAATGTTAGAAGGTCTTTCTTGTTTAATTATGATTGACGGTATCGGTATTTTGGATAAACCACTGTTCAATCACGCTGTTTGCAGGCTCATGGTTGCTTTGCTGTTGTAGCGACTGCTTTGTCACTAGTAAGTCATGTAATTGCTCGGCATAAGCGCGTGGTTGCAGCAAACGCATTACGGTGCGGCAAATATTGTCACCGCTCGCCTGCTCTTGAATAAGCTCAGGTACGATTGGCGCATTAGCCAATATATTGGGCAATGCCACATATGGTACCTTTACCAGACGCTTGGCTATTTGGTAAGTCAGCTGATTTAATTGATAGACTACTACCATCGGCCGTTCAAGCAGCATTGCCTCAAGCGTTGCTGTCCCAGATGCCAGCATCACGATATCTGATGCCGCCATGGCATGTTGGCTAAATTCTGGCTGGGTATCATCGTAAACCACCACAATTGCTTCACGTAGCTGTTCTGAGCGTTGGTCGATCACTTCTTGTACGATATATTGATGGTTTTGATCGACCGTTGGAATGATAAAGCATAGCTTAGGATCTAACAGGATTAACTTTTGGATGCCATCAAGCATCAATGGCAGAATAGCTGTAATTTCACCGCGCCTAGAACCTGGCATTACACAAATAAGCTGACTTACATCATCGAAGCGTTCAATAAAAAACTGCTGCAACCCATCGTTGTCCCAAACGAGCTCACTGCGACGTTGATTGATTGGCGTATCGATCAGATTCTGATCAATGGTTCGTAGTAATGGATGACCCACACAGATCGCTGGATGGTTATGTCGCTCATAAACTGGCAACTCAAACGGGAATAGACATAGCACCAAATTGGTCGCCGCTTTAATATTATGGATACGTGACTCACGCCACGCCCAAATAGAAGGACTGACGTACTGCACACAGAATACGCCTTGGGGCTTTAGTTTTTTGGATACTCGCAAATTAAAGTCAGGCGCATCAATACCGACGAACCAATCAATATTGGCAGCCTTAAATGCGCTCAGAAGCTCACGGCGCGCTTTGAGCAAATCTGGTAGCTGCGACATGACTTCAACCAGACCCATCACTGCCAAGCGCTCTAACGGGAAAATACTCTGTAGCCCTTGCGCTTGCATCTTTGTACCGCCTACGCCTACCCAGACAATATCATCACGTAGATTATTCATTTGCCGCATAAAATCTGCGCCTAAGCTGTCACCAGATACCTCACCTGCGACGATGCCTATCACTAGCGGCGTAGCATTTATATTTGCTACTTGAGAATCCGTCTCGGCTTGATGAATGAGGTCAGTATGGTGATGAGACGTAGCAGAATCTGTCATGACAAGCTCTCGATATTAGAAATACACAAAATAAACCGTTATTATAAAATATAACGTAATAAATCAGCGATATGGCTTTATGAATAATATGAGTACTCATCCCTACTGTTTTAATGCCACAGTTTGGGCCACCCATCGCTAATGTTGCTATCATACTTGACGATGATACAAATAGCGAAATTCACGCATAAAATCTGAGCGTTATGCACCAAAAACTCAACCAACTCTTATTAATAGATAGAAAAACCAAATGCTAAACGTGCATTTAGAACGTCAAATATCACGCTAAGTCTCTATAAGTATAACTAAGTTTTGTTTTCCACATTCCAGTTATCAGTCAATTAACTGCTCGACTACCCTTGTCAACCAACACTTTTGTCCGCATAATGAATGTTCCTATAAATCAGCTAGACGATATATAACCATGACAACATCAGTTACCCATAATGCAGATATTGACGACGTGAATATTGAAAAATTTATTCCTTTGATTACCCCCGCCGAGCTAAAAGCCGAGCTGCCTCTGTCAGACGACGCGTATAACACCGTACTAAAAGGTCGTAATACTATTCAAGATATCTTGGACGGTAAAGACAAGCGTTTGTTTGTGGTCATTGGCCCCTGCTCTATTCACGATATCAAAGCCGCTCACGAATATGCCGATCGTTTAGCCGTATTGGCAAAAGAAATCGAAGACAGTGTATTTGTGGTCATGCGTGTTTATTTTGAAAAACCTCGTACGACGGTTGGTTGGAAAGGCATGATCAACGACCCTGACATGAATGACAGCTTTGATATAGAAAAAGGCTTGCGCACGGCTCGTAAACTGCTACTTGATTTGAATGAAAAAGGTCTACCTTGCGCGACTGAAGCACTTGATCCAAATACGCCGCAGTACATCCAAGATCTAATCAGCTGGTCAGCCATTGGTGCACGTACCACTGAGAGCCAAACGCATCGCGAAATGAGCTCTGGCTTATCATGCCCAGTTGGATTTAAGAACGGTACCGATGGTGGTATGACGGTTGCTGTCAATGCCATGCAAGCGGTTAAAGAAGGTCATAGCTTCTTAGGTCTGTCATCAGATGGTAAAGTCTCTATCATCAAATCTAAAGGTAACCCTTACGCGCACGTGGTACTTCGCGGTGGTAATGGCAAGCCTAACTATGATGAAACTGCGGTAGCCCAAGTTGAAAACGAGCTGGCAAAAGGCAAAACCAATAGCAAGATTATGATTGATTCAAGTCATGCTAACTCAGGTAAAGACCCTTACTTACAACCGATGGTTATCAAAAACGTTGCCGAACAAATTCAAAATGGCAATAAATCAATTATCGGTATGATGATTGAGAGTCACTTAAAAGGCGGCAATCAAAAATTGACTGCTGATTTAAGCCAGCTTGAGTACGGCAAATCTATCACCGATGGTTGCCTAGATTGGGATAGCACCGTCACAGCATTACGTGACTTACGTGATATGGTAAAAGATGTGCTACCAAATCGCTAATAGCTATCCACGATAATTTATCGTCGAGCAAACCATAAAAAGCCCCTTTTGCACTAATGCGAAAGGGGCTTTTTATTTATTAACATTCTATAAAAAATAATGTATTCTAAAACTCGATTAGCAATGACCATTAACGATACGTGTTTCATTAATTGGTCAGAGCTAACCTTATTCTGAAAATGGTATTTTAGCTAGTACTGCACTGCTCTCAATTAACTATTTGCAGCATCTAGCACGCTCTCTAAGCTTTCGAGCACATGCTTAGATGAGACATTCTTCTGTAAATCTACTAGCTGCTCATGCGCCATTTGACGGCGAGGTTCAGCCAATGTATTCCAGCGGGCTAGTACTTGCAGTAAGCGTGACGCTAACACAGGGTTGGCATTATCTAGTTTCTGAATCACGCCTGTATACATCTCTAGACCTTCCGCCGTCCAAAGTACCGTTGGTTGCGAGCTAAACGCGCTGATAACTGAGCGGACACGATTAGGCGTATTCCAATCAAAGTCTGTGTGCGTCAGTAGCGACTTAACCATATCAGGCGTCACATCATCAGCGGCAGCTTGTACACTGAACCACAGATCGATAACCAAATCATTTGCTTGGAAACGCTCATAGAAGTCCGCTAAGTACTTATCTGCACCTGTCAATTGATGATTGACCATGGCCTTCAATGCACCGAAGCGCTCAGTCATACAGCTCGCATTTTCATACTGCTGCTGTGCCCAGTCTGCTGCTGCATCTACATTGGCAGTCAACGCCATATCGAGCACGACATTACGCAGCGCACGAATACCTCGAGCTTCAGCGCTGTCCTCATAAGACTGCATTGGCAGATTGTTGTACAGCTCAGCCCATTGGTCTTTTAACTTATCAGCCACTTGCTTATATAGCCCATCGCGCTGCTCTTTAACCAACACTGGATCGTAGTCTTTAGAAATAGCAGAAGCCAACTCTTGCGCTGATGGAATATCAAGCAACCGTGCCGCTAGCATCGCATCGTCAGCCGCTAAGACGGGTAAGGTTTGTGCCAATGCTTCCAAATACACATCAGGGCTACTCTTCGCACCTTGCCCTTGCAACAAAATACGATTCACTAGCATTTGAGTTACTTGCCAGCGGTTAAACCCATTGGTTTCATGCTTAAGCAAAAATGCTAAGTCTGCATCTTGGTAGTCATAGCTAAGCTGTACTGGCGCGCTAAAGTCACGTAATAATGATACAACAGGCTCGCTCGCTACATTCTCAAATACAAAGGTTTGCGTCGCCTCGTCAAGCAACAACATACGCTCAGCAACGATAGCGCCTGAGTCTTTGTCAAACAATGCCGTTGCTACAGGTATCGGCAATGGTTTTGGTGCATCAAAGCCTTTGACATGGCGTGTCTGTTGATTCAAGGTGATGGTTAGCGTCTGCGCTGCGCTATCATAAGTTTGAGAACCCGATACCACTGGCGTACCAGGCTGACGATACCAATCAATAAAATTCTCTATTTTGTCGTCAGTGATACTGAGTGCTGATAAAAAGTCCTCAACCGTTACCGCTTGTCCATCATAGCGACGGAAATACTCATCTGTGCCTTTACGGAAATCATCTGGCCCCAACGTATTGGCAATCATACGCACAATTTCAGCACCTTTCTCGTAGACGGTCGTCGTATAAAAGTTATTAATTTCAACAAAACTTTCTGGACGCACTGGGTGCGCTAATGGACCTGCATCTTCGCTGAATTGATGGGCACGCAAGGTCGCTACGTCATCAATACGCTGTACCGCGCTTGACTGTTGGTCTGCTGAAAATGATTGATCACGGTAAACGGTAAAGCCTTCTTTTAAACACAGCTGGAACCAATCACGGCAGGTAATACGATTGCCTGTCCAGTTATGAAAATACTCATGAGCGATAATAGCTTTTACGCTAAAACTACGGGCATCAGTGGTCGTCTCAGGGCTAGATAACACGCAAGCGGTGTTAAAAATATTGAGACCTTTATTTTCCATTGCACCCATATTGAATTGGCTGACCGCCACAATCATATAGCGATCTAGATCATAGGCTCGGCCATAATTGACCTCATCCCACTTCATAGCATCTTTCAAAGCTTGCATACCGACATCGCATTTATCGATATCGGCAGACTTGGCATACAACTCAAGCAAGACTTCTCGACCTTCGCTAGTCGTATAAGAATCTGTCAATACATCTAAATCAGCTACCACACAGGCAAATAGATAGCTTGGCTTATTGGTTGGATCGTGCCAGATGGCATAATGACGGTCTGGCGCATCGGCCACTTCGCCTGCTTCGACTAAGTTACCATTGGCCAATAACGTCGGATAGCGCTTATCTGCTTCGAGTCGCGTGGTAAATATCGCCAACACATCAGGGCGATCGGGATAAAAAGTAATCTTACGGAAACCCTCTGGCTCGCACTGCGTCACAAACATCGTGTCGTCACCGCTACCGGCCATATATAAGCCTTCAAGCGCGGTGTTGGTCTGTGGACAGATACGCACTTGAATATCTAAAGTAGCTCGCTCAGGGGCATTATAAATCGTCAGCTTACCCTCTTCCTGCTGATAATCCTCAGTGCTCAGCGTCTTACCATTCATCGTAATCGTTAGCAGCTCTAATGACTCACCAAATAAAACAATATCCCCTGCCGTTTGACGTACCATCTCAAGCGTACTGTCTACCTGCGCGTAGTCTTCAAACAGTTTGATATCTAAATGTACTGTCTCGACATCAAAACTTGGTTTGGTATAGTCTTTTAGATTAATCTTGCTTGGCGCATGGGGCGGCACATCTGGCATTTCAGGATTGATGATTTGTGCATCAGTTTCAGCAGTAGACATATGGTGTCCTATTATTATCGTTGATTTGGTTATAAGGTAGTTTTACTAGGGGTGAATAATATAATAATGAGTAATATCATTTCGCTATTTGCAAAAGGCACTAGTCAAATAAAGACCTTATCTTTAGGCTAACTAATCAGTTAAGCGCTTAATAAACTAAGCACATACACAAAACTTCGCAATGATTAAGCTAATTTTTATTACTAAATTGGTTTTCTTGTTAAGCTTATAGCTAGATTGACCTAAATCACCAAATTTCAAGTATGTAAAGTAAGATATCGTCGGTTCAAGATGATTTAAATATGAAACATACGTTATCAATTGGATAATGTCGTTGAAAATGATTTAATAGTCATACTGATGACCAATCATTTAACTAACGGCTTATTATATGACAAAAAATACGGTGAAACGCGCAGACATTACCTTACCTTTGCTTATAGAGTATGTTGATGCATTACTACCCTCACTGACGACTCAGACAGAACAGTCACCTGAGCATAAAAAAGATAATAGTGAAGCATTATGGGTAACACATAACCATGCGGACTTATTAGCACTACAAGCACAACTTGACGACACTACATCTACTAATGAGAACACTGAATCAAGGCTGAACGCACGACACTTATCAACGCTATCAGATCTTGCTAAACAGCATGTACCTGATCGTTATGATCTTGCTTGCTTTTGGCTGCCCACCTTGTCAGAAGAGCTGACTCAACACTATGTGCCGCTACTGATGCGCTACCGTGACCTGTATGCCGCGCATTTGCTTATTGCATTGGACAGCTCGATAGACCTAAAACCTTATGGCTTTACGCCATTTGATATATTGAATGAGCCATCTCTAAATATTGATGACATTCAATCTATTACCTCATCAAACGTTACGGCAACGCTTTGGCAATTTAACCTATATGATTACAAACAACTACCAAATTGGCTCAATGCTGACTACTGGGCCAACCCTGAAAACTGGGACAAGCACCGCTGGTAATACACTCAATTTTATCTATCGTAATTTACAGTAAAAATACTTACATAAATTAACATTTAGTATATTATAGATAGAGATTGCCTAAGTTTTATCGGAAGCAGTTTAAAAAAACAAATTTAATTAAAATTTTAGGAGCTCGTCATGTCAATCAGTTTTTCTAAGATCGCTGTTCTTGCTGTGCTATCAAGCGCCGTTGCACTAACCACTGGTTGTGCTACCAAGCGTTCTACCTCAGAAGTTGTCGTTGCCCCGCTAGGTATTCCAGGTGGACAAGTTGGCTACAATGGTGCGGTTATCGTTGATAACTCAAACGCTGTCATTACTGGCGCTGAGAATATTCAAGCAGTGGTCTACTTTGCCTTTGATAGCAGCGAAATTACTGCTCAATCAGCGAGCGTCCTTAACCAACACGTAAGCCTGCTAAATTCAAACCCAGCAGCGACTGTCGTTATCGCAGGTCACACTGATGAGCGCGGTAGCCGTGAATATAACATGGCACTAGGTGAGCGACGCGCACAAGCTGCACGTAACTACCTTGCTGCTCAAGGTGTCACTGCAAACAATATCCGTGTCATTAGCTATGGTGAAGAACGCCCTGCAGCAGCTGGCAACACTGAAGACGCGTATGCACAAAACCGTCGTGCTGAGCTGTCTTACTAAATTGTGATTTAGCGTTATTCATAGCGTTCGATAGTTTAATAAAAGCCCAGCAAGAGTATATTGCTGGGCTTTTTGGGGTTTTAGTAGGTTAATTAGATATTAATTATTTAGACAGCACATAGCGTTCAAATTTACACATTTTTATGCACTCGATTCTATAATAATCGTTTTTGATGACTAGTAATATATGCCGACTTCCAACCTTACTCAGATACAGTACACTCAACTCGACACCACGACATGGTGTGTGACAGCTCAAGTGAGCGAGTCAATCAGTCATTTAGTCACTGAAAGCTTATGGAACAAGTCATTATGGTTATCATCATGTAATACGTCGTATAAAGACATCATCAAGTTCAGTAGCTTAAATTGGCACTATCAGGTGGCGACAACAGTACCTAAACACTCAGTATCTACTCTAGCGCGTAAACAGCGTCAGCAGCAGCGGCAAGGCGTCAGGCAACTATTACAGGAACTGCTCAAAAAATTAGAAATAGATGACACCTTGGATGAGTCATGCTTTCCCTATCGGCTCGTCAACAGTCAACATTATGTGTGCTTTAGCCATACAGGAGCTGGTAGCTCAAAGCAAACTACAGAATCGAATCAGACAAATTTTACACATTTACACAGTAAAATAGCGGTCGTTATCAGTCGTCAGCGTCCTGCTGGTATCGATATAGAGACCAATAATATTACATGGCATGTAGTCAAGCGTTTCTATTCAGAGAGAGAGTTGACGATTTTACAGGAGCTGTCTACAGATCAGCGTGAACGCACTACCAAACTGTTATGGCAAATAAAAGAAAGCTTTATCAAAATTAACCAATACACATTGGCTCAAGGCTTAGGTATGGATTACTCTCACCTTATTCCTAGCTTGATTGAAAATAATAGAGAGATTAACTCTGCCTTTGTACCCAATGATAGTGAGGATACGGATTACCAATCTGCTTACCGCATTGCCACGTTACAATCGCAGCAGACTGTCATCGTTTTTTGAGCAAGGTCTTCTAAGCAAAGTTCAAACCTGAGTTTTAGTATATCTTTTAATACTTTATTTTAAGCATAAAAAACGACCCTAAAAAGGATCGTTTTTTTTACTTTCTACTAATGACAGTATTTAAACTGTGATTAGATTAGAAACGGTAAGTTGCACCAACTTTAACGATTGGCAACCACTCTAACCAGTCTTTATCTTCTAGCTCTTGCTCAGCAAGTTTAGCAACTTGACCCGCATTAAGACCAGAAGGTATATCAGTAACACCGTTAGAAACTCTCACAACATTTTCTGGGTCAGTTGCATTTACTGTAGCATCTGTTTTACCCATGTAAGCTGCGCCGATTTCACCAAATAAACCGAAGTTATTTGTGATGTTTGGACGGAAACCAATAGTAGCGTAAGGAGCTAGCTTGTTACGATGCTCCATAGTACCTTGTAAAGTACCTACATCATCTGCGTTGTATGACACATCATTAATTTTGTAAGTACCGCCTTCAGAGTTAGCAGTTACATCAAAATCGTTGTCAGGAACGATAATACCAGCGCCAACTGTGAACCAGTTACCAGTAGGACGTAATTGTACACCTAGGTACGGGTTGCTAAAATCAGAATCTACATCGTAGTTTACGTCGTCTGCGTCAAAATCACCGCCGAAAAGGTCAGCTACATCGCCACCTGCCCAACCAGCTTGCAATTCAGTTTTTTCGTTAAGTGACCAACCGATGTTAGCACCATAACCTAAAGTACCAACTTCAGCGCTAACTGATGCTGGGTTTACTACTTTATTGAAGAAGCCTTTAGTGCCACCAACAACAGCGCCAGTAGTGTTGCTTACTACACCAGCGTCAGCATCGTATGCATAAGAAGCAGGTTCTGCTTGATAAGCAACTGCAACTGGCTCAGCTTCATATGCAACTGCAGCATTGTCATCAACAACGATAACTGGCTCAGCAGCTAATGCAGCAGTTGATGCTAGAACAGCAGCAGAGATTGCCGTCAATTTAATCAATTTCATAATTATTCTCCTAAAGTGTGAAATAAACCCGCCCATAAAAAACGATGATTGTGCTTTTGTTAAACCATCATTTTGTTGAGGTGATTAAAACAATTCTGACTTAAAAAGTCACCCCTACTGATGCTGTTTTTATTTGCCATTATGTAAAGATTGCATAGGTACTGTAATAATTGCTACACCAATCTGCAAAAATTCGCCTTTATGTTACATAACGTCCTTAAAGTAACCAAACAGCGTAAACATGAGATTTCACTTGCTTAATGTTTATGTAAGGGTATTGCAAAACATATCCACATAATTATCTAGAACGTACTTTAAATCAATGACAGTTATATGGCTTAACCTTACAGAATAGTGTGCCTTGTTAGTTGACGTATCTATTGTTACTTACACGAGAAAATCTACGCTAACAAATAAAACGATATAAATGATCTCACATAACGCGACTAACGCTTGCCTCAAGCGAGTATTATGCTAAATTAGTTGTTATAATAGATTTGTTATAGAACGTTAGTATTGTCACTATTTGTCTTATTTATGAAAATTTTGTGATGCTGTCTGCTCTATTTCTTTACTCCTACTGAGTCATATATATGCCTAAAGTATCGTCGATTACCCGTGTCCTAGAAATCATAGAAGCAGTGTCCTATGCTTCAAAACCGCTTTCTCCACTCGAGCTCTCACAAGAGCTAGATATCCCTAAACCGACCATTCATAGATTGATTCAAAACTTGGTTGATGATGGTTTTTTGACTGTTGATATTGGTGGCGGCATTATCCCTGGTAAGCGCGTACGCAATTTGAGCGTTGAGTTATGGCAACAACGACTGTTCTTTAACGAGCGACAGATGATTTTGCAAAAACTGGTTGATGAGCTAAAAGAAACTTGCGGTATTGGCATTCCCTATCATATGGATATGATCTATACCAACCGCGCTCAGACGACCTTGCCACTACAGATTTATCTTCCTGTTGGGGCAAAGTCACCCATGTGGTGTACAGCAACTGGTAAGCTCTATCTAAGCCAACTATCTACAACTAGCCGTATGAAAATACTACAAGGGTTGCCACTAGATAAGTTCACTAAGAATACGATTACTGATATCAATGAATTGAATGCCGAGCTTGATCGCATTGCTGATACTGGTATCGGCATTGATAACGAGGAGTTTATCTCTGAGATGGTCGCAGTGGCTGTCCCTATACTGGACAAAAAGTCACGCTATCTGGCTTCTCTCTACTTACATGCGCCCACCATACGGGTATCACTTGACGATCTGCTGACTCATGTACCACGCCTACAAAAAGCCGCGCAAGACGTTCAGACGCTCGTCTACGATCTACAAAGCTAATACTATCTATTAGCCATCAAAAAAGGTCTACGCTATGATTTTAGCGTAGACCTTTTTCTTTTTCGCAAATGCATTCTCTTAATTAACGCCACTTACTAGTAATACTAAAAATTCTTAATATTAGTATTTTTAAGAACTGGTATTCCTAAAAATTGATATATCTAAGAAGGTTATATTCAAAAGAGACACAGTCAAGAGATTCATGTTTAAGACAATAATGAGACATCATGACATCCGATAATACTAGAAAAGTCTTTATCACCATTCTCTACAGTATGTGAGGCGTATAGTTCTGTCGCTTTGGCACCCATTGGCGTTTCTACTTCAGTGTCTTGAGCAGTCTGCATCGCAAGGTTTAGATCTTTTTGCATCAATTTGCTCATAAATCCGCCTTGATAGCCATTGCTCGATGGTACGTTCTCCATTACTTGCGGGTAAGGATTGTACACTTCTAATGTCCAGTTACGCCCTGAGCTTTGTAGCATAATATCTGATAGCACCTTGGGATCTAGACCGTTCTTGACGCCTAGATTAATTGCCTCTGCCGTTCCTGCCATTAGAATACCTAACAGCATATTATTGCAGATTTTTGCGACTTGTCCTGCGCCGTGCTCGCCAGCATGAAAGATATTCTTTCCCATCACGGCAAGTATTGGCTCAGCCTTAGCAAAAGCGGCATCGTCGCCGCCGACGATAAAGGTCAAACTACCAGCAACTGCCCCACCTGTGCCACCAGAGACTGGTGCATCTAAAAAGTCTATCCCAAGCTTACTTGCCGCCTCTGCTACTTTCCTTGCATCAGCCGCCGCAATCGTACTACTGTCAATCACAAGCGTGCCTTTTGGTAGCTCTGCAAGTAACCCATTAGATCCGCTATCACCTAAATATACAGAATGTACATGCTGACCTGCAGGTAACATACTAATTACAACTTGGGCATTACTTGCGGCATCTTTAGGACTTTTTGCGATGCTAGCCCCTGCTTGTGCTAAGCGCTGGGTTGCAACCTCAGACAAATCAAAAACAGATAGCTCGTAACCTGCCTTTAATAAGTTCTCTGCCATTGGCGCACCCATATTACCAAGCCCAATAAAGGCAATATTTGGTTTAGTGGTGTCATTGTTTATTGTACTTATATCCTTTGTACCCATCTCATCACTCCTTGATGATTTATGATGTAGCTATTGCTACATACTATTTAACAGTGTTTATTAGCGAGTATTGCTTACTAATGAATGCTGCTATTTTAAGTCTCAACATCCTTCTTTAAAACTTTATGAAATCGCTGATAGTCTTACGTTATAGATCCCTTTTAGGCAATTAGCCGACATACTGACTACCCAAGGCATCCTTACCCAGCCAATCGCCCAAAGGATGCTCACCTTTTGGATAAGGGTTGGCAAAGTGCTTATCGATATACGCCTGCCCTTCTATACTGAGACAGTCTGCTAATGAACGCGACCATTTAGGACTTCTATCTTTATCAATTAATAATGCTCGCACGCCTTCTTTGAAATCAGGATTGGCCGCGCAGTGTACTGCGACGTTGGTTTCTAAATACAGTACTTGTTCGATCGATAGGTCAGCGACTTTATAATAGAGCGCGTAGGTCAATGCTGCTGTCACTGGGCAACCATGCCGATAGGTTGCAACTGCTCGCTGAGTCCAGCTGTCTGCTGCAAAGTCTTGGTTTAGCTGTGAGAGCGCAGTATCGCTTTGTAGCAACGCATCGATATCGACCAGACCGCCACTATTCATCAGTTGCTGAATAGGCTGCCAGTAAGTTGCAAGCTTACTATCAGGCATTTCGGCAATAGGTAGTTCAGCAAGCGCACGACTGACAATACTATGCGCATTATTATCATGGCACTTATTTGAACTGCTAGTGTTATCTACCGTTCGCCAGTTGCTCTGTTTGAGGCGCTGCATGACGGCATTATAGTCATGACTAGCAACGGCATACTCTGCTAGATTAGCCAATAGCGCATCGTTGCCATTGCACATCGCGCCAGTTAGACCTAAGAACAAACCCGTTTTGGCAGGCATACGCTGCAAAAACCAGCTGCCAGATGCATCAGGGAACAGTCCAATCGTGACCTCAGGCATGGCAAAACGCGTGCGCTCAGTGACTAGACGATGACTACACCCTGCCATCAGTCCCATACCGCCGCCCATGATGATACCGTCACCCCAAAGTATTAGTGGCTTTGGATAAAAGTGCATTTGACGATAGAGACGATACTCGTGACTGAAAAACTCAGTGGCATACGGGTTTGGCATTGGTGCACTGGTAGACATGCTGTCATAGAGCTTACGAATATCACCGCCCGCACAGAACGCTTTATCGCCCGCACCTTTTAACACAAGCGCTACCACTTGCTCGTCCGCTTGCCACTGCTCTAACTGCGCTGAGAGCAGTTGACACATATCAACGCTGAGTGCATTAAGCGATTTGGGTGTATTAAGTGTCATTACCCCAATCAAGTGCCCGCAATCTGTCGATTCAGTATTGAACAATACAGGCGCTTCTTGTGCTGCATTATTTACTGAATTTTGGGAGTTAATATCCTTCGTCGCTGCTGTCATAAAAGTGACCTACAAAATTAAATAATAAAAATGGCTTAAGCGTTTTGACCGCGGCTTATTTGTTTTGCCAATTGGGTTTACGCTTTTCTAAGAATGCTTGTACCCCTTCGCGCTGATCTTTGGTATCAAACAACTTCACGAACGCTTCACGCTCATGGATAAGATTTTGCGCAGGTGGGGTGTCTCTAGCCGCTTGAATAAGCTTTTTAGAATAACTGACGGCGACGGGTGATTGCTTAGCGACTTTTTTTGCCAAGGCCTGAGCGATTTGCAACCCCTTACCTTTTGCAGCGACCTCCTCAACCAGACCGATACGCAATGCCGTATCTGCATCGACCCGCTCACCGCACAGTATCATGCGTTTGGCCCAACCTTCCCCTACTAACATAGGTAGGTTTTGCGTGCCGCCAGCACATGGTAATAATCCTACGCCTGTCTCTGGCAGTGCCATCTGGGCATGCGCTTCTGCAATACGGATATCACATGCGAGCGCACACTCAAGACCGCCGCCCATCGCATAGCCATTGATGACAGCGATACTGACACCGCGATAGGCAGACAATGCTTCGAACGCTTCACCAAATGCAATCGCCATGCTTATGGCGCGGCCTTTATCGCCATCTGAGAAGTTGTTTAAATCTGCACCAGCTGAAAAGAACTTTTCGCCATCTCCATGCACGATTAATGCGTAGACATCGTCGTTGGCATTGAGGTCGGTGATGAGCTGCTTAAGCGCATGCAAACTGTCCATCGTCCATGTATGTGCCGGTGGGTTATTCAACGTCAATGTTGCGGTATGGCCATCAATTGATAGCTGTAGATTTGTATAATCTGTCATAAAACATCCTTGTTTCAGTAAAACGAGATAAATTAGCGGAGCTGACTTAACCCTTCATCTTGCAAGACCTGACGTGAAATAATCACTCGCATGATCTCATTGGTGCCTTCTAAAATTTGATGGACACGCAAATCGCGTACGTGGCGCTCAAGTGGATATTCGTTTAGATAACCATAGCCGCCGTGTAATTGCAGGGCTTCATTGGCAACATCGAAACAAAGATCTGTAGATAAACGCTTTGCCATTGCGCAGTAGGTAGACGCTTGTCCATCATTGTTATCGACTTTATCAGCTGCTAGATACAGCATTTGGCGTGCGGCGATGGTCTGAGTCAACATATCAGCAAGTTTAAACTGTACCGATTGTAAGCTGGCAATCGGGCTGCCAAATTGACTGCGCTCTTGCACGTAACTGGTTGCGGTCTCTAACGCCGCTTGTGCTGTACCTACCGCACAAATACCGATATTAATACGACCACCATCTAGTCCTTTCATCGCGATACGAAAGCCTTGGCCTTCCTCACCTATCAAGTTCTCTACTGGAACTTTTACATCTTTAAAGCTAATCGTGCGTGTCGGCTGTGCTTTCCAGCCCATTTTGTGCTCGTTTTTTCCATACTCGATACCAGCACTATTGGCATCTACGACGAACGCTGACACGCCTTTTGGCCCTGCCGCGCCAGTACGCGCCATCACTACCAATACATCGGTTGAGCCTGCGCCAGAAATAAAGGTTTTTTCACCATTCAGTACATAATGATCGTCTTGCTTTTCCGCTTTGGTACGTAAGGAGGCTGCATCAGAGCCTGCATTTGGTTCTGTTAGGCAATAGCTACCAAGCCACTCACCGCTGACCATGTTAGGTAGATATTTTTTGCATAGCGTATCGCTGCCATATTCACCAATCATCCATGCGGCCATGTTATGAATACTCATATAAGCAGCCACAGCCGTATCGCCCCATGCAAGTTCTTCGAATACCATCGCTGAGTCCAGTCTTGGGAGGCCTAAGCCGTCATACTCTGGATTGGTATACAATCCCAAAAAGCCGAGTTCACCAGATTTTTTGATCACATCTATTGGGAAATGCGAGTTACGATCCCATTCGGCAGCATTTGGCTTTAGCTCTTTTTGCGCAAACTGGCGGGCGGTTTGGCGAAAGGCGACTTGGTCATCGGTCAATGAAAAATCCATAGGGTCATCCTTGTTCTTATAGATCAAATAGAGGGCTTAAATCTCAGATAAACGTTAATAAAAGCGTTAGTAAAAATGTTGATCAGAGATTTTATAAGACATTAGCGCGACATGATAGCGGCATAACGATAATAAAATTGCGTTTAATAGTACCGCAAGTCGCATTATCGTCATACCGAAAACACAAAATGTCATACTGAAACAACAATGAGCGGACGCTTAAATTGAAATCGTTGTGTTAACACCGCGGCTCGCTTCATCATCAAACCAACGCGCAGTCACGGTCTTCGTCTGAGTATAGAACTGTACGGCTTGCTTGCCATAAGGACCTAGGTCGCCAAGCTTACTGCCACGTGACCCTGAGAAGGAGAACATTGGAAGTGGCACTGGAATCGGCAAGTTAATACCGATTTGACCAACCTGAATGTCTTGTTGGAATTTATGTGCAGCTGCCCCTGACTGGGTAAATATCGCCGTGCCATTGCCATGCGGATTGGCGTTCAGTAGTGCAATCGCTTCATCTAAGCTCGCAGCACGCATGATACACAGTACTGGGCCAAAGATTTCTTGTTGATAAATTTGCATATCGCTTGTGACGTTATCAAAGATAGTCGGGCCTACAAAGTTACCTTTCTCGAACCCTTCAACAGTAATTCCACGACCATCCAAAATCAAGCTTGCGCCCTCTTCTACCCCAGTTCCAATCAAATGCTCAACACGAGCTTTGGCGGCAGGCGAAATCAGTGGGCCTAAATCCTTGTCATTTTTGCCAGCTGAGACGACCAAGCTTTCTGCTTTTGCTTTAATCTCATCAATCCACTCGCCAGCTGCGCCTACTAGTACGACGACCGACAGTGCCATACAGCGCTGACCAGCGGCACCAAATGCTGCGCCTGCTAGCTGATTGAGCGTCTGTTCTTTATTAGCATCTGGCAAGATAACGCCATGGTTTTTTGCGCCCATCATGCACTGTGCACGTTTACCTGACTGGCTTGCACGCTCATAGACATGTTTGCCAACATTGGTAGAACCCACAAAAGAAACGGCTTTGATATCTGGATGGTCACAGATAGCATCGACGGTGGCTTTGCCACCATGCACTACGTTAAGAACGCCTTCTGGTACGCCCGCTTCAATCGCTAGCTCTACGAGACGCATTGTGACCATTGGATCTTGCTCAGAAGGTTTTAGGATAAACGTATTACCCGTAGCAATCGCCATTGGGAACATCCATAACGGAATCATCGCTGGGAAGTTAAATGGCGTAATACCAGCGCAAACGCCGAGTGGCTGCCAAATGCTATAAGTATCGACCCCTGACGCAACATTTTCTACAAAGTCACCGATTTGCAGATTGGCAATACCAGCGGCATGCTCTACTACTTCTAAACCGCGGAACACATCACCGCGTGCATCAGCAATCGTCTTTCCTTGCTCTGTGGTCAAGATTTCTGCCAGCTCATCCATATGATCACGAATCAGAGACTGATACTTTAAAAAGATACGCGCACGCGTGGTAATTGGCGTTTTGCGCCATGTTTCAAACGCTGTCTGTGCAGCTGCGACTGCTTGATTAATCTCATCATTGGTGGTTTGTGGCACTTTGGCGATGACTTCTTGAGTCGCAGGATCGGTGATATCAATCCATTCGTCGGTGTTTGATTGTACGAACTGACCATTGATGAGCTGTTGAACGTGGTGCATAAGATATCCTTATCTTTTTTGCGAGACTACCGTGTGACGGCACCTAGATATTTATTAGAAAAATAAAAGCGATGAGTGTTTGTCTATAAAACATTATTAAAAACTGAATTTTAAAATGATTTATTTTGTATCGTTATTGACTATAACAATAAACCATTTTTATGGTCAAGCGCTTTATCGAAATTTTATCTAAGTTTATTTTGATGGCACGTATTCCTATAAAAATTGTTTAAATAACAAAAACAAAAAAGCCCATGATGACTCATGAGCTTTTTAAAGTTAACCTAACTTTGATACGCGATGAACAATATTACTATTTTTGTATGAGGTTAATTTATACCAATCAATAATCTTTCATCGCTTGCTTGATCGCATCGATAGCGGTTGGGTTATCAAGCGTTGACATGTCTCCTGTCGGTTGGTTTTCTGCCAGAGCACGAATTGAGCGACGTAAGATTTTACCAGAGCGGGTTTTTGGCAGTGCCTGCGGGAAATAGATAGCGGCTGGTCGCGCAATACCTCCCAAAGATTTTACGACAGCACCTATCACTTGCTGCTCGATGCGGAAACGGTTTTCAGTGGTTTCAATTTGCGTCTGATCTTTTAAGACACAGAATGCAATAGGTAGCTCGCCTTTTAGCTCGTCTTGAATACCCACTACAGCGCACTCTGCCATCTCTGGATGTGTACTGATAGCCTCCTCAATCTCTTGCGTGCCTATGCGATGTCCTGCGACGTTTATCACGTCATCGGTACGCCCTAAGATATAAAAATACCCTTCTTCGTCTGTCACTGCATAGTCCGAGGTTGAGTACTGCTGGCCATTAAACAGACCAAAGTAGCTGCTGATAAAGCGCTCGTCATTACGCCATACCGTGGTGAGACAACCAGGCGGCAGTGGTGCTTTAATCGCAAGCAATCCTTTTTCGCCAGCCTGACAAGGACCGCCTGTTTCCTCATTGATGACATGCGCCTCATAGCCATACATGGGGTAACCAGGTGACCCCTGCTTGTGCGGCTTATGATTGAATTTTGGCGTATGGCTCAAGATTGGCCAACCAGACTCTGTTTGCCAATAGTGATCTAAAATCGGTACGCCTAGATGCTGAGTCAACCAACTAGCCGTCGATTCATCAAGCGGCTCGCCTGCCAAAAAGAACGACTTCACACTAGACACATCGTAGCGCGTCATCCAGCTTTCGTCTTGTTTTTTGAGCATACGCACACCTGTGGGTGCAGTGAACAAAATATTGACTTTGTTAGCTTCAACGATACGCCACCAGATACCTGGATTTGGCATATGCGGCAAGCCCTCATACATAATACTGGTCATACCAGCCAGTAACGGCGCATAGATAGTATAAGAGTGCCCTACAGCCCAACCAATATCAGATATCGCCCAAAACGTCTCGCCTGCCTTGCCATCATAGACATAATCTATCGACGTCGTCAGCGCGACTGCATGACCACCGGTATCGCGCTGCACCCCTTTTGGTGTGCCAGTAGTACCAGAAGTATAAAGCAAATAGGATGGGGTATTTGACTCAAGCCAAACTGGCTCTACGACTGCATTGGCCTCACAGCTATGTCGACGCTCGGTCGCATAATCAACATCGATGTCTTTTGTTTCAAATGGCAATATACCACGATTGACCACCAGTACATGCTCTGGCTTGACAGTCGCTTGCTCGACGCCTTGATTGACTAGGTTTTTATAATTGACGACTTTACCGCCGCGTAGCCCTGCATCTACCGTAATGACCATTTTGGCCTCGGCATCATCCATACGGATAGCCAAGTTATGGGCGGCAAACCCACCAAATACGACTGAATGGACGGCACCAATACGCGCACAAGCCAGCATAGCGTAAGCGGCTTCCAATATCATTGGCATATAGATAATGACACGGTCACCCTTGCCAATACCGTGACGTTGTAGCACATCGGCAAAATAATTAACTTCTTTATACAAGTCATTATAAGTCAGGCGACGCTTGGTATAGTCTGTATAAAACTCAACGTTGTTACCCAGATCTTTAAACGAATCAACAACTGCTGGAAAGGTTTCTATCAACTCTTGATTAATCTCTGATGACACCCACACAAAAGCATCTTGCTCTGCACGGTCTGCTAGATGGCGATCGACGCAGTTGTAACAAAGATTGGTCTCACCGCCGACAAACCATTTGGCAAAAGGCAGATTACTGTCATCTAAAATTTGTTCAGGCTCTTTATGCCAATAGATACGCTTCGCCTGCTCAGCCCAAAACTGCTCTCGATCCGAAATAGACTCATGATAAATATCAGCGAAGTTTGGCGTGTCTGTCGTTTGGGTAGAAACTGGGGATTGGGAATGGTCGCTCATAGTAGCTGTCCTTAGCATAAACGAGAAATGAGGCAATAGTATTTTATAGTTAAGGCACTCAATAAGTTATAACGGTATTCACCTCGCGCGACGCTCTGTCTGCGTGCAACTGGCTGATACCAACTCTAAAATGCTTCAACTATAAAAAACCATGTCTTAGTAAATACTGGTCATCCTTGCCAGAATTAAAAAACCGATACGATATGTATCGGTTTAAAATGTAGCAGAGCCTATCGGAAAGGTCAACTATTAAGCGTGTAATACGCACTACATTTTGACGAATACAAATATTTGAACATTTAATCAATACTAATTATATCTCAGTTTGATTGGCATACATCTCACGCATGACTTTTTTGTCGTGTTTGCCAACGGAAGTTTTTGGTAGCTCATCAACGAACTTAAACTGACTTGGCACGCCATATTTAGGAATGATACCGCGCTCTACCGCCTTTTCTGCAATCGCTTTAATATCATCAGCACTGGTATCCTTAGCATCAGGCTTTAGCACCACCAAAGCCAACGGACGCTCACCCCATTGCTTATCACGCACCCCAATCACTGACACATCAGCCACTGACGGATGTAGTGATAAAATGGTCTCAATCTCTAATGATGAAATCCACTCACCACCTGATTTGATTACATCCTTTAAGCGATCGGTGATTTTGATATAGCCATCAGGACGTATGTAGGCGATATCTTGGGTATGCATATAGCCATTTTCCCACAGCTCTTTGCCAGCGTCGTCATTTTTGAGATAGCTTTGGGTCAACCAAGGCGCGCGTAGTACAAGCTCACCTGTATTGTCTGGCCCAGTTCCCACTGACTTGTTGCCTTCACCCCATACCTGAGCATCGACCATTAATACTGGCTTACCTGTCATACAACGACGGGCAATGTCTTCTTCTTCAGTCATTTCAGGCTCATCGAGACTAAAACCCGTTAAGCTAATAAGCGGGGCGGTCTCCGACATCCCATAGCCTGTATAGACCTCAATGCCTTGGGCCATCGCCGTTTTTGCTAGACCTTCGGTCAATCTTGAACCACCAATAATCATTTTTAAACCATTAAAGCTGGCATCGCGATCCTGTGCTTCTTTGAGTACCATTTGCAAAATCGTTGGTACACAATGGGTGATACTGACCTTTTCATTGATAATTAAATCCATCAACGTATCAGGTGCATAACGACCTGGATAGACTTGCTTTAGACCTACCATCGTTGCTGTAAACGGAAAACCCCATGCATGTACATGGAACATTGGCGTCATAGGCATGTAGACATCGCCATAGCTTACGCCTTGCTTATCAGGCAGCATACCCAAGGTTGCCGCTTCTGCTAGTGTATGTAGCACTAGCTGACGATGGCTAAAGAAAACCCCTTTTGGATCACCTGTCGTGCCTGACGTATAAAAGGTCGTCGCAATGGTGTTTTCATCAAAATCTGGGAAATCAAATTCGCTATTGGCAGCTTCTAATAGCGCTTCATACTCGCCTGTGACACGGCTTTGGTTGCTACCAAAGATACCTTCAGCAGTGACACCGTTGTCATCAAGCCAGATAATATGCTCGATACTTGAGTTCTCAAACTGATAATCTTTAACCAATGGCGCAAACTCAGAATTGAGCATGAGCACTTTAGGCTTAGCATGGTTGATGGTATAGAGGATTTTTTCAGGCGATAGACGGATATTGACGGTCTGTAAAACGTACTCTGACATTGGCACGGCAAAGTAAGACTCAAGATAGCGATGACTGTCCCAATCCATCACGGCAACCACATCACCTGCATCAAGCTTTAAGTCTGCCAATACATTGGCCAAGCGATTGATACGCTCAAACAACTCTTTATACGTCAGGCGCTTTTTGTCCGCATACACAATCTCTTGATCTTGCGATACCGTTTTTGCACGGCTTAATAATTGCTTGACCAGTAATGGATAATCGTAGGCAGATGGTGCACTGTGGTAAATGTTTGACATAGATTTGACTTCCTTGTTTGTCGTACTTATAAGGGATAAATAACAATAATAATCAAGTTAATAGCAGCATAAAATCTACTGCGCTAACCATTTTAATTTTTATAATAATAGGGTCTGTTAAACATTCAAATGTGGTGCTGGCAGTCACTATTTTTTAGACAATATGCAGTGCAATTTTTGACGCCTAGTCATTCTAGGTTAGATAATTTCGCCATATATTGGCAAAAAATAGTACTGCCCTGAAAGGCTGATGCTAAAATCACCCCAAACGTTGTTGCAAACCTAGCTAAGGTCTCGACATTATCGTCGGCTTGCGCCTCGTTTGGTGCACCTTTAGCAATCAGCAGCCCTAATATTTGAATGTTCAACAGACCCTAACATCGTTATTGATAGTAAGAAAAAAGCGACGCTGTGTAAAGCGGTCTTACATTAAGTATCATAAGATAGCTAACTAAACATATACTACATCAGACAGCCAGTCACTTTGCCCGTACTGTGGTTTTAATCATTCCAAAACTGGCTATTAATAACGCCAGTACCTGCACAAACAATAACAACCATACGGTAAGAGACCACTGCCCTCGCGCATAAGCTATGCCACCTAGCCATGCCCCTAGCGTACCACCTGTATAGTAGCCCATATAATATAGACCCGATGCTAATGAGCGGCCCTTTTTCACATTGACCGCAATATAGCTGATAGTCGCTGACTGCGTAATAAACACACCTGACGACATAATAGCCAGTCCTATAATCACCCCCCATAATGGCGCGACCAAAGTTAATAACAATCCAACCATAGATACGATGATAGCCACCCGTACTGTACGCGCTGAGCCAAATCGGCGTAGCAATGTCGTCGATAATGGCGTGATAATAACACCAAGCAAATATACTGCAAAAATATTGGCGAGCGCACCAGTACCAAGCTCATAAGGCTTATCTGCCAAATGTAAATTGATAAAAGTGAAGCAGCCTACAAGGGAGAACAGCACGCAAGCGCCAAGCAGACATGCTGTTACCACATAGCGATTGGTGACATGCTCACCCAGCGTCTGTATCGCCGAGCGAAAATTAGGGTTGGCCACAAAGTAACGAGACGATGGTAGCATCTTGCCGACCCATATCGCGCCTAGCAAGGTCATTGCGGTCATGACGTAGTAACCATGCCGCCAGCCAATCAGCTCATGTAAATGCCCTAACAAGAACCGACCCATAAAGCCGCCAAGCACGCATCCTGACACATAAAAGGACATCAGCTCAGTCATCGCCCGGCCCTCAAACTCCTCACCGATATAGGCAATTGTCACCACCGTAATACCCGGTACAGACAATCCTTGCATGAAGCGCCAAATGCCGACCCATTCAATGCTCGAGCTCTGGGCTATGAGCGCTGTCGGTATCGCTAAAAACAATAAAGCACCAACGATAAACGACTTGCGCCCGACTGCATCTGAGAGCATGCCTAGAAATGGTGACATAATCGCAATGGCTAACACAGTGGCACCAACGATCATGCCTGCTTGTACTTCGGTCGCAGCAAAGTCCACCATCATGACCGGTAGTACTGCCTGAATAGAATACACTTGCAAAAAAGCAAACATACCTATTAGACCAATTGTGAGCTTCAATATCCACGACGTTGAATGATTAGAGGTGACTGATGGCACAGCTGTTATATCTTGGATCTGATCTTTAGAATTATTCACAGGGGATCTGACTATATTGGTTATACCATGACTGCAAATAATAACCGTCACTGGCGTGGATGATAGAGAGGAATAACGGTGATTTATGCTAAATGTATAAGCAAAAGCACCATTATTAAATGATAAATGCTTATCATAATGACAAGCCAATTATGGTAGCACACTCACCAATATACTCAGGTTTAAAAGTGTTATTAACGCTTGATAGATTCTTTATTTGGGTACGAGATTATCGTAGAAAAAATTGACTAGGAATCACATTTCGACTTGAGACGGTAAAGACCGTTTTCGACTCACAAGGTCATGATCAACGTTACGTTTACTGCATATACAGGATAGTATGGTTAGATGCTCTTGACGCACTTGTTAAGTACTTAACTGCTTTAACGATAGATAGCGTTGACCGTCCACAATCACTACCTACGTCTATTTTTTCTAACCTAAAGGCGTGCACGATTACACAACTTTTAGAATACAATTTACTATGACAAAAAATATGGTGCTTTCACAACTTATTATCGCGATGAGCACATTGGTTTTCTCTACAATGGCTGTAGCAGAAATAACTGTGTCCGAAACTAAGGTTAAAGGTCTCAGTCCAGTTGAATCCACACTCGACTCTACAAAATCACTAGCGGCAGTAGACTGTATAAAGGATGACGCTATCACTGCTACTGAGCTCATGAAGACACGCGATAACGGTCCGTTTTCTATCAGTACCAAGCATGTGAGTCGCCAATCAGCCAATGGCTTCGGTGGCGGTACCATACACTATCCAACGGATGCTACTAGCTGTGGTCTGCTAGGTGGTATCGCGGTAGTGCCAGGTTACGTGTCTTATGAGTCTTCTATCAAATGGTGGGGACCGCGTTTGGCCTCTTGGGGATTTGTCGTTATTACTATTAATACTAGCTCCATTTACGACAATCCAGATAGCCGTGCTGAACAATTGAGCGCAGCTCTCGATCATCTCCTCGCTGATGAAACAGTGGGTCATATGATAGATCAAAATCGTTTGGGCGCGATTGGTTGGTCAATGGGCGGCGGCGGTGCGCTACGATTGGCAACTGAGCGCAGTACGGTGCAAGCCATCATTGCACAAACGCCCTATCATGATACGAGCTATGGTGCGATGGATACGCCTGCTCTATTCATCGCTTGTGAAAATGACCGTATCGCTCCGAATAAAAAATATACCAATACTTTCTATCAAAAAGCTGACGGTCCAAAAATGAAGGTCGAGATTAACAACGGCAGTCACTTCTGTGCCAGCCATCGTTTTAACGAGAAACTATTAAGTAAACCTGCTATCGCATGGATGCAACGTTATATTAACGGCGATACACGTTTCGATAGATTCTTATGTGGCAATGAAAGCTACAAAGATGATTCTCTTATCTCAGCCTATGATTACGAAGACTGTTTATAGCTATTTTTTAATCTACTTATAAAAGGAAGAAAAGACAGCTTTCATTGCTGATGATGACATTTGAATAACAACTCTTTTTTATTTTTACACATTTACATTGCTTCTATCTTTTTTCTTACAGACATTACTGCCATAAAAATTAATAATCGTATAGTCAATCCTCTATAAGTTGGATACGGTGTCAGGCTCGCTTAGTCTACAACTTGTAATACTTTAACTCGCCTTCCTTGTATCTAAATTATATTGAACCGACTATAGCGTGCTACAAACAAGTAAAACGATTGAATAAATGAACGATTAAGGAGCAATATTGATGACTGATGAGATGTATGATTTGGGTGCGGGATTTTGGAGTATTCGAGGCTCATTTATTAAAAATGGCATACTTGATATTGGGGTTCAATGTGCAATTATAAGACTATCATCAGAGCGATTTATCTTTTTAGATAGCTATACATTAACTGGTGATGTGCGTCAGCAAGTCATGGCATTGACCAATGATGGTCAAAATGTCGAAGCCGTCCTCAATGTTCATCCGTTTCATACAGTACACTGTGCTCAAATGGCCAAAGACTTTCCGCAAGCAATATTCTATGGGAGTAGCCGACATCCAGAGCAAGTACCTGAAGTCAATTGGGCAGATGACTTGGTCGAAAGCGATGCCGTTGCTGCACGCTACCCTGAACTCCAATTTTCTATACCTCAAGGCATCCATTACATCTCACCTGACGAGACGGTTCATGCCAGCTCATTGTTGGTCTATCATCCTGCTAGCCAGAGCATTTATGTCGATGATACCTTTGAGATACCCCCTTCCAAGTTAATAAATGCCGTGCAGCCTAACCTAGGCTTACACCCTACTACCAAAAAAGCGCTCAAAGATGAGCCAAACGCAGCTAAGCACTATTGTAATTGGGCAGTAGAGCTAGCACACGAGTGGCGCGATGGTCGTCATTTTTGCGGTGCGCATTCGGGATTGGTGATATTTGATAAAGGTCAATTTGAGTCAGCACTTATATCAGCGATTGATTTGGCTCGCCCTGAGCTTAAAAAAGCATAAAAGCGTGAACCTTTAGAAAATATATTATTAAAAAAACTCGAAAGATGAAGCTTACAGTGAAAAAGAAGCTTTGTTTTATTTACATATTTTATTTCATTAACTAGATGAGGAAAATTATAAATGACTGATCACATTCATGATTTAGGCGCGGGGTTTTGGAACATACGCGGAACATTCCGTCTCGGTGGTGTGTTAAACATTGGCACTCAATGCTCGCTGATCAAACTACCATCAGGGAAATTTATCTTTTTGGACAGTTATGCCCTAACAGGTGATGTTCGAGATGAGGTCATGGCACTCACTAACAATGGTCAAGATGTCGAAGCGGTGCTGAACGTACATCCGTTTCATACAGTCAGCTGTGCTCAAATGGCCAAAGACTTCCCGCAAGCCACCTTTTATGGCAGTAGCCGTCATCATAAAAAAGTACCAGAAATCGATTGGGCCGATGACTTGGTTGAAAGTGACGCAGTCGCTGCACGCTATCCTGAGCTTAAGTTTTCAATGTCAGAGGGCATTTATTATATATCGCCTAATGAAATGATTCATGCAGGCTCTCTATTGGCCTATCATCCTGCCAGTCAAAGCTTGCACGTAGATGATACTTTTATGAGTCCACCAACGAAGTTATTAGAAGCTGTATTACCTGAGCTAATACTACATCCTACGACCAAAAAAGCTCTGAAAAACGAGCCAAACGCTGGCGCGCAATACTGCGACTGGGCGACCAATTTGGCTCATGAATGGCGTGACGTTCGCAACTTCTGTGCTGCGCATTCTTATCTTGTTCAGTTCAAAGAAGGTGGGTTTGAGAAAGCACTGGTGAAAGCTGTCAAGAAAGCACGTCCAAAACTAGAAAACGCCTAACTTCTCACACCTTAAACATATATTCTTAATAAATATAAAAACGGGTCGCTATTACTATATTTACTAGTGTAGCGACCCATTTCTTAAGCCAATGACTTTATAAAACATGCGATGATCGAAACTTATTATCGAAACAGCAATGTCGCAAGCTCATCTTCATTATTAAGAATATCTGCTAATGTATAACGTTCAAGCACATTGATAAATGCGGTGAGTGCTTCAAAAAACACGCTTTTTAGCTGACAGGCTGGACTAATCACGCAGCCTAGTGATTTATTCGTTTTTTCCTCAATGAATGTCACTGGCAAATCCGCCTGATGAGCGCCCTGCTCACTATCCTTATGAGACGCTGGTACGGCAAAGCACTCTACCAGATTAAAATCAGGCTCTATCTGTTTGATCAATACGCCCAAATTAATATCTTTAGGCGCACGTGCCAAGCGTATGCCGCCATTTTTGCCGCGCACACTTTCTATATAACCGAGCTGACCCAGCTGATGAATAATTTTGGTCAAATGACTTTTAGAAATACCATAACTATCAGCAATATCGCTAATATTAGCCAATAGTGATGGATCTGGTCTTACGGCTAAATAAATCAATGAGCGTAGCGCATAGTCACTATAATTGGTCAGTCGCATGTACTTGCGTTCCTATTTTTATAAATTTTATATATTAAGCTAGACAAAGTAAGTCGCATTTTTGGTAATAACATTTGGACAAGCATTTGTAAACAGTATCGTTAGCCCGCTTTAACCAAATAAACCGTCAGGCCGAGGACGTGCCAGCATGGGCAGATAACTGATGCAAAATAGCACAAAACACGCAATCCAAGCACTTTGCGCCATCATAATCCATATTAGGTAATGACTCATATCTACTAATGGTAGTAACACACGGCTGATAAATACCAATACCATCAAACCGTACATAACGCTTACCGTTTTTGGCGGTTGATGAATACTGCGACCCGTATGTCCCAGAGATACTCTAGTCATCATGGCTAACGTCATCATACCAACACCAGCAATCGCCAGTCCATGCATAGCGATGCTGTGCGGATAACCGAGCCAAGACTGTAATGCGTATAGTAAAAAACTCAAACACATGCCTAGAAACGCAATATACAACGACCAAAGTAATGGTTTTTTCCAAATACCGTGATGATACCACCCTATCAGACGAACGATATTAATCACTGCCACACCAAGTGCAGTAACCGTCAGCAGATATTTATTTGGGTAAAATACATCACTAATAAAAAAGGCGAAGAAAAACACTAAGCTTGCGATATCTTGTGTATTACTATTACGTAGTTTAACGGGTTCTGACTTTTCTATACCCATACTAAGACCACGTTCGATAAAAAATGGTACTACGCGTCGGCCAATCGTTAGCACTAACCCAATGATCAAGTAGAACCCAAAATAAATGCCTATCTTGGTTGTGTTCATATCAGCATTGATAATGCCCCAATAGCAAAGTCCGTTGCCAAATGTCAGCAGAGCCAGTTTTGCCAAGATACCTATTTGCTTATACTGTTTGACCTGTAGTACCGCTTGGAATATCACAAATGCCATTGAGGCGATAAATAATACATCAAAAATGGCTGCTATATATAACAACGATACACTACTACCTGTGACCGCTATGCCAATCCCAAAACCCAACCAGCTCAGACGTGCCAGCAACCAACAGACAAAGATACCTAGCAGCTTATAACCATGCGGCATCATTACCCCTGTCCATGTTTTGACCGCGGTTAGCAAGAACCCTGCTACCACTGACAAGGCATAACCATACACCATTTCATGGCCATGCCAGTATAACGGGTTCAAAACCTGTGCATCGATATCCGTATAACCAGTAAACACAAACGCCCATAGCAGCATCGTTACTACGGCAAATAGTGCAGCAGCACTAAAAAATACGCGAAAGCTCAAATTAAGGATAGGATGTGGGGAACTTGGTGGCTTGCTAGGTAACTTGATAGATTGCATAGCCATCTTCTTAGAGGAGTATAGATGACCTTAATTATAACATTCATTTAAAATGAACTTTATAAATATTTAGTTTAACTATCAAACACTTTACTCATCGAAGTGCTATGCTTGCGGAAATCTCTAAAATAAATTTCCCAATTATAAAAATAGAGAAATCAGGCTGGCTGTTCTTTAGCTATTATTTAGACATGACTTAGTCAATACCACTTACAACTGTAATGCCGCGATGACTAACGATATGACCACTATCGCCGTGACATACTGCCTAACTTTAAAATATGTGTGACTGATAATCTGCGCTCGATGAAGGCTATAATCAATAACCAACAGACTTATAAACCCAATCACTAATAGCCAAATAAAACTGCTGGCTGATAAGATTAAAAACCCAAGCCAAAGGCCAAGCGCAATGACATTGCTATATAATGGAAGCCTAACTGCCCACTTATTGTCTTCAGCTAAATCTAAATGATTACCCCAATGCGCACCTGCCATAAATGAGCCAATCACTAGTCCATAAGTACTCAATACATCGAGTACTGAACCAAGCATAGGCACGGTAACAACGTCTATCATCAGCAAAAATGCACAGGCGACAAACGGAATAGCACCTGCAAAAGTTAAATAAGGACTGGGCTTTTTCATCGTTTAAACCTATCTTATGATTACTCTAATAATAGTTATCACCTGTTGAGTGGGAGTTTTCAACATACATTAATCGCTCTTTTGAGTGTTGCCTTGCCACTGGCGGATAAACTCACCATTTGGATCATATTGCTGGGTTTGCTTATCGATATTGAACTGCCTGCACCCTCTTGGGTCAGCACCCACGCCTGCCAGATATTGCCAATTGCCCCAATTACTGCCGACATCGTAGTCGATAAGTTGTTGCTCAAAGTAAGCTGCCCCGTAACGCCAATCAAGCCCTAGCTCATGGATAAAGCAACTGGCAACCAGTTGTCGTCCGCGATTCGACATATAACCTGTCGTACGCAATTGGTTCATGCATGCGTTGACGATAGGATATTGTGTTGTACCATTTTTCCATTGTGCTAACAGATTTTCGTCCAATTGAGTTGAAGGCGCGTGCTGAGCGATGCCTTTAAACCAAAACAACTTTTGCCGATGGGTGACAGCATACCAGTAGAAATACTCACGCCACAGCAGCTCAAACCATATCCAGTAGGTAGAGTCATTTGCGATAATATCGCGCTCATAGCGACGCAGACGATTCAATACCGTGTTTACAGACAGTGAGCCGTTTGCAAGCCAAGCGGAGAACTTTGTGGAATGCGCCCACTCATCTAGTGCGTTTCGTGTGATTTTATAAGTGCTCGGCGCATCGGAATCAAAATAAGCATCTAAGTGCTTGAGGCCATTTGACTCACCACCTCTAAAACTGGATGACGGCTGCGATGGCTTATCAAGCTCTGCCTGATTAGACAACTGCGATTCAAAAAAGTACTCGTCCCTACTCTGCATATTGTCAGGTAATGGAGCAAGTGTTTCTGGCGTTGGATAAATGGCAATATCTTTTTCTGCATGCAGCAAATCATAATCGGTTTCGATTTGTTTACGAAACTGTGTAAAGCTTTTGGGTAAGCTCTCTAGCGGTAACTCGTCAAACAAAGTCGCCGTTGTTTGAATGTGCCACTGTATCTCGGGATGCTTGGCATGTAGAAGGCCATATACTTTGTTTTGATTATAATCTGCCGTCTGACTGATGCAGATATCTGTTACTCGTTGCTGCGCTATTAGATCACTCAACTGAGTAAAGACGTCTAATGCTTCATCGTCTTTCTGTAAATACAGCAACCTATTACCACGCTGTATCAATGACGCATTTAAATCAGCTAGGCTCTCATTCAAAAACTGCTGGCGGGCTCGACCCATAGCCTCATAACGATAGGCATCGTAATGGTCTTTATCGTCTAATATATCTGTCAACGATGAGGCATAAACCAGTAGTAGCTTTCCATCAGTGGAGATTTCAGATGCTTTTAATAGAGTGGCATTGTCCGCTACCCGCAAGTCATTATGAAATAGTACCAATGTGACATTTCTGTTCTCTGAGTTGTTCGCTGCTTGATTTGGCATACCCTATCCTTCTGGCTGTTTAGCGCTTATCTATTATTTTTAATCTTTAGTCTTCAATCTTGAAATATCATATACGATGTAAAACATACTTAGCATTCAACTATGATGCGAGCCTAACACTTGTAAGGCAATGCGCTCAGCCCCAGAAACTACTTATAAGCATTGACTATCATATGTCTGACTGCTTAAATGGCTTACCTCTAGGAGAACACCATGACTCAAAATAATACTACGACTGAAGAAAATAAATCAGATGAAAAGCGTAAACTTATCAATCGATTTTTGATGAGATTGACGAAGGAACAGCCTCGAATGTATTACGCGACTACCTCTGAGATATCGCGGAGTATTCATACGATGATAAAAGAGCACACCAATCGCCTGTCGGTAGAAGAACAAGCACTGGTAAGACGAATGACGATGGAAGAGATTGAAGGGTTACTTGGCTTTCATGCCAGATAAATGATTGACTAACTTCAAATACGTCATTATCAGTAAGTTGCCAAATAACACACAAAAAAAAGACCGCTATCAAAGCGGTCTTTTTTATTAGCTATTAGCATTCTATTTTAGGACAATTAGAATGGATATTCACGTGGTTCATTTTGCATTGAGATCCAATGTGTTCTAGTGAACTCTTCTAGTACCCACTCACCGTTAAAGCGACCAATGCCTGAGTTTTTCTCACCACCGAATGGCGTATTGCTTTCATCATTGACTGAGATGTCATTGATATGAGTCATGCCAGCTCTGATACCGCGAGCAAAACGCAAACCTTTTTGCATATCAGCAGTGAATACCGCGCTAGATAGACCATACATAGAATCATTGGCAATCGATAGCGCGTCGTCTTCGTCTTTAGCACGAATGATACCAACCAATGGTCCAAACACTTCATTGCGTGATAGGTCCATTTCGCGAGTCACTTCGGTAAAGATATGCGGTGGTACGACTTGGCCTTCAATCTCGCCACTTAATATCATTTTTGCGCCTTCTTCCTGCGCTTTAGCGATTTTTTCTTTGAGTGATTTGACTTGTTTTTCGTTGATGATTGGTCCAACAGCAGTATCTTGCTTATTAGGATCACCGACATTCAATGTTTTGACGTGCGCTAAGAAACGTTCTACAAAGTCATCATATATCTCGTCTTCTACAATGACTCTGTTAATCGCGATACAGATTTGACCTTGATGCAAGAATTTACCAAAGGCAGCTGCTTTTACCGCTTGCTCAATATCAGCATCTTTTAGTACCACAAATGGACTGTTACCACCTAGCTCAAGTGCCACTTGTTTGATGTATTCACCACCATTTGCCAACTCACCGATATGTTTGCCCACTGAGGTCGAACCTGTAAACGACACTAGACTTGGTGCTTTATGTTCAACGATTGCATCGCCTATCTCACCACCTGAGCCGACTACAACGTTTAATAGACCTTTTGGCAGACCCGCTTCTTCAAACACTTTGGCCAATAGCAAACCACCTGTCACTGGCGTATCGCTAGCAGGCTTGAGCACCACGGCATTACCAAGTGCTAAGGCTGGCGCGATAGAGCGCTGCGTTAAATGTAGTGGGAAGTTCCATGGGCTAATGACTGCTACCACACCGATAGGCTCACGATAAATGAAGTTTTCTTTACCAGGAGTATTCGATGGACGAATCTCACCATGGACACGATTAGGGAATGTCGCTGCTTCAAGGGTAATCGCGCGCGTCGCACCGAACTCGACCATGGCTTTGATACGGGTACTGCCCGACTCTTTGATTAGCCAATCGACGATTTCTTCTTGTCGCTGATCAAGTATGTTTACGACTTTATACAACACTGCAGAACGCTCTGCTGGCGTCTGCTTGGCCCACGCTTCTTGGGCTTGGGTCGCCGCATCATAGGCTTCGTTCAACTGATCCTTGGTCGCTTGCTGGATCTCTACCAGCGTATCACCGTTATATGGGTTGGTATTGGTGTTGGTGCTATCGTCCTTACCGGTTTGCCATTCACCAGCGATGAACTGTAAATGGAAATCACTGTATGCACTAGTCGTATTGGTTGACATAATCATCCTTATTTTTAATTTGTTGTGTTGAGTATTGGTTTTCGATTATTAAAATAAAATTATTAAGTCGGCGATATCTTAATGAGAAAATATCTGGCAAGTAGTAAGTCTGAAATCGTTACCAAGCTATCAATCAATAGTCATCAATTAAAAAAGCTCTAATGAAAAATGATCTTTAGCAATAAATACTAACGGTAACGGATAACAACAAAACCTACCTTGCTAGACGACTGGTCTAATGCTACCATAGCTACTAATAAAACGAGACTACTTTGTCAGTAAATATTGTTGATAAAACGTAACACATATAACTATATCCTATTACAATACGCCATCAACGTGACGTTCAAATGAACCTTAATTGTTTTAACTGACTGTTTAATACATATGCTAATACAAGCGACTACTAAGGGAGACAATCCTGTTTATGTCTAATACAGACGCAACTACCCCAGATACCAAAGCTCATTTACTTGCTACTGGCTACCAACTAATCGCCAAAAAAGGTTTTACCGCTGTTGGTCTAAAGCAGATTTTAGATACAGCAGGTGTGCCAAAGGGTTCTTTTTACCACTATTTCGCTTCCAAAGAAGCCTTTGGTGAAGCCATTATTAATCATTACTTTAGTTTATATAAGACTCGGTTAGATGTCATCGATGCACAAGATGTCAGTGCGCAGCAAAAACTATATGATTATTTTCAAAACTGGTATGACACCCAGCAGAACGGCTGTGACCATGAGAAATGCTTGGTGGTTAAGCTCAGCGCAGAGGTAGCTGATATGTCAGAAACCATGCGTAAGGCACTCGATACTGGCTATCAGCAGACGACCATGTGGCTCGCTAAGCAGATCAAAGCTGGCTGGCTCGATGAGTCCGTACCTCGTCACGATAACATTTCGGCTGAGAGTATGGCCAAGCGCTGGTATTTTGCATGGCTTGGCGCAAGCTTGATTGCAAAGATTAGCCAAACCAATACGCCTTTAGCAGAAATTTGGCAAATGACCACGACCCAAATGGGACGCTAATCGTTAACTGTTCAGATTTCTAGCAACTGCACTTCTAACGTAACCATTAAAGCACATTGAATATTTACAACTCTCATAGATAGCAGCTGTCAGTACTATGCTTGAGTGTTCAGTGTGCTTTATTGCCTTCTCTTTTTTAAACAAATTTCTAAAAACATCTGCATATGACTTAAACAGTTATACGAGAGTTTTGTAAATATCACTAGACGACTGGTCTAATTGGTGTACAATGCGCACAAATATTAAGAATGAATGTCTATACGAGCATTGCTTATCATTCATTGATTGATATCAGACAATATCCCATGTCAAAACAATTTAATTGAACCGTTTTTATTAAAAACTTTTTATTACTAATTAGGAATCTTATGAATAACTTCCAATACTACAACCCAGTCCGTATCGTTTTTGGTGAAGGTCAAATCGAGCAATTATCAGATCTAGTCCCTACTGATGCGCGTGTCCTCATTACTTATGGTGGTGGTTCAGCACAGCGCACTGGTACATTAGATGAAGTAAAAACAGCATTAGCAGCGAGCGGTAACCGTACTGTATTTGAATTCGGTGGCATCGAAGCTAACCCAGAATTCACCACGCTACTTAAAGCCGCTGATATGGTTAATGAGCACAACATCGACTTCTTATTAGCAGTTGGCGGTGGTTCTGTGATTGACGGCAGCAAATTTGTCGCACTCGTTTCTTCATTGACTGAAGAAGACGGCACTGTCTCACGTGACCAAGCTTGGGATGCCTTAACTGGTTATTGCAAAAATATCGACTCTGCTGTCGACTTGGGCGCAGTATTGACTATCCCAGCCACAGGTTCTGAGATGAACTCAGGTGGCGTGATCAACTATAGCGAACGTCAAGCAAAACTACCGTTTGGTAACCCACTTGCCTTCCCTAAATTCTCAATTCTAGATCCAATCAAAACACTTACCTTGCCTGAACGTCAGGTTATGAATGGTGTGGCTGATGCATTTGTTCATGTAATGGAACAATATTTGACGTACCCAGTAAACGCTAAAGTACAAGATGCCTTTGCTGAAAGCTTGCTTAAAATCCTTATCGATGAAGGTCTAGTTGTTAAGCAAGATCCAGAAAACCTAGAAACACGTAAGAACATTATGTGGACAGCGACCATGGCATTGAACGGTCTGATCGGTACTGGTGTACCACAAGATTGGACAACTCACATGGTTGGTCATGAGCTGACATCATTACACGCAATCGATCATGCACGTACGCTAACCATCGTATTGCCATCAGTGATGCGTGAGCTAAAAGAAAGCAAAAAAGAAAAACTGCTTCAGTATGCACGTAACGTATGGAACATTACCGATACTGACCTAGATGACGATGCCATCATCGAAACGGCCATTGTTTACACTGAAAACTTCTTCCGCGAGCTTGGCTTGCCAGTTAGCCTAGAAGATGTTGACTTGACGGAATCAGCGATTGATCCAATCATCAAGCAGCTTGAAGTGCATAACATGGTTAAGCTTGGTGAACATGGTACTAACGACTTAGAAGTATCACGTCGTATTCTGCAGCGCGCTGTCACTAGCAAAGCGTCTTAATAAGCGCTTTAGCAAGAACTGTTTAAAGAATTATAAGAAAAATCCCGACAGTAACAATAAGTACATATCGTTATGCTATTTATAATAGTAGCTATTCCATGCTGAGTAGCTACTACATTTAACACCACTATAATAATGACAATTAATAAATATAAAGGAGTCCTACAATGAGCTTCGACAAACAACAGAATCAACAAACAAACCGTCAAATCAAATTGGCTAGCCGTCCTAATGGCGTACCTACTGCTGACAATTTTGACATGGCGATTAGCGACATTCCTACGCCAAAAGATAACGAGATGCTACTACGCACTGTATATCTATCACTAGATCCATATATGCGTGGGCGTATGAGCGATGCAAAAAGCTATGCAGACCCGTTAGAAGTCGGTGACGTCATCATGGGTGGTACCGTAGCGCAAGTGGTCGAGTCGAATATCGATAACTTCGCGGTAGGCGACTTAGTCGTATCAAACTCAGGCTGGCAGGACTACAGTGTCAGTGATGGCGAAGGCGTCCTCAAACTAGACAAAAACATGTCTAACCCTTCTTATGGTTTAGGTGTGTTAGGTATGCCAGGGTTCACCGGTTACATGGGTCTGACTGATATCGGCAAACCACAAAAAGGCGAAACTTTAGTCGTGGCAGCAGCCACTGGACCTGTCGGTGCCACTGTCGGTCAAGTGGGTAATCAATATGGTTTACGCACTGTCGGTGTGGCAGGCGGCAAAGAGAAATGCGACTTTGCGGTCAATGAGCTTGGCTTTGATATCTGTATCGATCATAAAGCCAATGACTTCGCTGAGCAATTAAAAGCAGCATGTCCAGATGGTATCGATATCTACTATGAAAACGTTGGCGGTAAAGTATTTGATGCAGTGATGCCATTACTTAACGACCACGCACGTATTCCAGTATGTGGTCTGGTATCGCAGTATAACGCAACTGATTTACCGGATGGCAAAGATCGCCTAGGTATGTTGATGGGTCTTATCTTAAGCCAACGCCTAACTGTCAGAGGCTTCATTATCTTTGAAGAGTATGGCGACCACTTCCCAGAGTTCTTAGAAACCATGAGCAAATGGGTGGAGTCAGGCGAAGTAAAAACCAAAGAGCACATTACTGACGGTTTAGATAATGCACCAGATGCATTTGTCAGTATGTTAAACGGTGATAACTTTGGTAAGACTGTAATCAAAGTATCTGACGTTAACTAGTTATTGGTTAAACATTGACTAGTTAAGCAACTACTGACAGTTAGCAATCGTTGTGAATAACTACTTAACAACATAAATTGCTAATATCACTACTGAAAGTTGCTCGCAAAGCAGGAATAATGCTAACAGTCATTATTTGCATTTAGGCTAATTAAGTAAAAACGGCTAATGATGTAACGTAAAACTTATGACTGTTGGCTATATAGTTACTAACACATAAATAATAAACAAGGATAATTATGAACATTTTAATGGTACTAACTTCTCATGACCGTTTAGGCGATACTGGTAAGAAAACTGGCTTTTGGCTAGAAGAATTTGCTGCTCCTTACTACGCGTTTCTTGACGCTGGCGTAAATGTAACTCTAGCTTCTCCAGCTGGCGGTCAGCCACCACTAGATCCTAGTAGTGACACAGAAGACACGCAAACCAAAGATACCACTCGTTTTAAAAACGACAAAGACGCTCAAGAGCATTTGGCTAATACCAAAAAACTTGCTGATTTGAACGCTGAAGATTTCGATTCAGTATTTTATCCTGGTGGTCATGGTCCATTGTGGGATTTGGCAGTAGATAAAAACTCTATCAATCTGATTGAGACTTTTGTTAAGCAAGACAAGCCTGTTGCTTTTGTTTGTCATTCTCCTGCAGCGCTTAAAAACGTTAAAGTCGATGGCGAGTACTTAGTAAAAGGCAAAACAGTGACTGGTTTCACGAACTCTGAAGAAGACGCAGTTGGCCTAACAGACGTAGTACCGTTCTTAGTAGAAGACGCATTGAAAGCCAATGGCGGTAACTACGAAAAAGCGGCTGATTGGGAATCGTTTGTCGTTGAAGATGGTTTACTAATCACAGGTCAAAACCCTGCATCATCAGAAGAAGCTGCCAAGCGTCTAATGGCGAAGCTTAAAGGTTAGTCAAATTCACTACGCAATAAGGTCGATACCATGATTCGCTTACATCATCTCAATCAATCACGTTCATTACGTACGCTATGGCTCTTAGAAGAGTTAGGCGTTCCTTATGAAGTAGTCAGTCATCAGCGCGATGCCAAAACTCATTTAGCACCAGATTCTCTAAAGGCTGTACATCCACTCGGTAAGTCTCCGGTTATCGAAATGGATGGACAAATTTATGCTGAGTCAGGTGCTATCACTGAGTTATTGATTGAGCGGTTTGCGCCAGAGCGTCTGCGCCCTGCTACAGGAAGCTCAGACTATGGCTACTATCTACAGTGGATTGATTTTGCAGAAAGCTCGCTCATGTTGCCATTAATGCTTGAATTATTTACTAACAAAGCAGGTATCAATGACAATGAGTTTTTAAACGGCTATATCGAGACAGAAAAAACCAGATTGTTTAAATATCTGGATGCCTCAGTTGAAGGTAAGTCATTTATTGTAGGTGATAAGCTGAGCGGTGCCGACTTTATGCTGTCATTCGATTTGATTATTCTTGCTAAGCGTCAGAAACTTGACGCTTATCCGCATATCAAACAGTATGCTGAAAAGTTGGCCAGTCTTGATAGTTATCAGCGTGCGATGCAGCTAGAAGCGAAATACGATGAATCAATTTAGTATTTGATATTCATTGATACTTTGGTATTAGCCAAAATATTATGTATTAACTGACCAATTTTTCGATACACAAAAACAGCTCTGTATAGAGCTGTTTTTTATGCTTATAGCATTTTTTGCTTGTTGCATCGTTTGTTTTAATGTTCGTTAAATTGCATGAGACACTGCTATATCTTTATTAAGCAGCGCCGATGAGTTACGCGGTGATGACAAAAGCACTGTAAAAGTTATGATAAAATATGCCCTGCATTTCTTATGTTATCTTTCCAGTTTGACCAGCATTTATATCAGCTACCCCGCTGTTTTTTAAGCTATGAACATTCATCGTACTGACCTGATTTTGCGTCTGAAATCTGTTCTATGCCATTCTATTTCCTTATACAGATGATGGTACGTCCATGAGTAACGAATATCAGTTTAAGCCCCACGAACAACCGATAATGGTGGGCTCTCCTGCCAATCCTGATCATCCTGCACGCCGTAAATTATTTTACTTACTGATTGGAATTTTCGTTGGTCTTACTGCTAGCTTCCAAAATGGTCTGCTCGTCGCAAATCTTACTCAAATTCAAGGTCAACTGGGCTTAACGCCAGCCGAAGGTGGTTGGATATCTGTTAGCTATAATATGACCAACGCCTGTATCACCGTTCTGCTGTACAAGATCCGCCAGCAGTTTGGTATGTCACTTTTTAGCAAAATCACTCTGTTCTTTTTGTTGGCCGCCACGAGTTTACAGTGGCTAATCAGTAGTCACTTATTAGATACGCCTAATATAGGAATTGAGCCTTATTACCTAGAGATTGTCGCCAGGGGACTTAGTGGTATGGTGGCAAGTGGCATGACCATTTTAGGGTTATTCTACTGTTTGCAAGGCATGCCAACCGTCAAGCGGACCAGTGGCTTAATATTGGGTTTTGGCTTGGTGCAGTTTGGTATTCCATTATCACGAATCATCTCGCCCTATCTCGCCATCGACGGTCAGCTTGAAAACTTATTTTTATTTCAATTTGGCTTGGCACTGATTTGTTTTGGGCTGATTAATATATTGGAGCTACCACCAGGCAATACAGAAAAAGTATTTGAGAAACTCGATTTTTTAAGCTTTGCTTTTTTTGCGAGCGGTTTGGCGGCACTGGCTGTAATTTTGGTGCAAGGTAGGATTTTATGGTGGACGACGCCTTGGCTCGTCTATCCACTGATGATTGCTATTGTTGGGATTGGCATCGCTCTATGGATTGAAACACATCGCAAAAACCCAATGTTACAAGTCCGCTGGATGCGTAGCCGCAATATTATTGCCTTTATGATTACCGGCGCTGTTATGCGAATTTTGCTATCTGAACAAAATGTCGGTGCTGCAGGCCTACTTGCTAATTTGGGTTATGGTAACGATCAGCTGGTTACTTTTTATGCTGTCATAATGGCTGCCAGTGTGCTGGCTTTGGTGATTAGTATTTTTAGTACCAATCCAATGGACTTGCGCCGTCCTGTTATTTTTGCAGTGGCATTGATTGCCTTGGGCTCTTGGATGGACGTTGGGGTCTCTATCAACTCCGCTCCCTATATGTTTTATATTAGCCAGTTTTTGATTGCATTTGCCGCGGTATATTTCATGGGACCTTTGGTTTTCGAAGGATTCTTGCGAGCTATTGCTAGTGGCCCTGCTTATATCATTAGTTTTTCGGTTATCTTTGGTATTTCCCAAACGGTTGGCGGATTGGCAGGTGCAGCGGCTATTCAGGCATTTACGACCATTCGTACACAGGTCCATTATGCAGATATGGTCAGCTCACTGAATTTGGGTGATCCTACGTTTAGCGCTCAAATTGCTGGTACTCGCAGTGTATTATCAAATCAAACGACGGATACAGCGCAAGCGAATGTGGCCGCGATGAGCCAAGTTTTGCAAGGGATGCAACGCCAAGCTACTGTCTCCGCTTATAGCGACCTGTTCTTTTTGATGGCCAGTTTTGCTACTTTCGTTACAGCCATTTTATTAATCAACTATTTTTATAATCGTTACCACAAGCGCAATCCACTTGCTAAAGAGCTTGCCGTTATTGCAAAAATGCGTGAGTCAAAATAGCTCAGCTTATTATATTAATCATGTTTCACCCCATTCAGTTATAGCCAGTCCATTTTAATATTTATTAAAAATTTAGGAGCACGTCATGAGCCAAGAAAAACCAAATGAGCTTAGTCAAACACCTCAGACGTCCACTGGCGCTCCAGCAACAGACACACCTATAGCGTCCGATATAAGTAAAGAAGAGTCTGCTGCAACTTCTTCACCATCAGTAACTAAGACAGCAGAAGGTGATGTAGAAAACAGTTCAGACAGCAATGAACCACCGATGCCGCCAAAAGAACCAATCCCCGATACTACTGGTTGGTCGCCTAAGAAAAAGTCCTATCTAAACTTAGGCTTATTAATTTTATTGATTGTCATTGGCGTGGCATTGATTTTGTATGCATGGAAGCTCCCACCGTTCACTCCAACCGTACAGCAAACCAATAATGCTTTTGTTAAAGGTCAGACGACTATTATTAGCCCGCAAGTTTCTGGCTATGTGACTAAGGTAGCAGTGCAAGATTTCGCCAACGTAAAAGCTGGCGACTTACTCATAAAGATAGACGATCGAACCTTTCAGCAGCAGCTCGAACAAGCACAGGCAAATACCGAAGTAGCTCTTACCAACCGCTCTACCAATGACCAAGACACGCAAACCAGCCAAGCACAAATCGAAGCACGTAGAGCGGATTTATATAGTGCCAAAATCAATGTGGAGAGTGCGCGTGAAGATGTCAACCGTTATCAAGGTTTAGATGCTATTGGTGCGGTATCAAAAGCAGAAGTTGCTCATATCAAGGCTCAACTCGCCCAAGCACAAGCAGGTTTACAACAGGCAGAAGCCAATTTGCAAGCCGCTCAAGAAAACCGTGAAAAGACTAGCGGTAGTCGCTCATCGCTGGACGCAAATATCAAAAATGCTGAAGCAGGCGTCAAGCAAGCGCAAATCAATCTAGACAATACTATCATCACTGCGCCTGAATCTGGCCAGCTAAGCCAAGTCAGTGTCAAAGAAGGTCAATACGTCAGCGCTGGTACGCAGCTCATGTATATCGTGCCAAAAGGCATTTGGATCATTGCAAATTTTAAGGAAACTCAAATAGCCAATATGGCAATCGGTGAGCCTGCGACCATTCATGTCGATGCGCTTGGCGGCGCCAAATTTACGGGGCACGTGAGTAATATCTCGCCGGCGACTGGTAGCGAGTTTAGTGCTGCTGCAGCCAACCCTGCGACAGGTAACTACATAAAAATTGCTCAACGTATTCCTGTACGCATCGACCTAGATCAAAACCAGCCTGAACTGGCACGCTTACGTCCTGGCATGTCAGTCTCAGTGGATGTCGATACCAATATTAAATGAAAGGTTGAATAAAAAGCTAAATAAAAAATAATGCCAAACAAGGTAAATAGTCAACGTAAAAAAGCCACTCTAGACAACAAAGAACTTGGATTTAGAGTGGCTTTTTTAGTTTTGTATAATCTATAGCTTCAAACTACAGCAACTATGGTAATAAACGTTTGGTCGTCCAGCTTGTATTGCCTTCACTGACTTCACTGTTGTCGCCGCTACTCTGCGTATACACAATTCGGTCATGCATCCGATTGGCGCGACCTTGCCAAAATTCAATACTTTCAACCGTAATCTCATACCCACCCCAAAACTCTGGCGTTGGTACAGTAGTATTGTCAGGGTGCGCTGCTTGAAGCTGTTCAAACGTTTGCTCCATGATTTCACGATTGGCCACTTCACCACTTTGCGGTTGACTGACCCAAGCGCCTACTTGACTATCATGGGGACGCTTTTGGAAGTAAGCAGCCGATTTATCAGCAGCAATTTTAGCGATACTACCGCTGATACGGACTTGACGCTCCAGCTCATGCCAGAAGAATAACGCTTCAGCGTTAGGGTTTTCTACAATATCTTGCCCTTTTGCGCTTTCATAATTGGTATAAAAAACGATACCTGTCTCAGTAATTTCGCGTAGTAACACAATACGGACACTAGGCTTATTGTCTGCGCCACATGTTGCCAAACTCATTGCATAAGGCTCTTGCACCTTTTGTGCTAACGCTTCATTCATCCAAGCTTTAAAGAGCTCAAATGGTGACGTTGGTACTGACTGTTGATCAAGCTCACCTTTCTCATATGAGAGGCGTTGGTCGGTAAAGTCCATGCTCATGGCAGTTCCTTATTTGAAAACTATAATGTTGTTGTCTCGAATACCAGTTATTGTCTTAAATACCGGTCATTTAGATATCAGTCATTATCTTAAACACCAGTTATTGCTTCAAATGCTATTAGCCTAGTACCGATTTTATAAGATCAGCTAAGTCATTAGCCATTACATCGCATTCTATTTCATCATCTGACTCAACCATCACGCGAATCATAGGCTCTGTACCTGACTGACGTATCAACAGACGACCACGACCCTCTAGCGTTGCCTGTGCTTTATCAAAAGCAGCAACCAACTCCTCATGTTTGAATGGATCTTGCATTTGAGACAAACGTACATTGACTAGCTTCTGCGGCAACACTTCAAAACCTTCAACAAGCTCACTTAACGCACGTTCTCTGGCTTGCATCACTGCCAGTACTTGCAAACCAGCAATGATAGCATCTCCTGTGCGACTTTTGTCTAAGCAGAGAATATGACCAGATGGCTCACCGCCCAATATCCAGCCATTAGCTTCTAAATCCTGCATCACATAGCGATCACCCACTTTTGCACGGGTAAACTGAATATTTGCATCTTTTAGCGCCAGCTCTAATCCCATATTGCTCATGAGCGTGCCCACTACGCCTTCAGCTTTGGTTTTACCTTGGGTAGCAAGTACGTATAAGATACCATCGCCATCGATCAGCTTACCCGTCTCATCAACCATTACGATACGATCGCCATCACCATCTAGTGCAATACCGACATCTGCATCATGCTCAAGCACAGCCTTTTGTAAGCTTTCAGGATGAGTAGAGCCACATTCAGCATTGATATTGATGCCATCTGGCGTATTATTGATGGCAATCACGTTTGCCCCCAACTCGCGCATTACTCTAGGTGCTACGCTATAGCCTGCGCCATTGGCACAATCCACTACTACCGTCAGATGACTGAGGTCATATTGATAAGGGAAGCTACCTTTGCAAAACTCAATATAGCGACCTTTTGCATCGTTAATACGATTGTTCTTACCTAAATTTGCAGGATCAAGAATAGGCATCATAGCAACGTCACTACTAACGTCGTTCATAATTGCCGTCAATTTATCATTGATTGCAGTTTGCATCTCATCAGTAAGTTTTTTGCCGTCACCTGAGAAAAACTTGATGCCATTATCATAATAAGGATTGTGCGAGGCTGAGATAACCACGCCAGCATCTGCATTAAAGCTACGGGTCAGATGCGCAATCGCTGGAGTTGGCAGTGGTCCAAGCATATAAACATCAACACCAGCCGCATTAAAACCTGCTTGTAATGCTCCCTCTATCACATAGCCTGACAGACGTGTATCTTTACCAATCACCACACTTGGCTTACGCATAGGATTTTCATTTTTTTCTATAAGAACAAGCCCAGTGACGTAGCCTAGTTTTAAAATAAAATCCGGTGTAATTGGTAATTCACCAAATTTTCCGCGAATTCCATCAGTGCCAAAATAGCTCATTATGTGTCCCTCAAGTCAAAAAAATAAAAGGCCAAACGTATACGCAGGCAATACTATTGTTGTAATAATCTGTTTCTGTATTTTACAAAAAAAACAGCCAACAATAACAGAGCATTGTTGGCTGTTTGTATCTTAAGCTCGCTGCAGCCTTACGTCTCAGCTAACATTAATACGATTTAAATCTATAAAAGAGAAGTATTTCACGGAACGATTTAGTTTACTCGATAGTTTGGTGCTTCTTTAGTGATTTGCACATCATGCACATGCGACTCTTTCATACCCGCTGAGGTTACTTTGATAAACTGCGGATTGGTACGCATATCTTCAATCGTGGCAGAACCAGTATAACCCATTGATGAACGTAAGCCACCAACCAACTGATTAACGATACCCGCAACTGGTCCTTTATAAGGAACACGGCCTTCGATACCTTCTGGCACTAACTTCTCTACGCCATCTTTTGCATCTTGGAAGTAGCGGTCTGAAGAACCGTTTGATCCTGACATCGCACCCAAACTACCCATACCGCGATAAGCTTTATAGTAGCGACCTTGGAACAGCTCAACTTCACCTGGTGCTTCTTCGGTACCAGCCATGAGTGAACCAACCATGATGCATGATGCACCAGCAGCGATTGCTTTTGCCATATCACCTGAGTAGCGGATACCACCGTCAGCAATCAATGGAATGCTGTCTTTTAAAGCACTAGCAACGTTATCAATCGCTGAGATTTGTGGTACACCGATACCTGCGATAATACGCGTGGTACAGATAGAACCAGGGCCGATACCTACTTTTACTGCATCAGCACCTGCGTCACGTAAAGCGATTGCAGCTTCACCTGTTGCGATGTTGCCACCGATTACTTGTACATGCGGGTAGTTTTTCTTGATCCAAGATACTTTATCGATCACGCCTTTTGAGTGACCGTGTGCAGTATCAACGACGATAACGTCAACGTCAGCGGCGATTAATGCTTCAACGCGTGCTTGCGTGTCTGCACCAGTGCCCACAGCTGCGCCAACACGTAGGCGACCTTGCTCGTCTTTACACGCATTTGGATTGTTTTCAGCTTTGGCAAAGTCATTAACAGTAATCAAACCACGCAGACGGAAGTTATCGTCAATAACGATGACTTTTTCGATGCGGTGCTCATGCAACAATCTTTTGATATTCTCGTTGCTTTCACCTTCATGCACAGTTACTAGCTGCTCTTTAGGCGTCATGATCTGGCTAACTGGCAATGACAAATTGGTCTCAAAACGCCAATCTCTATGGGTAACAATACCCACAACGTTATCTGTGCCTTTTTCGACTACTGGCACACCTGAGATATTGTTATCTTGGGTCAAACGCAGCAATTCACCGATCGTCATTTCTGGATGTACGGTGATAGGATCAACCACGGTACCCGCTTCAAATTTTTTGACACGGCGTACTTGGGTGGCCTGCTTTTCGATGTCCATGCTCTTATGCAAAATACCCATGCCACCAAGCTGTGCCATAGTGATAGCCATTTCAGACTCAGTCACAGTATCCATTGCCGCAGAGATTAGCGGAAGATTAAGTGTGATGTTTTTGGTCAAACGAGTAGACAGATCAGCAGTTTTTGGCAGAACTTCAGAATAGGCTGGTAATAATAAAACGTCATCAAAGGTTAAGGCTTCATCGACAATTCGCAACATACAGACCCCTAGTGGTGGTTATTTTGATGGGTAGGAGCTCAGGGTTAAGCGTATCAATCATTGCAGCTGCATATACAGTGCTGACTCATGGCTAACCACTCAGTTATCCTATAAAAATAACGCCACATTATAACAAATAAGCGCCTCGCTGACACACTATATTTGTCAGATTATTTTACACAAGTGCGTCTTTATTGATGGCAGTCATGTCTGAAACCATTAATAACTCGCTTTTGAAGCTAATCAGGCTCGCAAGACTTATAGCTACTTCTGACTTCTATTCGCCTTTTGTTAACGTAAAGCGCTCTGTGGGTAGATACTTGTTTTGCTGTGCATGCAGGTAACCAAGCATTTGCTCCCGTATCTCACAGGCTAGCGTCCATGCCTCTATAGGCCCTACCGATGAAACAGCGCCGCGCAATTGAATAGTGTTTTCGGTTACATCAACCACATACATTTCGGGTTCTGTTTTATTATCCCAAAGCTTATTGTCCTTGACCATCGATATAAATGCCTCTCGAATAGCGTCGATATCTGCGCCATAATCGATATACAAAAACACAGGACAGGTCTGATGTACTTCCGTATGCGACCAATTTTCCACTCGTTCAGTGATTAGCTCACGCATTGGCACGATCAAGCGACGCTCATCCCATGTTTTTAGCACGGCATACGTGTAACGCAGGTCTTCGACCGTACTAAAATTACCATCCATTATCACACTATCACCAATCCGCACCGGCTGCGTCACTGCCACCTGTACACCAGCGATGATATTTCCTAATATTGGCTGTGCCGCAATACCGATAACCACACCTGCAATACCCGCTGAGGTTAATAAAGTCTTACCAAGGCCTTCCATATTGGCAAATTCACTAAGACCTATCCAGAAACTTCCCAAAATCATCGCGAAAATAAACACACGGCGAAATATCGATACATAAGTACGGCGGCGACGTTCTTTATCAAAATGCTCTGCAGCCAAATTTTCAATCTGCATATCTTGATAGCGATTGGCAAAAAAGTTAATGATACGAATACCCAACCACATGGTACTAAATACCAGCCCAACCCAAATCAATGGACGAGTAGATGAGGCGACTGCATCTAAATAAGGAAAACCACCCGAAACCAAGGTAAAAACCAATGAAAAACTGATGGCAAAGGTTAATGGTACTGTCAGCTTGCTAACCAAATCTGCCACGCCGTTGGTACTGCCAACATACATGCTGTATTTTTCTTCATCGATATAATGATTGATGATCTTTGCAGTACCTTTACTCAGTAGCCAACCCATCCCCATGGTTAATAAAAAGAACAATATCAGCGCTGAAAACTCCCATAACGCAATTCCAAAAAACTTTAGCTTTAACCAAGTAGGCAAATAACGTTCGAACTCAGCTGGGTGATACTGCTCATAGAGATTATCAATATTGCCTACTGTCTGCGCCGAAAACACCCAAACAGGGGCTTCATCCCCTACTCGCACTCGCTGCAAATAAATAGGAACACGGCGCTCGCGATAATCGACATAGCCAAGCTGAATAGAACGTCTGGCAATACCCATGACACTGCTATTATTACCAAGCGGTGGTTCAATTAAGCCATCGGGACGATCCGGCATATCGTCGAATACATAGAGCTCTTTTTCGGACAATAAGAAATCCAGTCGCTTTGTGAGATCAAGCGCACGGCTACGTTGACTTTTCTCATCAATTAAATTCATGTTTAGTGCGTAAGCGGCCAAATCATACTGCTGCTTCATTAATGCTGATTGAAAAAACTCTAAGGCTGCAAGCGGCGTTTCTAAGTTAGGTGGCTCAGATAACGGCGGCAACCCAGCATTTAGTTTATCGAGTATATAATAGCTCTCACTATATTCTCCGGTCAGTGCCGTATCACCTTGCAGTCTGCCTGCCTGCTCTACTGCATTACGCTCAGTAGGATCAAAGATCTCTTCAGTAATACCAGAAATACTGACACTTTCATCTTTGAGCGCATTGACTTGCTGGGCTGCATATTCAGTAAAACTATCAGGCTTACTAGGCGTTTGTTTTTCCGGCTCGCTCGTACTCTGTCCATTTTCACTATTTGCTGCATATACAGGCACATAGATGACACTTATAGCGACAATCAAAAAGCCCAACAATACTTGCAGCACATGACTTTGAAAACGACTTTTCTCTACATCTGATTGATAATTATCATCTGAGCGAAAAACAGCACAATGATTGTTCATAGGATTGTCTTTAAGAGTATTCATGTTTTCAAAGCCATCAGTCTACAAAAGGAAAGTATAAAAAAATATATCGGTGTTGCTTTAACCTAATTCAGTAAGCAAAAAAAAGCCAGCCTAAAGCTGACTTAATTTATTACGAGATTTGTAGCTATTTACCTTATAAGCGGCAAGAGTTGTTTTAAGCGCGGCGCCATGTCGTGCCAGCACGGCTATCTTCGAGCTCAATACCCGCCTCTTTTAGTTGCTCACGTATCTCATCGGCACGGGCAAAGTTTTTGTTGGCTTTAGACTCTGCACGTTCGATAATCAAATTATCAATAACCGCATCCGTTAGACCATCTTCTGCTTGATCACCGACCACTGCTTGCAAAAACTGCTGCACTGGCTGCTGTAAAATATTTAATACCTGAGCCAATGCTTTTAGTTGCTGGGCTAATTGCCATGCGGTATCGACGTCTTCCGCTTTGATAGCTTTATTGATATCACGAGCCAATCCGAATAAGACGCTGATAGCCGTCGAGCTATTGAAGTCGTCATTCATCGCCTTGATGAAGTCTTTTCCAACCGCGCTATTGTAAGCCTCAGCTACTAAGTCTTCGTTGATTACGATTGACTGTCCTTTTTGCTGCTCAGCCAACTTTAGTGCATTATATAGTCTGCTTAGGCTATTATGTGCTTCATCTAAGGCGCTGTCAGAGAAGTTAACTTGGCTGCGATAATGGCTCGATAATAAGAAAAAACGCACCGTTTCAGGCAAGTACTTTGCCATCACATCACGAATAGTAAAAAAGTTGCCCAATGATTTAGACATTTTTTCGCCATCGACATTGATAAAACCAACATGCATCCAGTTGCGTGCATACTCACAACCAGTCGCTGCCTCAGATTGGGCGATTTCGTTTTCATGATGCGGGAACTGTAAGTCATGACCACCACCATGAATATCAAAGGTACTACCTAAGCACTTAGTCGACATCGCTGAACATTCAATATGCCAGCCTGGACGCCCTTGACCCCATGGTGATGCCCACTGCGGCTCGTCAGGTTTTGCCGCTTTCCATAGTACAAAGTCAAATGGGTTGCGTTTATCATTTTCAACTTCGACTCGCGAACCTGCCTGCATATCGTCTAGATTGCGCTTAGATAATTTACCATAATCGTCAAAGCTATCAACAGCATAATAGACATCACCGTTGTCGCCTGCATACGCATAGTTGCCAGTGACTAATGTCTCAATCATATCCTGCATATCATCGATATGATCAGTCGCACGTGGCTCAGCATTTGGCATCTCACAACCAAGGGCAGTCGCATCTTCATGCATCGCTTCAATAAAACGCTGCGTCAATGTACCAATCTCTTCACCATTTTCAGCAGCGCGAGCAATGATTTTATCATCGATATCAGTGATATTACGTACGTAGTTCACGTCATAACCCAAACGTGCCAACCAACGAACAGCCATATCAAAACCGACCATCACTCGTGCATGACCAATATGACAATAGTCATAAACGGTCATGCCGCACACATACATACCAACCTGCCCTGCTTTGAGTGGTACAAACTGACGCTTGCTACCAGTCAATGAATCGTAAATAGCAAGTTGGGACATCGCATCTGCAAGTGGTGTGGTCATAGTAAAAAAGCCTTGTAACGTAAATAAAATAAAGAAATGGGAAATCTCAGTCGCCATGTATGAATAAGCCATACTAACGACTGTGACTATAAATCAGGAAAATAAAAAATTCAGACCAAAAAACGTCGTGATATAAAACGTAACCCATTATCTTAGCGAAAACAGGCGTAAAATACTACAATGAGCGTGCAACTAACGCTATTCAATCATAAAAACCGTTAAGGATGTAAAGATGGGCAATCGCTTAAGCAAAATATACACACGTACTGGAGATGACGGCAGCACTGGTATGGCTGATGGCAGCCGCCTTAGTAAAGCGGACGATCTATTTAGCGTCATGGGTGACATCGACGAGCTCAACTCACATATCGGCTTGGTACGTGCGCAACTAAAGCACAATAAAGGGCAATCTATAGAGAAAGAGTTCTCTGAAGCCTTGGTCATCATTCAGCACTTGTTATTCAATATAGGCGGCGAGCTTGCCATGCCAGAATATGAAGGGGTTAATGCCACTCATATTGAATGGTTAGAGCAGCAAATAGATATGATGAATGCCACATTGCCACCTCTAAAAGACTTTATTCTGCCCACAGGTTCTATATTGGTCAGTCAGTTACACGTGGCGCGTAGTGTGTGCCGCCGCGCTGAACGTCAAGCTGTGATATTGCAACAGCAGCGTCCACAAGCGATTCGTCGTACTGCTGTCAGCTTTATCAATCGCTTATCTGATTGGTTGTTTGTTGCTGCACGCTTTTGTACAGACCCAGAAAAAGTCTCTGAGGTGTTGTGGGACAGTCAAGCCTTGAAAACGTTCACTGACAGTCAATAATACAAACTAAGTATTTAGCAATAAAGAGCTTAAACGCAAAACCCCCGCGACATGATTGTTGCGGGGGTTTTATTATTGAGCGATAGCAATTCGGCTTACTAGAAATCGCTACCTCTTATTATAATGATAAATTAATAAGTCGCGCTGTTGTCTTCAATGATGACCATATCGATGGTTTCATCTTTAGGTACGGCTTTTGGTGTAGCGGGCTTACTAGGCTCGGCAGCTGCTGCTTGGGTGTTTGCAGTCGAACTGCTCTGATTTTCAGCAGGCTTATTGATGGTTGGCGGCGGCGTAGGTTCAGTTGGGCGAATTGGCTCAACTGGCGTTACGGTTCTTGGCTGACGGATGGGTGCTGTTTGAGTCGTATCGTTGTTCTGTGTTGCACGGCGCTCAGCAGCACGTTGGGCGCGTTGCTCATCCATTGCAGTTTTAAACACAGAACCTGCCATCACATCCGCAACAACAGTAATCAAAGCAGGCTGACCTGCAATACGCGTACGCACTTGACCGCCTTGAGTACCGACGATGTAAGTGAACGCGTCGTCAACGAGCATATTGTTATTGATACGGATATTGTCTTGCGCTAAACGCGATTGTAGACTTGGCTGATTATTGGCCGCTTGTACCTGACTGGCTTGATACAAGTCTTCACTTGGTAGCGTCATGCTGACACTTGCTTGACAAGTGGTCATGCCGTTCTCATTGGCTTGTTGCAAGATGGCAGCGTTTTGGACATCAATGACAACGCCATTGGTTTTTTCACTAACCACACCGTTTGCTAAACTGATTTCAGCATCATTTGCATAATTGGCAGCCAATGACTGTGCTTGTTGATTGAGCGTATTCTTTAGAGCTGACTTAAGGCGATCTTGCACCATAGGATCATCACAGCTGATCGCAGGCGCAACGCTATTTTCAGCATCGACCGTCTCTTGTTCCGTTAGCTCTGCCTGCTCAGGAGTGTCTTCTTTATCTGAGCGATCACAGCCTGCAAGCGCCAAACCACATACCAATCCAATCCCAGCAACTTTATGCCACTTGCTCAAACTTATATTTGCTACGCTCATACTAACTCTACTCCCAATTTACAGGTTCGTACCGCCACTGACTGACAGTGTTCAACATTCAAATCGCAACGCTAGCTGCTACAGATATGAAAACCACATCATTATACGGTGTTTAAATCAAATGGTCATTAGTGTAGCCCATGGATATACAAATAGTGCCCCTCATTGTGGAAAAAACCTGCGTTTGGTTGCAAAAACATAACAAACATTCGCAGATTTGGACTCTAAAAAGTCATATTTAAAAAAGTACGAATTGCATCACAGTTTTTGTTAGACGTCATTGATATGACGCTATATGATTGGGCATAAAAACCATCGATAATTGGTGCATATGATAAATTTTAGAGATACGTTATTACTAGGTCATCGAGGCGCACGTGGTGAGGCGTTAGAAAATACCTTTTCAGGCTTTCAATACTCTCAAAATCTTAAGTCAAGAGGCTTAGCAGGCGTAGAATTTGATATACAACTAAACGCTGACGGTCACTTAATCGTATTCCACGATGACGATCTAGAGCGTATGTGCGGTCGGCAATCACGTATTGACCAGTTAAAACTGACTGAGATTCAATGCCAACTGCAGTTTGGCCAACCTATTATGACATTGGCGAGCATAGCACCTGCGCTTAGTGGATTTAACGTCATTGAGCTGGAAATTAAGACGCATAGCCGTACCAATTATGCGGTGTTGATTGCAGCGCTTCGGCAGGCATTTATTGATACACCTCTTGCCAGCTTACCAGTTGTATTGACGAGCTTCGATGTCGAGTTACATAACCGTTTGCAACGTCACAAACTATTATCTCATATGCCTCGCGGCTTGCTTATTCGTACGCCAGAAGCGTTGGCAAGCGCGACCAATACCGCATTGCAACTCGGCTGTATTCAACTGGGCATTCATTATCCGCTTTTGACCCAAGCTATCATCAAGCATAGCCACCGTTATGGATTACCCGTAAGTGCTTGGACGGTTAATGATATTCCCACCATTGAGCAGCTCATAAAATGGCAGACCGATGTTATCATTACGGATTTTCCAAGTCATTTGCTGTTGCCTTAACCGAGTTATCCGTACTTTTTTGATATTTAATCATTTTTTCGATAAACGCATTCTTTTCTACATATCTACCCTCCTTGTTACACTTCTCCTTCATGTCTGATAAGTCACTCGTATTTTTGACCAATACATTCTATAATCCATACAAGTTATTGTTATTTAGCAATATTTTTATAGTGTATAAGTGTTCACTTTACACGCTTTTTAAGGTACTATGGTGGCTTAAATTAATACCGTTAGGGATATTATATGATTGCAAAAAAAGCACTTGGCTTACCGCTTAAAGGCTTACGTTTCGCTATCAAATCTGGTGACACGCTTGTAAAGACCGCCAGCACTCAAGTAACGCGTTTTAAGACTCGTTTTGATGAGAAAAAAGCGCAAATGGCTCTTGATGAGCAGCCTGTTGCCAAACGCAATTATGCTAAAGCTTCTGAGCAAGCGGATCTTTCTGCGCAAGAGCAAAGCATTGATATGCGCGAGTTTGAATTTACCAAAGCACCGATCAACTGGATTCCGGCAACTATTTTGGTGGCGACGCCGATTGCTGCTGCTATCATTACGCCATGGTACTTGTTCACTCATGAAGTGAGCGCACCTGTTTGGGGTGTATTTGGTGCCTTTATGGTATGGACTGGTATCAGTATTACGGCAGGTTACCATCGTCTAATGGCGCATCGTGCTTACAAAGCGCATCCAATTGTCAGAAACTTTTTATTGCTTGGTTCTACCCTAGCGGTACAGGGTTCTGCGTTTGATTGGGTTTCTGGTCACCGTACTCATCATCGTCATGTAGATGATCGTTTGGATGATCCGTATTCAGCACAGCGTGGATTCTGGTTCAGTCATATTGGCTGGATGCTACGTAACTACCCTAGCGGCAAGTTCGACTACAAAAACATTCCTGATTTGACTAAAGATAGAGTCTTACAGATTCAGCATAAATACTACGGTCTATGGGTAGTTGCCATGAACGTTGGTATGGTTGCCGCTATCGGTTGGTTGCTTGGTGATGTTTGGGGTACGTTGGTTATCGCAGGCCTACTACGTTTGGTATTGACGCATCACTTTACGTTCTTTATCAACTCGTTCTGCCACATGTTTGGTACACGTCCTTATACGGATACCAACAGTGCTCGTGATAACTTCTTCTTGGCTATCTTTACGTGGGGTGAGGGTTATCATAACTACCATCACTTCTTCCAATACGACTATCGTAATGGCGTGAAATGGTGGCAATATGACCCAACCAAATGGTTAATTGCTAGTTTATCAAAACTTGGTTTAACCTCTGAGCTACGTACTGTTGATGATACGACTATCAAACATGCAGAAGTCCAAATGCAGTTTAAGAAAGCTCAGCAGCAAATCGATACAGCAGCAGTAAGCGGCATTGATCTTCCTCATGCGATGAAGAGCTTCCAAGACCGTATTAAGTTTGAATATGATGCCTTTACGCAGACTGTTGAAGAATGGCAAGCGCTAAAAGCAAAAACTATCGAGCTTAAGAAGACAGAGTTTGCTGATCGTTTGCATGAAGTTGATGATAAGTTAAAACATGATTATGCCAAAATTGAACAGAAAATCCTTGAGCATAATAGCAATCTAAAAACCGCTTTCCGCTCTATTGGCGCGAACGAAAAAGCTGCTTAATTAATCTCTGATTTGTTTTATAATTTTGAAGCTTCTCCATCCCCCTATCCGTCCTAGATAGGGGGATTTTTTTGCTTATAATTTATCGCTTATGTCACTACAGCTACTTCTAATGATTTTATTATCATAATAAATAATCAAATACATCGGCTAAACTGTGACGACCTCTAATCTAAAAACAATAACAATCTCGTCCACTAAAATCAGTTGATTAAAGACCGAAAAATTTATTTTTTAGCCATATATTACAAGAGACGGACAGAGTACAACGATGCCATATGAGAGCTATGCTATAGTGACATTCTCACTTTTATATTTTAATGGAAACGGCCTGTATGCGTTATCAAAACACTTACGTCAACCTAGACACGCGCCTTTATCATGAGCAGCCACCGACGCCACTAGACAATCCTCGTGCCGGTCACTTTAACACTCAAGTTGCACAGCAGTTAGGCTGGGCCGACGACGAGGACCTGATTACCAATTGGGTTGAGATATTGGGCGGTCAATACGTGCCAGCTGATTTTAAACCACTATCGATGGCCTATGCTGGTCACCAGTTTGGACAATGGGCTGGGCAATTGGGCGACGGACGCGGTTTACTCATGGCGCAGGTACTCGATAATGATGGACAGCCACAAGACTTGCATCTTAAAGGTGCTGGCTTGACACCCTATTCACGCATGGGTGATGGACGCGCAGTCTTACGTAGTACTATTCGCGAGTACCTATGCGGTCATGCATTGACCCAGCTTGGCATCCCTTCGTCTAACGCTTTGGGGTTTGTGGTATCTGATACGAGAGTGCGCCGTGAGCGTATCGAAGCAGGTGCAGCATTGATGCGTGTGGCAGACAGTCATATTCGTTTCGGTCATGTCGAATGGATTGCCAGCTTCGCCCCTGACGTACTGGGTGAGTTCACTGACTATATGATTGACACTTATTATCCAGAGTGCCGCGATAGCGAAACGCCTGTCTTAGCTTTCTTGACCGCAGTGGTTGAGCGTACGGCTCGTATGATTGCTGATTGGCAATTGATTGGCTTTGCTCACGGTGTGATGAACACAGATAACTTATCTATCACAGGCAGTACTTTGGACTTCGGGCCGTTTGGCTTTATGGAGCGCTTCAATCCTGCATGGATTAATAATCACTCAGACCATACGGGTCGCTACGCTTATCAGAATCAGCCTGCTATCGGGCATTGGAACCTAAACGTTTGGCTGCCACACTTTATGCGCCTAGAAGGCGTCACCCGTGAGACGCTTTCTGATTGCTTAGCGCCTTACGAAGCAACCTTCATGCAGCATTATCAGCAAGGTCTGTGCCGCAAGCTTGGCCTACCGCATCAAAGAGAAAGCCTCAGCTTGGCCTTTGAATGGTTGACACTATTAGAAGACAACTTGCTTGACTACACCAATAGCTTCCGCGCCCTACTCGGTTTGGTCACACCAGCAGATCATCTTTATGAGCAAAAGCTACTGGCTACCATGACCACTGAATTAAGTGCTGATGCGCAGCAAGTATGGCAAGACTGGTCAACACGTTATCTAGCACAGATTGAGCAGCTGCCACTTGAGCAGGCAATTAATGACATGACAACCAACAATCCTGTCTACGTCCTTCGTAATAGCATGGCGCAGCGTGCGATTACTGCCGCAGAGCAAGGCCAGTTTGAAGAAGTTGATCGAGTGTTTCGTTTATTAGCCAACCCTTATAGCGTGCAAGATATTGCTAGTGATTTAGATACTAGTGCGTCTGCGCCTGATACACCGCAGATGCCTATTAGTTGCTCGTCTTAGTAGCTGCTCATCTTAGTAGTTGCCCGTCTTAACACCTTTCAATTCTGTAATATTTTGAAACATTATAAAATTAAGGTTGATATCTAACTGCATTTTTTGGCATTATCAACGAGATAAATAACGAATATCATTTTATTATATTATTCGCACAATTCACCGTTGTTGACTAGGCAGTGAATTGGCAATAATGCTAGAATGAATATTTTAGCTAGTTTGCTTTTTTGACCTGATCTTTGATCGTCGACCATGATTCTGATGGTCGTGAGTCGTTTAACGTCTTTATCACTTTCAATTATTATCATTCAATGATCTTTGGAAGGTTAGACGTTGTTTTTTATCACCATTTAATTTATTCCAATTTATTCCAACCATGGCAATTATTATGAATGACGATACCACTTCGAATACGGATAACCTCAGTACAGAAAAAGAGCAGTTTGAACAAGCTGCCTTACATTACCATGAGTTTCCACGCCCAGGTAAAATTTCGGTAACCCCTACTAAGCAGCTAGCCAACCAACGTGATTTAGCACTCGCCTACTCTCCAGGTGTTGCTGTACCTTGTCTTGAGATCCAAAGAGATCCAAAACTTGCGTCTAAATACACGGCACGTAATAACCTAGTTGGTGTTATCACTAACGGTACTGCTGTATTGGGTCTGGGTAATATCGGTCCATTGGCATCGAAGCCAGTCATGGAAGGTAAAGGCGTTCTATTTAAGAAGTTCGCAGGTATCGACGTTTTTGATATTGAAATTGCTCAAAACGATCCAGATAAATTCATCGAAGCGGTTGCCTCGCTTGAGCCTACCTTTGGTGGTATCAACCTAGAAGATATCAAAGCACCAGAATGTTTCAAAATTGAGCGCGTACTACGTGAGCGCATGAACATTCCTGTGTTCCATGATGACCAACATGGTACGTCAATCATCGTTGCCGCAGCCATGCTAAATGCTTTGTTGATTACTGGCAAAAAAATCGAAGAGATTAAAATTGTTTGTTCAGGCGCAGGCGCAGCAGCCATTTCTTGCCTAGATATCATTTGCGCGCTTGGCGTTAATAAGAACAACATTATTGTTTCAGATTCACGCGGTATCATCAGTACTAGCCGTGAAAACCTTGATGAAACCAAACAGCGTTATGCTCGTGATATCACGGCTACTTCTATCGAAGAAGTCATGGACGATGTCGATATGTTCCTAGGCCTATCAATGCCAGGTACACTATCAGAAGATATGGTTCGCCGTATGGCAAAAGACCCTATCGTCTTTGCACTTGCCAATCCTACACCTGAAATCATGCCAGAATTGGCACATGCGGTACGTCCAGACGTCATCATGGCAACTGGTCGTTCAGACTATCCAAACCAAGTAAACAACGCGCTATGCTTCCCGTATATCTTCCGCGGCGCATTGGATGTTGGTGCGACCACTGTTAACGAAGAGATGAAAGTTGCTTGCGTAAAAGCAATCGCTGCGATGGCACACGTCGAAGCCACTCCAACTACCAGCGCTAGAAACATCGAAAAGATGCAGAGTTTTGGCCGTGATTACTTAATCCCAGGCCCTCTAGAGCCAAATCTAATCATTGAGATCGCGTCTGCTGTGGCCAAAGCAGCGATGGATTCGGGCGTTGCCACGCTACCGATCGATGACATGCAAGCCTATCGTCAGCGTCTGTCTGAGTTTGTTTATAATTCAGCGTTTGTGATGAAGCCAATCTTTGCTCGTGCTAAAGCCGATCCAAAACGTATCGTGTACTGTGAAGGTGAAGACAACAATATCTTGCTTGCTGTGCAAGTCGTCGTTGATGAGAAGCTAGCACAACCTATCTTGGTTGGTCGCCCGTCAGTTATCGAAGCCAATATCAAAAAGCTAGGCCTACGTCTAAAAGCTGGTGAGAATATTACCATCGTCAACGTTGATGACGATCCTCGCTACAAAGACTACTGGCAGGGTTACTACGAGAAGAACAAACGCCGCGGTGTAAGCATTGAGCTTGCGCGTCGTGATGTTCGCCGTAAGACGACTTTGATTGGTTCTTTGCTAGTCGAAAACGGTGCGGCAGATGGCATGGTATGTGGTACCTTTGGCCATTACCAATTGCATCTGAAATACGTTGAAAGCGTCATTGGCAAAAAACAAGGTATGAACGACTTCTATGCGATGAATGCAGTACTCATGCAAGATCGTAATATCTTTATTGCTGATACCTATGTCCATGAAGACCCAACGGCTGAACAATTGGCTGAAATGACTGTCTTGGCAACGGATCAATTACGTCGTTTTGGTATCACGCCACGCGTTGCGCTAGTATCTCATTCTAACTTTGGTGCTTCAGATCGTGCCAGCGCTGTCAAAATGCGTAAGGTTCATGAGCTACTAACCAATATGAACGTCGACTTTGAGTTTGAAGGCGAAATGCAAGGTGATGCCGCGCTTAATGAAAATATTCGTCTAAACGATATGCCATCAAGCCCGTTGAAAGGTGCAGCGAACTTGCTTATCTTGCCAACCCTTGATGCCTCAAACATCGCTTTCAACCTGCTTAAAACAGCGACTGGCAGTGCTTCTATTGGCCCTATCCTATTAGGTACTAACAAGCCGGTACACATTTTGACGCCGTCAGCGACAGCACGTGGTATTGTCAACATGACAGCATTGACCGTCACTGAAGCGCAAGACCTAGAAAACGAAAAATAGTCATGTATCATACCCAGTATGAATGCACTATAGTCGGTTCAATATAGTTTGGATACAAGGAAGCCGAGTGAAAGTACTACAAATAGTAGACTGAGCGAGGCTGACGCCGTACCCAATTTATAGAGGATTGATTATATTAAAAAGGGCTCTGTCATTCATTGACAGAGCCCTTCTGCTATACTAAAACCAGTCAATGCAACTTATAGAGCATTGGCTGTTTTTTTGATTTATAAAAATTTAGCTAGCAATATAAAGCTAGATAATAACAAGAGGCTTCTATGCAAATATACCTTGTGGGCGGAGCGGTTCGCGATCGACTCCTAAAGCGTCCTATCAAAGACAAAGACTTTGTCGTCGTTGGTGCAACCGTTGCAGAGATGATCGATGCAGGGTTTCAACAAGTGGGCGCTGATTTCCCTGTGTTTTTGCATCCTAGCAGTCATGAAGAGTACGCACTGGCACGTACGGAACGGAAGCAAGGCTCAGGCTATCAAGGCTTTAGCGTACATGCCACTCCTGATGTTAGTCTAGAGGATGATTTGCGCCGTCGTGATTTAACCATCAACGCGATGGCAATTGAAGTTACTAGCTTAACCGATGATACTCCGATTAATGGACAAGTCATCGACTACTATGGCGGCCTACAAGACTTAAAAAGCAAGACATTACGTCATGTGTCTAGTGCTTTTAGCGAAGACCCATTACGTGTACTTCGAACAGTGCGCTTCTATAGTCGTTACTACGATTTGGGATTTACCATCGCGGATGACACTTTAACACTGATGCGTCAATTGGTCGATACAGGAGAGCTGGCTCATTTAAGTGCCGAACGTATCTGGCAAGAGTCGAGCCGTGCGACTATGCAACTATCACCGCAAGTCTACTGGCAAAAACTGTTTGAAATTGGTGCACTCACAGAGTATTTCGCGCCTTTGCATCAAGCTTGGGACAATGTCCAAATAAGAGAAACAGTGCAGACAGCGTTATACTTTGCAGGACAGATGCATTTAAATTTATCACAGCGTTGGGCGCTACTAATGACTAGCCTGTCTTCATCATTATTTAATAGCGAAAACTCTGAGTCTACCTCTAACGTATCAACCGCTATAAAAAATATTAACGCTATCGGTAATAAAGCCAAAGTCCCAAAAGTACATACTCAGTTCGCAACTTTATTCGCTCAGCAAGCTGAAAAACTAAGCACAATAAACAGTCTAAATGCGGCTGAAAAAATCGATCTAATCCAAGCCTGCGGTGCGCATAAGGAGCCTGACAAGCTCTCTCAACTGCTAGTGTGCAGTCATGTGTTACAGCTAGCAATACAGCATCGCCAAATGATGTTAGCAATAAATAGCTTTCACGCCATCGGTATGACCAACATTGCATCAGATCTTAAAGGCCCCGCTATTGGTACAGCCTTACGCCAAAGTAGGATTGAACACTTGCAAGCGCAACAATGATATAGACAAGCACCTTATAGAAAAAAGTAATATTGCTATGCATCAAGAAGTTAATGCCTACCAAGCAGAAAATATAAGTAGCCAAGCGCCAGTGATGCTTGTCACAGGTAGTGCTAGGCGCATTGGGGCTGCTATTGTTAAAAAAGCTCATAGGCAGGGTTATCGCGTCATCATTCATTGTCACCGTAGTGAACAAGACGCTAATGACTTAGCTGACTATCTGAACGATATCCGTGCCAATAGTGCAAAAGTTATCGTTGCTAATTTAACGATAGTCAACGATGGGGCGGCTTTAGACAGCTTTGTTAAAAATATCGTAGAGGCGTTTGGTCAGCTTGATGTATTGGTGCATAATGCTTCGCGGTTTTATCCTAGCCCACTCGGTAGTATCAATCATGCACAGTGGGATGAGTTGCTTTTAACCAATGCCAAGGCCCCTTTATTACTAAGCCAAGCCCTATTACCTTATCTAAAGCAACAACAAGGCTGTATTATCAGTTTGTTGGACATACACGCGCATGATAGACCGTTTAACAACTATACTGTCTACAACATGGCAAAGGCTGCGCATCGAATGATGGTACAGTCGCTAGCGTTAGAGATGGCGCCAGAAGTACGGGTCAACGGGGTTGCTCCTGGAGTCAACATTTTACCTGACCCTACTAGCGACCAAGCTATTGATAATGAGCAGCAGAAAAGTATCATCGATGCTATCCCTATGCGGCGCATAGGCCAACCTGATGAGATTGCTCATAGTGTGCTGTATCTTGTGCAGGCAAATTATGTCACAGGAGAGATTATCACCGTGGATGGAGGTCGTAGTCTAACCATAGCTGGTGGTCACCTGTAATACAAAAATATGGCTCAATAAAAAATATCTCAATTACTGCCTATCTTTTACTTGAAAAATTAAAAAAATCAGGTATCATTGTGCGTCTAACGTTAGGGCCCATAGCTCAGTTGGTTAGAGCAGAGGACTCATAATCCTTTGGTCGTAGGTTCAAGTCCTACTGGGCCCACCATATATTAAATCAGGCTTGTTCGCAGCGATGCGGCAAGCCTTTTTTTATGCAATTTTAGAAATATTATGAACAGTGCAGCGAATAAAAGCTGGTATTTAGCCAAGTAAAATTATCTAAAATATAGACATAAAAAAAACCCTTCACGCTAACTTTTCATAGCCTGAAGGGTTTTTTAATGTGTGGCGCTTTTTAGTAACCGACGGTATAGCTTAAGCCATAAGTCGTGCCTGAGGCGGGTAAACGGTTTAAATCACCAAATGTGGTTTGATGATAGACCGTTAGATAGTCTTTATTAAGCAAGTTATAAACGCCATAGTCTACTCGGCCGACTGGCATGTTTACTTGGCCCAATACATCAAGGGTCATATAACCAGTGACAGGTAAGGCACTAGAGTCAGGGTCTTGTTGTTGGTCTTTAAAAGCCTTGTCATCACCGCCGATTGCCAATGCTTGTAGACGAATATTGCTGCCCTCATCGAAGTTATACTGAGCAAATGCCGTACCTTTTAGCGGTGTTAGACGTACTGCATCGAGCTCTAGCCAATCGCCATCTTTGTCATACTGACCACGGGTATAGGCCACACTACCGCCTACTTGCCATTTGTCACTGATATCATGACTAAGCGACCCTTCTACCCCATAGACACGCTCATCGGTATCGACAACTTCTACGGTATAGCTGTCAGTAAAGCGTACGACTTTGTCTGATTCGTTGTAAAAACCACTCAAGCGTGCTGCTGTACCGCCATGTTTGCCTTGCCAGCCAAACTCGTAGTTATTGGTTGTAATCGGTTGTACGTTGTCTGAATTAACCACGAAACCGGCACGTACATCACGTAGCGCCCGCTGGATATCCGCTGTGGTGAACCCTTGTGAAAAATTAGCAAATATTTGATCATTTGGGGTTAATTGATAGCTAGTACCGAGATTGAACAAGGTTTTGTCGTGGTCTGTGCTGCCTTTTTCTACGTCGCCTGCCTGATAGTCAATGCCATAAGCTGCGCTTGTTCCACTGATAGCAGGGCTATTAAAATACTCTTCAAGCAGCTGCTCATAGATGGGCGTAAAGGTATCAGTCTCCGACTTTAACTTTTGGTAACGCACGCCAGCACTGGTATGCCACTTGTCGGTTATATCTACGTCTGCATTGACAAAAGCACCCCATTTATCAATGGTGGTATCTGGTCCACCGTTATAAGTGAGCCCATTGGTTTGGGCGCTTAAGCCATTACTAGCAAGAAACGTATTTAGGTCTTGACCATAGTAAGTTTGCTCACTGTTTTCGCGCTCGACATCAGCGCCGTAGCTAAACAGCGTCTTTTTACCTGCGATTTCAGTTTCGGTTTGCATGGCTGCTCGCAAACCCATTACTTCGATATCAGCTTCTGACTGAGTGACGACGACTGCACCGCCTAGTAATTTTTTTAGCGTATTCTCATCGGTAAGGCCATTAGCCACCCAGACTTTGCCCGCTTGTTTAGGGAAATCTTTACCAGAAGGATAAAAACGGCCTTTCTCATCTCTATAATAGCTTGTCAAGCTTAAGCTAGAACCTGAGCCTACAAAGTCATCATCGTTATAGCTTAAATTTACTGAGCTTTTTTCGGTATATGGCTCATTTTCTACGTTGGCACCATTAATGGCTTTCAAAGACGGTGGTGCGTCCTTAGGTTTTAGCAAGACCTGTAAGTTATCGCCATAGTCTGGACCGTAGTCGGTGTCTTGTTCATCCTTATAGTAAGTCACTGCAAGATCAAGACGTTGGCTATCAGTGAACTCTACACCCAAGCTACCATTTACACTTAGCGATTCGGTATCTTGTTGATCCGTTTGGTTGGCGTCTGGGCTGATACGATCGCCATGACTATCAAACTTGCCGCCTTTATTATCATAATCAACATCTAAGCGACCATACACTCGCTCGCCGCCATACCCTAAAGTTTGCCCAACGTGATAACCCAATGAATCTGAGTCAAAATCTCGGCTACTACTGATGCCGACTCTGGTCTGTCTGATCGGGCCATACCCTACCAAAGATTTGGTCACAAGGTTAATCAGGCCACCTGCCGCACCAGCACCATAGATACTGGTAGCACCTGAGAGTACTTCTACCCGCTCAAGCTGCGCAGGATCGATACTATTTAGCTCGCGTGATAGGCTACGTGAGCTGCTCAACGGCACACCATTCAACAAGAACTGTACAGGGCGACCGTGCATGGTCGTACCATAGTTACTGGTTGAGCCACTACTGGCACCCAGACTCGGTATCAACTGTGCCAAGATATCACCAGTGGTACGGTCACCCGTTGCCTGCATCTGAATCTCATTTTCAGTAATTACTTGGGTGACTGCTGGCATCTCACTAATTTTCTGTGCCAGCGCCGTGCCCGTTCTGGCTTTGGCCGTGACATTGATAGTATCTAAAGTCACATTGGGCGTCTCATCAGACACAGTACTTGAAGCCAGTTCCGCTGAGGTCTGCGCATTTAATACGGCATCTGCTTCATTGATATTGTTTTGTGCATATAATTGCTGACTAATACAAAGGGTAAGAACAGATAGAGCAACTTGATGATGGCTTTTCATAATTATTTCACTTAGGTTATTTCACTTAGTTGAATAAATAAACATTGGTATGAGTAATATTTAGCTAATAATACTTTGTGTACTAACTTTGTGAATATCATTGTAAATGATAATCGTTTTTATTTCTATATATATCTATATCTTGTTAGCGGTGCTTATTTGTGTTGTTCTCACAGGTATAATTGACTACTTAACCTTTAGTAGTTTCATTAGTCATTGAATAATTTATCTAGCTCATTGTTATGACATGCCTTAAAGAAACGTTAGAGTGCCATCTCATCCTCTCTATGTTTATTTTGACGACCTGATAATAGCTGCTATGCTACATCAACAGATAATATAAATACACCATCACTATCGATAATGGCAATATCGCCTGAACGAATAATCGCTATCTGCTCATCTAAGCGACAGGCCATATTAGCCGCTAGCTTACCTTGTGTTTGGTTACTCTTGAACATAGTCACAGCGCTGATACCCTGCATAAATATAGGAAAGCCCAACTTACTTATAGCCAGTGGGTGAAAAGGACGATTAATTAATAATGCCCATTGCTCTAAGGCGATTAATGCCTGCTGCCAAAAATCAATGATATTTCCGTCTTGATAAGTTAAAGTAAACCTCGATACGGGGTATTTGTTTATGGGGATCGTGGTAATTTGCACGCTGAAGGAATCGTGAATAGTAAAACCACTGCGATGATCACCAGTATTTCTCGGATGGCGCTCGCCGTGCTGTCACTACTACCTACTGCTAATAACTGCGCACCTCGACTGTCTATATAAAGGGTGGACAGCGTGATAAATATAGTAGAGATAATTCGGCGACTGATGTTATTAAGGGCGGCTCCCTCAGTGACTGCTTCTTTGGGTAAGCTGCTAAACCCAACGGTCGTGGTTGGTAGGTATGCTAGACCCACTCCGACGCCTCGCATACTCATAATTAGCATTAATAGCCAAAGCGTGGGCTGATACAAGCACCATGCCAGCATCAAAGTAGACAGCGCACTAATCGCAATTCCTACGATGCCAATACCTCTGGCACCTCGCTTATCTACCATCTTGCCAGCGTAATGGGTAGTGACACTGGCTACGAGCGTCGCGACCATCAGGACAATGCCTGTCCATAAAGCACTCTCGCCCATCACGTCTTGTATCAACACGGGTAATAGCAAGAGACACAGCATCAAACCGACTGTTTGGCTAATGCTAATGATATTACTGTGCAAATAGGTTTTATTACGGAATAAGCGCACGTTCAATAATGGATGTTTCTGCCGCCGCTCATAGGCCCACCAAACCACCGCGGACAGTAAAAATCCGACAGACAATAAACCTAAAGTGGCTATCTTTAATAAGCTGTCACTGCTGAATAATCCACCAGTGAAGTCTATCTTCAGCGTGCTCAGCCAAACCATCATCGCAAGCAGCCAAATAAGCAAACTGACAAACCCGATGGTATCGAAAGGGCTTTTTTTATCATGCGAGCGTATGTCAGGTATTAACCACCACACCATCGCCATGACCGCCGCACTGAGTGGTAACGTAATGGCAAACAGTGTCCACCACACAAACTGCTCAACCAAGTAAGCACCGACCAAAGGGCCAAACGCCAACGACATCATAATAACAATGCCCCATAGCGCCATTACTCTGCCATGCTGCTGCTGCGGATAAATCTGATACAGCATACCAATAGATAGCGGAATGATCAGACCGCCACTCAGTCCTTGTATGGCTCTGGCAATGATGACAAAGCTCATACCATAGGCCAGCATGCCAATGACTGAGCCCAACATAAATCCAAGAATTGCCGCCAAATAAACATGCTTAAAAGGAAATTTTTTGTTTAGGTAGCCGCTGAGCATCAGCCCCACACTCATGGCTAAGACATAAGCATTTAACACCCAGCCGCCCATCACAATGTCGACATCAAACACCGACATAAAAACAGGAATGGCTGGGTTAAGCGCACTATTACTAAAGCTGACAACCGTACCGCCGAGTAATAGTGTCAGTAATACCTGCTGTACTTGTTTGTTGCTCAAGCCATCACTACTACTCTGAGAGGCTTCGTTTATAGGCGACTCATTTGTAGAGGCTTTATTTATAGGTGCATTGCTCATTAAGCAGTGGCACCATAAAATTGGGTGATTGTCGGCATGACTTGCTCCTAGTTATTATTTTGCTAGCCTGCCAAGCGCGTCATCCAATCTAGCTGAAACTTAGTATCGTTATTCTTATTAAAATACTGATCAAATAAGGTTCGATAGACCTCTGCTGAATAAAGCCAAAATTGTCGGCTATCCAATGCTTGCAGACATGAGCTATCTATTTGCTGAGGCTGGCATCTTACGAATGAGCCATAAGAAATATCCACCACCGATAATGGCAGCAATCGTACCGGCAGGCAGTTCATAAGGGAAAATAACATAACGGCCAATCCAATCCGCTATCACCATCACCCCTGCCCCTAAGAGTGCAGCTAGTGGCAATTGCCGTTCAAGCTTCACAGCTCCCAGTGAGGTAGCTAAGTGAGGCACCATTAAACCAATAAAGCTCAATGGACCAACGGCAAGCGTACTGGCCGTACTAAGCGCTGCTACTAATGCCAATAACGACAAAGTCACTGGAGTAACTGCCACACCTAGATTACGCGCCACACCTGTACCTAGTCCAAGGACACGTAAAGGCTTAATCAGCAATAGACTGAGTATAAATAAGATAGCGGCAATACCAATGAGATACCATACTGTACTGGGCTGAGCGCTATAAGTTGTCCCTGACAGCCAGCTGAGCATCGCTTCTAGACGCGGGTCTCCTGAGAGCTTGACCATATGCATCACCCCATCCATCATGGCGGCAATACCAATACCTACTAATAATAAATAACCTGAGCTGACCCTGCGTGCCAGCCAAATAATCAATAGCAGCACAGCCATCGCACCTGAGAGTCCTGAAATCAGCAACGTCCCTGCTCCAGCAGATAGCCCTAAACTTGGTAATAATAAAAACCCTAAAATAACCCCAAGTGCCGCGCCTGAACTGACCCCCAACACCTCAGGACTGGCCATGGGGTTACGCGTTAAAGTTTGTAATAGCACACCAGCGACTGCCAGCATCAAGCCTGTGGCAGCAGCGCTCAAACTACGAGGCAAACGGTACTGCTGCGTGAGCGCCCACTCCGTACTGAGCCCCCACCCATTGATATCTTGCACAAACAGACAAGCCAGCAGGATAAGGGCGAGCACACCAGCGCCCCATCGCCAAAATGCAATGGATATATGCTTACCTGTAAGCATCGGCGTCACTGTCTCTATCCGCGCGCGGCGCTGACGCAAAATCAGCCAAATAATCAACGGTGCACCCAAGATACCTGTCATGGCACCAGCTGGAATTTGCATATCAAGTATTGGCTCAAGCAATAATGCGACATTACTGGTCAACAATAACAGCAGCGCTCCCAACCCAAAGGCTGCGGCCAAACGCTTACCAATAGAAGAAATACCCAGTGCATTGACCAAACTTGCCGCACCAAGACCAATGAATCCAATCAAGCCAACTTCACTAATCACTAAGGCAGTCACTACGGCGACCATCAATACAACAAGTGCGCGAATCCCATTAATAGGTACACCCAGACGTTTTGCCTGCGTATCATCTAGACTCATCAGCGTTAATGGTTTCAATAATGGCAGACATACGACCGCTATCAAAATAGCAGTGATGACTAGCGATATACTGGCATGCCAGCTGTTTTGTGCCAAAAACCCAGCCGCCCACGACAGCATCCCATTACTACGCTCAGCAAAAAATAGCACTAGTACATTGGCTACGGCCGCCAGCAAAATATTGACCACCAAACCGGCCAATATCAAAATCAATGGATTAAATCGACTGGGTGCTGATAAGGTAAATACCAGACCCATACTAATGATAGCCCCTACAAAGGCCACGTAAATTCCGCCATAAATAGCTAAGCTTGGCAAAAATAACGTGACGATGAGCATGGCCAACTGTGCACCCACGCCCACACCTAGCGTCGTATCTGATGCTAGTGGGTTTTTTACCAATTGCTGTAATAAAATACTGACCACGCCTAATAGCCCGCCAGCCAACAACGCCACTACGCTGGTTGCCACTATATGTAGCTGTATCGCCATACTGGCAATATCTAATTGCGAGCTTGGTATCAACAAATCACGAAGTGGGCGCGTCCACTGTTGATCTAGCAGCGCCCAACTACTCCATAATGACAAAGCCGCTAGTCCGATTAGCATGGCCCATAGTCGCCAAGACAAATTGGCAAACAAGGAAGTTTGGGGACTGGGTTGATTCGGTGGCTGATTCAGTGGTGATGACTGTTTCAATGACGTTGATGAGGGTTTTGGAACTATTGCTGCTTGAGAGGCTGATGTCATCGTATGAGCACTGTCGTTATGAGAACTGTCGGTGTGGTTATTGATATTATTGTTTTTGTTGTGAGTGTCTACATTGGCGCTCATAGTACTTCCCCGCCTTTTAATGAAACGTCTGACAAGTTATTTGCTAGGCTAACCAATGATGACATCCCACCATAAATCCATACTGGTGGTAGCTCGCCCACACAGCGGGTATTACCATAACCCAGGCGCTGCCAAATTAAGCTGTCATCAATTTCAGCTCTAGTGATTGGGCTCAGCGGGTCGATAATTAATAGACAAGTCTCATCATCTAATTGCGCCAAATCTCCCATCCGTATCGGCACAAATCCCCAATTATTGCCTTTGCCCAATACCACAAGCTCTCTATCCATCTGCTCTAGCGCAGGCTGAAATAGGCTGTTCGCCACATACATACGCATGTTATTGGCATCCGCAAACTGTACCACTGCGAATTTCTTGGCTTTTGGATAACGCTCCTTGAATTGCTGGCTGGCCAGCTGTATGTCTTTCTGACTTTGTACAATATAGTCCTCAGCCATCTTTGGGTTATCGATCAGTACGCCAAGCTCCCGCGTCGGTTCCGTATAGTCAGCCCACGTTGCCGTCTCTCCTTTGGCAGCAAACATCACAGACTCCGCAGGGACATCGCCGTATAAATTGCGTGCATGCTCATAAAAATAATTATCTATGATCATATCGACAGGCAGTTGAGCGATTAGCTCAGCGTTGGGCTGATAGCGGATGCCTAAGTCTGTGATCGACGTTGGTAGTTTGGGGCTTCCCACCCATCTGTCCCAAACCCTGACATCACCCGTTGCAATTGGCGCATGCCCCATCGCTGTCAAAGTCGCTGCATTACCCCAGTCAGGAGAAACGATATTCATTCTATCGCTGTGACTGTTTTCTGCTTCTGAGGTAGCCGTTGTTTGCGTGGATGGCTGACTATGACAGGCGGTCAATACCAAGCACAATGCGAGGGCGAACCATTTCAATGTTGTCATTACTGATACTGACGTAACTAGTAGATGTTTCGATAATTTATCTGTATAAAAAACGGGAGGCATAAAAGCGTATCTTTGTAGGCGAATTAAAAAGAAGGAGCAGAAACCAGACGTTAAGCGACTGCGACAGGCTGTCCAGTAATAGGATGACTGAGCAGCTGCATATCAACATTAAAGATATCGTGTAGCACGGTAGGTTGCATGGTACTGGCGATATCGCCGTTGTGACATATTTGGCCATTTTTCAGCGCGATGACTCGATCGGCATATTGCGCGGCCAGATTAATATCATGGATAATAATTACCACGCTTAATCCTTGCTCATCCACCAAACGACGAATGAGCTGAATGACCTCGATTTGATAATGCATATCAAGCGCAGCAAGTGGTTCATCGAGCAATAAGTAACGGGTATCCTGTGCCAGACACATCGCGAGCCACGCACGAGCGCGCTCACCACCAGATAGCGTGGCAGTAATTCGATCAGCAAACGCTTCGGTTTGAGTTACTTTTAATGCTTGCGCAACTTTGTCTTTATCTATTTGAGTTGGCTTTTGCAGCCATTTTTGATGGGGATAGCGCCCTAGCATGACCAACTCACGCACCGTGAATCCAGCGGCTTCTGGCAATTGCTGTGGCAGATATGCCATTTGCCGCGCCAGTTCTTTATTGCCGTAGTCATTGATACTGTGCTCATCTAATGTGACATTGCCGCTACTACTTGCCATCTCACCCGCTAGCGCTTTGATCAAGGTCGACTTGCCAGACCCATTATGCCCAACCAAAGCCACCAGTTGATTGGTATCAATCTCACAAGTCACGTTGTCTAATAGAGTATTTCCTTGACGGCTGATAGTCAGCTGGTTTGCACGTAGCATATAAGCACTCATTGTTGATAAAGATAATATGTCATAAAAATGATGGTTCATCGGCCATCGGTTGTAGACCAATTTTTGACGATCAAACCACAATAAAAATTGATTTTACTCGTAAATGATAACAAAAACAATTATCATTAACTATAAACTCATTCACTTTAATTTCAACGCTCTGTTGATTGCGAGTATTTATATGACTAATCTTCTTTTAGCTACTACAGAAAACACCGATAACCAAAACAGCCAATACACTCCCCTAAACGACCCTGAAATAGCAGGTGTGGTCGCGCATATTAATGAAGAGCACCTCGACGAACTGCTTGGATTTTTGAGTGCATTTACCTCATTATCTACCGCCGAATTGGATCTGTTCGATGCGCAAATAACTGATATTTATGCTGAAGGCATTGCCATACAAACTCGTCCAAAAGGCTCAGAGACTCAACTGGTTGGCGCTCACAATAGCTCGCTCTATGACCAGACTTTCTTTATCGCTTTTGCCGCCCCTATCTCCCAGCTTGATGATTTGCAAGCCCAATATATCTTGCTAAAACAAAGAGCAGATAAAAAGCTAGGCAAAAAAACAATCAAACTGACCAAGCAAGTATTTGATGTACAAAGTAGTTATAGAGTCAGCAAAAATATGCTGCGCCTTGAATTGAGCATGCCGTCATTAAATAGTGATACACCATTAAATAATGCCGCTCAATTAAGCGATGTTAAAGGCGCAACAAGCTCGACGTCAGTGCCTACCAACGAAGCGGGTTACGCTTACTTGTTTGATTTAGAGCACAATGCAATGACCGATGCATCAACGACGGACAGTACTGATGGCAATAAAGCTGGTGACTATAAAACTAATGGTAGCGAGAAGGAAAACGTACGCCCTGCTCGTCCTCACTGCTATTACACTTTGAGAAAAGCATGGCAAGCTGATGATGAGATACGAGCATGGGTTGATGTTTTTTTACATGGGGATACGCCGGGCGGCAACTGGGCAGCAGCACTACAAGCAGGCGAGACCGTTGTCACAAAACGAGAGTTTCCAGAAAAGGTAGAGCACTTACGAGACGGTCAAGCGGTACTGATTGTCGACGAGACCTCGATGCCAACGGCAGCACGATTGCTGGAGCTATGGAACAACCCCACGCCACCATTGGTCATTTGTGTGACGCAAGATGCAGCCGATCAAAGCTATTTTGATACGGTAAAAATGCGCAGTGGCATTGATAACATTGGTAATGACAACAGCAATACTGACAGTGACACTAATAATGATTGCGATACTGAAAGCCGCAAGGATAACCACTTTACCGTACTGCCTATAGTAACCAATCAACCAAACTCAGGAGCAGAGTTAGCCACGCTAATTGATAGGAAGTTAGGCGACTATTTGACTGACAATCCTCTACAGATTGATAAAGTTTGGGGGGCGCTAGAAGCAAATACTGCCAAAGCATTGCGCCCATTGCTGAAAGACAGACTTGAGCTAAGTCGTACCGATGTCGTGGTAAAGGTCTACTGGCGTCACGATTAGTTTAGCTTTATAAAATGAAACTCAAAACCTATCCTTATCAAAAATTATCCTATATGTAGTGGATGCTACTGGCGAATCCACTATTAATGTTTGCAGCAACGAATGTTTGTAAGGTATAGTTTTCATTTTGAACGTTTAATCAATATAGACTATAGTTAGATAGCCTTATCACTAGGATTACCAGTGATAGTCGAGTAGCACTTAAAGACTCACTTTTAATAGACTGTCTAACACCAGTGCCAGAATGCACTGTTATTTTTCTAACCCAAGGATGATATATGAAAAAACTTAGGACGCCTGATTCGTATTTTGCTAACTTGCAAGATTACGATTTTGAACCGAACTATTTGATGGTCGATGATACAGAAGGTGGCGAGCTACGCGTACACTACCTTGATGAAGGTCCAAGCGACGCCGACCCTATCTTATTATTACATGGTGAGCCTTCTTGGTCTTATCTGTATCGTAAAGTCATTCCGATACTAACAGCAGCAGGACACCGCGTTATCGCGCCAGACCTTCCTGGGTTTGGACGTTCAGACAAACCTGCATCGCGTACTGACTACACTTATCAGCGCCATGTCGATTGGATGCAATCGGTACTTGATCAATTAGATTTAAAAAATATCACACTGTTTTGTCAAGATTGGGGCGGCTTAATCGGCCTACGTTTAGTAGCAGCGCAACCTGATAAATTCGATCGTGTCGCAGCAGGTAATACAATGCTACCGACCGGGGATCATGATCCGGGCGAAGGCTTTCGCAAGTGGCAGAAGTTCTCTCAGGAGACGCCGAAATTTAATGTAGCAGGCACCATTAAAAGCGGTACTACAACGACATTATCTCAAGCCGTACTGGATGCTTATGATGCGCCCTTCCCTGATGAGTCCTATAAAGAAGGCGCCAGACAGTTTCCTATCCTAGTGCCCACGACACCAGATGATCCTGCTTCAGAAAACAACCGAGCAGCTTGGGTCGTGCTAAGCAAATGGACCAAGCCATTCATTACATTGTTTAGTGATTCCGACCCAGTAACTGGTGGCGGCGATCGCATCATGCAAAAGCTGATTCCTGGTACCAAAGACCAAAATCATACGACTATCACTAACGGTGGTCATTTCCTGCAAGAAGACCAAGGCGAAACATTGGCTGAGCTTCTACTGAAGTTCATCAATGACAATCCAAAAGCACAGTAATAGATAACAAAAACCCTGATCGCTAATGTACTAGCAATCAGGGTTTTTAGTAATACTATAATGATTGGTCAATGATAAAGTGCGCGAGCTGTTAAAACCAAATCATTGGTATTTAATCAAATTGTATTTTATCAAGTAGCATCTTATAAAAAGCAACAGCTTGATCGACAATAAAAAATCTACTTTTTATACAACCCTGCTATACGATATTTTCAAAAATATCATCGATATATTTTTCTACTGCATCATTGTCGTTAGTGACTTGCGCATAAGTCCTGAGACCTATAATTTGAATTTGGAAATAACGCGCCAGTTCAACTGGGTCTTTTTCTGCGCTAATCTCACCGCTATCAATGGCTTGTCCAAAGAGCACGGCAAACGACGCCTCTATACCTTCCAATATATTCGTTGCATGTGCGAGTAGATCTGGACTATCGTTTTGAGTAAGCTCAGCGACTGTCTTGACGATCATGCACATACCACTAGGCGCAGTGGCACTATTACAGACAATCACTGTATGGATAAAATGTTTTAAGCCATCCAGCACTGTGTCTTTTTGCTCAATACAGTCGGCCAATCTCTTGGCACCATCTGCGGCATAGCGATTCAGTGACTCTGTAAACAGTTTGTCTTTACTACCAAAAGCTGCATAAATACTACCTGGGTGCATATTCACCACATCTTGCAAATTGCGCATTGATGTCGCGTGATAGCCTTTCTCCCAATAGAGGTTTTTTGCTTTTTCGATCACATCCTCACGATTGAACTTTATCGGAGCACTCATAATTTTCACCTTAATATCTTTGCCTTAAAATCTATTTTAAGGCAAAGTTTGTAGAATCAACCTTAGTTACTGGTTTTAATCACTTTTTATATTATAAGACTTATTAAGTCTCTTTGCTTCGATTAACTATTTTTATCGATTAACTATTTTTATCAAAGTTTTGCGGATAAAGCGCGCGTGCAGCAACGTCATCAAACTCAGTTTTGAAATCAATACCTTTAGGAATGTCACGGGCTTTTTGTACCGCTGGACGGGCATTAATGCTATCAAACCAGCGCTTTAAATTCGGATAGTTATCCAAGCCGCCTTCGCCTAGTACAACTGTCGCTTTATCAATCCAGCCCCAAGTAGAAATATCAGCGATTGAGTAGCTATCACCAACCATATATTCACGGCCTTCTAAGTGCGTATCTAGCACTTCATAATGACGCTCAGCTTCACGAAGATAGCGGTTAATGGCATATGGGATTTTCTCTGGCGCTTTATGTCTAAAGTGAACAGATTGACCAGAAAAAGGGCCCAATCCAGATGCCACAAACATTAGCCATGACAGCATCTCGCTACGTTCTTCTGGCTGTCCTGCCAGCTTGCCTGTTTTTTCAGAAAGATACATCAAGATAGCTGTAGAATCAAATACGCGTTTGCCATCATCTTCCAGCGCAGGCGTTTTGCCATTTGGGTTGATAGCACGGTACTCAGGTGTATGCTGCTCACCTTTTAGCGTATCTACTGCCACAAGTTCATAAGGTAGCCCAGTTTCTTCAAGAAACAATGCTACTTTCATTGGGTTTGGTGTTTGATGAAAATAAAATTTAAGCATAACTTTATCCTATTATATGAAGACAGTCGTCTGATGACCATCAAATCTAGTGACTATATTAATGGCTATAAAAGCTGTAATGAGATAACAAAAATAGACGTCGAAATTTGAAGCACATTTTTATTGTCTGATATACACTATAACCACAAATGAACGGTCGTTCAAGTAATGTTATATATTGATATAATAAATACAGTATCGATATAACTCTGTTCGTATATAGACTCTTTTACCAACAGTCACCCTCAAAACTCATCCAACCATCTCACCAATTCAAAGGATTAGAAATGACTACATTAACCGTCATCGCCCACATCACAGCAAAGGACGATAGCATCGCTCTCGTAAAGGCTGAACTCGAAAAACTCATACCAGCTACCCGCAGCGAAGAAGGCTGTATTCGTTATGATTTGTTCCAAGATAATGAAAAACCCACTCACTTTATGTTTCATGAAAGTTGGGCCACGCGCGAGCTATGGCAAATACATATGGAAAACCAACATCTAAAAGACTTCTCTGCCGCAACAGAAGGCGCGGTTGAATCATTCGTACTACATGAGATGACTGAAGTTCATTAATCTCGATTCATTCAATCCTTTCAATAAGCTTTGTCCGTAACACTAGAGAAAATAACGTTATTAACGCTAACAATCATTTTTTTACCATTATTTTCTCTTATTACTTACACAGTGTTACCTTATTAAGGTACTGATATTAATAGAATAATATGTATTACGCAGAGGAATGTAATTGAGCCATTACAATTTACTTGAACGATTACTCAAATAATTATTGAGCGATTGCTCAATATCATTTATAGTAGTCTCTATTGACTCGTTGACTAAGCAAAGTTGCTAATTTTGAGTAACTACTCAAGCCAATAATTAAATGTAAATCAGCGATTGCTTTGAAGCGAGCATGAAAACTCTAAAACACACTAAATCTCAAACCTATTATTAGGAATTATGTTATGACCGAATTTACTCTACACGATAAAGACACAGCCCCAGCAGAAAGCAAAGACTTGCTTGATTCTTCTATCAAAGCATTTGGCATGGTACCTAACCTACACGCCGTGATGGCTGAAGCGCCTGGCTTGCTAGAAGGCTACCAACAGCTACATCAACTGTTTTTAGACAGCAGCTTTGATGATGAAGAAACCACTGTGGTATGGCAAACTATCAACGTTGAGCATGCTTGCCATTACTGTGTACCTGCGCATACTGGTATTGCTAAGAGCATGAAAGTAGATGACGCTATCACTGATGCATTACGTGATGAAACGCCACTACCAACTGAAAAATTGGAAGCATTGCGTACCTTCACACTATCTGTAGTCCGTAATCGTGGTAACGTTGATGATAGCGCGGTTCAAGCATTTTTAGATGCAGGCTACACTAAGCGTCAAATTCTTGAAGTTATTCTTGGTGCTGCTCAAAAAGTCATGAGCAACTATACGAACCACCTAGCTAACACACCAGTCGACAAGCCATTTCAGAAATTTGAATGGCACAAAGCTGACTAATATATTTTTCAGCCAACGCTGACACAGTCCATTTGATGTTTTCATACTGTTGTTCGAAACATCTTCGGGCAGCAGTTTTTCATTTTAATTTATCGCTAATGAGAGATCCTATGGAACAGGCAAAAAAACCCTTACAAATAGACATCGTGTCAGACGTTGTATGCCCTTGGTGCGCTATCGGTTATAGCCAATTGGCCGAGGCATTAAAACAAACCAACACGCCGCACGAGATTCACTGGCACCCATTTGAATTAAATCCTAATACGCCGCACGAAGGACGAAACTATCGTGAGCATATTATGGAGAAGTACGGTACGACTGCTGAGGACGTTAAAGAGAACCGAGCTAGAATGACAACAGTAGGTGCAGAAGCTGGATTTAACTTTCAGTTTACCGATGATTTTCGTACCTACAATACCTTTAATGCGCATCAGTTACTGCATTGGGCTGATCAGCAAGGACGTATGCACGACCTAAAACAAGCATTATTCGTTGCGCATTTCGTTGATAATAAAAACGTGGCTGACAGTACCGTACTGGCAGATGTCGCAGCAGATATTGGACTAGATCGTAATGAAGCACTCGCCGTTATCGCAGATCAACGCTATGCCAATGTGATACGTGAAGCCGTACAGCATTCAAAGCAGCAAGGTGTTCAAAGCGTACCATCGGTTATCTTTAATGGTCGTCATCTGGTGAGCGGCGCGCAAGGTGTAGAAAACTACAAAAACATCTTAAAGCAACTAGCAGACATGCCAGAATAAAAACAATAAACTGGATCTGATTTACCAATTACACCCTACTGAGCACAGTATATAAAAAGGTATCATCATTATGTCAAACACTAATCATTACGAGCCACCTAGCGTCTGGACATGGGATGCAGAAAGCGGCGGTAAGTGGGCAAGCGTCAACCGCCCTATCGCTGGCCCAACACATGAAGCAGAACTACCTCGCGGCAAACATCCGTTGCAAATCTACTCAATGGGTACCCCTAATGGTCAAAAAGTCACCATTATGGTCGAAGAATTATTGGCATTAGGTGTGACAGAAGCTGAGTACGACGCGCACCTGATTCAAATTGGTGAAGGCGGACAGTTCTCATCAGGTTTCGTTGAGCTAAATCCAAACTCAAAAATTCCTGTGCTTTTGGATACCGAGACTGGTAGCCGTGTGTTTGAGAGTGGCGCTATTTTGTTTTATCTTGCTGAAAAATTCGGAAAGCTACTGCCTAAAGATGCAGCAGCACGTACTGAAGTGATGAATTGGCTCTTCTGGTTACAAGGCTCTGCTCCTTACTTGGGTGGCGGTTTTGGACATTTTTACTTTTATGCACCAGAAAAGTTTGAGTACCCTATTAATCGATTCACGATGGAAGTAAAACGTCAATTAGATGTACTAGAACGTGAGCTTGCAGAAAATCGCTATCTAGGTGGCGATGAGTATACGATTGCAGATATCGCCACTTGGCCTTGGTATGGCAATCTAATACTAGGCGAAGCATACAATGCAGGAGAGTTCTTACAAGTTGAGACCTATCCAAATGTTCGTCGCTGGGCAACTGAGATTTTAGAGCGTCCTGCTGTGCAACGTGGTCGCAAGGTAAACCGCACTTGGGGTGAGCCTGCTGAGCAATTACACGAACGTCATGATGCCTCAGACTTTGAGCTAAAAACTCAAGATAAACTGGATGCTCAGACAACCGAAGAAGCAAAAAAATAGACGCTTTGTCTATGACTTACTAGCTTACTTAAGTAGTCTTATTAATCGATTTTAAAGGTAATGTTTACTTTTCCTATTACTACTTGGAACTACTGTAAACATCCAATACTTTTGCACTTAAGACTGCTAATGTAAGGTTGTTAAATACCAACTAACTATAAAGACACTACTAAAAAGGATAAGAACTATGTCAACAGATTATGCTCAAAAAATTCAAGCCGGTACTACGTTTCCTGAAATGGAAGTACAAGTATTAAACGGTGAAATGACTTCATTAGGCAAACCTGAAAACGGTCATGATTGGAAACTGGTCGTTGTATACCGTGGTAAGCATTGCCCAATTTGCACAAAATACTTAAATACCTTAGAGACAGTAAAACAATCTTTCTATGACGTCGGCGTCGATATCATCGCAGTATCTGCAGACAGCAAAGAGCAGTTAGAAGGTCATCTAGATCAGATAGATGTTAGTTTCCCTATGGCTTATGGTCTGACTATCGAGCAGATGAATACGCTAGGTCTATATATCTCTGACCCACGTTCAGAAAAAGAAACCGATCATCCTTTCGCTGAGCCTGCTGTGTTCGTTATCAATGCTGAAGGAAAAGTACACATTGTTGATATCTCGAACGCACCGTTCTCTAGACCAGATCTTGAAGCCTTGGCAAACGGTTTGGCTTTTGTTAGAAACCCAGAAAACAACTACCCTATCCGTGGTATGCACGGCTAATTGATATAGTAAATATAGAGTGTTGATTCACTCGATTATTTAGCTGATCAATATCTAACGGGTTAAATTATAGAGGGCGTATCGAGATAATTCTTGATACGCCCTTTATTTGTTTATTGATAACTTAATTGCTATCAAAATATTTAACTTCATTAGTATTTGCTCAGTACTAATGTTTGAGTAGTAAGGTCAATCTATAAAAAGAGGTTCTAGACGAAACTCATAGACTAGCCAGCATATAAGGGCTATATTTGAGCTCGAAATATCATCATCAACATTTTCCCTTTTGAATAATCTATATTTCTTTTTTCATCGGTTGGTTTTTATAAATAAAACAGACTGTTTTTATGGTTTGATTTGTCTTTCTTTTTGGCTAAATCTTGATACGATCGTACGTTCTGATTTATCAATGCTGTTTATTATTTGTTGTTAACACTCGTACACTGAGATTGATTTCTGCTAAAATCATGCAGCAACATTATCAATATCTCATCATAGATATGAGTAAAAGGATTCGATATGCGATTGAAATCAATCGTTCAAAAACTACATGAACGCGCTCCAAAATTGGGCAAAGCTGCCTCACTGACGACAGCAACCAGTGTGATTACCTTTAATAGTATGTTAGCTGGGCTACCTGTCTGGGTAATGGGTGCTACCAAGGCTATCACCGGTGCTGCCATCGCTGACAAAGCCGTTATCGATGTGACGAACTATTGGATCAATAGTAACAATGCATTGATCGATAACGTATTACCGCGCAAAGACTGGCGCATTAACTTACCTGATGATGTGCATACCAACGGTAAGTATCTATTGGTTAGCAATCATCAGTCATGGGTTGATACCAGTATCGTGCAATATATCAGCGAAAAACGTTTGCCATTAACGCGCTTTTTTACCAAGTTTGAGCTCATATACATCCCTGTCATTGGTCAGGCTTTCTACTTTCTCGACTTTCCTATGATGCGTCGACATTCTAAAGAAGCCATCGCTAAAAACCCTGCTCTAAAGGGTAAGGATATCGAAGAAGCGAAACGAGCATGTGCGTTGCTCAAGGACAAGCCTTTTACGCTATTGAACTATCTAGAAGGGACTCGCTTTACCGCTAGCAAACACGATAAACAAGAATCCCCTTATACGCATTTACTTAAGCCACGCGCTGGCGGGTTATCACTGGCTATGAGTGCATTAGGGGAAGAGATCGATGGGATTTTAGACATGACGATTGTCTACCCTGACGGTGTACCCACTTATAGCGATCTATGGAAAGGTAATATCAAACGTTTAGGCGTCGATGTGCGACATATTGAGATACCTGAAGATCTGTTCACTGCGATTAAAAACGGCGGTTATGAAACAGATGAAGCGATAAAAGCACAGATGTTTGATTGGGTAGAGCAAATATGGCATCAAAAAGATCAACTTATCACAGAAATGCTGGCTGATTTTGAAAGCAAAGATACTATCAAAACAAGTGATCTTTGATACTTTTACCTAAAGATACTCATATATAGATAAGAATTTCTCATAGTGTACTAAGTTCTAATACAGATAATTTGGCACCTCATGACTGAAAAGTTGACGTGCCAAAGTTTTTGATAATGTATGTTTCAATAACTAGCTATCAATAACGAAGTCATTCAAACCTCTTCAATGTCTAAACCAATGACATAATTAAGATGGCCAGTTTTTAAGTATATGGTTGCGCCCTCTACCCCTGTTTTTATTTGTACATTTGTATCTACCGGTAGGCGTATCCAACTATCCTGCTGATATACCTGTCCACCCTCTATTAGCTCGCCTGCTACAACTAATATTTCTGCACCGCCATGGACTGTCTCAGTGAATAGTAACTCGCCTGCATCGATACGCTGCAGACTAACGTGCTCTACCCCATCGGAAAAAAGCGGGCAAACAGTACGGTTAGCTTGTTGCTGCCAATTAGCATCATTATAAGTGTCGATAGCCACGTGCTGCGTTTCGTCAGACGACATTTGCCTCAATTTAACGAAAATAACAGCACCTTCGTCACTATAAGGCCGATGACCTGAAGACGGTGGGTTACGTAGATACCAACCTGCTGGATAATGAGTGTCATCTGCAGAAAAAGTGCCGGACAATACCAATATCTCTTCGCCGCCTGGATGCAGATGATGCGGGAAGTAAGAGTTTGGCGCGTAACGCACAAGACTGGTAGCGCGGGCCTTCTCCGCGCCCACACGATCAAGCATCACACGCTCTACACCATTTTGTGGTGACTTAATCCATTGATGTGCTTCGGGGGCCAGTGAAGCACGTTGTGAAAAATCTGCATTAATTAGCATAAAGTATTCCAAAGGTATTAAATGATTAGGGCGTACCCACAATATGAAACTGAGGACACGCCCTAGACGATAAACATAAATATATAACGTTATTACCGCACTAGAATGACCGGCGATAACGTGCTAGCGATAATTTCTGTCGTTGTACTACCGAGAAACAGTTGCTGCCATTTCGAATGTCCGTACGCACCCACCACCATAATGTCGACATTGTTTTCTACCTGAAACTTTAACAATCCGTCCACCGCATCAGAAGCAGATAAGTGATGTGCTTCAACAACAAACCCAGCATCTTCTAACTGTGCGGCGGCGGCGCTCATACTTTGCTTAGCAGCGTCATTATGATTGCCTACCATTACGATATGGCCTTTCAGACCTTTTAATAGTGGACTTTTTGACACCATTCGTGCCGCTTTAATAGAGGTTTTGCTACCATCAAAGGCAATCATATAGGAGCTTGGCTCTTCAAATTTCTCTGAGCAAATCAATATAGGAATATCTGACCCACGAGCGACCGTCTCGATTTGACTACCAATATTGATCCGACTGTTCTTATGATCTTCTCCGCGGCGTCCCATCACAATCGCACGATTTTCTTCTTTAAAATGCTCAATACTAGGAAGCAGTTTGCCGTGGCGTTGATAAACGCGAACATTGACATCAGCGAAACTGCTTTGAATGTGGCTTTTTGCATCTTGTACCAACGCATTACTATAGCTGTTGACGACTTTTGCTCTTTGTTCATCCAATTGGGACAATTCTTCTAACAAAAACTGACGGCTATTGATGCCTATAGCACCTGATAAATCCCGTCTGGTCGATACTGGTATGTCACTGACATGCAATAATCCAACAGGTACGTTTAGTTTACTGGCATACCATGCTGCATAGTCACAAACCGATTCAGTCACTGCCGAGCCGTCAATACAGGCCAAAATGTGCTGTGATGTTGTCATAATCTGTCCTTAAATTTAATTATTTAATCCTATACAGCTTGTTAGATCTGACCAAGCTATGCTCTTTGGCTTATGTTCTTTAACTTATACTCTTTAGCTTACGTACTCTGATTGGGGTATGTTTCATTTACCTTATAATAGTTATTTTTCAAAAATTATCTTATCAGGTAAATTTACCCCTTCATTTGATAATAACCAATTTACACGGCTTCATCCAGCGATGTGTGCGACCCTTTTGCAATAATTGCAATTTGTTACTGACAGCATCGTGCATGGCTCACCGCAGACTGATATCTAGCTATATATAAAGTCTTATCATCGTCTGACCACATGCGCTAGCAAAGTTTGCTACAATGTATTTTTTAGCATTTATGATTTCGGTATCGTTATTTAGGTGATTGGATTATGGCAAAAAATGCCCTACAGGCTCAATTATTAAAGGCTGGCTTGGTTGATAGCAAAAAGGCCAAGAAGATCAGCAAGCAAACGCAACATGCCAAGCGTACTGGTGACTCAGAAAGCGTGGAAGCAAAAAAAGCGTTGGCAGAGGCGCAAGCTCAAAAGCTAGAAAAGGATCAAAAGCTTAATCAAGAAAAACAGCGCGTATTGGAAGAGAAAGCATTAAAGGCCAATATCGTCCAAATGATTAAGCAGCATCAGATTACTGAGACAGAAGGTGAAGTCAGCTATCAGTTTGTCGATGAGTCCAAAGTAAAGAAAATTGCTATCACTCAGAAACTATATGATCAAATCGTGGCTGGCCACGTAGTTATCGCACGCTTGGAAGAAAGCTACGCGCTATTACCTCGTCCATTGGCTGACCGTATCGATTCAAAAATGGAAGGCTTTATGGTTGTGTCCAATGACACTGCTGAAGAAGCATTGGCAGAAGATGATCCGTATGCCGCTTATGTGATTCCAGATGACTTGATGTGGTAAGGCATTATTTTACTGCTGTTGGCTTTACTATAGTGTTATAAGCATCTCCTCAAAAGCCCTTTATAGAATTTACGTTCTATAAAGGGCTTTTTGCGTTTATACGGGTTAGGCAAATCTTTATAGCGCAAGATAAACTTTAAATGTGTCGATAGACTCAATCAAACGTACACAAATCGAGCTTCTTTAACCTAACATTGCTGGTTTGGTTAAAGAAAGTAACCCAACCCTATAATTGCTAGAATATGGATATATTCAACTTGAACAGTTATTCAATAACCACTACAATGCGTTTTTAGTACATTTTGTGGTAATACTTTGTTTATTTTTGAGTAATCACTCAACATTGTTCATATTTTACCTGTGTTTGTTACCTGATAGTTCGGTGCCATCGTGCCCGTTTTATTTGCTTAATTTGTTCCAATTCACTTTTACTTTTTCTCAAAAAGAGATAATCCATGCCAAAACATTTGCCACTCTCACTATTGTTTCTTCGCCTTGGTGTTTTCATCGTATTCTTCTTTTGGACACTCGACAAATTTGTAAATCCTGAGCATGCCGCCAATGTGTTTGCTAAATTCTACGCTTTAGAAAACTTGGGCATCACCATTGTTTATTTGATTGGTAGCTTACAAATTATTCTTATCTTCTCGTTCGTCATGGGTTTATTCAAAAAATGGACCTACGGCATCATTTTATTACTACATGCCGCTTCTACATTTGCCTCCTTTGGTCTTTATCTAACGCCTTTTGATAACTTGCTGTTCTTTGCTGCATGGCCGATGCTGGCAGCCTGTTTGGCTCTCTTCCTAATGAGAGACTATGACACCCTAACATTGGGTAAAAATACGTCTCCAGTATAAATGTCAGCGGCAGTGCTTATTGCTTAAGTAGTATAAATATCAGACAGCAAGACATAATTTATATACTATTAAGACTGCCGACTTAATTTTTTTATCGTAGTTAGGCGATTCAGACAATTCGATTTGATCGCCACGGTACTCAAATATTGTTACTTAAGTATTGTTACTTAAGTTTAGTTATTCAGATGATGAGTATTCTACAGTTTGAGTAATAACTACGATTTTAGCCTTTGCTCCCTTATTTGGCCGGATTTTCCATGATTAAAAGAATATTTTTAATACTATTAATATTGATATTAGCGGCAAGCTTTTTTTATTTTGACCTAAATCAATTATTGACGCTTGATGGCTTAAAAGGGTCGATGGCGCAATTTAATGAATACAAAGCGCAGTCACCGCTGTTGATTATCGGTGGGTTTTTCTTACTATATGTTGTCGTTACTGCCCTCTCCTTACCAGGCGCTGCGATTTTGACGCTAGCCGCGGGTGCGCTATTTGGTTTGGTTCAGGGCTTACTCGTTGCCTCATTTGCATCGAGTATTGGTGCGACCATTGCCTTCTTGGCATCGCGGTATTTACTGCGTGATACCATCAAACAGCGCTTTCCTGAGCGGTTGGCAGCTATTGATGCAGGCGTCGAAAAAGAAGGTGGATTTTATTTATTTACCTTACGTCTGGTACCCATATTTCCATTCTTTTTGATTAACCTATTGATGGGTGTAACGTCTATTAAAACATGGACTTACTACTGGGTCAGTCAAATCGGCATGCTGGCTGGAACGTTTGTCTTCGTCAATGCAGGGACACAGCTGGCACAGATAGACAGCTTATCGGGTATTTTATCTTTCAACTTAATTGTCTCGTTTGCGTTATTAGGTTTCTTCCCATTAATAGCAAAAGGAGTGTTGAACATGTTTAAAAAACGCCGTGTTTATAAAGGCCATACCAAACCTAAAAAGTTCGATCGCAATATGATTGTGATTGGCGCAGGCGCTGGTGGATTGGTCACAAGCTACATTGCCGCAGCAGTCAAAGCGAAAGTCACACTGATTGAAGCAGGTGAGATGGGCGGCGATTGTCTTAATTATGGCTGTGTACCTAGTAAAGCCATCATTAAGAGCGCAAAAATCGCTGACCAAATTCGTCATGGGGAAAACTACGGTCTAGAGAACACCGTACCGCAGTTTTCGTTCAAAAAAGTGATGGCACGCGTACACAAAGTAATTGCAGATATCGCACCGCATGACAGCGTCGAGCGTTATACCAATCTGGGCGTCGATGTGGTCAAAGGCTATGCTAAATTGATTGACCCATGGACAGTAGAAATTCAACTAAATGACGGCGGTATGCAAACCCTAACAGCACGTACTATCGTTATCGCCACTGGCGCTCGCCCATTTGTACCACCTCTGCCAGGTATAGAAGAAACAGGTTACGTAACCAGCGACACGCTATGGACTAAGTTTGCTGAGCTAGAAGAAGCTCCGAAAAAGCTAGTAGTACTGGGCGGTGGTCCAATCGGTAGCGAGCTTGCTCAAAGCTTTGCTCGATTGGGTTCTAATGTGACGCAAATTGAGATGAGCGATCGCATTATGGGCAAAGAAGACCTTGAAGTGTCTACCTTTGCTCACCAGTCGCTCACTGAAAGCGGTGTCAATATTTTGACCTCACATCAAGCGATGCGCTGCGAGATGCGTGATGGTAAAAAATACATCATCGTCAAACACAATGAAACAGAAATCGATATCGAGTATGATGAGCTACTTTGTGCCGTTGGTCGTAGCGCACGTCTTGAAGGTTATGGTTTAGAAGCGCTAGGTATCGAAACCAATCGTACGATTGTGACCAACGAATATTTAGAGACGTTGTATCCCAATATTTTTGCCGCGGGTGATATCGTCGGTCCATACCAGTTTACTCATGTCGCTGCCCATCAGGGTTGGTACGCCGCAGTGAATGGTTTATTTGGCAACCTGAAAAAGTTTAAAGTAGATTATCGTGTGATTCCTTGGGTTACGTTTATCGACCCAGAAGTCGCTCGTGTCGGTATCAACGAGCAAGAAGCCATTGATAAAGGCATCGATTACGAGATTACTCGTTTTGAGTTTGAAGAGCTGGATCGCGCCATTACGGATAGCGCGGCTAAAGGTTTTATCAAAGTCATTACGCCAAAAGGTAAAGACAAAATATTGGGCGTTACGGTGGTGTCTGAACATGCAGGCGACCTAATCGCTGAGTTTGTACTGGCAATGAAACATGGTCTGGGTCTCAACAAAATATTGGGCACCATTCACAGTTACCCTACTTGGGCAGAAGGCAACAAATATGCCGCTGGTGAGTGGAAACGTGCTCACGCCCCTGAGACCGTATTGAGTTGGTTAGAAAAATACCATACTTGGCGTCGCGGTTAATTAATGACAGTTAGTTAATGGCAGTTTGCTCGTAGGCATCGTTAAATGATGCGACTGGTAGGAAAGCTCTAAAAAAAGCCGAACAAAGCTGGTTTAGATTTCGTAGTATCTGTTTGGTTTGATATGACAGCCTATGAGATCTTTACCGGCTTTACTAACATTTAAATCATAACGGAAACTTGAATGCACGTTATTACCGCTTTACCGATGCTCAAACGTCTTACGCGATATAGCACCTACGCTATGGTGATGAGCATTTGTATTGGTATATCAGCAAGCACTGCATCACCTACTACTGCCAATATTAACAAAGACCTATCACCTTGGCAGCAGATAGAAGCCAAAGGCAGCAATCAAGACGTCTACTTTTATGCATGGGGCGGTGATCCGCAAATTAACGCCTATCTACAATGGGTCGCCGATCAAGTCGATGATAAATATAATATCAACTTAGTCCATGTTAAATTGAGCGACACCAGTGAAGCAGTCAGTCGGGTACTCGCAGAAAAATCCGCTCACAATGACGATCAAGGCAGCGTGGATCTCATATGGATTAATGGTGCTAACTTTGCCACCATGAGTGAAAATTCATTATTACTCAAACAATGGGCAAACAAACTGCCCAATTTTGCGTTGACGGACCCAGAAAATAATCCAACCGTAAATTTCGACTTTGGTGTGCCGACCAACGGCATGGAAGCACCATGGGGACAAGCCTCTCTGACGTTTTATTATGACAGCTTGTCGACCAGTAAACCGCCAACAACGCTAACTGAACTGACTACTTGGACAGCACAAAACCCTGGCCGTTTTAGCTACCCAAAGCCACCTGATTTTTTGGGTATGAGTTTCTTAAAATACGTCTTAGTTATGCTGCATGAGCAACAAGACGCTCAAATGGGTAAAAATATTAGCGCACAGCTCAACTTGCCTGCCACTGAAGAAAACACCGCGCTCGTATTAGATCCGCTATGGGCATTTTTGGATAACTTTCATCCAACCTTATGGCGTAATGGCGAGCAGTTCGTGCAGACAGGTGCACAAATGCGACGCTTGGTCGATGATACGGAGCTGAGTCTCGCCTTTACCTTTTCAGCACCAGAAGTTCCTGCGGCCGTGCAGCGTTATGACTTACCCCAGAGCATTCGCAGCTATGCGATGAGTGACGGCAGCTTAAGCAATACTCATTTTGTCGCTATCCCTTATAACGCTAGCCATCCTCAGGCGGCACAATTAGTAGCCAACTTTTTGATGAGTCCAGAAGCCCAAGCAAAAAAACAAACCCCTTCGGTATGGGGTGACAAAAGCGTACTGGTTCAATCTACACTTAGCCCTGCACAACAAGCTTTATTTAAAACCAAGCAGCCTCATCCAAGCGCCCTGCCCTTTGACAGTGTCAAACGCACGGTAAGCGAGCCGCATCCAAGTTGGGTAGAGGCCATCCAGCAAGGCTGGCAAGCACGTTATGGGGTGAGTCCATGAGCCAAGGTTTTGATAAAATAACGAAAAAAGGTGATAGCCCTAGACCTATTACGCTTGAGAAAAAAGACCTATTTACGCGTATCGTGTCTTTTAGTCCTAAACTCTTAATTCTTATATTAATATTACCGGTACTCTGTGGCCTCATCTGTGTACTGCTGCCCGCCCTGAGCTGGCTTCCTGCCCTAGAAAAAACAACCTTGAATCTGCAAGGATTTATAGACCTATGGCAAACGCCTGGCATCACGCAGATGGCTGCATTAAGTCTTGCTACAGGACTTATCAGCACCTTACTTGCTTTTGTCATTGCCCTGATGATATTAGCCGCGTTCTTTAACAGTGTTTGGTTGCAGCGTATTGAGCATTTATTAAGCCCTATCTTGGTCATTCCTCATGCAGCTGCAGCTATTGCCGTTGGGTTTTTGATTGCGCCGTCAGGCATGTTTGCACGGCTCATCTCTCCTTGGCTAACTGGTTGGGAGATGGCACCCGATGGTATGTTTCCACATGATCCATACGGTATCAGCATCATCTTGGGTTTAACCTTAAAAGAGCTGCCGTTTTTGCTATTAATGGCTTTGGGCGCGCTGGCTCAGCCTGAGCTTGGCAAAAAACTGCGTCAACAATATACCGTTGCGCTCAATTTAGGTTATTACCCAATTACTGCCTTTTTTAAGGCGGTCTTGCCACTGTTATATCCTTTTCTACGTTTACCAATTTTAGCAGTGCTTGCCTATGCCAGTGCGAGCGTTGAAATGCCGTTGATATTGGGCCCTAATACACCGCCAACGCTTGCCGTCTCTATCATACAATGGTTCAACGATGTCGATCTTACATTGCGTATCAAAGCATCAGCAGGGGCATTATTACAACTCGTACTGACAGCAGGGTTAGTCGCTTTTTGGCTGGGCGGCGAAAAAGCTATCAAAACAATATTTAGTGTTTCGTCAGTCAATGGTAAACGTCATTATGCAGATACTATCTGGCAAAAAATCACCGCCATTCTTACCGTAGGCGTGATTGGTTTTATGTTACTGTCACTCTCTGGCCTTGTATTATGGGCATTTGCAGGATTTTGGCGGTTTCCGGCGATGCTACCAGAGCAATTCGTACTATTACATTTTCAAAGTGCTTTTACTCAAATGAGCACACCACTGCTCAATACGCTTAGCATTGGGGCCGTCAGTACTGCCTTTGCTGTTTTTCTGACTTTGCTATGCTTGGAAGCTGAGCAACTGAGTGCTAAACCACTGTCACACTTCACCAGTTTTATTATTTACTTACCGCTACTGGTACCAAGTATCGCGTTTCTATTCGGCTTAGTATGGTTACAGCAGTTGGCCAATCATCAATCGGAATTTTTTAATGTGGCATTTGCCCATCTTTTATTCGTGCTACCGTATGTGTTTTTATCATTGGCCAGTAGCTATCGACGCTTAGACTCACGTTTTGCTCATGTGGCCGCAAGCCTTGGCGCTGCCCCTATCAAAGTGTTTTTTCAGATAAAACTGCCGCAGCTATTTGCCCCTATCTTGATTGCCATTGCTCTCGGTCTAGCGATCAGCTTTGGTCAGTACTTGCCAACTCTATTGGCGGGCGGTGGACGTATTGCCACTATCACAACAGAAGCGGTGACATTGGCAAATGGAGCCAGTAGGCGTACCAGTGCCGTCTATGCCATTATGCAAATGGCGCTACCGCTCATCGGTTTTATATTGGCTTGGATGCTACCCAAATACTTTTTTAGAAGTGGCGCACGGTAGCAGGGTTTACCATGACATGAATAAGAGCAATTGTGAAAATCAGCCGTTATGCAAAAACTAGCCACTAAAAATACTAAAATCATTAGTCATAGAAAACGCAAATAAAGGGTTCCTGATGCCATCATCTCTACAGATAAAAGACTTACAGCTGTTTCGTCAAAACGAGCAGTTATTGAGTATCAATGAGCACATCGCTGGTGGCGACATCCTAACCGTGATGGGCCCTTCTGGTAGTGGCAAGTCCAGCTTACTGAACTGGCTAACAGGCACTTTGGCGAGCGATTTTACTGCGACGGGTACTGTCTGGTTAAACGATAAAAATGTGACTCACCTGCCTGCGCATTTGCGCCATATTGGTGTTCTGTATCAAGACGCACTGCTGTTTTCACATCTATCCGTCGCAGGCAACATTGCTTTTGCCATGCCAAAAGGAAACAAAAAACAGCGAGTTGAAAAAATAGCGCAGTCTTTAGCGCAAGTGGGCTTAGAAGGGATGGGAGATCGTCACCCTGATAACTTATCAGGTGGTCAACAAGCACGTGTCGCCCTACTACGCACGCTACTGAGTGAGCCCAAAGCGATACTACTTGATGAGCCGTTTAGCAAACTTGATACTCAATTGAGGATGGATACGCGGCAATTGGTATTCGATCAGATTCGTACTCATAAGTTGCCTGCTATTATGGTCACGCACGACCAAAGCGACGCTGAAGCAGCCAATGGTAAGGTTATTTATGTAGGACAATAGTTTTGGACATCAGAGTCAAATATCAACGCTAAGCACCCAATCAAAGTACCAAAATAAGCAAAATATAAAAGGCAGCTCGCATGTTAGACAAGTTTATTACGCCCATTATCAAGCCACTGCTAACCCCGATAGTAGCGACATTGCATAAGCTTGGTATTACGGCTGATCAGCTTACAGTAGCTGGGTTCTTGGTCGGTATGTTGGCATTACCACTACTCGCGTTTGAGCTATGGTATGGCGCGCTAGCAGCGATTATATTGAATCGTATCTTTGATGGGCTGGATGGCGCAATGGCACGCTACGCACAGCAAAGCTCAAGCGCTGGCGGCTACTTAGATATCACCCTCGATTTTTTGTTTTATGCCGCTGTGCCACTCGGGTTTATTTTGGCCAATCCTGCGCAAAACGCTATTGCAGGCGCGTTGTTATTAGCGGCATTTATTGGGACAGGTTCGAGCTTTTTGGCTTTTGCGATTTCTGCAGAAAAGTTTCAATTAGACAAGCCGCAGTTTAAATATAAGAGCTTTTATTATCTCAACGGCCTCACCGAAGGCACCGAGACCATTGCTCTGTTTATTGCTTTCTGTATTTGGCCGCAGCATTTTGTGCTACTTGCTGGTATCTTTGCTACTGCCTGCGCTATTACTATTTTTACTCGTATACATGGTGGGTATCATACTCTTAAGCAGCTCGAATCTACCAAGTAAGCGTCTAAAGATATATGCCGTATCAAAATCCAGCAATGAACTTCTAAGCATTTACCGAATCATCGAGTCGCAGTGCTTCTATAGATAAGGCCATATCTTCAGCAAGGGCGTGTACCGTCGAGCTCTCTATGTCACGCTGTGCAAAGGCACGTAGCCCCATGACTTCTGCCTGTAGACGGCGTCCAAGTCTAACCGGATCAAGATCACTATCCATCTCACCGACATTCTGCGCTTCCTTAAAGCATTCTATAAAACGCGTCTCCATACCTGCCAGCAGCATTTCCACCTTGGTTAACGCTGTCTGCTCACGCACACCTAGCTCTAGTAAGCTTTTGACCAACATACAGGCTCGGCTCGGTAACGCCTTATCACGAATCCCGCCAAGCTGACGTATATAAGCGGCCAGTCCTAATAAAGGCGTTTCATGATGGCTCAACACTCGCTCAAGCTCGGTCAGTCCTAGACGCGCATAATATTCTAGTGCTTCTTGAAACAGGCCTTCTTTATTACCGAAAGCGGCATAGATACTGCCTGGGCGCATATCGAGCGCTTGCTCTATGTCTTTTAGAGACGTGGCATGAAAGCCCTTTTGCCAAAAAAGCTGTAGCGCACGCTCCAAGGCGTCATGACGGTTATAAAGTGCGGTGCGTGACATAATGTGCCCCATTTAAAAAGCCGTGACCTCATATAAAAATGGGCACGGCTATAAAACTTGAATGATTGCTCAATTTTATCCTGAATGGGTGCGACAGTAAAGTTAATATAAGAAACGGTCTGGTAAACAAACGTAATGCTAGGGCGCGATCTAGCTATCAACAATCACTCCACAATAATTCAACAGTCATGCTGATAGCTAGGAAATAGCCACTCTATAGTGGCTAATGACAATCTAGTTAAAAATCCAATTAATCGGTCAACAATACGTGTTTGCTCTTCTGATAAGCAGACAAACCATCACCGCCTAGCTCACGTCCGATACCACTTTGTTTAAATCCACCCCACCCAGTTTCAGGCAACACGATTTGTTGCTCGTTAATCCAGATATGCCCGGCTTTTATTTGTAGCGACATCTCAAGCGCAGCAGTCTCATCGGCGCTCACGATGGTAGCTGCTAGAGCAAACTTGCTATCATTAGCTAGGCGAATAGCCTCTGCATTGTCGATAAAGGTTGTACTGACTAATACAGGCCCAAACACTTCCTCCATCCATAACTGACTGGTCGTTGGCACATTCGTATAGACAGTTGGCGTTACAAAATAGCCAGATGCTTCTAATAGCTCACCGCCAGTTAAGTAGTCCAGATTTTCAGCTGTCGCAATATCAAAGAATTTTTTGACCTGATTTAACTGTTGCTCGCTAACCAATGGACCCATTTGCGTCTCTGTCGCGAAACCATCACCAATTTGCAGACTTTCCGTTTTGACTTTTAATGTGTCAAAAAGCTGTTCAGCGATGTCTTGATGGACAACCAATCGCGACGTGGCCGAGCATATCTGACCTGCATTGGTAAATATGCCGCCAATGATTAAATCACAAGCATAATCAATATCAGCATCGGCGCATACCACAATAGCAGACTTGCCACCCAGCTCTAGGCTAATGTCTTTGATACCTTTTGCTGCTTGGATCATGACCTTTTCACCGACGACATTACTGCCAGTAAAAGAGACTTTGTCAATCAGCGGATGACTGGTCATAGCAGTGCCCACTTCGGCAGCACCTGGTAAAATATTAACCACTCCTTTTGGCAAACCTATCTCCGATAAGATATTACCTAGCATAAGCTCTGGTAATAATGTCACTTCAGACGGTTTCAATAGCACGGTACAACCTGCCGCTAGCGCAGGCGCCAACTTCCAAGAAGTCGTTACCATTGGAAAATTCCAAGGGGTAATCAGCGCACAAATACCCACTGGCGAGTATGTCTTTAACAAGCGTATACCTGACTCAAGCGTTGAAACCTTAGACCATGTGGCCTGATCTGTGATGAGATTGGCATAGTAGCGATAGCAGGCAATAGCATCCCCTACGTCTATCTTTGCCTCTTCAATTGGCTTGCCGTTGTTTAATACAGACAGTCCAACCAACTTATCGAATTGCTGTTCCATAGACTCCGCAATCGCATTTAGATAGCGGGCACGCTCACTTACACTAGCCTGTGACCAGCTAGCAAGGGCTTCATCAGCCGCTGCAACTGCCTGCTCTACATGAGCACTGGTACATAAGCGAGTCGTTGCGATCACCTCGCCTGAATTTGGATCATACAATGTTTGGTTATTTGTATTATCAAAGCTTGCATCACCAGAATCGGTCGCGAGCGCTTCAATCGTCTCCCAGTCACCATTGATATAAGCGGCATTGAGTACAACTTCGTTTTGAGCCGTTTGTATGGCAGTTTCTCTGGTTAAGTCTGTAGAGTTCAGCATTTCCATAATGGTCAATCGCCTTATATTTTTGATCAAATTGTCTTTATGTGCGTAACGTCCGTAACGTCATTGGCTAAATGGTCGGTGTAGCTAACTACAGAAAAACCGACCATTTGCATATTATTGTTAGGCTAGATGCCTTGTGAATACTAGACACGCCACTAATACAGTAGATGCGCCACTGATGTGATGACTACCAAGCTGATAAGCGTACGAAGGATAAAGATCAAAAATAGCTCTAAGACATTAAGCTTGATGTTTGACTTCAAAATCAGTGCACCTACTTCAGACATATAGATAATCTGAGTGATTGAAGCAGCACCAACGATGAATCGTGTCATCTCACTCTCGATACTTTTACCCACCAATGCTGGCAAGTACATATCTGCAAAGCCCATAATCATGGCTGGGCCAGCTTTGGCCGCTTCTGGAATCTGTAACCATTCAAGTACTGGTACAAGCGGTGTCGCAATCCAATTAAAGACAGGCGTGTACTCTGCTAAACCAAGGCCAATCGTACCGATAGCGAACGTAACTGGAATTAGTCCCAAATAGATATCAAACAGATTGTGTACGCTGCGTTTGAACACTTGACCTAAGCTAGGCATAGAGTGCGCACGAGTGACGGCACGATTGACAGCCCATTGGTACGTTGTATATTCAGCAGGAATGCCTTCATCAAGCATGCTTTTTCCCGAGTGATACGTATCAGGCTTGAGAGACAATGGCGGTATACGCGGCATGATAATCGCAGCGATAAAACCAGTTAGCGCAATGGTCAGATAAAAGAAGACGAAGTTATTGTCCACGCCGATGGTTTTGGCAACCACATAGGTAAAGGCGATAGAAGTGACTGAAAATGTGGTCGCGATAATGGCGGCTTCACGTTGGCTATAGAAACTCTTATCATATTCTTGCATAGTGACCAGCAAGCCGATAGACGCTGCACCAAACCAAGAAGACATTGCGTCGACAGCAGAACGACCAGGTAGTTTAAAGAGCTTGATAAATACTTTACTGGCTAACGTGCCCAAAAACTCCATCAAACCGAAATCAGTCAAAAATGGCAGCGATAAAATGGCAAAGAAGAACAACGGAATCAAAACAGGAATCAAATCCTCAAAAATGACACCGCCTGTATTACGATTGATAATAAACTCAGGGCCAACTTGTAGAAAAATCATCCAAACAAATGCCATGCCTAAAAACCGGATAGCAAGCCAAAACCACTCAACATCAAAGAGTTTTTTGGCAAGTGAACCTTCACTCAGATTTGGCTTCAATACTTTAACGGCTAGCGCACCAAAAAAGGATATCGTCACGAGCGCCATCGTGATATAGGTCACCAAACCACCTAAGGCGGATTGTAGCGTATCGGTCAACACACCCAATAAAATCGTGACTTTACCATCCCACTCAAACGGTATGATAAATAACGCAATACCCAATGCTGAAAACAACAAAAACTTCCACATTGCTGCACGCCACTGTCCTGCTTTTGGCGTTTCTGGATCGACCGTATTATTCCCTAAAATCGGCTGCTGCGACTTATCCATATAACTCGTCATTTAACTTCTCCTTAATGGGCGATGATTGCCAGTTTTTCCATTTCTCTGTCTGACCAATACCTGGGTTGAGCGAATTGGTTGGATCCAGTTTTTTATAAAAATAATGTAGCTCAGTTTTAGCAGGATACACATGGCCCACATTGTGTTCGGCAGGATACTCAATATGACGTTGGTCATAAAATGCCAGCAGCTCATCCTTGAATTGCTTAGCATTGGCCATCGGTTTCAATAAATAGTCTTGGTGCATGACATGACAGAAAAAATGCCCTAAATAAAAGGTTTTGCTGACTTTTTCTTGCAAGTGTTCAGGTAGAGTCTCGTCCCAATCTACGGCATTTCTAGGTAAAGCAATATCGGTCGATAGCAGCTCGCCAAATTTATCTTGATTTAAATTATGATAACGAAACATAGCAGCGGTTGCGGCACTGCGAAATGCCAACAGTGATTGTGCTTCAAGCTCTGTACATACATGCAGCACACCTTGATACTGCTGTAGATGGTTTTGTAAAAAATCTTGCGCAGCGGCGATATTGTTGCCATCATTTTTATTAGAATATTTATCAAAACCATCTGCGACTTTTATAATCAAATGGTATTTATATGAGAGCGCTTGCGTACTCAAAGTGGCTGGTAATGACGGCGGCATAAACCTAGATGTCATCTGTAATATCCGATCTGGCAGCATCTTTGGAAGATGCCATTTATCCAGATAGTAGCCAATCTTTGCTTGTAGTCGATACAGCGTCCCTATCTTGCTAGCAGGAAGCTTACGCATGCTCAGACAAGTGTCTCGACCATAACGCATGGTAATGTCATTATAGTCTTTGTGCATATACTCAGCCAACACAGGTAATTTTAACTCGCTTTTTAACCATTGTTTTCTAAGTGTGGTCAAGGTATCAGCGTCGTTGGTCGAGATATAAAACGTTTGCTCGTTTTTAGGCTTGGCAAATGTCGCTACCCTCACCGCAAATACAATGACCTTGCCAGCTGAGCCAGATGCTTCATACAGACCGTTGGGATCATTGTTAAATCGAGCAGGTGTCTCTGCCTCACAATCACGGACTTTGTATTGATAATGATGGTTGGTACAGGCTTTACTGTTACTCGTACTATTTGAGACCTTATTAAACGTACCAGCTTGCAAGTTCTCTAGCATTTCCTCTGGCTGCGACCCCAAATCCAGTCCCAGATGATTGATTAACTCAAACGCTCCTGAGGTATTGCGTCTGGCAAATAACGCCATCTCAGTGTAAGCAGGTCCACGCTGCACCAACATCCCGCCCGAGCTGTTGCAGATGCCGCCTATCACTGATGCACCCACACAACTAGAGCCCAGTACTGAATGCGGCTCACGCCCTAATGGCGCAAGGGTCGACTCTAATTGCTGCAAAGTAGCGGCTGGCAAAGCAATCAGCTCTGCTGCATCATTAAATAAATGCACACCGCCCAATAACTGCATAGAGATTACGACTAGTAGTCGATCATAATCTCCATTCGGAGTTGAACCACCTGTTAGGCCTGTATTGGCCGTTTGAGCAATGATAATCACGTCAGCGGCTGCACAGATATTAATGACGCGCCATAGTGCCACAAGAGAGTGCGGTATCACAACTGCGATGGTCGCATCTGTGACAGCCTCAATCGCACCTTGCACATAAGACTGCTGTTGGCTAGGTTTTGTCAATACATTGGTCATACCAACGACAGCAGCAAGCTCCGTTAACAAACGCGGCATTTGCTCATGTCTATTTTCTGACATTTCTCTAGCATTTGGCGTCATGAACGTGCTTCCTTGCGTAACCAGCGTTTGTCATTTTTTTGTCTTTTTTTAGACCTGTGACTATCGGTCTCGTGATTATTCGTGACGTTTGAGCCAGTATTACTTTAACTAAAATAAGTCACTGTCTTAACCATTTCTTTTAGAAAGTCGTCCGCTTCATCAATCTCATAAATGATTGGCTGTTTACCCTTTGTGTCTGTCTTTAATGCGTCTAGCAATTGCTGCTTATCGGTGATTCTACGATAGCCAGCGCCAAATCCTGCTGCTAGTGGCTCAAAGTTTGGCGTTTTGATATTGACGCCAATTAGTGGTAAACCGCCCTCTTCCATGTAACGACGAATCTCACCGTAGCCTTGGTTGTTCCATAGCAAAACGATCAATGGTAGCTCAAGCTCGGCTGCGCAGATAAGCTCGGCAATTGTAAATTGAATGCCGCCATCACCCATTAGACTGATGACAGGTAAATTTGAGCCAATCATGGCTCCGATAGCGGCAGGCAAACCATAGCCTAACGTGCCAAAACCTGTCGAAGAATTAAACCATTTGCGCGTCGCTAAGGCTTCAAGACCAAGGTTGCCGCTATAGACAGGCTGCGTTGAATCACCAACGAAAATGACGTCTTCTACCTCATCTCTAATCAGCTTTAGTAATGCATTTTGACCTGCAAAGTCTGTCGTTACATCCTTCAAAATGGCCTGCTTTGCCTCGTTTACTCGTGACAGTGCTTGATGATCGAATTTCTGACCTTTTAAGCGACTACATAAACCACTAATCGCCATCTGTGCGTCAGACAGTACCGCAATATCTGCTCTAAATGGACGCTGCAATTGCTGGGCATCACAGTCAATACGTACTAGCGTGCCGTTGATTTTAAACTCACCATTAAAGAACACATCATAGTCAGTCTCACCAAGCTCAGTACCAATCGCTAGTACCCAGTCGGCCTCGGTAATCACGGCGCGGCCTGCGTCTAATGACTGGTTGCTACCCAAACTTAATGGATGAGCAGGTGGCAGCAAACCTTTGGCATTAATTGTCAAAAACGTTGGCGCATCTATCAACTCTGCCAATCGCTGTGCATCATGATCGACATCGACGCAGCCGCCCCCATAAAGTATTACAGGATTTTTTGCGGTTTGTAATGACTGTACGATTAGGTCTAACTGCGCAGGATTCGGCAGTGGTCTTGTGACCTGTGGTAGACTCAAATTATTTGTACCAGCTTCGCTATTTGCTACAGCATTTAAACTAGGCGGCTTAGCAACATGACTGGCATCAGCGGTGATGATATCAATCGGTAATTGAATATGTACTGGCCCCGGACGTGCACCGTTAAATAAGGCAAAAGCTTCTGCAATGACTTTCGGTAGCGATTCAGGTTGCCAAATAGTCTTACTCGTCAATGCTACTTTGCTAATCATGCCTTGCTGATCATGCAACTCATGCAAATGCCCTTCACCACTACCCGTGTCTTTGACTTTATTGACACTAGAGATCACTAGCATCGGTATCGAATCAGCCAGTGCTTGCGCCATCGCCGTCATAATGTTGGTCATACCAGGGCCAGTGATGATGAAGCATACGCCAATCTTGCCAGAGGCACGGTAGTAACCATCCGCCATAAACCCGGCGCCTTGTTCATGACGCGGTGTCACATGACGGATATTGGTACTAGGCAAGCCGCGATACAGTTCTACCGTGTGTACACCAGGGATACCAAAAACGGTCTCTATACCATAATATTCTAGCCACTGCACCAATAGCTCACCGCAGGTTAGAGACGAGGTTTCAGACAAAGAAGAAAGCGTTTGCGTCAATTGGGTCATGGTCAGTCATCCTGAAAAATATAATTAGTATTAAGTTAGAATTTTTATATTGGCTAATGGTTTATTTTTAATCGTTATTGAGTGCTACTCATTACAAGTCATGGTGCCGTAACCAATCATCAATCATGATGTTTAAGCGTTTACCTGAAAAGCTAGGGAAATGCCCACCATGAACGACTCGCACCGGCAGTGCATTTAAGCGGCGCATGCTCTTGGCGTAGTCAGCCATGTTGCTGTGCCACGTATCTTCAATTAATGGGCCATCATAGATAAGGTCACCAGAAATCAGCGTTTCGCTAGCAGCTTCCCACAAGGCAATACCACCTGGAGAATGGCCAGGCGTATGAATTACTTCAAATTGACGATTGCCCAAATCAATCACGTCACCGTCTTCAAGCTGCATAATTTTCGCTGGTGCAGCAATTTTATAGCCGCAATGGGCATAAGGTTCAGGCGGTAGCGCGTCAAACATCTCATCGTTGACAAACATATCTGCCAAAGTACGAGCATTATCTGGTTCAGCTAAGATGTGTGCTTCAGCAGAATGGACATGACAACAGTCAAACTCATTTGCTGCGCCAATATGGTCAAAATGGGTGTGACTGGCAACACCAACGATATCGCGATCAGCGAGCAAAGCGACATGGCGGCGCAATGGTACAGCACCTAACCCAAAATCGACTAATAAATCACGTTCGCTACCCCGTACGTGCCACAGATTGCAGCGAAAAAACGGCTTAATCCATGGCTCGTCGATAAGTGTGATTCCGTCACTTAGCGTAGTGGTTCGATACCAGTTTTCTGGATTGATTCGAGGTAATAGCTGTTCACTCATAAGTCAGCTCCATTAACGACATGAGTATCTTTAAGAACACGCAGGTCCTTAAGATAATTTTGATGCATACGACTCTCATCAATACGGTCAAGATCAATATCTACTATCATCGTGCCAGCAGTCAAACCAAGCCTTCCGATTACCTCGCCATCGGGACCAGCGACGATGCTATTACCACAGTAATGAAGAGTGTCTTCTATTCCTGAGCGGTTAATACAAGCAACAAAGCATTGATTGTCCATGGCACGAGCGCGGATTTGGAGCACTGGACGTTCTGTATTTGGCAACATATTTGCTGTCGGTGACAGTATGACCTCTGCGCCTGCTTGAGCTAGCTCTCTTGCCACTTCTGGGAACTCATTATCGTAGCAAATCATCAATCCTAATTTGCCGAATCGAGTGTCAACCACGCAGGATTTTTTACCTGCTGTAAAGAACTCGTTTTCACGATCCCATAAATGACGCTTGTTATAAGTCGCAAGGTGTTGCCCATTGTCATCTAGCAGTATGGCAGAGTTGCTTAGCTCACCATTAGACTGTCGCTCAGCGAGACCAAACAATAGATGCAAGTTATATTTATTAGCAAGCCTAGCTGCTTCAGTGACAATTGGACCATCGATAGTTTGCGCTAAGCGATCAAGACGCTCAAAGATGTTGTAGCCTGTGAATGCAAGCTCTGGCAACGCGAGCAGATCTACTTTTGCCTCTACTGCTAGGCGGCAAAGCGACTCTAAAGCTTCTAGATTGGCCGTCGCTTCAGCCAGTAAAGGACTGGTTTGAGCAATCATCAATTTCATAATGACGACTCCTTCTGATCTGAAGTAACAGCGCTATTAGGACGAGTAAACAAAGTCGCACCTAACCAGTAAAGTCCACCAGTAATAATAAAGACAGGTAATGAAGCACCGAAAGATGGAGGCGCTATCAAAGTCCAGTATGCGGCAAGCGCTGCACCGATTAGATATGCTGCGATAGCAATCTTTGCCGTAGGACGGCCTAACTGCTTGGTAGAGTCAAGCAGCTTTGCGGTGTAGCCTTCTTGGCCAACAAGGTAATAATCAACAATCATGACTGAAAATGCTGGGATAAATAGTGCACCTACGATCAACAAGAAGTTTTGGAACTGGTCTAAAATACCTGGTATCAGCGCCCCAAAGATAGTGACCAAACCAATGATAAGTGCAGGTTTCCAAAAGCTCATGTTAGGAGCGATATTCATGCAGGATAGCGTTGCACTATAGACTGCCATTACATTGGTTGTCATGACTGAAAAGAATATAACTAGCGCAGCTGGCAAACCAAAACCAAAGTCAGCAAGCAAACGCGTCGGGTCATAAGTCTGCTCCATGCCATACATGATAGACAATCCTGAAATGGTAGCACCTAGACCCATCGCAACGATGGCTGCCACAATGTAGCCAAAATAAGTACCCCATACGGCAATCTTTGAGGTTTTACAGTTACGGTTGTAATCAGCTGCCGAAGACATCCAAGAGAACGCAGTAGCAATGACGATATCAAACGCGATACCTAGCGTAATACCATTACGTGATTCAACTGGCATCTCAAACAGTGTCGATACATCATAATGTTGGTTTAGCTGATAAAGCACGACAACCGTAAGACCTGCCATGGCTAGTGCCGCCCAACGCTCGACAAGCTCAATACCGAGGTGACCGCGTAGCACAATTAGCACCACGACGGTCTCGCACAGAATCACAAACAGTGGCAGGTTACTATAACCTGTGGTCGCTTCAATCGCGTAGTTCAGACTCATGCCAGCGAGTAGTGCCTGAATACAGCTCCACGCAATGAGCACACCCATGTTTACCAGTGAAATCAACTGGCTACCAAGTGGTCCATAAGCTCTACGTGTCAGAGCCATCGATGGTAGGCCGGTACGCTGGCCCATCAAACCAACCAAAAGCAGTGGAATTGCACCGATTAAAGAACCAATGAGTACGGTCGTAATAGCCGTGGTAAATCGTAGATCTGGTACCAACAACATCCCAGTTAAGATGGTCGTGACTACGATATTGGCACCAAACCACAGCGCAAACGTACCAATTGAACCCAAACTGTGTCCAGCTTCATTTGGAGAGAGCGTATCTTGACCAAAAAATGAAGAAGGTTTACTCATTAGTGTCTTCCTTAACCGAGTTATATTAATACCAGTCATTGCACTGGTGCCGATAAAGCTACTCTATGCTCTACATCTAACCAATAAGAGACTGTTAATAACCCATTCCTTTCACGGTTATCATGTTGAGATATAACGACTAGTAAACCGCCTTAACCTTGTCGTCATAGCGTACGCCCGGCAGGATGCATAGCATCTCGAACAATAAGTTCGCCGCCAATACCGAGGTATTACCAAATGGATCATAAGGTGGTGATACTTCGACCAAATCCCCGCCAACTACATCTAAGCCACGCATACCGCGAATGATTTCGATACCTTGAGTAGAGGTCAGACCGCCGATTTCAGCAGTGCCCGTACCTGGCGCAAATGCCGGATCGATACCGTCGATATCGAAGCTTAAATAGACAGGACCATCGCCTAGCTTTTCGCGTACTTCAGCCATGAGCGGTGTTAGCGACTTATACCAGCACTCTTCAGCAGGTACCACACGGAATCCTTGCTCAGTTGACCAATCAAACTCTTCAGCGCTGTAGCCTGTACCGCGTAAACCAATCTGTACCACACGATTGCCATCGATTAGGTTTTCTTCAACAGCACGGCGGAACGGCGTACCATGAGCGATTTTTTCGCCAAACATATCATCATTGATATCAGCATGAGCATCGATATGCACCATACCGACAGGGCCATGTTTTTTGGCAAGTGCACGCAGAATAGGCAACGCGATAGTATGATCGCCACCTAGCGTTAAAGGAATCGCGCCGTGTTTGACGATTTTATCGGTATAGAATTTTTCGATGATATCAACGCTTTTTAGCAGGTTGAATGTATTGATAGGCACATCGCCGATGTCGGCGACTTGTAATGACTCAAAAGGCGCAGCGCGAGTGGCCACATTGTAGGGACGAATCATTCTGGACTCATCACGAATCTGTCTAGGCCCCAATCTTGCACCGCTACGGTTGGATGCACCAATATCTAAAGGTACGCCAACGAACGCCACATCTAACCCTTCAGCATCGGCTTGAGTTGGCAGACGCATCATAGAAGCGAAACCGCCAAATCTTGGCATATCATTGCCGCTTAATGGTTGATTGAATGTCATAAGTTACTTCCTTGTTCTATTTGGTTTAAGTACACAATTTGCTACATACCCTTGACAATACCTAAATATAAGATGGCAAACCATGGTAAAATTCAGAAGTAAACTTCTAAATCTTCGTAGTAAAACAGACTTATACGTTATTAGCAGAAGTTTGTTGAAGAGAGTATTTATCGGAGGATGGTTTTTGATATTAGATGAGTTGATAAAAATAGACGTAAAAACCCTACGTAGCTTTATGGCCATCGTAGACTGTCAAGGGGTGACAGCAGCTCAGACGCGCCTAAACGTCACACCTTCGGTGATTAGCGGTCATTTAACCCATTTAGAAGACCGTTTGGGCATGACGTTATGCCATCGTGGTCGTGCAGGATTTAAGCTGACAGAGGATGGTGCAGCGGTTTATGAGGCTTGCGTCGCCTTTACCGAATCAGTCGCCAACTTTCAACATCAGCTGCATTATATTCAGCAACTAGACTCCGTTCATGGCGGGCACATTAGACTGTGCCTAACCGATCAAATGCCCAAGTTTTTTTATGATGTACTTAGACAACGGCTGGCTAACAGCTACCGTAATAACCCTTTGATACACTTTTCTATTGACGTTCAAAGTCCTGAAAGCATGATAGAAAAGCTCTTAAGTAATGAGAGTGATATTGGGGTTGGTTATTTTGGCAGTTTTCCACCATTACTGACGTTTAAGCCAGCATTTGTAGAGAGACAGGTCGTGTGCTGTGGACGCGAGCACCGGTTATTTTATAATTCAGAAGGTTTGACATTAGAGGACTTAGAACAAAACCATCCGTGGATAAAAAGAGGCTATATTACTGATGTCAGCATCCATCATGTACGCCCCAAAACATTAAGCGCTACGACGTATCATATGGAGGCTACTGCACAGCTTATCCTTGCAGGTCACCATGTTGGCTACTTGCCTCGTGACCTAGCCATGCGCTACGAAAGAGAAGGTTTGATGAAAATATTACTGCGGGAAGAAGCCAGCTATGCCGTCGAGCACCATTGGGCGTATCGGCAGAACCAGCACAAACACATTGCTGATTTTTTGAATAAAATGATGAATTTATTGTAAAAACCACTGCACACAACTAAACTGCTGTTGGTAGCTCTTGGTGTTTTAAACCAATGGTTCTTAGCTTCCCTTTGTCATCGACTTCCTTAATAACCAGCGACCATTCATCGCTTATCACGACGGTGTCGCCCGACACTGGCGCGGTACCTAAGTGTGATTTCACGTACTCAGCTACCGTCTGCTCCCACATATTTTTTGCGCTGCCTTCGTCGGACGTTTTGAGTGTTTTTACCAATGTCTCAGACGCCATAATTCCTGTAAAAAACGGCAAGTCTCCAAGCTTGACACTCGGTGATAGCAACCAATCGCCATAGAAATCATCGATAGCTTTGCGATCTAATGTTGTGTCATTAAAAATCTTGGCAATTTTGCTCGCGTGATTACCTCTCATGGCATACCAGACACTGTCGCCGAATTTTAACTTTGTATTGTCATCGACTACTACGATTTGCTGATTACGGACTAGCGCAAAGACACTGATTTCATCTGGATTGATACCTTTGGAGATACCCATAGGATGACGCCCAATGGCAAATGCACCTGACTTTGCCTCAAACTCATACAGCGTGATACTGGCCTTATCCGATACCCAAACCTCATGCTCTTCTTTCGGATCTTTGTTGGTTGGAATACGTACCTTAAACAGATTGGCCATCGTAGGGATGGTCGTACCTTGCAAAATCAACGATAGAACCACGACGCCAAAGGCAATATCAAACAGCATAAAGGCGTTATCTATCCCAGCCATGACTGGTAAAATCGCTAAGGTAATAGGCACTGCACCGCGCAAACCGACCCAAGAGATAAACCCAATCTCTCTGTCTTTGAATTTGAATGGTTTGACACTAGTATAGACGGCAATAGGACGTGCCACAAAGATCATAAAGAGCGCGATTGCAACCGAATAATGCCAGACATTGAGGACGTTTGAAGGAGTAACCAACAGTCCTAATACCACAAATAGCACGGCCTGAGACAGCCAAGCAAAGCTGTCCATCACTCGCATGACATGCTCTGTCGAGCGCACCTTGTGGTTGCCGATTAGCACGCCAGTGAGGTATACCGCCAAAAATCCACTGCCGCCAATGAGGTTGGTCGCGGCGAACACAGCCAAGCCAGCAGAGAGAATCAAAATAGCGTACATGCCTTCTGCTAAATGTACCTTGGGCAATAATCGGGATAAGAAATAACCGAACAATAAGCCCATGCCTAGCCCAAAGCTTAGCTGCTGTAGTAATAAAACTAAAAAGCCAAATACTGTCTGACCATCAGGATCAACATTTAGGGCAATCAAACCAGTAACTAATAAAATAGCCAAGGGATCGTTGGCACCAGACTCAAGTTCAAGCGTGGCTTGTACACGGTCGTTAAGCTTGACGCCGCCATTACGTAATAGAGAAAATACCGCTGCTGCATCGGTTGAACCGACAATCGCTGCCATCAGTAGACCAAAGCGCCAATCGACATCGAGCAGCCAAGTGACAAACACCCCTAGCACCATGACAGTGACCAACACGCCCCATGTAGCCAGCGTAATCGCAGGTTTTAGCCCTACTCGAAACGATTTAAAGGATGTGCGTAAACCACCATCTAGCAAGATACAGGCTAAGGCTGCCTGCCCAACGAAATTGGCTAGCGCATACTGAGAGAACTCAATACCCAAGATACCCTGCTCGCCTGCCAACATACCCACTATCAAAAACAGCAACAACAATGGTACGCCTAAGCGCGCCGATAATGTACTCGCCATGATACTGGCGAAAATTAATACTGCGCCTACGAGATACAGGATATTTAAGGTATCCATTTTTTTTGAGCCCTATTTTTTATTATTAAGAATAGTAATTGATTGCGATGGGGTTTTCGTTATCTTGCTGTTAGTAGATATTACACCAGTGAGCCTATCATAAGCGGCCATTATTCAAAATATGAATGACAATTATTTGTAATGATATTAGCATCACCATCAGAACTAGCAGCCAATACTAGGGCGTGTCTTCATTTCAAAAATGGTGATAAAAATGAGATAAATTGCCGTCAAACAAGAAAAATAGCGCAGATAATATCGGGATATTAACCAGCTATTTGACGCTGTTTGGCAAGATTTAGCCATTTTTAGCCCATTTAGATGACTATCGGGTGAATTGAAGACACGCCCTAGATCAATAAAAAAGACTTCAATAAAAAACGCTCGAATATTAAAGTAAAGCTTGTAAAATACTATTACTGTGTTGAAAACCTCTATGTCTTAATATTACTTAACCTTGAATGTATTGCCACGTCAACACTAGAATTGCAGCGGCTATCGTCCAAGCGACCACCCCTAATAGCAATGCCTTATATAAGCTCATATAACTGATGCTAAAAAACACCACAAAAGTATAAATCAAATGCGGTATGACACCAAGCATACTGAATATCAACGCGACCTTTAAATCAGCAGGACTGCGCTCAGTACCAACGATAAAGTGACTGATTAACGTAAAGGTGGGAAATAGTGGCGCAAGCGCGGCCAAATAAAAAAAGCGAGTTTGGGCGAATAACTGAATCGCCAATACCATTAATGCGCCGATAAGCATTTTTAACCAAATCACGACGTGTCTATCTCCTGTTGACTATAAAGGCTGAACGTAGCCCAATCCGCCATGATACTAAAGTCTGCAAACTGACATAAGAGCAATCGCTGATTAATTAATCCGTATGATAAAAAATGCAAAAAACCCCACTTAGCTAAGTTGCTAAATGGGGCTGTTACTTTTATTCAGTAAGCTTTTACGAATGACTTAGTCCTTTTTTGGCTTTAATGCCGCGCTGATGTCTGCCAGCAATGGCGGGATATCATGCTTGTCTGCAATCACCTCAATCATTATAAGCTTATCGGTAGTCGCAGCAGCTTTGTCGAAAGCAGATTTTAGCTCGCCTGCTGTCTCTGCTTTGAGTAATACGCTATTTTCTTCTGTCGCGCCAAACGCTCGCGGCATGATTTGCCAATCGCATTTAGGGATATCATTATAGTATTGGTTTTCGCCATGAATCGCACGCTCTACCGTATAGCCGTCGTTATTGATTAAGACGATCACAGGATTGATGCGCTCTTGAATCATGACCGCTAGCTCTTGGATCGTTAGCAATGCTGAACCGTCCCCAATTAATAACACGCTACGCTTATCTGGCGATGCGATTGCCGCGCCCAAGCTGGCAGGTAACGTGTAGCCAATTGATCCCCACATCGGCTGCCCATATGACGTCACCCCTTCTGGCAGGCGCACATCACTGATACCAAAATAGGCCGTTCCTTGTTCAGAAAACACCAAGTTATTGTGATCTAAGCGGCCAGCGATAATATGCCATAAATCATCTTGGCGGATAGCCTCACTGTCTTTACCTTTTTGTTCATGCGGCTTAACTTCTTCACAGAAAGGTTTTGGCACGATGTTAATGCCAGAGGTCATCACTTCATGCAGGGCTTGCAACGCATCTTTTAGCGCAATCGGTGCAAAGTTCTTACCACTGATAGAAGCACGCTCATAATGCAAGTCTACGACCACATCTTCATTGATATCTTGGCTAAACCCTGCGGTGGTAGTGTCAGTATATTGCACCCCTACTTTGATGAGACATTCGCAGTTTTCTACCGCATCTTTGACAATTGGACGCGAAGCAACACCCGCATAAGTGCCTGCCCAACGGTCACTATTTTCATCAAGCAGCGTCTTGCCCCAAGATAGCGTGGTATAAGGAATATCGGTATCAGCAATCAACGCTTTGAGCTGCGACTGCAATCCCAAACGATGCACCATCAAATCTGCCATTAGGGTCGTGGTCTTATTTGGCAAAAACTCGGTTAGTGCTTGCTTAAAATCTGATAATGCCGCTTGGCTAGTAATATCTTCTTGGCTATCGATCAACTTGGTTGTTGGTGGATAGATAGGCTGACGAGCAACATCTGGTGATAATAGTAAGTAACCTGGGCGATGCTTTTTGAGAATTAAGCGAATTACTCTATCAATTTCTGAGGCAGCATTTTCAGGGGTAAGCTGCGCACGGGCTACCGTCACAGGCTCAACCATCTTAATAAAATGATTGAACACGCCATCACCAAGCGAGTGATGAATACGGCGCTTTGAGTCTTGTAGAGCCGTGCTTGGTGCACCTACGATATGCAATACCGGCGCATACTCAGCAAAAGAACCTGCGGTCGCGTTGATCGCTGATAGTTCGCCTACACCAAAGGTCGTCACCATAGCGGCAAACCCACGCTCGCGTGCATAGCCATCGGCAGCATAGCCAGCATTTAGCTCATTGGTGTTACCTACCCAGCGTAGCTTGTCAGAAGCAAGAACATTGTCCAAAAAAGTTAAATTAAAATCACCAGGTACGCCAAATATCTCAGATGCGCCCGCTTCTGCGACACGATCAAACAAATAATCAGCGATGGTATATTGTTGACTCATTTTTTATCCTTATGACTTATCTTTGTAAGTATTGATAATTGTGAATGTGATTGAGGTTAAATTATAAAGTGCGTCCCAGCTTATTTATGTACTACAAAGCTTTTGGAATACATATTATAATAAACCGTTATAACATATATTTATGACCAGAAGACACGCCTATTTTAATAACTTTAATTTTTTTCGTTATAGGTGTTGACACCTAAAAAAAACTGCGTATAATACGCCTTCATCAACTGACGATAGTTAATTGATAATTAGCGGGAATAGCTCAGTGGTAGAGCATAACCTTGCCAAGGTTGGGGTCGAGAGTTCGAATCTCTTTTCCCGCTCCAAATACTTAAAAAGCCTCACTTAACAGTGAGGCTTTTTTTTGTCCGATTTTCAAGGGCTGTAGAAGATATTTCGAAATATTTTTTCTGTTTCAGTTAAGTTTAGCTACTCAATCGAAAAGCTCGTTTTCAGTGTGGTGCCCATTTGGTGCCCAAACCGTGCCCTGCCCTAAAACTGCGTATACGTATCTGACCACAACCTCGCTATTTTTGGTTCAAAAATCATCATGACACCTAACCTAGTAAATTTGGCACTATGCTGATTTTTGAACCCAACCTCAATTCAGCAAAAAACGTGTTTCTCAGAGGTCTAATTTTTCTGAAATGCATTTTAGTTTTATAACATCCAAAATTAATTGTCGTTTAAATAGTGATGACTACAACCTAATATTTGAAAATAATTAGGACGAGTAGCATATTTATCGGCGCTAAGCTTGATGATTTTCAAAATACTTCAAAGAACCATCCTAACTTTATTCTGAACCTCTTTCCTCACAAACCTCATCTTCTTCATAGAGGATAATATCGCCAGGTGTGCAATCTAAAAGCTTACAAAGCTCATTTAATGAATCAAAGTCTATTCTAGTCACTTCATTATTGTACATTCGATACAAAGTAGATCTTCCTAATTTAGACATCCTGTCAGCATCAGCTACACGGATACCTCTTTGTGCAAATAAAACAGGTAAATTGAGCTTAATCATATATAAAATCCCTAAAGTGATAAAAAAGTGCTTGCAAGTGATAATATTTATAGATAGTATGTACTCATTAGTGATAACTAATCATTCACTAATAGTAAATTTATTTCACATGGAGAACTATTATGTCACAGACTTATCTCACTACTCAAGAATTAGCCGACCGTATCAAATACGACGCACGTACTATCCGTAACCAACTTAAGGACACTGTTTTGATTGAAAACATCCATTACATTCGTCCTTTTGGCGGTCGCAAGATTTTGTACGTATGGGAGCGTATCGAAGAGGATATGTGCAAGCCGGTTATGAGTGCCATTAACGGTATGGCTTTACAGTAATTTTTATTTAAGCAAGGAGCTAAACAATGGCCTCAATAAGAGCGAGACGTGGCAAGCTATTCGTAGATTTTCGATATATGAATATGCGTTGCCGTGAGACAACCAATCTCACAGACACTCCAGCTAATCGAAAGAAGCTGGCTAAAATTATCGAAAAAATGGAAGCAGAAATCACTCTAGGTATTTTCGACTATGTCGCTTACTTTCCAAAGAGTGAACGAGCACAGGAGATGACGGCACTGGCTGATAGAGCCGAAGCTTGTATCAGTCGCAATCCAACCTTTGAGCAGTTTGTCGATATTTGGTATGAGGAGAAGAAGATTGAATGGCGACCGAGCTATCGACAAAAGATACAGATTATTCTAGATAAGTATCTCTTACCTGCGTTTGGTGGCAAAGCGGTACATGCCATAAAAAAATCAGACTTGCTGACCTTCCGTAGCTCTCTCGCCAAAGTTCGTTACGGTAAAGATGGTCAGTCAAGTCTGTCAGTAGCACGGATCAACCAGATCATGATACTTCTTCGTATGATACTAGAAGAAGCATCAGATCGCCATGAGTTTGAGATGCCTTATAAAAATATTAAGAATCTCAAGCAAGCTCGTCCTGATGTAAATCCTTTTACCTTAAGTGAGGTATGGCTGATTTTAAAACATGTCCGTGCTGATTATAGGCCCTACTACACCATTCGCTTTTTTACCGGGATGCGTACCAGTGAGATTGATGGGCTTAAATGGGAGTGCATTAACTTTGATCGTCGTGAGATCAGTATAAGAGAGGCATTAGTTAATGGTGAGATGGGTCCGACGAAGACATTAGGCTCACAGCGTGATATTGCGATATCACAGTTAGTTTATGACGCCTTACTGGAGCAAAAGACTCGTACCTTTGGTAAGTCAGAGTTTGTGTTTTGCAATTCACAAGGCAATCCAATGGAGTACCGTAATGTGAATAGACGGGTGTGGAAGCCAACTCTTGCCCTACTCGGTTTGAAACACCGGCGTGCTTATCAAACTCGGCACACGGCAGCGACGCTTTGGCTCGCTGCTGGTGAGAACCCTGAGTGGATAGCACGTCAGATGGGCCATAGCAGTACAGAGATGCTGTTTCGAGTATATAGCCGTTATGTACCTGATATCACTCGTCAAGATGGCTCAGCGATGGATAACTTGCTACTGGCGAGCAAGGAGAAGCTAACCAGTGCATCGAATAGCTCTGACACTGAAGCACTAATCACGAATGCACAAACTGACAAGGAGACGTCACAATGAAAATCATCAATTATGAGCAGCTGTTTGGTGAGTTTAAACCTGACGGTGCAATCAGTGAGGATGCAAACCTTATCGCTAATGCATTGATGCGTGAGTTATATATTTCATCTGGTCATAACCTAGCACGCTTCTTAGGATTGAAGCAGTGTTTTAATAACGATATGGCGATGCGTGTGTGGGTGCAGAAGCGCTTGGATGCTCAGGATGGGTACTTTGTGGAAGATATGCGCAGTCAGCTTCAAAGCGAACTTTATGAGCTACTACCGCACTCTGACTATGGCAGCTACTGAGGAGAATATGATGAGTATAAAACTTCAGCCTAATATGACGCAGAGCCCATATGATATCAAAATATGTGAGGATTACTGGGCATATGATAATCAGAGCAGCTTTATTAAACATGTGAAGACGCTTTGTGAGAAGTATGAGGTAAGTCCTCAAGTATTCTTTGAGACAGTTGCTCAGTGTTATGCCTACTTAGACGATGTGGTATGTGAGTACTGCGGTTATGCTTGTCCAATCGAAGTACCTGCTGACATTCCTTATATGCGTGCACAAGACAGTTGGTTATGCGCAATATGTGAGCATGCTTTATGGCGGACAGATAAAGAAAACAAATAAGTGTTAACCATCGAAAAGGCCAGGCAGCATAAATTGTCTGGCCTTTTCTTGTATCTAGTATCTCTTATACACAGTTTAAATTTAGTTCTGAAATATCTCCGCTAATTGATAGCAAGCCCTAGCTTTGTTAGAAATACATTAAGATATATTCTTACTTTCATTAATACGCCAACGCTTTTGTTTTTTGACCAAGGTTGATTGATCAATATTAAGAGCGTTAGCAGCTGCCCTTGTAGTGCCATACTCCGCTATAGCTTCGTTGATTAATTTTTGTTCTAGAACCTCTACTTGTGATTTCAAAGAGCGCTTATCTTGTTTCAAAGGGCTTTTTAAACCGAATTCACTGGGTAAATGTGCAAATGTAATTAATGACTGATCAACGGTAACTACTAACCTTTCCGTTAAGTTAATCAACTCACGAATATTACCGGGCCAGTTATAGCCGCTTAATTGTGAAAGAACATCTTCGTGCCAATGACAATCTAGTTCATATTTTTCATTAAAGTATTGAATGTAATGTTCTAGTAATGGACGAACTTCATCGCTTCTTTCTCGTAACGGTGGTAGATAAATGGGAACAACACTTAATCGATAAAGTAAGTCTTCTCTAAATAATTTTACTTCTACCAGTTTTTTTAAATCATAATGTGTAGCGGAAATTAAGCGGAAGTTTGTTGTTTTAAACTCAGTGCCACCGACAGGTATAAAGCGATTTTCAGCAATTACTTTAAGTAACTTTGCTTGCAAACTGAGCGGTAAATCACCAATTTCATCCAAGAATAAAGTGCCGTTATTGGCGGCTTCAAGCAGTCCAATCTTTCCTTTTATCAATGCTCCAGTAAAGGCTCCCGGCATATATCCAAAAAGTTCAGCTTCAAGTAGTGCTTCTGGCATAGCCGCGCAATTAAGTTCAATAAATGGACCGTCACAGACCTTGCTATACTGGTGGATGGTATTTGCTAATAATGTTTTGCCAGTACCAGTTTCACCTTGAATAAGCATTTTGGCACTAGTTGCAGCAACTTTTTTTGCCAAATCGTAACAAGCCTTCGTATTACGACTAATAATAAACCTTTCTTGCGCAGTATCCCCTTTGGCTGACGTTCCGTAATTCTCTCTTAGTTTTAATAATTGCTCAAGCTGTTCTTCTGCATGCTTTGCTTTTAAAAGCTCTGTTATGTCCCTTGCTGTAGTGACAACGTACTCTATCCGCCCTTGTGCATCAAACATAGGAGTACCAGAGACAAATATTTTATGATTACTACCTATTGTTTGGATGATAGTAATAGCACGCAGTTCTTTTAGTACTTCAAGTGAAACGGAGCGCGAAATAAAACCAGCCTGGACGACTTCAGACATGTGCAAACCGACCAAACGCCGCTTAGGTAGTCCAGTCATTTGCTCATAAGCTTTGTTCATAGTAATTGTTATACCATTACCGTCAGTGATATAGACGCCATCACTTAGCGCATCTATAACCTTCTGTAGATTTTCATCAAGGAACACTCAGTTCTACTCCTTTATTTTTTCACGCAAACGCCAACCATATATTAAGAAGCATAATAACACCCCTGCAGCGAATGCCCACGTGGCACCTTTTATAACTAGTATTCCAGCAATAACACCAGCAATACCTAGATCACTATCGCAACGCGCTTCTTGAATGCCAATTCGAACACTAACATAGCCTTGAATCAATAATGTTAAAGCTAATGCTATTCCTAGTATTGGTTGTACTAAACTGACTACAGGCAATAGTAACAATCCAGTATTAGTCCCCCAGCGGAAAGAACCAGCACCCCCAAATATTGAGTCCATTGCCTGTCTGCCCTGCTTGTATCGCTCAACAATCACAACATGCATTGCCGCCCACAAAGGACCACACATTGCAACATCTGGTCCCATAATACTCATTCCCAGATTTCGAGCGCCAAAAATCAGATGTGCTCGATTCGGATCGTAATCAATTTTTTCATCTTGGCGTGCTTCATCAGCTTCTTCTAATATGGATTTGCTTTGTAATACATCACCAAATAATACGATGTAAGCAGCCAGGACTGTTGGAATAGCTGTTAAATACATTGTCATTGGAGGGAGACCTACACCAAATACAGTATATTCAGTAAACATTGTCACAAAGTCTGGCTTTGTGATACCCCACTGGATATCTGGCCAAGGTGCCTCTGAGAACATTGGTGCAAGAATAATTGCCAGTACAATAATAGGAAATACACCAAGGTTACCAATAAAACGAAAGCTCCAATGATACTTTCTTAACTTAGCAAAATGCTGCGAAAAGATTAAGTAAAATGCGATCCCAACAGCGATAGTAACAGTAAACGGATAAGTCTCAAACCGCCCGCCTTCTTGAAAAACCACAGATACTGCAGCTAGCCCAGCACCCATAATGATGCCTGCTTTAATTGCACTAGGAATAAGATGAACGACTCGCTTAGCTGCACCTGATGCTCCTAAAAATATGGCGAATAAGCCTAACATCATCTGAAAAGCAATGAGCGCATGGACTCTACTTTCTCCTTCAGGAAAAGTAGATACATACATAATAAGTAGAGGTATAGCAGGTGTGATCCACCCAGGTACGACAGGATCACCTAATAGGTGATGGAGTAGATAAAAAATTCCATTGATCATCACAATGGCAAGGGCTGCTTCAAAGGGCATACCCAGTAGTTCTGTCATTAGCGGAATAGCAGCTAAATCAACAGCACACATGAGTAGACCTTGGAAATAATCAGGCCACTCAAAACGGTAATGTAGAAAGGGTAGTCGGACTTTAAATGGTCCTAGTGGATAATAAGATGCTTCTCCTGCTGCCGTTCGCTTCTTCCATAAAGACATAGCAGACTTCCTCCTTAAAAGGCTTCTTGGTATATAGTTTCAATATCTTTGACACTAAGTTGTCTAGGGTTGTTTCGCAATAACCTGGTCACAGCACTAGCTGAAGTAGCTAACTCTTTTAAATCGTCAAACTCGATTCCAAACTCTCTAAGTTGTTTAGGGATAGATACAGACACACATAATGCTTCAATTTTAGCGACTACATAGTCCCCCGCCTCAGATTCACTAATAGAATGGTCTGCACCCATAGCAATCGCAATATCGATAAACTTGTCTGGGCAACTAGTACTATTCCACCTCATCACATGAGAAAACATAACTGCATTACTAACACCGTGAGATAAATGGAATCTACCACCAAGCGGATACGCAAGCGCGTGTACAGCTCCAACGCCAGCATTACCAAAAGCTAACCCTGCCATTAAACTAGCTGTAGCCATTTTCTCACGTGCAGCTATATTAGTAGGCTCTTGATAAGCAACAGGCAATGCATCAACAATCATTCGGATTGCAGCAATGGATAAAGATTTAGTGATTTCGGAAGCAAAATTAGATAAGTAACTCTCTACTGCGTGTACTAGCGCATCAACGCCACTTGCAGCAGTAACAAATTCTGGGCAGCTCAATGTTAGCTCAGGAGCGACAATAGCAACATCTGGTAGTAGCTCATTACTTACTATGCCTTTTTTAATCTGTGCTTGAACATCCAACAATATTGATATGTTAGTAACTTCAGAGCCTGTTCCTGCTGTTGTTGGCATACAAATTAAAGGGATTTTCCGAGGCGCTACTTTATCCTCACCGAATAATTCGCTCAATGATCTTGTTTCACCACTATAAATCGCAACGGCTTTTGCCGTGTCCATTGCGCTACCACCTCCTATAGCGATAACCCCATCACATTGATTTTCTTCGAAAGTCTCACAGCAAGCCTCAACAATGTGGGTTTCTGGCTCTGCTGAAATATCACTGTAAATAAATATATTTTCAACACCATTTGATTTGAGGTTATCAATTACTGGTTGAATAATACCGGCGTCTTTGACACCTTTATCCGTTACAATTAAAGGTCTTTTTACATTTAAACTAGCCATCTCTTCAGGTAGCAGATAACTAGAATTCTCACCTGTCAACAGTCGACGAGCAGTTTTAAAGATTTGAACGTTATCAGTATTCATCAATTCACCTCGAGTATTTATAAGTTAAACTCTAGTAACATTGATGCAATCTACGTACCAATCTTATGAAGAAAAATATAAGTAACTGATAAAAAAGATTAAATTAATTAAAATGATTGCAAAGACTATTGATATTGATGAATAAAATCATCATTAATTTTTATTTTATGATTTTATTCATCAAATAAGACTGAGTGTTCAAATAAAAGTATTCATAAGATTGTCAATCCTACCAAAAAATAAACCGCCCTACTTTATAGTTAAGACGGTTTAACAAATTTAGGCTGAACTGTAATGGTCAACTAAACTAGGACACCTGATAAGTGTAGCGGCATAGTAAAATTGGATGATTTTCGCGAACCTTGCTTCTCATAATGATATTATCCACATTTCCATAGAGTTATAACCAGCATTGTAGTTTGGCTCATAAAAATAGTTTTTTTGTTAGTGTGAGGTCAAAAGCCTAACTCAGTCACTAAAAAAACCTTTTTCATTTGAAACCTGAAACACTGTGTCCATTTCTTCCAAAATTTTATCTACCATTGTGCCTTTATTTATCATTAACCATGCCTCACTCGAACCTTTCCAATCCTGGGGATCAAAATAGTAGTAAGCGGGCCATTGAGCAGAAGAGCTCACTTTTTTATCAGTCAGCATCGTATTCAGTACCGTTTTCATAGTTTCTGTATGTGGACACGCTTTCGCGGCTTCTACAGAAGTGAACTTAATTCCTAGAATTGGACGATCAAACCCTGCATTATCAAACTCGAAGCAAACCCATGCCTTATTATAGCCAGGAATTATGAATCTAATTTGTTCGTATCTTCTGCCCTCGCCGATATAACTAATATCTAATTCATAATCAGTTTTTTGATATTTTGCTAACAAATCTATTTTTAACTTAGCTATCAGCTCTTTCTTCATTCGATCTACAGTGTTAGATACCTTGATACTGGCATCAATAGTAGCCGCATTTTTTTTAATAATATCTAAAACTGCATTATCTTCGTTCATATCTTCTATCCCCATAAACTGTTTCTGAACAAACTTAGTTAGCTGTGCAATAAATTCACTGACACTATGATTTTGGCATTCTACTTGACACGCTTTGAGCCAACTAATCAGACTGCTAAATCTAAGATGACTATATTGATTGCTAGTTATCCAACCTTCTAAAGTTTTAGTATCAACGCTATACTCACTTGGTACGTCATTATCTTCGTTTAGATAAACAAGATGCCAAAGCTTATGTTTTCTATTTTTAAGTTCAATAGCATAATCTTTCATTTGGTCAAGCTGATCTGCTGCATAAGGTTTATTTTCGATACAGATACCGTAGCTGTGATCACCTACCTGACATCTTAAGTAAATATCCATACGACGCTGGGTATTACTTTTCCCCGTTATTTCTTCAAGAAAAACCTCTGTTTTCTCAAGGTTATTAAGAAAAACCTGCCAGTTATCATCTTTATATATAACAGGCAAACAATGCTCAACAAATAACCTTAAAAAGCTTTCTTGCTGAGCATGACTTCCTTTAGGATCAAGCAGAGCTGCCAAAATACGACTAAGTCCTAATTCATCGGTATTAATATAATCAAAAGTACTGAAGTCTGGAGAAAGTTGACGGCTATAGAGTGCTTGCGCTGTCTCTAATGCGTTAATCTTTTGGCTCACATCATTTATCAAACTTTGCACGATACTCATACTCATCTATCCTCTTAAAATCTCACTCGGTTTCATTCACTTATATTTCTGGTCATTGATTTGCTTTAGCATTTCTATAGTGCTTATATCGTAACTGCCCTCATAGAACTGGTATAAAAGCTGCTCAAATACACACTTATTACCAGCGGCAAAGGCAAACAACGTTAGCGAAGATTGCAGCTTCAGATTATCTGGTGAACCAAAGATATCTAAAGCACTTTTATCAGGATGCAACAGCAATAATTCAGCGCACTCTATTAACCGTGCTCCAAGCACTTCATACTGCAAATACGCTTTCGCTTGCTCCAGGCTCCCTATTGCGAAGCGTCGAGACATCTTACTGTGCCCTAACCCTTTCACCTGTGGAAAGATAAACCACATCCAATGCGTACGCTTACGACCTTCGGTCAGCTCTTCAATCACTTGTGAATAGATAGTATCTTGAGCTTGGATAAAATCATCGAACAAACCTTTCTCTATTGTTGTCATTTTTCACACTCCTTATGATTTAATTAATGAGCATTTGCCTACCTGCCACGCTAACCAGCCACATATATCGCTCCCATCCGGAAATGGTCAGATTTATCAACTATCCTATTGCCGTAAAACACTTCTGCATTATCAGCAATTCGGTTTTCAACAGCAGTTGTGATACTAAAAAACTCATCAAGAGATAGCTTATAAACGCTTTCAATATCAAGCATCATATACTCGATACTAAGACCTTCAGGAATTTGATTGAGTAGATGATTAACGGCACTTTGTACTTGTTCTGAGTCTGGCTTATCGGTTACCCTAGCTTGTATAAATTTAGCAGTCTTTTCAGCTCCGCAGGATCTTTCGATATCATTAACATCTATACCAATCTTATCCCGATCAGATAATACTGATTCAAAAACTGTCATCACCTGTCCAACTTCTCCCGCTTTGCAAATAATTATCCCGTCTATTACTTCGAATCTATCAATATGCTTATCTGTGGTTTGTAGCGCAAACAATGTGCAGCCGACTTGTTGTTGTAGATTTAGCAATGACTGTTCATCCCAACCATCTTCGATAACGATAAACCCAACCTCAGACAAGAGGTAGCTATCCGATTGCAGCGCATATAAAGTAGTTAAAGGTATGGGCTCTATCTGAAGCTCATCATTACGTTCTTCGTTGATGTCGTTTTTTAGAGTCTGTTTATCTTTAACACTACTATCTACTGTCATATTCGGCTCCTTTCTAAAGTGAAATCATTAATTACGGTTATAAAGCTGCATCCCACTTTCTAAACGCTCAAGAATAACTGTCTTTAGCTCTAATGGTTCAATGACGACGGATAATTGCGACATACTCACCAGCCAATCTTGTAAACGAGTAGTATTAGCAACCGTAGCGCTGACTTGATTCCAAGTGTCGTCGATAATTATAATCTTCTGATCTATCGATAATGGACGCTCATAAAGATGCTGACAGGCATATTTCTGTACTTTTAAAACTAAGTTGATTTCAATATTTTCCCCAAACTCTAGCTTGCCCAGCTTCTGTAAGCTATCTAATGTAAAAACGTCACGCCCTACCCAGTCAGGTATTGGTTTATCTATGACTACTGCCCCGGTAATACGATTGACTGCAAAATTGCGATGCGCTTTTAACAGTACCTCATCATCGATATGATCATCTACTGGATTAAAGCCAGTGAGATAGATCATATTGTCAATAAAAATCAGTCCTTTGGGATACACCATTCTTTGAACTGGTGTTTCTTCCCATTTATTTTGATAGCCTATTCGTAATTGACGATTCTGTAGCAGAGCCTGATGAATACTTCCAATCACATCACTATCAAGCTTTGGCGCTTGCACGATACTAGGTAAGGTGATGAGATGATCTTGCCATTGTCCTAGCAGACTTTGATGAAATTTATCTTTATCTTGTCGACGTAATTGAGTGAGCTTGTCTGTGACTCCTTGTTTAAAAGATATTGGTAAATAGTTTGCAGTATATTTATCCAGCATCTCCCAAAAGAACACCGTCTGCTCGTTAATAACATCGATACTAAAGCTCGGTTCAATATAAAATCGCGCTGTTTGTCCACTGATTTTTTCTCCCCATCTAGGTACTCGAACCAGAGCATCACTATAAAAAATATCGTTAAAGATTTGGTTTAGTGCAATCAGATCGTTTTCTAAACTCTTACGCTCATTCGTATGATTATCAGGGTTATTACCATAGGTGTTCATCAACTCCGTCAGTGACACAGCATCCGTTTCACTCCGAGGCAAACATTGATATAAAGCAAATAGACGTACTGACTTTGTATAGCTGGCGATTGAATGAGTGGGCATAGTTAGGTCGCCTATTTTGATATTATTAAACGATGCATTTTTAGTTTATGTTTAACTCGTAATCGTCTAAAATTTTCATTAGTTCGATAATTCTCTTAGACACTTCCGTAATACTAAATTCATTGTACTTCCACATAAACCAGACATTATTATTTTGAAGCTTTTTATCATAAAGAGATGGATCAACTCTATATTCTTTTATTATTTCTTCTAATTTAATTAGTAAGTCGCCGAGGTTGTCGTAAAACTCTATATGAATCGTAAAAGTCATTTCATTAGATTTATCGTCCTTCCTGATACAAAACACTACACCAGAAGATGAGTTAACCCATCTTTCGTTATAGAATCGAATATACGGTTCATAATAATTCCATTTATCAATTTTTGTTTTACCAGAAAAACCTTGCAAACTATTTCTTAAATCAATGTTTATCTTTGCAGCTATTTTAGGAATAATATCCTTATAGAGATATTCACTTAGCTTAAAATAGTCATTTATATTTTCCGTCAAAAACTCAATCTCATCTTTACTTATTTCACCCACGTTATCTAACTCCTTTAAGTGCAATAAAAATTCTCTAGCGAACAGCCCCCATTTGTTATAGGGATTATCTAATAACGCCTTTGACAAATACGGTTCAATGGCTTCTACTAATTTTTGATAAGAAATGCCATACCAGCCATTACTCTTAATGACATCATCAATTCTACCGTCAAGACAAAGCACTATTTGGACTAGGGTCTTGTCTTGCTCATCTTCTTTTTTATTATCTTTGATACGTTGCATACCATAGCTGGTGTAGTCATCAAACGGATTATTTTGCTCATGATAAATCTTACACTCGACTATGATTAAGGCGTTTTTCGTTTCGATTAACAAGTCGATGCGATTGCCTTTGGCGGTTGATACTTCAGTCTCTACATTTTCCAAGCTACCAAAGGTAGCCATCTTGTTTTTGTTTTCTAATAAATATTTTATCCCTTTAAAAAAGCAATCTTCTAAATTATGAGCTTTAGTTGTGTCTAAAAAAAAACTAAGCAGTTCCGTCGTTGGATTTTCAAAGTGACCACGAGCACCGACATCGAATAGTGTGAGCTCTTTGGTTACAATATCTAGCTGTTTAAACTTATTGATCAGCGCTTTATAGCCCTCTAGATTGGATACTCTTGCTAAATCAGTCATTTATTTCCCTTAAAGTAAATAGGTTTTAATTAAAGCTAACATGTTTAACAGCTAAATAAGCGCCGCACTAAAATTTAATAAGCTCTATCACTCGAACCGAACCACAATAGCCGTACCATTGTCATAAGCATTGCCATCAGATTCGTAAACTTGGTTCTTGAGATTGATTAACCAAGCTTGTAAATCGGTTTCAGCACTGACAAGTTGCCAATGACGACTCGGCACCAAGTCATGAATATCATCCGTACAAACCAAGAGACAGTCGCCACTACTAAGATCAATCTTGCAAGAGCTGCCTTCTGGTGCGTCACTGCTTAGATAACTTTCGTCAGCCGTCAATACAAAGCAGTCAGTAATGCTATATAAACTCCCTGCCATTCCTTCTCGGTTATAATCAGAAAACTCCACTTGGCGACCTTGCTCTTGTACCTGCTGATCAATGAGTTCGTTCAATAGATTATGATCTGGAGTCAAGCACTGCCACTGTGATGCACCTTTCGATAACTGATAAACACGACTGTCGCCCACATGCATTATCGTCGTCTTTGTGATTTCAGCACTATCTAACTCACAGACAACCATCGCGAGGGTTGCCGCCGCGCCATTACGCTTAGCTGAATGCTTGGTTTGGTTAATAAGCTGATGAATGTTATTTGAAGTAATACTTTCCTGATCGTTCCATAACCGTCTGATCGCCTTTACCACCGCTTTTGAGCAGTGCTGTGAGTGATTGGAGCTTGCTACGCCATCAGACACTGCTAGACAAAATGGTAATGCAACTGATGTCACTGCCATCACACCTAGATCTTCTTGATACCAATTATCTAAAAAGAAAAAAGCGTCTTGCTGTAGGGTATTACTAGCATTTCCTAGAAAGGTAATTGCACAGGTCTGTGCAATAGAAGGAGTTTCTTTTAAAGGACAATGGTCAAGAGGAGCAGGAGCAGGAGCAGGAGCAGGAGCAGCCATGATGGTAAGCCTATATGTTTGTCATAGAGGCCAGTATAGCGGACAACCTTTAAATTTATTTTCTAGGTTGAAATATAAGATCATTTAGATAGTACATGAGTAACACAGAGTTGCTTTATATAAATAAAAAGGTGATGAACGTTCGCCCATCACCTCTTATGCACTATCTTAGGTCAATAAACCTTAATACTCTCTTACCATATTTTTTTGGGCTTTGTCATATTTAAAGCAAAAAGGTTGATCTACATAGCTGTCAGACATTCTATAAGCGTCTATATCGCCAGAAAAACAAAAGCGATTAGATTTAGTACTAAAATCAAAATCAATCGTATCGCCTTTCTCATTAACGATTATTGGCTTACCATTTGATCCAGTTGCCGCTGATAATGAATAACCAAAAGGTACTACTGTCTTCTTAGCAGGGTCAATCACAACCAAACGATAGGGCTTTTTGTTGACGTACCCTGTGTCATTGGTTTCAAAGATATAGATAATCTGATTACTATTGAAGTTAGGCTTACGCTCTTTCATAACAGTTGCATAGCTTTTCAAACGACTGTCTGTACAAAATTTCTCGTCCTCATAATCAAAATCACATTCAACTACTGTGACACCATATTTTGTTTTAGGTGCTGCATTAGCCGTAGAGGATAGACCTAAGATAATCATCGATGCTGCTAGTAGTAGGCTTGTCCTTTTAAACATGAGATTTTTCCTATAAATTTAAATAAATTGAGTACTTTTTACGCGGCTCACTTTCAAATGTCAGTAAGTATGCATTCTTAAGAATAGATGTGAGAAATTACTGATCGTTTTGCGGATAGCGTTCTTGGTCTATATCATTCCAGTCCATATAGGTTTTTTGGGAAAGCACTTTTCCTTGGCGGTCTAATGTATAGCGCGTGATACTGTCATAGCCATTATCATAAGCATTAGCGCCTTTGGTATTTAGGTTATAGACATCAAGTTTCCCATTTTTATAGCGACCACCATCGACATCTACAGCATCCCCCATTGGCTCCATATAAGCCATATCATATTTTGGTGGGACAACGACCTTTCCTGTTTTATCAATGACGCCCCATTTACCACTTCTATAGTCTCCAATCTTGACAGCAGACAGTCCTCCTGAAAACTCCATTGCCTCATCCCATTTGGCTGCTATCACTGTTTTGCCAGAGGTGTCTACAAAACCTGTTTTGCTATCTTCATCACCCAATGTAGATGTGTTATATCTGGCCAATCCTTCTGAATAGTCATCTAGCCAGTTAAATTTAAACGGTACGACTGTTTTACCTGTTTTATCAATTGCTCCAAATTTATCATTTTTACTCACCACTGCTAGCCCATCATTAAAATCACCGGCACTCTGATATAAATAAGGTATGGTCATTTTCCCTACCTTATTCATATAGCCGTATTTACCGTCTTTGTATGCGGCTACCATCCCTTCTTGGAAATCTCGGAAATCAATGTAATAGCCACCAGTCATCGGTGCTTGATGCTCAACAGGTATGACTAATTTGCCCGCTTCGTTAATATAGCCTTGCCAGTACAGATAGTCTTCGTAGTCCTCACCGCCGTCATAGCTTTTGACCATTCCCATTTTCATAATCGCGACACGAGCCATACCTTCAGAGAAACCACCACAGCTGTAATATTTTGCAGGTACGATGACTTTTCCTCTGTCATCTTTGTAGCCACACTGAGATTGCTCCGTATTCTCTGATTCAAAAGCTTGTAAGCCAGCGGTTGCACTACCTGCGCCAAACATTACGCATAGACCAAATACTGTGGCCGCTTTACTATTATATTTTTTCATTCAAATCTCATTTGTAAGGTATAAACGCTCTCTGTGATCCAAAAATATATCTATGAAATACAGCCTATAAATATCACTACATTAAATAAACAATAGTAGTCAACTTTATTTTAATAATCAATATATATGTTATCCGATGCAATAATTTTAGATAGTCTTGAAGAATCTATAAGCATAAAAAAGGACACAACGTCATCGTTATGTCCTTCTGTATATTTTATGAATGTTTACTATGGCTTCGCTATGACATAATAAAAGATTTAGGGTTTACTGTTCAGACTGTTAATATCATTTTTGAAATTCATAAGCAGTCTACTTTATCTATCCTCAAAATTTTTAGAACTCAAAAAATCTATTATTTCACTCGACCAGTTATATCTACTTCGTTAATAAAATATTATTAATGTAGAAATATAGCTTGTTCTGTATATGTAGCGTTTGTATCGCTACTCATATACATGACTGCATTAAATAAATTTACTTTTCTTAGCTGTTCGACACTGTTAACAGAGGTATTACCAAGATTAGGATTTGCTACTACGATAGCCAATGTTTGCGCTCTAGAAATCGCCACATTAATGCGGTTTTTATCGAATAAGAAGTCCATACCTCGAGGCGACTCATTGGCATCACTAGCACACATACTCAAAAATACGACTGGAGACTCTTGACCTTGAAATTTATCTAAGCTTCCAACTTTTGCTTGTTTACCCAAGACGTTTTTTAGCTTACTAACTTGATGATTGTATGGGGCGACAAACAACATATCGTTGAAATCGTGATAATTAGTTACTTTCCGGTATCCATCTAACTCAATAGGTAATCGATAGCCCTTTGCCTCATTCACAATCATAAAGTCAATATATCTGTTACTTCCATTTGAGTCAGTAAAATGAAATTTTGCAGTGACATCCTCGGGGCTTATTCCTGAAATTTTAGCTAAAATACTTTTAACAAAATTTTCTTCATATCCCACAACGTGCTCAATCCGTTTTCTATTTTCTGCTATCCATTGTTCCCAATTCATTAATACTATCTACTACCAAGATCATTGATTGATATCCATACAACTCCAATGGTTGTTGGCTTTAACGCATGCTTATATGACAGTTCAATTTAAGAACAAATATAGGTCGAGTTATATGCATATTATCAGCGTACAGGCTTTTAGCCTAATACATAGAGCTCTCTTATAGTACTGCTCAGTTTTTGTTTAATGATCAGCTATATGATTCGAATAATAGGGTCTGCTTATTGAAATAATGGCACTATTCTTTCTAGTACTAAATAACTGTTGGAAGTATTCGGTCTCATACCTTGAAAATCGTTTTATATGAGCTAGACAATCGTATTACCAACCTGAAATAAAACTATCAAAATTCATAAATGAAAATATATTTCATTTATGAAAAGACATTAAATAATTAAGTGTTTGATTTATATATAAAAAAATACTGGCATATAATTTGCTAATTAAAAGATAGTCGATTTAACACAGGGATAGTCATGGATATTTATAGAGTTAATCAATTAAAAGAACTCCTCGTAGATCAGCTTAATTTGAAAGTAACGGCACACTTGAAAGTGGTAAAAATGAGCGGTGGTGCTATCCAAGAAAATTGGTTGATTCAAGATAACGATTTTGCATTAGTCCTACGAAAAAACTCAGAAGCTGCTGTTTCGGTCAGCTCTGACCGCGAGCAAGAATATCGACTACTCTCACGTTTATACCAATTAGGAATTAAGGTTCCTAAACCAATCTATTTTAAAAAAGCCCCAAATTTTTTGAATAGTGATTTTTTCATTATGCAGAAAATCAACGGAGTGGCTGAAGGCCATAAACTGGTTCGGCTGGCCGATGCCAACATCCGAAAAAACATCACGCAAGATATCGGTAGGTCATTGGCTTCTATTCATCAAGTACCTCTTGGTGATGAATTAACGGAATTTTTACCTAAACCTAATAAAGATCAATATCTTGCAGACAAAATTCACTCTTTTCGAGCGCAGTTAGATTTGCTGCAAGCAACTAACCCTATTTTAGAGTATGCAATTAGTTGGATGACTGATAATTTACCTAGTATTGATGAGTTGGTGCTGGTACATGGAGATTTTCGTACGGGCAACATCATGATTGAAAACAATCATATTTCAGGCATTCTTGATTGGGAGTTTACCCAATGGGGAGATCGCCGTGAAGACATTGGTTGGTTCACGGCTAAGTGCTGGCGTTTTGGTCAAAATAAGAATATTGCTGGTGGCATTGGCTCTTATGAAGATTTCTCTCAAGCATATACTGATGTTTGTAGTGCTGATGTGCCAAAGACCGAATTAAAGTTTTGGCACATACTATCTCATGTGCGTTGGGCGATCATTGCTATGCAGCAGTCAAATCGCAATGATGATATGGAAATACCTTCTTTAGAACTGGCTTTAACCGAGTTTATGGTACCTAAGCTTGAGAAAAACATTCTAGATATCTTGGGAGATAAAGTATGAAACAGCAAACGTTCATTGACTTAATAGAAACCAGTCAAACTGTTATCAAAAATGAGCTCTTGCCTACCTCTGACAATAAATACAGCTTATTGATGGTTATGAAAAGCTTTGAATTATTGAAAAGCTATCTCTTAGAACAAGAAAATCATGCCTCAAATATTCATAAGATATTAGAACCAGTATCCGATATGCCAATTGAAGATAATGAACAAGCCTTAGCATTGTTGAGCCAGAACATTCGAGAAGGTAAGAAAATCTCTAACCTTTCTACGGTTTTAGAATCATTAAACAATGAGGTATTAAAGATAACTGATCCTAAGGTAGCAAATCATGACTGATTCTTGGCTACGTATTTTTCTAGTACGGCATGGTCATGTGGCTTATTTTGATGAAAATAATAAGCCCATAAACCCAAAATATGCTCAGTTATCGCCACAAGGTATTGAGCAAATTAGCTTACTCGCTGAGTGTTTAAAAGACATATCTTTTGAACGCGTTTACTCATCTACTATGCCCCGCTCTATACAAACGGCGGAAATATTAACCCAATATCAACCTTCAAAAAAGGTATTGGCAGTAGATGCTATTAGAGAGATTAAGTCAGGGAGACTCAAAGACTTACCTAACGATCAATCTGAAACAGCGTTGAAAGAGGCGTATCTACTGCAGACCAATCAGCTCGAAAATTTTATTCAAGGCGAAAGCTGGAAAGAGTTTAGCCATCGAGTGAGTGATTGGTTCGAGCAGACGATATTGTCTAAACCAAGCCGTCAAAACATCTTGATATCTTCTCACGATGCAGTCAACCGAGTGATAATTAACTGGATGTATAACCATCACTTAGCAGACATTTATACCCAAGAGCAAGATTATGGGTGTTTAAACATTTTAGATATAAAGGTTAAAAACAATCAAATTTTGCACAAACGTATAAAGCTCCAAAATTTTACTATTTATAATTCGCTTAAAAATGGGTTATTCAATAGTGCCATGGACGATGTTTATAACATGTATGTCAATAACAATGGGTTTAAGGAATAAACATATGATTATATTATCAGACGATTTATTAGCGTTACAACAACAGGTAAAAGATTTCATCGCCAAAGAAATCATTCCTTTTGAGCAGGACCTTCGTCAGGACAGCCACGGTCCAAGTACTGAGCTGCGTGACGATATTGTTAGCCGTGCTAAAGCGGCAAAACTGCTCACACCGCATGCCAGCGTTGAGATGGGTGGACTGGGTTGGTCACACATGCAAAAAGCCATTGCATTTGAACAAGCAGGCTATTCTGCATTAGGCCCTATCGCTATGAATATTCATGCCCCAGATGAGGGTAATATTCATTTGTTAGATTTAGTCGCTAATGCAGAACAAAAAGAACGTTGGCTACGAAAAATGGTGAGTGGTGAGACGCGTTCTTGTTTTGCTATGACGGAGCCTAGTCCAGGTGCTGGTTCAGACCCTTCCATGTTGCAAACCACTGCTGTGCTAGAAGGTGATGAATACGTTATCAATGGCCGAAAATGGCTCATTACAGGTGCCGATGGTGCGGCATTTGCTATCATTATGGCAAAGATGGAGGATGGTAGTGCTTCCATGTTTTTGACAGATACCGACGTACCAGGATTTATTTTAGAAAAAAACATGAATGCCATGGATTCTTGCTTTGCAGGCGGTCATGGTGTATTAACGTTCGACAACCTACGAATCCCAAAAGAAAATGTGCTAGGTGAAATAGGACAAGGCTTTAAATATGCTCAGGTTCGATTAGCACCTGCTCGCCTAACCCATTGTATGCGCTGGCTTGGACAAGCACAACGAGCGCATGACATTGCCACACAATATGCTAGAGAGCGTCAGTCTTTTGGTAAGCGATTGGGTGACCATCAAGGCGTTGGTTTTATGTTGGCGGATAATGAAATAGATTTATTAAATACCAGATTGGCCATCCATTATTGTGCTCAAGTATTAGATGCAGGACAACGAGGTAACTATGAGTCAAGTTTAGCCAAAGTTATCAGTTCTGAAGGTATTTGGCGAGTTATTGACAGAAGCGTCCAGATTCTTGGTGGACAAGCCATGACAGATGAATCTATTGTCTGCAAAATTTTTAAAGATGCTCGTGGCTTTAGAATCTATGATGGCGCAAACGAAGTCCATAGAATGAGTATTGCTAGAAAGCTATTAGGAAAGAAAAACTAAGGAGATAACAATGAGCTTATTTGATGTTAACAATAAAAATGTACTTATTACAGGCGCTTCTGGTGGCTTAGGCAAACATATTACTACTTTGTTTGCCCGAAAAGGCGCAGATGTTATTATCTGCGCCAGAAGTGCTGACAAATTGCAGCATCTAAAAGTAAGTCTTGAACAAGACTTTGGTATCAACGTTCATAGCTTTGTATTAGATGTAAATGACCGTTATGCATTCAAAAAAATGATCAGCAGTCTAGAAGGCAACGGTATCAACATAGATGTGCTTATCAACAATGCAGGCGTCAGTGATACCAAAAGCTTTTTGAATTATGATGATGACGACTGGGATAAAATTGTTAATACGAATCTAAAAGCTCCATGGCAATGCTCGCAAGAAATTGCTCAGCACATGATCAATTCAAACATTAGAGGGGTTATCATTAACATCACATCTATTTTGTCCGAGTCGGTCAACTTGGGTGTTAGCCCGTACTGTGCGTCTAAAGCTGGCTTGCGCCATTTGACAGAAGTGATGGCCGTTGAACTAGCCCGATTCGGTATCAATGTGAATGCCGTTGCTCCTGGGTATATGGTTACGGATATTAATGAAGAGTACCTAATGAGTGATCTAGGACAACAGTTGCTAAAACGCATTCCAAGCCGTAAATTTGTTGATTTTGAAGAGTTAGACGGTGCATTATTATTGCTTGCATCAAAAGCAGGTAAAGGAATCACTGGCATAGAGATCAAGGTAGATGGTGGGCACAGCTGTGTCCCCATATAATACGATTATTTAAGGATATAAAAAATGCCCCATAATAAGCCCATTAATATTTTGTTTACTTATCTCCACACCCCGAACATTAATGGGATTCGCTCTTTGGTCGAACAAGCAATATCGGAAATTAATTCACAAGATATAGGTTTTGTTGAATGTCATATTTCTGATGTTGAGGACGTAGCACAACAATTAACTGTAAATGGTTGCCAAATTATTTTGTGTACAGGGGCAACAGCTAGCTATCTACAAAAAATATTGAGCATCGAAATCCAGGTCATTAGAACAGGTATGTTTGATGTTATCCAAGCCATCTCTAGTTTGAAGCAATACAAACGTATTGCTTTACTCGGAAAATCTACCACTACAGTCAGTCTCGAAGATTATTCAGAAATTTTTTTACTAGATATAAAACAGTTCACCTATGACTCTTATTTTGATGCTAAAAGAACCATTCAACTGATTAAAAAAGAAAAATTTGATGCTGTCATTGGTTCACCTATATCAGTAGAGCTGGCCATCAGTGAAGGACTGGTCGGACAATTGACTATGACGGTTGTATCACTTAAAGATTTACTTACGAATGCGTTAAGCAGCTTAGAGAAGATAAGAAGAGAACAATCCACAATTAACCGTCTTACAGAGATATTTAACCATCTAAATGAAGGTGTTTGTTTTATCACCAAAAATAAAAAAATATCTTTTATCAATACATCTATGGCCGAACTGCTTAAAAAGTCTCCCGCTGACGTACTAAATAAATCGCCTGCAGATGTCTTTGGCAACTTAGATCTAGATATAAGCCATCATAATCCACGTCAGCTACTTGATATCGAGAATTACCAGTTGGCGGTTCATATTTTAGAGATGAACAACGATTATATCAATGGCTATATTTTAAGTGCTCAAGAACTCAACGCATTAGAATATTCTAGCAGCGAGTTTAGAAAAGTATCTTCTAGAAACGTTAATACCCGCTACCACTTCAACCAACTCTCTACTCGAAACGCCATTTTCAAAACCACTTTAACCTTAGCTAAAGCCTATGCTAAAACTGACAGTACTGTGTTAATTACAGGTGAGAGTGGAACAGGTAAGGAAGTCTTAGCACAGAGTATTCACAATCATAGTAGTCGTAGTAAAGCACCTTTTGTAGCTATCAACTGTGCCTCTTTCCCAGAAAGCTTATTAGAAAGTGAACTATTTGGTTATGCCGAAGGTGCATTTACTGGCGCCAAAAAAAATGGCCGGATTGGGTTAATAGAGTCTGCACATAATGGAACTTTATTTTTAGATGAAATTGGTGACATGCCTCTGCATTTACAGACACGGTTTTTAAGAGTGTTACAAGAAAGACAAATTAGCCGGCTAGGTTCAACTGCTAGTCATCATCTCAATATTCGCGTTATCGCCGCCACACATGCCGACTTAGAAAACTTGGTTGCCAATGACAATTTTAGGGCGGATTTATATTATCGTCTCAATATTCTTCGTTTATCCATACCACCTTTGAGAAACCGACCAGAAGACATATTGACATTGGCTGATAGTTTTCTAAAGAAGTATAGAAAGTCGATTAAAGACCTACCAGACGCCCTTCCACACTTGTTAAAGAAATACAGCTGGCCTGGAAATATTCGTGAACTAGAAAATATTATAGAGAGAATACAGGTACTGTTTTATTTTGACAAAAGTCATAGTCAGCCTGATTTCTTGTCTCTGCATTTGCCGGAGCTTTTTTCATCTACCCAAAAAGAAAATAACACTTCTTTGTTAAAGAAAGCCAAAATAAATCAAGAAACACTACTAATAGAGCAGACACTACAGGAGGTTGATGGAAATTTAGAGTTGGCTGCCAAAAATCTCGGTATTAGTCGTACAACACTATGGCGAAAAATGAAAACTATGAATAGTGATGTTTCAAATATGAAATGATTTTTCAAAATGAAAATATCTTTTTGTATTTAAGTTATTGATTTATATAATTAAAATATTTGGCATTATAGTTGCATCATCATTAACATCGACCATCTTAACTAAGGAAAGAAAGATGATTAATGGAATGATGATGCATTGTAATCTAAATATCACTTCTATCATGCAGCATGCTTTAGCACTCTATTCTGAGCAGAAAATCGTAACTCTAAAATCAGATGGTGTGACTACACATGAGTATACCTATGAAGATGCTTTTGATCGAGTTGCCCAGTTTGCTAATAGCTTAGACCGACTTCAAGTTAGTAAAGGTGCTAAGGTCGGAACGATTGCTTGGAATACTTACCAGCATTTTGAACTCCACTATGCCATTCCTTGTTCAGAACGCATTTATCATACTATCAATCCAAAATTACCCCATGAGCAATTAATACAAATTATCACATCTGCTCAAGATGAAGTTATTGTTGTTGAGCAAGACTGTCTGCACATTATCGAATCCCTCCATGAACATCTTAAACCTTTCGTGAAATATTTCATTGTACTAGGTGAGATAGACGAAACATTAGAGTCATCACTGGATTTTATATTCTATGAAGAGCTTATTGCTAAAGAGTCAATCACTTATGATTGGCCTGATATCGCTGAACAAAGTGCAAGTGGTCTTTGCTATACGTCAGGTACGACAGGTGCCCCAAAAGGTGTCCTGTATTCACATCGTAGTACGGTTTTGCATGCCTTAACATTAAGTATGGCCAACGTAGTAGGGTTAGACGAAAACAGCTGCATTATGCCAATTGTACCTTTATATCACATCAGTGCTTGGGGTATACCTTTCAATGCTGTGTTATGCGGTTCAAAAATTGTATGGCCCAACTCATTTGCCGGAAAGATTGAAAAAATCTACAACTTGATACAAACCCAAGCAGTAGATGTTTCTATGGCAGTACCCACTATTTGGACAGCCCTTAAAAACTATCTTCAAGAAAATAATATTACTGAAATCACATTGAAACGAGCAATTTCTGGTGGTTCTTCAGCCTCTTACTCTTTAATTGAAAGTCTTAGCCATCATGGTATTGCCCTTGAAAATGCTTGGGGAATGACTGAAACAAGCTCTATGGGTGCTTGTAATAGAATAAATAATCTAAATGGTCTTTCTAAATCTCAAGTTCTAAAATGTGGGAGACCTATCTTTGGTATGCAAATGCGGTTGAAAGGCAAAAATAATGAGCTTCTTCCGCACAATGGTGTTTCTGAAGGATTATTAGAAATTAGAGGACATAGCGTTGCAGAAAGCTATAACAGCAATAGTAGTGACCAGCCGACTGATAAGACAACTGGTAACATGAAAGTTTGGTTCGACACAGGGGATATAGCAACAATCGATGTACGAGGCTATATGAATATTACTGATCGTGCAAAAGATATGATTAAGACTGGTGGAGAATGGGTCAGTAGTGTGGAGATTGAAAATGCCATGTTGGGTCATGAAAAAGTTGCTGAAGCTGCAGTAATTGCTGCTAATCACCCAAAATGGGGAGAGAGGCCACTATTGATCTTAGTCGCTAAACCTAAAGCCTATATCAAACATATAGAAATAGAAACATATTTAGCCAATAGACTACATAAGTGGTCGATACCCTCAGCAACTATCTTAATAAGCGAAATGCCTTACACAGGTACAGGGAAAATTAGCAAAAAGTCTTTGAGGGAAAAGTACTACGACTATTTTATGGAAAACCAATAAAAGCGGCATAATCAAAAGGATTTTGATATGAATCAACAAAACTATAAAGATATTGTTCGAGATAGCAATTTTACTCATATGGTAAAGGTAAAAAAAAGATTTGCCGTAATACTAACTATTATCGTACTTATTATATATGCAGTGTTTATGGCTATAGCCACTTTCGCTCCGCATATTCTTGCGCAATCAGTAGGTAGTTCAAATATAACAACTGGCATTCCAGCTGCAGCTCTAGTAATCGTTGCTTGTTGGCTGATTACAGGTTGCTATGTCTATGTAACCAATCAGTATTTTGATAAAAAAGTAGAAGAAATCAAGAAGGAATATCACAATGACTAAGGGAATAGTTTTTTTACTACTTATTTTAGGAAGTAATGCGGCTTTTGCCGCAGATGGTACCCCAACGAACTTCACTGCAATTGCCATGTTTGCAGCAGTGGTTGGTTTATCATTGTTCATTACGTTTCGTGCAGCCAAACAAACCATTTCAAAAGAAGATTTCTATACTGCTGGAAATTCAATTTCAGCTAGGCAGAATGGTTTAGCAATTGCAGGTGATTATATGTCTGCTTCTACATTGCTAGGTGTTTCAAGCATGGTGTTCTTTAAAGGCTACGATGGATTCGTCTATGTTATTGGCTTCTTTGTTTGCTGGCCTGTTCTAACATTTCTTATGGCAGAGAAGTTAAGGAACTTAGGTAAATATACATTTGCAGATATTGTTTCTTATCGTCTAGAACCAAAGAAAACACGTATCTTGTCTACTGTAGGCTCTTTAACAGTGGTGCTCTGTTATTTAATACTGCAAATGGTGGGCGCAGGACAATTAATTAAATTGTTGTTTGGATTAAGCTATAGTACAGCAGTCATACTCGTTGGTTGCTTAATGCTAGTATATGTTATTTTTGGGGGCATGTTAGCTACTACATGGATACAAATAATTAAAGCAATTCTATTGCTATGTGGCGGTACAGTTTTATTGTTTCTAGCATTTCGTCAATTCGATTTTAGTTTAAATAGTATGGCAGAGTCGGCTATTATCGCACATGATCTAGGTAAGCAAGTTTTAGAGCCAGGAATGATGCTATCCAATCCAATTAATACTTTATCAACCTCAATAGGTCTAATATTCGGTCTAGCAGGTTTGCCACATATCCTGATGCGCTTCTTCACTGTTCCAAAGGCAGCTGATGCAAGGAAATCTGTATTCTATGCCTCAGGATATATTGGTTACTTTTTTATTCTCGTATGTGTTTTAGGCTTAGCAGCGATATCTATTGTTGGTACCAATTCAGACTACTTTGTTGATGGCGACATTGGTGGCGCCCTCATCGGGGGTACTAATATGGTTGCAATGCACTTAGCTAAAGCACTTGGAGGAGATTTGCTTCTAGGCTTCTTATCTGCAGTCGCATTCGCTACAATTTTAGCAGTTGTTGCTGGTCTCACACTGGCAGGTGCATCAGCCATTTCTCATGATCTGTTTCAAAAAGTGATCAAGAATGGTGACGCTTCAGAAAAGCAAGAAATGCTAGTATCTAGAATTTCGGTAGTTGTTTTAGGTATTGTAGCAATTCTATGTGGCATATTATTTGAGAATATGAATATTGCATTTCTAATGGGCCTGACTTTTGGTATAGCAGCTTCTGCAAACTTTCCCGTACTCATTTTATCTATGTACTGGAAAGACTTAACTACTAGAGGAGCAATGTGGGGAGGGTTTGTAGGAATTGTATCTGCGGTAGTTCTTGTGATTTTATCACCTACCGTATGGGTAACTATTTTAGGTCATGAGAGCGTTTTCTTTCCATATGACAATCCAGCATTATTCTCAATGCCATTAGCTTTCTTAGTAAGTATAGTTGTATCACTAACAGATCATAGTGATCGCGCTAAAATTGATAGAGCTGGGTTTGAAGCTCAATTAGTAATGTCTGAGCTTGGTAACTAAAAACTTATTTGTAGGTAAGCTATACTTTAAATCAGCTTCTAACAATAAGGTCTGTTCTAGCTAATTTTATTTATAACAGACCTTTAAATTTTTATCTATATTGAGAAAAACCTTAGTCTAAGTTCTGTACCAATAATTTTTAAAATTTTTCGAACTTCTCTATATTCTCAAACATTCATAGTTCTATCATCAAGCATTAAAGTCACTACACCACAGAGGAATACTAAGCTGTCTAGCAGACAACAATGCTAAATATGTTCATAAAATCTAATCTCATAATTTATTGCTTTTAATGACTCAGAAACTCTGATAAAAGTATAAAAGTTAAGGCAAATATCATGCTCTTTACATTGTAAGAGCCATAAAGATCAATAGTGTTTACACAAGGAAAAAGATCATGCCAAATATTAACGTGAATGGAACTACCCTGTTTTATAGTGACGAAGGGCATAAAGACGCTCCGGTTTTGGTGCTAAGTCACTCGCTATTTTTTGATCATAAAATGTTCACGCATCAAATAGAACATCTATCTAAAACCATTCGAGTAGTGAGCTATGATGATCGGGATCAAGGGCAAAGTGCCCGATCAGAATTGAAAAGCGTGGATATGGATACTCATACCAACGATGCGATAGCATTAATTGAGGAACTCGATCTAGGACCTTGCTTTTTTGCTGGTAACTCTATGGGCGGGTTTATTTCGCTACGTTTAGCCGCTCGCCGTCCCGATTTACTAAAGGGTTGCATTGTACTTGGGTCTAGCGGAGAGCTTGAATACAAACTGGCTGATTTTTCGCCTTTGGTTGAGGGCTTAGGTGCGCAAGGTACTGAGCCATTTATCGATACGCTCATGTATATCATGTTTGGCGATGACTATTTAGCAGATGCCTCTCGAGCAAGCGAGCGTGAGTACTGGCGTGATCATATGCTAAAACTAGGACCAGACATCGCGCGCAGTGCTAATGGCGTTATTCATCGCACTGGCATATTAGATGAGATTAAAGGGTGCAAAGTACCTACGCTAGTATTGGCAGGCGAACAGGATCATGCGTATGAAGTACCTCTGTCAAAAAATATTACTAAAACAGTAGCAAATGGCCAAATGTTTGTGATTCCAAAGGCTGGCCATTCGGTAGCACTTGAGCAACCGGAAATCGTTAATAGATATATTGCAGATTTCATTTCAGCACACTCATAACGCTATCAATCATGCTTAATCGGTAAGGCTTCTAGGTTTTGATTCAGTGTTTCTACAAGTACAGAACAATAATAAGAAGTGAGTACTATATGCCATTTCTTATTATTGTTTGATAGCTTCACTGAAATAGCTATTGAAACTTATTACTTATTAGATAACTCAGCTTGTCTCTTCAGTTTTTCAAAAAAATTTTACTTACGACGATGGTGTTTACTTAATTTAATAGAATTACAGGCCAAGTGCAAAGCGCTCACTACTAAATGGTTGCGCATCAATAAACAGTGGCTTGCCATTAATCATCTCTTCAATAAGACGCCCTGTCACTGGCCCAAGCGTTAAGCCTTGATGCGCATGACCAAAAGCAAACCACAAATTGGTGTGTTTTAATGCAGGCCCAATAACTGGCTTCATATCTGATATACAAGGTCTTGTGCCACACCATGCTTCAGACTCTACAGCTACGTCAAGTGGTAGAACCTTGCGTGCATACGTCAGTACTGATTCTAACTGATCAAAGTTTTTTGGGTCATCTTTCATTGCCATTTCAGCTCCAGTCGTAATCCTAATGCCTTGATCCATTGCTCCTATTACAAAGCCTTTTTCTACATCAAATAAGCTGTGAGAAAATGCGTTTTTATCAGTCATTTGAAAGTGTTGATGATAACCACGCATAGGAAATAATGGAATCTTATAACCCAATGGCTCGATGAGATTAGCTGACCAAGGACCTGCAGCAATTACTAGGTTCTGACATGAATAGGTTTCGCCATCCGTCATAACCCGCCAACCCTCTTCCGTCTGTATAACGCTGTTTACCGTTGACTGCTTTATCTTCCCAGCCATTTTTTCAAAATTTTCAGCATATGCTTTGACAAGATTGCCAGGGCTTTTTATCTGCCAAGAATTTTTCCAATGGATACCACCGATGTAGTCTGTAAAGTTTATGTTTGGCTCTAACTCTTTTAGCTCTACTAATGATAAAACTTCATACTCTACGCCTTGATCAACCGCTTTTTTTGCTTTACCAATGGCTTTTTCAAAGCTACTGGGGAAACGATGCAGCTCAATCCAGCCTATTTTTCTAACTAGCTCATCAGCGCCTGATGCCTTAATCATAGGGTCATGCTCGTTTGTACAATGCTGAATGAGCGTAGACCATTCTTTATCTATCTCTTCAACCTTTTTCGGACTGGAATTTATCCAGTATTGTAATAAGGGGCGCTGAAGATTATAGATAGCAGACCAACGGTATCGAATATCGGTACTATTATTCGGCAATACTCTGAAAACTTCTCTAAAACTTCTAGGAAATGGTTTAATATTTACGGCTTCTCTTGTGATAATACCTGCATTACCATATGACGTTTCTTCTCCTGGTTGCTTTTTATCGAGCAAGAGAACTTGAGAGTTGCTTTTTTGAAGATGCCAGGCTATAGAGGTTCCCACTATGCCTGCACCAATAACGATCACGTCATAGCGCATATGAATGCCCTTAAGTATCAAGCCAATTTTGTTAATTTAAAGTGATTGCCTTTACATAGATTTTCATAAGAAAGCTAAATTATTGGTGGCTTATTTTTATAGCTCAATAGACTGGCCTAAACCTTCTTTTTTAGCTTTTTGGGCAATCTTTATGGCAACTGCTGCATCAAAGCTTGCGGCGCCCACTGATTTAAATAGCGTAATACCTTTACCCTCATTCGCATCAATACTGATTTTTTTATTGACAAGATCACTTAACGTACCTGTCAGTTGATCCCATGTCCAAGTGCTCTGAATGTCATTATGAGCTTGTATTAAATCACCTGCTTCATGTAAACCACCTTCTGCATCATCGATAATAATAGCAGTACTGGCTTCTATAACCGAGTTGCTGACTTCTTTCATCGTTGCTTGATAAGCACCAACTGCATTGATATGAGCATCCGGCTTTATTTGTGAAGCTTCAAAAAGTCCTGTCGTCGCTCTTGTTGCAAGATTAATAATATCAGCGTTTTTAATAGCCTCTTCGACACTTTCATAAACTTTAAAATCGACTTGCCATTGTGGATATTCTTGCTCAAATTTATTCTGAAATTCATGTGCCGTTTGAGGCGTCCTGTTCCAAATATTTACTTGTTTAATATTTGGACGCACAGTGAGTATCGCATTGAGTTGTTCATATGCCATTCCTCCAGTACCTATCACCGCTGCCTCACTACTAGCTGGACTCGCTAAATATTTAGTCGCAATTCCGGATAATGCTGCTGTTCGTACTTGGGTGATATATATGCCATCCAAAAATGTCAGCACCTCTCCTGTTTCATTGTCTGATACGGTAATGACTGCCATGGTTGTTGGCTTATCACGTTTAGGGTTGTCTGGACAGATATTTACCAGCTTTACCACTGCATACTCGTTATCACCATCAAAAACTACTGAGGGCATAGATAGATGTGAGCCAGATGTGTTTTTGTTACTTTCCTCAAAAGTAGGAATCACTAGGCGCTCAGGTGTCTTAATCCATGTTGGATGGTCGCCTTGTACTTTTAGTAAATCCTCAATAGCGTTGATTGCCATTGACATCGTCAGTTGTTTTTTCACCGTATTAATATCTAAAATTTGCATAATTATCCCCAAACTGCCCTGTGAATTTGTTATTACGGATTATAAAATGTTATAGAGCATAAAAATTAAACATTGTTAATACCTAAGTTTTTTTATTCAATATCAAAAATCTTACCACGGTTCATAATGTTGTTTGGATCGAATACTTTTTTGACTTCTCGTAAATAATCAATCTCAGTCTCACTGCGGCTATAGTGCAAGTACGGTTTCTTTGTCATACCAACCCCATGCTCAGCAGACACCGAACCGCCATATTTCTGTACTGTCTCGAACACATATTTATTGACGACCTGACACTCAGCAAAGAAATCATCTTTATTCATATTCTCAGGTTTTAAGATATTGAGATGCAAATTACCATCGCCAATATGTCCAAACCAACAGACTTCAAAGTCTGGATAGTTACTGCTGACAATATGATCAATCTCTTCGATAAAGGTCGGTACGTGGCTTATCAGCACCGATACATCGTTTTTATAAGGGGTAAAGACTGAGATGGTCTCAGAAATGTATTCGCGAAGCTTCCACAGCTCTGCTGCTTGTGTGAGATTTTGGCTCATTACCCCATCAACGACCCAACCTTGCTCCATACAATGCTCAAATATGGCCATGGCTTTATCCATGATTGGCTCATAGGGTGCTTCAAATTCTAACAGCGTATAAAACTTAGTACGTGATTCAAAGGGCTCTTGTACTTGACCATGTGCCATCAGCTTATCAATGGCTACATCGTCAAAGAACTCAAATGCCGTCAAATCAATTTGTGCCTGAAAGGCAGAGAGTACGTTCATCACATCGTTAAAGCTGTCCATGCCAAGCACCATGACGTTTAAGTCTTGTGGCTGACGTTCAAGCTTAATTTGCGCATGAGTGACAAGGCCAAGCGTACCTTCACTACCGATGAACAATTGGCGCAAGTCATAACCCGTGGCATTCTTTACCATGCCGCGATTCAGCTGCAAGATATCACCTTTACCAGTGACAACAGTCAGACCCATGATCCATTGACGGGTCATGCCGTAGCGGATGACTTTGATACCGCCAGCATTGGTGCCAATGTTGCCGCCTATCTGACTAGAGCCTGCTGAAGCAAAGTCAACAGGGTAGTATAGGTCTTTTGATTCAGCGAATTCTTGCAACTGTTGGGTGACGACACCGGCTTCGACTTTAACTATTCGATCGGCAGGATAGAACTGTCCAATCTGGTTCATTTTATCCATACTAACGACTATCTCGCCATTAGCAGCCACGGCACCAGCAGACAGGCCTGTACGACCGCCACTTGGGGTTAGGACGACGTTGTGCTCATTGGCAAGCAGGACGATAGTCTGTACTTGCTCAGTGGTCTTTGGAAAGACGATGGCAGCAGCAGCAGGGGCAAAGTGCTTGGTCCAGTCTTTACCCCAATGCTCTAGACTTTCAGCATCGGTTTTGATTTGGCTAGCGTCGTATTTATAATCATATAATAGCGACTGTATTAGGGTATTGATAACGACTTGAGATGATTCTAAAAGTTCATGCACCAGATGTATTCCCTACTATGATGAAAGATAAAACAGACCACCTAATTACCACGTACCATACCAATGGTGTTTATATTGATAATTATCAGTGAGACCTTTAATGAAATATCTATTATTGCTACCTGATATTTACGTTAGCGAATAATTTTTAAGCATTGCCCTGCATGATATAAAGTAAGGCCTACCTCGGTAAATACAGACTTCATGCTCGATAAAGCGACTTTGGATTCCTGTAGCGTTTTAAAAGGCAGTGGGATACTGCTTCTATCTCCCGTTAGAATATAATCAGCAAAGCATTTGCCCATTAGTGTACCAGTAGTGATACCACGGCCATTATAAGCTGTGGCTGTTAGAATGCCTTCATCAGGCTCTAATACCCGAAAAATATGGTCTTGCGTAAAGCCAAAATTTCCATACCATTCATATTGCCAATTAAACTTAGGTAAATCGGGGTAATAGCTTTTTTGCACACAATCTGCCCATGACTGATAAAAAGATTTGGGCTTACAAGCTCTACCACCTACTGTACCGAGTAGCAGACGGCCATCATGATCGCGGCGAAAACTAGACAAGGCCAAGCGGGTATCCCAAGCCCCATTTTTATGAGGCAAGATACGATCGGCCAACTCACCCGTCAGAGGTTCAGAAGCAATTTGATAGTAGGAAACAAAGTAAAAAGTCTTGGATACTTCGGTCCATTCACCTTCAGTGTAAGCATTGGTTGCGATAATGACGCGCTCTGCTTTTACGCTAGCTTTAGGCGTTCTTACATACCACTCTCCATCAGATTTTTCTAAAGTATTAACCGTAGAGTGCTCATAAATCGTCACTCCTAATTCAGTTGCTACTTTTGCAAGACCGTTTACATAAGCTAATGGGTTCAACGTGCCTGTGCGGTGATCTAATAGCGCCTTATTAATGCTGGTAGTACCGCAATATTCATGGCAACGGCTACCCGTTAGCACTTCTACATTCACACCGCGGCGCTGCAATTGCTCATATCTAATATCAACATCAGCTTCACCTTTAGCATTATGAGCCATATGAATATTGCCATTCTGGGTGGCTTGGGCATCAATTCCGTAGCGTGAAATCAAGTCAAATACGAGACTGGGCGCATGTCCTAATGCTTCTGTCAAACGCTCACCTTCAACTTCGCCCAAAGCTATATTTAAATCATCAGGACGTGCCCAAGTGCCTGCATTGACCAGACCAACACTTTTCCCAGAGCCACCACTACCAATACTCTGGCTCTCTAACAGGGTAACTTTGACCCCTTTTTCTGCTAAATGGATAGCAGCTGATAATCCTGTATAACCGCCACCAATGATGCAAACACTGGTCTGGGTATCGCTACGAAGCTCATCATAGGGATGAATTTTGGGCGCAGTTACGCTCCACAAACATTGCTCTTGCAACATTTCGTACTCCGGTGAAGTTATAATTTATTGAGAGAAGGTACTGTGATATCTGTAGCCGCAACAGGTTCGTCACGCGGTATGAATTTATCCAACACAGCCCATAGCAAACCAAATAAAGGAGACAACCAACAGGCAAAGGCAAAAGGTGCATAGGTTAATGTTGCTATACCTAGCGTGGCGGCGACAAAACTACCACCCATGTTCCAAGGAATTAGTGGTGATAATAGCGTACCCGCATCTTCAATAGATCGTGTCAATGTGGTTCGTTTATAACCCATTTCCTTATACTTATCTTTGAGCAGACGTCCTGGGAGTACCAACGTGGTATAGACATCACCAATAATCGTTCCTACTCCAAGAACACTGGCATAGGTTGTGAGAATCAAGCCTAAACGCGATTTCACTATTTTATCTACTTTTACCATAATGGCTTTGAGCGTACCGTAATGCTCAAGCGAACCCACAAACGCTAGTGCAAAAATAGTTAGAGTAACAACCCATGTCATCGACATTAGGCCACCTTTTGATAATAATTTATCAACAACCTCAAAACCCGTCTCACTCTTAAAGCCGTTTTGCAAAACATTGAAAATTTCGCTAACACCAATACCTTGCATGAAAAAAGCTACTAATGAGGCGACCACTACACCACTTAACACCGTAGGTATAGCGGGTATTTTCATAACAGCAGCACCAACTACTACTACAGCAGGTAATAGAGTAATAATACTTAAGCTATAATTATCCGCTAGTGTGCTTTGCAATGCTTGAATAGAAGATAGGTCGACACTATCATCACCGTAACTAATGCCAATCCAAGCATAAAGAGCTAATGCTGTGAGCATCGCAGGAATTGTCGTCGGTAACATACCTTTGATATGGTCCCAAAGATCCACACCAGCGGCGGCAGGGGTTAAATTGGTTGTATCAGACAATGGCGACATTTTGTCACCAAAGAAAGCACCAGAGACAATAGCTCCGCCTGTAAAATGTGCCGGAATACCAAGGCCCATACCAATACCCATCATGGCAAGCCCTACTGTGCCCACAGTACCCCAAGATGTACCGGTAGCAACCGAAATAATGGCACAAATAAGACAGACAGAGACCAAAAATGAAGACGGCGAAAAAATGCTAAATCCATAATAAAGAATGGTCGGCACTGTCCCTGCTATAATCCAAGACCCAATCAGCATGCCCACGCCCATTAGAATAATCATTGCGGGTAAGCCTATTTTTACCACTTTTAAAAATCGCTCTTCCATACCAGCCCAGTCTCGACCACGCAGCTTCATAAACAAGCCCGTAATTAGAATACCGCAAGCCAATGGAATGTGGGGGGTAAAGTCTTTAAACACAAAAAACTGTACCATCAATATCATGGCGGTCAAGACAAGTGGGGCGATATCGAGTAAGAAGCTAGAAGAGGCACCATAGCCATCTTTAGCAGGATCGTGCTGTGTGTCATCAATCATGATAGTTCTACCTTCCTTAGTAATAACTACTGTTAGTACTGACTATTGATAACAGTACTTATAGCTATCAATAGTCAGAATCATCAATGCTTAGCTTCTATATCGCTTAGCCAAAATTAATACCTTGAGCAAGTGGCAACTCTGTTGAATAATTAACGGTATTAGTCTGACGACGCATATAGTTCTTCCAAGCATCTGAGCCTGACTCGCGGCCACCGCCTGTTTCCTTTTCACCACCGAATGCTCCACCAATTTCAGCACCACTAGTACCAATATTGACGTTGGCAATACCACAATCACTGCCACGATCACTCAAAAATATCTCAGCCTCACGCAGATCATTGGTAAATACACATGATGATAATCCTTGAGGCACATCGTTTTGCATCTCTAGTGCATCATCAAATTTTTTGTAAGTCATGACATATAGGATAGGTGCAAAGGTTTCAGTTCGTACGACATCGTTTTGCTCATCAAATTCGACAATAGCAGGCGTTACATAGTAAGCATTGGGGTATTTATCTGACAATACACGCTCGCCGCCTGTGACTTTGCCACCAGCACTTCTTGCTTTTTCTAATGCTTCTTGCATGTTTTCAAAACTGTCTTGGTCAATCAATGGGCCTACTAGATTTCCTTCTAATGGATGCCCGATACTGACTGTCGAGTATGCGGCCTTAACCCTTGGCAAAATATCATCTTTGACTGATTCATGAACAAACAAACGGCGCAATGTAGTACAACGCTGACCAGCTGTACCCACTGCCGAAAATAGAATGCCGCGGAGTGCTAAATCTAAATCAGCAGTTGGGGCCAAGATCATTGCATTATTACCACCAAGCTCTAGCAAGCATTTACCAAAGCGCTCAGCAACTTTAGGTCCAACCGTTTTACCCATGCGTGTACTGCCTGTCGCGCTGACCAATGCAATGTCTTTACTTTCGACTAAAGCATTACCAACATCTGTCTTACCTAACAAGACTTGCGACAAATGAGATGGCGCATCACCAAACTTCGCTAATGCTTTTTCAAACATCGCCTGACAAGCCAATGCGACAAGCGGTGCTTTTTCTGATGGCTTCCAAATAACTGGGTTACCACAGACAATAGCAAGTGCTGTATTCCAAGCCCAAACTGCCACTGGAAAGTTAAAGGCAGAAATAACACCAATGACGCCAAGTGGGTGCCAAGTTTCACGCATATGGTGACCTGGACGCTCTGATGCGATAGTCAAACCATATAGCTGACGTGACACACCTACTGCAAAGTCACAGATATCTATCATCTCTTGCACTTCACCAAGGCCTTCTTCTTTAATCTTGCCAGCTTCTAGCGATACTAAGAAACCCAAATCTTCTTTATGCTCGCGCAGCACTTCACCTAACAAACGAATCAACTCACCACGCTTTGGTGCAGGAACTGTGCGCCATGCTTGAAAAGCAGTTTTGGCATTTTGAATTTTGGTATTAACCTCAGCAACACTGTCTAAAGTAACCTTGCCAATAACAGTGCCATCAATCGGAGTATTTATTTCAAAGTCACCATTTTGATAGTGTTCCTCTTGTACGCCCATTGCAGACATATATTGCTTAATCATAATCAATCCTTTGTATAATGGTTTATTAGTTTCTCAACATACTTATTAAATTACCTCGCAACCTAATAACTTGCAAAATAATAAAATTCTTGCAGTCATTCCATTTAGGAATGGCCCTTAAATGTACGCGTTAATATTATTGTCAACTTCAAACAGCAAGACATTGTTGTAAGCTTTGAGCCTGTATTTCTTCATATAATTTAAGCTCGTCATAGACCGTAGTTCCTAATGCTTGTTCAAAATCCTGTTGACTTGAATTTATTTCATAGCTATTGTTTTTACTCTGGTTAAGGTTAGATTGAAAAATTCCTGCTGCACTCACAGGCAAAAAATCTTCATACATAATTGGCTCAATACGAATGACACCATCATCAATAAGCGTGCTCAGCTCAGCACGAGATATTGTGTTCAAATCAACTTTGTGAAATGCGGCTGATAGCAATGCTTGTGCTTGACCAGAATCATGTGTGTTGTCGGTTAGCTGATAATAAAAGTATGCTAGATCGGCATCATGTAGGGTTCGATAGTTGTCAGGGAATTTGCTAAATGTATCGTCTAGAATCTGATAGTACTGGGACGCATTGTCTTCATTAGGTGTTACCCCCAACCGGTTACGAGCTTCGTTAAGCAAAGTGTCATATAACGCTCTACCCTTTGGAGTTAACGCTACTCCGCGTTGCTCAACTTCACCGAAGCGTGCCGTATGAGACCCTTGCTCATAGCCATCACAGCACTCATCTGAGTCACCTATATAGGCATTTCTAAAGCTCACAGACTCTTCTAACGCTTTGAAACTTGTTTGTCTTAGCAAGATTGGGCACGCTCTTCGAGGTGGTCCTTCGATAATGGCTTTTGATGGTATACCTCCTGTCTGCATTTTCTGTTGAGCCGCATCAATATCCAGTGTTCTGGGTGTTAGATGATTAATATGAGGGCCTTTAAAACCCACCACATCAGCAATAAGCGGATGCTGGTGTAATAATTTCTGGTATAGCTCTTTTGTCACAGGGGTTTTGTCATGCCAGCGAAAAGTCTCTAACGCTTCTTTTATAAAATGTCGAGCATCCTCAGGGATTAAGCCCTCTTGCACCTCAAAACGTTCAATAAGTTCAATCACATCATCAGTGAAAATACAGCGCTTTTGTAGTGTCTTAATAGCCTCTCTTTCAAGAGCCACATCACCAATGAGATCTAGACGCAATAACGAGGTAAATACTCGAAAAGGGCTTTTGTGCAACGAATGAGAGTCCAGAGTCCGGAACGCAGTCGAATGCACTGGCACTCCAGCAGGAGCTAAGTCATAGTAGCCCACAGGATACATACCCATAACAGCGAAAAGACGGCGCATCATACTCAATTCTGATGCTGTACCCAACCGAATCGCGCCATGCCGCTCCATATTCAATCGCTCAATTTCTCCAGTATGTAATAATTGAGATTTGATCTCAGGTTGCGTGGCCAAGACCTCAGCATTTACTTTACTGACCAAATCAACAAGGTCACCATATAACGGTACTTCTGCTTGATACATCGCTGACATGGCCATAGAAAACTCATGGCGAATGTCATCACTGCTCATAAAGCTGTTATTACTCATAGATATTTATCCTTTTTTACATCTACGGCAGGCTTGAATCCCATTAATAATTAATCTGTATATTTAAGACCACTCGACTGGATTTTGATTAGGAATCGTACGTAATACGTCTCTTAAAATATCAAGGCCAGCTTGCAGCGTTTCAGGCTCAATGGTCAGAGGTGGTAACAATCGAATGATATGACGGTATTTACCACTTGGCATGAGCAGTAAGCCTCGCTTTCGCGCGTGGGTTAGTACGTGAGTCATCACACTAGGATGCGAGCCATACGTAGCATGACGCAGCTCAATACCGCGCATCGCTCCAATACCTGTGAGACCATACAGCCAAGGAGAGACGCCTTCCGCCTGCCATTGCGCGATACTTGTTGCAATCACTTGCGCATAGTGCTTGGCAGATGCCCATATCTCATCCTCTTGCATGATGTCTATCGTGGCATTTGCCGCTGCACACGCCACTGGATTACCAGAATATGTGCCACCCAAACTGCCTTTAGGCAAGCCATTTATCACACTGGCCTTGCCTACGACTGCACCTAAGGGCAAGCCGCCTGCGATACTTTTGCCCAGCAGTATCATATCTGGCTCAATGCCCAAATGTGAAAAGGCAAATGGTGAGCCAGTACGCCCATAGCCTGATTGAATCTCATCCATAATCAATAAGATACCGTGCTCATCACAAAAGGCGCGCAGATACTGAGCGAAAGATGGCGACATTAACTGAAACCCTCCCTCCCCTTGTATAGGCTCTGCGATAATCGCACCAATATTACTGATGTCAGTTTCTACTTCAAACAAACGATTTAATGCATCGATTGCCTGTTGGTCACTCACCTCGTTGTCTGGACTTGGGAAAGGAATGTGATAGACACTGCCGGCTAACGGTCCCAACCCTCGCTTGTAAGGAGCAACCTTGCCATTTAGATTAACAGCAGCGAGTGTCCGTCCATGGAACCCACCATCAAACGCGATGACACCGACGCGCTGAGTTTTGAGACGGGCAATTTTTATGGCGTTTTCTGTGGCTTCTGCACCAGAATTGGTGAGCATGCCCGATAGCGCACCACTGATAGGGATGAGCTCGCACAATCGTGGCATGAAGGTTTGATAGGGAGTGTGAGCAGCTGCATTGTAAGCATAATGAATGAGCGATTGGGTTTGATTGATAATGGCTGTCACGATGTGAGGATGGCAATGTCCGAAGTTCAAGACCCCTATACCACCCACAAAATCGATGTAGCATTGATCATTATCGCCCCAGATTTTTGCATTTTTACCTTTGGTTAAGGTGATGGGATGCACCATCGTAAAAGCATCAGTGACGTTGTATAGCTTATCCATTAAGAGTCTCTTATCTTCCTTAAATGTGACCCTCATTTCAGCAAAACCTGATGCGCTCAGCAAACGAATAATAGTTGTGCTTTCATTCCTTTTCGTCAGTACGACTGTTATTTGAAATTTGAATAAAAAAATCCAGGCGTAAACCTAGATTTTTTTGTATAAAAATTAAGCAGCATGTATTCCACTGAAAGAGTGAACTAGCCTGCCTTTATGCTAAAAAAAACATCAAGCCATAGACTCTGTAATCCATTCTGAAATAGCCTTCACTTTATGTGAATTGCCTAATGATAAAGGATAAGACATATAATACGCTCCTCTACCCTTTGATTCATAATCCCACACCGTTACTAATGTTCCTAGTTTCAGCTCCGGTTCTACCAAACGTAACGGTACGAGGGCAATACCATATCCAAGTAAAGCGGAAGCAATACAGGCATGAAAAGTATCAAACCTTGGCCCTCTAAATGTTCCATCAACACTGATACTTTGCTGTTTAAAATACTCATACCATGCACTAGGGCGGGAGCTTAATTGCAATAATGTAAATGCATCTAAATTATCAAGACACAAAGATTTGTCCTGTAGGTATTCAGGCTGACAAACTGCAACACAATATTCATCAAACAATTTTATAGTTTCCATTCCTCCCCAAACACCATCGCCATACAAAAAAGCGATATCGACATTTTGGTCTTCAGGAAAAAATGGACAAACTTCTTCCTTGATATCTAATGTAATTAACGGATACTCTTTACTAAATCCCTTCAATGTAGGAATCAACCAGCGCGAGCAAAAAGTTGGATGTGCTACTACTTTAAGTACTTCTGTATTACTACTATGTGACATCAAGTTCGTAGTCGCAAATTCAATATGCTTAAGAATACCTAAAACTTCGATGTAATAAGCTTTTCCAGCAGGTGTTAAAGATATTCGTTGAGGTGTACGGTAAAATAGAGAAAGATTTAACATCTCTTCTAGCTGAGAAACCTGCTTACTAACGGCACTTTGAGTCATATGCATTTCTTGCGCAGCATTAGTGAAACTTAAATGTCGAGCTGCCGTCTCAAAGCACTGTAAAGCAGTCGTTGAAGGATACTTCCTAAAAGCTAGTGGAGTTTTGATTTCAGTTTTCATAATTTATTTATTCTTGTGTACCATATGATTTAGAGTGTAAAAACATATTCTGTTTTACTCGGGTTGACCTATGCTGTCAATCTTCTAGTCATTAGCTTGGGAAATTTTACTGACGCAGCCTAGCGATAATAATCAAACTACACTTGTCTTGGCGTTTTATAGCTAAAACCCATCTGCATTCTAGTTCCACTTCGAACATTCTGAGAGAATATGATAGCCCCGGGACGGTCCACTGTTATGAACGGATTTTTTTGGTTCTAGATCCATTTCCCATAACGTCCGTTATGGGAAAAAGGGCTGCTCTAAGCCGTTTTTTAACGCCTATTTTAGATGGTGAAAAGGTAGTGACTTAACATCATTATGGGGACATATTCCTACAACGTTTCTTACGGAAAATGAATGCTAAAGTACTCAAAATAAGTTAATCATTCATCATCACTAAACTTCACATAACTATCAATTTTTTTACCTTTGAGACTGTCCAGTATTTGTTTTATACGACCATTATCATATTGATTAGCATACGTATTCTGTTTTCTTAAATAATGCATGAACTCTTCTGATAATGACACTTTATAATTTTTCACTAAATGAGGAATCATCATTGTCCAGAGATAGCAACCATCAGTAAAGACCTTAGTTCGCACAGTAATTTTACTATCAATGATATCTAGATCAGGCGATAGAAATTCTATTACTTCTATGCCATTTATCAAATATTTATAAACAGTATCTATATCAATATTTGATAGTTTGTTAACTTTAGTTTTTACACTTGGAAATTCTTTTGAATTTATTACTGGGTTGGAAGTACCAACCATTTCTGAGAAAGGAGCTAGTTTCTTCATGTATTATTTTTCCTATTCTGACTAAAACACCTTATTCAAAATGGCATACCTTCGCTTTTAAAATTTCGGTTCCCTAGTGAGGACTTGAACACTAGGCTGTAGGATGATGGTATCAACGTTTTAACTTGCTGAGATAGTCACAGTGTACTTCATGGTGTACAAAACGTTAGCTTATCAAGCTTAAGATTAGCTATCACCAGTAATCCTGCTCAGCTTTAGTAAGCCATTCATTAAAATTCTCGAATATCATGAATGAAGGCAAATCAGTAAGATCAACTACTATTACTCTTGGATCACCTGAACAATCATCGCCATCAAAGTAAGCCATCCATTCGCTGTTTTGAGCGAATGGAACTAAGTTAAAATCCTTAATTTTATTGTTTCTAAGACTATATGATAGTTTGGCTCCTTCAGTTGTAGAGTCTAAGAACCACCATTGAAAATATTCATCAGACTTGACTGTTTCTGTATTCTTTGTCAATTGGATGTAAGCAGCAGGATAAACGAATCCTACTGGTAATATTTCTGATGAATAAGGTTTAAAACTTTTTTGTTTGATCATTACTTTATTACCTCTGGGTCATATTGATCGATGCGCTATACAGGCATCGAACAGCAGATTTTAGATATAATCTTAATGCCTATGAGGTCATTGATTAAAAATTACTAAGTTAGCTTCTGCAATCTCTCTATCGTAGCTTATGTTTAGGATATTTTAAGCTGTATTATAGATATATTTGGATATTTATTTTCTGGAACTTAAGTAGAGGTATAAGTGAATATCTGTAGAATTAGTGCACAAATTAGGGAAATGTATGAAGCGGAAGTAAATTCAGATATTGGTACGTGGAGAGATGTTCTAAGTAGCTTTGACAAAGCAGTAGAAGGATGCTCCGATGTTGATATGTTAGTTAAGTGCTTATTAGAAGATGACTTATGGTATATACCTTTTGATTCTAGAATGAAGCTTATGGAAAAAGCAAAATCTTTAGGCGGATGCTCATTGGAGTTTTTGGCAGATTACTATTCATTTAAAACAGCATTTCTAGATCCAGGCAAAGAATATGATGATGCTGTCGTAAAACTAGATGAGCTATTTCAATAGGTTCTGTTAGGTTATACCCCAACGGAACCAGCTGTTTTACACTCTAAACCTATCAACAGACCACTTAAAACAGACTAGTATAATGGAACTAATTATAACAGACTGCTAAACTCCTCATGTTTATCAAGGCCTATTATGCCACTACACTCGTTATCACTAAAAAAATCTAGGCAGCTAAGCTTATTGTAGAATAGGCTTAGCAGATTAAAATAATCTATTCAAAACCATTAGAAATTTCAAGCAATAAATCTTACTTTTCTACTCATCAATTAAGTACTTATAGATATCACTTCGAACCTCTGTATGCATATCAAACTCGACTTTCACCATAGATACGCCAGAGGTAGTGGTCGAGAGTTCGAATCTCTTTTCCCGCTCCAAATATGGCTTGAAAAAGCACTAAAAGCCTCACTCCTTAAATAGGTAGTGAGGCTTTTTTTTGTCCAATTTTCAGGGGCTACAGCGTTTTTATATCTAATTGACCAATCAAACTATAATGAAAAAGCACCTATTGTTTATAGAGGTAGAAGACGACTACCCCTTCATATAGTCAGCCATTCAAGCCCTAACGTCTCAGATTGGCTACATGCCTGAGACTCCGTAATCAGGGTATAAAAACTATACAGATCAGACCATTCCTCCCTTCATACAAGCAAAAAGCAATAGACGTAACGATTTTCTGAAAACACCTCCGGCGTGGCTATAGTCTATTTCGCTCTGCTAATGATAGGAGAGCTATTATTTGATAACTCTACATGGGTAAAAGCAACCCACGTAGAAGGTTTCCTACATGCTGCTTATCAATTTGGTGTCACCCGCCAAATGGTATTAGAAAGGTCATCGGCAACGATGAGTGCCCCTTTTGGATCCACTGTCACGCCTACTGGTCGACCAAAGGTTTTGCCATTCTCTCCCTGAAATCCAGTGACAAAGTTAACTGGGTCCCCAGCTGGTTTCCCGTTGCTGAAAGGGACAAACACTACGTCGTAGCCCGCTGGGTCTGAGCGGTTCCAGCTGCCATGCTCACCGATGAATGCGCCTTCGCTGAACTTGCTGCCCATGGTTGTCGTTGAGAACGCTATACCTAAAGGAGCTTTGTGCGACCCAAGGCTGTAGTCTGGAGCAATCGCGGCGGCTACCATATCGGGTTGCTGCGGCTTGACCCGCGGATCGACATTTTGTCCCCAGTAGCTGTAAGGCCAACCATAAAACTTACCTTCTTGAACTGAGGTCAAGTAATCAGGTACCAGTCGTGGGCCGAGCTCATCACGTTCGTTGATCACGGCCCATAACTGGTTAGTACCAGGCAGTATAGCTAACGCCGTTGGATTACGCAGACCGGTTGCATAAGGTCGATGAGCACCGCTTTTGGCATCGATCTCCCAGACCATAGCGCGATCCGCCTCTACATCCAGTCCGTTTTCAGTAATATTGCTGTTGGAACCAATGCCCACGTACAGGAATTGCCCATCCGGACTGGCCGTCATCGCCTTGGTCCAGTGATGATTGACCATGCTAGGCAGGTCGGTGAGTTTGCGTGGCGGTCCACTAGCGGTGGTCTGTCCGGGCTGATAATCGAATTGCACTACCGCATCTTGATTGGCAACGTACAGTTGGTCTTCGATTAGTGCAAGACCATAAGGCGCATTCAGATTCTCGGCGAATACAGTACGTGTCTCGTAAGTGCCGTCGTCATTACTGTCGCGCAGAAGAGTCAGACGGTTGCCTCCTTTAACGGATGTAGTACCTTTAGCCTTGAAATAAGTAGCAATAATGTCCTTAGGACGTAGCTTGGGTGCACCACCACCCTTGCCCTCAGCAATCAGTATGTCACCATTGGGCAAAACTAGCGTCTGCCGTGGAATCTGAAGGTCAGTGGCAATGGCTGTGATTTTATAACCTGACGGCACTATAGGTCGGTTATCACCCCAACCTGCTGGCTCAGCTATTTTTAAAGTAGGTAATAAGCCGCGTTGAGCTTCAGGCAAGGTTGGATTGGCACCTAACTGTTCTGCATCGTTTACATTATTTTCGCCACATGCGCTTAAGAGAGCAGCGACTAAAAAAGATATCGATAAGATATTGAGTGATTTCATCTTGCACCTCCAATGCGCCAGCTTGTGAGGCCAATCCAGGTTGCAATGCAGGCCAGAATGACAGTGATAACAGATAGAATAAGCCCTGTCGGCATACTGGCCCAGACATCCTTTGCATGGATAAATGAGTTGAGGATACCTAGTACAAAGGTGACCAGTAGCAACAGAAAATAAGCCATTGGTGTACCCATGCGCTTATCAGCGCGAACTAGAGATAAAATTGAGCCTAGCATGGCCAAACCATTAAATACCAGCGCACCTATAAGCATCCAAGAAGCGAAGTTCTTCCATTGAAGCTCGTAGCTGGACCAATAGGCGTAATCGTTAAGTAAGACCCCGATAAACAGAGGCACCATTCCGGCTAGAAAAAACGCATGCAGCGGGTGCAGCGCGGTGCCGGAGTGTCGGGCAACAGCACTAGTCATGGCAGTTTCCTTGTTGATAGTAAATGAGGATTCGATCGACCGTACTAATTGTACTGGCCCGAACTACGCGTGATAGAATTCAAATTACATGAAATGAAAGCATGGCTTGAAACATACCAAAGCCAAGAGAGTTCTTCAATCTTTTTTTGGTTATTTAATGAACATAAGCTGGTTATTATTTCTTAAATGAGCATTAGCTATAGTCCTTTTTTAGTTACAGAATCTGAAGTCCATAATTAGCGTACTGCATCGACAATCTCCAAATACTAACTTCACAATTAGGGGTTTTTATTTATAAACATAAGTATACTTTGCTATTGCTGATAAACTTCATAGCTAAAATATTCCAAGCTAACATCTAATAAATTGACAGCAGGGGTCAGGTTGTAATAGCATGAGGCATTCCTTTTATTAATCTTGCCTATCAACTAGTAACATCATTCAGGAGCAATCTCATGCAGTGGACCAAACCAGCTTTTCAAGACATCCGTATCGGTTTTGAAATTACTATGTATTTCGAAGCCCGTTAAAATTTACTAAACTTATATCCATTAAAAAAACCCTAGATCACTAGGGCTTTTTTTTGGAAATACTGATTTATTTTTACTTATGTTTTAGATTCTTCTGCTGATATGCTTTTTCCGACCCAGAATTGCAATTGCCATAACTATCACGATATTCGGCTAGGAATCATACAGGAAAAGACCTGCACCCAATCTTCGATAGCCATATCATAAAATTCTAAAGATTGGATTTTATTCAATCTTTAGGTTGCCACTAGTCAGCAAATGTTTGAATTTAAGTCGTTAAAGCTAGCACGTTAATTGAGAAATACTGACATCATCAATGTGGTCCTGACAGACAGTCAGCGTGACCATGTGGCGGGGCTATTAACCCTGCGTGAAGATTGTTCGATTCTTGTTTGACGCACTAACATGGTCTATCAAGATCTAACGACAAGACTCCTTTTATTAACATTGTTGAAGCACTGGCACGACGATTTGCAATGCCGTCAAATTGATCCAAAAAAAGCTTTTAAGATTGAAAGGTTTGGCAATTTAAAATTGACGATTCTGGTAATTAGAGACTATGCATCACTCTGCTCTGCTCTGCTCACCATAATGATCCATATAATAAATAGAGGTTTCTATCGTTAAAGAGCACAACACAATATGTTGCAAAGCCTATTAGCCAAGTATGTCAATTACCTCAGCCAAAAATTCAATCGATAGCTTCATAAGGCACGCTAATTAATTTAGAATTTCTTTACAAAGATGAAGCTATATCACACATTTTGTACTTGATATGATAAATTAGCCCTTTGTTTTATGAGCTCTACCCATTTGGCTTCTCGTATTTTTTGATTTAATTGATGACAAGTCGTAATTGATATTAGAAGAATACAGAGTACTATTAGTGGTTGACTATCACTACAGTGCATTCTAATTAATGACATAGGTTGCGCAATATTTATGTCGTTAGTATCATGTTGGTTTAGAAGTAGCTCAACTACAATTAGGAAAATATTATGGCAAAATTAGAATCAAACATTGAGCTAGAAGCAGCGGCATTTCGTCGCTTACTAGCTCATTTAGACGAACGTAAAGATGTACAAAATATTGAGCTAATGAACCTTGCCGACTTTTGTCGTAATTGCTTATCTAAATGGTATAAAGCGGCTGGTGAAGAGCGTGGTATCGAAATCGAATACGAGGATGCGCGTGAGCTTGTTTATGGTATGCCTTATGCTGAGTGGAAAGAGAAATATCAACAGAAAGCAACGCCAGAGCAGCTAGCGCGTTTTAACGAGATTGAAGCTGCTAAGAAAAAAGCGGATTGAAACTGACAATGATAGCTCAAATAAAATAAGCCACCACTAGAGAGTAATATCAAAAAAACCCAACATTGCCGCTAGATTAGCGGCTTTCTATAGATTTGAGTATGCTACTAAACCCTATGGTTCCTTGTTTCTGCATTTGACGGTCAAATAGGCGACCGACTAATGGCAATGGTACAATCAATCGACCCTCAGATACCCAAGTCACATGTGTGGTGCCATCGCCCAAGTCTTTTAAATCAATGATACCTTTATCATGTCGCATTTTGATAGGTTTAGAATTTTCGATTTGGTATTGCATATGAGTAGGACGCTCAAACGCTGTAATCCGCTCCCAGAACTTAACAGGTCCCGTTTGAATGCTACGTAAAGCTCCGACGCCATTGCGCTCCTCGTCACCTTCATTCACCAACTTAGCCACTCCCACCGCTTTAAATGAGCCATAACTGGCATGGTCACTCAGTGCTTCAAATACCTCATCAATTGGTTTTTTGACAATGCGCTCTACTTTTATTTTAAACATAATATTATCTCATTAAAACTAAATTTATTTAGCTTACGGCTATTTTACAAATAAATATAGCCGTCACATTGTGAAAAATTATTACCGTGAAGAGCCGCGTCCCTTTGAAGGACGCCTGCCATTTGTAGTAGGTTTGCCATTGCCCCCAGACTTACCATTACCCCCTGACGGCTTACCACGACCAGTAGGACGTCCATCCCTACCTTTAGAACCTGCTGGTTTTTTAGCATCATCCTTGGCATATTTGTTACGCCCCTTTGCTGCCCCTGCTGATTTTGTAGGTGGTTTTGACTTTGATGAAACATCAACACGAGGTTTTTTTCGTGGTGCATTGCGAGATTTCTTGCCCGCATGATTGTCTTGCGAAGAGGAATCTTCTACAGATTTAAGTAACACGGACAGTTCTTTTGGAGTTAAGTCGCGCCAGTCACCAACGGGAAGACCTTTGAGACTTACATTCATAATCCGCGTACGTTCAAGCTTGACGACTTCGTAGCCAAAGTGCTCACACATACGGCGAATTTGACGGTTCAGACCTTGAACGAGAGTGATGTTAAAGACATTAGGAGCTACTTTAGTCACTGGGCATTTTTTGGTCATCTTGCCAAGCATCGGCACACCGCCCGCCAAACCTTCGATAACACTATCAGTTAACGGCTTATTTACTGTAACTAGATATTCTTTTTCATGGTTATTACCAGCACGCAATACCTTATTGACCAAATCGCCATTGTTAGTCAAAAAGATCAAACCTTGAGAATCTTTGTCTAAACGGCCAATCGGAAAAATACGCAAACTATGTCGCACAAAATCGACAATATTGTTTTTCTCAGAGCTTTCTGTAGTACTCACAATGCCCACTGGCTTATTCAACGCAATAAAAATAAAGTCATCAGGCTCTCGTGGCTCAATAAGCTGCCCGTTGACTTTTACTGCATCACTAGCAACCACCTGATCACCGACCGACGCACGTTTGCCATTGATGTATACATTACCTTGTTCAATAAAGCGGTCAGCGTCTCGCCTAGAGCAAATACCACTTTCACTGATGTATTTATTTAAACGAGTCGAGGAAGCGTTGAACATAAAGCACCGTTTTACCTGATAAGAAGCATTTTTTGCTAAGAAAAAAGCCTAAATTGAATGGATCAACAATAACGAAATAGCTCACATTATATAGGAAATCGACTGACCCTTTGATGAGAGATGGGTAAAAGCCTAGAAATGTATCGCGTCATGTGATTTTGGATGATGTCGAAACAACTTATTTATGAGGTTAATAATTTAAAAAGCCTCACCATTCATCATACGAGCAGTGGGGCTTTTTTCTAGTTTTTCAGCTATATAATTTTTCAAATCTGTTCTTTTGCTGATTACTCTACTAACTTATCTTCCACACTACTCAGCATCATCCAACAGTTTATTAAGCTCGTCCACCATGGGATCGTCAATGATACTGCCTTCTACATAGCTGATTATCTCATCTACAGTCGTCAGATCCATTTCACGAATACCTAAACTGGCCAGTTGCGCATTAATAGACTCTAAGCTGTCATTATCTTCAGTGTCATCTAATAAATCCTCTTCAAATCTACCTCTAACAAACCAGTACATTTTTTCTAGTACAGTTTCTTTTTTGGTCAAAGTAGAATAACCGTCGCCATAAATAAACAGGTTGAAATGATAAGGTATCTCTACATCATTGATGAAAAATGTACGTTGGCACTCTAACGTATAAGCTTGAATCTCTTCACTCTCAGCGCTTTCATCACTTTTGTTGTCTTCATCATATTCAATCGCCTCTTCTATCAACTCACCTAATACTTGATAGTTACCGACTTTGATTTTATGATTATAAATGATAGCAGAGTCTGCAATTGCATCGAAAATAATGGCACTGACATCTAAGGTGTGGTTATCGATATCATAGAATGCTTTTAACGCTGGCAAAAACTTGGTCAGCTCTTCTTCTGGCACTTGAATGAGAAACTGCTGCTCGTATATGTTAATCATATCTTCAGGAGCATAGGTATTAGCAGTATTGGTCTCGTTTCTACCTGTTGGCTGCAAAGGTAAAAAATTATACGGGTTATGTTTGGTCATTCAGAACTGCCTTTTTGCTTAAGTTAAATTTATTAAATGTCTGTTTTGCTCAATCTCTAAGAGCCTTTGAACGTGCTACTATTTTTTAATACCCTAAGACTTTAGGATTTATGGGCGTATTGTCTCTTATTCAGGCAATTTTAGATAGACAGTTATAAATATACAAGTTCAATCACTCTACTTTAGACAGGCAGTCAGAATAATACAGACTAAAAAGACGATTCTAGCCAGCAGCATCTTGATATCGTTTTCAAAGGCTAATCCAATATTCTCTTTTCTCTAGAACTACTTACATACCAATTATTAATTCACTTGCTGCCACCCTGACGTCGCATGATGCTCATCTTGATGTGCAAATAAAGGGTGGGCTTTGGCTTCATGTAAACTCAGCACAGGGGTCACACAGACATCTTTTGCTGCAAATACACGTTGCCAATGCTCAAGCGTTTGACTGGCGAATTTTTCCGCGATTGTGTTGGTCGCGGCTTCACTCTCAGGTCTATTGGGCATGATACCAAGCTGCCAGTGTATTGCTTTAAGCGCTGGCAACTCCAATACCTCACATAGCCCTTGCCAAAATTTTAACTCTAAGGAACCAACTGCCATATAGCGCTGGTCAGCGGTTTGGTACAATCGATAGCATGGCAATGCACCACCCAAAAAGTCATGCTGCGGCAGTAGAGTGTCGTTTAAGCCATTTCCTGAAAGGCTATTAATCAGTTTGCCTGTTACCTTTGGCATGACCATATGGTTGTACAAACTGTGCGTCATGCTAATAGCAATGTGTCGCCCTTTGCCCGTATGTTGGGCGGCAAGTACAGCAGCCAACAGGGCTATCACGGCTGTGTCACTACCACCTGCCAAATCCGCAAACTGGATATTGGTCATGGCTTGCTCACCCTGAGATGTTTTTAACTGATCTAGTACACCGCTCATAGCCATAAAGTTGATATCATGACCTGCCTTATCCGCCCAGTCATAAGTCACTTCAGAACCATCTTCTGAGTCAGCATCTTCTAAGTAAATACCTTCTTTTGCGTAATTGCCTGCTACGCCATAGCCAGTGATTGACACTATTACTAGCTTTGGGTTGATGACATGTAGGGTCTTAGCATCTAGTCCCATTTCTGCCAAGACACCTGGACGAAAGCTATCTAGCATCACATCAGCTTCTTTAAGATGTGCTTTTATAGCCTCAATCGCTTTGGGATCATGAAAGTCATATTTTTCGGTAGTCTTGCCGTGGTTTAGAGCTGCGAACAGCTCACCAAATACCCGAGCAGGATCACCTTGTTTGGGTTCGATTTTAAGGACGTCCGCGCCCAAATCTGCTAGCAAACGCGTAGCAAAAGGCCCCGGCAAGTTACGAGTCAGATCGATCACTCGTAACCCTTGTAGACAGTCCGCCATTTGATCATGATTTGATACATGCATGTCAGTCATCAGAGAACGCCTCGCCTTTGGCTGCCATATCTAGCAAGATTTGAGCAGGCTCAAAACGCTCACCATATTTTGCCGCCAGCTCATGACTACGTTTGATGAACTCGTCCAAACCCATTGCATTGATAAACTGTAGCGTACCGCCATGCTGCGGGGCAAATCCCCATCCAAAGATAGACCCTATATTGGTATCGGCAACTGAGCGCACGACATTTTCCTCATAGCATTTGGCAGATTCATTGGCTTGAATAAACATCAGGCGATCAACCAAATCTTGCTGCGAGGGTTGCTCTGATTTTGGTGGGTATAAATTTACCAACTCAGGCCATAGATATTTATCACCCTCTGTTGAATAGTCATAGAATCCTTTGCCATTTTTCTTACCTTCGCGCCCATGCTCATTGACCAGTGTTTTTAGTATGTCATAAGAAGGACGCACTACGATTGACTTACCTTCGGCTGCCATATCAAGCTGCTGCTGTTCGCTAACATGCAATGCGAGGCTCAATGACACTTCATCTTGCAATGCTAAGGGCGGCATCGGCATACCTGTTTTCAGTCCGGCAACTTCGATGCTACGCGGATGCACACCCTCTCCTAGCATCGCAATGCCCTCTGACACATAGGTACCAAATACACGCGAGGTATAAAATCCGTGACTGTCATTGACGACGATAGGCGTTTTACCTATTTGTACAACATAATCGAAAGCTTTGGCCAATGTCGCATCGTCGGTTTGCTCGCCCATGATAATTTCAACCAGCGGCATCTTATCTACTGGGGAGAAAAAGTGCAGACCGATAAACTGGTTTGGGCACGTACTGGCTTTTGCCAGTCCAGTAATTGGTAGTGTTGAGGTATTAGAAGCATAGACGGCCGTGTTTGTAATCACTGCTTCACTTTGCTGGGTACACTTTGCTTTGATTTCTCGGTTTTCAAACACCGCTTCGATAATAAGATCGCAATCTGCCAAATCATCGTAAGAAACTGTTGGCGTAATGCGTTCTAGGAGGGCTTGTTTTTTCTCTTCGGTAGCACGCTTTCGGCTAATGGCTTTATCCAAAATATTGGCAGAGTACGCTTTGCCTTTTTCAGCATTGACAATCTCTGTGTCCAATAAAACGACATCTATACCTGCTTTGGCAGTGACATAAGCAATGCCTGCGCCCATCATGCCAGCGCCCAAGATACCGACTTTTTTGGTGGTTGTACGTTTAAACCCTTGAGGACGAGACTGACCTTTTTTGATGCTATTCAGCTGAGTCCATAAGGTGTTAATCATGTTTTTAGATTCAGTGGACAGTACGCAAGCGGCAAAATAACGCGACTCGATCTCAAGCCCTGTATCGATATCTACTAGGCATCCTTCAAACACACAAGACATAATGTGAGTAATCGCTGGATAGTTGCCATGTGACTTTTGATTGGCCATGGCTGGGGCGATAGAGAATATAGGAACTACTTTTGGATGCTTACTATCGCCGCCAGGAATTTTAAAACCTTTATTATCCCATGGCTGCTGCGCACTTGGATTATTTCGAATCCAGTCTTTTGCTTGCTCCAGCATATCTGCTTGATCAGTAGAAGTCGCATCAATAAGTCCAATGTCTTTTGCAGCAGCAGCGCGAAGTTCTTTGCCTTGCGTCATCAGCTCCAGTGCTGCTTGAATACCGACCAACCTTGGTAAGCGCTGCGTACCACCGCCACCAGGTAGCAAGCCCAATTTTACCTCAGGCAAACCAAGCTTGGTCTTAGGCGTGTCAATGGCAATACGATAATGACAGGCAAGTACCAACTCTAAACCACCGCCTAATGCGGTTCCTGTCATAGCAGCGACCACAGGTTTGCCTGAGGTCTCAAGCTTACGCAAACTACGTTTTAATTCTTCAGTCACTACAAATGCTTGCTCGGCTGTCTTTATCTGGTTCAATTGATCGATATCTGCGCCAACCACAAAGGATTCTTTGGCCGATGTGAGAATTAAGCCTGTGGCTGCGTCATCATTGATGAAACTATCGACTATCGTGGCGAACGACTCCATAAAACCATCACCAATGACATTCATTTTGCGTTTACTTTGGTCAATCGTGACAGTGACGACACCATCGTCATCACGCTGGGCAGAGAAGTTTTCTAATTCATTAATGGCTATTACGCTAGCTGCTGTCTGGTTATTTGTCATCATTTTTATCCCTTAAATGATTCTTTGTATATTGCGTTTTAGTCTAATTATTTTTTAGTCTATTTTAGAGAAAAGTTAAACGCGCTCGATAATGGTGGCAATACCCATACCACCACCCACACATAGCGTAATCATAGCGGTCTTTAGGTCGCGACGTTCTAACTCATCAAGGACAGTCGTCATTAGCATCGCGCCTGTTGCCCCAAGCGGATGACCCATGGATATCGCACCACCGTTGACGTTGACGATATCAAGCGAAATGCCAAAATCATCAGCGGTATTCATCGGCACAGCAGCGAAGGCTTCGTTAATTTCCCAAAGGTCTATATCAGAAGCTTGCATACCTGCTTTATCGAGAGCTTTTTGGCAAGCTGGCGTTGGACCTGTGAGCATAATGGCAGGCTCTGAGCCAATGACTGAGGCCATTGTGATCTTGGCGCGTGGTTTTAACCCTGCTTTTTGACCAGCTGCCGCGCTACCGACCAAACAGATGGCCGCACCATCGACGATGCCCGAAGAGTTGCCTGCATGATGTACGTGATTCACCGTTTCAATCGTGGTATACCTATCCAAAATAACGCTATCAAAGCCCATTTTTCCCGGCATAATAAAAGAAGGTTTTAGCCCAGCTAAGGTCTCGACATTGGTATTAGGACGGATAGTTTCATCTTTATCTAACAGCATCATGCCATTGATATCGGTGACAGGGATGACAGATTTGTCGTAATAGCCCTTCTCCCACGCCTTTGCAGCGCGGCGATGCGACTCGGTGGCAAAGGCATCGACATCACTACGACTAAAGCCTTTGAGCGTCGCGATGGTATCCGCACCTACTCCTTGCGGTACGAAATGCGTCGCTTCATTGACACGTGGATCCATGTACCAAGCACCGCCATCAGAGCCCATCGGCACACGGCTCATAGACTCAACACCGCCTGCCACTACCATGTCTTCCATACCTGACATGACTTTAGCCGCAGCTAAATTGATAGATTCTAGACCAGAGGCACAGAAACGAGACAAGGTAAGACCTGCCACACTTTGCGCCCAGCCAGCATCGATAGCAGCAATACGGGCAATATCAGAGCCTTGCTCACCCACTGGTGTCACACAGCCAAGTACCACATCGTCGACCAAACTGGTATCCAAGTTGTGGCGCTGTTGCATCTCTTTTAGTAAGGTGCGTGTCAGCCAAATCGGTGATGCCTGATACAACGAACCGTCCTTTTTTCCTTTGCCCCGTGGCGTGCGAATCGCATCATAAATATAAGCAGTCTCAGTCATAAAAAATCCTTTTTTTATTTTGTAAATAAACAATAGTTATTGTAGTCTTATAATATAAGCGTCTACATAAATCGTGAAGCCAGCTCTTTCATAATCTCATTGGTGCCGCCATAGATTTTTTGCACGCGCGCATCAGCATATAAACGTGCGATAGGATACTCTGTCATATAGCCATAGCCACCAAACAACTGTACGCATTCGTCGATAACTTCGCACTGTTTTTCGGTGACCCAGTATTTGATTAATGAGGCATGCGGTACAGACAGTTTGCCCTCAAGCATCGCATCTACTGCCGCATCACACATGGTACTGGCAGCGAGATAATCGGCATAGCATTCCGCCATCTTAAAGCGCGTATTTTGAAACTTCCAAATAGGTTTGCCAAAGGCTTCGCGCCCTTTTACGTAATCTAAAGTTAAATTGATCGCCAACTTCATCGAGCCAACCCCAGATAACGCAATGATTAAACGCTCACGCGGCAGCTCCTGCATCATTTGGATAAAGCCCATGCCTTCTACCGTACCCAACAGGTTAGTTTGTGGCACACGGACATTGCTAAAAAATAGCTCTGAGGTATCTTGAGAGGTCAGACCAATCTTGTCGAGATTACGTCCACGCTCAAACCCTTCTACTTTATCCGTTTCTACGATGATAAGTGAGACGCCTTGTGCGCCTTTTTCACGGTCTGTTTTGCATGCTAACAAGATAAGATTGGCGTGCTGACCATTGGTGATAAAAGTCTTAGAGCCATTGATAATGTAGTCATCACCATCTTTTACTGCATAGGTTTTGATGTTTTGTAGGTCGGAGCCAGTGCCAGGCTCGGTCATGGCGATAGCGCCGATATATTCGCCCTTTGCCATTTTTGGTAGCCACTCTTGTTTTTGTTCTTCAGTACCGTGGTCTAAAATATAAGGCGCGACAATGCCTGAATGCACCATACCGCCAAATCCCGATTGGTTGGCCTCAGTCTGTGCGTAGATAAGCGCCGCTTCATGACCAAAATCCCCGCCGCCGCCGCCATACTCAGCTGGTATCGCTGCACACAAGAACCCCATCTCGCCTGCCTCTTCCCACGCAGCGCGATCAATCATGCCATTTTTACGCCACTGCTCATCTTTGGGATCCCAAGATTGAAACATTTTTAAGGCGCTGTCGTGCACCATCTGATGCTCTTCGGTCATCCAGTTTGGGGTAAATTTTTCGATACTCATGGTGTCTATCCTTGACAAGGGGGAGTGAATAATAACTATATAGTCAAGTCTATATAAATCCGCTACATCGTCATCCTCGCTAAGCATACTAATGTATAACTTGCACTCGGTTTCCTTGTATCGAAATTATATTGAACTGACTATAGCTAAGTCGTTTTAAAAAATTTATGGTAATTTATATTACCGTTATAGATATACGATAAATTCTTTGTATTTATTAATATATGAGTCTTATACTAGGCTACGAAAAACTACTTCGCAATCAATTAAATAAAAATGGTAATTTACATTACTTGTTAATTTAATCACGTTAAACTATCGAGCAAATTATTTAACTGGTAGGACGTATTAAATAGCCAATACTTTAAGAAGCGATAAATATGAAAACCTTTAGTCATTCAGATAGCCTCACGCAAACTCGATCTCTAGCGCCCCTATCCGATATGCGGCCCGCAACTTTGGATAAAATTGAGCAAGCCGTTCGTAAGGTCTTTGCAGGATTTGACGCTAATGAGGTGACGATGGCGCAGATTGCAAAGTCTGCAAACGTTTCTTTGCAAACGCTCTACAAGTACTTCGGGGACAAGCAAACGCTGTTTTATACCATCATGGATATTGTGCTCGGCAGATTAGCCGCTCGGATTATGGATCATCTGCAAGGGATTGATAGCGTACAAGATCGTCTACGTAAGACACTGTGGGTCTGCTTTGATTTTGTCGACTCGCATCCAGATGCGGTGATGGTGCTGTCTTCTGTGTCGGCATCACGGATACGCAATATCGCAATCTATGAAAACAAAGAGTTAATTGGCGCGTTTTTGGCGGTATTAGAAGATGGGCAAAATCGTGGGGTGCTCAATGACGCTGTTCCACTGCACATACTCTTCGATGTGTTTATGGGGTTTATCAGTCGACTTGGCTTAATGCATACCATTCGCCAAACAGAGACGCCATTAAATGCAGAGTTTGATGCGCTATTTGTGATTTTATGGCGCGCCATCTCTAAACCTGAAGCCTAAAGCTTAAAATGAATTTTATAAAACTGATATTTAGCAGTGTTTGACTCTTACAAGAAAACATAACGTAAAGAACCAAAAAGCCCCACGATAAAGTGAGGCTTTTTTATACTGAGTCTTCTTAGTCGATGAGCTTAGATTATTACACTCTTCATATACTCACAGCATTTTAGATACTGCTAGATTTTGGCAATCCATACTCTGCATGGTCGACCACGTGGTTGTGTTGTTCAATAGTCAGTCGATAGCCTTTAATGATACCGTCGTATGGTAAACTGCCCTCATACTGCTGATAATGCTCGCAGATGCTGTCTTGAATCACTGATTTACGGGCAGCATCGTCTAATTTGGCAAAACCGCTAGGTAAATGTACTTGGGCAAAACGTGAAGCCGCACCACGAGACATCCAATTATCGGCACTCGTAAATGTAAAATCTACTTCCGCTCTTAAGCTATATCTGGGTAGCGTATTAGAGTGATTCGCCAAGTCGTATTTAATCTGCGCAATATCTTCTGCGAATGGCTGATACGGTATCTCAAGTACGGCAAACAGTTTTGCTAAAAACTCATCAGCGGTAAAGTACTTGTCCATATAGCTACCATCAAGCCCAAGGAATTTGCTCGATAGTACATGACGCAGGCGGTCATAGGCAGGTATGGTATGTTTAAGAGGATAGCCCATTTGCTTGACGATATCTTGCGGACGCAGCTCAAGCGACTCTATTTGATTGATAATATATTGCGCTAGAGAATGGCGTGGGTAATAACGACGGGTATATTTAGATGGATTAGCAATGTGGCTCATGATATTGAACACCTTAGACTCCTGTAACTCCGACGAAAAAGTATGATATACGCCCAAATAGGCAAAAAATCAGGCACAAATGAGGTTGTCGGAGTACAGGCTCATGCGCTTTACCAGAGTTGTTTTATATCGTGCTGGAAGTTGCAAGGTTTGTCACGCCACCATTAGACTATTGTCATGGTCGGCAATAACAAAACTGTTAAACCCACGATAGATCGTTCAACGATGATAGCACATCAGATGCCAAAAAATAAATACCGATATTTGTGACCGTTTGTGAATAATTCTTTTTCACTTTGCGCATTCAATCTTAGACGTTTCGATGAACCACTTATTCATGTGCTAACACGAGGTTCAACACCGAAACTTTAATGTTGAAGTATTAAAAGTTATGCTTGATAGCCTAACGATTGACATCAACAATCATTCGACCACGAACCTTGCCATCCAATAACTCGCTTGCTGTCGGAATGACTTCGCTTAGACCAATCTCTCTGGTGATTGCATCCAATTGCGTCATATCCAAACTTGTACTCAAACGCTGCCATGCTTCTACACGCTCATCATAAGGTCGTGTCACACTATTGATACCAAGCAAACTGACACCGCGTAAAATAAATGGCGCAACAGTAGCAGGGAAATCCATGCCTTGAGCCAATCCACAGGTAGCGACTAGACCATCCTCACACGTACTGGCACAAACGTTGGCCAGCGTATGACTACCAACAGAATCAATTGCGGCAGCCCACTTCTCCTTACCAAGTGCGCGTCCCGGACTACTCAATTCAGCACGGTCTATGATCGTCGTTGCACCAAGGCTCTTTAAGTATTCGGCTTCTTCCAGACGTCCCGTAGAGGCAGTGACAGAGTAGCCTTGGTTTGCCAAAAGTGCGATGGCAAAGCTACCAACACCGCCATTAGCACCCGTCACCAATACTTCGCCACTCTCTGGTGTGAGTCCATGACGCTCTAATGCGATTAAGCAAAGCATTGCGGTATATCCTGCTGTGCCAATTGCCATCGCCTGACGTTCAGTCATCGATTCGGGGAGCGGGATCAGCCAGTCACCGTTTAATCGCGCCTTTTGTGATAGACCGCCCCAATACTTCTCACCCACACTCCAACCATTCAACAACACTTTGTCGCCAGCTTTGTAGCGGGAATGGCTGCTTGTTTCCACAGTTCCCGCTAAATCGATTCCTGGAACCATGGGAAATGTCCGTACCACAGGGCTACGGCCAGTAATGGCCAATCCATCTTTGTAGTTAAGTGTGCTATATGCCACACGAACCGTGACATCCCCTTCTGGCAATTGTGTATCCTGTATCTCTGTCAGATTAGACTGATAAACATCGTCATTTTTTCCAATTAATATTGCATTAAACATAGTAGCTCCTATTTAGACCAATCATCTATAAATGAGTAAAAAATAATTTAGACAGGTCGTCTAAAAATATAGATAAAAAAAATTACTTCTGTATTCCTGCTACAAAACCTCGGAAAAAAGCATCTAATGGACTGACATCTTGTACCAACTTAGCACGCAAAACCGCACCTTCCCATCCGATCCAGAAGAAAGCAGCAAGCTCATCACAATCACTATTAGGATGTATTTGTTCTTGTTGTACTGCAAGACGCAAGCAAGCCGCTAAACGCTCCTGCCAATCAAGCAATATGTTTTCTAACTCACAGCGAAAACTCTCAGGCAACACGACAATCTCTTGACCCAAGTTGCCTACCAAACAGCCGCGTCGAAATTCATGCCTGATCATTCCCGACTTAGCATCTTCAACGAAGTCACTGATACGCTGCATGGGAGATACTTGCTCATTCAGAAAACAATGATCTAGCTTACGAGCAAAATACAATGCGTACTGCCGTAATACTTCCTGTCCAAATGCTTCTTTGTTTTTGAAATAATTGTAGAAAGAGCCTTTAGGCACATTGATGCGTTTGAGTATGGCATCGATACCAGTGGTCGCAAAACCTTGCTCTGTCAACATCTCCATCCCAGATCTCAAAAGAGCTTCACGGGTATCCGTAAACTCTCGTTCAACATTAGGTGGACGCCCTCGACGGGCTTTTGGCTTAGTAATCGTCATGCATGAATATTATGACCGATCGTCTTTAGTGTCAATTAATTATTTTTAGCGGTCTATTTATCCATTGGCTACTCTATTTTTTTAACCGTGCTCGCTATCAGTCTTCACCATGATACGTCGCCTCATCCATCCAAACGATGGGATCTTCGCACAGATGAGTTAAGTGATACCAAATATCACTACTACGAGCGATACGGTGATGACCGCCTGCAAAGTAATCAACGTTCCAGCTATCAGGTAGATTTACCAATGTTCGTCTAGCCACCGCCACATCCAAGCTTTCATCATCGACTTCTACCATAACCCGCACCATCTCGGTATTGGTCGTGGGAAAAGACAGCTTCATATCAGCCACGTCAGGGATACGGTCAGCCAATATCTCACTTGGATAGATACAAGGCGCAATTAGCAGCGCGCGCAAGTTGTATTTATGCGCAAAATGATTGGCAAACCAACCACCAAGCGAATGCCCTGCCAACACCACTCGCGGGTACTGTGCGATTTTCTCGCGAATCAATGCATCATAAATCTCAAATATTTCTGCAAAATTTTCTCGATAATTGACCGTTTGACAGTATTTAGGCTCACGCGTGATACAAGTATATTTGCTGGTCTCATTGCTGGAATCGAGACCATGAAAAAACAGTAAAAGCGTGTCATTGTTTTCGATAGGACAAATCATAAGGTTCTCCTTGTTTAATTATTATTTAAGTTTCTTCTTGATAATTTTTTTATAAATCAAACTGGTTTTTGGCTAGCAACCTGCGCTTGATGCAAACTCAAAATCTCCTCACAAGCCTGCATTGAGATATTTTTTGCAAAGCCTTTATCAAACCAAAAGTCATAAACCGCTTGGACAATAGCTTTCACCGCTTCTGCATTTTCTGGCTTTTGTTCTTTTAGTTTCATCGCAATGTCTTGCGCTTGTATATCCGACTCGCTATAGGGCGCGCTCCAGCCCACGCCATAACGATAAAGCACATCATTGATTGCCAATATGAATATGGCATTGGTCACCCCAAATGAGCCAATAAGCCTGTCAAGCATTGCACAGCGCTCTTCATAAATGCTGACCTCTATCGGCATATCAGCCTGCTCAAACAGACAGTCACAACTCACCATGTGCGAGGGCTTACTAAAATCATCCCACAGTAATGGATAAGTTCCTCGAATCCCGCCCTTTTCTACTACATTAAATTGCCAGATCGCATAATGAGTATCTGGCCCCTTATAAGGCACATGTATAAACCACTGCATCATCGCATCACTGTCGTACATGATATGAGTACTACCAATCCGCACGCCCTGCGTAGGTAGTACATCCTGATACACACTATCCATGTCATCATTATAGAACGTCACTTTGCGTAAGTTTTCATCACTGCTATCACCTAGCTTTGCTCTGGCTTCTTCTATGCTTCGATAGGGTCTAAATGGCGCTACCCATCTGAGTGTCTCATCGGTATTGTTCACGAAGTAAATGTCATCTTCATAACTGTCTATAGAAAACGTTTCGAGGTAAAACAATGGCTGTTTTCGTACTCGGCCCCTTTCATCATTTGCTAGTGCCGTTATACCAGATAGCTTTGAGCCATCCGACCACTTAAAGTTATCTATACGCTTTTGTTCAAACTGATACGTTAATGTCGTCATCGTTATATCCTTATTATTTTGATTGGTTGTTTAGCCACAGTTTTTCGTTGTTGTCATATTCTGAGTGCCGATTTCAAGCCAGCCGAGCCTATTCGCCATTGTTTAAATGACGTCATTATCTATAAAGTTAAGTAAATTAATCGACTTGGTAAGGTAGTAGCTTTTAATTCTAATAGGCTTTTTAGCCACAGTTTTTCGCTATTGCATCGCTCATATTTTTGCAACGGCAACGAGCTTTTTTCTGCTAAATTTTTTGCTTATTAATAAATATAATTTTTTCGGCTTGTACAGGCGTAGAAGTTTAGGATTAAACGTAAATAACACTACATAGAAAGACTTCGCTAAGATAGCGCTTTAAAAACTCAGTTGAGAAGTGAAGCATTGCGCCCCGAGGGTCAACTGTTTCTTATCTCATGTTATTCTGCCTGACCTAATAACTATAGTATAAGCTCACATAAAAATAAAGCTGTTTAAAATTATCTGCGACAACTGGTGTCGCTTTTCTTTAAATGAATTGTAGTTTAGTCGTTAGCAAGTATCCCAATACAATAAGTATAATTAGCGACAGTTTCATATTGCTCAAGCATCCTCAATAAACATCCAATTAACAATCCTTATCAAAAAACACCTTTCACGATTGACGCGGGCTTGCTATCTTGCTCCGCAAACCTTGTATTCTAATTAAGCCTACCCCACTTTGACATATCACACGTAGTATTCGCATCTGTATTGGATTTTATGACACATAACCTTGAGGCTAGCTCCAACGCTCGCCGAACTCAGTATTTTCAAGTATTTTTGATGGGCGTTAGTGCCTTTATTATGAATACCACAGAATTTGTCCCTGTGGCGCTGTTGAGCGACATTGCCCAAGACTTCTCCATTACGACGGCAGAGACTGGCTGGATGTTGACACTCTATGCTTGGATTGTCGCTGCGATGTCATTGCCACTAATGCTGCTGACCAGTCGATTTGAGCGCAAACGCTTACTCTTGGGTCTTTTTGCCGTATTCATTGCCAGTCACGTACTGTCCGTATTTGCATGGAGCTTTGATGTGCTGCTCATTAGCCGAGTTGGGATTGCGTTATCTCATGCGATATTTTGGTCGATCACAGCTGCAATCGCGATACGCGTCGCACCTGAAGGCAAAAAAGCCATGGCGCTTAGCGTACTAGCAACGGGTACGTCGTTAGCAATGGTATTGGGTGTGCCGCTAGGACGTTTAGTCGGACAATGGTTTGGTTGGCGTGCGACCTTTGGCGGTATTGGTGTCATCGCCTCAATTGTATTTATTCTACAAGCAAGGCTATTGCCAACGCTACCTAGTATGTTTGAAGGGTCTTTTAGAAAGATTCCAGAACTCCTTAAAAACCCCCTATTAGTGTGTTTGTACCTGCTTATCTTATTGGTCTTTACAGCGCACTATACGGCTTATTCTTATATAGAACCATTTATGCGCCAAGTCGGTAATATCAGTGAAAACGCTGCAACTTTTGTACTGTTGCTATTCGGTGCAGCAGGAATTGTAGGTAGTGTGATATTTAGTCGTTGGGGCGATCGGTTCAATACCAGATTGATGCTAATATCGACCATACTGATGCTCGTGTCTATGCTTGCGCTGTTGCTAGCAGTGACCTCTGTATGGGCGCTCAGCTTTATCGCCTTACTATGGGGCGCGGCGCTCATGCTACTAATTATCTCAATGCAAGCCAAAGTCATCATGGTCGATGTCAATGCGCAAGACATGCTGATGTCGATGTTCTCAGGTATTATTAATTTGGGGATTGGTACGGGTGCGCTATTCGGTGGTTATGCCGTCACACACATTTCACTATCTAGCGTAGGATATACAGGTGCGGCTATCGCAGTTGTGGCGTTACTCTTGATGCTATTTATGATTAAACGCTTTCCTGAATTGAGTAAACGACTTGGTTAACTAATAAGTCGATATTAAGGGATAGCCAAAAATAGCAGTCGGGAAGGAACCGTCAGAGAACAATAAGTAGAATGCCAGCCATATAAATGGGCTGGCATTTTTTGTTATGGTCTGTGAAAGCATCACGAGGATTGCCTATATACTCATTGAACGAACGTTCAGCTGCAGTTATACTAATTTTATTGGGCATAAGTATGCTTAGGCTATAAGTATACTCAATAAAGGACTGATAGGGATTAAGCACAAAAGGATGAGTGTGAAATGGATACTATTCAAAACAAGGAAGTCATTACCTACGATCTAAATTTAGTGACGATATATATTGCGAATTTTCAACTTGTTGGAGGTTCGTGATGCCTGACGGAATGACTCAACGAGACAGTCAAGATCAAGGAGATCAAGATAACACTGCGCCCCTTAGATTGGGTAAATTGCATTATGCTTGGATCGTTGCCGCTACAGGCTCTGTAGCAATGTTCTGCGGACTTGGCTTAGGACGATTCGCATTTGGCATGTTACTGCCATCCATGTCATCTTCTCTAGGATTAAATTATACTCAAAGCGGAATCTTGGGATTCACTAACTTGATAGGATATCTGGTTGCAGTGCTTCTAAGCCCTTTTATTCTACCTTGGTTGGGTACTCGAACGACTGCGACAGCTAGTCTATTCCTTATTGCAGTCTCTATGTTCGGTATGGCTTTTACCACCAGTTTTCCCATACTTTGCGCACTCTATGTGTTGACAGGTATTGGTAGCGGCGGCGTGGTCTTACCAATGATGAGCGTGATGTCGCATTGGTTTTTCCCTTCACACCGCGGGCTTGCTCTAGGACTGGTCATGGCTGGGCCTGGATTTGGCATCATTTTATCGGGATTTGTCGTACCCAAACTCTTACCCATCTCTACTCTACTGTCTTGGCAGACAGGTTGGCTAATTTTTGCCGTGATTAATATTGCGGTAGCTTGGCTCACCTTTACTTTGATTCGCAACCATCCAGACGATGTTAGTCGAAACCCTTTTGGGCGCGCACCCACCTTACCTGTTAAAAATAATAAAAAGCTAGAACGTAGCAATATTAAGCTGCTCGTACATTTAGGTGTCATCTTTGCTATTTATGGCGCCACCTATATGGTTTACGTCACCTTCATTGTCACCAGTATGGTTGGCTCGTATCAACTAAGTGAAGCGACTGCTGGTGGTGTTTGGGCATGGATTGGACTGCTGAGCATGTTCTCAGGCATGTTGTTTGGCTGGATTTCTGACCATATTGGTAGACGCCTTGGTCTGACGCTGGCTTTTTTCTTCCTTGCCATCGCTTATCTGTTGGTCGGACTTACTGATTGGAGTTTAGGGCTATATTTGTCCATTATCTTGTTTGGCCTAGTGGTTTGGAGTGTGCCTGTCATTATGGCAGCTTCTGCAGGCGATTATTTCGGGCCTGCGGCAGCAGCGAGTGCACTTGCGGCACTGACTTTTGCCTTTTCAGGTGGACAGGCTCTCGGGCCAGTGGCAGCAGGCTATCTTGCAGAAGCCACTGGAGACTTTAGTAACAGTTATATGATATCTGGTATCGCCGCTTTTGTAGCACTTGGGCTTGCCTTATTATTACGTACAAAAAAACAAGCTTAATTTCAGTTTCTATAGTATTGTTACTGCTAACTATACTTTGAGCTAGCCGCTAGTGACGTCTGTATACGAATTTGGCCTGATTATCTTACTGTGGAGTGTTGAGTTTATACTATTTATGACTAAGCAGTTGTTTAGGCTAAATAAGCAATATCGATAGATAATTCTTATATTTTTCAACAAAGACAACTAAATAAAAATCAGGTGCTTACAGCATAATTACATAGAAGGAAACAAAATATTATGTGAGCGAGACAGTATGATTTTTTAATACTTGACCTCCTTTTTTTATGCTCTAAAAACTTACTTAGATAAGGCAATATTCTTGCAATTTTGCAATCAAAACGATTGCTAGCTTTCTAAAAAGTGGTTACACTCGGTTGACAAACTATTACATTGATGACAAGGAAGTCGCTATGCCTCGTAATACTTCACGTTCTAAAATTAGCCATACCACTCTTAAAACTTTTACCAAAAGCATGCTGGCTGTCAGCCTATCTATCGCTGGTATTTCTCACGCAAATGCTTATGACAGTGTCACCTTTTTTGGTGATAGCCTGACTGATGGGGGCTATTTTAGTCCTCTAACTCAAAATAATTTTGGGATTCCAGAGTCAGGTCAGTTTACTACCAATCCTGATAATACATGGGCGACCTCATTTGCTGAGCAATTGGGTACAACCTCTGTCACCAATACTTATGACGGTAGTCAAACTGGGAATAATTATGCCATTGGCGGTGCAAGAGCTGGCGTAGATGTTGCTGCTTTCGGTATTCCAGTAGCTTCTGCCAATAGCCAAGTCGATAGCTACCTCGCCAATAACACAGTAGACTCTAATGGACTGTATGTGGTGTGGGCAGGTGCAAATGATTTACTTGCGGCGGCTGAAGATCCTGCTAATGCCCAAGCGACCATACTTGGAGCAGTAGCTAGCCAAACCGAAACGATTAATGCATTAAAAGACAATGGTGCCAAATATATCTTAGTACCTAATATTCCTGATGTCGGTCTAACCCCTAGAGTTATTGATCAAGGGCCTGTAGCACAGGCGCAAAGCACTGGTGCTACTAGTCTATACAATCAATTCATGCTTAGTGCCGCAGCAAATACTGGCGCTAATATCATACCGCTAGATATGTTTAGCTTAACTCAAGAGATCATTGCGTCGCCTGCTCAGTATGGTTTCACTAATGTCACCGATGAAGCTTGCGGTGACAACAATAGCTCTCTAACTTGTGGACCTGATAGTCTTGTAGAAGCAAATGCCAACGAAACCTACTTCTTCGCTGATGGCATACATCCAACAGGTGCTACCCACCAACTGATCGCCGACTATGCAAATGCTGTAGTCACAGCGCCTAGTTTAATCGGTGTGCTGCCGCATATTGCAACGACAACGGGACTTGCAACAAATGAGCGCTTACAGTCACACGTTAACCAAATCCAAAGCAGTGAGCAAAAACCTGCTCGTACCCTATGGGCCGTCGGTGAAGTCGCTAATCAAGAAGTTGCAGGGTTTGATGGTGATAATAACACCCAAGTATTGCTTGGTGTAGATTTTGCTCATCCTAACTCAGCAAATGCAGTGACAGGCTTATACGGAAACATCACTCAGAAAGACTTTGAAAACTCAGACGTTGGCACAGGTTTGAGTGATATTGATCTAGGAGAGGTCGGTTTTGGTGTCTATCACAGCAACAAGTTTGGCGGTTTACAGATCAATGGTGCTGCAGGATTTGGCAACATGGATGTCGATGTCACACGTGCTGTGACACTAGGCAGTAACCAACAACAGTTTAAGTCAAATGCTGATGGCAAGCGCTTTTATGCCAACTTGCAGGCAGGCTACCCAATGCAAGTGAGCAATATTGCCGTCACGCCTTATATCGGTGCAACAGCGAGCCGCGTAAAAATTGACGGACTCAAAGAAAAAGAGATGTCTGGCATTGCTATGCAGTTCGATGAGCAGAAATACTCTACGACATATGGCAAGCTTGGCCTCAAAGCCAATCATAGCTTGATGGAGAACCTCAACTTATTTGGTGACATTCATTACCAAAAGCAGCTGAGTGATAATCGTGAAGCAGTAACCGCACGTTTGAATACGCTACCAAATATCAGCTTTGAGACGCCTATGGTCGAAACTGATGATGATAATGTTGCTATGACACTTGGCCTATCTAGAAGCTTTGGCCTATTGAATGCCAACGCTGGTGTCACGCATTCACAAGGTAATGACGACGATTCAACCAGCCTATTTATTGGACTTAATGGTGCATTCTAAATAAGTTGTTAATCTAGAAGAATGGTATAGGTAATAGGTAATAGTTAATCGCCTATACCATTATAAATTCAAAAGTTGCCATAACCTACTACGATTTTTTTCTATAAGTTTTCTGCCGCACAACTTCTCAACGACAAAACCTAATATCACAGACTCTCTAAAAATCTACTTTACCGCGCAAAGCCTTTGTCTTACCACGCTGGGTCTTTTTATCCACCCATTTACGTTTGGCATTTCTGCTTGGCTTGGTAGGCCTTCTTGTTTTATTAACGTAAGTGGCTTTGGTGATAAAACTTTGTAAACGCTCAAGCGCATCTATTTTATTACGCTCTTGCGTTCGAAACTGTTGCGCCTTGATAATTAGCACGCCTTCCTTTGTTATTCGGCTATCTTTACTATTTAGCAGTCGCTGCTTGTACTCATCGCTCAGACTTGAGTTGTTAATATCAAAACGCAGGTGAATGGCAGAAGATACTTTGTTGACATTCTGCCCACCTGCGCCTTGCGCTCGTATGGCGCTGATCTCTACCTCATTATCATTGAGGCTAACATTATTATTAATAAAAATCATAGTATGCTTTGATCGAATGTGAATAGATATGGTTCATGATAAAGCATTATATAGTCAACCCTCTATAAATTAGGTACGGTGTCGGTCTCGCTTAGTATACTGCTTGTAATACTCTCACTCGGCTTTCTATGGCGTGTCCTCATTTTAAGAATGGGGATAAAAATGAGATAAATTGCAGTCAAACAAGGAAAATAGCGCAGATAATATCGAGATATTAGTCAGCTATTTGACGCCATTTGGCAAGATTTAGCCATTTTTAACCCATTTAGATAACTATCGATTGAATTGAGGACACGCCCTAGTAACCAAATTATATTGAACCGACTACTTATATTGAACCGACTATGGATTGGTCTGCTACTTTGCCAACAGTTGACGACTGCGCTCAATCACTGGCGCATCTACCATCTCGCCATTTATTTTGAATACTGCCTGCCCGCTCCGTTCGTACTCCTCAATCACACGCTGTGCGAATAACAAAGTCTCATTTGTTGGTTGCAATGCTTGTTGGACGACCGCCACTTGTTTGGGATGAATACACAGCATTCCTGACATGCCCATTTGTGACCATAACTGTACTCGCTCGCTCAGTCCAACTTCGTTATTGAAATCAGGATAAATGGTATCGATGGGCGGCGATAATTGGTGCACTTTTGACGTCAGGATTAGTTGATAGCGGATTTGATTGGCGATGATATCAGCGGCAGGCGTTCCTACTTGCACGTGTAAATCATTGCACAGATCTAAAAATCCATAACTAAACGCGGCCAACCCGACTGCTTTTGCCATACTATCGATTTGATACAATCCCATCGCACTCTCAATCAGTGCAATCACAGGTAAATTGGTAAGCTGATGTACGCTTTCTATATCACCTGCTTGCTCAGCTTGGGCCAATAATACTCCCGCTAAATGTGGCATCTTCTGACAGAGCACTATGTCTTTGAAAAATTCTTCACTACCTGCTTTATTAATACGTAGCCAAATCGGCTGATAACCTGCACTGTCGTGATATTGCTGCAATACTTCGCGTGCGGACGCTTTATCTTCTAGCGCAACGGCATCCTCTAAATCTACAATAACCGCATCTGCACCACTAGCAAAGGCTTTCGCTACTCTATCGATGCGAGTCGCTGGCACAAACAGCCATGTTTTATTTTGAGAAATCGTATTTATTTTATTGTGGATAATTGAATCCATGCGTGACTCCATCATATTGTCCAAGTAGCTATTAGCATATTTATTATGCCACTATACAGCTGATGCTCATTTAAAATTAGCAATTTATTCGATAGTGCAAAACCAAGATTACTTAGACATTCTATTAAAAAACCAAATCAAAAAAACCGCATGAAAGAATTATTCATGCGGTTCTTGATTCTCATGCAGTTTTAAACAATTACTTTCTTATCTAACCTATGTCTTATAGTCGATTCAATTTAAAAGTAGTACAAGGCAACCGAGTGTAGATGTATATGTAATACTTCAAGCGAGGTTAACGCTGTAATACTTTTTATAGTGGAATGACTATATAGATTATCTAATTAAGCTAGCATGCCACCATCGACAACGATAGTCGCGCCTGTGGTATAGCTTGAAGCGTCCGACACTAGATACAATACGGTACCAGCCATTTCGTCAGGCTCAGCCACACGTCCTAGCGGAATCGAGTGTAGTGCCATTTTTAAGACTTTATCGTTAGTAGTCAATGCAGAGGCAAACTTAGTATCCGTCAAACCTGGCAATAGCGCGTTGACACGGATATTCAGTGAGCCACATTCTTTAGCAAAGGCTTTAGTCATGCTGATGACTGCCGCTTTAGTAATTGAGTAAATGCCTTGCTTGTCGCCTGCTACTAAGCCATTGACCGATGCGGTATTTAAGATGACACCGCCACCCTGCTCTTTCATCATTTTGCCAGCGGCCGTCGACATAAAGAAGTAACCACGGATATTAACTTCAACCGTTTTATCAAAAGCGGCTAAATCTGTATCTAAGATATGGCCATAGTAAGGGTTGGCTGCTGCGTTATTGACCAAGATATCAATTTGACCAAATTCACTTTTGATATGCTCAAAAATTGCGTCAATTTGCTCCATATCTCCTACGTGGCAAGCAAAAGCACTGGCTTTATGACCGTCAGCTTTGATGCTATCTGCGACTGCTTGGCAAGCATCAATTTTGCGGCTTGAGACAATCACATGTGCGCCTCTTGATGCCAATAGACGGGCAATAGACTCACCAATACCACGGCTAGCACCAGTTACTAGAGCAACCTTACCAGTTAAATCAAATAAATCTTTCATCGTTATTCCTTATATTTTTATAAACTTTATATTTTAAATAATTTTTGAGCGCTAAATTCATGTATCTAAAACGTGTATCTAAAATCAGATAACTAAACGCAGATAATCGCTGTCATAACTAACAGCGATTATCGAGCACTAATAAACTGAACAAAGAGCGCTCAACGATCACGGTTACGCTAGCATACCACCATCTAAGGTGAAGGCATGACCATTCATAAAACTGCTTTCATCGCTGGCAAGCCATGCAATTGCACTAGAGATTTCACTGACGTTTCCTAGGCGGCGCAGTGGACTGGCCTTAATCGTTGCTTGCTGCGTACGCTCATCCATCGTTGCCATGGTATTGCGTACCATTGGCGTATCAATGAAGCTTGGGCATACCGCGTTAAAACGGATATTGGCACGAGCATACTCATGGGCAGCGGATTTGGTCAGACCCATAACCCCATGTTTAGCTGCACTATAGGCTGAGATCATAGGTGCTGAACGCAGACCTGCAATAGATGCGACATTAATCACATGACCACCGCCATTAGGTATCATACAATTGACCGCAGCACGCATACAGTGCCAAACACCTTTTAAATTTACTGCGATATTACGATCAAAGTCGTCATCGCTTAGCTCGTGCATTGGTGAAGGCTTGTGATCGATACCAGCATTGTTTACCACAACATCTAGGCCACCAAGCGTTTCTACTGCAAAATCAAACAACGCACGCACTTCATCACCACTGGTCACGTCTACTTTTTTGAAGACGATACTGTTGCCAGCATCTTGACCTTGTTTGGCAACTGCTTCGCCCATTTCTTCTGCCATATCACCAATGACGACTTTTGCGCCGCGACTGGCTAGTAGTAATGCACTTGCTGCACCAATACCTGACGCACCGCCCGTGATCAAAATTCGTTTGCCAGCTACATCTGATGCAATTCCATTTGTATTCAGTGTCATGATCTATCCCTCTACCTTAAGTACTAGTTTACCGAAATTTTCACCGTTAAAGAGCATCATCAGAGTATCAGGGAATGTCTCGATACCCTCAACGATATGGTCTTTCACTTTCATATCACCTGACTGAATCCAGCCAGCGATATCCTTCATTGCGATTGGATATTCTTTGATATTATCGAACACCACGATGCCTTCCATGCGAGCACGATTGACCAATAATGATAAATAGTTCGATGGGCCTTTTACTGCTGTGGTGTTGTTATATTGACTGATAGCTCCGCAAATAACGATACGCGCATGTAGATTAATCTGGGTAAGCACGTCATTCAAGATATCACCGCCTACGTTGTCAAAGTACACATCGACGCCGTCTGGGCAGGTTTTCTTTAGTGCTTTTTTCACATCTTCGTTTTTGTAATCAATCGTCGCATCAAACCCAAGCTCATCGACCAAGAACTTGCATTTTTCAGCGCCGCCCGCGATACCAACGACTCGGCAGCCTTTAATTTTGGCAATCTGACCGACCAAGCTACCAACCGCACCAGCAGCTCCTGATACCACTACCGTCTCGCCTGCTTTTGGCTGACCTGTTTTTAGCAGACCGAAATACCCTGTCATACCCGGCATACCGAGGACGCCTAAGTAGTAAGACAGCGGCGCTAGACTTGGGTCAACTTTATGTAGACCTGTGCCATCATTGACCGCATACGACTGTACGCCGTCGTGACCTGCGACATAGTCACCTACTGCAAATTTTTCATTTTTACTTTCAATCACTTCACCCACAGTACCGGCGCGCATAACTTCACCAATTTGTACTGGTGCAATATAAGATTTGGCATCGTTCAACCAACCACGCATCGCCGGATCGATAGAGATGTATTCAACCTTAATCAGTAGCTGACCATCGGTGATAGTCGGTATTTCTGTCTCGGTATAATCCCAAGTTTCAGCGCTTGGCTCGCCTACTGGTCTTGCTTTTAGGCGCCATTGTTTGTTTATCGTTGTCATGTCTCTTTCCTTAGAGTTGTCCTTAGAACCAGTCCGCTTGCATATCAGTGCAAACCGAGTTGGTGTTGGTTAATAATTCGATGTCGCGTTTAACTAATGGTAGTTCCCAATCAATGAAGTATTTAGCCGCTTGTATCTTGCCTTTGTAGAAGTTTTGCTGCTCGACATCTTGCGTCGTACTTAGTAGCTGCTCGGCTTTACTGGCTTGGCGAATCCAAATCCAACTCAGTACAATTGAGGCAAAAATATTCATCAGTGCTTGAGCATTACCAGTCAATGTCAGCGCTTCTTCTGTCTGCAACACTTTGCCCAAATGCACGAGCACTTCATGCAACTGACCCATATAAGGCATCAGTTTGCCTGCAAGTTGCGCGCTCTCAGGTGTCGTGATGCTTTCTAAATCTTGTGTAATTTCACGTTTTAGGATTTGAATGCCTAACCCACCTTTTTGCCATAACTTGCGGAATGACAAATCTAGCGCCTGCACACCGTTTGTGCCTTCATGGATAGGATTTAGACGATTGTCACGCCAAAACTGCTCAGCCTGATATTCACGCGTATAGCCTGCGCCGCCCAATACTTGAATACCTAAGTCATTGGCTTTTGGACCATACTCAGATGGCCATGCTTTTAGCACTGGCGTTAGCAAATCTAATAGTTCGGTTAGCTCATTTTGTAGCGTTTCGTCTTCACAGGTATTGATACGGTCAATTAGGTTTGAGCCATATAAGCACAATGAGATGCCACCTTCAGAATAGGCTTTTTGTGCCAATAGCATGCGCTTTACGTCACCATGCTGAATAATAGCCGTTGCATCATCTTCAGGCTTATTGTTTGGCGCAATGCGACCTTGTGTACGGTCTTTGGCATAATCTAGCGAATACTGATAGCCACGATAACCAATCATAGAAGCGCCAAAACCGACAGCGATACGTGCCTCATTCATCATCTTGAACATATAGCGCAAGCCAAAATGCTCTTCGCCGATCAAATAACCATGACAATCGCCTTCATCACCGAAGCTCAATGCCGTAGAAGTCGCACCTCTATAACCAAGTTTATGAATCAGTCCGGTGAGATGTACATCATTGCGCTCGCCAACAGACAAGTCAGCGTTCAAGCGATACTTAGGCACGGCAAATAAAGAGATACCTTTAACACCGCCTGGACCACCTGGCACTTTGGCTAATACCAAATGCACGATATTGTCAGACAGCTCATGGTCGCCTGCTGAGATATAAATCTTGCTGCCTTTGACACGGTACGAGCCATCATCCTGTTTTACAGCGATGGTTTTGATATCGGCAAGCGACGAACCTGCATGTGGCTCGGTCAGTGCCATGGTGCCAGTAAATTCACCTGTCAGCATACGCGGCATAAAGGCTGCTTTGATATCATCACTAGCAAAATGCGAGATGACGTTGATTGCCGCCGTGGTCAGAAATGGATAGGCAGTCGTTGATGGGTTGGCTGCCATAAAGTAGCCTGCCACAGCAGTCATAACCGTCTCAGGTAACTGCATGCCGCCGTCTTCGAAGCTATAACGACCTGCAATAAACCCAGACTCGCGGAACGCATCAAAAGCGACTTTCACATCGTTTATCATGCTGACTTTTTTACCATCGAACTGTGGTTCGTTCTTATCTGCAATATGGTTGTGCGGTAGAAATAAATCTGTCGCAATCTTATTTGCCGTCTCTAATACAGCATCAAATGTCTCACGGCTATGCTCTGAAAACTTTGCGTGCTCAGTGAGTGATTCTGTACCTAGCACATCATACAATTGGAAAGGTAATTCGAAATCGTTTAGGAGGGTATCTGCGGCCATAGTATTCTCGTTAACTGATTAAATGTGATTATCAATTGATATTAGTCTAATTTGACACCTGTCCGTATTGTCATTTATGACATAATTATGGTCAAATAAGACACAAACAGAGTATCTAACCAGTTAAAATAAACCAAATAATGGCTATTTTAGTCAGTACAGCAAAGGAAACGAGTGACTTATGCCCTATTTCAAACCTTTTAAAATGATTATTCTTGGCTTCGATGGTGTACTTGGCAGTGTCCTCTCTGGTGCATTGGACTTGTTTTCATTCACAGGGGTCAGCTGGCAGCGCTTTTCAAATGAGTCTGTAGAGCCACGATTTAATGTGCAAATCGCAAGCTTGGGTGGCGGCGATATTAGGTGTAGCAATCGGTTAATCATGCAAGCCCACTGTGATATCCGAGATGTGACAGAGTGCGATTTATTGCTCGTACCCACCATTGGCGATTCTATTGATAAGGTAATAAAGCAAAATAGTGAGCTGCTGCCACATTTAGTACGACTTGCGAATACCAAGGCCGATATAGCAAGCAATTGTAGCGGTGCATTTTTTTTGGCAAAGGCAGGATTGTTAGATCATAAGATAGCCACCACGCACTGGGGCTATGCTAATAAGTTTAAGGCAGATTTTCCATTGGTGGACTTACAAGAAAATCAGTTTGTGACCCATTCAAGAAGCGAGTCAACAAACCAGTCGGGCAATATATTTTGTGCAGCTGGTGGCAGCGCCTTTTATGATTTGGGGCTATTATTAATAGAGCGTTACTGCGGACGTGAGATTTCTACACAGGTGGCAAAAACTCAAATTATTGATAGCAAAAGAGGCAGTCAAAATAGCTACACTAATGTGACGTTGCACAAGCCGCATTCGGACCATTTGATTAAACAAGTTCAAGAATATATCGAAGAAAACTTTCAGCATTCTTTGCAGGTCAGTAGTTTAGCCGCTATGGTAAATATTACCCCGCGCACTTTAAACAGGCGCTTCCAGTCCTGCGTGGCAATGCGACCGATTGAGTATATTCAGGCCGTCAGAATTGAACAAGCCAAACGCTTACTTGAATTAGGCGATGTATCGATAAAGTCGCTTGCCGATCAAGTAGGTTATGATGATATCTCTTCATTCACGCGCTTGTTCAAACGCGCGACAGAGCTAACGCCTAAAGAATATCAAGATAAATTTTCACGGTTGGCTATTTAAAAAGGACGGTGATTAACGTTTAAGCATCTTGCCACAACCCTTCTACTTGGATAGCATCAGCCTTGATGGTTGGATAATTGGTAAATAATAGCTGATAGCCACCATCTGTATTAGGTATAAGCTGGCAAGTTGCTCCTAGCGGAAAACTGTATTTTTTGCCGATATGACCAAAAGACATACCACTATATATCGGCAATCCTGTTAGTTCATGCAATTGGCGAATGACTGTGGCGACATCATAACGTTTGTCATAACTGTCCTCGCCCGTACCAGACAATGCCCCAAATATAATCGCTTGCTGACCTTTAAATATGCCTGCGAGATATAAGTCATATAACATGCGCTCAATACGATACGCCTGCTCGCCGACATCTTCTAAAAACACAATGCCGCCATCGATACGCGGTAAATACTCACTACCTGCCAGCGCTGACACCACGCTTAGATTACCGCCCCAAATCGTACCAGTTAACAGTTTTGGCTCACCCTTTGTCAGTATGGCAGGTAGCTGCTGACTGGTTAAGGTAGCATCCTGTATGCTGATAGTTAGATTGGGATTGGTTAGTGCTTCAACAAACTGCTGACAGCTGACCTTATCAGGCGCAGTTTTGCCAAACTCGCTATAGAGCATCGGTGCGGCAAGCGAGCTCATTGACCCTTTTGCCAATAGCGCACACTGAATAGCCGTCACATCACTGAATCCTGCGAGTATCGTGCCGCGCTCCTTCATAACCCGTCCTAGCGTCGCCCAGTCCACCATAGGCAATATACGCATGGCACCGTAACCACCGCGCACACCTAGCAGCAGCTTTGGCACGGCTATTGCCCCAGTGGCAAGGTTTTGAAAATCGCTAGCGCGTTGCGAGTCCGTTCCCGCAAAGCGTAAATATTGTCGATTGGTAATAGCAGGATTCTCTACTTTAAACCCAGCACAAGCCATGCGATCTAATGCCAACTGATTACGCTCATCACTCCCACCAACGTTGGAGCTGGCAAAAAGTCGTGTCTCAATCGCAGGCGTGATACAACCTGCCTGCGTCAGTGACTCCTGTGACATTTGTGATGATGAGTGTCCCTCTAACAACGAAGTTGGCAGATCATCTTTAGTCAGCTGCGTACTATGACCAGACTCGATAGGACTGGCTGCAAGCGCTTGAGAAATACCTTGGCTCGCTAATACTGCTGTGCCTGCACTCACACCGATTCGACGTAAAAACTGCCGACGGTTTAGCCCAGATGTTGTTTCAGTTGCACAACTATTTTTATCATCTGTCCATGACTGACGCTTAATCCCCATATCTTACTGCTACCTTATCGCTTTTATTTTTATGACTTGTGTTTTTAGACCTTGTGGCAGCACATTGTAGACGCTTTTCTGATACTGATGGTTGCCTAATCTTTACCGATATTTACTTTTTCGCTACTGAGACACACAATATAGGTCGACTAGATTTGTTACTGTAAATACAAATTCATCGCAAAAAATAAAAGGTAATAATTATGTTTAATAAAAAAACCGATAAAAACAAGTCACTTGACTCTAATTTAGAATACTTGCTGGGCAAAGAAGATAAGCTGAAAGAAAAGTTAGAAGATAGCGGTTATCTTGAGCCGTTTAGTGATGATTTAATGCTATTTATGAGTCTTGTCAAAGACTATTATAAAGGTGACTACCGTAAGATCCCTTTCAAAACAATTTCAGCTGGTGTTATTGGTGCGCTCTATGTGCTAAATCCAATTGACCTCATTCCGGATTCTATTCCGTTTATCGGCCATATCGATGATGCGCTAGTACTTAAGTTCTGTCTAAAGCAGGCCAGAAAAGATCTGCAAAAATACAAAGAATGGAAGCAGGAACAATCAGCTACTAAGGATAAATTAGAAGCTAACAACGACACTAGTAAGATTGATAACGATAAAACTAGTAGTGATGAGAAAGATAGCGACGAGACTGGTACTAATCTGAAGAAATCCTCATAAATATTAATACTTTCAGCTATTAAAAGAAGTGATTCATAATCACAGTATTAAAAAAGCCACGACCGCGAATTAACTTTTCGGTCGTGGCTTTTTAGTTTTCATGATTCATCTGTCGTTAAATTTTAATCAGGCACTTCATAATTAGCTTTTTCTGGATTAAGACCAAACGAGTAGACGAATGTCGCAACGAGGCTATTGACAATAATGAAAGGTAAGTCAATCGCAGCATGACCAAGCGCATAGCGACCAAGCAGCCACGAGACGATCAACATGATAATAAAAAATGCACCCAAATATGCCAAAATTGCAGGGTGTTTCAAATTATAAGGCTGCTCAGGCGTCGGTTGTTTGTCTAATACATACGTCCTTACCGCCCAACCAGCTGCATAAGAAAACCCGCCTAGCACCACGTAACTGAAAAAATTCATATCGCTTAACTCTAATGGTATGACTGTTTATAACAAAATACTATCTATGCAAATATCATCGACCAACAATGGTACTTATAGTCGATACTTATCTAAATACTATCATCAATGCTTATTTAAATACTGTCATCAACATTATCGATAACAAGATTGGCATGTGGATTGGCTAAAATATCAGTATTCACCTCATCACATTCCACGCGGTAGATCGTGTTGGCACCTCGGTAGATATACGACAAGTACTCACTGTCTAAGAGCGGATCAATATTTGCATAGGCTGGTTTGACGTGCGCCAGTACAAGCACTCGATCAGGACGACCAATAACCGCATCGACATTGTCTGGATCAATAGAGAAAAACTGCGGTATGTCACTATTCTCGATCACTTCTAACGGCTCTGGAGTATCCCAGACGCGCTTAGCAGTGACGGGTTCTTTCATCTGCATCACCCAATTGTCATTTTGTTTGCTGACCTTTATCTGAGCAGGCTCATCTTGACTCACCGTATAACAACCTTCAAAGACAGACAGATCTGCTGCAACTTCGGTATCTACTTGAGGGCTAGTATCATTACAAGCGCTCAGAAAAATCGCGCTACTGGCAGTCACACTGAGCATCAAATAGGTCAGTCTCTTATTAAATAAATTCGAGCGTAAGGACATAATGGGTTATCCTGCAATCATGCATTAAAAACTTTTATTAAGTGTACTATTGTCAAAAAACCATCAAATAGCAGATACGAAAAATGCGCTTGGGCATCTTTGTAGCAAAGGCAGCTCTGTAACTAAAAACTAGAGCCTTTCAGAGAGCTTCGCTATTTTAACAGAAAACCAAGACGTTACTATTATGTTATAAGTTACCGTAAGGGTTTTATGACTTTGTGCGTCACGACTGCCCATATTTATGATAGATTTGTTATACTCACAACGCCATCATCATCGTTCGAATAGCGTGAACGAGATGCTCTAGTACTACCCTATGCTTACCACTTATCAGGTCCATACTCTTTTATGTCAGACAACCGTAATTCAATGCCAAACACTCATAAAGACAACGCGATTGATCCATTGGCTGCTAAAACAAATACCACTGTGGCTTATACTGATGGTGCTTGCAAAGGCAATCCTGGCGCTGGCGGCTGGGGCTCACATCTTATATTTAGTGATGGCAGCACGCAAGATTTGTACGGTGGCGACAAAGAAACCACCAATAACCGTATGGAGCTAATGGGTGCGATACAAGCCCTGACCCATAGCCCGCATGAGCATACACTTGAGATTTGGACTGACTCCAGTTATGTCAAAAAAGGCATCACTGAATGGATTGAGGGTTGGAAAAAAAAGGGCTGGAAAACTGCCAGTAAGAAGCCAGTCGCCAATCAAGACCTATGGCAACAATTGGATAAACTCTGCCAACAGCGTGATGTTAGCTGGCATTGGGTCAAGGGTCACGCTGGACATGCTGGTAATGAAAAAGCAGACGAGCTGGCAAACTTAGGTGTCACCTCAAACAGCGGCCATTCAGCTATAGTCAGTGAAGCAGATACGACTAAAAAAAAAGACCAAATAGTGACTGACATTAATACTGATACTGATACCTTGCAAAACACGTCTAGCGCTGACTGGCTAAGTTTCGATCCATTGGGTTTAGATATGATGGACGATGAGTTTGATGAAGAGCTCTTAGAACCTGAGCCGCTAAGAGAAGATAGTCAGAGTGCTGCTGACAATCGTAATATGAATGAAAACATTGCTGTAGAATCTAACAGCCATCAAGACAATACATACAACCCGACGAGTACCAAAGCTATGCCAGATATTCAAACGCACCTAAATGATACCGTCGACAATGATATATTGCCAAGTGTAGAATCTGACGCCCCTAAGTTCGATGGGGATACTAGCCGTGCCAACCCATATTTTAAGCCCCTACTACCAAAGCCGATACACCGCCATGAAGCAGATCGCCAGCTTATCATGGATACAGAAACCACAGGGCTTGATGCACTAAAAGGCGACCGTATTATCGAGGTTGGTATTGTGGAGCTAGTCGGACGTAAGTTTACTGGTGAAAAGCTGCACGTTTATATCAATCCGCAGCGTGGCATGGATGACGAAGTCATTCGTATTCATGGTATCTCTGAAGCATTTTTGACCGACAAGCCGACCTTTGATCAAGTTGCTCAGTCTTTATACGACTTTATGGACGGCGCTGAAATTATCGCTCATAACGCTACTTTTGATATGAACTTCTTAAATATGGAGTTTGCAAAAGTTGGTCTGAATGACTTTGCTAATCGAGTGCAAGTAACCGATTCACTGGCGATGGCCAAGCAGCAATACCCTGGGCAAAAAAACACGCTAGATGCCCTCGTGCGTCGCCTAGATGTTGGTAAGCAAGACCGTACTTTTCACGGGGCATTACTTGACTCAGAGATTTTAGCTGAAGTTTATCTGGCGATGACTGGTGGACAGGTCACGCTAGCCATTGAAGAGGATACAGATACCGATGGCGGACAAACCGCTCATGCAAGTTTCGCCAATTTAGCGAATTTATTGCTGGCTTCAACGGCGGATGAAACTGCTGACCAAAGCTGGTATGCCGCTTTGGCAGAAGATTACCCTGCCCTAAAAGCTAGCATATAATTGTCGTTCGAATTTTTATTGAACCGACATTTGTATAATTTAGTCTTGATTATTATTATAGAAAGCGTTAAAACATCACTAGCTAATACTTTCTAAATCAAATTTATAATATTGCTATTCTCATCAGTACATTATGGAAAAATACTTATGGACCAGTCTGCGCAAATGAAGCTAACCGCCCCAACGCTTAGTGTTACTGATTTTAACCTACCATCACTCCATTTACTGCATGATGAGGTTATAGCAACGCTTAAAGACACCGAGATTCATTTAGGTGAGTTCAATGATGATAGTAGTCAGGCGCCTTTGTTGTCAGACTCTATCGAAGTATTAAAGCAGCTGTCTTGTATTTTTAAACTGATTTCTTTGGTCGGTGCAGAAGCATTGAATGATGCCATTGTTGGTGGTCTACAGAGACTTTATGATAATGGTGATAACAATGATACTGATTTGATCATGGATCTATCAGAAGCCATCATGACCTTAGATCGTTATGTCGAGTTTGTACTATTGACTGAATCGGTAGAGCCTACTCTACTGATACCTGTCATTAACAAGCTTAATGCGCATAGTCAAAAAGCTCCTATTACAGCAGACTATTTTTCTGCATTTGGTAGCAGTAGTGTCATCATCGCCAATCCTGAACAAAACTTTGAATCTCTAAGCACGCTTAATCTAGACACAGAGCTGCTGACCAACGCGTATCGTAGTGGCCTTGCGGTTGCACTACTCAATCAAGATGGCAAAATTGACTCTGCGGATCAGCAAAAGCTGGATGCTATGAGTGCAGCTTGTGCATTAATCGCTGCAAATACTGATAGTTTGTTTTGGCAAGCGGCGACTGCTGCCGTGACTGATATCGCAGCAGTATTACCATTAAACCTAAGTCAAAAGCACACACTTATCTATTTAGAGCAGCAATTTCAAAGCTATTTACCAGTCATGGATACCCGCTTTGCAGATTTAGTGAGCTTTGCCTGTCAACGTGATAACGAGCAAGCGCAGCAATTACGTGCACAGTATGCAAGCAATCATTTAGAAGGTGCTCAGCTAGAACAAATGAAGCGCTTTTTATTCGGTCCTAACCGCGAACTTACCGATACGTTGAACACAATTATTCAAAATCAGATCAATAACATTAAAGAACACGTCGATAGTTATGCACGTGGCGATTCAATTAACCCTATTGACATGCAGACAGCGCAGATTATTAAAGAGCTGACTGAACTGAGTTCGGCATTACGTTTATTAGGTCTGTCCAACGCAGCCAATAGTCTTAGCGAAGCAGCAGAAGCTGTGAGCCATTGGCAAGCGCCTTCTCCTGAAGATTTTGATCATTTGCTACTAGCGCTAATGCATGCAGAGAACGCCACCATTGCTATGGCAGAGATGCATACACCAGGGGCAATCTATCTACCACTGAATAATCCGCATATCTCATTGCATCAGCTTAATACGGCCAATGATACCTTGATACAAGAAAGCCGAACTGCGATTGCTAGTGCTGAGCAAGCCATCAATGATTATTTGGCGGAGCCTGAGCGCGACATGCTTAACATCCAAAATATACCTGGGATGATGCGTCAAGTAGCAGGCGCGGTACGTTTCTTACAGTTGGCCACACCTGCCAGCATGCTGAGTCAGCTAGCCAACTACATTGAAAAGCGTATCGAAGGCGGACGACGTATCGAAGACAGTACGTTAGCCTGCATCGCTGATGTTATTATGGCGGTTGATCATCACTTAGATGGTTTTGAGAATAATCGCCCTGTCAGCAAGCAAGCGCTTGATGTTGGTCAACAGAGCTTGAGCCACCTACTTGCTGCTTAACTTTTCTTATTGTCATGGCATGGTTATTATCTCTTAGCCATGACATCTCATTTGAATACAGATAACTCAAGATAATGTAGGTACAAGTCAGGTACGTGAAAGCGCTACAGTCATTAGGCTGAACCAGCCTGACAACATATATGGATATCTGCATATCTGATTTGTATAGAATTGATGATACTTTACTCTAAAACAGTCTGTGTCTACATCGATGCGGACTTACTTTATAATGTTTGGAATTTTATATGGCCCATGCTTTTGTATTAAGTGATGACAGTATCTTATGCCGTCAAATGCCAGATGGTTGGTGGCCTTTGCAAGTTCAGCTATCACCCGATAGTAATGACTTAAGCGAGCAAGCTTATCAGGTTGGTCACGTAACGCTGCACGAGAGCCTAGCACCAAATCATTGGTTATCAGACGACAGCAATAGCACTGGCAACTATGGAGAGGATACGGTTGATGCCAATATGGCTCATAGCTTTACTGCCCAAGCTACGAGCGCCATGACTTATGACTATGCAGTTGCTCATAACGTAACGCTACCAATTATTGCTGAAAGTAGTGGTAACACTTTTGTTCCTTATCGAAAACTGATGACTCATTTGCCAGTCGCCTTGTCAGATCAGATTAGCCAAGCAATACAACTATTAAGCTGGCAAGCAGATACGCAGTTTTGTAGTCGCTGTGCTAGCCCTACCGTACATGCTAGCCAAGGCGAACGTGCCATGGTTTGTCCAGTATGTCGATTGCGCCAATACCCTCGCGTACAACCGTGCGTCATCACTGCTATTACTCGGCCAAATCCAGTGACAGGTGAGATGCAAATCTTATTGGCTCACCATCATCGTCATGGACAGCAAAACCTACCGCCAATGTATGGTTTGATCGCAGGGTTTGTAGAAGTTGGAGAGAGTCTGGAGCATGCCGTAGTACGTGAAGTCGCAGAAGAGGTCAATATCAGCGTGTCAGATATCCGCTATGTGAGCAGTCAGCCATGGCCATTTCCCTCTAACTTAATGCTTGGTTTTCGTGCATCGTATGCCAGTGGTGATATTATCTTGCAAGAAGATGAGCTAGCACATGCTGATTTCTTTGATCTCTCAAACCTACCCAGAATTCCGCCAAAGGGTAGTATCGCTCGCGATTTGATTGACCAAGTGGCTAAAGAACAAAAGATAGATTTATAATCAGCACTTATCTATAAACACCACATTACGCTATAGTGTTGTATTTTCAATCTCATCTCTTTAAAATCGCTGCTTCTGTGATAAGCGTTTTACTTTAAATCTTATTTTTTAATAAGTAACACGCTAACATGAGTAGTAAAACGCTAACATGAGCAGATGCTCTTATAGATACTGTTTTACAAAGACCGCTTTCTCAACCTTTTATCTCTATTTATACTAATACCAATTCTAACGACTGGTATTAAGGTCCTTAATTAAATGCAAAGTAGCACCAATATACGCTTAGTCAACCTACCTATCTTATTTGATACATTACACATTGATACTTTGCCCGCTGACATACAGGCAAAAATTGCACGTGTGGATGCTTGTTTGCCACAGACGCAATGCGGACTATGTGAGCATCCAGATGGTTGCCTGCCATATGCCGCTGCGATTGTATTAGATGGCGAGCCGTACAATAAATGTGTGCCCGGTGGTCAGCCAGTCACGGACGCGATTGCTCAGACTCTCGATATAGACACTCCTAACGCTATGCTGATGGCAGTGCCTTCACAGTGGCCAATAGATGCCACCTCTGAACGTCCGACCGAGGTTCGTGCGGTTATCCGTGAAGATGACTGTATCGGCTGCACCAAATGCATCCCTGCTTGCCCAGTCGATGCTATCGTTGGTACTGGCAAGCATATGCATACGATTTTTACAGATTTGTGCACGGGCTGTGAGCTATGTATCGCGCCCTGCCCTGTTGATTGCATTGACTTAGTCACGATTGAGCGAGAAATATCTGAGCCTGAGCGAATAGCAGAACAAGAGGATTTGAGACAACGCTACCACACTCATTTAAAACGCGTCACAGAACAGCTTGCTGATACGAGCAATAGTAGACCTGTCGTTAGTATGATAGAGGCTAAGCTCAATAATGCAGCAAATCAGTCTCTAAACATCAGTGAGTCACAAGCAAAAAACACCATTGCTGCTGCCAAGCTCCGTACCAAAATCAAAAAACTAGAAAAACAACTGAGTGTGCGTGCAAACGATAAGAAACAAGCCGAGCTCGAATCCTTACAAGCCGAGCTTGAGTCATTACAAGTAGAGCTATAACGGTAATAGCTGATTACGCAGTTAGTTCGTTAATAAGTTGATACTTTAATCATTAACATGAATGCTAGCGCTAGCATATAATTTGGCACCATCATTCATTAACATAATAGTCAAAATGCCATGAGTAAAACGGTCAAACATAAAACAGCTGACACGCCGCCCTCTAGACGAATGCCTAATCGTGACGTGCGTCCCTTCTTTGAAAAACTGGCAGCGACTATTGATGAACCTGTCACCGAGCTTAATTATGACAGTAATTTTGAATTACTTATCGCGGTAATTCTGTCCGCACAAGCGACTGATGTCAGTGTCAATATTGCTACCAAGCAATTGTACCCTGTGGCCAATACACCTGAAGCCATACTGGCACTAGGCGAAGACGGTCTAAAATCCTATATCAAAAACATTGGTTTATATAATGCCAAAGCAAAAAATGTTATTAAAACCTGTCGTGATTTGATTGAAAAATTTGATAGCACTGTTCCTGATAACCGCAAAGACTTAGAATCACTGGCAGGTGTCGGCCGCAAAACTGCCAATGTCGTGTTGAATACAGCCTTTGGCCAGCCGACCATGGCCGTTGACACGCATATCTTTCGGGTGGGCAATCGTACTGGGCTTGCTACTGGCAAAACCGTACTCATCGTCGAGAAAAAGCTGGTCGAGCGAATTCCAGAAGACTTCATCGTAGACGCCCATCATTATCTTATCTTACACGGCCGCTATACTTGCCAGGCACGTACACCCAAATGCGGCGCTTGTCCGGTGTATGAAGAATGTATGTTCAAAGATAAAGCTGCATTTTTAGAGTTGTAACGTATTGTTCATTTCAAGCAGATGCTAGCTAATCACTCAGCTAGATAAACTGCTATCTAGTAACCATCTTTGATTGCAGTGAACTACTTGTTGAGCATTTCTTATAGTAGAGCAAGTGTTGCTCACTAGAGTTTTATAACGTTTCAAGGTAGAATAACCCTATTTTGCGTTAAGAGATTTTGGCCATTACCCTGCTTCTGATAAGGCAATCTGCACATTAGCGTTGTCTATTAGGGCAAGTACTGACCCAACTCGTTACCGCCAAGACCATATTAGAGCGAGGCAGTATCATTTTATATATTGATTGAATGATAGTCAGCTCACCTTTTGGTCATATTTATTAGCAAAGATTTTAGTCAAAACCGATTTTAAATTGAGAAATACCGATTATCTGCCGCGTAAATGCGTGGTCAAAATTAATTAGAGCAGCACCCAGATGTGCTGCTTTTCCTACCCTTATTGATTCAATTAAGCGATCCCATTATGCGTGAATACAACTTATTTACCTCAGAATCTGTGAGCGAAGGCCATCCTGACAAAATGGCTGACCAAATATCAGACGCTATCCTTGACGCTATCTTACGTGAAGATCTGCACGCACGTGTGGCATGCGAAACCTTAGTAAAAACAGGCGCAGTCATACTTGCAGGTGAAATCACTACAACGGCAAATATCGATTTAGAGCGTCTGGTTCGTGACACCGTAAATGGCATTGGCTATCACCATTCAGATTTAGGCTTTGATGGCGAGACTTGTGCAGTCATCAACATGTTAGGCAAACAATCTCCTGAAATTGCGCAAGGCGTCGATCGTAGCGACCCTGAAGAGCAAGGTGCAGGCGACCAAGGCTTAATGTTTGGTTATGCAAGTAATGAGACCGAAGTACTAATGCCAGCGCCTATCGAGTATGCCCATCGTTTGATGGAGCGTCAGTCGGAGCTGCGCCGTGCAGGCGAGCTGCCATGGTTGCGTCCAGACGCTAAAGCGCAGGTGACTTTGAAGTATGACGGCAATCGCCCTGTCGCCATCGATGCTGTTGTATTATCAACACAGCATGATCCAAGCATCTCGCAGTCAGACCTACAAGAAGCCGTGATGGAATCTATCATCAAGCAAGTGCTCCCAGCTGACTTGTTGCACGCTGGCACACGCTATCATATCAACCCAACTGGTAAGTTTGTGATTGGTGGTCCTGTTGGTGATGCTGGTCTGACTGGTCGTAAAATTATTGTTGATACTTACGGCGGCATGGCACGTCATGGTGGCGGTGCCTTCAGTGGTAAAGATCCTTCAAAAGTGGATCGCAGTGCTGCTTATGCGGTACGTTATGTTGCCAAAAACATCGTAGCAGCAGGTCTTGCTGAGCGCTGTGAAGTACAGGTCAGCTACGCGATTGGTGTCGCCGAGCCTACCTCTATCTCTGTTAATACTTTTGGTACTAGCAAAATCAGTAACGATGAGATCATCCGCTTGATTCGTACGCACTTTGACCTACGTCCTTACGGTATTACCCGTATGTTGAACTTACTACAGCCAATGTATCAGCAGACTTCTACCTTTGGACACTTTGGTCGTCCAGGTTCAGAGACTGCCTTTACGTGGGAAAAAACAGACAAAGCTGATATCTTAAAAGCAGACGCTGGTTTATAAGAGTCACTACTTTAAAACGTTTACCAACCATTTTTATATACTAAAAACTACTGACACTTATTATTAGGAGTTGCTTATGTCTCAAGACAATATTCAAGACCAAAACGCTGATGCTAACATCGAAATCACCCCTGAAATGCAGGCATTTTATCAACGTGCTGATGCTATCATCGGTATCGCCAACAGCCAGCTAGGTCCTGAAGCACATTCAGGTCAAGTAGGTGCTTCTTTATTGTATGCTGCAGCACGCTATAGCGCATCAGTTGCCTCTATCGGTTTTGTCAAAGGCGATGATTTCGCCAAAGAAAAAGACGATATCGTCGAGTTTTATGTCAAACAGTATCGCCAAATGCTGAGCGATAATTTAACTGATTATGCTCAAAACTTTGACAAGTACGTGCAGCTAAATCAAGACGACAAACCAGCTGAATAAGCGAATCTCGTCAGTCTAGATGTCTTTGATTTAGACATACTGTCGTAAAATCAGTATTTGATTGTAGAAAATAAAACCCCAAGCTTCATTGAGCTTGGGGTTTTTTGTACGGTGTTTAAGTAGATAGCTACTGACAAATGAGCTACCATAAATGCTTAAGCGTTTAGCCTCAGTAGGCAAATCCATCATCGATAACAGGACGCTATCGAATATTATTAATAAGGACATTTTTTATGAAACAAACTCTATCCAATCGTCGATTTTCCACAATTAATCAATCTCCGTTCAAACCTTCATCACTTATATTGATATTAGTTCTAGCTTTAACTGGCTGTAGCTCTATGTCTGATGTAGGCACGTCTGGTCAAACACCTACCCCATCCAGTCCTGATATCAGTCAGCAGTTTGAAGGTGCTCTGACTCAATGCCCGCCCGCTAACCCTGCCAACAATATCTGTACAGCCCAGTATGAGCCGGTCTGTGTAAAAACGAAAGTTGGAGCAGTTGTTAGCTACCGAACGGCTAGTAATGCCTGCTCAGCCTGTAATATCCCTGAAGCTATTGGTTACTCAAAAGGCGAATGTAGCTAATCTATAAATCGGTTGTATCGAAAGCTACTGTATTGAACGCTGGTGTATTAAAAGAATTTCTATTAAAAATATTGAACATCCATAAAAATACCCAGCCTATATAAGCTGGGTATTTTTGTAGCTAAGAAATAAACTCTAAAACTTAAGCATCTTTCTCAAGTGCTGGTGGGCCTTTTAGCAACTCTTCATCACGGAATTCATTGGCCGAATTGTGCTCTGCCGACTCTTCTGTGGTGAACCATTGCTGATTACGATACAGTATCAAACGATCTCGACTGAGACCGCGCAATAGAGAATACATCATCACGACGATCACAATAGCAAAAGGAAATCCTGAGACAATCGATGCCGCTTGTAATGCACTTAAGCCACCTGCTGCCAATAATACAGCTGCGATAACACCTTCAGAACCTGCCCAAAATAAGCGCTGAATCTTTGGCGGATTTGTATCACCACCTGAAGTCAGCATATCAATGACAAAACTGGCTGAATCTGACGAGGTAACAAACCATAATACAATCATCACCACAATGAGCAAGTTGACCGCACCTGTTAATGGATAAGACTCCATCAATTTAAAGATAGCGCTACCTGTATCGGCTTTGACTGCTTCGATCAGACCTGAGCTAACTATGTTAGGGTCTGCTGCTGCCACCAGCTCCATATTTACCGCAGAACCACCAAAAGCGGTAAACCACAGGAACAATATCGTGATAGGAATTAATAATACGCCTAATATAAACTCACGGATGGTACGGCCACGAGAGATACGTGCAACGAATACCCCAACGAATGGTGACCAACTAATCCACCATGCCCAATAGAAAATCGTCCAAGAAGCTTGCCAATTTTCTTCGCCTCTATAAGACTCTGTCCATAGACCTAACGGCACGATTTGATGCAAATAGTTGCCGATGTTTTCTACGAAGCTATTAAAAATAAACTGCGTAGGCCCAAAGATAATCACAAAACTTAGCAATATCACAGTGAACAATATATTGGTATCACTTAGACGCTTGATGCCTTTATCCAATCCCATAAACAGAGATAACCCTGCTAGCATGGTGATAAGGCCAATCAAAATAATCTGCACCGTAATATTATTGGGTATGCCAAATAACGTCTCAAGGCCTGAGTTGATCTGCAAGACGCCAAGACCTAACGTGGTCACTACCCCAAACATCGTACCAAATACGGCAAGCGTATCTACCGTATGTCCCCAACCGCCGTAGATCTTTTTACCCAATATTGGATAAAGTGTCGAACGGATAGCCAGTGGTAAACCTACTCTATAATGAAAATATGCGAGCGATAGCGCGACCATGCCATATAGCGCCCATACATGTAGACCATAATGTAGGAACGAGATATTCATCGCTTGCTTGGCAGCGGCAACTGTCTCTGCCTCGCCTAATGGTGGTGCCATGAAATGATACAGCGGCTCAGCGGTGCCCCAATAAAGCAGCCCAATACCGATACCTGCTGAAAACAACATGCCAATCCAAGAAACCATATTGTACTCTGGTCTTTCATTCTGATGACCGAGTCTGATATCGCCATAGCGGCTAAATATCATATATATACTCATGACCAATGTTAAATTGACCACGACAATAAAGAACCAACCGAAGCGTAAAGAGACAAATGCTTTTGCTTGGTTAAATACTACTTCTGCTTGTTCATTGAATAAAGCGCCAAAAATAATGAACGCCAGTATCAAGATTGCTGAAGTCAAAAATACAGGTTTACTTACCCGCGGAAAAGGGCCTAATCGGCCAACTTTTACATGATCCATAGGTATATCCCCAAAAAAGTGCGTAACCATACCAAGGTATGAACGAATTATCAAATATAACACCTTGTAAATACTACCGAATGTATAGAAATGGTAGTAACATTCCGGTAATAATTTTCAACAAACTGAATTTGTCCTGAATAAATTTAAGTATCTTCACCCAATAAAGAAGCCCCAACTTAAAAATAAATTAGGGCTTCTTCTATCAAAAGCTTAAGTAGCTGTCTTACTTTTACCTACTTTTTAGTCACCTTTAACAATCTTAGGTGGCCCTTTTAGTAGATGCTCGTCAGCAAATTCATCTGCCGAGTTATGATCTGCTGACTCTTCAGTAATATAATGCTGCTGCGCTCTATATAGTATCAGTCGATCGCGGCTCAAACCACGCAGTAGCGCATACATCATGGCAAATATAACCAAGGCAAATGGCAATCCTGCTACGATTGCGGCTGCTTGTAACGCGCTCAATCCACCAGCAGCTAACAAAACAGCAGCAATGACGCCTTCAGTGCTTGCCCAAAATAAACGTTGAATCTTTGGCGGATTGGTATCACCACCTGCCGTCAGCATATCAATGACAAAACTTGCTGAATCTGATGAGGTCACAAACCACAATACAATCATAATCACAATCATAAATGTGATGGGTTGCGCCAATGGATAGTACTCAACCAATTTAAAAATGGCACTACCAAAATCTGTTTGTACCGCCTCGACCAGTCCAGGACTAACCAACGCTGGATCAATAGCAGCGAGCAGCTCCATATGAATAGCAACGCCGCCGAAAGTTGAAAACCAAAAGAACAATATGGTCATAGGGATAAGTAACACCCCAAGTACGAACTCTCTAATCGTACGGCCACGGCTGATACGAGCAATAAACACACCGACAAATGGTGCCCAACTTACCCACCATGCCCAATAAAATATCGTCCATGCTGACTGCCAGTTTGCCTCACCTTCATAAGACTCCCCCCACAGACCTAATGGTACAACCACTGAAAGATAGTTGCCGATATTTTCTAGGAAGCTATCAAAAATGAAAAGCGTCGGCCCTAAGACGACCATAAAACCAAGTAGAATAGCCGTCAAACCGATGTTCACATCGCTTAGACGTTTGATACCTTTATCCAAGCCCATCATGACAGAACAGGCGGCTAAAGCAGTAACAAAAGCAATCAGAGCGATTTGTATTGTGAGATTATTAGGAATACCAAATAATTTCTCAAGCCCTGAGTTAATTTGCATAACCCCAAGACCGAGTGACGTCACCACACCAAACATCGTACCGAATACGGCTAAGATATCAACGGCATGACCCCACGAGCCATATATCTTTTTACCCAATATAGGATAAAGGGTTGAGCGAATCGATAGTGGTAAGCCACGGCGAAAATGGAAATAGGCTAAAGATAGCGCTACAATTGCGTACAATGCCCAAGCATGTAAGCCCCAGTGTAAGAAGGTAATATTCATCGCCTGCTTGGCGGCCTCTATCGTTTCCTTTTCACCAAGCGGCGGTGCCATAAAGTGATATAAGGGCTCTGCTGTACCCCAGTAGACAAGTCCAATACCGATACCAGCAGAGAACAGCATGCCGATCCACGAAAATAGACTGTACTGTGGTGTCTCAGTTTGAGCACCAAGACGAATATCGCCATAACGGCTCATAGACAAATAAACACAAAGTCCTAAGGCCACATTAACGAGAATAATGAAAAACCAACCAAATTTATCGGTAATAAAGCCTTGTAAAAAACTGAACAACGTGCTGGCAGATTCAGTAAAAAAAACGCCAAGAATAATAAATATAATAATAAGTAATGCTGAAGTTAAAAAAACAGGTTTACTTACCCGCGGGAAAGGGCCTAACCTGCCAACTTTTACATGATCCATAGGTATATCCCCAAAAAAGAGCGTAACCATACTAAGGTATGAACGAATCACTAAATATAACACCATGTAAATACTGCCGAATGTATAGAAATCGTAGTAACATTGCAGCAATAATATTTCAACAATCTGAATTTGTTCTGAATAAATTTAAATATCTTTACCCAATAAAGAAGCCCCAATTTAAAAGTAAATTGGGGCTTCTTCTATCAAAAGCTTAAGTAGCTGTCTTGATGCTATCTACTTCTTAGTCACCTTTAACAATCTTAGGTGGCCCTTTTAGCAGATGCTCGTCAACGAACTCATTCGCTGAGTTATGGTCTGCTGACTCATCCGTAATAAAGCCTTGCTGCGCTCTGTATAGAATCAGACGATCGCGACTCAAACCACGCAGTAGCGCATACATCATGACAAAGACCACTAAGGCAAACGGTAGTCCCGCTACAATAGCCGCCGCCTGTAGCGCAGACAATCCACCAGCCGCTAGCAAGATAGCGGCGATAACACCTTCTGTCGTTGCCCAAAATAAGCGCTGGATTTTAGGTGGGTTGGTATCGCCACCAGCAGTCAACATATCGATGACAAAGCTAGCAGAATCTGATGATGTCACAAACCATAGCATAATCATGACGACAATCAGTAGCGTAATCGGTTTTGCCAATGGGTAGTACTCAACCAACTTAAAGATGGCACTACCAGAATCCGCTTGTACTGCTTCAACCAATCCTGGGCTAACACCTGACACAGCAGAAGCAAGCTCCATATGAACAGCAACGCCGCCAAAGGTGGTAAACCAGAAGAACAAAATCAGCATTGGAATCAGTAGTACACCAAGCGTAAATTCACGGATAGTACGACCACGAGAGATACGGGCGATAAAGATACCAACGAATGGTGCCCAACTAACCCACCATGCCCAATAAAATATCGTCCAACTACTTTGCCAATCTGTCCCGCTATAAGACTCACCCCATGTACCTAGAGGTACAATCACAGTCAGATAGTTGCCGATGTTTTCGATAAAGCTATCAAAGATAAATAGCGTTGGTCCTAAGATGACCATAAACGCTAATAAGACGATAGTGAAACCAATATTGATATCACTTAAACGCTTAATACCTTTATCCAAACCCATCAAGACTGAAGCTGCCGCTAGCGCTGTGATGAAAGCGATCAAACCAAACTGTACGGTAAGACTGTTAGGCGTACCAAACAGCTTTTCGAGTCCAGAGTTGATCTGCATAACCCCAAGCCCAAGCGAGGTAACCACACCAAACATCGTACCAAACACAGCTAAGATATCGACCGTGTGTCCCCAACGACCATAGATCTTCTTACCAAGTAAAGGATACAAAGTAGATCGAATCGATAATGGCAGGCCGCGACGGAAATGGAAGTACGCTAAAGATAGCGCTACAATCGTATAAATCGCCCAAGCGTGTAGACCCCAATGCATAAACGAGATATTCATTGCTTGCTTGGCGGCTTCTACTGTCTCTGCATCGCCCATTGGTGGTACCATAAAGTGATACAGCGGCTCGGCTGTACCCCAATAAACCAGACCAATACCAATACCTGCAGAAAATAGCATGCCAATCCAAGAGAACAGATTGTACTGCGGTCGTTCTGTTTGGTTGCCTAGTCGAATGTCACCATAGCGACTCATTGCCAAGTAAATACAAAGCGCGAGCGCGGTATTGACCAGAATAATGAATAGCCAACCAAACTTATCGGTAATAAAATTTTGTAAAAAACTAAAAACAGCCCCTGCTGTTTCGGTGAAAAACGCACCGAAAATAATAAAGCCAACAATCAGCAGTGATGATGTAATAAACACAGGTTTACTTACCCGCGGAAAAGGTCCTAATCTGCCTACTTTTACTTCTTCCATGTGCAAGTCTCAAATTTCAAGGAACGTTACCTTAACAAAATAGGTCTTAACTATCAATCTATTACAAAATAAAACTTGATAAAACTATTAATTTACTCTAAAAGACTTGAGCGGTTTTATTAAAATAATTAAATATACAGGCAGGTAAATACGTCATCAATTCGATGCTATCTAGATGTTATTTGGGTAATAATCTGAGTAATTGTGCATCATTACCATCTTCAAGTGTCCACACTTGCCCGTCTATTGCTAGCACACTGCGGACACGCTCTCCCATGTCATAGCGATAACGCTCAGCCGCGGTATTGTCGTCGTTTATGCCCACTACGATAAGCGCTTTAGATGACAAGCCACTGATAAGCGCATTGCCTTGCCAGCTAGGAAAGTCATTGTGAGTACCAGCCGCATAGATGCTCATAGCAGATGGTGATATGACAGGTGTCCAAGTAATTTTGGGTGCCGCAAACTCTGGCTTTGTATCATGGTCAGGAATATCTAAACCTGAATAATTGCGTCCATTGGATACCACTGGCCAGCCATAATTGTTACCCTTCTCAATAATATTAAATTCATCCCCGCCTTTTGGTCCCATCTCGTGCGCCCAAAGCTGTCCACTATCGTCAAATGCCATGCCAAGCACATTGCGATGTCCGATGGTCCAAAACTGTTTGGCCAACTCATTATCAGTAAACGGATTGTCTGTCGGGGTGTTGCCATCAGGACTCAACCGTATTATCTTACCTAGATTGCCATTCATGTCTTGTGCTGGGTCTTTGTCTTGGCGCTCGCCTGAGCTGATATATAGATAGCGGCCATCGGGCGCAAACAGCAAACGATGACTATAATGTCCCTGCCCTGTGACTTTCGGAGACTGTTGCCAGATAGGCGTGATATCTTGCAACGTAGGTATGGCTGTCTCAAATCCTGAGAGTGTCGCTTTGATAACTTTAGCACCGAATTTATTGCTATCACTTCCTGTTCCTGCTTCTGCGTAGCTAAGATAGACGGTATTGGACGTCGCAAAATCTGGCGACACGATGATGTCTCCTAAGCCGCCTTGACCACCGTAAGCGACTGTAGGCACGCCTTCGATTTTGGTCTTATTACCTGTCGCTGTATCTACGATAAATAGCTCACCTGTTTTTTGTGTTACTAGTAATTTTGGTGCTTGACTACCTGTATTGAGTAAGGCTGTCATAGCCCAAGGCTCATCAAAGGTAGCGATTGCTTTGGTAGTAAAGTCAGGCTTGCTAGTCTCTTTTTGTGTGGTGGTTTGAATATCACTATCTGAAGTAGAAACTTCTTTAAATTCTGTTGCAGTGCTTTTGTTATTGCTAGGACTTACTGCTGAAGGGTTGGAGCACGCAGCAGTGCTAAACAACAATGCTGCAATGATTAGCGGCGAAGTTAAAGGTATATTTGTACGTTCAATATGAGCTGTCATCGTTCTGTTTCTCCATTCAGTTGATACTGATACTATTAGTCTTTGATTTAGTTATAGCATAGTCCTGAGACTTAAGAGATATCGAAATGGTAAAAGAACAGTAACGTAAAACGCGCCTTATAAATAAAAACCCCTTACCTACGATTGTAGATAAGGGGTTTATTTTAAAAGTACAGTTGGGTCATAAAGACATCGAAGCCAATGTGATTAGCTCATTCTAAGCTTATCAAAAGTTAGCTTGTCATCGGCACCTACATCGACTTTGATAATATCACCAGCGACAAAATCACCTGCCAATAGCTTCAATGATAATGGATTTTCAATCTCTTGTTGAATGGCTCGCTTTAAAGGACGAGCGCCATAAACAGGGTCATAACCCACGGCAACCAATTTATTCATCGCATCTGCTGACAGCTCAATATCCATCTCACGCTCTTGGATACGCTGACGTAATCGATCCAGTTGAATATCCGCAATACCTGCCATCTGCGACATACCAAGCGGATGGAAGACTACGATTTCATCAATACGGTTGACGAACTCTGGACGGAAATGCTGCCCAACAGAATCCATTACTTCCGCTTTGATATCCTCGTAGCTTTCGCCAACCATCTCTTGAATTTTATGCGAACCCAAGTTACTGGTCATGATGATCACAGTGTTTTTGAAATCTACCACGCGACCTTGCGAATCGGTTAAGCGGCCATCGTCCAATACTTGCAGCAAGATGTTGAACACATCAGGATGCGCCTTCTCTACTTCATCGAACAATATGACGCTGTATGGCTTACGGCGTACTGCTTCAGTCAATGTACCGCCTTCTTCATAACCGACATAACCTGGAGGCGCGCCTACCAAACGGCTGACACTGTGTTTTTCCATATACTCACTCATGTCGATACGTACAATCGCATCTTCAGAGTCAAACAAGAAGTTTGCTAGTGATTTGGTCAGCTCAGTTTTACCGACACCCGTAGGTCCTAAGAATAAAAACGAACCAGATGGACGATTGGGATCAGATAAGCCTGCACGGCTACGACGTACCGCATTGGCCACCGATTCGACCGCTTCGTTTTGACCAATGACACGCTCATGGAGCTTTTCTTCCATTGCGATCATCTTGTCACGCTCGCCTTGCATCATTTTGCTGACTGGAATACCAGTCGCGGCCGCAACCACTTCGGCGATTTCGTTGTCTGTGACTTTGTTACGTAGTAGCTTAATCTCAATAGGCTCACCGTTCTGCTCTTTTTGCTCGGCTAAATCGAGATTAGCAATTTGCTTTTCAAGCTCAGGAATAATGCCATATTTTAATCGTGACATCTCAGCCACATCACCTTCTCGAGTCACTTTTTCTAGCTGGATACGTGCTTTATCCAAGTCCTCTTTATGTTTTTTACTGCCTTCAACCAATGCTTTTTCTGCCTGCCAAATCTCATTTAAATCAGCAAGCTCTCTCTCTATTTCTTCTATTTGTGTATCGAGCAACTTGGTTTCAGCTTTAGCGCCAGCATCCTCTTCACCTTTGAGTGCTTCACGCTCCATTTTTAGCTGAATTAAGCGACTATCGAGCTTGCCTAACGCTTCAGGCTTACTGTCCATTTCCATTCGCAGACGACTGGCCGCTTCATCAATCAGATCAATCGCTTTATCAGGCAGTTTGCGATCGGTAATATAGCGATGACTCATGCGCGCGGCGGCAATAATCGCGCTGTCTTGAATACTGACCGCATGATGTAGCTCATAACGCTCTTTTAGACCACGTAATATTGCAATGGTATCTTCGACCGTTGGCTCATCGACCAGTACTTTTTGGAAACGACGCTCAAGGGCGGCATCTTTTTCGATGTACTTGCGGTATTCATCCAGCGTCGTCGCCCCAACACAATGCAGCTCACCACGAGCCAGTGCAGGCTTTAGCATGTTGCTGGCATCCATTGCGCCATCGGCTTTACCTGCACCGACTAAAGTATGCAGCTCATCGATAAATAAGATGACATTACCTTCTTGCTTCGCCAAGTCGCTCAATACGCTTTTGAGGCGCTCCTCAAACTCACCGCGGAACTTTGCCCCAGCAATAAGTGAACCCAAATCCAATGACAGCACTTCTTTGTGACGCATACCCTCTGGCACTTCACCATTGATGATTTTTTGTGCCAAGCCTTCAATGATAGCGGTTTTACCAACGCCGGGCTCACCGATGAGCACAGGGTTGTTTTTGGTGCGGCGAGACAGGACTTGAATGGTACGGCGGATCTCTTCGTCACGACCAATCACTGGATCTAACTTGCCAAGCTCTGCTTGTTCAGTCAGGTTGATCGTGTATTTGTTGAGTGCATCACGCTGATCTTCGGCGTTTTGGTTATTCACTGTATCATCGCCGCGCAATTGCTCAATCACCGCTTTTAGTTTGCTTGCCGTTACGCCGGCACTTTCAAATATCTTTTTGGTTTCGCCTTGCTCAGCAAGTGCCAATATGACCCATTCTGTTGCGATAAAATCATCGCCTTCTTTTTGTGCCTGACGATCGGCCAAGTTCAGGATTTTAACCGAGTTTGGGTTCAGGTTGACGTCACCTGTCGGCTCCGAAATCGTCGCTTGATTGTCCAATGCTTTGGCAACGCCATTTTTTAGCGCTGGAATAGAAGCACCTGCTTGTTGGCAGATGGATAAATTAGACTCATCTTGTAGCAACACGGCAAGCAAATGCACAGGATCAATGCCTGTATGATCACGCCCTAACGCTAGACTTTGTGCTTCTTGAATGGCGGACTGCAGTTTTTGAGTAAACTTCTCAAATCTCATGTCTATATCCTTTTATAATTGGTATTCTCAGTAGCACCTCTAAGGATTATCTTAGTCTAGTGCCCACTGTTATCTGTCACTTATATAAGGTATATATACACCTATTTCAAGACGATTACCAAATAAAACCTTACTTAAAGCAATGATATTTATTATTAATGATATTTAAAGGAGCTATTAATATCATTTAAAGATGGTTAGTAATCAGTTACGCCATTTTATTAGTGCAAATGAAAGATAAATCTCCACTAAATACGCCAATAAATAATGCATCTACTTAGTATAAATTAGATAACAACCCGACTATTCTACTCCACGATTTCAATAGGAATACCAAGTGTCACCGCTGCCATAATTTCATCCATCTCGTTATTAGTGACAGCGATACAACCATCTGTCCAATCGCGTCGTTGATTAAACAATGCCAAGTATCCAAAGCCGTTCATTTGCCCATGAATCATGATATCGCCACCTGGATTGACCCCTAATGACTGCGCTCGCGCCTTGTCTTCATCATTGGGATAGCTAATATGAATCGAGCGATGCGCAATAGAGTTCTCATTTTTATAGTCTAATGTATAAACCCCAACGGGCGTACGCTGGTCGCCTTCTTGTTGCTTGTGACCTGATGGACTGTCCCCTAGCGCAATACGATACGACCTAATAACTTTACTATTGCTCATCAATTTTAAGATACGATCTGATTTATCGACGAAGACTCGATCAATGACTGCCGACGCAGGAATAGGGTTTTTGGGTTTTGAGGTGCTTTTGGCATAAGCAATGGCGCTGGTGCTAACAATGGCAGCAAGACTAAGGCCAATGATAATGGGCAGCCAAGGCGTACGCTGCTCATTTGATGAGTAATATTTTTTACAAAAAAATGGCATAGACTCTGATTCCCATAATTAATTTTTCGTCATTAATCATATGTATCAAAGCACTATGCCAGATTCTGTAGATACGTTTTGTGCAAAAGTGATGAATCACTCGCTAGACTGCTACACCATGCGAATCGCACCATCTAAGCGAATAACTTCACCATTTAGATAAGCATTATCGATGATATGAGTCACCAATTTGGCAAACTCATTGGGTGCGCCCAAACGTTTAGGATATGGTACACCTGCCTCTAGCTGCTCGCGTGCCTTTTCAGGAATACTGTCCATCATCGGCGTAGCAAAGACACCTGGTGCGATAGCCATCACGCGAATGCCATGACGTGCCAGCTCGCGAGCAAGTGGCAAGGTCAGACCGACCACGCCTGCCTTAGACGAAGAATAGCTGGCTTGACCTACTTGACCATCAAAGGCTGCAATAGAGGCTGTATTAATAATAATGCCTTGATCTATGTTCTTTTCTTGATTGCTTTTTTCTGCGCTGCTGTCATTGGCGAGGCGCTTGGCAATGCTAGCAGCGACCAAACGAGCGACGTTAAATGAACCGACCAGATTGATATTGACCCCGCGGCTAAATGCCTCAAGGTCTGCCGGATTGTTATCACGATCTAGCAGTTTTTGTACCACTACGATACCAGCACAGTTGATGGAACCTTGTAGGCCGCCAAAAGCTGATTCTGCCATTTCAACCGCTGATTGCACTTCATCACCGTTAGTAATATCACAGCGTACAAAGCGCGCACTATCACCTAACTCGGCGACCAGAGCTTGTCCAGCAGTTTCGTTTAAATCAGCGATGACGACGTTGCCACCTTGACCGACAATTGCCCGAGCCACTGACTCACCCAAACCTGATGCACCGCCTGTGACCAAAAAGCTGTTTTCTTTAACTTGCATGATTATTCCTTTAAATTTTTGCTTCTTATTAGGTACTTTTCTATTAGATTTATAAATGCTTTACCAACTCATTTATGCAGCAGACAGACTACGCAGCAAAAAGCGTTGAATCTTGCCACTTGGCGTTTTGGGCAGTTCTGTCACAAACTCGACCTCACGCGGATAAGCATGAGTAGATAGGCGTTTGCGTACCAGCTCTTGGATTTCTTTGGCGATTTGCTCACTGCCTTCGATACCATCTTTTAGTACCACATAAGACTTAATAGTGTGACCGCGCACTTCGTCTGGCACGCCTACTGCCGCAGACTCTGCCACTGCTTCGTGCTCTAAGACGGTATTTTCGACATCAGTAGGCCCTACGCGGTAACCTGCAGTAATAATGATGTCATCATCACGTCCTGAGAACCAGTAGCTGCCGTCACTATGACGCTCGACCACGTCGCCTGTCAGATAGTAATCATCTACAAAGGCCTGCTTTTCGTTCCAGCTATAACCACGGAAATAGAACGCAGGTGATTGACTGACGACGACTGCCAGTTGCCCTTGCTCACCCTCCGGTACTACATTCATATCATCATCTAGTACGACTAGCGTATGACCTGGTAGCGCCATACCCATCGAGCCAACAGGACACTCATGCGCCAGTGCATGATGTGCACAGCAAGTCATGCCCGTTTCTGTTTGACCATATTGGTCTTTGACTTGGCACGCCAGATAGGTTTCGACCCAGTTGACCACTTCGGTATTCAGCGTCTCTCCTGCCGAGTTGGCACAGCGTAAAGATAGCTTAGTATTAGTATCGTTATGAGCGCCTTCATTAACACTATCAAACACGCCACTAGATTTCATCATTCGAAATGCCGTTGGTGAAGAGGCCAAATTGGTAATCTTGTGACGCACCATAAACTCACGGGTATTGGTCGCGTCAAATCCTGCTTCATTAAAATAAGTGGTGATGCCCAGTAGCAGAGGCCCCGTGATGGCATAGTACAAGCCATATGCCCAACCTGGATCTGCCATGTTCCAATACTGATCGTCTTCGCGTAGGTCGATGGCATAACGCATATATAAGTAAAAGGCAGGTAACGCAGCCAATGGAACGCTGACCCCTTTTGATTTACCAACCGTACCAGAGGTAAACATTTGCAAAAATGGCGCATCCGTATCGAGCATCACGGGTTCGAGCGCTTGCGACTGTGCTGCCATAGACTGGGCATAGTGATCGTCACCCCATGTCTGAGCATCCTCAGCACTGCCGACCAATACCATTTTGGTTTGCTCAGCCAAATCTTCAAACTTGCTGCGATTTTCTAAGTTAGTAAAAACGACTTTGGTATCGGCTTTATCCATCCGATATTTGATGGAGTCATAGCCAAAAGCGGTAAATAGCGGCTGATATACTGCGCCGATGCGCCATGTTGCTAATACAACAGTAAGAAGCTCTGGTGTGCGTGGTAGCATAGTCGCTACCTTGTCGCCCGCTTTTACCCCATACGACTGTAGTAAGTTAGCGATTTGAGCACTTGCTTTGTCAAGCTCATCAAAACTCATGCGCGTTACATTGCCCGCCGTGTCTTCGTGTACTAGCGCAGCATTGTCAGCGCGGCCATCACGTACATGTCGACCACAGCAAGCCATATAAGCATTTAGTCGATCGTCCACCTGCTCGCCGAATATTTCTGACAGCAGTGTATCCATATTAAAATTATTATAGTAATCGGTATAGTTTTTTGGTGTGACGGTAGTATCTGTATCAATATTCGTCGGAGTTTGAGAGGCGGTGTTCATAAGCTAATCCTTTAGCAATATCAGGTAACTGGCAAAATGGTATTTATAATAGAAAAACGGTCACATCCTATAGACCGTTTCATAGGTTCGTATTTATCATGCTCTATTAGTAACGCATTTTTACGTTTATTTCAATACATAACGTATCATTTTTATTTTATAGAAATAGAGGTAATCTATAACTAATTATCATTAATTCGCTATAAGTCCGCGAAGACACCTGCAATCAATAGCCAAAGTACTGCCGCATATTTTCAATTTCCTATTAAAGAATTAACACCTCAATATTATTATCTAAAACCTCACACTTAAACATCAGCTCTTAAAAACCCTAACAATGCTTTTTCTTCACAGCTTTGGTATTTCTTAGTTCGTCCACGGCGTGCTTGTTTGTAAGTCTCAAAGAACTGCCCTGCCAAAAAACGCTCAATGACAATGGGATGAATATAAGAGGCACGGCATACGGTCGGCGTGTTGCCTAGCTCTGCTGCGACACTTTTTACCATCTCAGTAACTAATTGCTGTCGCTCAGCGCTTTCTGGTGCACTGGTTAATATGTTAGCGCCTGCAGACGTTTGTAGCTCATCATATAGGTAGCTTGCTGCGAGTACACTTGCCATCCATGTACGAAAATCCTTTGCGCTGTATAGCTTGCTTTCGCAGTCCATGCCGCACGTGTGCATCCGTAAGTAGTCATTAATATCGCTACTGTCAACGACTTGTTTATGCCCGTTGTCATCTAAGTATTTGAATATTTGATAGCCTGGCAGCTCAGAGCAGGCCTGCACGATGTCAATCAGTCGCTCATCTTGCAGTTCAATATGATGCTCTTTTGCGCTTTTTCCGACGAAATCAAACGCTAGTCCATTGTCGGTTTCACTGACATGCTTGCTGCGTAGTGTACTCAGACCATAGCTTTTGTTTTGTTTGGCGTAGCGGCTATTGCCAATACGAATCAAAGTGGTCTCTAGCAATTTAACAACGGCAGCAAGCACATTGGTGCGTGATAAGGACTCTGCTTCCAAATCTGTCTCGACCTGCGCGCGTAGATTGGGCAGTGCCTCTGCAAATCCTATCATCGCATCAAACTTTGCTTGGTCACGGATATTATTCCATGACGGATGATACAGATACTGTTTGCGCGATTTTTCGTCTCGCCCTGTTGATTGCAGATGGCCTCTTTCATCTTGGCATATCCAGACCTCTGACCACATGGGCGGTATCACCAATGCATCAAAACGTTGACGCAGGGCTTTGTCTTTGACCGTGTTGCCTGTTGCATCGCGATAGGTAAAGCCGCGGCCCCAACGTCTACGCTCATAACCTGGTTCATCGTCACTCACATAACGCAAATTAGCACGGCGTGCGAGATGCTCGTAATCATGACGCACGTCTTTGGTCATTGTTTGCTGGCTTGCCTTTACTGTTGCCTTTGTCATAAACCTGTATACCTTTGAGAATTCATGGTTTTAGCATAATTAATGACGGTAGTTTTTGCTGTTTATTTGGCACAGACAAAGTGTAATGCTGTGTAAAACATGGTTTTCAGGATAGTAGCTTAAAATTTATTTGAAATATGACACAAAAAAAACGCCAAGCATAAAATACTTGGCGTTTTTCGTTTTGATACTGCTATAACTTAGAAGTCGTTATTTACCATATACACATAGATAAGCGGTTTCGACGTCTACTTTTACTTGGAACTTTTGATTGGCTTCAACCGTGAATTGCTCGCCAGCGTTAAACGTTTGCCACTCGTCACTTTCTGGTAGCTTAACAGTCAATGCACCGCTCACCACGCTCATGGTTTCGAATTCACTGGTGCCAAACTCATATTCACCAATTTCCATGACGCCGACAGTCGCAGGCTTGGTCGCCGTTTGAAAAGCAATAGAAGTCACTTTATCATCAAAATAATTATTAACGCTTGGCATAATTTTCCTTAATTAAATATTGGTTACTATTTTAAAACGGCTGCTTATTTAAAACGGCCTTTTACAGTCCTGCTTTTAGACTCGCTTCGATAAACTGATCGAGGTCACCATCTAGCACCGCTCCGGTGTTAAAGGTTTCAACACCCGTACGCAAGTCCTTGATACGTGAGTCATCGAGCACGTACGAGCGAATTTGACTGCCCCAACCGACGTCAGACTTGCCATCTTCGACTGCTTGCTGTGATTCCATACGTTTTTGCATTTCAAGCTCATACAGCTTAGCACGCAGCATTTTCATCGCGGTGGCTTTGTTACCATGTTGACTACGCTCATTCTGACAGGTCACTACCACGCCCGACGGCTCATGGGTAATACGTACCGCAGAATCTGTCGTGTTTACGTGCTGACCACCCGCCCCAGATGAGCGATAGGTATCGATACGCAAATCCGCAGGATTGATATCAATCTCGACGTTGTCGTCAATCTCAGGCGAGACAAACACCGCAGCAAACGACGTATGACGACCATTATTACTATCAAATGGTGATTTACGTACTAGACGATGGACACCAATTTCGGTACGCAACCAACCAAAGGCATAATCACCTTTAATCTCAATGGTTGCCGACTTGATACCAGCCACACTACCTGAGGACACTTCAATCACATCTACTTTGAAGCCATGAGCTTCTGCCCAGCGTGTATACATGCGCAGCAGCATTTCAGCCCAATCTTGCGCTTCAGTACCGCCACTGCCTGACTGAATATCCAAGTAGCAGTTGTTTGGATCCATCTCACCGCTAAACATTCGGCGGAATTCTAAATCAGCGACACGTTTCTCGGCGCTATCTAGCTCGCTCTGCACATCAGCTAGCAAGGACTCATCTTCTGCTTCGACTGCCAACTCTAGCATAGCAGACGCGTCCTCTAGTGTGGTTTCAAGAGAAACCACCACATCGATGACACCGTCAAGGTGACTTTTTTCTTTATTAATTTTGGTCGCGCGCTCTGGATCGTTCCATAGCTCAGGGTTTTCTAACTCTAAATTGACTTCTTCTAAGCGTTCTTGCTTACCATCGAAGTCAAAGATACCTCCGCAAGTCCTGCCCACGCTCTGATAAATCTTTAATCTGCTCTTGATACGGATTGATTTCCATAAATATTCCTGTTTTTCTAATAAAATAAATAACGCATGTGGCGCTATTTTAAATGAGATTGATACTAAATGGTTCGCTAATTATCGCTGATGCCAATGTTGCTACTATTACTAGCTTAAATAATCTAGATCGACCAATCTTCTACTGCCCATCGATGGGCCAAAGCATGCGCATGTAACGCATCATCAGGTGATACGCAAACGGCCACATCAGCCCATTCGAGTAACGGAATATCATTTTTGGAATCTGAATACGCATACGTTTTTTCAAACGTGATACCAGAGGCTTGCTGTTTATTTAGCCATTTATCCAAATGGTATATTTTGCCCGCTTGAAAGTTTGGTCTGTCAGTTAACTTACCTGTATAGCGATTATCTTTGATCTCTAATGGCGTTGCCAATACATTGGCTTCTTCTACACCAAAACGCTTGGCAATGGCCGACACTACAAAATCATTGGTCGCAGAAATAATCACTACATCGTGCCCTTGCTCAATGTGCTGACACAATGCTTCCATTGCTTTTGGGCGAATATGTGGCTCGATTTCGCTTTTGATATAGTCTTCTCTTAGCTCATCCAGTCTATCAAGCGGCAGACTGCTTAAAAACTGCGCGACGAATTCATTGTACTCTGTCGCGTCTAGCGTGCCTTCAATATAGTCATTATAAAATTTCTGATTGGCAGTACGGTACTGCGCCTCATCGACAAGGTCATGCTTTACGATATACTCACCCCAGAGATAATCGCTATCGACATCAAGTAATGTATGATCTAAATCAAATAGTGCCAGTTGTTTTTGTTTTGTTTGTGCTTGATTTGCCTGCATGGTGAGACCTTATCGTTGGTTGCGAAAAAATATGAATTGTTTAATAAAATTGGGTACAGTTATCTACTAAGGCTGACCGTATTAATTGAACAGTCTATCAATGAAATAAGTATGAGCCCTATCGTCTATCTATTTAAACTTGTAGCTTGTCCGTTTAAAATCAACTCGTTTGCTTACCCTTATTCAGGCATCGCTATTGCTGTTAAGCCTGTTTTAAATTTCTGACAACGCTCAGCATAATGTAGCGCTGACATTTTTAGCATCGCAGCTTGCTCATCTGTTAGCGTCTTGACTACTTTTGCAGGCGCGCCCATCACCAGCGAGTTATCTGGAATAACTTGACCTTCAGTAATCAAGGCTTTCGCCCCTATCAGACAGTTTTTACCGATCTTGACATTGTTAAGTACCACAGCGCCAATGCCAATCAAGCTATTATCACCGACTTCACAGCCGTGCAACATAGCCAAATGGCCGATAGTCACGTAATTACCGATAGTAACTTTGATGCCTGCATCAGTATGAATCACACTGTTTTCTTGCACATTACTATAGTCACCGATATGGATACGATCGTTGTCACCGCGTATCACTGCACCGAACCAAATATTGGCTTGATGGCCTAAATATACATCGCCCATCACTTGCGCTGAATCTGCTACCCAACCGTTAAATGGTGCGGCAAACTCAGGGGTTTTGTCTAAATACTGATAAATCATAACGACTCCTTGTCATTTTCATTATTGTTATAACAAACGATCATAAAAATTGGGTCTAGCGCTGCGCTGTCCATTGTGGCAAAGCCAACTGCGAAAATCCAGCGCTATTAATATACGCTTAATGTCGAATTCGATAAAAGAGAGAGTAGTTAATTTTTGCTTAGGCTATTTTATAAAGTCAATATCTTTATAGAGTCCTCATTATTAGCTATGAAATGACTATTAATCCAGTAAATCGGCTAGCTATAATCGTCTATTTTGTATATAATACGCAAAATCTGTGCCTAAGCGAGCGGACATGATGCAAGTTACCTATTCACTATCTAGTGGGTTTTGTAGTTTTCATCAATAATGTCTTCTCGCTTTTTTGTGGAAAATTTTTGTGTATCGCCCTTTTTTTACTTTTATATGACAACAGTCAAATGCCGTAAATAAAAGGATACGGAGCAATTTTAGACCAACAAAACATGATGGCACTCACCAATAACAGCGGAGGCAATCCTTGAATTCATCGGCAGAAATACAAGCAATTTTGGCACTAGCAGACGGTACAATCTTTCGCGGTGTCAGTATCGGCAGCCTAGGTCATCGTATTGGTGAAGTGGTATTTAACACAGCCATGACAGGGTATCAAGAAATCCTAACCGATCCAAGTTATGCCCGCCAGCTGGTGACTTTGACTTACCCTCATATCGGTAATACAGGCACCAATAGCGAGGACACAGAATCTGGCAATGGCCACAAAGTATGGGCAGACGGTCTTATCATCCGTGATGCCACTATGGCAACCTCTAACTTCCGTAACTCAGAGTCACTTAGCGACTATTTACAGCGTAACGAAACAGTGGCTATCGCTGAAATTGATACGCGTCAGCTAACACGTCTATTACGTGATAAAGGTGCACAGAACGGCTGTATCATGACTGCCTCAAACGGCGAGACTATCAGCAGCGACGATGAGCAAAAAGCGATTGAGTTAGCGAAAAGCTTTGCAGGTCTAAAGGGCATGGACTTGGCAAAAGAATGCTGTACTAAAAAGAACTTCGAGTGGACAACAGGCACTTGGGATCTGTCAGACACCCTACTCAACCGTGATATCCCTGGTAGTCATGATAGCGGTACTGGCGGCTTCTTTAAGCAACTCGGCACTCACATCGATTCTAAATACAACGTCGTCGCTTATGACTTCGGTAGCAAAACCAACATCTTACGCATGCTCGTCGACCGCGGTTGTCACGTAACGGTTGTACCAGCACAGACCCCTATCGCTGATGTGCTAGCAATGAACCCAGATGGCATCTTCTTATCAAACGGCCCTGGTGACCCTGCAGCTTGTGATTACGCTATCAATGCGGTACGCCACATCATTGAGCAAACTGACGTGCCAACGTTTGGCATTTGCTTAGGCCATCAGCTGATTGGTCTGGCTAGCGGTGCAAATACTATCAAAATGAAAACTGGCCATCATGGTGCCAACCATCCAGTACAAGATTTGGCGACTGGCACGGTTATGATTACCAGTCAGAACCATGGTTTTGCAGTTGATGAAGACACGCTACCTGACAACGTTAAATCTACTCATCGCTCATTATTCGATGGTACTAACCAAGGTATCGAGCTGACTAATAAGCCAGTCTTTAGCTTCCAAGGTCACCCAGAAGCCAGCCCTGGTCCACATGACTGCGCGCCATTATTTGATAAGTTTGCGGATATGATGGAACAGTCTAAAACTGCCCAAGCGTAAACGGTTGATTATAACTACATAATAAGTAAACGCTTGAATCGTCCATAGCGGTTCAAGCGGCACTAAATAAAGCACTGCAAGTATAAAACGCCATAAGCGTTATCAAAAACAAAGATTACTCAAATTATCACCCAAACGAAGGTAGCTCTAACTATGCCAAAACGTACCGACATAAAAAGCATTCTTATCATTGGCGCAGGCCCTATCGTCATCGGCCAAGCATGTGAGTTTGACTATTCAGGCGCACAGGCGTGTAAAGCACTAAAAGAAGAAGGCTACCGCGTCATCTTGGTCAACTCAAACCCTGCGACCATCATGACTGACCCTGTCATGGCTGACGCAACCTATATCGAGCCGATTACTTGGCAAACCGTTGAGCAAATCATTGCCAAAGAACGTCCAGATGCAATCTTGCCAACCATGGGCGGACAGACGGCTCTAAACTGTGCGCTAGAGCTAGACAAGCACGGCGTATTGACCAAGTATAACTGCGAGTTAATTGGCGCGACCAAAGACTCAATCGAGATGGCAGAAGACCGCAACTTGTTTGATAAAGCCATGAAGCGTATCGGCCTTGAGTGCCCTCGCGCCGAGACCGCTGAAACCATGGAAGAAGCCTTTGCGACTCAAGAAAAAATGGGCTATCCGTGTATCATTCGTCCATCATTCACGATGGGTGGTTCAGGCGGTGGTATCGCTTATAACCGCGATGAGTTCATTGAAATCTGCGAGCGCGGTTTTGATTTGTCTCCAAACCATCAACTGCTTATCGATGAGTCATTGATCGGTTGGAAAGAATACGAGATGGAAGTGGTTCGTGACAAAAACGACAACTGCATCATCATCTGTGCTATCGAAAACTTTGACCCAATGGGTGTGCATACCGGCGACTCAATCACCGTCGCGCCAGCACAGACTTTGACCGACAAAGAATACCAAATCATGCGTAATGCGTCATTAGCAGTACTACGTGAGATTGGTGTTGAAACAGGCGGTTCAAACGTACAGTTCGGTATCAACCCTGATACAGGTCGTATGGTCGTCATCGAGATGAACCCACGTGTATCACGTTCGTCTGCCCTAGCCTCAAAAGCCACTGGTTTCCCGATTGCCAAAATCGCAGCGAAACTGGCCATTGGTTATACGCTAGACGAATTGCAAAATGACATCACTGGCGGCAAAACGCCAGCCAGCTTTGAACCTGCGCTTGATTATGTCGTCACCAAGATACCTCGTTTTAACTTCGAAAAATTCCCACAAGCAGACAATATCCTGTCGACTCAGATGAAATCGGTCGGTGAAGTGATGGCAATTGGTCGTAACTTCCAAGAGTCGATGCAAAAAGCCTTACGCGGTATGGAAACAGGTGCGGATGGCTTTGACGAGCAAATTGACTTATCAAAGGTAAGCGCCGAAAAAGCACGTAGCGAAATCATCAACCGCCTAACCATTCCAACACCTGAGCGTATCTACTACGTTGCTGATGCATTCCGCGTCGGTATGAGTGTCGATGAAGTGTTTAACTTTACCAAGATTGACCCATGGTTCTTGGTACAGATAGAAGACATCGTTAAAACAGAAGCCACGGTGAAATCACTTGGCTTTGGTGGATTAAACGAGAAAAATCTACGTAGCTTTAAACGTAAAGGTTTATCAGATTTGCGTTTGGCTAAATTGCTTGGTATCTCACAAAAGCAACTACGCAAGAAGCGCTGGGATCTAAACGTCTATCCAGTCTATAAGCGTGTCGATACCTGTGCAGCAGAGTTTGCTACTAGCACGGCCTATATGTACTCGACGTACGATAGCGAATGTGAAGCAAACCCAACAGACAAAAAGAAAATCATGGTTATCGGTGGCGGTCCTAACCGTATCGGCCAAGGTATTGAGTTTGATTACTGCTGTGTGCATGCAGCACTTGCCATGCGTGAAGATGGTTACGAGACCATCATGGTCAACTGTAACCCAGAAACGGTTTCAACCGATTATGACACCTCAGACCGTCTATACTTTGAGCCAATCACGTTAGAGGACGTGCTAGAGATCGTTCGTATCGAAAACCCTGATGGCGTGATTGTACAATTCGGTGGTCAAACACCATTGAAACTTGCTCGTGCACTAGAGTCAGCAGGCGTTAAAATCATCGGTACTAGCCCAGATGCAATTGACCGTGCCGAAGACCGTGAGCGCTTCCAGCATATGATTCAGCAGCTAAACCTAGTACAGCCGTCAAACGCACTAGCAACCAGCTTAGAAGACGGCTTGGTTAAAGCAAAAGACGTAGGCTATCCATTGGTTGTACGTCCATCTTATGTATTAGGTGGCCGCGCGATGGAAATCGTCTACAACGAAGACGAGCTAAGACATTACCTACGTACTGCGGTACAAGCATCGAACGAGGCGCCTGTCCTGCTAGATCGCTTCTTAGATGATGCTATCGAAGTTGACGTAGACTGTGTCTGTGATGGTACTGATGTCGTCATCGGCGGTATCATGCAACATATTGAACAGGCTGGCGTCCACTCAGGTGACTCAGCATGCTCACTGCCGCCATACTCACTGTCTAAAGAGCTATGTGACGTGATGCGAGCACAGACGGTCGCTATGGCAAAAGAGCTAGGCGTTATTGGTCTAATGAACGTACAGTTCGCAGTAAAAGGCGAAACCGTATATATCCTAGAAGTGAACCCACGTGCTGCACGTACAGTACCGTTCGTCTCTAAGTGTATCGGTACTTCGTTAGCACAAGTTGCTGCTCGCTGTATGGCTGGTACTTCGCTTAAAGATCAAGGCTTTACCACTGAAATTGTCCCAGCATTCTATGCGGTCAAAGAAGCGGTATTCCCATTCGCCAAGTTCCCAGGTGTTGACCCAATCTTGAGTCCTGAGATGAAATCAACAGGCGAAGTCATGGGCGTGGGCAAAACCTTTGGCGAAGCATTCTACAAGGCTATTATCGGTAGTAACGAGCGTCTGCCAGGTCTACCGACTGAAGGCGAGACAAAAACCGTCTTTATCTCAGTTCGTGACAGCGACAAAGCCCAAATCGCTCCGATTGCTCGTCAGCTTGCCGACTTTGGCTTTAAGATTGTCTCGACCACTGGCACGCAAAAAGTACTGAGCGACGCTGGTATCGAAAGTCAACAAATCAACAAGGTCACTGAAGGTCGCCCGCATATCGTTGATGCCTTGAAAAACGGCAAAATCGACCTTATCATCAATACCACTGAAGGTAAGCAAGCTCAAGAGGATTCGTTCTCTATTCGCCGCAGTGCGCTACAGGGCAAAGTATTCTACGTCACCACGTTAGGTGCCGCTGATGCCGTCTGCAAATCTTACGCTATTGACTTACCGTTTGATGTCTATAAGTTACAAGATTTGCATGAGCAAGCAAAGTCTATTGACGTGGCTGAATAATTTCAGTAGATTAAGCATAACCGTTAGGCTTGCCTAAAAGCTCACTCAAGTATCGTTGTTTGCTTTAAATATAGCCAACCATGCTTGAGGAACGATACCTTTACCGTGATAGATCTAAAAAGCATAGTGGCTAAATTGCGACTATGCTTTTTATTACGTAAGCTTAAGTGCGCCTATGCTTGAATTGAGGTGAGATACACTCATAAATGATAGCCAACTTATTCATTACATCGTCTTAATTATCACTCTTTTATATTTTATATCCATTGCAACAACACTGACACCATCTCATTATGAGGTGGTGTGGTGTTATTGGTTTAAGGAAAAAACATGCAACGTTACCCAATGACTCCGCAAGGACACGCGGCTCTAGAAGCCGAATTAAAACAGCTAAAAAGTATCGACCGTCCACGCATCACAGCATCGATTGCTGAAGCACGCGAACACGGCGATTTGAAAGAAAATGCTGAATACCATGCTGCCCGCGAGCAACAAGGTTTTTGTGAAGCACGTATTCGTGATATCGAAGCCAAACTTGGTGGCGCTCAAGTCATCGATCCTTCGACACTGCCAAAAGAAGGCCGTATCGTGTTTGGCGTCAGCGTCGTGATTGAAAACATGGACACCGAAGAAGAGAAACAATACAAAATCGTTGGCGACGATGAAGCTGACTTTAAAGCTGGCAAAATCTCAGTCAACTCACCAATCGCTCGTGGTTTGATTGGTAAATTCGAAGGCGACGAAGTGCGCATCGAAACGCCAAAAGGCGTGGTTGAATATGAAGTCATGAAAGTTATCTACGACTAATAGCTACACTGCGTTCTAATCTAGAGCTTTGATATTCTCAATTATAGACAGTTTGAGAAATGACTTTTAGATAATAGTTTTTATGACAATGATTGCGCCTGATTACTTTGCTATTCAACTCCATAGATGAAAGCTGTACTACACATAGATAGTATTTATACCATTTCGGTTACACAATGCTGCTTTTATCCATGATTTGTTTTGGCGCATAATTATTTGAGTTTGAGTGCACAACAGCTTTAGTATTCAGTTTATTCAATAAGAAATAGTTAAGATTGAATAGCTTTTATACAAGTTAGTATTGCGGCGCTTTTACTAAAAATAATGATGGTCTGATCGCAAACATAGGCTAATATCAGCACTACTACCCTCGTTATTTGGCATATTTTTCGGTGTCATTTAGCGGGGGTTTTGTTTATCTAGGCATTATCTATTGTTGTATTACTTACTATTATTTTTGAGGAGTCTTTTATGATTATGAACGATGGTTTTCAAGCGTTAACTACTAAAACAACTATGGCAAAAAATGCAACTCTGTCTGCATTACTAGCAGGTATCATGTTGGCCGCATCATCGGCCAATGCTGCCCCTGAGATCGCTATTAGCTCATCTGCGAGCGGTAGCACCACTGTGGTCGAGCAATACTCTGATGGCAAAACTGCTACTATTACGGCGACGCCAAACGGTATCACCATGCAAGACGGCATGCCGTACGCGGTAACTCAGGTGACCACTGTGCCACGCTATGTCGTGCGTCAGTCTCCTATTGTCCAAGGTATGACGACCGTTACTAGCGTACCAGTGACTAACTCTATTACCAATAAAGTCACTAAAGTAGATGTGATTACCACGCCTGCTAGCAGCGTGACGCAAGTACTACCTGTCGCAACCAATGTCACCCCGCCAGTGATTATGCAGCAGCCAGTGACCAATCAAGTAACGACAACGACGACAACTTTGGATACGTTGCAACTGACCCCTACCTTTAGTACGCCTGGCGTGGTCAATGCCAACACCAAAGTCATGAAAATTCTAAAAAATGCTGATGGACGTGAAGTTGCCGTTCCTGCCAATCATATTGCCCCAGGCGATGTGATTGAGTATCACACTACTTATACCAACACCACAGCACAGCCTGTCAATGACATCAACGCAATGATCTCATTACCAAGTGGCGTCCAGTTAGTTTCGTTGAATAGTCCTCTGCCGACGCTTGCTACCACTGGCGGAGACAGCTATCAGACCATTCAGCAGGTTGGCAATACGGTGGTTGTCCAAGAAAACTACTCTGGTCTGAAATGGAACTTGGTGAACTTTGATGCCAATGCGGCCAAGACTGTCGTCATACGTGCCAAGGTTCAATAAACATTAAACTGTCGCGCATTATTATTTGACAGCTATCGAAATATGTAAAAGGTCTTGTGGACTAGCTATATAGTCCACAAGACCTTTTTTTTGGAAAATAGCCAACTTATTGTGATATAAATAAACGTTTATTCATCTGAAAAATGAGCCTTATACTTGTATCGGCTATACCACGTTATTATTAAGCTCTATATCACTAAGGAAGATGAATAATGAGCATCCTGTCCATTAGAATACTTCTATTCATCCTTGTTCTTATTGGCATATTTATTGTATTTAAAGCGATAAAATTGTTTAGCAATGCATTCAATGGCATCATATTATTGACGCTACCATATAACGATAATGCAGGTAGTTTCACTGTCTCAAAACCAGGCGTTTATGCAATCTGGCACAAAGGCCCTCTGTTCAAAAAAACGCCGCTGACCTATTTTAAACCACATATTCTCAATACCGCTACTAACAAAGAAATCAAGATTAACCGCTCGATACTGTCTCCGCGCTCAAACAATTTTGATACTGGAAGAATGGAGCTTTTTACTTTTAAGGCGGAAGCGGGTCACTACGAATTAAAGCTAGGACCAGGTTCAAGTACCTCAAGATTTCAAGCAATGATAGGAGGCGCCATACCGTTGGCCAATATTGATTCAAACCACTACTCTATTGAGATTCAAAAAAGCCAAGCACAGATATTCACGATACTAGCCATTCCTCTCCTACTACTCGGTATTGCAGGTATTGTTAGCGGATTGGTGGTTGGATTATTAGCTGAAAAAATCTTTATGTAAATTCAAACCATATCCAAAAGTCCAGATTTTTGTGACGACAACCGTTGTCGCATATCATTCTAACTTCACCTATAAATACAATGACTTAGCGATAATTTTGGTAAAATAGTCTTTCATCAATTAATTGGTAAAACGCAACTTATGGCAAACATCAATTATGAAAGATTACAGGGCAAACTCAATATCTTGGCCGATGCTGCCAAATATGATGTCTCTTGCTCATCCTCCGCTGGTACTCGCAAAAACCAAGGCGGCGGACTAGGTGATGCCTCAGCAACAGGCATCTGTCACAGCTATACCGAAGATGGTCGCTGCGTCAGTCTGCTAAAGATTCTTTTGACCAATCACTGCATTTACGACTGTGCTTATTGCACCTCGCGTAAGAGCAATGACACGCCGCGTGCTGCGTTTAGTGTCGAAGAAGTTGTCGACTTAACCATGCAGTTTTACCGCCGTAACTATATCGAAGGGCTATTCCTCAGCTCGGGCATTTTTAAAAGTGGTGACTATACGATGGAGCGACTGGTCGAAGTCGCTAAGCTCTTGCGTACGCGTGAACGCTTTAATGGTTACATCCATCTAAAGACCATCCCAGGTGCGTCAAAAGAACTGCTGCTAGAAGCAGGATTATATGCTGATCGTTTGAGCGTCAATATCGAGATTCCAACCAAATCAGGATTGGCTTTGCTTGCGCCAGAAAAATCACATGACCAATTAAAAGCACCCATGGAAACGGTAAAAGAAGAGATTATCACCATCCGTGAGAGCCGTAAAACCCATAAGAAAGCGCCTAAGTTCACGCCAGCAGGTCAGACCAGCCAAATGATCGTTGGTGCGAGTAACGAGACTGACTTGCAAGTGATTCAACTATCGAGTCACTTCTACAAAACGTACGATCTCAAGCGGGTCTATTACTCAGGTTATGTACCTATGCTCTCTGACAATCGTTTGCCTGCGATTGGAACGCCTGTGCCGATGGTGCGGGAGAATCGTCTGTATCAGGCAGATTGGTTAATGCGTTTTTATGGTTTTGGTGCGCATGAGATTGTGGAACCAGAGTCGCCGTTTTTAGATTTAGACTGCGATCCAAAACTGGCTTGGGCGATACGCCATCGCGAGCATTTCCCAGTCAATATCCAGACAGCGACTTATGAGATGATTGTGCGTATCCCAGGTATCGGTACAAAGACTGCTAAAAAAATCGTCAAAGCACGTAAGTTCAATCAATTAACGCTATACCATCTAAAAAAGATGGGCGCTGCGGTCAACCGTGCTAAATACTTCATCGCGACCACTGGCAAAAACGAACACCTTGCACATCTAACGCGCGATAATTTCCGTCAGTATGTATTGGCTCAAACACAGACCAAATTTAACGATCAACGTACTGGGCAGTTGGCTTTATTTTAGAATGGCTCTAGATAGCACGTGTTAAAAAACCTGCTATCTCGCTATTGTATTTATGATAGAAATGTAGGATAAAACATGTCAGCACTTATGCAAAATGACTCTTACGCTGTCGGTCAATTGACGCCTAGCATTGTACTGTATGAGCCTAGCTTTGAAGGTTGGCTGAGTGCTGTGTTTTATGTTTATGCCAATCGTCTACAAAACGATATGTCACTGAAGCTAACCGCTCAAGATTGCTATGTGCCATCACTCATCGCTCAGGCGACTAATGTGGCAACTGATGAGGATAAAGCCGAGCGTGTGTTGGTCAAATTAAATACCTTATTAGGTCGATCAGGCATGCGAAATATCTTATGGGGATTTTTATCAGAGAAAGACGATATCGGTACGACATTGTTTCGCGTGGTCAAATACGCCATCGACTATCCCAATCGTCAAATCATGCAAGATTTAGGTAATTTGGACGTGCTTGAGCTGGTGCAGACAGTCAAATCTGTTGGCCGTGAGAAACATCGCATGGAGGCGTTTGTACGTTTTGAGCATACGACTGATGATATTTATTTTGCACGTGTAGAGCCTGATTTTAACGTATTACCATTAATCGGAGAGCACTTTCGGCAGCGCTATCAAGATCAGCACTGGGCGATCTATGATCTGACTCGGGGCTACGGCATCTATTATGATAAAAGTAATAGCACGCCATCACGTCCAGCAAAGTTGCAAACCATCACCGACCTCGATGATGCGGTACTACGCAACCCTACTAGCATTCATAGTCCTGATGAACAGCGCTATCAAAAATTCTGGCAAGGTTACTTTACCAACGTCAATATCAAAGAGCGCAAAAACCCTAAGCTGCATAAGCAATATCTCCCGCAGCGCTACTGGAAATACTTGAGTGAAAAACAAGTACTGCCCAATGCTGAACATTTACAGAAACGACGCTAACGGCTTTTGGTGTTTATTAATCCACGTCTTACGCTTATATAGTCTAAAAACCACCTATCTAACCTCATCTTTTTATCTTGATGGTTGAGTTTTAATCGCTTTTAACTGACAATAGCAAATTGATATTACTAACCGGTGACCAACGCTATTATGAAAGTTATGCGCTTACTGTCGTCTCTAAAGCATGATGAATCCGAGCGCGGCATTTTTCATCTTGGGCGAGCATTGGTCAAAAATGAGCATACCTCTATCATTGTCTCGAGTGCCGATGAAGACAATGACTTGGTTAGACGTCTCAAACGCGATGGCAATATATACCATCAGCTACATGTGAATAAAAAGTCTTGGCTATCATTATTGCAAGTCTCTGCCCTACGGCATTTGATAGAAAAGTACGAACCCGATGTCATTCATGTACATTCGCGTACTCCTGCATGGATATTGCATTTGGCACTGCGCCGCGCACGCGTCAGGCGTTTTCCCAAACTGGTCTCGACCATGTATGGTTTTTATCCAATTAATAAGTACTCTCAAGCCCTACTCAATGTTGATACGATAATCACCGTATCTGATAGTGTCACTCAATACTTAAAAAAAGGACTGCGCATCGAAGATGTAGATCCCAAAGTCATCACGCGTATCTATCGCGGTATCGACACTCGGCGCTACCCTTATCGTCACAACCCGTCGGTTTATTGGTTACGTCATACCTTTGCTGAATACCCTGAGCTTGAGCACAAAAAATGGCTCGTATTCCCAACCGTCATCGGTAATGAGTACGGGCAAGAGTGGCTGATAGATATCTTGGGTAACCTGCAAGAGCAGTTCCCCAATATTCACGTCATTATTATGGATGAAGACTATAAAGACGGCGATGTCGCTCATGAAGATTTTCGCCAACGCACAAACAGCTTGGGACTGGCGGAGCGCATTACCTATGTGGGTAGCAAGCGTAATGATATGCGGGAATGGCTATCGGCGGCCAATATTGTGATGGCACTTGCCAATGAGCCCGAGTCAATCGGTATCAATGCCCTACAAGCCATACACCTAGGTACGCCAGTCATTGGTTGGGATCAAGCTGCCTTTAGCGAGATTTTACAACCACTCTACCCACAAGGATTGGTAAAAAAGTACAATGCCAATGCGCTTTGTAAAGCGGTTAGAAACCAGCTAGAGAGCGTGACGCGTCCTGAAATGACCAACAAATTCACCATGCGTGAGATGATTGAAAAAACGCTTGAAGTATATCAAAGCTTACATGATGCGGCGCTTGCCGAAGAACAAGCAGAAGCAGATGCTATCGCAGTTCGACGCATCAAACGCAGTCTGAAAAAAGCGTCTAAACCTGCCCTAAATGTCGCTGTGAAAAATATCGAACCTGTTGCTAAAAATCCAAAAATAAAGCTAATCAAAGAAAAATCGAAGACAGCAGATAATGTAGATATGGTAGAAACCACTGAAGACAATCAACAACCATAAGCTAAGCGTTTCATTCGATAGGTAATTTTATAATCAAAAAAAGGCTACTTCTAAAATGGAAGTAGCCTTTTTTGTTCAATCATCACTGTGCAATATCAAACCTAACGAAATTTAGCTTAGGTTTAATAAGTCGTCGGTGTATGGGCGCTTACGATACGGGTGATGCTATCGGTAGGATTAATAAAAGTATGCGGCTGAATGGTATCAATCACATAGCTATCACCTTGATTTAGTAAATAGGTACTGTCTTCGATACGAATAATAATCTTACCCTCGATGACCGTACCAATCTCCTCACCTTCGTGAGCGATCTTTTCTTCTGTTGAGCTATTTGGCTGATAGGTCTCGATCAAGAACCCTAAGTTCCTTGTCCTACTGCAGTTATAGACCTGCTTTAGTGACACTTTGCTATTGGGTTCATTGAGCTCTAATAGATCTTTTGGCGTTACGATTACTCTAGCCTTTGGCTCTTTCCACTCGTCACTAAAAAACGTGGTCAGATCAGAGCCCAACACTGTCAAAATCGCCTTTAACGTATTGACCGCTGGACTGACCTTATTGCGCTCAATCGAGCTGATAGACGTGTTCGTCAACCCTGACAGTTTTGCCAATTTACGTTGCGAGTAACCTTTTGCTAGACGCAGCTGGTTAATCTTTTTGCCAATGTCTTCTTTCAACGATTCATCTGCTTCAGAAGTCGACGCTGTTTCAGAATCATTCAATTCCTCATCATCGATATCATCTATTTCAATATCAATATCAACATCAGCTGCATCTTTGTCATCGACACTATCAACATCGTTTTCAATGTTATCACTATCAGTGACAGCAGTTTCTGCCTTACTTTTAGTTGTGCTACTCGGTTTGTGGTTCTCTGGCATGGTGAATAAATTCCGTGAATAGAAATTTGGACAAGCTATCTTGCGCATAATTTAACTCAGGATGCCATTGTACACCAATCATAAATGGATGTTGTAACAAGCTGATAGCCTCCACCAGACCGTCAGGTGCTAACGCTTCGACGAATAAACGCTCGCCTACTTTATTGATGGCTTGTTTGTGCAAAGAGTTGACGTGCCACTTTTCACCGAATGCTGCCAGCCTTCCTTGAGGTTGAATGATGACGTCATGTATGGGCTGATACTGCACTTCAAGCGGCTGGGTATTGTCTTCTAAATGCTGCTCATAAAACCCATCAATATCACGCCAGTCAGGATATAGCGTGCCACCAAAATGAACATTCATCTCTTGCAAACCTCGACACACTGCAAACAGCGGAATGTTTTTTTCGTCTGCATAAGCCAATAACTTGAAGCTCAGCTCATCACGGCCTAGATCTTGTTTGGCTTCGGTATGCGTCGCGCCATATCGATTTGGAGCGACGTTGCTATAACTACCAGTCAATAAAATTCCATCTGCTATTTCGAGCAGGGCATCGAAGTTTTCGCTATCGGCAGCTGTATTTGGCAGCAATATAGGATTGCCACCATAAAAGTTTACTGCATCGATGTATTTTTGATATACCGCCTGTGCTGGCTGTCCGTCAACCATCTTATGACAAGACACAATAGCAATAATAGGTCTGGAATTTTTCATATCATTTTCCCTCGTTATAACAACTAGACCTAGGCTGTCTATGTTGTCTAATCCCTTATTTAGCTAAAATTTAACACAACGCCTCGTAAAATGTAAACTATAAACTTCATTAATATCGGTATTTGTGCTAAAAACCCGCATTTGAGTTATTTTAAGATAATTTTAAATAAAAATTGACAATTATAGTTTTCATCCATATATTAAAAGTCAGCAGCAATGATAACCAACAGAATTTAACTTTTAGACTGAATAAAAATGCCTAAGAGCACAGCCTATAAGTCACTAATATCATTGATAAAAAATTTAGCAGTAGTACAAATACCTCATATTCAACCCGTCATTTATCAAATACTTATTTATTAAGTGTTCGTTATAAATGCCACTAGCATAGAGTTTAGACACCACAGCCAAAACGTAGTAGCAGTAACAAACCCAGTAATTCTACAAATTCATAGGAAGAACAGACATGATGACAACCAATGGAATGGTCAAATCTGCAAACAGCACAGAGTACGTCTATGTTGCCGCAGGAGATATCAATGGCTTACTTCGTGGTAAGCGCATCCCTTTTGATCAAATGGAAAAAGCAGAAAACGGTGCAATCCGATTACCTCTGTCAATCTTAGGTGTCGATATATGGGGCGCTGATGTCATCGAGTCTTCGCAGTGCAATGGTGATATCGATGCCATTGCCCGTCCAACTGGTCGTGCTGCCTATCCGCTTCTCAATACCAGCGCCCCTTCATCGCTACTACCGATTTGGCTATATACCGAAGACAATGAGCCTTACTACGGTGATGCCCGCCACGTTTTGGACCACATTAGCAAAAAGTTCAAAGCACTGGGACTGACGCCAGTGATGGCAACGGAGCTAGAGTTTTATTTGGTTGACTATACCGAGGGAGAGACACCTAAGCCACCTATCCGCCCCAAGAGCGGTCTAAGACTAAATAAAACATCCATCTTAAGTATCAATGACCTATTACAATTCGATGAATTTTTAGACGAAGTCTACGCGCAGTGTGAAAAGCTCGATATCCCTGTGGATGCGGCACTGGCTGAAAATGGTTGTGGTCAGTTTGAGATCAATTTATTACACGTCGATGATCCATTAAAAGCTGCTGACGATGCGATTTTGTTTAAACAAGTGGTCAAAGCCGTGGCAGCTCGTCGTAAGCTTACCGCGACCTTTATGGCAAAACCTTTTGGTCTACAGTCTGGCAATGGTTTTCATGTACATTGCAGCTTATTAGATAAAGATGGCAACAACGTATTCGATGATGGGTCAGATGAAGGCTCAGATATGTTGCGTCATGCAGTCGCTGGACTGCTTAAGACCATGTCAGATTGCACCTTATTGTTTGCACCGCATGTCAACTCTTACCGCCGCTTTACCCCCGGTACATTGGCCCCAAACAACGTGTCATGGGGTTATGAAAACCGCACCGCAGCTGTACGTATCCCCGGCGGTGACACAAAAGCACGCCGTATCGAGCACCGTGTATCTGGCGCAGATGCCAACCCTTATCTAGTTTGTAGCGCAGTATTGGCGGGTATGCTGTATGGTATCGAAAACAAGCTTGAAGCACCTGAGCCGATTAATAGCATTACTTATGATGCAGCAGAACTAAAAACCTTACCGTTGGACTGGCTCTCAGCCATTCGTCAATTTGAGAGCAGCGATGTGGTTGACTCACTATTTCCAAGCGAGATGATTGAGCTATTGATTGCGGTCAAAAAGCAAGAGGCCAAACGCTTTGCTCAGCAAGTGACCAACCTTGAATACCTCACCTATTTACAGGATGTTTGATATGTCAAATAGCAACCCAAATAGCAATCAAAGTAGCAATATGGCAACGAACCAAAACCCACCTTCTAACAACACGCGCAATATCCCGCATTACTCGGATAAGGGTCAATACCCTGATAGCTATTATGCAGCCAGTCGTAACCCTAAGCCTGACAGACCAACGCTTAAAAACGATATTCAAGTAGAAATCTGCGTGGTCGGTGGCGGTTACAGCGGCCTATCAACTGCCCTGCACCTTATCGAAACAGATCATGAGGTCGTCGTGCTTGAAGGCGCACAGATTGGGTGGGGCGCATCAGGTCGTAACGGCGGTCAAATCGTCAATGGTCTAAATGCTAGCCTGCAAAAAATCAAAAAATCTTATGGTCAGCAAAGCGCAGACTTCGTCGGGCAGCTCGTGACTCGCGGTGGCAAAATCATTCGCCGCTTTGTCAGTGACTACGATATCAGCTGCGATTTGAAAGAAAAAAACATCTTTGCAGCATTGAATAACGGACAGCTAAAAGATTTGCAAGAAACGCATGCACTGTGGGAAAGCCACGGTATGCACGACCGAGAGATGCTAGACAAAAATGGCATTCAAGAACATATCAAGTCAGATGCTTATGTGGGCGGTGTCATCGACCATTCAGGTGGACACTTCCATCCATTGAACCTTGCATTGGGTGAAGCGGCAGCTATCGAAAAAAATGGCGGCACGATTTATGAAAACACCTTAGTCGTAGATATTGAGTACGCTGACGACTCTATCAAAGTCATTACTGAGTTTGGTACGGTGACTTGTAAGCAAGCCGTTCTATGCGGTAACGCTTATCTCAATAAAGTCATTCCTAAGCTGACTGATCGCGTAATGCCAGTATCGACACAGATTATCGCGACCGAGCCATTGGGTGATTTGGCCGATCAACTACTCCCTACTGACGTCTGTGTCGAAGATGTGCGCTACATTCTTGACTACTATCGCCTCTCAGCAGACAAACGCATGTTGTTTGGCGGCGGTACGGTTTACGGCGGTCAAGATCCTGCTGATATCACCGCCAAAATCAGACCCAATATGAATAAGATTTTCCCAGAGCTGCGCGATGTAAAAATCGACTACGCGTGGAGTGGTAACTTTGCCCTGTCCTTCTCTCGCGTCCCGCAAATGGGCAAACTACATGAGCGCGTATATTTCGCCCACGGCTATAGTGGACACGGCGTAACAGGCTCTCATCTGTTCGGGCAAATCTTGGCTGATGCCATCAATGGCAAAACCAAAGAGTTTGACACCTTTGCACAGATACCTTGGATTCCATTCCCAGGTGGCAGGGCTCTACGAGTTCCTTACTCGGTCATGGGTTCGTGGTGGTATGCACTAAAAGACACCACCGGCATGTAAATATATGACCAACCGTGCATAAAAGCGGTCGACATAGACAACGCTTTTATCATAAAAACTACTGTTGCCTTGACCTATCACAGTAATGGATTGCTGTGATAGGAAGCTCGATAGAAAGTTGATTCGCTACTGTCTGTCGAGCATCAACCACCGAATAGAGTTTGTTTTAAAAAATGAGGTTCTACAGGGAGCGTAAGTATGAACATGAAACTCAATGATGCTGTCGAAGGGCACTATCATAACAAGCGAGTCTTTCTCACCGTAATAGTAGCCGTCGTCATCTATCTGGCCTTTGCTTGGCTATCCATGAGCCGTGGACCAGATGAATCTTGGGGTGCTTTATCTTTATTACCCACATTATTAGTATTAGTCACCGCCATTGTCTCTAGGCGACCGTTTGAGTCTATGATCGCAGGCTGCGTCGCTGGCCTTGTGATGCTCAACCCCTTTGATCTGGTTTCCCCCTTTGCAGACAATATGTCGATGGTCTTGGGCAACGAGACCATTATCTGGATTGTCCTCGTCTGTGGTCTAATGGGCGGGTTAATTCAGCTCCTTGAAATTAGTGGCTGCCTAGATGGTTTTAGTGAATGGCTACAAAAAATTATCAAGTCGCGTCGTCAGTCATTGTTGGCCACTTTTGCTTTGGGCGTTGTGGTTTTTATCGATGATTACTTGAACTGCTTAGCTGTATCAACTTCCGTCAAAAAGCTCACTGACGTCTATAACGTCTCTCGTGAAAAGCTCGCCTATATCGTCGATTCGACCGCTGCCCCTATGTGTATTATCGTGCCTATCTCGACTTGGGCCGTTTACTTTGCAGGTCTGCTAGAAGAAAACGGCGTAGCAGCAGATGGCGAAGGCATTGGACTTTATATCAGCGCTATTCCTTATATGGCCTATGCTTGGTTTGCCTTACTTATTGTATTCTTGGTCGCTTATGGCATATTGGGCGATTGGGGACCGATGAAAAAAGCAGAGAAACGCGCCAAGTCTGGCAACCCTGTTCCTGAAGCGTTTGTCGAAGAGCAACTGATCTCAAACGTCAAAGCCAAGCGTAAGCTGTCATTCAAAGCCAACATCGCTAACTTTGCTTTTCCAATGATTCTATTGATTGTCTCAACCGTTTACTTTGAAATCGACCTGTTACGCGGGGCACTATTGACCTGTTTTGTGACTGTCGTTGTCTACTGGATGCAAGGTATCTTGAGCTTTGAGACACAAGTTGAAGCTATTTTTAAAGGCTTTAAAGTCATGCTCTATCCCCTCTCAACCGTTATTGGTGGTTTTTTCTTAAAAGCAATCAACGATGAGCTTGGTATGACCATGTATGTGATTGAAGCTATCACGCCTTATATGACCATTATTATCTTCCCTGCGGTTATCTTTGCGGTCATGGCATTCTTGACCTTTGCCACTTCATCAAGCTGGGGTTTGTACGTGTTGGCGATGCCTATCGTGTTCCCAATATCGCTCGCCCTTGGCGTGAGCACACCACTTATGATTGGCGCCTTGTTATCGGCCTCATCATTCGGTAGTCATGCGTGTTTCTTTAGTGATTCATCATTACTTGCCGCGCAAGGTGCTGGCTGCTCACCCATGCAGCATGCCTTTACCCAGTTCCCGTATGCGATGTTAGGTGCAGGACTCTCCGTCGTGACCTTCTTAGGATTGGGCTATATGATGGCTTAAGCCGATAAAACTTAACCAATATGGACTTAACTATTGTCGCTATACACTAACGAATGATGAAAAATTGTTCGTTAGCAAATACGAATCATCATTTACCTATAGTATTACTTATCTATCAATAAAAGGATTGAGATCATGCGAAACGTTACTGTGGCGACTACGCAAATGACATGCGGCTGGGACATCCAGCAAAACATTGCGACCGCGACTGACTTGGTCAAAAAAGCGGCCAACGATGGTGCCAATATTATCTTACTTCAAGAACTGTTCGAGACGCCCTACTTCTGCCAAGTTCATGACTTTGATTATTTTAAACTGGCGACTTCAGTCGAAGATAATGCAGCTATCAATCACTTCAAAAAACTGGCAAAAGAGTTAGAAGTGGTACTACCGATTAGTTTTTATGAGAAATCAGGCAATACTTTCTTTAATAGCATCACTGTGATCGATGCCGATGGCGAGATACTGGGCACTTATCGCAAAACGCACATACCAGATGGTATTCCTTATGCCGAAAAGTTTTACTTTACCCCTGGTGATACAGGATTTAAGGTTTGGCAAACCAAATACGCTAAGATTGGTGTCGGTATCTGCTGGGATCAATGGTTCCCTGAATGCGCCCGCAGTATGGCATTGATGGGTGCCGAGTTGCTGTTTTACCCCACTGCCATTGGTGATGAGCCGACACTCGGTATCGACTCAAAAGGTCATTGGCAGCGCTGTATGCAAGGCCATTCTGCCGCCAACCTGATGCCAGTCATTGCAGCCAATCGCATTGGCACAGAAACCATCAGCCAAAATGGCAATGACAGCACGATGCAGTTCTATGGTAGCTCATTCATTACCGACGGCCGCGGCGACATCATAAAAGAAGCCTCAGCAAATACTAGCGAAGTGATTAGTACCACCTTTGACTTAGATCAACTGGCTATCGATCGTCAGCAATGGGGTGTGTTCCGTGACCGTCGTCCATCGATGTATGGCACGCTGCTCACTCACGGTTAATTTGATTTCCGTCTCTTTAGTTTACTCTCACTATTTTTATAGTCGCTCGTGTACGATAAGGTGATTTTATGTCTATATTACTGACAGACTCAACCCCGCAGCAAGATGGCTTTTATATGCCAGCAGAGTTTGAGCCAATACAAAAAGTATGGATGGTCTGGCCATACCGTGCTGATAACTGGCGACAACAAGCGGTCCCTGCCAAGAGGGCTTATGCTGATGTTGCATTGGCAATTAACAAGTTTTGTGAAGTTGGCGTACTGGTCAATCCTGATGATTATCAGCAGTGCCGCGATAGCTTGCCTGATGATATCGACGTTATCTCTATGCCTAGCAACGATGCGTGGGCGCGTGACACAGTGCCGACATTTTTAATCAATGACGCAGGCGAGCTACGCGCTTGTGATTGGACATTCAATGCGTGGGGCGGAGACTATGATGGCCTCTACTCGCCATGGGATGACGATGATAAACTCGCAGAACGCTTGTGTGAGCAGCTAGATATTCCGCGTTATCGAACGGATGACTTTGTCATGGAGGGCGGCGCGTTTCATGTCGATGGTGAAGGCACGGTTTTGACCACGCATATGTGCCTGCTAAGCCCAGGGCGCAATCCACATCTGAATGAGCAGCAAATCGAGGATAAGCTAAAAGCCTATCTCAATGTCCAAAAAGTGCTCTGGATTGATGATGGTATCGACCCTGATGAGACTACAGGTCACATCGATGATATCGCTTGCTTTGCGCGCCCTGGTGAAGTCGTTTGCTTATTCACGGATGATCCTGAGAATCCATTCTATGAAGCAACGCAAAAAGCCTATAAACAGCTCTCAAATATGACTGACGCAAAAGGCAGACGACTAACAGTCCATAAGCTGTGCTGTACTCAGCAGCCAGTGACCTTGCCCGACGATTATGACATTGTACAGTCTCATGACGCCAAACCTCGCCTAACGGGTGATGTTTGTATCGCCTCATATGCCAATTTTTTGATTTGTAATGACGCGGTCATCGTACCGCAATATGATGATATAAATGATGCACTCGCCATCGAGCAGCTTGAAAAAGTCTTTCCTCAGCATCAGGTAGTGGGAGTACGAACAAGAGAGATTGTTTTTGGTGGCGGTAATATTCACTGTATTACGCAGCAGCAACCAAAGCCATCAATCAAAGGCAATAACTAAAAGCATTAATCAAAAGCTTTAATTAAAAGCACCCGCATAAAAATATAGACCCAAATGGATTTTGAACCCAATAATATTTTAAAATAAAGGACATAATATGAGCGATTATCAAGTTAATAACCCAGCCACTGGTGAAGTAGAAGCCACTTACCCTACTGCCACTGAACAAGATATCCAACAAGTCATTGAGCAAGCAGACACTGCTTATCAAGATTGGCGTAAAGTGCCGTTAAATGAGCGCAGTGCATTACTGCATAAAATCGCTGATATCTATCTTGAGCGCCAAGACGAGCTATCACGTATCGTTGCCAACGAAATGGGTAAACCTGTTGCCCAAGCAAAAGGCGAGATTGGTCTGGTTGCTGATATCTACCGCTACTATGCAGACAACGCTGAGCAGCTACTAGCTCCAAGCACTATTGATGTAGACTCAGGGTCAGCGTCGGTAGAAAAACATCCTGTAGGCGCGCTACTAGGTATCATGCCGTGGAACTATCCACATTACCAAGTAGCCCGTTTTGTCGCGCCAAACTTTATGGCAGGTAACACGATTATCCTAAAGCACGCACCGCAGTGTCCAAACACCGCAGAAGTTATCGTCGATATCTTTAAAGATGCAGGCGTGCCTGAAGGCGTTTATAACAATATCTTTGCAACCAATGAGCAATCAGCGACCATTATTAATGACACACGCGTACAAGGTGTCTCGCTAACGGGTTCTGAACGCGCAGGACAAGCCGTTGCAAAAGAAGCTGGCGGCGCACTCAAAAAAGTCGTTTTAGAATTGGGCGGTTCAGATGCCTTTATCGTCGCAGCCGATGCCGATATCGAGCAAGCGATACAAGGCGCTATCTCTGGTCGTTTTGGTAATACTGGACAAGCCTGTAATGCAGCCAAGCGTTTGATCGTCATTGAATCAGTCTACGACAAATTCGTTGAAGGCTTTACCAATGCAGTCAGCAGCATGACTTTGGCCGACCCGCTTAAAGAAGATACGTTTATTGGCCCAATGTCATCAAAAGCCGCTGCGGTCAACTTACAAGCGCAGCTAGACAGCGCTATCCAAGCAGGGGCGACAGTATTGGTAGAAGGCGGCATGGACAAAGACAAGCCTGGCGCTTGGTTTAAGCCTGCAGTACTGACAGATGTGACTGAATCCATGGATGTGTATCGTGAGGAGCTGTTTGGTCCTGTAGCAGTCGTCTATAAAGCAAATGATATCGACCATGCTATCAAGATTGCCAACGATGTACCTTTCGGTTTGGGTGCGTCTATCCAAACGCAAGATGCGGCACTGGCTGCTGAAATTGCAGACAAACTAGAAGTGGGCATGGTCACTATCAATGCGCCTTCTGGTTCTGAGGCCAATACACCATTTGGCGGCGTCAAACGCTCAGGCTTTGGCCGTGAGCTTGGCACCCTTGGCATTACTGAGTTCTTAAACTATAAGCTGATTCGTGATAAGTCTTAATAGATTAAAACCTTAGTTAAATAAAAAAAGCCTAACGTTTGACGTTAGGCTTTTTTATGAAAGCTAATTAAAGTAATTCTACTTTTTATATGGGTTTTCTTTTAGCCATTGCTGGTTAGCCGTTTTTAGCTCACGCAGCTCATGATCCATAATGTCTTTACTCTTACCAGGATTCTTCATCGTAGCATAACCGTACAATACGCCACCAAGTACGATCCAGCCAAGGAAAATCCACCACTCAATAGCGACAAGTGCTGATGGCATACCTGGTAGATATAGCGCCAACATACCAAGACTCAAGATAATAGTGATAATACCAACCAATTTACCTGCTGGTACTCTAAACGGACGTACCATATCAGGCTCACGGTAGCGCAGCACTAAGAATGAAAGAGCCACACAAGTATAAGCAATAACAATACCGAACCCGCCAGCATCTACAATCCATACCAGCATTTTGCGACCAAATAATGGCGCAAGTGTCGCGAGACCACCGATTAATAAAATCGCATTGACGGGCGTATTATATTTCGGATGCAGCTTGCATAAAAACTGTGGCAACATATGCGTTTTGCCCATAGCATATAGCAGACGACTACCACCGATAAGAAACGCATTCCAGCTCGATAAAATACCTAGCACACCGCCAATAACCAGTAACGTACCAGCCCATTTACCATTCCAAGCATTGGTCATCGCATCAGCCGTTGCCAATGTTGAGTCTTGCGCCTGTAATAGCGGTAAAGTCTTGCCCACACTCCAAGCGACTGCTACGTACCACAGCACGGCAATAATAATAGAGACAATCAAAAACTTACCGATGTTCGGACGAGATAGATTGATTTCTTCTGCAGCTTGGGGAATGACATCGAAGCCAACGAATAAGAACGGTACCATCACCATCACCGTCATGATGCCACCCATACCACCAATAAAGTTAGGCGCTTGTACGGTATTAGAAGTTTCAGGACTAAATAGTAATGCACCTACGAACAGTAATATACCAACTAGAAAAATACCAACAACTGCTGTTTTTTGGAACCACGCGCTGACTTCCATACCGCGTATGTTCAGCCAAGTAACAATCACTGAACCGAGCATCCCGACGCCTACCCAAGTGGCGTAAACATCCCAGCCAGCAACATTCCAAAGATACCCTTGGCTATAATTGGGAATAATGTATTCGACGACGGTGGGCAGCGCCACGGCCTCAAACGCGACGACTGAGAAGTAACCGAACAAAATACTCCATGAACAAATAAAGGAGACATTAACCCCTAGTGCTCGGTGGGTATAAGTATGCTCACCACCAGTAATTGGCATAGAGGCCGCAAGTTCAGCATACGTCACACCAATCAATACAACTACCAGACCGCCTATCAAAAAGGCGCTAATTGCGCCCCATATACCTGCCGAGATGATCCAACTACCTGCCAGTACAACCCAGCCCCAACCGACCATTGCACCGAATGCCAGTGCAATGATATCGAACACCCCTAGCGACTTTTTTAATTCAGACATAACCTACTCCTTGTCTGTGTTTCATCCGTGTGAACCTGTTACAGTTACACTATTTTGTTTCATGGGATCATACCCATCATGTTTGTTGTGTCTGTCGCGTCGCCGAAAAACTTGTATTTGCCGTCGGTATAGTATTCAAACAGCAAATACAAAAACGGCGTCTTGACTTGCAAGGCGCCGTTAAAAAACTCACTCAAAGCGAGTGTCATAAGGGCAACCTTGCCGTTATCTTTCATACAATCTTTTAACCAATATCGGTACTTGAACTAGATGTACTTGGTTAAAAACGATCCATCGCTAAAGTAAATGACACTCAGTATTGCTTATGCCGTTAGAATACCTTTGATGATATCAAGGCCTTCTTGTAGCACTTCATCTTCAACCGTCAATGGCACCATCACACGAATGGCATTGCCATACATACCACAAGACGCTAATAGCAAGCCTTGCTCAAAAGATTTTGCTTTTAGATTGGCTGCTGCTGCTGCATCAGGTTTGCCTTCGCTATCAATCAATTCAAACGCTAGCATCGCGCCTTTATAACGGATATGACCGATACTGCTTAGGTTTAAGCCTTTTAAGAACGCGGCCATGGTGTCACCAATCACCACACTACGCTCAAGTAAGTTCTCTTCTTCGATCACTTCCATAACAGCAAGCGCCGCCACACAAGCAAGTGGGTTGCCAGAATAAGTGCCACCTAAGCCGCCTACTTGCGGCGCATCCATGATATCAGCGCGACCAACCACTGCTGATATAGGATAGCCGCCAGCCAAGCTCTTGGCAGTTGTCATCAAATCAGGCTCAACACCTAGCTGCTCACCTGCAAACAAGGTACCGGTTCTGGCGAAACCACACTGTACTTCGTCAAAAATAAGCACGATGCCATGCTCATCACAAATCTCGCGCAACGCTTTGGCAAATGATGGCGTTACCTGATGGAAACCACCCTCGCCTTGGACTGGCTCGATTATCATTGCTGCTACTTCACTAGGATCGATGTCTGCTTGGAAGATCATATCAAGGCTATGTAATGCTTGCGCTTCTGTTACGTTCAACTCTTCTGCAGGGAATAACGCATGGAATACTGGTCCTGGCATCGGGCCAAAGTTCTTTTTGTATGGCAATACTTTACCTGTCAGGCTCATACACATCATGGTACGACCATGCCAGCCACCAACAAAAGAAATCACGCCTGGACGACGGGTTTTAGCACGAGCAATCTTGATACAGTTTTCAACCGCTTCTGCGCCAGTGGTCAAAAAGAACGCTTTAGTATCGCCGCTGATTGGCGCTTTTTCGCACAGCTTTTCAGCCAGATCTACATAGCATTCGTAGTTAATCATTTGCGCCGCAGTGTGCGTAAATTTGTCTAGCTGCTCATGGACACGTTGGGTGATTTTTGGATGGCTATGACCCGTGTTCAATACTGAGATACCACCGACAAAGTCGATATAACGCTTGCCTTCGATGTCCCAGATTTCTGAGTTCTTTGCTTTTTCTGCAAAGATAGGAAAGGCAACCCCAAGTCCTGTTGGTAAAACAGCTTTGCGGCGCTCAAGTAATGATTGATTGGTAGTCATGGGAATGTCCTTTTCTTTGTTCGTAACATAAGTGCCATCTAGTGAACGGCGGTTTATTTGATGTCTGTTTTTTTACTCAGTAGATATCACATGGTGCTTGGTTGACCCAAAACACCATAGATATCTAAAAACTTTTGCTAGTTGATGCTTTGTTGATTGTTACTTTGCTAGTTATTAAGCCAACTCATTAGGTTATGGCTATTAGGTGATATCAGAGCACCAGTATTTGGTCGTGATATAGTCTTCGATACCATATTTTGAACCTTCACGGCCAAAGCCAGACTGCTTCACACCGCCAAACGGGGCAACTTCTGTAGAAATCAAACCAGTATTATGACCGATGATGCCGTACTCAAGACCTTCGGTAACGCGCCATGAACGTGCATAGTCGCTACTATAGAAGTAAGCGGCCAAGCCATAAATCGTATCGTTAGCAGCACGGATCACTTCTGCTTCGTCTTTAAAGGTAAAGATGGTCGCAATTGGTCCAAAGATCTCTTCAGAAGCGATGTCCATATCACTGCTAATATCTGTGATAACCGTTGGGTTATAAGTCAGTTCTGAGGCGTCATTGACACTACCACCAGTGACCAGTTTTGCACCTTTATCTAGCGCGTCTTTTAGCAAGGCTTGAACTTTATCTAACGCTTTTTTGTTGATAAGAGGACCGATATCTACGCCTTCTTCTAAGCCGTTACCTACTTTTAATTCAGCGACTTTTTTGACAAAGACATCTAAGAATTTATCTTTAATGCTGTCTTGAACGTATACGCGGTTGGCGCAGACACAGGTCTGGCCAGCATTACGATATTTAGAAGCGATTAAACCAGCAGCGGCTTTCTCTAGATCGGCATCATCAAAGACAATAAATGGCGCATTGCCACCCAACTCTAACGATAGCTTCTTAATAGTTGGCGCGCATTGTGCCATCAGCGTACGGCCTACTTCTGTAGAACCTGTAAATGACAGTTTATGAATGCGTGCATCGCCCGTTAGAATGTCGCCGATGACAGAAGACTTACCGGTTACAACCTGAATAACGCCAGCTGGAATACCCGCTTGTTCTGCCAATACACCCAGTGCCAATGCCGAATACGGTGTCTCGGTGGCTGGTTTGACAATAATCGTACAGCCTGCTGCTAGTGCAGGAGCAACTTTGCGCGTGATCATCGCAGCTGGAAAGTTCCAAGGCGTAATAGCGGCACAAACACCAACCGGCTGCTTAAGAACGACATGACGTAGCTGTGTGCTATTAGCAGGAATCACATCACCATAGACGCGTTTGCCTTCTTCAGCAAACCAGCGGATAAAGCTGTTGGCATAACCTACTTCACCACGTGATTCAGTCAGCGGCTTGCCTTGCTCAGCGGTCATAATGATGGCCAAATCTTCTTTATTGGCATCGATTAGATCAGCCCATTTTTGCAATAACTCTGCACGCTCTTTGGCTGTTTTTGCTGCCCAGTCTGCTTGGACATCATGAGCATAAGCAACGGCTTCGTTGACATCTTCTGTGGTGAGACTTGGTACAGTACCAATGAGCTCGCCATTAAAAGGGTTGTTGACATCAAGTACAGCTTCATCACTAGCAGCATGCCAGCCGTCTTTGATGAAGCAAGATTGTTTGAGTAAATCTGGATTTGATAACTGCAGCGCGTGTGACATGTTGACGCTCCTTGTCATATAGGGTGTATTTATAAGAATGGATACAATGGTAAGTCGTAAATAATTATTGATAATTCATTATTTGTTCAATATACTGAACACGTATTCTATATACGAGACGTCATTATAAGAACGATATGACGCGATTTGCAACCCTTAATCTCATTATTTTAAAAATTATCTTGTATCCCTTTCTTTTATTTCACTTTATAGGTTATTTATGAGCTCGACTGCCGTGCCTGCGCTAGACAAAACGTTTCAGATTTTGGACTTGATTACCGATAGCTCACAGCCTCTGACAGCAGCTCATATCGCAAAAGAGCTTGGGCTACCGCGTAGCTCCACTCACAACATTTTGCAGAGTCTATTGTCCAAACATGTCATTTATAAAGACCCTGAAAGCCGTTTCTATTTGGGTTCATATTTGATGTATTGGGCAGGCAAGTATGAGCAGCAGCAAGGCGTGGTGCAGTTGTTTAAAGATTTGATTGTGCAGTATCCGGTACTTCTTCAGCACACAGTTACCTTGTCAAAACTTGATTTGGGCGAAGTGGTATTTTTGGCTTGTCATGAGTCCCCTGCGCCGCTTGGATTTACTTTTCGAGCAGGCGTTCGCGTACCTGCCGTATTTTCTGCGACAGGCAAAGCCATGCTATCCACGTTGTCGATGGACAGTATCAAATCATTATATAAAGATACTTTTCCGATGCCGATGACCCAGCATGGGGTCGAGAATTTTACCGATTTGGCAACTGAGCTTGCGGCGATACAAGAAAGCCGAGTATCGCTCGATGACGGTCAACTACGAGATGGGATGTACTGCTTGGGCACTTATATCCGTAATGCGTCAGGCAATGCGGTCGCTGGTATGGCGGTGAGTTTTTTGCAAGGAGAGTATGAATCTAAACGGGCTGAGGTCAGTGCGGTATTGATTGAATTGGCGGAGCAAATTGAACAGCATTTAGGCTTTAATCCTAACGCTGAAAGGTAGTGTTAGGATTAAATACCAGTGCAGGTCTAAAACATATAATCTAAACAATTCCATCGGCTTTTAGCTTTGCGATCATCTCGCTGTCATAGCCCAGTTTAGCAAGTGTACTATCAGTATGCTCGCTTAACTGCGGTGGCGGCGTGCGATAGCTGACTGGTGATGCGGATAACTTGATAGGGTTACCAAGTGCGCGTACTGGACTGCCTTGCTCGGTGAAATTAACAACCATATTCCTTGCTTGCGCTTGCGGCATGGCCAGGGCTTCAGCCACGTTATGAATCGCGCCGCATGGAATACCTGCTTGATCTAAAACATCTAGCCAATAAGTACGTGGCTGCTTGGCAAATTGCTTAGTCAGGTCACCACACAGCAGTTCGCGGTTGGCAACGCGTTGTGGATTGGTCGCAAAGCGCTCATCGGTATGCCAATCGACTGCGAGCACGGTGCAAAGTTTGGCAAACTGGCTGTCATTGCCGCAAGCTAAAATAAAGTGCTGCTCGCCCTCGCCAGCAAACACTTGATACGGCACGATATTAGGATGCTGATTGCCCAACCTTGGCGGTATCTTATCGGATGCCAAATGATTCATGCCGACATTGGCCAGCATAGCGAGCGCACTATCAAGCAATGCCACATCGACATGTTGTCCAACACCCGTATTTTGACGTGCCAATAGTGCCGCTTGGATACCAATCGTTAGCTGCAAACCTGCAAACAAATCGACCACTGCCACACCAACTTTGTGCGGCTCGCCATCACTAGGACCCGTGATACTCATCAGACCTGACAACCCTTGGATAATATAATCATAACCGGGACGCTTGGCATCTGGTCCTGTCTGACCAAACCCTGTCAATGACGCATAAATCAGCCGCGGATTGGACTGTTTTAGACTGTTATAATCCAAGCCGTATTTTTTCAGACCACCGACTTTGAAGTTTTCGACCAAAATATCACTCTCAGCGATTAGCTGCTTAATGATTGTCTGCCCTGTCGGTGTAGTGATATCAACCGTCAGCGATTTTTTATTGCGGTTAATAGTAGCGTAATAAGCGGAGGTGTCATCGCTGAATGTTGGCGGTGCCCAATGACGCGTTTCATCACCAATATGCGGACGCTCGACCTTGATGACTTCGGCACCAAGATCAGCCAGTACTTGTGTACAGGAAGGGCCAGCCAGCACTCTCGATAAATCGAGCACCTTGATGCCATGCAATGCGCCCTTTGGCATATTAGCCATATCAATCATATCTGTCATGAGATTCCCTTACTCTGTCGCATATTTTTTAATCATAAAATTGTTCTTCATGATTTAGCGTTTAAATAGCTAAATCATGAAGAACAACTGAAAAACGTACGCTACTGTTAATGCTCTTTTGATAAAAAGCCAAGCAGTAACGTACGTCATAAAATACAGTTTTACTAAAAATTATTAGCTAAAAACGCTTAGAAGAACGCTTGAATGCCTGTCTGTGCACGGCCTAGGATAAGCGCATGAATATCATGTGTACCCTCGTAAGTATTGACGGCTTCCAAGTTCATCACGTGACGGATGATATGGAACTCATCAGAGATACCGTTGCCGCCATGCATATCACGAGCGATACGAGCGATATCAAGCGCCTTGCCACAGTTGTTACGCTTAATAAGTGATATCATTTCAGGCGCTGCGTTGTCTTCATCCATCAAACGACCAACCCGTAGCGCGGCTTGCAATCCTAATGTGATTTCTGTCTGCATATTGGCCAGCTTCAACTGCACGAGCTGTGTCGCGGCCAATGGACGACCAAACTGCTTACGATCAAGCGTGTATTGACGGGCGGCTTTCCAGCAGAATTCAGCCGCTCCCATCGAACCCCAAGCGATACCATAACGAGCCTTATTTAAGCAACCAAATGGCCCTTTTAGACCACGGATATCTGGGAAAGCATTGGCTTCAGGGACGAATACTTTGTCCATGACAATCTCACCAGTGACTGATGCACGTAGTGAAAACTTGCCTTCGATTTTCGGTGCAGATAACCCTTTCATACCTTTTTCTAAAACAAAACCGCGAATCTCGCCAGCGTCATCTTTTGCCCAGACGACAAATACGTCTGCGATAGGACTGTTGGTGATCCACATTTTATTACCCGTCAGCTCATAACCGCCATCTACAGCACGCGCACGAGTAGACATCGACGAAGGATCAGATCCTGAGTCTGGTTCAGTCAAACCAAAGCAGCCAACATACTCACCCGAAGCAAGCTTAGGCAAATAACGCTCTCTTTGCTCTTCAGTACCGTACGCCCAAATAGGATGCATAACCAAGCTTGATTGTACGCTCATCGCTGAACGGTAGCCCGAATCAACGGCTTCCACTTCCTTGGCAATCAGACCATAGGCGACACTTGATAGACCTGCACAACCATAGCCCTCAATCGTGACACCAAGCAGACCCATTTCACCCATTTGACGCATGATATTACGATCAAAATTCTCGTTGCGATTGGCCTCGATAATGCCAGGCATCAGCTCTTTTTGAAAAAACTGACGCGCGCTGTCGGTGACCATGCGCTCTTCTTCAGTGAGCTGATCACGTAGTAAAAAAGGATCTTCCCAATCAAAGCGTGGGCTAGTAGATGTTGCCATATGGATCTCCTTAGTATCAGTCATCCTGACTGAAGAATAGTGATTGATACATCATTTGGTCTAACAAGTCATTGACTTCGTTATTCCGCTGTGCGAAACTTAGTTTCATAATTTAAAACCATTTAACCAAACTTTCGCTGCGCTGTAAACCTTTATCAAAAAAATATGAGTATAAAATGACAAAACCCTTATCAACAGCTACTCCGCTACTCGAACGCATGCATGCAACAATGAGTCAAAACAAGGAAGAGAATGACCGACAGTTTGTGACGGCATTGGGACGGGGACTGATCATACTGGCGGCTTTTGAGCATAATGAGCGGCTCACCCATCAACAGCTATGTCAAATGACCGAACTACCGAAAGCAACCATTACTCGCCTGATTCATACTTTGACCATGCTCGGTTTTTTACGTGTCACTGAGCATGGACAGTATCAATTGGGCAGTAGTGCTGTACGTCTCAGTGCGACCGCATGGAGTCGCCACGATATGGTAGCAGCGGCTGAGCCTTTACTGCGACAGTTTGCTAGCGAAAATGAAGTATCGGTGAATCTAGCGACCGAAGTCGAAGGAGAAATGCGTTATCACGCATGCTGTCGTAGTCCTGCTCGTCTATCGGTCAACTTACAGGTTGGCTCCGCTGTACCTGTCGCACGCACTGCTATCGGACGTGCTTTTTATACGGTAAGTACGCAAGCGAGACAGGCTGTCATCATTAGCAATCTAAAAGAGAATTTATCTGTTGAGGAATTCAACCATGCACAAGATGCCATAGCTAGCGCAGCAGAGCATTATGAAAAATACGGCTATACCGTGTCTGATGGAGAGTTTTCTACTGACATATTGGCAGTCGCGGTTGGGGTATATGATGTCGCCACGGGGCAATACGCGTATTCGCTGAATGCCAGTGTGCCAAGTGCCAACTGGGAAGCGGATGAGTATGCTGCGATGATAGTGCCGAAATTGCAGGCGTTGGCGGAGCGGATTGGTGGTGGTACATAGAGCATATTAAAACGAATAAAATCAAGGTTTAGGCTGGATTAATTAAGATACCGTCTGCAACCCTGTTACCCATTGATACCGACGTAATGACATCATGCGTGTATGATGTACGCGACAAATGTAAGCATCTTATCTATATCAATCATTACTATTGAGCCTCGCTATGCCTGAATCTCGTACCAATCTAAACCCTGAACCAAAAACCAGCTCGCCGTATTTTATCGGATTATTACTTCGCTATAGTACGTTTGGCGCGGCGATTTTAATTCTATTGGCGGGTTTATTATTGGTAAGTTGGTGGCTGATTGTAATCGGTGGTTTGGCTGTGGCGCTTGGTATTTATGATTTAATTCAGTCCAAGCACGCGATATTGAGCAACTACCCTGTCGCTGGACATATTCGCTATGTGTTGGAAGATTTCCGTCCTGAGATTCGCCAGTACTTGCTCGAGGACGATAAAGAACAAGTACCGTTCTCACGTCAGCAGCGTGCGCTAGTCTATCAACGTGCTAAGAACGTCAGTGACACCAACGCCTTTGGTACGCTAGATAATTTATATACTCATGGTAAAGAGTGGTTTTTGCAATCCACCATCAGTGCACCACTAGAGAACAAAGACTTCCGTATCATGGTCGGCGGTGAGCGTTGTCAGCAGCCACACGATATGTCAGTATTTAATATCTCTGCGATGAGCTTTGGCAGTCTGTCAGCGAACGCTATCATGGCACTTAATCAAGGCGCAAAACTCGGCGGTTTTACCCATGACACGGGCGAAGGCGCGATCAGCCCTTATCATCGTAAGTTCGGTGGTGATTTGATTTGGGAATTGGGTACAGGCTACTTTGGTTGCCGTGATAATGATGGTAACTTTGATCCACAGTCTTTTGCTGAAAAAGCCGTCGATCCTCAAGTTAAAATGATTGAAATCAAGCTTTCACAGGGTGCCAAGCCTGGTAAAGGTGGCGTCCTTCCCTCTAGCAAAATCACCCAAGAGATTGCAGATACTCGTCAAGTGCCGACGGGTCAAGATTGTATCTCGCCCTCTTCGCATACCGCATTTAGCACACCACGCGAGCTGGTTGCCTTTTGGCAGCAGCTACGTGATTTATCAGGCGGCAAGCCAGTTGGCTTTAAGCTATGTATTGGTCAGCCATGGCAGTTTATGGCGATTGTTAAAGCGATGATAGAGACGGATAACTATCCTGATTTTATCGTTATCGATGGTGCAGAAGGCGGCACAGGTGCAGCGCCCGTCGAGTTTATGGACAACGTTGGCATGCCAATGGTAGAAGGGTTTTTGCTGGTACATAATACCTTAGTTGGTGCAGGTATTCGTGACAAAATTAAGCTTGGCGTCAGCGGCAAAATTGTATCAGGCTTTGATATTGCGCGCATGATTGCGCTAGGTGCAGATTGGTGCAACTCGGCACGTGGCTTTATGTTTGCGGTCGGCTGCATTCAGTCGCGCTCTTGTCATACCAACACTTGCCCGACGGGTGTGGCAACTCAAGATCCATATCGTCAAAAGGCGCTCGACGTCCCTAGTAAAGCTGAGCGTGTTGCAAGTTTCCACAAAAACACGCTAAAATCGCTTGCCAGTATCGTAGGCGCGGTCGGTTTACAGCATCCTAGCCAATTACAGCCGTATCATATCGCACGCCGTCTAGATGATGGGCAGATTAAGCTGTTATCCAAGTTTTTCTATTTTGCTGATAAAGGCGCACTGCTAGATCATAGCGCCCGTGCCGACGTATTTAACCAGATGTGGGTCATGGCAAGCCCTGATAGCTTCTTAGCCAATAATGACGCACTCATTGCTTATAACAAAGACTCACGCGATAAGGGCAAAGAAACTGGCGCGCCAACAGAACACAGCGCTGGGTATAATTCTGAGCCTTTGACCAACCTCACCGATGGTGGACGATTAATTGGGAATGTGAACAATACAATCCGTGACTTCCCGCCTACTAGCGATTGAATAAGCGCCTGAATTGTTGTACTTAAACTATAGTAATGAAGGTGTAATTAAGCAGTAGATAGCCACCAAACTTAAATAATTTGTACATTAAAAGACGCGTGATTGATGCCAAGTTCTATTTTTACCCTATCCCTATCAACGATAGTGCTCGCGCTAGGCCTTAGTGCCTGCCAGCAGACAAATACCAATGCGGCTAGCATCGACACCGATAGCTGGTCGTGCCAGACTGAAGACACGCCTTTTACTTATAGCGTTTGCCGTGTAGATGCTACCGCGTTAACGAGCGAGCGTTATTCATTACAACTGTTTTGGCAATCCTCTGATAACAATGAGCCTCTGCTAACCTTTGATGCGTTATTGGCCACATTACCGAACAATGAGAGTCTCAACTTTGCGATGAATGCAGGCATGTACAATGAAAACTATGCGCCGATTGGCTATACAGTCATCAAAGGCAAAGAACTCAAATCGCTAAATACAAAAGAAGGTGGCGGTAATTTTCATCTATTACCTAATGGCGTTATGTGGTGGGACAAAGCTGGCAACGTGCAAATCACCGAAAGTAATGCGTTAAATGAGCAGCTAAAAAATGGTGATGTGCAGCCTTGGTATGCGACGCAATCGGGTCCTATGCTGGTCATCAATAACGAGATACACCCACAGTTCAACCCTGATAGCAGCTCAATCAAACTGCGTAATGGTACAGGTGTTTGCCGTGACGGCAGTATACAGCTCGTTAATAGCGATGAGCCTGTGACCTTTTATCAGTTTGCAGAACTATTTAAGGATGAGCTGGGTTGTTCAAACGCGCTGTTTTTAGACGGTGGTATTGCCTCAGCATTGTATGCGCCTAGTATCGATAAGCAGGATAAAAAAGAGATGGGCGTGATGATTGGGTTGGTTGAAAATAAAGAGTAATGTACCCTGATACTCTTTATTTTCAACTAAGATTAAAAAAGCACTTAGCGTGATTATCTCATGCTAAGTGCTTTTTCATTACTGGCGACAGTCGGCTAGCAATAACAGTTAGTTGGCTAGCTAACTATTAACGAAACTAAGCTAAAAACTTAACCACCCAAGCTCATCTTAGGGCCAAACGGTTCGTAGTGGACACTATCGACACCATGATCTAATGCTACTAACCCATCAATCATGCTCTCCATAAACGGCATCGAGCCGCACACATAGATATCAGCAGGCTTAGGCAAGGTAGCAAGCCATGTCTCATCTAATATCTGCCCAGACTCAAAGTAAAATATATGCTTTTCTACAGTCTCAGCCTTAGCAAGTAATGCCTCTACCTGATCAGAAAAAGCATGATGAGCGATATTTTGACATGCGTAAACCCAGATAATAGGTCGTTTAGGATTGGCTAGTACTTGCGCCTCTAGCATAGCCAGTATAGGCGTCACCCCGACTCCTGCACTCATCAATACCAATGGAATTTCATTCTGCTGTACCAAATCTTGATTAAGCGCGAAGTCACCAGCTGGAGCCGATAATAAAACCGTATCACCGACTTCTAGTTGGTCATGCATATAGTTAGAGACCAGCCCATGATGCGCATTACGGTTGTCACGTCGAACCGCAAACTGAATGCCCGTATCGGTACTAGCAGAGTACACAGAATAATGGCGCAAGGCTATATGGTCGCTGTCTTTTGGGTCTGTTTTTACTGTGATATATTGACCAGCAGTTAAGGTTAACTTGCTTAAATCAATATCTTGAGCGTTTGCTAAATCATCACCTGTTTTGTTCTCACTCTTATCGACTGGTACCACGGTAAAGGCTGCGATATCTATAGCGACTGCTTCTTTTTTAGTGACCTTAAACGGTGCAAATCCCTGCCACATTGCTTCTTCATACATACTATGTTCAATTTGGATAAACACTGAGGCAATTTCATCATAAGCTTCTGTCCAAGCATCAATAATGTCATCGGTAGCCGCCTCACCCAATACTTCTTTTATCGCCCCAATTAGATGTTTGCCGACGATAGGATAATGCTCAGGCAATATCTGTAAGGCTCTATGCTTATGGCTAATCTGGGTCACTTGTGGCAACAACGTAGCCAACTTGTCCAAGTGCTTGGCAGCAGCCAATACCGTCATTGCTAGTGCCGTCTGCTGTCTTCCCAATTTTTGATTGGTCTCATTAAAAATATCTAACAGCTCAGGATGCTCATTAAACATATTTTTGTAAAACACAGTGGTAATCGCAACGCCATGCTCTTCGAGTACAGGAACAGTTGCGGTGACGGTTTCTAACGTTTTTGGTGAGGCCATGTTGTTTCTCTTAGTCATTAACTTCATTGATAAATTGAGATGTTAAAAATAATCCGTCTAAACTGGCAATAATGAGCAGACCTTTTTACAGTGGTCATCAAAATTTTTAGCCGCCCAATTCGGAAGATTTATAACATTCATTTTAAATGAATGTTAACACACTTTACTAGGCATACCAATATACAATCAATATCGATCTTATTTGCATCAACAAAAAAACAGCCGCCAAGTTGTCATAACGGCTGTTGTTATAAGAATTCACTCTGTGTTAACAGGCTTTATTTATTCATCAATCAGGCTAAATATCAAAATTACCGCGCCATATATTGAGTCATCTCTTCAACACCATGTAGCGTCATCGGATACATCTTATTCTCGAACAGCTTTTTAATTTCAACGATGGTTTGCGTATATTGCCAATACGACGGGTTTTCAGGATTGAGCCAAGTTACTTTGTCAAAATGCTCCAGTACGCGCTTCAGCCATACGATGCCCGCTTCATTATTCATATACTCTACGCTACCACCGACTGTCATCAACTCATAAGGTGACATAGACGCATCACCGACGAAGATAACGCGATACTCTCGGCCATATTTATTGAGTAGCTCAAAAGTTGGCATCGGCGCACTATGACGACGATTATTGTCCTTCCACACATAGTCATACAAACAGTTATGAAAATAAAAGAACTCTAAGGTTTTGAATTCATTTTTTGCCGCAGAAAATAGTTTTTCGAGCGCTTCGACATGGATATCCATACTGCCGCCCACATCAAACAACATCAGCACTTTGACTCGGTTTCGGCGCTCTGCTTGCATATGAATATCGAGCACACCCTTTTTTGCCGTACGCTTAATCGTCTCATGAATATCAAGCTCATCAGCACTGCCAGTCCGCGCAAACTGACGCAGATTGCGTAGCGCCATCTGAATTTGACGTGTACCCAGCTGATTGTCATCATCAAGATTGCGATATTTACGCTGCTCCCAGACTTTTGCCGCGCTACGTTTGCGAGACTCACCGCCGACACGCACGCCTTCTGGATGATCACCATAGGCACCAAATGGCGAAGTGCCGCCCGTCCCTACCCATTTACTACCACCTTGATGACGCTCTTTTTGCTCTTTTAACCGTTCCTCTAACGCCTTCATAAGTTCTTCAAGCGAGCCGTACTTTTTCAGTAATCGTCTTTGCTCTTCGGTCAGATTCTTTGGATCGAGCTTTAAATCTAGCCACTCTTTGGGCACATCTGTTAGCTTGGCCAACAGCTCATCCATATCGAGACTATCGACACCTTCAAAATAATCCGCCATGGCCCGATCGAACTTATCAAAATGGCGCTCGTCTTTGACCATGCACAGTCGAATCAGCCGATACATATCTTCGCGGCTAGCAAAAGTAGTCAGTGCTGGATCTTCAGGATGCGACTGCATCATCAGCCCTTTATCTAACGCGGCATTGAGATCGAGCAGCTCGCGCGTACTGACTGGCACGCCGTAAGTACGCAAGGTATAGAATAGTTTGATAAACATAAGAGTCGTATCACTTATTGGCTGATATTATTATCTGGTGATATTGCTGATATCATTAATTGGTACAGTTACAGATTGAGCGTTTGCATTGACCTTCATAGTAGACATCCGATGTCGGACATAAAATATTAAAGCCAACGCAAGCGGCAAACATTAGCGACGCATCATATTGGCAAAACGCTGTAATAAGCTCACATCTGCCTCGTTTTTGAGCAATGCGCCATATAGAGGTGGAATAGACTTTTCGCCGCGCAGATTTTCTTCTAGCTCGTCCTGAGCCATATCATCAGCAAGTAACAAGGTTAACCAATCGACCAACTCAGACGTTGAGGGCGGCTTTTTAAGACCTTGAATACCACGCAGCTTATAGAAAATATCCAATGCATCATTGACCAGTTTTTCCTGAATGTCTGGAAAATGCACTTCGATGATTTGGCGCATGGTTTCTTCTTCTGGGAAATCAATATAGTGGAAGAAGCAACGACGTAAAAACGCATCTGGCAGCTCTTTTTCATTGTTTGAAGTAATAATAACCACTGGACGCTGCGCTGCCGTGATGGTCTCGCCCGTCTCATAAACATAAAAAGACATTTTATCAAGCTCATGTAGCAAGTCATTTGGGAACTCGATATCGGCTTTATCAATCTCATCAATCAGCAGTACGCTACGCTCTGTACTGGTAAAAGCGTCCCACAGCTTGCCCGGCTTGATATAGTTGGCAATGTCATAGACCTTATCATCACCCAACTGTGAATCCCGCAGGCGTGATACTGCATCGTATTCGTACAGTCCTTGCTCAGCCTTAGTCGTCGATTTGACGTGCCAAGTAATCAATGGCATGCCCAAACTTTCAGCGACTTCTTCGGCAAGCAACGTCTTACCTGTGCCAGGCTCACCTTTGATCAGCAATGGCTTTTGTAAGGTCATAGCGGCATTTACGGCCAGTTGCAAATCATCGGTAGCAATATAACTACTGGTACCAGTAAAGTTTTTCTTAGTATTGTCAGCTGTGGTCATAATCAGATCTCGATTGTTGTTATAGATAAGTTGTTATAAATGGATAGCTCTAAAACATAAATGACTAATAAAGGATAAATTAGTAAAGAATAAATTAGATTAGCACAGCCTGATGCATTGCCAAAATACTCATGCGTTCGCATTTATTAACAATTGTTATGTACAATGCATAATGATCAATTATTTATTTGCCTAATAAACAGTCGGGCATAAAAAAAGACACGCAATGGTGTCTTTTTATTCGGGTATCAAATAACTTTTAAGACAATAATGTTGTCTCAACGCTTAGCCTATTTTTATCACTTATCAGACGTATCGCTATCTGTTTTTTTAGCCAATGTACTGTCTTTTTTTAAGTTTACATTAGTATCAGGCTGTTCGGTTACGGTAGCGCCTTCTGGCAAATAACTACCTGTGGTCATTTGCAATGTGGCCTGTGTATCTTCTGCGCTGCGGCTACGGGCTTTGTCCAAACTTGAAGCAAATGCGCTGCGTATCAGCTGCCATACAAAACCAACAAACAGCCCTGCGACCAGTATCACCAATATCGGCAACATATTGGCAACCGCGCCTGCGTAATCTTTCATCATCACAGCATAGACGACGCTAATACTGGCTGGTGCAAGCTCGCTCGGATCACCAAGCGCTGTGCCTGGTGCTAATAATACTGCAAACAGAACCATCCAGCTCATACCGCCCAATGGTTTTGGCAGTACACGAGCAACGAGTATCCATAGTACTAGTACCAAAACAGCACCGCCCAGATAAGCATACATCGGCAAATCAGCGGGCGGGACATCCTTTACCATTTGGCCCCACCAAATAGCAATCTCACCGAGAATGTCACTGATAGACTCTAGCGGTAAGCTATGTAAGATATTTTTTAACCAGTCCATGCGTGTTTATTTACCTGCGTTTATCGCCGGTGACACAATCTGTGTCTAGCGGTATATGTGCGTTCTGTAGAACCAGAATGAGGCCAACTACATAATGAACTTGTGCATTATGTAGGCTTATATATGCATTGCGTAGGGTGTCAGTTTATCACGACTTTCTACTCAAATGCATGTGAGCAAATGTGTCGTAGGTTTTTATCGACGCTATTTTCAAGGTAGCGTACTGATATGTCCTACCACACTTACTTGCTGACAAATCCATTAATTATAGATGCTGTCCTGCGATTCACGAGCACGCAGTTCTGCTTGGCGACGCATCACGTCTTGCGGCGGCAACTGCACAAAGTAGCCTTGAGACTGCAGTTTTGCCAGTACCTCTTCTTTGTCGGCGCGAGCGAGCTTATCTTTAGTTGATAAGTCCAAATGCATGACGAACTTACTACGGCCTAAACCTGCACGGAAATCTTTTGGTAATACACCAAGCCAGTCTTTGATTTCATCAGTATCATCAGGATAATCAGGACGCGCAATGTAGATATACATGTCGTCATGTTTGGGAAATTTATAAATATCGCAATGCATAAAAACCACCTATCAGAAACTATGGGCGTAGGTTAGCATATTTCAGGCAAATACCAGTAGTCGCTTTGCGTTTTGCTAACGTAATTTTTGTCAAAACACACAGATAAAACGCTGATATGAGCGATAAAAATATCGTTGTAAAACATAACCTATTTAACAGACTACCCTATCAAAACATCATTTTTGCCAAATTTATTTATTTTAATGGCTTTGATGACTTGTAAAAGCGCTTTGAACCTTTCATAATAAAAGCGTTTTTCAGGAGAGAGTTTATTAGCATCGTTTTTGTATTGAACCCTATTGGTTATACAACTATTGCAATTGCTAGATAACCACCGAAGGCGCATCCACCCTGCCAATCGCTCAGGTAAAAGGACTGAAAAACGCATGTCACTGTTGTTTGATAGTGTTTAGTAATATGACGCTAATAGCGCACTACTTTTTATCAAACATAAGGCATAACAAATCTGGAGAGTGGTAAGCACGGACGACGTCTTACCCACCGAAGGGGAGAAAATACGCTATCATCGACGATAGGGCTCATACAACTGCCCAAAAATGATGATTCGTGTTGAAAATCTCAGGTCACAGGACAGATAGGGCTTTAGCTTAAACTGACGTATAGCGTCTGTTTGGCTTACGTCTTCATCTTTGCTTTCTGTGTCACCCTTTGATGTGATATTTGCACCTTGCAATATTGCTTCTCGCTACTTTTACGTTGCGCATCACTCCCTACTCTGCCGAGTACGACTGATGTACACATAAGGATTTGTTATGACTGATACCCATTCTCAAGACTCTAGCAGCAACCAAGCTCCTCAGCGTACCCCTTTTTACCAGTCTCATATTGATAGTGAGGGCAAACTGGTCGATTTTTCTGGTTGGGAATTACCCATTCATTACGGTTCACAAATCGAAGAGCACGAAGCGGTACGTACAGATGCAGGTATGTTTGATGTCTCACATATGGTTGTGACTGATATCAAAGGCGCTGATACCAAAGCATGGCTGCAAAAGCTGCTCGCAAACGATGTCAACAAACTCACTACCGCTGGTAAAGCGTTGTACTCTGGCATGCTCAATGAGCAAGGCGGCGTCATCGATGATTTGATCGTCTACCTGATGAATGCAGAAGAAACTGAGTACCGCATCGTCTCTAACGCAGCCACTCGTGACAAAGACTTAGCACAGTTTAATAAAGTCGCTGAAGGCTTTGATATTACGATTACCGAGCGTCCTGAGCTTGCTATGCTCGCCGTGCAAGGTCCAAATGCTATTGCAAAACTGGCTCAAGCCAAACCAAATTGGGCAGATACCTTAGCAGGACTAAAACCTTTCGTTGGTGCTAACTTGACCGATATCGAAGGCACTGATTGGTTTGTGGCTCGTACTGGCTATACTGGTGAAGATGGCGTCGAAGTCATTATGCATGCCGATGATGCCCCTGCTTTTTTTGAACAACTAAAAGCAAATGGCATCAAACCTGCGGGTCTTGGCGCACGTGATACCTTGCGTATGGAAGCAGGCATGAACCTTTATGGCCATGACATGGACGAAACTATCAGTCCTTACGAGTGCAACATGGGCTGGACGCTAGCGCTAAAAGACGACCGCGCCTTTGTTGGCCGCGAAGCGTTGGTCAGCAAACGTAAGCAGTCAAAAGAAGACAACACCGCTATGAAGCAAGTGGGTCTACTATTGACTACGCGTGGCGTATTGCGTGAAGGCATGACGGTGACTATCAATCAAGGCACTGACAATGAGCAAACTGGCATTATCACCAGTGGTACATTCTCCCCTAGCCTAAAAAATTCAATCGCGATTGCCCGTGTGCCTGCCAGCTTATCAGAAGATGACAGTGTACAAGTCGATCTACGCGGTAAAGGTAAGTTCGTCGATGTACGCGTATTAAAGCTACCTTTTGTCCGTAACGGCAAGCAACAGTTTGACTCTTAGGTCTTATAAATTCTATCATTAGAGCGCGTTGTCATTTTACACACGATTATAAAAATGACGACACGCCTAGCCTCCATTATTTTTGTTAATTAACCTCTATCACTTAGGAGAGAGACCATGAGCAACATCCCAGCAGAGCTAAAATATATTGCTAGTCACGAATGGCTACGCTTAGAAGACGACGGTACGATCACTGTTGGTATCACTGACCATGCTCAAGATCTATTGGGTGATGTGGTATTCGTTGAGCTACCAGATGTGGGCGATATCATCGCTGTTGATGACGAAATCTCAGTTGTTGAATCAGTAAAAGCGGCTTCTGACGTTTATGCACCTATTTCAGGTGAAGTCATCGCTATCAACGAAGCACTAGAAGATGATCCTGAAATCATCAACTCTGACCCATACGGCGAAGGTTGGTTCTTCAGAATGAAGCCTGACAACATCGCTGACTACGAAGCACTAATGACTGCTGACGAGTACGAAAGCGACTTATAAGCTAAGCACGTAAGCTAAGCATGCTCTCACAAGACATTAGCATTTGTAAGACGTTAGCTTATACAAAGCATTAGCCCCGACTGAACATTATAGATACTGGCAGCAGCTGGTATCTATACTCTCTATTTAAACGATTTAAAAACCTTTCTCATGAAAAGTGTTCGCTCATTGACCATGCTTATTATTTGAAAGTAGCTTTATATGTAGATCTCCAACAATCATTATCGTCCGATGTTATTGCTACCAAGCGTTATCTCATTGACTCGTATTGATCACCTATTCGAATCCCAATGAATACGTGCTATCAATAACGACGCAAACTGATAACCCAATTCTCAGCATGGATCCTAATATGAATGCCAACACCGATAATAAAGACCCCATTGCCACGCCAAACCATACGCCGCAGCTACAAGCATTTCGCGATATCGTAGAGTCACGCCGTTCCGTGCGCCGTTTTACTGACACACCTATCCCTGACGATGTATTGGCAGACTGTCTGCGTTTGGCCATGCTAGCACCAAACTCTAGCAACCTACAGCCGTGGGAATTTTATGTTATCGATGATGCTGACAATCGCAAGCGCGCCGTCAAAAACTGCATGAATCAAAACGCCGCAAAAACATCAGCCCGTTTGATTGCCATCGTTGCTCGTACTGATGTTTGGCACGATCACGCTAAGCAAGTATTGCGCGAATACCCTGATCAGCCAGTGCCAAAGAAAGTGAAAGACTACTACAACAAAGTCGTCACGATGGACTTCTTGCGCGGCCCAGCCAACGTGGTTTCGGCTGCGAAATGGGGCGCTACACAAGTGGTCAGACGTGTAAAAGGCCCAATCAAGTCGCCTTATTATACGTTTGAAGATACCAAAAACTGGGCAACCAATAACACCGCACTTGCCGCCGAAAACCTCATGCTAGCATTACGCGCTCATGGGTTTGATAGCTGTGCTATGGGCGGCTTCGATGAGCCTGCTATGAAGCGATTACTAGGCCTAAGCGACGATCAGCATATCATTATGATGATTGGTGCTGGCGAACGCGCTGATAACGGTGTTTACAACAGCCAGTTCCGCTTTGATCAAACACAGTTTGTACATTACGTATAACGCACTCTATTATTTTATAGTCGGTTCAATATGATTTAGATACAAGGAAGCTGAGTGCAAGTACTACAAATAGTAGACTAAACGAGACTGACACCGTATCTAATTCATAGAGGATTGGCTATAGCTATTTTCTTTATTACTCCCCTAACCAAGGATTGTCATGACTATCTCTCAAAACCCATCGTTTGGTACCTTTCAAGGCTTATTCAACGAAGCTGAATTTGTCTATCGCCATTTAGGCTCGAACGAGACCAAGCAAGCTGACCTACTCAGTGCTGTTGGTTATAAAGACATGCAAAGCTTTATCAATGACACGGTACCTGAGCCAGTACGTTTGCACAAAGAATTGGATTTGCCATTGGCAATGAGTGAGCATGCAGCACTTGCCAAACTGCGTACGATGGCAGACGACATCACTGTTAATAAAAGCTATATCGGTCAAGGCTACTCGCCTGTGCGTATGCCTGCTGTCATTCAGCGCAACGTCCTTGAAAATCCAGGTTGGTATACTGCTTATACGCCTTATCAAGCTGAAATCGCGCAAGGTCGTCTAGAAGCCTTGCTTAACTTCCAACAAGTCTGTATCGACCTGACTGGTCTTGAGCTAGCGGGTGCGTCACTACTTGACGAAGCCACGGCAGCGGCAGAAGCCATGGCGATGTCAAAGCGTGTGAGCAAAAGCAAATCCGTACAGTATTTCGTTGATGAGCGTGTCTATCCGCAGACGCTAGATGTTATCAATACTCGTGCCAAGTACTTTGGTTGGGAGGTCATCGTTGGTGATTTTGAAATGGCTAAATCTGGCGACTATTTTGGTGCGCTATTCCAGTACGTTGGTGCTGAAGGTGACGTTAAAGACTTAACAGACGTCATCAGTGCAGTAAAAGAAAACAAAACTTACGTCAGTGTCGTCAGTGACATCATGAGCTTGGTGTTATTAAAATCACCAGCCGATATGGGTGCCGACGTAGCGCTAGGTAGTACTCAGCGTTTTGGTATTCCAATGGGCTTTGGTGGTCCACATGCCGCTTATTTTGCGTTCTCTGATAAAGCCAAGCGTTCAGCGCCTGGTCGTATCATTGGCGTATCAAAAGACGCACAAGGCAATACTGCGTTACGTATGGCTCTACAAACACGTGAGCAGCATATCCGCCGTGAAAAAGCCAACTCAAATATCTGTACGTCGCAAGTATTACTAGCCAACCTCGCTGGTATGTACGCGGTATATCATGGTCCAGGCGGCGTGAAGCGTATTGCTACTCGTATTCATGCATTTGCCACTGCGTTTGCTGACGCTATCACAGAATCTAACGACAGCAGCTTGAGTGTGGTACATGATCAATTCTTCGATACAGTCGTGGTTGATTGTGGTTCAGAGAAATTGGCTACTCAAATCTTTAAAAATGCAGACAACGTTGGCTACAACTTATGGCGTCTAAGCGACACCAAATTGAGCGTTGCCTTTAGTGAAACCAGCGATCAGCAAGATTTCAACACATTGACTCAGCTATTCGTCAATAAGTCACACGATCTACCTGAAACCGCTCGCGTCTCACTTGATAGCGCACACCTGCGTACGGATGACATCTTGACTCATCCAGTATTCAACTCGCATCACACCGAGCATGAAATGCTGCGCTATCTAAAGTCGCTTGAAGACAAAGATCTAGCGATGAACCGCAGCATGATTTCACTGGGTAGCTGTACCATGAAGCTAAACGCCACCAGTGAGATGCTACCGATTACTTGGCCTGAGTTTGCCAACGTGCATCCTTTTGCACCGCGTGACCAAGTCACTGGCTATATCGCAATGATCGATAGTCTGCAAGATCAATTAAAAGCCATTACTGGTTTTGATGATGTCTCTATGCAGCCAAACTCTGGCGCCTCTGGTGAATATGCTGGTCTGTTAGCGATTCGCCGTTATCATGAGTCATTGGGCGAAACCAATCGCGATGTTTGCTTGATTCCTATGTCAGCGCACGGTACCAACCCTGCTACTGCCATGATGATGGGTATGCAAGTAGTCGTGGTCAAAACTGATGAAAACGGCAACGTTGATATCGATGATCTAACTGCCAAATGTGAAGAATATAGCGATCGCCTAGGTGCGCTAATGATCACTTATCCATCGACGCATGGTGTGTTTGAAGAAGGCATCCGTCATATCTGTGATTTGACTCACAAACATGGCGGTCAGGTCTATATGGATGGCGCGAACATGAATGCTCAGGTAGGCATGATGCAGCCTGCAGACGTTGGTGCTGATGTACTACATATGAACCTGCACAAAACCTTCTGTATCCCGCATGGCGGCGGCGGTCCAGGCATGGGCCCTATCGGCATGAAGGCGCATTTGGCAACGTTTATGGCCAACCATACCTTGAGCCCTGTACACAATGCACAAAAAGACTGCTCAGCAGTATCAGCAGCACCTTATGGTTCAGCGAGCATCTTACCGATCTCATGGATGTATATTGCTATGATGGGTCGTGATGGTCTATTAAAAGCAACGGAGCTGGCATTACTGAACGCCAATTACGTAGCAGCTGAGCTAAAAGGTCACTACCCTGTCTTGTATGCTGGCAAAAACGGCCGCGTGGCTCACGAATGTATCATCGATATTCGTCCGTTAAAAGAAGAGACTGGCATCACAGAAAGCGATATCGCTAAGCGCTTGATGGATTATGGTTTCCATTCACCAACGATGAGCTTCCCAGTCGCTGGTACGCTTATGATTGAGCCAACAGAGTCTGAGTCAAAAGAAGAGTTGGATCGCTTTATCAGTGCGCTAAAATCTATCAAAGCTGAAGCCATGAAAGCAAAAGCTGGTGAAGATAACTGGACGCTAGAAGACAACCCATTAGTCAATGCACCGCATACGGCTGCTATGATTACTAGCGAAGAGTGGACGCATCCATACAGCCGTGAGACTGCTGCATTCCCACTGCCATACATCCGTGCAAACAAGTTCTGGCCAAGTGTCGCGCGTGTCGATGATGCTTATGGTGATAAGAACTTAATGTGCTCTTGCCCAAGTATCGAAAACTATATGTAATTATCATTTTTGTTAATAGCTCGTTTATTGTCAAAAAACCTCCAAGTCAGCTACTGACTTGGAGGTTTTTATTTGTCTGACTTTTTATCTATTACGTTAGCAGGTAATATTATAAATAAACGATAAGAACTCAATGCAATAAAAGCTTATATTTATAATAAGCTATTTATCTTGAATTTCTGAAGCAATCATTTGGACAATACTATGCAACATAAAGCGCCTAAACAAAAAACTCGCGTCATTCTAATCCATGGGTTGCATCAAACCCCATGGATTATGCGACCATTAGCCAAGCGCCTGCAAGCAGCAGGATTTGATACCCATCAGTATGGCTACCGTAGTATGCGTGATGGTATCAAAACCAATAGCGCCCGCCTAAATAGCTGGCTAGAAACAAATCATCACCCAGATCAACCTATAGACTTGGTTGGGCATAGCTTGGGTGGTTTAATCATTCGTGATTTTGTTGCTCAGTATCCAAAATGGAAAATTGGACGTTGCGTGACGCTAGGAACACCCCATATAGGCAGTGTTTGTGCAGATTATATTTGGCGATTGACTCCTGCTGTCGTAGGTCGCTCATATGTCGACGCACTCGACGGCACAGTCGCACCATTACCCAAACATGTGACGCTAGGCGTCATCGCTGGCAACCGACCTTATGGTCTAGGTCAGTTATTTTTGCAATATCACAATCACAAACTGCGCAAATCTGACAAGCCACCTCTTAACGAGCAGCTTGCACATGACGGGACAGTATATATAGAAGAAACGAAAATAGAGGCTGCAGCTGATCATATCGTCATGCCAGTCTCGCACACCGGCATGCTAGTGAATCCAGAGGTCGCCGAGCAGACTCGATACTTTTTAGAGCATGGACGATTTAAACGCTAAGAGCTGTATGAATACTTGAGTGTCAGTTTTCAGTCTTATCGAACGCTTCCTTATTAAACGGCGCATTATCGAACGATTCCTTATTGAACGCGAATACCCATGCCCTGCTGCAGTTCCGTTTTATGCTTTTTGATGACTGGAATTAAGGTTTTAACAACCCAATCGTTACGCCAACCTTTTAGCCCTTGCGGCAGTTCGCTGACATCTTTATCAAGAGCAACCACTTCATATAATTGTCCTAGCCATTTTTTACGCATCAATACACTGGCAGGTATACCGATCTCGCGCGCATGCTCATCAATCGCTTGCTGCACTGCTTTTGAGAGTACTTTATTTTTTGAGCGATATGGTGGCACTAGACAGTCTGGATGCTCTGTAGGCGGTAGACTCTTGGCATCTCTGATTACTTTCAGCAGTTCTTCGCCATATAGTCGCAGCATACTACGGTGCATGGTCGTTTTATGTGCCAGCTCGCGCATACTGTTTGGCTTTTCAGTGACTATCTCACGCACTGCTTGTTTTTTTATGACAAAGGTACGCGGTTGATTGGTCGCACGTGCCAGCTCTTCTCGCCATGTAGCCACCCCTTTGAGTATCGCCATTTGCTGCGAATTATAGCGATAATCTGCCATCGTTAGATACATCGCTTCATCTTCGACGTGCTGCGTGTCATACAAATCACTGGCATAAAGCTGACAGTCAGCCCAAACATAATCGTATAAATCTTGAGCCTTAAGCGCATGCTCGATACTGAGATACAGTGCTGGCAAATAACGCACATCATCGATGGCATACTGCTCTTGTTCATCTGTCAACGGGCGCTGGAGCCAATCAGACTGACTGTGTTCTTTATCGATATGCATATCTAGCTGATCAGCCAGTGCCTGCTGATACCCCATTTGCAATTGACCTGTTAGATAAGACAACGCTATTTGCGTATCAAAAATATTGGTCAACGGTGGGCAACCAGACAATAAATAAAAAATGCCCAAATCTTCGCCGCAGGCATGCCAGATAGCCACATCTACTTTGCGTAGCGCTTCCCAAAGATCAGCCAGTTGTAACTGGGGTGCATCCAGTAGATAAACATGATCGCCAGTATTCAACTGCACCAGTGCCAAGCGCGGATAATAAGTGTCACGCTTGATAAACTCAGTATCTAAGGCCACGCGTCCGCAAGTCGCTAAGGCATCAATAACCTCATCCAAACCGCTTTGCTTACGTACCCATGTAATAGCAACATCATCAGCAATATCCAATAGTGCATCAATATCTAGCACCTCAGCATCTGGAGTATTAGACACTGACTCAGATGAAGTGGCTGCTGACATTGGCTCAGTATTAGCGGCTTCTTGCAATGAGCCATCATTGATATCAGAAGCATTTGATTGAGCTAAGGCGTTTGAAACGTTATTGGACACGGGCAGATACCTGCATTAATAGGAGAAAGTAAAACGCTAAACCGCGCCTTAATAAAATTAAAAGATAAACAATAATAAAGTGATTATAGCAATTCCAAGAAATGAATTGGGTAAGACTTTGAAGCAATCAAAACATTATAAAAAAGAACGATTTTGCATGGCTTGACCAAGCGTCATACTATCTAAATATTCAAGCTCGCCGCCCATCGGGACGCCTTGTGCTAAACGCGTCACTTTGTTGACATGACGACTGACAGCCTCACTGATAAAGTGCGCAGTAGTCTGCCCTTCGACAGTCGTACCTGTTGCAAGTATTAGCTCTTCGACAGGTTCTTGCTTCACTCGCCATACTAGCTGATCAATATTTAAATCATCAGCGCTGACACCATCAATAGGCGATAGATGCCCGCCCAACACAAAATAACGACCACGGTAACCAGCTGTCTGCTCAATAGCCATCACATCTGCTGCTGTCTCGACCACGCATAGCAGACTGTCATCACGTCTAACATCTTGGCAAAGCGGACATACAGACTCATCACTAAAACTATGGCAACGCTGACATTCAACAATATCACGCATGGCTTCATCTAGTGCTTGGGCGAGTGCCATGCCTTGTGGGCGTTTTTTACTGAGTAGATGTAACGCCATTCGTTGGGCACTTTTTTGACCGACGCCTGGCAATATACGCAGCTGTTTGACCAGCTGATCAAATTTGGCTGTAAGCAAAGTAGCTTCCTTTAGTTGACTTTATCTAACTGAATTTATAAATCGTAGCTATAAAAATGGGGTCGTATCGTGTCGATAACAACCCCATTTTTGTCTTCAGTATGAAGTATTTAATGCTTAAAACATGCCTTGCATACCTGGTGGTAGACCCATGCCTGAAGTCGCGCCAGCCATCGTTTCTTCGTAGAGTGCATCTGCTTGACGAACCGCATCATTGATAGCAGCAGCGATAAGATCTTCAATCATATCTGGCTCATCTTCTAGCAGACTTGGATCAATAGTCAAACGCTTAACCACATGACGACCAGTCATCGTTACTTTAACTAGGCCACTGCCTGCTTCTGCTTGTACTTCTTTGTTAGCAAGCTCTTTTTTAGCGTTTTCAACGTTTGCTTCTACTTTCTTTTGCATCGTTTGTGCTTGTTGCATCAATGCTTGAATGTTCATAGTTGCCTCTTTTGTTATTTATGGTTTGTATTTTATGCTAGCGCGTATAGTAATTAATAACGTAAAGTTAATGCAATGCGTTAGTGCAGATTATACCGTTATCTTTACAAACTGTCTAAACCACGTGCCAAGTCTTTGATAATATCTTCCACATCTTCCAGACCTACCGATAGACGAATCAGACCGTCTTTAACGCCAGCTTCGGCACGAGCCTCAGCAGTTAGACGGAAATGCGTGGTGGTTGCAGGATGAGTAATCGTGGTTTTGGCATCGCCCAAGTTATTGGTGATAGAGACCATTTGGGTTGAATCAATCACATGCCACGCCGCTTCTTTGGTATCGCGGCTATCAGATGCCTTGACTTCGAAGCCCATGATAGCACCGTAGCCATCTTTCATATGATGCTGACGTGTGGCAAGCTCGTGTGCAGGATGATCAGTTAAGCCTGAGAAATGTACGGTACTAACATTAGGATGATTGACCAAAAATTCTGCCACTTGATTGGCATTTTGGCAATGCGCTTGCATGCGTAATTTGAGCGTCTCAAGCCCTTTGGTAAATACCCAAGCATTGAACGGACTCATGCTGATACCGCCTGAGCGCACTACGGTAAACGCTTCTTGCATCAGTTTATCACTACCGACCAACGCACCGCCTAATACACGACCCTGACCATCCAAATATTTGGTCGCAGAGTGAATCACCACATCCGCACCCAAATCTAACGGGCGCTGCAATGCTGGCGTTGCAAAGCAGTTATCAACGACAAGTAATATGTCATTGGCTTTACATAGCTGACTTAAATAACCGATATCGCAAATCTGCGCCAATGGATTACTTGGGCTTTCGCAATAGATCACCTTGGTATTTGATTGAACCGCATTGGCCCATGCCTCATTGTCGAAGCAATCCACGTAGCTGACTTCAACGCCAAACTTGGCCATATAGTTGTTAAACAGACCGATAGATGAGCCAAATAACTGGTTGGCCGCTAGCAGATGGTCACCCGCTTTTAGGTATGCCAAGCACATGGTCAAGATAGCGCCCATACCAGAGGCCGTCGCAACCGCGCGTTCACCGTTTTCTAATGCGGCTAAACGACGCTCAAAAGTACGTACGCTTGGATTGGTATGACGAGAGTAGACATTGCCTGTTTTTGTACCATCAAAATGAGCAGCGGCATCAGCGGCTGAACGATAAACGTAAGAGCTAGTGGTAAAAATAGGCTCTGAATGCTCGCCTTCGTCTGTACGATGTTGACCTGCCCGCACTGCGATGGTCTGCATGCCATAATCAAGCCCTAAATCTAAGGCATCGTTGCGCCAGTTTGGATCTAACTTGTTCAAACTGCTCTCATCATGGTTTTGCGACTGACTCATAAACGTTCCGTTACTTTGGTTAATATGTTATTGGTTGGTCTTTTAATTGAAATAAAATGACTGCTTATTCTTCTGATTATCGATCGAATTCATCAGCGTTATCATATCATGTCGACTTATTCCGCACAGCTGGTTTCAAATGGCCACTAAATATTATTTTCGAATACCAAAGACGTATCAATTTCAATGCTTAAAATCTGCCACATATATAGTTAAACACTACTTAAAAAACAATGATTTCGTGCGCTAAATCTAACAAAAATAACGTATTTATAATAGGCAGATATCACAACAGCTGCTAAGCTTAGCGACGATTTAGATTTTGCCACGCATAATACAACAACAGTTTGGTAATTCATCTAAAAAGAGTGACTTAAGCACTCTGAATCATTATTTATCAGTACATTTAGGCTCATTAAGGTAAATTTGTTATGTCGATGTTCAGTATAGAACCAAGCAGCTTATCGTTGAGTCTAACCCTAGGACTGACTTTAGGTCTTAGTGCTTGCCAGAGTTTGCCCAAGCAGCCACATTTACCAGAAAGCCAAGCACTATCAGCACGCGTAGAAGCTCTATATTCAGACGAACAAACGACGCAAGGTGAGACGATTAAGACCAGCAGCACTGATTTGGTATCTGCTATTAGTGCGCAGAACGATATTCATCCTGATTTGTCTGGCTATCACCCAATCGTGACCGGAGCAAATGCTTTTGCGGCACGCAGCATCTTGACAGATATGGCCACGCGCAATATTGATGCGCAGTATTATATTTGGCATAACGATCAGGCTGGGCAGCTTCTGTTAAAAGATTTATGGGACGCGGCTGAGCGCGGCGTGATCGTGCGCTTATTGTTAGATGATTTTAATAATAGTGCCAAGTTCGACCAGCATTTATTACGCTTTGCTAGCCATCCTAACATTGCGGTGCGCATCATCAATCCTTTGATGCATCGTAAGTTTCCAACACTGAACTATGTGACTGGTTTGCCACGTATCAATCGCCGTATGCATAATAAAAGCATGACCTTTGATAAGCAGATTACTATCATCGGTGGGCGTAATATCGGCAACGAATACCTTAGTAATGATCAAAGCAGCCAATTTGCAGATTTGGATGTCTTACTCATCGGTAAAGTCGTCGCAGATATTGATAACAGTTTTTATGACTATTGGTCATCGCCTTTATCATTTGATATCGAGACCTTAGCGAAATTTGATGATGACGTTACGCCTGATTTTTTAAAGGCCTTAGATAAGCTCGGTCTGGATGAAGAAAACAACGAAGGCAGCAGCTTGACGGTTTATAAAGCTGCGATCAAAGACTCTACGATCGATAGTGACTTGATTAATAAGCGTGTGCCTTTCCGTTGGACCGACATGCAGTTCTTAAGTGATGATGTTGGCAAACTAAGCAAAACGGTTCCTGCCGATACTAACTTGGTTCATCAGTTGCGTAACTTGCTTGGTAGCCCAACTAAGAAATTGACGATTATCTCTTCTTATTTTGTACCGACCAAAGATGGCGTTGATACATTGGTTAAGTTGGCTGAAGCTGGTGTCGATATCAAAATATTAACCAACTCATTTGATGCGACCGATGTGACTGCCGTTCATTCTGGTTATAGCCAGTGGCGACCTCGTCTGCTTCGTTCAGGCGTCAAAATATATGAGCTTAAATCAACCGCTGCTGAAGAAAAACGTGATAACAAACTGTGGCGAGCACGTAGCCAATCATCGACCAGTTTGCACGCAAAAACGTTTGCTGTAGATGACTATCAAGTCTTTATCGGTTCATACAACGTTGACCCACGCTCTGCCAATATCAATACCGAAATGGGCGTAATCATTAATGATGATGAACTCGCAAGGCAGCTACATGGCGCTTTGAGCGACGATCTATTAAATCAAGCGTATGAGGTTAAGCTACTAGAAAATGGCAACCTGCAATGGCACACCATGGAAAAAGGCGAAAAAGTAGTCTATGACTCCGAGCCACGAGTGGACATGGGTGACCATGTTTGGCTAACCATTATGTCTTGGTTACCCATTGACTGGCTATTGTAGATACATAACTTATTAATTTCGACAGTTCTAGAACATTTAGTTTTGCGATTCAGTTGTATTAAGTAAACAAAATACCATTCAAACACTTTTATTTTAAACACCCAACTTATTGTTTCGGCAAGTCATCTTTTATATATCTTGATTTGCCGTTTTTACCATGGCCGGTTATCCAAACGATGATCGTCTTAATGACCACTTTACTCTGTGGATATGTGATCTATTATGCCGTCTCGTTCTCAATACGCCCTAATGTCTACTAAAGACAAAAACATAGTGATGTTCATTAGCTTCATCAGCGCTGTGATATTTTTTGATTTTTTGATTTACTTGTATATCTCAGATATTGTTTCAGCGGCGATTTTTCCTGCTAATGCTGACCCTAGAGTTGCTAAACTGCAAGGAATGGGGCTTTTTGTTATCGGTTATTTAGCACGTCCAATCGGAGGTGTTCTCATCGGTCGTTATGGTGATATAAAAGGTAGAAAGCCCGTTTTATTGCTAAGTATCATAGTCACCGCATGTAGTCTCCTAGCAATGGCATTTTTGCCTACTTATGCACAATGGGGCATCTTTGCGCCTGCTTTATTCATTTTGTTAAGAATCGTACAGGGTATGGCATACGGACTTTATGTTCCCTTATCTTGGGTATTTGTGGCAGAGCATGTGCCCAGACAGTATTTGTCAGTAGCCTGTAGCTACGTGACTGCCAGCTTCTTTGTGGGTGTGTTATTCTCAAATGCATTTTTTATGTGGCTTTCTAGCTTTATGACTACCGCTGAATTAACTGAATATGGATGGCGCTTGCCGTTTTTAGTTGCCGCTGTACTAAGTGCTTTGCCGTTATTGGTGTGGCGAATGGTTGGAGAGACGCCTTTCTTCTTGGCACTCGTAAAGCCGAAGACAGGTAAAAATGTAGGCAAGCCGCTTACGTTACTTTTTAAACACTGCAAACATTCTATTTTTATCGGTATGGTGCTGACGTTAGTAATCTCTAGCATTTCTACTGTTATCGTTTTGCTCTTACCAGACTTGATAGAGATAAATTTTTCGTTGGACAGTGATTTGTTCGGGTTCTCCCATAGCCTGGGCATCATATTTATCATTTTTGGCTGTATATTCTATGGGATGATTTCTAATCATGAGAATTTTGGTAAAGTATTGGTAATCGGTTCAATTTTACTGATTGCCCAAATGCTGGCGTTCTTTTACCATTTGCAGGCGGGCGGTGATTATATACTGATCATGTATGCGATTTTGGGCTTCTGTGCTGGTGTGATTGGTATGGTCCCTGCTATCCTTGTAGAGCTGTTTCCGACCAATGTACGTCTGACTGGCGTTGCTTTTTGCAACAATGTCACACAGGGTATCGTGGGTGTACTGATACCTTTTGGTCTTGGATACGCCACGACTCTAGTCAGCTTTTCACCAGCACTGTACATTGCCTTTATTGGCTTTATCGGTATTATCATGGGGCTTTATTTTTATAATTTGCCCGAATTGAAAAAGATTGACCACGTTATTGTATAAGTAAACAGTCAATCGCCGCTTCGCATAACACTTGAAGCTCTATAAAATCTTGAAAATAAGGTGCAATGGGTTGTCTCATCCATTGCACCTTCTCCATTTATCTAAGACACAAATATTAAGGCTTGATGACCATGGTTGATATGACCAACAAACGCCTCTCAGTTGCGCCAATGATCGACTGGACTACGACAGATTATCGTTATTTTGCACGACTGTTTAATCCGCATACCTATCTGTATACCGAGATGATCAGTACTGGTGCATTGATACATGGCAATAGAGCACGGCATTTGCGCTTTGATACGCTTGAGCACCCTCTTGTATTGCAGCTCGGCGGTGCAGACATCGGTGAAATGACGCAATGCGCAGAGTTTGCTCAGCAATATGGCTATGACGAGGTCAATATCAATGTTGGCTGCCCCTCAGATCGCGTACAGCACAATAAGATAGGTGCCTGTTTGATGGCAGAACCTCAGACCGTTGCTGATTTGGTCAAGCATATGCAAGCCGCAGTCGATATTCCTGTGACGGTCAAACATCGTATTGGCATCGATGATTTTGATAGTTATGAGTTTATGGTGGACTTTGTGCAGACAGTGGCAGCGGCAGGTTGTACCCGCTTTATCGTACATGCGCGTACGGCATGGTTGCAGGGGCTCAGCCCTAAGCAAAACCGCGAGATACCACCGCTGCGTTACGATGATGTGTACCGTCTAAAGCAGGATTTTCCTGAGCTAGATATCGAAATCAATGGCGGTATCGATACAATTGAAGACATCCGAACGCATCTACAGCATATCGATGGCGTGATGATTGGTCGGGCGTTTTATCATAACCCGTATCTATTAGCAGAGGCCAATAGCTTATGGAACGAGGCAACTTCTGAGACAATACCTAAGCGCTCGGAGATTTTAGAGCAGCTTTATCCCTATCTCGAAGAACAACTTGCGAAAGGTGAAGCGCTGCCAACGATGACACGGCATTATTTGGGACTCTTCCAAGGTCTGATGGGCGCGCGTAAATGGCGCCAAGCATTGAGCGGCAAACCTCAGCTGACGATTGATGATATCAAGCGAGCTGCCGATGAAGTGCTACTATTAAATCCTGATGCATAATCCTAACGCGTAGCCAAATTTAAATATTTGACTGGCTCGATATAATTTACATGCTAGCCATCGTTGTGGTCAGCTTTTTATCTATGCCGCTTGCACAATATACTGCCACATCGCTGCACCATTATTGACAATGTGTAGTACGATTGGCAGTAATAGTGAGCCTGACTTAATCCGTGCATAGCAAAATATCAATGCCAACACTACGATGGTACTAATCTCATAGATGCCATACTGCACATGGATCACAGCAAATATAAAACTTGTCACAATGCTGGCGACAATCGCCCCATGATTCGCTGAATATGAAGGTGCTGTGAACTGTTCTGCGATGGCTGACCACAATATACCACGAAAGATAACCTCTTCATAAATTGGTGCGACGACCACCATAGCAAAGACCAACAGCCAAATCGAAATGACAGACTGATAGAGCGGATCAACAAACACCAACGGCATCATATCGAGTACATACGTCAGTGTCTGACTGGCAATCATAAATATCAGTAGTAGCCCAAGCATGCCTATACCCACCGACAGTGAGAACGGTTTTAAGGCTAAATATTGACGCAGACTGCCACCTTTTAAACGAATGATAAGCACGCTAATTGCCACTAGCAATACACAGCCGATAAGTATAGACAGGCTCACGACCGTTCCATCATTACTACCAAAATAGAATATACGCCCTATCGATGTCCTTTCATCAGCAGGTAATACCAGCTTGCCAGCGACATAAACACCTACCAACTGACTGACAAAAAACGCAAGCACCATTCCTACTGTTAGCACGAATGTACCCACGCGCGAAAATAGCGGCAGAGACTTAGCTGAGGCAGTCGTACTAGATGGCGCAGTTAGGTTCTTTGGCATAAAGGTATCACTTAAAAATACTCTGGCAGCTCATATCTATTATAAGCATGACTGATGATATGTTGCGTTTATTTTGACAGTTGCTGCTTGATCAATCCTAGCACTAGCTTTGAGACAGACTCTGGATGCTCAAGTGGGAACATGTGCCCTCCTTCGTGAGTCTCATAAGGAATACCCAAGCGCGATTTTATCTGCTGCGGAAAGCGACGTTTCAAAAAAATACTGTCTTGACCAATGATTAAAGTCACAGGTACTTTGGGGCCACGATTCGGTGCCAGCCAATACCAAGATGGATTGGTACGGAACACAGCGACTTCGCTGGCTTTAGGGATAGCCAATGTCACTTTGCCATCCGCGCGCTCATGCAAGCCGTGATCGATATATCCTTGAAAGCTACGCTCATCAAAATTCTTAAAAAACCCTTTATGCCGCATTTTCTCATATGCTTCATCCCGGCTATCCCACACATCACGGCGATGCTTGGACACGCCAGCTGGTGACAGTTTGTCCATCAGACGGTTATTCATGAGCGGTAATCTGTCAGCTGTCTTTGCCAAATGCCATAACAAGCTGACTTTGCCATAAATCCAAGGCGGATCCATAAGCACTGCTTGTGCAAACAATTCAGGCTGACGATACGTGGCCTGTAACGTACACATGGCCCCAAGCGAATGCCCTACTCCTACCACCTGTGCGACGCCATGCTTTTTACAGGCACTGTTTACGCTATCGATGATTTGCTGCGTCAGACTACGCCAATGATCATCCACTGGATAATCGGGCGTATCACCCAACATCGCAATATACTCAATCGTAAAAAATTCTGATAAACCTTTAAAAAATGGCTCATATACCGCGCTTGGCATTCCATTAGCATGAGCAAAATGCAGCACAGGTTTATTAGTTATTTTAGAGACAGGTAGTTTAGCAAAGGACTGCAAATTTATTTCATCACTCATGACAGACTCTCGTGGGATCGTTTATGTTATATATTATTGTTAATGATTGAACCTTGTACCCTTATTAAAACCAACAGCATTAAAAATAACTTCTTCAAAACCAACCATGTTTATATGGCAAGTTTGACAACTGTGTTTGATGGTTATAGCTAGTTCAATCAGGCTATCACTCAGACCAAGGTTTTTTATTTGATATTGCATACAATTAAGGCTGAGCACAATTATATGCTCAGCCTTAACAATCATACACATTATATCTAAAACATAAAACGCTTAACGCATCTGCCCAGTGTTGCTTTCTTGTGGCAATACGTCGAGACTAACGCTAGAGCCAATACCTGCACCTAACTTCACTGCAAAACGGTCCATAAACATTTGGAACGGATCGGTTGGGCTATAGCTAATGATCGTATCAAGGTCTAGTTGCTTACTTAGACTTGTGATACTACCTGTTTTGTCTGCCAAACCTAGCTCAATAGACTGCTCACCTGTCCAGAATAACCCTGAGAACAGTTTGTTTTGCTCAGGATTTTTCAGACGGTCGCCGCGACCTTCTTTGACAGCGTTGATGAAATGCTTATGCGTGTTTGCTAGTACTTTTTCGACATGATTTTCTTCATAATCAGTCAACGGACGAGATAAGCTTAAGATATCTTTATACTCACCAGCCGTAATCGTACGATCTTCTACACCAACTTTATCCATCAAACCTTTGACGTTATAGCTTGGCATAATGACACCGATAGAGCCGACCAAACTTGACGGATTGACATAAATCTCATCGGCGGCAGACGCAATATAATAAGCACCTGAAGCACCGATATCACCAATCACCGCATATAGCTTTTTGTCTGGGTACTCTTGGCGTAAGTCCATCATGGTCTGCCAAATCTCGTCAGACTGTACCGGTGAACCGCCAGGTGAATTGATATCCAATGCTACTGCTTTTGAGTTACTGTTTGCAAAAGCATCTCTCAAGGCTTCATTGACATCATACGCATTGGCCACATCGTCATTACTGATGACACCTTGCAGCTCAACCACTGCCAAATGTGGATCGCTAGTATCGACTGCGTCCATACCTGTTGGCGCACTGCTGCAACCACGACCAAGGGTCAAAAATATCAATAAGATATAACCAAAGGTCAGTAGTTTAAAAAAGATACTCCAACGACGAGCGCGGCGCTGCTCAACCACACTCGCTAATAACGTGTTTTCCAGCACCTTCCATTCTTGTCCACTTGGCGGGCTTGGTTGCTGCGGTTGCGTTGGCTGATTTGCCGAGTTATCAGGACGTTTGTTAGGGTCTGGTGGCCAGTTGGGCATATAACTTCCTAAGTTAGAAACAATCTAAAACAATAAAATGAGGTTGTTGAGAAATACAGCTAGAACGGTGGTATATACCTGATACTGTCTCACCATATCTGTGACCTATGTTAATAGTCAGTGACCTGTATTAATAGGCTGCTAAGTATGGTGGTATTTCGATAATGGTTCAATAGTATAACTGTGAAATATCACTATATTGTAACGCTGATAATATAAGCCTTATTTTTAAGGATTAGTAGTCTCGGCATTGGGAATACTATCAATGTTATTTAGCGATTTAGTTGTTTAGCGATAATGCCGCGTCTAACGGCTTGTTATCATAGGTTATAACTTCATCGATTCCCTGACGATTTATGACATCGCCTGTAATTTGCGAAGCACTATGACCAAGCCAACGTGTATTTTCGAATAGTATGTCATCATTATTCGATTCAACTGAACACAGTAATGACCACAGTTGCCAAACGCGTTGATGAGTATCAGCATTCAAAATCAGACGTGACTGGGACTCTGACTGTTTGCCAGTTAACTGGTTAGATGCTACTTGTGCTTGACGATTGACAGGTGAATTGACAGGTAACGAATTGAGTGGGTCTGCCGCATTGTATTTTAGAACGCGTATTGGCAATTTAGTATCAAGAGCAATCGTACAATCCCAAACGCTGGCATCACCTATCTTGGTCCAACCAGTAATGGCCTGTACTGACAATTCATCGTTGGCCGACTGCCATGTTTTGCCTTGCTCACAACGCTGAGTGCTGATAGTAGGCGTATCTTCAGACTGCCTAATTGTTTTATAGGCTTGCTGAAATGTATACCAACGATCAGAGCGCCCTGCTTGCCAATATTGGCTAATAGCTAAACGATTATTTAATTGAGCAACGGTCATTGGTAGTAATTCAGAAATTTTGGTACTAGCAATATTCTTATCGTCAGGAATTAACGTATCAGTCAGGCCGACACTGCTACTCTGTACGACAATACTCTCTAAATTGTTGACAGATAAACTGCCCAGTTGCTGCTCTAAATTTTTAGATAATTTTTCTGCTGTCAGGCTGCTTGGCATCGTTCGTGTAGAGGTTGGTCTATGATCAGCTAAGAACAACCAATTGGTACTGTCTTCATTGGCGGTAGGATATTGCAGCAATGCCGCCGTTATATACGAATCACCCGTTGGCAAAATATATAGGGTCGGCATCGTGACAAATGACTGCTGATTGGCATACACCGTCATCATCAGTAACGTTAATGGTGGTAACATCAACCAACGACTGAGTAAACCTCGTGGTAACAGCCAAGGCAATGCACTTAGCAAAGCCATCGATAGTATCGCGATATTAACTGGTGTATATAGCCATGCATCCGATAGCGCTGGCAATGACGTCAGCCAACTCATCAAATCGTGAAGGTTACCAACTATCGTACTAATAATTACCCAAAGAATATCAGCAATATTTGGCACCAGAAGGTAACATAGTCCTGCTAATAGATTGAGCGGTACAATTACCCAACCAAATAGCCCAATGGCAAATAAATTAATAAAAAGTCCCCATAACGACGCCTTACCAAATAAAAGCAACGTAACGGGTAATAAAGTAAGAAACAGCCAAAACTGTAATTTAAACACTCGCTTGAACGTTTGCCAAACACGGTTAGATAGCGCGTTATTGATATGAGTACGTGGCTTATCATCGTATAAATTCGTTACAGCAGTAGTCTGATGCTGATACGACTTATCGTCATACTTGAGTAATAACGCCACTGCAATAAAAGATAGCCAGTATCCCGCCTGCCATAATACGTAAGGGTCACGCCAAGCCATCAATATAGCCAATGCCAATAGCACGCGCATCGTACTGATAGGAAGCAATATCAATCTGACGAATCCAATCGCTAATAACATCCAAGCCGTACGAGCAGCAGGCACGTCAAAACCAGTAAATAGCGCGTAAATAAAAGCGGCACCAATCATTACCCACCAGCGCACTTGCCAACGCGGGATACGACGATAAATAGCCGAATAATTACGATCAAACAGCAGTACAACTATGCCTGCCAATACAATAGCTAAAAACAGTACATGCGTGCCTGAAATAGCGAGCAGATGTGAGATACCCGCCAGTTGATATAAGTCCTTAGTATCACGATTAATCAAGCTACGATCACCCGTGAGCAGACTTAATGTAACGGCTTTTGCTTGTTGCTCTGCTGTCGTTTGTGCTGACCAGTCTTGATAGAAATGCTGTCGTAATTGCCAACGCCCCTGATCGATACGGGTACGAAAGCGCTGAAGATATGAGTCAGAATCTAGCGACTGCTTCGAATATTTTTCATCGCTGATTTTATTGCTAATTTCGTTACTGTTTACCAATATAGGACTAACGGCCAAAATGTTTGCAACGCCATCAATATGCCGACCTCGCAACCAGCGATAACTGTCAAAACCAGTAGGGTTATTGACTGCTTGCTCAGAAGTAGCTAACGGCGCCAGTGCTAGGCTCATGAATATCTCATCACCGGGCTGCAAATCGTTTAAGAATGCAAACTGGCTATCATTTGCAGATTTTCTTGGATAGGCGTTAAGTAGGACTCGGTGTTCGCTAACTTTGAGACTAATTTCATTGGAATTAATATCGTGATTAGTGCTTAGGCTATTTTTATTTGCATCTAAGTAGTCGGATGTTTTAGTTGCTAATTCTATCGGCGTCAGCTCAGCGACCAATGGAGTGATGTTCGTTATCACTGCTACTTGGCGATACCCGCTGTCTGTAGTAGCATCATAAACACTGTCGCTCAACCCTTCGATACGCACGAGTGCTTGTACTCGTATCGGTGCAGTTATTTCAGTGGTTTCTGCTTGTTGATGAGTAACCAAAGCTTGCAGTGCGCTACCTATCACTAACGCAGTCGCTAACAAAGCCCAGAACAAGTGTCTAATAATTCGGAAAGGAAGTTTAGTATGGCGAGATACGTTGTTAGAGGTATTGTTATCAGCGCTGTGGCTGTCTATTGAGGGTATGTTGAATTGAGCATAAGCCAACAGAAACGTAGCAAATACAATCAGTGCCAAAGGCAGATTAGATGTACCAACTGTCTCTAGCAAGGATAAGTCAGTTGGCAATATCACATTATCTGCGACTGCCAATACGCCCATCATAACTATAATTATGAGGCTACCAATCAACCAGTACACCAGCACTCCTTGCTTGATGACTTAAATATTATTCGGCCAAATATGGTGACTTACTATAGCAAATGACACGTGATGCAATAGCATTTATATTTATATTACCCTATACTGAGGCAACGTATTAGGTGGTAACTATCTGACACCACCATTCTGTGTGTTCTAACCTTTATCCTACTCACCATATATTACTTTATACCAGCTTCTCAATACCATTGAGTAGACTGTAGTTAATGATTAAAGGCGATCCTGTGCCCCAAAAACGTCTAAAAGACCTACTTCCTACACCAGAGAAAATCTTAGAAAGTCGCACTTTAAAGCTGTTTGCACCGCACTTAGCTGATCCAAGGTTATGGCATTTCAATCGACACAGCCTAAATAAGGCCGTCTATATCGGTGTACTAAGTGCATTTTTTCCGCTGCCAGGACAGATGTTACTGGCACTTATTGGCTCGCTTATTTTTCGTGCCAATGTCCCTATGGCGCTTGGTTTAACATGGATTACCAACCCCGTCACTAGCTTGCCAATATTTTATGCTGGATATTATATCGGTGCAAAGATCATTGATGCACCTGTGATCAGCTTGCGATTCATCGGTAGAATGATTGCTGATTTTAGCTTATGGGCATTATCAAACGGCGCCAATCCGTTCATTACTTATCGCGGTACAGTATCGCTTGCTGCATTTTGTATCGGGCTAACGATTCTAGCCGTGGTCACCAGTCTTATTTGCGGATTGGCATTTAAGGCCATTTGGCGTTATAAGACCGTGGCGAGCTGGCAGAAACGTCAGCAAAAACCTTCTGACGAATCTGACAAGTTATAAGGTTCTCTATCGTTATTACACTGCTATAACGCTTATGCCCTAGCTAAGCAAGCAGAGCTCATTCTTCTTTACTGTTCTCTATAGCGTTCAAAACTTTATCAGTGAAATTGCTATCCATCGGTACGATCTCAATGACTTCATCATTTTTGCAGAGCGTATAACGCTTACCTGTCGCGCTATCTTGGACTTTTAGGTCGTAATCAACCCCGGCCAAAGTGATGGCGTCAAACACAGGAGTCAGTAGCTCGGTTTGCGTCTGTCTATCGAGCGTTTCAAACAAAGTTGGATCGATGTAAGGCTTTAACGGCTCATCACCCTCTTCCGCACTGCCAAAAGCCGCAATTGGATTATCATCTACACGCATTCTACGCATCCTTATAAAATAGATAAGGCGGCTGGCTCACAACCGCTTAATCGCTAGTTTCTATGATATATTTTCTTAATAATACAACAATAACTTTTCAATATGATAGCTATAACAAACGCCAATAGATGGCGTTTCGGTCAGTTTTTCGACCTAATATAAAAAATTATTAATACTGTTCCCAATGCCCATTGCGTAGCAACAACTGACGGTCAGCAAGCGCCGCCAAATTGCGATCATGCGTCACCATAAGTAGCGCGGTTTGCATGGTGCTTTGTAGCTCTGACAACAGGCCAAAGACGCTTTGTGCATTGTCGTAGTCCAAGTTACCTGTTGGCTCATCTGCCAAAATAAGCGATGGCTTAGTCACTAGCGCGCGTGCAATTGCTACACGTTGACGTTCGCCACCTGATAGCTCACCTGGTCTATGCATCAGACGATGCTCAAGACCGACATTTTCCAAAATCTCAACCGCTTGCTTACGAGCATCAGTCGTTGATACTTCTGGACGCATCAGCAATGGCATAGCTACATTTTCGATTGCTGTAAACTCTGCCAACAGGTGGTGAAACTGGTAAATAAAGCCCAAATGCTTGTTACGCATTGCTCCGCGCTCAGTTTCATTCATGCTATTTAATAGCTGACCATGCAACCAAACCTCACCACTGGTTGGCGTATCTAGACCACCAAGCAAATGTAGCAGTGTACTTTTACCTGAACCACTGGTTCCAACGATAGCGATGCGCTCACCCGCATGAACAGTCAGATCAAGACCAGTCAATACTTGTGTACTGACCGCGCCTTCATCATATATCTTATTGATATTGGTCGCCTCTAAAATGGCAGACATAGCGCTTCCTTTATTTTATTTATTTCGGTATTTATTACGATACTTCGGCGTTTGCGATTACTCATAGCGTAGCGTTTGAGCAGGCTGAATCTTGGCCGCTCGGCGTGCTGGATAAATCGTTGCCAAAAAGCTAAGTACAAACGATGCACCTGTGATTAATACCACATCTAACAAACGCAACTGCGATGGCAAATAATTGACAAAATACGCATCAAATAGGTTCAGACCAAAAGCTTGGTTAATAAAGCCTAAAATATCGCTGACTGTAAGCGCAAATATCACACCCAGTATCGTACCAGCGATAGTACCAATGACCCCGATAACTACGCCTTGGACCATAAAGACTTGCGTAATCAAGCGAGGAGACGCACCAAAGGTTTTTAAGATTGCGATATCTGCTTTTTTATCGGTCACTAGCATGACCAGACTTGAGACAATATTAAAAGCAGCAACTAAGATAATCAAAAATAGTAATAGGCCGACCATGGCTTTTTCCATTTGAATTGCCCCAAACAGATTGCCATGAGTTTGTGTCCAGTCATTTGGGTATAGCTTTTCAGGTGCGATAGCAGCCGCTTTTTCCGCAGCTATCGGCGCAGTAAAGATATCGTTAAGCTTCATGCGTACGCCCTGCGCACCTTCTGGCAGACGCAGTAATTTTGCCGCATCACCCATCGGGATAAACGCCATAAGACTGTCTACTTCTGGGCTAATCGTAAAAATGCCTGTCAGAGTAAATCGCTTAAACCGCGGTATCACGCCTGCTGGTGATGGTGACGCTTCTGGCAATACTAGCGTCACTTTATCCCCTATTTGCAGACCCAAAGACTGCACCATCTCCTCGCCCAACACAATACTGAAGTCACCACTTTTCAGGGTATCAATACTACCTTCAATCATGTGCTCATTGATAATGGAGACGTTTTTTTCGTATTCAGGCTCGACGCCTGTCACCATGATACCTGCGACCTGACCATTTGATGTCAGCATCCCTTGCAGTTGAATGAATGGTGCCACAGCTGCCACTTCTGGGTCTTCTTTGATCTGATCGGCTAGCTGTTCCCAGTCGCCAATAATTTCTGATGAGACCACAGTAGCCTGCGGTACCATTCCCAAAATACGGGTTTTCAGTTCACGGTCAAAGCCGTTCATCACTGATAGCACCGTAATCAATACGGCAACCCCAAGCGTCAGACCAATCATCGAGATGAGTGATATAAAGGAGATAAAGCCATTACTACGTTCTGCTCGGGTATATCGTAAGCCGATAAATAACGCTAAAGGACGAAACATATTCAAACTCTTTATCTTATCTACGTGCGACTTTATATAGGTTGCATAACGAGCAGTAGTAAATGCATCATACAGTTGCTACTACTCACATATAAATCAAACACAAAAACAGGGTGTCAGACGAGCCAATAACAGCTGTCAAAAGGGAGCTAGTTTGACACAAACTAGCTGATATGTGCCAGTCATTAGCAACAACTGAGAGTATTTTTTACCAAAAAACTGGGTTTTGTTATTATTTTTTATAGGGGGCTTGCTATTAGCTGTACCAATACCTATATATTATATGCTAAAGACAATTGTCATTAACCCCTCATTGAGGTTTACTCGCTATTTACTGATAATATCGCTGACCATCATAAACCAATCATTTAAAATGTTGGATGGTACACAAGCAAATATAGTATTAGATATAAACCTCACGCTGACTTAATTTTGAGTATTTTCATGACCATAAATTATCAATACAAAAACATTCAATCTCCTACCAAGATCACGTTGACCGATGAGCAGTCTGCAGGTCACGCCGATCACTGGCGTATTCTGACCGATGATATGAGTCATGATGTGCCTGAATGGCTACAAAAAATGATCGAAGTCGCCGCGATGCCTAAAGGCCTGAACAACAACGTCAGTGCAAAAGACAGCTGCCTGCTCTTATCAGAAGATCAGCCATGTCATATTAATCAAGTGCTCGCGATGAAAGACGGTAAGCCAGAATGCTTTATTAATGCTTATCCTTGTGTTGATAGTCCTTACGGATTGAACTGCAAAATTGAGCGTGTCATCGCCAATGACAACTCACATGATGCAGTGTTACGTTTACGTACTGCTGATGGCAGCATTATTTATGCGTTTGATCAACTCTATACGACCAACCGCCATCTCTATCAACGCGACACATCTTACTATGTCAATTTTAGTGCTTGGGCGCATGAAATTAAGCTAAGCGAGCAAAGCGAAGTCATCATGGTCGAAGACCAAGAGTCTATCCGTTATCACCGTGCCTTTAACGACATCGTGGCAGCAAATGACGGAAAAATCCCTGATGACCTGCAAGAGCAAATCAGTGAATGGAAGCCTGAAACCAAAGAGCAAATGGCACCTGTCGAGATTAACTTGGGCCATATGTGCGCTTACTTGTTTGGCGATACGCTAGGACAAGAAGATGAAGCCTGGTGTCAGGGTCAAGTACTTGGCAAGCAAGAAACCGTCTTCAATGGTAAATCTATCATATTGTTTGATGTAGTGACGCTACGTGAGCAGGATGCAGATCCGTTTGTAGTGCGTATTGGTGCGCTCAACACTGCTGAAACCAATAGCATTAAGGTGCATGACTACGTCCAAGCAAACGTATGGCTACAAGCAGCAATATACAAAGAAAACCAATCAAATGCGACGCAGCAATCAAAAGCTAGCTAGACTGTTTGAAAGACTTTTTATGCCTATTTGATTGCGCAATAAAAAGCCCCTAATATGAATTAGGGGCTTTTTTATGTCTTACTGACTTACAACGCAAAAACGTAACGTAAAAATCGTGTAAATATGCGATTAAGCCATCGTCGTCATTGATTTGATGCGAGTGTATAACTCTTTTTGCTCTGCGCTTGGACGTGCAGTCTGTACGGCCATTAGCTGTGACATATCGCCTTCAACACGGATTTTGCCACTCATAAATGCACCCATGATTTGATTGGTATCAAAATCAGTGATGATAGACTGTAGGATATCGCGATCTAATAGCAGCGTCGTCGTTGCATTATCGTTTAAGCCGCGATGCAGCAAACCATTTGCAAAATTGGCTTCGATAGTTTTATCAGCTTCAGCCACTTTTAAGTTGACGACCATATTGGCAAGTACTGGTGGTAAATTTAACTCACCTGCTTCGTTGCCCATTTTTTCTACTTGCTCAAACCATTCATCTGTCAAAAAAACTGCCATATTATATTATCCTTAATTGATATTTTGTCAGACCAATACCCTTGAGGCAATATTGGCCTAACTATTAGAATTATTAAAATGATTGCTATCAATAGACCTATGCAATACATAGCCATTAATGACGTTCAGCCTCATTATAAAGGGCGACTTGATAAGAAGTAAAACCTATTTATCGGCTCAGCAATGTTATTGTTACAAAACTTCTTTCCAAGCCTACGCTTATATCTAGCGAGCGCTTCCCCTATTCAATTAAAACGAGCATCTAGAATAGTGACAAAATTGTGTATAAAATAGAGGAGTAGCACAGCAATAATAAGTTGCTCGCTAACATTTATACCAAAGAGTTTGTATTTTGGCGCATAGTTCTGATGATATTTAATTAGGATTGCGTTACAATACCCTTAAACAGAGTCGGGAGTTTTAACCAAACATTACATAATCGTGTTTTTTGTCAGCCGCCGCTAGCATACATCTATGGTCAATGCGTTTTAATAGCCCTATAGATATGGGTATCTATCTTCATTAGTACAGATTTTTTCGTAATAATTAAGATACATATTTAGCCTTATGAGATGTTTGATGCTCAAAAACGGCGCGTCTTCTTATTTACCTTGATGATCTATTAACAATCCTACTATCGAGCGACCTTGAGCAAGGTACATAACGTGCCTATTTTTATTTATTAGTATCAACTGATATAAAACAAGGACCTAAATCGATAGTTAATGACATCATTGCGCTAAGTAAGTCAAAAAACAATAGGTGCCGTCACTATGATAAGTATAGATTTATAAGTACTTATGATACAGATAGCACGGATTGTTGGTTAATTCTGTTGATAATTCGGGCTGTAAAGGAATCATCCAATGAGTTTACAAAACACAGCAGTCGCCCCAGTTGACCGTGAGTACGAAATTACTGTCGTAAGATTTTTTACGATCATGGCTGTCGTTTGGGGCATCGTCGGCATGAGTCTTGGTGTGTTCATTGCTTCACAGTTAGCATGGCCAGCACTCAACTTTGACATTCCATGGCTGACCTTTAGTCGTTTAAGACCGCTACATACCAATGCGGTCATTTTTGCGTTCGGTGGCTCTGCCCTGTTCGCAACGTCGTATTACATCGTTCAGCGTACCTGTAAAACGCGCTTATTTGCGCCATACTTGGCTTGGTTTACCTTTTGGGGTTGGCAAGCGGTTATCGTATCCGCCGTTATTACCCTTCCTCTAGGTTTGACCTCGACTAAAGAATACGCTGAGCTTGAGTGGCCTATCGATATCTTAATTGCCTTGGTATGGATTTCTTATGCCATCGTATTTTTCGGTACACTCATCAAACGTAAAACCTCACATATTTATGTGGCTAACTGGTTCTTTGCCGCCTTCATCATTACGATTGCACTACTACACATCGTAAACAGCATGGCGATTCCTGTTAGTGCGTTCAAATCTTACTCGCTATTTGGCGGTGCAACTGATGCGATGGTGCAGTGGTGGTACGGGCATAACGCGGTAGGTTTTTACTTAACGGCAGCCTTCCTTGGAATGATGTATTATTTCGTTCCTGTACAGATTGGCCGTCCTATCTATTCTTATCGTTTGTCTATCGTTCACTTTTGGGCATTGATTGCTTCATATATGTGGGCTGGTGGTCACCATTTGCATTATTCAGCGCTTCCTGATTGGACGCAGTCTCTTGCTATGGTCTTCTCAATCATCCTATTCGCACCATCTTGGGGTGGTATGATTAACGGTGTACTAACGCTATCAGGTAGTTGGGATAAGCTGCGTACCGATCCGATCATTCGCTTTATGATTGTTGCATTGTCGTTCTACGCGATGTCGACGTTCGAAGGCCCAATGATGTCTATCAAAACAGTGAATGCGCTATCGCATAACACTGACTGGACAGTTGGTCACGTACACTCAGGCGCACTTGGCTGGGTTGGTATGATTACAATTGGTTCGCTATACGTACTGCTACCACGTATTTATAACAAACCGAAGATGTACTCTATCAGCTTAATCACCACGCATTTCTGGCTAGCGACTGCAGGAACGATCTTCTATATCGTGTCTATGTGGATCTCAGGTATTGGCCAAGGCATGATGTGGCTTGCTACTAACCCAGACGGTACTTTGGTATATAGCTTCGTTGATACTGTTGAATTCTCGCATTTCCCATATATTGGCCGTGCATTTGGTGGCTTCTTATATGTATCGGGTATGTTTGTAATGGCTTATAACTGCTATAAAACACTCAAAATGCCAGAAGGTAAGCCTGTAGATGTCGCTGATCCAACGGATCATGAACCTAGTGTCGAAAAACCTTCGACAGCTAACGTATAAGGAGCGATCATGGCTGGTACACCGCATGAAATTATTGAAAAAAATACAGGCTTGTTAGTCATTGGTATCGTGATTGCTATTAGTTTTGCAACGCTAGTTGAAATCGTGCCATTGATCTATGACAACAAGGGTCCTGAAGAAGGTGGGGTGAACGCTCCCCTTCCCGCTATGGAGCCTTGGACAGCGCTTGAATTTGAAGGTCGTGATATTTATATCCGTGAAGGATGTCACGTTTGTCATACTCAAATGGTTCGCCCATTACGTGCAGAAGTTGAACGTTATGGACCATATTCACGTGCCGCTGAGTCGACGTGGGATCATCCATTCTTATGGGGATCGAAACGTACTGGACCAGATTTAGCACGTGTTGGTGGCCGTTATTCTGAAGATTGGCAAAAGCAACATTTGATCAATCCACGTTCGCTAGTGCCTGAGTCAGTTATGCCAGGTTTCCCTTGGTTGGCGACTAACGAAGTAGATGGCGAAAACATTCAAGCTAAAATGCGTCTATTCCGCGATCGCTTCGGTGTTCCTTATACTGAAGAAGACATTGAAGGCGCTCCAGATGCAGTGCTTGGCGCTACTGAGCTTGACGCTTTGGTCGCCTATCTACAGCAGTTAGGTACCGCAATGGAAGGACAGCGCTAATGGGTATTGGTGAATTACAAACAATTGCGACCGTTTCTGCCTTTATTGCCTTCGTAGGCGTTGCATGGTGGGCGTATTCGCCAAAAAACAAAAAACGCTTCGAAGAAGATGCACAACTTGCGCTTGATGACGAGGATATAAAATCTCTGTCTGAAGAGCAGCGCAATAAGGATAAATGATGACATTTTTTTGGAGTTCTTGGATCACGCTAATCAGTTTCGGTTGCTGGCTTTTTATTCTTGGCGTTCTGCTGTTTGTACTAAAATACAAACCAGATGTTGAGGAAGACGGTACTACTGGTCATGAATACGATGGTATCCGAGAATACGACAAAGCACTTCCTAAATGGTGGTTGGTGATATTTTTTGGTTCAATCGTTTGGGGTGTGGCGTACTGGGTATTCTTTCCAGCTATGTTCCCAGCACATTGGAAAGGTATCGCCACCGTAGAAGTTGACGGTGAGACTGTACCGTGGACCTCTAAAAACGAGTTGTTCAGTGAGCTTGAAAGTAACAACAAAGTATTTACTGATAACTTTGAAAAAAGCATTTTGGTAAAAGCAGATGCTGCAGGCGCGACTGCGACATTAGGGTCGTTGAATGAGTTACAAGCGACCATGCGTCGTAGCGAAAACCCACCAGCAGATCTACAGACTAAAATTGACGAAAAAGTTGCAGAACTTGCTCCTTATGTCGAAAAACTGTCTGAAAATCCAAATGCTTTAAAAGTTGGTAGCCGCTTGTTCTTACAGAACTGTTCTGTATGTCATGGCTCTAACGCTAAAGGTGCGACAGGCTACCCTAACCTAACCGATAATGATTGGTTATACGGCGGCGAAGCTAGCAACATTCTGACCACGCTACACAATGGTCGTATCGGCGGTATGCCTGCTTGGCGCGATCAGATCGGCGAAGACGGTGTACGTGCAGCTTCTGAGTATGTATTGTCACTATCTCCAAACAACGGTAGTAAGAGTAACGGTGAACTTGACCAAACTTTGGTTAATCAAGGCGAAGCTATCTTTAAGCAACAGTGTGCACTATGTCACTCTGAAAGCGGTAAAGGTATGATTTCAGCAGGTGCACCGAACTTGACTGACAATATCTGGTTATATGGCGGTGAGCGTGAGACTGTACGTAATACATTACGTTATGGCCGTGCTGGCGTTATGCCTCAGTGGGAAACTAAGCTAGGTAATGAGCGTATCATGCTACTTGCTGCTTATATCTACTCACTATCAGATAAAACAGGCAAATCACCTGAAGCAGCACCTGTGACTGCAGCTACTCAGCCTGTAGCAACTGAAGAAGCAACTGCTAACTAAGACGTTGTTACTGTACTGAATATGGACGAGATTTAATGAAGGGAGAACTGTTATTGCAGTTCTCCCTTTTGCGTATAGCGGTATTGATTTTCATTTAGAAATGACAATGATGAGCGGCTATAAATACTAGAAATCGTTCTCATATACTCATTGCTTTTTACGATTATTACCCCATTATTAGTAGGGAGAATGTTAGAATAGCTATTTTTTAAAATAGTCTATTGGTCACGGCTTTATATCGCTCTGACTCAATCACATAACACGATAATCAATTTCGCATAAATCAGATACAGGCTTGTTTAGCCTACTACTTGTAGTACCTTTGCTTGTATCAAGATTATGTTGAACCAATTATATTTACAATCGATCATTTGGTAAGCAGATTAGAAAGTTTTTTATCGAATTTTTTATCCGCTATTTACTGACATTGATAACATCATACACTCATATACCTCGACGCTAGAGGTGTTTGTTCATCATGCCAGCAGACTGATTCTTTTTTTAAAGAGGCACGTTTATGTCAGCACAACAACCCAATAAAATTCCTGTACAACAAGTCGATCTTGATGCAACCAAGCATCGTGTGCATCCGAGGTTTGTCACAGGTTTTTATCAAAATATTCGTGTCATCACGATGTATGCTCTTTTGGCGGCTTTTTTACTTTTGCCATGGCTGCGCTATAATGATAGACAAGCGATATGGTTTGATGTGCCATCTCAGCATTATTATATTTTTGGCATGACGTTTTTGACGCAAGATTTTTATTTTATTGCTGCATTTGCCATTATCGCCGCGTTTACGCTGTTTATGGTGACGGTATATGCAGGGCGCGTTTGGTGTGGTTATGCTTGTCCTCAAACGATATGGACGCATCTATACCAATATGTTGAAAAATGGGTGATTGGCGATCGTAATAAACGCATCAAGTTTGATAAAGCACCGTTAAGTGCGAGCAAAGTGTTCAAGCGCACGGTGGTATATTCAATTTGGTTTTTGCTTTCTGTGATTACAGCAGCGACCTTTGTTAGTTATGTGGCGGGAACAGACTCTCTATATCATAGCTGGCAGTCAATAGGAGTAATTCCATTCCCTGACTGGCCAACGTGGGTATGGGTCTCAATGTTTATTTTCACCTTTGCTACTTATGCCAACGCAGGCTACATGCGTGAGCAAATGTGTGTACAGATTTGCCCCTATGGCCGCTTTCAAAGTGTGATGTTTGATAAAGACACATTAATCGTATCTTATGATTATGAACGCGGTGAGCCGCGCGGTGCCCGTAAAAAAGGTACAAACCCAGAGCACTTAGGCGACTGCATTGAATGCACCATGTGTGTGCAGGTCTGCCCTACTGGTATCGATATTCGTGATGGTCTGCAAGTTGCCTGTATTCAGTGTGCGGCTTGTATCGATGCCTGTAACGAAGTGATGGACAAGGTCGGCTATCCGCGTGGCCTGATTCGTTATACGACCGAACGTCAGCTGGCAGAAAAAGAGCCCAGCCGCGTACTGCGCCCACGACTATTTGCTTATTTGACATTATTAGCCGTACTATGTGGCGGTGTGATATATGCGTTAACCGATCGCGTGCCCTTGGAAATTGATATCCGCCGTGACCGCAATCAGTTATCGTCTATCAACAATCAAGGCATGATCGAAAACAGCTATATCGTCAAGCTAACCAATAAGACACAGGATGCTCATACCTACACAATAACACTGGCACCGCAAAAAGGGCTAAGCTTAGAGCTGCGCTTTAATGATGTACCATTAGAAGCGGGCGAAAGCTTTGATATGCCAGTCAGTATTTATGGTGATCCTGATGTGATAGAGTTTGGCCAAACGCCTGTCACGCTAAATGTGAGCAGCGAAAACGGTAAGTACAAGGTAAGCAAACAAAATATCTTTACGACCCAAGGTCAGTAAATGATTAGCAGACCTATTGTTTAATTTCATGTATATCATTCGGTAGTCTATAGCTAGTGCAAGTAGTTAAATAACTAATTGTTCTAGCGAAAGGCTATTGGATACACGTTTTATCATTAAACTGGTAGCACTTAGCCGCCAAATTATCCGTTGATACCATTTGTAGATGTCTAATGAACATCTATCTATTAAATGCGTATCTGATGCATAGGTATTTTATGTCTACTCCAGCACCGAACTTTAAACATCAAGACAAGCAGCCATGGTATAAAAATTACATGGTCGTTATCTTTGTGATTGGCATGCCTGCTGCGGTCGTGATCGCTTGTATTTGGTTTGTTTATTACTCTTACCAGATCCGTGATAGCGTGGTACGTGACGACTGGTATATGGATGGCAAAACGCTCTATCATGATGTCTCTCGTGACAAGCTCACGTATGATTTAGACTTGCATGGACAAATGAAGTTTGCAGAAAATGGCGATATTGTGTTTTATCTTAACTACCCTGAGCAAAGCGTCCAGTCAGGCAAGCTGCTAAACGGCACACCACTTACCTATCCTGATACGTTGGAGCTGTCTATTTCTCATGCAACGGATATCAAAAAAGACCGCGATGTTGTCCTTAAGCATGTTGAGGGCAATAGATACAGTGCACAAGTCGATATTGATCCTGTAAAAGCCAAGTATTACCTACAGGTTAGCAACGACGGTAAAGATGATTGGCGTATGCAAGATGTCGCAAAATTGCCTCGTTCAAAGGTCAGCTTTGACCCATTACCAGTTTTTGCTAAGAGTTAATGCTGTTAGTAGCATCCAGACATAAAAAAACCAGCCACTCGTCAGAGATTGGCTGGTTTTTTTTGAGCTATTTAATATCGTGTTAATTAGTAAGCGTTATTTAATATCATACTAATTTTTCAATTACTAAATCACAGGGTTAATCGTTGGAATTTTCTGTGCTTTACGCTCGTTTTGCGCGGCTTTATCCGTCTCTGTCGAATAAGGCTTGTCACTAGCAAACTTAGGATTGAACGTTTGCGTCCTTGGCGATACAGGTAAACCAATCTCAGCCAAACTATCCGTCTGCCCAGCTTGAATATTGTCGCCTTCAAATAAACGCTCATCATTATCACGATCAAGACTGAGTGTTTCAAAGTCAAATAGCTCACGATCAGCTAATTGTGATGGCGCGACGTTTTGCATTGCCTTAAAGATAGAAGCCAGACGCTGCGGGTGAGCGTCATCCCATTCACGCAGCATATCGTTGATGATGGCACGCTGTAGATTGGTTTGACTGCCACATAGGTTACAAGGAATGATTGGAAATTCCTTTAATTTGGCATATTCGATGATGTCTTTTTCTTCGACATAAGCCAATGGGCGAATCAGCATATTTTGCTTGTCATCGCTCAGCAGTTTGGGCGGCATTGATTTGAGCGCACCACCATGGAATAAGTTCAGAAAGAAGGTCGCCAGCATATCGTCACGATGATGGCCAAGGGCAATCTTAGTCGCGCCAATTTGTTTAGCAAAGCCATATAATGAACCGCGGCGCAGACGAGAGCACGCCGAGCAGTAAGTCTTGCCTTCTGGCACCACGCTTTTGACGATGCTATATGTGTCTTTTTCTAAAATATAGTGGGCGATGCCCTGCTCGTTTAGATACGCAGGTAAGATGTCTTCCGGATAGCCTGGCTGCTTTTGATCAAGATTCACCGCGACGATATCAAAATGAATCGGTGCAATGCGTTTTAGCAGCAATAAAATATCAAGTAAGGTATAGCTGTCTTTACCACCCGAAACACAGACCATCACCACATCGCCATCTTCGATCATATTAAAATCGCGGATTGCCCAAGAGACTTGACGACGCAGCTTCTTTTGTAGTTTACGAAAGTACGCTGACTCAGTAGGTGCTTGCGCATCGGCAAACTGCTCGTCAATCATGTCCTCATCATTGCCATCTTCAGAGACGTCATCGTACTCTCTGCTATCAGTATCGGTGTCCAAAGCCTGACTATCAAAGCTCATTGCATCAGATACATCATCAGCTTGAGAAGGAATATTTGGCGTAAATAAGGTTGCTGCGGTCATAAGTTACTCAATATCTTTATAAGGGTGATTTTACTATAAAGCGATTTGCGATAAGGCTTTTAAAGCATTATCACCAATGTCATGTGACTGATACTTTAAAAGCTGCGATTATAACAAATATTGCTAACAGATTGAAAAGATGACAGTAATACCGACTTTATTTTATTGCAGTACTATGTAAACTAGCTTTGGCAGCTTAGTGACGGGTGATTGGACGCTTCGTGGTTCTGTAGTAGGCGTATTTTTGCTAAAATAGCCGTTTTCGTAAACCAATAATAGATATCACTATGACTAACGTTACTTTGCAAAACACTTCTAATCAAGTATCAGATGCTGACTTAGCTGCTCTTACCAAAAGCCAAAATGCGGTTGTCCTTTTATCAGGCGGTCTCGATTCGGTGACTTGCTTATATTGGGCAAAAGCGCGCTATGCATCAGTGACAGCAGTCAGCTTTAACTATGGTCAACGTCATAATAGTGAACTTGTGGCCGCAAAGACCATCGCTGAGACAGCAGGCGTCAATCATAGAATCATCGATATTGATATCGCACAACTGGGCGGTTCATCGCTAACAGATCACAGTATGATCGTGCCAGACGGTGATTCGGATAAATTCCCTAGCAAAAAGCGCAACGAAATCGATAACGACGCTATCCCAAATACCTATGTGCCTGCGCGCAATACTATTTTCTTATCATACGCGTTAGCAGTCGCCGAAGTCGCTGATGCCAACCATATCGTCATCGGTGTCAGCTCAGTTGATTACTCGGGCTACCCTGACTGTCGCCCAGAGTATATAGCTGCCTTTGAACATATGGCCAATCTCGCGACAAAAGCAGGCGTCACTGGTCATCGCTTATCGATTCAAACACCATTGCAGCAATTATCAAAAGCCCAAACCATTGAGCTTGGTCTGTCATTAGGTGTCGATTACGGACAGACGATTTCTTGTTATCGTGCAGATGCCAATGGCCTTGCTTGCGGTGTTTGTGATAGCTGCGCATTGCGTCGTCAAGGCTTTGCCCAAGCTGGCGTAACCGACCCTACTCATTATCAGTCTTAATTAATTTTAGTCAGTCCTATATAAGTTGGATACGGTATCAGACGCGCTTATTCCGCTATCCTTCCTTATGCTCAAATCATATCGAACTGACTATGCATTAATGCTAAATATTGAGTGAAATGGTGATACCCATCAACATTCGCGCAACATTCGCTTGCATTAACACAGCACGTCGTTCTTGTATTCTAATCGACATACTTGCTATCGTATGAACGATTATATTTATCGAAAGATGTACATGACGATATCGGTCACTCATATATTGATGAGTTGACTTTGCATTGAGCAAAAGATAAAAAATTGACGCTACCCGTAAGAGGAAATTTATGAAGTTGTTGCCAGTACTACCCCTAGCCTTAGCGGCCCTGTTTGCCATGCCACAAGCCAACGCTGCTGACATCAAGCAAGATAATATCAATTCATGTGTCAATGGCGCAGTCAAATACAAAGTCGCTGACAAAAGCAACGCAACTAAACTATGTAACTGTACTATTGGTGTGCGCAGCAACATGACTATCGGTCAAATGTGGGAAATCGAAAGCTACGCACAAGATAAGAAAGACCCTTCTAATCTGCCATATGTGAAAGCGATGCAAAAAGATTTGCAACAGTGCACCGTTGGTTTAGATTTGAAGAAGCCGCAAAAACCTGCGTAACCTCTAATCGTTTGATATACAAAAGACTGGCTATTGCCAGTCTTTTTTGTTGCCAATGAATGGGCAAAGTGTAAAACTGATTATTTATTTCTACTAATCTGCCTATAATAAGAACACTATAAATAGAACCATCATTAAGCCGATACACATAACTAAAACTAATAAGGATTTTATAATGGCTAAGCCAACAACAGAAACCATTCACCTACCTGATTTTCCAGTAACCATAGTACGCAAGCTTGCTGGTAACTTTATCCATGATGAAATCAATTTAAAAGAAATGGTCGCCAATACCGATAAAGGCCTTATCCTTTATTTTTATCCCAAAGACAACACACCAGGCTGCACCACACAGGCAACAGAGTTTACCTCGCACCTTCATGACTTCGATGAATTGGGCTATGATATCATCGGCGTCTCTCGTGATAGTGTTGAATCTCATGAAAAGTTTATCGACAAATATGACTTACAGATTCCACTCATCAGTGACGCTGATGAAAAGCTATGCCAGTATTTTGATGTTATCAAAGAAAAAAATATGTACGGCAAAGTTACGCTAGGCCTTGTACGTTCGGCATTTGTATTCAATAAAAACAGTGAACTGACTCATGCCCAGCGTAACCTACGTGCCAAAGACTACACCAGCCGCTTACTGACTATATTGGCGCCGTAATTATTGGTTCTGTAATTAAGTCAGTATTATTGACGTTATAGTTAAATCAGTATTGATCATAAAAACCAAATAAAAAATATAAGCTAATAATTCAGTCTATTACTGAATATAACCTTGCCCCTATTAGAGAATAATATGAATAAACAATCTGGTACGACCACCGACGATACGTCGAAAGAAGTTACGCGCAAAGTATCTGTCGCTATTATTGGCGCGGGTACCGCAGGTCAAAATGCTTTTCGCCAAGCGAGTAAAATCAAAGATGACGTAGTTATTATTAATGAAGGATTTTGGACCACAACCTGTATTGCGGTCGGCTGTATGCCTAGTAAGCTGTTAATTGCAGCGGCGGATCGCGCACATGATGCCAACCATTCTGCTGAATTTGGTATCCATTCGACCGCGCAAATCGATGGCAAACGAGTCATGGAACGTGTACGTGACGAACGCAGTCATTTTGCCAGCTATATTAAAAAACAAGTAGACAGCTGGCCTGATCATAAGAAAATCGACGGTCGTGCTCTTATCAATGAACAAGGGCTAATCGAGGTCAATGATGAGCTGATTGCTGCTGATCAAATCATTGTCGCCACCGGTAGCTCGCCGTTTATTCCTGATGGATGGGCGGACAAGCTTGGTGATACCATGCTCACTTCTGATAGTGTCTTTGAGCTTGAAGATTTGCCGAAGACTATGGCTGTCGTCGGTGCTGGTGCTATTGGTCTAGAACTTGCGCAAGCATTTACACGCTTAGGTGTGGAAGTCACGCTGCTAAACCGTGCCAAACAAGTGGCTGGTCTAAAAGACGATGATATTAATAATAAAGCCATGGATTGCTTAAGTCATGAACTAACCATGCATTTAGGCAGCGAAATTACCAATGTAGGTACAACAGCAGATGGAGGTAATACAAGTGCGTTTATCAAATATGAAGACAGCGCTAGTGAGTCTCAGCAATGGCAAGGCGAGTACGTATTAGTTGCTACTGGTCGTCGCAACAATATTAAGCAGCTAGGTGTCGAAAACTTAGGTGTCGAGCTAGACGATAAGAACCGTCCAAAAAACTTGAGTAAAAAAACAGGCCAAATTGGCGACTTAAACGTCTATATCGTTGGAGATGCCAATGCTAATATTCCGTTACTGCATGTGGCTAGCGATGAGGGCTATAGTGCAGGCAGTATGGTCTGCGAGAACACAGAAGCGGCCTATATTCGCCCACCTGCGACTCCTTTCTCTATCGTATTTTGCTCACCGCAAATCGTCAATGTTGGTATGTCGCTACCAGAGATTCAAAAAGATTCAGAACTAGAATTTGTTATCGGTAGTGTGAGCTTTGATAATCAAGGACGTAGCCGTGTAATGGGTGTCAACTGCGGCTTACTACATATCTATGGCTGTAAAAAGACAGACAGAATTTTAGGCGCTAGTATGGTCGGTCCTGATGCTGAATATATCGGTCATATACTTGCTACAGCGATTACCAATGATTTGAGTATTAAAGATATGCTCGACACCCCTTTTTATCATCCGACGATACTAGAGGGACTACGTACGGCGTTACGTGATGTGCAGTACAAAATGGAGATACCTTTCCAATCTCTAGATACCCAAAAGGATAACTCTTAACAGGCCCTTTGACTAAGTCCTCAAGTCAGCAATGCCTTTAAATTAATAGTAGCTAGTCTTAACCATTACTTTATTTGATTGCTTTGACGACTTGAGGTAATTTATAAATATATATTCATTTATAATTTTTTGTACAAACACATCCTGCATGGACGAAAAAATGCCAATCGCTAGTGTTACCGACTTTTTTCAAGAGATCGTTCGCGACTTACATACTAGCCTATATCTTGCTCTCGGCGGCTCTATCGATGAAGAGTCACTTAATTGGTCCTCTCAGGCAGTAGAACTGGCGAGCACTGGCATCAAAATCCTAATACTGCTTGCGGTATTGGGATTTTTTTATTGGTTGGCCAATTATATCCTTAGACAAAGCCGTGCCAAAATTCGATTAAATGAGCGCCGCACTAAGATTGTCCGTTCAGTTTTGCGCTATGTCTGGATTGTCGCCAGTCTGATAGCAATTATGAGTCAGATAAACTTTGAGCCAGAAACCATCAAAGCCACCGCAAAGGCAAGTACTTGGGCAGGTATCTATTACGTACTTTGGGCATCATCAGGACAAATCATTCACAGAGTCCTACAGCACTATGGTCTCAATGCTTCCATAGAGCAGCTACTCAAAAATATTTTATCTGTACTACTATTGGTACTCGGGCTTGCCAGCGTCATGGCTCAATTTGGCTTTGACATCGTATCGTTAGTGGCGGGTTTAGGTATTGTTGGTTTGGCAGTAGGTTTCGCCGCTCAGTCTACCCTTGCTAATTTTATCGCTGGGATCACTATTCTGCTTGAGCAGTCTTTTCAAGTCGGTGATTGGATTCATATCAATGACAATGAAGGGCGTGTGGTACTTATCGCGTTGCGCACTACTCACATCCTCACTCGAGACAACATCACTGTCATTATCCCAAACTCTAACGTTGCCTCATCAGAAGTCATCAACCTGACTTCCAAGAACTTTATACGTTTTGATATTCGCGTACGTATCGCGTTTGAAGATGATATAGAAACAGCTCGCAAGGAAATTTTGCAAGTACTCAGCGATACCGATGCGGTGCTTAATCGTCCTGAAACTTCAGCGACCGTGGCAGAAATTGGCGAGTATGGGGTGTTCTTTATCGTACGCTTTTGGGTCAAACCAGCAGCCGTTGCCCGCATACCCAAAATCAAAGAAGTGCTACAAGAAGAGATTAAAATTGCATTTGATGCGGCTAATATCTCTACGCCCTATCCGCATATGCGATTGCTGATGCCAAAGGATGTTGACTACCCTATTGCAACCAAGCCCTTTGCAACCACTACTCAAATCGTCCCAGAGGAATTATCACTGACAAAGGGTGAGTAGAGAATTTATTGTCACGTATTTAGCTATCACATCTTAAAATCTTAAACACGGCTACTTTGAACCATCCTACTGTGAATTATGGTAAAATTGCTGGTTACACCGATTATCTTATTATTTGCTTTTTTGTCAATTTAGCCCACAGGTACCCGTATGACCGAACAAACCGCGCCCGCATCTCTAACAGCAGCTTCACCAGAGTTGTCGCTTGATCTTATTATTACCTGTGCCGATGGGCTTGAGGCACCACTGCAGACTGAGCTAACCAGTTTTGGCATTGACAGCGAAATCAAAAGTACCGGCCGTCTAGCCGTAACGGGTGGTTTACGTGAGCTATATACCATCTGCCTATGGTCACGCGTGGCCTCGCGGGTATTGATGCTGATCAAACGTAAAAATATCAATGCAGAATACGACGTTGCGGAGCAGCTATACGGCTTGGCAAAATCCGTCAATTGGACTGAGCAGTTTAGCCTAGAGCAAACCTTTGCTATTCGTCTGTCTGTCGATAAGCGTGTCGCTGTCAGTCAGCAGTTTGCGATGCTACGTATCAAAGATGCGATTGCCGATACCTTTAACGAAGTTTACGACAGCCGTCCTAACGTCGATAGCAAAAATCCAGACTTCTCTGTTTTTGCCACCATTAATGACAAGCAAGCTGAGCTGTATTTAGATTTATCAGGTACCAGTTTGCATCGCCGTGGTTACCGTGTGGCCATGACAGAAGCGCCACTAAAAGAAAACTTAGCAGCTGCCCTACTCTATAGCGCTGGTTGGCACAAGAAAAACGAAGCTGGCGACGCACCTTTCTATAATGCGTTAATTGACCCAATGTGCGGCTCTGGAACGTTCCTTATCGAAGCGCTATTGATGCATTGCGACTATGCCGTGGGTATCGACAAAGCTGCCAATCAATTTGGTTTTTATCAGTGGCAGCATCATGACGAGACGCTATGGCAAGAGATGATCGATGATGCTCAAACGCGTTTTCGCGAAGCATTAGAGATTGCCAATGAGCAGCCTGATACATTGCCGCTTATGTTGGGCTTTGATGCTGATAGTGGTGCGATTCTTGCCACAGAAAAAAACTTAATTGCCGCAGGTTTACAAGACCTTTTACCGCTACTCGATATCGAGCATCGTGCGCTTGACCAACTTAGTAATGTGCTTGAGCCATTGGTCAATGATGGTCGATTGAGCAATCCTTTGGTCATTACCAACCCACCGTATGGTGAGCGTTTGGGTGATGAAGAAATGATTAAGCCGTTGTACCAAGCGATTGGGCTGATATTGCAAGACAGCTTTGCCGGTAGTGGCATTGACCCGATGCTTGGCATATTGGCCTCTCATGTCGAACAAGTAGATATTCTACCGATTAAAGAACCAAAAACTTTACGCTGTCATAATGGTGCTATCACCGTCTATTTCCGCTACGGAAAGCTTATCGTTGGGCAAACGGGCAATCTTGTTAGTCGTTTTGAGAAACGCGAGATTGAAGTAGAAGAGGGTCAAGACTTCATTAACCGTCTGCAAAAAAACCTTGCTAAGCTCAAGAAACTGGCCAAAAAAGACAATGTAAGCAATATTCGTGTTTACGATGCTGATTTACCTGATTTCAAAGTCGCGATCGATTTATACGGTGATTATGCACATGTACAAGAATATGCGCCGCCAAAGACCATCCCACCTGAAACTGCAAAGAAACGCTTTAACTTGGCATTGATGGGTATCCGTGAAGTCTTTGATATTAACCGTGAACAGATCTTTATCAAAACGCGTGCCCGTCAGTCTGGTAACGATCAGTACAGCAAGCAGAACACCACAGAAAAACGTGGCAAGTTTCATGTTGCGCGCGAAGATGGTGCCTACCTGTATGTCAACTTTACCGATTATTTAGATACTGGTCTGTTTATCGATCACCGTAATATGCGTGCTCGTATCAAAGATAACAGCCGCGGTAAAGCAGTACTTAACCTATTTGCTTATACTTGTACCGCAAGTGTGCATGCAGCGCTTGCTGGTGCGAAAAAAGTCACTAGCGTTGACTTGTCACAGAACTATCTAGATTGGGGCAAACAAAACTTTGTCTTGAACGGTTTGGACGTTAGCCGCAATAAGTACCAGTTCGTTGCTGCCGATATCTTTGAGTGGATTAAAGACAATACCGAGCAGTTCGATGTTATCTTTATTGATCCACCGACCTTTTCAAACTCTAAGAAGTTTCAAGGTACTTTTGATGTGCAACGTGACCATGCTGCACTGATTAATCGTGCCATGAACCGCCTCACCTCTGATGGCGTCTTGTACTTTTCTAACAACTTTACGCGTTTTGAATTAGATGAGCAGTTGACTCAGCGTTATGACATCATTGATATTACGCAAAAAACCATTGGCTTTGATTTCAATATCAAAAAGCCTATTCATCAAAGCTTTGAGATTCGTCATCGTCAAAGTCTATAATTCGAAGTTTTAGATTTATAGTTTAGAATCTAAAGTCCGTAAACAGGATTTTGATAAATAAGACTATAGATTTATAAGGGCAATATAAGTACCTGAAACTTCTATTTTTTGCTGAATGTATATGAAATATAACAATGGTCCAATCAGCTTTGATTGGGCCATTTTTTGTTGCTATGATAGAGCGTTACTAGGCGATGGATTTGCGCAGTTATTGCGTAAGCATCGCCTTTTTTCGATGACTTTATAAAACCACTAATGTCTAATAAAAAGGATAACACCATGGCTTTATCACTTAATAAAGGCGGTAATTTATCGCTAACAAAAACTGACCCAAATTTAACCAAGTTACTTATCGGTCTTGGTTGGGATGAGCGCGCCACTTCTGGTGCTGAGTTCGACCTTGATGCTAGCGTATTTCTACTAAATGGCGCGGGTAAAGTACGCGGCGATCATGACTTTATCTTTTATAATCAGCTGAAGTCTGACAATGGCGCTGTCGAGCATACTGGTGACAACCGTACTGGCGAAGGCGATGGTGATGATGAAGTTATCAAAGTAAATCTCACTCAAGTACCTGCAGACGTAGATAAAGTAGTCGTGACAGTGACTATTCATGACGCTGCTGCTCGCAGCCAGAACTTTGGTCAAGTCGCAAACGCCTTTATCCGTGTTGTTAACGAAGAGACTGGCACTGAAGTCGTACGTTTTGATCTAGCAGAAGACTACTCTGTAGAGACAGCGATGGTGTTTGGCGAAGTATATCGTCACAACGGTGAATGGAAATTCCGCGCTGTTGGTCAAGGCTATTCAGGCGGTTTACAAGCGATGTGTCAACAATACGGTGTTGATATCTAAAACCATTATTTACTGGTATTTAGTCAGTTATTAGTCACCGTCAACACGTCCAAAATAGCAAATAGCCATCGTTGCAAATAGTCACAATTTTTAATGGCCAAATGACTAGTAATGCTTTACGTTTCGTTTAAAATTATGCATAAAAAGTGGTTAGTAATAACCGCTTTTTTGCGGTTCATGCCTATACTAGGTAGACCTTAGCTTTACGCAACCATACAGGATGTGTCATGAGACATTTTTATTTAGACTTTATCTTCACCGCAATTGCTTTGGCAATAGCAGCATGGTGGGGATATTCACATGGCGGTATGGGTGGCATGATAGCCACTCTTTCTATTACCGCTATTTTGGCCGTCATGGAAATTTCATTATCTTTTGATAATGCGGTGGTCAATGCTTCAGTCCTTAAGGGCTGGGACGAATTTTGGAAAAAGATATTTTTAACCGTTGGTATCCTAATCGCCGTATTCGGTATGCGATTGGTCTTCCCTATTGTCATCGTCGCGGTTACTGCCGACCTTGGTATGATGGAAGTCATCAACTTGGCTTTATATAGCCCTGAAGAGTATTCAGCAAGACTGATGGCACACCATGCAGAAATCTCAGCATTTGGTGGTATTTTCTTACTATTGGTATTCTTGAACTTTATTTTTGATGACAAAGAAGTACATTGGTTTGACTGGCTTGAGAGCCGTTTAGCCAAGCTAGGTAAAGTCGATGCCATGAGCGTATTTGTAGCGCTTATCGTCTTGATGATTGCGGTATCGTGGGCTAATGCAGAGCAGTCAAGCGCTGTCCTAATCGCAGGTGTTTGGGGTATCTTGGTTTATCTGGGCGTACAGGTTGTATCAGGTATGCTTGAGGGCGATCTGGAAGAAGACCTAGAGAACGAAGAGAATGGTTCGGGCGCTGCGGCAACTAGTGCCATTATGAAAGGCGGTATCATTGGTTTCTTATACTTAGAAGTCCTAGATGCTTCATTCAGTTTCGATGGTGTGATTGGCGCATTTGCAATCACCAATGACGTGATTGTTATCATGTTAGGTCTTGCAATTGGTGCGATGTTCGTACGTTCTATGACTATCTTCTTGGTAGACAAAGGCACGCTTGACGAGTTCATCTATCTTGAGCATGGTGCGCATTATGCAATCGGCGCATTGGCACTGATTATGCTATTGTCAGTGAAGTTCCATGTACCAGAGATTATCACTGGTCTGATTGGTATTGCCTTTATTGGTTGGGCGCTGCTAGCGTCACTTCAGCACCGTAAAGCTGAGAAAGCAAGCCTAAACTAAGGCATGTTCTCAGTGTAATATCGTCTGTATCTAGTTATACATCTAAGCAGGTCATATCATCAGGTATGGCCTGTTTTTTTTGTCACACTGTTTTTGTCATACTGTTTTTGCCACCCTATCAGGTCATATTGAAGCCCGAAGATATCGGAATAACCAATAATTGAGACAATCAATGGTTAAAATTACGTTTGCCCTGTTACTATTACCCTATCTTCAGTTAAAATCCTCGTCCTTAAATAACTTGTCGAAATAAGACCCTATAAACGATATGCAAAAAATTCTTGATGATATTGCCGCAGAGATGGCAAGAGAAACTGACCGCGGCAAAGTCGCAGATTATATCCCTCAATTGGCTCATATTGATCCTAATCAGTTCGGTATAGCCGTAGCGACTCCTGATGGGCATATGTATGCAGCAGGTGATGCAAGCACTCTGTTTTCCATCCAAAGTATCTCTAAGGTATTTACCTTAACCATTGGTCTTGGCAAGCTAGGCGATACACTTTGGACACACGTCGGACGCGAACCATCTGGCGATCCTTTTAATTCAATTGTGATGCTCGAGCATGAGTCTGGCCGACCGCGCAACCCATTTATCAATGCTGGTGCCATTGCCGTGGTGGATGCTATTATGATGGGGCATAAACCTAAAGAAACATTGGGTGAAATCCTGCAGTTTGTCCACCTCATTGCAGATGATGAGTCAATTCGCTTTGATCATAAAGTAGCGGCTTCTGAGATGGCGCACAAGGACCGAAATGCCTCTCTGGCGCACTTTATGAAATCCTTTGGTCGTTTAAGACACGATGTGGATAATGTATTAGGTACGTATTTTCATCAGTGCTCAATTGCAATGAACTGCCAACAGTTGGCCAGTGCCGGTCTTTATTTAGTGTCTAACGGAGTTGATAAGCACTCAGGAGTACGTGTAATCAATGAAAAACGAGCACGCCGTATTAACTCATTGATGATGATGTGTGGTCATTATGATGGTTCTGGCGAATTTGCTTACCGCGTGGGCTTACCAGGCAAAAGTGGTGTTGGTGGCGGTATTTTGACGATAGCACCTGGTAAAGGTTCTATCGCTGTCTGGTCACCAGGGCTTGATCATGTAGGTAACTCTAAGCTTGGACTAAAAGCACTAGAGCGCTTCGTACAAAAAACTGGCTGGTCGGTTTTTGCAGAATAAGAGATACATGTATATTTGTCTAAATAGGTTTTTTATATAATGCCAAGCTCTCATACTAGCTGCGAAGCATACCTAAGCCATGAGTTGGTTTATTCTAAGCCCATATAGTCAGTCGGTGCTTTTTAAAGCGATTGTTTTATCTAAGCTACCTTTGTGTTAAATCCCTTTTGTATGAAACATTACTTTTCATAACAATATCTTAACGACTATTGCTAAGTTGATTAGAAATTATCAAAGATACAGAAGTATTATGTCCCTTAGTAAGCATATAGTAAGCGCACAAAATACGCCTTGCTTAGTGAGCAAACGCTTAGTATAGTAAAACCTAATGATATGCAGGGCATAGCGTACAGGTAAGTTTTTATTATTTGCTCTGAGGTATCAGTCACTGCACAACTTTTAGTTTATTTTTTATCAATCAATCCACTTAACTATTAATCCAAAGGATATTTGTATGGCTATTAGCTTAACAAAAGGCGGCAACGTAAACTTATCAAAAGAAGCGCCAGGTTTAACTAACATTACAGTCGGTCTAGGCTGGGATCCACGTGCCACTGACGGGCAAGAGTTTGATTTAGATGCAATCGGTTTCTTGATTAACGAAGCAGGCAAAGTCCGTAACGACCAAGATTTTATCTTTTTCAATAACCTAAAATCAGACAACGGCGCTGTTGAGCATACTGGTGATAACCGTACTGGCGAAGGCGATGGCGATGATGAGAAAATCAAAATCAATCTTGCGAGCATTCCATCTGATGTCAACAAAGTAGCTATCTGTGCCATCATCTATGAAGGCCAAGCACGTAACCAAAACTTCGGTCAAGTGGGTGATGCTTATATCCGCGTTGTAAACGACAATGGCGAATCTGAAATCGCTCGTTACGACTTATCAGAAGATGGCAGTACTGAAACAGCGATGATTTTCGGTGAGTTATATCGTCACAGCGGTGATTGGAAATTCCGTGCGGTTGGTCAAGGCTTCAGCGGTGGTCTTGGACCATTAGCAGCCTCTTATGGCGTAAATGTTTAACGTTAAAACCAACGTAAACGTTTAGCAAGCCAATTATCATAAACAGACGTCTGGTTGTGATCTAATGAGCCATCAAGTGTGCCCCTTTAACGCATTTGATGGCTTTAAATTTAATTGGCTTATCATTAAAAGCTATAGAGCATATAAAAGCACACGCACATATTAAGAGCATTTAACAAAGATATTAGAATAAGGATTTGCAAGCCATGGCCGCAACATTCAGTTTAATCGGTACTATTGAACCTTTTTTGCATTGTAATCTTAAAAAAGGCGATTCAATTTATTGTGAAGCCAATGCGATGGTGATGATGGAGTCCAATCTTGAGCTGAAAGGTAAGCTACAAGGTGGCCTGATGCAATCACTGATGCGCCGCTTTGCAAACGATGAATCGTTGTTTCAACAGCAGATTGAAGCGGTTAATGGTGAGGGCGACTGTTTGCTTGCGCCTACGCTCGATGGTGATATGCAAATCATAGAAGTTGGCAAGCAGCAGTATACATTGAGTGATGGTGCGTTTGTCGCGGCTCAAACTGGTGTCGATATCAGAGCCAATATTCAGCGCAACTTAGGCGGTGCAGTATTCGGTGATACAGGCGGCTTTATGGTAATGCAGACTCAAGGCCAAGGCCAAGTCGTAGTATCTGGTTTTGGCTCGTTGTTCGAGATTGATGTCACACCAGACAAAGACGTCATTATTGATAACGGTCATGTGGTCTGCTGGGACTCAAACCTTGAATACAAACTGTCAGTTTCGACCAGTAAGAAAAAAGGCATCATGAGCAATATCATCAACTCTGTCACTAGTGGCGAAGGTATGGTTCTGAACTTTTCAGGAAGTGGCAAAGTCATTATTTGCTCGCGCAATCGCGACAGTTATCAAGGTTGGATACAAAGCGTCTTAGGTAGTAGCTCAGGCGGACGTGGCGGCGGTGGCGGATTTTTAGACAATATCTTATAGCACCTTTCGCAATTTATAATACTCTTTAGCATTATTTTTAAACGGTTTTACTCACAATTATTATAAGGATACTCACATGGCAGTTAGTCTTCAAAAAGGTCAAAAAATCTCCCTAAGCAAAGAAGCTGGTGGCGAGCTTACTCAAGTTAAATTGGGTCTAGGTTGGGATGTCGCTCAAGGGCCACAAGATAAAAAAGGTGGTTTCTTAGGAAAATTATTCGGCGGCGGTTCTGGCGGCGACTCTATCGATTTAGATGCTTCATGCATCATGTTCGATGCTAATAAGCAAGCAGTCGATGCCATTTGGTTCAGTCAGCTAAAATCGAAAGATGGCAGTATCGTGCATACTGGCGATAACCGTACTGGCGACGGTGATGGTGATGATGAAGTCATCAATGTCGATCTCTCAAGAGTACCTGCTAATGTGGTCTCATTGGTATTTACAGTTAATAGCTTTACTGGTCAAACTTTTGAGACAGTAGAAAATGCGTTTTGCCGTATCGTTAATGCCAATAACAATAGCGAAGTAGCACGTTATAATTTGTCTGCCCAAGGTGGACACACAGCGATGGTAATGGCAAAGGTTTATCGTCATAACAATGAATGGAAAATGCATGCGATTGGCGAGACAGCTTCTGGCCGCACCTTCCACGACTTAATGCCTGCTATCACACCGCATGCATAATTGACTTGAGACTTTAACTGGATTATTACCAATCTAGTTAAATAGTTTATTTCATAAAAGAGCGGCCCATCTATCAATAGATGGGCCGCTCTTTTATGTTTATTGTTTATAGTTAAGAATACTATTTACGTCCACGTTTCCAGCTAAAGCCCCAATTAAACGCTTTGTCCATCTCTTGATGACCTTTAAAATATTGGTTGATACGCTCAACATTGATACTGCCTTGCTGATTGACCAAACGGGCAATGGCACACATTGGTAGATTACCCGCACCTTCGGTCAAACGTGTCTCAATCGGTGATTGCTCTGGCACATGGATAGTCACAACCCCATCGGTTTTTTCCCAGTTGGGCGCGCCTTCATAAATAAACGCAAAGATAAACACCTCTTCAATCTGTGACCATTGCTGACCGTTAATATCTAGCCATTCACCACCGCTTACCTGCCCCGTTCTATCATCCGCACGTAGGCAAACATAAGGCGCTGATTGTAAACTACCAAAACGATTACCCAACGCTTGAATCAGGGTTTTTTCACCATTTTTTAGATGAATCATAGCGCCGACATCTAGATCGATACCGCTTGATTGATGCTGCTTAAATAAATCCCCTAGTATGCCTTTCTTGGGCGCTGATTTATCACTTTGCGGGCGTTGATTCCAATCTAAATTGACCGAAATTTTGCCAAAATCATCACGTTTTTTAAGATTAATGCTAGATTGGTTTTTGGTTAACGTTATTTTACTTAAGTTAATTGAAGAGTTAGCAGGAATCGGTGGCGGGTTGTTAGTTTGAGACGTGCTGCCTGCTTTTTGCGTATTGATTGGTCGCTGAGTGTTGATAGGTTGAGGCTGGCTTTGCGCAGGGTTATGGTTTTGGGCAGGTGCGTCATCAGCGATTTCCACACCAAAATGCTCAGATAAAGGCTTTAGCCCTCCCTCAAACCCTTGGGCGATAAAACGAAATTTCCAGTTTCCTTGTCTTCGATAGCATTCAGCTAATATAATGGCTTTTTCATTACGGCCTGCGCTACTCAGCTGACAGGTCATCAGTACTTGACTGCCCTGCAAAACTTGAATGTCCACATCGCCAACTTGCGACAGTGTTTGCGCACTAGAGAACGCTAGGGCAATTTTCTCAATAGTTGCAGGCTGTGCAGACAAATTGACATCAAAAAACCCATCACTGTCATGACCACGGAAGCTAACGCTACCATCATCGCTACGTGTCTGACCATAAAATATCATGTCTCCATCACCGCGTACTTTTCCGTCATTAGTCAGGCGATAAGCGGCACAATCGATGGCATTTTGGCTTAAAATACGAATACTAATATTGTCAGTTGGTAATGGCGCATTGGCACCTGCAATTAGTTTTTGAGGTTGGTTTTGACTCATCATACGTCCTTTAGATTATTTATTATGCTGTTGTCATTGTCATGCCGACTATCATCATATAGTAGCATGGATATTATGAAAGTTTTGAATCAGGCAATCGTGATATAAGCGACAAAGTCATCCTTACAAATCCCTATGACTATTTTATCAGAGGCGTTTATAACGCATATCATTTGTATATAATACGTCCTATTAAACCGTATACCTTTGCTAATATTACTACTAGATTTGCAGTAGCAGTATTGACTTGTCCACTCCCCTACACCTAATGATAACGCTGAGAGAATTATGAATAATCTTGCTGACAATAGTAACCCTTCAATACCAGTAGCGGCGTGGTTAGCTGAAGGTCAATCTAGCCAGCGTGATATGTTAGAGAGCTTACAAAATTTAAAGAGTAAATCAAATAAGCCTTTCCAAGTTATTGCCTCACACCGTCATGATAGACCTGAGATTTTCGAATTCGCCGATATAATTTATCGTGAGCCATCTAATTCAGCTATGGATGCTGATACCCAGACGACTAGCGAATCTGCTATACCACGCTGGCAGTTCGTATTGGAACAAGCTCAAAAGCATAACGTAAAAGTACTACTGACTGGACGCAATGGTATTGATTATGAAGTGCATCGTGAGAAATTTGACGCTGCGGGTATTCGCTTATTGACGGGAGCAACTAGCGTAGCGGCACTAGAATCAATCGATGACAAGTTTGCTTTTATGCAGCATTGTCACACTCATAATATCCCAGTGGCAGACGCATGGCGTTTTGACAATACGGCGGAGCTTGAGGATTTATTAGCCAAATATGGTGACCAACCTCTATGCGTCAAACCTGTTGTCGGTATTTTTGCCCAAGGGTTTTGGCGACTAGACACGGGTAAAGCAGATAGTACTGCGTACGATAGCTTTGAGCACTTATACTTCACTGAAGAGAAAAAAATCAACACAGCTCAATTTGTGAATGCCTATACCAACAGCCAAATGGTACATGAGCGCCCTATTCCCATGCTGCTTATGCCTTATTTATCAGGGCAAGAGTACTCTATCGATGTAGTTTGTGAATATGGTGAAGTCCTAGCTGCTGTTACTCGTCATAAAACAGGGAAAATACAACACGTTGGTTATGAGCAGTCTGTCATGGATGTCGTAATCCCACTGATTAGGGCCTTTGGCTGTGATGGCATCGTCAGTGTACAAACTAAAGCTGATGATAGCGGTCAGCACCGAGTTCTTGAGATTAATAGCCGTCCATCAGGTGGTATTGGGTATACCTCTCATAGTGGAATTGATTTGACGCAAGTCGGATTTTCTTATTGGTTGCGGCTATCAGAGAGACCTAACTTAGAAACCAATATTCAGCATATTGAACCATGCCAAGTACGCTCTATTATGATGAGTGTCAAAATTGAAAAGGATGATGAATAATAGTCTGCTAAGCATGCACGTGTTTAGCAGATGATTTGAACAGACACAAAAAAAGGTTTTTAGATTAATATCTAAAAACCTTTTTTATTTTCATTTTTAATTGGTATTAAAAATGAGCGTTTAAAATTACTCGCCAAATGCTAGTGTCGCTTGCTTAGGTGCATTTTTAGAAGCAATGACCCATAGTAAGCTTAATACAATTGCTGAACCGATGAAGATCATAATTGATGAAGAAATAGCACCTGCATGCGTGTAATCCATAGACATCGAGTGATTAGTCATCGTCATTTCCATCGCGGCTATACCAGTGTAATGCATCCCACAAACTGCAAGACCCATGATAAACGCACTACCAAAACGCTGTAATGTACCACGTAGATTGAATGCCAACCATAGCGCAGCGATAGCGGCTGCAATAGCAATTACAATCGATAATATAAGCAGCGGTATATTATATGACATGGTAGCCTCCATCTGCATAGAGGCCATACCGGTATAATGCATAGCTGCAACACCCAGCCCAGTAAGCACACCGCCACCAATTAACTTAGCAACGCTTGGTTCACCGCGACCTACGATGACGATACCGACTGCAACGAAACAAATCGCGAGTAGCATTGAGACAATCGTCAGACCCAAGTCATAAGTCACAGGCATTTTCATATCTACAGCCATCATACCGATATAATGCATAGACCAGATCGCACCGCCGATGGCAATCGATGATAGCGCCACCCAAAAGTACAAATCCGTTCCTGGCTTAGCAGAAGGTACTCGAATAGCAAGGTTTAAGCCAACATAAGAACCAAATACTGCAATGACGTATGAGACCAACACCAAAAGTAAGTTATATTCAACTTCCATCATTTTTTTGCCTTTTAACTATCATAAGAATTGAGTCAAATAACGTTACTTTTATTGCAACACGGTGCGTCATTCGCTCATTGATTTTTTTGCACAGACATGAAATTATCTACACACAGTTTTTCTTACCCAATGGTAAATTCACAAATATTGGTACTGCCTGCGCCGCAGTTAGTCTCTTCAACTTGAACCACATCTATAGCAGGGTTGCTTGCCAAAAAGCCTTCTATATAACCTACAATAAAATGGCATCCCGAGTGAGTATGATCTGACGACTTACAGAACGGACATTTAATTAAATAGATCACATTGTTCTTTGCTTTAACTTTAGACAGACCTTTTAATGCTGGCACAAGCTCACGAGTGATCGTAGTAGGCATCTTTAGTGGACTACCAAGTGAATAATCACGCTGGTAAATACCGCCGCCAACCTTGCGACCCAACTCCTGCAATGCAGTCACACGTCGCTCAATAGGCAAACTATCTTCATACTGACTGACAATATCTGCTATTTTAGGGTAATAAGCACCGATGGCTGATAAGACGCTTTTTTCATCTAATGTCTTTTTTGCAGGGGCAGCTGACGAGCCGCCCTCTTCATCTATTTCTAGATTAAAAAGCGTACAGCCTTCAATTGAAGACAAGTCATCGATTAGATCTGCTTGCGTTTTAGAGCCTAGGCTTCTTGCGATCACATGAATGATATTACCACCATTCTCTGAAGCCTCTTGTCTTTGGGAAACCAGCTGATAACCTGCTTTAATAAGCGGCGAAATAACATTGACCAGACGAATACGTTCAGAAGACGTTTCTAATGCACAAGAGAATTTCACAGAGCACTCCTTTTCTTAAAATACTGCTACGCTTTCTTATATCAAGCTATCTAGATAAGCTAATGTGAATAACGTTTCAAAGGTCCGACCAACTGGCTTTCTCACAATATAAAAGATATGCAGACATCAACCATGTGACAGTTTTTATATATCTTTTATATTATAAGAAATGAACTATATTCAGTAGATGAAACTTTGATTTTATAGTTATTAAGCATACAAGTGCTCTAACTACTAGAAATTCATTAATCGAGAAACAGCAATAAGCTTGAAAATAAGATTAGAATTAATAGGTTTAAATCAAATACTATTTTTAAACTTTACAGATAACACTTGGTCACAGTAAAGTTACTAAATAGCAATAGATTTTGATTGTATTATCACCGGAATCTTGTTTTGTAGCAATACGCTATATGGCTTTGTCCGATAAGTGGCTACATTAACCGACAAATGGCTAGACTATAAAACCTCATTATTATTTTCTAAAAGTAATTAATTATTAAAAGGAATTCCGAAACTATTAAAACCTATATATCTTGGTATATCTATTATGTAATTAATCTTAACTGTATATTAAAACACCTATTAACGTTTTCTCTTTGTAGAATCACAGGTTCAAAATAAAATCATTAACAATAAAAATAACTATAATCGCGCAAATAAACTAAGGAAATGTGATGTCGAAGCAAGTCGAATTAGTGCTAGGAGCCAATACGGTTATCGAAAATACAAAGTGTTCGATCGCATTTTCTACTACTAAACCATTAGAGTTTGGACAGCAGCTTGGGCTATTGTGGTTGCCATTAAATGCCCATCGTAAAGCCGTTTGTAGTCCTGCTTATTTACATGAGGCTAAAGACTGGGCTCAGCTCGATAGCAAGGATAATCCAAGCGCATGGCAGTTAGACTTACCTCAGTTATTTGATAAAAATAATGTTAATTTCTTACAACTGATTGCTTATGTTTATCATGATCCAAGCCTAAACTTGCCAGCGGTAGAGTTAAATGACGTAAACCTCATACTCAACAACGGGGATATGCGCTATAACTTCACAACAAACGAGCGGCATGTCAAAGCGGCGATTATATTAGAAATATATCAGCGTAATGGACAGTTCAAATGTCGGGCGCTTGGTGAGGCATCAACGCAAGGCTTGGCGAGCCTTGAACATCATGTACAGGTTAGTCTGGATGTTCGTCCACCTAGCACACATATACTTATTCAAGAAGCGCAACAGCAGCAGCGTACTCAACCAAACAACGAAGCTCGCCCTCCCCGTCAAGTACAAGCAGGCGAAACTTGGACAGGAACAGCGTTTGCTGTTGATCCCTATCATCTGCTGACCTGCTATCATGTGATTGAGTCAGCAGCGATGGTTGGCATACGTCAGCAAGGTCAGCCTGATCGCGAGGCACAAGTTGTACTTAGCGATATCGGAAGCGATTCAGCTATTATTAGAGTTAGCGATCCTTTGCCTAGCTATCTCCCATTGGCGCAGCAATGTGTTGATATATTGGGCGAGACCATTACCACACTGGGGTTTCCGTTATCAGGACTGAGTAGCCAACTGCAAGTCACTCAAGGCTGTATATCAGGATTGACAGGCTTAAATAACGATATCCGTCATGTGCAATTCACCGCACCCATTCAGCCTGGTTCTAGTGGTAGTCCTTTATTATTGCCGACTGGAGAGGTCGTCGGCATGGTCACATCCAGTCTGGTTCATGAACATGCACAAAATATGAACTATGCGGTGAAATTTCAGTTATTATCTGCCCTACTGGCGAGCGCTGGCGTCAGCTTGGAGAACACGACTGATTTGACCAGTGCTACGCCTCTTACAACACCTCAGCTAAGCAAGCAAAGTCGCAGTGCCTTATGGCTGGTTGGCTGTCAGGGTTAAAAATCTACGACGACATATAATTAAAAGCGCCAAGGAATATGAATGTTAAATGAGCAACACAGTACGACCATCACCCTACCCCGTGGTACGCTAGATCTGACTTATCAAACCAACTCAGCCACTAATAAAAATGGCGCAGAACAACACGAGCATTATCAATTAGAAGATTTGCTAGGATTTGCCCAGCGTATTAATCCAAAGCGTGCATTTTTGTTTGTCTCAAAAGTGCTAGGTCGTCATATTCCCGTTGCGCCAAGCACCATGCGAGAGGCATTCACTGATTTGGCTAACTTAGTGCCTAGTGACTTGGCTGAACCAGTACTAGTCATTGGTATGGCAGAGACCGCGGTAGGTCTATCTGCAGGCGTCCATCAGGCACTACAAACGCGCTATCCTCAAGCCCTGCTATTGAACTCTACGCGTCATGCACAGCAAGATGAAAGTAGTGATCCGAATGGTACCGACTCCTTGCTAACAACGTTTCGTGAAGATCACAGTCATGCCAGCCAGCATTTGATTTATCAGAGCAAAGATAGCGTTACTCAAGCGCAGCTACTGGCCAGTAAAACACTGATTATGGTCGATGATGAAGCCTCAACGGGCAATACCTGTGTTAATGTCGTCACTGCCTTACGTGAAGCAGGACTGACCCAGTTAGAGCAAGTACATCTGACGACACTGGTGGACTGGTCATTAGATCAAGAAAAACCTCACCCACAGTCAAATGATAAACCTGCACGTATGACTGATCGTCTCGCTGGTATTGAGTTTCATCGCCATCATTTATTGTCTGGCGCATGGCAATGGACAGACGCACCCAATCCTGAACCCATTACGATGCCATCGGTTGATACTACTGCCGCTGGTAGTCAGGCGCTCGGTGATACGGGTAATTGGGGCCGATTTCCAACGCTAGACAGTACAGAGAGTTTTGCTAACTATCTTTCAAGTTTTCAGACTGCATTTACGCGCTTCGATGGCCAAGAAAACTTTGATGTTACTCAGCTACCAAAAAGAATCCTAGTATTGGGTAGCAATGAGTTTGTTTGGTTGCCATTTTTATTGGCTGAATGGCTTGAAATAGAGTTTAAAAAACTGAGCGGAGATACAGCGTCCATGGTTAATTTTAGCGCATTAACCCGTTCACCGATTGCGCTTGGTGGAGCGATTACCACGATGCTAAGCTTCAGCGACAATTATGGGCTTGGTATGACCAATTTTGCTTATAACGTTGAGCCTAGTGATTGGGATTTGATTGTGTTGTGTATAGAAACATCAGCTGATAGTGTGGATGCTATGTGGCGAGGTTTGGATAACGTGCTGGTGGTAGGTGCAGGTCATGGAAATAGCTGAGCTCCTGACTTATATCAAAACCATTACAGGGTTTGGTGAATCCTCACTAGCAATCATAGCGCTTATATTTTCCGGTATTTTCGTATTAGTAAAGCTTTTTATTTATATCGTTAATCGTGTTGATGCTAAAGATGATAAACAGTTTGAAATGCTCTATAAAATAATTGATGACGAAAATTTTCTTGAACGACTGAGTAACCAACCATTCCTAATCAAGCAACTTTTTTACAAGCGCTTGTACCTACTCAAAGACTATAAGGTTGAAGAAATAGAGTTTCTGATGTCTCAGAAGTTTTTAAAAATTAACCTACATGAGCTTAGCGCTTTAAAATCAGGTTCTATAATAAGATTCGAAGATGGACAGTACATCAAGAAGGTTAGAGGTTTAAGTAGCTATTGGAGCAATAACTATCATCGATTCAATATTTTCATTATTATTTTTTTCTTGATCTGGATACTGATAGTAGGTTTTTTATCTCTCGTTCTCTTTCAAAATCAAACACTATTTTATATTGCAATGATACCTCTCTACATACTAGAAGCATATTTATTATTCAAAATTGATGCAGTAAGAACTTATTTGAGAACAAAAAACTTGATAGACGAATTTGTACATCAAAGTCAATTATTCAAAGACAATCAATGCAATAGGAACATATGACTACCTCATTTTTTAAAGCTAACCCAGACATTATTAAGCCTTATGCCTTGATGGATTTAGACGATACTCTATTCCAAACTCAACGCAAAATTGATACGTGGGATTTACCCACTACTGAACCTGAATCTTTGGTATGTGCAACGGTCAATAAACAAGACGAGCCACTGAGCTTTATGAGTCAGCGCCAAGCAACCTTTTTTAATTGGCTACTTGCCAGCACCGAATTAGTTGTAGTGACGGCGCGGGATCGTAGTGAAATAAAACGCGTTAAATTGCCCTTTGATAGCTGGCAAGTATTGACCCATGGAGCGATTATTTTAACGTCTGACGGAGCGCTGCTGAGCAGTTGGCAGCAGCATATGTATAGTAAGCTTGCGCCATTGCAAGTTAAGCTTACTAAGTTAAGCCAGTTATTTGCCAATCATAGTCAAAGCGAGCAAAGTCATTTAGTATTCACACCGCATATCGATAGCTTTAACAATGGTTCTGTTGATGAAGAATTAACGATTTATCTGGCTATCAAACATGCGCAAAAAGATCATCAATCGCTCGTAGATTTAGCTGAGAAACTGCCCACTCTGATACGCGATTTTGATCAAGATTTCTATGTACATGTGAATGCTAATAACCTAGCGATATTGCCACATGCGGTTCATAAGCGTCATGCGGTACAGTTTTTATTAGAGCATCATTTAGACCATCAGCGTCCCAGTTTTGGTTTTGGTGATAGCTTAGCTGATCTGCCTTTCTTACAGTTATTGGACTGGTACGGTATGCCCAATCATGGCCAATTGCATGAGCAATACCAGTCTAAATCGTCAGGCTAAATCATCAGCTTAAACTGCAGCCACGCAAATCCACTGTTATCATCACGAGTGCTATTATTCATACTATGACTTTACCTAATATACAGACAAAAAGAGCTACTCTGCAAAACTATGGCTCAGGCAGCTATCTTGCAAGCGATGTCACTGTCCTACTCGATATGGTGGATAAGGACGCAGTTGCCGATGTGCCCGTCAGTCAAAAAGAAGCGCTTATCCAAAGCGGACAACGCCATTACTCTGACATGTTGACTTTAGAGCAAGCGCCTACTGCAATGCATGAGCAGCTATACAAACAGGCATTAGAGCAAGGCTCAACAAGGACCGCGACCGATATCGCTCATTTGTCTCATACGCTACATCATGTTTTTCAGCAGAATGTGAGTGATGAGCATCCACTGGTTTTGGTCAGTTTGGTACGAGCAGGTCTACCAATTGGGGTGTTATTGCAGCGTGCGCTCTCGGATACAGACAGTAGCTATAACCTGCCAAGTGTACATTATGGTATCAGTATCATTCGCGATCGTGGTCTTGATCCAGTGGCCCTGCAAATGCTACTAGAGGCTTATCCAAACAGTCCAATCGTATTCGTCGATGGCTGGACAGGTAAAGGTGCCATCTATCAAGAGTTGGCTCGCAGTTTAGAGACGTTTAGCGATTCTACTCATGCTAATTTTGCTAATATTTTTCATCAAGGCGCTGACGTCATTCCGCTACTGACTCTCGCCGATCCTGCTGGCGTTGCTTGGCTGGCGGCAAGTGAAGAAGACTGGTTGATCCCATCTGGTTTATTGAATAGCACCGTATCAGGATTAATTTCACGCAGCTTATACACGGAGCCGTCATCAGGCCTGCATCGCAGTGTCTTTTATGATGATTTAATAGCAGCAGATCATAGCTTGGCATTTATCGAGCATATTGATGCCGCGAGACGATCATTGGCTACTACTCCAGCGCGTTTACCGACTTACCAGCAGCCACGCTATCAGACGGCTGCATTGATAAAGACGTTGGCAGCAGATTATCATATCGTCAATCGTAACCGTATTAAGCCGACTATTGCCGAGGCAACACGTGCCATATTACGCCGCGATCCAGAGCGCATATTGCTCGCCACTGCTGAGCACCCTGATACCATACTGCTACGCCATTTATGTGCACAACGAAACATCACTATCAGTGTATTAGGTGATAAAATACTGCCTTATCAAGCCATCACGCTTATCAAGCAGCGCTCCCAAAACACTTAATACATTTACCAGTATTAAATACTTTCTTTTTCGTTCTCTTATACTCTCTACTTATGATGCCAATTATGTCAGATATGCTAAAAACCGAGTCAGACCTTTACAATGATACCCAATCTTATGCGCATCTGATCACTGAGCGTCATGCGATGGTCAAACCGCACACGCACCATCCATATCAGCTCGGTGCTAGCTTGTACATGCCTGCGACTCGCCAAGATATTTGGCAAGTCATCAAGCGGGACAAACTACCGACGATTAATAGTATTATTATCTGTCTAGAGGATGCGGTCAGTCAGCAGGATGTTGAGTTAGCGCTTGAGCGTTTGCGAACCCTGCTCGATACATGGGCTGAGCATGTCAATAGCATCAATGCGCCATCTAAATCGGCAAAGATTCATGCCCAGCATCCGACACGTCCACTGGTCTTTATACGTCCACGTAGCCCGATGATGCTACAGCAACTGGCTGATTATACCCATATCGATCTTATCGATGGTTTCGTTATGCCAAAAGTTGATATGTATAGCCTATCTAACTGGCGCATGGCTTGTCAGAACCTAAAAGTAGATCAACTACTTATGCCGACGCTCGAAACCGCAGCGCTATTCAATCCGCATCACAATCAGGAGCTTGCCATCGCTTTTAAAGAAGCATTTAGCCAGCCAGTTTTTGCATTGCGTATCGGTGGTAATGACTTATTTGCAGCATTGCGCTTACGTCGCCCAAAAAACAGTATTGTTTACGATTCGCCTATCGGTACGTTGGCTTATCAAATGCTAGGCTGTTTTGTGCCGCATGGTTTTTATCTTACCGCGCCAGTATTTGAGTACTTGGATCAGCCGACGCTGTTTATGCAAGAGCTGAACCGAGACGTCAGCTTAGGGATGGTAGGCAAAACTGTCATTCATCCAAGCCAAATCGCCCTAGTACAGCAAGCTTACTGTGTGCCACTGAGTACACTGGATGAAGCACAAGCGATCCTTCACTCTGAAGCCAAAGCGGTATTTAAGTACAATAATACGATGCTAGAGCCTGCGACGCACCGTGCTTGGGCGACTGAAATCGTCAATCGTGCAGAAGCCTTTGGAACCATTGATGACGGACATAGCCAATACAGCTCACGAATGTAACTGTCATCGCTAATACAGATAACTGTCTGCTATTTAACAACTTACACCATACAAAAAGCCGCTATCAAATGACAGGTAGCGGCTTTTTTATATGGATATTTGCTTAGGATTTTCTATAGATATAAGGCTTTAAAGCTCTCGAACAGTATCTATATTAAGCACAACTTTCCAAAAACTGACGAAGTACCTGGTTCACTTGATCAGGCTCTTCTACTGTCGATGTATGACCCGCACCTTTAATAATAGCAAGCTTGGACCCAGCGATAGCAAAATGCATGCGTTCAGATTTGGCATAAGGCGTGGCGGCATCTTCATCACCTACCACAATCAGTGTCGGCGTTGCAATCTCACCCAACTGCTCATAAGTACCTGTACGCTCAATAACGCCCATTGTTGCTTTGACCACACCGCCCTTGCGATTGCTTTGTAGCATCGTTAGCCACTGCTTACGGTCAGATTTGCGCAGCTTGTCTGCCAAAAACGTACTGCCAAACATGATTGGCATCACTTTGTTACTCACACGCTTCATACCTAACCAGCGAATCGCTTTCACTAGCTTGCGATACTGAGGGATATTTTTTGGATCTTCAGGGTCAGCAGAGGTTTCTAACAGCGTTAATGACAACAACAACTCAGGGCGTTTGAGCGCAATACGTTGAGCCACGAACCCGCCCATAGATAGCCCAACAAAGTGACACTTATCAATACCAAGCGCTGCAAGCAAGCTAAGTGTATCTTCAGTCAGCGTCTCCATATCATAGCCAGACTTAGTAACCTGCGACTGACCTTGCCCGCGAAAATCAAAAGCAATACAACGATAGTCTGTTTGAAAGTGCTCCACTTGCTTGTCATACATCTGTGAGCTCCACAATAGACCGTGAGCAAATACGATAACGGGCTTTGTTGTGTCATTCGGTGCACTGTCTTCGTAATAAATATCAGCGTTATTTACAGTGATAGTTGGCATAACCACATCCTTGTTTGATCAATGAAAAGTTTAAGCGTACCCTTGTGTTTTTTACGACTCTTTTACGCTCAACCTGGCATATTAGCATAATCCATTACCCCATTAGGTCATAGCCTTTTTACGAGTCAGTCGTTTTGTCTCATTAGCTAGCATCAGCTTTTACGATAGAATAGTAAAGTTTACCAGTATATAGATGTGTCTTAAGCGCCCACAAAACACGCTTTTATAATCATAGCAAGCTGCTATAGTAATCAGCATTGAACCATTTTCACTTTTATTTCGTACCATTGTCATTGATACAGAATATTAAAACAGTCATTTAAAATAAGGAAATCTCAAATGTCACAGTCTCTCGTCGATTATCAAGTTGCAGAGCACATTGCTACCATTACCTTTAACGATCCAAAAAGCTTAAACGCCTTTGGCACGCCCTTAAAAAACCAAGTCTTGATAGCGCTAGATAAAGCGGCTGCAGACGATCAGGTACGGGTGATTATTTTGCAAGGGGCTGGTGGTAATTTCTCCAGCGGCGGCGATATTAAAGAGATGTTGTCTGAAGGATTAGACAAGGATATTGTTTCAAACAAATTAAGAGGTATGGTAGAAGGTGCAGGCGAAGTCAGCTTAAAATTACGTCATATTCATAAGCCGATTATTGCCAAATTAGAAGGTGCTGTAGCTGGTGCTGGCATGAACTTGGCGCTTACTTGTGACTTTCGAATTGCCGCAGACAATGCAAAGTTTGTACAAGCATTTGTTAATATTGGCCTAGTGCCAGATGCAGGTGGTATTTACTTACTAAACCAATTGGTTGGTGCAGCAAAAGCCACTGAGCTTGTAATGATAGGTGACAAATTAAAAGCAGAAGATATGGCACGTTTAAATCTAGTGAACAACGTAGTTAGTGCTGACGAGTTAGACGCCACCGTACAAGCATTGGCGCTACGATTGAGCCAGTTACCAGGCAAAGCGTTGGCCGCTATGAAAGAAAGCTTCAACGTACACGCCTTCGCTGGTTTGAGCGCGGCGTTAGATAAGGAAGTAGAACAGCAGACCGTAATGGCAAAAACTGATGACTTTATCGAAGGAGTTAGTGCTTTTATTGCAAAGCGTAAGCCTGTATATCAAGGTAAGTAACAAGATAAACAATAATGCCATCAAAAAAAGGCTGCCAGTATGGTAGCCCTTTTTTTGTTAATGCCTTTAATTAAGAAGCGGTTGCTGGTTTAGAATGATGAGGTAAAGTAAATATCTTGTCAAAGATCAGAGTAAACGTAAACGTATAAACTAAGAAAAACAGCAGTAGCGCTACTTCCATCATAAAGGCTTTTACTAGACCAACATCGTACCAAATCATATAAAGTGGCAAGCAGATTAACACTAGCCCACCTTCAAAACCAAAAGCATGAACACTGCGTATCCATAACGTGCGACGTACAATACGTCTGCGGCGTTCCCACGCTTCAAAAGCGGTATTGTATATAAAGTTCCAAACGACGGCTGCTACCGACATCATTACGGCGATTGGTAAGGATTCTGATGCGTCACTGTGACTGAGTTTCATCAATATGAGGGTAGATAAGATAATCGCGATAATTTCGAAAGCGGTCACATAAATTAAGCGACGTTTAAGCGGTGATAAGGTCATCAACCAAGACTCCAAAGCACCTGTATTCAAACAGCAAGGTGCGTATCAAAGTACCGGTCCGTCCCGAGTTAGAAAAGATAAAGGAAGTGCAGAGCCACGGTTTCCGCCTGCATTTATATTATACATAAGATGGCATAAAAAATCAGCCTGTACATTTATACAGACGTAAGCCGTTTTATTAACGATTATCGCCTGTTTTAACCGGACTATTTCGCTGGTAGACCCCATTTATTGGTTTCAGGCTTGGTATCACTCGCTAGAAATACCAGTAATATAATAGAGCCTATCAGTGGCACTATCCCTATCAAAAACCACCATCCTGAGCGGCTAGTATCATGCAAGCGACGGATAGTCACGGCAAGACCAGGCAGAAATAAACCAAGTGCCGCTACTATGTAAAATAAACCTGTCTCTGAGCTGAATATTAATGCGTCTAGCAGCATTGCAACGATCATCACCCCCATTTGCACTAGAAAGAAATACCAGTACTCTTTACGGCGCGCACGACCAGAAAAATTCGTGTAATTTCTCATGCCCTTTTTAAACCAATCAATGATGCCGTAATTTGCTTCAGCACTATGATTATTAGCCAACGTAGATCTAGGCAATGGCGGCGGTGTCGCTTTATCAAGCTTGATATTATTTTCCATAGGGCTTTTTATCTCAGTCGTGAAAAGTAGAAATCGTCAGTGAAAATTATCACAATTAGCTTTGATTATAGATACTCAATAAAAGTTTGTAAATGAATACTAGTTTTCTTAGAGTCATCAATAAAAAACCCCGCATCATGACGATACGGGGTTTTATTTATTCAAAAACGTTTTGCTTAAGCTGCAACCAAGATTAGGTCAACTGAGCAACGTTAATTTTGTCTGCTTCTTCAGTATAGTCTTCCATACGGTCGAAGTTCATGTATTGATAGACTTCATCACCCATGCTGTTTAGCATACCAGCATACTGCTGATACTCATCGTTAGTCGGCAATTTACCAAGTACCGCTGCGACTGCTGCAAGCTCTGCAGAAGCTAGGTATACGTTAGCGCCTTGACCTAAACGGTTCGGGAAGTTACGAGTTGAGGTCGATACCGCTGTAGATTTCGGTGCGATACGTGCTTGGTTACCCATACATAGTGAACAACCTGGCATTTCAGTACGAGCGCCGGCTTGTGCATAGATGTTGTAGTAACCTTCTTCCATCAACTGGCGTGCATCCATCTTAGTAGGAGGTGCAATCCATAGACGAGTCTTCAAGCTACCTGCTGGTACGTCTTGTAGCAATTTACCAGCGGCACGGAAGTGACCGATGTTAGTCATACATGAACCAATGAATACTTCATCAATCGTATCACCAGCCACGTCTGCTAGCGTTTTTGCATCATCTGGATCGTTCGGGCAGCAAAGGATAGGCTCTTTGATTTCGCTCATATCGATAGTGATGTCGATCGCGTATTCAGCATCATCATCAGCACGCATGAGGCTTGGATTAGCCAACCACTCTTGCATTTGCTCAACACGGCGGCTGATCGTACGTGCATCGCCATAGCCTTCTGAGATCATCCACTTAAGCAGCGTGATGTTTGAGTTTAGGTACTCAGTCACTGACGCTTCAGATAAAGTGATGGTACAACCAGCAGCACTACGCTCAGCTGAGGCATCAGACAATTCAAACGCTTGCTCAGCGGTCAAATCTTCTAGACCTTCGATTTCAAGAATACGGCCGTTGAACTCGTTGATTTTACCTTTCTTATCAACCGTCAAGTAACCTTCCTTGATCGCTTGATAAGGGATAGCATGTACTAGGTCACGTAGAGTGATACCAGCTTGACGCTCACCAACAAAACGAACACGAACAGATTCAGGCATATCAAGTGGCATCACACCAGTTGCAGCTGCGAAAGCAACTAGACCAGAACCCGCTGGGAACGAGATACCCATTGGGAAACGAGTATGCGAGTCACCACCAGTACCAACGGTATCTGGAAGTAGCATGCGGTTCAACCACGAGTGAATGATACCATCACCTGGACGTAAGCTTACGCCGCCGCGGTTCATGATAAAGTCAGGTAGTGTGTGCTGAGTCTCAACGTCAACTGGCTTTGGATAAGCCGCAGTATGACAGAATGACTGCATTACTAGGTCTGCTTGGAAGCCTAAACATGCCAAGTCTTTTAGCTCATCACGCGTCATCGGACCAGTCGTATCCTGAGAGCCGACCGTAGTCATCTTAGGCTCACAGTACATACCTGGACGTACGCCTGTCAGACCACACGCTTTACCAACCATTTTCTGGGCAAGCGTAAAGCCTTTACCGGTATCAGCTGGCTCTTCTGGCTTAGCAAAGATGTCTGAATGACCAAGACCCATGTATTCACGAGCACGGTTAGTCAAACCACGACCAACGATTAATGGAATACGGCCGCCAGCACGAACTTCATCAAGCAATGTTGGTGAGTTTAGTGAGAACGTTGATAGTACTTCATCAGAGTTATGCTTAGTGATTTTGCCTTCGTACGGATAGATGTCAAATACATCGCCCATGTTTAGGTTATCAACTGCCACTTTTTCGATTGGCAATGCGCCAGAATCTTCCATCGTGTTGAAGAAGATAGGAGCGATATTGTTACCAAGTACTAAACCGCCGCCACGTTTGTTTGGCACGTTAGGGATATCTTCACCCATCAACCACAATACTGAGTTGGTTGCAGACTTACGGCTAGAACCAGTACCAACAACATCACCAACATAGGCTAGCGGATGGCCTTTTTCTTTAAGCGCTTCGATTTGCTTCATTGGGCCAACAACGCCCTCTTCGTCAGCATTGATGCCGTCGCGAGAGTTTTTGTGCATGGCTAGTGAATGCAATGGGATATCAGGACGGCTCCATGCGTCTTGCGCAGGTGACAAGTCATCCGTGTTGGTTTCGCCAGTTACTTTAAACGTCGTGTAAGTGGTTTTCTTTGGTACTTCAGCACGGTTCAAGAACCATTCTGCGTCAGCCCAAGACTGAATCACTTCTTTAGCAATAGTGTTGCCAGCTTCAGCTTTTTCAGTCACATCATTGAACGCGTCAAATACTAGCAAAGTTTTCTTTAGTGCTTCAGCAGCGTCTTGTGCAACTTCGCTATCATCTAGTGCAGCAACTAGTGGCTGAACGTTGTAACCACCTTGCATAGTACCTAGAATTTCAACAGCTTTTTGCTTGCTGATAAGTGGTGATGATGTTTCACCCTTTAAGATAGCAGCCAAAAATGCCGCTTTAACGTATGCTGCTTGGTCAACACCAGCAGGGATACGGTTTTCTAATAGGTTCATCAAGAACGCATCTTCGCCTGCAGGCGGGTTCTTTAATAATTCAACCAACTCTACTACTTGTTTTTCATTTAGTGGTAGGGGTACAGTTCCTAGCTCAGCACGTTCTTCGACATGTTTACGATAAGCTTCTAACACAATAGTCGTCCTCGTCAGTTGGGGTGTAGCACATTACGTGGGTAGTCAGCATGACTGCCTGCGTCTATATACTATATGAAATAATTATCCGTGCAATCATAGCTTAAAACGCTTTAAATGTTAATGGCTCAGCTCTGAAAAGGCGCATAGTAAGGCCATATTGAACATTTATTATAAAAATAGTGCCATCAATAAATGATTGTAGCGCTCATTATAACTGGCATTTGCCTGATTACGCTTATCAATAAATACTTGCTTTATGACTGAGCAGACACCATATGACTGATATACAATTTTGTAAGAAACAACTTCGATAAAATTCAGCTTAAAGAAATGTAGCAACTTAGATTTATTAATAGTCGATTGATTAGTAGTCGATTTGGTAAAAACATTTTGGTAAAACATTAAGGACGACAATATGACTGATAGCAATACGGACAACAATATTAACTATGATAATGGTCTCAAGGTACGCACTGAGGTGATGGGTGAGCAGCATGTCAAACGCTCGCTTGATGCTGCCACAGGATTTACCCAACCATTGCAAGACTGGATTATCGAACACGCTTGGGGCAGCACTTGGCAAGATGACTCAGTATTACCACGCAAGTATCGCTCATTAATCACTATTGCCTTTTTAATTGCCCAAAAAAGCCCAAACGAGTTGAAAGGACATATACGCGGTGCCATTAACAACGGGGCCAGTGTCGCTGAGATTAGAGAAGTGCTCATGCATAGCTTGCCGTACTGCGGTGCACCTGCCACTCAAGAAGCGTTTCGCGCCGCCATAGATATACTGAATGAGTTGGAAATCGATATAGATATTTAAAACTATGGTCGTCCGAGCAATCATAGTAATCTTAACAATATTGTTTAAAAATTGACGACCAAATTTCTGCTATAATATCTGCACTCATAAAACATTCTGATAATTCCATAAACCCTTATAATATAAAGGGTTAAGAGATAACTCCATTATGACAACTGCCGTACAAACACATGTACCTGCTGCTAAGGCCAAACCAAAAAAAGCCATCCAAGGCGAAAAGCTGCGTGGCTATGACAAAGTTGCCCGTATCCCAATTAAGGTAATCCCGACTGTCGAGGCCAAGAAAAAGCCTGATTGGATTCGGGTAAAAATGTCCTCGCCTGCTGAAGTCGCTCGTATTAAAGCAACCTTGCGTGAGCAAAAGCTTTATACCGTTTGTGAAGAAGCGGCCTGCCCTAACCTGCCACAGTGCTTCGCTGATGGTACAGCCACCTTTATGATCATGGGTGATATCTGTACGCGTCGCTGCCCATTCTGTGATGTAGGACATGGTCGTCCTAATGAGCTAGACAAGGATGAGCCGCGTCATACTGCTGAGACGATTCAAGGTTTACAGCTTAAGTATGCCGTAATCACCTCTGTCGATCGCGATGATCTAAAAGACGGCGGTGCGGGACATTTTGTAGAAGTGCTAAACGAATCAAGAGCACTTAGCCCAAACTGCTTGATTGAAATCCTAGTACCAGATTTCCGTGGTCGTATGGATATTGCATTGGATTTATTGACAGAGACTGCACCAGATGTGTTTAACCACAACATCGAAACCGTGCCACGTTTATACAAAGCCTTCCGTCCAGGTTCAGACTATCAGCATTCGTTAGATTTGCTTAAGATTTATAAAGAGCGTCGTCCTGATATCGCCACCAAGTGCGGCTTTATGGTTGGTCTTGGTGAGACAGAAGAAGAGATCTATGCCCTACTCGATGATCTAAAAGCTCATGATGTAGATATGATCACTATTGGTCAGTATCTACAGCCTAGTAAAAACCATGCGCCTGTCGATCGTTATGTCCATCCAGACGAGTTCCAACGCTATATGGACTACGGCAAAAAAATTGGCTTCTTTAGCATTTGGGCAGGTCCAATGGTACGCTCAAGCTACTTTGCAGATCGTCAGTACTATGGCGAAGATTGCCCAGCACCGATCCGTAGCAAGAAAGCATTAGAAGCTGAAGGCAAACTTGGCTGCTAATTTAGCTACAAAGTGATGTGAAAGTAGTTGCGAACAACAGCCGCTAGGACATCTAGAGAATATTAAAAAGGGTGAATAACAGATTTGTTATTCACCCTTTTTTTAGCTTTGTTAGATTTAAGAATGATTAAACCTAACGCTTTACACGGTTAAAGTTGGCGTTGGCTTTCCAGCTGTTTTTATATTGAATGCAGCAATACCAAGGACAATAATACCACCTGCGATACTAGTCGTAATCTCAGGATAAATCAATAATAAAGCGCCAATAGCTAAGATGACACGGGTCACCGTATTCATACCGCCTCTGAAGTAGCCTTCAAGTGCTGAGCTCAGTGCAATGACACCAGTTACCGAAGTCACTACCACTGTAATGATATCTACAATAGGTGGCAGCGGGAAATCTTTTGCCGTGACTGCTAGGCCAGTTGGATCTATCATCAACATCGTTGGATTATAGATAAACATAAACGGCACGATGAATCCTGCGAGGGCAAGTTTGAGGGACAAGAACCCTGTCTTCATCGGATCACCACCGGATATACCTGCACCCGCAAAGGCTGCAAGACACACAGGCGGTGTAATATTGGCAAAGATACCAAAATAAAAAACAAACATGTGCGCTGACAAGATTGGAATATCAAAACCGGCCAATGCTGGCGCAGCCATCGTCGCCGTAATGATATAGGCAGGAATAGATGGTAGTCCCATGCCCAAGACCATTGATGCCAACATCGTCAAGATAAGCGTGAAGAATAATGATCCTGCACCTAACGTGACGATAGAGGATGTCATCACCGTACCAAAACTGGTCAGACTCACAACCCCAATGATAATACCGACGACCGCACAAGCAGCCATGACCGCTAGTGACTGGCGCGCACCATCTTCTAATGCACCTAAAATATCAGAAAAACTCATGCGCGTTTCAGCACGCAGCATACTGATCACAACAGTGAAACCAATGGTATAAGCTGCTGCATATCCTACAGGTACGTTTCTGATTAATAAGAAAATCAAGAAGACAATCGGCAATAGCATATGACCGCGGGCTTTCAATACTTCTTTTACCGCTGGTAAATTTTCTTTAGCAATACCTTTTAGATCGCGACGTCCAGCGCGGAAATGCACCTGCGCAATGACGCCTAAATAGTATAATATCGCTGGCAATAATGCTGCTAAGGCAATCGTGCTATACGGCAAGCCTGTTGTCTCAGCCATAATGAAGGCACTGGCACCCATAATCGGTGGCAAAATCTGTCCACCAACCGAAGCACTGGCCTCAACTGCACCCGCGAAATCTTTGTGATAGCCGACCTTTTTCATCAACGGAATGGTAAAAGCACCTGTACTAACCACATTTGATAAAGCTGAGCCATTGATACTGCCCATAAAGCCACTAGAGATGACTGCTACTTTTGCAGGTCCGCCCTTTTTATGACCAGCGATAGCCAATGCCAAGTCATTAAATAACTGCCCCATTCCTGAACGTGCTAAAAACGCACCGAATAGAATGAATAAGAAGATAAAGGTAACCGAGGCACCAATCGCAACAGAGTACAAACCTTCTGTTTTTAAGAATAATTGACCAAAGATATCACCCATATCATAAGGGCGAGTCAAAAGCCTGTCAGGCATAAAGTCTAAATGACTGACAAATGGATAGGCCAAAAATATGCCGGCCAAGATTGGCAAAATCCAACCAGTGATACGGCGACTGCCCTCTAGTACGCAGACTACCGTAATCAAGGAAAATATCACATCGACCTGATTGGCCATACCGCCACGCGAGGTCACGATATCTTGATATTCATAGATGAGATAGCCCATACCGGATAGAGACAGGGCAAACCAAATCCAGTCATACCATGCCACTCGCTTGCGACTGCTTTTTTTGCTGGCTGGAAAAATTAGGAATATCAATGCAAAACCAACACCCACGTGTACAGAGCGCTGTAACAGTGCTGGCATTGGATTAAAAGTAATATATAAATGAAACAGTGAATAGAGTATACAAATGCCAGCAATAAAATATTTTACTGGTCCTTGAGTGATATGACGCGTGATTGACTCTCGGTCATATTTTTCCAATACTGCTCGGTTGACCGCATCCGCCTCAGCATCGTTATCAACTTGAGCATCTGGCATGGTAGTCACACTACCTTGATCCGTCACTTGGGAGTTCATGACAAAAGTCCTTTTTAAATCTATCAATTAAATCATACGTCTTAGGCATGATCACCACTTCAGAATAGTCTGGCACCCACTGGTGAATCAAGAAACGATGACCACCATAATCCATTTCACCTTTGGTCAGTCTAGATACGACCCAATTAAGGCGATGCAGTTTTTCGTTGATTTGATAACCCAGATAGCCAGGCTTTTGTATAGGAGCGAGCATTTCGGTGGAGGGTGTCCCTGCACCGAACGCTTCAAAATAGGTCGTGGTCAGTAACAGCTCCGCACCTTCTGTACTGCTGCCGTCTATGCGTTGATACTGCTCTTCCCACCACTGTTTTTCTACAGAATGTATCCAACGTAGCTGAAAATCAGGCTCCGTGAAATAGCAGACCTTATCATCAGCACCGTCTACGCCTGCGACTCGCACTTCAACGACAGACTGAAGCGTAGAGCCTAACCATAGCGTAAAAAAAACTAGCGCTGCAATAAATGCCGCGCCAGTTGATAACCATAATGAATTACTTGGCTGCTTGTTCGTCATAGTACTTTTTAGCTCCAGGATGGATTGGGGCTACCATGCCATCACGAGCGGTTTCTAGACTGATATCATTGGCCGCTTGGTGAGCTGTTTTTAGACCATCTAAATTATCGAACAATGCTTTGGTTAGTTTATAACCATCCGCTTCAGACAGATCAGAGCTAACCAATAGTGCATTCATAATTGCTGCAGTTGGTACGGCTGTTTCGTTACCATAAGTGCCAGCAGGAATCTCAAAGGTTTTGAAGTAAGGCTTGGTCGCGATGATTTCTTTTAGCTTGTCTTGGTTGATAGTGACAATCTGTAAATCTAAACCTTGCTCTAACTCCATCAAAGATGAGTTTGGTAGGCCACTACTAAAGAATGCCGCTTCAATCTTACCTGCTTTCATACCATCAGCAGCTTCAGCAAAACCTAGATAATCAACGGTGACATCATCATACGTGATACCAAACCCTTCAAGTAAAGTACGAGCATTGACTTCAGTACCAGAACCTTGATCGCCTACAGCAATACGCTTGCCTCGTAAATCCTCAATGTTTTTGATACCAGATTTTTTCGAGGTCACGATTTGCACCACATTAGGGTACAAAACAGCAATCTGTTGAATGTTAGTGATTGGCTGCTCAAAGTTGTTTTTACCTTCGACAGCATCTGTCACTACGTCACTTAGTGCCAAGACCATGTCGACCTTGCCTTGGGTCAATAGATTGACGTTTTCAACTGATGCGCCAGTGGTTTGAGTTTTTGAGTTTACGCCAAAGGTTTTGACATAGACTTCAGACAATGAAGTACCAATGATATTGTAAGGGCCAGACGCGCCGCCAGTAGCGATGGTCAAAAACTTAGTATCAAGCTTATCTGCTGCAGTATCTGTTGTAGCGCTATCTGCAGATGCAGTATCACTGTCTTCTGAGCTTGGAGATGAGCATGCAGTTAGACCTAACGCAGCACTCAACATAGCTGACAAAAGTAACGGGGATTTTAAAGAATTAAGCATTGAATTCATCCTTGAAGTGATCGGTTTTATACGTTTAACAATATCCGTATTTATACATAAATACGTTACAGACGAGTAATAATATAGTAATTCTATCAATAAATAAACCTTAGCTTACTTTCTCTTTTTCTTTCAATACCTTATATTTAAAGCTATCAGAGAAAATATAGGGCATTCATTAATTAAGCTAACATATATGTATGTTTTGCTATGCGAAACAAAGTTCCATTTAATAAATATTAAAACAAAAATCGTCGCTATTGTAAACCTTTATCGATATCTGAAAAATATTGTCATATCGCATTATTTCTTAGGAATTTTTAGATATAGCAAATTAATGAGAATTCTCTATTTATAACTATCTCGATTTATAACTATAAGGACAAAAGTTCTGCTATATTTTATCTGAGCTATTTTTTGGTTCAGGATATTACATGGCACTAGTCTGTGTCTCTCTTTTATTAATCTACTCGGATAGTTCTTATGACAATACCCCACACGGAAGTACTGGCAACGTTATCTGCTGATATTGCTATCATTGGTGGTAGCGGTCTCTACCAAATGTCATCACTGACCAACAAACGCAGTGTGACAATACAGACGCCTTATGGCAGTCCATCTGATGATATTGTCTTAGGTGAGCTTGAGGGAGTGACAGTCGCATTTCTAACACGGCATGGTCAGGGCCACAGACTGACCCCGTCTGAAGTGCCTTATCGTGCCAATATCTATGCGCTAAAAACGCTAGGGGTACGCTATATCGTCTCTGTATCCGCAGTTGGCTCTCTACGAGAATCGCTTAAACCATTAGATATGGTCGTGCCTGATCAAATGATTGATATGACTAAGCAGCGAGTGAGTACTTTCTTTGGTGAGGGTGCCGTCGCTCATGTGTCGATGGCAGACCCACTATGCCCTGTCCTAGCAGACATCTTGACGCGCGCTTATGACCAAGCAAATATTGTAGAAGGTAGCAGTCATTTTAAGGCAACTTATGTCTGTATCGAAGGGCCTCAATTCTCAACTCGGGCAGAGTCAGAATGGTATCGTCAGATGCAGGCAGATATTATTGGCATGACCAATATGCCAGAAGCCAAATTGGCACGTGAAGCCAGTATTGCTTATGCCACGTTAGCTCTGGTGACAGACTTCGACTGTTGGCATCCAACGGAAAAAGCCGTCAGTGCCGACTATGCTATACAGAACCTAATGAAAAATGCGGACAATGCTCAAAAAGTGATTAAAGAAGCCGTTGCTTTAATTGCTGCTGAACTGCCTGACTCAATCGCCCACAATGCCCTCACGCAAGCATTGGTCACACCTATAGATGCGATGGACGAGCATACCAAGATTAGACTGGCCGCCTTGCTAACGTAATCTTAATACGTACTCTCCATTTTGGACTGACTACTGCTAATCGGTCTAATTTTAATCGTGCTGTTTCCCATTGAATCAAAAAAGGCCATTATCTAAAATAATGGCCTTTTTTATAATTAAGCATGTATATTTAAATTTATGCTAAATACATTACTTTAATGTTAGCAACAACCACCTGCACCAGATGCCAGCATCATAGGTTGATTAAATGGCATTAACTCACCGCAACCTGCAAAAATACCGTAGTGGCGACTTTCATCACCGATAAACTCAAAGTGCGGCGCAAAGCGTGATTCTTGTAGCATTCTAAACGTATTGCCACATACTGGAAATACCCGACCAACTTCGATAGCATGATGTTTATCTAAATCAAACCGATGCGGGGACTGCTCGATAGTTCCTTTATATATCACCGCTTGTCCGTGATCTTCGCAAGCATCCTCAAGCGACGCTATCTTAAACAAACGGTAAGTCGCAGAGAAAAATTGAATATCACCAATTTTGGCTGCCAATGCAGGATCTGTAATCTCAAGTGGGCGATCTTCAACCAAACGTACGTCTAAAAACCCTGCCCCTCGCGCCAGTCGGTTAAAGTCCTTCCAATACAACGCGCCGCTCAAACACTCTCCATATAAGACTGGGTCATCGATCAGATGTTGCGGGATACGGCGATCGGCATAGACGTCAGAAAAATAAAACTCCCCACCAGGTTTCAGCAAACGCTGCACACTGGCCATAACCGCGGCTTTATCTGGTGATAGATTGATAACGCAATTGGAGACGATAATATCAAAGCTATTAGCCTCAAGATCTAGTTCATCTAGTTTCTCGATGTAGCCGTGTAAAAATGTCACATTATCATAACCGAACTTATCGACATGGTAGGCTTGATGCTGTCTGGCCACGGCTAGCTGTTCATCGGTCATATCAACACCGACTACGTGCCCACTCTCACCAACCAGTTGCGCCAATGCGTAGACATCTCGTCCTGAGCCACTGCCCAAATCTAAAACTCGGCAGCCTTCAAGCAGTGCTGGACATACCAGACCGCAGCCATAATAGCGATTCAATACTTCATCGTGAATATTCGCGAGTAATGGTTTGAGCCACTCAGGCATATTGCTGATATCACAACAAGCCGAGGTCTTTAAATCATCGGTACTCTGTAACTCTTTTCCATAGTAATTTTGCACGACGTCATGCATAACAATATCCTTATTAAATGTACCATCCGGTTAAAAGTATTAGGGCGTGTCCTCATTTTAAAAATGGTGATAAAAATGAGATAAATTGCAGTCAAACAAGGAAAATAGCGCAGATAATATCGAGATATTAGTCAGCTATTTGACGCCGTTTGGCAAGATTTAGCCATTTTTAACCCATTTAGATAACTATCGATTGAATTGAGGACACGCCCTAGTAAATCATCTTAGAATATACAGCTACGTTAGTGAGTTTATTAACCTAGTTATTAATTATGCGTTATCAGCTATCAGTCGTTATCGACTTTGATATTGAGTTGAGAGTCTGGCCAGCCTGACGGTAAATGCACTAGATCTTTAGGCTCATCAATATCGCGCAAAGGGTCAAATAGTGCCAGTGTCCAACCTAATGCCGCCATGCGCTGCCTGGTAACAGCGGCTACACTAGCCGTACTCCAGATTATGTTCGAAAACAGGCTTTCATCAACTCGCTTAAACCCTAACAACACATAACCACCATCAGTCGCTGGAATCATAACCGTGTCGTGTTGATCTAGCTGCTGTACCGCTGTCTGAATACGTGTTGTCGTGAGACTAGGACAGTCCGTACCAATTAATACAACCTTGTCAAAACGTTCCAATGCCCGCTGACTGGCTATCAACATACGCAAACCCAAATCACCGTCGGCCTGCGTAGACCAACGCAGTGAGTTGGGCAAATCAAGCGCCTGCCAACATGGATCTGTTGGTGCTGGACTCACACATAACTCAACGGAAAAGCCTGTATCAACGGCCTGCTCAATACTATGCAATAATAGTTGCCTCGCCATACGTGCAGCGCCATCTACCCCTAGCGCTGGCTGCAAACGGGTCTTCGCCTTATTAGGCGCTGGATATTTTGCAAACAGAAAGATGCAGGTATCTTGCTGTCTTGCAGATGAATCAGCTGTCACTATAACTGTCTCTCAATTGGTCAAATGCATCAGTACGAGTTTGTTTTCCTTCTTACCTACCATGTTTATGAACTAAACAATCTCACTAGTTATAGTAGCGTTGCTTTAAGACGCTAGGCGATACGCCGCGCCAATAATCAAAGCGCAACTGCCACATCAAAAAAATCGTCCGCCACGTGCCATGCTGCTGCCAACGCCGCGCGGATGTTATGACTTTACTTTTTAGACAAGCTGGTCGAGCAATTTTCTTTAGACGTTTACAGAGCTCAATATCTTCCATCAGTGGCTGATCAGGATAGCCACCAATCTGCTCGAACAAAGACTTTTTGATAAATATTGCTTGATCACCAGTGGCTATACCCATTAAGCGCGAGCGTTGATTTATCATTAATCCGACGATTTTTAACAATGGCTCACGGCTGTCTAAACGGACATCAAAACGTCCCCAATCGTACTGAACTACTGCCTGCTGAACGTTATCTATCGCGTCAGCTGGCAGCTCGGTATCGGCATGTAAAAATAGCAACACATCACCTGTTGCTAACATAGCGCCCGCATTCATTTGCTGTGCACGCCCTACCGTAGATTCGATAATATGCCAATCAATGATTGATTGAGCAATCTCTGTACTTTTGAGCACACTGTTGGCGATAGCAACCGAGCCATCCGTTGACCCACCATCGACCAATATCACTTGCTGCGCTGCTGGATCGAGACTGGCAATATGAGCGATAAGCTGCGGCAAGTTATCCGCTTCATTTAACAATGGAATGATGATGGAGAGTTTCAATGGATATACCGTCACGTTAATCAGCGGGTAAGATTAAAAACTGGCTTATTTCTTATTTAGGTTCCAGTTGTAGTCGGTATAGCTTATTTTTATCTTGCCTTGTTTTAGCTCTGCTGTCTGAGCTTTACTCAAGCCTAGTGACAAGCTATAACGACCCAAAAACCCTGCTAAATCTTTTGTTCCACGCCAGTTGGTTGCAAAGTCTTCTTTATACCATTTAAAAATTGGTGACACTCTTAGCGTATCGCCTTTAAGACTGTTGCGGCTACTGTCTGCTAAAAACTTGGACGTTGCCTGTTCTAATTGACTGTCTAAACGCTTGCCGGTAAAGGCATCATCTTGCAGTGCAGGACAACCAATACTGGCACAATTGACCGCAAAGTGAATGCGCGGATCGTTGTAACGCTTAGAACCACGGATAAGATTGTGCTCGATATCATCAAGTGAGCGCGTTTTACCGAGTAGCGAAACAAACTCTTGTTTCCATGGTGACCCAAACAGTCCGCCAATATCTTTGATAGATTTGACGTTTGGATATTTCGTCAATACCAAATCAACCGTACCAGCGTTATAAACATTGATTAAAAATGCCAACTGCTCGTTTTTACTCCAACGATTGAATTCTGATTGAGACACTTTGCTCGTCGCCTCTAGATAGCTTGTCAGCTTACTTTGATCTGCTTTCATACCAGCATAATTGACCACTGAAGCTTTACCACCGTTGGTCATGGTCACATGCTTATTTAATAAACCATCCCAACTCTGATGATTAAAGTCAGCATGAGCGGCCACGCTTGCTAATAAAATAGTCGTGGCAATCACTGGTTGTGCGAACAACGTTTTCGCTGAAAAGTTAAATACTGACATAAGGCTTACTCCGTTTACACTGATTGTTTTTTATCTATGTTTTTTATCTATGCCTTAGTACTTATATTGAACGTACTTATATTAAAAGTACTTACATTAGAACGACTAAGGCGTGTCTACTAACGCTGGTTCTACTGCCTCTTCTTCTAACGCGCCGCCACAACTACTGCCCTGTCCTGCTGTACAGCCATAGCAGTGGTCAGCAATGGCGATGTCATCACCAGACGGGTTTTGCGTTAACAAATCACTTAGGTGTCGCCGTGACTTGTTTGGGACAGGAATCTCTAACTGCTGATTGAAATCACAATCAAACAGCTCACCCAACCAGTTGACACTAATGGTCGAACGGCACATGACCTCGGCCAAATTAGCAGCCATATAATTAGCTTTGAGCAAATCCATATACGGGTGGAACTGTTTTTTTGCCAATAGCACCGCCCCAAACCGCTGAATCGGCATGTTTGTTAGGGCAAACAGATGATTAAACTCGATATCAAAGTGTGCTTTTAACTCACGCTTGTAATCTGCTTCAAGCTGCTGTTGATTGGGCGGCAGCGTCGCGCCTTGTGGATTGAAGACCAAGTTTAATGTTAAATTTGAATCAGGCTTGCCATAGCCCAACTGATTGAGCTTCTGCAATCCCAATATACTGTCGTCAAACGCACCTTTACCGCGCTGCTTATCTACATTTTCTAAGGAATAACAAGGCAAAGAAGCCACCACTTCCACTTGGTTATCTGCTAAAAACTGCGCCATATCCTCATAACCCTCTTCCATAAGAATGGTCAGGTTACAGCGGTCTATCACTTTGACACCTAATGCCCGAGCGGCCTTGACCAAATACTTAAAATCCTCGTGCATCTCAGGCGCACCGCCTGTCAAATCAAGCGTATCGATATTTTGTGCTTGCAATACTTCTGGTATCAACTCGACCAATTCACGCGACATCATCTCGGTACGATAAGGGCTGGCAGCCACATGACAGTGTACGCAAGACATATTGCATAAATAGCCCATATTCACTTGCAATATGGTCAGTTGACGACGTTTTATCGCTGGAAAATCCGTATGCTCAAGTAGCTCGATAGTTGATTTCATGGTGGTCTAAAATCCTGTTAGCAGTACAACTAAAAAAGGATAGCAACGTGACATTAAAGATTAAAAAACACAGATAGCGCATTGCTTTTACTGTTTATTTTTAATATTTACAACGTAAAACCTGATTGCTCACTTTATGGTTTATCTAATCAATCATACCTGATTATCAATAAGCATTGACAACTAATCATATGGATTTTATGGTTTATTCCAAATGAGCATTAACCTTCGTTAGTTCTTATCAGCTTCGTCAACTCTTATCAACTTCGATAAAACGCTTATCGATATACTTCTTGAGATGCCATACCCAGCGACCTTGTAGATTTACATTACCCCAACTACCAATGGCATATTTATCGCCGCACGATAGCAGGTATAGCGTGCGTGACTTTGGCTGATAGCTCTTCATTACGCTATCTTTCAAATAGGCCAATAAGTTATTGGCTTCGACAGCACCGCCGTGCACCGAGTGAACCCCCGAATGCGCCACGTATTTATCGACTCGTGTCGCCACATCACCAACCGCAAACACATTAGGATGAGAGACGCTCTGTTGCTTATCGTTCACCGCGACAAACCCATTACCTTCTATCTCCAAATCTGTAGAAGCCGTCCATGCCGACCCTATGACGCCAGTCGCAGCGATGACAGCATTTATGGGCAATAATTTATGCGTAGTTGATAATTTACCATCACAATAATCGGTCGCTCGTTCTCGAACTATCGTAATGTCATGACTATGTAACTGCTTAATAACCCGTTGTCGAAAACCCGAATTAAACCCTGACAAGAGATTCTCACCGCATACTAATGTCACCTGATGGTTACGGTTGATGTTCCGTAGCGCGACTTGGGCTGCCATCACCAATTCTATTGCCGCAGCGCCTGCCCCGATAATAGCCAATTGATATTTTTCAGATTGCTGAGCTTCCTTTAGAATCCGCTGCCATTGTGTGATGAATGTTGATAACGGTCGTATGGCAATCACGTCGGTATTAGCATAGGTATTAACAGCGCCAACATCTCTATCATCACTATCGCTTTTATGCTCGTTGTAGCCATTGTGGTCACGTAGCCAACGCATATCTGTATCTGCGCCCGTATTTAAAGACAAAACATCGTAGTCAAAATCCGTTTTTTCATCGCCAGTCGTAACCACCTTGTTTGACGCTGCGTTTACTTGTACAAGCGACTGCTGAATAAAACGCACGCCTGCTCGCACACAAAGCGATTTGATATCGATACTGATATCATGCAGCTGATAATGCCCTGCCATCCAACCTGGTAACATGCCAGAATAGATGGTTTGCGGTTGCTCACTAATTAAGTGAATGTCTGCCTCTATCATATCGGCATCCTTTAAACGCGCTGCGCTAAGTCGGCGTAACATGCCAATGTGAGCGTGACCTGCGCCTGCCAATAGTAGTGTCTTTTTCGGTAAAAATTTTGTCATAGATGATTTTATCAAGGCGGTTGGTTGCTGTTAGTGTTTGATCGAATGTTGATTGATATAAATGACTTTAAAAACTCATTTAAAAGTATCATATAAATAAGACCAGTCTGTTGCGGGCAAACAGTAAGAGCGTAAATGGCTTATGTGATTCATGTGACTTATACATATTCAACCATAGTCACTGCGTTAACCGTTATTGGCAGAACGCTATTTTGTATAACTGAATTAAAATCATAAAATAAGGTGAAATTATTTATCATCGCCCAGTACAATAGGACATTATAAAAGCCGCATGATAAATTGTGCTGCTTAACTCATTGTTTGAGAAACATCATCAAAACCGTTAATGAAAATTATAAGTAATCAAGGAACCTTACATGAGTACCAATATCGATACCAGTAACGATCACATTTTGTCTTCTGACAATATTCACTACTTGCACCATGATTTTTTTGAACCAAGTAGCAAAGACGTCGAGATTAGCGCGACTTTACTGATTGTGCATGGCATGGCAGAGCACAGCGGTCGCTATAGCGATTTTGCACAGTTTTTGGCAGATAGTGGTATCGCTGTGGCCACTTACGATCATTTGGGTCATGGACAGACAATCAAGACTGAGGCCGATCTTGGGTTTTTTGGTGAAGAGCATCCGGTACAGTCGCTTTTGAAAGACGTGATTGTCATGGCCGATAGCCTAAAAGACCGTCATCCAGACGTCCCGCATTTTGTGATGGGTCACTCGATGGGGTCGTTTATCGTGCGCAATGTACTCAAGCATCATGCGCATAATTTCACAGGCGCCATCCTAATGGGTTCCGCAGACGCCAACCCACTGGCAAAGGTTCTATTACCTATTAACAAGCTACTGGCCAGAATCGCCCCAAGACAACCGAATACAGTTTTCGCCAAGGTGATGAATAAAGTCCTCAACAGCCAACTCCCTGATCGCAATTCGTCCTCACAGTTTGCTTGGCTCAGTGAAAATACCGCAAACATTGAAGCCTATGAAGCCGATCCTAAGACTGGTTTTGACTTTACCAATAATGGCTTTATGACATTGTTTACGCTCATGGATACTGGACTGAATAAAAATTGGGCTACCACTATTGCCAAAAACTTCCCGATGCTGTTTATCAGCGGTGAAGATGATCCGATTGGTGAAATGGGTCGCGGTATACGTAGGGTTGTCACGCGTCTGGACAAGCGTCATTTCAGTCATGTCGATATTCAGCTGTATCCTAATATGCGTCATGAAGTGCTGCACGAAAAGGATAAACAGACCGTTTATCAAGATATTTTAGAGTGGATAGAGACCAACACGACAGACGATTAAATCATGATAGATGAGTTGTTTTGAGGGAATATCTGAAAACAACTCATTTAATATTATCATAATAAGACCCTCAACGCGTTTGCTAAAAGTGGTCAAATTAGCGACAATACGGCAAGCAAGTTTTTGGACCAAGCCATACCTTGAATTTTCTTTAGGCTGGGTCATATAAGTCTTTAACCATAACATTAAGATCACCCTCCCTTTCATTCATTTTAGGAACCTTTATGTCATTACAACAAACCATCGAACAAGCATTTGAAAATCGCAACGAATACAGCCCAGCTAATATGCCACAAGATGTGCGTGATGCTATCAATCAAGTACTTGAGCAACTAGATAACGGTAGCCTGCGCGTAGCAGAAAAGAAAGATGGCGAATGGGTTGTCAATCAGTGGGCCAAAAAAGCCGTATTATTGTCTTTCCGTCTAAACGACAACTACGTTCAAGCTGCTGGCGAACACGTACAGTTCTATGACAAAGTACCGACTAAATTTGCTAACTGGACTGAAGCACAGTTTAAAGAAGCAGGCGTACGCGTTGTACCACCAGCTGTCGCGCGTAGAGGTTCATTCATCGCAGCAGGCGCAGTATTGATGCCGTCATACGTCAACATCGGTGCATATGTCGATCAAGGCGCGATGGTTGATACATGGGCGACTGTTGGTTCATGTGCTCAAATCGGTAAAAACGTGCATTTATCAGGCGGCGTTGGCATCGGCGGTGTATTAGAGCCATTGCAAGCAAACCCTACTATCATCGAAGACAACTGCTTCATCGGTGCACGCTCTGAAATCGTTGAAGGCGTTATCGTTGAAGAAGGCGCGGTCATCTCTATGGGCGTCTACATCGGTCAATCGACGCGCATCTATGATCGCGAGACTGGCGAGATTCATCGTGGCCGTGTACCAGCAGGTTCTGTTGTCGTACCAGGTAGCTTACCGTCAGAAGATGGCACGCACAGCTTGTACGCTGCTATCATCGTGAAAAAAGTTGACGCGCAAACTCGTGCAAAAACATCAGTAAATGAGCTATTACGCCTAGCCTAAATATCTGGCAAGTACCGTTGTTTATTGAATAATATTGTTTTATATGAAGATGCTGGGGGGATGACTCCAGCATCTTTTTTGCAGCTTAATATAGCGCGTTACGTTATAATCCTCTTTTAGTTTGTCTGTATACAAACGCAAAATCATTCGTACCATTCCCTGCCTTTTTATTACGATTGATAAGCGCTTCATCGCCTTATCGACCTTTAACTGTATTTGAAATATTATGAGTGAATCATCATTACGCACCGCCGCTATCCCTGTCACTGACCCTGAAGCAGGGTTACGTCTGACTGAGATTTTTTATTCCTTACAAGGTGAGGCAATCACTTCAGGCTTGCCGACGATATTTGTACGTCTAACAGGCTGTCCGCTGCGCTGCGTCTATTGTGATACTGAATATGCTTTTACTGGCGGCGAACGTCAATCATTAGAAACCATCATAGAAACCATCAAAGGTTATCCGTGCAAGCGCATCTGTCTGACTGGTGGTGAGCCGTTAGCACAGCCAAATGCCATTGAATTGATGAAACGTTTGCTGAGCGATGGGTATGAGATATCCCTTGAGACCGCAGGTGCGCTCACGGTAGAAAACGTGCCAGCAGCAGTCAGTAAGGTAATGGATCTTAAAACACCAAGCTCAGGCGAAGTCGATAAAAATCTATGGTCAAACCTCGACTACCTCACTCAGCACGACCAGATCAAGTTTGTCATTATGAATCGTACAGATTACGACTGGGCAAAAGCTAAATTGACTGAGTATAAGCTAAACGAATTGGTCGGTACGGTATGGTTCTCTCCAATGTTTAACGTCGCAGATGATGTCGATGAACAGCTCAGCCCTGAAGTACCTGTACTGGCGCGCGAGCTAGCAGAATGGATGTTGGCTGATGCCTTACCAGTTCGTTTTCAGCTGCAATTGCACAAAATCATCTGGGCAGATGCCAAAGGCAAGTAACTATCAGCAAGTAACAAACAGAAAGTGTGAACACGTTGAGTGCCATGGATAAGGTAGCGGTATGATCAAACTCATTTTATTGGGCTTGCTAGCGGGTGCGTTTTTTAGCTTGACATTTATCTTAAATGAGCTTATGAGTAGCGCAGGTGGACATTGGTTTTGGTCAGCGAGTCTACGCTATGTCTTTATGCTGTTGATTATCACCGCCGTTATTACGATGCAACATGGCTTTGGTCGTATTAAAGCGCTAATAAAGATTTTTCTACAGCATTGGGGCTTTTGGTGCATTACTGGCAGTATTGGGTTTGGACTGTTTTATACCGGTATTTGCTATGCCGCAGATCATGTTGCGGGATGGGTAGTAGCAGCTACCTTTATGTTTACCGTCGTCGCCAGTTTGCTTGTGCTATCGGCATTTGGTCAACGTTTTGATAAAAAGTTCATCGTATATGCTGTCATTGTATTTATCGGTGTGGCGTTCGTTAATATCAGCGAAGGTCTGCATGCTGCTTCTATAACCGACACCGTCCCCATGTCTGACATGCTGCTCTATGGTGCGCTACCCGCTCTTATCGCTGCTTTTAGCTACCCAATTGGTAACCAGCTGGTTTGGCAGGCTTCTCATAATGCCCGCCAGCGTAATACTGAATTACAGAAGGCAGCAGAGTTGAACGCTCAAAAAGCTAGTATTGGTATTGATATTAATGAGCAGAGTGAACCGCTCATATCTGAAGCTTATGATTTGCCAGCTACGACATATGATGCTACCGATATTGATAGCGTACTTCAAAGTGACAACACTGCGGCAACCTCATCCCTACAAAATCTAATTGCTCGTATTCCTTCTATCGAAACCACGCTACTGCAAAATGCCTTTAACAAAGTTTGGCTAATGACTCTTGGGTGTTTGCCATTTTGGCTGTTTTTGGGCATTATAGTGCGCCCTGACCAGCCCCACCCCTCACAAATAATCAATACGTTGCTCGTTGCTCTATTAGCAGGCGTGGCAGCGACCACTATATTTTTGTATGCGCGCGAGCAAGCTGTTACTTCAAGCGAGGTTGCAGGCGTTGACTCAACTCAAGCCAGTGAAGTTATCTTTGCTTTGATTGGGGGTATATTACTGTTAGATAATGCCATACCTTCGTCGATGGGACTGGTCGGTATAGGGCTGATTATTGTAGGGCTGATATTCTTTGCAAAAGATGGCTAAATGGTGCTATAACACTACGCCTATTTCGTCAAAGTTATGCATTGAATAACCGCATAAAAGACACCTATCACTTTGATGATCTCGATTTGGCACTATAACCATGGGTAATGCTTTGATTTTTCCTGATATTCTATTATATTTATTGGACATGGTTGGCATTATTGCCTGCGCGATTGCAGGGACTTTGCTTGCGCAGCATAAAGGCTTCGATATCGCTGGGTGTATTCTGGTAGCGATGGTCAATGCCATCGGCGGTGGTACTTTACGTGATATGGCTCTAGACCGTCATCCTCTATTTTGGATGACTGATCTTAATTACGTGATCGTTATCACGGTGACCTCCCTTATCTTACAAATATTCTTTCACCTTTATCATAAGATTGATAATGCATTGAAACTCTTTGATGCCATCGGGTTGGCCGCTTTTAGTGTCATTGGTTTTAAGGTGGCCTTGACCCTAGATATGTCTCCCCTTATTGCTATTATGATGGGTGTCTGGACTGCCATTATCGGTGGTCTACTACGTGATATCATTTGTAATGAGATTCCGCTGGTACTACAGCGTGAGATTTATATTACTGCCAGTATCGCAGGGTCTGTAACCTATTTATGCTTACAGTATTTCGGAGTGGGTGCTAGTCTCAACGAATTTATTATGCTGTTTGTCATCTTTGCGGTACGTATGCTCGCGCTCAGATTCGACTGGCATCTGCCTTCTATTCGACTCGTGGATTGATTGATTGAGCAAGACTCTACTTAGATAGCCTTTGTTTAACTGACAATAATTGAAAATAGTGAGAACTGCCCATGTTGGCTATCGTATTGGATCCTACCGTACTGATCACTACTTTTGACCCGCGCTCTTTGATATATTTCTTTGATATGATTGGCATCATCGCCTGTAGCGTCTCAGGCACGATACTTGCCAAGCACAAAAACTTCGACGTCTTCGGCTGTCTGCTCGTGTCTATTGTCACTGCTATCGGTGGCGGTACGGTACGTGATGTCATTCTGGATCGCCATCCGTTATTTTGGATGGTAGATATGAGCTATCTGACCCTTATTACGATTTCATCGCTAGCGATGCAGATATTTTTTCATCCAAACTCTAGACGAGTAGATAAGTTCCTCAAACTTTCCGACACTATTGGTCTGTCAGCATTTACGCTGATCGGTATCAAAGTCGCTGATAGTATGGGTGCCAATGTGCCTGTAGCGCTATTATTAGGTGTGATTACCATCGTGGTTGGTGGCATCATTCGCGATATGATTTGCAATGAGATTCCATTGGTACTACAGCAAGAGATTTATATCACGGCAGCGTTGACAGGTGGGGTTCTGTACTTTGCTCTAAAGAATTTAGGCGTGACAGATTGGGTAGCTGACATCTCTACGATGAGTACGATTTTTACCTTGCGTATGCTGGCTATTCGTTACGATTGGCAGTTCCCCACATTAGAGTGGAAATACTGATACTAGGGCGTGTCTTCATTTCAAAAATACCAACGCGCCCATACTTGAGCGCGTTTAACGTTTTAGCACTGCTGTTTTAGCCCTGCTCTACCACAGCCAAATCTTTGACCATCAGCTGTAAGCTTTGTTTGCCATTCCATTCATTGATGTCTAGCTGAAATAATAAATGGACTTGCTTGGCACGGTAATCCCAAGCATCATTATCGAAGTTAAAGCAAATTGCCTCTATCGGATATTGAACATCTGGATAGCGCAGCGATAACTTAAGATGTTTATCTTTTAAAATCTTGAAGCTCAATACCTCAAACACACCATCAAATATTGGCGGTGCAAATCCATGACCCCAGATACTGGCATCGGCTAAATGCTCGGCAAACCATAGGCTAAAGTCACTCGCTTGCAAAGGTCCATCGGTGAATTTTTGCTCTGCAAATACCTCATCATCCATCTGAGCCATCACTTCATTAAAAGCTGTGACAAATGCCTCAAAGTTACGGCGCTTGAGAGTCAGACCTGCTGCCATCGCATGCCCGCCGAAATGACTGATTAAGTCAGGATAACGCTCAGCAACCTGTTCAATCGCATCACGAATATGTACGCCAGAGATAGAACGTGCAGAGCCTTTAATAGCGCTATCTTCATCTGTTTGTTCAGTGTCTGCTGGTGCAAATACGATACTGGGTAAATAATGGCTTTCTTTTAAGCGACCAGCGACAATGCCAATGACTCCTTGATGCCAGTCATCTTGGTATAGAATAATACTACGCGCGCCTGCATTGCTGGCTTTAGCAGTAGAGACAGCTTGAGTAGCCACATTCTGAGTAATAAGCGCTTGAGTAATTGTGTCATTGTTACTGGCATTATCATTGATATCGCCACTCACACTCTCGTCGCTATTATTTTCAGTGGCCAATGCTTGTACGATACTATCAGCTTGCGCACGCATCTCGCCCTCTACATGACGACGCGTACGGTTCAACTGTTCAAGCTCTTGTGCCAAACGTTGTGCGGTGCTCCAGTCTTCAGTTAATAAGCACTCAATACCGATGCGCATATTGTCCATGCGCCCAGCTGCATTGATACGTGGGCCTAGTACAAAACCGAAATCTTGTGCATGAAGCTGCTTGGGATTACGGCCCGCTTGCTCAAGCAATGCCAGTATTCCCATACAGCAGCGGCCTTGACGAATAGCTGATAAGCCGTGATGTACCAAGATACGGTTGTTTTTATCCAGTACCCCGACGTCTGCAATCGTCCCAAGTGCGACCAAATCCAAATATTGGCTCACCTGTACGGTAGACTTGCCAGCTTCGCGGCGTAGCTTTGCTAAGCGTCCGAGCACATAAAACGCGACTCCAACTCCGACCAGTGCTTTACTAGCAAAGTTACAACCTAGCTGATTGGGATTGACTACCGCTTCCGCAGGTGGTGTCTCTTTGGTCGTGAGATGATGGTCAGTGATAATCACCGTGATACCATCAGCTTGGGCGCGCGCCACCCCTTCGTGACTTGAGATACCATTATCAACCGTCACTATCATATCTGGCTGAAAAGTCTCAATACCTAACTCGACAATCTCTGGCGTCAGACCATAACCGTACTTAAAACGATCTGGTACTAGGAAATCAACGACCGCACCCATCTTTGTGAGCGCACGCATCATTAAGGCTGTACTGGTGGCACCATCACAGTCAAAGTCACCAACGATCAAGATACGCTGACGCTCATCAATGGCCATATCTAATAAGCGCACGGCTTCAGTGACACCGTGCAGGGCCTCAGCAGGCAATAGACCTGATAGGCTAGTCTCCAGCTCATCAGGCGCAGTGATACCTCGCCCTGCATACAGACGGGCAAGCGTAAATGATTGAGCGGCAAATGGTTGCAGCGCGGCGGGCAACTCGTCGATGCGAGTGCTGGTATAACGGGGGGTTAAATTTAGCATGAGCGTATTCTACTGGCTTTAGTAGAAGCTCACAATGACAATTTATACTACCTCTGTATATCATTAGGCATTGTGCAACCTGATGAATAATGCCTGCAAATTAGCAATAATTGAGACTGTCATTTTTATAGCTCATGTAAATCACATTCATTTAATCACTTACAAAAAAGGTGCACAGTGTGAGTAATTTCATTCATTTTGCTACAAAGCAATGATTGTAAGCCACGTATAAATCCATAAAATAGTAAGCAACTGAAAGATTTGTTATTCATTGAACTTTTTATCATTTATATTTTAATTATTTATAAGGACACTTTATGAAAACCACGCCACTTGCCGAAAAACTTCCAAATACGATCGACCCTAACCTAGACCTTGATAAAGTTAAAAAAGAATGTCAGGGAATGGTAAAAAGACGCGCTAGAGTTTCTGCTGGTGTAGCGGTTGTGCCAGTACCATTTTTTGATGTGGCAGTTGATGCGGGCATGTTGACGCAGTTGATTCCAGAGATTAGTGAGCGTTTCGGTCTCATTGAAGACCGTCAATCAGCTATTAACTTGGAATCTCGCGAAGTGCATTGGAGCGCAGTAAAAGATCGTACTGTAGATTTCGCTGGTCTAATGGCAACACGTGGCATCGTCAAAAAAACCATTCAAGGTTTCGGTGGTCGTATTGCTGCCAAACAAGTGACCAAGTTTATTCCACTTGGCGGCCAACTGGTGGCTGCAACGATGGGTTATACGATTTTTAAGAAAATCGCTAATGATCATATCAATGAATGCTATAAATTGGCAAAAGATATTCAGCAAAAAGAACATGGCAAAAATGTGTAAATAAGCCAAATAGCCTAGTCTATATCAAGCCAGTTAAGTGATTACTTAGCTGGCTTTTTTATGGTTTATACAGATAGGTTATAGAGCTCTAAAATAACATGCGCTTGTGGTCAATGATGTCATTGCTAGGTTTTACTGATAATATACAGCTTTATTTATGACAGACACCTTAAAGGACTAACTTATGAAAAAAATCTTGGCTTCAACGATGATGCTAGCGACTTTTGCCTTGGCGGGATGTACCACAACAGGTGCTACAAACAACGGTACAGGTACAGCAATCGGCACCGCAAATGAGATCGGCATGAATGTTTTTAAAGCAGCAATCGATAATCAGTGCCGTAGCCAAATTGAAAAACAAAACGCATGGCGTGTTGCAAGTGTCGCCATGACAGAAGCACAGCAAGAATCTGTTAAAACCAATGTTTGTGGCTGTGTCAGTGAGCAAGCACCGCAGCAAGTGACGATTGTTGAGCTGGGCAATGCCGCGATTGACTCTCAGTACCGTACTCAATTAGTCGCACAAGTCGTCGCCAAATCTCTACAGAGCTGCTATACAAGCTTTGTTCAATAGAACAATTAAATTATTCATTAGAATAAAAAGCAATAAAAAGGGTGCGTTATACATAACGCACCCTTTTTATTGCTAACAGATTAGTTCAATCAATTAGCCTAAAACTTATTTGTGTCAGATGCTTGAGACGTTATAGAAGCCGTAAAAGGTAATGATTGGCTACGACGGAAATATTTCGAGGTGCTATCAATAATTTTATCTACTTCCTTAATTAAATCATTAATCACATCATCATAAATACCATGATATAGCTCTTTTTCAAATGCTGTAAATGGGTGCTTGCGCGACGCTGAACCTACTTCAGTGACACCGTCTTTACTATAAAAAATATCTACGCGACCATCACTATTCAACACACAATTTAATAGTCCGCCTTCAATCTCCATCTCTACGCGTTCTGGCATAAAAATATAGTCATCTACATTGATAAGCTTTTTTTCTACTTCTCGTTTAAAAAATGATTTGATATCGAACATAGGTACATCCCTAACTTTATAATTATAAGATACGTGAGCATGCCGAGCACTGTGTCTGTTACCCAGTATTCATCTGCGTGATTAACGGGTCATGCTTTACTCAGTTATCCTATAAGATAGCGTTAGATAATTTAAGGTGCGATATGTAAAACTGCGTTTGATGTTGGTAAAAATGTGCGCTTAACTTTGGCTTCAATACAGTTCCAACAACCGAAATAAACACAACAAAAAAGGAAGCGACCAATAAGCAACTTCCTTTTTTATTATTAAACTCCATTAACTGACTTAATTAGACCCAGCCCTTCTCACGGAATGATTTGAGTACTTCTACAAATACTGCCATCTCATCAGGTCTGCCAAGTGTTAAGCGATTAAAGCCAGTGATTGGCGCAAACTCACGCCCGACCGCAATACCATGCTCACGCATTCTGTCGATATAGGTTTGTACATCGCCTTTTATCTCATGGAATATAAAACTGGCCTGTGATGGCAAATAGCGTAAGCCAAGCTCATCTAATGTTTGCTCAACCAACTGACGCGATTGATTGGTCGTACGTAAGCTCAATGCTAAAAACGACTCATCATCAAGGGTCGCTAATGCAGCTACAGCACCTGACAAATTGGTATTATCAATTGAGATAAATGCTTCTAATCTAGCAATCATTTTCGGGCTAGCAACTGCATAGCCGACGCGCATGCCAGCGAGTGCACATAGCTTTGAGAAAGTACGCACCACAATAATATTTTCTGAGTACTCCTCTCGTATCCATGCAACCCCACTCTCAAAACTTGGATCAGTCACATACTCTGAGTAAGCTTCATCTAATAAAAAGTAATGGTTACTTGGTGCATGCCCTACCCATTCTTTAAGCTTTACTGTGTCAGTAATAGTCGACGTTGGGTTATTTGGATTGCACAGATAAAACAAGCTAATACCGTCAAAGTCATCAGCCACTTTTTGCATGCTTTGCAAATCAAAGGCGTAGTTTTCAGTCGTCAGCGGTACTTTTACCACAGGCACATCGATGGACGTCGCGTATAACTCAGCATAGGCAAAGGTTGGATACGGTACGATAACTTGGAATTTTTTGCCTGCTACTAATGCTTGATTTTGTAGCATTTGGACGACAGTACGAATATTTTCACTAGAGCCACTGCCCAGTGAGATTTGACTCTCTGTCACACCATTTATCTCAGCGACTTTGGTAATCAGAGCCGCACGTTGGTCATCAGGATAACGAAAACCGATGTCTAAAGAGTTGATAACGGCTTGTTTGGCCGCATCTGACATGCCGAGTGAATTTTCGTTAGAGTTTAACTCTATTAAGTTGTTGGTAAGCACAGTGAATAATACGCCTAGATTATGTCCATTCCAAAAATTTAGTCTGTGTTGGCAATGTGAGCTATGGGAACGACAAGCCTAGCCCAAATAGAGCATTACACGTACTCGGCTTATTCGCATTTGACTTAAATTTTTGAAATATTATATGGATGGTGAGGTTTATGCGGATATGGTAAGTGGCAATGCGCAGTATTACAAGCATTCTGCACATTCCGATATTGAATAAACCACAAAAAAGTGAGGTACTCGAAAAGCACCTCACCTTCACTATTATTTAGCCTCTTTTTAACCTCAGTATTTAACCCACGCTATCAGATTAAATGTGCTTTTAACTCCAGCACTTTGTCACGCGTTTTTGCTGCTTCTTCAAACTTCAAATCACGCGACATCTGCTGCATTTGCTTCTCTAATCGTTTGATTTCTTTGGCAAGCAGATCAGGACTACGCAAGATATTGATATCCACATCTGGCAAGTTACTCTTAACTGGGATAGCTTGATTATCATTGGCATCCAAGCTTTCACCCGTATCAATCTTATCCGTGATACTACGACGAGCACCTTTTGGCGTGATGTTATGCTCAAGGTTAAAGGCAATCTGCTTATCACGGCGACGATCCGTCTCATCTATTGCCTTTTGCATACTTGGCGTAATGCGATCAGCATAGAGAATGGCTTTACCATTCAAATGACGCGCTGCACGACCAATGGTCTGAATCAGCGAACGTTCTGAACGCAAAAAGCCTTCTTTATCAGCATCAAATATCGCTACCAGTGATACCTCAGGCATATCCAAGCCTTCGCGTAATAAGTTGATACCGACCAACACATCATGCACGCCAGTACGGAGCTCATGGATAATCTGCATACGCTCAACAGTATCGATGTCCGAATGTAGATAGGCGACCTTTACATCATACTCTTTGAGGTAACTGGTCAGATCTTCTGACATACGCTTGGTCAATGTGGTAATCAGTACACGCTCGTCCTTTTCACGGCGTTTGGTAATCTCTGATAACACATCGTCAACTTGCGTCAAGACAGGACGTATCTCAATCTCAGGATCAATCAGACCCGTCGGACGGACGACCTGCTCTACGACTTGCTCGCTATGTTCAAGCTCATACAATGCTGGCGTAGCACTGACATAAATGGTTTTGGGCTTGATACGCTCCCACTCTTCAAACTTCATTGGGCGGTTATTCATCGCACTGGGTAATCTAAAACCATAATTGACCAAGTTTTCTTTGCGCGATCTATCGCCTTTATACATCGCGCCAATCTGCGAAACCGTTACATGTGACTCATCAAGGAACAACAAGGCATCTTCTGGAATATAATCAAACAACGTCGGCGGCGCTTCCCCTGATGGACGCCCAGAGAGATGCTGTGAGTAGTTTTCGATACCGTTACAGTAACCAAGCTGCTGAATCATCTCCAAGTCATACTGGGTACGCTCTTTGAGACGCTGTGCTTCAATCAACTTATTGTTATCACGGAAGTACTCTAAACGCGGCTCTAACTCAGCACGAATCGTGTGGCTAGCAGCTTCTAGCTTATTGCGCGGCGTCACATAGTGCGACTTTGGATAAATGGTAATACGTGGCACGCTGCGTACTGTCTTACCCGTCAAAGGATCAAACCACGTAATCTTCTCGACCTCATTATCAAATAAATGCACACGTACCGCTAGCTGCTCAGACTCAGCAGGATAGATATCTAACAGCTCTCCACGCAAGCGATACGTACCACGGCCAAAATCTAGCTCATTACGCGTGTACTGCATCTCAACCAAACGCTTGATAGTCGCTGTACGATCGATGTTATCGCCCACAACGACATGCAGTAGCATTTTTAGATAGCTTTCTGGATCACCCAAACCATAGATACAGGATACCGAAGCGACAATAATCGCATCACGACGCTCTAATAATGCACGCGTGGCTGACAGGCGCATCTGATCAATATGATCATTGATGGCGCTGTCTTTTTCGATAAAGGTATCACTCGCTGCGACATACGCTTCTGGCTGATAATAATCATAATAGCTGACGAAATATTCGACCGCATTATTAGGGAAGAACGATTTGAACTCACCATATAGCTGAGCCGCTAGCGTTTTATTGTGCGCCATAATAATGGTCGGACGTTGAGTTTCAGCGATGACCTTCGCCATGGTATAGGTCTTACCAGAACCAGTCACACCCAATAGCAACTGCTCGTCCATGTCCGAATTAATACCGTTAACTAGCTTTTTGATGGCTTGCGGCTGGTCGCCTGCTGGTTCAAAATCAGTAACCATCTCAAAGGCACGGCTTGATATTTGCGTCCCTGACGCATTAACACCACTAATTTCAGCTTCGCCTTGGAGCTGAGTGGCCAATTGATTTAACTGACGCGATGAGCGCGGTTCAGGCATTCGCATAATGGCTTTCTTCTTCTTAAGGTTTATAACAATATGGGGTCTGAGCAGCGGTTTTTAAAGGAGAATAAGGAGTATCATCCTGTAGTTAAAACACTGTCTCGCTGCCCAAAAACATGAGTGTATAAATGTACGGTTTATCAAAAGTTAATGCTTAATAGTAGCGGATAAAACTTACATCGTTATAAAAAATGCACACAGTATTCAATAAATTTACAAAGCTTTTCATGGTTAACAACCTCGTTACACGACTACTCAACAAAACCTAACACTCAAGGGTTCCAACACTGAGTTAAGCTGCTATTATCGTTCTTGAATTAACAAGTTGATGACTTTCAAGTATTAATGATCAGTACTAATGAATGGATAGATTTATAGCAATTCGTATTGTTGGCTTTAACTTAATTGTCATCGAATAGAAAACCAATAAAGAATAGAAAACCAATAAAGACACATTGAACTTTCATTCAATATAATAATTTTAAATAAATGACGGAGTAAAATATGAGAGAACGTTACGCAAGTGGTATTTCAGACGAAACTGCGAAAAAAATGATTGATTTGCTAAACGCTAACCTAGCAAACGTTATCGATTTAACCTTAGATGGCAAACAGTGCCATTGGAATCTACAAGGCACTGGCTTTATCGGTGTGCATCAATTACTAGATGAGACATCAGATCGTATCCTTGAAGTATCAGATACTATCGCAGAGCGTATTGTAATCCTAGGTGGCCAACCGAATGGTTTAGCAAGTCGCGTAGTCAAAGAGTCTATTCTAGATGACTACCCAACCGATATCACTGAAGTAGATCAGCATGTTCGTGAACTAACTAGCCGTTATAAAAAAGTCGCAGAGACATTGCGTGAAGCGATTGCTACTGCTGGCGACGCAGGTGATGAAGACACCGCTGACTTATTTACAGAAGCTAGCCGTATCATCGATAAAGATGCATGGTTCATTGGCGCAAACGCACCGAAAAAATAGTATCGTTTAAGTTAAACAATTACTAAGTACTAGAGTTATAGAAAAAGCCGTCATAGTTGACGGCTTTTTTGTGTCTGGGTTCTTGAATTTAGAAAGCTTACTTAAAAGCATTCAACAGGATTCCTCTACCACACGTCCAATCTACGACACCTCTAAATCAAATATTCTCTAAACTTAGCAGCTCAGCGTTAGGTTCTGACAGTGTCAGAATAGCCTCTTGAAAGACTGGGTTACCTCTAAATAGATTTTCAATCTCTTCAAACTTCTGTGCGATATGCTCTTCTTTTTGATTGCCTGCGATATCTACTGCCGCCACCATAAATATCTTTTTTGGGCCAACCCACTCTAGGTGCAGATAGGACACGCTATCGATATCTGGATGATTTAGCAGCTCGCTCAAAACGTATTCGTGCATACGGTCAGTAACTCTATGCCCGACCAAGAAATCTCGGTTACGACTAATCAAGAATATCGCGACGACGCCCAATAGTAGACCGACGATAATAGACCCTAACGCATCCCAATATGGTTCGCCCGTATAAGCGTGCATACCCATAGCAGCAGCGGCAATCACCAAACCGATAACTGCTGCTAAATCTTCAAAGAATACACCGCGCAACGTTGGGTTAGACGTATCTACGACATAGCCAAGTGCACTGATATCGAGCGCTTCACCATGCTTTTTGCTTTGTCTGTATGCCTGAACCAATGAGATCCCTTCTAGCACAAACGCCACTGCCAATACGATAAAGCCAATCGTATAATTAGTCTCAGATTCAGTAGCGTTCCATTCCTTAATACCAGTATAGATAGAGACAATCGAGCCTGCCGTAAATACCCCGAAGGCAGCAATCATCGACCAAACATAAGACTCTTTGCCATAGCCTAACGGATGGCTTTTATCAGCAGGTTTGATGGACTTTTTTTCTGCGACGATGAGCAATGTACCATTGCCAGCATCTGCCCATGAGTGAGCTGCTTCTGCAATCATAGAGGCTGAGCCTGTCATAAAGGCGGCAACAGTTTTTGCGATTGCAATAACCAGATTGGCCCCGACCGCAATCAACACAGTGATCAGTGAGCCTGAGTGCTCATCATTGGTTTCAGGGCTTTGATTAAGGGTATGTTTTAGTTCAGGGTCACTTGGAATTTTAGGATTACCTGCCCCACGCGCGCGAGGTGTTTGCGCCTTAGGAGTGACTGGTAAATGGCGCTGGGGATTAGCAATAGATGGCTTTAGACTCATGCTAGACTCACTGAAATAACGTATTGATAGTAGAATTTTTGCCGTAGATAAATGGCTTGAAACATACATCAGCTTAAAATAAGCGCTCTACAATCTCAGTGTCTTTTTAGTGAGTCGTTGTATGAATTATTAATTCAATAAAACTAAATAACTTTATAAAATTTTAGATAGCTTTAAATAACTTAGGCTATTTTCCTACCTCAGCATTTTCTTCGTTCTCGTCAAACTGCTTGTTAATCTCTTCGAAGTCGCAACTAGGACGATGCGAGCTTTCCATACGCAGCTTCTTTCGCTCTTTAGCTGCATCAGCTCGACATTGCTGCATCTTGTTTTTGATATCGAGTGGCGGTGCGGAGGTTGGTTTGCCATTGTCATCGATAGCCACCATCGTAAAGTAACAACTGTTGGTATGACGGACGGTACGACCACGTACATCTTCTGCTTCGACGCGGATACCTACTTCCATTGAGGTGTTACCAACATAATTGACACTGGCTGCAAAAGTAACCAACTCGCCCACATATATCGGCTCACGGAACATTACTTGATCGACAGACAATGTCACCACATAGTTACCACTATAGCGACTGGCACAAGCATAAGCGACCTGATCAAGCATCTTGAGCAAATCCCCACCATGCACATTGCCAATGAAATTCGCCATATCAGGCGTCATAAGTACTGACATGTATAGCTCATGGTTTAATGGGGCTTTTTTGGCAGTGGAGCTGGTATTGTATTGCGGCATAATATTCCTTAATGGTTTGACACTTATTTATTATGCCTACCATTTATACAGCAGGTCGCCGTATAGCACAAACAGACCTCTGTCATTAGACAGTCTAAATTGTGTAAATTGGGGCTATTTAAACAGCGTTATATAGGCCAAGATGTAAGCGCTAGCTCAACCAATGGAAGCGATACGCAAGCCATGCCACTATGGCGCTCACTGAACCGGTCAAAATACCACCCCATACAAAGTCAACGAGCGCTGTATCTAGCGTAAAGCCCTTATACAGTGCCAAATTGGTAAAGTCGTATGTGCCATAAGCCATCAAGCCAATTAGCCCGCCAAGTAAGAAGATATGACCAACGGATGCGCCAGCTTTGATTTGCGGATATAGAACCAAGATACAAAGTGCCAATATATAGAACATATAGAACACGCCAGCCGCCATCATGTTTGGCTCATCAGCCAATAGATGCCCGATACGCGACTCATAAAAGGCGCCTTTCATGGTCGTCAGCCATACAGCATCGACACCCAAAAAGATAACCACAGCAGCGAGATAAATAAAAACGTAACCCATGATATTACCTCTTATAAAATGAATAAAAACGGATAAAATTTATAGTGTTAGTCTTGGTTGAACGAAATCTAAAAATGCCAGAATACGTGAAGATACGGCACTGTTTTTGTAATAGACCGCCTGTATGGCTTCACGGTTGTTTGGTCTGACTATCGCCTCAGGCAATACTTCAACCAATCTGCCAGACTCCAAGTCTTCACCAATCATAAAGTGTGACAGTAAAGCGATACCCTGGTGATTCAAACATAGCTGACGCAAGGTCTCGCCGCTACTGCCAGTCATATGAAAATTCAGTTTAACTGGAGTTTTTAGTGGCCAGCTATTTAGTTTTGACGCATCGTTAAAGCCAATTAATTTATGAGTGCTCAAATCATCAACGTTCAAATTATCAATATGAGTCACTTCATTATGCTGGTGTAAGTATTCAGGACTGGCTACTAGCCGCAGCTTACTTTTACCTAATAGACGCGCATGCAAATTTGAGTCTTTTAAGTCGCCAATTCTGATAGCCAGATCCGTTTTGTGCTCAAGCAAATCAATAATATTGTCATGCGAGGTAAGGTCGAGAGTGATGTGTGGATATTGCGCCACAAAATCACCAACCAAAGGCGTCAGTTGATGAAAGACAAACGGGCTCGCGGCGTCAATTCTTAGATGCCCACTTGGTGCTTGTTTTAACAGCTTAAGCGCCTCTTCACCGGTATATAGAGTATTTAAACTCTCACGCGCATATCTAATAAAGACATGCCCCTCCTCCGTCAGCTCCAAACGTCGTGTCGTTCTATTTAGGAGCGTGCATTGCAGCGTATCTTCGAGTCTGGACACAGCACGAGATACTTTGGCAACCTGCTGATTCAGTAAGTTGGCAGCGCCAGTAAAGCTGCCCGTGTCTACTACCGTCAAAAATATCTCTATATCTTCTGTTTTAGCATGTCCCATCATCATGATTACCTTTACAAAATCGACAAAGGTATTTTGTCATTTATGCTGTTTTTTGCAAACTATAAATCGGTCAAACTACGCGCATCATTTAATTATTAGGATGTCGTTATGCCACTCGCTTTATGGGCGCTTACTCTAAGCGCATTTGCAATTGGGACAACCGAATTTGTCATCGTTGGATTGGTACCAACTATTGCCGCTGATCTGGGCGTTAGCTTACCTTCAGCAGGGTTGCTCGTCAGCCTATATGCTGTCGGCGTTGCCATCGGTGCCCCTATACTTACTGCACTCACTGGCCGCTGGAATCGAAAAATAGTACTGATGAGCCTAATGGGTCTGTTTGTCATCGGCAACTTGCTGGCTTGGCAAGCACCCAGTTATGAAACCTTGATACTCGCCCGTATACTGACCGGTCTGGCGCATGGTGTGTTTTTCTCTATTGGTTCCATGATTGCTACCAGTCTCGTCAGTAAAGAAAAAGAAGCCAGCGCAATTGCCATTATGTTTACTGGGCTTACCGTGGCGCTCGTCACTGGCGTACCCCTTGGCACATGGATTGGACAGCATTTTGGCTGGCGCGCTACGTTTCTAGTCGTCTCAGTACTGGGTTTAATCGCTTTAATTGGTAGCGCCATATTGGTACCAAAAAACCTAAAAAAATCTATCCCTGCAACGTTCAAAGAGCAATTACAAGTCATTGTAAAACCACAATTACTGCTGGTTTATCTCATGACTATCCTTGGCTATGGCGGTACGTTTACGGCATTTACCTACCTAGCACCTATCTTAGAGCAGCAGACCAAATTTGCACCATCAGCCATTGGTCTTATCATGCTCGTATATGGCGTGTCCGTTGCGATCGGCAATATTTGGGGCGGAAAACTTGCAGATAAACGTGGCCCTATTAGTGCGCTTAGCATTATATTTAGCGCCTTAAGTGTCATTCTTTTATTGTTCACCTTTACTATGCAATCCAAGATTGCTGCTGTGCTGACTATTTTGGTATGGGGTGCTTTCGCCTTTGGTAATGTACCAGGCCTACAAATCTATGTGGTCAAGCAAGCTGAAAAATATACACCGAACGCTGTCGATGTCGCTTCTGGATTGAACATTGCTGCATTTAATATCGGTATTGCATTAGGCTCAATCATCGGTGGTAGCGTGGTCGAAAATATGTCGTTGCAAGATACAGCTTGGATCGGCGCTGTCATCTCTTTAATGGCATTAGCGGTCACACGCTATTCAGGTCTGCGTGATAAGCGTGCCCTGCAAGCATCGTAGAACTTTTCAATATACAACCCTTCAATACATGGGTCTCAAACTGTTCATGCAGTATGAGACCCTATGAACGTTACGAACAAACCATATCTATATCATCAGACTTATATCGACGCGGTGTCTGTTCTATCTTCTTTACTAAAGGCTGTCTCATCGTTCAAAACCGTTTTATGATTTAAGACGGCAGATGGCAGATCAGAAAAATGCAGCGTATCGATATTATTAGGCTTTACCGCAGTAACTTGTACCACACCGATCGTGCGCTCCAAAAAGCCACCTTCGCAATAGCAGAAGTAAAACTCCCATAGGCGGATAAAGGCATCGTCATAGCCAAGCGCTTGAATCTCTGCACGCTGCGCCATAAATGCAGCACGCCAGTCGCGCAGTGTGTACGCATAATCAAAGCCATAATCATGCAATTGTTTGACGACCATATCAGTCTGCTCAGTAAATTGTGTCGTCAGCTCTTGGTTTGAGAGCAGACAACCACCTGGGAAGATATGCGTTTGTATAAAATCAACCGAATCGATATAGTCTTGATAATTTTGATCATTAAAAGTGATGGCCTGCAATACCATGAGACCCGTCGGCTTGAGTAAACTATTACACTTGGCAAAGAAAGTCGGTAAATACTCATGCCCCACCGCTTCAATCATCTCGATACTGACTAGCTTGTCATATTGACCTGTCAGCTCGCGGTAATCTTGTTTGAGCAGTGTGATTTTGTCAGACAATCCTGCCGCTTCGACTCTTCGTTGCGCCTCGTCATATTGCGCGTCAGAGATAGTCGTGGTGGTCACATGGCAGCCGTAGTGCTTGGCCGCAAAGATAGCAAAACCGCCCCACCCTGTACCAATTTCAATCACATTATCATCAGCACTAAGCTGTAAACGTTGGCATATGAGCGACAGTTTGTGCTGTTGCGCATCGCTAAGCGTCACGTCAGGCGTAGGATAGACTGCTGATGAGTACATCATGGTATCGTCCAAAAACCGCTCATACATATCGTTGCCCAAATCATAATGCGCTAGGATATTGGATTTGGAGCCAGATTTGTCATTGCTACGTAGCTGATGCTTCGCTTTTTCAAATGCTTTACTAATACCTGCAAAACGATTCTCTAGTTTATTGAGTACGGCTAAGTTACGAGCCGCCAAACGAATCAAACCTGTTAGATCATCCGTATCCCACTCACCATCGATATAACTGTCTGCTAGCGCGATAGAGCCACCAAGTAATAGCTGACGATAAACAGCGCTATCATGAATTTGTAGCGTCACATGTAGCGAATGGCGACCAACTGCCGAGCTACTAGCGTCATTAGTAGCTACTTTACCAAAACTACTTGTCTTAGGTTCCTGCTCATCGAATGTTTCAATCAGCGTGAGGCTACCAAACTGAACGTGCTGTAACGCACGAAAGATAAGCTTTCTAGCTAAGTGATTCACACCATTACTGACTGGCTGTAGTACCGCGCTTTCATTAACTACTTTACTCACACGAGCAGTTAATTTTTCTAGTTTTGTCACTGGTGCTCGATCGGTCGGTCGTGCTGGCATCGTGTATTTATCCTTGTTTAAATGCTTTGTTTTCTAGTGGTTCATTTTCAGTAGTACATTGACAAAATTTTTGGATTGTTGATATTTAAAAATTGCTGTAACTATAAGGCATCTTTTTTGACTATTACTTTTCTACTGGCTGCTTTTCTACTGTCTACTTTTCTGATGTCCGCCTTTCTGTTGACTGTCGGCCAATTTTTCATCGTAGTTGATATACGGCACTTTTTTTATCGCATATAGCTTAAACGCATGCCAATAAATACGGGTTAATGATGTCATATTCATCAGAGGGTTTTTTCGCAAGCTATGACGAACAGCCTCTTCTGTCATTGGCACCCCTGATATCTTTATGCCAGTTTTTAAAACTTCACCGCGCTCATCACTGATATTGATAGCGATACGTACCTGTAATCCAGCGTTAGGTTGATCGTCTGTTTTTGTACGTTTTACCGTTACCTGCCAGCGGTAAAGCTGATCGATAGGGTTAAAAGGTGATACGTGAAAGTCCTTGTCATGACAGAACTCAGTATCCTCTCCTTCTAACGAAAACCCGTAGTAATGACGCTTGTCCCATGGCGTATTAGACACTTCAGCCAGTAGATGAGTTGGCGTCTGCTGCGCATCAAATCCTAAGTAAAAATTAACTGGGCTAAAGTACATGCCCGCATTACGGCAGACAAGTAATCCCAATATATCGCCTTCAGGCGCGCTTCCTGCATGTTTTTCAAATGCTTGGCTTAGACGTTTTTCTAGTGCTTGAATAGACTTTACATTACTATTAAATTTTTTAGCATCGCTTAGGCTATTGGTATTTTGTAGGTCAGTATGCTGTAGATAGTCATCAGGACAGAATCGTTGTAGCGCCTTTTTCTTTGCTGAAAATAGAGGCAGACCTTTTGCTAGTAGCTTTTTCGGCAATACTTTACGTAATGGTAATTTTTCTAAAACCTTACTCTTATCAAATGACGCCGTACTAATTTCAGAAAGTTCTTGCCCTTTCGCAAGCGCGCTAATATTGATGCCCCAATAGCGATAAGGGTAAACGAATTTATTTACACTAGGTAGCAGCCGACTGTGCCATGTCGTACCCTCAAACAGCTGATGTGGCAATGCATTGGTATCATAAGAAGACTCATGATTTGGCGTATCATTGGTATCTTGAGCGGACGTGGTCATAAATAGTCTCTTATGTAACGGTGTGCTTTTCGTATGGCGAATCTTTCAAAACACTTAGAATACATAACGGCATTAATCGTCATATTATTTGGTTTTACGGCGACCGAATAAGCCACGTTTCTTATATTGGCTCGTATCAGCAGTTGAACTCTGTAAACGATTAGCATACTCGACCAGTTCCTGATTGATCGTCGCTGTGGTTACTTCGCGCTTATTCAGCCTACGTAATTTGGTATCCGCTTTTATAGGCAAGTCTTTATAACGAAACGGCGTATGCGCACTATCAGCGTCAGGTAAATGAGCTGGGTCAACCTCGTCTTTTATATCAATATCAAGACCAAGCGCCCGACAGACGCGTAATCCACTGCGTACGCCATCTTCATGAAAACCATTAAACCAATAGGCTCCGCAGAAATGCGTGTGCGAACCGTTACCAGAGATACTCGACCATTTAGTTTGCGCATCAATCATCGCAAGATCAAACACTGGATGACTGTAATCGATGCTTTTAATTATCTGCTTATCATCGACGCTTTTATTGTTTACAGCTGGATTTAGGGTGACCAAATAATTGTGTTTTTTGGTCAAGCGTTGCAGGATATTCATGTGATAAGTCAGCACTGGCTTTGTGGGTATCTGTGCGTTTCCAACCGCTTGCTCATCCTTAGCATTGCCTGAAACTGTCTCATCTATTAAGTAATTCCAGCTTGCCCATGCCAGTGGTTTCTTAGGTAAAACACTGATATCAGTGTGCAATACAGCCGTGTTTTTGGTAAAGCAGAAATGACTTAGTACCTCAGATTCATCGGTACTCGCATCCTTTAAAATCTTTAATGCAGTATCTGCATGACAAGCAAAAATAACCTCATCGAATACAAAATTTTCGCTACGGTTGTCAGCGTTACCTTTATCCTGCACTGTTAAAGCATTCTTCACCGTCAAAATTACTTGCTCACCATCACGAACTACAGACTGTACTGGACTATTGACTCGTATTTTGCCACCCGCCTTGATAAAGCGTGGAATCAGTTTATTGACATACTGTTTTGAACCGCCTTTTATCGTAAACCACTGCGGACGATTGACCACGTCGAGCAACCCGTGGTTGTCAAAGAATTGTGCAAAAAAAACCAAAGGAAATTCTTGCACTTCATCTAGACTGGTTGACCAAATGGCCGAGACCATTGGCAATAGATAATTATCGGTAAATAGCTGACCGTATTCCTTTTGCGTCAAATAACCGCCAAGTGTTTGTATTGCAAAGCTACTGAGATCTTGTCCTTGAGAGCGTGCGCTGTCGTAATCTTGGCGTAGTTGTTTGATATGCTTGTTAAACTGTAAGATATCTTTGATAAATTGCCAGAATTTTGGATTAAGTACATTTTTACGTTGTGACAATAAAGTATTGAGCGTATGACCATTGTATTCAAAATGACGTGCAGTATTTTTGACAGAAAAGCTCATATCCGTTGCCTGAAACGGCACCTGCAACTCATGAAGCAAACGAAAGAAGTTCGGGTATGTACGCTCGTTAAAAACAATAAACCCTGTATCTATCGCACTACTCTCTACATTGCTGCTCTTTGCTTTTTTACCGTCTTGTAGTGCCACATCAATCGTATTTACATGCCCGCCGATATAATCATTGGCTTCAAATACCGTCACATCATGTTGCGTACCTAGATAATGAGCGCATGTCAGTCCTGACACACCTGAGCCGATGATAGCAATACGTTTTGGGGTAGTCTGATGGTCAGAATCTGTTGTAGCATCGGTAGCAATCTTTTGGTTACTTGCACGCTTGAAACGAGTAAACGGCATAAAAGCATTCCCTTCTGTATTTTTCTGTCGATATGATGGCTGAGAGTTCTACTGATAGTAGATTATTTTTTATTAAGTTTTTCACTAACTTGCTGCCAGACCAAATCAGGCAACGTGCCCAATGCTTTTAAAGGCATAGTTAGTTTCTTTGGGAACTCAATCACCTCATGCCCGCTTTCGATACCGTCACGTATGGCTTGACTTGCCTGCGCTGGCGTCTGGATAAATGGCATCGGAAAGTCATTCTGTTTGGTCATCGGTGTCTCAACAAAACCAGGTACAACTAAGCTAACTGACACATCATGCGGAGCAAGGCTAATCTGTAGAGTCTTCATTAGATAATGGATAGCAGCTTTTGAGCTACCATAGGCTTCAGCGCGCGCAAAAGGCACATAAGCAGACGCTGAACCGATACCGACCAAGCGACCTTTTGAAGCGATTAGCTTTGGCAGCACTCCTTCGATCGCATGGGACAACGTACCCATATTGACCGACATGACTTTCATAAAGACACTGCTATCAAAGTTCGGCATATCTAAGTACTCGCACATGCCAGCACCGCAAATTGCTAGATCGACATTGTCGATTTTTTCAAAAGCTTCGATGACCTTTTCTCGATCCATGAGGTCTAAATCAATCGTTTCTGCGCCTAACGCTTTAAGCTCAGCCAACGCTTCGTCGTCACGGCCAACTGCATATACATGATGATCCGCTAGCAGATAGTCTTTTGCCAACTGCTTACCAATGCCTGACGTCGCCCCAGTAATGAGAATATATAATTTTTCAGTAGAATCTGTCATCGTAAATATCCTTTTTGAGTATTCTTATCTTTTTAAGTATTTTCATAATATGGAATTAGTGCTCTTGAACTGATTGCTTAATAAAAAATCAAACCTTTGATAACAGCTATCTATTATCGTTATTCTTGGCAGATATCATTGGTCGCATTTTATTAAGCTATAGGCCATTTTATTTAATAAATCTAAATAATTATAGTGGTCGGCTACAGGTTTATTGTTGTGTCTTCGCAATCATATGGGCTTAAGCTTAATCTCAGCGTTTTATTTGTCATTTTCACAAATACCCTGCTATCACAAGCAACGACACAATATTCTGTTACTAGCGTCGTAAGACAGCTCAATATCAGCATGCTACAATGCAAAAACTAGCAATCGCGTCGTTTGCCGAAGCATCATCTATAACCGCATGAGCGCCGTATCACGGTAAGATGACGCTATCTTTTCTTAAACTGTCTGACATCTTGTCCTGATAGCAATGAAAACGTTATATAATTAATATCAGATTTCCACCAACCCCACCCTCATATAAAAAAGGATCTCTCATGAGCGAGTTGCAACTGTCTGACCGCGTCAACAACATCCAACCATCACCTACGCTAGCGATTACCAATAAAGCCAAAGAACTAAAAGCAGCTGGTAAAGATATCATCGGTTTGGGCGCTGGTGAACCTGATTTTGATACCCCTGAACACATCAAAAAAGCAGCAATCGATGCAATCAATGATGGCTTTACTAAATATACGGCTGTCGATGGTACGCCAGAGCTAAAAACAGCCATCATTGAAAAATTTAAGCGCGACAACGACATCAGCTATGAGCCAAACGAAATCCTAGTATCAGTCGGTGGTAAGCAGTCATTCTTTAACCTTGCCCAAGCATTTATCAATCCTGGCGACGAAGTCATCATTCCAGCGCCATACTGGGTCAGCTATCCTGACATGGTTATCATCGCAGAAGGCGTGCCAGTCATCGTCAAATGCCCAGCTGAGCAAGATTTCAAAATTACTCCTGAGCAGCTAGAAGAAGCGATCACTGACAAGACTAAACTCTTGGTATTAAACAGCCCATCTAACCCAACGGGTATGATTTATACGTTAGATGAGCTAAAGGCCATCGCTGAAGTATTGAAAAAGCATCCACAAGTCTATGTAGCTTCAGACGATATGTACGAGCACATTCGCTGGACAGGCGATAAGTTCTACAATATCTTAAATGCGGCACCTGAGCTAAAAGATCGCGCCATCATCTTGAACGGTGTGTCTAAAGCGTATGCGATGACTGGCTGGCGTATCGGCTATGCGGGTGGCCCTGCTAAGCTAATCGGCGCGATGAAAAAGGTACAGTCACAGTCTACTTCATGCCCAACATCAATCAGCCAAGTAGCTGCCGAAGTTGCTATCAGTGGTGATCAGAGCGTACTAGAGCCGATGGTAGCCGCTTTTGAGAAACGCTGTGACCTAGTCGTAGATGGTCTAAATGCCATCAAAGGCATTACTTGCTTGCGTCCTGATGGCGCATTCTATGTGTATCCAAATATCGTACCGCTCATCAAAGCAGCTGGCCTGTCATCATGTACTGAATTCTCAGCATGGTTATTGGACAAAGTAGGCGTGGCAGTCGTACCTGGCGATGCGTTCGGTCTTGGCGGCTATATGCGTATCTCGTACGCTACTGATGAAGCGACGCTAAAAGATGCCCTATCACGTATCGAAAAAGCAGTGGCTGATTTGGACATTGCTGAATAAATCGTAAATAGCAACGAGTCTTACCGCTGTTCATAAAAAAGACGCCCTATACACTCTATAGGGCGTCTTTTTTTGCGAGTGTCTTGGGCATAACTAGGAAAAACACGCTATCTCATCATTAAAATGACAATTTTTACTAATTATGCAAAAAAAGGCTTGACGTATTTTTTAACTTTGCTAGAATACGCCCCACTTAGCAAGAACTCGTTAGAGACTTCTAAGGCTCGTTGTAAGCGATTAAACACTTACAGCCTATTCTCCAATAGCTCAGTTGGTAGAGCAACGGACTGTTAATCCGTGTGTCCCTGGTTCGAGCCCAGGTTGGAGAGCCACATTTTAGTAGTAAATTTCTTGAGTCAACTTTGATTCAATTATGGCATTTGCCAAAACCCTCATCAATTTGATGAGGGTTTTTTTATGGCTGAGATTTGAAGGAAACTCTACACTTACTCTAATTCTTTGATAAGCGGCTGCATTTCTTTTATCTCGCGTTTTTGGGCTTCAATAATATCGTCGGCAAATTATAGCTGCTGAGCCATAGATTCAACCTCCGCATATACTTGGTTTGTCCCGTCTTTGTTTATTTGCATAATCTGATACGGCATGAACTGGTCTTGATACTCCATGCCTGGACTACCGACTGGCATACCAGGTACAGCGAGGCCAATGGCTTGCTCTGGTGGATTCTGCAAAAACTCTGCCACATACTTAGCAGGGACATGGCCTTCAAACACATAGCCATCGGTCGTGACTGCCGTGTGGCAAGAGCGTAGCTCATCAGGCACGCTATGGCGGTCTTTAATCAATGACAAATCAGCTGGGTGCTGTACTGTCGCGCTTAGGCCATGTGTCTGTGCATGACCTATCCATTCTTTGCAGCAGCCACAATTGGCATCTTTATAGACGGTTGCAGATACATTTTTCAAAATACCATTCTGGCTCGCTTGCGTCTGGGCTGTCGATTCTGACACCGCTTCAACGTTTGTCTCTTTAGCGTTGGTATTGACACTTAACTCATCAGTATTATCAGACTGTGTGCATGCTGACAATAAAAGCACAGCCACCAATACGGCTGCCTCTCGTGTTGGCATGAGTAAGTGATTACGAGGCCTATCGGTAGGTTTTACAGTAAGCATTGTCATTTTATGGCCTCATTTTTGGTAAAACACTGATCGCATTTAGACCTTATCATGTCAGAATAAAGCTGAACATCAATACTATTATCAAATTGCCGTCCTAGTAAAGAAATCTTACTAATACTTTGATTAGCTTGGCAGCATTGGCAACCAGAATACCAATGCCAACAGTGTCACTAACAACACAGGCGGAGTGATCAATAGACCAATCTTTATATACTGTCCCCAGCTGATTTTGTAGTCCTTCTCTGCCAATACATGTAGCCATAGTAAAGTAGCCAGACTACCAATCGGCGTAAACTTAGGACCCAAGTCATTACCGATGACATTGGCATAAATCATTAGCTCTCGCGTTGCCGCAGGCACTTGTGCTTGATCAATCGCAAGCGCACCGACTAAGGTGGCTGGCATATTATTCATGACAGAAGCAACTATAGCGGACAAGAACCCAGTTCCAACCGTAGCAATGACTTCGCCTTGTTGTCCTAACCAGTTTAATACTTGCGCCCCATAGGCAGTGAGACCTGCATTACCCAGACCATATACCACCAGATACATACCGATTGAAAATAGTACGATTTGCCAAGGCGCTTTACGTACTACATCGGTCACTGAGACCACCGCACCATGCCCGCCTTGCCATATACGACCAGCGATTGCCATCAGTGCAACAGCAGCGATGCCCGTGACCAGTGAAATAGGTAGTCCTAACGGCTCAGTCGCAAAATAGGCGACCAGTAGCAAGCCTAATAGTGGAAAAGCAGCTCGGAATACCAATGGATCGGTAATAGCAGACTCTGGAGCGCTGAGCTCGCTAGTCGAGTAAGTTGTTGGAATATGACGTGCATAGACAACCCACAACACCAGTAGCGTCGCTAATACAGACACGATATTGACTGGTACCATCACCGCCGCATAACGACCAAAGCCAATATCGAAATAATTGGCACTGACAATGTTGACTAAATTTGAGGTAACCAATGGCAGGCTTGCCGTATCAGCGATAAAACCAGTTGCTATGATAAATGCCAAAGCTGATGGTGGCGAAAATTTCAGACGCAGCAAGATAGCAATGACAATCGGGGTTAGTAATAGCGCAGCACCATCATTGGCAAAAAATGCAGAAATAAAGGCGCCGAGCACGACAATCATCGGAAACAATAAACGCCCTTGCCCATTGCCAAGGCGTGCCACATGTAATGCAGCCCAGCCAAAAAACCCTGCCCGATCTAAGATAAGCGAGATGATAATCAGCGCCACAAAAGTAAAGGTCGCATCCCAGACAATATCCCAGACGATACCCACATCTGATAACTGCACGACGCCAAGCGCTAACGCGACTAAAGCACCACCCATGGCGCTCCAGCCGATGCCCAATCCTTTAGGTTGCCAGATAACTAAGACTAAAGTGACCACAAAAATAGCAAATGCAAGCATTGTACAACCTTACTTAAGCTGATTTTATTCAGCCGATTTAATATAGGAAATTAGATCGATTAGGAGGTTAGATCGATTAGAATGTTAATCGATTTTTGATTGACGCGGCTCGATAGTTCTTCAGCACTCTCAACGCGTTCTGAATAACGATCAGTAAGATAATCTGAACGTCCGCGTGTGAGCCAAGTAAACTTCACTAGCTCTTCACAGACATCGACAAGACGCAGATATAACGGAGACATATCCATGCGATTGTCGTCGTTGAACTCCAAAAACGCTTTGGGTATCGAAGATTGATTAGGGATAGTAATCATCCGCATCCAGCGCCCAAGAATACGCATCTGATTAACCGTATTAAAGCTCTGACTACCACCGCTGACTTGCATCAGTGCTAGTGTTTTACCTTGAGTTGGACGTACGCCACCTAGTGACAGCGGTATCCAGTCGATTTGCGCTTTCATGATACTGGTAATACTGCCGTGACGCTCCGGACTGACCCACAGCATGCCTTCTGACCACTGCGCCAGCTCCCGTAACTCTTGCACTTTGGGATGGTCTGAGTCTACATCGTCAGGCAACGGCAAACCGGATGGATCAAACATTTTTACTTCACAACCATACCAACGTAGCAATCGGCTAGACTCTTCAGCGGCCAATCTAGAAAACGAGCGTGCACGGACAGAACCGTATAGCACTAATATTTTCGGCGGATGACGTGAGTCATTTGATGCAACCAAAGAATCAATATCAATAGGCTGAAGATTATCTATATCAATATTGGGTAAATCGTCTAGGCCAGTTTTCGGCGAAACAGTAGGATCAACTGCCAATGCTTGGTCAACCTCAGTGTTTGTCATGAGTAACAACCTCGCCGTCTTCTTTTGTGAAGCTACTTACTGGATTGGCTAGCAATTCAAACACACGCTCTGACGGGCGGCATAGAGCAGCGCCTTTATCAGTCACCACGATAGGACGGTTGATTAAAATAGGATGCGCAATCATGGCATCGATAATTTGATCATCAGACAACTCAGGATTATCTAGACCAAGCTCATCATTGATAGCTTCTTTACTTCTTAACAGCTCTCTAGGCGAAATCTGCATTTGTGCCAATAGCTCAACTAAACGGTCGCGGGTTGGTGTATTTTTCAGATATTCCACCACTTCTGGCTCTTCACCTGACGCTTTAATAATGGCAAGCGTATTACGAGAGGTTCCGCATTTAGGATTATGAAAGATTAATGGCTTCATAGTGTTTACACCTATTTTATGTATTTATTGAAATGATAATTGGTTTAATCGTTACCTTGCTCAGCAGACTCATTTATTCTGCAGCCACTCAGGCTATCCATGAGTGACGCACACAATTCTGGATGTCCCGCACAGCAATCTTGCAACAGGAACTGAATGACGTTATCCATATGTGATAGCGAAGCACGATAGATAATCTGTCGGCTATGACGCTGTGAGACCACCCATCCTGCCCGTGCTAGCACCGATAAGTGGGCTGACATTGTGTTATGAGGAACAGAAAGCTGACGGGCTATTTCGCCCGCAGGTAGGCCTTCAGGCTCATGGCTGACTAGCAGCTTAAAAGCCTTTAAACGAGTATCTTGAGAGAGCGCAGCAAAGCTTGTGATAGCATTAGTTATTTCCATATGTCCAATAATATAGACATATTAAAATAATTCAATGTTTTACAGATATTTTTATTCTAAAAGAAATATACCTGTGCAATTAAACTATATATATCAACAAGTAAAAGCGATTAACTAAATAGCGAAAATAATGCTTGTTTAACCTTTTGAACCTAAAATCCTCTACGTTTGGCCTTATGTAAATAACAAGTTTAATATATGTTATTGTATATTGATGATACTTAGAATTTCATGCTAGATTGAATACAAGTTTATGCAACAGTAAAACTAGATTTGGCTGGTAGCTCTCGCTCTGTACTGCCCATAAATCTGATTAAAATAACTATTATGATTAAAACAATAATAAGGAAATGACTATGCTACTAGAGAAAATTAAGACACCTGGACTTTCGCACTTATCCTACTTGGTAGGCTCTGGCGGTCAAGCAGCGGTAATTGATCCACGTCGTGACTGTGCGGTATATGTAGAAAAAGCGCGTGCAGCAGGGCTTGAAATCACTCATATTTTTGAAACACATCGTAATGAGGATTTGGTTTCTGGCGCACCTATCTTGGCTGCAATGACAGGAGCAACAGTTTTGCATGGACCCAATCCAGAGCAACCTGTTGTCTACGCTGAGACCGCACGTAATGGTGATTGCTTTTCAATTGGCCAATTAGAAATCCGTGTCCTAGAAACGCCTGGTCATACCGATGATCATCTGGCTTATGCGCTGTTTGACACGGCGTACCCAGATAAGGCGGTTGGAGTCTTCACTGGGGATGCGCTTTTTGTAGGTGATGTCGGTCGTACTGACTTCTATCCTGAGCGTCGTAGAGAAGTTGCAGGTTTACTTTATGACTCCTTACAAGACATTTTAGCGCTCGGTGATCAGGCGATTATTTATCCAGCTCATGGTGCTGGTTCCGTCTGTGGCTCAGGCATGGCGGAGCGAGAGTTTTCTACCGTCGGTCACGAAAGAATGAACAATCCACGTTTACAGATTAACGATCGTGAGGCTTTCATTGATTTCAAGACTAGCGAGAACCATTATCAGCCACCCTATTTCAGATTGATGGAGCGCCTTAATATGGAAGGTGGTGAAGCGCCTCCAGTCGTTATGCGTCCGCGTAACCTTTCGCTCAAACAGCTGCATGACTGCAATGCTGATCATCTCATCGATATTCGTGAACCAATGGCATATGCGTCAGGACACCTGCCCGGTTCTATGAGCTTACCTGTCAACATGTTACCTGCGTTTGCTGGATGGTTTATCGAGGAAGGACAAAGCTTGGCACTGATTGCCTCTGATGAAGATCAACTGGCGACTGCGATGGAGCATCTGGTACGTATTGCTTTTGATAACATCATAGGTGGCTATGTGGGTGTCGTCCCTGCTGCTGCCAAAGGTAAACAGATGCAGCAAACCCCTATGATCGATACAACCGAGGTACAGAGTCGTCTTGATAATGCTCAAAATTGGACATTGCTCGATGTACGCGATATCGATGAGAGGAATACCAATGCGATTGAAGGCTCACAGCATATCTATGTTGGTCACCTGAATGAGCGTTGGCATGAGCTTGACAGGAGTCACTACTATACCTTGATGTGTGCCAGTGGTGCTCGGGCAGCGATAGCAGCAGGATGGCTCGCTAGTCGAGGTTTTGAGCACATTGATATATATCTAGGGTCAATGGGTGCATGGCAAGCAACGCTTGACTAACCCTTTATTCGTAACTAAAATCTACAATGAGCTAAAACGCGTCTCAAGTTTTAAGCAAAGGCATTTTAAAGTGCTGTAACTAAGACATGCTATACCTAAAATAAGTACAACGACCCTTCTTTTATTCAGTATAAGACTGATATAAAAGAAGGGTCGTCGTTTTAGCTGACCTTTAAGCGATATGACTTAAGTAAATATCAGTCATAGTACTAAACTCTAACTATTACTGTACTTCCTTACCTGACTTATAACTCATAAAAAACAGACACAAAAAAACCCCAAACAATCTAATGCTTGAGGCGAAACTTGCTTAAACCCAAAGGTTTAAATTCGTTTTAAATATGGCGCAGCGGACGGGACTCGAACCCGCGACCCCCGGCGTGACAGGCCGGTATTCTAACCAACTGAACTACCGCTGCTTAGGTCTCTTAGCTTCTTGCTCTTATTTAAGGAGCCCACTTGCTAAGAAGTGGTGGGTGATGACGGATTCGAACCGCCGACATTCTGCGTGTAAGGCAGACGCTCTACCAACTGAGCTAATCACCCTTCGAACAATTGCTAGGCAATTTATTCAACATCAACTGAGCTCTTAAGTTTGTCACTAAGCTCCGTTGCTGTGGGTGTGTATTATATAGATTTACTGTTGGGTGTCAAACAGTATTTACCACTTTTTTAGATATTTTTTCGATTTTTATTAGAATACCCAGCAAGCATTTGTTTTTATTGATTTTATATTTTCACACAAAACCAATATTTTTTAGGTTTAATGCTTACTTATTGGCCAGTGCTTGCTCGATGTCGTTTTTGATGGCTTCTGGCTTAGTCGTTGGTGCATAACGGTCAATCACCTGACCTTTACTATCGACTAGGAACTTGGTGAAATTCCACTTGATACCATCTGTCAGTACGCCACCCTTTTGTTCTTTGAGCCATTCATAGATAGGATGAGCATCTGCGCCATTAACATCAGTCTTTGCCATCATTGGAAAGCTGACACCATAGTTCTTTTGGCAAAACGCACCAATCTCATCGTTGCTACCTGGATCTTGGCTACCAAATTGATTACAAGGAAAACCGACGACCACTAGTCCTTGATCCTTATATTGTTGATATAGCGACTCTAAGCCTTCGAACTGCGGCGTAAATCCACATTTGCTTGCGGTATTGACGATTAATAATACTTTATCTTGGTAATCTGAAAACGCTTGCGAGCTACCATCCATGCGCTCAGCCGTAAAATCATAAATTGTACTCATCATTTATCCTTAAATTGAGGTTTTTATTGTTTTGGATGTCTATGCACTACTTCTTTTTCTATCATACACATAATAAAACTATTGAAAAGGAAGCACCCTGTACTTCCCTTTCACACTTCTAATACTACTTACTTCTCAGACTTATCTAAATCGATAGATACTGAGTTGATGCAATAGCGCATGCCTGTTGTCTCGGTAGGACCATCAGGGAATACATGGCCCAAATGGGCGCCGCAGTTACTGCAAGTGACTTCGGTGCGAGTCATGCCTAGCGAGTTATCGACGTGCTCTTCAATCGCGCTGTTATCGATACCTTGATCAAAACTTGGCCAGCCACAACTCGCATCAAACTTATTACTTGAGTCAAATAAGCTTGCACCGCAGCCTTTACAACGGTAAACGCCATCATCAGTCGCATCATTATATACACCTGTAAATGGACGCTCAGTGCCCTTCTCACGCATAATATGATACTCATCAGCGGTTAAACGCTCTTTCCAGTCAGCTTCAGTCAACTGGCTGATTTCTTCTTTGCTTAGTTGATTGTCTTGCATAATTTATCCTTATTCGAGTATTTATTATCTCATCTCGGTAACTATTTTATCGCCATATGATTATGAAAACGACGTGCTCTATCTGTTGGTTATCAGCACACTATTCAAGGCATATATAAGAAAAGCACTCTTTATATTGGGAGATAGACAACATGATTGAGGAGATTAACTAAGCTAAATATAGCAAATTAATTTTAGATAATGATGGATAAAGATGTAATTTTGATACATATACATTTTATGCTCTATATAAGGGATTTAGAGATATAGAGAAATAAACCAAATATTAATTGCAAGATATACTTGCAATACCTAATTAAACCAATTATAAAATCATTTGCAAATTAACTATCAATGCAATAATATCTTTCATTAATGTTTAACTAAAATATTTAATGTATATCTACACTAAATAATTACTGATTAATAAAGGCTCAAACGACAATGTCTGACGACAATAGCAAAAGTACGCAAGCGGAACGACTGGTACAGTTGCGCCGTGACAAAGGATTTACTGCTGAGCAGCTAGCACAAGCCATGACAGCCGCTGGTGCAAAAGTGAGCCGTGGGGCTATCTCAAACTGGGAGCGCGGTACCAACGGCATTGTCTCATCCAAGCTACCTACGCTCGCACGTATTTTGGGCTGTAGTGAAGGATATCTGTTGCGCGGCGACCTCAACAACGAAGCTATTGATGCAGACGAATCGACATCATCTATAGAGCGCAGTAAACATCAAAAGCTAGATACGATTTCTCCCACACAGTCAGGTATTAAGACAACTGATGCTCAATCGACGACACCTTATCCTGCTAGTAAAGGCTCAAAAACCAATTCGACAACCAATCTGAAAAACGGTCATGCTATGAACACCATAAAAAAATCTGATAAATTACAAAACGTTTGCTATGACATTCGTGGTCCTCTATTGCAGACTGCTAATAAGATGGAAGCAGAAGGCAAACGCATATTAAAACTAAACGTGGGTAATCCAGCGCCCTTTGGTTTAGAAGCCCCGCATGAGATTTTGCGTGATGTCGCTATGAATCTATCTGAGGCAACTGGCTATTCAGACTCGCAGGGGATTTTTTCAGCGCGCAAAGCCATTTTGCAATATTACCAATCAAAAGGATTGCTGTCGGCCGTTGACGTACGTGACGTATATTTGGGCAATGGGGTTTCTGAGCTTATTGTCATGACCATGCAGGCGTTGATGAATGATGGCGATGAAGTCCTGATTCCAATGCCAGACTACCCGCTTTGGACGGCAGCAGCCAACCTCGCTGGCGGTACTGCTGTGCACTATCGCTGTAATGAAGAAGATAACTGGCACCCTGATATTGAAGATATTAAGTCTAAAATCACGAGCAAAACAAAGGGTATCGTGGTTATTAACCCAAACAACCCGACAGGCTCACTTTATAGTGATGAGCTATTAAAGCAAATCATCGAAGTTGCTAAAGAGCATGATTTGATCATCATGGCCGATGAGATTTACGATCGTATTCTCTATGATGATAATATACATACCCCAATGAGCACCCTAACTGACGACGTGCTGGTACTTTCTTATAATGGCTTGTCAAAGTCACATCGTATCGCAGGATTTCGCTCAGGTTGGATGATGGTATCAGGCCTCAAACAGCACGCAGCTGACTTTATTGAAGGCTTAGATATGCTAGCATCCATGCGCCTTTGCTCTAATGTGCAAGGACAGTATGCTATTCAAACAGCGATGGGTGGACATCAGAGCATGCAAGACCTGACTTCTGAAAAGGGTCGCTTATATAAGCAACGTGAAATGGCAGTCTCACGTCTTAATGCTATCAAAGGTATTTCTTGTACCATGCCTCAAGGCGCGTTTTACTGTTTTCCAAAAATGGATCCAGAGGTTTACCCTATCACCGATGATATGGACTTTATGATGGATTTGCTCGTTGAAGAAAACGTATTGATGGTTCAAGGTACTGGTTTTAACTGGGACAGACCCGATCATTTCCGTCTGGTGTTCTTACCTAACTTGCTTGACCTAGAAAATGCGATGGATAGGTTGGACAGATTTTTTGCCAAGAAACGTAAGCAATTTGGTACTGAGTAAATCGTCATACATCATTAAAAAAACGCTTATCGGCATGATGCTGATAAGCGTTTTTTATTGCGTTGAACCTAGTTATTCAAACTCAGTTATAATAATTCACTGATAAAAACAGCGCATTAAAAAATATTGCTCAATACGAGATAACTGATAGCTGACATAGTAGCCGCTGCAGGCAGTGTCACAATCCAAGCCAAGCCAATCGGCTTCATAAGCTTCCAGTTAGTATCTCTGTTGACGATACCGATACCTAATACCGCGCCTACTAGCGTGTGAGTACTTGATACAGGCAGACCCATCGTCGATGCGCCCATCACCACCGCCGCCGCCGCCAATTCAGCTGAGAATCCTGAAGCTGGATGCATTTTCGCTAGATTGGTACCAACGGTTTGAATCACTTCTTTACCAATGAACCAAAGACCAACGATTAGTGCTACACCAAAAGTCAGCATGACAGCAGGTGGTACAGCAGCTTCAGTAGCGATACTATTGGTACGAATCACATCCATAATGGCGGCAAAAGGACCAACCGCGTTGGCGATATCGTTTGAACCATGACTAAAGGCAAAAGCTGACGCGGTAAAGACCTGCATCCAGCTAAACATAATGAACGTCGCTTTGGTCAAATCTTCTTTGTGCTTACCGCGAATACTCTTGGTATAGATATAGGTCGCTAACCATACTAGCGCCGCTATCATACCCATAATCAAGAAGCCCTGCAGTGTGGTCAGGCCGCTATTAACATTTTTCAGGCCTTTAAAGACGACTAGAGAAGTCATCACCGCACCGCCTGCGGCAGCAATGATAGGTACCCATTGCTTAAGTGCTTTTAGAGTATCAAGGCTACTGCGCTCATTTTCAATATCATAAAGCTTTTTGTAGTAATCAGTTTCTAGGTCTTCAACGATACAATCGTCATCTTTATAGATTTCCTGATCACGTAACATCGCTGACGTATAGGCCAATTGCTCAGACTCTGTCAAACCATCCAAAAACTCTTTATGGTTTTGCTTTAAGACTTTTTTATTGCCTTTTAGCGTCGCAATATAGGCTTCGGTTTTATCATTATATTCAATGATGTTTTTCTTGATTTGTCCATATAAAAGATAAGACAACACGCCACCTAGTAGCGGCGACAGCACCCAAGAAATAGCGATAGTTCCAACCGTTCCCCAGTCTACCGTTGATAGCGCCATGTCCGTACCACCTAACGTGATACCTAAAACAATGGAGCTACCAATCACACCGCCAATAATGGAGTGAGTAGTCGAAACAGGCAGACCTTTTTTGGTCGCAAATAACAGCCAAAATGCTGCTGCAACCAATGCGGAGAGCATGACATAAATGAACTGATTGGGCGTCACTGATAGACCATCTAGATCGACGATGCCGCTTCGAATCGTATCAGTCACCTCCCCGCCTGCAAGGACTGCCCCCGATACTTCAAATATCGCGGCAATACCCAATGCTTGCGGGATAGTCAACGTCCCTGCACCCACCGAAGTACCAAAGGAGTTGGCGACATCGTTACCACCGATATTGAATGCCATAAAGACACCAAAAGCGGTCGCCACGATGAATAGCGTCGTTTGCTGACGCATGGTGTAATCTAAACCCCACCACAAAAAGTAGGAAGTCATCGCAATCAGTAAAATGGCAAAAAATAGATTTATTCTCATAGAGCCAACTGGCTTGACTGACTCTGTAGAACTGCTGCTAATACCCATACGTTAGTACGTCCTGCGTAAGCTGATTAAAATTATATGAGGTTGATAATATTGCGCTGCTACTCACAGTACTTGTTACGGCATCTAATGAAGTAGCATATATAAAATATACAACATGCGATTAGAAGGTCTTAAACCGACTAGAGCGAAAGTAAATAATACATCTCTCAACATGTCACAAAGCCGCAAGTGATATTGCCAAATCGTCTGATTACAGCATCTTGCGGCTTATATATTTCTTAGCGATATTTGTGGTACTACTAACAGCTATTGTAACAATTTTTGTCGTAATTATTAAGTTATCTATACTAAATAACCAAAACACGTTATTTGCTAAATTAAAATTATTATTTAGCAGAAGCTGTTTCGCGCTCTATTATATTAAATATGAGCACATAATGCATGATGATATTGCGAGATTTGTAACTGCGAGTGTATACGGACAAGACCACACTCTGTAAAAGACAGGATAACTCGAATATGTTTCGAGCCATCCTACTTAGGAAATACGTGGAAAATACAATTATATAAATCTATGACAGTCCTTAAACTTCAGGCATCTTTAACAACTACTTGCTTTTGGTGATTGCCGACAACTGCTCTATAGCATGATCTAACACATCTAAACGCGCCTGACGCTTTTCGTTGGTTGCAATAACACACCATGGCGCTGTCGTTGTATCCGTGCGTGCCAGCATATCTGCTGCAGATTGCACGTAGTCTGACCATTTATCACGGTTACGCCAGTCATCATCCGTTAGTTTAAACTGCTTATGCGGTGTTTCTTGACGATCTTCAAACCGTTTAAGCTGCTCTTTTTTATCAATCGCTAACCAATACTTGATAACCAACGTTCCTGCTGCTGCCAAATCCGCCTCGAAACGGTTGATTTCATCATATGCTCGTTGCCATTCATCAGTAGACGCAAATCCTTCGATGCGCTCAACCAACACGCGCCCATACCATGTACGATCGAAAATAGCGATACGGCTAATACGGTTCGTTTGTTCGTCAGGCAATCGCGTCCAGAATCGCCACAAGTAAGGATGCTGGGTCTCATATAACATCGGTGCGCCAATATTATAGATTTGATACTCGCGGGGATCTAGCGGTGCAACTAACCTTTTGATTGCACCGCCCTTGCCAGCAGCGTCCATTCCTTCAAAAGCAAACACCACATGCCGACCTTGGCGTGCACGTAGCAACTCAGCTAGTTTTGCTTGCTTCTCCCCCAATGCCTCACGATAGTCGGACTTACTGATTTTTTTATCTTTAATAGACGTCAGTTGCTTAGGTATCGGTACAGGTTCAAACTGTTTTTGTTTAGTATCTGAGCTAAGTTCCAGTGTCTCGGACTGGAAATGGTTTTCTGACGTTTCCTTGTCATTGTCATCGCTATCTGTCCGACTACTCGCTAGCGCGGTTTGTATAGCATGTAGCACCAAATGACAAAAGTTATCAGCGGCCTCTAACTTATCGTCACCATCAATAATGACCCAATCATCCTGCTGACGCAGCAAGGTCGCAGCCACCTCATTGAACTTCTCGATGACTTGCTTATTATGCCAGTCAATTTGATACAGAAACTGCGGATCTGCCTCATCATCCTTTAAGCGACTGTGCAACGTTTCAATATCGACATGAAACCAACATTTTAATAACTTGGTTTGATTGGCAATGAGATCCTTTTCAAATGCTTTTAGCGTGTCTAATTGCTGCTGTAGATAGTCTTGCCACTGAGCAATAGGAAGCGAATTTTTATCTGTTTGACCTTTATTATTTGATAATGCTTCAAGGTTCTCACTATCTGATGTCGCCAGTCGCATGACGTTGTATAATAAATCAGCATACCAGTTGCCGAAATATACCATGACATCGCCATGGCGCGGCATTGCACTAGTATGCGCTTGCCAAATAGGTTGATAATTCAATGGCGAATGACCGATAGTAGCCTCCACTTTAAGCAGCCTTGGATCCACCCATTGCCTCAACTGTTTAACGGCGGTACCTTTACCTGCCTGCTCCATTCCATTAACTAGCACCAATAGACCTGTTGGTTTATTGAGGGTCGGCGGCGTTTGCTGGCGAGTGGCTTTTAAAGCATACTGAGCTGTTACCAGTGCCAATCTAAGCGAATCCTCATCCAGTGAAAACTGACTCAAAGGATTGGGCTTTAGACGCTGCTCCACAACTTGCTCACTAAATTGTGTACTTACCGCTTGTGGTGCTTTTGGTTCAGTAGTATCATTTTTTTTAGACATGATTACACTCGCTATTATTGTTATTGGGCTGCTTTACCGTTGAGTGACTTATGGGATAGCTCTCGATAAGATAACTCTTAATATTTCTATCTCATCGCTCATTTTTATCTCATTTAATCATAGCACTGCGCCAATCGAGTAAATAATATTGCTGTGTAACAGATTGATATTTGTATTCTTAATTATTTTCTTTTAAGGTGAACACAATTTTGGGTATAGGATAGAACAGTTGTTGAAAACCTTATAACCCTGAATCACAATACTTAAAACAACCATACTTAAATTTGATTACCTTATTTACTTCTACAGGATTCACTGCCATGACCGCTTTAGCTGATTTACAACAGCATTTGACACGATTTTGGGCGATGTCTCATCACCAAGATGATGAATTAAATGCTAAGCTCAAAGAAGTACAATCATGGCAACAAGCTCGCCTCCAGCAGACGCATCGTGAGCTATTTGAACAACCCAAAAACCAATTAATGGCGGATTACTTCCTCACCCAACTGTATGGCGGCGAAGAATTCAAGTTATTGGCAGAGCAGTTAGCACGTATTCTGCCAAAAGCAAAAAAGCTAGAACGTCTTGCCAAAGAGTCAGCTCTAGAGGCTGGTAGCATGGGCATCCAAGCGGCGATTTTTGCCATTGAGCTAGATCTGCATTTAGCCCAGTGGTTACTCGCTCAAGATTTGCCAGTGAACGAAGAGAATATGCTAACCGCCTATCGTACTGTAGATGAAGAAGATGAGCGCCGAGTTCAGATTGCCAATTTAAAAGACGTCTGTTATCGCACGGACAAACACCTAAACTCGTTTATGCTCAAAAAAGCCTTTGCACTAGCAAAAAGTACAGCCTATCGTCACGGTTATCAGCCGCTTTATGATTTTATTGATACAGGGTTTAAGGCCATGAAACCTCTGACCAGCGTCAGCGATTTTATTGAGCCGTTTTGCGAGCGTGAATTGTCTATTATCGATCAGGTTCATGATACGGATAAGGGCAGTAAGCCAGTAGCGTTTGGTGTATCATAAGGTCAGTATGCTAAATAGCCAGTTGACGCTTACTATTTAACGATTTCTTCCGATAAAGACAATCATACGATAAAGACAATCATAAAAATAAATTCTAGGACAACATGATGACTGATAATTCAAAAGATAGCAGCGCTCCTTCTAATCAAGCCACAACGACCAATGGTCATTTGCAAGAAAAACTGGTAAAAGACAGTATTGCTCATAATCAGCAGATTAGCGCGCAGATATTACGCAACCAAACAACCAATGTCGTGCCGAGCAAGAATAATAGCGTTGCTAATGACGACAATAGCGACTTTACTAAAGTTCAAGATCTACCAACTGGAACGCCGCAAGGCCAAAAAACTACTATGCCAAACAACGATCAAACGACTCGCACAAACCCTTCAGAGCAAACCATAAAACAAACGCTATTCAATCAGCGTGATGATATCAATAATCCGCACACGCCTGAAACAGACGGCAACGAGCAGACGCATTTTGGTTATAAGACCGTCAATAAAGCAGAAAAACAAGCACGTGTGGCTGACGTATTCACTTCTGTTGCCAAAAAATACGACATCATGAATGACTTGATGTCATTTGGTATTCATCGTCTGTGGAAACGCTATGCGATTAGCCTATCAGGCGTGCGTGCTGGTCAGCATGTCCTTGATATCGCGGGCGGTACGGGCGATTTGGCCAAAGTATTTAGCCGTGAAGTTGGTAGAAATGGCCACGTGGTACTATCTGATATTAATGCTGCGATGTTAGAAGTGGGCCGTGAGCGCCTAATCAATGCTGGTTGTAATAACGTCGATTTTGTATTAGCTAATGCTGAGACATTGGCCCCTTTTGATGACGAAAGCTTTGATTTGGTGACCATTAGCTTTGGTTTGCGTAACGTCACAGACAAAGATGCCGCGCTAAAGTCTATGTATCGCGTCCTAAAACCAGGCGGTCGTCTCTTGATTCTGGAATTCTCGAAGCCAGTGTTTGAGCCACTATCTAAAGCCTATGATTTGTATTCATTTACCGCATTGCCAGTAATGGGTAAGCTGATTGCTAATGATGCTGAAAGTTATCAGTACTTGGCTGAGTCAATTCGTATGCATCCTGATCAGCAGACACTCAAGCAAATGATGCAACAAGCTGGGTTTGAAAACTGTGATTATCATAACCTGACTGCTGGCATCGTAGCTGTCCATCGCGGATTTAAAGCGTAATGATAGAATAAGATTGGCAAAACCATTACATTTAATAGACCCTATTGAACCTAACACGAACACACGATGCGCTGATGCAGCTAATGCAAAGGCGCTCACTTAACGATGCGAGAGCCTTATGCTGACTGTCCTTCTATTAGCTGGTGCCGAAAAGCTAATCAACATTGCCATTGCTAGTGATGAGATTACCAAAGCAGGTTTAGCACCGCTTGCAGGTAAAGTGTTACGTCTTAATATGGGACTGCCTGAAATTCATTTAGATATCTTGTTTACTCAAGAGCGTTTGCGCTTTGAGCCGGTCACGACGGATAGCGTGTTTGAGCCAAGTGGCCAGATGAATGAGCGCCAAAAAGCCAGCATGGAACGCGCACGTTTTGGTCATAGTCGTCCAGACTGTACTATCACTGTAGATAATGCCGCTCAACTGCTTAATCTAATGCGCGGTGCGGAAGGCAACTTGCCAATCGCTGGTGATTACAAGGTGCTAATGCAGCTCAAACAACTGGTTGCAGGGTTTGATCCTGATGTGGCTGGACAGCTTGAACCATTTATCGGTAAACCCATGGCTAGCCAGTTACATCTTCTTATCTCTCAGTTCAAAGGTAGCTGGCGTCATAGTGCCAAACGTGCTTTTGATGACGTTAGCGATTGGGCCAATGAAGTGGCTGGCAATAGCACACCTGACCCTATCGAGGTGGCTGAAGTAAATGATCTAAAACAGCAACTGTTAAAACTGCGTGTGGACGTCGAACGAGAAGCAGCCAAACTTGCTGCTATCAAAGAAGAGCAAGCGCAGTTTCTTAACAACTCGTTTCATCAATAGCCGATTGCATCCATCATAAATGAATGCTATTACCGATGGCACTATTTATGATTAAGCGCAGCGCTTACCCCATTTTCGTCTTTGTTTAGAGTACCTAACCTCATGCTATTATCGCACCGCGCTCGTCTACTTGAGCTTTGGCGTATCGCCGCAATGTATCGCCTTGATACCCATTTTTCTATCGAAGAAGCACCGCAGCTACAACCTTTGGCGCGATTAATTCGCATGCATCCAGCAGCATGGGGCAAGAAGCACCAACCAAATGCGATTAAGTATGCGCTTGAGGACATGGGTACGCTGTTTTTGAAACTGGGCCAGTTGCTCTCAACGCGTCGCGACTTGGTGCCGCCTGAGATTATCGCTCAATTGATTCAGTTGCAGGACAAAGTTAAGCCTTTCGACGCTGATATTGCTGTCGCTCAAATTCAGCATTCTAAACATGGTCTTGGCCAGTCTATTGAGACCTTGTTTGCCCGATTCGATATCAAACCGTTAGCAGCTGCTTCTATCGCCCAAGTACACACGGCTGCCCTACATGATGGGCGTGAAGTCGTGGTAAAAGTAGTGCGCCCTGATATTCGCACTGTGATTGTTTCTGACTTTGAGCTACTGCGAGAGTTGGCAAGTTGGGCATCTGCTCGTATTGAAGCAGCACGTGCCGTTCATATCATTGATATTGTCGAAGACTATCGGCAAGTCATGCTCAATGAGCTTGATTTGACACTTGAGGCTGACAATACTACTCAGATGCGCAACAACTTCTTGGGTTCAGCACTGATGTATGTGCCTGAAGTTTATGACGCTGCAAAAAACGTGATGGTCATGGAGCGTATCCAAGGCGTCCCTATCTCACAAGTTGAGATGTTTGATCAGTTAGGTTATGACCGTGCAGCGCTTGCAGAGAAAGGCTTAACGATATTTTTTACCCAGGTCTTCCGTGATAACTTCTTTCATGCTGATATGCATCCAGGCAATGTATTCGTAGAGACACCACCTGTGCAAACCTTACATGCAGATATGGCAGCAGTTGATTTAGGTCATGAGCCACGTTATATCGGGCTTGATTGCGCCATCATGGGCACTTTATCAAAAGACGATCAGCTCATCGTGGCACGGATGTTACTTGCCGTAATGAACAATAACTTTACCGCTGTGGTTGATATCGTCAGTCGTGCAGGTTGGATACCACCAAATGCTGATAAACATGCCCTAATGCGTGATATGAAACGTACCGTCGGTCCTATGCTACAAAAATCAATCGATGATATCGACTTTGCGGGCGTACTGATGCAGATTTTGGACATTGCGCGTAGACATCATATGAGTATTCCGCCGCAGCTGATGCTTCTTCTAAAGACTTTGGTCCATGTAGAAGGGCTCGGTCGTGATTTATATCCTGACCTTGATATTTGGTCACTTGCCAAGCCAATTCTAAGCAGTTGGATTAAAGAGCAGTTAGATCCTATGCGTAATCTACAGCAACTGCGCCAACAACTGCCTGAAATGCTACTGTCTACCACTGATATTCCTAAACTATTAGATCAAGGACTACAAAGCCTTGCCTCACAGGGTTCTCGTCAGGACAGTCAATTACGGGAAATACAGCAGATTCGCGCTGACATGCTAAATGACCGTCGCCGCGATTGGTTGGCACTTGCAGGGTTTGCTATTTTTATCGCTATCGCTACGCAAGTCATCGGCTGGCTATCTCCTATATTTTATATACTGGCTGTCTTGGTAGTTGTTTGGAGAATTTTAGCTTAGAAATCAAATTTATTTTTAATCAATCAGTTCAGAAAATTTTTCACAATTTTAGACTTAAACAGAAAATGCGCCTACTTCTAATCAAAAGCAGGCGCATTTTTTTATTGAATACTGATTGCTTATTACTATAACATCTGATCTATTGCCATCTGTGTCAGTACGCGGCCACGAGCAGTACGCAGCACATAACCTTGTTGAATCAGATACGGCTCAATCACATCTTCGAGCGTACCACGGTCTTCAGCCATCGCTGCTGCCACTGCTTCAACACCAGCAGGACCACCATCAAAGCGTTCATGCAATATTTCGATATAACGTCTGTCTAGATGATCAAGACCGCGTCTATCCACTGCCAGCATATCTAGCGCGCTACCTGCAATCGCGCCATTAATACTACCATCGCCTCTTACCTCGGCATAGTCACGCACGCGGCGTAATAGGCGGTTAGCAATCCTTGGTGTACCACGTGCACGGCGCGCAATCTCTACAGCGCCATCTTCACTCATTGGTACACGCATTAGACGTGCTGCGCGACTGACAATCGTCGTTAGGTCTGCAATGTTGTAAAACTCAAGGCGCTGTACAATCCCAAAACGGTCACGTAGTGGTGACGTCAGTAGCCCTGCTCTCGTCGTTGCTGCTACCAAGGTAAACGGCGGCAAATCAAGCTTGATAGAACGCGCAGCAGGCCCTTCACCAATCATAATGTCCAATTGGAAATCTTCCATTGCTGGATAAAGGATTTCTTCAATAACCGAGCTTAGACGGTGAATTTCATCAATAAACAGTACGTCACCTGCTTCTAGGTTGGTCAGCATGGCTGCCAAATCTCCTGGGCGCTCAAGCACAGGCCCTGAAGTAGAACGCAGATTACCACCCATCTCACGAGCGATGATATTGGCAAGGGTCGTCTTGCCCAGACCCGGTGGACCAAATATAAGTGTGTGATCTAGCGCTTCGTCACGGCCACGAGCAGCACCGATGAACACTTCCATCTGCTCACGCACCACCGGCTGACCAATATACTCGGCCAATAATGCTGGTCGGATATTGGCATCAGGAGCGTCACTTGCACCTTCTAGCGGATTAATTAAACGATCTTGCGTCATAGAATTTATCATTGTATTAAAAAATTAGTTAACAAATAGCATAACCAAACGCTGCGCATAAGTCATGCAAAACCTCATTAAGCGAGTACTAAAACGAAAATAAGCGACATTTAATGTCGCTTATTAATTTAATACATTATGTGGTTGTCATCGATAGACGGCTAGTTAATATGAATTAAAAGCCAGATAGTTGCTGTAAAGTAGCTTTTAACAGACCTTGAGTATCAGCAAAAGTATCTCCTTTACTCTTAGCAGCTTTAATCGCCAGCTGAGCTTCTTTTTCTTTGTAGCCCAAGCTAATCAACGCGCCTTCTACTTCAGCGATGATACTACCTTCGTGAGAAATCGTAGTTTCCTGAGGCGTCAATTCAAACGCACCATTATCAACGTCGATATTCTTTAGCTTGTCTTTTAGCTCAATCAATAAGCGTTGCGCCGTCTTTTTACCGATGCCTGGGATGCGAGTCAATGCCGTCTCCGACTCTTGCTCGACGTGCATCTTTAGCTCAGCTGCTGACATTGCAGACAGCATCGCCAAGGCCATTTTTGCTCCAACACCGTTAATTTTAATTAACTGGCGAAAGACATCTCGTTCTTTTCGATCGATGAAGCCGTATAGCAACTGGGCATCTTCGCGAACATGGAAATGTGTCCAAATGCTGGCTTGTTCATTCAGCTGTAACTGACAAAATGAAGGCAATGGCAGTTCGATATCATAACCCACACCAGAGGTCGTCATGATACAAGCCGTCGGTGCCATCAAGTACTGCACCTGTCCGGTAATCAATCCAATCATTATTTACGACCTCTTATGTGGAATATTATAAAATCAGCTGCTATTTTATGATTAACAACTACGTTCTACAACACAGTCTTATTGGTAAAAGTTCACCATACCTTCAAGACTAGTTGGACGAATTTTGTGTGCTTGACCTGCAGAACCAAACGCTTCAAAACGATTGGTACAGATATCTGACATCGCTACCATAGACGCTTTGAAGTATTTACGCGGATCAAATTCACTTGGATTTTTCGCAAGGAATTCGCGGATAGCACCAGTTGATGCCAGACGTAAATCCGTATCGATATTTACTTTACGCACACCATGTTTGATCGCTTCAACAATTTGTTCAACTGGCACGCCATAAGTTTCGCCGATATCACCGCCATTTTCATTAATAACTTTTAGCCATTCTTGTGGCACTGATGAAGAACCGTGCATGACAAGGTGGGTATTAGGAATACGGGCATGAATCTCTTTTACACGCTCAATAGATAAGATATCGCCTGTCGGTGGACGTGTGAACTTATAGGCACCATGGCTAGTACCGATAGCAATCGCTAACGCATCGACATTGGTATCTTTTACAAACTGCTCAGCTTCATCAGCACTGGTCAATAGTTGCTCATGATCTAGCACACCTTCAGCGCCAGAGCCATCTTCTTCGCCAGCCATACCAGTTTCAAGACTACCTAGGCAACCGATTTCGCCCTCTACAGAGACGCCGCAAGCATGAGCCATCTTAACAACTTCGCGCGTGACGCTAGCATTGTAGTCATAATCCATTGGCGTTTTGCCATCTTCACCAAGTGAGCCGTCCATCATCACTGATGAGAAACCTAATTGGATTGAGCGTTGGCAAATAGCTGGTGACATACCGTGATCTTGATGCATTACCACTGGAATATGTGGCCATTCTTCGATCGCAGCGATAATCAAATGACGCAAAAATGCTGACCCTGCATAGTTACGTGCGCCTGCACTGGCTTGGACAATAACAGGTGAATCACAAGCATCCGCAGCCATCATGATTGCACGCATTTGCTCTAAGTTATTGACGTTAAAGGCAGGAACACCATAGCTGTGTTCAGCGGCATGATCTAGAAGTTGACGTAAGGATATTAGGGCCATAAGACGCTCTCTGATTGGATTTTGAATAGTATTTTAAAAAACAGCTTAATAGCAATCATTTCACTGTATATTCGACCATACTGACCGTATATAGGCTAGTGAAAGTCTGAATGATATTGGATATGATTACCACGCGGTGATTATAGCAAAAATTGTTCTGTCTTCGTAGCGGTTGACCGACTATTTGTCAGTCTATACCGTCTCTTAATATCAATTTAACTTTTATAAACTGTCACTTTATAAACTGCCACAATGACATATAACGCAAAAAGCCTTGGCAATCACCAAGGCTTTTCTAGTATTTTGAGGCTTATAAAGCAATGACTCTTTTTAGAAATTATTTACCGATGAGTATCTATTAATCAATAGCATACCAGCAAATCAGTCATTATAGTGCTTAGTTATCGCGTAGCTTAGTACTGTTGCTCTGCATCAACTGCAACATCATTTGCGCCATCAGCAACAGCGTTAGCGCCATCAGCAACAGCTTCAGCAGTATTTTCAACCGCTGTGTTAGTGCTTTCAGCAATAGCATCGCCAGTGTTTTCTAGAGCGTCTGTCGCAGCTGCACCAGCAGTGTCAGCGCCTTCGGCAACTTCAGTACCAGCGTCTTGAGCAGCAGCTTCAGCTTCAGCAGCAGCAGCGTCTGTTTCAGCGGCAGCAGCATCAGCGTTTGCAGCAGCATCATCGCCAGCAGATTCAACGGCAGCTTCAGTGTTTTCTTCTGTTTGTTGGCTACATGCAGTGATTGCAAAGGTACCAGCAAGTACGCTAGCAAGTAATAAATGACGTTTTAACATAATAAACCTCTCATAAATAATGCATGTCAAAATACATGGTCGCGCTATTTTATAGAGTGCGAATCAGACATGCAATAATAATTTTCAGTATATAAATAAATAATTACTGCTTAATAATAATCGATGGCTATTGCACTTACTTATGCTAATAAAAACAAGTAAATCAACAGCCAAAATATTATTTTTACAGACTACCTTAGTTATTTAAAGTTAGTTGTACGTCTAATGTTACTAAGCTACAGAGTATCGTTAATTAGTTAGGCATCTATTTGCAGCGCAGCGACTGCCGGAAGTACTTTACCTTCAACAAACTCTAAAAACGCGCCACCACCCGTTGACATATAGCTCACACCGTCAGCAACTTGATATTTATCGATGGCCGCTAACGTATCACCGCCGCCCGCGATAGAAAAACCATCGCTGTCTCTTACAGCAGTAGCTAATATCTGTGTGCCTTGCCCGAAAGCATCGACTTCGAAGACACCCACTGGACCATTCCACAAGATAGTTTTTGCATTAATAATGGCATCGGCAAGCTGTTTTGCGCTTTCTGGTGCGATGTCCAATATCATGTCATTTTCACCAATCGCATCAACTGATTTGATCGTTGCAGTGGCTTTTTGCAATGAGCCAGTAAAGTCAGCGAAATCGATGTCGTGTTTATCAGCGACTACGACGTATTCAGGCAGTAAAATTTCTGTCTTGGTCATAATATCACGTGCAGTATCAAGCAAATCTGCTTCGTACAATGAGGCGCCAACACTGTGTCCTTGTGCTGCTAAGAAAGTATTAGCAATACCGCCACCAACGATAATCTGTGTACAGACTTCAGCCAAGCTGTGTAAAACTTCTAATTTGGTTGATACTTTTGACCCACCAACGATGGCAAGCATTGGCTGTGCTGGTGTTTCAAGCGCTAGGCTTAAAGCATCAAGCTCAGCGGCTAACAATGGCCCTGCACAAACAGTTTTGTCTGCTTGACGCATCGCTTGCGTAACGCCTTCTGTTGATGCCTGTGCACGGTGCGCTGTACCAAAAGCATCCATCACAAACACATCGCATAAATCAGCATACTTTTTCGCTAGCGTGGCATCGTTTTTCTTTTCACCGTCATTGAAGCGTACATTTTCTAATAGAACCACTTCGCCCGATTTTACATTGGCACCTTGGGTAAGGTAATCACTATTAAGACGTACAGATGTCGATAATTGCGAGCTTAATTTTTCCGTTAAATAGTCAGCAACCGGTGCCAATGAATATACAGCTTCAGGATTGCCTTCTGTTGGGCGGCCTAAATGTGAGCAAACAATTACCGCAGCACCTTTTTCGAGCGCCATTTTGATGGTAGGAAGACTGGCTTGCAAGCGCGCATCGCTCGTGACCTTACCGTCTTTAATAGGCACATTTAAATCTTCTCGAATCAAGACCACTTTATCCGTTAAGTTCAACTCACTCATACGCAAAAAATTCATTACCTGCTCCTATGCATCAATATATCTGTTAATTTGCGATTACTGTCGTTACTGATGTGACCATTATAGTCAGCTCTATATAAATCGGATTCAGTGCTAAGCTCGATCAATCTACTATTTTGTAGCATTCTCGCTCGCCTGCCATATAGCCAAGCTATTTTATACCCGTGCTATATAGTCACTATCAGCTTTATTGCTTTTTAATGTCTTTTTAACGCTTGGCTCTGACACCTCTCAAACCACTCTGATGAGTCGCTCAAGTAAGCAGAATTCAGCGGCGGTGTATTCTACCAGTTTTCTACCACAGTCTCACAAGCAACCTGACACAAATTTCAGCACGTTTAAAATATTTAGTCTAAATTCTCAGACCGTTATTCGATGGCAACAATTGCGGTTGCTAGCTTCAAGCATAGTCAATAAACCGTAACATTTCGTGGTGGTACTCAGCAGTCAAGCTCTTTATGATAGAAACATTGACAATAAAAATAATCCATTAGGAGAAAATAATGAGCATCAACTTAGACACTGCTAAACAAAACCTATTAAAATTACAAGATGAGTACGAATCTCGAATTGATAAGATAGAAGATCATATTCAGAATCCGCAAGATGATCTCAATGAACATTGGGAAGATCAGGCCATATCCTATCGTCAAAACGACATGCGCAAAAATTTGATGAGCGAGGCACGTCAAAGCTTAATCTATGTCGAAAATGCATTGAGTCGAATTGAAAATGGTACTTATGGCGAGTGCGAAGTCTGCGGTGAACAGATCGAAGAGCAGCGCTTAGAAGCGCTACCCTATGCCACCTTATGTATGGAACACGCTGAGTAGCGCTGTCATATTAATACTCTATTGTAAGAGTATTGCTACTTTAAAACCTCTCTAAGAAGCGTGCTTCAAGTAGGTATTTTCCATCTAGAAAATGCCTGCTGCCATTCATGACAACGCTGCGCTATGTCTGCTACTGGCAAGTCCATAATATCCCCAACTACTGCCACAAGCGCAATGGGCAAATCTACTAACTCTGAGACATTTTCTGCGGTTAACCCCCCTATCACACAGATTGGTATGCCTTGTTGACACCCTTCCACAAGCTGCTGACGTGAAATGATATTAGCATTTGGCTTAGTCGTAGAAGTAAATACAGCACCCATCGCAGCATAACTTGCGTCATCATTTTTTGCTTCTTTAATCAGCTCTATATCACCATGGCAGGTACGACCAATGATTTGATACGGTGATAGGGATTGCAGAGCATCACCGATACTGCCGTCTGTTTGACCAAGATGTACCCCAACGCCAAGCTTTTCGGCTAACTTCACGTCATCATTAATAACAACTGGCACGTTGTACGTTTTAGCTAACTCGACGATTTTTTGCGCCTCATCAAAGAGCTTCAAAGCTCCATCAGGCAGACTAAGAATTTGCTTACGACGAATTTGTAGTAACGCAATCAATCCTGTCGATAAGGCTGCCTCTAGCTTTTGATACAACAGCTCAAATTCATCATCGTTGGTCAACAAATATAGCTTAGGCATAACTGAGGAGAGTAGTGAATGACCCATAGCGTGTATCCTTAATTCTTGAATTCAACACAATAAAAAAGCCGTTATATGATATAACAGCTTTTTTATATATTTAGAATAGCAAACTTACACTGTACGGCGTGTAGCCAAACTATTTAAGATATTTTTAGCATCGCCCCAACGTGTTGCTGAGCTGTTTGCCCCTAAAATAACGATAATCGCAGGACGGTTATTGACACGAGTTTCCATTACAACACAACGTCCTGCTTCATTGATAAATCCTGTCTTAGAGATACCGATTGGATAGCTGCCGTCACGGACCAACGTGCTAGTATTACTGGCTTTATAGGTACGGTTACCACTTGAGTAGTTTGAGACAAAAAAGTCATAGCTCTTAGTGGTAGAAAAACGACGAATAACATCATAGTTACCAGCAGCACGTACCATCTTGACCAAATCTTTTGAAGAAGCTACGTTACGCTTATCAAGTCCAGTTGGATCACCAAAAAATGCCGTATTCATGCCCAAATCTTGCGCTTTACGATTCATCGCACGCATAAAGGCATCATAGCCACCTGGGTAGTTACGTGCCAGACTCTTCGCCGCTGGATTTTCAGACTTCATCAACGCCATCAATAGCATCTCAGCGCGGTTTAAACGATCACCTGATTTCAAACGTGAGCTTGCACGCTTTGGACCAACAAAATCTTCTGGATCAAGCGTGATTTCTTCACGCATATCAAGACCGGCATCCAACACGACCATCGCCGTCATGACTTTAGTGATACTGGCCATCGGGCGTGCGATATCAGCATCTTTTTCGTAAATAGATTCGCCAGTTTCAGCATCGATCACCGCAACACTACGTGAATCAGTACTAATCGGAATCATATCGCTGCTACCAAATGCCCCGCGATAGGTTGTGTTATAGCGAGCACTATTGGTGTTATTACTACTAGCAAAACTATTAGTATTCGTAATATTGGTAGTACCATAGCCATTATCGACTTTCTTAATAGCAGAGCCGTTGGACTTGTACATTATGTTGCGGGCTTCAGACAAACTATCAGCGCCGCCCCAACTCAGGCGTGCACTAGAGGCAGTGTCAGTGCTACCATTAATTGTAAGTGCGGCTTGTGCAACACTGCCCAAACTCAATGAAATCATAGCAGCGATCAATTGCTGTTTGGTTAATGGTAGTTGCTTCATTATGCCTCCTGCTGTCGCTATTACGCCAGTTACATATTGTCTGACGCCAAAAACGTACGTAGCGTTTATAGATGTGTTTGTAAGTACTCACATAGAGCTTTTGTATTTTTAGTGTATCATGGTTTACATTTAAGTTTAATCTATCAAACTGATTTAGTAGTTTTTTTTGGCTTCGTTCAAAATTTACTACAACCAATTTATATTCTAGAAACATCAATTCACACTGCAGCAATATAATTTAACTTCGAATGTTATGATTACTCGTATTTTGTTATATTAATCAGCGGTATTTTGAATATACAAAGATAAGAATAATGGTTGGAATATATTCGTTTTTTATACTATTTGAACCTAATAAAGCGTTCATTCTGACAATCAATAAAGAGTATGGTTATGATTAAAGTATTAGTGGTAGATGATCATGATTTGGTACGGATGGGTATTAGCCGTATGTTGTCAGACAGCCCCGATATCGAAGTGGTAGGTGAAGCAGACAGCGGTGATATGGCTATCAAACAAGCCAAACAACTACATCCTGATGTAATTTTGCTAGACGTCAATATGCCGAATATTGGCGGGCTCGAAGCAACCAAACGTCTGATTCAACTCGATATGGGTATCAAGATTTTGGCGGTCAGTAGTATGTCTGCACAGCCCTATCCCTCCATGCTGATCAAAGCAGGTGTGAATGGTTACATTACCAAAGGCACACCGCTTGATGAAATGATACGTGCGGTCAAAAAGATTTATCAAGGAGGTCGCTACTTCAGTCAGGATGTCGCTGAACAGTTAGCAGATGTTTTATTGTCTGATAATGCAAACTCACCTTTTGACTTATTAAGTGACAGAGAAAAACAAGTGGCCATGATGGTTGTCAATTGTCAGAGTCCTCAGCAAATAGCTGATCAATTATTTGTTAGTGTCAAGACCATTAATACGTATCGCTACCGTATTTATGAAAAAGTTGGGGTTGATAGTGATGTTAAATTGACTCATTTGGCCATTCGTCATGGTCTGATTCAACCATAAACCATTTAGCGTTTATTTTATTACGGCCAGTTTATGAACCCTGCTACCAATTTTAGCTCTGCCATTACTCGTTATGTTCATCATGACGATACGCTTCCTCTGCCGCAGTTGCGTAAGTTGGGGCTGATCTATAGCAGTTATCGTTTCGTCGTTAGCTTGTTCTCTATGCTCATGCTATACATCTCTGCTCGTACCGGTGCTAGCGCGTCTTTACCAAGTTTTTTACAACAAACTATTCTGAGCTTCTATGTACTGCTAAGCTTGATACTGCTTGGATTATTTTATGTCGTTAACAAACATATGCGCCGCCAACTGGCATTCGGACTGGCCTTAGACGTTATTATATTAAGTCTACTGCTCTACACGACAGGCAACCCTGATTTGCAGTTAACAATGCTATACATGGTGGTCGTCGCAGCTAGCTTTATGCTACTACATGGCTCACAAGCGTTGGTTATTACGTTACTTGCCATCATTCTCGTTATTTATCAGCAGTTTTTCTACGCTATTGCTAATAGCATGAGTCTAGCCAACCTAGGTGATGCGCTACTGATGTCAGCGAGTTTTTTAGCAGTGGGCGGTTTGAGTTGGTCTATCTCTCAACGATTAGTACAGCTTGAAAAGGTCGCGGCAAACCATGCTAAGGAAGTCGAGCGACTAAACGTGATCAATCAAGAGGTTATCACGCAGATGGTGAATGGTGTTGTCGTTATCGATAAGCAACATATTGTCTTAGCAAATCTTGCCGCACATCAATTGCTGAGCCTTTCGCTTGTCACGCCTGGTACGCCTGGTACGCCTACCACAGCACAGAATACCTTTGACGATACAAAAGAGACTCATAACAAAGCGCTTCTCTCTAATTTTGAGCAGCAACTCAATGAACAGCATTCCCAGTTGTTTAATGCCTGCTTGTCAGTAGCTTCTGGGCAGTCACGCGTTTTTACCTACGACGTGCCAGCTGTGGCAAATGCCTCAATATTTGGCAAATTACGTGTACAGATTATTCCACTAAAAGACGATAGCAAACTTGTCATATTAGAAGACTTACGCCGTGAGCAAGCCAGTGCTCAACAGTTGAAACTGGCTTCTTTAGGGCAATTAACTGCCAGTATTGCCCATGAAATCAGAAACCCATTAGCAGCGATATCGCAAGCCAGCCAGCTATTAATGGAAGATGTTGCAGAACAAATGGAAGATGACAGTGCATTAACAAGTGAATCGAATGCTGCCATGACCGGCAACCATGAGCTTTATGAAATGATATTTTCACAGACAAAACGTGTAAACCGTATCATTGAGGATATTTTAAAGCTGTCTCGTCAGCAGACGGCTACCCAGCAGGTGCTCGAATTGGCTGAATGGATGCCATCGTTTTTGGAGAATTACTTTCAAGGACACGACATTTTTCTACGAATAAAAACCAAACCCATCATATCATTTGATACTCATCAGTTAGAGCAGATATTAATCAACCTAATCAACAATGGCCTGCGTTATAGCAGCTATTCTCATCCCCATGCTTATGTGGAAATCGACATTTACTGCGCAGACAACGATGTTATAATCGATATATTAGATAACGGTAATGGTGTTAGTGCTGGAAATTTAGAACTTTTGTTCGATCCATTTTTTACAACAGATAAAGCTGGTACAGGACTGGGGCTCTATTTATCACAAGCATTTTGTGAAGCCAATCAAGCGCGTTTACTCTACATTCCTGAACATGAGAAAACATGCTTTCGATTAATTGTACCTTCTATTAAATCTGATAATAAATTTCAAACTATCGAAGAAAATCTTTCCTAAATTTATCCTTTGAAAGCTATTACGCCCATTTAGACCCAGCTATTGATTTTATAGCCATAAAATACGATGAGATGATGTATGACAACAACCGCGCTAGTCGTCGATGATGAAGTGGATTTATGTCGATTGATGCAAATTACCCTGACTAAAATGGGTATCAAAAGTGATGTGGCTTATACATTGTCGCAAGCAAGAACGTTTTGGCAAGACAATGACTACGATTTCTGTCTGACGGATTTAAAACTGCCAGATGGCTCTGGACTGGAGCTTGTAAAAGAAATTAGCAATAGCTCTAATATTCCAATAGCGGTGATTACGGCTCATGGCAGCATGGATTTGGCTATTGAGGCGTTGAAACTCGGTGCCTTTGATTTTGTCAATAAACCGTTAGAACTACCACGTTTGCGCCAACTGGTAGAGAATGCCATAAAAGTTATTCATCAAGATAATGAAGTACAGGCTGCACCGGAATGCTCTCCTGAACAAAAAATGCTAGATAGTAGACTGATTGGTAATTCTGCTGTCATGCATCCCCTCAAAAATACTATTTTAAAGCTAGCACGCTCACAGGCACCTGTGTTTTTATCGGGCGCTTCTGGCACAGGTAAAGAAGTAGTCGCCAGATTGATCCATGATTTAAGTCCACGGCGTGATGGCAGCTTTGTACCAGTGAACTGCGGTGCGATACCATCGGAGTTAATGGAGTCGGAGTTTTTTGGTCATAAAAAAGGCAGCTTTACAGGGGCTGTCGCTGATAAACAAGGGTTATTCCAGCAAGCCAATGGCGGCACGTTATTTTTAGATGAAGTGGCGGACTTACCGTTAGCCATGCAAGTTAAGTTGTTACGTGCTATTCAAGAAAAAACAGTAAGGGCAATCGGTGATACAAAAGAAGTTCCAGTAGACATCCGCATTTTGTCTGCCACTCATAAAGACTTGAGCCAATTGGTACAAGATGGTGCATTTCGACAAGATTTGTATTATCGCATCAATGTCATTGAGCTAAAGCTTCCAACACTTAATGCACGCCGTGATGACATTCCTGTATTAGCAGACCACTTTTTAGCTATGATTGCTGATGACTGGCAATTAGAGTCGCCGCCGTCATTGACGATGGAAGCCTGCGAACGCTTACAGCGCCACGATTTTGCGGGTAATGTCCGTGAACTACGCAACTTATTGGAGCGTGCAGTTACGTTAGCTGAAACCTCATACATCGACATTAGTCATTTAGGTCTTCCTGACATTAAAACTGAGCTTGTAAATACACAAGAGCAAAATCATAGCTCAGTTATCGATAGCTCTGAGCTACCTGCCCGTAACGTAGAAAATCAAATAGACGTTCAATCTACAGACCAATCAACAAAGGACGATGAGCAAGTCATTCAATCTAGTCGCAATATGACGACGCAGGTTGAGCAAAGGGCGACCAACTTACACCCTTATCGTACTAATACCAACCACTACCCCTCAATGGTGCAGCATTCGTCAACTAGTAATGATAGTTCGTCAACCAACGTAGCCAGTACTCATGACAAAGAGTCGCTCCTTGACTCCAACGTCCAACAAGAAACCTCTAAAGGTATATCAGGTTTACAAGAATTGTTCGACGGTCAATTACCGCCTAAAGGGTTAGAGCATTATTTGCAGGAACAAGAAAAGCAGCTGATTATCACGGCACTCAAACAAACTGGCTGGAACAAAACCCAAGCAGCTGAATTATTAGGAACTACTTTTCGCTCTTTACGCTACCGTATGAAAAAGCTCGAAATTTCTGAAGATGCGTTTGACTAATTTCCTTTAAACATCATCTTCAAATATTTTTAAGCGTTGAATGGTATGTACTGTTAATTGAATGCTACGAAATTCTATTCTTTCGTAGCATTTTTTCTGACAAAGCGAATACCTGAATCAAGCGCGCGCGCCTTTACCAGTTCTAATGCTTGCTGTTCCCACGTATTCTCGCTGCCTGATAAAGTCACATCAGGTTCTACACCGATCTCATCTATTTGTTTGCCTGCTGCCGTCATATAATTGGCCACAGTCAATTTAACGGCTTGCTCATCGTTTAACGGTATGACCGATTGTACTGAGCCCTTACCATAGCTAACTTCACCGATAATAGTAGCGCGTTTTTGTGCTTGTAAACTACTGGCAAGTACCTCTGCCGCTGATGCTGAATAGCGGTTTTGTAATACCACTAAAGGCAAAGGTTTAAGTATCGCATCACCTTGGGTCGATAGTACCCGTGATTTATTTTGACGTGCTTGCACCTGCACCACATCGGTATCATCCATAAATAAACTGGCCACGCTCACTGCTGATGTAAGTACGCCACCTGGATTATCACGCATATCTAGTAAAATGCCTGATATCGGAGCGTTTAGGTTAATTAAACCTTCTAGTAATTTTTCACGGCTGTTGTTTTGAAACGCCGGTAATTTAACAATAGCAATGCCATCAACCAGTTTGGTCTCGATAATCTGCGGATGACTATTATTACGCTGCAACGTCGTTGTGTGCTTACGGCGACCAGCTTTGGAAGTAATAATATCTACCTGCGTACCAGCGATACCTGTCAAAAGCTGCTCAACGTCATTAACCTGTCGCCCTTCGTCTAGCTTAAACTCATCAACCTGATGCAAATAATCACCAACTGCGATGCCTTTTTTGTCTGCAGGTGAGTCATCGATAACCTCTGTCACAACCCAATAACCTGCCTCTGGTTGGTAAGTAACTTTAATACCAATATCACCAACGTCACCCTCAGTAAAAGCACGTAGATTCTCATAAGCTTCTGCATCCAAAAACTCAGCATGGCTATCAAGCTTGGTCAGCATACCGCTCATCGCATTGCTAAATAACTCTTCGTCATTGACTGCATCGACGTATTGACGGCGTACTAAATCTACCACAGCCACAAATGTCTTTAGCGTCTCAGGAGAGATAGCATTTAGCGATACTTGTGCAACTTCTGCTGGAATCTCTGTATCAATATCATCGGCATCATCCGTTAGCGCGCTTTCATCTGGCACACTATCTATCGAGTCATCTGGCTCATCGGCGACATCTAACATATCAGCAATGTTAGATAAGTTATCAGCATCGTTTTCATCCGCTATCTCATCTGCATTTAAACTGATGAGCTGTAGCCCATTTGTAGGATTATCATTATTTGTAGAAGCTCCCACTGCTGCTTGTGCATTTACGCTAATCGCACAACCAAGTACACCTATTAAAATTGCAGGCGGCAAAACCGTGGACGCGACTGACGCCTTCCCTACTGATTTACTTAACCCTTTGGATAAAAAAGAACGTGCAAAAGAAATAGGCTGCATAAAAGAACTCATTTGAATAATAGAGAATACGAATTTATCGTTATATAGCGACTTATAAGATAGCACCAAACGCATATTTCGAACTAGCATAGTATTGCAAGTAAATTAAGTAAAATGTATCACAAAAAAAGGAAAGGATAATAGGTTATCCTTTCCTTTTTCATATCTTCTAATACAGCTAACGGATTGATATAAACCACAGTAATTCAAGTACTGTAGTTTAATTCGACTGGCCTAGACTGCTGGAACCAATAAGCTCTCACCTGTCATCTCAGCAGGGGCGTCAACATTCATCAATGATAAAATAGTCGGCGCCACATCACTAAGTTTGCCGCCACGGCGTACTTGCAGCTTTTGCTCACCTACATAAATTAATGGCACATGTTCTGTCGTATGCTGTGTATGTACTTGTCCACTTTCATAGTCTTGCATCTGCTCGCAGTTACCATGATCGGCTGTGATAAGCATATCACCACCAGCAGCACGCACCGCTGACTCGATACGGCCAACGCATACATCTAAAGCCTCTACCGCTTTTACCGCTGCATCAAAGATACCTGTGTGCCCAACCATATCACCATTGGCATAATTGACCACCAATACATCATACTTACCAGACTCAATTGCCTCTACTAATTTATCAGTGACTTCAGGCGCACTCATCTCAGGCTGTAGATCATAAGTCGCAACGTCTGGAGATGGCACTAAAATGCGGGTCTCACCCTGGTACTCTTCTTCTCGGCCGCCACTAAAGAAAAACGTCACATGCGCATATTTTTCAGTTTCAGCGATACGTAGTTGAGTTTTTCCTTGATCCTGCAAGTACTCTCCCAATGTATTGGCCAAAGATGTTGGGTAGTAAGCAATGCTGGTTTTTGAATTGTCAGCTAGGACATCTGAATACTTAGTTAGCATCACAAATGCCGCCAGTTTTGGCTGTTTTTGACGCGCAAATCCAGAAAACTCATGATCTGGCAGAATAAATGCTTGGGCAAGCTCACGAGCACGATCAGCACGGAAATTCATAAAAATAAGTGCGTCGTTATCATTGACAGTATATGGCACTTCATCACGTCCAATCACAGTCGTTGGACTGACAAACTCATCAGTCTCACGCGCTTTATAAGCAGCTTGAACAGCGCCATCTGCCCGTGTCGATAGACGATCAGCTTTGCCTTCAGTAATCAGCTCATAAGCTTTTTGCACTCTATCCCAACGATTGTCACGATCCATTGCATAGTAGCGTCCGATGATACTCGCAATCTGTACGCGGCCACCTTCGTAATGAGCATTCAATTTATTGATATAATCGCGCAGACGATTGATGTACTTATCAGCAGATTTAGGCGGGGTATCACGGCCATCTAAGAAACAATGAATAAAAACATTCTTGGCACCATGGACCAATGCTGAATGACACATACCTTCGATATGGTCTTGATGTGAGTGGACGCCGCCATCAGAAAGCAGGCCCATAATATGGACGTTACCGCCACGCTCATTAGCCGCTTTTACCGCATTGACCAATGCTTCGTTCTTATAAAATTCACGATTGGCAAGCTCACTTGAGATACGAGTTGAGTCCTGATAAAGAACACGCCCCGCCCCTAAATTCATGTGACCAACTTCTGAATTACCAAACTGACCATCTGGCAAACCAACATCTTCCCCTGACGCTGAAATCAGCCCATGAGGATATTGCTGATAAATCTTGTCTAAATTTGGCATATTGGCGGCAGCGATAGCGTTATCTTTATCTTCTTCACGATGACCAAAGCCGTCTAATATCATCAAGACATGCGGTATTTTTTTATTCTGTGCACCGTCTTGGTTATTGCTAAGCTGTGTTTTATTATTATCAATAGAGTCTGATACTTGTTGGGTACTGGTCATATATTACCGCTCCTCGAGTGAATGAACGCCTATAATGCTGTGTAAGGGAATATAAAGCCCTCTATATTAACACACATCTTGAAATAGCTGAAAAACTGAGCATTTTTCGTGAGTTTATGAATAATTTTATAGGGTTATCTTGCTGTAGTTTTTCTAGATAATGCAATATGAATGCGGCCAATTAACCAAGCTACGTATCAATCTGTAATTCAGACTTGCAATCACTCTTTTCATTGGTTAAGATAAAACTATTCTGAAGTGTTGGCTAGTAGATGTTTATTCCCTGAGCCGATAATGCTTTACCAGGATGTGGTACCTATTGTCTCATTGTGTATGCCTGCACCGCTTGCGGTGTATCAGGAAACCTGCAGAGATGATGACGCATCCGCCCTGAACTTCACGGTTCATGGGTCACCATCTTACAGCGGCACTTCGGTTGTTTCATTCGGTTTGTACGTATATTCTTTATAAAAATATATTTCCTATAAATAGTATGCTTACTACCACCAAAAAGCTCCTTTTGTCATCGACGAAAGGGGCTTTTTTTATGCTTACGATTTAACTAAATAGTTATTCGTCATTAGCCGATTTAGTAATTTTCTTTACATCTTTAGGGATGTTTTTGGCAGTACCATCAACCGTAGTATGTTGTTTAAACACATCACCAAATGGGTTTTGCTGCTGTTGACCAAATGGATTTTGACCATTCATGCCACCTGCGCCACCGAACGGGTTTTGACCGCCCATGCCACCAGTACCGCCAAATGGATTTTGACCACCCCCCATTTGACCACCCATCTGCTTCGCCATCATTTCCATCATTTTTTGCTGATTATTCATGACGTAATTATTGGCCAAGTCTTTTAGCTTTTTCTGCACAGGTGGCAATACGACCAACAGCGCCATTAAATCACTAAGTACCCCAGGAATAAGCAGTAAAATACCAGCAGCTGCCATCGCGATACTCTTAATCATCGTGGTCTCTGGCGGACGCATCGCAGGGTTCATCATGCCACCAGCTTTCATTTGCTGTGCCATTGGATTAAGAGCAGCCATACCTTTGCGCATCAAGGAGATACCAATAACCGCGGCGATAATAAACCACATAAACACCCACCAGCCGCTCATAAACTGAGCAAGCAAATACCACAGTAGCATCTCGATAATAAACCAAACGATGGCTATACCAACTATCTGACCCATAAAGTGTCGTCCTATAAAATAAAAACCAATAAATTGAGCGCCATGAAAATTAAAATGGCTAACATATGATGTATATGGGGATTGGTTGCTATACTATCAAACTTAAGGCTAATTTTTAAGCCATATAGTCGGTACAATATAATTTGGATAGAAGGAAGGCGGAAGCCAGTACTACGAATAGTAGGCTAAGCGAGTCTGACATCGTATCCAATTTATATAAGACTAAATATAAAATGACAGGTAAGCAAGACGGAATATTATGGCAATTATTATAGGCATTGATCCAGGGTCACGCATGACTGGTTATGGGATAGTACAGCAGACAGGTGACAAGCTGACCTATATCGATGCAGGGACGATTCGCACAGATACCAAAGAGATGCCTGAACGCCTCAAGCGTATCTTTAATGGACTGACCCGTATCACACAGCATCATTTAAAATACGCAGACGAGCCTATCTATACGGCAATTGAGCAAGTATTTATGGCAGAAAACCCTGATTCTGCACTTAAGCTTGGGCAAGCACGAGGTGCAGCGATTGCAGCGATGGTTGCTTTAGATTTAGAAGTATCAGAATATACGGCTCGGCAAATCAAACAAGCCGTCTGTGGTTATGGAGCAGCGGCCAAAGAACAAGTACAAGAGATGGTGTGCCGGATATTAGCGTTAGAAGTTGTACCGCAACAAGATGCTGCCGATGGACTTGCCTGCGCCATCTGTCACGCTCACTCAAGCCATTCAATGAATAAGTTAATATTGAATAGCGCTATGCGTGGTCGCGGTGCTTCTAAAAAGAAAGGCCGTTGGCGCTTGTCTGAAGAAGATTTAGGTAACTTACGTTAAAGATCAGCGTTAAAATAGCGAGGCGTTAAGATAGCGAGGTGTTGAAGCAGAAAAGCATCAAAATAGATAAACAGCCAAGTAGACATCCCATAAAAAAGCACGCGCTATTAGACGCGTGTTTTTTATGACTATGAGCATTTCAAAGCTCAAACTACAGTAAACTACTCTACAACTGCACTTTCAATCACAGCATCTAGTATATAAGCATACTTTTCATCAGCAGTATCATCTTTAGTTGGCTCATTAGTCTCTGATAACTCATCGATATGTAATGGATAGCGTTGTAAGCGTAATACTTCTTCGTGTTTGCTGTCATGCTGATAGCCATCGATCTCACCAACGAATACTCGCCACTGTCCTTCGTGAGTTTTAATACCTTGATCATTATAAGTAATAGGCTTAACTCGTAGACACTGCTCAGAGTTACCTGCTTCGCAAGGTACTGTTTCGGAGTTTACTGCCCAAAATACTGTTTCACCCTTACTGTTATATTTCGCTTGTGCAGTAAGCCTACCATTCCAAACCAGAGTTACATCATCGTCGGTAAACTGGGTTAATACTGGGCTATCGCCTTGATCAATTTTGAACTCACTACTGCCCTGCATTAACGTATTCAAGGTGTTTTCTGCCACGTCTAGCTCGCCACAAGACATCTTCGTACTCATGCCCTCTTCAGTAGTTAAGGTATGGCCCTTTAACTGATAGCCAGCACTAATCGTATTACAGCCTACGCTATAGCTTAGCGTGTCTTGCCCTTGATATTGGTTGAATGCAAGCGTTACCTGGCTGTTGATATTCGCAAATTCAGCCATAGGTTGTTCATTGGCGTCAACAGCATTTACTAACGTCCAACGATGATGAGATAAGGTGGTCGTCAGCTTTTCTTGAGCAGTTAATTCAACAGGTTCAGATTCGTCTGATGTAGGGCTCATACTAGATACCAGATCTTCACTTACGGCTGAGTCTGTCATCTCGCCAACTTCAGGACCCTGCGATGTATCATTCTCGCTAGACGCCGCTTCTTTTTGACACGCACTTAGCATCAGACTAACTGCCATCATACTGGGTAATAGCAGTAATTTTAACGTTGGCTTATTTCGGCTACCTACCATATTACATACCTCTTAGTAAGCTTGTACAACTTATCTCGCGTACCATCTATGTTTTACAAACCTATTCAAAAGAAGTCATAATTTAAAAGTATTCCTCTTTAATGAATAAGTAAGAAACATAATTGATATAACTAAGCTAGATTAACCACTATAACCTTGGCTCTATTAACCTATGTAACGAAATGTTGATTTTTATTATATTTCATAAAAAAACAGCTAACGATTGAGGTTAGCTGTTTTGCTTTATAGCGATCAATTTATCGGATAGGTTAATAGATAAATTTTATGATTTAAACTATTTTTCTAGAACCTTTTAGTCATTCACACTGGCAGGTTTGGCTTTAGCCATATTTTTAATACTGAAGCGTTCATTCATCTTTTGATAAAAACGAGCTAGGTTTTCGCCTTGCTCATTGGGATTAATCTTCAATACTTTGCCAAAATCCAAGCTTAGATATAGCACGATATCTGCAAAACTTAATTGTTCACCTACTAGGTATTCGCGACCTTCTAGTATCGTCTCAAAATACGCCATGGCTTTAACAGCACGAGCAATTGATGGTGCGACGAACTCGGGCACTTGCTCAATACGTTGTGCTTTAGATGGATGACTGTGCTGAAACGCGAGCATCAAGTTATACATCACTTCAAACTCTGCAACACGGCGCATAGAGCAAACTTGCGCACGCTGTACCACATCATTACCCATGACTGAACGCTCACCGTAAACACGATCCAGATACTCACAAACTGCCTGCGAATCATTCAATACAGTACCATCATCTAAGGTCAAAACAGGTACGGTCTGCATCGGATTCATTTGCGTAAAGGCTTCTGACATTTGCTCATTTGCCGCAAAATCAATATCGATCACATCGACATCATCCATATCATCAACATCGATACCTTTTGAAGCCAATAAGATAAGCGCTTTACGTGGGTTGGGCGCTGTACGGGTAATATATAGTTTTTTCATAGCAAACTCCTTTTAAGAATGATTGGACAGCGATTTGGCGCTGATACGCTTTATTATGGTTGTTGTACTGATAAGCACAAATATTGATACGCTATACCACAGTTATAGCCTAATCTGGCCATCATGGCAAAGTCTTATTAATCATAAAGTAGAAATAATAAAAGCCCCATAACCTTGAGTCATGGGGCTTTATTTAATCACATTTATACATCAGTCTAATTATTTGTTTGGTGCAGGTGTGGTACGTAGATACGGCTTAATCTCTTTGTGACCTTTTGGATATTTGGCAGCGATATCTTCGTTTTTCACACTTGGTGGAATGATTACGTCGTCACCATCTTTCCAGTCTACAGGTGTTGCAATGTTGTACTCATCCGACAACTGTAGTGCGTCAATCACGCGGATAATTTCATCAAAGTTACGGCCACAGCTGGCAGGATATGTCAGCGTTAGACGAACTTTTTTGCTTGGATCAATGATAAAGACGCTGCGTACCGTATGAGTACTGTCGGCATTAGGATGCATCATGTCATATAGTTCAGCGACTTCTTTATTAGGATCAGCGATGATTGGGAAGTTCATATCTGTGCCTTGAGTCTCACCGATATCGCTCGCCCACGCTTTGTGATCTTCTAGACTATCAACAGAAATACAAATCGGCTTTACATTGCGCTTTTGGAACTCGCCATTTAATGCAGCGGCGCGACCAAGCTCAGTGGTACATACTGGCGTAAAATCTGCTGGATGCGAGAAGAAAACAACCCAATGATCACCTGCCCACTCATGAAAATTAATGTCACCTTCTGTGGTTGTAGCGTCAAAATTTGGTGCGGTATCACCTAAACGTAAATGTGCCATGCTTGATTCCTTAGCTATGTGAATGAACGCTTATATCGACACGTCGGCCTCGCGTTCTATTATTATCATCGACGTGCTCAGCTATCAAATATAACATAAAGCACATCGGCAAAAACTGACTTTATCTTAACAAACTGGTTATGAATGTCTTGTGACGGATTGTAATGCGGTTATTCCGTTTACCTCTAAGCTGATGGACAAATTTTTTAATGAATTTTATGGACAAGCAGCTTTGATAAATAATTAAACCACCATCCCTGCATCCCATAAGCAAAACTCGCCAAATTTACCCTTTTTACTGGTACCACCAGCTGCACGTCCAGCATCAGTCAATACTAGTTCACCATCTTGCGATTGTAGGTAACCTGCTGCAAGCAGCTTTTCATTCAACTCTTGCGTTTTAAAGCCCAACTCTTTAGCAAGCTTGGCGGTGGTCAGTTTAGAGTAATTAGGTGTAGTTTCTATCGTAGAGTTACCGGTTACGTTGATAGTAGCGCTTATTATTTTGGGACTAGGCTCAGACTTACTTTCAGTTTCGGTCACTTTTTCAAGAGACATTCTCACTTCATCACTGATACGAATGATGCGCTGCGCTTCCTCATAGGTGTCGGCATAAAGTTTGGCATCATCATTACGATAAATCAGTACGCCCATCTCATTGTTATTAACTTGGCTAAATTCATAAAGATTTAAACTGGTAATAATGCATTCATTTTCATTCAGGTAGCATTTCGCATGTAAGTTTTTGCAAAAGCTAGTACGAATAAAGGTCAGATTTTTGAGCCAGTTTATTTCTTCAGGGTGCAGATCATTCTTGCCATAAACAATGCGAATGTCGATCTTGAGACGGTTGCGGTCTTCCAATAATTCTTTGATACGTTCATTAAGCTTCAAATATGGGCTAATAATAATCAACCTGTCAGAAGCGTTTTTAATCAACTCTTCTAAATGATACGTTGTACCACTGCTGTTTAGAAACTTTGCCATTCTTATTTCCTCAAATCTTACTATGCTTAACTTTATAACTGCACATAAAAAAGCCCATTCCTAGCGTACTAGAAATAGGCTAACTTGCAAACTACTATTGTTCAGTATTATTTCAAAATATCTATTTGGATAAGGGTACTTTCAAATACTAAGCCAACATAAATTAAGCTGGCTTATAACTATCACGTAAGCTAACGATTTGGTTAAATACTGGCTTATCAGTGCTGTGATCTTCACTGTCAGAGATGAAGTAACCTTCACGCTCAAACTGGAAACGCGTACCAGCATCTGCATTGACCAAAGATGGCTCAACCACTGCGTTCAGCTCAGTGAGCGAGTTCGGATTTAGCGCTTGATGAACATCAGCGACGCCACTTGGGTCCTCAGCACTGAATAGCTGCTCATACATGCGGACTGTCGCTGGCACACCTTGACTGGCTGATACCCAATGAATCACACCTTTGACCTTACGCCCTTCAGGGTTATTGCCTAAAGTAGCAGGATCAATCGTCGCTTTTAGCTCAAAAACATTGCCACTCTCATCAGTGATATGCTCAGTGACGGCTAGCACGTAAGTGTTACGCAGACGAATCTCTGGCTTTTCTGGTGATAGGCGCTTGTAGCCTGCTGGCGGTTCAATTTCATAATCACCTTGATCGATGTATAGCGTCTCGGTAAACGGAATCTCACGCTCACCCATATCGACGTTAGGATGGTTCGGCTGAGTCAACCAAAGCGTCTGCGTCGCATCATCAAAACGTGCATTAACGCTATCGGCTTTTTGCGACTCCCAACTGCTGACGGCATCAGAGAAATTAGTAATGGTCACTTTTAACGGCTTTAGCACCGCCATACCGCGACCAGTAGTCGTCTCTAACGATTGACGAACGCTAAACTCTAGCAAACGGAAATCAACCACACTATCCGCTTTGGTCACACCCACACGCTCACAAAAATCACGCAAGCCCTCTGGCGTATAACCACGGCGACGCATGCCAGCGACGGTTGGCATACGTGGGTCATTCCAACCACTGACGATACCTTCATCTACTAGCTGCTTTAGCTTACGCTTACTGGTCAATGTGTGATCAACGTTTAAGCGGCTAAACTCATACTGATGTGGTGGTACGTCAAAGCCGATTTTTTCGATGACCCAATCATAGAATGGACGATGATCTTCAAACTCAAGCGTACATAATGAATGGGTAATCCCTTCTAACGCATCTGAGAGTGGATGAGCAAAGTCATACATTGGATAGATGCACCATTTATCACCAGTCTGATGATGTTCTTGATGCATCACGCGATAGATGACAGGATCACGTAGGTTCATATTTGGGCTGGCCATATCAATCTTGGCGCGCAAAATAGCCTTTCCTTCAGCGTATTTACCGTCTTTCATATCGTTGAAAAGCGCTAGGTTTTCTTCAACACTGGCATCACGATATGGTGAAGGCGTTCCCGCTTCATTGAATGAACCACGGTTTTCTTTGATTTGTTCAGGGGTTTGCAAATCAACATAAGCGTCGCCTTGCTCAATCAACTGAATTGCCCATGCATGTAGCTGATCGAAATAACCTGAGGCATGATGTGCTTCGCCTGCCCACTCAAAACCTAACCACTGCACATCGTTTTTAATATTGTCGATGTAATCTTGCTTTTCAGCAGTTGGGTTGGTGTCATCAAAACGTAGGTTGCACACACCGCCAAACTCTTTGGCCACACCAAAGTTTAAGCAGATAGATTTTACGTGGCCTAAATGCAGGTAGCCATTTGGCTCAGGCGGAAAGCGCGTTACAATTTGCTGGTATTTTTGCGCATTGACATCGTCACGAATGATATTACGAATAAAATCATTTTTTGCTTCGTCTTTTTGTGCATTGTTGCTTGAGTGATCACTCATCGGGCATTGCTCCTAACGCAAATTGTCAGTTCATGATGCGTGCCGTTACGCATCACGAAACATTTAAACTAAAGTGTTAAAATAAAACGGGAATATAAAAACTTAGATAGTGCGACCGCATTATCAAAATTTGTCAAAAATGGGTAAAGTTGCGTTATTCTATCAGGTTTCGCAAACGCATTAACAGCCTGATACATGACACGGGATAAAAAAGCCGTTAGACTACCCGTAACTTTTTAACCACCACTCACAATAGTGCTATTTAAGGCGCTGCAATCAAAAAGGAATATCCCATGGTAGACATGCCACCAGTAGTAGAACTTGAAACTAATATGGGTGCGATCGTTATCGAACTCAACGAAGAAAAAGCACCAAAAACCGTAGAAAACTTTTTAAACTACGTAAAATCTGGTCAGTATGACGGTACAATTTTCCATCGCATCATTGATGGTTTCATGATTCAAGGCGGCGGAATGGACGCTGAGATGAATGAAAAACCAACCAATGCGCCTATCGAAAACGAAGCGGACAACGGTCTAAAAAATGACAAAGGTACTATCGCAATGGCGCGTACCCAAGATCCGCATTCAGCAACTAGCCAGTTCTTCATCAACGTAAAAGACAACGACTTCCTAAACCACTCTGGCAAAAATATGCAAGGTTGGGGTTACACCGTATTTGGTAAAGTAACAAGCGGTATGGACGTTATCGAAAAAATGCGCAGCGTACCAACTGGTCGTTTCGGCATGCATGCTGATGTGCCAAAAGAGCCAGTTGTTATCAACTCAGCAACCATCATTACTCAGTAATAGCCATTCAATAGTGGCTATTCAGTAATAGTTACTTAGCGAAGCTGTGAATGAGCGAGCATTTTCTAGTAGAGTCTATTAAATCATGCTCGCCATACGATAAGTCACGAGGACCAAGATAAATGCAAAGTTTTAATCACTTAATCACGACCCGCCCTCATCAAGTGCGGCAAGTATTGATTAGCGATTTGCATTTATCGCCTCAGGAGCCTGCCTTAGTGCAGGCTTTTTTGGCGCTATTAGATGACTGTCTTGCCCTACCTGCGCTCAAACGCCTCTTTATATTGGGTGATTGGTTCGAGGTGTGGCTGGGTGATGATACCTACTTGTCCCTATTAAAAGAGAAAAGGTCAGAAGACGAGAAGATAGCGCACTGGTTGACTCCACTTATCACCAAACTCAAGCAGCTACGTATCAATGGCTGTGAGATATTGGTCATGCATGGCAATCGTGACTTTCTATTGGGTCAGCCGTTTTGTAATCTATTCGGCGGCGAGCTAATCAGCGAGCCATATACTTTGCCTATTGGTCAGCAGAATTATCGTTTAGAGCACGGCGATGCGCTATGTACTGATGATAAAAAATATCAGTTTTTTCGCAAAATTATGCGTAACCGTTTAACTCAGTGGTACTTGCTTAATAAGTCATTAGAAAAACGCTTAGCCATCGCAGACAACATGCGCAAAAAAAGCCAGCAGAACAATGCGAACAAAGCTGCGCATATCATGGATGTAAATGATAAAGCCGTACGTCAAGCTATTGCTACTAGCGATGCCTTATTGCACGGACATACTCATCGTCCAGACATTCATCAGGCGACTGATGATAAAAAGCGCTACGTACTTGGCGACTGGCGATTATTAGATAAAGACACTCGCCAGCCGAAAGTTAGCGCCGTGATTGGTGCAGTGACAGATGACGAGCATTCAAATGACGGTTTTAGTAGTAACGATTTAAGCAGTAATGATGCTGAGTTTGGATTATTTGAGTTTACAATGCTTATTTGATCGTTGGATCTATCTAAAAAAAAGGGTCTGTTGATAATTCAACAGACCCTTTTTATTTTTACTACAATTCTTTTACTACACTTTTAAATAGCTTATCTCTTGCCAGTTTTTTAAGGTATTAGCTTAAAGAAATGCTGACGGTAGTGCTTTAGCTCACGGATAGAGTCACGAATATCGTCTAAGGCTAAATGACTGCCACCTTTTTCAAAATTCTTTAAGATATCAGGACGCCAGCGGAAACAAAGCTCTTTAATTGATGACACGTCAAGATTACGATAATGGAAGAAACGCTCAAGCTCTGGCATTTGGCGCGCCATAAATCGACGATCTTGACAGATAGAGTTGCCGCACATTGGTGACTTACCACTATCGACCCATTTATTTAGGAACTTGATGGTCTCAGCTTCGGCTTCTGCCAATGTCACCGTACTACGGCGCACACGATCGACCAATCCTGATTGACCGTGCTGCTTGGTATTCCAGTCATCCATTTTGTTTAAGACTTGATCTGATACCTTGATAGCAAACACAGGTCCTTCAGCAAGTACATTCAAATCTTCGTCAGTAACGACAGTAGCAATCTCGATAATCTCATCGTTTAAGGTATCAAGTCCGGTCATTTCTAGATCAATCCACACCAGCCCTTTTTTGCCTTGATTTTTGATTTTAATCTTATTGGGATGGTCACCGGTAGTCATACAATATCCTATGGTCATTAAATTTTGGGACAGTTTTAAACATAATTTAAAAAACGTATTACGGTTGAATACTCATATTCAGGCAGCATTGTAATGCACTGATTGATTCAAAAAATCTAGCAATCAGCCAAAATATTACAAAACCACTGTCTGCCGCAGACGCTTTAGGCTGTATGTTAGCAAATTTTCACGCTACACTTAGCAATATTTTTATAATAGGTCAAAAACCCATGGCATTAATCCGGCAACGCAAACTGACTAAACAACAGATTCGTCGCATCGACAAGCAGCAACTGTCCAATCAAGATAGTATTGATGACAGTTTGATGGATGGCGTGGTCATGGCGCATTACGGTAAGCAACTAGAAGTACAAGTCACTAGCCTGCCAGCTGTCATACCTGAGCAGCCAGAGATTGCACCTGATGATCCTGAGCCGTTTTGGCAAACGCTTGAATTGAATGATATCTGGCGCTGTCATGTGCGTACCAATCTACCGATGCTAGCTGCTGGTGATCAAGTACGCTGGAATGCTGACTCTAATACTGGCTTTGGTCGTATCGAAGCGGTCAAACCACGTACATCGCTGGTTTCTCGTCCTGACCGCTACCATAAGCTCAAACCTGTTGCCGCGAATGTCGATATTTTGGCGATTGTTTTTGCACCACTGCCTGCCGCCGCGCCAACGCTGATCGATCGCTATCTCGTGGTATGCCATCATGCAGGTGTCAAACCACTATTGGTACTCAATAAAGCCGATTTATTAGCAGAAGAAAACGGTGTGGATACCAATGAGCTATTGGCGCAGTATGCCGCGCTTGGTTATGAAAGTGTTCTAACTTCGGTCGATTGCCCTGAAAATATCGCTGAGAGCGATGAGCAAGAAGGCCTTGATGAACTAAAACGCTATATAGATAAAAAGCTGGTGATCTTTGCGGGTCAATCTGGCGTCGGCAAAAGCAGTCTAATCAATGCCCTTTTGCCTGACTCTGGACAGAGCGTCAATATTATCTCGCAAAACTCTAAGCTCGGTCAGCACACCACGACGACTAGTCGACTGTTGCCATTTAACCCAGAAGACCTCACTCAAGGCGGTATCGTTGATACACCAGGGATTCGTGAATATGGCATCTGGCATCTCACCCCTGATGATATTATTTCAGGATTCGTTGAGCTAGCACCATTGGCTGGTGACTGCCAATTCCGTGACTGTCGCCATACTCACAACAGCAAAGGCTGTGCACTATGGCAAGCAGTGGCTGATGGTGAAGTTTTGCAGCGCCGCGTTGAAAATCTTGTCACGCTACGAGAAGAGGCAGATACTAAGCCTTATTAATATTTGGCTTGTTAGTGTCCGCCTTAGTTAAAAGTGGTCATGTGAGTAGATACTTTTATTAGGCTGAAAAGATCCATAGATAGGTACAATAACCGCTCAATTACTGCCTGTGTCATCGCCCGTTTACTATAGATGGCCTTATCGGTATAATAGCGCCTTGTTCAATATCATTGGGCTGTCTTCTCAGCTTAATAGAACACTTATTTTTTTGGAGGTATGGTTTGGATCGTGCGCTGGAATTTGTGGGCAACCACCCGTTTTTATTTGGTATATTAGCCGTACTTGCTATACTGTTTTTTACGATTGAAAACAAACGTAGCGGTAGAAAAATATCGCCTAACACGCTTGGCATGATGGTCAATTCTCAAAACGCGCAGCTTATCGATATTCGCGCTAAAAAGAAGTTTGAATCAGGCTATATTCAAGGCAGCCGCAACATACCGTTCACTGACCTCAAAGACCGCTTAGAAGAGATTCGTGCGATTGAGCAGCCAGTGATTATCATCTGCGACATGGGCGTTCAAGCAGGCGCTGCGATTCAGATGATTGGTAAAGATAGTGTCTATCGCTTAGAGGGCGGTATTGGCGGCTGGCAAGGCGCTGGCATGCCATTGGTTGGTGTAAAAGACGCCAAAGCAAAGGCTAAAGGTAAAACAAAACCAAGTCTAAGCAAGTAACAGACCTGTATAAGCGCTTAAGTGAAGCGTTTATACACATCGCTTAGCTGATGTCTATGTGACCTGACTGACGCTATATAAAAAAGACACCTTTTTATCAGGTGTCTTTTTTTGTAGCTTATTTATCATTTTTTACAGCACTAAAATACGTTTTGAGCCAAAACAGCTTGAATTTGTCATGCCCATCCCCACTTTAGTAATGAGCATCACCGAATGCATTTTTGCTTTACTCATTGATAACAGACTATACCAACGCTTAGACTATGATAATTTATCGTGCTCTTTATAATATGTTTGTTATCCCATAAATTTATAAATAAGGATTTACCATGACTGTATCTGTAAAAGTTTACACTACCCCTATCTGCCCATACTGCTCAAACGCCAAGCAACTACTAAAAACCAAAGGCGTTGATTATGAAGAAATCGGCATGCACGATATGAGCAGCGAAGAGCGCCAAGCACTGATGAAAAAAACCAATAACTACCGCACTGTGCCGCAAATCTTCGTTGGTGAAACCTTTGTCGGTGGTTTTGATGAGCTCAACCAAATGAACCAGCAAGGCAAACTTGACGAGCTATTAGCCGGTTAATCTGCTACCTTTCTTTACTGTCTGTCTTTATTTATGTAAAGATAGGCAGTGTCAGGTTTTAATAGAGCAGTAAGCAGTAAGAAGTAATAAGAAAAATATCGAGACAATACCAAAAAATAGTCTCGATTTATATTACAATGAACGTTTATTAAAATGACGATTTGTCCAATCATTTGATTTAATTTTAGAGGATTTACCATGGCTGAAGAACAAGCACAACCACAATTGGCACTAGAACGCATCTATGTAAAAGACATGTCTCTTGAAGTCCCAGGCGCTAGCGTATTCACCAAAGAGTGGAACCCAGAGCTTGACATCAATTTGTCTAGCAACGCTGAAAAACTAGATGACGATCACTATCAAATCATCCTAACTGTGAGCGTTACTGCCAAAAATGCGGAAGAAGCAGCATTTATCGCTGAAGTGCATCAAGCAGGTATCTTCTTACTAAAAGATATCCCGGAAGATCAAATCGGTCAAATTTTGGGCGCATACTGCCCTAATGTGTTGTTCCCATATGCTCGTGAAGTCATCAGTGACATCGTGACGCGTGGTAGCTTCCCACAATTGCTACTAGCACCTGTGAACTTTGATCAAGCATATGCGCAAAGCCAGCAGCAAGCACAAGTTGATGCTCAAGGTAACGCATAAGCATTAATTAAAATATATGAGCTTTATCAGTCGTATATTTGATAAAAGACCGTTTACTTATGATGAGTAAGCGGTCTTTTTGTGTGTGTTCTCATAAGGCATAAAAACATCAGCCATAAAAAAACCCTGCTATTAAACAGGGTCTTCAACGACTACATCGACTGGCTAAATTCCTTAGCTAACATCGAAAATTAGCCTTTTAGTGCAGACAAAATTTGCTGCTTAACGTCATCGATACCTTGTGTACCATCAAACTTGTCATAGTTAGGCGCATCATCGCCTTCTTTAGCTTTGTCTTGGTAAAAACCAACCAATGCTGACGTTTGCTCATGATAAGTAGATAGACGGTCACGGATAGTCGCTTCTTGGTCATCTTCACGCTGGATAAGCGCTTCACCAGTGACGTCATCGATGCCTTCAACCTTTGGTGGATTGTGATCGACATGATAAACACGACCTGAACCTGGATGCTGACGACGGCCAGACAAACGGCTCACGATTTCGTCATCAGGTACGCTGATTTCGATAACATGATCGATAGCAACATCAGCGTCTGCAAGTGCTTGCGCTTGAGGAATAGTGCGCGGGAAACCATCTAGGATACAACCATTCACACAATCAGGCTTAGCGATACGCTCTTTCACTAGGTTGATAATGAGGTCATCAGAAACCAAACCACCAGCATTCATGATATCTTTGGCTTTTTTGCCAAGCTCGCTACCTTCTTTGATTGCTGCACGTAGCATGTCGCCAGTTGAGATCTGTGGAATATCATATTCTTTAGAAATAAACTGGGCTTGGGTACCTTTACCGGCGCCTGGTGGTCCTAGTAAAATAATACGCATCATTACACGACTCTCCTTAATAGATAGGATTTTGGGATTAATAAAACTCTGGGATTAGTTGTTTGCAAAGCTACCTTACCTTGTGGCCCTGCAAAGCTCAAGTATTTTCATTATTGATATGACAAGTTGGCATGACTTATCTGTTCATACATGGTCAATTCAAGATAAAAAGTAATAGAATTGACTGCGTTTGAAACGCCCATTTATATATCTGGGTTCACTTCATATCTCTTTCAAATTAGAACAATCATAGCACTGCTGCTCGCGTCCGTACTGAGCAGCAGCGTCTATATAATAAATACCATTAGCGTCCGGTATTTATCATACTACTATGGCTATGGCACTTGCTGATTGATTTCCACGTTGACCTGATTTTGTTCTGCACTGATGACCACTGGATTGCCTGAGAGGTCGCCTGACTCTGCGGTAGCATTGCCACTATGGCTGATACGAGCGATGACCGCTAGCTGTACTTTATCAGAACGAGCCGATCCTAGAGTACGCTCTGGCATCATAGCATCAAGATCACTTAGGCTAATAACAGCTTCGCCTTGTTTGATATTGCTAATTGGTAGACGCTTAGCAGCAAATGGTGGACCACCTTTTACATCACGTATCGCCACAAACAGCGTATCGTCAGCTTTTACCAATGGTAACAGACTAGCATTAATTTTGATTGTCACTTCGACGCCTTCAGAGGCTTGCTGCTGCTGCATGACTACATTAGCACTGAGCTCGTCTAGACTTGATAGCGCTTGCGTATGATCACCTGGTTTGGCCGCGATACTGTCACGCAGACGTTTAATCCAGCCTTGCGCTTGATCGAAGTTGCTAGCACGTGCTTCACCCATCGCCATAAGCATCTGTGCGCCCTCATGCTCTGGATTTGTAGTCAGTATGTTTTCTAATACACGGCGGCTATTTGCATCTAACTGACCCTTATTAGCAAAGAAACTGATCTGCGCATAAGTGGTCGCAATCTCTTCGTTGTCAGGTGATAGACGATAAGCGCGCGACAAGGCCTCTAATGCCGAATCAGTCGCCTCTAATGACAAGAATAGCTCTGATAGGCGCATCCAGCGATTATAGTCACCGGCATGACGATAGACGTTAGTCTGCATGGCACTAATCAGCTGATTACCATCCTCAATTGCCCAAGCAGGTGGCTGATCGATTCTACCTGTTAATAGATCGTCCGCCACTTGACCGACTTTGTCCTCAGCAGCCCACAGCTCAAAGACAGGTGTGCGATCACCGACCATCAGATATGCCATGGCAGTCAATACAGGCACCCAAACCATAATAATCAATCGGCTTTTGATACCTGGCGTGACCATCGGTGACACTTCACGCTGAGCATCCAAAAGCTGACGTTCAAGCTCAAGTTTTTGGTTTTGATAGTGATGGTCATCAATGATACCACTGTCTTTGTCTGTTTTCAGCTCTGCTAGTCGCTCACGAAACACAGCAACGTTGATATCCAGCAGTTGATTATCCACAGGCTTACTATGCGAACGCGGTGCTCTTAACCACGGCTTAATGGTGATAATGCCCAATAGTAGAGCGACAAGTAAACTTAGCGCAATAAATAAGCCAACAGTAGAAAATATGGTCATTTTTTGCCCCCAAGGCTTGTAGTGTCGTCTTTGTCATCGTTATTAGCTCGTGACAATAAGCGATCAAGTTCTGCTTTTTCAGCGGCAGACAACGCTTTGACATGGTTGTCTACTGCGACACCACTCTCGCCGCTGGCGACAAGCTGACGGCGTTTACTATGCCAAAACCAACCGACCAATAAAACGATCAATAATAACGGTGGGAAAAACCATAAAATCCATGTTGAAGGACGTACTGGCGGCTTATAACTGATAAAGTCGCCATAACGCTCTTGCATATAGGCTCGAATCTCGCCATCACTACGACCATCTTTTATCAAATCATAGGTTTTTTGCTTTAAGTCTTGCGCAATTGGCGCATCAGAACCTGCTAAGTTCTGGTTTTGACATTTCGGGCAGCGCAGCTCTTCGATAAGACCGCGATACTGGGCTTCTTGTTGCACAGAATCAAAATCGTAGACATCAATGGCAGCGAAGCTTGCCATGCTGAATAGACAAGCGATAAACAAGCTTACTAACTTTATGGTCGCGTTTCTTATTTGATAGGCTATCATTTGCACGCCTCCGCAACTTGGCTTGGATCTGGACTGACACCATTATTACTAGCGTCATTGAGTACCATCAAGCAAGGCGTAATACGACTTTGCCAATTGCTCTCATTGATCTCACCGATGATATGCTGACGAATAATCCCATCACCATCGACGATAAAAGTCTCAGGCGCACCTGTCAGACCTAAGTCTAGAGCGAACTGCCCTGACAAGTCCTGAATAGACATAGAGAACGGGTCACCACCGCGATTCAGGTACCCTAACGCATCACCAATATCATCTTTGTAGTTTACGCCTACTAAGTTAACACCGCGCTCTTCTAGCTTCATCAAAAAAGGATGCTCAATGATACAAGTTGGACACCAAGAGCCCCAGATATTCATGAGGAATGGCTTATCTGGCAAGTTGTCATTGGTCATGATACGACTCGTATCTGATAATAATGGCAACTCAAAAGCAGGTACTGGACGCTCAAGCGCCGTATTGGTCACGATATCAGTCGGTTTGCCCAAACGCATATAGAGCATAGCGACCAAACCAATAAAGATAACCAGCGGAATCAAAAACCCAATTTTAAGTTTTTTCTTAGTTTTTATTTTATTGCTGCTCGCAACTTTAGGGTCTTTGACAGCCTCTTGCTGAGCTTTTTTATCAGGTTCATTGTTTGAGGTAGTCATATTAACGCTCCCCTATCTTTGTAGCTGACGTATCCAAATCTGCAACCGTCGCGAAGCCTGATTTTTTGGCCGCGATTTGCGCAGGTGTTTTGGTTTTTTTGATACGGTAACGATTGTCTAGCATACTGAGCAATGCGCCAAACGCCATGATAAGCGCACCCAACCATATCCAGCGGATAAGCGGTTTGACATAGATACGGAAAGCCCATTCATTGCTATCTTCAGCAATTGGCTCACCAAGTGCTACGTACACATCACGCATCAGATTGGCATCAATCGCAGCTTCTGTCATCGGCATCATACTGATAATATAGTTACGCTTTTCAGGATATAACGTGGTCACTTCTTGACCGTCTTTACTGACTGTTACTTCTGCTTGCGTGGCGTCAAAGTTACTGCCTTTTACTTCACTAAAACCTTTCACCGTAAAATCATAGCCTTGCACATTGACACTATCATTAGGCCCTAATGCCACATCGCGCTCAATGCTCAACGTGCTGGTAAATGCCACGCCGATGACCGCAATAATGACGCCAATATGAGCGGTTTGCTGACCCCAGTAGCTTAGACGCAACTGACGTAAGCCATTTAAACGACTTGGTGCATTTTTGGTCTTGTCTTTGAAATCGACAACCATCCATAACAACACCCAAAAGCTCACAGCCAACGTGACACCGATATTTAGCATCGCTGATGGACTGGTGAAATAGGTGATAATGGCGGCCAATACCAAACTACTCACCGCAATAACCATGCCAGCACCCAATAACGGGCGGCTGTCTTGTTTCCAGCGGATATTGGAGCCCATACCCATCGCCACCAGTAGCAGCCATGTCAACGGCACAAATAGAGCGTTGAAGTATGGAGGGCCAACAGATACCTGACCTAAATTAAAGGCATCAGCAATAATAGGATATAGCGTACCAAGTAGTACCACTAAGGTTGAAATGAGAATAATAACGTTATTAATCACCAAAAATGATTCACGTGAGATAAGTCGATACTGACTCTCGACCGTCAAACGCCAACCACGTACAGCAAACATCAACAGACCACCGCCGACGATGATACCGAGGATGACTAAAATCACTAGACCACGCGTTGGATCAGCGGCAAACGAATGCACTGAGGTAATGACACCTGAACGTACTAAGAACGTACCAAGCAAGCTAAGCGCAAAAGCAAAGATTGCGAGCATAATCGTCCATGCTTTAAATACACCGCGTTTTTCAGTGACAGCAAGTGAATGCAGTAGCGCTGTTCCTGCCAACCATGGCATCAATGAGGCGTTTTCTACTGGATCCCAGAACCACCAACCGCCCCAGCCAAGCTCATAATAAGCCCACCATGAGCCAAGCGCGATACCGACTGTTAAGAATCCCCAAGCAGCCAATGCCCATGGACGCGACCAGCGTGTCCATACTGCATCCAAACGCCCTTCCCATAGTGCTGCCATACAAAACGCAAATGGCACAACCATGCCTACGTAGCCCATATAGAGCATCGGTGGGTGAATAATCAGACCAAAATCTTGCAATACAGGATTTAGATCCGCGCCATCAACAGGTAGATTGGGTAATGTGCGATCAAACGGCGATGAGGTAAAGATAAGCATCGCTAACATCATCATCTGCACGCCTGCCAGTATCACCAGCACTCGTGCACGCATAGACAACGGCAACCCACGGCTAAAGTAAGAGACCAGCGCACACCAAGTGGCCATGATGGTCATCCACAATAGCAGCGAGCCTTCATGCCCGCCCCATGTCGCCGATAGCTTGTAATACCAAGGCAGCAATGTATTGGAATGCTGAGTGACATAGACGAGACTAAAATCGTTGTAATAAAAGCCTGCCATCAGCGCAGCAAATGAGGTAATCATTGCCGCAAATTGTGCCCATGCCAGACTTGGCGCCAAACGCTGCCAAGCGACGTGGTCACGCATGACGCCAATGGTTGGTAGTACCACCTGCAAAATCGCCAATATAAAAGCGGCCAGCAAGGCAAAATAACCCAATTCTGTGATTAACATACGGTCTAACCTTGTTTACCTTGGATACAATTAAGGGTTCACCGATGGCATTGCTAGCCACTGGCAAACGCTAATAGTCCTTTATGCGGTCATAGTTTACGGTTAAAAACTGAGGTTTCAATTGCTGTAAAAGCACATAAAACCCGCTACTATCATTGTGACGTATCAATATGAATGATTGATACAAAATGCTTATCTGTTGCTAATTTTACATTTTTTAGTTATTCAAAGCTTATTCAATACAGCCGTTCATGACTAATTAAAAATACTTATTAATGCATTATTGCATCGAGGGGAAAAATACTAACACTAAATGCAACCAACCTGCTAGAAAACCAGTCAAACCGCCCAAAACAATCAACGTCATCTCATCCTCTCGGAAAGCGGGACGCAACAGATTTTGAAACTCATTTGGCGTTAGCGCACGTATTCTATCGCGGAACAGACCAAATATCTTACTGGCTCGGCTTTCATTTAGCTCAGGATCTCGTAGTGGTACCATCGTCGCGACAATAGATTTGTCGATAATGGTATTTTTAAGTTGTCCATAATCACGGCGACCCAATCCCACACGTAATGTCGTGCTAATCACTGGTGACTCTAGCACCGTATATAGATGCGATTTCATCAAATCACGGGTTTGCGCTGAGCGATCACCATACATCATCTCATTCATGATGTTCTCTAAAGTGACCAAATCCTTTACCACAATTTCAGCAAAAACCTCAGAAACTTCCTCTTGGCGCTTCATAAAGCCACCTTGTAAGCGATACTTTGCGATATGCGGTATAACGGGTTTGATAAATGGAAAGCGACTCTGCACCGTAAACAGCTTCAAATAAGGTATGAAGTGCGGCTCTACTGGATTAAACACCATCCAAATGGCAATCCAATTGGTGAGAAAACCCCAAATGGCGGCAAAGAACGGTACGGTCCAATGCTGCGGCACCACCAAAAATATAAACATCTGGATAATACCAAATACCAAACCAATCAAAGCACTAATGTGCCAGATAAAGTCTATCTCTTTTTGACCGACCTTTAAAAACATATTGACCATCAGACGACGATCGTTTTCCATGGTATTGACAATCATTTTACGCATATCGACCAAGTCTTCGACATGATAAGTCAAATCTGTCACAAGCGACTGCATAATACTAGGTAGCTCTTTATGAGCTTGCGCATAGACACGACGCTTTAGGGCGTAAGGCAAATTGCCCCATAATGCTGGCGAGTGATCCAGCATAATCTCATCAATCAATGGCTCAAGGTTTTTGTCCACCGTATCAGTGACAAATATCGCCATTTGCTCAGGTTCCATCGCCTTAAAAAACTCATCAAGCGAACCGAGTTTTGAGAGCGTCTGGTCAACGATAACCCCTGATATCTTGCCCGCTTTGCGCGGAACAATACCTTGCCAACCGATACCTGGCAACCCAAAAAATGGGAAGTTAGGAATACGAATACCCCAGAACTTGACCGGATAGAACAGCATCTTGAGCGCCATCCACACATGTACCCAAGTGACGAATGCCGTCACTGGTGGAATGGTCAGCATTGCAAAGAACTCTGGGTGTTCAGCTATCGTCTGCCATAATGAATTTACGTCCATGACTTATCTAGTCCCTGACAGGTTGATTGTCGTTGCTAATATTGTCGCTACTGATAACGAGACTTTAGCAAAATGAGAACGTTTCAAAAGACGCTCCGCCCATAATAACTACTATAAAATAAATCGCCTGATTTTAGCATACTTGCCATTTATTAGCACATATAGACCAGCGGCAAGTTGTGACTAAAGATGACATGGTTCATATCGTCTGCTACCCAACAAAAACCTAAATATAAGCCAGTTATTGGTCAGTAGATAATCAAGACAAAATATATGACTGAGTACTGCGCCTGCTCATTTGTTCTGTTATAATTTGTAGTGCAATAACAAAGACTACCTGCGTATAAATGACTGCATGACGATTTCACACCATACCCTTCTATGTGATTGAAATAATTTGCATTATCTTTTAGACTCACCGCACTTTGGTTAACCAACCTGCCCTCTTATTTTTCTTTTATTGACTCACTGACCGTTTGGGCTCTGATCTTCTATGAATAAACCGATAACTCCCAATACCGAACAGGTCAACAGCACCTTTACCAATCGTATTATCATCTTTGGGATCATAATATTGATTGGTTTGGGCGGTTTGATAACACGTTATGGATATTTGCAGGTCTACGCTCATGATCAGTACACAACGCAAGCCGATAACAACCGTATTAAACTGATATCTGCGCCGCCTAGTCGTGGCTATATCTATGATCGTAATGGAGTAATACTGGCAGACAATCAGCCAGTCTTTACAGCGATGCTCAGCCCTGATGAGGTCGAAAACCCTGAGCGTACGTTGCATCTGCTTGCGCCGATTTTTGATTTAACCGATACAGATATCACTGACATCTTGGCGCGTCTAAGTAAAAATAAAAACGATCCTGTGACGATTAAGATTGATTTAACAGAAGCACAGTTGGCTCAGTTTAGTGAACGTAAGCCATTCTTCCGTGGGGTCTCTATCCAAAGCAAGCTTACGCGCTCTTATCCTTATGATGAGCTGTTTGCTCATGTCATCGGCTATGTCGGACGTATCAATGACAAAGAGTCAAAGCGTATCGATAAAGACCGTTACGCTGGTACTGACTTGATTGGTAAAATCGGTATCGAGGACTACTATGAAGATATTTTGCTTGGGCAACCGGGTTATCAATCGGTAGAGACAGACGCACATGGTAATATCTTACGCCAACTGGATACCAAGCCGCCGATAGCGGGTAACGATATTACGTTGAGCTTGGATTATGGTTTGCAAACTATTGCCCAACAGCAGCTCGATGGACGCCGCGGCGCAATCGTTGCGATAGACCCAAAAAACGGTGACGTCTTGGCATTTGTTAGTAATCCAAGCTACGACCCTAACCCTTTTATATCGGGTATCTCTTTTAAAGATTATGATGATCTGCGTGAAGATTTGGATCAGCCGCTGTATAACCGTGCGCTACAAGGTACCTACCCACCTGGCTCTACTATCAAGCCATTTGAGGGTTTAGGCGGTATTCATTATGGTCTACGCGATTGGAACAGTACTATCTATGACCCTGGCTACTTTAGCTTACCTGGAGACACGCATCGATTCCGCGACTGGAAACGTGGCGGTCATGGCACGGTAGATCTAAAAAAATCCATCGCGATGTCGGTCGATACTTATTATTATAAGTTGGCTTATGAGATGGGTATTCAGCGTCTGCACGATTGGATGGTACGCTTTGGTTTTGGTGAGGATACTGGTATTGATTTACCTAATGAAAAATCAGGCATCATGCCATCACCAAAATGGAAAAAAGACACTTACGATAAGGACTGGCTACCGGGTGAGACCATCTCGGTCAGTATTGGACAAGGGTATTTCTTGGCAACACCATTACAGATTGCTAACGCTACAGCCATGACAGCCAGTAAAGGTCAGCATATCACCCCGCATTTATTAAAGAGCAGTGACGGCGCCGCGGACGTCAAAATTATTACTAAGCCAGATGGTAAAATTGACTATAACGGTAAGCCGTCTGACTGGTTGCGCATGCATGATGCGATGGAAAGCGTGGTAGAAAACGGTACAGGACGCGGTATCTATACCCCACGCTATCGTATCGCTGGTAAAACAGGTACTGCACAGGTGAAGTCTATCGCGCAAGGCAAACGCTACGACAAGTCAGCGATTGATAAGCGCCACTGGGATCATGCTTGGTTTAATGGTTTTGCCCCAGTAGAAGACCCGCAGATTGCCCTCGCAGTATTGGTCGAAAATGGTGGCGGTGGTAGTGCTGTTGCAGCGCCTATTGGCCGTGCTCTATTTGATTACTGGGTATTACAACGCAAGACAGATCCTGTGTTGCCTCCTTCTGCTGATGAGCTAAAAGTCATTAAACGCCAAAAGGCTTTTGAAAAAGCCATGCGTGATGCCATTCGCGATAAAGAAGCAAAAGCATTGGAGGAGAAAGAAGCCGCGGAAGCCGAAGCGGCAGCAGCGACATCTGAGTAACTAGACGTTTAAGTACTTAATAGTATAAAAAGCAAAACCTAGCAAAGAATTGGTAAGCGAGACACAATAATGAAAAAAGCCTCAAATGGACGCGCACCAAAGAATAACCGTAAGGCGAAAAGTGTGTCGGTGGGTGATGTGCGCATCATTGGCGGTCAGTTTAAGCGCCGTATTGTAAGTTTCATCGATGCAGATGGCCTGCGCCCGACCCCAGATCGCTTGCGGGAGACTTTATTTAACTGGCTACTCGCTGACATTCATGATGCCCATGTGCTCGATAGCTGTGCTGGCAGTGGCGTACTAGGGTTTGAAGCGTTATCTCGCGGTGCGGCCCACACAACATTTATCGAAATCAATCCAGCACAAAGTAACATGCTACGTCAGAGCGCTGAGCAATTACGCCTTGAATCTGCTGCTTATCAAATCATCACTGGCACTGCTGAGCAAGTATTGCGTCAAGAGCAGCTGACTGCGCGCCCTTTTGACATTGTATTTATCGATCCGCCTTATGCTCAGGATTTATGGCAGCCTATTTTGACTGCGCTTATTACCAATGTTTTAATAAATACTGAAACATTGATTTATTTAGAAGCTGATAAAGATTTGTCAGCACAGCTTAAACAATTGGAAGCGTCGCTAAATGAGAATTTAGACCCTCAATCAAGCGTTACTCAGCAGCCAATCACTTTTGAATGCTTGAAACAAACCAAAGTCGGACAAGTTGTCGCTGGACTTTATCGTCTATCATCGTCATAATTGTCGGGTTAATGAAAGCCGTTAACGTATTTTACAAATGTTTAGAACCGCTAAAAACTGGCCGACGCTGCAGTTTAATGTATATAAGGCGAAAATAAACCCCAATGCAGCTTGCAAGCGTAGGCGCTACTGCTTATAATGTGCAGTCTGTTTTTTGAGAGCCCCGTTCCCAGCTAAACTCTCAACGAATTCTAATTTTAAGGTTTTATCATGAAAACACTTAGTGCAAAACCAGCTGAAGTGACCCATGACTGGTATGTCGTAGATGCTGACGGCAAAACCCTTGGTCGCTTAGCCACTCAAATCGCAACTCGCTTACGTGGCAAGCACAAGCCTTCTTTTACTCCGCACGTTGATACTGGTGACTTTATTGTTGTCATCAATGCTGACAAAATCACGGTAACGGGTAAAAAAGCACAAGACAAAAAGTACTATCGTCACAGTGGCTACCCAGGTGGTATTAAAGAAACCAACTTCAATAAGTTGCTTGCACATAAGCCTGAAGATGTTCTACACAAAGCAGTTAAGGGTATGCTTCCAAAGGGCCCTCTTGGCTATGCGATGATCAAGAAGCTGAAACTTTATGCGGGTACTGATCATCCACATACTGCACAGCAACCTAAAGAACTAGACATCTAAGGATATACTTATGGAACGCAATTACGGAACTGGTCGCCGCAAGACGTCTACTGCTCGTGTATTTTTATCAAAAGGTACTGGTAGTATCGTTGTTAACGGTAAGCCACTTGACGAATACTTCAGTCGTGAAACTTCACGCATGGTTGTACGTCAGCCATTAGAACTACTCGACTCTGCTAACGCATATGACTTATATGTAACTGTTGCAGGCGGTGGTATCAGTGGTCAAGCTGGCGCAATCCGCCACGGCATCACACGTGCATTAATCGAAGCTGACGAAACTTTGAAGCCTGCCCTAAAAGCAGCTGGTTTTGTTACTCGTGATTCACGTCAAGTTGAACGTAAGAAACTGGGTCTACGTAAAGCACGTAAACGTCCACAGTTCTCAAAACGTTAATCAAAACTCTCTCTTATCTTTTTGCTGCGGTTGTCTTTTTCTCAGAGCTTCAGTAGTAAAGTTAAATAAGAGTCTGGTTTTGCAAAACCTTATAAGCTGGTCACAGCTTATAAGGTTTTTTTATGCCTACTGATAGCGTGTTGATTATCTGATTGACTTAATCAAACAAGCTTTGTTTTATGGTGATAATCAACATGAGCACCTTGTTTCGACACTACAAAGTAGATCGTCTATAGAAATTCTAACTTGCAAAGCATTAAACGCTACCCCATCATATCAGTAACTTTTTATTATTAGCCATGATGCCTCAAACCGTGCCGCAGAAGGATATTATGAAAGCGCCAGAACAATTCGACCCTAGCAAGCCATCTGCCAATAGCAGCGTGCTCCCTAGCACGAAACAGTCGGCTAAGTCGCCTGCGATACCGGCTGGCACACCGACGATTACCCAAAATCATAAGCGTACAGCGCAAGCAGATAACAAGCCATTTCAGTGGCAGTTCTTATCACCTAAGAATTGGGGCATTTGGCTGTTGTTTTTGATAATGCTACCCATGATATATCTGCCGTTACGTTGGCAGTTTTGGCTAGGCCGTAAGCTTGGTATATTGATTTATAAAGTTGCTGGCTCACGTAGACGCGATACATTAATCAACCTGAAGTTGGCGTTCCCAGAGAAGCCTGAAGCTGAACGTGAATTAATGGCCAAGCAAGTCTTTGTAAATCAAGGCATTGGTGTGTTTGAAACGTTATGCGCTTGGTTCAGGCCAGATATATTTACTAGAACTGTATCCATCTCAGGGTTACAGCATATTGTTAATGCGCAAAATGAGCAGCGACCAGTTATCCTGCTCGGTGCACATTATACGATGCTAGATTTGGGTGGCCTATTATGTGCACAGTTTTTCCCAGTAGATTGTATGTATCGTACACAGAACAACCCTTTATTAGACTGGTTTATTTATAATGGTCGTACCAATATTTTTGGTAAGCAAATCTCTAGTCGTGATATGCGAAGCTTAGTTACCTCTATCAAAGCGGGACACGTCATCTGGTACTCTCCTGATCAAGATTATGGTCTTAAGCAAGGTGTCATGGCGCCATTCTTCGGTGTGCCAGCCGCAACGATTACTGCATCGCGTCGCATGGCGAAACTGGGTAGCAAAGCACAGCCGCCAGCTGTCATGGCACTGCATACTTATCGGCAAACGCCTGACAACTTGCCGCGCGGTAAACGTCCCCATTATCATTTAACAATTACGCCAGAATTAGACAATTATCCAAGTAAAGATGAAGTCGCTGATGCTACTCGGGTTAATAAAGTTTTAGAAGGACTCATTCGTATTGATCCCACTCAGTGGATGTGGTTTCATCGCCGCTTCAAACATGGGCCAAACGGTCGTACCGATATCTATAAGTAAGCCTTTATTCCCAAAAATACTGGTGAAGTTTGCTATACTTTGCGGCTAATATTTTGCATTTTAGCTATGCACTGATAATAATTTAATAAACAAAATAACGGATTTTCCATGAGCAATAACAGTACTCCTGACAATCAAACTTCTGATACTTCAACTGAAGCCAAGCGCATCCTGACTGGTATCAAACCGACTGGTATTCCGCATTTAGGTAACTATGTTGGTGCGATTCGTCCAGCTATTGAGTCTATTCAAAACAGTGATCATGAAGCGTTTTTCTTTTTGGCAGACTACCATGGCATCATTGGTTGTTATGACCCTGCTATCATTCATGAATCGACGAGAGCCATTGCCGCTACGTGGATTGCTTGTGGTCTAGACCCTGAGCGTGTGACGTTCTACCGTCAGTCAGACGTGCCTGAAATTCCAGAACTTGCTTGGATTTTGAACTGCTCATGTGCCAAAGGTTTGATGAACCGCGCCCATGCCTATAAAGCAGCCGTTGATATCAATACAGAAAAAGCCGATGTCGATCCTGATCAGGGTGTCACCATGGGGCTGTTTGGTTATCCAGTACTAATGGCGGCTGATATCTTGATGTTTAATGCGACCCATGTACCTGTTGGGCGTGACCAAGTGCAGCATATCGAGATGGCGCGTGATATCGCAGGTACTTTTAATCATCGTTATAAGTCGCTTTTCACGCTACCGTCAGCAGTCGTTGATAACGATATACCGCTGCTTACTGGGCTTGATGGCCGCAAGATGAGTAAGAGCTATAGCAATACTATCCCCCTATTCGGTGAGCCAAATCCACAGGTTAGTCCTGAAAAACAGATGCATAAAGCCATCATGAAAATTGTGACTAACTCACAGCTACCTGATGAGCCAAAAGATCCTGATGATTCAGCTACCTTTGAGATTTATAAAGCATTTGCTACCACTGAAGAGATTGCTGCTATGCGTGCGCGTTATGCCGCTGGTATTGGTTGGGGCGACGCTAAGCAAGCCCTGTTTGACAAGATTAATGATGAAATCGCGCCATTCCGTGCACGTTACGAAGAGCTGATGGCCAATCCAAAAGAGCTGGAAGAAATCTTGCAGATGGGTGCGAATAAAGCCCGTCGTCATAGTCGTAAGCAACTAGACAAAGCTCGCCGTGCTATCGGCATCCGTCCGCTTGCTAAGCTTAAATAATCGTTGCTGGAATAGTCGTTTCACTGACGCAATTTATGATCAAAGCGGGTGCTAAACGTGCAAACTGAACCAAACACCAAACAGGCGGCTTTGTCTAATGCCGCCTTATCTGCTATGGCTGATTCAACTTCTGAGCCTATGGACAATCAGAGCGATCATGATAAATCAGTCAACCATGATATGTCGCTACGTATCTATCAGACGCCTGTACAGCATTTGCCAGAAGATCTATATGTACCGCCGCAAGCCTTTGCTATTTGGTTAGAGCAGTTTGCTGGTCCATTGGATTTTCTATTGTATTTGGTCAAAAAGAACAACGTCGATTTGACCCAAATGCCTATTCTGCCTATCACTGAACAGTACTTAGCTTATATCGGTGAATTGGATACCGAGCACTTTGAATTAGCAGGTGATTATCTGTTAATGGCATCAACGCTCATCGCTATCAAAACCGAACTGCTATTGCCTGCCCCTGATACTCCAACCGACGAGCGTGATCCAAAAGCAGAACTTATCGAACGCCTCGAAGAGTACGCGCAAATCAAAGTGGTCAGTCAGCGCCTAGACAATCTAGTACGTCTAGAGCGCGATGTGTTTTTGGCCATGGTTAGTATGCCTGGTCAAGACGTTATGAATGCGGAACTGCCAAGCTACTCACCTAACTTGCTGATTGATAGCTTATTTAAAATGCAGTTACAGCCTGACTATCAAATGCATACGATCAAAGTTGATGCAGTACCCCTTGCCGATCGTATTGCCAGTATTAGCAGACAATTAAGTACAGATGGGGCGCGCTCCTTTTATGAGCTACTGGATAAGGCACAAGGTAAAATAGGCGTGGTCGTGAGTTTTGTCGCCGTACTTGAGCTTATAAAGCGGCAGTTAGTTGGTGTGGTCAATATTGAGACAGATAGCGGTATCGTCAACTCTGTTTCCAATAATTCTGATCAGAATAATATGAATAATGAATCCACAAATCTCACATTACAGTGGTTAGCCTAGTAGGCTCTAAGACTGTCTCTTAGACTACTCTCTATTAAAATCACAATATTGAAATAAGAGCATACTTTAGATGGTAGATATTGAAGACCCAAAGCAACATGACGAGACCCAAGAACCAATAACTATGACTACATCTCCATCGGTTGAGGCACAGCATGATTCTTTGGAAGAGTTGAGTAAATGTATTGAAGTACTGTTGCATGCCTCAGAGGCACCGCTGACCGCTCACGCGTTAAAGAAACATTTGTCATTATCTACTAAAGAATTAAATCAAACCCTAGAGGTGCTGCAACAACGCTTAGATACAGGTGTGCTTAGGCTACATGAGACAGCCAGCGGTTATCGTTTACAGATATCTGATGACTACAGCAGTCTAATCCAGCGTACTTTTCCGCAGCGTCAAGAACGTCTGAGCCAAGCCTTACTTGAAACCCTAAGTGTCATTGCTTATAAACAACCTGTGACACGCAGTGATATCGAGCATGTGCGTGGAGTGACATTATCGAGCAATATACTGCGCCAGTTATTTGATAAAGGATGGATTGTGGAGAAAGGCTTTAAAGATACTCTAGGTCGTCCTGCATTGCTGCATACTACTGCGCAGTTTTTAGACGCGTTTGGATTAAGCCATCTGGATGAACTGCCACCTATGCCAGATATGGAAACCATACGAGCCATGTCTTAAATTTTCTGCTAAACAAAATATAGTTACTCACACAAAAAAGGACAGACCACATAGGATCTGTCCTTTTTATTACGTTGCTGATTTTGAACTGATATCAAAACCTAGCAATATATCTGTTAATTACTGATTGATAACGTCAACACCCTTTGGTGGTGTAAATTTAAACTGACTGCTACCAATACTTGGGTTCATCTTAATACCGCTGAACTTAATAGAGGTTGTTTGACCCAAAGTATCATTCAATACCATCATGACAGGTTTGCCACCACTAAAGCTTATTGAAAGACTTTTGAAACTTGCACTGTCTGACTTAGGATAGAGCACATAGTAGTTTTTGTTGTCATATGGCTGAGTGATTTTGAAGTTTTGATCAATTTTGCTTGGATCACCTGACAGTAGCAAAGCTGGCGTATTACCTACTTGGCTATCAACATTCTGCTTAGTCGCTTGCTCTAAATCCTTGTCATAAACCCACATAGAGTTACCATTAGCAACGATCAATTGCTCTGATGGTGACTTGGTTTCCCAACGGAAGTTATTTGGACGTTGTACACTCATAGAGCCTTTAAACGTACCACTACTCGCGCCTTTAGTCGTTTGACTAAAATTGGCTGTCATACTCTTGGTATTGGTCAGCAATTTGTTCAGACGTTTAGCAGCTGTTAGGTTATCAGCAGGAGCTGCTGTAGCCGTTTGAGTCAATGCCATCATTGGCGCTGCGATACCTAGCGATGTCATTAATACACCTGCTAAAGCACCACTCATCATCTTTTGTTTAGTTGATTTTTTCGTAGATAAGTTCATCATAAATCCTCTCTAAAAAAGCATAATCGCTTTAAAGTTGTTGCTAAAAATAAAATGTTCTATTGAAATTTTTGTTTTCTATAAATACTGATTTTACCAAGTTAAAACTGGTAACCATCAGCAATGGCAACAGTGTGCCAGTTTTTTTATTACGCGCCTAGTCATGATTTGCAATCTTTACTACGGCTGCCATACACGCTTGTAACCAATGCAGTTACACGGTAAAAGTTTACATTTAGCATCATTAGTTGGCAAAACTGTATTAATAAATACAGCTAAACTTTTAAACAGGTAAGTTAATAGTTTAAAAAAGCAAGAAATATGTCTGCTACAACCGAATGCTCATCTCAATTTTGGTAAGCAATTTCATTATTATGACTAATACTTTCCTTGAAAGATAACGTGCTTTCTGCCTTCCATCATTAATAATGCATAAATTAATAAATAAAAATTCGCTAGAAATCCTAAAAAAATAGCCATGATGATGAAAGTTTCAGTTCCCTCTAAATAACTTCTCATTACTTTAGAGCTACCCGCTGATGTAAAACCAAAAAACCAAATCCAGCCTAAGTTGATAGCGATAAGTAGCGATGCAGTTATAAAAATAGATCTTTTGGGATTTTCTCCCACTTCATGATTCAACTTATCTGAGTTTCTTGCAGCCAGTTTAAATTCTCTGACAACCTCGAATGACAACCCTTTTAAAAAATAAGCAGCTGTTATAGCAATAAAAATCATTATGAAATACAAGACTGTAAGGTCACTCAAAAGTCTTATTCTACCCGGTGCTAGCTCCATGGATTGAGCGAAGGGTGTTATTCCCGTAAAATCCGAGAAATAACTTCCAAACATTAACGGCGTAAAAAACACGAGCACGAATCCATAAAGATAGATGTATTTGAAAGGTGATAAGTCATTAAGGATATTTAGCATGGTCTTATGAGAAATATAGTGCTGTTTTTTCATTTTTCCTTCAAACCTATCTACGATTCATTTACTATCTCATCAAATCTTTTATTCAAACTATCCGTCTTTCATAAAAAGATATTAGTTAAGATTGTTGAAATAGTATATTTTAAGAGCTAGCGTTGAGTGATATTGTTCAAAATACCATTTCTTAATTCTTATCATTAACTTACGATACCCTACAAACGTAAAAAGCCCCTACTACCATAAGGCAGTAAGGGCTTTTTTAATTATCTGATCATTTTATCCAAAGAATGAAACGATCTAAATAGATAATTATGCGTTTTCAACCGTAACATAACGACGGTTAAATTTACCTTTGGTCGCAAACTTTACAACACCGTCATTCAGTGCAAATAAAGTATGGTCACGACCCATGCCAACGCCTTCGCCTGCATGGAATTCTGTACCACGTTGACGAACGATGATGTTACCAGCTGTGATAGCTTGGCCACCAAAGATTTTTACGCCTAGCATTTTTGGGTTTGAATCACGACCGTTACGGCTCGAACCGGCAGCTTTTTTATGTGCCATGAGAAAATCTCCTTGTTAATTTGACTTATCGCTGATGCGATAACTCTTAAGCATTTAGTGCGCTATTTAGCAATAATTGCTAAATGGATAATTAGGCATTAATCGCTTTGATTTTTAACAAGGTGTACCATTGGCGGTGACCTTGTTCTTTGTGATAATGCTTACGACGGTTGTGCTTGATGATACGGATTTTTTCGCCGCGACCATGCTCAACAACTTCAACTTCTACGCTAGCGCCGTCAACAACAGGCTGACCGATTTTGACGTTATCGCCGTCAACAACCATCAACACGTCTTCAAATTTGATTGTTTCGCCTTTTTCTGCTTTTAGTAGTTCAACTTTAAGCAATTCATCGACGACTACACGGTGCTGTTTACCACCAGTTTTGATTACTGCGTACATTGTATGACTCCGTTTAACCCGTGTGCCGTGGCTGATGTTATACCAACGCTTTTACGACGAACACGACAGGGAAAAATTAAAGGCAAGATTTTACGGCTTTTTGCTCATAAAAGCAAGCCGCGCCTCTTGTTTTTGCAAGGTGGTTACACTAATGACCATCTCTCATTTAACTATAACGGCTGCTCATCAAGGAAAGTCGATAAACGACAATGCGAATATAAACATGAGAAATAGTAATGATAAGTGATAGATTAAGCCCAACAGCGGCCATTATAACTTATGTAATCAGTTACTTACAGCCTTTTGTGAATCATTTATGTGACCAATAAGCTTAAAATGCGCTAGAGGATATATTTTTAAAACATAAGACATTTCTTATCGTTTTTATTCTATTCAATAGGCATAGTAAGCCCTATATATCATACGCTTGACCTACTTGTGCTATATACTTTAACCAACAATTTAAGCAGATAGCTATGCTATCATAAGCGAAATAACACCTTACCTATAGATAGATAAAGTCAAGGTTATACCAACTCTCTTTACTCTTATTAATATGACTATTTATTATGACTAGTACCTCTTTAAATAATACCGTGCCTGCCTCTCAATCGACGCCTAGCTATGCTGATATTCAAAGTATTGTAGCCAATGACTTTAAGGTAATGGACAAGCAAGTGTTTGGCAGTTTGAACTCAAAAGTACAACTCGTCATGAGCGTTTCGCAACACGTGATCAACGCTGGTGGCAAGCGTATGCGCCCACTGATTACCTTGCTCTGCGCACGTATGTTTGATGACAATCCATCAGAAAAAGCCATGCATCTAGCTGCTATCACTGAAATGCTACATACCGCTACCCTAGTCCATGACGATGTCATCGATGAGTCAGGGCAACGCCGTGGAAAGCCGACGGCAAATGCAACGTGGGACAACGCCACTGCAGTGTTAGTCGGTGACTATTTGATTGCGCGCGCGTTCAATCTGTTGGTTGGTTTTCAGAGCTTGCCGTTGTTGCAAGTGTTCTCTGATGGGACTTGTGACATTGCTGAAGGCGAAGTGTTACAACTACAGCACCAACATAACCCTACCGCGACAGAGGAAGATTACTTACGCATTATCGATGGCAAAACTTCACGCCTTTTCATGATGGCGACCCAAGGTGCTGCTATATTACAAGACAAGACAGAATATATGACGGCATTGGGCGATTTCGGACAGCATTTTGGTAATGCGTTTCAAATTATCGATGATGTGCTCGACTATAGTGGCGATAGTGAGGTGATGGGCAAAAACTTAGGCGATGATCTTGCTGAAGGCAAACCTACCCTACCGACTATCAAAGCACTCGAGCTACTCAAAGACAGCGACATTGAAGGCTATGAGCAGTTACGTATCGCCGTTCAAACGGGTAAGACACCAAACGCTGAGCAGCTGATTGAATTGGTACGTAGTTCTGGCTCATTGGCTTATTGTAAGCAGCGCGCGTTGGAAGAAACCAAACTGGCACAAGATGCACTGAGCATGCTACCTGACAACCGTTATCGTACAGGCTTATATCAATTGACTGAACTCGCTAGCGCCCGATTACTATAATTAAAACTGAGTCGTCTGTGTTATTAACTGATTAAGACGACTCTTTTTTTGACAGAATTTTTTAGCATGGATTTTTATCAATTTCTTTAGCAATTGATAAATAAAAGCCCATAAATTAAAAACTACCCTCTTAAAAACTAGCATGTCAGCCAAATCGTTACCTTTCTTTAAGTTTCATACATCCTTGCAGTACTATAATCGTATAAGGCTTTTTGGCAGTCGGTTAAAGTTTGACAACGCTTGGTAGAGAGATACTGATAGTTATTTTTTATGACTGTAATTAGGGGTTGCTAAAATTGTCATTTTGTTGACAAAGTCGATTTTCTATCGTTTAAAAACCTTAGTTACTATAGGGTTTTAGATTTATAACAAAAGTTTACAATATATTTTGATACTAGGTTGTGCATGGTTCTATTAGCTGTTAATAGAGACGACGCTTACTATGACGGTAATCTATTAATTCGTAAACTGTAATATTACCGCTTTTCGGTCCAGCTTGTATCGCAAACTACTTGACTGTGGGGTTACCCCAATAGTTTATAATGACTCATTAAATTTATTAATCCATTCTGTGGTTTGCTTAAACAGTTAATGCTAAATAATTCTTTCGATACTTAATCCATATCGATGTCAGACTTTCTATTAGTCATATTTCACTGACGGAATAATCTGAAACTGGAATAAATAATACTAGCTTAGGCTATTTATTCTCTTTCTTCAGCATTAGCAAGTTATTTAGCATTAGCAAGACCCTTATATTCAGTACGCCAAACTTATTGATCGATTTTTATACTGTCACTATTTATATATATTGCCGAGGACATTGATGAAGCACTCTTATCTTTCGCTTGTAATAGCATCTGTACTATCTGGAGCTGTACTGGTTGGCTGTGACAACAACGAGGACGCCGCTGGTGAGCAAGCTGCACAGCAGCAAATGCCGCCTGCGGTTGTCAACGTTCAGACAGTCACTCTCGATACCGTCCCTCAAGTACAAACTTTTTCTGGTCGTACTGCAGCTTATCAAACTGCTGACGTCCGCCCGCAGGTCAACGGCGTGATTGACGAAGTACTATTCCGTGAAGGAAGCAACGTCAAAAAAGGTCAGCCACTGTATCGTATCAACACCGACAACTATGCCTCATCTGTAACGAGTGGCCAAGCCGCCGTACAGCAGTCACAAGCTAACTATCAAACTGCTGTGGCAAACAATGCCAATGCAAAAGCTGAATTGGTCAGCCGTCAAGCGTCATTAGCACAAGCGCAAAATGACTTACAACGTCTGCAGGGTCTGGTCAGTATTGATGCCATCTCAAAGCAGCAGTACGATCAAGCACAAACAGCCGTACGTACAGCACAAGCAGCAGTACAAAGTGCCGCCGCCGCTGTCGGTCAAACTCAAGCAGGTATTGAGAGTGCAAAAGCAGGCATCCAGACTGCAAAAGCAGGTTTAGAGGCCAGTACATTAGATCTAAACCGTACAATCGTACGCGCACCGCTTACTGGCCGTACTGATCGCTCTAGCGTTACTGCTGGTACTCTGGTCAGTGCTGGCCAAGCAGATCCATTGGTGACTATTTCACGCTTAGACCCTATCTACGTTGATATTAGCCAGTCTTCTTCTGAGTTGCTAAAGCTTCGTCAGCAGATAGCAGATGGTACTGCTCAGCCAGGTATGAACTCAGTTGAATTGGTACTAGAAGATGGTTCTGTCTATCCAGTACGCGGTAAGCTTGCACTGTCTGAAGCCAAAGTTGACGAGTCAACAGGCGCTGTCACCTTGCGTGCTATTTTCCCAAACAGCAATAACATCCTGCTACCAGGTATGTATGTCACGGCACGTTTGACACAGAGTGTTATTACCAACGCAGCCCTTGTCCCGCAAAGTGCGGTCACTCGTACGCCTAAGAGTGAGACGCAAGTCTATATCGTTGACGAAAATAACAAAATCCAAGTACGTCCGGTCACCATTAATGGTACTTACGATGGACAATGGGTCGTTACTGAAGGCTTGAAAGCGGGTGACAAAGTGGTTGTAATTGGCGGTGCTAAGGTCAAGCCTGACCAAGAGGTGGTCGCCAAACCACTAGAAAGTGCAAATCCAGCACCAGCTGCTGCAAAGAATGCGCCTAATACCAAAACGCCGCAGCAAGCCGCAAAAACGATGGATAAAGAGCCAGCTGGCGATGAGACTTCTACCAAAAAACCAACAGAAGCCGCTGCCAACTAATTCCATTCAAGACAGGAAGACTTAGGGATACACTATGTCACGTTTTTTTATTAATCGCCCTATTTTTGCATGGGTGCTGGCTGTTTTGGTCATGCTCATCGGGGTGATATCCGTTCTTAATCTACCGATTGAACAATATCCACGTATCGCACCACCAACGATTTCAGTCAGTGCAAGCTATCCTGGTGCCAATGCGCAAACCGTAGAAAACTCAGTGGTACAGATCATTGAGCAGCGTATGAAAGGCCTAGATGGTCTGATGTATATGTCGTCATCGAGCTCGTCAAATGGTAGCGCTTCAGTGACGCTTACCTTTGAAAACGGCACAGATCCTGACACAGCTCAAGTACAAGTACAGAACAAACTGCAAGCAGCGATGAGCTCCTTGCCTGAGTCTGTTCAGCGTCAAGGTGTCAACGTCAATAAATCGTCTAGCAGCTTTTTGATGGTGCAAGCATTTATTTCTGAAGATGGCACCATGGATCGGGCAGATATTGCCGATTATATTAACTCTAATGTCGTCGATTCGATCAGTCGTGTAGAGGGTGTGGGTGAAGTTCAAGTCTTTGGCTCTACCTATGCGATGCGTGTTTGGTTAGACCCATCACGCCTACGTAGCTACAACATGATACCTTCAGATGTCGTCAATGCGATACGAGCACAGAATGCTCAGGTATCTGCTGGTCAATTGGGTCAAGCACCTGCCGACACAGACAAACAAGTTATCAACGCCACTGTTACTGTACAAAGCTATCTTCAAACGCCTGAAGAATTTAAAAACATTCTACTAAAAACAGATACCTCAGGCGCACAAGTGCGCTTAGGCGATGTGGCAGATGTCGAGATTGGCAGTGAAAACTATAGCGTTGTCTCTCTCTACAATGGTCAAGAAGCAGCCGGTTTAGGTATTTCACTCGCTGGTGGCGCAAACGCCCTTGAGACTCGTGAAGCCGTCGGCGCACGTATGGCTGAGCTGGAAAAAAACTTCCCAATTGGTCTAGCCTCAGTCGTTCCGTATGACACCACACCATTTGTACGCTTGTCTATCGAACAAGTCGTTATGACCCTCATTGAAGCGATTGTGTTGGTATTTATCGTTATGTTCATTTTCTTACAGAACTGGCGTGCCACCATTATCCCGACCCTTGCCGTACCTGTCGTACTCTTGGGTACCTTTGCAGTGTTGTATATTGCAGGCTTTAGTATCAACGTCTTGACCATGTTTGCCATGGTATTGTCCATCGGTCTGTTGGTCGATGATGCGATCGTCGTCGTAGAGAACGTCGAGCGAATACTAGAAGAAGATCCTCACATCTCTATCAAAGATGCAACTATCCAGTCGATGGGTGAAATCAGTAAAATCGTTATTGGTATTGCGCTTATCTTGTCTGCAGTATTCGTACCGATGGCCTTCTTTGGTGGCTCAACAGGTGTGATTTATCGTCAGTTCTCTATTACGCTGATTACCAGCATGGTGCTCTCTGCCATGGTCGCGCTTGTATTCACCCCTGCCCTATGTGTGACCTTGCTAAAACGTGGCAAAAGTCATGAAAAAGGCAGTACCGAAAAGCAAAAAGGCTTCTTCGGTTGGTTCAACCGCGGCTTCTTCAAACTTAGCCGTTCGTACGAAAACTTTGTCGGCAAAAGTATTCGTTTTAAATGGTTATACATGATTGGCTACGCAGCCATTATCGGTATCATGGCGGTCGTATTCTTACGTATTCCAGGCTCGTTTTTACCAGAAGAAGATCAAGGCATTATGTTTACCTTGGTTCAGCTTCCGGCTGGCTCTACGTTAGATGAGACGCAAGACGTATTGGATAAAGTTAGAAACTATTACGATACCCAAGAAACTGATAATATCGCTTCGGTCTTTACCATTGCAGGCTTTAGTTTTGCAGGTCAAGGTCAGAATATGGGTCTAGCGTTTGTGCGCTTATCAGACTGGGAGGAACGCTCGGGCGATGAAAATACCGCTCAGGCTGTCGCTGGTCGAGCGATGGGGTACTTCTTTACTCAGCTAAACGAAGCACAAGTATTTGCCATCGTACCACCAGCAATTACCGAGCTTGGTAATGCCAGTGGTTTTGACTTAATGATTCAGGACAGTGGCAACCTCGGACATGATGGGCTACTTGAAGCTCGAAATATGCTCTTAGGTATGGCTGCACAGAACGACCAAGTAGCTGGTGTACGTCCTAACGGTCAAGAAGATTCGCCACAACTTAAAGTAAACATCAATCAAGAACAAGCGGCGGCTTATGGCCTGTCACTAAGCAATATCAATAGTGTCATTTCAACAGCGTGGGGCTCAAGCTACGTTAACGACTTTATCGATCGTGGCCGTATCAAACGCGTCTATGTACAAGGTGAAGCCAGCAGCCGTACCAACCCTGATGATATTGGTAAATGGTATGTAAGAAATGACATGAACGATATGATTTCGTTCGATGCATTCTCTAGTAGTGAGTGGCAGTCAGGCTCACCGCGTCTTACTCGTTACAACAGCCTACCGTCCATGAACATCCAAGGTAGCGCCGCACCAGGACTAAGTACTGGTGAAGCAATGAGCTCGATGGAAGCGATGATAGACAAGTTACCTGAAGGTATCAGTTATGAGTGGACAGGCATGTCATTGGAAGAGCAAAAATCAGGTGCCCAAGCGCCGATGCTCTATGCGCTTTCAATCCTAGTTGTATTCTTATGTTTGGCAGCGTTGTATGAGAGCTGGTCTATTCCTGTCTCTGTGCTACTAGTGATTCCACTTGGGGTATTGGGTGCAGTGATATTTACCTGGCTACGTGGTTTTGCCAATGATATCTACTTGCAAGTTGGTCTACTGACTGTCGTTGGTCTATCCGCCAAAAACGCCATTTTGATTATTGAATTTGCGAAAGAACACCAAGAGGAAGGTTACAGTCTCAGAGAGGCCGTCATGACCGCAGCACGCCAGCGTTTGCGTCCGATTATCATGACCTCACTTGCCTTTGGTCTGGGTGTTGTGCCATTATTCTTGGCGAATGGGCCAGGTTCAGGCAGTCAAAATGCTATTGGTACTAGTGTTGTTGGTGGGGTAATCACAGCAACCCTCTTAGGTATCTTCTTTATCCCAATGTTCTATATCTGGGTGCGTAGTGCGTTCCCGCATAAATATGAGAACAACACACCCAATGATAAAGATGGTGGCAATGGTACGCCTAACTCGCATAACCCAACACCTTCTGAGAGTTATCAGCCTGCAAGTCTTGGAGACAATACACAATGAGTGCTCAAAAAACATCTATCACTAACTCGTCATCGGTAGCTATTACAGCTATTGATGCGCAGCCAGCACTATCTCGTTTGCGCAAAAACAGTGGCCGTCTGTTAGGGCTGACTGCATTGGCAATCAGCATGGCCGCTTGTAACACCATTCCAAAAGCGGATATGCGTCCTGTGCTAGCAGAGCCAAATATTCCTATGCAGCAATCTTACGGTGCATTTGATAAAGAGACTGTCAGTAGTGCTGACCAAGCAAGCATTGCCAGTCAACGCTGGCAGAATTTTTATAGCGATGAGCGCCTAAAAGGTCTGATTGCTCTCGGTCTTGAAAATAACAAAGACTTTGAGAGTGCGCGCCTAGCCATTGAAAAAGCACGTGCACAGTATCAGATTACCGATATTAATGACTTGCCCGCTATCAACGGCAGTGCTGGTTATACTCGTTCAGCACAGAATCGTACTGATCGAAACGCTAATAGTAGCTACAGCGTTAACTTAGGTCTTGCCAATTATGAGCTCGACTTTTGGGGTAAAATCTCAAGCTTAAAAGATCAAGCATTGCAGAATTTCTTGGCGACGACAGCAGCCAAAGATGCGACCCAAATCAGCTTGATTAGTAATATTGCCCAAAGCTACGCTAATCTAAGCTACAGCTTAGCGCAATTAAAACTGGCTGAAGCTACAGTCGAGAGTCGTGAGCGTTCATTATTTATCGCGGATAAACGTTTTGAAGCAGGTATTGATCCTAAGCTACCTTCACTACAGTCTTCTGCCTCATTAGAGAATGCCAAGCTTGCCGTATTACGTGCACAGACCAGCGTTCTTCAATCACGCAATGCATTGCAGTACTTGGTTGGTGGCGCGATTCCAAACGAGCTTATCCCAACACCTGCTGTCAGTAATATCACCAGCCAGCAGATATTCAATGCAGGTCTACCAAGTGAATTACTGCGCTATCGCCCTGACGTGCTACAGGCAGAATATAACCTAAAAGCGGCTGGTGCGAATATCGAAGTGGCTCGTGCCTCTTACTTCCCTTCTATTAGCTTGACCAGTAGTGTGGGCGTCAGTAGCGGCAGCCTAAATGACTTGTTCAAAAATGGTGCCGTTGGCTGGTCGTTTGGACCTAGCGTGAGCGTCCCTATCTTTGATGCAGGCCGTTTAGACGCCAATTACGATGTGGCTCAAATCGAACGTGAGCAAACGCTTGCTAGTTATGAGAGCTCTATTCAGACGGCATTCCGTGAAGTATCAGATGTACTTGCTACACGTGCAACACTTGGTGAGCAGTTAGAGGCGCAGTATCGTCTGCAGGATAATTTTGAACAGACATATCAGATAGCAGATGCGCGCTTTAAAGCAGGTATCTCGAACTATCTGGACGTACTTGACGCGCAGCGTTCACTGTTCTCTACTCAGCAAGGTATCCTAGATTTAGAGCTACAGAAAATCGTTAGCCAGATTGAGTTGTACCAAGCACTTGGTGGCGGTGCGAACCTTGATGTACCGTCTGTCATTCCTGTACCGCAGCACACCAACTTGGCGCAGATTGTCACTGGAACTGCTACTAGTGCAAAAACCAAAGCGACAAATGCCATCAAAGCAGCTGGTTCAGCGCGTGTGACTACCCCGCAAGAAGCTGTTGCCATTAAGCAGTCGCAAGCGGTAGAAACGACTACTTTCAAACCGACTGCTATCGTCGATGTGAATGACGATGGTAAGAAGGATGCCGCTGTCGGCATAGTCACTGAAGAGACTCGCTTCAATAACAATAGTGTTGAGCAAGTTCCTGTGACCCAGATTGTTGAACCTTAAATGACCCAGCCTTGATCTGATGACGTAGCTCTATCATCACATTGACAGTCGATACGTACTATCAGCCCTACCGACTTAATGTGGTGGGGCTTTTTGCTTTTATTGACATCTTTTGGTTATAGCAGGCTCACTTTATACAAGCTCTCTTTATATAAAGCCACTTATAAAGCACAGATTTTGATAAGCTGATTCTATAAAATACCGCTTATAGCGATATTATTTTAACCATGTAACATGATAACTATTAAAACAATCATAAGGAATTATTATGAGCTATACTTTTAACCGTCAATACCCTGCTACTCGCTTACGTCGTCTACGCTACAACGACAATGTACGTTCAATGATTCGTGAAGTGGAGCTGCACCCTAAACACTTTATTGCCCCTGTCTTTGTATTAGAGGGTGAAAACCAGCGCGAAACCATCGCTAGTATGCCGGGCGTTGAACGCTTATCGATTGATTTGCTAATCAACTATGCCAAAGAGCTGTTAGCAGAAGGTGTGACAACTATTGATCTTTTTCCTGTGATCGATAACGCTTTGAAAACACCGGATGGTAGCGCCGCTTATGACGAAAACGCCCTGACTGCACGTACAATAAAAGCGGTCAAAGATGCTGTGCCAGAAATGGTCGTCATGACTGATGTAGCCCTAGACCCTTATACCTCACATGGTCAAGATGGTCTACTTGATGACAGTGGTTACGTCATCAATGATGCAACTATCGAAGTACTGGTCAAGCAAGCGCTAGTACATGCGCGTGCCGGTGCAGATATCATCTCTCCTAGTGACATGATGGACGGCCGTATCAAGGCCATGCGTGACGCGTTTGAATCAGAGGGTTTTGTGAATACGGCTATTATGGCCTACTCAGCCAAATATGCTTCTGCTTACTATGGTCCATTCCGTGATGCCGTTGGCAGTGCTGGCAACTTAAAAGGTGGCCATAAGAAACAGTATCAGATGGACTTTGGCAATCGTGCTGAGGCGCTACATGAAGTGGCTATGGATATCAATGAAGGCGCGGATATGGTCATGATCAAACCAGGACAGCCTTATCTTGATTTGATTCGCGAAGTCAAAGATACCTTTGGCGTACCAACCTTTGCATATCAAGTATCTGGCGAATATGCTATGCATATGGCAGCCATTCAGAACGGCTGGTTAAGTGATGCAGTGATCTTAGAGTCGCTGATTGGCTTCCGCCGTGCTGGTGCTGATGGCATCTTGACCTACTTCGCTCTAGAAGCGGCCCGTCAGCTAAACAACGCCTAATAGTAATTACACTAACTTTTATAATGTAATAACCCCAGTTACCTATTAGTAGCTGGGGCTTTTTTTGAATATTTTTTGATGAATAAAACTATAGACATGCACGGTCATGTGACTCATTAAAATCAATCACTGGGCCAGCAGGGACAATACGCGTGGGATTGATATTGGCATGACTGGTGTAATAATGCTGCTTGATATGATCCATATTTACCGTCTCTGCGATACCAGATACCTGATATAAGTCACGCAGATAGCCCCAAAGGTTTGGATAGTCAACGATACGACGCAGATTGCATTTAAAGTGCCCAACATAGACAGCATCGAAACGAACCAACGTCGTAAACAGTCGCCAATCGGCCTCAGTTATAGTACTACCTGTTAGATAACGCTGATGTGCTAAGCGCGTCTCAAGTGTATCTAATGTCGCAAATAGCTCAATCACGGCCTCTTCGTAAGCCTCTTGTGTGGTAGAGAATCCTGTCTTATACACGCCATTGTTGATAGTTGAATAGACAAAAGTATTGATATCATCAATTTCTTGCAATAACTCTGCTGGCACAAAATTACCTGCTAGTGCCCCAACCTCGTCAAAGGCAGAGTTAAACATGCGAATGATTTCAGATGACTCATTACTCACGATTGTGTTTGTTTTTTTATCCCACAAGATAGGTACGGTGACACGGCCTGTATAGTCTGGTTTGGCCTTGGTATATAGCTCATAGGCATAGTCTGCATTGATAACTGGATCAACAACGACACCTGCACCCTCTGCAAACGTCCAACCATACTCACCCATATATGGATGTACTACAGACAACGGAATGATGTCTTCTAAGCCTTTAAGCTTGCGGTAAATAAGGGTACGGTGTGCCCAAGGACAGGCTAGCGACACGTATAGATGATAGCGGTCAGGTTCGGCTTTAAAGCCCTCAATACCTGTTGGCCCTGCGCTACCATCTACCGTTACCCAGTTTCTAAAACCAGCATCTTCACGCTGAAAGCGGCCGCCACTCTCTTTTGTCTCATACCACTTGTCTTGCCACTGCCCATCTACCAAGAGACCCATGTTATTCTCCAACTGTTTTTAATATTTGTTTAACGCTTAGTCAGCATGATTGATTTCAAACCGTTATTATCATGACGATTACGTTGTTTAGAGAGATATCATACCAGTTATAAGGGTTTAATCATTAGCACCACCCCTTTTATTAACAATAAAAACTAAACCATTTAAATTTAATGTTTAGCAAATATATACAAAAGTGTATCTAAATAACTAATATAAGCCTGAATAGCAGATATTATGACAATAAAAGAGGTTTATGCTAAAAAAGACTTGCAAAGTCTGGGAAACTTGCTAAAATGCTCAACCTAAATAGGCGTATAGCTCAGTTGGTTAGAGCGCTACCTTGACATGGTAGAGGTCGTTGGTTCGAATCCGATTACGCCTACCAGATTCGAAAAGTCCCAATCTTAAGATTGGGGCTTTTTTTTGTCCGTGAAATATAGGCTGTAGCGGAAAAGGAAACTATACGTCGATGCAAATTTCCTCTTTTCTCACTTTCAGCAAACGTCATCAAAAAACGTGTGTGCCCAAATTGTGCCTAAGTTGTGCCTGCTCTCTATTTAGCATTCCTTCCAGAGTAGCACTTTTGACCTCTACCCTGAATCATCTAAAGCGCTCTCAAGATTAATTTACTTCTCTTTATCTAGCGACTCGTTAGGTACATAAGTAAATAAATCACCTACTTCAATATCTAGTGCCTCACAAATTTTATCCATAGTGTCAAAATCTATTCTTGAAGTCTGTTCGTTATAGATCTTGTGCATTGTCGACTTACTAATTCCTGTCATTCTTATTATATCTGCCACCTTCATACGTCGTTCAGCTAGTAGCACTGGTAAATTACATAAAATCATTAATAATTCCTTAATAGACTAGAAAAGTACTTGCATCAACTAACTATAGCTAGTAAAGTACTTCTATCGAATAACAAATTACTTTCATAGAATTATTTGTTATTTCGATAAAACAACCTAGTTATTTAATTGGCTTACAAGGAATTTATTATGTCACATACCTACCTAACTACCCAAGAGCTTTCTGAGCTCATCAAATATAACCCTCGTACTATCCGTAATGAGCTAAAGGATAGTGTGCTTATCGAGGGTATTCATTATATACGCCCGTTCGGTGGTCGTAAGATTTTGTACATTTGGGAAGAGATTGAAAAAGATATGCGCACTGGTATCGCCGGTAGCATCAATGCCATGGCACTACAATAAGGAGAAATAGGATGGCTAGTATCAGAAGGCGCAAAGGGAGCAATATGCTATTTGTCGATTTTTATTATATGGGTATACGCTGTCGGGAGAGGACAAACCTGACAGACACACCAGCGAATCGCAAGAAGCTTGATAAGGTGGTTGAGAAAATGAAAGCAGAAATCATCTTAGGACTGTTCAATTACGCTAAGTACTTTCCAAAAAGTGACAAAGCGGCACAGATGGTAGCGTTAAACGATCGCAAGGAATGTATTAATACCGATACGCCCTCTTTTGAACAGTTTGCAGAATTGTGGTTCTCTGAAAAAGAAATTGAATGGCGCGATACCTATAAGCGCAAAATAAAGGAGATTATTGATATGTACTTGATTGCTAAGTTTGGGACTAAACCCATTCATCTCATAAAAAAGACAGATGTATTAGCCTTCCGTTCATCGCTCGCCAAAGTAACGTACGGAAAAGCTAACAAACATCTGTCAGCGGCACGCATCAATTCGATAATGGTACCTTTAGGTATGATACTAAAAGAAGCAGCTAAACGCTATAAATTTGATAATCCTTACTACGATATCAATGCGCTCAAACAGCCTAAAACGGATATTCAACCATTCACACTAGATGAGGTTTGGAAATTTATTAATGGTGTAAGAGCAGACTATCGCAATTATTATCTGGTACGTTTTTTTACAGGGATGCGTACGAGTGAGATTGATGGGTTGACGTGGGAGAACATTGACTTTAATCGACGTGAGATTGTGATCAAACAAGCTTATGTCAAAGGCAAAATTGTTCCTCCTAAGACTCAAGAGTCTTACCGTGCAATCCAAATGTCACCTTGGGTCTACGATGCTCTGAAGCAACAGCAGACCATCACTTATAAGCGATCTGACTATGTATTTTGCGCGCATACGGGTGAGCCACTTGACTACAACAACGTGAATAAACGTGTTTGGCACCCTACTCTTAAGATTTTGGGTCTGAAGAAGCGTAATGCTTATCAGTCTCGTCATACCGCAGCAACGCTATGGTTGGCTGCTGGCGAAAGTCCTGAGTGGATTGCCAGTCAAATGGGACACTCTACAACTAAGATGCTATTCAACACATATAGCCGTTACGTACCGAATATGACTCGGCAGGATGGTAGTGCATTTGAAGCATTGGTCAATCGCAGTCAGATTGCTCAGGTATCTACCGATAAGGGACCTCACAATGAAAATGATTGATTACGATATATTGCATGCGACGTTTAAACCTAGTGGCTATGTCAGTAATGGCGCAGATAATATTGCTAACTACCTCATTTGTGAGCTCTATATTCAGTCAGGTACTGGTTTGGCTAGGTTCCTAAGTATTGATAGTTGCTTTGATAATCATACGGCGCTGCGCATATGGGTACAGAAGCGCTTAGAAACTAATCTCGACTATGTCTTTGATGATATGTGTAGTCAGCTACAGAGTGAGCTCTACGAGCTACTACCACAAACTGGCTATGGATACTAAGGAGGGTATTATGAGCATGAACTTCGTCTTTGATTCAGCTCTCGATGATACAGCAAAGCGTTTGTGCCATGAGTATTGGTCCTATGTGTCGCCCAGTGATTATATAGCGCATTTAGAACTGCTTTGTTATGAACACAACACGGAGACTGATGTTTTATTTGCTACACTTGCAAAATGTCAGGTTTATTTAGATGACGTACACTGTGAATACTGTGGTCGTCCCTATCAATTAGATGTCCCAGCAGATATTCCTCATGCAAGGAGATTGAACTCTTGGTTTTGTGAGGGGTGTATTAGCTTTTCTGGTGGACAGTTTGTCCTAGGTAGGTAAATCTTGAAATAGTTAGAATCAAAAAAACAAAAAAGCCTCAGCTCAAAGTTGGGGCTTTTTCAATTTAGTCAGTTCAGCTATATTTTAGCTAAAATTTTTATCAGATTACACTTTACAGACTACACTAGCTTCTTTAGCCTTATCATAGACCCCGTAAGCATCTAGTCCTAAAGACTCCACATCATCAAGATATTTCTTTGTACCTTTTTCAAGTGGGCCTTTCCAATCTGGGTCATTGAGTGGGTCTAGGATATCGACAACTTCGTCTCCTTGATCGATAGCTGCTTGTAGCTGCGTTGAATAAGTCTTATCCCACATGGCCCCTACTTTCTTGCTAAGTGCCATACCTGAATTGTCATCAATAACTTGTTTCAAGTCCTCTGGCAGACCTTCATACTTAGCTTTATTCATAGTTACCATTAAAGCAGAACTATAAAATGGCATATTAGTATGATACTTCGTCAACTCATTTAGTTTGAAAGTCTCCATAGCTTCCCACGGAAAGCTTAATCCATCAACTACACCACGCTGTAAAGAAGTATATATATCATTGGCAGGTAGCCCCACAGGAGAAGCTCCCATACTTTCGATGATATCACCTGCAACTGCTGAAGGCCTACGAATACGCATACCTCTCATATCCTCAGGAGTTCTGATCAATTTATTAGTACTGTGCAAGGTTCCAGGTCCTGTGGCAAACATAAAGAGCAAGTGAGAATCTTTATACTCGTCAGCAATCGTACCATTGTCATACAAGGTTTGCAGCATACAGCCTGTTTGTGTTGATGAGTTAGATAATCCTGGAAGCTCTGCAATCTGAGATAATGGGAATCGACCACTTGTATAACCTTGTACTTGTGAGCCAATATCAATGGTTCCTTTTACAGCAGACTCATAAGCTGTATCCGCTTTACTAATAGTGGCCGAAGGATATACCTCAACTTTAAGACGCCCGCCCGAATCAGCTTCGATTTTTTTTGCCCAAGGTTCAAAAATCTCTTTATTAATATCAGATGTTGCAGGATAGAAATGTGAGAAACGTAAAACAGTGGTCTCTTGTGAAGAAGTCGTACCATTACTAGATTGGTTTGAACAACCTAAAAGGCTCATCGCGGCTAGCACACTTATCGGAAAAATGGGTGCTAATTTCATTATCAATTCCTTTTGATAGTAGTCATAAGTTCATTAATTTAACTTATGTTTTTATAGTATTTGACAGGTAAGTTAAATACACCATTAGTAGTGGTTATAAATAATTAGGTCAATATATACTTAACGTACAACTGAAATTAGCAACTAAAGTGATAGCTGTCAAATCATTTAATGACTATTCTCTAATGTTTATGATAATGTAATACCTTACAAACATCGGCTAGTTAAGCATGCTGATAAATTCAGATATTGCTTGCTTTTATGGTACCTAGAATTTTTTAATACGTTTTTTTGCAGCTCACTGCACACTGCTCTTGTAAAAATGTATTGAAAGTAAAAATGTTAATAAGGTAAGTAGTTACCTAATACGCTTGAAAAGCATTGACGCCTTATAAGAGTCTAATCAATACAAAAGCACTCTTACTTTTGCATCGTTTGTTCTCAACAAGTGAGTATATATATACAAGGAAGAATAAAATGACAGGGATTGAATTTTATACTAATGGTCATATTGTCAGCGAAGCTGACAGCATGCGCCAAAAGCTAGGTGTTTTAGCAAAACAATATTCTGCAACATCAGCCATCATTATTACAGATGCTGGTATCTCCGAACTAGGCTATGTCGATATCGCCCAGCAATCCTTACAGGAAGCCGGTGTTAATGTCGTTGTGTTCGATAGTGTCGTTGCAGACCCGCCCATTGAAATTGTTGAAAGCGCTATTGATCGTGCAAGAGACAATCAATGTGACTTGATCATTGGCTTAGGTGGCGGAAGCTCTATTGATACAGCGAAGATTGTCGCTTTGTATCCAAATGACTTTCAGTCCGTTAACGATATTTTAGATAGAGATATTAGTGGTTTCAAAAAGCTGCCGCTATTTGCCATACCGACTACTGCTGGTACGGGCGCAGAGTCTACCTTTGTCTCCGTGATTACCTCAAAAGATGGCAGTAAAAAAGCCATTTATACTCCTAAAATCCTACCTGACGTCGCCATTTTAGATGCAACATTAACACTAAAATTACCCCGTCATATCACTGCAGCAACTGCGCTTGATGCCATGGTGCATTGTATTGAAGCCTATACCAGTCGCACTAAAAAGAATCCTATTTCAGATGCACTAGCCCTAAAAGGCTTACAGATGCTTTGGAATAATTTTGAAAAAGTGTTAAACCAAGGTGACGATATTGATGCTCGTGCCGATATGCTGTTAGGTTCCACACTGGCAGGCATCGCCTTCGTCAATGCCTCTGTAGCCGCTGTTCACGGGCTCTCCTACCCTCTTAGTATTAACTTCCACATTCCACATGGACATGCTAATGCACTCGTCATGTGTGGTGTTTTCACATTTAACTTATCAGAAGCTGCTCCTCTATACGCAGAGCTTGCTCGTGCTGTCATGCCTACTCAGACAGCTGGAATGACAGATTTAGACGCAGCGACTTCATTTATTAGTCAACTAAAAATGTTTTTGGAAAACAGTGGTCTTAAATACCGTTTGAGTGAATTGGATATTACAAAGAACGATATTCCTGCCTTAGCCGACATAGTTATCAATACCTATGCACGACTAATCGCGACCAATCCCAAAGATATGACTTTAGAGGAAGTCACTGCAATATATGAAGAAATAGCCTGATAAGAAATATTGTTTAAATAATTTTGTCTATCAATCAAGGAAGATGATTATGTCGAAATATAAAATAGAAGTTGCTGTTGATGGCTTTCACTATTTAGAAGGACCTCGCTGGTATCAAAATGCGCTATGGTTTGTCGATTTCTATACTCAAGGCGTTTATCGAGTTAACAATGAAGGAGTAGCAGAGAAAATCATCCATGTTGAACAGCAACCTTCCGGTTTAGGATGGTTGCCTGATGGGCGCTTGCTGGTTGTGTCGATGAAAGACCGCAAAGTCTTACGACTAGAAAATGATAGTAACTTGGTCGTTCACGCTGATATTTGGGAGCATTGCGGTGGTCATGCAAATGACATGGTGGTTTCAGCCAATGGTAATGCTTATGTCGGCAACTTTGGTTTTGATTTGATGGGTGGCGCTGACCATGAAAACACAGGGCTTGTGTTGGTTAAGCCTGATGGAAGCTCACAGGTTGTCGCTGAAGGATTGGCATTTCCAAATGGGATGGTTATCTCTGCAGATCAGAAAACATTGATCGTTAACGAGCTATTTGGTAATAAAGTCACGCAGTTTGATATCAAGGAGGATGGTAGCCTCGGAGAAAAGCGTGACTTTGCTAATTTTGGAGAATTAGGTGATGAGCCAAATCTTGGTCTACGTATAGAAAATGCTAGCATATTACCTGATGGTTTGACCTTGGATGCCGAGGGTGCTGTGTGGATCGCAGATACCATAAATCAGCGAGCGGTACGCATAGCAGAGGGTGGTGAAATTTTAGAAACTATCGATACTGCACCTGATGGTATCTTTGCGGTTACTCTTGGTGGACAAGATGGTAAGACACTATTTATGTGCGCGGCTCCAGACTGGGATGAGGCCTCTCGCAAGGCAGAAACTAAAGGACGTATGTTAGCTGTGCAAGTTAAGGTGGGGCATGCAGGTACGCCATAGTTAAAAAGCATCTCAGAACTGGACTTAAAATAACCCATCTGATATGGGTTATTTTAGTTGATAGCTAGCTACTTTTTTGAAGGTGGTTTTCATGCTAATTATGATAAAGGTGTTATGACTCACTCATTCAAATATAGCTCAGCCATCCCGTCGAGCCTAGCCTTTACCTCTTTCCAGTTTGGCATTACTTGCGTTAGTAGCCGCCAGAAATGCTCACTGTGGTTGTGTTCAGCTATATGACACAGCTCATGCAGTATCACGTAATCAATGCATTCCTTTGGTGCTTTTACTAAGTGCGGATTGAGTATTAAATTGCCTTTAGTTGAGCAGCTTCCCCATTGTTTTTTCATGGTCATTAATTTTATTGAAGGACTATTTTTAACCCATGAAGCCTTACTTATCAAGGCTTCAAGCCTCTCTCTAGAGATCGACCTAAATTTATTTTTATACCATTCATCAATAAGACGTTTAACTAAGACAGCTCGTTCTTCAGCGTCCAACTCAGAATCGCTTTGAGACAATTCCACATTCAGCTTACCGCGACTAAGCTTCACAGTACTGTTGATCCCATCGTTAGCTTCTGCATCGGTTATCACTTTTAACACATAACGACGACCCAGATAAAACTGGGTTTCGCCGCTAACATAACGTTTGGGCAATACCTGATCTTGTTGCTTGGCAAAATCTTGTAGGCTTTGCCATATCCAGCGCGCACGTTTCATCATGGCATCTTGTATCATTTCATCGCTGGCATCGACAGGTGCGGTGGCAACCACACGCTGATCAGGATGTACTTTGATAACCACTTTTCGAGGCTTGGTCTTTTTAGCAATCAGCTTGTCGCTTTCAGGCTTATTTATCTTTTCTTTATCAGTTGCTTCTTTACGCACTATTTCATAATCAATCTTATCTTGACCATAATAAAACACACCATTCTCAGTCATTGCCTACTACCCTATTGCTGCTCTTAGGCTACTTGTCTCTGGAAAGTCCAAGGCGGGTAATCTTTAGTACTTCCTCGATGAGCTGTTGTGCTTTATCGATACCCAAATCCATAAATAACATCGGTAGCAATTTGACACTAATAGCATTTTCGATCTCTGCTGGATTGATAGAGTACTCAGCTACCGCTGTCTTGACGATCTTATCAATCTCAAAGGCGTAAGCGACTAGCTTGTCGTTATCTAGCTCTTTATCTATCAAGAAATCAGCATCGAATAAATGCTTAAACAAACCAAAGTACGCCTGAGCATGTTTGTTCAATTTACCACTATCATCGACAAACTCATTTGGTACATCGGCGACATCACGGTCTTTGACAGCTTGCTCAAAGTCAGCAAACATCATGTACTGCTTCACTGGCGCATCGAACATGGCTTTAGCATCAGCAATCGCTTGCTTGAGCAATTTAGAAAAATACTCTTGGGCATAAGGATCATCAGCCAGATCCTGCTCAATCATCTTAGTGACACGACCAGTGATTTTATCCGTTTGGTTGCGCGCTTCATCATCGCTTAATTCTTCAGGCTTAACATCCTTACCTAAGTTACCAACCAAGTAAGCACCTTTTGCCTCACGAACCTCAAGTCCAGCGATATGCTTATCAAGTAAGCTACGAATATCTGCTTCATACTCATCATAATCGATGGTTTCATCAGCATCCTCGCGCACTTGCTTACGTAGATTGATAAAGGCTTTTAGATCGGCTTTGTAGCGATCACGCTTGCTATCAAATGATTTGTCTGCAAAGAAAGACGCCGATTGCAACGCAATTTTCATGGCGTTAGAAAATGCGGTTAAAGCTGCATAAAAGTCATCACGCTCTTTGAGCTTGGTATCGACTACTCTACCATCAATGTCCTGCATCTTTGGTGCAAGCACCTGTCTTAACGCTTGCCCATCTTGTTTATTTTTCACCGATGAGAATATCGCCCACAGCTCGCTATGTAGTCTAGGTAACTGCTTGTACTCAGTATCCATCGCGTTATACAAACCTTTGAGGTCATCGATATCAAAGCCACCTTGCGTACGTTCTGCTAAGTCTTGGTATTTTTCAATGGTGATATCCAGCTCTTTTAAGATGCCGCGATAATCAATCAAATAACCAAAGCGTTTCTTCTCATGCAAGCGGTTTACCCGTGCAATCGCCTGAATCAGGTTGTGCTGCTTTAAGGGCTTATCGATATACAGTACGGTGTTTTTTGACTCATCAAAGCCCGTTAGTAGCTTATCGACAACGATCATAATGTCAGGACCATCATCCTGACTAAAAGCTTCTATAATAGCTTTGGTATATGCCTTTTCATCACCGCCATACTCTTTGGCGACATTATCTTGCCACCAATTCTGGACGATGTCTTTTGACTCTCCATCGACAGTATCATGCCCTTCACGAGTATCAGGTGGTGACATAGCGACCACTGAGGTCACTTTGCCAATCTTATCTAACGCCATTTTATAGCGGATAGCTGAGGCTTTAGAGTCACAAGCCAACTGACCTTTAAGGTGCTGCTGTTTAAAGTTTTGGAAGTGATCAGAGATATCATGAGCGATCAGCTCAATACGACCCTCAACCTGATAGATTTGACCTTTTTGGGAGAACTTACGCTTGAGATCCGTTTTTTGATCATCGGTGAGCTTTTGGGTGATACGGTCAAACCAAGCATCAATGGCTTGATCGTTGGTATTCAGCTCAGGGATACGCTCTTCGTATAACAGTGGCGTGACCGTTTTATCTTTAACCGCTTGCTGCATGGTATAAGAGTGGATGATGCTACCAAATTTGTTTTCGGTCTTGTCATCTTTTAGCAATGGCGTACCTGTAAAGGCAATAAAAGCAGCGTTTGGCAAGGCTTGCGCCATACGAATATTATTCTCACCGTTTTGGCTACGGTGACCTTCATCGACCATAACGATGATATTTGGGCTGTCGTTATAACATTCATCATATTTAACGGCTGAGCCAAACTTATTAATAATAGAGAAGATAACACGCTCATTACCCTGCCCAATCTGCTGCGCTAGACGGCGACCAGAGGTTGCCATCGCATCTGTTTTGTCCCGATCACTAAGCACACCACCAGAAGCAAAGGTTTTACTAAGCTGAGTTTCAAGATCAACACGGTCGGTGACCACAATGACACGGCACTTGGCGAGTTCTTCTAACCAAATAAGCGCCTTAGAGAAAAACACCATCGTGAAAGATTTACCACTACCTGTGGTATGCCAAATGACACCGCCCTCACGACTGCCCTTCTCGTCAAAGGTGCTGATACGTTCAATCAAGGCTTTGATGCCAAAGACTTGCTGATAGCGGGCAACAATTTTGCCAGCCTTTTTATCAAACAAGGTAAACATGCGCGTCATCTCAAGCAGACGCTCAGGCTGCAAAAGACTGATGATTAAGCGGTCTTGGTCAGTGACGGCTAGATCACCGCCTGCAATTAATGATTTATATTCCTCTTTAATAGAGGTAGGACGATCACCAAACAAGTTCTCAACTTGCTTAGGACTGAGTGCTTGGTTCTTTAAACGATGAAACTCAGGCTCAGAAATTTCTTCCTCGACCCATTTTGCCCAAAACTTCTCAGGCGTACCGCAGGTAGCATACAGACCGTCATTACCATTGACCGCCAGTAGTAGTTGGCTATAGGCAAATAGATGCGGGATTTCTTTTTGACCTTGGTTACGGATGTGCTGGGAGACGGCTTGAGCATTGGTCGATTGCCACTCTCTACTCGAATCAGGGCGTTTGGCTTCGATCACTGCCAGCGGTAGACCATTCACAAAGCAAACGATATCAGGTCTACGACTACTCGTACCTTCACTATTGAGTACTACCAGCTCTTCGGTAACGTGAAAGCTATTATTATCGATATTATTCCAATCTATCAGAGCGATAGTCTGCGAGGTTTTTTTACCTTCAATAAACTCAGTCACGGTCACGCCATAGAGCATGGCGTTATATAGCGCCTCGTTTGCTGCCTGTAAGCCTAAGTTCATGGCGGGATTCAGCTCATGCATGACCTTATCAATGGCGCTGTCTGATAAAGGATGTAGCTTGCCCTCAAACATAAAATTTTGCTTAGCTAAAAATGCACGCATGATAGGTAGTAATACAACTTGGTCAATAGCCTTATTTGAAACCACTTTTGAGCGCATGGCACTGCATTGGCTAGGCGGAATAAACTGATAGCCCAGTGTGGTAAGTAAGGTTAAGGCAGGAATCTTTGAGCTGAATTCTTCGGCAAAATTGATGCTAGGGCTGGTATCCATACGGTAGCTCGTTATTTATAAGCATTAATAGCTATGCATGAAATGAATTTCATGCATATTCTGAATTTACATCATAGCAGCGTAGGCAAGCTCGAAATCCCGAGTGATGAGAGACTGTCATCTGATAACAGATTAAGATTATCGTATATCCAGTTGACGAAATCAGCTCCTGCTAATACAGTAATATTGTGCAAATCTGCAAAATCATTATTTTTAAAGTCGGCAGTGGTAATCAGAACTTTATCGATTTGGGAGTAATCATCTTCATTGACCTCATACTCTGCAACTTGCTTTATACCATGATTCCCTGTTGTACCATCATGGTGCTTAACTTGAATAAAAATGCCTTCCTTCTTTTCTGAGAATTCTGAAAAACGTGTCGCAATGACATCGACATCTTGTATGCCCGATTTCTCATTTTTCGCAGGTATACGTGCAGTGTAGTTTTTAGCTTCTAAAATTTCTTTAATAAGGTGTTCAAGACCAATGCCACCAGACTGAAGGTTTATATCTTTATTACTGCGCAATCTAGATAGTAGATCAACTTTAAACCTCTCAGTATTTTGCTGTATTTTAAGTTCTTGTTCGTTGTTCCATGTATATAGCTTGTCGTTCTTAATCGATTCTATATGCTTATATAACTCATCCGAAAACTCATTCAAATCACAAACAGTCATACGTATTTTAAGTCTGTTCTGCAGGGCAGTTGATAAGTTACCTCTAGGGATAAAGTAACCATCCTTATGCTTTAGATATCTGACAGATATTCTATTTTCCCCATACTGAATGCCTTCGGTAACAGGTTGATAACTTTTCTCACCAACTATTTCCGCAACAGCAACTGCTCCAGAAAAAGGAACAATTACATAGTCGCCTTGCTTAAGATTAAAATAGCGCTTTATTTGATTGGTTTGTCGCCCTCTACCGATATCTTTAAATCCTTGGTCAATTAAATCTTTGACAGTCTCAAACTGAGAAAAATTAACGCTCGCCCAACCATAGCCAATCTGATTATTTTTAATAAGCTTAGGACTTCTGACCATCACAAAATTAACTTGAGCCATTTACCAATTTCCTTTTAGGTGAGATATACAAACCAACTATATTCTATATGTATATTAGTATTGCCTAAGAAATGTGAAGCTAGTCACGACATTTTTTATAAAGTGATGAGTTGTCATTCCAATCAGCTTTAACACGTACACTTTTATCCGGCAAATACTTATAATTTATTGTGTGTATGACTGGGTCAGCTTCGTAATAAAAAGCGCCTGTGACATTTAACTCATTTGAAGATATAGGATCTACTCTAATAACTTTGAATCGCTGAGTACCATTTGAAGAGCCTTCACTCTCACTTAAGAATGCTTGCTCGCGATTTGATTTGGGATACTGACATTCACCCCAAGCGCCTTGATACTTTCTAGGAACAATACTAGATTTTTTCGAATAGACGTAAGAACCGTTAAACGCCCTTTCAGTAGACATACAGTTGCTTAAATTTTTTAACTGAATTTCATTGGGTGAAAATCTCGCTTCAACTTGGCAACCTAAGTTAGACTGATAGTCTAGATAACCACTCTCTGGTACCGTAAAAACAACAGTGCTATTGTCTTGGATGGGTTTAGCTTTACTAGCGATAACAAAGCTAGAGTCGCCAATCATATTAGCAAGAAACAGCTCGTAGTGTTTAGCACCCTCATATTCAAAACTGCTTAGATGTACTCGTTTATTGGTGCCGCTGACATAGACACCTTCTACTACAGGGGCAGCCATAGCCGTTAAAGGTAGTATGGAAAATAGGACTAAAGCTCGTTTTAACATTAAGTGACGCCTTTTTAGATTCGATTTTTTGGATAGTAGTTTAATGATAAAAGGCAACAAAAAACCGCCAAGGTTACGCGTTGCCCGAAGGATAGTAAGCGTGGCGGTTATATTGAGTATGCTTTACATGCGGGCTAATAAGGAAACTGTCTTTAAAAACACTATCACCCTCTATTGAAAGTGCTTTTATCTAAAGAGACTTGCTATTGCTCTTAAAATTAGTAAACCAATAGAAAACACAACGACTAAACCTGATCCAGTAATGACCAACACAATCAACGCGCCCATAAAAAATCCTTTTCTTTAGTCCGAACATAGAATAGATGATCTAGTAGAGAAGAAACATTCTATCAAGCACGATAATTTGGGTTCGTTTGAGTCCAGCCTGTATCTCTGTCCACGCTAGTATCACCGTCACCATCTACCCAAATAACATCTCCATTTGGTAAGACTCTTTCATGAGGTGAAACGTCATGTACATTGTAGTTTTCAATTTGAGTACTGTCGGCGACTGTAGAGCTGTCCGCTGCTGCTAAGCTTTCTGCTCCAGAAGTGTCAACGCCATCTACTGCATCTACTACACCAATGGCGATGGTAGAGACAGCCACAACTTTTGCTAAGCTTCTACCTGACGTTTTCACTTTATCCCAGTCACGCTCAAGCAAACCATCTGCGGTATCAATGGTATCTCCTACAATTTGACCAGCAGCCACTAATAGTTGATTGCCCACGGCTTTTGTTGTTTTTCCTAAGTCTGAAAAGCCTTTGTCACATCGAGCACTATCACTGTCAAAAGCGCCAATACCTACCTCAGCTATACCATCAGCTACATTGCCAAGGATATTTCCCGTATTTCTCATTGAGCCATCAACGGACTCTCCAATTTCTTGAATAAAGTCATTGTTTACGAATTTTCCTGCGGCTTTAACGCTACCGCCAAGCACAAAACCCGCGCCCTCTCCTAAACCCTTCCCTAGATTTTTTAAAAAAGACATGTCGTATTACTCAAATTATGTTTAATAAATGATAATAACAACAACTCACATTTTTTACTAGAGTATATTTGACATTAATAATGTAGTAATAAATTAAGCGGTTAGTAGTATCTATAACGCTTAAGTTCTATCGTTTATCACCACCCGCTTCTTACCCGTCAACAACACCTGCATCAAAGCCTTTTTCTCTTGCTGAAAATCAGCCAATTGCTGCTGGAGCAACTCAATCTCTTTATCAGCATTGGTTAACACGGTAGCGATTTTTTGTTGTTCTTCAAAACTTGGTAGGAGAATTTTTAATTTACCAAGCTCACCTAAGTAAACTCCTGCTTGAGCAGTAGAGTTTGATTTTCTATGAAGTAAATGAGTGAAGTCACTACTACTAAATAATTGCATCAGAAACTGGTTACAGATACCTTTTGCAACTCTGATAATAGCTACACTTCTTTGAAGCGTAAATTTTTCAGCCAACTCCTCTGGTACTAGAGCTACACGTCCAAGTGTTCCAACAACTGTTAGTAGAATATCACCACTTTTAATCGTATATCTAGCATGAATCTTATTATAATCTTCTTCGCTAATGTATGGCGCGTCTTCAAAATCAACCGTGTTTTGCTTAGTGATATTTTTAGCTGAAAGCATTGGTACGCCACTTTCGTATCTTTTATGCGTTCCGTGAGTTCCATCTCTTATAAAGTCAGTTATTTCACCGAGTTTATACTCTTCCCACTCACCCTCAAACCTTTTCCCCGATTCATCGAGCAACCTTTTTTTACCCGTCAACAATTGCTGCATTAAGGCTTTTTTCTGCTGGGTACTGTTCTCAATTAAACGCTCAGTCGTGCCAATCGCTTTATCCCAAGTGGATAGGATTTTGGCGATTTTTTGTTGCTCTAGGAGAGGTGGAAGAGGTATATCCAAGTTTCTAATTATTTTTAAGCTAACTGTTTTGTGTGATGACCCATCGACAGTTCTTTCAATTTGTCGCTTAATATACGAACCTTTTAATACATTAAATATATACTTTGAATCAGCACTATCATTAGATTCTGCAATTACCGTGTTTTGACCTAAACAAAATCTTTCATTTGTCGCAGCATAAGCGCTAACCCCATAGCTCCCAACACGACTAAAAACAATATCATGCTGTTTAGGTTGATATTTCTTCGTATATTCTGCAAATACTTCATTAGAGACTTTTATTGTTTTTGATAGATCTAATAATCCACCTTTAACATCAGTAACTCTTACCATTGGTAAGCCTGAGTCACTAAATTTAGGAGTTTGATGCAAAGAGTCAATTATTTTATAAATATCATGAAGTTTTTTAACCTCCCAACCATTAGGCATCATAACCCAACTCCTTTAAAAACCCTGCCATCTCAATCTCTAAACTATACAATTCAGACTTTAGCTCAAGACGCTCAGTACGTACCGCGTCCAGATCAATCTCCGCCTCTTCTTTAAAGGTATCGACATAGCGTGGGATATTTAGGTTAAAGTCGTTTTCTACTATCTCATCAAAGCTCGCTAAATACGCGTATTTATCCACGCTTTCCCGCGCCTTATACGTCTCAATGATTTTAGCAATATTGTCTTCAGTCAGTTGGTTTTGATTTTTACCGGATTTAAACTCATTACTGGCATCGATAAACAGTACCGTGTCATCAGTTTTGTTCTTTTTAAATAGCAGAATAGCGGCTGGAATCCCCGTACCAAAGAAAAGCTTTTCAGGTAAACCAATCACCGTATCGAGCAGGTTTTCTTCGATCAGTTGCTGACGGATTTTACCTTCACTTGACGCACGGAATAGCACGCCATGCGGCACGACCACACCCATACGGCCAGTCGCAGGCTTGAGCGTTTCGATCATATGACTGATAAAGGCATAGTCGCCCTTGGTCTTGGGCGGGACACCGCGATGGAAGCGACCATAGGGATCGCTACTGGCATCCTCATGGCCCCATTTATCCAATGAAAACGGCGGATTGGCCGTCACCACATCGAACTGTAATAAGCGCTTGCCGTCTTTATCGAGTAGCAGCGGATTACGGATGGTATCGCCCCACTCGATACGGTGGTTGTCCTCACCGTGTAGGAACATATTCATCTTGGCCAGTGCCCATGTCGAGCCAATGGCTTCTTGACCGTATAGCGCATACTTCTTAGAGTTTGAGTTTTTGCGTACCATCGCCCCGCATTTAATGAGTAGCGAGCCTGAACCACAGGCTGGGTCACAGATTTCATCACCCTCCACAGGCTCAAGGATAGTCGCTAGCAAATTGGACACTTCGGGCGGCGTATAGAATTCGCCAGCCGTCGCCCCACTACTAGCAGCAAAGTGTTTGATTAAAAACTCATAGGCATTACCAATCACATCGAGGCTACCGACACGCTCAACGCTTAGATTAAGGATGTCTTTGCCAAAATCCTCTAATAAGTGGCGGAGTAGCTCGTTCTTTTGCTTTTCTTGACCGAGTTTATCCGTGTTGAAACTAATATCTTGGAAGACGTTTTTGAGCTTAGTGCCGTTGGCTTCTTCAATCGCGTGTAGCGCCTCATCGATGCGCTGACCATTGCCGGGTTGATGACGCTGCTCATACAAGTCCCAAAAGCTTGCACCTTCAGGCAATACAAAACGCTGCTTGGACATCATGGCGTGGATGAGCTCAGGGTTGTCGCCGAACTGCTCGACCAGCTTGTTGTATTCATCTCTATAGACGTCTGATAAATACTTTAGGAACAGCATGGTTAAGATAAAGTCTTTATAGGTATCGGCGCTGATGACCCCGCGAAACGTGTCACAGGCATTCCAGACGGCTTTATTGATGTCGTCTTGATTGATTTGGGTAATATGACTAGCAGTACTGTCGGGCATTGGTTATTCCTTAACGCGCTGGAAAATTGCTGGTTGTTATAGTGAGGTAATGATAGCAGGGTATATAGTCGATATCTTAAAATGATGGGCTTTTAGTTATTAGAATTTATCAAAGTAGCGGCATTGGAAGTACCAAGCTATCGCCTTGGTTGTTCTTACTCATAGCACACTCATCACTGCATCATTAGTTTACCGAATTTGTCTCTACAATCTCTTCAATATAGTACCGTCTTATTTTTCAGAGTAAACCACTGAGACTATCTAATGACTACTAAGGTTTAATAGTTGATATTTGTTTATATCTCTGTTAGATTTTAACTCGATACATAATGTATCGTTTTATATATAACTGCATTTAAACAATGGCAAACCTTTCAGTGTTTGCACATCACATTGTTATAGCAGTTGTATTAATCGTATTTCATTCATGCTAAGGATAGCTATTATGAACAACCATTCAGTCAGTTCACTCTTATAAGCCAAAACTCTTCAGGTACCGATCAAATAGTATTAACTTGAGCTATAAAGCCATAGTTATGTGTGTTTGATGCTATGAGTACGCCTTGATATCGAGAATAATTCGAGTCGTATATATCGCTGTGAATACGCTAGGCATTAACCCTAATGCTCTATCTACGAAATGATTAGATATCAGTGATCCTTTACGCTATGGCATAAGGTGCTTTTATTTATTCGATATTCATGACGATATTTCACCGTCTAAATATCAACTACTGAGAAGATCCTAGAAATTTTTATCACGTAATAACCAGACTAAATTCTGTTTATCAGAAGCATTATCTTATTCACAAAGTATAATTTTACAGCGTATTTTTCCATGGAAGGGAATTTAAACTATGAGTATTTTTGCAATTTTTTTGTCTTTGTCACTCTTAATATATTTTGCTTATAGGGGAGTTAGCGTATTAGTTTTAGCGCCCCTACTCGCTATCTTAGCTGTTGTTTTAAGTGGTGATAGCAGTCAAACCATGGGGATTTATACTGAAGTATTTATGCAGGGGCTTGGTGGCTTTGCTGTGAAATATTTCCCGCTATTTATCTTAGGTGCGATTTTTGGCAAGTTGATGGAAGACTCTGGTTACGCCTATAGCATCGCACGCAACATCGTGGATAAACTGGGAGACAAACATGCTTTGTTAGCCGTCGTCTTAGCATGTTCAATCTTGACTTATGGAGGTGTATCAGCCTTTGTCGTCACTTTCGCAATATATCCCATTGCTGCCGCCTTATTTAAGCAGACGAACATACCTAAAAGACTGATACCTGGAGCCATCTGCATCGGTGCCCTAACCTTAACCATGACGGCATTGCCAGGCTCACCTGCCATTCATAATGTCATACCGATGCCTTATTTTGAGACCGATGCATTTGCAGCTCCTGGTTTAGGCATTATTGCCTCGATAGTCATGCTAGGCGGAGGTATGTTGTGGATGAATCGCCAAACGCGTATTGCAAGTGCAAATAATGAAGGTTATGGAAATCATACGTTAAATGAAAAAGAGCCTTACTCAGGTATCGACATACCCAATTTTTGGCTCGCATTATCGCCTATTCTCATTGTGATAATAGGCAACTATGCTTTTTCAAAAATTATAATACCGTTATGGAACAACAGTTACTTAGCTGACGAAAAGTTTGATGGCGTAGCCTTGAGCTCAGTTATTGGTATATGGGCCATTATTTTATCGTTGTTTTTAGCTTGTGTGTTTGTTATTGCTTCGAGTTTCAAAAGAATAGATAGTGTGGCAGAAAGTTTAAACAAAGGTGCTACCGGATCTTTACTGCCTATTTTTAATACAGCTTCAGAAGTGGGCTATGGCTCCGTGATTGCAACTCTTGCAGGTTTCGCTATTATCAAACAGTCTCTTATGGGAATTGCGCCTGGCAACCCTCTCATATCAGAAGCCATTATGGTTAACGTTTTAGCAGGTATTACTGGGTCAGCTTCAGGTGGTTTGGGTATAGCGTTAGAAATCATGGGTGCAAGCTATATGCAATTGGCAGAACAATATAATATTGACCCTGAATTAATGCATCGTATTGCTTCTTTGGCTTCCGGCGGTTTGGATTCATTACCACATAATGGGGCAATAATAACAATGCTAACTATTTGTGGTTTGACTCATAGAGAGTCTTATAAAGATATATTTGCGACTGCTGTGGTCATTCCTTTAATTGCTCTTGTCCTAGTGATTATACTCGGTACCCTATTCGGATCTTTTTAGAAAGATGCGATTTCCTGTCTATGTAGCTATGGACGTTTGCCATACGTCTTAGCTACAACTGCTTTTTCCGATAAAGCTCTATCAATAAGCACTATCACTTGATAGCTGGCAAATAGCATCACAAAAATCAAATAAAACCTCCTAGCTTTTTTATCTCATCATAAACGTCCTCTATATTCTTCAACGTTAAGACTTTCGGTCTATAAATAGAATTGTCATCAATTTTGTCTATAGAGGCTTAAAAATACAGCAAGACGTCATTCACTGTCGCTTAGTTTAAGTCTTTGCCCTAAAACCTCATAAATTGGCTTTCAATTATTAGTTGGTCCTCGTAAAGTATTAGTGGAGGTCATCTGAAGGATATATGTAAAGAGTAGTTCATCTACAAGACACTGAATAATTGAGGAAGATATGGATAGGATATCAATAGCTAAGCTTCAAAAAAACACAGTGACGATACATCCAGATATCGTTAGTTTGTTCGATATTTACGTTAATCATATTCGACCTTCAATGGATAGCCATAATATAGAAATGGAGCAAAACCGAGTCTTCTTCAGACCTACATTATTTGTTAAAGAAAAGACAGTATGGTCGATGGTCAATAATTTCGAACTCCACTTCTTAAAACCGTTTGAAATAGATCAGAAAACAGCCAGAAAGGATGTGAGTATAGGTAGTATAAGTGAAGATCAGTTGGTGTTTGGCATACCTTTTTATGAATTGGTTGACATCATCGCACGGTATAAAAAGAGCTTAGATATAAAACTTATCTATAGTTGCTTAAATGAGATTTTAACTGCGAGTATCAATCAAGAGTTATTCAACAAGAATACCTTTCCCATCACTACGTTTTGTCAACTCATAAACATCAATGAGCAAACCTATCATAGACGTCCTTCTAAGAGTGTTTTATGATGGAAAATACTGAAAGTATTGATGAACAGTTAGAATGGCTTAGTACTCAAGCAATGACAGATATCGTTAATACACTTAACGATGATGAAACATTTACATATCCAGAAGAAGTTTTAGCTGCCATATCTGCCATAGTGATTGCAGTAAATGATAGCTATGTATATCCGGATGGCTCTGTTCAAAATTTGTTCGAGCGTATCGTACAGATATTACAGAAGCAACCAGTGGCTCGCCGCTATATGGAGACTAGCAAATCAGCACTGGCACAAAAGCCGCTGATGATGCAGCTACTCATTCTCATGCAGAACCCTATAAACAGAGTCCCCCATGATTTTCTAAGAAGAAACCTGATTTGGCTAGCTATAGCAATGCACACAAGTGTACTGCTGATGCCGAATGGTATAAAAAAGCACACTGATAATATATTAATGCAGTTTAAACAAGCTCAGTTTTCAAGCTCTATAAGACGAACGTGGATTTGGCGTGAACTACCCGACTTGTCTCAGATGACCATAAGTGTGGAGTACATATCTACCATTCTCAATAATCTATTAGAGCAGAAAAAAGGTGAATTTGAGGCATTAACTAACAACCCTATTAGTGACTCAGTCAAAGCAAAAAACGAAGAATCTATAGCAAAGGCTAAGCTTGGTCAAATAGATAAGATAACGATTGCCTACCAGCACGCATATAATTTACAGGCAGCAAAACCTAAGCGTAAAAAACCACCAAAAAACAACAGTATCAAACCTATAAAATTATCCAATGATACTCCGATATATTTGGCTGGTCCCAATACGTTGGCTCATAACTGGGGTAGTACACATAGCGATAATAACTGGAGCAGTACACCGGATGATATCGAGCATAATACTACTGCTGTAGATCTGCAGTTTTTGGACGCCCATACCGAAACTCACGAAGGGTTAACAACGAGTTTCGAAGAGTATGTCGATCACAATGAAGCACCTTATATTAGCTACGACAACTATCCTGACCCTCTCATACAACAGTCTATACCACTACAAAATATTGATTTGTCACTGCAGCAAAACTATATGTCTCAGCGCAATCTTGCGCTCAATTCTAATACACGACTGCTCCCTCTTGTTGGTTACCAATCACTGTTTGCTGCACTACACCAAGACGCCAAGTCTTTACCAGAATCAGAAACATATAAAGTCTGCGCTGGTATTCTATTACTCTCAATGCTCACTGGTCTTCCATTTAAATCGTTGCTCATATCAGGTTATATCGGACATCCTAGTATTTTTGGTATATACGATAAAAGAGCTTATATCAAACATAGCCTTAGTATTACTAAACGCCCTATTAGTCAGACATTAACAAAGCAAGATTACGAAAACCACTCTGATGACATCAAAATCCCACTACCCTTATGGCTAATTGATAACCTGATTGCTTGCAAATTGCCTGTGAAAGCGGACTTTATAGCTTATCTCGCTGACTTACGTGGTAGCCTTGGTCTATCTTACCTTTCAGTCAATCGAATAGAAACGGCTTTACACGTCGTACTCTCTCGCTATACGCCAAATTGCCATGCACATATCGCCGATATTATTTGCCGCACGGCCGCGCCTCATGCTCCAGCAATGTACTACAGCAGCCATACCAGTGAGGAACTCCTTGCACACTATAAATCAGCATTGAGCGTATTTAATAGTCATAGTGACTTTGACTTAACTTATATCACCCCTTGGCATAAATATACGGTGGGCTCAGCATTTGCGCTGAAGATTGGAACAGTTTGCGACATCTTAAATGAGATGAAGTACTGGACCGATCAAAGTTCAAACGATGAGGAGCACTTTAATAGAACCAGTCTTTTTGTATGGTTTGTCTTTTGCCTTTTAACTGGCGTGCGACCAAATAATGGTCTTGGAAAAATGTGCGATATCGATCTCGATATGGGCTGGCTTGTTATCAATGATAAACCCGTTAAAAAAGTGCAAACTGATCGGCTAATTCCATTATGCCCTACTATTGTACGCCTTCTAATAGAATATAGAGACTATTTGAGTGACTATGAAACTAGACATCCATCAAACCAGAAAATCAGCGAAACTATTAAGAATATTGGCTTAGGTAACGATGAAGCACTATTAAAGCTCTTATCTGCAAGTATAAATCACTTAAAAGATATTAAGCGCGGTGATGCCTATCATATGACTAAAGATATTATTGATGCCAATCCTTATTGGACAAGGCACTTCGTACGTACGCAGCTTGAGAAACGTGGCGTTCAGCTTCCACTCATTAACACTATTATTGGTCATGAAAAGTCTCGACAAGAAGTATTGGGACGTTTCTCATCGTGCAGTAAAGCAGATATCAGGCGTGTTGCACCTATATTTGAGCAGATGGCTGAGTATTTAGGGTTAAATATTATAGAAATTAAAAGCTATTCTAAACTCAGTCGTATACAGAGAAGACATATAGGGGTAGAACATGCTAATAGATAATATCCATCTGCCAAAAATTATTGATGGCTTAGCAAAATTTGATGGTAGAAAAAAGCGCTATGTACCATATCCTTCGCTACTTAACGATAGTAACCCTGCAAGAAAACGTGAATTACAGCTATTAGTAGATCTACAGACCCAGTGGGAACTCTTACTTGAAATACATCCTGGCAACATTAGGTTCGTCCAATCTTTTAATAAATATTACGGGCACTACGAACAAGTACTTTGGCCAGATAGTCGCACCTTTTTAGCTATACCGAACCCTGTAAGTTTTGCTGATGAGTTATGGTTACCAGAAAGCCAGATGCTAGGTCAGTTTCAGCGTGATTTTAATAATAAGCTAAAGCCTTTATCGGGCGAAGGGTTCGATAAGTTTCAAGAGATTGTTCAGAATAAAATTTCTCAAGCTTATAAAACTACCAAAACACTAAAACAAGCATGGCAAACCGTTAGTCAGTTTATCGATTATCAAAATAAGCACTATATGCTTGCTGAGCATCACTATCCTAAGATAATCGCGCCACAGCCTATAAAGTTTAACCCATTAATTACTGATAAAAGCTGGGTTAAAAACGGTAAGGTGCTAGTCAAAATTGTTCGCGCAGTAGAGCATAATTGGGAGCAAACAGCCGATTATAGCCAAGATCAGATTATTGGCTGGCTGATATTCTCAGGAATTGTATATGGCGGTATCAATGAGGTGCAAATGCTACAAGGGTGGCTTACCTCATTGCTCGCCAAAGAGTATCAGCCATTTATCAAAGAAAGGATAATGGTCTCGCCGCGCTTTGTGCAAAAGCGCTTTGGTAACGAGCGCGAAGAAGGTAGTGACAAGCTTTATAACACCAAGCAAATCGTTGTAGATATGGTCAGTCAGTGTTGGTTGATGAATTACCATAAAAGCAGCAGTCCAGCAGAGACCACACATATCATTGCCAAGCTGTCAGAAGATAAGATTAAACAATACTTGACCATGGTTTTGTCTGATTTGATCAAGCCTTTAAATATTGACTTGCTTCCCTTTCTAAGGTTTTTACGTTACGCCAGTTATTACTGGGAGGGTCTCGATGACGCTGATATTGATCATGCCTCAGTTGGGGTACTGCGAGGTATGCATAACACTGCAGGACTGAGTACGCAGGACTTTTATCGGTTTTTGAATCAGAAATATCAGCATACAAATGAACCTTATGATCTAGAACATATTTTAACGCTGTCTATCAGCAAAAACTCTACTAATCAAAAAGAAAAAACTAACATTTCCACCAAAAAGATAGAGGTTAGAAAGTCTGATTTGATTGTAAATCTCACTAAAGACTTCAAAATGGATGAAAAACAGAAAAAGCAAAAAACTAGTAAAAAGCCGCCTACCCTTATCGAAAGAGTACAAAAGCGTTATAAGCAATACGATGATTTAAGTGAAAAGATTTTATTAGATTGGGTACTCAGTTTGCTAAGCCGAGAAGCACCACCGAACAACGTAACTATTTTGAAATATATTAAAACCATAGGCTATGAGTGGTTGTATTTTACAACAGCGCAGCCGCTTGATATTTGGTCAGAGGAAGAGTTTGAAGAGCTCTATGAAGATATTTTAGAATACAAAGCTGTCGTACGAAACAATACTGACATTGGATATTCTGCCAATTTATTAAAGAGTATGCACAATTTTGCTAAGAGCAAATACAACCTTCCCTCCGTGAACTTTCAACACGCCAAAAATGGTCGGCGTGTACGTGCGGAGCTGATATCACCGCAAGTGTACCAAGCCATTATTACGCAGATACTGGGTTCTGTAGATATATTGGAGCGGGAGATGTTCGCGCTTTTATTTATCTTAGTCTATCGTACTGGGATGCGCAAAAAAGAGCTGTTAGGACTTAAGTATAATGACATCGAAGGTCTAAAGGCAGCCACACCCTCAGTGGTGATCAGGCCCAATAGCTATCGTCCAACTAAGACTCAAAGTAGTATTCGCCGCGTTCCCTTATTTGCCCTATTAAAGCCTAATGAACTGAGTTTTTTTATTAACTTTGTGCAAAGTAATATCGGCGGCAATTCAAGCAAATTTATCTTTACCTTATCATCAGAGCAACGCCCTATTGATGACCATGTTCCGTTAAAGTTACTCAAACGAATCTTAAAAGACATATCGGTAAATGATAATGTTACAGACCATACTTTTCATGGGTTTAGGCATACGGCAGTGAGTAACCTATCTCTGGTGCTAGTAGGCCATTCAGATCTCGTAGAAGCCCTTACCGATTATGACGAAAGCGACGTACTCCGCATCAAACAAGGCATACTCGGAGAGCATATCAATGCACAAGATCGCTGGTATGCTCTCTCAGGTATTATGGGCCACTTATCGCCTGAGCGGAGCTTTGAGTATTACAACCATTTTGCCACACTGATGGCGACCTATACGCTTAGTAAAGCAGATATAACATTGCCAGAGCGGACGCTGTATAACGTAACAGGTTTTACGAACAAAAAGCTTAAGGAAAATAATGCGACTGTTCGTAATAGTAGCGTCAGCATACCTAGTATTCGTACACTCTTATTTAAAAATATTATAGAAGGCAAACGCAAGTCACCGAAGTTTACGGTCGAAAGCTGTGATAAGCAACTTCTCTTGAATACCAATACGCCAGCCGCTGATGAATTGTTTGGTCGTTATGGTCTAAACCGAGTACAGCTGCTGTTACAGACTTATGATAAAGAGATGCCATTAAGTAAGGCAGCCCAGTTAGCAAATATTTCTATTCACGATGCAAAGGTTCTAATAGAACGTGCCAGCGAGATTATCGACATCACTACCAAACGCGGCAAACCTCGCTTTGTTAAGCTATCAGATTCAAATACCCCTGTACTGAGTCCACTGAACATTCAATACCAAAGTGACTTAAGATTGCTATCGCTTTTGTTAAGTAATGCTTACCGTCTACGAGAAAAATCAGAGACTGATTGGACTTGGTTTATTGAGATATGTCGTGAAAAACTATCTGTTAGCAGAGCATACCTACCATTTAGAACAGAGGATGAAAAGGAGTTGCAGCGTTTCATTGATATTGCTGGGAAACTGCTACCTTTGAAGCGTTGGCTAGTGAGTAGCAACGAAGATTTATTGATGAAAACTATGTCATCTACTGACTATCGAGATATTAAGCAGCAATCTAATGATTCGAAAAATGCTCTCCATATCGGTATTGCTAGCCGAGATCCTAGAGATCAAACGAATAGGTGGCAATACTCACCGCTACTACGGTTTTTTGTGCATATGATGCTGATTACAGACGAGAAACTATCTATTGGAATTTTTGAGCAGACAGATGGATAAGAATTTAATGGCAGATTTGGTAAAAGGGCTTGATACTGAGTGAGACACTTAACAAGACAACTTAAGCAATTCAAAGTATTAACATTAACTAGAAAAGTTCAAATAGTCATTCTGCTATTAACTTGGATATCGCTAGTAATTTGGGCAATACTGAGTTGGCAAGGTAGAGACTTCCCTTTAGAGTCTGAGCTTAATTATAGTGAAGGTATTGTAGGCAGTTTGGACGTAGGTGAGGGAAATCACATTTTTATGTTGTTAGATCTCAGTAATCTTAACCGTAAAGAAGTATATGGGTGCAGCTATTCAGCTTTTGATACTGACTCCTCTTGTTTTGGCAAAAAATATTTAGAACCGATTGAAGGTAAAAAAGCCGTGATAGGGTGGTATATACAGAAAGATTTTCTAGGGTTTCATAATGGAATTAGACAGATGGTAAGTCTTAATGTGGAAGATGTCGAAGCTGGCATTAAGGAGGTAATCACCTATCAAGGGACTTTAGACGCTATAAAGGGTATGAACATCTACGTGAATGCGGGTTATATTATATTTATAGCATTCTTTTCTTACTGGTTTTGGCGTTTTATGGATTTTATAGAGTGAAAAGGATACGGTTCCCTAGTGAGGACTTGAACCTTTGGCTGTAGGCTAATGATATCGCGGTTTTGAGTTGTTGTGATAACTGTAGTGTACTTCACAGTGTACTGATTAAGCGATGGAGTACTCATTCTAACTACCTGATATCAGTTACAAGCACTATAAATCAATTTCCAATATCGTTTGAGGTTTCAGGATAGAGCTTATCTTATCTTGATAAAAGATAGAAAGTTAAGTGGAGAAGGTTATGAATCGCATAATTAACTGGCGGTATGAAAAATGGGATAATAATGAGAAAAACAATGATAAAAAATATTCAGAAGATGATATTTCCGACTATATTAGCTGGGAGATCTATCCGGAAGATATAGAGCTCTTTATTACAGTACTAGCACCTAGAACAATTATATATAAAGGCTGTGTAATACGTTGTAAAAATGAAAATAAAAAACAGTCTATATGTCAACGTTTTGATTCATGGCTATTACAAGGCAAAGATTTACACATTGCTCAAGCACAAATAAATATGTGTAGTATTGCAGATATATTTTTGAATACTTCTGAAAATACTTCAGACTCTACCATAGAAAACTTAGCCAATTTAATCAAGGACAACTGGGAGCTTCACTTACAAAAAACATATCCAGATAGGGATTTTGTGGTTTATATAGCTGGAGAAGGAGTTGATCTAGTTGTTATTTTTTTTGAACAAACATTACCGAGTGAAATTGAGCTTTATGACTCCTAACATTCCTAAAAGTCGCATTATTTTATATTAATTCAGGATCGGTGCGCTATACAGGCATCGAACTATATGATGAAAATTTTCCAAGTTACTTCCTACGAGATTAACGGTAGGGTCAGATGTAAGGATAGTTATAATGAAATACATCAAACACTTTGTAAATTCTTATGGAGAGCATACTTGGGATTTTACGTACTACTATCATGAAGTAGTTCCTAAGATACTTAAACATAGGGATGAGTTAAGCCCGATTTTATCAAGTGATTTAAACGGAATAGATAATAGAGAGAAGACGCTTAATAAAGGCATAATCCAGACGATTTATTATGATTTAGAAAATGATAGGATTTCGTTGAAGATCGAGCAAAGACAAGGCAAAGATTTAATAGAAATCACCTATTCCGGTATTGTGAATGTTAATATCAATTGTTGTATATTACCAATCACCATAATGGTACATGAAGTAGACGTAACGCCTGATAGTAATATCATACATTCACTATTTTTATTAGGTGATACAGAAATAGTTTTTGAATGCAAAAAATAGAATTAAAGACTATACCTCTTGAAAAAGTGAGAGCATCCTACATTTTGTGTAATTATTGATGAAAGCCACATAGCTGTTACACAGAATATAGGATGCTCTCCATTATTAAGCTTACATACCTATAGAATAGATACTTCTAGCCAATATGGAGGTGTTTTTCCTTTAGAAGCTTGAGAACGTGGCTGAAGAATACGTAATTCATATTTACCTGAATATGGAAGCGTGTAATAACCTTGGTCATCCAGCTCAGAGGCGTACTCTCCTACGTTAACAGAGTCTGCTAAATTCTTATGGAATAAATAAGAATCTACATTCCCTCCCATTGTTTTAACAGAAAGCTTTTGGTTCTTTTTGGCATAAAATGTATAGGAATCGTACTTACTACCCTTTAATTTCCCATAATAGTTAGCTGAACTAGCGCCTTTTTTAAATTGAACATCAACAGTTTTAGCCACTGCATCTGAAGATGCGGCCATTACTGTAGGACTTACCATTAGAACAGGAAGCGCAATTAGAATAGCAGCAGTTAAGTTTTTCATATTTTAAACACTCAAAAAGTAAAAAAAACGATTTTATCTTACTGCACACTGTCAACCTTTATAGATATGTTATATTAGTATTACTAATATAGAGAGTGCGTTGGTAAGTTACTGAATAAGGCCACCTGTAACGACCCTAACTTCTAGTTCTACCGTAAATCTACCTATGGTAGTAAAAACCTGAATTTCATCACGTAAACAAAGAGAACACTGCTAAATAGTGGTGTTCTCTTATTATATTTAAAGGAAAAATTATGCGTTCTTTGCTTCTAACGACAATGTGCTTAACGAGCAGCTTAGCTCTAGTGGCTTGTAATAACCATCGTGCCGACACCACGGATCTGAGTAAGCAGCCTACAATAGAAGTGCCGGTAGCGTCAGCGGCATTTACTGCTTTTGGAAACACCGCTAAAGAAAAAATTTGGCGAATAGTGATTGAAGGAAATGAGCTAAGTATAGAGGCGAATTTCTTAAAGCCAACGACAGCAACAGTTATCGTGGTGGGTTCTGGTTCTGTCAATACTGAAGGTGTCGAATACGCGAGTACTATCAATGGACAGCCTATTGTTGTGAATATAAAAAATAACCTTTGTATCGATGACAATGGCTATCAAAATGAACTTACTGCAATATTAACTTACGCAGGCGAAGTATATCAGGGTTGTGCCGTTGCCGGTGCAATAGAAATTGCGCCCACATAGAAGATAAGCCTAACCTATGAATAAACCATTGAAAAAATTTAGCCTAGTATTCTTACCATCATTTTTGTGGGTCGTATTAACTGGGCTAGGATTTGGCTCTCAAAGTCTATCTAATTTGATTGAAATTATAGGAATTTTTATAGTATCTGTGCTGTGTTTATTTATCCCAGAACGATTTATAAAATATCAACTCCTTCTTCTAATACTCTTAATAATCACTGCCTTAGTGCGTTTTTTAACCCCATATATACCGGAATAATATTAAACCAGTTGGCTATCTGAACCGCCCCGACTATATCGGAGAGCGTTTTATTTGAGTCAGGCAACTTTGCCTGACTCATTAAGACTATCATAATATTGCTTTTCAAACTCAAAAAGTGATACATAACCAATCGTACTATGCATTATCATATGAATTACCCGCGTTCCAACAAAGGTAATAGCGCCAGAATCAGCCATCTTATCAGTATAACAAATAGATAAATACTGAACGCCTCTATCACTACGATGAATAACGTCTTTTGGGTTGTTTCTGTCTGCAATGGCTTGATTTAACGCTGCCATCACCATATCGATGTTCATACGATTAGACACCTTCCAGCCAACAATAATACGGACAAACACATCTATAATAAACGCAGTATACCTCAACGGAACCAGTTATCTCACTCTTCAAACCTATTAATAGACTACTTAAAACAGACTGATATAATGGAACCATCTATAACAGACTTTTGAACTATGAGACTAGTCGCTATGCTTTCTTCTATCAATAGCCTATAGCTATAGTTGAGTTTGATAGTTTCTTTTAGCACATTGTAAAAGATTGAGCTTACCCTGATATATTACGCTTTTTATTGGATAGACTTTTTAATACTCATCAGAATTTTTTGATATCTCTATAAAAAGTTAATGAGTAAGTCATGCTCTTCAATTATCAAAGCTATTTGAACCTAACTCTCAATAAAAAGACAGCTTTACTATAATAAGAAAATTACTTTTCTCATTATAGTAAAGCCGTCGGTATTGCTAAGTATTCAGCACACAACTTATTAGTTTTTGTGAGCTTAAGAGAAGTTGTTATCCCTACTTTAAGTTTAATCCAAATATAGGTCGATTCTACTCTGACATCTACGATTTATTGAGCACTTTCTACTGGGTCTTGATTGAAACTCGTATTGTCTTCGTCTACCATTGTTGTATCACTAGTGACTGAGCCATCCATCATTTCATCGGTAGTGGTACTATCCATCATTGTGTCGGTAGTGGCTGTACCAGCTGGATCCATAGGACTGTTTGTATCGGCCATGTCCATATCCGTGGTTGTTTCACCCATAGTAGAGTCCGTCCCTACTTCAGCGGCAGTAGCTTCAGTCGTGTCCATCGTACTATCTGGCGTCTCTTCCACTTCATTACTACAAGCACTAAGTCCTACAACGCTGACCAGTAATGCCATCCATAGTTTACTTTGAAGTGAATGGCTAGAGATTGTTGTCTTCATTTTAATATCCTTAATAAAGTTAAGATAAACCATTAATTATGGTATTGAATAATTTCTACTTAACTATTACTTTAAATGAATTCCAATATTAATACATATGCCGACTAAGATGTTTTTGTTAAATTTTAATAGCTTTTTTAAGTAATATAGTTATATCAGGCTATTAAAATAAAATTTATTACAGTATTTTAAATAAGCCTTAAATTAAAAATAAAACTGTGTAATAAATTTAATTAATTACAAAAGTCTAGTAATTTTACTATAAAAGCTGACAATGTTTGGCTTTTTTTATGACTATATTATTAAAAAACTTACTGATTATCAATTTTTATCTATAAGCGTTTGGAATCTATAAGCTAAAAAACATATAAGGAAGTATTACTTCAGGAACTATTTTTAGTATGGAAAGTCACCCTATATATATGCAACCGAATTTACTAGTAGATTATCTAAAACATCAGAAAAATTGCTATTTATTTTTAGATATAGACGGTACGCTTTCAGATTTTACACTAAACCCTAAAGATAGCATCGTACCATATTCAACTTTAAGTATATTACGGGAACTACAAAAACATGGCATTGTAGTCGCTATTGTAACGGGTCGCAGTCTTGTTGAAGCTAGAAGTTTACTGGCACCTATAGAGTTACCGATTGCAGCAACTCACGGTCTAGAAATAGCATTAAATAGTAGTTTTAGTAAATTCGAAGACGAAGATCTGAATGAGGTAAATACGCTTTTTATTGATACCTTAGAACTAGATAAAATAAAGCAAGATATCCTCCGCTCTTGTGCCCTCTATGACGACTTCTTCGTAGAAAGTAAACCTTATTCCGTCGCTTTACACTTCAGAAAGAATCCCGTTTTGGCTGATGAGGCTTATCGCCTGATGAAGGAAGTATTAAAACCCTATCCTGATTGGGTGTTAAAACCTGGAAAATATGTTTGGGAAGCGGTACCAAAAGGTGTAAATAAAGGGACTGCCATTCTATACCTACTAGGCAAAATAATGAACAAAGCTAGCAATGATACTTGTGCAATTTTTATTGGTGATGATATTACTGATGAAGCCGGTTTCAGAGCCATACAAGATTCAAAAAAGATAGTAGAAGGCTTAGAACAACCACCAAAAGGGCTAGGCATTAAAGTAGGAAGGGAGTCGACCTGTGCTCATTATTATGTCAACGATATTAAGGAAGTAACAAACTTACTCCGTAACCTTCTAAGTTTTTGCCAAACACGTGATAGGTCACTATCTGGAGTAATAAAAGTCAATTCTCACTATTAAGGAAAAGTTGAGGTCAATTTTATGAGTCGTTTAATTGTCTTATCAAATCGGGTTAAGGTGCTCGACAACAAACCGATGGCTGGCGGACTGGCAGTAGCTCTACAAAACGTATTGATAGGGAACTCAGTGGTTTGGATGGGTTGGAACGGTAAAGTCGTAAAGAGCGGTGATAATGCTAACGGTTCTACTGGCTCATTTACTAGCCAGCCAGCCAGTTTGACAGGTGAAGGCACTTGTATTACTTATATGACCACAGCTCTTACCACTGAGCAATATAATCAATTTTACTGTGGTTTCGCTAACAATGTCTTATGGCCACTATTGCACGAACGAATCGACTTAATCAGTCAAAAATCCCAAGATTACGCAGGCTATCAAGACGTAAACCAGCTTTTTGCCAAACAATTAAAGAAAATCATTAAGCCTGACGATGTGATTTGGGTTCATGATTATCACTTTTTAAGCGTGGCATATCATTGTAGACAGCTAGGTATCACCAATCGTATCGGATTTTTCTTACATATTCCATTTGCCTCATTACGTTTTTGGCAATCGCTTGAACAAAGTTCTGAGGTCATTAATCACTTGGCCCATTATGATTTGTTGGGTACGCAGACTCAGCAAGACAGGACTCATTGCTTGAATGTCTTGCAGTATTACTTAAAAGACCATTTTATACAGGACCAGCTTGTAGCAAGCGCACCGATAAATGTGTTAGACATGAAGCGAAATTTTGCTCAGCCCTATACCTATACTAGAGCAAAAATGACGCTCGATTTAGCGCTAAAACCTCAGCACGCTTTAATGGTTGATGCTTATCCAATAGGCGTCAATGTGACACAAATTCAGCAGCAGGTTAAACACTTATCTTCCGCTATCCCCTTGCACTCCACCCCACTTTATAAAAGTAAAAACCTTACTTTTCAACAGATTATTGCAGTTGATAGGATTGATTATTCAAAAGGGCTGTTAAAACGCCTTGCAGCATATCGTGATTTTTTAGCGCAAAATCCATCGTATCAAAATCACCTGCAGTTATTACAAGTCGCCTGCCCTAGTCGTTTAGATTTGCCGACGTATCAAAGTCTTTACGATGATGTCAAAAAAGAGGTCTATGACATCAATCAGCAATATCTGTCTGAGAATAGCAATTGGCAAGCCATTAACTATAGCGAAACCGCATTGAGCCATGAGAAATTGATGACGATGTTTTGGCAAAGTAACGTCGGTTGGGTGAACTCGCTTAAAGACGGTATGAACCTGGTGGCCAAAGAGTATATCGCTGCCCAAAATCCTGATAATCCTGGTGTTTTATTACTGTCCCGTTATGCTGGAGCCGCTGAACAAATGCAGGCTGCCGTCATCATAGATCCCCATCAGCCGCAAAGCATGATAGAGGGCTTAAAAACGGCCCTCAAGATGCCGTTGGAAGAGCGTCAGTCTCGTTATCGGTCATTATTGCAAGGACTACAGAAAGACAATTTGCAGATTTGGCAGCAGAGTTTTTTGGATGATTTATACAATGAAAGCAGCAGTCAAATAAGTAGCATGGAGCCCGCCAATGTTCAAATGTCTGACTCATAAGTATAACTAGGAGACTCTGATGCGATCGACAAATATAAAAAACGATTTATTAAAAGATATTAAAGTCGCTGTCGATAAAATAATAGCTACTGACACCCAAGCAATGAGTACGCTTAATCTTACCGCTGCATTACGCCATAAAATTTTAGATATATTAGTGTCTTATAGCAAAGATATCCCTCATCCCGCAAGCGGTATGGCTGAGCATAGCGGGCTTTCAAATACTTTAATACGCTGGCAAGTTTTGGCGTATGTTGCAAGTATTGATCTAACGATTGTCAAATGGTTTGAATCGCATTTAGACGCTTTAAGTATTTTGAATGAAATTGGGTATGGCAAGGTAGCCAAAGGTTTATGGGCCGTTTGGGCAGCAGAAGGCCATCCCGACCCTCTACGTTATGAGCAAGGAAAGGCCATTGGTCACAAAGCATGGTGTTCAGGAGCTGGCATGGTAGATTACGCCCTTGTTACTTATCGCAATAGCAATAATCAATCACAACTAATGATTATAGACATGCATCAGGCAGGTATTGAAATTAACAATAGTGAATGGCAGGCAGTAGGAATGCAAGCCACAGATACAGCTACTGTGAAGTTTTGTGGCGTATCAGCGAGTTTGGTTGGAAAAGAGAATGCCTATCTAGATCGTGTGGGGTTTTGGCACGGGGCTGCAGGGGTTGCTGCGTGTTGGTATGGCGCATCAGCTTACCTAGCAAGCTATTTGACCACTGCTTATCAGCAAAAACCGAATGACTACAAGGCCATGTATTTAGGTGAAATTGGTACTGCATTGGCAATTACTCAACAATATCTCTATTACGCCGCCGATCTGATAGACACAGAGCCGTCATTTTGCCATGAGCTTGCTATACGTCAATTGAGAGCCCAAATTGAAAAAGTCGCGCGCCACACAGTAGAGATAGTGGGTCAAGCATTGGGAGCCGCACCATTTTGCCGTAATGCTCATTTTGCAAGACTATCAGCAGATCTTCCCGTGTTTATTCGCCAAAGTCATGGTGCTTTCGACTTACAAAAAATTGGTGAGTTGACCAACCTTTTACACAGTAATTCGACTCATGGACAGGCAAACGTATGGCAACTATAGAATTAAATAGGAACATACAGCTTATCTTCAAAGATAATAACGCTAAGTCTACTACCCTGCTTCGATATCCCCATCCAATCGTAGGAGACCGTATTATTGAAGGTGCTGGTACTAGCTCAGACACATGGCAAAACTGGGCAGGATTACAAAAACTGCCTCAATTAAATATTCAGACAAGCTTCAACTCCCATCAACGCGTCTGTATCTTTGCACCGCATCCTGATGATGAGATATTAGGCTGTGGCGGATTATTGCAGCAACTAGCAGATAACGGCAATCCCATAGTCCTCATCCACGTAACTAATGGTACCCAAAGTCATCCAGACTCGAAGATTTATTCTCCAGAACAGCTTAACACCCTCCGTCCAAAAGAAAGTGTTGAAGCTCTAAAAACATTGGGCGTGAACCATCAGGTTATGGCACTTTCTTTAAACTTAACAGATGGCAATGTATTCGCGCAGCAAACGCTCTTTTATCAGAAATTAGCGACCATCCTCCAACCTGATGACATTTTAGTCACGACTTTCACACATGATGGGCATCCTGACCATGAAGCTACAGGGCAAGTAGTCACCTCATTTGCCAAGCAACATCGCCTACGTTGCTATCAAGTACTGATATGGGCATGGCATTGGGCAAAGCCTGATGACAGTCGAATCCCTTGGCAACATACTGTGAGGTTGGACTTAACGCCTGAGCAATTAGAGAAAAAAATCAAAGCTATCCACTGCTTTAAAAGCCAAACCACTGAAGATGTAAGTACAGGCAACTCGCCTATTCTAACTAAGCAAACGATTACTCGAATCACCCAACCTTGGGAGGTTTATATATATGAACCATATCTCTAAAGAAAGCTTGGCTAATTCTAGTCAATACAGCGCCTATTCGGATTCATATTTTAACGAATTATATAATGACAATGCCGACCCATGGCAATATCAAACTCGTTGGTATGAAGAGCGAAAACGTAATACTTGCTTGGCTCTACTACCCCAACCACACTATGAACGTGCGATTGAATTGGGCTGCGGTAATGGCGTACTAAGCGAGTTATTGGCTCATCGTTGTCAGGATTTAATCAGTATCGATGGCAACCATCAAGCAGTGAAACTTGCTAAAGAGCGTTTAGCGGTACTACCTCATGCTAGAGTCATACAAGGTATTGTTCCCGATAAACTATTTTCTTTAAAAGAGTTATTGGAACAGAGAAAACCTCTATCAGAAAATACTTCAATCAATCAACCGCCCTTTGATTTGATCGTTATTAGTGAGATTTTATACTATTTGTCATCCAGTGATATTGATGTGGTCATCAACTGGGCACTACACAATCTTGCCCTAAATGGTACTCTGCTTTGCTGCCACTGGCGCTATGCTATTGATGGTTTTGCAATGACAGGTGAAAGCGTACATCAGCGTTTACATCAAACATTTATTAACAATAACGAAAATCATCACGCTTTCAATCATCAGAGCCAAATGATAGATAGCGACTTTTTACTAGATATTTGGCAACGTTCTTCCACGTCAGTTGCTATGCAAGAAAACTTAATATAGAAAACCAAAAATAATCTTAAATTATATCGGGATTGGTAGATATTATGAAAATTAGTATTGTAATTCCTGCTCATAATGAAGCAGAGACTATCGCCCAGTGCCTGGCGTCTGTACAGATTGCAATCGATCAGTTACCTTCAACTTTCACTGCTTCTGTACTGGTGGTACTAGATAGCTGTACTGATGACACATTGAGAATTGTCCAAGCGGCAGGGGTCGACTACTTATGCTGTTATTATCAGTGCGTGGGACAAGTCAGGGATATGGGCATCCGCTATGCAATTGCTCATGGGGCAACATGGCTTGTCTGTACCGATGCTGACTCAACAGTGCCTATGGATTGGTTAGTGCAGCAAATGGAACATCTTGACCAGCAGAGGGCCGATATGATTTGCGGCGTAGTGTCTATCAATAACTGGGGGCATTTGTCATCACAAACACAACAAGCTTATATTACGTATTATCAAGACAAGATGGGGCATCGACATATTCATGGGGCAAATTTGAGTTTTAGTAGTGACGCTTATTTAGCCACTGGCGGCTTTGCACCTTTGACTTGTCATGAAGATGTAGATCTAGTTAATAAGTTCGAAGCACATTGCTATGCGATTACTTGGAGCAATCGCGTCCGTGTACTGACCAGTAGTCGATTGCAAGCTCGAGCAAAAAAAGGTTTTGGTGCATTTTTAGCAAACCTTGAAAAAGTCAGCTGGTCATATTAAACCCATCATAGTTCAAAGCTATTAAAAGCTGAAATTAAAAAACATCTCTTTCACTTTCATCAGGCTTATCTACACTTTCTGTAACAGGTATTGCACTATAGGTATTACTGTTGCTTCTCTCTTCTATTATCTTTCTCTTGCTACTATTCTCGTCATGTATGAGATCAGAGGCAAATGCATACTCATTCGATATTTCTGTATTGTCACTATCGCTAAGCAAGATACTCTCCGTAGACTTGTCAAAGTTTAAGAGCAAAATATTATTTTTTTGAATATCATTTGTATGAAACATATCAAATAAAAAATATAAAAAAAATGGAATAAGAAAGAGTGCTATTAATAATCTTTTAGTCAGTGACTTAGAAGGTTGGTATTTCCATGAAAATAATGGCGCTAACAACATTAAGATGCAAACACCTAAAAGTAAAAAAACACACAAGTTTTTTATGTTTGAATCGAGTGCGCTTATCAACATAATAGACCAGTCCCAATATTATTATATAAGATATTAATTTGAATACTCTATTAAAATATTACTATTAATTTTCTTTCTTATCTATAATAATTACATATTATTTTTAATTATAAAAAATATTAGTAACCAATGAGGATTTATATAACTACATCATAATTATTCTTTATATTTATTATTAGTAATATATATTTAATAGCTTATATTTTTGCAACCTATCAAAACTATGAGTATTTATGAAATTGATTTTATCCAACCTAATCTGCAGTGCTGTAAAATTATGACTACTATAAATATAAGCGGTGAAAAAATAATAATAGGAGAATAAGATGAACTGGTTCAGTATCTTTATTTACGATACGACGTGGTCCTTTGCCGTAGAAATAGTCATACGTACTGTTATCATGTTCAGTCTAGTGATTTTATTACTGCGGTTGACAGGTAAGCGCGGTGTTCGGCAACTAACTATTTTTGAGCTAACTATTATCTTATCACTCGGCTCTATCGCTGGTGACCCTATGTTCACTGAAGACTTACCGCTGATTCAAGCCGCACTTATCATGAGTATCGTGCTGTTGCTTTATAGACTATGTACTTGGTTTGCCTCCAAACATAAAGCATTTGAGCTACTACTAGAGGGCAAGCCTACTTACATTGTCGAAAACGGATTGCTTGTGTTAGAAGATATCGAAAAAGGCAGGATGTCTCATGATGAGTTTTTTACTGAAATGCGTAAACAAGGCGTACGTCATTTAGGTCAAGTACATATGGGACTATTAGAAACCGACGGGGAATTTAGCGTATTATTGTTTCCAGATGATGAGACTCAATACGGCTTACCCATTTTCCCTAAAGAGTTTCAGCCAGCCCAATTTATAAAACAGGGGCATCCCTATGCTTGTATGCATTGCGGTCAAGTCGAATATATCTCAGATCTAAACAAAATCTGCGAACGTTGTCATCATAATACTGTGGGCTGGGCAAAAGCCCTCAATAATAAGATTGTGAACTAATCGTCAATGCTTGCTCACTACATCGATAATACCTTTACAAACCAGACTATAGATACTCCGTAATTTTTGCTGGGATGGCCCATTACATAAGCTGCGAAAACTATACACCTCATCCTTATAGCCAATGCAATAAAAAAACGTCCCAACTGGCTTCTCTTCAGTTTCAGAGCCTCCAGGCTTTAATAGCCCAGTACATGCCACGTGTAAATCTGCCTCGAACTTTTCTGGAGACTGTTTGACGAGCTCTTGGGTCACTTCCAAGGATTCGGGCGTATATTTGTCAATCAGCTGACTCGATATGTTTAACATATTCTTCTTAATCACCGCGTCATAACATACCAATCCTCCCATCAGTACATCGCCTGAATAAGGACTGACAGAAAAACGATGGGCAAGGTAGCCAGCGGTTGCACTTTCAATAAAAACGATCGTTAAATTCTTATCCGCCAATAATTTGACACAACTATCTGACATAACACCCTCCTTTCATGATTAGAATAAGAGTAACTCCGTATTTTTATGATTTTTCTTATAAAAAAAGAGGCCACATAAACATTATATGACCTCTTTGTAGTTTTAGTATCAACTACCATGTTAGTAGACTAACGCAATATTTAATATTGGTTTTCGCGACGCCAATTATCTACATCACGCTCTGCATCTTCTCTTGAATGACCATAACGTTCTTGGACGCGGCCGACTAGTTTGTCACGATCACCTTCGATGTGAGTTAGGTCATCATCTGTTAACTCAGCCCATTTTTGTTTTACTGTACCTTTAAGCTGATTCCACTCACCTTTTAGAGTTTGGTTATTCATATCTCTATTATTAATGTCTTGATTGTTCATATCTTCACCTTCCATTTTTTGGTTGTTTTTATACTGTGCATCCATACTTTGCTCGTTAGTATTTGGATTATCCATTACAATTATCCTTTTATTAGAGACTTTGCATCAGCCATAGCTATCCTGACCGATAAGAATAATATAATACATTTTATCCAATACTTTCTGTATGAAGAGTGTTTTTGTTTATATAATATTATTAATATTCTAACCAAATTTATTATTATACTTAATTAATGTGAACAATTTTATTTTTACTACAAATATAGCTATCATTTTTAATTTATATTTAATTAATTCTCTTAAAAAAATATACATTTTATTATATTGTATTAAATACAATTTTTTAGGTACACTATATTTTATCCTGAAAATAGCTCTAGCCTTAAATATATTTTGAGTAGCCATTATGTTTAACTTTGATATTAGTTTAAAGATTTTTATATATCACTCTCTTCAACTCAGTATTGCCTTTATACTGTCTTTACCTATTGCTCTCAATCGCGAGCTTGAAGATAATGGAGCTGGTCTCAGAACCTTTCCCTTAGTTACCATTGCTTCATGTGCTTTTATGCTAGTAGGGATGGATATTTATCAAGGGTCTGATGCAGAAGCCAGAATTATGTACGGCATAATTACTGGTATGGGTTTTATCGGCGGCGGTGCAATCTTTAAAGATGAGAATGGCGCGAAAGGAACGGCTACAGCCGCTGGATTATGGAATACAGCCGCAATTGGGATATCAGTGGCTTATAGCCGTTACGAAATTGCTATTATATTATCAATAGTTGGTTTTTTAATCCTACAGTTCTCAAAACCTTTTAAACCAAAATTTTAATGTTGTAACTCGATTAAAGTAAGTAATTAAGGGCTACCTTTATCAAACAAGCTCATAGCTTGTACTACGCCCTGATGCTACAGATTTTTGTATCATACCCTTTTCTACTAAATCATTAATATCTCGTAGTGCCGTACGAATACTACCTGCTTGAATACGATAGAGACCACTATATCCATCTGGAAATAATGCTCGATGCCATCCAAGTAAATCATCTTACAACAGGCTGTTGGTAATAATAGGTGGCACTTAGTATCATCTCTACCACCGCATCAATTTCACGAGTAGTGGTTGGCATGCTGGCACTATCTAACCCTAAATACCGCGCAACTAAGGAGCGCATTTGTTCACCATTTAGCGTCTCACCTTCTATCTCAGAATTTTTAATAATCTCTAAGGTCACCGCATCTAACTGTGCCTCAACTTTCAGATCGAATCCTAGTGTTAGCAGCTTTCCTAGTAAACTTCTTTGTAATATCCGCACACGACTGATAAATGGCAACGATAGCTTTTGTCCGACCATTGCCATTCAGTTCAATTTGAATGCTAATCAATATAAGTAATACGCTTCGTATGTTCCCCAGAGATATGCAGAGATTAGAACATTAATCTCCTTATATCATGCAGAGAATAAGCAATAGAAACAATATGTATAAGTTCAAAAACGACAATAGTAGACGTAATAAGAATAGATTCTCAACGAACACACATAGTTTCCTATCCTAAGAAGAGTTTGAGTAGAGGTAAAAACACTATAGAAATACAGTGCCCAAATACGAGTTAAATTTTATTATATTATAATTTACATCGCGATTATTCGATCATATAATACCTACAGGCTATAAATATCAATATATGTAAGATATTATCATAATATGTACTTTGGTCGAGCTACCTTGACATGGTAGAGGTCGTTGGTTCGAATCCGATTACGCCTACCAGATTCGAAAAGCCCCAATCTTAAGATTGGGGCTTTTTTTGTCCGTGACATATGGGCTGTAGGGGAAAATTCTTGCTTGCATCGACTCATAGTCATGATTATTTAATCAGCTTTAAATCATTTGAAAAAGCGACAATGACCAAATGGTGACCGACCCTTAAAAACCATTAAAATTAAAACCCTCTTTTTGACCTATACCCTGAACCTATAATTAATACTTATTTCTCGTTGTTCTTTGCTTTTATCTCTTCTACATATTCAAAAATATCCCCTGCCCTAAGATCTAGTGCCTCACAAATTTTATCAATTAAATCTTAGACACTACAACTTACTAATTTCTGTTATTCTTTATTTATACTTATATTTTTTAAAGTAAACCATGCCCCAAATACCTTTTGAGTTATTACTATGTTTAACTTCGATTTTAGTCTAAATGTTCTGGTGTATCATGCCTTTCAATTAGGTATTGCTTTCATATTGTCACTACCAATCGCGCTTAACCGTGAACTTGAAGATAATGGTGCAGGTTTGAGGACTTTTCCTTTAGTCACGATTGCTTCATGTGCTTTTATGCTAGTGGGCATGGACATTTATCAAGACGCCGATGCTGAGGCTAGAATTATGTATGGCATAATCACTGGAATGGGTTTTATTGGCGGTGGCGCTATCTTTAAAAATGAAAGTGGCGCAAAGGGTACTGCTACTGCGGCTGGATTGTGGAATACAGCCGCCATTGGGATATCGGTGGCGTATAGTCGCTATGAGATTGCTATCATCTTATCAATAGTTGGTTTTTTGATCCTACAATTCTCAAAACCTTTTAAACCAAAATCTTAACGATGCCACTCTTAGTCATTAGAATAGAGAATCAAACCGCGACTTTAACAATAACTTCATACTTACTTTGCATTGGACAAAGTTGTTAGTGGTTGAGCTCCTTTAAACCTTAACAAGCGTAAAGCATTGAGAGTTACTAGTACCGTTGCACCAGTGTCCGCTATCACAGCAATCCATAGTCCGGTAATACCTAGTAAAGTAGTGATTAGAAATATGAATTTTAGACCAAGCGCAAACATCACATTTTGATGAATATTGGACATGGTTGCGCGCGATAAGGCAATGAGATAAGCAACGTCTGTAACACGACTTTTTAATAATGCGATATCGGCCGTTTCGATAGCGACATCCGTGCCGCCACCCATGGCAATGCCCACATCTGCGGTTGCTAATGCTGGCGCATCATTAATACCATCACCAATCATTGCTATCTTGCTATTATCCTTCATCTCATTGAGCAAACGTAGCTTATCTTCGGGCAATAGCTCAGCTTTCCATTCTATATTTAAATGACTAGCAAGAGCCTGTGCCGTCAGATGGTTATCACCTGTCAGCATCACAGAGCGCACACCCATCGCTTTGAGCTGTGCCACTCCTGCCTGAGCATCCTCTCGCAATTCGTCTCGTAGCGCAACCAACCCAAGCACTTCGCAGCTCTGCTCATCGAACAAAACTGAGACCGTCTTACCCTCGTTTTGTAGTGCTTCAATTTTTGCATCTTGTTCTAGTGATATCGATGTTTCAGTGGCAGCATAAACCGGTGATCCAATGGCTAAAGGGCGCCCGGCTACCGTTGCATGTACTGCTTTTCCCGCAGTAGCATAGGCATTTGAAGCTATCGGTATAGAGATATTAGCGGCTTTGGTATGATCAATAATCGCTTTTGCCAGTGGATGACTAGAAGCGGACTCAACGCTGGCAAACAGCGCTAGTATCTCATTATGACCTTCAGATCCTGGATATTCGTGTACTGATTGCTTCTGTGTAAAGGCAATAACATCGGTCACCTGTGGCTTGCCTTTAGTCAACGTACCTGTCTTATCAAAAGCCACGACATTTACGCGACCCATGGTTTCTAAAGCACTGCCGCCTTTGATAAGTAAGCCGCGGCGTGTACCAACAGCCAACCCTGATGCAATGGCGGCCGGAGTAGATAGGACGAGTGCGCAAGGACAGGCGATTAGCAATAGTGCAAAACCACGATATAACCAAGTCGACCATTCACCTCCCATCGTTAGCGGCAGAACAATAATAACCAGTGCAGCGATAGCCATCACCGCTGGGGTGTAATAACGACTAAATTTTTCAATGAAACGAGCCGTAGGGGCTTTAGAGGTTTGCGCTTGCTCTACCAAATTGATAATGCGTGCAATGGTGTTGTCAGCAGCTGTCTTTTCTACACGGATTTGCAGCGCTCCTTGCATATTGATTGATCCTGCAAATACCGCATCACCTATCGCCTTGGCAACGGGAATTGATTCGCCAGTAACAGGTGAGTCATCAAGACTAGAGCTACCTTGAACAATGACACCATCAGCGGATACTTTATCGCCAGGACGTACCAATACCAGATCATCGACCTGCAACGAAGCTGCCGGAACGTCACGTTGTCCGCCTTGTGCATCAAGTAAAATCGCAGTCTTTGGCACTAATGATGCCAATGCCCTGATACCAGCACGGGCACGATCTGCTGCCACACCTTCTAACAATTCACCGACAGAGAACAAAAAGACAACCGCCGCCGCCTCTTCAGCTTCACCAATAATAAGTGCACCAATTGCCGCGATAGACATCAGCATTTCAATAGAAAACGGGGTGCCTGTCATTGCCAAGGTTATAGACTTTCGGGCAAAAGGGAAAACACCCACAACGACGGCAATAGCAAATGCCCACATGCCATAACCAGGAAAAAGTAATGCCAACGCGTAGGCGACGCTCATCAAGATACCGAGACCAACCACTTGCTTACCTTTTCTGGTTTGCCACCAATGCTGTTGCTGCGTATCTAATAGATTATCACTAATGCTGTCTGCTGCGTTTGCTTGATCAGTAGTGGCAGATATGCCAAAACCCAGACGCTTGATGGTCTTTTCAATATCGCTGCACTGAGTATCTGAATCAGGGGCAAGCGATAGCTCTAACTTTTCAGTCGCAAAATTAAGCTGTATGTCAGAGACACCAGGCATACGTTCTAATGCAGCTTCAATCTTTCTGACGCAACTGGCACAGTCCATACCTTCAATACGATATTGCATAATAAACTGCCTCATTATAAGAATTCATTTGATAACGCTATTGTGAACCCTCTAGTGGCTTCAGAGTCAAGGCCGTTTATATGCAATTGTATAAACTTGATTTACTTAGAGCTAAACCTTATAGTTACTTTAATGTTTTCAGTTTTGAAATGGCTTTGATTTAACTTTGAGAGAACCATGCTAATAAAAATTGGAGAGCTTGCTAAGCGTACAGGCGCTACAGTAGAGACCATTCGCTATTATGAAAAAGAAAAGCTATTACCAGAACCTTCCCGTAGTGAGGGGAATTATCGCTTATATCGCGAAAGTCATATCGAGCGTCTACAATTCGTTCTGCACTGTCGTACACTAGATATGACGTTGGATGAAGTACGGACTTTACTTAAGTACTGGGAAGAGCCTAGCAGAGACTGCGCTGATGTCGATACCTTGTTGGATGAACATATTCGCGCTGTAGAAACACGTATAGAAGAGCTAAAACAGTTAAAAAAACACTTAAGTGTTTTGCGGCAGAAATGCGTCAGTAGCGCACCAGCGAAGTCATGTGGCATATTAAATGCGCTTGCTGATCATTCTTGTCATGAAAATTCTCCATATGGCTCACATTAAATACTATCTGAATAGATGCAAATAATTAATACTTATTCATCGCTATAGATAGCACCTCTGCTGTCTGATAATTACTGTACCGCAATTTCACTTTATTCTGTTTAAGCGCATTCTAATGACTTGGTTAAACGGATTCTAACGATTTAGCCTCTTCGAAAAAGGCAAACCATAAACGCCTACCCTCCTCATTAATACGCCGCACCGTCTCAAAATACTTTTGCCGTGCTTCTTCATCTACTAAGGGAGCAGGAAGTAAGGGGTCAAAAACAACACTGCGGATACCTGCATCTCCAAGCATGAATATTTCTCGAAGCGCTACATGGGAGGGCAATTCGTCCAAATCACTTAGCCAGTCGGTGAGCTGCTGCGACTTTTCCTTATAATGCTTTTCAAGATGCATGTCTGACCAAAGCGCTCGTGCTTTTTTCTGCCTAACCTCATCAAATTCATTGGCTTTAAAAACTGCAGCTTCCTCTTCTAAGCCCAAGTCCAATAGACGCTGACGGACGACATCAACACCGCCTAGTAAATTATTGGGGCGCAGATAAAGCCCCTTATCAAGTTCACGAAACCCCAATAATGATAAAGCGCGAGCACGGGCACGCAGCACTTTACGATCACTGCGAGGTAACCCACCAGTAGCTACCGCTATCCATGAACCATCGGATTTTATCGTTCTTTTATCTGCTGTTTGCCATAAGGCCACATCGGCGCCCAATTTTTGAGCTTTCGGTCCGAGTTTGTAGGTGGCAGGACCAATCGACTCAGCAAGATCCGCTTGGATCAAACGAGCCAACGTCACACGTATACTATTTTCTGTCATACCAAAGATAGAGCCTGCCAGCACCGCTTCGGAAGCACTAAGTGTGGTTGCCTCTGCCACCATAAGTAAGCGTAAAAGCAATAAACGAGGCGTTGGTTTGTTCATATTACACCTATTGACGTAATTATTTTTTATATGTAATACTAATCATCGAAATTACTGAAACTTAGCAAATAATATTCAAAATCAGGGAAGATAACCATCATGTCAATTGTAAATCAATTTAAGACCCATGAGGTGCAAAATCAACCTTTTGCCTTAGCCAATTATAATGCATGGGAAACAGATACAGCGCTTAAAGAAGCTGTCGCACGAGAGGGTGCTGCTTGGGCAGAAAGCCACTTGAAAGAGTTTGGCGCACTGACTGGTGGAGAGCTGATCACCAGCGGATTCTTAGCCAATGAAAACAAACCTAAATTGCGCAACTTTGATAGCTATGGTCGGCGCGTAGATGAAGTAGAGTTTCATCCGGCTTACCATGATTTGATGCGTGCAGGGATGAAATATGGCATGAGCAATTTTGCTTGGTGCAATGAAGAGCGTGATAGTGCTCACGTGGCTCGAGCGGCAGTCATGTATCTAGGCTCACAGCCTGAAGCTGGGTTTGGTTGTCCTATGTCTATGAGTTATGCCGCTATCCCTGCCCTACGTCATTCGCCAGCGCTGGCTGAAAAATGGCTGCCAAAGCTATTATCCGAACACTATGATCCGCGCAGCTTGCCCATGGAAGAAAAACTAGGCTGTACGATGGGCATGGGCATGACAGAAAAACAAGGTGGGTCAGACTTACGCCGCAATACGACTCGAGCCACACGACAAGAAGATGGCTCTTATGAAATCATTGGACATAAATGGTTTTTCTCAGCGCCAATGTGTGATGCTCATCTCGTCTTGGCTCAATCTGATAGTGGTCCTAGTTGCTTTTTAGTACCACGCTTTCGGCCTGATGGGACACGTAATGCCGTACAAGTTCAACGCTTAAAAGACAAATTAGGAGATTGGGCAAACGCTTCCTCCGAGGTAGAGTTTCAAGGCGCATTCGGTGAACTAGTAGGCACTGAAGGTCGCGGTATTCCTACCATTATCGAAATGGTCGCGCTAACCCGACTTGACTGTATGATTGGCTCCTCAGCTCAAATGCGCCAAGCGATCGTTCAAGCGATTCATCACACCAGTCAGCGCGGAGCCTTCGGTAAATTATTAGTCAACCAACCTATTATGCGTAATGTGTTGGCAGACTTAGCATTAGAGTCCGAAGCGGCTTTGGCCCTAACAATGAGGATTGCGCGCGCTGTTGATAGGATAGAAACAGATCCTCATGAAGCCGCGCTCGCTCGTATTGCTACTGCGATTGGGAAGTATTGGATATGCAAACGCGCTCCCGTTCTTATCAATGAGGCACAAGAGTGTTTGGGCGGTAATGGCTATGTCGAAGAGACTATTATGCCACGTCTGTACAGGCAAGCGCCGCTAAACTCAATATGGGAAGGCAGCGGCAACGTGCAGTGTTTAGATGTGCTACGTGCATTAAAAAAGGAGCCAGAAACTCAGCGAGCTTTATTTAAGGAAATGCAGCAGGCAGCAGGGAAAAATGCTGATTATGATGCAGAATTACACCTACTGATAGAGCGATTTGAGGATACGCAAACCTTGGAGTTCCGTAGTCGCTATGTTATTGAGCGCCTAGCACTGATGCTACAGGCTTCGATACTACTACAGACTGAACATACGGAGATCGCTCAGGCATTCTGTCGTTCTAGGATTGGGAATGAGCATGGGCTGGCCTTTGGTACATTAACTCCTGATGCTCCTGTGGATTTATTAATCGAACGGGCGGCTGGCGCGACCAAAGCAGTTCTCTAGATATCTTTATATATAAAATAGTCCTTTGCTACTGATTGCTAACGTAGCAGAGGCTTTTGCCCTTGATGTTAGTCACTTTCTTCTCAGCCATAACTGGCTAAAAAACGGTCACATGACATCCTAAAAAAAGGCCCTTCTGAATTATAAAAGCGCCTTACCGAATCGACGTTCAAATATCAAATCGTTTAAATAAGCTCATCTCTTCGCAAAGTAAGAACTTCATAGCCGTCAGAAGTAACCGCAATGGTATGCTCCCACTGAGCAGATAGCTTTTTATCATTGGTGATTACGGTCCAGCCATCTCTTTTGACTTTAACTTTGGCTTTACCTTGATTGACCATTGGTTCAATGGTAAATGTCATACCTTCTTGTAGGACTAGACCTTTTCCTTGATGTCCGTAATGTAGCACTTGCGGTCCCTCATGCATTTCGCGTCCAATACCGTGACCGCAATACTCTCGCACTACTGAATAGCCTTGCTTCTCAGCGTAACTTTGGATGGCATGACCAACATCACCCAGCGTTGCTCCAGGTTTCACCACTCGTATTCCTTCCCACATGGCTTCATAGGTCTGATCAACCAAGCGTTTTGCAAGTGGTGCCACCTCACCTATCAGATACATTTTGCTAGAATCAGCGATAAAACCACCTTGTTCTAAGGTAATATCTACATTCACAATATCACCTGATTTGAGTATTTGCTGCTCTAAAGGAATACCATGACAGACCACGTTATTCACTGAGGTATTCAATGCATATTGATAACCATACTGACCTTTACTGGCTGGGCGTGCACCTAGCTGATCGACAATATAGTGCTCAGCAAGGTTATTAATGTCCATCGTAGAAGTACCAACTGTAATTTGCTCATCAAGATAATCAAAGACAGAGGCTAGAAGTCGCCCAGACTCGCGCATGATTTCCAATTCCGCTGCGCTTTTAAGTATGACCTTATCCATCTATAAGGTTCCTTACATTGACATCAGCTTGTCTCATTTGCTCATTGATAATTTGGTTGTAAGACATATTGGGGTTGGCTTCAGCGAGCATGCCTATCTTCATCCAATATTCAGCTTGAGCGTTGATGGAGCGCACCATGACGGCACTTGCTTTACGAATATCTTCATGCAGTTCATCATCAATTTTCACAATACCCATAAAAACACCTTAATATACGAAACGTATATGAATCGTATATCTATTTTTGTATGGTTGCAAGAAATAATGTATCGCTTGAACTCGGTCTCCTTGTATTGAAATTATGTGAATTAAACTATGGCTTGATACTGATAGCAAAAAACCACCTATCAAGGTGGTTTTTTGCGACTGATTCTTTGTTCAGACGTAGTGTAGCTAATTTTTAATAAGGTCTATTTAGAAAATCATATGAGCACACACCGCAATGATTGGTAATGAGATAATGGTTCTCAATAGAAAAATGACTAATAACTGGAAAAAGCTTACTGGAATTTTTGTCCCTAAAATCAATCCGCCGACTTCTGACATATAAATCAATTGAGACACTGACAAGCAAGCGATGACAAATCGCGTTAACTCTGACTCTATTGAAGAACCGATAATAGCCGGTAAGAACATATCGGCGAAACCTACCATGATCGTTTTTGACATTTCTGCGGCAAAAGGTATGTTCAGTAACTCTAAGAATGGAATAAACGGCATACCTAGATAATCAAATACAGGTGTTTCTTCTGCAACGATTAGACCCATAGTGCCAATTGCCATAACGACAGGCAGTATCCCAATCCACATATCCAAAATATTTTTTAGACCATCTCTTAAGAAAGTAAGAAAGCTTGGACTCTTATCTGCTTTTTGGACGGCTTTATGTAAACTGTGGGTAAATAATGTTTTCCCTTCGGGAATGGTTTCATGATCTCTATCACTGTTTTCGATAGTATAGGTATCTTCAATTCTAGATAAAGGCAATAACCTTGGGACTATTAGCGCACAAACAATGCCGCATAGAGCAACGACGCCAATCATATTGATAAAGTAGCTCTCGAGCTTAACCTGAGAGATGACAACCAAACAGAATGTAATCGACACTGCTGAAAAGCTTGTAGCAATAATTGCCGCTTCTTTTTTGGTATAGAACCCACCTTCCAATTGTTTATCGGTTAATAACACACCGATAGTGCCATCGCCCAACCATGACGTTAAACAATCTACAGATGACCTACCTGGTAAGCCAAATAAAGGTCTCATCACTTTACTTAGTAGAACCCCGAAAAATTCTAATAAGCCAAAATCAAGCAATAACGGTAGCAGCAATCCAGCCAAGAAAAATACGATAAAAAGTATAGGCATTAACTCATATAATATTAAGCCGCCAATATTGTCTGAATATATTGCCTCAAACCCAAATTTAAAATAGGTCACGACAACGAAGAACGCACCAAGCATCCTAATAACAAGCCAAGGCGTTGTAACGTTTAATAAATTATTTAGAAACGCATTATTCAGAATAAATGCAGGTTTCATGATTTTAGTATATAAGGTACAACACAAGGTAATCATGATTGAGGTGACAACCAATAACGGCAAAAGGTTACCGATATAACCCTGTATATAATCCTTCAATACAGATATAGGAATGGTAAATCCTTCTGCATAGGTGACAAACTTACCGTCAACATAAGGAATTGGAAATACGAAAAGCATCAAACCTATGATGGATGGGATAAAGAACTTCAAAAATTGTCTGATATTGATACCGCTAACATCTCGACTTGCAGCGCTGGCTTTAATAATGTCCATATTATTTTTACTCGCAGTCCCTTTTTAACCAACCTAAAGAAGGTTTTAACAACCCCCTTTAGGCTAGATTCTTTTACTCATTTTAAATATTCAGTACTAGTAATTGCTCAAAAGTGTGTGGGTCACTTTTTCTAAAATTTTAAATATTCTGGTCGAGTCATCTTTTGAGTTGTTGTACAAAGGATTTATCTCTGCCATCTCCCAGCAGCACACTTTCTTGTTCTTAATTAACTCTATATTAAGTTGCATCGCTTGCTCGTATGACAGACCATTCATTGCAGGCGTACCGGTTCCTGGCACATATAAAGGATCGACACTATCAACATCAAACGACACATAGATATGATCGCAGTATTCTAGTTTTTTGAAAATTTCCTCTACGGTAGAACTGATGCCTTTTTGGGTTATCTCAGCCACGCTATATAAAGGGATTTTATGTCTTCTGATTAGATCCATCTCTTCTTCTTGATAATCTCTAACAGCACAAAACACCACGTTTTCTGGCTTAATTGATGGCTCGCTTGATGCCATAAACTTTAACTTTTCCCAATACTCTTTTTCTTTTTCAGAAAGCTCGTTACGCTGACATTCCAAATTATCAATGGCACAAGCCATCGCCAAAGGCATGCCATGCATATTTCCTGATCCACTGGTATATGGTGAATGAAAATCAGCGTGAGCATCTATATAAACCACGCCAATTTCAGCATCAGGATGCGCCATTTTTAGGCCATGCATCGTGCCTGCGCAGCTAGAATGATCGCCTGCAATAACAATCGGAAACTGATTCTCATTTCTTATATCTTTGATTTTATGCGCCAATTTAGAAATAACAGGTTCAATCACATCGGCGTATTTTGCATGCTTAAATGACGACTCTTCTTCATGTATATATTCATTTTTTATACTATCAAGTTGCAACTTTTCATAGTAGTCTGCATTCATCTCTTTTGATGACGCGCGCAATGCATCAATGCCTAGTGACGCGCCTTTTTTATGCCCTGCGACATCTGAATAAACTTCTACTATTCGCACGTTTTTCATTAAATCATTCATTATTTTGTCTCTATTAAATAAAACAATTTTTTCATCATTTGAGTCCAAATCTGGCATTGAACACCTATTTTTCCATATTCAAATGACTTATGATGCGGCCATCGCTTCATCCGTCTCTAGGCTACGATCTTTGCTATGAGCTTTGACTACCGAATAGAGGTTTTTAGGGTCTTGTTGCTGAGGAATCAAGTCAAGCAGCTCATATGCGTCTTGCTTTTTAATCAAATCACGCAAAAATACCAAAGCCGTAAAGTCTTCTGAGGCAAAACCAACACCATCAAATACAACCAAGTTATCTTCATTGGCGCGTACTGTTTTTTCACCATTTACGATGCGGTGAAACTCTGTCACAGGGAAATCTTGAGAGAGCTGTTGAATGTCGCCTTCGATACGGGTTTGTGGTTCAAACTCCACAATCACATGATCGGCTCTTAACAAGATATTGGCATCCAGCTCCGTTTTGCCAGGACAGTCACCACCGATGGCATTAATATAGACACCTTTTTTGACCATATCATCACGCAGAATGGTGGCATTTTTCTTATCTGCGGTACAGGTAGTGATGATATCTGCACCTTCAACCGCCTCTTCTGCCGTTTTGCAAATAGTAATATCTAGGCCTGAATCGGCAAGATTGCGCGCTACTTTTTCAGATGCGGCTGGGTCGACATCATACAAACGCACTTTTGAGATACCCACGACTGCCTTCATACCCATTGCTTGGAACTCACCCTGAGCACCATTACCGATAAGCGCTAAAGTCTGGGCGTTTTTGGGTGCACAATGTTTGGCAACCAGTGCAGAAGTCGCCGCAGTGCGTAAGGCCGTTAAAATACACATTTCTGTCAGCAGAATGGGATAGCCGGTATCGACATCAGATAATAAGCCAAAAGCGGCTACCGTCTGCAAATCGCGCTTGGTGTTGATAGGATGGCCATTGACATATTTGCACGCAAACATTTCACCATCGCTGACAGGCATCAACTCTATGACACCGTCTTTGGAATGAGAAGCAAAACGACTGGATTTTTCAAAACTATCCCAACGAGAAAAATCTTGTTCTAAAGCATCTACCAATTCTTTTATCGTCTGTTCTATACCATAATTACTAATGATTTCAGCCATCGCCTGTACGCTAACAAATGGCACACCCTGCTTCTGTGATACGATAAATTTAGACATTAATTTTGCTCCATTCCATGAATATTATTTATTTAACCGACAATTAATATGCTACCAATTATAATTGTCAGTTAAAATGTCAATAATTTACTAAATATGGACATTTTTTTGACACATTGTTAGGTATTACTTAGCAGAATGTCAAAATCCAATGAAGGAAGCACTTTTATGGCGTATTACACTTATGACTCTTTAGATAGCGAACTGATATCTGAACTTCGACAAGATGGTCGAGCAACCATCTCAAATCTGGCTAAAAAACTTAAAGTCTCTCGTGCCACTGTCCAAAATAGATTGGATAGACTGATTCACAACGGTGCTATTTTAGGATTTACGATTCGAGTGCATGAGGCACTAGATAAAGAAACAGTCAAAGCGATGATGATGATTGAAGTAACAGGAAAATCTACTTCACAAGTAATTAGGAAGCTGCGAGGTATACCGCAATTGATTAAGCTACATACGACCAATGGGGCATGGGATTTGGTAGGAGAGATACACACGACAAGCTTAAGGGAATTTGATGAAGTACTGCGTCAAGTCAGAGAGATTGATGGCATTTTGAATAGTGAAACAAGTGTTCTGCTTTCGAGTTTGTAATATAGCGACACTTGTATCACCAATAATATTGAATACTTAGTTGGCACTCCCTTTGCCATTATAGGTAAGTCTACTATTCACGTTAATATCAAAATAAATAAAAGATTTATTTAAGTTTATTTTCTTAAATCATATAAAAGTATGAATGTAAATAAAGAACAAAAGCCTTGTATTGTATAGTTTTTTATTTACATTTGTTAACTAAACCGTTACATTGTGTCTATCTAAGTTAGGTGTGAAAATATCATGTTTTCACACCTAACTTATACTGTGCATATCACTCTATTAAAAAGGAAATAAGATGAAAGCTATATTTACTCTAATAGCCGCTTTATCACTTGGTGGCTGTGTTTCAGCAGCACATCATGCTGGACAAGTTCAAAGCAATTCAAATATATCTGTGGGCGTTGTTCAAAAACAAATCAAAGTAGGCATGAGTGGTGCAGATGTATTACAAGCACTTGGGTCACCGAATATGGTCTCTACAGATGATCAAAGAAGAGAGGTCTGGGTTTACGATAAAGTAGCTACAGATAGAGTTCAGTCATCAAGTACAGGTTGGGTATTTGCTGTTCTAGCTGGTGGTCAATCTAGTTCAGGGGCGTCATCTACCTCACAGAGAACACTTACTATAATAATAAAATTTGATGAACAAAACTTGGTAAGAGACTTTGCCTATCATTCATCAAAGTTCTAGGGTCAAACTAATGAAAAAAATGAAATATATCTTTGTCGCTTGTACTTTAGCAATGACTGGTTGCGCGACAACTGCACCAGAAAACTTATTTCAAGCTTCTGAGACCTCTCTACAAGAACGACAAATGCAGTCTAGATTTTTTGAGACAAAAGATGAGATCTCACTTCTTTCAGCTGGAGTAGCTGTATTACAAGATATGGGATATTCGATAGACGAAACCGAAACAAAATCAGGTGTTATTACAGCGTCTAAGACTGTAAGTGCCACCAATAACGCGCAGATAGCAGGCGCGGTACTATTAGCCGTCCTTGGTGGTGGCAATATGTCAGTTGATAGCGAGCAGCAAATTAAAGTTAGTTTCGTCACACTACCTTCTAAGCTCAACAATGAAGGTTATTTAGCTAGAGCTACTTTTCAGCGTATTGTGACAAATACTCAAGGACAAGTAACCAAAGCCGAAACCATGAAGACAGAAAAGCTATATGTTGAATTCTTCAGTAAGTTATCTAAATCAGTATTTTTAGAGGCTCAAGAAATATGAAATCATTAAAAATAACTTTTTTCGCTGCCTTCCTCGCTATTACAGGTTGTGCAACACATGATGCTAGAATTTTGGGCGCTGACAATCAAGTAGAGCTACGCAGTATGCAAACGCGAGCTTTTGATACCAGTGATAAAACTATAGTAGTTAGAAATGTAATATCAACCTTACAAGATTTGAGCTTTGTCATTGATAAAGCTGATACAGATCTTGGTACAGTTTCAGCTACCAGACTAGTCAGCGGTAATAAAGTTAGAATGACTGTTACTGCAAGACCTTCTAGTTCTGGAAAATCTGTAATTGTTAGAGCAAACGCGCAATATAACTTGAAACCAATTGAAAATCCCAAAATATATCAAGATTTTTTCTCGGCTTTATCAAAATCTCTTTTCTTATCAGCTAACGCTGTAGAGTAAGAAATATAAAAACCGTAAATCTCGGAAGTTTGTTTATATTCTAATATAACCAATTCTCTATAACGTGGATACATGTCAGTTTCGCTTAGCCTACTATATAGTCATATACAGAGAAATATATGTAGCATAGCTCAGATAGCCATAGGCTGATACAAGAAATATCTATAAGAAAGTGTAATAATACGTTGCTTGGTCAACCTACTCAAACATGATAGAGATCGTTGGTTCGAATCATATTATGTTTGCCAAATTTAAACAGCCCCAATCTCAAGGTTGGGGCTTTTTTCAGGGCTGCAATAGAAGAGCTGTAGCAGAAAACCTTTAGTTTTAGAGATCTTTAATTAAAAATGGTTATTAAACGTCATCATGTTTCACTTAATAACCCAGACCCAGTCGAAAGCAGCTACCCTTCCACATGGTTGAATGACTTGTTTCTTATAAAATCTGACAAGCTTCATCAAAGTCTAGTCTTGGAAGACGGCTATATAATTGGTCTTCTTGACCATAACCTATATTAATCAGTAGATTTGAAGTCCATTTGCTATCTTTAAGAAAGGTGTCGTCCACTAATTCATTATTAAACCCAGACATTGGGCCCGTGTCTAAACCCAAGGCTCTACAAGCCAAGATTAGATAAGCCGCTTGCATAGAACTGTTTCTAAACGCCGTCTCTTTTATGAGTTCAGGGCTAGAGTTAAACCATGATCTGGCATCCGTATGTGGAAATAATTTGGGAAGCTGCTCATAAAATTCATTATCATAAGCGACAATCACTGTGACAGGTGCTGTCATTGTTTTTTCAATATTACCTGATGACAGTGCTGGCTCTAATTTCGCTTTAGCGTCATCAGATTTGAGAAATACAAACCGCGCCGGTGAACAATTGGCCGAGGTAGGCGCCATTTTAATCAAGTGATAGATCTCTTCAAGTAGTGCATTTGGTACGTCTTTTTTTTGCCAAGCATTAAAGGATCTGGCCTTACCAAACAGCTGATCTAGATCTTCTGAAGATAACGATAGGGAGTCAGTCATAGTACGTCCTAATTGATATTAATTTTTGGATAAGAATTGAAGGATTTTGCTATTGGTTGAGCAGGTTTCTGTGATTGTACTGGCATGTCCGCCCGTCACCATTAACTCAAATTGGGCATTTTGCATATTTTCAGCCAAAGCCAGACCGCGTTGCCATGGCACCAAAACATCATCAAGATTGCTTAAAACTAGCGTTTTATTTTTGATATGCTTGGCATTTATCAGGGGCTTATAAGCCTGCAAGGCTTTTAGTCTCGTTGAGACGTTCTCGACTGGCGCAAAGTGAGCGATGGCTTTATCTTCTTTTTGTGTGAGTGTATCTATGTTGTCTGAGATCCAGATCGGTGGGTACAAAAATATTGCTTGGGCACGTACAAATGCCTCTACCCCTGTATCTTGTAGCAAACTGGTTCGCATACGAAAACATTTAACAGTATGAGGATCTAGGCTTTCCCAACCATTTAAGATAACCAGTTTATTTAACAATTCTGGCGCTTTATAAGCAACTTCCATACCGATAAATCCGCCAAGTGCGTGACCGACGAAATGACAGTTAGAAAGCCCTTCTTGTTTTAATATTTCGATTAATTGATCCGCTAAATCTTGCATAGAATAGTCATCGGGCAAGAGATCACTGTCAGGTGATACCCCCTCTTGTTCATAGCAAATCACATTGTAATGCTCGGTAAAACTCTCAATTTGAGGTAACCAAAAATCAGCATGCCCGCCTAAACCTGAACTAAATACGACCGTTTCTAACGTGTCATTCTTACAAGGATATTTTTTAACTAACATAGGGTTTCATCCAATTTCAGTAAAATTCAAATTGCGGTAAAAGTATCTAATAGCTTATAAAATCAAGTTAAATTAAACTGACTAAATCAATTCAACGGTACGCTCATCGCTTTCATCATATTCATACGTTACGGTTTCTTCGAAACTTTCGACTTCGCTTTCACCTTTGCTTTCGATGGCCTCTTGAGACTTAATATATTTGATTAACGCGTCTATGGTGCCGACCTTTAGATTATGAGTATCAGCGAATTTCATCAGATCATTTCTACGAGCCATTTCACCATCTTGGTTGATAATCTCTACAATAACCGCAGCAGGTTCTAAACCAGCCAGTCTCGTTAAATCGCAACCTGCTTCGGTATGCCCAGCCCGCTCTAAGACACCGCCTTCTTTAGCCACTAATGGAAAAATATGACCTGGGGTTACGACGTCATCAAAGGTAACGTCTTGAGACACGGCAGTTCTGATAGTCTGAGCTCTGTCTGCCGTTGATATTCCGGTACTCACCCCTTTTGCTGCATCAATGGAAACAGTGAAATTTGTACTATAAGGTGCTTGGTTGTCTTTGCACATGAGAGGCAGTTTTAATTTTTTGCAACGTTCGGAGGTCAAGGTCAAACAAACCAAACCTCTGGCATGTGTAATCATAAAATTAATATCATCAGGTTTGGCGAGACTTGCAGCCATAATGAGGTCACCTTCATTTTCCCGATCCTCATCATCCATGATTATGACCATCTTGCCTGCTTTAATATCTTCAATGATTTCTGGTATTGTATTGATATTCATAAAATCCACCATTTGCATTTATATTTGCTTTTGTATGTTGTTATGTAGAGCCTATTGTCAATTAATCACACGCTCTACATAACGTCCTACGTTTGATACGGCCGTATAGCTACTTCATAGAAATAGTAGTATTTACGCCTTCACTAGCATCTTCATCAAACCAACGTGATATCACCGTTTTAGTCTGCGTATAAAACTGCACCGCTTGCTTACCATAAGGACCTAAATCACCGAGCTTACTGGCTCTAGATCCTGTAAACGAAAACATCGGTAGCGGTACTGGAATTGGTAAATTAATACCAACTTGTCCAACATCGATATCTTGTTGGAACTTATGTGCATGGGCACCAGACTGGGTGAAAATTGCAGTACCATTACCATTTGGATTGGTATTGATAATCTTAATGGCTTCCTCAAGCGTGTCGGCATACATAATGCATAGGACAGGACCAAAAATTTCTTCGGTATAACAGCTCATATCAGTGGTTACATGATCTAAGATGGTTGGACCAACAAAGTTACCCTCTGCATAACCTGCTACCTGACAACCACGGCCATCTAGCCTGAGAGTTGCCCCTTCGTCTATACCGGCTTGGATTAAGCGCTCAACACGGGCTTTGGCTTGCTTAGATATTAGCGGACCTAAATCTTTATCATCCTTGCCAGCAGACACTACTAGCTGTGCTGATTTTTCTACAATCTCATCAACCCACTGTTTAGACTCTCCAACCAATACCACGACAGACAGTGCCATGCATCGCTGACCTGCTGCACCAAATGCTGCCCCTGCTAGCTGATTCAGACTTTGTTCTTTATTGGCGTCAGGCATGATAATGGCATGGTTTTTCGCACCCATCATACATTGCACACGTTTACCCGCATGACCTGCACGGTCATACACATGCTTACCCACCGCTGTTGAACCAACGAAAGATATCGCTTTTATGTCAGGGTGATCACACAGTGCATCCACTGTATCTTTACCACCATGAACCACATTTAATACCCCTTTTGGTATACCTGCCTCAAGCGCCAATTCGACCAATCTCATGGTAACGATTGGGTTTTGTTCAGAGGGTTTTAAGATGAACGTGTTGCCTGTGGCGATGGCCATTGGAAACATCCATAGCGGTATCATGGCAGGAAAGTTAAAGGGGGTAATGCCTGCACAGACGCCTATTGGCTGCTGAACGGTATACATATCGACACTACTGGCGACATTTTCAATGTAGCCACCTTGCTGCAAGTTGCCGATACCTGATGCATGTTCTACGACCTCAAGACCTCTAAATACATCACCTCTAGCATCTGCCAGTGTCTTACCTTGTTCTTCAGTCAGTAGCGCTGCCAGCTCATCCATATTTTCACGTATCAGTTGTTGATACTTTAAGAAAACACGGGCTCGTTTACTGATGGGTGTGACACGCCAACTCTGAAAGGCCTCAGATGCCGTTTTGATAGCTTGCTCGATTTCCGCAGGTGTTGATTGTGGTACCTTGGCGATAACTTCTTGAGTGGCTGGATTGGTGATATCAATCCATTCTGTGGTAGTTGATTCGGTAAATTCGCCATTGATCAATTGTTGTACGCTGCGTGGTTCTGTATTCATGACACGATTCCTTAAGGTAATATCAAATAGGGATTAAAATTTATGGATTGAGTTTTAAGAGCGGCTCTGATGTAGCGATTTCTCTCTCAGTGGTCACGCTCACCTCTTTTTGCTTATTTTTAAAATTGAAAATGAGGTTCATAAGAATGGCCAAGAAAGTAGCGGTACCGATACCACCTAAATCAAAGCCTGCAATGTTTAGTGAATAGTTGCCAGTACCTAAGATTACTGGGACGGCGGCTACCAACATGTTGCCATTCTTACTAAAATCAATTTTTGCATTCATCCAGATACGCGCACCAGCGATCGTAATCAAACCAAAGACAACGATTGAAGCACCGGTCAAAATAGGCACAGGAATGGTACTTACCAAGGTTCCAAACTTAGGGGATAAACCCAATAAGATTGCAAAGACACCTGCTATGACAAAGACGACTGTAGAATAAATTTTGGTCGCGGCCATCACGCCGATGTTTTCTGCATAAGTCGTCATACCAGTGCCGCCTACCGAGGCTGAAAGCGTGGTACAAAGGCCATCAGCGAAGAACGCTCTACCCATATAAGGTGAGATACTTTTGCCAGTCATGGCCTCTACTGCTTTGAAATGCCCAAGATTTTCAGCGATCAAGATGATAAAGACGGGTGCAATCACTAATATGGCATTGGTCTCAAAGACAGGAGAATAAAGGGTTGGTATACCGAACCAAGCAGCATTTGCAATTGGACTAAAATCAATAGGCGTGCCCATGCCCAAGACATTGGTTAATAGGAAATAAATAAAATATGCGGCGACCAATCCGATTAACAGTAACAGGCGTCTGACCATGCCTTTGGTAAATACGGCGACTGAACAGATACATAATACGGTGACTAACGCCATCCAAGAATCAAAGCTACTGCCGATGACGCTTTGTATGGTGACAGGCGCTAGGTTCAACCCGATAATCATGACAATGGACCCAGTGACCACAGGTGGCATCAAGTTCTCAATCCACTCTGTCCCTGTTCTCATCACCAGTAGACCCATCAGTGCGTATAAAACCCCGCAGACAACGGTACCTCCCAGGGCAATACCAATATTTGGATTGATACCAGTGCCGCTATACCCTGTTACTGCTGCAACCGCTCCGATAAATGCAAAACTAGAGCCCAAATAACTTGGTACGTGACCCCCAGTAATCAGAAAGAAAAGTATCGTACCTATACCCGTAATCAGCATGGTCAAGCTAGGATCAAAGCCCATCAGTAAGGGAGCTAAGATTGTCGCACCGAACATTGCGAATGAGTGCTGTGCGCCTAACACCACACTTTTACCCATTGGTAAGTATTCATTGATACCTACCGGTGTCGTTTCTAGGTTCCCAGTATAGGGACGCCATTTCACAAACCATTTATCCATTTTGAATATCCTTAAAAAGTAGAGGTGTGATACTTAGTTTTTGCACTTACTCAATTGATGGTAGTCTCGATTGAAATAGATGAGACTTTCACAATCAGGCTTGTGTTTGATATCCAATACTTCACAAATAAGAATATCGTGGGTTCCCACCGAGCTGATGAGTTTGATTTTGCAATCAAAAGAGATACTGGCATCTTCTAGTACAGGCGATCCTGTTGACAGCGTGGACCAGTTGCCTTGCTCAAATCTTTCTTCCAGCGCCTTTTTACCACCGAACACACCGCTTAAATCTTTATGCTCAAGACCAAGTGTGTTGACGCATAGCACCATATTTTCTTTAAAAAATTTGTATACAGAAGCGCTTCGGTTTAGACACACTAATAGGGTTGGCGGTTCGTCAGTGACACTGCATACCGCTGAGGCTGTAAATCCTGCGCGCCCTGCTGGACCCTCAGTGGTAATAATGTTCACGGCAGCCGCCAACTTGCTCATTGCATCTCTAAAAGACTGCTGCATGTCGGTTAAGTTTCCTGCCGTAGAGGTGAATGATTCTTTAGACTTATGTTTCATTAATGAGGATTGCGTTACTTGGCTTTCTTTAATTACTGTATTCATCTGTCATTTCCTTTTAAACAATATTCCGCCACATGTGTAGTCAACTAAAGCGCCCTACTACAGTCCAATGCTAGGGGGTTCGATGTCAGGTAACTTTAAATTCACTAACTGCAGTTATTTTTAAACAGGTTTTTATCCAATGTGCGCTATGGACGCGATTTCGACCAAAGCATCTGGTTTTACCAACCCGCATTGGATACAAAATCTTGCTGGCTTTTCATTGGGAAAAAATTCTGCATAGACCTGATTGACCGCATCATAATCTGCCCAATCTTTTACAAAGATTGAATTAAATGTCACATCATCCATATCGCCGCCAGCGGTTTGAATAACGTTTTGAATCGTTGTTAACACATGGCGGGTTTGAGCAGCGGCATCACCCACATGTACGACATCGTTGTTTTCATCAAAGGGCAAGGTGCCAGAGACATAAACGATGTTGTCGGCCTTAGTCGCTGGGACATAAGGGGCTAATGGCTTGCTGGTACCTTCAGGGATAATCACTTGTTTAGACATATCTACATTCCTAGTGTGGTTGGATTAAGTATGAAGCGCTTGGTTTAGGTTGCTAAAAACTGGCTAGGTAAAACGTTAGCTATCTGAAAAACACTGCTGCATGCTGGCAACATCAGACACCCAACCAAAAAAGGTTTTTACGTTATATAGTGTGGCGTCATGAGCTTCTACTGGCCCTGCCTGATAACAAGCGTCATCTAATAACACCCCAAAATACTCAAGGAAAAATCCATCTCGAAGCGTAGATTCAACACAGACGTTAGTCGCGATACCAGTGAGTAATAAGTTACGTATGCCACGTGACCGCAATACGCTATCGAAATTGGTGTTAGCAAAGCCGCTATATCGAGGTTTATCTATAACGATGTCTTGAGGTGCAGGGCTAAGCTCGTCGACTAACTCGTAATCCCAGCCGCCTTTTGCCAATAGCGTCCCCTCAATTTCAGGATTCTTACGCATGGTTTTTAGGGCATTTGATTTGTGATAATTGGGCGATCCACTACCACCCGCTTCGACATACTTGTTGTCCCAGCCATTTCTGAAATAGATGACTTGTATGCCAGATTGATGCGCAATATCCACGGCTTGCTTGATTTTATCGATGACGGGCTTGGTCGCTGTGACATCAAACCCAGCCAAATCTAGATAACCACCTTGGCTGGCATACGCGTTTTGCATGTCCACGACGATCAATGCCGTCTGGGATGGATCTAACTTGATAGGTTCAGGCAACGACTCTAAAACAGGAGAGGATTCCTTGGTAAAGTCTGCACAAATTGTATTAACCGAATTCATATTTGCTCCTTTTATTAGGCTTCGCTGACAGCTTGGCTGGTAACTGGTGTATCAACATTGATGCGGCTCTGCATCAGCGGTTGAATTCTGCTACCAAAATCCTCAACGCCTTGCACGAAATCATCAAAGGTCAATAGAACGCCATCCGTACCTTGTACTTCAGCGACTTCGTCTAACATACTGGCGACATTTTCAAAAGAGCCGACAAGCGTACCCATGTTGATATTGACTGGTGAAACGCTTGAGGCCATATGGCGAACGTTGGTATCTTTGCCTGATGTTTTGTCCTTACCGCCTTGCGACTGCAACCAATCAATGGCTTCGAAATCCGCACCATCATTGTATGATTGCCACTTTGCTTGGGCTTTTTCATCGGTCTCATCTGCAATGACCATAAAGAGGACATAGGTCGGAACGTTACGACCCGTCTTATCCGTGTGTACCTTTAAGCGATCATTGATACCGGCATAGGCAGTTGGCGTGTTCAGACCTTTACCGAAGACAAAGTTGTAATCAGCGTATTTTGCAGAGAACGCCAAGCCTGTATCTGATTGGCCCGCACAGATAATCTTCATATCCGCTTTTGGAATAGGCTTCACCTGACAATCATTCATCTGAAAGAACTCACCCTTCAAATCAGATTGGCCTGTTGCCCACAGATCTCTTAAAATTTGTACATATTCAGATAGGTAGTCATAGCGCTTACCAAAATAATCATCACCTGGCCACATGCCCATCTGTCCATATTCTGCTTCTTGCCAGCCAGTCACGACATTCAATCCAAAACGCCCGTTTGAGATGCTATCAAGCGTTGATGCCATTCTCGCTACGATCGCAGGTGGCATAACCAACGTCGCCGATGTGGCATAGATTTTTATCTTGGACGTGACTGCGGCCAATCCCGCCATCAAGGTAAAGCTCTCGAGGTTGTAATCCCAAAACTCCGTCTCCCCGCCAAAGCCGCGCAGCTTGATCATCGAGAGCGCAAAATCGAACCCATAGTGCTCAGCCCGTTGCACAATTTGTTTATTTAGCTCAAATGTTGGCTTGTATTGCGGCGCGTTTTTCGAAATTAACCAGCCGTTGTTGCCAATCGGACAAAAAATACCTATTTCCATGATTTCACCTATACGTTTGAGGAAAAAAAGAGCGATAAAAGAAATAAAGATTATTTCATGTTTTTTATGTAGCATAATCTATGCCAAATTAATTAGTTTTTATTTATCAATAACTTATATAATTTTCATACAAAAATTATTAAACCATATGGTCTAAAAATATGCAGAAAAATAGTGCGGGCTGTTATAAATTGGTGCAAAGTGTTATAAAATAGTGCACAAATGTATAAATTGTTTATAAGTATATTTTGATGGTGATTTGGATGAAGATAAGGTGGAATAAGCAGCAGAAAAGACTGGTCAACAGCAGGTTGCTTTAGTCTGTAAACCTGTAAACCTGTAAACCTGTAAACCTGTAAACCGATATGGTATTGCTCGCTGTTGGAGTAGTTGGCATACCCGTTTTGATCAACCAGTAGCATCTGCCTTTGGTTACTTCTACCCTTTTTTAAATTGAATCAACTATCATTTAAAACTAGGTTTTTTGGCTTTACGATGAGGGAAAATATAGTGAAAGAGTACGCACTAAAAGAAGAGACAGAGACGAGTGCAAAGATATTAAAAAAGAAAGAACATATCATCAATGCTGCATTGATCGTATTTTCCCAAGAGGGGTTAAATGGCGCGCGCATGGAGCAAATTGCCGAAGAAGCTGACATATCTAAATCGAATATATTTTATTACTTCCAAAGTAAAGAAGTTCTGTATGTTGCTGTTTTAGAAAAGGTGCTGAGTAAGTGGTTATCACCTTTGAGTGAGATTAACGCCAACCAAGATCCAAGGGTTGCCCTTAAGACCTATATTGAAGAAAAATATAAAATCTCAAAAAAATCGCCTGCAGCATCGAGACTATATGCGTTAGAGATTATACAAGGGGCACCTCATTTAATGACCGTATTAAAAGGCCCTTTGAGGTCTTTGGTTCGTGAAAAGGTGGCAGTGATTGATGGCTGGATTGCAGATAACAAGATTAAGTCCGTGTCTGCCATCCATTTGATTTTTCATATTTGGGCAGTTACTCAGCACTATTCTGATTTTTCTACGCAAACTGAAGCGGTGTGTAATCATAGCTTGAGAAATAAGAAGTTCGCTAATGAGGCATTAAATACTAGCATTCAACTTCTGGTAGATAGTTTGATTCCGTGATTTGATATGAGTAAAGTACGGCTACCCAATTAGGAAAGCCCCAATCTAAAGATTGAGGCTTTTTTTATGTCCGTCATTTAAGGACTGTAGTTTAAATAAAGACTATAGTTTAAATAAAACATTACATGACTAAAACTCCTTTTCTCTAACTTCTGCAATCACGATTGTATAAGGATGACTTGAGAGAACTCAGCACCTACAAGTGAGTTTAGCAACCAAGGTAAGTAGTGATATAATGTCCTGATAATCGATATTTTATAAAAGGTTACATTATGGCTCGTACCGCTAGCGCATTGCACATTTTAGTAAAACATAAAGAACAAGCTGAGGACATTATTGCCAAGCTTAAAAAAGGTGCTAAGTTTGATGTACTGGCCAAGCGATACTCAACCTGCCCATCAGGGAAAAAAGGTGGCAGCTTAGGCGAGTTTGGCAAAGGTGATATGGTAGGGCCATTCGATAAGGTTTGCTTTACCGGCGAACTATTTACCCCGCATTTAGTAAAGACCAAATTTGGCTGGCATGTCGTAAAAGTCCTTTATAGAACTTAAGCGTTGACGCTCTGATTGTAAGCCAACTGGAATATATCTCAAATATTGTCCTGATTCATATATGATTTATCATCGTGGTAATTATGTGCGAATCAGGATTTGGTTTTTGGTCGACCTACCCCTTCTAATCCTTACGTCAAACTCCCCTTATTTTATTTAAGCAGTATTTTACTTAAGCAGCTTTCTACGAGTTAAGGTCAAATATTGAGGTGGCGAGACAAACTGTAATCAGCCTTTAAAACCTTTCGGTAGTTCAGGTGCAGGCAAGCACTTCATATCAGAGTCAACGTTACCGAAACGCTCATGACCATTATTCCAATCAACAATAGACTGCTCAATCTCAGCTTTGTTATCAGCAACGAAGTTCCACCACATTAGCACTTGATTACTAAGCGGTTCGCCGCCGATAAACATAATACGTGTGCCCTTTTTGGCAGCCAACTTAATACTTTTATTATTGGCGACATCACTATCATGAAAACGGAACAACTGATCTTGCCGACAAACCTTGCCTTCAGACTCTACCTCCCCTTCTGAAACCAAAATACCGTACTCAAAGTTTGGCTCTAAATTCAATGTCGCTTCGCCATCTTGCTTGAAGTACACATCTATACCGACCAGTTTAGAATACTGAATGGTAGGCGCTTTAAATGTCTCACCTGATGTATTGGTATAACTGCCTGTCGTCAGTATCACCTCTACGTTGCCCTCACTCCATGTCGGTAGCTCAAGATAATGATGAAAACTGCGTTCGATTTTCTGATCGGTGGGAAGCGCAATCCATAGCTGCACCATACTGATACCACGTGCAGCATTTTCTGAACCGCCCATATCTGGAAAGACACTTTGTTCTGTATGACTGATGCCTTGGTGTAGACCCGTACCTGCGGTCATGACATTAACTTGGTTTTTGGTAATAACCTGATGATTGCCCAAACTGTCTTTATGTAGCACTTCACCATTTAGCATCCAGCTGAAAGTCTGCAAGTTAGTATGCGGATGGCGTCCCACCTGCATCCCTGCATCATCTTCCCCAAAATCAGCAGGACCTGCATGATCTAAAAAGCACCACGCACCGATAGGTTTTTTGCCTTTGTTAGGTAGTAAACGTGCGATTGGAATACCGCCGACATTAGCCAGTTTTGGCTCAAACGTTTGAATACTCATGAATCTACTCCTTTCTTGATACTCTATATATTACAAAGAATGAGCGTAGAAAAGTGTTGAATGGTTGTTGGTACTTCCATGCTCAACACATCGGCAGCTGACATCTTATCATTTAGCGTTTTACTATTTACCTTGACGCTTCTGCTAATGGCAAAGATATAAACATCGGTGCGGTAGTTTTACTGCTTACTTTCTCTGCAGCACTATCTAAATTTATTATGCCACTACAGGTACAATAAAAAGGATATATAATTGACGCATCTAAAATATGAGCAATGAAAACATGGATATCGAAGGCAATACTGCTGATCAAATAGAAATTATCTATGAAGATGAGTATATAGTAGCGATTAATAAAGAAGCTGGTCTGTTGGTGCATCGTAGTTGGCTGGACAAAGGTGAGACACGCTTTGCCATGCAGCTCACCCGTGATGCGGTAGGCTGCCATGTGTTTCCAGTACATAGGTTAGATAAACCCACATCAGGTGTATTGTTGTTTGCCAAGAGCTCAGCCGTGGCACGTAGCCTTACCGAAGCGTTTACTGAACGCAAAGTGACCAAGCAATATTTGGCTGTGGTGCGCGGCTTTATGTCTGAACAAGGCACTGTTGATTATGCGCTGAGCTTTAAGCCTGACGCCATTGCCGATAAATTTGCGAACTTAGATAAACCTGCTCAAGAAGCGGTCACCCACTGGCAAAGTTTGGCACAAATTGAGCTGCCATTTGCAGTATCAAAAAAGCATACCACTAGCCGTTATAGTCTGGTGCGCTTAACGCCTGAAACTGGGCGCAAACATCAGCTGCGTCGGCATATGAGACATGTATTCCATCATATCGTGGGTGATACCAGTCACGGCGATATACGTCATACACGGTTTTTTCGTACTCACTATGATTGCACGCGTATGTTGCTGCATGCACAGACTTTGGCGCTCAGCCACCCCGTCACTGGTGAGCCACTAGTACTAACAGCAGGATTAGACGATCAATGGATGAGTATCTTAGAAGAGTTCTCTTGGGTAGACAGCGCTAAAGCCTAAACTTATCTAAAATAGTCAGTGAAAAAAGCCAAAATACGGCTGCTAAAGGTTCGGTTCCCTAGTGAGGACTTGAATCTTTGACTGTAGGCTAATGATATCGAGGTTTTGAATTACTGAGATAGCCACAGTGTACTTTATGGTGTACTTACCATACATACTCTATCTATGATCGGTGCGCTATACAGGCATCGAGCTGCTAGTATTCGAGAATACTTTAATCACTATAAAGTTAAAGGAACTATCACACCATGATCGTTAAATACACAAAGTTGGATGATAATAATAGCTCTTTAACGCTGGGAAAGAACTATATCGTTATTTCTATTAGTATAAGACCAGATGAAAAACAACCTTTAATTACTATCCGAAGAAATGATGATGGAACACCTTGTGTTTTCAGCTTAGCGCTCTTTGATGTGATTGACTCTCAAATACCTCAAAACTGGGAGTGGTATGAATTGAATAGTGGTTTTAAGGGCTATTATCGATTACAACCAATCGAGTTCCATGGAAATTTTTGGCATGACTATCATGATGGTCATGAGAAAGCTGATGAGCTATTTGAAAAAGTCTATAGCCTATTAAATGATCGAGCTATAATAAATGGGTATCAAGTATAAATTTTTACAAATAAATTATTTTCTCTCAAAAGGTATACCCCAGCGTAACCAGCTATTTCACCCTTTAAGCCTATTAACAGACTACTGAAAACAGACTGGTATAATGGAACCACTTATAATGGCCTTTTTGAATAGTTATATCTGTTAGGCTTTATTCGAGTACTTTATATTCTCATAATACACTTAAAAGATAATCTCTTATACTACGCTCCAAAACCTCAAGTTTTTCAAAATATCTTTTTATCAAGTCATCAATATCTTGTAGCACTGCGCATATAGGCCACTTAATGATAACTCGCCGTTTTTTGGTGATCATTTTATCAAAAACCTTTTGCACAGTTTTGTGATTACGCTCACGGATATTAGTCTCATTTAGAATGATGCATTTTTTGAGAGTTAAAGGATGATAAGAGAATAACAAACGCAGAGCACCGTTTGATGCTCTGCGTTTGTTAGATTGAACTGTATTTACAGAATACTGCGTCTAAATTGTAGATAGGCCGCTGTGATCGCCGCGGCATCTTCTATCTGCGGATAATGACCTAACATAGGCATATTGGTTATATCAGCATTGGGTATCAGTTGACGATAACGATCAATCATATGCTGACCCGAGATAGGATCTTTGGCACCTGCGATCAATTTAACCGGTACAATACTGTTAATAATCGCGCCTACCCATCGCTCGCGGTACTGCTGACGTTGGGGTATATAATTAATCAGCTTATGCATCACACCCAACCCATCATTGTGACTTAACAGCTGCCATAGCGTATCTATCACTTCTACTGTGGGCTGCGTGTCGGGGCCAAATATCCGCTGTAGACTGCCTGCAAATTTCTGTTTATTAATCAGCTTTGATACCAGAGGGCCTAATGGCGATAGCAATAGCTTCTGTACCAAGATAGGTTTGTGCGTTTCAGGGAACAGGCCACCGTTTAAAAAGCATACGCTAGCAATGTGTCGCTCAGCACTCCCTTCCACTTGTCTTGCCAGCAATTCCTGAGCCACCGTATCACCATAGTCATGCGCTAATATATGATAATCACTGATGCCTAGCTTTTGCAAAACCGCTTGATAAATATCGGCCTGCTCACTGATTAGATAGCGCGCGTTTTTTGGTTTATCTGATAACCCAAACCCCAGCATATCGAGGGTGATGACATAATAATGCTCGGTTAGCGCATCCCACATGCCCTCCCAGTCCCAACTGGCACTAGGATAACCGTGAATCAATAGCAATGCAGGCGCACTCTTATCCCCTGCATACCGAGTAAAGATTTGATGCCCGTTAATGGATTCACATTGCCCCTGCCGTTGCCACTCATCAAGAGTTATCATTAGCGACTTACTCCTCAAATGATGGGTCAGTGCGGCGTAGCTTTCTTAATAAGGCGGGCCATGCGATGTCACCGTTTGCGCCTCGGGTCACTTGCTCTGATGCAGCTTGGATACCTGCCAATATTTGTGCTGGTATTGGCGTCAATGCACCGCCGCCGCTCTGCGCTTTGATCTGAATCTCACACGCTCTTTGCATGATATACATGTATAAAAACGCATTGGCGACCGTATCGGCACAAGTAAGCAGACCATGGTTACGCAAAATCATAAAGTGAGCATCACCTAAATCAGCAACCAAACGGACCTTTTCTTCAGGGTTTAATGCGACGCCTTCGTAGTCGTGGTATGCCAAGTTAGATAGTGGAAATAATGATTGTTGCGAGATAGGCAGTAGGCCTTTTTCTTGCGCTGAGACGGCAACACCATCATTTGTGTGCAAATGAATGACGCAATGTGCATCGTCGCGAGCTTCGTGCACAGCACTATGAATGATAAATCCAGCTGGATTAACATCAAACTCTGATGGCGCTACTTTTTCGCCTGCTTTGTTAACCTTAACCAGACTAGAAGCGGTAATCTCTTCAAATAACATGCCATACGGATTGATTAAAAACTCATCCTCAGTACCTGGTACGCGCGCAGAGATATGAGTGAATACCAAATCATCCCAGCCATAAGAAGCAATCATTCGATAACAGGCGGCAAGATTTACACGCATTTGCCACTCTTGTTCGCTCATATTATGGTGTACACTCGAGGTTGAATCGGTTGATGTCACGGTTTGCATAGTTGTTTGCATGGTGTATTCCTTTACTGTGTTAGATATCCTGAATAATTACTTTACACCATTTCATAAAACCAAATCTGTCAAAAACATTACACTTATGAATATCAATCATTATTTAAATAACGACCCATGGTTTAGTCAATTACCAGCCATTGTGCAGCCGCTACTGGCAGGCGATGCGGTGCTAAAGGTATACCAAAAAGGTCAAATGATTCATGCCATCGGTGATAACGATGATGCCGCTCTACACTTTGTCGTGTCGGGTACGATTAGGGTCTGTAATGTGAGCGCTAGTGGCCATGCTATGACACTGGCGCATCTATCTAGTGGTGAGTGGTTTGGTGAGATATCTATCATAGATGACAATCCTCGCACCCATGATGCGTGGACGATTAACAAAGTAACGCTTATCTCAATCCCAAGAAATCTAGTCATTCAAACAGCGCAGTTGCATCCAATTTTATACAAGCACCTCGCGCTTATAACCTGCGAGCGAATCCGCCGAGCATTTGATTGGATTGACGATGCTACCTCACTCAATACCCCGGCGCGACTGGCTAGCATGCTGATTGGACTGATCGACACTTATGGTAAGCAAATAGGAGACGACATCAAAATAGAGCTACGCTTATCGCAAGAAGAGCTGGGCTTTATGCTTGGCACTACCAGACAAACCATCAATAAAATCATTCAATCGTGGCAAAAGCAGCACCTTATCGATATGCACTATGGTTTTATCACTATAAAGGACAAGCCCCAGTTAATGGCAATAATGAACCCTGCCTAATTTGAATATATAAAACCATCTCAGAAAACACCCCAACATCTAACGTATTATAGTTAGCATCAATCGCCTTAACATCTTCTTAACAGACCACTTGCTATGGTAAGGAATGACGTTTCCTACCATCTGTTGAGAAGTATCTGTATGTCCATACCTCAAGTCATCAAGACCAATGTGCTAAAAATCAACACACCCAACGCCAATGCAAAGACTAGCTACCTTAACAGGCTCTATGATCGTGAGGTAAATCTCAGTTATCTTATTATCATCGTTGCCTTATATTTGGTGGCGACTGCCAATATTGGCTTTTTTGAGCAGGTGTTAAATGTCTATCCATTTAGCACAAACATGGGTTTTATACTCTCCATCACAGGCTTGTTATTCGGACTGATGTGGCTGGTATTACAGCTGCTGTGCTATCGTCCCATTGCTAAACCAGTATTGATTGCGCTGCTAATCACTGCCGCCGTCTGTGGCTATTTTACCGATGCTTACGGGACAATATTTGACACAAACATGCTGATCAACAGTCTGGAGACCGATCAAGCAGAAGCCATGGGATTGTTTGCCCCTAGCATGGTCATTCGGGTGCTGCTACTGGGCGTGTTGCCAGCATTTATCATTAGCAAAATTCGTCTAAAACGCTTTACTTGGCAACGCAGCATTCTACAAAAGACAGCCACGTTGATATTGTCTATCGCACTGATCGCCGTTTGTATTTTGCCGTTTGGTGACCAGTACGCCAGCTTCTTCCGTCAACATAAACAAGTTCGCTCTTATGCCAACCCGATCACGCCTATTTACTCTACGATCAAACTTGGTGAAAACTATATCGATGAGCTACGCCGTCCTGATACTTTGACGCTGCATGCGACAGATGCGAAACGCGTGGCACCTGCGAATAGTGTGAATGGCAGCGGCAAACCAAAACTAATGGTGTTTGTGGTTGGCGAAACGGCTCGCGCCGATCACTTTGGCTTGAACGGCTATACACGCAATACCACACCTTTGCTCTCAAAGCAGTCAGATCTCTATAGCTTTCAGAACGCCGTCTCCTGTGGAACCTCTACGGCCTACTCCGTACCTTGCATGTTCAGCTATGCAAATCGAGCAGACTACGATATCGATACAGCCAAGTATAATGAGAACGTACTAGATACGCTCAGCAAGCAAGGGATCAATGTCATTTGGCGCGACAATAACTCTAGCTCAAAAGGCGTGGCCGATCGCGTTACTTTTGAAGACTACAAAACAGCTGACACAAACCCCAACTGCGATGTTGAATGCCGAGATATCGGTATGCTTGACGGGTTTGATGCACTGGTTAAATCAGGTAGCTCACAGAAAGAGATGCCTAAAGACACGCTTATTCTGCTGCATCAAATGGGTAATCATGGACCCGCCTACTATCAGCGCTATCCAAAAGAGTTTGAAGAGTATAACCCTGTTTGCATGACCAATGAGCTGTCTAAATGTGATGCTCAGTCTGTGATAAATGGCTATGATAATGCGATTCGCTATACCGATTACTTTTTGAATAATGTGATTGATACGTTAAAGTCTTATGAGCAAGATTATGATGTAGTAATGGTATATATTAGTGATCACGGGGAGAGTTTGGGTGAAAATAATATCTACTTGCACGGCTTACCCTATAAGTTCGCACCAGATACCCAAAAACACGTGCCTACGATAGTTTGGTCGCCTAATAGCAATAGTATTGATACGGAGAGTCTTTCTAGTATGGTCAGTCAACCCGTGTCACACGATTTTATTACGCCGACATTGCTTAGCTTTTTTGGTATTACGACCGATGAAGTTAAAGGTGCACCAACCTTTTTTAAACTGTCCCATTCTAATTGAGTGGTTAAAAGTGAGTTATACCAAATAATTTGTTAAAACAGCTCACTACATACGTTCTTATATTACTCAATTTTTTTAGGTAACCATTATTTTTTAGGTCAGCATCATGTACAAGATACTCGTTATTGAAGACAACCCCGATATCGTGGCCAATATTTATGCTTTTTTTGAGCCAAAAGGGTTTGAATTGGACAACGCGCACAACGGCTATAGTGGGCTAACACTTGCCTCAAACAATCGTTATGATGTGATATTGCTAGATGTGATGCTGCCAGGTATGGATGGCACACAGCTGTGCAAAAAACTCAGAGAAGAGCTGCATGACAAGACGCCCGTGCTAATGCTCACGGCTCGCGATACAATCTTGGATAAAGTGGCTGGATTTGACAGCGGCGCTGATGATTATTTGGTCAAGCCGTTTTCGTTGGTTGAGTTGGAGTGCCGTATCAAAGCGCTCATACGTCGCACCGAGGACGATCATTTTGCCCACAGTATTGCCGTCGGAGCACTATCCTTAAACAATAGTGAGCATACCATTATGCGCGACGGACAATCACTAAAGCTTACCCCCACTGGCTTTAAAATATTGCACATCCTAATGAGTGCAGCGCCTAGAGTCGTCAGTAAAACTGAGATTGAAGAAAAGGTATGGGGACTAGACATACCCAGTAGTGATGCACTGCGCACCCATATGCATAGCGTACGGGCGCAGGTTGATAAGCCATTTGACACACCCATGATAGTCACAGTACCTGGCGTGGGCTACCAAATTGTTGACCCTAATAAATCAGCAAGCGCGTAGTCATGATTGCAGTATGGATTGAATAAACCTTATCCAATTTACTAACTGACTGACCGTATCGTATTTGTCGCTCTGTTATATATAGCCCTGTTATATATTGCCTTCTTCTATTAAGTTGTCTCATGCCATGCTCAATATAGACTCGATAGCCAATAAGTTCAGACTGTCTTACTTCATATTCGCGTTATTACTGTGCGCAGCTTTTGTCAGTATTTTCTTGTACGCAGAGAGCCGAATAGAGCAAGATTTGGTCAAGGCTCGCCTGTTGCAGCAGCTAGAGCTTAGTCAAGAAAAGTACGGTGACCAACCTATCTATATCGCTGATCCAGGTATCAAAATTTATCGCTATGACAAAGCACCTGCCAGCTTGCAAGCGATAGCCAATGACACAGTGCAAGAGACTTCTGTCACTATTAATAAAGCCTCTGGAGCAGGTCATGCCAACCTGCATCTTTTCGCCTACACCCAAGACGGTCAAGCTTATATTTTGACTTACTTAGAAAATACCGAAATGGTGATGGAAAATTATCCAGTCTTGGCGATATTTGAGCACCTAGAAGACATATTTGCAGATACGCTAAAGGTAGCCGTGATTCTAAGCTTACTTATCGCCGCTATCTTCTCTCAGTTGTCTTCCAAGCAGATTATTAAGCCTCTGTTGGATTTGAAGCGAGCTGTCGAGACCGACCATCACAACTTAAGCGATTTGACACACTTGCCATCTGAGGTTGGTGTCTTGGCACGGGCTATCGATGAAAAAAACCACAAGTTAGAGCAATATCTCAAACGCGAGCAACTATTTACTGGCGATGTCAGTCACGAGTTACGCACGCCGTTGACTATTATTATGGGGGCTTCCGAGGTGTTGGCCTCGCAATTAGACGCTGACAGCCACTTAAATGAGTTTACCAATCGCATTAGCACTACTGCCAAAGAAACTTCTGAGATTATCACCGCCCTGCTTCTACTATCGCGCGCACCTGAAAAGTTAGACGCACCGCAAACCTGTATCAACAGTATCGCCTTAGCAGAAATGCAACGCCTGAAATATTTGCTGCGTTATAAGTCTGTCACTTGTCAGATCATTGCTGAGCAGGAATACAGCGCTTACGTACGGCCCGAACTACTAAAAATGGCACTAGGCAACCTCATAAAAAATGCGTTTCAATATACCGATGATGGCGAAGTAGCCATTACTATCGATGATGAAAAAATCACGGTGACTGATACTGGCTTAGGTATTCCTGAGGCAATGATGCCTTTACTTTATGAACGGTTTGAGCGATTAGAGTCTCAGTATAAAGACGAGCAAACAATCTTGTCGTCAGAGCATGAGACAAAACATAAGGTTGAAGGTTCAGGTCTAGGACTCAGTATCGTCCAGCGTATCATGTCGCATATGGGCTGGCAGCTCACTCACCAAGCCAATCGCTCAGGTGGTAGCACCTTTAGTATTTATTATAAATAACCTTGTGATAGTCCAAAGACATCTTCATTTCCTAATCATAATTACTAATTGGGAAATGAAAATTTAAACAACCATTACGCTTTATTCTCATCCCTCTATATCCTCTTAACGTTTTCTTAACCTCTCTCATCTTATACTCAGGCTATCTTAATTTTAATAGACCGTTAAGAATGCCCTATGAAGCAAATCACTCATACCAACCTTGTAGGCCCATCAGCCGAGCATAGTTCTGTCAACCAAACAGCACATGATAGTCCACTTGCAGCTGACAGCTTTGCAGGTCATGCCAAAGGCAAAACGGGAATCCAACGCATTATAAAAGCCACTGGTTACTCTATAGATGGCTTTAAAGCCGCATATAAATTTGAAGCGGCTTTTAGACAAGTTGTGTGGCTCAACCTTATACTGCTAGCTGCTGTCATCGTTATGCCTTTTGCGCTTGGTATAAAAATGATGCTAGTCATCGCGTCTTTTTTATCTTTAATTATTGAGCTGATCAACACGGGTATCGAAGCTTGCGTCGACCATACCTCAACCGCCAAGCATCCACTCGCAAAGATAGCAAAAGATGTCGGCTCTGCTGCACAGTTTTTGTCTTTGTGTTTGTTAATGGTTTTATGGGTAATGGCGTTGTCTGCGCTATTTTATTAAAGTCTGCTCTATTTTATTAAAGCATGGCGAGCACTCGCTTAACAGCGAAACGCGCTGCTAGCACTATCTTAAATAATAAAACGAAGGTCGTATTAGGATCTATCAACATCGCATATACGTTATCAGGTGTAGTCATGACTTCAGAAAACAACGCAATGACTTGGGACTGGCTAAAACTACTGTGCGTGACCATCATGGCCACCTTGGTTTTTGAGCATAGCCAATTAGATGTACGCATCAGTGAGCTTTTTTATAACAATGGTCACTGGCTACTTGAAAAAGGCGCGCAGCCTTATGCATTTATCTTTTATGATTTGCCCAAAGTATTATTGATTCTATTGGCTGTCTACCTCATAGCGGTTTTAATCATCAAGTATAGACAGTCAAGGCTTAATACTACTGCCCTAAACTGCCATAAGCTCAATCGCAGTAAGCTCAGTCATAATAAGCTTGATAAATTTATGCTTCCTTTACCTATACGCGAGATAAGCTACCTACTGATTATATTGGCGATTGTACCTGCTACTATTGCCACGCTCAAAGGCGTCACCCATGTCAGCTGCCCAAATGACTTAGTTATTTTTAATGGGGATTTGCCCTACCTCAATCTTTGGCAAAACATCGTAGCAGCAACGCCTGCCAGATGCTTTCCAGCAGCTCATGCCAGCGCAGGATTTTCTTTATATGGACTGGCTTTTTTACCGACATTGAGAAAATACCGCTATCAGATAGTCATATCAGTAACCGTTTTGGGCTGGACAATGGGACTGTATAAAATGCTGTTTGGCGATCACTTCTTTAGTCATACATTGGTCTCAATGCTGCTGTCATTAACGATAGCTTGTGCGCTCGCAGCCTTATTTTTTAAACAATCGATTAAAAATAAAGCATACAGCACCAACGATGATAAAGGACATACTGGTCTGAGCTTGTCTAACATTGAGCACTCTAACACTTAAAGTCAGCACTTAGGTTCAGTGCCGATGCATCAGTACTTAGCTTCAATACTTAGAATTGACGTTCGGGCATAACAGAGTTGTTCGTTATCTCTTTACTAAAATAGCACTACTAAGTATTTGAAAAACCCTGTATAAATAATTGACAATCATTGGCTTATTGTTAAGCAAACGCAAGGATAGCGCTTGTGAATAAGCTCTTCTATTTCAGTAACTTGCAAAGGAATGTAGCTATGCGCTTGTCGTTTATTAGGCTAAAACCGTCGCATATCTATTCTTTTCTGACCATTCCATTATTGCTCGTAGGCGCTGAAAATAGCAGTCAAGCTGCCAGTTACGCTATTAATCCTGCCAGCACTCATATTCGATTTGCTATCGAACGCTTTAAGAGTTCAGCCACGACTGGTGGTTTTTATAATATCAAAGGTCAATTGCGATACGATCCAAACTTAAGATCAGGTGATATCTCATTAATCATACCGATAAACTCCTTAAATACGGGCAACCCTTCTTTTAATAATAGTCTAACGGGGCCTGAATTTTTCGATATGCAGAGATTTCCTTCAGCGCATTTTGAATCGACAAAATGGCATTTTAATCAAGATAAAAAGAGGCCTCAGGTTACTCGGGTAGATGGACAATTGACACTGCATGGCGAGACCCACCCAATTAGCTTAACCGCGACTAAGTTCGATTGTTATCTAAACACGAGCATCAGAAAGGATGTTTGCGATGGCGAGTTCACTACTACGATTAATCGCACAAAATGGAATATCAATAAATTCGCTTGGTTCGGACTGACCAAAAACCTTGACTTAAGTATCAAGGTCGAAGCAGCCAGACTATAGTATTTTTAATGTTTCGCCATTGTCTGAATGGATACTGGTAGTGATTTGCAGAAAGCTTAAAAAGGAATTAGACATGATTCATCAGTATTATAAGAGTATTGCGAAACCACTTTCTGCCGTCATGCCAGCATTGTCATTTTCTTCGATAATAACACTGACATTGGGATTCAGCTTAGTGTCTAACGTCGTGATGGCAGGCACGGTCAGTTTGCCAAGAGTTACTTTGCCCAGTCGAATAACCCTACCAAATGTTAGCCCTGCTAATAGTGTGCTTGCCAATCGCGGCGCTTACGTGGCGCGTACCGCTGACTGTATGGCTTGCCACCGTGATGACTATAGTGGCGGCGTACCAATTGAGACGCCCATTGGCAATATCTACTCAACCAATATCACACCATCGACGCGCTATGGTATCGGCAACTATACTGAAGCCGATTTCAAAAAGGCTTTGCAAAAAGGTCGTGCACCCAGTCATCAGCTTTATCCTGCCATGCCTTACCCGTCTTATCATGGCATGACAGATAAGGATATCAGCGCCTTGTTCGCGTACTTTCAGACCGTTGCTATCGTAGACAAACCACCTGAAAAAACCACTCATTTGCCTTTCCCGTTAAATATTCGTAGCTTGATGCTGGCATGGAATGTCATCAATGTGCCTTCTACCGAAAATCGCTCAGGGCTGACGAAAACTCAGCAGCGCGGTGAATATCTGGTCAATAACTTAGAGCACTGCGGTACCTGTCACACCCCGCGCAATTTAACACAAGGTCTTGATAAAGATCTTTATTTGTCTGGCGCGCCACTTGGTAAATGGTTTGCACCAAATATCACGCCTGACAACGATACGGGTATCGGACTTTGGAGCGAAATGGATATCGTGACTTACCTGCGTACAGGAACACTTGATAAGCGCGCTTATGCGGGCGGCCCGATGGCAGAAGCCGTGGCGCACAGTACGCGTTATCTTACCGACGAAGATCTAATTGCTATGGCATCTTATCTAAAAGTCGTTCCAGCCATTAAGACTGATGACTATCTCATACCTGTCAATGTGTCTCGCCTACCTCCACCTGTTAGCGACTCCATTACTTATGACTTACTGGAACAAAAAGATTATCTGGCACATGCCAAAACCAATACTGTCAGCAGTGCCAACAATAGCGGCAGCAATAATAACTTGGACAGCAATTCGCCAAAAGATTTATATCTCATCCATTGCGCCAGTTGTCATGGGGTCGATGGTTACGCCCAGCCCGATGCACGCTACGCCTCCATCGTTGGTTTGAGTAGTATTCGCCGCGTAAAACCTGATGCACTCATTGGTGTGATTGCTTTTGGCGCGAAAAGTGCCTTTAACACAGCACCAAAAATGCCCGGGTTCTCAGAAGATTTAAGCCCTGCACAGATTGCTAATATTACTAACTATGTACGAGTCAAATTTGGTGGTTTATCAAATAGCGATGTTAGCGCCGCTGACGTCACGCGCGTGATAAAAGAAAAAAGTTAGCTATAAAGAATAGGCATAAATTAGTATTTTCAATAACACCGCAAAGACTTAGCACGATAAGGATAGTCCTATGAATGACCTGCTCCAATCTCCCACGCGGCGGCAACTGCTCTCAATGATAGGCAAGACGGCAGGCGCGACCGCGATGTATCAAGCGATGACCACGTTGGGGTTTGCATCTGAGTCGAGCTTTAAAGAAGAAATGAATCTTAAGGGCGCACCGGCTGACGCCAGCATAGTGATTTTGGGTGCAGGATTGGGTGGTCTAACTGCTGCTTATGAGCTCCGCAAAGCAGGCTACAAAGTTACCGTGCTTGAATACCAAAACCGTGGCGGTGGACGTAGCTGGACACTTAATAGCGGTGATAAATATACAGAGCTTGGCGGCGCTGAAGTCGCGTGCGACTTTAAAAAAGGCAATTATTTTAATGGCGGTCCATGGCGATTGCCCATCCATCACTACGCGGTCTTTCATTACTGCAAAAAATTTGGCGTGGCATTGCAACCCTTTATCCAAACCAACGACCGCGCTTATCTACACCGTACCAATCACTTCAATGGTGCGCCGCAGCGCTTGGGCGAAGTACAGAGCGATATTCGCGGTTATGTATCAGAGTTATTGTCCAAAGCCGTCAATACAGGCAACCTCGATAGTACGGTCAATAAAGAGGATAAAGAAAAACTCCTTGAAGGACTAAAAGGCTGGGGCGTGCTAGATAACAGCTATCGTTACGTCAAAAGCCATGAAACTGGTAAGCATCGTGGCTATAGTGTATATCCCGGTGGTGGTCTGATGCCAGATGCCAAGCCATCAACCCCCATACCAATGGACAAATTATTAGACTCAGGTATGTGGTCGGATATTTATACCAACTATACCGTCCATGTGCATCAACCAGCGATGTTTCAACCTGTTGGCGGCATGGGAAAAATCGGTGATGCTTTCACACGAGAATGTCGCGAGATGATTACCTTCAATGCCAAAGTCACCAAGATCAATCAAGACGAAACTGGGGTCAACGTTGACTATGTCGATAGCAACAGCCCTAACGGTGCAGCCAAAACAGTGCGCGCAGATTGGTGCATTTGTACTATTCCTTTGTCGATATTGACTCAGATGGATATCAACGTCTCCGCGCCAATGAAACAAGCGATGGCAGCCGTTCCTTATGATAGCTCTTACAAAGTGGGTTTGGAATTCAAACGGCGGTTTTGGGAAGAGGATGAATGGATCTATGGCGGCATCACTTATACCGATATGCCCATCTCGCAAATCTCCTACCCGTCTCAAGATATGTTTAGCTCAGGCTCAGGTGTGCTACTTGGCGCGTATGGATTTGGGGAAGCCTCATACAAATTTAACGCATTGACACCCAAAGAACGTATCAATGCCGCGCTCGCCTATGGCAAACAGATTCATCCACAATATACCAAAGAGTTCCGTTCGGGCACCTCGGTTGCATGGCATCGTATCCCATGGACGCTGGGTTGCTACGGTATCTGGAGCGAGTCAAGTCGTGAGCAATATTACGACACACTCTGCGAGATTAATCACCGTATCGTACTGGCAGGTGAGCACTGTTCGCACATTCCTGCGTGGCAAGAAGGCGCGATGCTATCCGGTATGGATGCCGCCAAACGCTTGCATCAAAAAGCCAAAAAGCTTGGGTAGCAGTGTTTTTCAATAAGCTTCTGTATAACACGTCTATCGTTGCAGCAAGGATAGTAATAATGAGACTAGACACATTAGGAGTAATTATGGATATGGTGACAGTAAACCCGATAAAATCGTCTAGCTCGCTCAGCTGCGGCAAAGCAATAACGATGCTCATGGTCGGCGGATCGATAGCGTTAATAACATTGTCAGGCTGTAGTCAGAATAGAACAGAGCGCGCAGCCACTATCGCCAATCCACAGACAGCACCCATGGTATTTGGCAACAGTTTCGACAACAGTTTTGACAATCAAGCCAGTCGCAATCAGGGCGCATGGGGCGGCGTATATATGTACAAAGCAGAATTGGCTGAACCTACTACCAATATTGTCGATGTGCGCTCAATACCAAAAATGAGTGAAGATGCTAGCATGCAGAAATGGCTCACTAAATTTGAAGGCAGCACACAAGGCAAAACGGGGTTCTTTACCACCAATGGTAAAAAGCTTTACGATGACTCTTGTGCTGGTTGTCATATGCAAAAAGGTGAAGGTGCACAAGGCGCTGGCTACTATCCACCGCTAGCTAATAACAGCAAGATGCAATCGAAATACTATATTATTAGTGTGTTAATTAATGGCCTGCGCGGTATGCCATCGTTTCATCGTATGATGAGTGATGAACAAATAGCAGCTGTCACACAATACGTGCATAGCGATCTAAATAGCTTCACTGATACAGTGACTACTGCTAATGTCGCACAGCTACGCCATGATTTTCCACCAGGATCAGACCCTAGTGAGTAAGTAAAATACACTGCAAACTAGCTAACTTTAACTACGCTTAGGCGGCACCGAATACGTGCCAACTACGTGAGCCACAATGTCATCAGAGCCTTCTGAATAAAGAGATACCTCTCCTACTATCAACGTGCGGCCTACTTTCATCAAGGTACATTCGGCGATAATACGAGCACTTGCTGATGGCTTACGTAAAAAGTTAATAGTTAGACTCGTCGTCACCGTTAACGGGACAATACCGATTCTTCCGAGTATCGCCACATAAATGGCAACATCAGCAACGGCCATCATGACAGGTCCCGAGACTGTGCCACCGGGACGCAGCTCATTTATACCAATCTCGTGCGATAAGGTCGCGCCTTTTTCACTGACCGCCTCGACGACGCATTTGGTTTGGGGAAACTCCAATGCCATAAAGGCGCTGATTTCTTCTTTGGTTGCAGACATAACTCTTCCTTGAATTGAACTGTCCATGTTGATTTTTTTAATACATTTATACGATCATCGCTAGTTAGCAAAGTAGAAACTATTTTCGCCTATGCTACAGTGCTCTTTTAATATTCTAAACTACGCACCGACGATACATATCTCAATGTGTCACAGGCGTGCCTTCTGTACTAAAGGCAAATCCTTTATTGCTAAAGTTACCGATCATGACTGCTTCTATCACTGGTTTGACGGTTTCATCCACACCTTCGACTTCTATGATAAAGTTAGCGCCAGAACCGCCTTTATCCTCTTCTTTTTCGACGATATAGTTAAGCGTGGCCATCGCTGGTAGCTCGATAGGCTTATCTAGATATGATTTAACCAGTGCCCCATCTGTATCGTAATAATCAATTTTATTGATATACAGTGACTTTTTGAGCGTGGTATTACGTACACTCAACGTTGCTGATAGCAGCACTTTGCGAGCGTCTCTATCGGTATAGATATCAGAATAAATCGGCACATAAAAGGTTTGCTTGTAACCAAACTGACTGTGATCCACGTCTGAGGTAATCGCCAACTCTTTAATCGGGTCTTTTTGATGCTCGGACAGAAGAACGTTTGGGTCTTGCGCTGATTGATCACAACCTGACAGTAGTGCCATTATAGTGATCAGTAGGACAGATATACTTCGCTTATTCATAATCATTTCCCTATACCTTCTGGTATCACTGCGATGGCAAGCTACTATTTGATTTTCACACCCACACTACGTAAGAACTGATTGATGTGTTTGTTGGCGCCATAAATCACCAGTACATCGCGCTCTTGCAATACTTGCTCAGGCGTCGCCAAACCTTGGATACTAGGCTTGCTCTGCGTACGACCAAAGCTGTCTTCATAATACTCATAGCGCAACGTACTAAGCAATCGGATATTGAACTTTTGCTCTAACTGTAAGTCGTCGACAGTCTTACCAATCAGCACATTTGGAATCTTAATCTCTACCATACTGAAGTTATCGCTCAATTCAAACGAATCGACAAAATAGCGTAGTGACAGACGCTTGGCCCAACGATTGGCCGCTTCTTTTTCAGGGTGAATCAAATCATCCACGCCAATAGCTTGTAGGACTTTTTCATGTAGCGGATTGATACTACGGCTGATCAAACGTTTGGCTTTTAACGTCTTAAATAGCGCTGTTGCCATAACATTGGCCCCTTGATCTTCGCCAATCGCTACAATGACAATATCGGTATCAACGATTGGTAATCCGCTAACCGTATACTCGTCCGTGGCATCCATACACAGCGTATGCGAAATCACTTCTTTATAAGCTTCAACCCGTTGCATACTACTATCAATAGCAATTACTTCATGTCCTTGACTGGTCAATGCCGAGCCCAATGATGCACCGAAATTCCCTAGTCCTACGATGATGTACTTCATAACTTAAACAACCTTTTTTAATATTTTTTGCTACTTACTAAGAACGACTCAGTGTGTTTACGACGGTTTATTTAACTGTTTGCGACGAATTAGTTAATCGTAATCTCTTCAGTAGGATAGCGATAATTGCGTTGTCGCATATTTTTAAGCAGTGCAATAAAGATTGTCAGCATACTGACGCGGCCAACGAACATAATGACCGAAACCACTATTTTACTAAAATCTGATAAGTCTGCTGTCAGGTTTAAACTTAGGCCCACCGTGCTATAAGCTGAGAAGCACTCAAATACCACTTTGATCAAATCAAGCTCTGGCTGATCATAGCTGATGAGTGTCACACCCGTACCAATGACCAGTAGCGACAGCCACATAATAGAAAACGCGCGGCGTACAGAAATCTCAGCAATCTCCCGTTTAAACACCTCTATCTTGGTCTGTCCACGAGCTAGGCTCAATGTATTCAATAACGCAATCGCAAAGGTACTGGTCTTGATACCACCACCTGTCGAGTTTGGTGACGCACCAATCCACATCAGAAATATCGTCAGCATTACCGTAGGAAAAGTCAGCTCACCCATATCAATCACATTGAATCCTGCCGTACGCGGGGTGGCCGCCGTAAAGAACCCTGTTACTAGCTTGCCAAGGAAGCTCGTGTGATCAGCGAGCACATTGTTGTATTCAAATATCATTACCCCAATCAGACCGACCAGCAGTAATGCGCCTGTAGTAATCAAAGTAATACGGCTATTAATATTAAGTAACCAAGGCTGATAAATATAGCGTTGGTCATGGCGATTTATCAGCCGCTGAGCACGATAACGTAAATATCTAAGCACATTGACCACGATGGTGAAACCCATACCACCGAAGATAAATGTCATCGCCAGAATCAGCTGTAGCGAATAATTAAAACGTAGCGAATCATCGTATAAGCCAGCACTAAAGGTCGAAAATCCAGCATTACAAAAAGCAGAAATCGCATGAAAGACTGAAAAAAACAGCTGCTCAGACCAATCCATATTGGGTATGTCATAAATACTGATATAAATCAGCGCAGCCGCTACCGCCTCGACAGCAAATGTGACGTATAAGATAGACTTGAGTGTCGACACCACATCACCCATACCGCGCATGTAAGACATCTCGCTGATGCTGGCTTGTGTCTCATAGCTGACACCGCCCTTAAAGAAATAACTAAAATAGGTCACAAAGGTCAAAATACCTAAGCCGCCAATTTGTATCAGACCCATAATAATGACTTGGCCAAAAGTCGTAAAATAGGTGGCAGTATCCACTACGATAAGCCCTGTCACACAAACCGCGCTAGTCGCAGTAAAAAGCGCATCAACAAAAGACAGTGGCTGCGTCGTCGCATTGGGCATCATCAATAGCAATGCACCAACCAACACCACAACTAAAAAGCTTAGAATAAAAAACTGGGCAGGATGTAGAAAGGTACGATTGAGATTGAAATTGTGATCGGAGAGTTCGCGGACGAAAGTGACAAACACCGCTATCTTTATCGCGACAAAGCCATCAACGGCAGCAGATAGGCCCGAACGTACTAAGTCCGTAAAATGCGCGGTCAATAAAATGATAATGGCCATGCTAGTCAGTGCGTCAAAGACGGCGACTTTATTAAGCGTTAATGGCTTTTTGGTATAGATGTAACGACCAGCGGTCACCATAAAACTAAGGAAGATAATGACCAAATAGAAAATATGGAATACTTGCTGGAGCCACGTCGGTAATGTGAAACCACTATCTAACAAGGCAATCGCTACCCCGATGACACTAATAAGAATCGTAAAATTGTTTAATAATCGATAACGCGTGGCTGCATTCATAGCCTGAGTCCATGACAACGATAACCACGATACTTATACTCCTTTTTTGTCGTATCCACAAAAAGTGATTTAAGTTAATCGTAACCAATTATTGAGTCATAGTAGCTATTGATAAGCTAGATACTGATAACCAGAGCGAGATAAGAAGTGCGCATTAGGAAGTAACGGTTTTAATAACTCTATAGTTTAATGCTATCGCCTATACACACTTATTAAACCTCTTCTTTTACTCTTGCTATTTTTACGCCGCCCCATGTCACCAATGCCACGCCAATAGCAATTAAAGTAGCGCCTAAAAATAAACCTTCTGGTGGACTCTCCCCTTGCAAAAAAATAGCGACGGGTACGCCCACGATGGCCCCTACCGCACCTAACAAACTCAGTAACACAGGACCACCTGTCTTTTGCAATAGAAATAATAGTAAAAACTGTCCAGCGAATACGCATGCTTGTATAGCTATCATGCTTAGCGGTAGCCAATTCTCTAAAGGTACAGCAATAGAGAAATCTGACATCATACTGAATAACCCTAGCAGCAGCGCTGCCGCAATCAACATGCCTGGAGCGAGTGCGCCAGAAGACGCATTATCAGGCCAGCGTAATGTCCGATATATGTTACCAATAGCAAGTAGCACTGGACCACAAAGCGCAATTAGAATCCAAAACACACTAGAATCTGGCGCAGAGAATTTATGCACGGCTAATGCTCCTGCCCCGATGAGTGCTGCGATGACTCCAAGCGCACGGACAATATAAAATTGCTCTATACGTAGTATCAGCGCGCCAAGATAAGTTAGCAGTGGCGGCAATGAGAGGATTAAGGCGACAAAACCTGCGCCCACATGAGGAATAGCAGAAAATAATAATAAGTTGGCGGCCGCGACACTGACCAGCGCCGCGACAAAGTAATACTCTAAGCTGCGCGCATTAAGAGGAGGGAGCTCTTTTCTGATGAGCGCTGTTATAAATAAAATAACAGCAGCGCCAGTAATCGACCAAAACAAAAACCCTAATGGGGTGAGACCTACATCGATAGCGTACTTTGCCACATTGGTCGAGATACCAGTGAGTGCACCGCCTGCCAGTAGACAAACAAAAGGCACCAGCCAAGTGGTTTTGTGAGAAGTCTCTTGCTTGAGCGAATCATTCATCGACTATCCTATTGGATGATGAACTTTCTTAATCATGTTTGATGGCCTTTGTAATAACTTATAGCAGCACCCTAATAGCTACTGGCGCAAAATGTCAGTAGGTAAGCTTTGTACAGCGACGGTTGCTGCATCAATTGCTCCAGCGACATAGCCAGAGAATTGCGCTGACCACTCACTACCACAACCTGTTAGACAGTCTTGCCACACGCCTGTTTTTGGCTTGGATGGCAGGGCTACTGCATGCTGACCGTTGCCGCTAGCATCAGCAGGCATCGCTGTTAATGGATCTTGTGCCCAGTCTTTGAGATATTCAGCTTTTGGGTTACTCGCCTGCTCACCAAATAGCCGCACTAACTGGACACGGCAATGTTCTTTTAACACTGTATCAGAGACACTCTGTCGTACTTGAGCGGGCACGCCACAGAAACCAAACAATGCCCCATCGTTCTCTAATGTCGAGGCATCATGTATCTCAGTAAGCGGCCCTATCGCACTGCGCGCGGCACCCGAGAGACCAGCATCTCGCCAAAACGATGACTCATAAACAGCGACGTATTTGGCATGGGGCGCCATCCAAGTAGCTGTCTCGCGCCACTGTTCACTTAAGTCTTGCGGTAGCGCTGGCTGAAATGCTATCCGACCTTCTACCAATCGAGGCGGTAACGCAAGTAGCACATGCTGCGCGCGGAACGTCATCACATGTCCGTTCACATGTCCAGAAGTATCTTCGCTCTGTACTTCAATATTTTGAGACGTCTTGTTCAACTGCCTTACCGTTTGACTGGTCATAATACAACTAGCATCTAGGCGAGCATATAGCGCATCAGTTAAAGCAGCCATACCACCGACTAGACGCATAGAAGGTGGTGCGCTTTTATAACCTTGCATACGCACAGGTGGCTGATTGGCAGCGCGCTCAACCATCATATCGCCTTCTTCGAACTGCGCAAAACGTGATAAATTTAACGATTCAATAAGTGTACTTAACTGCGTTTGATAATCTGGCCAAAACCAAGACGGTCCTAAATCAAATGCCGCGCTTGATTCTGCTTGATCAATATCAGTACTGTTATTAACAGTGTGTGCATCTGAATATTTAGCAACTGTAATGCGACCACCCAAGGTATCACGCGCCTCTAGGAGTCTATACGCTATACCCTTTTGCTCTAATAAAAAGGCGGCATATAATCCACTTAACCCACCACCAACGATTACTACAGGTATGTCTTGCATAACTGATTACCCTATTTATAATCGGTTCAATATAACTTGAATACAAGGAAGCCGAGTGAAAGCACTACAAGTAGTAGGCTAGGCAAGACTGACACCGTACCCAGTTTATAGAGGATTGACTATAATCAAAACTACTCTGCCAATAGCTTCGCAAGCATCTCATCAATCTCAACCTTGAACTCTTTGTCTTCTATTTTATTGGCTGTAACTTTGGCGTTTTGTAGGCTTTGGATAGCGGCTTCTTTTTCACCCGTCTCAAGCTGTAGCACCGCCATAGAAAAAGCGATCGATGACATATGATCTTTTGAGTTAATGGCAGTAGCCTTGGCCAATGCTTTGTCATAAATCACCAGTGCTGCGTCCAAATCTTCTGTGAAGTCAGCGAGCGTTTCCCATTGTTCTGGGTGGTCTTTGTCAGTGCCTTCATTATCGGTACAAATGGCGTTTAGTTCAGCATACAGCGAATCAAATTTTTCTTGATTGCTTCTGTGATCCGCTTCTAACAATTCTTCGGCTAAGGTGTAAATGGCTTTATATATTTTGGTATTAATCATTGTTTACAACCTTTTATTGACTATATCGTGTGTGGTTAGGATTATAACGTAATTCTAGGGCGTGTCCTCATTTTAAAAATGGTGATAAAAATGAGATAAATTGCAGTCAAACAAGGAAAGTAGCGCAGATAATATCGGGATATTAACCAGCTATTTAACGATGTTTGGCAAAATTTAGCCATTTTTAGCCCGTTTAGATATGATCAATTGAATTGAGGACACGCCCTAGCGGCTCAGATGATTGTTACAGAGAAGAACACGATATTTATGTGGCTGTTATTAAGATTACTATGAACCTTATTAAGGTTGCTATTCATACTATAGTCGATTCAATTTAAAAGTAGTACAAGGCAACCGAGTGCAGAGGTATATTTGATACTCCAAGCGAGGTTAACGCCGTAATAATTTTATAGTGGAATGACTATATTAAGACTATATTAGGGTTACAACTCTCGCCAGTGTAACCACAGTCGCGTATCCAACTCAAATTGATGATACTCAGGCTCCATATGGCAGCATAATTGATAAAACGCTTTGTTATGCTCATGCTCTTTGAAATGGGCAAGCTCATGCACCACTATCATGCGCAAAAACTCTGGCGGCGCGTCTTTAAATAGACTGGCTACCGTGATGCTATTGTGCGATTTGAGCTTACTCCCCTGTACGCGTGATTGCGTCGTATGGATACCCAGGGCATGTTTTAAAACTCTTAGTTTACTGCTATAGCTGACATTTGATAGCTGACCAATCTTACGCATGTATTGGGTTTTTATCTCATTTATATACTGATAGAGCGCTTTGTCGCTTTGGATTTGATGCTGAGTCGGGTACTTTTTTTCCAGATACTCGCCCAACCTACCATCAGTTATAAGCTGAGCAGCTTGAGTTTGAATCTGCTCTGAGTAATGTGCTATGTACTTTAATTTGGTCACAAATGTATCCTTTGCTAATACGTTGCAGCGTATCAGTCGATCAATTTAATCTTAGGGAATTTTACCTTATATTTGCGGTGCTTGTTTGCCACTTATTAAAGTGTGCCTGATTAACGCTCTAAATGCAGATACTGCAAGTGACGCTCGTACTGATTTAAGATATCAACCAATACTTGCTCTTTTGAGTAGCCAACCAAGTCATACTCTTGCGAGCCTTCACTTAAGAACACTTCCGCACGGTAGTAATACTCTGCGTGCTTGGTAGATGTGCTCAATGTAAAGTTAGGACGATGAGCTTTAATCAGATTAACTTCATAAATAAAGTCATCTTCATCGCCATGACCGACACGCAGTTTTAGACCGTCTACCTGACCACTGTCTTGATCCATGCCTGCATCGATACCTTCTCCGATACTGGCAAGGTTTTTGGTATCTAACGAGGTTTTGAGACCACCTGCCTTAAACTCTTTTTCGACCTCAGACATCGCTGGCATCACAACCGTATGCAAGAATTTTTCAACCTGTGCATGTCCTGGGAAGCTTACAATACGTTGCAAGCGCGCTTTCCAGCTCTTCCCGCTATCCAACACATTTGCTGTGCCGATTGTACTGGCTTTACGCTTGTTGCCTTCTTCTTTTAGCGACTTCCACATAGACATCATATAAAGCACAAGAATAATAGAGAATGGCAATCCTGCAATGACAGAGACAGACTGTAGTGAAGAAAAACCACCTGCAAATAGCAGTCCTAACGTAATAAGACCAGTCGCTGCTGCCCAAAACAGACGTAACCAAACAGGAGCATCGGTATCATTGGTCATACCTCTTGAGCTCAAGTTCGCCAATACTAACGCGCCTGAGTCAGCAGAAGTCACAAAGAAAATAAGACCAATAACCACACCAGCAAATGACAATACTTCACTGTAAGGGAAGTATTCAAACAGTGCAAACATGCCCATTGCCGCATCATTGACCGCGATTTCGCCAAGCTCTGTTGCGCCATTGGCAACCAAGTCTATCGCTGAATTACCAAAGATAGAGAACCATGCAAAAATAAACCCAAGCGGAATAAACATCACGCCAAATACAAACTCGCGCAACGTACGGCCACGGCTAATACGTGCAATAAATAGACCTACAAATGGTGCCCAAGCAACCCACCATGCCCAGAAAAATATCGTCCACCAAGATTTCCACTCGGCACCAGCAGCACCGTCATAAGCATAAACGTCAAAGGTTTTATAAATGATGGTTTGGAAATATTGACCGATATTTTGAGTAAAGGTATTTAATAGATACACCGTATTGCCCATTACCAATATGGCAAGCAACAACAGTATTGACGACAACATGTTGAATTCAGATAGACGACGAACGCCTTTTTCGACACCTGTCATAGCAGAGACAGCAGCAGCAGCGACGACACCTACGATGATGAGCGCCTGAACCGTTTTGCTAGATTCGATACCGAACACATGAGTCAAGCCAGCATTTGCCTGTAATACCCCAATACCCAAACTGGTCGCAATACCCATCAACGTACAGACGACGCCGAAGGTATCAATACCATCGCCTAGCCAGCCCTTGATTAAGCGTTCACCAAATATCGGTGTCAGCGGCGAGCGTAACGCCAGCGGCATGTTTTTGCGATAAGCAAAGTAAGCCAGCGCCATACCAATCAGCGCATAAATACCCCAACCATGCAGACCCCAATGCAAAAAGGTTTGCGCAAGTGCTTCGCGCATGGCCTCAGCACTCGCAGGCTCTAGGCCTGTATGCGGGGTCAAATAATGCATCAAAGGCTCAGAGGCCCCAAAGAACAACAGGTCAATACCGATACCTGCTGAGAACAGCATGGCCGCCCACGCTAAAAACGGAAATTGTGCTTTTTCGTGATCTTGACCAAGCTTTATATCACCGTACTTAGAAAAACCGACAAATAACGCAAAGATACTATAAGCGGCAACCACCAACATATAATACCAGCCAAACTTGTCTGATACCCAAGTCATGCTCGCGCTCAACAAGGCCTCACTATAATCTGGAAAAACAATGGTCCAGATTATCAATAGAATAGAAATAATAGCTGAGCCCATAAACACCGTTTTGTTTAGGGTCAGAGGTTTCGTCACATCTTGTGATGGCGAACTGTACATAAAAGACCTCAATAGGTAAATTAAACAGGGTCCGATATTGCTTTGTCCGGCATCGTCTAATAGTAGACTGATGATCTATAACCGTATAACGTGGAACCAACCGCATGACGGACAAAGCAGTACCAATAAATAAAAAGCTAATAAAATTATAAACAAATTCAACCTGAACGGTATTCATTATTCTAATACGTTAGCGCTGATAGAAAAGGCCTCTACTTGGAAAGGCCTTTTGGTTAAAATTTTCTCATATCGTTATTTATTCAGTAACCTGTATGCAGGCTTGTATCACAGCCTACACCGTCGAGAGATAATCGCGCATTGGCTCTGAGCGCAGCGGTGCACCATTGGCTACATAATAATCTGCCGTTGAACGTGGCAACTGTACGCCTCTCATCTTGTCGACGATTTTTTCTGCCAACATGATAGTTGTAGCATTGAGATTACCACTAATAATGTTTGGCATGATAGACGCATCGACGACTCGCAAGCCATCAATACCATGTACCAGACCTTCGCCGTTTACTACCGAATCGTTATCTTCACCCATCGCACAGGTACAAGATGGATGATAAGCCGTCTCACTATGATTGCGTACGTATTCATCTAATTGAGCATCGGTAACCAAATCATCGGTCGGTGCAATCGCGCGACCACGATAAGGATCAAGCGCTGGCTGATGCATGATCTCACGCGTGATACGCATTGCAGCACGGAACTCTTGCCAGTCTTGATCATGCGACATATAGTTAAACAAGATGCTTGGATGTGCTTTCGGATCACGTGATTTTAGTTTGACGCGGCCACGGCTTGGTGAGCGTAATGAACCGACGTGTGCTTGGAAGCTGTGTGATTTCACAGCACTGCGGCCATCGTAGCGTACAGCTAGTGGCAAGAAATGATACTGAATGTTTGGATGGGTAAACTTCTCATCGGTACGGATGAAGCCGCCACCTTCGAATTGGTTAGATGCACCAAGGCCTGTGCCATTGAACAACCATTCTGCACCAATCGCAGGCTTATTCCACCATTTATTGGCAGGCGCGATCGACACTGGCAGTTTGCATTCATACTGCATATATAGCTCTAGATGGTCTTGTAAATTATTACCGACACCTGGCAGATCCAATATTTCAGTCACGCCAGCTTCTTTTAACCACTGACCAGGGCCGATACCTGAACGCTGCAGTAGTTGCGGTGAGGCAATCGCACCAGATGAGACAATTACTTCACGAGCGGCATGGAAGTTTTTGGTCTGGCCTTCGTGCTCGATTTTGACACCGACAGCGCGCTTGCCGTCGAATAAAATCACGTCAGTCAATGCACCTGTCAAAATTGTGATATTGCTACGCGGTTTGGCACGGTCAAGATAGCCGCGAGCCGTTGATGCACGGCGACCATTAGGCGTCACAAATCGATCCATCGGACCAAAACCTTCTTGCTGATAGCCGTTTAGATCTTCGGTACGTGGATAGCCCGCTTGTACGCCCGCTTCAATCATAGCTTGGAACAGTGGATTGACCCCTGGCTTTGAGGTAGTCATTTCAACAGGACCGCCCACGCCATGATAGTCATTCTCGCCAGCGTCACAGTTTTCTAGCTTTTTGAAGTATGGCAGGCAATCAGAATATGTCCAGTCTGATAGGCCTTTTATCTTAGACCAGTCATCAAAATCTAGCGCATTACCACGGATATAGCACATACCGTTAATCAGTGATGAGCCACCTAACCCTTTACCGCGGCCACAGTCCATGACACGATTATTCATATATGGCTCAGGGTCTGTCTTATAACCCCAGTTATAAGTCGTCCCTTGTAGCGGCATGGCGAGCGCAGCTGGCATTTGGGTACGGAAATCAAAACGATAATCTGGACGACCTGCTTCTAACAGCAGTACTTTAATACTGGCATCTTCGGTCAGACGCGTGGCCAGCACATTTCCTGCTGAGCCTGCTCCAACAATAATATAGTCATACTCAGGTGTGGTTGATGTCATAACATACTCCATAATATTGAAAAAACATAAATCGTTTAGGGTCAGTAAGGTGTCCTAAAAAGGCTAAATTAAAGCTAATAAGCAACCTTACTGGCTTCGTTTTTCTCAATAAGATTGATTAAAAGACAGATTCAAACGCACCCAGCTCTACTTGGATAGATTTGGTCTGAGTATAATGTTCGAGCGCTTCGATACCGTTTTCGCGGCCGATACCAGAATGCTTATAGCCGCCTACTGGCATTTGTGCTGCCGACTCGCCCCACGTATTCAACCAGCAGATGCCAGCTTCGATCTGAGCGATGACTCGATGCGCGCGTTTTAGATCTGTAGTCACAACCCCAGCTGCCAAGCCATAATCGGTATCATTAGCGCGGCGAATAACCTCTTCTTCGGTCTCGTAAGTCAATATCGACATTACTGGACCAAAGATTTCTTCGCGTACGATAGTCATATCGTCCGTGCAATCAGTGAATACTGTCGGGGCGACAAATGCGCCGTTTGCAAGCTCGTTCGTTGTAACGCGCTCGCCACCTGTTAGCAGACGTGCGCCGCCTTTTTTACCTTGCTCGATATAGCCAAGCACGCGTTCCATATGCGGGAAGCTAACCAATGGACCCATATTAATGTTCTCATCCATAGGGTCGCCCAGTCTAATACGCTCAACACGAGTTAAGATGGCTTGCTCAAACTTAGCTTGTAGCGCTTTAGGGACGAATACGCGCGTACCGTTGGTACATACCTGACCAGTACTGTAGAAGTTGGCCATCATAGCGATGTCAGCAGCGGTATCAATATCTGCGTCATCAAATATGATTAAAGGTGATTTACCACCAAGCTCTAAAGTTACGTCTTTTAGAGATGAGCCTGCCGCGCTCGACATGACTTTTTTACCAGTTGGTACGCCACCTGTGAACGATACTTTTGCGATATCTGGGTGTTCAGTTAGCGCTTGACCTACTTCGTAGTTACCTTGTACGACGTTAAACACACCATCTGGCAATCCAGCTTCTGTCAATATCTCTGCCAGTTTTAATGCCGTCAATGGTGTCACTTCTGATGGCTTAAAAATCATCGCATTACCAGCAGCCAGTGCAGGTGCCGCTTTCCACATCGCGATTTGAATCGGATAGTTCCATGCGCCAATACCTGCGACCACGCCAAGTGGCTCACGGCGAGTATAGACAAAGCTAGTATCACGCAATGGAATCTGACGACCTTCAATCATCGGTGCTAGCCCTGCATAGTATTCAACGACATCAGCACCAGTGACGATATCGACATACTTAGTTTCAGAGTAAGCTTTACCTGTGTCTTTGGTCTCTAGTAGTGCCAACACATCATTGCGATCGCGCAATATTCCAACAGCCTTTGATAAAATACGGCCACGCTCAACTGCTGTCATCGCCGCCCAAACTTTTTGACCTTTATGTGCGGCCTTCACGGCCTCGTCAATCTGCTCATTGCTGGTTTGCTGAATCGTCGCCAATACTTCACCAGTGGCTGGATTAATATCTTCAAAAGTCGCTAGCGACTCATCCACCGCTAGATAGCGACCGTTGATATAAGCTGTTTGTACTTGGTCTAAATCGATAATATCTGTCAAATTATTAAAATCAATCATAAATTCTCCTTAGGACGATTAGCAAAAGTAACTATATAAAGCTACTCAGGCCGAATAATGTCGTCGTTAGTTAAGTTTCGAAATTTAGTCTTTAAGAAATCTAGTCTTTAAATAGTAAAATAAAAATTGTTTTACAAATCAAAGTCTTGTTGTGTCATTTTTATCAAGCGATCGCGTAATGACTGTTTGTCTGCGATATCGATACCTGAAAAGTCTGAGAGCCAAATACCGTCCGCGACAAGGCGAACCATACATAACGTCTCGGTATTATCCGTTGCCGCATGTTTTTTGAGTTGCTCATTCGCCCATTTAGCCCACAATTCACGCAGCTCACTATCACCTAGCATTAGCACATATAAGGTTGCTTGATTGTCATATTCTTCCTGCCCTTGCTCGCCGAGGCTGATAGTGGCATCTATATAAGCACGGGTAAATGAACCGTACTTAACAGGATCGTCAGCCATTGCTGAATTTACTTCTGCCTCAAACTTAGCCATTGCATCATTGAAGACTTCTAGCACGAGTGCATTTTTGGTAGAAAAATGATGCATTACACCACCCTTTGTCACCCCAACCGCATCAGCGACTGCCTGAAACGTCACTTTAGATAGACCTTGCTCCAGCGTGATACGTGCTGCTTGATCTAACAACGCACGACGAATGACTTCTGGCTGTTTTTTACGCTTATAAGCATTTCCCATATCAATGCACCACAGAATTAGACAATAAGTTCATCACAACAACACCGCCGACGATCATCGCGATACCGACCACTGCTGCTGTATCAAGATTTTGCTTGAATAGCACCACACCAGCGAGTGAGGTTAGTACAATTCCAAGCCCGCCCCACAGTGCGTACGCAATGCCTAGCGGTATGGTCTTGAGCGTCTGAGCCAATAGATAAAATGAAACCGCATAGAGCGCACCCATCATCAAAGTTGGCACCAAACGGGTGAACTGTTCTGACTTTACCAAAAAAGTCGTACCCACTACTTCGCATATAATGGCAATAGTCAGATAACCGTAAGCAATCGTAGTAGGACTCATCTTTAGAACACCCGCTTTTGTTCAACGCATGCTATGAAAAAACATAGCAAAGAAACCACATGGTCGGTATTTTATAGAATACTACTGCCAATGTGAAGGGCTGTCTTGCAACTTTATTGTGTCAAACGGTATCGCACCACCCTTATATTCAAAAATACCAAGCGTCAAATCCAGTTTTGCTTTGCCAAATTGATATCTGGTTCTATATTTTTATCGTTTGTCCTATGTGCCATATAAAATTTCCTAAAAATAATTTTTATTTCTAAAGCACATTTTATTTTTAAAACACATTTATCGTCATTTTCTATTGAGTTCTATCTTGAAATAGCCTATCTGATAAGGGATTGGCGTTAATTTTCAATAATTGCGATAATATTTATAATTAAACGCATAATAAGGTTGACAGCCTGTAGTGACTTGGCTAAAATGTGCCCCACATAACGCAAACAAGCTAATTAACTGCTTTTATATGAAGCGTCAATAACTTGCTGTTATGACCAGCTATTCTCCAATAGCTCAGTTGGTAGAGCAACGGACTGTTAATCCGTGTGTCCCTGGTTCGAGCCCAGGTTGGAGAGCCATATACTAAAAACCTTCATCATAATTTGATGGAGGTTTTTTTATTGCTGTGTTTTTTATATTTACTTCTAATAATATTAGCACGGCTGTGGTGTTCTTTTAGACATTTTTGTTGTATGGTAAGATTAGTTTTGATTGGGTTCGTTTTTGTTTGAGTGCTTCGCTCTTACTCACTAAAAGTAATGGTTTATTATGATACCTGTACGTATAAAAAATAAGTTTTCTGATCATCCGCAAAAGATCATGCGCCCGATTAGTATTCGTTTGTCTGAAGAAATGATTGGCCTATTAGAAACGACGTCATCAGACTTGGGCTTTAAGCGCATCCAAGGGCTTATTCGTCTTTATATTCGTCAGGGCTTGGATCGTGACCATCAGGATTATACGCTTGCCCATGATGAAGTATTCATCGAAACGCTACGTAAGCGCGGTGTTAGCCAGCATATTATTGATGAAGCGATTGTAGTGACGCATAATAACAACATCACTCATCCGCTATCTGAGTTGCAAGACAACGATTAAACAATTAATAGTATCGTTGCTCATCAATAGTATCGCTGCTAAATAATATTAAAATAAAAAAGACCAAGTTTGCTAACGCGAGCTTGGTCTTTTTTGTGGCTGTTATAAAAGTTAAAGCATTACTGATATTTCTCTAACTCTCTTCTTGCTACGTCCTGTTTCCATCTTATTCATAGTACGTATTTTTTTAAGTACTCTGCGATATTTGCGGTTTTAGTTAGCCATAACTAAACACAACAGATGTTTAAACAAGGTATATTAAGAATATAGTCGCGACTATTTATAAGGTTTCAACATAATAAAGATCTGCAAGGAGGGGTACGATGACGGGCTTACATCAGCGTTTCAACAAAACTTTGTTTTCAACCATGACGGTAGCAATGCTAGTGATTGCGACTGGCTGCTCATCGCCGCAGACTGATCCAAGTAAAACAACCATACCGACAGATTCAGACCAATGGCAAAAAAAGCTAGGACAAACTTTTGAGCAATTGTCTGAGGCCGATCAACAAGTACTCAGCCGATATATGCTACGTATGAAATTGAGCGATGCCTATGAATCAGGAGCCATGCCGCGCACCACTATCAAGCAGGCGCTAATACAACAGCGTGAATACGAGCGGCTGCATCCAAACAACCCAACGGGCAAGAAAAGCCCAATTGTCAAAGGTCAGGCAGCTAATGCTACTGCACAGATGTACCCTGTCGCCCTGCTCCCTGTGAAAACCAGTGATAGCGATAGCTTAAATCAGGTCAAAATGCAGTTTATGCTATCCAATCATGGCAAAAGCGCGATAAAAAGCTTTAAAGGGACGCTGACCATGAAGGATGCCAATCTGACAAAAGGTAAAAACTTTAATGTGCCTTTGACAACGTTTGATCCACCTATCGCAACAGAACAGTCTGGCAAGATCATTATTGAAAGCAGCATTGAGGATATCAATGTCATGCGCGCTATCAAAAATGCTAGTGGCATCACTATCGAGATTAATAAAGGTACGCTTATCTTAGTAGACGATCAGACAATCGAATTTGAAAACTCGTTAGTGAAGTAGTGAAGTAGTGAAGTAGCTGTACAACCTACTATTGAGTATTTTATAGAAGTGTGAGTTAGTACTTTATATTGCACTAGATAGTAGCGGGACTAAATGAACTGAAGTGGGATAGGAATCCTTTAGTTATACGGGATACAGTCAAAGGTGGCTAGGATTTATCTGATTGCCTGAACTGAGAGCATTTATAAGTTATTCTGCACTAAATAGGCGGTGCAAATAGGTTTCAAAGATAGTTGTAATTTATTCTGCACTAAATCGGTACACAGTCATACATTAAAGGCGATCAGTATGATGATTATCATATAGGTAAAATTGTGGCAGCAGCATAGTATGGATAGGGTTTGCTATGATTATCGTATTTTTTACTAGAATTATTACTTATCTATACTAAGTTTGCATTGGTTACTTTTACTCGTGGTCATCGTGGTGCTATTGATCTAAGTAGCCCATCGCTAGCTTAAACGGACTGGCAGGGTCATCAGTGCTATATTTGATAGTGACTGCTTTAACTGTTGTGCTAGACATGATTAAAGTGGTGTTTTGATCGAAATGGACATAGTTGCTGAGATAGGCAACTATGTCCTTTTTTTGCTTGTCAGTCTGTGATTGTGTTCTAGATGTCTGCGTATCCTTGCTGCTTCAATTTTGAGAATGGTAGTATCACTATGCACCCAACAATCTATATCGCCTATATTAACTGGCTTTTATCATCTGCAATAATGATGATAGCGTTTGCTTGACTTTGTCTTTATCCTCTTCGGTGTTCAGTAGCGAGCATAGCTTCATGATAAATTCGGCCTTGGTATGATTATCGATACGGATTCCCGTGGTAGCTACTACGTCATCAATGATGTCTAGGGCGTCTGCTATATAGTCTGGATTGAATCCTAGCCTCATTTCGATTCCTTCTTGCATGACCTCATTTGCTGATCTCGATCTCTGCCTCACCACTTCTTGCTTCAGACCCTCTGCTATGTCCTTGGGGAAACTGTCAAACTCTTTACCATCACTAGGGTGCAGTACTCTACCCTCATGTGGATAAGGTACGCCCACCCCTTTATGCAACCAGTCGACGTCTACCCCGGTAGCTTCGGCTATTTTTTTGGCAGTACCTCTGTGGATACTGGTACTGCCCTTTGTCCAAATTCCGTGAAAAGTTGAGCTGCTTATTCCGACACGAGTGGCAAACGAGAACGGTTGCTCTTTTTCTTCTTCCGTCATCAATTCGCAAAGTCTTTTCTTGAGCGGTGTTTCCATTGCCATATTATTTTCAGGTAATTGCGCAGTCATACCAATCCCTCCTATTTTTTGCTTAATTTATAAACTATTGATATTTATATAAAAAATAAAATACTTCAAATTAATTGCGCAATCTTAATTACGAAGCCTTTACAACTCGTAAATTACGAATTATTATGTTTATAAGTTGATTTTACGAAGTATGAATCAAACTTAATAAAAATAAACCAGCTTCGCTGATTAGGGTTACTACTATGTTGAGCTTTGAGAATTTTTCACTGTTTAGTCAGCTTGATTGTTTGCCTAATGGTAGCTGGCACTCTGAAGATATAAAATCTGTTATCCGTAAGCGGGGTATGACTTTGGCTGAGCTATGCGAACAGATGGGTTTGGATAATCGTGCCGTTAGTAAAGCCTTAGCTGAGCCGTTTACAAAAGGTGAGTTGGCTATCGCTCAAGATCTAAATGTGCCTGTGCAACTGCTGTTCCCTACCCGCTGGGCGGTGGACAAAAAGCGCGTTAGACCAAGGTATTCCGCTAAATATACCACGGTTGCGGAGCTATTGTCATGAAAAATCAATTCGCAATTTCGGAAATTACGAAGTTATCTTTAGAAGAACTTCCTAAATCCCGTCGTGGTATTGAAATGTATGTAGCAAGAAATGGTTGGCAGTTTATTGAAGTCCCCAGCTCAGGCCGTGGTGGTATGCGCCGTGAGTATGTTTTGCCTGATGAGATGTTTGTCGCAGTGAAATTGCAAGCATTACAAAAATTAGCCGATGAAGCTGTGATAGCTGATGCTGCAAAAAGCGTCTGTACTGAGCTTGCTACTACGAATAATAATGTCATCTCTAACGCAGCGATACTCGCAGACTGGCAGCGAGAGTGTGCCATTGCGCGGCTAGCCGTGGTGCGCAATGTGCTGAAAACCGCTGAGCTGATAGGTAAAACTAAAGCAATAGAGGCCTTTGCAAAAGCGAGTAAAGATAATCGTTTGGACAATACGCTGATCGCTACTGTTAAACGTGCCAATGCTAAGTCTGGTGGCGCTGACTCTAGTAATGAGGGTCGCGGTAATGTCAGTCGTCGCACCTTATTTGACTGGATAAAAGCATTTGAGACTAGCGAGTCTAATCCTGATGCCAGTGCAGTAGCACTACTTGCTCCTAAAGCACGCACTACTGAGATACCAGAATGGGCCGGAATACTGCTAAAGCTATGGGCTAATCCTGCCAAGCCAGAGCTTGCCGAGGTCATGCGCCGTATTGAGGCAGCTTACGGTGATAGCGCTGTGAATGTGCCCAGCTATCATCAGGCGCGGTATTTTTTAGATATGCATGTCGGTAATGTCGAACGAAGGCGCGGCCGAATGGGTAGCCGTGAAATTAAAAACATTAAGCCGTTTGTGCGCCGTGATGACAACGTCTTATTACCCACTGACGGATATACGGCGGATGGTCATACGTTCGATGCTGAGATTATGCACCCCTTAACGGGTAAGCCTTTTCGCGTTGAGATTACCACTGTGCTGGATATCTGTACGCGAATGGTAGTGGGCTATAGCGTTGATTTGGCAGAATCAGGCTTGGCAGTACTAGACGCTATAGCAAGCGCAGCGTGTGATTACGGAGTGCCAGCAATACTTTATGTCGACAATGGCCCAGGCTATAAAAACGTAATGATGACGGGTGAAGCTACTGGCCTGATGATACGGCTAGGCACTGAGATGAAACACTCTACCGCTTATAACTCACAAGCACGCGGGATGATTGAGCGGGTGCATAAGACTATTTGGATAAGACTGGCCCGTCGATTGCCTACTTATATAGGTGCAGATATGGATCGTCAAGCAAAGCAAGCTGTGTTTAAGAAGACACGCAAAGATATCAAGGAGAGTGGGGTGTCGAACACATTGATCAGCTGGGATGATTTTCTTGTGCTCGCCTCTGAGGCAGTGCATAGCTACAACAATGAGCCGCATTCTGGACTACCGCGTCGCTATAACAAAGTGATCGGTCGACGTGAGCATCTAACCCCGCAAAAAATGTGGGATGAGCAAGTAGAGGCAATGACTAAAGCGGGCATTGAACTTTTCACTGTGAAAAATGCTGAGCGCGATGATCTATATCGTCCTTATGTGCAGCGTAAGTGCCTGCGCGGCGAGATCAATCTGTTTAGCAATAAATATTTTAGCCGCGATCTTGAACAATATCACGGTGAGATAATGCTAGTCGGTTATGACATTCACGACGGCAGTAGGGTCTGGGTACGTGACCTCACCCATCGACTAATCTGTATCGCTGAGTTCGAAGCCAATAAGCGCGCCTACTTTAGCCAGTCAGCAGTGGATAACGCTCGTGAAAAACGGGCTATCGGACAAGTCAGACGAGCACAGGTACATGTGGATGCAGCATTGGAAAATCTTGTACCACATAGAGTGCTTGAGCATGTGGAGAATCAAATAATTCCAACGGCTGATATTGAGCGGGCACAAAATCTACTTAATGAGCGGTTGGCAGAAATAGAGGGTGCACAGGTCGTAGAACCACAGGTATCCATGCAGGCGACGTTTGACAAGTTAAATAGCTTACATAGTGGAGACGCTGAGCTAGTACAAAAGCCTTTTATTCCCATGCAAGAAGCCGTTATGCCGCAGCCTAAAACAAGTAATACGAATATGACACCAGACGAGAAATTTGAGCTGTGGCTGGCTCTTTATGAGCAAGACAAAGCTGGCAAGGAGCTGGCGACTAGCGATCAAGATTTTTATGAGCTGTATCCAGAGTCAAATATATTCAAGATAAAGATGAAAGCGTATCAAGTTACTCATGAGGAGAAGCATGGTACTAAGATGTTTTTTACGTAAGGTTAGCTATTTAGGTAGCCAAAAAAAGGTGACGACAATCACGTCAATGACTGCCGTCTAATCGAGTACGCATATTCAATCATAGGAGATTAAATCGTGCGTGAAGTAATAAATAATATCAATACTGGCTTACCCCCTACCGCTGTCGGGGTGGCGCAAGTCACGAACGTCGCGGTGTGCTTTGAAGCTATAGAGCGTATACAGAGCCGCCATCCAAGCTTACCAGGGATCGGGGTGTTCTATGGCCGAAGTGGTGACGGCAAATCCTCTGCTGCCAGTTATATCGCTAATAGGCTTAACGCCTATTACGTACAGGCCACGAGTATTGCCACAAAAAAGAGCTTCCTTGAGTCGGTGCTGCGCGAAATGACTATTCCAGCTACCAAAACCTCTGCTGAGATGCTTGAACAAATCGCAGAGGAACTAGAAAAATCAGGACGTCCGCTGATTATAGATGAAGCTGATCACCTTGTAAAAGGTAACAAGATTGAGATAATAAGGGATATTTATGAGTCATCGCAGGGCACGATATTAATCATCGGAGAGGAGATGCTACCCAAAAAGCTTGAACGCTGGGAGCGCTTCCACGGTCGTGTGCATAGCTGGGTTCCAGCACAGCCCGCGACGGCATATGATGCAGCATTGCTAGCAAAGGTCTATGCACCAAAGATCACTATTGATGATCAAGTACTTAAACAGCTAGTCGGTGCGGTGCGCGGTTCAACACGCCGTACTTGCACCAATATTGAAATGCTCGGGCAGCGTGCTCTTGAATGTGGTATGCGGCAGGTCAGCATGAATGATATCCAGCAGCTGCTACCTAATGGATTCATCACTGGTCAATCACCTAAACCACGTTCATTTTAAAAGGAATATCCTATGTGTTGTAATTGTCAAAACTCACTCGAAAGTGACTATAAAAAAGGCATGACTATCAACTCAAATCCCCTACTCTCTGTTTCAAATTCACGTATTATCGTGCGTAGCGACTATGAGAAGTTGTGGGACATGCTTCGCGCATCAGTGGATGGTATCATCATCCGCGATGTACCGCGCACTATCCCAACCATCAACTACGATAAAGCCAAGACGTGGCTTGGCATGTTACTGAGCGCGGGCTATGTCTCACGTGAACAAATCAGTCTCACACGCAAGCTACCAACCTATCGCTATCAGCTAATACGTGATATCGGTCAAAAACCACCGCGTATCGACAGTAAAGGCTCACCGAAGCCGCCCTCTGTCAGCGAGACAATATGGCGTACGATACGCATCCTCAAAACATTTAACGCCAATCAAATCATAGCTAGCGGTTCAACGCCTGAGCTGGTACTCAATATTGCCAGTGTACGTCAGTATCTGCGGCATCTGCATAGCGCGCGGTACTTACAAGTACGCCAAGCAGGAAAGGCAAAGCAGTTGGCCATTTATCAGCTGATACACAATACAGGACCCAAAGCGCCTGAAGTACAGCGCGGCAAAAAAGTCTATGACTGTAATCTCGGTCTCGTTGTTCATGACCCTGCTAAACCATTACCGCCTTCACATCAAAGCGATAAAACCAACTCTAAACAAGCTAAAAAGAGAGCGGGTCATGTCTAATCAATCACTGTTTGATCAATTCAAAACTGATGCTATCGCTTGCGATAACAACTTTGGTCACTATCTGGCTCAAACGCACCAACGTGCTGCGCTCACATGCCTAACGCTCTTTGAGCAAACGATTAGTGAGGTATCATGGCGAGTGCGTCCACCCAAGGTCAATCTACGCGGTGTCGACAAGCTGCTGGAGATGCTAAAAGCTGATCGTAAACTTAAGAATTTTGTCCGAGCTAAGGAAGAAATCAACAAAGACGCTATCTTAGCTGACCCTAATGCGGTGCAGGATATTAAAGGGATTGGCATCAGCTCAGGCGTTGAGGATTTTGTGATTAAACCGTTTGAAGTTGAGACTGGAGAGTAATACATGCATACGGTTTTATGGTTGTAATCAGTACGGTGCATACCAATAAGTTTTACTTAATTTAGTAATGTTTGAATAGTAATTTCATCCATAAAAAAAGACATTTTTTCGATGTCTTTTTTTATGGATGAAATTTAGTTGGCTAAAATACTTTATAGTATCAATCAGTAAAGTTATGATAGCGAATACGGCTACTATTGTAATAATGTGTATGTGACAGGTAATGTCGTGCATCTTCAATTTCCATTAATAATGATTGTAAATAAAGGGTAAAATATGATTCATAACAGTACATATCACATATTAATAAAAGAACATAGAAGCACCGAGAATGTTGATATTATTCTAAATCCTAACGTACTACCTATTGACGATTCTACAGATAAGCTATTAGCAAATTTAACAGAACGTTATCGTGGTAGAGCTGGTAAAGGATACGGGGTTTTTGAAGAAAATACAGATAGTTATCCAACTTCAACTATTCTTGACGATTATCTCGATGAAGATATTCTAGATGACTTTCACTCTTGTACTGAACGTCTTATGAATCATCTCATGGCGGAAAGCAAAGATGAAGCAGGAGCAAAAGGTGGTAAGGTTGCTTTTATTCACTATTCAGAAGGTGATCAAGAGTATTTCTTAGTTGCTATTTTGACTGAAAAAGTAGGGATAACAGCTAAAGATTGGACTTTAACTCAAAATGATGTCTTAAATTTTGAAAATGTGCGTTTCGCTGGTCGTGTTAACATCAGCAGTTGGAAATCTAAAAGTGGGAAAACCCAACGATATATTAGCTTTTTGAAAGGTCAAGGTGAGGTTTCAAATTATTTCAAAAGATTTATGGGCTGTAGCGATGTATTGATGGCTAACCAAGAAACTAAAGATTTAGTAACTCAAATTAAGCTTTTTGCCACCAGTAAGGATCTAAAACTAGAGGAGCGTGCGCATTTACTCACAAATGCTAACGAGTATTTAAGAGAATTAGCCGATAATAAACCTCATCCGCTCCAATTTTCTATGCACGCGTTCACCAATAGAGTTTGGCCAAACGAGCCACAAGATTTGGTGGATTTTTTTGAAGGTTACGGTGAAGAGCATGACTGCCCTATTTCAGATGGATTTGTACCTGATAAGGGTTCTCTAAGAGGATTGGCAGTTCAGTTTCATAGAACAAAGCATTGGGCATTCTCATTTGATGACGAAGCAATTAGCGACGATGATGTTACAGTTACAGGTGGTAAAGTTATTTTCCATAAACCTCCACAAGATATTTTAGATGCTTATGATAAAGGTGGTTCAAAGTAAATATGACTATAAATTTTTCAGACTTAGTGACACTATATCGCAAAGTGGATCTCAAAGAATCCACTCAGGCTGAATGTTGCATCGAAAATGATACAACGTTATCACTAATCAAAAATTTAACGTCAGATGATAACTCTGTAGTAACTCGTATAAATATACTAGGAGGTAAATTACAGGTTGGAGAGATTGTAAATTTAGAAATACGGCAACCTGAATTAAGCTTAGGCTGGCTTTACGACAGTATTGATAAGTTCATCAAAGGAGATTTTGTTCGCAGCCTACCTGATAATAATAGAAGTAAGAAGCCTTATTACATCAAGGATATAAAATATTACTCTGAAGATATTAATACTCCAAAAATTATTGTCGCTTATAAGGCGGTACGAGAGTTATTAATTCATCTTGAAAGTATGTCGTCATATCTTGACGATTCAGGTAGAAAGATTATCTTTGTAGGTAAACAAACTTTTGAGCTTCATTATGATGTAAGTAGTAATCTCGGTGCTTTTAAGACTATTCTGGAAGGTCTCGCTAACAATTCGGAAAATAAGCTAAAAACCATAGAAGATTTTTGCAAATGGTTAAAGGTTGATGATGTAAATAGACATTCAAATGAAAAAAAGTCAATTTTGGCATCAGTACTATCTGATATTCAGACTAGCTCTCAACCCCTTGAAATATGTACAGTAATAGAAAATACTGAGCGCCTGTATGCTGCCGCCAAAGGTCAGTTCGATAATTACCTCGAAGATTTCAAGTATGAAAAGTTTGTTCAAAAGCTTGAGGAGAATAGTGAGAAGTTCATCAGCCGAGTCAATGATAGTATCTCTAAAGTACTCTCACAAATACTTGCATTGCCTATTGCAGCAGCAGCTCCAGTAATACTAAAAGGTAGTAGCTCCAATAGTCAGGTGATTATTTATATTGCATTATTAGTGTATGCAATTATTTGTAGTTTTGCTCTATCTACCCAGAAGGCCGTACTTGATAATCTAATCTCAGAAGTGAAAGGCTTTGAGAGCCAAGGCAAACTGCCACAAAGTCTAAAAGATCGGTGGGTGATTGAAAAAGCTAAAATCTATGACCTTATTGAAAAGCAAACACATTTGTACTGGGTTATGATAACCGTTGTGTATTTAGCTGTTGTCTATAGCTTTTATAACATTTCTAGTGCTATGCCAGTATTTTGGTCTGGAATACTATTTATTTTGGTTGCTATATTGGGAGTTGCTATATATAGGAAAATAAAACCTAAAGTACAAAACCCTATCTAGGATCTTTTAAAAAAACCCGCTACTCGTTAGCGGGTTTTTTTATTGCTTATCATTTTTAAATTGTACTCTCAGTATGTGCAATAATACTAGTCAAATGTTAGGGGGCTCTTATGCAAGAATTATTACAGTTGCCACTGCAAATACAAGCCACATTGGTTGCAGGTTACTGGGGCTATATTGTACTAAACCGTGACTATAGAAATACTGAAAAGCTTACCGATGTTTGGATGTTGGTATTGCTCTTAGGTTTACCAACAGCGCTTGCCATACAATTTTTGGAATCAAACTGGGCATATCTAGCAGTATTATCTGGACCAATTATTGCTTTTATTTGGGTGAAGTTTGCTGAAGCTGGCTGGACAGGATTTTTGCATCGTAGCAAAGTTAGCCATACAATTAGTTCAGGTGATGTATGGAAAACATTGTCTTCTTATAAAGGCATAGAAGCAACTCAAATAAAATTGATTCACAAAGATGGTAGACAATATCTATGCGATGACACTAATGAATTTTGCGGGGATGTGTTCTCCCCTTTTATAATGGATGATGATGGTATAGCCTTTTACGTTACAGATACCAAAAATGCAGGCGGTACAGATTGGATAGAGGTTGCCGACGTTAAGCTCAGCTCTGAATACGGAAGTATGATTACTTACTTCCCCCGTACTGATATACATTTTCTGCAAATGAGATATATAAAGGACATAAGAAAAAGCTATTTAAAAGAGTTTATATATTTGGGTTGTGTTGTGGTTTTGGCGGTTTTGGTCTATTTGGTGTTGGACTTTGACCTATTATAGTATCGCCTCTAGGTTTGCCGATAGAACCACCTTGGTCTGATTTTATTCTACGACCTGCATCTGAATTGCCACTATTTGGACTGCTCACATCTGTATCCTAGTAGTTTAAAAACTTATATATTCGGGTTGTGCTGTGGTTTCGGCGGTTTTGGTCTAATTGTTGGGCTTTGTCCGATTGCAGCATCACCTATAGAGCCGCGAATTTTGCTACCTTGGTCTGATCTTATATTACGGTCTGAATCTGTACGGTCATTATTTGGTTTGCTCATATCTGTATCCTAATATTCTAATATTCTAATATTCTAATATTCTAATATTCTAATATTCTAATATTCTAATATTCTAATATTCTAATATTCTAATATTCTAATATTCTAAAGAAACTTATATATTTGGGTTATGTTGTGGTTTTGGCGGTTTTGGTCTATTCGGTGACGAGGTTCGACCTTGATCCGTAGATTTCTTGTTTCCACCTTGGTCTGACTCGATACCAAACCCTATTCTACCTCCTGAATTTTTATCATCATTTTTTTTTGGATCGCTCATTTCTACTTCCTTATAATATAGTCTGATGAATAAAATACCTATGGATGGAATCCACAAGCTATTTTTAATCTATGCTATACCACAATGAATGTAAAGCCTTAACTTAAGCCCGCCACCTAATACATAAAAACCCGCTATTACGTACCTGATAGTGGGTTTTTTGTGTTTAGAATCAATGTTTAAAAAATTCGTGCTCATAACTCTAAACACTACCTTTTAGATATAATAACAAACATCTATTGAATCATATGGTTATGCGAGGTCTCACATAGCGCACTCTCCCCAAAAAAAGAAGATGATGCAGCTCGTGCATATCGGCAAAAATAAGCTAGGACTGGATGAAGGCGCGTATCGCGAGATGCTGTATCAAGTGACAGTAGATACCACAGATGACGAAGAAGATTATGTAGGTTGTACTGGCGGCGGTCAGCCGCACAAAAGGATGCAGCCATTTAAAACATTAGACTGTTGGAAAAGAGTAGCATAAATAGAACGGAGCAGTAGTGCAATACTCAATAATGGTGCGGGCATTTGTAACGTCATTGTATTAATTTTTAGTAGGTTATCTAGTGCAAAATGAATTACGAAAACTTAGTGCAGAATGAGATTCAAATTAGTGCAGAATAGATTCGCAAATTACAGGGACTAATTAATACTGTTATCAATACCATAAAAAAAAGCCCCAATCATTGCTGATTGGGGCTTTTTCGAATTTGGCGGAGACGGAGAGATTCGAACTCTCGAAGGGCTATTAACCCTTGTCGGTTTTCAAGACCGGTGCATTCAACCGCTCTGCCACGTCTCCATTGGTGCATCATTATATAGATATCATTTTATAATGCAAGCCCCTAAACTAAAAAAATCCAATTAATTTTCGAATACTTGTAAATTGGTGCATTATCGCTTGCTTGAGGCCAGATGTAAGCACATATCGAGCAGCCTATTGGCATAACCCCATTCGTTGTCATACCATGCAAAAACCTTATATTGACCACCCACTTGCATAAGCTGTTGCCCATCAATGATAAGCGACTCAGTCTGATGGATAAAGTCACTAGATACTAACGGCTCATCGGTATATGCCATGATGTCATGCAGATGTGCCTGACTGGCAGATTTAAGTACTTCTCGCACTGTCTCGACATCGACATCTGGCGTATCAAATACAAAGGTGACATCAATCGCAGCCACGTCGATAGTGGGCACCCGTATCGAATGTCCATTTATCTTGCCGACCATGGCTGGTAGCACTCGTTCTGTCGCAGCAATACTACTGGATGTCGTTGGGATAATGTTATAGCCAGAAGCGCGCGCCCGTCTTGGATCTCGATGTGCTTGATCTAGCACTGTCTGATCGGCAGTAACTGCATGAATCTCTGTCATCATGGCTGACTGCACACCAAACGCTTTATCAAGCGTATCAATCAACGGTACCAATGCCTGCGTGGTACAAGAAACACTGGAGATAATCGGTAGCTCAAGCGTGAGCGCATCGGTATTCACACCCATGACGATACAGGCATCCACATCGTCAAACGGCGCGGCACCGATGATCACTTGTTGCGCGCCAGCATCGATATGTAGCGTCGCCTGCTCATACGAGCGAAAATGCCCAGTACATTCTAAAACCACATCGACACCCAGCGCCTGCCAAGGTAAATTTTTAGGATTAGGCTCTGATAGCATATTGATGCAGTAAGTCAGATTGTTTTTTGTCAGACAGAGTTCGGTCTTGCTCGTATCACCTGACTCACTTTCTACAATCTCAGCATTTACCCCTAATCGACTGAGGCGGCCATGGGTGCTGTCAAACTTGAGTAAATGTAACAAGATATCCGCTGGCGCTAAATCATTAATTGCCACTACATGAATCGCACGGCCCAACACTTCAAAGCGCTCTAGCAAAGCACGAAGTACATTGCGCCCTATACGCCCAAAGCCATTGATAGCGACTCTCAGTGGCTGTGTGTGCTCACCAGTAGTACGGAACGTCGCCGCTATCGGGTCAGAGGTCAATTGATAAGTAGCGCTCGAAAAATCAGGCATAACATCGGACATAAAGGGTATCGCTATAAATGGGGGTAAAAACTGAGCGTTATCACGTTGAGTGCGCTAATGATTGCTAAATACTAAGAAATAGCAAAGATAAAGCCTATAAAAATAAAGGTAATAAAGTTATAGGCTATAAAATTATAGGCAGCAAAACTACGGCGTGATAAAAATCAATGCGAGGCGAATGGTATTGTAGTCAATACTTTGCTTGAGATGATCATATATCGGACGCAGCTTGATGCTACCGTCATCATTAAAGTCATTTGGATTGTTAGCGACTTTAATAGCGATATAGGCATTACCTACGGCTGTCATTACCTCATCATCTGGACGCAGATGATCGCAGGCAAGGCTTGGATCTTGTGATTTTAGGTCAGCAATATGACGCATGATGGTCGACTGTGACAATTGACGGGCTTGTGATATCTCCGCAATGGTCAAACTCTCCTCTAACAACACTCTGGTCGCAAGTAGAGTACTGTCTGATTTGTCAGAGACCTGATTGCCTAACTTCTGTTTTTTATCGATTTTCGCTTGCTGTTGTTCGCGTCGCTTCTTTTGTAGGGTGGCGTAAGCATCGATTACCGACTTGCTCAATGTTCCACCTGACTTCAGGACGAATTTTTCATGTGCCTGCTGCATACTTTCTTCATCTAGCATCGCATAATTAGCATCCGCTTCTTCAGACAGTACCAAAAACCGCTTATCCGCGCCGCGAGCCAATGGATCGAGTTGCAAGCTCATATCGTTCATACCCAGCAGCTGTAAGCCAGATAGCGACTTAAGGCGTGACAATGCCACATAACCTTGTCCCAACTCAAAAGTACGCGACAAATCGATTTCAGCCGCATCGAGGGTCATGCCTTGCGATTTATGAATGGTAATCGCCCATGCCAGACAGAGTGGCACTTGTAAGTAACTTGCCAACACGTCACCCGTTTCATCTTCGATAATCCACTCTTCAGGCTCAGCGATAACTTCTCGTCCTGAATTAAGCCGCACGACAGGCATTTTCTGGGTCGTTGGTTTCTTCGACTTTGGCTTTTCCTTATCTTTTTTAGCAGCGGACTTTTTACCTTTTGTCGTTTTTTCGCCAGCAGCATCCTCATTAGCGTCATCACTGCTATCGTCTTCGATTAACGCGTCACTACTGTCTTTATCGTCTATTTTGACAGCAGCAAATCCTATCAACTCGCCCATCGTTCCGTTAGAGACACCAAGCTCAGCGTTGTTTTTGATAAACATTACCTTGGCGCCGACTTTAAGAATCAGCTCGTCTTGGGTTCGCACGGTCTTTTTTAGCGTCTCAACCAGCTTACTATCGCCTGTCGCCGTCGCCTCAAAACGCATCATCTCGCCATCTAGAGACGCCAGTTCTTTGTCATTAATTTTATTGACGTTGAGGTTATGGGTATAGAGACGCGTACGTTTGATATCGACACTTTGGTCATAAGTCGCTTCTAAAGCGGCAATCGCCTCAAAGGTTACTTCCTGACGGCGAATTTGGTTAAGAATGTCATCCAAATCCAGACCACCATTGGCTGCATCGCTCACTTGACGATGCTGCTCAGACAAATAGCAAATATGGAACTTGGCATCGAGCCACGCTTCGGACATAAACGCGAATTTTTCACGATTCGTCTCGCCTTTACTACCAATCGGCGGTAACTGAAAAAAGTCTCCTGCGACTACCACCTGAATACCACCAAACGCTTTGTCATTTTTGCGAATATGCTTGAGCACTTGGCTAACCAAGTTAAGCTGCTTGGCATGTAGCATCGAGATCTCATCGATGACCAATACCGCAGTATCTTTTAATCTGTCTGCTAAAAACTGCTTGCGTGACAAGGTAGACAAATCTCGATCAGTCAGCTCATCTTTGATACCGATGCCTGACCAGCTATGAATCGTCGTGCCGTTCATGTGCGTGGCGGCAATACCCGTACTGGCGGTCACCGCGACAGGGACACGGCGGGCGCGTAAATAATCGATATATTGATTGAGAGTATAAGTCTTACCTGAACCTGCTGAGCCGGTCAAAAAGACGTTTTGACCTGTTTTTAGGATATCAAGAGCAGAAGATTGACGCATAGATCCAAACCAACCAATATTATGAAGAAGAAATAGTACAAAAAGAAAGCCGCCATGATTAATCAAGTAACCATAGCAAGCCAAAGCAGATGCTCACAATTATAACAGCTGCATACCGTTTGCGAACCATTTTAACCGACTCATATCACATAACTTAAAGTTATACGATACAAAATATATCATTATAAAAAGTCATTATCGTTCTGCTAAAAAGCTCAGTACGATAGGATGATAACTTGGTTAGGAAGACCAAGAATGTATTTTTAAATGGTCATACGTAAGTAACCATATTTTAAATAACCATAATACACAACAAGGAGTGGTTAATGTTATACGCTTATCCCAATACTGAAAACAGTCCTGTCCAATTCCGCGAAAAATACGATAACTTTATTAATGGTGAGTGGACCCCTCCTGTCGATGGCGAGTACTTTGACAACCCAAGTCCTATCGATGGTAAAACCATTTGCCAAGTCGCCCGTTCAAAAGAAGCAGATATCGAAAAAGCCCTAGATGCCGCGCATGCTGCCAAAGACGCTTGGGGCAAAACCAGCGTCGCTGAACGTGCCAATTTACTATTAAAAATCGCAGATAGCATGGAAGCCAATCTAGAAGCGATCGCTATTGCTGAGTGCTATGAAAATGGTAAGCCTGTACGCGAGACCTTGATGGCAGATATTCCACTAGCCATCGATCAATTCCGTTATTTCGCCAGCGCCATCCGCGCACAAGAAGGCGGTATCAGCCAGATTGATGAAGACACTGTTGCTTATCATTTCCATGAGCCGCTTGGCGTTGTCGGGCAGATTATCCCATGGAACTTCCCTATTCTAATGGCAGTATGGAAAATCGCCCCTGCTCTAGCCGCTGGTAACTGTATCGTCATGAAGCCTGCTGAGCAAACGCCTGCCTCTATACTATATATGTTAGAAGCGATCGGTATCGCTGACATTTTACCTAAAGGCGTGTTAAACATCGTCAATGGCTTTGGTGTCGAAGCTGGTAAACCACTTGCTTCTAACCCACGTATCAACAAAGTTGCCTTCACTGGTGAGACCACAACGGGTCGCCTCATCATGCAGTACGCTAGCGAAAACATTATTCCAGTGACGCTAGAGCTTGGCGGCAAAAGCCCAAATATCTTCTTTGCTGATGTCATGGACGAAGACGATGACTTCTTGGACAAAGCGGTCGAAGGCCTAGTCATGTTTGCCCTAAACCAAGGTGAAGTATGTACTTGTCCATCACGTGCGCTCGTACACGAAAGCATCTATGACGAATTTATCAAACGCTGTATCGCTCGTGTCGAAGCGATCAAAATGGGCAATCCACTAGATACTGAGACTATGATTGGCGCGCAAGCCAGTTCAGATCAGTTAGAAAAGATTTTATCTTATCTTGATATTGGTAAAAAAGAAGGCGCAAAAGTCCTAGTCGGTGGCGATCAAGCCAAACACGATGGCGACCTAGCAGACGGCTATTATGTTAAGCCAACTATCTTTGAAGGTACCAACGACATGCGCGTGTTCCAAGAAGAAATCTTTGGGCCTGTGCTCGCTGTTACTACCTTTAAAGACGACGAAGAAGCCATGCAAATTGCCAACGATACGCTATATGGTCTAGGCGCTGGCGTTTGGACGCGTAGTGTACATAAGGCCTATCGTTTCGGACGTGGTATTCAAGCGGGCCGCGTATGGACCAACTGCTATCACCTATATCCATCACATGCGGCATTCGGTGGCTATAAGCAATCAGGTATCGGCCGCGAAAACCATCTGATGATGCTCGATCATTATCAGCAAACCAAAAACATGCTGGTTTCGTACAGTCCTAAAAAAATGGGTTTCTTCTAATCTAACCTGTGAACGCATGACAGTACTTAGAAAACAAATGCAATCTGTCGCAAGATAGGTTGCATTTTCACTTTAAGAAGTCGTAAAAAGCCATGTTTTGAATAATAGCTTTTCAGAACGATATGGTTTTTAGACACTGATAGCATAGGAGTTGAGTATGAAAATTACGGCAACAGAGTCTTGTAAAGAGCTAATTGAGCTATTGAAATCCAAGCACGGTGAGCTAATGTTTCATCAATCAGGCGGCTGCTGTGATGGTAGCTCGCCCATGTGCTATCCATTAGGAGAGTTCAAAGTGGGTGGTCAAGATGTGCTGGTTGGTGAGCTTGCTGGCTGTCCATTTTATATGGGCAAGGCACAGTACAATTTATGGCAGCATACCGATCTCACTATTGATGTCGTCAATGGTCGCGGTGCGAGCTTTTCGTTAGAAATCCCTGAAGGTAAACGCTTTATCGTACGCTCAGAAATCTGTGCGATATAAGAACGTTTGATGCAACATTAAGTAGCATTAATCTTAAATAATGTACCGAATATAACAGTCTTAGCTTGTCCTACGATATTGACGCGAACAGATACCGCAGAGTCATTTTTATTTTATTATTTCAGCAGAATAATAGTTACTGTAAAGCGTACCCTATTTTAATTAGCATGGATGCTATAAGGAATATGAAATGGAATTTGACACAACATTTGACTATGTCATCGTCGGCGGAGGTTCGGCAGGTTGCGTGCTCGCCAGCCGTCTCACTGAAAACCCAGATATCAGTGTTTGTTTATTAGAATACGGCGGTGATGGCAAAGATCTAGCAGTTCGTGTGCCTGCTGGACTGATTCTGATGGTTCCTGGTAAACCGCTTAAATTGAACAATTGGTGCTTTCACACCACTCCGCAAGAGCACCTTAATAACCGTAAAGGTTTTCAGCCGCGTGGACAATGTCTGGGCGGCTCATCAGCGATCAATGCTATGATCTATACGCGTGGTAGTAAGCTAGATTATGAGCGCTGGGTAGAGCAAGGCTGTACTGGCTGGGGATTTGACGATGTATTGCCCTACTTTATCAAAGCTGAAAACAACGTTCGTGGTAGCGATAACCTACATGGTGATAGCGGGCCGCTGCATGTTAGCGACCTACTCAGTCCACGAGACATCTCCAAAGCATTCGTAGAAGCTGCGATTGCCAATGGCCTAGATCATAACCCTGACTTTAATAGCGAAAAGCAAGACGGTACAGGGTTGTATCAAGTCACTCATTTCCATGGTGAAAAACAAGGCCAACGCTGCTCTGCCGCGGCTGCCTATCTGCATCCTGTCCAAAACCGCTCCAACCTGACGGTTATCACTTATGCGCAGGCTAACCGCGTCATTATCGAAGACAATCAAGCGACAGGCGTCGTCTATGAAAAAGACGGGGTCGAACATACTGTCACGGCGCGTCATGAAGTCTTACTATCAGGTGGCGCGTTTGGTTCACCCAAAGTTCTGATGCTCTCAGGTATCGGCCCTGCAGAGCATTTGCGGTCTCATGGTATTGATGTGGTGGTAGATGCACCTGAGGTCGGTGGTAATTTGCAGGATCACTTAGACGTCGTCTTTGATTACGAGGTCAATACGACTGATGTCATCGGTATTGGCATGGCATCGATTTCGACATTAACCAAAAGTATTCGGCAGTGGAGAAAAGACGGTACAGGGCTGCTGTCTACCAACTATGCAGAAGCGGGTGCGTTCTTTAGCGTCGGTGATGACCCAAAAGAGTGGCCAAATACTCAGCTGCACTTTGTCATCTCGCGCGTGATAGAGCACGGTCGCGATCTCAGACGCGGATTTGCTGTCTCTTGTCACAGTTGCTACTTACGGCCTGAAAGTCGAGGTACTATCAGATTGGACTCAGCCGACCCTTCCGATGCTGTCTTAATCGATCCAAACTATCTGTCGCATCCAAAAGACGTAGAGTATATGGTAGCCGGTGCCGAGCGTACTCGCGCCATCATGCAAGAGTCTGCACTTGCTAAGTACATCACTGAAGACTACCCTGCCCCTTACCTCGAAAAAGACGGCATGCTCGGTTATATCCGAAATAAATCTGACACCATTTACCATCCAGTAGGCACTTGCCGCATGGGCTCAGATGACAGCTCTGTGGTTGATTTGGAATTAAAGGTACGAGGTGTGAGTGGATTGCGAGTTATCGACGCTTCAGTGATGCCAACGCTTATTAGCGCCAATACCAATGCGCCAACTATCATGATTGCCGAAAAAATAGCCGATTTAATTAAAACAAATCATAGCCCTGTTTAGTGCTGCGTTGGACAAACGGATTATAGCTGAGTACCTCAAAGAGACATGACTTTATTATTTCTAATTGTTTACATCTAGTAAAATTGTAACTAATTAGTAATCTAAAAATATGCCTCTTTGCTATTTATAATGAATAAACAAAAAACAATATAATCTAGTATTTAATGTCTTATTGATGCTAAACACGGTAAAACCGTGCATTTTTTATCAAAATTAGTCTATTTATCGCTTGCATTACCACATATTAAGAGAGTATATTCGAACGACTTGTTTATATTTTTAGTTTCCATCTACATAATTTAAAGTTATGACAAGCTTTAATATGTTTTATTTTGTATATAAGAAACATTATATAAATAGATACTTTAGAGGTCATTAAACGCTTTCTCATTGTATTCATGCTCGAGTACGAACGACTTGTTTATATTTTTAGTTTCCATCTACATAATTTAAAGTTATGACAAGCTTTAATATGTTTTATTTTGTATATAAGAAACATTATATAAATAGATACTTTAGAGGTCATTAAACGCTTTCTCATTGTATTCATGCTCGAGTACGAACATCTGGATACATGAGTACCTACCTACCATTACATAGGATGTAATAATGCAAAAATCACTCTTCAAACTTACGATGTTGGCGACGTTTGTCTTAGGTATCACCGCCTGTAGTGGAGACAACAAAACTACGGATGACTCTGCTGCTAGCTCAGATGCCAAAGCCGCCAAAACATTGCTCTATTGCTCAGAAGGTAGCCCTGCTGGATTCGATCCAGCGCAATATACTTCAGGTACGGATTTTGATGCGAGTGCCTTCCCTATCTATAATGGCTTGGTAGAATTCAAAAGAGCGGAGACTGAAATTCAGCCAGGACTTGCTGAAAGCTGGGATATTAGCGAAGACGGCAAGACTTATACCTTTAATCTACGCAAAGGGGTTAAGTTCGGTACAACCGACTACTTTACTCCGACACGCGATTTCAACGCGGATGACATTGTCTTTACGCTAGAACGTATCACTGACCCCGACTTTGAATTTAACAAAGCTTATCCTGCTGAATTCCCATATTCAGTCGGCATGGGACTACCTGATATTATCTCTAATATCGAAAAGGTCGACGACTATACGGTAAAAATCACCCTTAGCGAAACCAATGCGCCGTTCCTACAGAACCTAGCAATGCCTTTTGCTTACATTGGTTCTGCTGAGTACGCAGATCAATTGCTAGCTTCTGGTAATGCTACTGATATCAATACTAAGCCCGTCGGTACTGGACCTTTCGTCTTTACCTCATATCAAAAAGACGCGCAAATTCGTTATACCAAAAACCCAGACTATTGGAATAAAGACGACATCTATATCGACAACCTAGTGTTTGTCATTACTAAAGACTCAGCAGTCCGCGCACAGAAAGTGCAAGCTGGCGAATGTCACGTGTCCGCTTATCCAAAACCTGCCGAAATCGAATCTGTCAAAAAATCAGGTAAAGCCACTGTTCTCGATCAGCCTGGCTTCAACGTCGGCTATGTCGGTTATAACGTAGAAAAACCTCAACTGAGCGATCTTAAAGTGCGTCAAGCATTAGATATGGCGATCAACAAAGACGCTATTATCAATGCGGTTTATCAGAGCGAAGGCCTCAAAGCAACCAACCCAATGCCGCCAACGCAGTGGGGCTATGACGAGTCACTTAAAGATGCACCTTACGATGTCGAAAAAGCAAAAGCACTAATCAAAGAAGCTGGCGCGGATAACCTTTCTATCAATCTATGGTATATGCCAGTTCAGCGTCCATACAACCCAAATGCCAAGCTAATGGCTGAAATGCTGCAAGCAGATTGGGCGAAGATTGGCGTCGATACCAAGCTTGTGACTTATGAGTGGGGCGAATACCTAAAACGCGCTGCTAAAGGCGAGCCTGATGTCATTCTAGCAGGTTGGACTGGCGATAATGGTGATCCAGACAACTGGCTTGGTTCGTTATTGTCTTGTGACGCGGTCGGTGGTAACAACTACTCGCGCTGGTGTAATAAAGACTTCGATAATTTGGTGACCAATGCCCGTCAGATTAACAATCAAGATGAGCGTGTCAGTGAATATGAGCAAGCTCAGCAAATATTCAAAGAGCAGCTTCCTTGGACGACGATGGCGCATTCGGTAGTAACCGTATTCACCGCACCAAACGTGGTCGATTATAAAATCAGTCCACTTGGCTCAATACGCTTCGATGGTGTGAAAGTTGAATAACCTTGACTGATTAACTCCGTTACAACATAAGCAATTTATTCATTTTATTCATTCATATAAGTGCGGCTGGGTCAGATACTCTGCTCCAGCCGAATTTATATAAATGATATGAACAATATGAATTAAGCGCTTTGTCACGGATCTCTTCATCATCGCTAATACTCTAATCATTGAACCACAACTATTGAGCAGCCCATGCTACTTTATATTCTGCGTCGTATTGCCATTTTAATACCCGTCTATCTTGGCCTAACGCTATCGACTTTTACTCTGATTCGTCTCGTACCTGGAGATGCGGTCGAGATTATGATGGGCGAGCGTATGGTCGATCCCGAGCTACATGCTCGTGCGTTAGAAAGGCTAGGATTAGACAAACCGCTCGTTGCCCAGTATTGGGATTATTTGACTGGCATCTTAACGGGTGATTTTGGTCAATCCTTTCGTACTCGTACGCCTGTACTACAAGACTTCTTTGCTCACTTTGTTCCTACTCTAGAATTGGCATTGTGCGCTATTGTTATCGCTAGTGTCATTGGTGTCAGCTTAGGTATCTTTGCTGCCCTGCGCCGTGGTACATGGATTGATTACACCCTAATGTCAGGCGCGTTGGCAGGCTACTCTATGCCCATCTATTTATTGGGCCCTATCCTGACTGGTATCTTCGCTCATTATTTAGGTCTACTGCCCGTCGCTGGGGTGATATCTGTCGCACAGTTTTTAGATGTGCAGCCACTGTATGGGTCATGGTTACTTGGCTCACTAAGCTCAGGAGAACCTGGTGCGTTTTGGAACGTGGTCAAACACTTTATATTGCCCTCTATTGCTCTATCGACCATTCCGTTAGCGATGATTGCGCGGATGACACGCTCTGCGATGCTAGAGGTACTAGATGAGGATTACGTGCGTACAGCGCGAGCCAAAGGCTTATCTCCACGCCGAGTGATACTAGTCCACGTAATGCGTAACGCCTTGATTACTGTGGTTACCGTCGTTGGCTTGCAGATGGCGACATTGCTTGCAGGTGCCATTATTACCGAGACTATCTTTAGTTGGCCAGGCGTCGGTAATTGGCTACTCGATGGGTTTTTCACTCGTGACTACCCTATTGTACAAAATGGTATTTTATTGGTCGCCACCGCTCTGATTTTGGTTAGTTTATTTATTGATATTTTGTATGGTCTGATCAATCCACGTATTCGCCATACTTCTTAATTTAACATTGATAAATACTCACATTATAAATAGTGATGATTAACGCTTACATGGTTCTAAAAGTTTTTAGCAAATTTCTAATAATTGTTAGGAAGGAAGCCCAAACAAACCCAATGCGCTAGCCACTATAGGAAATGCTCATGAAGCCTTCTGTTCTCCCCTCTGATGTCAATCTGATGGCAGCCACACCGCCGTCATCTTGGCAGCTATTTTTATCGACGTTCTGCCGAAACAAAGGCGCAGTGATTGGTTTTATCGTACTGGCATTAATGGTTCTAGTTGCCATACTTGCGCCTGCTATTGCGCCTCATGATCCTTACGAGCTGTTCACCGGTCAAGAGCAATTACCGCCTGCCTTTCTTGATGGTGGCAATGCGATGTTTTGGCTAGGTACTGATGATGCGGGCCGAGATACCTTATCTCGAGTGATGTATGGCGCACGTTATTCGTTGTTTATCGGTCTAAGCGCAACGACTCTGGCGATGTTGGTTGGTATCTCATTAGGTCTAAGTGCGGCGTTTTGGCCAAAGGTTTGGGGCAAAGCCGTCATGTTGGTCAATGATATCTTGATGTCATATCCGAGCTTGCTATTGGCGATTATCATTGCCGCTATCTTAGGGCCATCTATGACCAATACGATTATTACGATCGCACTGGTCTGTACGCCGCCTTTTATTCGGTTAACTCGTGCCACTGCGATGGTAGAGCTGCAACGTGAGTATTTTATTGCCTCACAAGTGATGGGCGCTGGCGTACTCAGATTGTTGTTTATCACCATTTTGCCCAACTGTATGGCACCGCTTATCGTACAGGCAACGATGATTTTCTCGTCTGCTATTTTAGAAGCAGGTGCGATTGGTTTCCTAGGTTTTGGCGTACAGCCACCAGATGCCGAATGGGGCGCGATGCTAGGTACGGCACGTCAATATATTCAAAGTAATGTTTGGCTAGCCATCTGGCCGGGTGTCGCTATCTTCTTAGCTGCACTATCAATTAACCTGACTGGTGATGGCTTACGCGATGCGCTAGATCCTAAATTAAAGCAGGTGACCTAAGATGACTGAACCATTAATTAATACGCCTATCACTCATACGTCTATGAATGGTGCATCAACAAAAGACTCTCCGTTATTGCTAGATATCGAAAACCTGTCGGTTACTTTTGGACAAGGGGTGCGTGCCTTTCGCGCAGTGGATGATGTATCGTTAAAGATTACCCAAGGTGAGGTCATCGCTGTCGTGGGTGAATCTGGCTCAGGTAAGTCAGTCACTATGATGGCACTAATGGGTCTGTTGCCACCTTCCGCGACCGTACGCGCACAACGAGTGGTCTTTGACAATAAAGACATGCTCAGTATGTCAGCCAAAGAGAGACGCGGCATCATTGGTAAAGATATCTCTATGATTTTTCAAAATGCGATGTCTTGCCTAAATCCAAGCTTTACCGTTGAAATGCAGTTAGGTGAAGTGCTACGCAAGCACCTTGGTTTACGAGGCGCAGCAGTACAAACTCGCATCTTAGAGCTGCTAGAGTTGGTCGAAATGCCCGATGCCAAAAACAGACTTAAGGTCTATCCGCATCAACTATCAGGCGGTATGAGTCAACGGGTTATGATTGCGATGGCGATTGCTTGCGAGCCAAAACTACTTATCGCAGATGAACCAACCACAGCTTTAGATGTCACAGTACAAGCGCAGATCATGGATTTGCTCAGCCGATTACAACGCGAAAAACAAATGGCCATGGTATTAATCACCCACGATTTAGGTCTGGTTGCACAAAACTCGCGTGATGTCGCGGTTATGTATGCGGGACAAGTGGTCGAAACCAGTACCGTGCCAGAAATTTTCCAAAACCCTGCCCACCCTTATACGGAAGCATTGCTACAAGCCATCCCTGAATTAGCCATCGGTCAAGATAGATTAAATAGCTTACCAGGGGTCGTGCCAAGTCAATATGACAGGCCAACTGGTTGCTTGTTGTCTCCTCGTTGCCCGTATAAGGAGCCTGCTTGCGAAGTACCGCCACCTATTTTAGATACGCCCAATGGCAAGGTGCGTTGTATTGATTCTAATATTACTTCTCGCCCCTCTCACGCTGCTATCTTGGAGTCACAAGTATGAGTAACAAAGTGGTCCTAAAAGCAGACAATCTACACAAGCACTACCCAGTATCACAAGGTCTGGGCAAAGCAAAGGCCTACGTGAAAGCGCTCAATGGCGTCTCATTCGAGCTTGAAGCTGGCAAGACATTGGCCGTAGTTGGTGAGTCAGGCTGCGGCAAATCCACGCTTGCCCGCCAGTTGACACTGATCGAAGCGCCTACACATGGTGAGCTATTTATCAACGATGAAGGCACCACAGGCTATAGCAGAAAAGCGCTAAAAGAGTTGCGTACTGAAATTCAAATGGTCTTTCAAAATCCTTATGGTAGCTTAAATCCGCGTCATACCATTGGTTATCAATTGACAGAACCATTAGATATCCATACCAAATTGTCCAAAGAGGAAAAGCGCGACAAAATCAACGAGATGATGAGACATGTCGGTCTACGTCCCGAACACGCTGGGCGTTTTCCACATATGTTTTCAGGGGGTCAGCGCCAACGTATTGCCCTCGCCCGCGCCATGATGCTCAATCCTAAAATTGTCGTCGCTGATGAGCCAACTTCCGCTCTCGATGTCTCCATTCAGGCGCAGGTTCTAAATCTATTTATGGATTTGCAGGATGAGTATCGCACCGCTTACGTCTTTATCTCGCACAATTTATCCGTCGTGCGCCACGTCGCTGATGATGTGATGGTGATGTACTTGGGTCAGGCCGTCGAGCACGGCCCCAAAGAAGCGATTTATAATGCGCCAAAACACCCTTACACCATCGCGTTACTAGCTGCTGCCCCAACGGTAAATGGTCATAAAAATGATTTGACCCTACAAGGTGAGCTACCAAGTCCACTAAATCCACCAAGTGGCTGCGCCCTACATAAACGCTGCCCCTATGCCAAGCAGCAATGCAGCGAAGTAGAGCCACAACTGCGCGAATGGGACGGTCGATTGGTGGCTTGTTTACGTTTGGAAGAAATATATGGGTAATGTGACTAAGGTGAAGATGATTAACGACTAATCAATATTCACCACACCGCGACACTTAGGAAATTTGCTACAACCAAAAAAGGCCTGCCCTTGATTCAGGCCTTTTTTTGCCACGCGCTTGATCATCTCACCGTTACATCTCGGGCAGGTTGGTGTTTGAATCAAATCAGCTGTATGGTCTATCACCACATCTATCTCAGAGGAAATCGCTGCTAGTTCAGGCTCTACAACCTCAAACGGCGTAAGAAAAACCTTATCAGCAATATCATATGGTGTATTTATCTGCTGAGTATTCATACTGTCAGTTATTAATTCGCTAGATTCAATCTCAGTCTGACCAGACCATTGCAGCACTTCTCTACTTTTCAACGTGGCACGTTTAGCGGTTTCTTTTACTATCGGCTCAGGTATTGGCTTACTGGCAGTTTTAACAATTGGTTTATCAGTAGCGTTACCGCTAGGCTGCTCTTTTAGATAGGCTTTATGCTCTCTATTGGTACGCCAAGATTTACTAAATCTATTGCCATTAATCTGCTCAACGATAGATGCAACCTCATCTTCAGTGAGTATCTTATCTTGCTTTTTTTTCACATAAGATACCATACCACTCGTCAATACATGCTCGGGCAACTCATCGCGGGTTTTTAGCTCACACTCACCGATGAAAGCAATCATCGAATGAAAATAGCTCAGCTCCAAGCCTAATAAATCTGCGAGCGTCTTAATGTGTAGATAATTTTGATGTAATGGATTTTGGAATTTAAATTTATTTCCATTTGGGAAAACTTGTGTCCACTGTCTTTGGTTCTCGCTACCATATATCCAGCCTTTATAGTTTTTCGTCTCAATCACAAAAATGCCGTACACAGAGACGATGATATGATCGATTTGGGTACTGCCACCATTGGCTCTTGGCAAGGTAATACCGTTTAAACGGTGGTAGACGTCTTTTTCAAGCTTTAGCCACATGGCGACGTTAATGACGGTTTCACCTAGGAAGCCTTTAAAGCTGGATTTTAGGGACATGGTAGATTTCTCGAGAAATAACTCATTAGATTGATACCTGTCAAATGAAAATCTTTAGCCCATATAAAATAGCTATAAATACCATTACGCTAATTACAATCTTCATTAGATTAATTCGTCCACCTCCTCCTTCAAGTTCAATACTACTTAAAATACTTAGAGAGTCATTCAGTTGCTCATTCCAATTACTCTGTTCTTTATCAACCTGATATAAACCTGGTTTATATGGCTTCTCTAATTCTAATAAATATTTTTCCAACTGCTCCCACTGTTCGTTCGAATAACTTTGCATAGCTAACTTTACTGTCTTTGCATCATTAGTTGCGTAAGATAAAGGAATAGGGTTGAAGTCTAGCCAATGTGCTAAATCGTCATTAGTTGAGGCAGTATAGAGCGCAACTGTTGGTACTCTATCGCCAACAGACACATTTTTTAATGAAGTACATTTCATTATTTTGACTACTGGGAAATGACCGTAACCTTTAGTTAAACTTGTATTAACTGCAATGAGAGTAGGATAAGTATCTACAACAATACCTCCATTTGAATCTCCACTTAGAAAATGCTCCTTTTTATTTACCCAGTAATAAAGGTTCATCACTACTGCAATAACAGTAACTAAGAAATACATAACATCGATGACCATCGTAGCTAATAATGAGCAAATCAGAAATAGTGTCAATAAGCTTACGAACATTTTATTATGACAAAACCATACCCATTTATTTAGCTCCGTATTACCGGGATTTGAAGCAATGCTATTGTCGTCGACTGTATAATTATTGCTCATTCAATATCTCGCTCATCAAACCGCTCATCAAACTTGGTGTGCAACTAAAAAGAGCTATTAGATTACTCTAACGGCTCTCTTATAAACTAAAAATTTAGTTTATGCTTAAATTACAGTAAACTCTTTATAGACATAACAATCTCAGATATATAGTTAGTCATAATAAGACTCTTTAATCATATCTGCGGTATATCTAGCATTCACTTTATTCAATAAACTAGTCGCAGTAGGAGCTCTATTATTAGATAATCCAAAATCTATAAATGTTGGCATATTAAACTTTAGTGGGACGCTTCCTTCATAGCTGTAAGTAATCTCTTGGTTGATTTTTCCATTTTGACTAACATCTACTAGAGTTTTAGTTAAGTATCCTGCATTGTTATATTCAGCTTTATTAGTAACATTCTGAACGTTAGCTCTAAACCCTTCATATGTTTCCGTAGCATTAGTCGCTAAGCCTAAATTATTATAAGAAACTTCAATATCGATAACAGATGGTTCGTCATTAGTCGTCTTTCTAATAATATTTTTTTGATTATCATATGCATAGGTGACAGTTCGAACACTTCCATAATCGATTGAGCTATCAACAACTTTTGTAACATTACCTTGATTATCGTAGCTGAACTCTAAAGTATTACGCAATTCTCTAACATCATTGTTAGTATCTTCATCAACTCTTACAAAAGATAGAGCAGACTTAGCTAGGTAATTATTAATACTAAAAGTTATATCTTCAATTCTGTCTATACTACCGTCATTATATTCGTCAGTCTTTATTTGTTCTAACTGGTTCTGGCTATTATATATGTACATTTTAGTTGAATTATAGAAAAAGCTCGAATCACTTGAATCCTTTTCTACTATCTGTTCGATATTACCGTTTGAATTATATTGATAAGTTACTGTTCTCTCAAAAATACTATCTCCATTAGAATTGGTATTGAACTCAGTTAGCTGACCTTTTTGATCATATACCCATACTTCGATACCATCATTTCGCTTATCGAGACCACGGGTTTGTTCGCGGCGAATTAGGCGATCTTTATTGTCGTAAGTAAACTGCGTTGAGGTATTAGCTCGATCAGGATTGCTAGATGACAGGTATTCTTGCTCAACCAGCTGATTTTTGCCATTAAAGTAAAAACTTTCAGTTGCATTTATATAGCCAAAACCGTCTCCTTTATAAGATCTAGTGCTGATGCCAGCAATAGTGGCATCCAAAGGTCTTGCGTCTTTTGCATTCACAACGCCGTCACCATCAATGTCATCGTCGCAGTCATCAGTGATCTCATCTTCGTCTAAGTCAGCCTGCCCTGAATTACTAGCAGTTTTATCTTTGCATTTATCGGTGGGCGTAGGAGTATTAGGCTTAACAATGTCATCATTACTTTCACTTCCAGAGCCACCCCCAGAACCCCCACACGCAACTAACGAGGTAGTAAAAAAAATAGCGAAAAGGGTTAAACCAAGGTTTTTATTTACGCGAGGATGTGGCATATGAGTACTCACTCAAAAGAGCTGTTTAAAGGTTCGTGCTACGCATCAAACCATGATTATTTGTTACATATCAAAAACTTAAATTAACTTTTTACTACAAACTGAATTATAGATTCTTATAAAAATTAGTCAACATATTTTCATCTTCCCATCGTAAAAAAAGAGCCACCAGATTTCTCCGGTAGCTCTTTCTTGTTTAAACGCTAACTAAGTTAGGTTTATTACACCAAACTATTTACAGCTTCAACCACAGCATCAGTCGTGATACCGAATTCTTTATACAAGTCACTAGCTGGAGCAGATTCGCCATAAGTGGTCATTCCGATGACTTTGCCATCTAGACCAACGAACTTATACCAGTAATCTACATGCGCGGCTTCGACTGCTACGCGAGCACGGATATTGGCAGGCAATACGGCTTCGCGATAGCTAGCATCTTGCTCAACGAAAATCTCTGCACACGGCATAGACACCACACGGACGCCAACACCATTTGCGCTCAATGTCTCATACGCTTCCATCGCTAGGCCAACTTCTGAACCAGTGGCGATGATGATGGCTTGTAGCTCGCCTTGCTCTTTCGCAAGTACATAGCCACCTTTGGTGATGTTGGCTACTTGCTCACTATCACGTGCTTGATGTGGCAAGCTTTGACGACTAAAGATTAACGCTGATGGGTTGTTTTCTGACTTGATTGCTTCTACCCAAGCGCTAGCAGATTCAGTTGCATCACACGGGCGCCATGTGCGTAGATTTGGCGTGGTGCGTAGGCTAGTCAATTGCTCAACTGGCTGATGCGTTGGACCATCTTCACCCAGACCGATAGAGTCATGCGTATAGACATGGATGACGCGCTGCTTCATGAGTGCGCCCATGCGTACCGCGTTACGTGCGTATTCCATAAACATGAGGAACGTTGCTACGTAAGGAATAAAGCCGCCATGCAATGCGATACCATTGGCAATCGCAGTCATACCGAACTCACGTACACCATAATAGATATAATTGCCGTCAGCGTCTTTTTCGATGCCTTTAGCGCCTTTGAATAGCGTTAGGTTCGAGCCAGCTAAATCCGCTGAGCCGCCTAGCAATTCTGGCAATAATGGTTGCAAGCTGTTGATAGCATTTTGACTGGCTTTACGACTAGCGACATCACCGCCCGCTTCTTGCGTTTGCTGAATATAGGCTTGCGCTTGGCTAGCAAAGTCATCAGGCAACTCGCCATTTAGACGACGTGACAGTTCTGCTGCAAGCTCTGGATAGGCTTTTTTGTATGCTTCAAAGTCTGCGTCCCAATTCTTTTGCTGAACGTCGCCTTTGGCTTTAGCATCCCACGCTTCATAGATTTCGTCATCTAATTCAAATGGAGCATGTTTCCAAGATAGTGCATCACGGGTCAAGGCGATTTCGTCATCACCAAGTGGAGCACCATGACTGGCGGCTAGACCTTGTTTGTTCGGGCTACCAGCACCGATTGTGGTTTTGCAAATAATTAAACTTGGCTTAGCAGTCTCTGCAATCGCTTGCTCAGTCGCTTGCGTAATTGCATCAGTATCATGACCGTCAACTTTGATAACTTGCCAGCCGTATGACTCAAAGCGCGCTTCGGTATCATCAGTGAACCAGCCTTCGACATTACCATCGATTGAGATGCCATTGTCATCATAGAAGAATACCAATTTGCCAAGCGCCAACGTGCCAGCCAGCGAGCAAACTTCATGACTGATACCTTCCATCAAGCAACCATCGCCCAAGAACGCATAAGTATTATGATCGACGACGTTATGACCGTCACGATTGAACTGTGCGGCTAGCGTCTTTTCTGCGATCGCAAAACCAACGGCATTGGCAATACCTTGTCCTAGTGGACCAGTCGTCGTTTCTACACCAGGCGTGTAACCAAGCTCAGGGTGACCTGGGGTTTTTGAATGCAGCTGACGGAAACCTTTCAGATCATCAACGCTCACATCGTAACCTGATAAATGTAGCAATGAATAAATAAGCATCGAGCCATGACCGTTTGACAGTACAAAGCGATCACGGTTGTGCCAATTAGGATCTGCTGGATTGTGCTTCAAAAATTTGCGCCACAAAACTTCGGCAATATCAGCCATACCCATTGGCGCACCCGGATGTCCAGAGTTGGCTTTTTGAACCGCGTCAAACGACAGTACACGGATGGCATTGGCTAGTTTACGTTCGCTAATTGGAGCTGGCATAGAGTGTCCTAATATTCGAATGAGTAGTATGAAGATAAGAGGAGAGTTTACTCAGAGGATAATCCATCAAAAACGCGACAGGCGTCCTCAATGGATAGGCTATAAAATAAAAATGCAATATTAACATATTTGCTATGAGCCTAGCCAAAAATGCGGTGACAAGACCGTTTATATTTAGCAATGACTTACATCAGTTTTTTTAAACGATAAGCAATGACGGACTTTGATTTAAGTTATAAATAACAAGCTGCGAGTGACCCAAGTGACAAGCAGCTCATTACTTATAGTCAATCTATTAAACTGAAATAGCCTCAGCACCGCCCATAAACGGACGCAATACTTCTGGAATCGTAATGCTGCCATCAGCATTTTGATGATTTTCCATCACTGCTAGTAGCGTACGACCCACGGCCAAACCGGAACCATTTAAAGTATGAGCCAAGCTGGTTTGTTTACCATCTTTGACACGAGTACCCATACGGCGCGCTTGGAAATCACCACAGTTAGAGCAGCTAGAGATTTCACGATAGGTGTCTTGGCTCGGTAGCCATACTTCGATGTCATAGGTTTTTTGTGCAGCAAAACCCATATCGCCCGTACATAGTTGTACCGTGCGGTATGGCAACTCAAGCTGCTGCAAGATATATTCGGCTTGTCCTGTCATTGCCTCAAGCAACTCATCAGATTGCTCAGCGGTACCGACATTGACCATTTCAACTTTTTCAAACTGATGCTGACGGATCAGACCACGAGTATCACGACCATGAGAGCCTGCTTCACTACGGAAACATGGTGTATGCGCCGTGAATTTTAATGGGAGCTCTTTAATATCCAAACGCTCGCCGCGTACCAAGTTGGTCATTGGTACTTCAGCAGTTGGAATCAAATAAAAATCCATCTCATCGTTATTGGTGTGATTGCTTAGCTTAAACAAATCATCTTCAAACTTAGGCAACTGACCCGTACCTTTTAAACTATCGCTATTGACGATATAAGGCACATAGGTCTCAAGATAGCCGTACTTCATCGTATGCGTGTTCAACATAAATTGAATTAGTGCGCGATGCAATTGTGCCAATTGTCCTTTAAGCACGTTAAAACGGCTACCAGTCAATTTGGTCGCTGCCTCAAAGTCCAGCATACCAAGCGTCTCACCGATATGCGTATGATCTTGAATTTCAAAATCAAACGTACGCGGCGTGCCCCACTTACGCACTTCTACGTTATCGTCTTCTGACGTACCGACTGGTACATCCGCCGCCGGAATATTCGGAATTTGCAAAGCCGCTTGAGTGATACGCTCTTGTAGCGTACGTAACTCGTCTTCCGCAGCTTTAATCTCACCGCTAACGCTTTGCATCTCAGCCAATAGCTCACTGGCATCTTCGCCTGATTTTTTTAGGGCACCTACTTGCTTAGCACCAGCATTACGGCGCGATTGCAACTCTTCGGTTTTAACTTGTAGAGACTTACGCTCGTTTTCAATCGTTTGCCAGAACTCCATATCAAGCTCATAACCACGGGTGGCTAGCTGCTGTTGTAGGTCGCTTAAATCGCCGCGTAAGAGTTTCGGATCAATCATAGTAGTTGCCTGTAACACTAAAGGTGAGTAAAAGGTTTAAAAGTATTATTAATAGAGTAATTGCCTAGCGCATCGCTATCACGGTCTTTGTGATAACTGGCTATGACGTTATATTTTATATCAACATATCTGGTAGACGCTATAATACCAAGACACGGCAGATTTGACCATGTTTTGGATATCTTTGACTGCTTTTCCCTGTTTTTGGCTGACTTTCACTAGCTTTTGTTCATTATGCCAATCGCTTATCGCAAGTTATTCTGTTTTTAATTGCTCACTTTTGCTTTCATCTAGTCTTAGTAAGCTGAGTATAGAGCGTGAACTACGTCATTAATATGACATCTATCCGTGAACAGTCTTGCTTATATGTTTCATTTAGGAGTACTTTTCGGTAAGATAAGCGCATACCTTTATTCACGTCTAGCCAAGTACAGCATCGCTGCTTCGCTTTGGCAGTTTTAATCCAACGCTTTTAATATAAGTATTTGAGAAACCTTTATGGCCCTGTACCCCTACACGCTCCAACCTGTCGCCTTAAACCTAACTGAGGCTGAATTTCACCAAGCACAGTATGAACTGTTTGCCAGTGCCAGCCCGTCTTTTGGTTTATCAAGCTTTAAGACCAAAGAGTGGATCATCATGGCCGTGGTTGTGGTACTCGCTATTGCAGGACTTATCTTTGTCACAGGCTATTCAACCATTATATTTTGGTTAATGCTGGTTGGTGTGGTGATTTATCTATTGGCACGTACTTTAGGTTTTAAATGGTACGTAAAAAGAGAGTTTGACAAACAAGTGGCTGACCAAGAGATGCCAGATGAAATGCGCCAGATGAAGTTAGGTGTGCAAAAGCATGGTCTAGTCATGGCGATGCCAAGCAACCAGCCTGATATGATGAAAAACTCGCAAATGCGCGGTATGCAGATGCGTGCAGGCGCTACTCAACAAGCGGTTATTCCTTGGACCTCTATCAAGAGCTGGGACGAGACTGACGACTATATCTTTATGATGTTTGAGCTAAAAGGTCAACAAGGTAGCCAAATCGTACCGAAACGCTTGCAAGCACAGAAGTTTCCTATCGATACGATACGTCAACACTTACAAGAAGTGGTTCCTATGAAAGGCTTAAACCCTGAAAACTTGCAGCCACCAGCGTAAATGTAATGGGGTTTCTCTATCGTTTAGAAAAACAGTAGAGAGACTTGATTTAAGTTTTATAAAACCAATCGTAAAATTGTATTTATTAAATTTAACTTATTAATAATAGTTTGCTATTATTATAAGCATCAAAGGAAGAGATAGAGTCTATATTGATAGATACAGATGAAAAATAAAGTATTTTTCTCTGCATTTTAATTGATTAGACCCTTTATTCTTCTTTATTTATTATCATATAACTACACTCACACTATAAGGACAATACTATGAGTAATTCTAATAATGCTACTAACCAGATCGGTCTAGAAAAAGCAGACATGAGCGAAGTCATCGCCAAATTAAACAATCTACTATCAACATATCACGTGTTTTATTTAAACGTACGTGGCTATCATTGGAATGTAAAGGGTGAGCATTTCTTTACTTTGCATCCACAATTTGAAGAACTGTATACGTCACTACAACTTCAAATTGATGAAATTGCTGAGCGTATCTTAACCTTGGGTGGTACACCACTTCACGCTTATAGCGATTTTACGCAGCATACTAGTATCAGTGAAGATAAAAATGTCAAAGATGGTACAAGCTGCGTCAAAGGTGTGGTCACTGGCTTGCAAGCGTTAATTGCAGAACAGCGTCAAGTATCAGCCCTAGCAGAAGAGAGCGAAGACCAAGGTTCAGCTGACCTAGTTGATGCTTACGTACAAGAGCAAGAAAAACTGGTATGGATGTATAACGCGTTTTTGGGTTAATAGTCGTTAGATTCTACTAGGCTAAATTTTAATAAGCCTAATGATTATCAAATTCTAAATAATAAAAAAGCACCTAATTAGGTGCTTTTTTATTGTCTATCTTTTAGAAAAGACTGTTTTATTTTTGGATCCATTGACGCATTTTTTCACGTTCAGCAGGTGTGGCTTGTAGCCATACTTGCATAAAAGTATCTAACGTACTAGTAGAAGTGTTTACGCTAGTAGTTTGCTTAACAGTAGTCGTGCCAGTGTTGACGTTGCTAGTAGAATTTACTACTGGTTGATCTAAAGAGGCAATAGCACGTTGATTCTGTAGCTCTGCATCACCTGCACCGCCGAATACGCCGCCTAGCGCTTTACCAAGGCCTGAAAATAGACCGCCTTGGTTACCGGCCATACTTTGCTGGCTAGCAATGACTGTATTATTTTGTTGCACAGCGAGCGTTGGCTGCTTGGCATACTCTCTAGCAGCTTCATAATCTTCTGGTTGATCAGGCATAGTCAAACGATATGTTTGATTGTCGGCCAATTGTGCCGTCACACTGACATTACCTGAACGCAAATAATCATGCTCATCACGACGCAAGTTGTATAAACGGTCATACTTAGCAGTAATAGCGTGTTGTCCAGGCTGTAACGTAAATGTTTTTTGCAGCGGCTGAAAAGCACTCTGCTGAATTTCCTGCCCATTAATAGCAGTTACTTTAATATGGTCATCAACCTGTAGAGTAACTGCTGCCTGTGACAACATAGAAACCGAGGCAGCCCCCACCAACAACGTGCCTATCGTTAATTTCTTTAGCAAAAGAGTATCCGATTTCATAAGTTATTCCATTAATAGTAAAAGCGAGTTGGACAAAGTATTTGTATTCTAACGGTTATTCATTTTTTGCTGCTAAAAGCCTTACTGCTAAGAGTCTTGCTGCTAAAAATCAAGTGGCATCGTATGTTGGTCTTGATCAGGCGTGTCGTTATCTACTTGCCTCTCTTGAGCGATATCCGCCAGCTCCGCGGCAAGCGTCTGCTCATCGATGGTACGCAGAGCATCACTTATGACTGCTTTTGAGATATTACTGCGACCAAGGTTAGAGAACATTGGTTGAATATAATTAAGTACTTCCATCATCGCACCGATACGATGCGGTCCATCGGTCAGTAAGTGATCAATAATTCGATCGTCAAACTGCCATCCACGTCGACGCAAAATAGACTGTAATAGTGCTTGTCTGTCTGCTAAATCATGGCCAGTAGGTACTTTAAAGGTCGGTGCTTGTGCCAAGCGCGTCATTAAATCTCTTAACTGGAATGGTAAGTCATCAGCTGGTTTATTAGCGGCAAACAATAACTGGCGTTGCCCTTCTCGACTACGATTAATCAAATGAAATAAAGCTTCTTGCCACTGACTGCTTTGCTCAAGCACTTCCAAATCATCGATAGCAATCAAATCGAAGTTTTCTAACGATGACAGTACGTGAACATCTGTATGAATTAGCTCATTGAGGGACAAACAGATAGCCGATTTGTCCATTTCGATAAATGACTCGCAAATAGCAGACAGCAAATGGGACTTACCTGTAGCAGGGCTACCAAACAGATATAGTTGACCGATCAGGCCGACATGTAACTGTCGTACTGCATCAATAATCGACATCCAACCGGGACCGGCAAAGTCACTGAGACTTGCATCATGCTTAATGTCCAGATTGAGACTTAGCTGTGCTTCTGCCATGAATCATCAACTCGTGTTGCGTAGTGCAATGAAAAAATATAATAAAAAAGATAGGTTGCTTTGAGCTGTATTCATTACTGTCAATACTAGCCGATACAGCTGTAAGTAATGGCCCTATAGTCTTTGCAAAAATCGGTCAGTCACTTTGTCGAAAACAACGTTAGCAAAACTGGTACCAAAACGGTTGATACTATCAACACTGCGCCTATATATAACATATTTACAAAATGACTGACAAGTCTTTTACCCATTAAGCCTTATCAATCATTACGTTCATATCTTAATATTGCATATCAATATTTATCTAGTATGTTCAATAATAAGATAATTATCTTTTTTCAAACAGTGCCAGTTGTTTACGACCTTTATAAAAGTCAGTGGTTCGATAATAGCTGTATAAATGGCGGAACAGGACGTTTAAGACAGCGGACACTGGTAAGGCGATCAACATACCGACAAAGCCTAGTAGACTGGCACCTGCCAATACGGCGAATATGACCCATAATGGCGATAGACCAATCTTATCACCTAACAGCAATGGTTGTAGAATATAACCTTCTGCAGCTTGTCCAATCAAGAACGCACCTACGACCAATGACAAATATGTCCAGTCCAATCCGAACTGAAATAAGCAGGCGATAATAGCCGCGATAAAACCAATACCAAATCCTAAATACGGCACAAAACTGGCAATGCCTGCTACCATACCAATGATAAGCCCAAGCTCTAGCCCAATAAGCTGCAACTGTACAGCATAAATAGCGCCTAGCAAAACCATCACCAACAATTGACCTTTGATAAATGCCATCAATGCTAGATCACACTCTTTAGCTATTTCAGTCACTTTTTGACAGTAAGCACCTGGTATCGCCATCTTCCAGTTATGCAAACGCTGATCCCAATTAAATAGGAAATAGAAGGTCAAAATAGGGACCAATACAATAAGGCCAGCATTATTGATGAAGTTCATACTTGAGGTCAGTATTTGGCTCATCATGGTGCTAGCATCAGCGAACTTATAATTCGTTTGCATATAATCGACGAGAGTATCGGAAAACTCTTTCGACTCTAGTTCGGGCAGTTTGATACGAGTATTACTATTGAACCACTCTCGTACGACTTGGTTATACCAATTAAATATCTTTGGCAAATAATCCCAAGCCGCTTGCAACTGATGCCATAGTGTCGGTACCAACCACCATAATAATAACGCCATCCCCAAAGTAATCGTCGAGTAGACAATAATAATCGCGACCCAGCGCTTGATGTATTTTGATAGGCGCTTGACTAGAGGATTAAATAGGTAAGCCAGCATAAAGGCAAAAACAAAAGGCACGATGACGGGCATCATTAAATACAAGAGAAACACAGCCACAACTAACGCCACGACAATAAATAAACGCCGAAAAAAAGGATCTATTGGTTGATTCATCATGGCAAGTAATCCTATAGTTGGACGAAGTTAACAATTGACAGTGAGTCATATATTGATAGTATTTTCTAAAAAATAAATGCAGTTATCACAATGTGTCACTAGGCGAATTGCTTTTTTCTCATTAGCTTTAGCTAGCTAAACTGAGACGTATCAACGTTCCTAAAAAGCATAATTCTTAATAAATTTATGTTTATTAGTTTTTATTCTGTCAATCACATTTGGACTTGTATTAAGGCCATTATTGACAATAAATTTAGCGTTCTATTATCGCAGAGTACAACAAAAAATCAGTCATTTTTTGTTTCTTAACCGCTTATTTGCCACTTAATGCAAATCTTAGTCAAATATTGGCAAGTTGCTTTGCGAGTACGGTCTGTTTTTGGGTATAATGCGCGCACTGTCTTTAAACTTTGCTTTTGAACTTTATAACGCTGATTTTTGCGTGCTCAATTACTTTACCTTCTAATCCCAATTATCTATCCCCAACTGTGAGATGACTATGAGTGACAAGCCTTCTTTAAGCTACAAAGATGCCGGTGTTGATATCGATGCAGGCGATGCTTTGGTTCAGCGAATCAAGTCCGTTGCAAAAGCCACTACTCGTCCTGAAGTCGTGGGTGGACTTGGCGGTTTTGGTGCGTTATGCCGTATCCCAACAGGTTATACCTCGCCACTATTGGTTTCTGGCACTGATGGCGTCGGTACCAAACTAAAATTGGCGCTACAGCTGAACCGTCATGACACGATTGGTATTGATTTGGTCGCGATGTGCGTCAATGATCTACTAGTTTGTGGTGCAGAGCCATTATTCTTCTTAGATTATTATGCAACTGGTAAGCTAGATGTTGATGTAGCGGCGACTGTCGTGACTGGTATTGGTGATGGTTGTAAACTAGCTAACTGTGCGCTTATCGGTGGTGAAACTGCTGAAATGCCAGGCATGTATCAAGACGACGATTACGACCTAGCTGGATTTTGTGTAGGTGTGGTTGAAGAAGCAGAAGTTGTCACTGGTGAAAATGTCGCAGAAGGCGATGTACTGATTGCACTTGCCTCAAGTGGCGCACACTCAAACGGCTACTCATTGGTTCGTAAAGTCATCGAAGTTAGCGGTGTGGATGTTACGAGTAGCGACGAGCAACTAGACGGTCAGCCTATTCAAGACGCTCTAATGGCTCCTACCCGTATCTATGTAAAAGCAATCAAAGCATTACAAGACTCGCTTGGTAGCTCAGCCTTACATGCGATGTCACACATCACAGGCGGTGGTCTAACGGATAACTTGCCACGTGTACTACCTGATAACTTAGCGGCTAGCATCGATACCAATAGCTGGCAGTTCTCAGAGCTATTCACTTGGCTACAGACCCAAGGTAATATCGCGCAGAGCGAGATGTACCGTACCTTTAACTGCGGCGTTGGTTTTGTCATCGTTATGCCAAAAGATAAAGCAGAAGCTGCTATCCAGACGTTGACTGATGCAGGCGAGACAGCTTGGCAAATAGGTGAAATGATCAAACGCAGCACTGATGACCAGGCGGATGCAGTGGTGTACCGTTAATGTCAATTGATAACGCAAGCCAGCCTATCAAACCATTGCGTATTGCTGTTCTAGTCTCAGGAAGTGGTAGCAACCTGCAAGTGTTAATCAATGCCATGCAAGCAGGTGCGCTACCAGTCGAAATCGTTGGTGTCATTAGTAATCGTGAAGATGCTTATGCATTGACACGTGCTAAAGACGCCAATATTCCAGTTGCGGTATTGTCACACGTTGCTAATGGCAAACGTATGGGCATCAAAACATTTGAAACCCATGCCAACGAGCAGCTAATAGCATGGCAACCTGACTTAATCGTCTTGGCTGGGTTTATGCGTGTATTAAGTGGCTCATTTATCGATAATGTACCAACGCCCATGATTAATCTTCACCCTTCTCTACTTCCAGTTTATAAGGGTTTAGATACTCACAAACGAGTCATACAAGCGGGTGAACGTCGTCACGGCTGTAGTGTTCATAAAGTCACAGCGGAGCTTGATGCAGGTCAGGTGTTGACTCAAGCCGTATTGAATGTCGATACCGACGATACCGTAGAGAGCTTACAGTCACGGGTACAGAAACTTGAGCATCAGCTACTACCTTGGACGATTTTACTATTAGCAAAAAACGTATTATCACTTGAAACAAATAATACAACATCGCAAACGGAAACTTATTTACCTAAGTTGCCTTTGCAATTGCTTATAGACGGATAAAAATCTCAGCTTATTAAGCTGCTTTTAATACCACTTTATATAGCTCAATAAAAAGCCCAGTTACTCATTACGAGCAACTGGGCTTTTTTATTTGATAACTATTTATTATTTACTATCATGTAAAATCGTAAATAATTATCTATTTAGCTAATTAGTTCATTCCTAGAATACATGAACTGCTTTAATATTGACAAACTCTTTGATACCGAAGCCGCCATGCTCACGACCATAGCCTGAGTTTTTCACGCCACCAAATGGTAGTGCAGGATTGGCAAGACCATAACCATTGATATAGACCATACCTGTGTCGAATTGCTCACGTGCTAGACGAACAGCTTTCTCTTCATCTTTTGAGAAAATCGCGCCACCTAGACCATAACGACTGTCGTTAGCAATGCGCATTGCATCGTCTTCATCTTTGGCACGAATCAACGAAGCGACAGGGCCAAATAGTTCGTCATCGTATGCAGGTTGACCTTTCTCAACATTCTCTAGGATAGTTGCTGGATAGAAGCTACCTTTACCTTCAGGTACCTTGCCGCCAACAGCAATCGTTGCACCCTTAGCAACACTCTGCTCTACTTGCTCATGTAGCTGCTCACGCAAATCTGCACGTGCTAATGGACCGATATCTGAGTTATCATCCATTGGGTCACCCGCTTTAGTACCTTCAAATTTCTCAACGATACGTCTACGGAATTCGTCATATACGCTATCAACTACGATAAAGCGTTTGGCTGCTACACAAGTTTCACCGTTATTGATTAAACGTGCTTGAGTACAAGTTTCTACAGCAGTTTCGATATCAGCATCTTCTAATACGATGAATGCATCATTTGAACCTAGCTCTAATACCGCTTTCTTAATTGCTTTAGCTGCTTGCTGACCAACGATCACGCCTGCTTTGTCACTACCTGTTAGTGTCACGCCGCGTACTTTGTCATTGCCAATCAATGCTTCTGATTGATCATGATCAATAATAATCGTACGGAACAAATCATTTGGTAATTCAGACTCGTGAAGAATTTTTTCAATTAATAAACCAGAGCCTGTTACATTAGATGCGTGTTTTAACAGGACGCTATTACCCGCCATTAGATTTGCAATGGTGTAACGGAATACTTGATACGCTGGGAAGTTCCAAGGCTGCATGCCGTAGATGATACCGATAGGTTGATACGTCACTAGTCCTTTTTTCATGCTTTCGATATCACGTACATCATCAGCCAAAGAAGCAACGCCGTTTTCAGCAGTGTAATCACAGATAGCTTTGCAAAGATCAATCTCTTGTATGCTCTGGCTATATAACTTACCGCGCTCTTCAGTCATCAGCTTAGCCAGCTCTTCTTTATATTCCATCAGCTTATCACCGATAGATTTGATGACACGACCGCGCTCTTTGTGACTCACTGTACGCCATTCTAGAAATGCGTTATGTGAAGCGTCGACAATCTTGTTGACTTCGTCGTTGCTCATATAATTGTAGTTACTGATTTCTTCGCCCGTGGTTGGGTTAATAGTAGTAATGTCTGACATAGTTACTGTCCTTATTATTCGAATTTATATTTGGGATCTATAATCGGGTTTATTGTCACTTGTAGTTATTTTGCTGTGACAGTTTTAATTATTAAATTTATGTCGATAGCACAATCTATTGGTAGCTCGTTTTCTATCTGCCGTTATCTTAACAAGCTATTTGATGAAGAGTTTTACAATATATTGTGAAGTGTGTTGAAGATGTTAATAGTGTGACTGACTTATTAAGTAAAGCTAAATTCAACATATTAACTATTAACCCTTAGGACATAAAAAAACCAGCCTAGTGGCTGGTCTAATAACTATATAGAGTGGGAGCTAAAGAAAAATACTCTTATTAAAAATTCAGATAATCAAAAATATTCTGCTCTAATAAAAGATAGATACAACTCACACAAACCAATCAAAACAAATGATTAATAACCGGTATCTCTTGTGGTGGATTTTCTTCTTCAGCAACGACTTGTCGTGCCACATGCATAATTAGCTGACGTAACCAGCGATGGGCTGGGTGATGCTGCAACAAAGGAGACCATGCCATCGTAAGCTCAAACTCAGGAATAAAAAACGGCGGATCTTCCATCATAATGCTGTCGTTATTTGCCTGCATTCTTGCCACACGCGTGGGCAAAGTCGCTATCAAATCCTTATTTGCTGCAAGCATAGCAGGCATTTGATAATGTCGAGTAAAGACACTGATTTGGCGTTTTTGCCCAAGGCGCTGCAGGGCTTGATCGATAGATCCTAGTCCACCAGATTTTTCTGGATTGACACCAAAGCCCACGCCCATCCCTGTTTTAGATACCCAAACGTGCTGTGCTTTAAGGTAGTTTTTCAGATTAAAACGATTGGCATAAGGACTGTCAGAAGATAATAGGCAACTAAAAGTATCACGCCACACTAGAACCTGATGGAAACTTTGAGGTATCTCGTTAAAACGGTTAATCGCTAAATCAACTCGTCCCTGCTCCATATCTCGATAAGAGACGTCTGATGGAGTCAAAAAGTCCAAAATCACATTAGGCGCTTCAGAACGTAGTGCTTTTACCAACTTAGGTACTAGGGTCGCTTCGGCATAATCTGATGTCATGATACGGAACACACGAGAGGTACTATAAGGGCGGAATTCGGTACGCGGCTCCAACACCTGAGTCAAGTCAGCGAGTATCTCGCGGATACGTGGCTGTAGCTCAAGGGCGCGTTCAGTCGGCGTCATACCCTCAGATGAGCGTACCAATAATGGATCATTAAACAGCTTACGCAAACGGCGCAAGATATTACTCATAGCAGGCTGAGTAATCCCAAGCTGCTCGGCTGCGCGAGTGACGTTTTTTTCTCGTAGCAACACATCTAGATGGACTAATAAATTTAAATCAACCCGCTGCAAATTCATATTTGGTTCTCTTGGCTTTTGAATAAACGCCATATTAAGGCTGGCATTTGTAGTGCTGCTACGATGATTTGGACGTTATAACAGCATAATTTCATTATTTTTTACTAATTTCGTTCTATTTTTTTCTGATACATGTGCATTACAACCCATTCAACCTATCGTAAGGCCCTGTTATATAAACATTATATCATACAGAAATACCAAAGATAACTATCATAAATTAGATAAATCTTGGTAAGGTGGTTATAGTGAGTTCTATAAAGGATTTGCAGCATAGATGACGAACCTTAGGTTCATAAGCTGTTTTTATCCGATTAAATATTGTCGCTAAGTAATATATTAATGGTTTTTATCAGTCATTAAATACGGTTAATTGACCTCATTATTGTAACATCTCTTGCTACCAATTATGACATCACTGGCTATTAAGTATTCAGATACCTTTTAGATATATAGTGAGAATCGATAAATATTTATAAATCAGCAATTATTTTCAACTGTTGAGTTCAGCAAACTTCTTGTAATAGCGTAGCGGTTTGTTTAGGGTAAATAGAGATTCGATAGATAAATGATAGACCAAATTTTGAATATTACTTTTTAGTACAAAGGTTTTAGTAAAGCGGATTTTAGTAAAACGACAGACCTATTATTTTAACAATTAACTTATTTGTTTTTACACCCCACCAAGGAGACTATAGATGTCAACTGCATATAAATCAGCGATCGACTTAGTACGTGAATTAAAGCAAAAGCACGGCAACTGGCAGAACATTAGCGAAGTTGATGCTGCACGTATGATGTCACAAAACCGTTTCAAAACGGGTTTGGATATCGCAAAATATACTGCAAAAATCATGCGTCAAGACATGGAAGATTATGACAATGATACGTCTCAGTACACGCAGTCTTTAGGTGCATGGCATGGTTTTGTTGCACAGCAAACTATGTACGCTAAGAAAAAATATTTCGGTACGACTTCTAAAACTTACATCTACCTTTCAGGTTGGATGGTAGCTGCCCTACGCTCTGAGTTTGGTCCACTACCTGACCAATCTATGCACGAAAAGACGTCAGTACCTAAGCTAATCGAAGAAATCTACACCTTCTTACGTCAAGCAGATGCTAAAGTGTTGAACGACTACTTCCGTGAGCTAAACGCTGCTGAAGAAGCTGGCCAAGATACTTCTGCTATCCTAGAAAAAATCGAAAACTTTGATTCACATGTTGTACCAATCATCGCTGATATCGATGCAGGTTTTGGTAATGAAGAAGCTACTTATCTATTGACTAAGCAAATGATCGAAGCTGGTGCTTGTGCCATTCAGGTTGAAAACCAAGTATCTGATGCTAAGCAATGTGGTCACCAGGCTGGTAAAGTAACGGTACCGCATGAAGACTTCATCTCTAAGCTAAACGCTATCCGTTATGCATTCTTAGAGCTTGGTGTTGAAGACGGCGTTATCGTTGCTCGTACTGATTCTGAAGGCGCATCACTAACGCAAAAAATTCCAGTATCAAATGAGCCAGGCGATCTTGCTTCTAAATACATCGATTTCATCGAAATGGAAGAAGTAACGCTAGAAAATGCTCAAGAAAATGACAGCCTACTTAAGCACAACGGCAAGCTAGTACGCCCAGTTCGTCTACCTAACGGTCTATATCAGTTCCGTGAAGAGACTAACATTGACCGTGTTGTACTTGACTGTGTAACTGCTCTAGAAAACGGCGCTGACCTACTATGGATCGAAACACCGACTCCAGACGTAGAACACATCAAAATGATGGTTGACCGTATTAAAGAGCAACAGCCTAAAGCCAAGCTTGTATACAACAACAGCCCATCATTCAACTGGACGCTTAACTTCCGTAAGCAAGTTATCGCTCAGTGGGAAGAAGAAGGCAAAGACATCTCTGCATACAATAAAGATGACTTGATGAGTGCTGATTATGACGGTACTGAACTTGATGCAGCCGCTGACGTAGCCGCTAAGAACTTCCAACGTGATGCGTCACGTGAAGCTGGTGTATTCCATCACTTAATCACGCTACCGACTTACCACACAACTGCTCTTAGCGTTCATGAACTTGCTAAAGGCTACTTCGGTGAAGAAGGTATGCTTGCTTATGCAGCTGGCGTACAGCGTAAAGAAATCCGCGAAGGCATCTCTTGTGTTAAGCACCAAGCAATGGCTGGTTCTGACCTTGGCGATGACCACAAAGAAATCTTCTCTGGTGACAACGCTCTAAAAGCTGGCGGCGGCAAGAACACGATGAACCAGTTCTAATAACCGACAGACTAGCAGTATTTATCAAAAAACCGCTCTACATCATGTAGGGCGGTTTTTTATTGCAGTTTAAATAATCAGAGAATGGTAGACTAATAATGGTTTATCACAACCATCGATCAGAGCCATCAGTCAGAATTATTAGGAGCTAATATGCAAGAGATAGAGCTGAAGTTTTTGGTACCAGAGTCACGGCTAAAGGGTTTAATGCGTCAAACGCACGTTAAATCCTCACAAGTGACGCAACTGGCTGCACATTATTACGATACGCCTGACCAACAGCTTGCACAGGCAGGTATCGGTCTGCGTATTCGCAAAGAAGGCGATACATGGGTACAAACCATTAAAGCTGGTGGTGATGGTATCGCGGCACGCTTGGAGCACAATGCCGTACTCGATAATGAGCAAGTACAAGCGATGCTCGATAATAATGAGATGATGCCTGATTTGACAATATATGCAGGCACTCCAATCGCTGAGGCATTGACTGATTTTAAACTCAAAAAGTTAGCGAAAAATCTGACACGACTTTATGTTACTGACGTCGAGCGCACTACGCGGTTGCTAACAGAAAGTAATGAAGATGAAACCGATAATTGCATCGAAATGGCTTACGATCAGGGAGAAATCATCCATGGTACTGATGACTCGCTACGCAAAGCTATTCAAGAGATAGAGTTTGAACTGGTGTCAGGAGATTTAGATTTTCTATTTACGACTGCCAAAACATGGTGCAAGCGCTATAAGCTGTGTCTATCTACCGTTACCAAAGCTGAAAACGGCGGTTTACTTATTAACGGACAAAAACACAGTCCAGCGGTCAACGACAACCTAGGTCAATTGCAAATAGACAAAGACAGTAGTGCACCTGCCTTTATACGTGCGGTCGTACATAATTGCTTATTGCAGATACTACCAAACAGCAGTGCTATCGTCGCTGGCAGTATAGATGACGATCATATTCTACAGTTAAGAGTTGGTATTGATCGCTTGCGTACTGCGTTGAAAGCATTTGCTGACTTCTCTGATGAGATTAACCCTGAATGGCTGCCAATACTAAAGCAAACTGCAACCTTGCTTAGCGATTACTATCAACTTGCTTATATCAACGCACAGATCGAACCTGAACTACAAGCATGTGGCGCGCCTGCCGTTGACTGGACAATAGATATCGAAGATATCAAGATCACACCCATTAATACGCTGCAAGCCAATGACTTTCAGATAACCTTGCTAGAGCTGATTGCCTTTACTATGAGCGACCCAAGCATTGAACCTCAAACTGATCAGCTTGCCCGCGATAAGCTAACAAAAGTTCTCTCTAAACAATATAAAAAATGTCTCAAGACCAACAAAAAAACTGACGAAGTAAGTGATGAAGTAAATGATACCGAGCTTGTGAGCGATGACGTGGATCTAAACACAGATGTTGCAGATAATGACCAACCTGAAATCGAGCTGCTTAATCAGTTAAGCGATTTACGTTATATCAGTGAATTTTCTACGCCTTTATTAAGTAAGAAAAAAGCTAAAAAGAAAACTAAACGTTGGCTAAAAAAGCTGATAAAAGCGCAAAAAGCATTAGAACAACTGAACGATGATAATCAATATCAGCAGTTTTATGAATTGAAATCAAAGACAGATGCTAATGCTTTATATGGTGCAGGTTGGTTTACGGCCATACTGACTGATGACCAGAGTCATATTGATGCACGGTTAGCAAAATTTGCAGATAGCTCAACGTTTTGGTAATAGTAATATCATATTTATGACGGATACTACTTTCATAAAGTAAACTCACTTCATAAAAAAGACAGCTTGTTATATAACCAGCTGTCTTTTTTTATTGTGTTTAAATAGCTTTTGTCAGCGTCATGGCTAAATTTGTGTGCAACACGATCTAGTCAACAACGATCGTAACAGGCATACCCTCTTCTACTTGCTCAAATAATTCTACGATATCTTCATTACGCATACGGATACAGCCATGTGACAGCGGAATACTCATTGGTTCAGTATCTGGAGTGCCGTGAATATAGATATAGCGCTCATAAGTATCGCAACCACCTTGGCCATTACTACCTTTGTTTAACCCTTCTTCAAGACCGCTTAACCAAAGAATACGGCTCAATATCCAGTCACGCTTGGGATGTAGCTCACCAAGATTGGCATCATATATCTCACCTGTCGGCACACGCCCGACAAATACCGCATTCATAGGCTCGCTACCACCTATTTTCTGTTCAATGATATGCTTGCCGAGCGGCGTGCAACCACTATCCTGCTGACTACCAATTCCATTCTTTGCAGTGGAGACTACGTATCTCGCAACCTCAGTTTGCTCCTGGTACAGCATCAATGTTTGCTCAGCGATATTAATCACGAGTTGTTTATCAAGCGTCTTATTATTGGTCATAAATGCTTCCGACTATCAGTCATTCATCAGATTACTATTAAGGTTATTAGCAAAATGATTGAAAATTTCTATTATCAAGGGATTGTATCAAGACATTTGGCACCGTAATATAGGGGCACACTTTTTGATGCTAGCAGATTATGACGACTATTTCACCGACACGTGTGTCGATGTATGATTTTTTATATCATGATACCCAGCCTATGCTGTCACTTTTGGCCGATGCGGCACAGCTCTCTCTACCGCAAGCTCGCTTAGGGATGGATGCCAGTCTACAAGCCATCATAAGTGCGCTGCTCGCCTATCAGCAGCGTCATCAAGGACAGGCAGTCAGTAAAAAGCTGTTTAGTCGTAGTGCTGTCAAAGAGTTACGACAGTATAACTCAATGAACTTTGCCACCATTAGCGCCACACTCTACCATCGTCACGATGCAGCAGATGCTGTATTTAGCGATAATGCCCGTGTCATAAAGGCAAGCGAACATATCGCTGAAAAGATCGATGCAACGACGCAGCAGGCTCAAACTCTACTCACCTCTTTATGCGTGATTGTGCTGCGTGAATTGGCTATTCTGACAGAATACAGTCAACTAGACAGTGATGAGATCAATAAATGGTTTGCGCTACAACCACAGTTTTTATCAGTGGCACGTTTTAGCCCAGAGCATACGCATACCTTATCTGCTGAGACAGAAAGCAATAGTGACTTGCCCCAATCAACTACTGAAACTGTTGAAGCGATAGAGAACAACTCAGAGAGTAATGCGGAGCGTACGTTATTAAATGCTGAGCAGCTATCAAGCACTCCACCTCCTTTTGATCCTTACTGGTATGAACTGTCCGGATTCAAACCTGAAAACTATGAACCTGTGCAAGACATGCAAATGGCAACAGGTAATTACTTAAAAGCCATTGGACGCTCACCTGACAATCTACAGCAGGGTCGTCACAATGATATGCTGGTATTTACGGAGATGCATGCCGTTGCCTTACCGCATCAGCGCTGGCTACTACAATTGGCCAAAATCTCAGATATCTATCTCAGTCGAAATCGACTACGTGTTAACTCTGAACCAGCTAATCCGCCCAAACCGCCTTTGGTGAGTTTGGGACTAATCGGTGGCAATAACGACAATACACCGACCACTACTAGTGAAAAGCCCATCAAATATGAGGCTTCTACACCACTATGGAAGAATCCTGTCATTCTTATCATCATACTTGTCGTTGGTGTCCTTGGTGCGCTCGCTACCTTAAAATACCAATCGCAAAAATCTGACGGTGCCATCCTTGAAACTGAAGAAGTATTAGAACAAGATGCTATTGATGAGCGGCAACAGCAAGACGTAGCCATCGTAATGGTAGACGAAGATGAATCTGACGTTGTAGAGACAGAAAAAACTGAGTAAAAAGCTTTACTATTAAGACAGCTATTCTAAAAGTGATGGTTTTAGCAATCATTTATTAGCCATAAAAAAAGAGGATCTACATTAATAGAGCCTCTTTTTTGTTGTGCGATCTAAGTTACGGATTGGCTATAAGTAGCCTAAAAAATTACTTAGATAAATCACGACCACGGCTAGCTTCGATAGCTAAACGTAGGCCATTTAGACGGATAAAGCCTTCTGCGTCTTTTTGATCATAAGCGCCCGCATCATCTTCGAAAGTGGCGATTTTTTCATCAAATAATGAATCGTCCGATTTACGGCCGACGACGCTCACGCTACCTTTATACAGTTTTACACGTACAGTACCGTTGACGTATTCTTGTGACTTGTCAATCAATGCTTGTAGCATCATACGCTCAGGGCTGAACCAATAGCCATTGTAGATGATTTTTGCGTAGCGTGGCATTAACTCATCTTTTAAATGGGCAGCTTCACGATCAAGCGTTAGTGATTCGATACCGCGATGCGCTTTTAGCATAATCGTGCCCGCTGGCGTCTCGTAGCAACCACGTGACTTCATGCCAACGTAACGGTTTTCAACGATATCTAAACGGCCGATACCATGTTTGCCGCCGATTTCGTTCAGCTTAATCATGACTTCATAAGGCTTAAGCGCTTCGCCATCGATAGCAACGATGTCGCCTTTTTCGTATTCTAGTTCTAGATACTGTGCTTCATCAGGTGCTTCTTCTGGGCTGACAGACCAGCGCCACATGTCATCTTCTGCTTCAGTATACGGTTCTTCTAGGACACCGCCTTCATAAGAGATGTGTAGTAAGTTAGCATCCATTGAGTAAGGAGATTTTTTCTTATTGCCCGCATAATCGATTGCGATATCATGCTCTTCAGCATATTTCATCAAGCTTTCACGGCTTGATAGATCCCACTCGCGCCAAGGAGCAATAGTTACTACGTCTGGTGATAAGGCGACTGCACCTAGCTCAAAACGAACTTGGTCATTGCCTTTACCAGTCGCACCATGACTGATGGCATCGGCGTTATGCTCTTTAGCAATCTCAACCAAACGCTTGGCAATCAATGGACGGGCAATAGACGTACCTAGCAAGTACTCACCTTCGTAAATGGCGTTAGCACGGAACATAGGGAATACATAATCACGAGCGAACTCTTCGCGCAGATCTTCGATATGAATATGCTTGATACCCATTGCTTGAGCTTTGGCTCGTGCTGGCTCAACTTCTTCGCCTTGACCGATATCAGCGGTAAAGGTGATTACTTCCGCATCATAAGTTTCTTGTAGCCATTTAGCGATGATTGAGGTATCAAGACCACCTGAATAAGCCAAGACGATTTTATTGATATTTTTTGGATCAAGTTGAGCCATGAAGAACTCCCATTATGAAATATAGTTTTAGAAAAGGCGACGATCAAATCGAAAGCAAGTCGAACGATAATTACCTGCTCAGTGTACATCATATTTACTATGGGCAAAAGTCTAACTGCCACAAGGCGTGCGCTTTTGACTTAAATTCTAGTCAACCTCATTTTTGCCACCAGCATTTAAACCTCATTTAAAGATAAGACATTCATCTTAGCTCGATGAATTATGTACAGATATCTAGCCTTATATTTAGTCAAGTGGGCAAATCTGTTATGATAGACCCACAGTATTACTCCCTTTTGTTTCCTTTATTTGACGATATAGAGCGCTTTGACACTATGACTGATTCGATTAGAGAATTGACCATCCTTCAGCCAGATGACTGGCATATTCATTTGCGTGACGATCTCGCCTTGAGCACGACCGTACCTCATGCAGCAAGCAGCTTTAACCGTGTCATCTGTATGCCTAACCTTGTGCCTCCCGTCAAAAACGCGCAAGATGCGATTGCCTACCGCGCCCGTATCATGGAGCAATTAGCAGCTAGTGATTTAAGTCTTGAGCGCCAGTCAGCTTTTGATCCGCGTATGACTCTATATTTAACGGATAATACCACTGCTCAAGATATCGAGTTGGCAGCGCAGTCAGGTATCGTACAGGCAGTCAAACTCTACCCTGCTGGAGCAACTACCAACTCCGCAGACGGCGTCACCAACATCAATGCCTGCGTCGATGTCTTTGAAGCACTAGAAAAGCACAACCTGCCATTGCTAATTCATGGTGAAGTGACCCAAGACCATATAGATATCTTTGATCGCGAAAAGCGTTTCTTAGATGAAGTACTGGCACAAATTATCGTAAAATTCCCTACATTGAAAATAGTAGTAGAGCATATAACTACTAGCGATGCGGCAGATTTTGTATTGTCACAAGGTAACCATGTTGCTGCGACTATCACGCCGCAGCATTTAATGTTTAACCGCAATCATCTCTTGGTTGGTGGTATCAAACCACATTTTTATTGCTTACCCATTTTGAAGCGTGAAAGCCATCAAAAAGTGCTATTAGATGTAGCTACTAGTGGTAATCCAAAGTTTTTCTTAGGTACTGACTCTGCACCGCATGCGACAGACAAAAAAGAAGCCGCTTGTGGCTGTGCAGGTTGCTATAGTGCAGCCACGGCGCTGCCTTTGTATGCGACCGCCTTTGATAGTGTTGGAAAAATAGACAAGCTGGAGGGTTTTGCCAGTCGTTTTGGTGCCCAGTTCTACGGCTTACCTCTAAATGAAAGCACGATCACGCTTGTCAACACGCCTATGCAAGTACCGACTGACTATCCTTATTTTGACGGCGCATCATTGACGCCCCTAATGGCAGGTGAGACGCTACCCTGGTCAATTAAGGCTTAACGCCCGCAAAGCTTAGCATCCAATAAATGACCTATTATTTTATCCTATGATATTGATGATACCTTTGTAGTAGATTTTTTTGTACTAAAGGTGCAGTTAGTATCATAGGATGCTTATTTCTTATTCAATATATTAGTACGACTGATAAAAGTGATTTAACTTTATATGACCAATCAAAACATAGCGACCTTGCCTGACGAAGACTTATCACACCCTAAATCGGCCAGTCTTGATGCTACTCTAAATACTTCTCCTAAAGATGCAGCCTCAGCGACAGATGAGCAAGCGCCTATGGCCTTAAAAGACCGCTTTCGCAAGTTCTTGCCTGTCGTCGTCGACGTGGAAACAGCAGGCTTCAACGCCCAGACCGATGCCCTGTTAGAAATTGCCTGTATCCCTGTCTTACTGAATGAGCAAGGTGTATTTTATCCAGGTGAAGCTTTTAACGCTCATATCGAGCCTTTTGAAGGCGCAAACTTAGAGCCAAGTGCGCTTGCCTTTACCGGTATTGACCCTAAAAACCCAATGCGCAAAGCCATTGCTGAAGATGAAAAAACAGCATTGCGCCGCATATTTAAAGGGTTAAAAGACGTACGCCGTGACGAAGAATGCCGTCAATGTGTCTTAATTGGGCACAATGCCCATTTTGACTTGGCTTTTTTAAATGCAGCTGTGCTACGAACCAATAGTAAAAACCACAATCCATTTCATAACTTTTCAGTATTTGATACCGTCACCTTATCAGCATTGGCATTTGGTCAAACTGTCTTAGCACGTGCTTGTAAAGCAGCAGGGTTAGAGTTTGATGGTAAGAATGCTCACTCAGCTCTGTATGACACTCAAAAGACTGCTGAACTATTCTGTCATATACTGAATAACTACCCTATGTTAGCCAATGCGCTGCATAATGAAGACGCGAAAGAAGAGTCAGCAGATAGCGACAGTCAATAAGTCACATATCCTATATTGCCAATCATACATAATAGTGCTATTTGTAATACTTGATGACTTTGACATCTTGATTTTGCAATCAATAGGGATATGATTGATATCATAATAAATAGACGGAACTATTTATTGATTACAGATGTGGTTGTTTTATTCGATATGAATAACGGTCTGATGATAAAATATCACTCTTAAGCGATGTAGTTATATCCTATAGATGGTTTAAGTTGCTCACACTGTCTTGATAGTAAGTATTATCAAGATTAATAGGAGGGACTTTATTATGGATCCACAGCTCAAGTTATGGGGTACCATTCTCGGTTATATGCTGCTTGCATTGACGATTAGCGCCTGTACTTCTTTATGGATTCGCTATCATTTAAAGCGAAATGACCTACATCCTCGTCGCGCAATTAAAAAAAGATATTTAATTTTAAAAAGACGTAGAAAAAGGCTTGACAGGAAGCGCCGACGCTATTAAAATACGCACCACTTCAGCATAAATGGTGAAAGCAGTTGAAGTGTTGTTACTAGTCCCCATCGTCTAGAGGCCTAGGACACCGCCCTTTCACGGCGGTAACGGGGGTTCGAATCCCCCTGGGGACGCCACTATTTGGCGTCACTTGTTAGCACTATTGCTTAGCATTAGATTAGACTAACAAGCGTACCACCAAAAACCCAGTTCATAATAAATTATGAACTGGGTTTTTTTATGTCTCTCATTAAAAGCCAACTTATTCTTTTAAATAAAAAAGCCAGCATCAATTGAATGCTGGCTTTTTCTATTTGGTTGTCTTATTAATTATAAAATATAGCTAGGCTCAATGGGCAACTTTATTCATATCTATCGATTACAGCAGCAACCATAGCAACGTAGCAACTATCATCAATCCCAATATCGTCTGGATTAAAAAGAACGCCTGATGCTGCCCTACAACTTTACTTAAAGTCACCCCTAACGTGCTGTATTTGACAGGAGGCGTATCAACGTTACCTGTTCTCGTTTGCTCTTCATAGTAGCCCTGCAACACGTCCAAGAACTTCTGCCACTCATTAGAATCCCACTCATACGGCTTGAATGGCATTAACTTTTTAAGCTCAGGCTCTTTAGTCATCCAACGCTCAAGGGTAATCGAACGTAATGACCAACTGGCAAAACGACGTTTGGTAATTTCAGAAAAATCTAGAATCTTTAATTCTTTATGTCGATCATCTACCAACAAACGATTTTTTAGGTTGGTTAGTGCCTGCTCTGATCCCTCAACACACTGTAAAAAGTAGCCATTGCCATAGCAAAGAATACCGGTGACATTATCTATTTGATTGCGTTCAACCGCGGTCTCTGAGATATCATTAAGCGTGCTAGGACTTGAAAGACCAGTAGAGGTAATCCGGCTTATATATACAAGCTGGCAGAGATCTGTCGTTACTGGATTTGTTGAATCGTTGATTGTTGACAATCAGCTTCTCCCTATTATCAGGTAAATGTCGCTAAAACAATCATACTAACTTCAGAAAAAATATAGAGACAACATAACTAAGCGTAATGAATCGGTCTGATATATTATTGATTTTATAAGTTTTTATATTAATTGTATTAAGTTAGTTACATCATAGGTTAGTTTGGTCATTAAAGCAACCTATTACTGGATATAGGCCCGCTCAGACACAAAAAACATATGTAATAACCATATTATATTCCAAAGTAGATTATATATATTCTTGGTATAGGCTTTAGTAATAGTTAATTTTTTAGAATAGTACAGAAAAGTATAACGAGGATATAGTGGCTACTGAAGTCATAATACTTATCATGACCATTATTAAGCATAAAAGGAGTAAAACTGATGCTCGTTAACAGAAGTAGGATTGAGGCTAAGACTGAAGCCCCATAATCGCTGTTAACAGTACCGCATCATCAGGATAGGTCAGTTTTATATTCTGGCGACTACCAGAGACTAAGCGTATTGGTAAACCTAGTTGTTCAAAAGCACTGGCTTCATCTGTGATGCTTAGCTGATGTTCAAACACATGATTTAGGACTTTTCTTAATTGACCTAAGCGGAATACTTGCGGGGTTTGTGCTTGCCACATGTTGCTACGATCAATGGTAGATTTGGTATAAGAATGTGGACGACTTTCTTCTGCGGAGATAGCTGGCTGATAGGAAGCTTTTAACGTATCGGCCACTGGTGTCGCTAGAATAGCGCCGTAAGGCTCCAGCATCGCTGCTTCAATCACTTGATCGATATCTACATTCGGTACAGCGGGACGTGCTGCATCGTGAATAAGCACCAAATCTGAATCATCAGCACCTGTCTGACTAATTGCTTCAACGCCTGCTTGTACTGACTGCCAACGCTCTGCTCCGCCGACTGCATATCGTACAGGAAGTGCAAACTCTAATTGTTGAGCCGTGCTGTCATCGGCTGATATGACCAATAGACACTTATCAATGTAATCGCTATAAGCAAGTCGTGCCACGCTATGCTGCAATAGCGTCTGACCTTCTAGCATTGTATATTGCTTGGCAATAGACGCACCAAAACGGCTGCCGCGACCAGCTGCGACGATCATAGCATGTATATTAGGGGTTGTATTCATAGTAGTGTACTCATGGTTTGAGCCCATGACAGTATATGTAAAGAGGAATAAAGCAGGTGTTAAGTGTGATGAATGGTGTCAGATAACAACATTATGATGCTGCATCATGAAAATTAATTCATGTCGTAAAAATTAGTGTATTCGTTAAAGCTAGTGTATTTATAAAGCTACTAGTTGCTGTGCGTGGTTGGTGCGGTGGATACTTGGACAAAAGTCTCATTGGGTTTGATTAAACCTAAATCTAAGCGAGCATGCTCTTCTACGGCCTCAAGTCCCGTTTTTAAATCTTGAACATCGGTGCGTAGTAAGTTGTTTGCTGCAACTTGATTGTCATTCAAGCGTTGTTGCTCTTCGATTTGAGCTGTCAACTTATTATGCTCAAATCGGCCATTTTCACCCAACCAATACTGATATTGCAGTCCTAAAAGCACTGCAACGGCTAAAGCAAGTAGTATAAATTGGCTAAAATATTTCATAAGGTGATAACGCCAAACGGTATAAAAGAGGATAGTAAATTTTAAGCTGATTAGGCGATATACAAATGATTATATATCGCCTAAATATTGACTTCAGCTGATGAGTTTAGGCTTTTTAGCGTATATTACTTAACGTATATTATACGCCAAAGAGCCAGTCAAACTCTTAACCACGTAGACCGATAAACTCTTTACGGCCACGATAGCTTGCGCGTACTTGCTGCTCGATACGTAGCAATTGATTATACTTCGCTACACGGTCTGAACGGCAGAGTGAGCCAGTTTTGATCTGGCCAGCCGCTGTACCAACTGCCAAATCTGCAATGGTGCTGTCTTCAGTTTCACCTGAACGATGCGAAATGATGGTTGCATAGCCATTTTTCTTAGCCATATAAATCGCATCTAGTGTTTCTGACAAAGTGCCAATTTGGTTGAATTTAATCAAAATAGCATTGGCAATGTGCTTATCAATACCTTCTTGCAAGATCGCAGGATTGGTCACAAACAAATCATCACCAACCAATTGAACTTTATCGCCAATCTGCTCGGTCAAATATTTCCAGCCATCCCAATCTGACTCATCAAGACCATCTTCGATAGAGATAATAGGATACTGACGTGCCAGCCCAACTAGGTAGTCTGAGAACCCTTGGCTATCAAAGGCTTTATTACCTTCGCCTGCCAAAACGTATTGACCGTTTTTGTAAAACTCACTAGCTGCACAATCTAGCGCAAGATGAATATCTTCACCAGCTTTGTAGCCGACTTGTTCAATCGCTTGCATGATAACCGTAATGGCTTCTTCGTTGCTACGCAGGTTCGGTGCAAAACCACCTTCGTCACCAACGGCAGTGTTGAGACCCTGTGATTTTAATACAGACTTTAAGCTATGAAAAATCTCTGTACCAGCACGCAGCGCTTCTGAAAAGCTAGTGAAGCCCACAGGCTCAATCATAAACTCTTGGATATCAACTGTGTTGTCCGCGTGCTCACCACCGTTCAAGATGTTCATCATCGGCACAGGCATGGTCAACGACGTTTGATTACGTAGATTGGCAATGTATTGATGTAATGGCAAATTCTGTGACTTGGCTGCCGCTTTGGCCGTAGCAAGTGACACAGCTAGCATGGCATTAGCACCCAAGCTTTCTTTGTTTTCTGTACCATCTAGCGCAATCATGGCATCATCAATGGCCTGTTGCTCAGTCACATCTTTGTCAATCAAGGCACTGCGGATTTGACTATTGACATTAGAAACGGCTTTTTTGACGCCTTTACCCATAAAGCGGGTTTTGTCGCCATCACGTAGCTCAAGCGCTTCACGTGAGCCTGTTGATGCGCCACTTGGAGCAGCAGCACGGCCGACAGTACCGTCAGCTAAAATGACATCGGCTTCGATAGTTGGGTTACCGCGCGAGTCTAAAATTTCACGAGCGCGAATGTCTTTAATTGCGGTGACGTTGTTGGTTTCTTCAGCGTACATAATGTCTGTTAATTCCTTTGGTCATGCCAAGTTTGTGAGATAAATAACGGCAGCTAGCATACAAAAAAGATAAAGCAAAATATCATATAGCGCGTAACCCTAAAAACCCTTTATACCTTTCTATCTTGCGGCTATCGTTGCCTAGCAATTAGAGGGGTATCAAGTAGATTAATAGTCGGCTATAGTGCTTGGCATCATAGCATATATTTTACCAAACTTCCCTTATCTTACACCGACTTGCCGTCATAAAAACAATCTTAGAGATACATATATGCGATGGCTATCTGTTTTATATTTATAGAAGCATTTAGCAAATATGATAGCTATCCTTTTGCTAAATGCTTTTTATCTGTATGAGAGGTAGATATCGTATTATCTAGCTCAACCTCTGTCTTAAACCGTGTCAATCGTAGTGCATTCATAAGTACTGAGATGGAGCTAAGTGCCATAGCAGCGGCAGCAATCATCGGATTCAAAAACCCAAACGCAGCAAGCGGAATACAAAGACAGTTGTAAATAAAGGCAAAAAACAGATTTTGCTTGATATTGCGTAGCGTTGCTTGAGCGATTTTTTGTGCCGCATCGATATGCATGAGCGACTCACCCATTAGCCGTGCAGAGGCACTATGCTGAGCGACATCAGTTCCCTCAAACATCGCAAAGCTGGCATCGGCAGTAGCCATCGCTGGCGCATCGTTGACGCCGTCTCCTGCCATCGCTACCTTATGACCAGCAGTTTGCAATAGTGCAATTTGACTGGCCTTGTCACGTGGGCTCATCTTGCCATAAGCCTTATCAATACCCAACTGCCCTGCTACATGATCGACGACGGACTGCTTATCACCACTCATCAGAATCACATTAATACCCGCATCTTGTAGTGCAGCGATTGCTTGCGGCGTATCTGCCTTTAAGTCATCGGCTAGTGCAAACGCACCTAGTGGCTCATCATTGATACTAATCGCAACAGTGCTCGCAATTTGCCATACTTTTGGCATCAGTTTAGGCAGCGTCAAGTTCGCAAACTCTGCTGTCCCAACTTTTATCAGCCCAAGCCCTTCGATATTTGCTTGTATACCAGCGCCTTTTATCACACTGATATCGTTCACATTAAATAGAGACAGTTGATGTTCTTTAGCCGTATTGACGAGGGCAGTTGCTAATGGATGACTGGCGTGCGCTTCGACACTGGCCGCAATCTGCAATACATCGTCCACAGCAAGCGACTTATCCACCATGACATGATCGACGATAGTAGGCTTGCCAATGGTCAATGTGCCTGTTTTATCAAGCACTACCGTATCGATATTACCTGCTGCCTCAAGACTTTGCGCATCCTTAAACCAAACACCATGACGTGCAGCAATGCCCATACCAGCCATGATCGCCGCTGGCGTGGCCAAACCAAGCGCACAAGGACAAGCAATGACCAATACCGATACCGCGTGCATTAGTGCAGTATCAACCATACCTGTTAGCCACCATGTGACGACAAAAGTAATCAATGCAATCGTAACTACCACGGGAACAAAAATAGCCGTTACTCGATCCGCGAGACGCGCTAGATTGGCTTTTGAGCCTTGTGCATCACTCAACGCTTGTACCATATCACCAAGCTTAGTATCACTACCCTTGGCACTCACACGATAGAGCAGACTGCCATTCTCTACCAAAGCGCCTGCCAGCAATCCATCACCTTGTTCTTTTTTGAGAGCTACCGACTCGCCAGTTAAATGACTCTCCACGCACCAACCGCTGCCTTCTATGACGGTACCATCTGTAGCGACGCGGCTGCCTTGCTTTGCACGTAGGATGTCACCTACTTGTACATCAGACAACGCAATATTATGAAATTCACCATTTGGCTGCTGCTGCTCTACTTCATCAGGTGTCAATGACAATAATAAATCAATACTGTTTAGGCTGTGCTTCTTGGTACGTTCCTCAAGATATTTACCTGTACGTACAAAGGCAATGACCATCACCCCTGCTTCAAAATATACGGCTGGGCTGTTACCAGCACCGTGTCCGCCCAGATGCCCACTTTGCAATAGACTGTTTAAAGTACCATCGCCGTGCGTGAGCCATAGATAAGTCGAATATGCCCATATCGTCACGGTACCAATGACCACCAGTACATCCATATTGGCAAGGCCACCTTTTATAGATGCCCATGCGCTCTTATAAAACGGTAGCGCCAAGCCAAACTGTACTATGGTCGCTAAAATAAATTGCACCCAGACTGGCGGCATCCACGCCATACCAGAACCCGTCAACATACCTGCCATACCCACTAAAAATGGCACCAAACAAACCCATAATCCGATCAAACGCCATGGGTATTGAGTGGCGGTATCTTCGTCAGTCTGAGCAAATAAGCTATCGGCTGCCTGCACATTGGCCACAAAGCCTGTTTTATTTACCCACTCTGTCACCTGTTCAGGCGTCGTTTGGGTCGGATCATAATCAACATTGGCGGTCTCGCCAGCAAAACTCACACTTACCTCGTACACCGAAGGCTTTTTGCTAAGCACCTTCTCAATCCTTGAAGCGCAGGCCTGACAAGTCATGCCATCAATCGCTAATTGTAAATGCGCGCGTTGCGGTGTCAGTGGCGTGTTGGACTCAACATCAGTTTCGACATCATAAGACTCATCTTTGGTAGTACGGGTGGTATCGTTCATAAATAAAACTCGTCATGGTGCCTATAAATTTGTAGGAACCACGATAAAATATCAGTGGGTTGATAAAAAATTCAAATAAAGTAATTGGGTAACATCGTATTCAGTATGAGTGTTTTAGACAAAGTAGCAATTTATCAAAGTATCGAGACTGAATACTCGTAATCGTTAATCATTAAAAAACCAGCTATCATGCTTGTAATAACATGTTAGCTGGTTTTTTACATAGAAGATGAGATTTATGAGTTAGCAACTGTCGCCTCAAATCCAGCATCGTCAATAACTGAAGCAATAGCCTCTGCACTGGTTTTGCTATCATCAAAGGTTATCGTCGCTAGGTTATCAGCTAGGTCAACGGTAATAGTTTCTAATCCATCAATATCAGCTGTTGCTGTATGTACGCTTGCTACGCATCCGCCACAAGTCATACCGTCAATTTTAATAATACGTGTTTGATCTGCCATATTGGGCTCCTTATTTTTATTAGTAATGAGCAACTCTAATAGTGATTCTGTTAATGCTTACTTTGATATTTTTTAAGTTATCAAAGTAAGAGCAACTATCAAAGCTACATTAAATAAGCATAAGCCCTATTATCCTCGACAACAAGACCGTTTGGTTGTTGCTTTATTAACGAGATGCTATTAACGAAACAGGAACTTATTAATAAACACGTAAAAGAGCTCATCGACAAGTTTATAACAATAGCTATTTGTATCGTCTAGTCGTCATGTTGCGGGTTCTGCGGTGAATCAATCGGAAATGGCTGAGTCACATAGTCCACCATACTAATCGCTGCTGTTAAGGCATGGATACTAGTATCTGTATCATCATAGCTCACCGTTGCGACATTGTGCTTAGGATCCAAATTAATAGCCGTCACGCCTGAGATGTTTTTGAGAGCGGTCATCACACTATCTAAGCCCTCTGCATCATCGATATTTTCGATGCTTACTTGCGCCATCTGAATTGCCATTGTATAGCCCTCTTATCGCGTACCGTATTAATGAGTATCCAATACTTCAAAACCTTTGACCAAATCATCAATTTGCTTAAGCTGACGTAAGAACGGCTCTAGTTGGCTCATACGCAGCGCACATGGACCATCACATTTTGCAGTTTCTGGGTTTGGATGCGCTTCTAAAAATAACCCTGCCAACCCTGTAGCCATACCTGCACGGGCAAGCGTTGTAATCTGCTCACGACGTCCACCAGCACTATCACTACGTGCACCTGGCTGTTGTAAGCTATGCGTCACGTCAAAGAATACAGGGATATCCATCTGCTTCATGGTATCAAAACCAAGCATATCCACGACCAGATTATTATAGCCAAAGGCACTACCACGCTCACAAAGTATCAATTTATCATTACCACCTTCTAGGCACTTATTAACGATATGACGCATCTCGTGAGGAGCCAAAAACTGCGCCTTTTTGATATTGATAATGGCATCTGTTTTTGCCATCGCATGTACTAGATCTGTCTGACGCGACAAAAATGCAGGTAGCTGAATAATATCGGCCACTTCAGCGACTGGTGCTGCTTGATGTGGCTCATGCACATCAGTGATAATCGGTACTTGGAATTTTTCTTTGATCTGACCTAGCCAATCGATACCCTGCTCTAAACCAGGCCCACGATACGAATGCAGACTTGAGCGATTGGCTTTATCAAAGCTCGCTTTAAAAACATAGCCGATACCCAAGCGCTGGCAAATATCAACATACTGCTCAGCAATCTCAAATGCCAATTCTTTAGACTCTAAAACATTCATACCACCGAACAGTACAAAAGGCTGGTCGTTACCAATTTTAATCGTATCGTTGTTAGGAGTGTTAAGCGTGATATGTGATTGTGCGGTCAATAAGTTTTCCATGAAGCCATTACCTCTTATTTTGTTATTAATATGTCTATCACATATTGTAACCGATAGGCTGATTAAAAAAAGTATGCAAGCGTAATTAGACCCTATTAATGAGGATGTTGACTCTTTAATAATGTCCAGCAGTTTGAATTAAGCAAAAAAAAGACCAATCCGGAGATCAGTCTTTTTTATAGTAAACGCTTTCACTTTGCACTATGTTGTAAGAACTACTTTTTTTCGCTATGGTTCTTAGCGGCTTTTACAAAGCTATTAAACAGTGGATGACCACCACGTGGTGAGCTAGTGAACTCAGGATGGAACTGCACAGCGACAAACCATGGATGCTCAGAAATCTCAACCGACTCTACCAAATGCTGCTTGGCAGAATAACCAGAAATGGTCATACCTGCTTGCTCTAACGGCTCGATATAACGGTTATTCATCTCATAGCGATGGCGATGACGCTCAGTGATATTGCTCGCACCGTAAATTTGGCTTAGCTTACTACCAGAAACTAGCTCTGCTTGCTGTGCGCCTAGACGCATCGTGCCACCAAGGTCTGAATCATCACTACGAATCTGTAGCTCGCCGCGCTCATCTAACCATTCAGTGATCAGACCAATGATAGGCTCAGCTGTCTTACGATCAAACTCAGAAGAGTTGGCGTTAATATTAAGTACGTTACGTGCATACTCAATCACAGCCAACTGCATACCAAGACAAATGCCTAAATACGGAACGTTGTTTTCACGAGCATAAGTGATGGCTTTTATCTTGCCCATCGTACCGCGCTCACCGAAACCGCCTGGTACTAAGATAGCATCAGCATCGTTTAGCTGAGCAAGCAAAGTATCATCATCTTCTAAACGTTCAGCATCAATGTAGTCAATCTTCACGTCTACTTTATGCGTGATACCAGCATGTAGCAATGCTTCGTTGATAGACTTATAAGCATCTGGAAGCTCAACATATTTGCCAACCATCGCAACTGTCACTGTCCCTTCTGGATTCAACTGTGCTTCAACCACTTTATCCCAATCGCTCAAATCAGCTTCAGGCACATCAAGACCGAAACGCTCACAGATTAGATCATCAAGATCCTGCTCGTGCAATGTACGCGGTATCTGATAGATACTCTGTGCATCTTCACACATAATGACTGCACGCTCTTCAACGTTGGTAAATAGCGCAATCTTGCGACGGTTGTCTTGCGAGATATGATGGTCAGAGCGGCAGATTAGGATATCAGGCTGTAGGCCAATAGAGCGTAGCTCTTTTACTGAATGCTGCGTTGGCTTAGTTTTGGTCTCACCCGCGCTAGCAATATAAGGTACCAAAGTAAGATGCATTAGCATGGCTCTATTACGGCCAAGCTCCACTTGCATCTGACGTACGGCTTCCATAAACGGAAGCGATTCGATATCACCAACAGTACCGCCAATTTCGATAATAGCGATATCATACCCTTCGCCACTGGCAAGGATTTTGTTTTTAATTTCATCAGTAATATGCGGAATAACCTGTACAGTACCGCCTAGATACTCACCACGGCGTTCTTTATTCAACACATTCTGATAAATACGGCCACTGGTGAAGTTATTACTTTTACTCATTTTTGAGTGACGCAAGAAGCGCTCGTAATAACCCAAATCTAGATCGGTCTCTGCGCCGTCTTCAGTGACGAATACTTCACCATGCTGAAACGGGCTCATCGTACCTGGATCAACGTTAATATACGGATCCATTTTGGTCATCGTGACAGTCACGCCACGTGCTTCTAAGACCGCTGCAAGAGAAGCTGCGGTGATACCTTTTCCTAGTGAGGACACTACCCCACCGGTCACGAATATAAACTTGGTCATAGTACTCTGTCGGTAATTGGTAAAGAAGGATTTTACTAAAAATACGCCATAAAATATAGGGCAAAAATGCAAACTGTCTGAAACTCTTATGTTTTCGTGCTAGTAGCAAACATTTTTCTATTATTAAAACGCTACGCAACAAAAAACTCACCCCGAAGGATGAGTTTTTATGAAATCAGATTCTAGTTGTTACTAGAATAAGTATTCTAGACCAGTACCAACTACGACTACTTGCGCATCACCGTTTGACGTTGCGAATATATCTTCGTTAGTAATAGGATCTTGATTACCAGTATTATATGTATATCCAACATTATCAGCATTGTTTACGCCAGCATAGGCATGAGCAATGATATTGTCTTTGAAGAAGTATTTACCACCAACAACGATTTGGTCTGAATCAACGTTGTTAAAACCGTTTAAATTGTCAGTTTTGTTGTACTGTGCATATACAGCTGCTGGACGAGCAAAGTTATTTAGACCCATCTGAGCACTAACAACTAGACCTTTCTCATCTTCATCTTGACCGTCGTAGTCGCCTACTTGGTATAGCGCGCCTAGAGTAACAGGAGCTGCCATATACTTACCTAGATCAACAGTCGCTGTACCACGGATGATTTCACCATTGATGTTTTGGTCTTTATCGTACGCAATACCAGCAGTATAGCCAGCACCTTGGTCAAACAACATTGCTACACCAAAGCCTGCGTTGTCATTACCATTTGCATCGTCAGAGCTATACATTGCAGACAATTGTAATGGTAGGCCGTCATATTTTGGTGCAGTCCAAATAACTGAACTGTTGATACGGGCACTATCCGCCATGTTTAGAGCGTTAACAACTTCGCTTTCGTTTTCAGTTTGGCCTAGGTTATCCCAGTAACCTTGGTTAACAACAACGTTGTCAATACGAGCTAGGCTTGATTGGTTTTTACCAACACGGAACTCACCGAACTGCTTGTTTACAACACCAAGATACGTATCACGGTTAGTGAAAGTAGCGTTATCACCATCGATGCTTGTGCCATACTCTAAACGATAGATAACATCAGTATTAGCAGTCATGGCTTCAGAACCTTTAAGGCCGATACGTGAAGCATGAGAGTTAATCTGTACTGTATCTTCGTCATACATATTATTACCAGCAGCATCAAAATCAGCATTTTCATAGTCAGCTGCTAAGAAAGCTTTACCGTATAGAGTTGGTGCTGCATTGGCTGCAGATACAGATAGGGCTGCGATTGCTGTAGCTAAAAGTAGTTTTTTCATGGGGTATCTCCACTTTACAATTGTAGTAATGAGCAAGCTATTATTAGCTGGCGCCCATAATGGTATCGTCACAAATCCTCAAAGATATAATGTGTAACTGGCTACCGAGATTAGTCAGAAACAAGTGTGGCGAAGTTCTATTACAGTAAGATGAAAAAAACCATGATTTACATAACTGGGATTAAAAAAGTAACTGCCATGTAATCTTTAGTTTTCATCCTTCCATTGCGTAACATCCGTTACCAAACTCATACTTCGAGTACAAGCATAACAACTTTGACATAATTTGCAACATATTTTTTTGTCTTTTCGATACATCTATTATCAAATAACAGACAATTCATTTTATTTGAACGATTGTGAAAAAACTTCTACTTACTCAACTAGATACAAATAATATTGGTTAATGTGATTACTAATATTATTAAATTTTTATAATTAACATCTAGTAATAGTCCAAAATAAAGCGCTATTTACTAAAAAATAAATAGCGCTAATTAAGAAGTTAATAATCTATTTGAGCAAATTTATCAGTTACAAACGAGCAAGACTGACTGGCATACTTGCTCACCAAATATGCTCAAATACCTGTCATATTTAGTCTATTGTTCTAAGCGTTTGCTTTAAGATCCAAACGTGCTTGATGCAACAATGGCTCAGTATAACCACTAGGCTGCTCACGTCCTTTGAAGACTAAATCACAGGCTGCTTTGAACGCGTAAGAGCTATCAAAGTTATCTGCCATTGATTGATAGTCATCATCGCCTGCATTCTGCTCATCAACGACCTTGGCCATGCGTTTCATCGTATCCATCACTTGCTGCTCACTAACCACGCCATGATGCAACCAGTTAGCAATATGTTGGCTTGAGATACGCAAAGTAGCACGATCTTCCATGAGGCCGACATCATTGATATCAGGCACCTTGGAGCAACCAACGCCTTGATTTACCCAGCGTACGACATAACCCAAGATACCTTGAGCATTATTTTCAAGCTCTTGCTGCTTCTCTTCAGCAGTCCAGTCGGTATTTTTTGCTAATGGAACGGTCAAGATGTCATCCAAGCTAGCACGCTCGCGTGATTTTAGCGTATCTTGTACATCAGCTACGCTCACTTGATGATAGTGTATGCTATGCAAGGTAGCGCCCGTTGGTGATGGTACCCATGCAGTGCTAGCGCCAGATTTAGGATGAGCAGCCTTAGTATCCATCATCTCTTTCATTTCATCAGGCTTAGCCCACATACCCTTACCTATTTGCGCATGACCTTGTAGGCCTGTCTCTAGACCGATATCGACGTTCCACTGCTCGTAAGCAGGCTGCCATGCTTGCGACTTCATTTCACCTTTTGGTACAAATGGACCTGCATTCATGCTGGTATGCATCTCATCACCAGTACGGTCTAAGAAACCTGTGTTAATAAAGATAACGCGCTCTTTGGCTTGGCGGATTGCTTCTTTTAAGTTAACCGTCATACGGCGCTCTTCGTCCATGATGCCGATTTTGAGCGTATTGCGTTCTAAACCTAATAAATCTTCTGACGCATTAAATAAGTCATTGGCCATTTTAACTTCTTCAGGGCCATGCATTTTTGGCTTAACAATATACATTGAGCCTTGACGCGAGTTTGATAGCTCGTTTTTGCCTTTGATATCATTAAGTGATAATAGTGGCGTGATTAAACCATCCATTAAGCCTTCAAATATCTGCTCTTGGCCCTCGCCCAAATCGACTAAGATTGCAGGATTCTGCATTAAGTGACCGACGTTACGAATTAATAATAACGAACGACCTGGTAAGATCAGCTTGCCACCATCTGGCGTGTTATATTCACGATCTGGGTTTTGCTTACGGGTACGCGTCTTGCCACCTTTTTCAAAGGTTTCTTGTAGGTCGCTATTCATCAAGCCAAGCCAGTTACGATAGACTTCGACTTTTTCTTCTGCATCTACCGCAGCGACTGAGTCTTCACAATCCTGAATGGCTGTCATAGCCGACTCAAGTAGTACGTCCTTGATGTTTGCTGGATCATCTTTACCCACTGGATGGTTGCTATCGATTTGAATCTCAGCATGCAAGCCGTTGTTCTTTAATAGTACTCCTGTAGGAGCTTCAGCCTCACCGACAAAGCCGACAAACTTAGCCGTATCTTTTAGATCAGTACTGCTATTACCTTGTACAACTTCTAGCTTGCCATCGACTACTTTAAAACCAGTCACATCATTGTAAGAGCCGGATGCTAGTGTGAAATGCTCATCTAAGAACGCTTTGGCGTAAGCCACAACAGCAGCACCGCGAGTAGGATTATAGCTACCACCCGCTTCTTGACCATTTTCGCTACTGATAACATCGGTGCCGTACAAAGCATCGTATAAGCTACCCCAACGCGCATTGGTCGCGTTAAGCGCATAACGAGCGTTACGAACTGGTACGACTAGCTGCGGCCCTGCGATGTGCGCAATTTCATCATCGACGTTTTTGGTATCAACCGTAAATGCTTCGCCTTCAGGTAGCAAATAACCAATTTCTTGTAGAAATGTCTTATAAGCTGGATAGTCGATTTCGCCATCTTTTGCAGGATTATCTAAGTGCCATTGGTCAATTTGCGCTTGAATCTTGTCACGAGTCGCAAGCAACGCTTTATTGCGCGGGGTAAACTCTTTAATAATCTTTTCGAAACCTGACCAATAATCGTCTGAATCCACACCGACTTTCGGTAGCACTTCGTTTTCAATAAAGTCATATAACTGCTGATCGATGGCAAGACTGCCTTTTTGAATACGATTGGTGTTAGAAGACTGGCTCATATTGTTATCCTTATCTGTTCGTGAGGGGTACTAATACTGAGTTGTGACAGTAACTGTTTAAGAGTTTTTAATCTTGTGAGGTTTAAACGTTCATATTTCATTCGTTGTGGAATCTTTGATTCTCTAATTTTTCTGAGGAGATATATCTACAAGTTTTACGTTCTAATAAAAGGTGACCTATTAATATTAGACTTACTCTTTACTAATAGTGAATCATAAAAGTAAAACGAAATGCTTAAAGAGCAAAATCTCATCCTACTATCAAATAATAAAATTAACAAGGAAACACCATTTACTAAGTAAATACTTAGGCTGTTTAATAATGATAATGTATAAGTGGCCTACTCTAGGAGCTATAATCATCATCTAGGAGTTAGATGCAGCAAAATTAATATAAACAGTAAGTAATCATTGATATCTTTAATTATGCTTAACCGTTATCTATTAATAAACAGCTATTGATGAATGTCAGTTATTTAGCATCGTATCTAGGACAGACTAACGATATAATTACTCGTATCATCATTCATAAATAAAGCTTCCTTAGACTATGACTATCAATCAACAAGACCTCGCAACATTACAATCAACAGCAAATACTATAGATAACGATAATATCGAGAAAAAATCTGTCGAAGAAAGCATCTCTCAAACTGTGAATAATAGTGCAGAAAAAGATCTAATCGAAAAAGAGCTGCCTGAAGAAGATAGCATCGATATTACGCATCTGCGCACTCCTATAAAGGTAGACCTATCTCCTGTTTATAACTTTTTAGGGGCTCGAACCACGCAATCTTGGGTAGATGCCGCGATTGAAAACCTACCTATGATTATTCAAGACCATGCTAACTGCGAAAAAAAGGCCGCTGGTACTGCGATGAATTTGATATTTCGTTATGAGTTCTCGTATGACTTGCAGCGTAAACTCGCACAGCTGATACGAGAAGAGATGCTGCACTACGAGCAAGTACTGGGTATCATGAATGAGCGCGGCCAAGAGTGGAAATATCTAAGTGCTGGACGCTACGCCAAAGGTATGTTGAAGCACAAACGCACTTACGAGCCAGCAGCGATGGTCGATGTATTGATAATTGGGGCATTTATTGAGGCGCGCTCTTGTGAGCGTTTTGCAGCGTTGGCCGAGGTCATCGATGATGAACGCTTAGCGAAGTATTATCGTTATCTACTCAAGTCAGAGAGTCGTCATTTCGAAGATTATCTTGCGCTTGCTCAAACATTATCGGACGAAAATATCGATGAGCGAGTTGATTTCTTTAAGGAAGTAGAGGCTGAATTAATAAATAGCCCAGATGCTGAGCTACGCTTTCATAGTGGTACACCTGCTTAAAGTCCACGCCTTACTTAAACCTATTACCTATATAATGTAGAAAGTAAAAATGCAGGAAGCAAAAAAGGCACCGTGTTTGATACGAGTTATATACTCTTACCAAACATAGTGCCTTTTTATCTATGTACAAATGCCTATTTATGTACAAATACTAATAGCTATTGATATAGTGAATTCTTACTTGTCATCTTCCATCAATGGACTGTCATACTGTTTGTTGTTCTTGGCGACATTATGCGGATCATGATCTTCCGTAGCCTTTTCTGCTGCGGCTGGATTTGCTTTTTGTAATGCATCATCAGGGACAATACCATTATTGTCATCTGCATCTTTTAAGCTATGATCGTTATTGACGCTTTCGTTATGTGAGTTATTCATTAATACTCCCTACTATGATAATTACTCGTCTAACCCAAGAAACACTATAGATCTGTCGAAATTTAAACCTATCTAATCTTTTTCATCAGGATTTAAAATACGGGTTTGTGCGTTATCAATGTTGGCATAACGATTTAAATCATTAATACCCTCACTCTTTGGTGCTGCACTACCGACAGTATCTTCATTAATATTATCGTCAAATGCGGTACTGCCCTCTTGGTCACGGCGATCTGGTTGGCGTGCTGGGTTGTCATTATCATTTACGTGTTCTGAGTCGACCACAGATTCATCAAAAGTATCAGTCCCTTTGTTCTCAGTAGTATTTCTTTCAATTGCACTATGATCATCAGATTCTAGTACTTCTTTCTTGTCTATTGCTGAGTCTTTGGCTTGCATTATCATATCCTCTTTTTTATATTTATAATTTTGTAGATTTAGTTAGCCCGCTGTTATCTATAGTCCTTTACTCATTACCTTTTTGGCTTAAGTCGTAGGCACTTAGTTCTGCTGCATTCTTGCCACCAGCTGGAAGATTCTCTTCTTTACGTGGATCAGCATAAACTTCGTCAGTCTCTTGTGAGTCTTGCTCAGGGCCATCAATTTCAGGCTTGTGCTTGCGCCCTGCATAGCTATTTTTAGGGTTTTCTAATTGATTAGCAGCAGGGTCATCCACGATTACTTTTTCTTCTGGATCTGTTGCTAATGGTTCTTGCATAGTCATGGCATATCCCTCGCTTTATTATTTGTTGTTATCGTATATTAGGTCGATGTTTGATGTCGTATATTACTTATCAGTACGTAAATCATCATCGATAAAAGGCGTTTGCTCTTCTTCGCTCAATGATTCAGGAGCGTCGAATTTTTTATTCTCTGCTAAGTTCTTCTCAACTTCCTGACCATTTACCTGTTCTGCAGCTTGCTTGATATCTGAATTGTCATCATTAGTAGTACTCATGGTTTATTTCCTATTTTTATGATTTTATTAAATTGTTTTGAACTTGCACCTACGCCCAAATGAGTAACCAATACTTATCAAGTAGCGTCAGAATCGATATTAATTATAGGTATGACCTTGGGTAATGCACCAGTGTACTGCCGTATCAATATGTGAATAATTGTGAGGTTGCAAGTCAGTTTGTAACTTTTGCAATTGGTAAGCACAAAAAACCAAGCACCAGTATTTACCAGTGCTTAGTCAGATAGATAATTGAATAGTTGAATATCAGCTGAAAATACTTTTACGAATTAGCTAGACTCTTCGACACGATTAATCGTTTTTAATAAATGCTCTTGTGCGACGTGTGGCTCCTCACCTGCTGCTGGCTGTAACTGCTGCCAAACGCCAGTGCCATCAAGTGTCCACGCTTGCATATTATCCTGTAAGTAGTTAATCAAGCCATCTTGATAAATCTGCTTAAACAGTTTCTTGTTCTCAATCGGGAATGCTACTTCTACGCGATGGAACAGGTTACGATCCATCCAGTCTGCACTACCGCAGTATAGACGCTCATCACCATTGTTATAGAAATAATAAACGCGCGTATGCTCTAAAAACCGACCGATAACAGAGCGCACAGTGATGTTTTCAGAGAGGCCTTTTACTTGTGGACGTAGACAACACATAGACCGCAAAATCAGCTCAATTTTAACACCTGCCTGCGAGGCATCGTATAACTTATCAATGAGGCGTCGCTCAGTTAACGCATTGGCTTTGATGATAATATGAGAACGTTTGCCCGCTTTGGCATGAGCGATTTCATCATCGATAAAGCTCATCAATTTTTCATGCAAAGTAAACGGTGCATGTAGCAGTTTTTTAAGGTTGGCAGGTTTGCCCATGCCGGTTAGCTCTTGGAATATTTTGTGAACATCTTCTGAGATATCAGGATCAGCGCTAAACAGACCATAATCTGTATAAACCTTAGCATTTGCCGCATGGTAGTTACCAGTGCCTAGATGAACATAACGACGGATTCGGTCTTCCTCGCGGCGTACGATTAACATAAGCTTGGCATGGGTCTTGTAACCGACGATACCGTAGACCACGACCGCGCCTGCTTCTTGTAGATAGTTGGCAACTGCGATATTAGACGCTTCATCAAAACGCGCACGCAGCTCAATGACGGCCGTGACTTCTTTGCCATTACGAGCAGCGGCAGCAAGTGCTTTGACAATTTCTGAATTGGTGCCTGAACGATATAGCGTTTGTTTAATTGCCAATACTTTGGGATCGCTGGCTGCTTGCCAAAGTAAATTGATAATCGGTGAGAACGCATGAAAAGGATGATGAACCAACACATCACTTTTACGCATGGCAGCGAACATACTGGTCGATTTATCGGACTTATCCATTTCTCGGCGAAATGCCTTTGGCACGACATGAGTAAATGGCTGGTAGCGTAGCGCAGGAATATTAAAGTCAAACAGCAAACGCGTTAAGTTGACTGGGCCATTGACACGGTATAGCTGATTGTCATGCAGCTCAAACTCATTAAGCAGATACTCACTGATATGCGTTGGGCAATCAGTTGTGACCTCAAGGCGCACCTTATCACCGAAGCGGCGGTTTTCAAGCTCGCCTTCTAGTGCTTTGGCAATATCTTCGACATCATCGGCCAAGTCTAAATCAGCATTACGTGTCAGCCTAAATTGGTGACAGCCTGTCACACTCATGCCAGGGAATAGCTCACCGATATGCTCATGAATGATAGCGGATAGCATTACATGATGCTCTTTACCACCAGTTAGCTCATCTGGCAGACGAATCACACGCGGTAGACTGCGCGGCGCAGGTACAATCGCTAAGTTGATATCACGTCCAAAAGCGTCTTTGCCTTCCAAGGTAGCGATAAAGTTTAAGCTTTTATTTACAAGACGCGGGAATGGATGCGCCGGATCAATACTAATCGGCGTCAATACGGGTACGACTTGCTCCGTAAAATAACGCTTCATCCATGCAGACTGCTCAGCGTTTAGTTCATCACGTTTGAGATAGCGAATATCTTCGAGCGCAAGTGCTGGCAGGATATCCTCATTGAGAATACGGTACTGCTCACTGATTGCGGCATGAGTGATAATAGATATCTCGTTTAGCACTTCGCTAGGACGCATGCCATGAGCACTGGTCGATACATCACCGATGTTGAGCTTTTGCATGATACCAGCGACACGAATCTCAAAAAACTCATCGAGATTGGATGAAAAAATAATCAAGAAAAATAAGCGTTCAAGCAATGGATGACGCGAACTAGATGCCTGCGCTAATACTCGCAGATGAAACTGTAGTAAAGACAAATCACGATTGATATAACTGCTAGGTGAATAGCTGCCATCTGCTGAGCGTTGCCATTCGATTTCGGCCAAGTCGTTCTGGCTATTATCTATATTGATGTCTTTATTAATATTATCATTAGCGCCATCTTCAACATTATTAACGTCAATCATATCGTTAACATCACCACTGCCCTGATTACTAGTCATCTCTACCACGTCACTACTCCTTTTGCGTTATCGATACGCCATCATCTTTTATCGTTCTGTCTTTATTAGGGTCTGTCCTAGTTTTATTCGAAATAGCCGAGCCTACAACATTCGATCCTATAATCTAACTCAACCCTAATGCTTTATATTTACGAAGCTGCTTGCGGTAATACAGCATTTTTCATGCGTTTTTTGATAATACGTTGCTTGTTACGTAAACGCTTATCGCCTTGATTGTCCTCGTAGTACTTTGGATTGGTAAGCATCGCAATCAGAAGCGCTGACTCATCTCGGTTTAGATTGGCCGCAGACTTATCGAAATAATGATGCGCTGCCGCGTCTATACCATAGATACCATTACCAAACTCCGCCACATTTAGGTAAGCGGTCATGATGCGCTGCTTATCCCATAGCGTTTCAATCATCACAGTGATGACAGCCTCTTCCGCTTTACGCACATAAGAGCGATGCGAGGTGAGGAACAAGTTTTTTGCCAATTGCTGAGTAATCGTTGAGCCGCCAGCAGACATTTTTCCTGTTTCTTCATTTTTCTTTTGTGCGGCTTTGATACCTTTAAAATCAAAACCACTGTGCTGACTAAACGTCGAGTCTTCACTCACAATCGCCGCTTGCTTGGCAGATTTGGCAATCGCATCATATTCAGCCCATGTCTGAGTGACCGTGCCGCCCGTTAGGCGATGCGTCAACATAAACATACTGTTGTTAATTGGCTGCGTTTTCCAAATTAATAGTAGCCCAACGACCAATATATGGAATGCGACAACCAATAGCATAATTGCCAATAACAGACGTTTGATAAATGTGCCAAAACTTGCCATGCGCGATATCCGAGTGGTTAAAAAAGTAATAAGATAAGGTTGATACTCTATTAATGACTATAAAACATCAACTAAGAATCAATGATTGTAAACGTGCTATTTATAGCCAATCATTAACTGTTGAGCATTCGTCATTAATAACGATCAATAGCAGGTCATCTTACCTAATCTCACAATCGCTGTCATTATTTACCCCACTTCTTTATGATGTAATGACCGTTAAAGTATTTCATGTTTTAGATAAGCGCGTACTGAGCATCAGCGCTTTGCAATCAGTATGAAGATAAGAGACTACCCATGTACGATGATAATATAGAAGTATTACGAGCGCGTGTTATTGCAGCAAACCCAAGCCTCGGCATTGATGAAAATAGCAATCAATGGTGGCTACTAGGCACTTCGGGCTGTCATTTATGTGATATCGCTGAGCAAATAATCACACAATTTCAGGCGGTACAACCGATTAGTTACCAACATGTCGATATTGCAGACTTTGATGAGGCACTTATGATGGAATTTGCCACAGCTATTCCTGTGATTTTGACACCATCCAAACGATTAAACTATCCGTTTTCGGTGATGGATTTGCAGCAGCTACTCGCTTAATAGCATTATACTTATAACAAAGACGTCCTATTACGATGATAAAGTGGTGAGAAATCATGAAAGATTTAAAACCTGTCTTAAAGAAAGTAACAGAGATTGAAGACCTGCGCCGTGTCGCTGAGCGCAAAGTACCGCGTATGTTTTATGACTATGTCGATTCAGGCTCATGGACTGAGACCACGTATCGTAGTAATGAAACTGACTTTGACCGTATTAAGCTACGCCAACGAGTATTGGTCGATATGGACAATCGCAGTCTAGCGACACAAATGATTGGCGAGTCCGTCAATATGCCCGTCGCCATCGCTCCGACTGGGTTCACTGGTATGATGTGGGCAGATGGCGAAATTCATGCTGCGCGTGCCACCGAAAAATTTGGCGTGCCTTTCTCGCTCTCGACCATGAGCATCTGCTCTATCGAAGACATCGCCACTCATACCAGCAAGCCGTTTTGGTTCCAGTTATATGTCATGCGCGATCAAGACTATATGGCCAATCTGATTCAACGAGCCAAAGATGCCAATTGTTCAGCATTGATATTAACTGCCGACTTGCAGGTCATGGGTCAACGTCATAAAGATATCAAAAACGGCTTGTCTGCACCGCCTAAACCGACCCTTACCAACATCATGAATCTAATGACTAAGCCGCAGTGGTGTATGAATATGCTAGGCACCAAACGTCGTAGCTTTGGCAATATAATCGGTCATGCCAAAGGCGTTGAAGACTTGTCATCATTGAGCTCATGGACAGAAGAGCAGTTCGATCCACGTTTGAGCTGGGATGATGTGGCGCGTATCAAAGATATGTGGGGCGGCAAGCTCATCATCAAAGGTATTATGGAGCCTGAAGATGCCATCATGGCTGCCCGTAGCGGTGCCGATGCACTGGTCGTCTCCAACCATGGAGGCCGTCAATTAGACGGTGCGCTGTCTTCTATTTCTGCGCTGTCTGACATCGTACAAGCCGTCCATGCTGAGAATAGCGATATCGAGGTATGGTTAGACAGTGGCATTCGCTCTGGTCAAGATGTGCTAAAAGCGATATCACTGGGTGCGAAAGGTACGATGATTGGGCGCGCTTTTCTCTATGGATTGGGCGCTTATGGTGAAGATGGCGTACGCCGCGCGCTTGAAATCATCTATAAAGAGTGTGATATCTCAATGGCATTCTGCGGTCATACCGATATCAATAAAGTTACGGACGATATCTTGGTAAAAGGTACTTATGAGAATCTTAAAGTTGGTCACTTTTAGAGCTATTCATTTTTAAGAGCTATCCGTTCTTAAGAATTTTCGATTTCTAAGAATTTTCGATTTCTAAGAGCTTGCTAGTTTTAAAAGCTATCAGCCATCAAGATTATGAAAACTTGTACCATGATGACCTGCGGATACATAACATTATCTGACCATACCCTTTATACTATATATACAACATTTTGATGATATCTCGCTTTTATGACCATTCAACAACTATTAAAAACAGCGCCCGTCACTACCCTGCTACTAGCCAGCTTTATCGGGCTATTTATTATGCAGATATTGACGGGCGTCGATGCCAACAACCCTTCTACTGAGGCACTGCTCAAATGGGGTGCCAATGCATTGCCATTTACCATGGGTGATGATCCTTGGCGACTGGTCAGTAGTGCATTTTTGCACATTGGTCTGATGCATTTATTGTTTAATGGGTTTGCCATGTATTTCTTTGGGCAGATTGCCGAGCCGATGTTTGGCTCAGCCAAATTTTTAGCGTTATTTTTGCTGGCGGCAATCGGTGGTAACTTACTCAACAGCTATGTCACGTGGCAAAGTATTTTGGATGGCACGGGACAGCCTGGACTATCAGCTGGTGCCTCAGGCGGTATTATGGGTATTGGCGCGGCATTATTAATCGCTGCACTGTTTAAAATATCGGTCAATGGCATGGTGCTTAACCTCAAAAGCCTGATATTTATTATGGGCATCAACCTCGTCTATGGGTTTGCCGTACCGGGTATTGATAATGCTGGTCATATCGGTGGCGCAATCACGGGGCTAATAATTGCTGTGGCTTTTGCGATTGGCTACCGTCAGCGTCTGGCAGTCGCTATACAAAACGCAGCGATTCAGCAGCAGCGCACGTTCAACGCTTATCAAACCAACTACTCATACAGCGCTCACGACAACCCACCATATGACAGTCAGTATAGCGGTCAATATCGTGAACAACACGATAACCAAAGCCGTTATGATGCTACTCCTCTCGATCAATCACCTCACTTTGCTGCCAATTCAACCGAGCAAGATGCTGCTTTTGCTAACAATATAACGAATGTGTCTGATATAAATGCTAACAATAGTGCCGAAAGCATTACTGCTAACAATTCACCGTTAAGTCATGAAGCTGTTCATAATAGTATTGATCCCAAAGCACTTAAAAAACCTTCCATTATCTGGCAACTATTACCATGGCTTGCGATGTTATTGATCAGCATTGGTTTTGTCTGGTGGTGGCAAGATATTCATCAGCAATTACTGCAAGTACTAAAAGCCATTGAGTAAATGCTCATACTTATCTATCATTGCTATATAGACTCCAAAAACAGCATACTGACCTATATTACTGATTCGTTTTATTGTTTGTCCTTTTGAACACGTTTTGTCTAATCGCACCACTCAGTTATTTATACTCACTTACGAGATCCAATTATGTTAAAACTTGCAGCGCTACCTAATATCTCTACACGTACTATGTTTAGCGCGTTCACAGCTACTGCACTACTTAGTGTGGCTAGCCTGTCTAACGCCGCACTTTTTAATGACAACTTGCCGACTGACAAAGATGCTGAGCTCAGCGTTGGGGTCAATGTCATGGCGGTTAAATCAGCCTATGATCTCGAAGACAGTACTGAAGTGCGCGTGCTACCAGGCGCATTTTATGACAACAACAAAGTCTATGTACGCGGTGCGCAAGCTGGTGCGTATCTGATCAATGATGGTGTCAATCAGTTATCTGCTTATGCCAAGCTTGCGGGTTCTGAGTTTGAGCCTGATGATGCTAATGGCGCACTGCAAGGTTTGGATGAGCGTAAATCATCAGCAGAAGCAGGTCTAAGCTATCAGCGTCGTACGGCTATTGGCGGCATCCGCGCGCAGATAGGTGCTGATGTATTAGATCGTAGTGGTGGTAACACGGCTCGCTTGACCTACCTTTCTAGAATCACTAAAGGCAAGCTAACGGTTTATCCAAGCATCGGCTTTGAATATCATGATGCTGACTATAACGAGTACTACTATGGCGTCAGTGAAAAAGAGTCAGCAGAGACAGGCGTTGACGCTTATAAATCTAACTCAAGCCTGAACCCATATATTAATATCAGTGCTAACTATGACTTTAATGAGCGCTGGGCAGGATTTGCCAATCAAAGCGTGAGCTATGTACCAAATGAGCAATACGATAGCCCAATGGTCGACTCACGTACGGAAGCAGCGACGACGCTTGGTTTGCTTTATAAGTTTTAATTAAGGTTAGGTTTTCGCTTAGACTTTTCTTATCAGTGCATACACTGTAAAGTAAATCATAAACTCCTACTTATTAGCAATGTAATAATGCTTAAGCTAGCTATATCTAGCTTAAGCATTAACTTAAAAAATACATCAAACATCAAACATCAAACCAAAAACAAATGTTATCAGGGTTCGGAAAATGGATTTTTATACAGTAGCTGGAGGTATTAGCTCTGCAATAACAATTGCAGATAAGAAAAAACATATAAGTTCGTTTTTAATAAAAATACGCAAATACATACAATCCGGTAGAACTAATATCATTATTTTTGGAGCAGGAGGTACAGGCAAAACAACATTATCAAAGATCTTAACCCATCAGGATATTGTTGACCATAAATATAATGAAACAGCAACTATAGAAAAAATAAAAATCGCACAAAATGTATTCGGAGATTATTTAGTTGCGCCTGGGCAAGAACTTAGAGTTGAAATGCATTGGCCTGAATTATTTAGAAAAATAAATAAAGGTGAGATTGCTGGTATCATTAATGTAGTTAGCTATGGATACCATTCGATTGAAATAGCCAATTCATACAAGTCTACGAAATATTTTAATAATGAAAGCGAAGAGAGTTTTATAAAAAAATATACTGAATTGCAAAGGAATAATGAAATCAGCTACTTAGAAAATGTTATTAACCATGTTAAAAATACTGAAAATAAGTTTTGGATAATTACGTTAGTGAATAAACAGGATTTATGGTGGGATGAAAAGGAAGAAGTGAGAAAATATTATCAAGAAGGAGAATACAATAAAATCATTCAAAAAGCTTTTGAAGCTAAAGGGAAAAATGATTTGGTTCATGAGCTTATTTCTTGCTCTTTAACACCTTGTAATCTCAATATTGGTAATGATTTAGTAATTAATACAACTAGCGGTTATGATCTTCCTACACAACAACAAAATTACAGTAAGTTTTTAAATTTACTAAGCGCCTTAATCGATGGATAACATATACATTGACAGCAAAAAAGACTTAGATCTTTTGAATGAATTACTTGATAGTTACTCTCTTCGTCTAGAGGAATTAGTAGCAAATTATCTCAATTATAAAAAAACAGTAATCACGCTCTTAGCATCAGCAAGCCTTTTTCTACTTATATTTGTCTATCTTTATGTTTTGACTGGGATGGTAAGTTCAACAAAATATGTAAACTTATTCTATGGAGCTCCTATTATCCTTACTATATATGCTTCTCTAATTTATACCTTTATTGGTCGAAGGAAACATGAGAATATGCGGGACGAAGCATTTTTAATTTGCAAAAAACTAGAACAGTTGATTAAGATTACTTCGCAAACTCGAGAACACGTTATTCCAGTAAGCAATCTTGAGCTATTTGTTTTTGATTTAAAATTAATAGAAGCTGAAGAAGTTTTACTCCGAGCGAAAAAAATATTCAATTTATAGACTGCTTTGAATATACAAACTATCTAATACAACGCAGTATAAATATCTGGTAAAAAATTCATTATAACTAGCTCTTTTCTATATTAGTTAATAAAAATCTTACTTTATATAAATACAAATAAAAAGACCTTGCCACACGACAAGGTCTTTTTATTTCTAAATTCTCAGTGGAACAAGTATAACACTGCTACCAGAAAGACAAGTGCAAATAGTACTTATCGTACATTAAGCAAGTCTGACGCCGTAGCAGGTCATTATTTGGTCTACTACTTACTTAGGATGTACCATATCAGCAGGAATAACCCATTCATCAAACTGCGCTTCAGTTAATAGCTCTAGCTCAACCGCCACTTGCTTCAACGTTTTGTTTTCTTTATAAGCTGTCTTAGCGATTTTTGCAGCGTTTTCATAACCAACATGACGGTTCAATGAAGTCACTAGCATCAATGAGTTATGCAAGAAGTCATCGATTTTGTCTTTTACTGGCTCGATACCCACTGCACAGTTTTCGTTGAAGCTGTTGCAAGCATCGCCAAGCAGCTTGATAGATTGTAACAAGTTAAACGCGATAACTGGTTTATACACGTTTAGCTCAAAGTTACCTGATGCGCCAGCCATGCTGATGGTTGTGTCGTTACCCATGACCTGAGCGACAACCATAGTCATTGCTTCTGACTGAGTTGGGTTTACTTTGCCTGGCATAATAGAAGAGCCTGGCTCATTTTCAGGAATCGTCAACTCGCCAAGACCACAACGAGGGCCAGATGCCAACCAACGTACGTCGTTAGCGATTTTGTTTAGGCTACCTGCTAGTGTTTTTAGTGCGCCTGAAGCGAATACTTCTGCATCACGAGCGGCTAGTGCTTCAAATTTGTTTGGTGATGTGACAAATGGCAAGCCAGTCAAAGTCGCTAGTTGCTCAGCTGATTTTACTGCATAGTCAGGATGGGCATTTAGACCAGTACCAACCGCAGTACCGCCTAGTGGCAATTCATATAAGCCTTGTAGCGCGTTGTCGATACGAGTCAATGAATGGTCAAGTTGGCTGACATAGCCGCTGAACTCTTGGCCTAAAGTCAAAGGCGTCGCGTCTTGTAAATGGGTACGACCGATTTTTACGATGCTATCGAATTCTTTGGCTTTTGCCGCTAGCGTATCGCGTAGTGCTTTTACCGCTGGAATCAGTAAGCTGTTGATTTGACGAGCAGCAGCCACACGAATCGCCGTTGGGAAGCTATCGTTGGTAGACTGTGCATGGTTCACATGGTCATTTGGGTGAATTGGCGTATAGCTGCCACGCTCAGAACCAGCGATTTCGTTGGCACGGTTGGCCAATACTTCGTTCATGTTCATGTTTGACTGAGTGCCAGAACCTGTCTGCCATACGACCAATGGGAACTGATCGACCAGACCGCCATTGATGATTTCGTCAGCGGCTTGTACGATGAGATCACGCTTGTCGCCTTCGATACGCTCTAGGCTTGCATTGGTAATCGCAGCGGCTTTTTTGACCAGTGCCATCGCTTCAATCATTGGACGCGGCAAAGTCTCGCCACCGATTTTGAAGTTTTCGCGGCTACGTTGAGTTTGCGCACCCCAATAAGCATCAGCTGGGACTTCCACGTTGCCCATGGTGTCTTTTTCGGTACGAGTTGCCTGATTCTGTGTCGACATAACTACCCTCTTTACTGGTTTGTTGTTAAATAACTGAACGATAAAAAGTGCAACAGCTGCTGCACATAAACGGAAATACGATGTAAAGTGGCGTTATGATAGCATGACTAAGGCGTGTTGAATATTCACAAATAGCCTTGAGCGATGCCTAAAAACGAATGTCTAAAAACGCCTATCATCCCCAATCTGATACTTCATTGGATAAGATACCTATGCACTCTGAAATTATGCCCACTGAGCCAAAAACTTTTAACTCACAAGAGCCCACACTAAGTAACCCGCCTAGACGACACTTTACTCGCCAACGTCGCCAGTTAAGCGCTGGTGCGCGTAGACAACTTGCTCAGTCTGCAAGCTTGCATCTATCTAAGCTACAGCAGCGCTTGCCAGCACATGCGCGTATTGGACTGTACTATGATGGCTTTGGTGAGCTACCTACTCAGCCAATATTGGATTGGTGTCAACGCTTAGGCTATTTACCTTATTTACCAGTTGTCGGTTCACTTGGACGTACTAGTAATGGCAATGACGATAAGCGATTGCGCTTTGTACCAATTTATCATTCAAAACTGCTTAATATTCCTACCCGCATTCATCAGCTCGGCATGAAACAAAACCACAGTCGCGCTCTATTATGGGCGGCAGAACTAGACGTGATTATTTGTCCATTAGTGGCGGTCGATCTAAATGGTAATCGTATGGGCATGGGTGGCGGCTTTTATGATACGACGCTTGGCAAAAGCTATCGTTCAGGGGCTTTAAGGCCGTTAAAGATAGGCTGGTGCTATGACTTTCAAGTGGTTGAGCAATTAGAGCGCCAACCGTGGGATGTGCCATTAGATGGCCTAATTACGCCAAGCGGCATAAGGTGGTTTTAATGAAAGACTATAAACAATTTGAAAAAGACTCTAGTGCTGCTTATTCCAGTGCAGACAGTGTGGATGAATATTTACAAACATTAGGCAACGAGGACGCTAGGGAGCAACGCTACTACAGTCAAGAGCAGCCCTTTAGCGCTGATGAAATGGCACGGCTCGTCAATGAAGAACGCTTAAACGAACTACTGGCGCAAAGCGATGCGTTTTTGAATGGTTTAAGTGACGAGTTGAGAGGTTTCGATGAGTGATTTACTAGTTAATTTAACATCACTTTATTACTGAGCTAGCCTTTTTCTAATTTACGAATTAAATCTATTATATGATTGCGGTCTTCTTCATATTTCGCCTTATCTACAGCAAATACTTCCATGTAAGGATCACTTCTCACATACGACCATTGTATTAATTCAGGATCGCTCTTTGCTTTTTCAGATAATAAAACTCTAAGCCCTTTTAACAATAACTCTACTTCATTTTGACTAAAACCTTGACTGTCCATGATGTCTAGCCTGCATATAATAGATTAGATTGTTTAAAGGTTAGCATCAATTAAATACTAATGGGAGCTGTAAGGTGCGCACAGCACACCTTACAAAGCTACTGAGCATTTTACACATATCAAAAATCTACAGCACCATCGCTGCAATCCAACCAAATGCTAGTAGCGGAATGTTGTAATGCAAGAATGTCGGTATCACACTGTCTTTAATATGGTCATGTTGACCATCGATATTTAGACCAGACGTTGGTCCTAATGTCGAATCTGACGCTGGCGAACCCGCATCACCCAGCGCGCCAGCCGTACCGATAATAGCTACAGTAGCCAATGGCGAAAACCCTAAAGAAATACACAGCGGCACATAAATCGCAGCCAAAATAGGAATGGTCGAAAATGAAGAACCGATACCCATGGTCACAATCAAACCAATCAATAGCATAATAAATGCCGCCATCGCTTTATTACCAGCGAATAGTGAGGCTGCGCCATCGACCAATGGTTGAATCTGCTCAGTGGCTTTCATTACTTCAGCAAAGCCTTGCGCGGTAATCATAATAAAGCCAATCATCGCCATCAGCTTGATACCGTCATTAAAGACGCCATCAGCATCACGCCACTTCACCACGCCGGTCGCCATAAACACACCAAAACCAAACATTGAGCCAAGTAGTAGTGAATCAGTGTATAACTGCACCACAAAAGCAGTCACGATAGCAGCCAGTGCAACCAGTGTCTTTAGCTTGCTTTGCGACTGTGCACCAGCGGCAGTTTTGCTTAATGCATCGCCTTCTACGACGGCATCATGCGCTTGCTGATCTATCGCAATCTGCTGATATGCGCGTGGCTTACGGTAGCTGAAAAATACGGCAACCAGCAAACCAATTAGCATACCCAATGCAGGAATCGCCATGGCTTGCACCACAGAAATATTGGCAACATCAATACCCGCCTCACCTACGTTTTTTAGCATAATCTGATTGAGGTAGATATCACCAAAACCATAAGGAATAAACATATAGGTAGTGACCAGTCCAAAAGTAATCAGACAAGCAATCAGGCGTCTATCAATCTGCATACGATTAAATGCTAACAATAGTGGCGGTACCAGTAGCGGAATAAAGGCAATATGAATAGGGATTAAGTTTTGGCTAAAGCAGCTCATGGTAATGAGGCCTGCAAACAGCATATACTTAATCATGCCACTCGTACCAGCAGCATCAATACGCTTGATGACCGTGCCTGCCAATGACTGCGGCAAGCCCGAATGAGCAATCGCTACCGCAAAAGCCCCCAGCAGTGCATACGACAGCGCAATCTCTGCGCCATTACGGATGCCTTCTTGAAAAGCATTGAGCGTATCAGTAATACCAAGCCCTGCTAGCAGTCCACCTGCCAGCGCGCCGATTAATAAACTGAGCACCACGTGCACTCGCGAAAGTGACAGTCCTAGCATAATAATAACTGCTAGCAATACTGCATTGATGGCCATGTGTTGCCCCTTGTTCTTTATACTTTGGTCGTATTAAAACCTATGAATATTGAAACTAATGAATATCGCCCTGTTGTCTAAAACGTCTCAATATGAGAGCCTGTTTTAGACGCGCGCCAGTTTACCTTATTTTGCTTATAAAGCCTACGCATAGAACCGATTAGACATCATCATAGGTAGCCATATATCATTTACACATCTAAACCCTCTTCTGTAATTTCTAACTGTCTTTATCATTTATAGACCAGTCATACCATTGACAACACATCGTTACCGACGTTAATGCCGTCGTTTACTGGGCGCTCAGATAACTATTTAACAAAGATAAGCAGACGACTTCACCATTCAGCCTTGCAATTTTTTTCGTGAGCACCATTTATCTAAACATGAACCACGAACTTGACTTTACAAGTCTGGGGAACGAGGAAAAACATATGAGTGAACATAATATTGATAAAGACAACATCGACATCGATGTATCATCTGCCCTGAACACTGACACGACGTCTGACGCAAATACTGACACTGACGCTAACATCAGTGCTGACGCGAATAATGAGACAGAAAGCTCATCTACGGATGCGTTAAATGCCTCATCCAACGTTGTCAAAGACAATGAAGATGAAAGCTATCTGCCACTGCTGGCATTACGCGACGTCGTCGTCTATCCACATATGCAGATTGCATTGTTTGTGGGACGCGCGCCATCGGTGAAAGCGGTTGAGTTGGCACAAGCTGAGTATGGCAACAAAGTACTGGTAGTCGCGCAAAAAGACTCACTGACCGAAGATATTGATCAAGATAACTTGTATCAGTACGGTACGGTGTGCCGCATCGTCAGCACTATGCCACATGATAGCGATGAGAACTGCATTAAAGTATTGATCGAAGGTCAATACCGCGCTCGTGTCGATAACATAGAAGGCCATGATGATTTATTGATGGCGAGATTTGAACGTGCCGACCTTGATGTCAGCATGGATGAGAGTCAACAGAAAAACACCATTCAAGCATTAACTACATTATTCGAAAGCTATGCAGATGCGCGACTTCGCAATGCACGTGAGCTGACTCGTGTGGCCAAACGTATTGACGACTTGCTTGAGTTGGTTTATTTCATCTCGACTCGTGTGTCGATGGACCTTGATATCAAACAGTCTTTCTTAGAAGAAGACGATATCAAAACGCATATCAATACTTTGACTGAATATTTGGTCAAGCAAAGTGCTGAGCAAAACATCGAACAAGATATCCAAGATGCTGTCCGTCAGCAAATGGAAGACAATCAGCGCGAATACTTCTTAAATGAGAAGATGAAAGCCATCAAAAATGAGCTGTCAGATATGAATGACGGCGCGTTCGATGGTGAAGATGATGTGGCAGAACTAGAGCAGCGTTTAGAAGATGCTGACTTGCCAGAAGATGTGCGCAAAAAAGCTGAGCAAGAGTTCAAAAAGCTCAAAATGATGCCACCTGCATCAAGTGAATCATCAGTGGTACGCAACTATATTGAATGGATTTTGGACACGCCGTGGAATGCGACGACTAAAGTATCTATTAATCTAGATAAAGCGAAGACTGTATTAGACGAGGATCATTATGGTCTACAAGATGTAAAAGACCGCATCTTAGAGTATCTCGCCGTACAATCACGCGTGAAAAAACTGCGTGGTCCGATTCTATGTCTCGTCGGTCCTCCAGGTGTCGGTAAAACCTCACTAGGCGAATCTATCGCCCGTGCCACTGGTCGTAAGTTTGTACGTATGGCGCTTGGCGGCGTACGTGATGAAGCAGAAATTCGTGGTCATCGCCGTACTTATATCGGTGCGATGCCAGGTAAAATCGTTCAGTCACTTGCAAAAGTAGAAGTCAAAAACCCGCTGTTCTTATTGGATGAAATTGATAAGATGGCGCAAGACTTCCGCGGTGATCCAGCATCAGCGTTGCTTGAAGTATTAGATCCATCACAGAACGATACGTTTAACGACCATTATTTAGATATGGACTTAGATTTGTCGCAAGTGATGTTCATCTGTACTGCCAATAGCATGGATATTCCACCTGCACTGCTTGACCGTATGGAAGTTATTCGTCTGCCGGGTTATACCGAAGAAGAAAAGGTCAATATCGCACAGAAATACCTAGTGCCAAAAGCAATTAAGCAAAACGGTCTCAAAGAAGGCGAAATTGAGATTGTTGAAGCAGCATTGCACAGCATCGTGCGTAGCTATACGCGTGAAGCAGGTGTGCGTAACCTTGAGCGTGAAGTGAACAAGATCTGCCGTAAAGTGGTTCGCGGTTCGGTTGAAACTCATGGCGCACGTGCTCCGAAAAAAGCAGAACGTCAGCTAGTGACAGTCAATGACAAAAACATCGATGACTATCTAGGTGTACATCAGTATGACTACGGTCTGGCTGAAGAAGAGCCTGAGATTGGTCGTATTACTGGTCTTGCATGGACACAAGTCGGTGGCGAGCTACTGACCATCGAAGCGGTCGGTATGAAAGGTAAAGGCGAGCTTAGCTTTACCGGTTCACTAGGCGATGTGATGAAAGAGTCAATTCGCGCAGCCATGAGCGTGGTTCGTGCTCGCGGTGATAGCTTAGGTATCGACTACGAAACGTTTAAAACAACAGACGTCCATGTCCATATGCCAGAAGGTGCCACGCCAAAAGATGGCCCATCTGCTGGTGGTGCACTGACGACCGCGCTCGTCTCTGCATTGACAGGTATTGCTATTCGTCCAGATATTGCGATGACAGGTGAGATTACTTTACGCGGTAAGATCCTACGTATCGGTGGTCTTAAAGAGAAGTTGTTGGCGGCACATCGTGGCGGTATCAAGCACGTCTTGATTCCAGCGACCAATGAGCGTGATCTGGCTGATATCCCTGATAACGTGAAAGAAGGCTTAACCATTCAACCAGTTGCGACGATTGAAGAAATCTTAAAGGTTGCTTTGGTCAGTATGCCAACACCAATCAAACCTGCCAAAGTGACCGTCGATAAAACTTCTGGCAAAGCACTGCACAATTAATTGAATTTTTATTAAACTCCTCCTATAGATTAAGAAGCCGCTTATCACAATGATGGGCGGCTTTTTTATGCCTATTTATTATTCATTTTCTTGCAGTTCATAGCTTTCTTAGTAGGTTTCTCACATACTTAAAGCCATTTAATTTCAGAAATTATTTATCTTAGTTCGTTTTTCAAACCCATACGTTACTTACATTTATTAACTGATTGTTGCGCATTTGATGAATAACTATAGAGTTAGCTTGGCTATACTGACTCCGATGTTAACGAATATTGACGCCCATTTTTATAGAACAATAACGATAGATATTCGTGGCTTTAATGAAGATTAAAAATAACAACTCAAACAATTGGAGATAATAATGAATAAGACATTAATTGTAAGTACCCTATTATGCGGTTCAGCGTTAGCAATGACTGGTTGTCAAACGGTAGAAAGTCAAATGCAAACAGGCAATCCTTTAGCACAACCGACGCTAAAATCAACCATACAAACAGTAGATGGTGAGAAGAAAGAAGTTGGTCAAGTTTTCTTACGTCCAGTCGATGGCGGCGTCCAAGTTTACGGTAAACTCACTAACCTACAGCCAGGCAGAACTGTTTCATTACATATCCATGAAACAGGTAGCTGTGACGTCATGGGTAAAGCAGCAGGCGGTCACTTCAACCCAGACAACAAGCCACACTCTAATCCAGATGACATGAATGGTCATGCTGGTGACTTGCCAAACTTAACTGCTAATGAAGATGGTGTTGCTACTATTAACTATGTGAACAAGAAAATCGCAGCGACTGAAGCAGGCAAATACAGCGTAAATCGTTTGGCCTTTATCGTACATGCTGGCGTTGACGACTATACCAGTCAGCCTTCAGGTAATGCAGGCGATCGTATTGGTTGCGGTATCATCGTAAAAAACTAATACTATCTAAACCTATGAACTTAAGCTAGGTTTGCAAACGTAGAAATAGCTTAAAAGAAATATTATAGGCGCAAAAAAAACCCTCTTAAACTGTAAGAGGGTTTTTTATTAGAAGTAACTATTAGGTTTGTTTAAGCCAATATAAAGCTAGGGCATGTCTTCATTTTAAAAATGGTGATAAAAATGAGATAAATTGCAGTCAAACAAGGAAAATAGCGCAGATAATATCGAGATATTAGTCAGCTATTTGACGCCGTTTGGCAAGATTTAGCCGTTTTTAAACCATTTAGATAAATATCGATTGAATTGAGGACACGCCCTAATACAAGAAAGACCAATGCAAATTGTACCTGTAGTACATCAGATGAGTCTGACGCTATAAAAGCACTATATTGAATTTAACAATAGTTACTCCTCTACCCATTCACCTTTACGCCAGTAAACACCCCAACGTGTGGCCTTGCCGTTTTTCTCAGAGCCGATATACTGCTCTTTTTTCTTACGTGACCAGCGCAAGATGGTTGGGTTACCTTCAGGATCCTCATCTGGTCCTGCAAACAGATACTGGAACTTATCTTCCATCTTGTCTTTAATTTCTCGTAGCTCAGCCAGCTTTGGCGGACGTGTCTCGCGCACTTTTGGGAACTTAGACGCTGCTAAGAACATCCCAGCTGCCCCTTCACGCAAAATGAAATAATCATCATGCTTGGTCGACTTTAGCTCTGGTAGATGGATTGGGTCCATACGCGGCGGCGCTGCTTCGCCTGTTTTTAGTACCTTGCGCGTATTATCACAGTTCTGGCAAGCAAAGTACGGGCCAAAGCGTCCTGTTTTAAGCTCCATCTGCCCATCGCACTTGTTACAGTCAATGGTTGGTGCATCTGAGCCAGGAACTTCAAACTTACCTTCTTCTAGGATATAACCATCGCAATCAGGGTTGTTACCGCAAATGTGTAGTTTGAGGCCACCATCTACGATGTAACCATTCATCGCCGTGCCACATTTCGGACAGCGTTTTTTCTCCATCAAATCTTTAACTTCTGCCGCTTCGTCATCACCTTCCGCATCATCTAGATTGGCGAATGCTTCGACTGGCATTAGATTTTTGGTACCTTTACAGCGCTCTTTTGGCGGTAGATTGTAGCCAGTACAACCTAAGAATACACCTGTTGACCCGGTACGCAACTGCATCGGACGATCACAGATATCACAATGGACATCTGGCACATCGGTCGGATCATTCGGACGCATACCATCTTTGCCTTTGGCATGCTCAAGGGTGGTTTTGAACTCACCATAGAAATTATCGAGCACGTCTTTCCAGTCTTGCTCACCCTCAGCAACATGATCGAGCTTGTCTTCGAGCGCAGCAGTAAAGGTATAATCCATCAAGTCTGGGAAACTAGCCGTCAATCTATCGGTGACGATATCACCCATTTTTTCGGCAAACAGACGCTTATTCTCAAGCTTCACATAACCACGATCTTGAATGGTTGAGATAATTGAAGCATACGTCGATGGGCGTCCGATGCCTTTTTTCTCAAGCTCTTTTACTAGACTGGCTTCAGTATAGCGAGGCGCAGGTTTAGTAAAGTGCTGACTTGGATCTAGCTTATCTAGGTTTAACTTATCGCCTTTTTTGACGTCAGGCAGTAAGGTATCGTCAGTCTTGGCTGGTGGCATCACTCTTGTGTAGCCATCAAATACCATGGTACGACCACGGGCTTTTAGCTCAATATCATCTGCGCCGACAAACAGGTTCACTGACAGATATTTGGCAGGTAACATCTGACACGCCACAAACTGACGCCAGATTAGCTCGTATAGACGTATCGCATCACGCTCAACACCTTTGAGCTGTGTTGACTTCATATTGACATTAGAAGGACGAATCGCTTCATGCGCTTCTTGTGCGCCCTGCTTGTTACCATAGAAATTTGGTTTTTCTGGTACATATTTTGCGCCATAGCTGTCTTCGATATGACCACGGACAGCTGCAAGCGCATCGCCTGATAAGAATGTCGAATCAGTACGCATATAAGTAATATGACCCGCTTCGTATAGACGCTGCGCTAAGATCATGGTTTTCTTAACAGAGAAACCTAAGCGGGTACTAGCAGCCTGTTGCAAGGTCGAAGTAATAAACGGTGCGCTTGGACGTGATTGCGTTGGTTTCTCTTCACGCTCTTTGACGATAAAGTCGCTTGCTTTGAGCACCTCTAAAACTTTATCGGTCTGCTCTTTATTACCAAGCTTTAAGGTTTTACCGCCTTGTTTGGTCGCCTCTAAGCGGATACCGATTTGCTCAGCGTCTGAGGTTTTTTTGGCTTTACCATTAGCAATGTGCGTGTCCGCATGGATTTGCCAGTACTCTTCTGGAATGAACGCGCGAATTTCATGCTCACGCTCGACGACCAAGCGCATAGCGACTGACTGTACACGACCTGCCGACAGTCCTCGGGCAATCTTTTGCCATAATAGTGGCGATACCATAAAGCCGACAACACGGTCCAAGAACCGACGCGCTTGCTGCGCGTTCACGCGGTCAATGTCTAATTTTGAAGGCTGTTTAAACGCACTTTGGATAGCTGATTTGGTAATCTCGTTGAAGACCACACGTTGATACTTACTATCAGGGCCACCGATGACTTCTTTTAAATGCCAAGCGATCGCTTCCCCTTCTCTATCCATATCCGTTGCTAGATAGATTTTATCAGCGTCTTTGGCTAGTGCTTTAAGCTCTTTGATGACTTTGGTTTTATTTGGCAGTACTTCATAGACTGCCGCCCAGTCATGCTCTGGATCTACACCCATGCGGCGTACCAGTGCTTGCTGCGCTTTTTCTTCTTTGGTCAGACTGTCATCTTTTTTAGCGGTTGTTGCTTTCTTTGCGCTTTTGCTCGCACTGACCGGCAAATCACGGACGTGACCGATACTTGAGCGTACGATAAAGTCATCACCAAGGTATTTATTAATCGTTTTTGCCTTGGCTGGTGATTCTACAATCACCAAAGACTTACCCTTTGGGCTGTCAGCAGCTGGTGCTGGACTTTTTTTGGTTGTGGTTTTTGCCATGTTTGACGACACCATAATATAAGTAAATTAAAAGTAAGGTTAAATTCAGCAGCACGGCAATTTATGGAAGCGGATACTCACGGTTTGACCATGGTTCAGCTATTTATAGTAATAATCGCTGCTGATAAAAAAGGTTATAAAACAAATAATAACCATAAAATAAAGATATAGTTATAAAGACGTTACACTGCTAAGCGTTAAACTGTCAACTTTAAATAATTTGAATATGACAAACCGCTTGCATATTGCCCTTTAATGGAGACGAAAAAACGCTTTACTAGGTTTATGCTTGTTTTTGCATCTGTAGCGCCCATTTCTCAAGGTTTTCTTTTAGCACTAATAAGTCCGCTTCGATCCGTTTTTGATGGTACGTTGGGTTAGATGCTGGACGTACATAAGCAATATCTTCCCAATAAATAATAATGCTATTCGCCTTGGTCAATAGACCTTTAACAAACGGTTCGATACTTACTGGCAGCTCTAACGGCACTTGATCCAAGCTAAAATCAGTCTTTTTGACTACTGGATTATTGCTGATTTGACTAGATCGAATCGCACTGGGAATAGTAAGCGTTTTATCATCTGTACTAGTATCAACAAAACTGCTGTCTGGTCGCCACTGTCCATCAATCACTTGATAACGGGTATGCGGCAGTTTAGTGTCTTCAAATATTAGGCAGTACTGTCCAAGCATGCCCCGACCATACTCATTATCACGGCCTTTGATCCAATCAGGGCACGAAACGAGCTTTGGATTGAGCTGTAAACGACGCGCGGTCATACGCAGCTTATCCAAACGCTGATCGATACCGTTCGGTTTGAGCGCCATCATACTCCCTAATACGAATAGTACAATGATAACGCCAATCAATGTTCCCATGATGGTCTGGCCTTTTGACTAAATAAAAAAGATACTAAGAGATATAGCGATAAATATCGCTAATGAACCGTTATTTATAAATAGTACATATAGATTTGCGATTAGCACGATAACAAACAACGATATATAAGGGCTTATAATGAGCACGAACCATTAAAAATCAAGCGTTGTCGTCCAATCGCGGTGCAACGAGTGCTGTTAAAGCATAAGACAATTTAGCAAGTTACGCTATTAAATCAGCTATTTAGCGCATACAAACTTACCGAACACAGCACGCTATAAAAACCAGATACGAAAAGTGGTCAGCGCAAAAAAGTGCTATGATAAACCATAATTTTAAACGCGCGCAGGTTTATTATGAATTATCTTATTGAGTCAAACTCATCGGGCGCTTATCACGCTCGCAAGCTGACAAGTAAAGTCATGAGCAAAGCAGGCATGAGCTTATCGCTACTTGGCGCGGTCGTACTGACATTATCGGGCTGTGCCACGACTCAGAGCCTAACTCCGCAGCAGTGTCAAAGCAGTAACTGGCAAGAAGTCGGCTATGCTGATGGCTCGCAAGGACGTTCAGGCGCTTACTTCGGTCACTATACCAATAGCTGCGCCAGTGTCGGCGGTGCTAGCCCTAACCGTATCCAATGGGAGCAAGGCCGTCAACAAGGTCTCAAAAACTACTGTACCGAGCTGAATGCTTATAAGCTCGGCCGCGAAGGCTATGACTGGCAACCTGTCTGTTCGTTAGAGGGTATTGATAAGTTAGAAGAAGCCTACTCCCAAGGGCGCTACTACTATATCCGTCAGCGCGATCTCGACTACTTACGCTCACCTTACCCATTTGGCTACAGACATGCAGGCTTCGGTTACGGCTATCGTCCATTTGGCTACGGCTGGTAAAAAAAGAAAACCTCACTAACGACTTAATTTGAGGTTTAAGTAGTTAATGAGGTTGGAGAAAATTTTATTATTTTAATTGTTTTTATTATAGCGGTGCTTGTCGTCTTACTGGTCGGGCTATTGATTTATCTAGCCAGTTTTCTACTATAGAGCCAAAGCTACTAGCACTGACTCACAGTGCTTAAACTATTCAATGCTTAAGTTCTTAAAGATTTAGCTACTAAGCTACTCATTCACAAATGCGATTTTGGTCAGTCCAGCGTTACTTGCCGCTGCTAAGACTTGAGCGACCGTATCGTACCTGCCTTCTTTATCCGCACGTAACTGTACCGCTGGATTCTTACCAGTCGCGCCTTGTTGCTGCAAGCGATTCTCTAACTCTTCCATACTGATTGGATCGCTATCCCAGAATATACCCGCGTCTTTATCAATACTGACTTGAATCGCTTCTGGCGGCGTTTCATTGAGCGCGGCACTAGTCTCTGGCAAATCTAAAGGCACCGTCGGATTCAACACGGTCGCTGTCAATAAAAATATAATCATCAATACCAGCATGATATCGATCAGCGGAATGAGGTTCATCTCATCCATGCTTCGTACGTCATCATCACCCAATTGAAATGCCATAGTTACTCTCAATGCTTTTGGTTATTTTCACACAGCCAAGCCGTTTTTTGACTTGTCGTTTTAGCCTTTATAGACCTATCGCTTACAGACCTAGCCTTTACAAAATCAGTATCTGTAGAATTAGCAGTATCTATAGCTGCTTTGGTACAGAATTACTATAGTTGCTAGTATGCTGCGTCTCGCTCGTCGTTGAACGACTGCTTGTAGCAGCGTGCACTTGTGAGGCGCTAGCAGCATGGCTCGCAGTTACCTTGGTCGTATCCACAAGACCCGTTGATTGCGCCAATAGATCATGCGCTCTGTCATTGGCTTGATACATTATGCGGCGATTGATACGTACTGCAAGGTTGTAAAACACCACGGCTGGAATCGCTACTGCAATACCAAGACCTGTCATAATCAGTGCTTCACCGACTGGCCCTGCAACCTGCCCCAATCCTGCCTGACCACTCATACCGATGTTGTGCAAGGCATGGAAAATACCCCATACCGTACCAAACAAGCCAATGAACGGTGCAATCGCTGCTGTCGTACCAAGAATTGGCAGACCGCGCTCACTAGCAAAACGATAGCGGCCGATATGCTTGAGCAAAGTCTGCTCAGTGACCAAACGACGAGTGGCAGCATCAGTACCAGCCAAGTCAGACTGCCTGGCTTGTAATTGCTGACTCAAATCATCTGCTACATTGGTCGCCAGTTTACGGCTTTGCAATACGCGGACGATACCTGTCACCCAAGAGAGAATAGATAACGCAAGCAACAAAAAGAACAACGTTTTTGTCACCATGTCGCTGATCTGCCAGTATTGCATAAAGTCCATGTCAGACTCCTTAATGTGTAATGCCATTACATGATACTGAGGTAAATATCACGTTTAGTTTTATAATGAAAGATGATCAATAAATACGTTGTTATAAAGTATGAACTATCAAGGAACTGCGTAACTGATCGGTAGGGTCACATCACCTACCACGGGTACGCCATTCTTAGTAAAGGGTTTGAACTTGCCCGATCGCACTTGACGTCTGGCCTCTTTGTCTACTAGCGGATTACCTGATGATTGAGCAACGCGCACGTTATCGATACCGCCTTGCTTGTTGACTCGTAATACCAAGACAACGTTGAGCGTATCACCAGAACGGGCTCTACGTGCGGCGCGCTCAGGAAAACTAAAGTTAGGCGCAGATGCCCAGTTGGCTGAGCTAGCAGTAAAACTCACAGGCTCATTACTCTGTGCTAAAGCAGCTGCTGCTTCCGCCTCAGCTCTTGCTTGTGCAGCGGCGGCCTCTGCGGCAGCCTTCGCTTGAGCGGCAGCTTTGGCATCAGCGACTCTCTTGGCCTCTTGCTCTGCCCTAGCTTGCGCCTCTTGCTCAGCTTTTCTGGCTTGACGCTCTGATTCAGCGTGGGCAGCTGCTTGACGTTGTGCTTCAGCTGCTGAGTTATCAACCTTTGGTTTCGGTAGCGGCTCTTTTGGGGCTACTTTTTGACTGGTATCAGGACGAGGCTTTTCTGACGCTATCACAGGCGTCACTTTCGGCTCTACATTTTTTACAACAGGCTCTTTTGGTTTTACTGGTGTCTCTGTTGGTTGTTTAACCGGCTCTTTAGGCTTTGGTTCAGGTTGCGGCGCTGGCTGAACTTGTACCTCAGGCTGTACTTCTTTTTTGGCTGTGACTGTTTGCTTTTCTACTTCAGTTGAGACCGTTTTTGCCGGTAATGACACAAACTTTATCTCAAGTGGTGACATCTCTTTTTTTAGCTCAGGTTTGAGTTCAGGCGTTTTTATTGCCACTAGTGCAATTGCGGCAAGCACATGGAGTCCTAAGACTGCAACAATAGCTAGCAATAACGACTTAAGTGGTGGCGCGTCTAAATCCGTTGAACTCATAACAGCCTAATGTTTATTACTCAGAGTAGAATGGCGTAGATAATAATGCAAACGATAATTATTATCAATAATAATTTACAATATTTTCGCTATTTAATACATCTCTGACACGTGACATTGCTTAGTAGCCTTACTTATCAGAACGCTTATTTCTATGAACGTTACCTACTTTTATACCTCACTACTATGAATCTTATCTTTTTATCAAATGATACGTTGCGTTTAATATAGCAAGTACTGTTAATAAAAACCATTATCATTTATATTGATAATGAGTCTCAACTACTTTATTATAACGTCTGTCCTGTCAACTCATACTATTTTATAAAAACTATTCGTATAAAAAATTAGTGAGTGGTACTAAGTAGACTATTTATTTTATGCTTTTTATCTCAAGCATCGTTCAGACTTAATATTTTTAGCGTCATTCATTTGCAATTATTTTAGACAATTGCTTAAACATTTTTTGATAGACCGAGTTCATTATGCCGACACCTTTATTATCTAGCAGACCTACCGCCTCTTTTTTCAAACGTCCATTACTGACTGCCGCCATGACAGCTTTGTTAGCTACCGTAGTGGCAGGATGTAGCTCGCCTGAATCCAATGACTCTGAGCCAGCAGACGCCAAAACTGAAAACCCAACGGCTGATGAATCACAGAACGTTGCTAATAACGATGCTGTATCTGCTGAGAAAATCATGGTCAATACCGTAAAAGGTGATGTTGAGCTGGCCATGAACCCATCGCCACTTGTCGTTTATGACATGACGTTGATGCAAGATTTGGCGGCGCTAGATGTAGCAGTCGATGGTATGCCTGGTGGTTTACTACTAAAGAATCTACACTCAGAAACACAGCCTGATCCAAAATCGGTAGGTACTGTGTTTGAGCCAGATCTTGAAGCGTTGAATGCAATGCAGCCGCAAGCTATTTTGGTCGGTTCACGCATGGCAGAAAAATACGACGAGCTATCAAGTATCGCCCCAACGTTAGACATGAGTATTGATACAGCCAATATCTATGAGTCAAGCAAGCAGCGCCTGCATGATCTAGGTGCATTGTTTGGTAAAAGCGATCAAGCTGCTAAGCTACAGCAGAACATCGATGGACTTATCACTGAGACCAAAAGTCTAACGAAAGAAAATAAAGGCACTGGCCTAGTCGTCATGGTCAATGGCAACAAAATGTCAGCCTATGGTGACAAGTCTCGCTATGGTTTTATCCATACTGTATTAGGGGTATCAATGGCAGATGACAAAATTGCCGATGCGCCTCATGGTCAACCGATATCGTTTGAATATATCCAAAAAGCCAATCCAGATTGGTTATTTGTCATCGACCGCAGTGCCGCAATTGGTGAAGACGGTATTGGCGCCAAGGCCGTATTAGACAATCCACTGGTTGCTCAGAGCAATGCATGGAGCAAGCAGCAAGTAGTTTATCTAAGCCCAGACTCTTACTTAGCATTTGGCGGCTACTACCAGTGGATGCAGGATCTAACGACGATCAAAGATGCTTTTACTAACGCTAAATAACGTCGTTGGTGATAAAAACGATTGTTGCTCAAGTAGGTAATTATTACCGTTAACCCTGCTCATTTTTAAGCCAGTAGAGATTATGTCGTTATTTTCACCCCGTACTCATGCTAGGCTCAAATCCAGTACTGCTCCATTAGCGTCAAGCTGGCAGCGCGGTACTGGCAATGCGTTACATCGACGTACTGTCATACCACCATGGTTCATCAATACAGCAAGCCTCATTCTTATGGGGCTTTTGGTGTTATTGAGCTTATCTATTGGGGTGGCTGACTTTTCGTGGTCAGGTATCTTGCAGAGCCTGCTGACTCAGAGTGCCAATTCTGATAGCTCGCTGCTATTGGTTAGTCGTATACCGCGTACCATCGCCATTATTTTGACTGGTATTGCGATGGCAGTGGCTGGCATGATTATCCAAGTAGTGCTAAAAAACCGCTTTGTAGAGCCGTCCATGGTTGGTGCGACTCAAAGCGCTGCACTTGGTTTGCTAGTGATCAGCTTACTATTCCCTGCAAGTGCGCTCATTGTCAAAATGGGCGTGGCAACCATCGCTGCCGTTTTTGGCATGATGCTATTTATGCTGCTCATTCACCGCATTCCGCCCACTGATTTTTTGATGGTTCCACTGATTGGCATTGTCTTTGGCGGCATTATTGAAGCAGTCACTACCTTTATCGCCTATCAAACCGAATCACTACAGATGCTGAGTGTTTGGCAGTTTGGGGATTTCTCAGGCGTATTGGCAGGGCGCTATGAGCTGCTGTGGCTCACAGGTGGACTGTGTGTGCTAGCTTATATTATTGCCGACAAGCTGACTATCGTTGGTTTGGGTGACAATATCGCCTTAAACTTAGGCATTAGTAAGCGTCAAGTCACTTGGATTGGCGTGGGTATGGTAGCCATGATGAGCGCTGTCGTGGTCGTGACTGTAGGCATGATTCCTTTTATTGGGCTGGTCGTGCCAAACATTGTGAGCCGTCTAATGGGAGATAAGTTGCGTCGAAGCTTGCCAGCAGTGGCCCTACTTGGTGCTTCAGCCGTGCTGCTATGCGATATTATCGGACGCTCTATTCGCTATCCATTTGAAGTGCCGGTCGCCACCATTTTTGGTGTGGTTGGTACGGTGCTGTTTTTATGGCTGTTATTACGTGCACCAGCTGAGCAGTAGCACTATGTTTACTAACTATGTATTAGTTTTCAACACTCACTTACCGTCGTTCATTTTTTGCCTTATTAGATAAGCTTGGCCCCATAGGATTTTTGTATGTTCTCATCAACTAAGCTTACTTCCACCAAGACTGATGCTACCGACACTAGCACAGCGATAGATAACTCATCTTCAGCAGATGGTCAGTATTCAGCCGCTGCACAAGGTCATTTGGCAAAGCTTTGGGCATGGATAGCTGCCCATCCAAAATCCATAGCAGCTATTATTCTACTGATCTCGATGGCCTTGTTTATGACGCTCAATGTCAATGGCTATTGGGACTTTGCGCTACCATTACGCGGCAAAAAACTGCTGGCACTGATGGTGGTTGGCTACGCGATTGGCGTGTCGACGTTACTGTTTCAGACGTTGACTCACAATCCAATTCTAACGCCTTCCCTACTCGGATTTGATTCACTCTATGTTCTGTTGCAGAGCTTGCTGGTTTTCTTTTTAGGTGCGATTAGCTTTACCAGTCTCGATCCTATTGTTAAGTTTACGCTAGAGATTGTCCTGATGTTTGGCGCATCTTTATTATTGTTTAAGCTATTATTTTCTAAAAGCAGTCAGGATTTGACGCGGCTAATCTTGGTGGGTGTTATCTTTGGCGTGTTGTTTCGCAGTCTATCAGCACTCATTGCACGGCTGATTAACCCTGATGATTTTGTGGTCGTACAGTCTGCTAGCTACGCGCAGTTCAACACAGTCAACCCTCAGCTACTAGGTATCAGCTTATTTATCTGTGCCATCACTGCGATATTTGTGTGGCGCTGGCGTTACCAGTGCGATGTGTTGATGCTCGGACAAGCACAGGCCCTTAACCTTGGTATCAACTATCAACGTCTGGCATTTGGTCTATTAACTATTATCGCTGTACTGGTTGCCACGGCCACTGCACTGGTCGGTCCAGTGACTTTCTTTGGTCTATTGGTTTGCGCATTGACCAATCGTATCGCGCGACATATGTATCACACCGAGCGGCTGATATTGGTCAGTTTGGTCGCTATGATTTGCTTGGTGCTGGGTCAGACTATCTTTGAGCAAGTGCTAGATATGGCAGGCGTATTGTCAGTGGTGATAGAACTAGCGGGCGGATTGATGTTCTTAGCATTGATATTTATGTCTCAGCGTCGTGCGTTATAACTACTTAGCTGACATTGTTTGTTTAGCCAATGCTGTTCATCAAGAAAAACCTAAGACTTTTTAAATAAGACTGACTATGATTAAACTGAATAATATCTCTCACCATATTGGCAAACAACAAATCTTGCATGACATTACGTTGTCCCTCCCAACGGCGCAGGTTATTGCTTTGATTGGGCCTAACGGTGCTGGAAAGTCTACGTTGTTTTCTGTTATGGCCCGCTTGCAGCCGCTACAATCTGGGCAGGTGAGCTTCGCTGTAGATAATGAGGAACGTGACATTGTCAGCTGTCAGGCGCGGACGCTGGCCAAGACTGTCGCGATGCTTGGGCAAGACAATCATGTACAAGGACGCCTGCGCGTACATGAACTACTGATGTTTGGTCGTTACCCTTATCATCAAGGACAACCAACCGCTGACGATCAGCAAAAAGTGCAAGAAATCCTTGAGCGCTTTGAGCTTGAGCCACTTGCCGAGCGTTTCTTGTCAACGCTATCAGGTGGACAGCGACAGCGCGTGCTGATCGCTATGATTGTCTGCCAAGATACGCCTTATCTATTGCTCGATGAGCCACTGAACAACCTAGACATGTATCATGCTGGTCGACTCATGCGTGAACTACGTCAGCTTAGCCACAATCAGCAAAAAACCGTGGTAATCGTCCTACACGATATCAATCAAGCAGCACAGTTTGCCGATACAGTAGTTACGATGAAAGCAGGAGAAGTGATGGCTGTTGGTCGTCCTGCTGATGTTATTACTAAAGAGACAATGAAAGATCTGTACGACGTCGATGTCACTGTCCTAAATCATCAGGGTCGTCCAGTGATTGTTGATACGGTTTAAATAAAGAATTTCGCAAATAATAAAAGAAATTATAGATGCATAGAGAGCTATTAAATAATCGATGGATAAACTACAAGAACCTATCTCTATTAATTTTAGTGATTAGCCTTTGCCTGTTCATTTATTATGCTCTAAATAAGGAGATATCAAATACCTTTTTTTGGTTAGGAATGACCTTATATGGTCTAAGATTAGTGGTTATTCCTATGGATTTTACTCAAGACATTTCTTCAGTAGATTACACAAAGAACTATGATGAAAATAATAGTTGGCATAGATGGGTCATGATAGGTGAGACGTTTGCTTTCTTCATTTTTACTGTCTCGATAGCATACATAATATTTTTGCAATTAAATTTATAACTAGGGCATGCTTTTGATTCAGTAAATAGCCATAGTCAATTCAACTTAAAAGTGGTACAAGGCAACCGAGTGTAGATGTATATCAAATACTTCAAGCAAGGTTAACGCAGTAATACTGTTATAGTGGAATAACTATATTTAAATAAAAACACGCTCTAGCGATTTGGAAATATCATCTACCTTTTTGCAGCACCTTTAATCGTTGCTGTCGACCTTTCCACCATAGATAGACGCCCGTACCTGATAGTACCGCCACCGCCAGACCAATCATTACTAAAAATATTTGATACAAACGATGCCCCAACCCTTGGCTGATATGCCCCATGTGCAGGGTAGAGAGCCATTGGTCTGCTTTATTACCAAAGGCAGCTTGATGACCAAAATTAACGCGCTCAACATGGCCTGTTGCCGCATCAACAGTGATAGAAGATGCCCCGCCTTTTTTGCCAATATCTCTGTTTGTTTTGAAACGCATCTGCCATTGCTTGTCTTCTTCGACCCAGCGGATACCCAATAGCTGCTGCACCGACACGCTATTCTGCTGGGCAGCGATGTTTGCTTGCTCACTTAAATAAGCAATGCTATTGGCTTTGTTGACCACATCAACAGCCTCGACAGCGACAGCCTCATTGTTTACAGCTTCAACTCTAGTCGCTGTTTCTGCACCAGAAGCCTGCTCCGCTTTTTCCAATGGTTTTCTTGAGTTCTCCTGTCTTTCATCTCTTCCCTCAAGCCCTACGACAGCGTGCATCACAGGTTGATAGACCTCTCTTAAATTAAAACCAACACTCGACCACGCGATGACAAACAAGATCCCCCAAAGCCATAACCCAAAGGCATGGTGTAGATCATAATTCAATTTGAACATATTACTTTTAGTACGAATTTTCCACGCTGGTAACCAGCGTTTCAAAAAGGAGGCACGTTTTTTAGGCGAGGTTTGGTTCTGTGCTTTTTTCTTGATCGCTCTAGGAAACGTTAAGTAAAAGCCAATAAAGCAATTAATCGTCCACACGAGCGCGACAATCCCTAGTAGCAATTTTCCAATGTCACCCAGTAATAAATCGCGATGTAACCAAAACACTTTCCACATGGTGTTGTGCCATGCCCACTCATCTCTATCACGAGTACCAATAATATCGCCAGTATAAGGGTGGACATAAACTTGTTGAAACGGTGCTTTTGGTTGGTTTTGGGCGGCTTTTCCTCGTGCTCTATCTACCGAAAATACAGCCGACCTCTCTGCTGCTATCGAGGTTGGCATGCTAGAAAAAGCATATTGAGGGTACGCACTAATGACCTTATCATGAAGCTCTGCAATAGACAGATGTGATGCGTTTTGTTTCTCAACCTGAGCCAGTTTATGATTGAAGACATCGTCTAGCTCGTCATGAAATGCCAATAATGTGCCAGTAATACCAGTGATAATTAAAAAAGCTGCCATGGCAAGCCCAGTATAACGATGGAGCCATAGGCAAGCTTGACGAGGATTGAGTGAAATCATTAGTGTTGGTTCTTTGTCATATGTTGTTTTAGTAGGTACTTATCAGTTGGCACGTCATTGCTGTTACAGCCAATGTAAAAGCTAGTAGGCAATAAAAAGCCAGCTCCCGTGTAAGACAGCTGACTTTATAAGTACGATTAGATTTAAATTCGATAAGCTAGATTAGAACTGATAAGTTAAAGACGTTTTGATATTACGTCCCATGTCGAAATCAGTAGCAGCATCACTGGTTGAGCTTAATCGAGATGAGTGGTTAGCATAAGTTTCATCAAAGATATTGTATACACCTAAAGTCGCTTTAATACCTTCGATTTGAGTTGGCGTGTAAGTCATAAAGATATCGTGAACATCGTAGCTTGGCTTAGTATCTCGATTATTATCTGTAATTGATGACACATAAGTACTGCGCCAACCTAGATCAACGATATCAGTTGGTGCATAATTTAAGTTTACCATGTAACGATCACCCGAGTCCGCACTACCGCCGCTGACTGATGGAATAATATCGCCTGTCTTATCACCTTCGCTACGAGCACGCGAATAACTTAGCCCCATACCAAAGTCACGAGTCGTATAATTGGCTGCTAGTTCGACCCCTTTGATTTCGTAGTCTTCATCGCTGTTAATTGTACCTTGGCAGTCTTGTAGGTTACCTTCAGAGCCACGTTCACCAGTAGTACAGTTTAGACCATATCGACCTTCTCGATTCCCTGTTCTAATAAATTGCTGATAGTTTTCAATATCAGTTACGAAATACTTACCACTCAATTGCAGAGCATCATCAGCAAGCGTTAAACCACGCAATGTCGTCGCAATACCAATTTCAGCATTAGAACCTTCTTCTGCTTTTAGATCATTATTAATATAAGTCCCTGCTCCATCATCATTAAAAACAGTTTGGCTTAAGTCTGGACCATTAAATAACTGCGTATAGCTTGCAAATAGTTGGGTGCGCGGTGCGATCTCATAACTAGCAGCTAGTGCACCTACGACATTGTCATACGTTTTTCCACCAGAGACAAACTCTGGAGACTCATAACGGTCATAACGGACGCCTGGCGTTAAGCTAAGCTTACCCATTTGCCATTGGTCTTCTAGATACACTGAAGTATTAGTTGCCTCATCACTGTTTGCCGCAGCGCCGTCACGAATCATTTCTGATTCTTTCTTATAATGTTCCACACCAGCGATTAACTTATGAACCCCTGGTACACCATTGATGATACTGCTATCGATGATACTAGTGTTTTGTACTTTACCGCCTGTAGTCTTTACTTGAGCATCAAAGTCAAAATTACCCACATTGTCAGAATCACGTAATATTTGTGTCTCTGTTTGATAGATGGTGGTATCAACATCTATCAGCTGATTTACAGGATTATAAGTATGATCGAGTGTATAAGTATCTCTGCTTATGTTTTGCGGTATTCGCTCATCGGACAGGCTAGGAAAGTCTGGGCGGAATGGAAAAATACCATCTTTTTCAGTACGACTAAAGCTTGCGCCAATGCGATGAGCATCAGCAATATTAGCACCTGCTTTCAATAGAATATTTTCGCTTTCGCTATCTTCGAAAAGCTCACGACCTTTACCATCTTCACCCGAACTAGTATCACGCTTACCATAGTAAGCAAGTAGATCAATATTATCAGTTGGGGCAGCGAATACTGTAGCTGAAGTCAATAGTTCGTCATTATTACTACCATAACCCACATTGACTTTAGCACCGATTTTTTGGTTAGGTTTAAGCAAATCTGCCGCGTCGACTGTCTCAAAAGCAACCGCACCGCCAAGAGCATCATTACCTAGCGTCACCGAGTTATTACCAACAGCGACTTCTGCTTGTTTTAGCAGATCTGGATCAATAGTGACGTCACCCATATGGTAGAACAACGCGCCTTCTTGACGTGCGCCATCAATCGTTACTTTTAGATTGGTATCATCAAGACCACGTACACGAATACGTTGGTTGACTGATGAGGTACCGCCCACGCTTACCCCTGGTACAACGTCCAGAAAATCATTCAAGTGGCTGGCTTGTGCAGCTGGGGTGTAGTCATCTATATAGACAGAGTCTTCTTGTACAGCGTCATGCACTGAGCTATTCGCTGTTACAGTGATAGTCTGTAATGTCGTGTTTGGCATATCTGCTGCCGTTGCGGCACTGGCAGCTTGCGTCCACAATACAGCGGCGACACCGATAGACAATACTGTCAATTGACTAGATAACTTTACTTCGCGCATAACACATTTACTCACTTTGTTTACTGTCAGAAATTAGAATGTTTAGAATTATTTTTAAAGGCTGTCGTCAAACAACCCTTAAAATAGTGCCTACCAGAAGATTAAATACCTTAAAAACACATAACTCATCATGCGAATAACATGATTAATGTTAATGATAATGATTAGCGTTTAAATAATGAGAGGCATAATAACGAAGTATTAACACTTTGGCAATAATTAATGTAATAAATTCTCTGTTTTAGCTCTTAATATACTGAGAGAGTGCAAAAATGCTTCTGCACTAGCCGTAGATATAGCATTCAATATAATTCTGGCTATGTATTAAGGCTATACGTAGTCAGGCGTAGGAACTGATCACGTTTATAGCAGTCTGTTATTAACTTAGTTCATCACTTGTTTTTTTTGTACTACTGTACTAGAATACTGAAACAAGATAGTTCTCAGCGAAAAATCGCTCAACAAGCGACCTATCTATTTTCTTTGGCTAAGATTATCTATTATGACTACCGATCCTTATCAGAGCTTAGTGAAACATTTGACCAACTGTACTGATAGCGCAGATATCGAAAAGCTGCTCAGTGCCCTGCTGACCGATAAAGAACAGCATGACATTGCCAATCGTATTCGCATTTTTGACTTGCTAGATCGTGGCATCACCCAACGTGATATCTCTGAGCAGCTAGGGGTTGGTATCGCCACTGTCTCTCGCGGTGCCAAGGCCAAGCAAAGCCATGATGTCAGCGCGTTACTGACCACTCATAGAGAGCACTCTTAGCCTCTAACGACCATACTATCTAGCTTTTCACTGACGAAACTTATACTTATTAATCGACACATATTAATCAACACATATTTGAACCATTCCGGACTTTGTTATGACCTCTAGTACTCGCACACAGACCAAGCCTACTCCTATCGATATCCCGAGCAAACCACAACGTATCAAACTGACGCAAGATATCGATTTTTTTGCATTATTCAAACGTATCGAAAGCGCGTTTGATACCTGCTATTTACTCGAATCATTAGGTGAAGACAGCCATATCTCGCGCCATCATGCGATTGGCTTTGACCCTGTGACGACTATCGCCGCATTAGATCGCAATACGCTTGCGATTACCGACAATAAAACCGCTGAGACAAGCCATTATCAAACCGACAACCCTTATCAACTGCTGCGTGACATAACGCCGCAGCATATCATCGCTCGTGATCAAAGCGGTGGTCTGGTCGGGTATTTGGGTTATGACTGCGTGAATTTCTTTGAACCTAGTCTCAATGCAAAAGCCAGTGAAGACTTTGAACCATTTAAGTTTGGCGTGTATTTAGATGGATTGACCCTAGATAAGATGACTGGGGAAATCTTTTATTTTTATTACCCAACTGCCCAACAAGAAAACCGCATCGAGCAAATCAAAGCCCTACTCGATGAGCCAACGCCTAGCTATGAAGCGCCTAAAGTTGAATTTTTAGGTGATGGTATGAGCCAAGAAGAGCATGCCAATGTCGTCATGCAAGTTAAAGAAGATATCATCGCTGGGCGTATTTTTCAGTGCGAAGTAGGCTTTAAATCTAAATATCGTATTGCCGGTGACAAGATGCCGATTTATGAAAAGTTGCGTGCCGTTAACCCATCGCCGCATATGTACTTTATGAAATTTGCGCAGCAGTGCATCATTGGTGCTTCTCCTGAGCTGCTATTCCGCTTGCGTCAGGGTGAAATGGAAACCTATCCGCTCGCAGGAACTGCCAAGCGCGGTGCGGACGTGATTGAAGACCGTAAGCTTGCCCGCGCCTTGCTCAACGATGACAAAGAGATTGCCGAGCACAATATGCTAGTCGATTTGCATCGCAATGATATTGGCCGTGTGGCACGATTTGGTACGGTAAAAGTACGTAGCTTGATGGATATCAAACGCTTCTCTCACGTGCAGCATATTTCTTCTGAGATCGTTGGTATCCTGCATCCTAACGAAGATATGTTTAGTGCCCTTGCTAGCAATTTCCCTGCTGGTACGCTATCAGGCGCACCTAAAGTAGAAGCCATTAAAGTGATTAATGAGCTAGAGCCGGATGGTCGCGGTGCTTACGGTGGTGCATTAGGCTCGTTCAATTTTAATGGTGATTGTATCTTTGCCATTCCAATTCGCAGCCTCTTTATCAATGGCGAGTCTGCCTACGCTCAAACTTGTGGTGGTAACGTTTACGACTCCAACCCAGCAGATGAATACTTAGAGATTCAGCGTAAACTGTCGGCGATGAAAGTCGTGTTAGATAGCTTTATGCAATCATAATTGAAGCCAAACATACCGCATAAATTGACCATATTTTACCTAGCACTATTTTTACAAAAGAGTTTATGACCCATGAATGTTTTAATTATCGATAACTACGACTCGTTTACCTTCAATCTCTACCAGTATGTGGGCGAGATTCTCCAAACCTTAGACAGTAATAAAGAAGCTAGCGTCATCGTTAAGCGCAATAACGAAATAACCTTAGCAGATGTAGAAGCGATGAATCTTGATAGAATTATCATTTCGCCTGGCCCTGGCTCCCCTGACGATCCGGCGTACTTTGGCATCTGTGCAGAGGTGATCGAGACACTGGGCAAAACTGTGCCGCTATTAGGCGTTTGCTTGGGTATGCAAGGCATTGCTCATGTATTTGGCGGTGACGTGGTACGCGCCAGTGTGCCGATGCATGGCAAAGTCTCATCAATTCGCCATGATAACTCAGGTATCTATCAAGGTTTACCACAAGAGCTTGAGATCATGCGCTATCACTCACTGGTGGTAAAAGCCGACACTATACCAAGCTGTCTGACAATTACCTCAGTAGTCGCTAATGACAGCCGTGCTGAATTGAGCTTTGCTGAGTCAGCATTGACTGGTGATGAGATTATGGGACTGGCGCACAAAGAGTACCCAATCCAAGGCGTACAGTTTCATCCTGAGTCGTTTGCCACTGAAGGCGCTAAGCGATTGCTGAGTAATTTTTTGCTGCAGGTATAAACCTATATGTCCGTCTCCATGTCTAGCTCAAGCCTAAATACATCCAACTTACTTAGACGTACTGCGTTGCTCTTGAGCCTAATGCTAGTGACCTCTATCAGTTCGGCTGTAGCACCTGTACAGGCAAACTTTACAATGGGTATGGACATCCAAGGTCAACGTCTTAACCTTTATGAGAGCTGTGCAGAAGGAAGTGTTACTTGCAACAATATGCTGCTAGTCGCTCCCGATTTAGGACGGCTATTGCAGACAACACAAGGACCTAGTAAGTCGCCCTATGCTGTCAAATACTACTCTGCGCAAACCAAGCATAGCTTATGTAAAGATGGCATGACCCCGTGTCGATTTCAGGGTTATATCTTTGAAGGCGAAGATTTTGAGGGGTTTATAGATACATCGAACCATGAGATATCTATAAGAAGTAAATGGACAGTCGATACCTATAGTGCCACCTACAAAGAAAACGCGACTTATCTGCCATTAGCATCACAAGCTGCTCTGATTGATCAGATATATAATACGTCTGATAAAGCATTGAATGAAAGCTACAGAGTAACGCGAAATGAAGTCAGACGCTTGTACGGTGAGGATATGGCGGCTGACCTTAAAAAAGAACAGACTCAGTGGATAAAACAGCGCTCACAAAATTGCGGAGCTGATACGGATCATCTACCAAGAACCCAAGTGGAAAAAGTGTGCTTTATTCAGCGAAATGCTCTCCAAGAGCAAACATTCTTTTTATGGATTGATTAACAGAGACTGTAGAAATAAAAAAGTGATGCGAACAAGAATATGATATGAGTTAATGATTCGATATTGTTTAGGTTATTTAGCAAACGCTAGCCATTTTTTAGCCGTTTAAATAACTATTGACTAAATTTAGCACATGCCCTAGTAGTCATTTATTATCTTTTAGTGATAGACTCAAAAGAACAAACAAAAGACAGCCTTTAATCAGGTTGTCTTTTCTTATTTCAGCATTGCTTGGAGAGGTTGTATCAATAGCAATCTTACAACATCTTGTGGCACTTAGATCGTAAGAAGAAAACAGTATGGCAAACATCGACAACGGAATGACGAACCATTCGCATCAATCATGGCTAGGCACCATTCAAATCATCACGGCTGCTATCTGCTGGGGTACGCTGGGTATATTCTCGACTTACCTAAACCAAATTGGATTTAGTGGTTGGCAGGTAACGATATTACGCATTGTCACGGCGGCCTTTATTATTTTAGCCATGCTACCAACACTGTGGCCCCACCTTATCAAGTTACAGCCAAAACAATGGCTTGGACTGGCGATGCAGTCGTTAATAGGTGTCCTTGGCATGTCGGTCTGCTATTTTTTTGCGGTCAGCTACGTTGGTGCCGGCCCTGCCGTTGCCTTACTCTATACCGCGCCCGTATTTAGCTTATTGTTCTCAAAACTCTTACTGAGCGAGTCTATTACTCGGAAATCAGTCTTGCTAGCATTGATGGCAGTATTTGGTGTGGGATTGACCATGTTAGGCGAGCAAGCAAAAGTTAACTGGGGTATTTTACTCGGCCTATCAGCGGGAATGTGTTATTCGTTATATGGCGTATTGGGCAAGCGCGCGATGCATTACGCTCACCCTGCCCCTCTGGTATTTTTCACTTCCATTATCATTAGTGCTGGCGTACTACTGCTCCTGCCTGAGACCTATAACACTTATGGTCAGCTACTAGATCTGCCCTTAATGACTTGGGGCTATGTTTTAGGATTGTCACTGCTGGGAACCGTCGTGCCATTTGGGCTATATATGAAGGCATTGGAAAAGCTGCCCGCCACTCGTGCATCGGTATTTACGATTTTCGAGCCATTGACTGCGATTGCGCTCGCGATGCTGTTACTGCATCAATCTTTGTCTTGGATTCAATATCTGGGCGTGGCGCTTATTTTGCTGGCGGCTTTATTAAATGCTGTGTTAAATGGTACCGCCACTCGCGTACCTCGCTGGTTAAAACAACGACAAAAAATATAGTATTACTGTCTATTCAGTTAGGGTCTGTTGAACATTCAAATATTAGGGCTGCTGATTGCTAAAATTGCACTAAATTAGGCGCAAGCCGACGATAATGTCGAGACCTTAACTAGGATTGCAACAACGTTTGGGGTGATTTTAGCATCAGCCTTTCAGGGCAGTACTATTTTCTGCCAATATATGGCGAAATTATTTAACCTAGAATGACTAGGTGTCAAAAATTTCACTGCATATTGTCTAAAAAATAGTGACTGCCAGCACCACATTTGAATGTTCAACAGACCCTAAAATACGTCCCATTTATTTCGATAAAAAAAGCCCCAACCATAGCATCATGATTGGGGCTTTTTTGTTTGATTACTTACGCAAAAACAAACGTTTTTACTGCTCAATACGTTGCAAAAATGCCTGCGTACGAGGATGCTTTGAGTCTTCAAATAGCTGCTTGGCACTGCCTTCTTCGACGACATGACCGTCTTCAATCAGTACAACATGATCAGCAACGTCACGAGCAAAGTTGATTTCGTGAGTCACTACGACCATCGTCCAACCTTCAGAGACGAGCTGTTTCATCGTCTCAAGCACATCCTGTACCAACTCTGGATCAAGCGCAGAGGTTGGCTCATCAAACAGTAAGAGCGATGGCTCAATAGCCAGCGCACGGGCAATACCAATACGCTGCTGCTGACCACCAGATAGCTGGAATGGATAGAGATCTGCTTTGTCCGACAGTCCAACTTTCTCAAGCAGTACCAATGCCTGCTCACGGGCTTGTGCTTTACTCTGCCCTTGTACCACTGTAGGCCCAAGCATCAAGTTTTCAATGGCTGTCTTATGGGGAAACAAGTTATAAGACTGAAACACCATACCTGACTTACGCTGTAAGGCTAGTAGCGTTTTTTTGCTTGGCTTAGTCGCAAAGTCGACGCTCAAGCTATCGTCATCAAAAGCAATCACACCTTGATCAGGAATCTCTAGCGCATTTAAACAACGCAAAAAGGTGGTTTTACCCGATCCTGAAGGTCCTAATATTACGACCACTTTGCCTTTGTTAATGGTCAAGTCGATGCCTTTTAACACCTGATTGCCACCAAAGGCTTTATGAATATTAGTGACTTTGATCATAAAAATTCCTGTTGTGCTAGGGCGTGTCTATTGAGCCATAATTTATTTTACTACGTAGCTTATTTTGCTACATAACGGTCTAGCCGAGTTTCAAGCTTGCCTTGGATAAAGGTCAAGAACAGACAAATACCCCAGTAGATAATCGCGGCTTCGGTATAGACCAACATAAACTCATAGTTACGAGCTGTGATAATCTGCGCTTGTTTGAACAGCTCAGTGACCAGTACCAGTGAAGCAAGTGAGGTATCTTTTACCAGACTAATAAAGGTATTGGATAACGGCGGCACCGACACTCGAAGTGCCTGCGGTAAAATCACATGACGAAAAGTCTGTAGATACGTCAAGCCAACCGTCGAGCCTGCTTCCCACTGCCCTTTTGGTATCGACAAAATCGAGGCACGCACTGTCTCCGATGCATAAGCACCGATGTTCAGTGAAAACGCAATAATCGCTGAGGGAAAAGGATCGAGCTTCACCCCGACACTTGGCAGACCATAAAAAATAATAAACAGCTGAACCAGCATCGGTGTACCGCGAATGGCGGACACATAGACACGAGCGAGCCGATAGATGATTTCATGGAACCAAGTGGCACGCGGAATGATACGAATCAATGCCACTGTCAGTGCAATGGCCATACCAATCGCAAATGAGATCAACGCCAGCGGTATCGAATAATAGATACCGCCTTTGAGCATTGGCCAAAACGACGAGATGACAATCTGCGCTCGATCAGGACTCATAAATGGCAGTACTGCCAATAAGTCCGCGAACCATGATGTAGACATTACAGAAGCTGACATGATAGAAACTGACATTATTTTTGTTGACTTATATCAGCACCAAAGAACTGTTCGCTAAGCTTAGTTAGCGTACCTTCAGCCGCCAATTCAGCCATTGCTTCATCCAGTTTTGCTACGACTTCATCATCACCTTTGATAAGCACTAGGCCTGAACCACGTAACTCACTAGCAGGTGCAGTCAGTTTAATCTCAAGATCAGAATCTGGGAATTTTTTGAGATAATCCAATACCGCCAGATTGTCATTCATCGTAAAATCAGCACGGTCCTGCTTCACTAATTGAATCGCTTGCGCCATACCGTCGACAGGAACGATCTCTGCACCATAACGCTCTGCCAACTCACCGTAGTTACTGCTAAGTGATTGCGCAGTACGTAGGCCTTTTAGACCTTCCCACGAGCTATAACGGTTGTCATCAGTAGGTGCCAATACGACCGCACCTGACCAGCTATAAGCCATTGCTTTGTCATACTTTGCTTTACGCTCAGGCGTGGTCAAACTGACTTGGTTAGCCACCATATCAAAGCGTTTTGAATCCAAACCAGCCAACATCGCATCCCATTGAGTTTCTTTAAACTCAACGTCTACGCCCAGTTTATCCGCGACTGCACGCGTTACTTCAACATCATAACCCGTTAGTTTGCCGCTCTCATCATGGTACGTGAACGGAGGATAAGTACCCTCTGTACCGACGTTGATGGTGCCGCCGTTGTTGATACGTTGTAGTAAATCAGAACCGCCTGTTGCAGCGCTGTCAGTTGCACTGGTATCGGCTTCGTTGGTAGTAGATTGACCACAAGCGGCAAGGAACATAGTGCTGGCGGCAAGGGCTAAAAGAGTACGACGTTTCATAAGACGTCCTTATAAGAGTGAATGAATAAAGTAAAAACACATAATGCTAATAAAATATATGGTACTAATAAATAGGACAAGCCGACACAGAAGAACAATATAAGCTCCTCTATGATATTCGGCTTTGGTTGCCCGATTTGAGGCTATTTGGGCTATTTTTCAATACTGTTTCTATATTATATTTTAATTTTTAACGGTTGTTCAAATATTCTGACGAGTTTAATTAGCGCCAATTGCTATCTTATTAAATAGCAGCTTATGGATATAGTATCTCACTTTGGACAAAAAAACGTACAAAATCAGTGAGCATACGTAAGGTATAGTCAGTTCAATATAATTTCGACACAAGGAAACCGAGTGCAAGTTATACATGAGTATGCTTAGCGAGGATGAGGATGTAGCAGATTGATATAGGCTTGACTATATCTGCTACAACTCGCCTGAGAACTGATAGCGATCACCCGCATGCCACATTTTTACAAAGGTAACGACTTGGCCAGCTGAATAGGTCTGCCGACGCAGCACAAGCGTTGGTGACTGCGGCGCAATTTGCAAAAATTCAGCTATTTCATCAGGGGCCGCCAATGCTCTGATAGTATAGCTGCCACTCTCTAGAGGACTTTTGGCAATTAAGTAATCACTGGTATTGACCACACTAAAGTCCTGATCGATAAACTTCGGCACTTTTTTGGCATCGACCCAGCGTTCTTCAAACTGTATGGGCTGACCATCGGCAAAGTGAATAATTTTTACTTCATACAGGACAGCTTCATCACTAGCATCTGTCTGAGCGCTTGTATTAGCAGGCACAGACTCTTCATTAATACCAAACTTACGACGCAATTCATTATCGAGCATATCAGCCGTAATAGCACGCTTACTCACGACCTGTGCCTCATAGTCGCGATTGGCCGACTTTAAATCCTCAGCGATGTTGCGTACCTCAACAAACGTATGATTGAACTGCTGCTGCGCGACAAACGTGCCCGACCCTTGTCGACGCTCTAACACCCGCTCCTCGCTCAGCTCTTTTAGCGCACGGTTGACCGTCATTCGTGACACACCAAACTCTTCAGCCAATGCCATTTCTGTCGAAATCGCGTTGCCTGCTTGCCACTTACCAGAATGAATATTGTCTAGTATGGCGTTTTTTATGCGTTGATACGCCGGAATCGTCTTTGTCATATCCGCCTTTGACCGTCAGTTTTGCTAATAGGAATAACCACATAATATCACGAGACCACTGTGCAAGCCTTAGTCAAAATGTCTGAGCGTTCAGTATTAACTAGGGCATTTTTCAACTCACTCGATAGTTATCTAAATCGGCTGAGTGAATGACAGAAACAATCAGCTCACGAAAAAAAAACCTTGCATGAAAAAAGTATCTTTGATAATTTGTATATACAACTTTACGATAGTATCGATAATCTAGCCACTTTAGCAAGCAGTTAAGTGCACTCTTAGACTGATCGTAAACCACTCACTTTAATTGCCCAATCGACTTAAAAGATTTCACAAGGATTTGACCATGACTACTGATAGCAATAGCAAAAAACCTACTCGACGCGATGAGAGCCGTAATATCGCTGCGCCTACTGGCTCTACGCTACATTGCAAAAGCTGGCTGACCGAAGCCCCTTATCGTATGCTGCAAAACAACCTGCATCCTGATGTGGCGGAAAACCCAAAAAGTCTAGTCGTCTATGGTGGTATCGGACGCGCAGCCCGTAACTGGGAAAGCTACGATCGAATCCTAGAGTCGCTAAAAGAATTAGAAGATGACGAGACATTATTGGTGCAGTCTGGCAAACCCGTCGGCGTGTTTCAAACGCATGAAAATGCCCCGCGCGTCTTAATCGCCAATTCAAACCTTGTGCCGCGCTGGGCAACGTGGGAGCACTTCAACGAGCTCGATCGCAAAGACTTAATGATGTATGGCCAAATGACCGCTGGTAGCTGGATTTATATCGGTACGCAAGGCATCGTCCAAGGTACTTATGAGACTTTTGTAGAAGCGGGTCGTCAGCACTATGATGGCAGCTGGGCGGGTCGTTGGATTTTGACCGCTGGTCTTGGCGGTATGGGCGGCGCGCAGCCATTAGCTGCTACCTTTGCAGGAGCAACTTCGTTAAACATCGAGTGTCAGCAGTCTAGTATTGATTTCCGTTTGCGTACGGGTTATGTCGATAAGCAAGCAGACGACCTTGACCATGCTTATGAGTTAATCAAACAACATACGGACGCTGGCGAAGCTGTCTCTATCGCCCTACTTGGTAATGCCGCAGACATCTTACCTGAAATGGTCAAGCGTGCTAATGCTGGTGGCATGAAGCCTGACTTAGTCACCGATCAAACCTCAGCGCATGACTTGATCAATGGCTATCTACCAAGCGGTTGGACGGTCGAAGAATGGAAAGCTGCTCAAGAAGATCCAGAGCAACATGCCGCCCTCACTAAAGCAGCCGCTCTGTCTTGTGCCGTACACGTCCAAGCGATTTTAGACTTGCAAGCAATGGACATTCCAGCGACTGATTACGGTAATAACATCCGTCAGGTCGCTTTTGATGAAGGGGTTAAAGATGCCTTTAACTTCCCAGGTTTTGTCCCTGCATATATTCGTCCGCTATTTTGCCAAGGTAAAGGCCCATTCCGCTGGGTAGCGTTATCAGGCGATCCAGAAGATATCTATAAGACTGATCAGAAAATTAAAGAGCTATTCCCTGAAAACAAACATATCCATCGCTGGTTAGATATGGCAAAGGAGCGTATTCAGTTCCAAGGCTTGCCTGCTCGTATCTGTTGGTTGGGGCTTGGTGAGCGTGACAAAGCAGGTTTGGCATTCAATGAAATGGTCAAAAACGGTGAACTAAAAGGCCCAATCGTTATTGGTCGTGATCACTTAGACACGGGTTCTGTCGCCAGTCCAAACCGTGAAACAGAGAGTATGAAAGACGGCTCAGACGCGGTATCTGATTGGGCACTATTGAACGGCATGCTGAACGTGGCAGGCGGCGCGACGTGGGTATCACTACATCATGGCGGCGGTGTTGGCATGGGCTACTCGCAGCACTCAGGTATGGTCATCGTCGCAGACGGTACGGACGCTGCAGCCAAACGCTTATCGCGAGTACTGGTCAATGACTGCGGCTCAGGCGTTATGCGCCATGCAGATGCAGGTTATGAGCTGGCGATTAAAACAGCGAAAGACTATGGTCTAAATCTGCCAATGATCAAATAGTTTGTTCCTTGTCTTTATACGCCGTAGCTGGGTATAAGGACATAATCGGCGTCTTATCAAGGAGGATAATATGATTGAGCAAAATACGACATCTAGTCTGAACGATGAAAGTATAACGACATCATCGAAAAAACTACTATCAACCCCTATTGCATTAATACAGCTGATCGTATTCAGTGCGATCGGTTTGGTGATGTTTTTTGTGCCATTTACCATTGGCGAGAAAAGCACGATTTTGTTCGATCATGGTGCGACCTATCTGGTGACTCAGCAGCATACTTTGTCCGTTACGCTATTGTTTTTACTCATGCTCTATGGCGTGAGTAAACCATTTATCGACGGCTCATGGCGCAAAAATATCACCCATATGATTATGACTACTTTTAAAATTATTGGTCTGATACTGGCAGTGATGTATGTGGCTGACGTAGCGCCTGCCTTTATGATGGAAAAGGACATGCTGCCTTTTCTGTTTGAAAAACTGGCCTTACCAGTCGGTATGATTGTACCGCTTGGGGCGTTGATATTAGCATTCTTGGTTGGTTTTGGCTTACTAGAAATGGTTGGTGTGCTCATGCAGCCGATTATGAAACCTGTTTGGAAAACCCCAGGTTCATCAGCGATTGATGCTGTTGCTTCCTTTGTCGGCAGCTACTCCATTGGCTTACTCATCACCAATCGTGTGTACTTGCAAAAGCAATATTCAGCGCGTGAAGCCATTATCATTGCGACTGGGTTTTCGACTGTATCAGCGGCGTTTATGGTTATTGTTGCCAAAACGCTTGGTCTGATAGAGTTCTGGAATATGTTCTTCTGGTCTACGCTAGTAATTACCTTTATTGTTACTGCGATTACTGCTCGTATTCCGCCTATCAGTCTCTTTGATGATCATGTCGAACGTCCCGCTTTAGATCATAAAGGTCGTACACGGCTAGCTGCAGCATTTGACTTGGGATTATCCACTTCGCGCCGTGCCACTGACCTCAAACAAATCTTGTGGTCTAACTTTCGTGATGGCCTGACGATGGCAGCCGCCATTGTGCCATCTATCATCGCGGTCGGCTTAACAGGATTACTATTAGCAAAATATACGCCCGTATTCGATGCGTTGGGCTTGCTTCTCTATCCCTTTACATGGCTTGGCGGCCTACCAGAACCGCTAGTCGCTGCCAAAGGCATGTCAGCGGGATTGGCTGAGATGTTCTTGCCAGCATTACTACTAAGTGAGGCAGATATTCTGACACGCTATGTCGCAGGGGTCATCTCCATCAGCAGCGTGCTGTTCTTCTCAGCCATGATTCCGTGTGTGCTTGCAACCGAGATTCCAGTCTCTGTTGGCAAAATGGTCATCATTTGGTTCGAGCGCGTGGTACTTAGTATTTTATTGGCTGCGGCTTTCGGACATCTGGCTATGTACTTCAACTGGATTGGCTAAAAAACTCAAACTCAATAATAGATATTTCGTTGATCAAAAACCTTTCAACAACTTCATTTTAATAAAGATACTAGGGCGTGTCCTCAATTCAAACGAGTGTCCTCTAAATGGGCTAAAAACAACTAAATTTTGCCAAAAATCGTCAAATAGTTGGTCAATATCTCGATATTATCTGCACTATTTTCCTTGTTTGACGGCAATTTATCTCATTTTTATCACCATTTTTAAAATGAGGACACGCCCTAAACAAAAATAATATAACCCATATAGTCGATTCAATTTAAAAGTAGTACAAGGCAACCGAGTGTAGATGTATATGTGATACTTCAAGCGAGGTTAACGCTGTAATACTTTTATAGTGGAATGACTATATGACTTACAATACTAGGACTACCTATATGAGCAATATCAAACAACTAACCCTACATCCTCGCCAGCTTAGCTTTGAAATGCTACGTGATATCTACGAGCAGCCTGTCATATTGACACTACCTGAGAGTGCTTATGAGGCGATAGATGCCTCGCACGAAGATGTGCGTACCATCATTGCACGAGACAAAAGCGCTTATGGTATCAATACTGGTTTTGGCCTACTTGCTAAGACACGTATCAGTGATGATCAGCTTGAGCTACTTCAGCGTAACCTGATCGTTTCTCACTCAGTGGGCACGGGTGAAGCTCTCCCTGCAGGCGTGGTACGACTGATTATGGTGATGAAAGTCGCCAGTCTGGCGCAAGGTGTCTCTGGTGTACGCCGCGAGGTGGTAGATAGTTTACTGGCCTTAATCAACAACCAAATCACACCCAATATCCCAGCCAAAGGATCAGTTGGTGCCTCTGGTGACTTAGCGCCATTATCACATATGACGCTTGCGATGATGGGTGAAGGTGATGTGTTTGTTGCTGGTAAAAAAGTGCTTGCTGCTGACGCCCTAGCACAGCATGGACTTGAGCCTATTACTCTTGCAGCCAAAGAAGGCCTTGCACTTATCAACGGTACACAAGTATCAACTGCACTGGCATTACGTGGTTATTTCTTAGCGCGTGATTTGCTTGAGACCGCTACCATCGTCGGCTCACTGTCAATTGATGCAGCAAAAGGCTCGGACTCACCATTTGATGCGCGTATTCACGAAGTACGTGGCCATCATGGTCAAATCGAAATCGCCAAAGCACACCGTCAGCTAATCAAAGGCAGTGCTATTCGTGCCTCACATGACGGTGAGCAAGACGATAGAGTTCAAGACCCTTACTGCCTACGCTGCCAACCGCAAGTCATGGGTGCCTGTCTTGATATCATCAACCAAGCAGGAAAAACGCTACTCATCGAATCCAATGCCGTAACTGACAACCCACTTATCTTTAATAACGAAGATGGGCCAGTTGCTATATCAGGTGGTAACTTCCATGCTGAGCCAGTCGCTTTTGCCGCTGATATTTTAGCCTTAGCAATCGCTGAGATTGGCTCTATGTCTGAGCGCCGTGTCGCTTTGCTAATCGATGCGACGCTATCAGGTGGCTTACCGCCATTCTTGGTTGATAATGCTGGGGTAAACTCAGGATTTATGATTGCTCATGTGACCGCGGCAGCACTGGCTTCAGAGAATAAATCTATCGCCCATCCAGGCAGTGTCGATAGTATCCCGACTTCTGCCAACCAAGAAGATCATGTATCTATGGCCACCTATTGCGCACGCCGCCTATACGAAATGGCACAAAACACTGCCACCATTATTGGTATTGAGCTATTAGCTGCTGGTCAAGGTATCGACTTTCATCTCGGACTAGACACCTCAGAGCCGTTGACAGTCGTGCATCAAAAACTACGTGAGCAAGTGACTTTCTATGATAAAGATCGCTACCTCGCCCCTGATATCGAAGCAGCCAAACAGCTAGTACTAGACGGTACGCTTGCTGAACATTGGCAGTCACTACGCAGCGATTGGTACGAGTCTAAATAAAGATCAATAAGCGGAGAGCAGCGATGAGCATAGCGAGAACAGCAGCACCGAATACCACACCCATTAGCCATACACCTGCTGATATGACCGAGTGGACAGGTCGTGCAGAGCCATTTGAGACTACGCGTGCCCGCTATTGGTATCAGCTTACTCAGCCTTATGAGGATCAAAATATTGGGCTAATTGGCTTTGCCTGTGATCAAGGCGTCAGACGTAATCAAGGCCGCGTAGGTGCTAGAGCTGCTCCACCATTGATTCGTCGAGCTTTTGCTACGCTGCCAGTCATCGCTGATTTGCAACAACGTTTTGATGGTCAATTATCAGCCTTATTGGGTGATGTTGGCGACGTTCATTGTGATGATAATGATGGCTTTGCCGAGAGCACCCTTGAGCAAGCTCAGATCAAATATGCTGATGAAGTGAGTACTATCATTAAGCAAGGTGGATTACCCATCGGGCTTGGTGGCGGTCATGCCATCGCTTATGGTAGCTTTTTGGGATTATGGCAGGCTTTAGAAAATACAAGCGAAGCAACTATCAGCACAAACACAGCGCCTACTATCGGAATTATTAATTTCGATGCTCATCTTGATATTCGTCAGTCTAATGTGGCGACCTCTGGCACACCATTTCGCCAGATTGCCGAGCATCTTGACGCACATGGTCAGCCCTTTCATTATTGCTGTATTGGCGTCAGTCGCTTTTCTAATACGGCAGCGCTCTTTGATCGTGCCGAGCAATTGGGCGTACAGGTTATCAGTGATGAAGACTGTCATTATCAGCCTTGGAATATACTTTCTGAGCGTGTCAAAAGCTTTGTAGATCAGGTCGATATAATATATCTAACCATCGACATGGACTGCTTACCTGCCAGTGTCGTTCCAGGTGTAAGCGCACCTGCCGCCTTTGGTATTGAGCTGGGTTTCGTTGAGCGTATGGTCAAAACCATCATGGCATCAGGCAAAGTAAAAATGGCAGACATTGCTGAGATTAACCCTACCTTTGATATTGACAGTCGTAGCTGCAAAGTCGCTGCTCGCTTACTGGCCACTATTGTAGAGCAGCACTTACTTAGCGCCTAGGTCTTACAAACAAAGATCTTAAGACAAAAGATCACTCGCCTCCCAATAATTAGGAGCCTATTATGAATGAATCAGAAAATTTTAAAGAGCAGACGCTCGACGAATCTACTATGACATCGTTTGATCAACTCATTATCAATGCCAACATTGCGACGTTTTCAGCGAACTATGGTTTCGATATTTACGATAATTCAGATGCTAATAATATCCCATACGGTCAGTTAGAGAACGCGGCTATTGGTATCAAAAGTGGCAAAATCGCTTGGATTGGGGCACATGACCAAATCGATACTCATCTGCCTAAATATCAAGATAGCCAAATCACAGATGTAGATGGTAAATGGATAACTCCAGGGCTTATCGACTGTCATACGCATATTGTCTATGGCGGCAACCGCAGCAATGAGTTCGAAGCGCGATTGCAGGGCGTTAGTTATCAAGATATTGCTGCACAAGGCGGCGGTATTGTCGCGACGGTCAGTGCTACCCGCGCCGCCAGTATTGAATCGCTATTTGCCCAAAGTGAAAAACGCTTAATCGCACTTATGAAAGAAGGTGTCACCAGTATCGAAATCAAGTCAGGTTATGGCTTGGACTTGGACACTGAACGCAAAATGCTCACGGTCGCTCGTCAGCTAGGAGAAAAATACGACATCCATGTAAGTACCACGTATTTGGCGGCTCATGCCTTGCTACCTGAGTATAAAAATCGTGCAGATGACTATATTGAGCAAGTCTGCGAGTGGCTACCCATTCTACACTCAGAAGGCTTAGTCGATGCGGTCGACGGTTTCTGTGAAAACATCGCCTTTAGCACAGAGCAAATCAGACGAGTGTTTGAAGTAGCTCGCTCATTAAATCTACCAGTCAAACTGCACTCTGAGCAGCTGTCTGATATAGGTGGTAGTGCCTTAGTTGCTGAATATAAAGGACTATCGAGCGATCATCTAGAGCACTTGTCAGAAGAAGACATCAAAAAAATGGCCGCTAGCAATACCGTTGCCGTGATATTGCCAGGGGCGTTTTATACGCTACGTGACACCAAGTTGCCGCCGATTGACGCACTACGCAAACATCAAGTTCCCATGGCAATTTCAACCGACTGTAATCCTGGCACCTCACCGTTAACATCGCTGTTGTTGGCGATGAATATGGGCTGTACGCTATTTTACTTAACCACTGAAGAGGTTTTGGCAGGAGTTACTGTTCACGCAGCACAAGCTTTAGGACTACCGAATAAAGGTAAAATAGAAGTGGGCTGTGATGCTGATTTGGCACTATGGGATATCGCCCGTCCTGCTGACTTGCCCTATCAGATGGGACTAAACCCTATCCAAGGCATTGTGGTTCAAGGTAAATGGCGCGACACAATATAATCAACCTACCTTTGTTTATCTCAATTAAAAAAGCCCCAATCATTCAGTGACTGGGGCTTTGCTATTTGTCCGTATGAACCAACTACTAGGGCGTGTCTTCAATTCACTCGATAGTCATCTAAATGGGCTAAAAATGGCTAAATCTTGCCAAACATCGTCAAACAGCTGGTTAATATCCCGATATTATCTGCGCTATTTTTCTTGTTTAACGGCAATTTATCTCATTTTTATCACCATTTTTGAAATGAAGACACGCCCTAGAGCATGTTTAACCCTTATAAGTAAGACTAGTTCAAAATACCAAAAGCGACCAACGCATCAGCTACACGTTTGAAACCAACCATATTGGCACCAGCCATATAGTCGATATAACCATTGTCAGTTTGACCATACTCTGCTGAAGCGTTCGCAGCACTGTCGTGGATATCTTTCATAATACCTTTTAGACGCTCATCGACTTGTTCAAAGGTTTGATACTGACGGACAGAGTTTTGCGACATTTCAAGCGCAGATACTGCTACCCCGCCCGCATTAGCAGCTTTACCAGGTGCATAATGAACACGGTGCAAACGGATACAATCAATTGCTTCCGCAGTGAGCGGCATATTAGCGCCCTCCACCACATACTTCACGCCATTTTCGACCAATAATTTGGCATCAGCTTCATTGACTTCATTTTGAGTAGCGCATGGAATCGCAATATCAGCTTCAAACTGCCACGGTTTCTGTTTGGCAAGCCACTCGCCACCATAAACATCAATATACTCTGCTAAAGGCTTGTTTTGCTGCTTTTGTTTTTTGAGCCAATCAATTTTTTCTTGATTGAGGCCATTTTCATCATGCAACGTCCCTTGTGAATCAGAGACAGTTATTGCCATACCACCTAGCGCATTCACTTTTTCGGCAGCATGCAATGACACATTACCCGCCCCTGATATCAGCACCCTTTTGCCTTGAAGCGTATCGTTCTGAGCGATGAGCATGTTTTCTAAGAAGTAGACTGCACCGTAGCCAGTCGCCTCTGTACGCATCAAGCTGCCACCAAAGCCCACGCCTTTGCCAGTGATAACCCCTGTTGATTCACGCGTCAAATTCTTATACATCGCAAACATATAGCTAACTTCTCGACCACCGACGCCGATGTCACCAGCAGGCACATCCATGTCTTTGCTCACGTAATGATGTAGCTCACGCATAAAGGCATAGCAAAAACGACGTATCTCGCTGTCTGTTTTACCTTTAGGATCGAAATCTGACCCACCTTTACCGCCGCCAATCGGTAAGCCAGTTAGGGCATTTTTAAAAATCTGCTCAAAGCCTAAGAACTTTAATACGGATTGATTGACGGTAGGATGGAATCTGAGACCGCCTTTATAAGGGCCTAGAGCATTGCAAAACTGCACACGCCAACCACGATTGACTTGTACCACGCCTTGATCATCTTCCCAATTGATACGAAAGCCAAATACCCGATCAGGCTCTACCAAACGCTCGAATACCTTTAACGTACTATATTCAGGATGCGCATCGTATAAAGGTTGAATCGTAATTGCCACCTCTTTTACTGCTTGAATGAATTCAGGCTGATGGGCATAACGTGCTTCGACTTTTTGGATGGCTTCACTGATGCTCATGTATTTCTTCCTTAGGATAAAACTGGTGATAGTAATTATTTACATCGACGCTACAACATATTGAGTAAACGAAAGGACTATAAACGTTGATGTAAAACTGAAATCGCCCCTATACAAGATTATGTATAGAGACTGATAGGATCAAAAAAGCTGACTCAATTTGTATTTTTATAATGTATTTAGAAGTGTCAACATTTATCCCCTCATGACTGTATATCATTTTTGAGACTTATAAGTCTAGTAAATATCTTCATCATAAGAATCTATAAGCGATTTTTGTTAGCTAAATTTCAGCGGCTCCGTTTGATAGCAATGGTGGACATTAATCTATAGTTACAAAGAATATTTCTATTCAAAAAAAATACCAAGGATCTTGCTAGGTCTTCAACCGCTCATCGACTAGGCATAATAAAAAACCACCGTTTTCCTCAAAAAATAAAGATAAAGGGTAATGATTTGATGACAAAAGGCACAAAAGTCCAAAAAATTTACTTTTAATTGGGCAAATGTATATCAATATTATTAGTAAGGATTTATAATACCCTTTTTTAAACAGGGTTATTTTTGACTAACTTCATTAGCTCATAAATAAAAAACCAATCACCAGTACAGAGAAAGCGATATGCGTACAGATTCATTTCAGCAGATATTGGAAGACTTAAACAGTTCATCAGCAGATGTTGAAGCATCTGCCCTAATCTCTAACGATGGTCTTATGATTGCTTCAGCTCTACCAACCGGCGTGGATGAAGATCGCGTGGGTGCTATGTCAGCAGCATTATTATCATTGGGTGATCGTGCAGGACGCGAGTTGGCACGCGGTAGTATTGATCGCATTATGATTCAAGGCGAAAAAGGCTATGTGATCATGACCTCATCAGGCGATGAAGCAGTACTCACCATCATGGCAAAACCCAATGCCAAGCTTGGCTTGATATTCCTAGATATTAAGCGCGCCTCAGAAGCGTTGGCAAAGCTCATTTGATTAGCGACTGCTTATCGAATTTATTAGCTTTTAATTACTATAAACATAGTTGGTTCAATATAATTTGAATATAAGAAAACCGAGTGAAAGTACTACAAGTAGTAGGCTAAGCAAGGCTGACACCGTATCCAATTTATAGAGGATTGACGATATAACGATCAACGAAGGAGATGACCATGGGTTCTCCAATCCCTGATGCACACAAACCCGATATGCCTGCTGAGCAAATCACGATGACTTATCATGATGGCACGTCACGGACTGTCTATGATACTGGTATAGAGCGCCCCTACCCAGACGGTAAGCTGATTGTCTCGCGTACCAATCTCGACGGTATCATCACTCACGTCAACGACGCCTTTGTCGAAATCAGTGGCTATCATGTAGATGAACTAATTGGCCAACAGCACTATATTTTGCGTCATCCTGATATGCCAAAAGCCGCCTATAAAGACTTATGGAGTACGGCTGAGTCTGGACAAAAATGGCATGGCTATGTCAAAAATTTATGCAAAGACGGAAGTCATTATTGGGTCTATGCCACTGTGGTGCCTAACGTGCGTCGCGGCGAAACCGTCGGCTACACCTCGGTACGACGCAAACCATCACGCAGCAAAATTGAAGCGGCGATGACTCAATATGCCCAAATGAAACAAGATGAGGAAGGCTAAGTCATGACGACACACAATATGTTAATCGCCCCTGATTTTTCGCCTGATCGCTTTGCAGGCTGGCACATGTTCAACACCTTGATTCAAAAACGTGCCAACTTAAACATGCATCTCAATATTCCTGCCTCTCACGCTGAGCAAGAGCAGGTCATTGATGCTGGTGACATTCAAATTATTTACGCCAACCCTTTTGATGCAGCCACTCTCATCCGAGAGCAAGGCTATCGAGCCATTGCGCGACCTATCGGTAAATCTGACGAGATGATCATTGCAGCCGCTGCCAATAGCACTATCAGCCGTTTGGAAGACATTCAAGCAGGGGCTAATGTCGCGATGGCTGACAACCGAGATGTCAAACTGATTGGTTTGCGATTGCTAGAAGCCGTCGATATAGACGCCTCTGATCTCAACTGGGATGTGACCGAGACCTATCAAGCGGCTGCCCGCAAAGTCATCAAAGGTGAAGCCCATGTCGCGTTCTTTTTGGCAGAGATTTTTCATAGCTTTTCACGCTTGACCAAGACTCAGCTATCGGTACTTATCGAAAGTGACTTGGCTGATATCAGTCATGTACTCCTTGTTAAAGAAGACTTTCCCGATGCGCAAATCTTTCTAGAAGCCATCCTCAATTTGCATAACGATGCAGATGGTAAAGAAGCATTGGCTGAGCTTGGCATGCCTCAAGGATTTGAGCCAATGAGCGAAGAAGATGCCGAGTTTATGATTGATTTGATGCAAACGTTATTGGACTAATCGCTCAATCATTGTATTGATATCAAGCGCTATTTTGCGAGATGAAGTCATCGTTTGTCGTATGACATCATTATCACTGAAGCAAGCACCGTCGTAATAATAGCGATGACAGGAGGGTATTATTATGTCTGATTCAGACCTGATCAAAGAAAATGAAAGAGTCGCGCACCGAGTATTTCGGTTTTACTCTCGTAAAGTATTTCTGGCACCCAATAACCGTCACTTTCATGAGCAGCGTATCAATGCAGCTTTGTTATTGACGGAGAAAGAGCCGCTACAGGGTGCAATGGCTGACTTTTTTTATGGGTGCTGGTTTGATATCCCATACGATGTAAACAATCTGTTTACTCGTATCAAAGATCGTTTGTATCCTCATGTCCAGCAAGGCTTTCGCGAGTGTATTGATAAAAAAAGATACATCCAGCGCAATAGTATGTTGGCCACTCGTTGGAGTGTGCTGATATCCCCTTCTCTCAATGAGCAAAAGCAACGACTACGTATCAGCAGCGACGATGCCCGAGAAATTGCTAAAGATATCACCACTGAGCTGATGCAAGCGCGTGAGGACAAAGACTGGGGTACGATCGAGCAAATCGAAAATGAGTTTTTTGCCCATTGTACTGCGCGCAATGATCGTCTCGCATTTTCGCTGGTATGGTTTCGCTTGGGTAGAAGTGATTGGCAGTTCGATGCACGTTGGGACAACTGCCAACAACATCTCGATCAAACTATAGTCAAATCCATATAAATCCGCTACATCGTCATCCTCGCTAAGCATATTAATGTATAACTTACGCTCGGTTTCCTTATATCGAAATTATTTGAACTCAACGATATGAAAGCCTAATTTGTCACCTATTAATCACTTTTATCATAATGGTAGTTACTATGTCCTCTTACTTAAATGCTGATAAAACCTATCTTACCCTGACGCCAGCTGGTATTTTTGAGGCGTTTTCACAGAACGAACCAACTGATGAGCAGTTGGCATTACAGGATTTGCTGTCTTATGATCAGACACTGCTCGCTGCTGACTGGCTTCAGCGTTATTCTGAACAATGGCTACAAGGCTTTATCGAACAAGGTTGGATTGAAAAGCTGTCGCTGTTTTTACCAGCGCCTAACTTACCATTGGACCAGTTTTTGCCTTATGTCGTGGCGAGCTTATCTGGTAAACGCCGTGCCGCGATCGGCTCTGATGAAGGGTTTTGTTTGGCACGAGTGGGCTATAGTCAAGAAGAAGCGGACATGCTCAGTGTCGCCGCCGCTGATTTTTCAGGCTTTATGCTTCGCCAAAAGCAACGTGGGTGGGCGGTAGAAAGCCAAGCCATCTCGTTTTTTCAGCAGGTCGACCTACTCATTCCTGAGACCAGCTTTGTATTTTTATGGATAGATAACGCAGGCTACGTCCTCATCATCGATGGTGAACCTCTGACCAACAGTCGTGCCTTTGTAGAGTTAGTATGGGCCCTTAAAACGTCTGGATTGAGATTTCTTAACTGATTTAATTAGCTTAGTTGATTCCACTGTATCGTCTGATTTGATGCTTAAGCTCAATCTTTTACGCGAGCATAAGCAGTGCGCTCAATTATAGCCAAGCACACTACTTATGCTTATATGAAATTTTTCGTACCATTTTTATCTGTATCACTCTTTGATATCGGCTAACTCTATGCAGCAATAACAATACTCTCAGAATTAACAATAACTTGTCAGAATTTAGGTCATACTCTTCTCATACACTTAGGTATTTTCTTGCCACAACTTAAGTTGCCACAAATCTCTAATCATTCAAACATCTATACAGCTTCCAACATTTTAATTATCTTTTTCAACGTTGTACCCTACCGAAATCGGCAACCCTTGCCAAACCTTGCATTCTTGCTTATTTTTTAGGACAGTTTATGACTTCGCTGACCACTGTGCGCGTGCGTTATCAAACGATTGAAATTGGCAATACCGACATTCATATTTGCACTTTGCGTGACAACCAACAATTTAGCGACCCTGATAACGAAGCGTTGAATCTGGGCATTTGCTCTGCTTCTTGGCCGATGTTTGGGGTGATATGGCCGTCAAGCTTGGTGCTGGCCAATCATATGCTCGATTACGATATTGCAGGCAAACGTATTTTGGAAGTTGGCTGCGGTATGGCGCTCTCTAGTCTGCTACTGAATCATAGACATGCGGACATTACAGCGACTGACTATCATCCAACGGTTGAGTATTTCCTTGATAGGAATACCACGCTGAATAATAACAAAGAGATTAATTTTGAGCGTTTAGATTGGGCAGAGGACAATAGCCATCTTGGTAAGTTTGATATGATTATCGGTAGTGACCTACTCTATGAAGACCAGCACATTGACATATTAGCCGAGTTCATTGACCGTCATGCTATGCCGACTTGCGAGGTCATCGTGGTCGATCCTGGTCGCGGTCGTAAAAACAAGCTAACCAATAAGATGACTGAGTTTGGCTTTAGTAGTAAGCATGTAAAACCTGAAAATACTACTTATCTAGATTTGCCATTTAAAGGGCATATTCTGACGTTTTCGCGAGGCAATTAATCTGGCTGTTTGTCTTTATCGTTTCCAAACTTTGAAATAAGTGCCATGATAACTTCTTGAGAGTTGATGGGATAAGATTCATTACTGATAGATTGAAAGTCTTTAGGAGCAAATATTCTTTGAGCAATTTCTGATTTTATTTTATGTTGCTCTTCATCGGGCAATGATGCTATATATGGATTAATAGCCTTCAAGTCTAATGATGTTTGAAGATGAGTGTATTGTTGCTGACGATGCTTAGTAGATTCACGTGCTAAGTAAGCAGCTGGAACAGATAATAAGAACACTAATGCCAATCGTAAAAGCGAATTAGATAGATCAAAGCTTTGTTGCATCGACTCTATGAAAGAATAGCCTGCTACAACAACGATGAGCACCATACAAAAAAGCGATCCTCCTCTCAACCAATCAGCAGCTATTTTTTCTTGATCTGCACTATCAGCATACTCAGTAACAATTACTCTGCTTGCGGCATTACCTAGAAGAATATCTAACTGATCGTTCTTATCATGAATAGCTTTTAGCTGCTCTTGATACTCTGTTGATATAGAACCAATTTTTTTATTATAAATATCTTCTAATGATTCGATATCTTGCTTTAAACTGACAGTCTTTTTTTCACTTTCAGTCAAAATATTTTTAATATGTTCGTAATGAGTGCTTTGATTCTGAGATACTTTTTTCATCTCCTTCTTTGACGATTGAAAATCTTGCATATCATTTGCAATATCTAGACGATCATTATCTGCTAAAGGGAAAGTCGATAAAGCTGAGTTTTCTATTAGTTTTTTAAGCTTTTTAGCATTTACTCCTAGCTCATTTCTAAGTGAGCTGATTTCTTGGTTTTCCGATGAAGAAACTGCATTGGCAAGTAACGTACTCCAAAGACAAATTGCTTGCGCAGCTTCAGCTACCTGGTTAGCACTATTTTCTTTTACAGCAGTCGTATAATTTTTATGAGAACTACTAAACATTTTTATAGCATGTCTAACATCACTAGACACTGGTTCGTTGCCAAGTGCATTTTGTACCTTATTGGCTAATGTAACTAAACTTGTTACACCGTCATCAATTTCTAGTATAATATTTTCCATAACGCTCTCAATCTGTATACATAAATCGATAATTATATATCAGTTTTGGCATATAAAATCCAGTTAGTTTGACTACGTAAATAACTACTTAAGCAAGCTACCACTGCTCTCGTGTGATTTTGTACAGCACATGCTCAGCGAGCCGATGATTAGACTCAAGCAAAGGGTGAAAAAAATCCTTCTGTGTATTGGTCATACCAAGGCGCTCCATAACCAGTTGTGAGCGCTTATTAATGACTGCTGTAAATGAAACTACTTCCTCAATCCCTAGCTCAACAAAGGCAAAATTCAGAGATGCTCGGGCAGCCTCTGTCGCATACCCTAATCCCCAATAATCATTATGCAATCGCCAAGCAATCTCGACAGCAGGAGAAAACGGCATATCGGCATGCGCATGATTTAACCCAACCATACCGATAAAAGTATCTGTCTCTTTTAGACTCACCGCCCAAAAACCCCAACCATTATCCTCAATCAGCGACTGGCATTTTTTGGCGATAGTATTACTCATCGAAGTAGTTAATAGCTTAGGAAAGTATTCCATTACTTTAGGGTTAGCATTCATCTCAGCGAATGGCGCAAAGTCGCTCGCTTGCCATTGTCTAAGGTACAGTCGTTCGGTTTCTATCATATTTATAATTTTATTCTCTCGCATTTCGTTGTTCAAAATGAATACTGTTCAAATAAATTAAATTAATCAGGTTAGCTATCAAGCCAGCCTTTTTGTTTGGCAAATGCTAGCTGCTCGGGCGTATCAATATCGTAGCTGAGTTGGTCATTATCGACCTCACCTACTTGATCAGTGGGCAACCCTCTAATGAGGTGACGAAGCCCTTTATCTCCTATCAATTCTGACTGCCACTGTCTAAGCAGTTTATAGTTAATTGCTAAAGGCAGACCTATGATATCAGTTACCGTTTCATCCAGATTTTGATGTTTTTTTAAACGTTGCCAACTGTGATAGCGACTGGCTACTACTGGCTGCTCGCCCGCTAGCAAAGCCGTTATATGTGGCTCATCTAATAATACTTGATCTACTCCCATGATGAGCACTCGATCGATTGAAGTCGATTCAAGAGCAGCAACTTTTCCAATACCCAAACGTAAACTGTGCGCCATACCAGTATCAGCTTGTGGATTCACCACTATTTGAACCGTTGGATATTGATTAGCCAACTCTGTCATCATACTAGCAATCAAACGATGATTATCAGGAATGACAATGACAATAACTTGCGGATTGGTCGTTATTGCCAATCGAGTCATATAAGTAACTAATGGCTCGCCATTCTTAACGAGTAGCTGCTTAGGTTGACCAAGACGCTGACTGAGGCCACTTGCTAAGATGATGACCGCATGGTTTTGGCTCTGCTGTTCCGTACCTTCTGTATGTTCAGTACCTTCTGTATGTTCAGTACCTTCTGTAAATACACGCTTACTCATATGCCACTCTGGACAATATTGGCATCTGTATCACTACTCACCGCTGTGATATTTGAGAGATTACTATGTGAACTATTTACTGGAGCGTCTTGATTGTACATGACCGCATTAATCTCTGCCATGATGCCAAGTGCAAGTGCTTCAGGTCCATCTCCACCCAGCTTATAACCAATCGGATAATGTAATTTATGAATACCAGCTTCTAACATAGCAGGATTGCTAAGATTCATGCTGATTTCATTAATCAAGCGTTCGGTACGATAGCGCGGCCCTAATTGTCCTAAGTATTTATAATTGTTTGAATGCTTGAGAAGTATTGCTAGGCGCGCGCGATCTTGACTCAAGCTGTGTGACATCAGAGCGATTGCTGCGTTGTTACTAAGCTTAAGCAAAGCCTCACTGTCATCTAAAGATAGCGACATCACAACGTCTGCTTGAGGAAACCTCATACGAGTTGCATATTGCGCGCGACTGTCTACGACCGTCACATGCCAATCTTGTAGTTTAGCCATGGTCACCAGTGGCATCACATCGTTACCTGCCCCGCAAATCAATAGACGCAACTGTGGTTGCAGGCGTTGTACAAGCCACTCTGTTGTTACCTTGCCGTTTTCCACCATCACATATTCGGCATTTTTATCAGACAGCTTATATTCTGCTAATTCTTCTACAGTATTGGCAACTATGCTTGGAAGAGCTGTTTTCCCTTGTGCAGAAACGCTTCCCAAACTGTGGTATTCATCTAAATTAATCCGCATCCCAGTTCGCAAATTATCACTGTTTTGCGATATAGAATCTTGGTGCTGATAATCGTTAGCACGAATTAAAGTCGCTACAGTAATCGGCTGCTGAGTACGTCGAACATTACGGATGGTCTCTAACAATGACGTTGCTGTCGTTAGTCGCTCAAATAATACATGCACTCGCCCATTACAGCCCAATCCGAAATTTAGCTCATCAAAGTCCGCTTCATTTAAACCATTATCCGATTCATCATATATATCAGACTTAGTTCGCTTCACGCCTGCTTGCGCTTGGCCATCGTCAGCATATTGAATGTCATCACCTGTCTGATAAACTTGCACATTGGCACCGTTACGAGTAAGCCAAAAGGCACGTTTGATAATATGCGGCTCCAAGCAGCCACCACTAATCATCCCAACTGAGCGACCATCCTCACAGATAAGCATCATCGCGCCAGCACGGCGATATGCTGAGCCTTCAGTACGTACAACCGTTGCCAATACAGCGTCAATACCTTGTTGCTTAGCTTTGATTGCCAGATTAAGAATGTCAGCGACCTGATTCATAACGCCTCTTATTTGGTAGTTATTTTCTTGATAATGACGAAATATACTGCTGATTGAGTTATAAAAACCCGCTCATTAAGCGGGTTACTGTCGTACATATGGCTTAAAAAATTACTCTGGCATCTCGTAAAGCAATTTGTCGAGAGTAATCGGAAAATCATAAACACGTACGCCGACGGCATTGTAGACAGCGTTAGCAATCGCAGCGGCAGCACCGGCAATAGCCGTCTCACCAATACCTTTGATATGCATCGGGTTGGTATAAGGATCATCCTCTTCGACCAATATCACATCTAACTGTGGTACATCAGCATTGACTGGCACATGATATTCAGCGAGGTCATGGTTACATAGGCGACCATCACGTTTATCGTGGATGACCTCTTCCATCAATGCTGAACCAATACCAAACACCATGCCACCATAGCATTGCGAAGTCGCTGTTTTATGGTTAAGAATACGACCTGCGGCAAATGCGCCTGTCATGCGTTTTACTCGGATCTCACCAGTGACTTTATGCACGGCTACTTCAGCAAAGTTCGCACCAAAAGAGGACTGACGATACTTCTTACCATTTTTACCTGGCTTTATCTGACCTTTGGCACTGACTTTTTGCTCCTCATAGCCTGCGACCACGTCAGCAAGCGCATATGATTTTGTATTGTCAAAATCATATTTTTCTGATGCTGTCTGTTCTTCTAATACATTCTCTGAAAATGAGACTCCTGTGGTTTCAGATATTTTATCAATAGTGCTATCAGCAAACGCTTGACCGTTCTCTTTGGCTGCCTCTACCGCTGTTAAATCGTGCTTGCCTACTTGCTTAATTTGACCATTATCTAGCTGAATCGTATCAGGATACAGGCCGACTTTTGCTGCTAGCATCTCACGGAGCTGCTCACAAGCGAGGTAGACACCACTACCTGCACTTGCTGCGCCCCAACTACCTCCTGAACCTGATGCAGGTGGTAAGGCACTATCACCTAGTTTCATCTCGATATGGTCGATAGGTAGTCCTAATAAATCTGCTGCTACCTGAGAAAACACTGTATAAGACCCTGTACCGATATCCGTCATATCTGTCTCGATAACTGCTTTGACACCAAGCGCTTTTGACTTATCGATTTGCAACGTTGCGCGCGCTTCAGAAGACTGTAACTGATTACCACGTGCGGCTGCAGCCATGCCCGTTCCTATCCACCAGTCGCCTTCTAATTGACTAGCAGGCTTTGCGTTGCGCTGACTCCACCCAAACTGCTCAGCACCTTGCTCCATACAGGCAATCAGCTGACGCGTCGAAAACGGAATGTCTTTACTAGGGTCTTTTTCGGGTTCATTACGGCGGCGCAGCTCTATAGGATCAAGGTCCAATTGCGCAGCCAATTCATCCATTGCACATTCAACAGCAATCATACCGACCGCTTCGCCAGGTGCGCGCATCGAGCCTGACAATACTTGGTTCATGTCGACCATTTCATAATTTACACGGCGGTTTTTACCACTGTATAGATAGTGCGTAGACAAGGCAGTTGGTTCAAAGAACGCTTCGTCTGGCAAATTGCTAGAAATGGTATCGTGAATCAACGTATCGATAACGCCATTTTTATCGCAGCCAATTGCAATGCGCTGACGAGTGTTTGAGCGTCTGACCGTTGCCTCCATCACCTGTGGACGGGTCATAGTAATCAATACTGGTCGACCAAGATCTTTTGACGCAATAGCAGCGGCAATAGATTCAGGCGCAATACCGAGCTTACTACCAAACCCACCACCAACATAGTGTGCAATTAGCTGAACTTGATCTTTGTTTAAGTTTAGCGCATCCATGACTTGCTGCTTACAAGACGCAAGCATTTGATTTGCCGTATAAAGAACGAGCTTATCCCCTTCCCAATGTGCCAATGTTGCATGTGGCTCCATCGCCGAGCTGTTTTGACTTGGCGTATGATAAAAGCGATCAAGTGTTACTTCAGCATCAGCCAATCCTTGCTCAGGATCGCCTTGGACATAATTTTTGTCAGAACCTTTTTTCTCATCAACTTCATGGGCGTTAGACAATTCTTTAGTAAAATTTAATGCCGCTTGGTCAGTCTCATCTTTATAAGTGACTTTAAGCGCATTTGCCCCTTCTGTTGCTGCTTCAAAGGTTTCAGCGATTACAACAGCGATAGGTTGACCATGATAAAAAATCTCAGTCGCTCCCTGCTTTGGCGCTTTTTTTAATCCACCTTGCTGAGAATTACGCAAGAAGTGCTTAGGATCTGTCACGACCTTGATAATATTAGGAATGCCGTCCAAAGAACTGCTATCGATATTTTCGACTTGTCCTTTGGCAATGGTCGCACCGACCAAGACACCGTACGCTTTATTATCCAAATGAATTTCGGCACTATAAGGCGCTTGACCACTAACTTTCAGCGAGCCGTCAACACGGTTAATTGGCTTACCGACCAGTTTGCTCGCTGTTGTGCTAAACAAAGACTCAACAGGCTCATCCATGGTCATTTTTTTGGTCGGTTCTGACTGAGTGATTGATTCAAATAATGACATGATTATGCTCCCTCGCCCGCTAGTGCGCGCTGAATGACTTGTTTTAGTAGGCGACGCGTCAACGGTATCTTAAAGTCGTTTTGACCATTACCTTTGGCATCATTCAATAACAGATCGGCAGCTTGCGTGATGACATCAGTATTGCCATCGGTATCTGTTAATAGCGCCTCAACTTCTTCATTACGCCATGGCTCAGTACCGATACCACCAAATGCCAATCGTACCGTCTTTAGATTACCGTTATCATCAGCGTCTATCACTGCGGCACAGGACACGAGCGCAAACGCATATGAGGCGCGATCTCGCACTTTGTCATAAGTATGCATACCTTTGACAGGTGCAGGTAATACAACGTGAGTAATCAGCTCACCTGCTTCCAATACGTTTTCGATATGCGGCGTATCTTTTGGTAAGCAATAAAAGTCTTTTACATTGATAGTACGAGTCGAGCCGTCCGCCTTAACTGTCTCGATAGTGGCATCCAACAAGCGCATTGCTACTGCCATGTCAGATGGATGCTGAGCGATACAGGCATCGCTCGTGCCTAAAATAGCTAGCGTACGGTTCTCGCCATTGATAGCTGGACAACCTGTGCCCGGTTCACGCTTGTTGCAGGCGCTGTCTGTCTGATAAAAATAATAACAACGTGTGCGCTGCAAGAAATTACCGCCAGTCGTTGCTTTATTACGCAACTGACCAGTCGCTCCTGCCAAAATCGCTCGGGATAATACTGGATAATTGGCAATAACCTCAGGATGCGCTGCCAAATCACTATTGGTCACAAGCGTACCGATACGCAAACCACCATCGGTAGTGGTTTCGACCTTTTCTAACTCTAGACGGGTAATATCGACCAGTTTAATTGGTGTCTCAATCTCCAATTTCATCAAGTCTAATAAGTTGGTACCACCTGCGATAAAAGACGCATCCTCAGTACTGGCAGATATCGCCGCTTGCTCTGGTGCATCAGCACGGCTATATTCAAAGCGTTTCATGAGCGGCCTCCTGTTGTAGCAGTTGCTGTCTTGTTATTCGATGAGGTCTTACCAAGTTGCGCCTCGCTCGGTGGCGGTGACCAGATGCCTGTCACGCTTGAGTTTTGCACTGTATTGTCTGTTGTTTGAGTACTAGACTCTAAAACCTGACTCTCTGAAATTTGATTTTCAAGCACTTGTGAAATGGCTTTGATAATATTTGGATAAGCTGAGCAGCGGCAGATGTTACCGCTCATGCGCTCAGCAATTTCTTGTACAAGGCGACCATCAGGATTTTTTAAGTCGGTGCTGACATGGCTTGGCCAATTTTGCTTTACTTCTTCTATCAATGCGGTCGCTGAGCAAATCTGACCTGGCGTGCAATACCCGCACTGAAAAGCATCATTGTCTTTAAACGCTTGCTGCAATGCCGATAGTGACTCTGGCATCCCAATGCCTTCGATCGTTGTGATGTCATCACCATCATGCATAACGGCGAGTGTCAGACAAGAGTTAACCCGTCGTCCATTGATGAGCATGGTACATGCCCCGCATTGACCGTGGTCGCAGCCTTTTTTGGGACCAGTAATTTGTAGGTGCTGACGACAGACATCGAGCAGTGTCGTACGAGCGTCAAGATTTTCAAGCTGATAATCTTGCTTATTGATTGTTAAGGTCAAAGTAGACATGCTGGCTTCTCGCTGGCAGATGAATATAATGGAATGGTGAAATACGCTTCAAAATGACAACGTTAATAAATTTATTATGACGTATGGAAACAGTTGTTTTGTTTTTACTTTGTAGGGGTTCCAGTGTAGTTTCTAATCTACGAGAGTATCGAAATGTTAGCGCTGCTAATAGATGGTATGTGATTTATCATCAGTTTTTAACGTTATTTCAAAGGAAATCCCTAAAAAAAAGCCTCGTAAACGGTCAGTTTATGAGGCTCTTAAATAGACTTTTTACGTATAGTATTTAGTAGATATGTCTATTAAATCCGTTCTTTTCTTAGCTAATAACTGGCTAGGCTTTCGTAATAATCGCTTCTTCATCAAAGCGTGATTTTGGCAGCTCAGCGTTAAAGTCATCTTTACTACGATAACCAAGTGATACGACTGCCACAGCGGTGTATCCCTTGCTACGTAAATCAAACTCTTCATCAAGTGCTTTCAAATCCGCCCCTTCCATCGGCACCGCATCAATACCCAAAGTTGCAGCCCCTAGTAGCAAAGCGCCCATATTGAGATACAATTGCTCTATCAACCAATGTGGCTCGTCTTTTTGCTCATAACGACGAATGTCCAAAAACATTTTACGCGTCTGATGCATTTGCTCTTTAAATTTTGGCTCTGCAAAACGACCATCTGCATCTTCTTTTTCTAATATGTCATCCAAAAATTCATCATCTGCATAGACACGGCTACAGAATACAATGACGTGCGAGGCACTTTTTACTTTGGCATCGTTGAACTCATACATGCCCTCAGTGCCTTTAGCAATTCGGGCTTTACCAGCTTCATCGTCAGCAATAACAAAATGCCAAGGCTGGATATTGGTACTCGAAGGACTGAGGCGCAAAATATCCTTTAGACTTTGGAAATCTTCTGCTGAGATTTTCTTATTGGTATCAAACTCTTTTGTGCTGTAGCGCCAGTTCATTGCTTCAGTGATATTTTTCATCTATGGCTCCATTATTGATATTAATTTTTTATTTTTGCTTAGAATTTTTCTTCTTCGATTATCATTTAACGAAGCCACTTTAAATAAAAAGCTATTTTATGACCATGCCTGCTTGGTTAAGTATTCGTAGGTTTTGTTATGACTGAGTCAGTGTGTTGCAAAAACGCCTACTTTCTTATTAGTAATGGTTACAATTACGCTACCGAATTGGCGACGCCGACTGCGCAGACTACATTGTAATCACTTAGTCATTCTCTTAGTATGAACTGACTTACTACCCAGTAACTAGGTATATCTGCTTGATTCCAACTGATATGCCACTATCTATACATCCCAAACAAAACATACATAATAATACCCGTGAGGAAATATGAGCACATCAGAAAAACCACTCCGAATAGATATCGTCTCAGATGTCGTCTGCCCTTGGTGCGTTATCGGTTATCGTCAATTGGCAGCAGCACTTGAGCAAACCAATACTGCCCACACTATCCACTGGCATCCGTTTGAGCTAAACCCAAACATGCCAAGCGAAGGGCAAAACCTACGCGAGCACATTATCGAGAAGTACGGCTCTACTAAACAAGAATCAGATGCTAGCCGAGTCAGAATGACTGAAGCTGGACAGGAAGTTGGCTTTGAGTTTAATTTCAATGATGACACACGTATGCATAACACCTTTAACTTGCATCAGTTGCTACATTTCGCTGATCAGCAAGGCCGCATGCATGAGCTAAAGCAAGCTTTGTTTGCTGCGCATTTCACCAATAACAGAGACATTTCCGATATCAACGTGCTTGCCGATATTGCAGCAGAAACTGGGCTTGATCGTAGTGAGTCATTGGCAGTGTTGGAAGGTCAATTCTTTGCGAAAGAAGTGCGAACAGAAGAGCAGCATTGGCAACAGCAAGGTATCCAAAGTGTACCAGCGATTATCTTTAATGAGCGTCATCTGGTCAGCGGTGCCCAAGGGGTCGAGAACTACATCAGTATTTTAGAGCAATTGGCCAACATGACTGAGTAAACCATACGACGTTATAAAAATGTCATTCTATAAAAGGATACTTTATGTCTTCTGAACGCTTTCCCTCGATTATTGTGTTCGACGTCAATGAAACATTGCTCGATATCGACACGCTAACGCCTTTATTCACCCGCGTCTTTGGCAAGCAAAGAGTGCTCAGAGAATGGTTCGCTCAGCTAGTACTGTACTCGCAAACTATGACGCTGTCCGGCCTCTATACGCCTTTTGGCGAGCTTGGGGTTGGTGCATTGCAAATGGTTGCTAACATCAGACAAGTCGCTTTGACAGACGCCGATATCAATGAGTTCAAAGAAAGAATGAATGCGTTACCTGCCCATCCTGATGCAGCGCCAGCACTGACTCGTTTGCGCGATGCAGGGTTTCGACTGGTCACACTGACCAATTCAGCAAGCAGTGCGTCTCCAACACCACTAGAAAAAGCGGGTCTCAGCCAGTTTTTTGAGCAGCACTTCAGTATTGAGACTGTTGGCAAGTTCAAGCCAGCGCCCAATACTTATCAATTGGTGGCTGATACACTAGCCGTTGACACATCAGATTTATGTCTTGTTGCCTGTCACCTCTGGGATACTATAGGTGCGCAGGCAGCAGGTTGTCGCGGTGCATTTTTGACCCGTCCCTATAATGCAATGCTGAACGCGCCTAATGTACTAGTTCCTGATTTGACGGCATCAGATTTATCGACATTAGCGGATCAAATCATTAGCAAAAAGAGTGCTTGAGACTTTTAGTTACTAAGCTATATGTACAAATAACATTAAAAAAGGCTGCCTCAATATTGAAGCAGCCTTTTTATTTTTAACAAAGCATTTCTAAGACAATAACGTCGTTGCTGGGCTTTTTGATTACTCTGAGAAGTGTACAACCGTACGGATACTTTCGCCTTTGTGCATCAAGTCAAACGCTTCGTTGACGTCTTCTATTGGCATCGTATGAGTGATAAAATCCTGTAAAGGAATCTCGCCCGCTAGATAACGCTCGACATAACCTGGTAGTTCTGTACGACCTTTTACACCGCCAAATGCGGAACCCTTCCAGACTCGACCAGTCACTAACTGGAATGGACGGGTTGAGATTTCTTGTCCAGCACCAGCGACACCGATGATGACTGACTCGCCCCACCCTTTGTGGCAGCACTCTAGCGCTGAACGCATAACATCGACATTACCGATACATTCAAACGAATAATCAACACCGCCATCGGTTAGCTCGACGATCACTTCTTGAATTGGTTTGTCATAATCTTTCGGGTTGATACAGTCAGTTGCCCCTAGCTTTTTGGCTAGCTCAAACTTGCTTTCATTGATATCAATCGCGATGATACGGCTGGCTTTTGCCATGGCAGCACCAATCACTGCTGACAGTCCGATACCGCCCAGTCCAAAAATAGCAACAGTCGCGCCCTCTTCGACTTTTGCCGTATTCATGACTGCGCCCATGCCAGTAGTCACGCCGCAACCAAGCAAACAAACTTCTTCTAATGGCGCTTCTTTATTGACTTTAGCCAAAGAAATCTCTGGTAAAACTGTGTACTCAGAGAAAGTTGAGCAACCCATATAATGGTAGATAGGCTCGCCGTCTTTATAAAAGCGTGTGGTGCCATCTGGCATCAAGCCTTTGCCTTGAGTCTCGCGTACTGCCGAGCAAAGATTGGTTTTACCTGAGCGGCACATTTTACAAACGCCGCATTCTGCCGTGTACAACGGAATGACATGATCGCCGACCTGAACGCTGGTCACGCCTTCGCCAACTTGTTCAACGATACCACCGCCTTCATGGCCCAAAATCGCAGGGAACACGCCTTCTGGGTCTTCACCAGATAAGGTAAAAGCATCTGTGTGACAGACACCACTGGCGACGATTTTTACCAATACTTCGCCTTTGCGCGGTAGCATGACGTCCACTTCTTCGATAGATAGCGGCTGCTTTGGACCCCACGCGATGGCGGCTTTTGATTTAATAAATTTATCTGACATAAAAATCTCTCTTTTTAATTGATTGTTATTTATGGGTGACGACATAACAGTTTTACGATAAGTGCAAGCCATTCTAGTCACTTGCTAAAGTATTTTATGGCTTCTGGCGTTTACTATATCTATAGTTAAAACAAATAAAGATAGACTGAGCTTATCTTGCCTGCCCACTATAGGCAAGCATCGATGACAGTAAAACACCATCTGTTTACATTGATACTAACCATTATATTTATTTCTGAGCGGATAACAATATGCTATATTTGCAAATATCTTTTACATATTGGTAATAATCATGCGCTGGGAAGGAATTAGTGAGTTTGTCTATGTCGCAGAATTCGAGAGCTTTACGCGTGGTGCAAAAGAGCTGGGTATCTCGACTGCACAAGTCAGCCGCCAGATCAGCGCGTTAGAGAAACGTTTAAACATAAAGCTGCTATATCGAACCACGCGCAAGGTCTCACTGACTGAAGAAGGACGTGTATTCTATCAGCATTGCCGCAGTGTACTCGACGGCTTGGATGCCGCTGAGCAAGCCGTAAGCAACTTACAATCAAAGCCTCAAGGCAGGATAAAACTAACAGCGCCCGTTACTTATGGTGAGCAGCAGTTATTACCACTTATCAATGATTTTATGATGCAGTATCACGATATCGAAGTGACTGCCTTTTTGAGTAATCAGAAAATCGACTTGATTGAAGGGGGTTATGATTTGGCCATTCGTATTGGCAAATTGCATGACTCGACGATGATGGCAAAGAAACTTAGCCTGCGCACTAACTTTGTCTGCGCTGCGCCCTCTTATCTAAAAAAACACGGTATACCATGCCATTTAAGTGATTTAAGTCAACATAATTGCCTACTAGGTACTCGTGATTATTGGCATTTTATAGATACCACTAAAACAAAAGAGAACAGCGATACTCATGGTAACCAACAGGCAAGTGTAGAAAGGAACCTGCGTGTCTCTGGTACAGTGCAATATAACAGCGGCTATAGTCTGGTCGATGCTGCGCTAAAAGGGCTAGGTATCGTGCAGCTTCCTGATTATTATGTACAAAAGTATTTAGCGTCCGGCGAGTTGGTCAGTTTACTTGATGACTATAGAGAGCCCGAAGAAAGTATTTGGGCCATTTATCCGCATAACCGTCATTTATCACCAAAGATTAGACTGCTCGTAGATTATTTGGCAGAACATTTGGTTTAACGTTCTGTTAAGACGTATTGCAATCACAAACCTGATTACGCACAATGAATATTCGATGTTGCTCATTATAGTTAGGACTGACCATACTACAGATAACTTAAAGGTGTAATTATGATTAAAATCGTCTCTACCGCTGCGCTAGCAGTGGCCGTTTCCTCTTGTGCCAGTATCGATACGCTATTGGATAAAACCAAGAGCACTGGTGCTATGACAGACACCACAACCTCTATCAATGCTGAAAAAGGCTTGGTAACTTTACAGAGCAATCACTCCGTCAAAGATACCGCAGACAAGCTGGTCTCAGTTATCGAAAGCAAGGGTATGAAAGTATTTGCACGAGTCGACCATCAGAAAAATGCACAGAGTGCCGACTTATCATTGAGACCAACGCAAGTCGTTATGTTTGGCAACCCTAAAGCGGGTACGCCATTAATGAACTGTGAGCAAACTGTTGCCATTGATTTGCCGCAAAAAATATTGATTAGCGAAGATGCTGATAAGAAAGTATGGCTGTCATACAACAACCCTGACTACCTCAAGACACGTCACAATATCAAAGGTTGCGATACTGAGATTGCTAATATTTCAAAAGCACTTAACGCTATCAGTACTGCAGCAACGGCAAAATAATGTGTTTGGTATAGTTGAATAAATATACATTCGAGTAAATAAGTGAAATGTGCTACGGAAGTATTACTTATTTACTTAAAAATCTCTCATATCAAGAATGACTAGATTGTTCTATCTGGTCATTCAACTCTACTTTTAATTTCTTTGCGCATTCGATAATCTTTTTTCTATCGGCAGGAATAGCACCTTGCGCTATAGCGATTTCACGCATTTGAACCGTGATATCATAGTGAGGATAGCTGGCATTACGATGAAATAGACGCGCATCCACATCAATAAATGCCGCAAAATCATGTAGCTCTTGCAAGCTATCCGCCAGCATATGGCACCACTTATGGCCTTTGAATTTTATCTGCACAAAATCTACATATATCGCCATATAACCGCCTTTCTTACCTATTCACTGGTTCGCTCATCCATCTTGTAGTCAGCTCAAAATAACTTAGCAACTCAATGATGTCATCATCAAAATTTCTATAACAATTCGTGCACATCTTTTTTGAGTTGTTTGAGTAATTTCTGATATTCACTATGACTGGCATCAAATGTACTCAGTCGTCCATAGCGTAACTGACGATAGTTTTGTCTAATTTCAATAAGCTTTGTCTGAATAACGATTGGGTCGCTACTATCTGTTAGCTGACTCGTAGCAGAGTGAGCATTGTTATCCTTACGGCTATCAATAGCTGATGCCAAACGTTCCAACCAAGCTAGCTGCCCTTCATTATCATTGCGAGCTAATAATTTATCATGTTTGGCAACACGTTTTGAGAGCTGAGCAAGAGGTAGGTCTGCTGGGTGCCAACGTTTGCGGCGGCGATACCAAATGACAAAAACTAAGACAACCATAACGGAAACCGCACTGGTGGCTAACCAAATAATTTGCTGCATGATTGAGCTGATATTGAACCATTTGAATAATGAGTCTGCCTGTTTGTCTTGGTCATAGCCGACTACGTCTTTTTGCCAGTAGTAGCTCGCTTGGTCTGATAATCGGCGTAGCGTTTGCAGCATTTGATACTGCTGATAGCTGATCTGTGCACTGGCACCATTGCCAAACATAGCTGCCCCTTGCTGCTCGGTCATCGTATTCATGCCTTGCTCTACTCGCTCAGGCGCTACAAAGGCTGTCGGATCCACACGTACCCAACCTTGACCCTCAAGCCAAACTTCAGTCCATGCATGCGCATCCATTTGCCGCACTTCCCATACGTTACCATTACGACTCGGCTCACCGCCTTGATAACCCGCTACTACTCGTGCAGGAATACCAGCGGCGCGTAGCATAAAGGTAAAGCTTGACGAATAATGCTCACAGAACCCTGCTTTGGTTTCAAATAAAAATTCGTCAATGCGATTGGTATTGAGCCGTGGTGGCGACAGCGTATAGCGAAACTCTGTTCGATTAATCCATTGCTCGATAGCCGCTATGTAGCGCACAGGGTCTGAACCTGACTGCTCAAATAACTGCTTAGCAAGCGCGCGCGATTGAGGGTTACCTTCGTTGGGCAAAGCAAGGTTCTCACGTCTTGATGCCTCTGTTAGAACCGGATCAATACGCATCTGTGCAAACTGCAATACATCATAGCGAAGCTGCTGCGTAACAGGTTGATCCTTTGATAAGGTAAATTCAGAGGTAGTATTGATATCTGACTGCTGGGAGAACGGATAATCAAGACCAAATAGCCAGTTTTGCTGAGTAGGTTCTAAGATAACCTTGTAATTGACAGGTGCCGCCCTTGATTCATCAGGTACAGTAGCAAAGGCATTCTGAATCCATGCAGGTGCTTGCAATCTCGACGACCATTGACCCTTTTGGGAAGCCGGACGCCATGTAACACCATCGAAATCACTAAATACCAAACCGCGCCAATACAACTGCTGTTGCGGCGGGCGCTCATCAGCAAACTCTACGCGAAAGGCTAGCTCAGTTGACTGCCCTAAATTGGCAAAATCACCAGGAGACATGCTATCAGACACACCTGTAACGGCTTGCTGACCGGAGAGCTGTACGGACCACAGCGGTGGCAGTCTCGGAAAAAACAAAAATAGTACCACCAATAATGGCAATGCACCAACCCCTAACACGCCCAATGTACGCAAGCGTCCATCACCGTTAGCATTGCTATCATCATTAAGCGCAATGAATGCTAGCAATACAATGACTGCGCCAACGATCACTTCTAAAGTAGTCAGTAAACCTTGGTCCATCAAAAACAATGCCGCAAGCACGAACAATGATAAATTCAACACCACATAGGCATCGCGGCACTTATACAGCTCCCATAGCTTACTAACTAGGCATAGCACCAAAAATGCCACACCCATATCGAGCCCAAATGCTGTATTGTAGGTCAGCCACAGACCTAATAGCCCCAGCAGAAAGCCTAGCATTTGTACACTTTGATAAATACGCTTTAGGTGCGATAGTTTTTTGAATTTAGCTTTGATATAAGGCAATTGAGCGGCGATACTGACGGCGGCAAATCCTATCAACCATAATGGTAAATGTGCGGCATGCGGTAACACAACGACGACTTGAGCAATTAATACCCAATAATAAGCTGGCAGTGCAAATAACTTACGATACCATTTAGCGTCATTTCGCTCAGGTCGAATTGAGACTTTTTGACCCAAAGCCAACTGCTCAAAGCTGGCCGTTTTTATAGCATCAACCGCAGAATACTCTGTGGACAGTGTATCAACATCAGCAGAAGATAAGCGTTTAGAATTGGTCATGGTGCTTTCGCAAGCCTTAGCAAGCATGCTTGCGCAAAGGATTCCCCGTTACCCATCTCCGCAGTAGCAGGAGTATCACTAGGTAAACGCATTTGAAACGGCACACCTAGCTGACCCAGCGTCAATGCTCCATAAGCCAATTGTGCAAGTTTTTGCTCGTGATGTGCAGCTGGCATATCTGCATAATCAAGCGTTTGCTCATGACCGACCGGATCAGCGAAGTGCTTGGTCAGCATACCTTGTCCTCGCGCCACATGCCCCCAAGAGACTCGGGCCAATGACTCACCCTCGATATAGTTGTCTAATCGCTCAAAGTCGTCCTGACCCTGTCTATACTGCCCACCTGTTGGTAAATCCTCTAAGCTTGCGATTGCATATTTTGCTTGCCAGTCAAAAACTTCAGGTTTTGGATATACCCAAGCCGTACGCGCAAAGTATACGTAAGACCATGCACGCATGATACCTAGAGGATAAACTGTTTTCATTTTTAACCGCGGTAGTTCAAGTTGACCACGGTTGTAAGTCTGGACAGGCAGTCGAACGACTTGCTCACCTTGTAATCGCGTGATAAGCACTGAACTTTGCGTGTTTGTGCCGTTTTTGGTTTTTTTATTGATTATCTGCTCAAATTCAAATAGCAACTGACGCCTTGGCTGGCGACTGTCACTATTCAATTGTAGCGTAACCCAAACAGGCGCACCTGCCTCTGTCATAGTGACTTCTAGTAAACGCACTTGCAGACCAGATATATGAGCAAAAGTAACATGAAAACTAATTAGCCAAATACTGACCAGATAAAAGCACAAACCAAGCACTAAGTTGTTGCCATAGTTAATACCCGCGATAAAGGTAATTACTAACAATACGGCGAATAGCATTCCTTCACGACTAAAGAAAATATAGACATTACGCAAATTAAGCGTAGCACTATCACTTTTAGGTGCGCGCGCGGCAAACCAGCGGCTCAGAGCTGATCTTATTGGTGCGGTTAAAGCCTTTGGCAATAAGCTCATGACTACCCTATTATTACCATCTGATTGACAATGCTGTTAGTACTTGTATTTATATCTAACTGACAAACAAACTCACGAATAGAACAATATAGTTGATTCAGGACAATTCGAATACAAGGAAAGCGGGTGAGAATACCGTAAATAGTGAACTGAGTGACTTTGATATTTTCTCTAAGTTATATAGCTTTGACTACGTGTAGAACTCTATTTCAGCGATGCAGTTAATCAATAGGGTCAAACAGTCTGCTAGCTGCTAAGCAACGACTGACACTTCTGCTAGGATACGTTGGGCGATGGTTTTTGTCGCTTGTCCACCAGTCACATGCGCGGGTACAAAGCGCTGACCGAGGCGATGATCAGTAACCGCAGCAAACACCGCTTGGATATCTTCAGGGGTCACTTCCATATATCCCGATACATAGGCATGCGCTTGGGCAGCACGTTGTAGTGACAACACGCCGCGAGGCGATAAGCCATGATACTCTTGGCTTGCACGAGTTTTTGCAACCAATCTCTGCAAATAATCCAGTACTGTATCTGCTACATAAACTTGCCTAACAGCGTGCTGAGCCAGTAGTACAGCTTCAGTATCAAGCATCGTATTCAAATCTTTGAGTAGCTCGCGACGGTCTTTACCTTTTAGCAGCTCACGCTCTGCGGCAGGCGATGGATAACCCAATGACAAACATAACAAGAATCTGTCTAACTGCGACTCTGGGAGCGGATAGACACCTGCTTGTTGCAATGGATTTTGAGTGGCAATGACAAAGAACGGTTGCGGCAAAGGATAAGTCTGGCCATCTTGTGTGACTTGGCGCTCCTCCATCGCTTCAAGTAGCGCACTCTGTGTTTTAGGACTGGAACGGTTGATTTCATCAGCAAGTAATAACTGAGTGAAGACAGGGCCCGGACGAAACTCAAATTGCTGTTTACTTTGGTCGTAGATGCTCATACCTAAAATATCAGCAGGCAACATATCATTGGTAAATTGCACTCGGCTAAAGCTCAAACCTAACAGCTGTGCCAAGCCCTGTGCCAAAGTCGTCTTACCCATACCAGGCAAGTCCTGTAACAACAAATGACCGCCCGCTAATATACAACTGAGCGCTAGCCTAACTGCTTGCGGCTTGTCTAATACAATCTGATTTAATTGTGCTAACAGCTGTGCAATTTTCTGCTGGTTGCGTTGAAAATCAGCCGTACTAGGTATGGACTGGCTGAGCGGATTCGCTGTTATATGAGAGGTAGATAATGATATATCGTTAGCTGCATGGGTCATAGTAGGTTATTGGCTCATTTTTTAGGTCATAACGATGATAAGTCAGTTTACATCATCTGTAACAGTCTGTGCAGCGGCGCGGAGCGTAGATAAATAAGCAATGATATCGGCACGCTCTTTCGCATCTGGCATCGGGTCAGACAGCATTTTGGAGTCTGGCATGGCTTTTTGGGCATCTGCAATATATGGATCGAGTGTCTCTGCATCCCATACCCAACCTGAATCTTCTAGCCCTTTGCTGTAGGTATAGTCTTTTAACTCGGCAGCCGGCGCACCGTATATATTCATTAATTGTGGGCCTTTTTTATTCAGACCCGCATTACGTTGGTGACATTGTCCACAAGCATCTTTATAAATTATCGAGCCGTTGTCTGCATCGCCGTCAGTATATAAGGGCAGAGTCACAGGAGCACGATGGTCAGGTGGTGTTTTCTCACAAGCTGTGAGCAACAGAACAGCAGCCAAAAGGCTGCTCATTTGATATCTACTGATAAGGGACATTTTTAGCAATCTTTGGTTGAGGAATATTATCGCCATGATATAAACGATATGATGTACTGGCCTTTTAACTCGCTACCTTTATCGTGCTACTAGGCTCTTCTAAATAATACCCTTGCAAATAGCGCGCACCCACACTCCAAGCGACTGACATCGTTGCTGCATCTTCGATATAAGGCATGAGCACATCGACCTTGATATCATTAGTACGTGTGATAAGAGACTTGACCGTCTCTAAATTCTCTGCTGCACCAATATCTTGGATATAGCTACGTGCTAAACGTACCATATCAGGCTGGACAAAATTGGCAATTTCAATAGATTTGACAGAAGAGCCAAAATTATTAATACCTATTTGACAGTTAACATCGTTAAGTGCGGAAAATTGAGATTTTGCGACGGTTAAGTGATCAGAGATATCTATTTCATTGAACTGGAGTGTCAATACACCAGCTGCGCCGCCTACCGCTTTTATCAATTGACTAGCAACAATCGGCAGTTTCTTATCAACCAGTGAAGCATTGGTTAATTGTACTAATAATTTGGCTTCAGGATGCACTTTACGTACGTCATTGATTTTCTTACAGGCATTGATAAGCACCCATCGGTCAATCTTTTCTAACAGTTGATGTTTTTTAGCCACCGCCATAAACTGATCAGGAGTCAATACCGTATTGTCAGCATCTGACAAAGGTAACCGCAGATACACTTCAAAGAAGTCGCTACGATCGTTGTTGATGTCGTATATTGGCTGAAATGATAGATCAAAGCGGTTATTAGTAATAGCATCCACTAATGACTCAGCAAGTGCATGATCGTCACTATTGGCATGTTCGCTTGGATCATATATACGGTACGATCCACCATTATTAGAAGTCTCCACCATGATTTGGCTGATAGCATCCATGGCGCGTTCTAATATGATGACAGGCTCTACCGTATTTTTTTCAATTTTGACAATAGCAATACTGACTGTTGTATTGGTTGTACGTTTATCAACTTCAATAAACATACCCTTTATAGACGAACCGATATGCGCAGCAAGTTCTTCAATATCACTCGTCGTCTTATTTTTTACTAATATCGTGAATGCGGTATCGCTGAAACGGCTCAAATGTCCATCAGGTACTAGCTCAGTTAATGTGTGGGCAACTTGTTTTACCGTTTCATCTATCCCTTGCAGACCCAAACTACTTCTTATTTTTCCTACATTATCAACCTGCACATACAGCAGGGCTGCTGTCATTAGTCCTTGGGTCGCCTGCTTATGTATTGCTATCATCTGCTCTTCAAAACCGCGACGATTATCTAGGCCAGTTAAATTATCTTTACGTTCAGCTTCCGCTAAACGCTTGGCAACCTCTGCACTATTGTTACTATTCTGCTGAATAATAATCTGAATAACTGGCTCGCCTTCTAACGTAGCTGATGCCAATTGTAGTTTCGCTTCAAAAGTACTACCATCTGTCCGTACACTTTCAAAATTAAACTCAACGTCTTGGCGACTGCCTTTGTCAAACTGACGTAAAAACTGTTTAAACCCTTGGACATTGTCTCTACCTGAAATCAGGTCAATAATAGGCACGCCTACCACTTCATTCATCGATTTAAAGCCGAATAGCTGAAGATAAGGGTCATTAGCAAATATATGGATACCTTCGTCTATATAAGCGACCGCGCTCTTAGAGTTCTTAATCAACACATTGGCACGTTGTTCTGCTTCAGAAAGCACTTGACGTAAGGTTTTTAGCTCACGGCGACTGCGCAAACTATTATGTTGCAGGCAGATGGCCATTACGACTGGCATTTCCTGATCCATTTTGAGCGCTTTGACCATCGTGCCACTAATCACAGCAGGGAGCCCCTCATCATTACAAGCAGTCGTCGCGATATCTTCATTCATCAGGCAAATCATCGGCAGATCGATATTTTGCTCTTGTACAAGGCTTACCACATCTGTAAAGCTCATATTATAAGCTTTGCCAAATACCAGTACATCCCACGGTTGGCGCAGAAGTTTCAATAGCTCTTCTTTATCGTCCAAAAACCCCAAATTTACACTATCATAATAAGGACTCAATAACTGCACAAGACGTTCAGCATAGAGCTGATCGTCATTGATCACCAATAAATTTAAAAGAGATTGAGAGCGCATAAGGAGCCTTTTAGTCGTACGTATTTTTATCTATTATTTTGTTACTTTACATCTTTCTCTAAAACTAACCTAGCACATAAAACATGCTAGCGTTAATATTCTATGAATCCTATCAGTATAGACTGAGTTTTCACTATGATAATTATTTTATAGTTAGAGATATCATAAAAGTCAGAGTAACAATATTTATCATTATAGACAATAATTAGACCAACTGCAGATTAACTTATACCCTTTGTCGCCTACTATATTACTGACGACAATCTGTATAAACTCTCCGTTATGGCCTGAAACTCCTGTCACATCTAAGTACCTCTAAGCGCTATAACTGCGCCACCTCATATTGACTAAACTTATCAGTCATCATCAGCCTGCGTCCTAATCGTAGGGAGGTTTGTTTATTGCCAATACGCATGACGACTCTATCATCGATTTGAAAATAAGAAGGTGGCACTATCAACGTGCCAGTAGTGTTCAGCTTTTCATCTTTTCCAAGGATAAATGCTGGTACAAAATGATGACTTCGCGTTTTACTGCCTTCCAAACGTAATCCACATGCCACAATTTTATGCCCGAGTATCTGCCATTCTACTTCTGGATTTTTAGTGTCGACATTGAACCAGCGTACCACCCCTATTGACCAATTAGGTTGGTCTGTATTTTCAGAGCCATAGACCAAAATCAGACTCATGATGTGTAAAGGCTGCGGTGCTGTTAAAGAAACGTCAGAGTCAGTTTGTTCTAAGTTAAGCCCTTCTTTATTGAGAATGTTTTTGTCGACAACATTCTCATTAGGCTTACCATCTTTTGGCAACAAATGCAGTGTGCGGTATGCTGAAGAACTGTCATAGTCGCCAAATGTCTCAATGTTTATAACGCTACTGCGGCTACGCTCACTATCAAATGTATCGTATAGAGGCCTGTCTTCTTCTCGTAAATGTTTGATAGCGATCAAATTGGCAAAAGTTTTTAAATGACCTACATGGTAGTGTATATCATTAAAATTGGTGATTAACTTTGCCTGCTGCTTGCTAGTATATTTGGTTGGCAAGGTAAGTAGCGGCTGCAAATAGCGGTAGCTGATGGTCATCGAAATAGCATTAATCAGACTATATTCTGCTATGCTACCTTCCTCGATAAAGTCTTTTTTACGTGACTCAAAATACTCAACTATCGGTGTCAGTTCTATAAATAGACAGTCATGACGATCTTCATATGGGTTGATATGAGAGTTGACTGTTAGATAGCTTGGCGGATTACTGCTATGAAGATCAACAAAAACTTTTGTCTCAGTGGCGGGCTCCATTGTCGCGACCATGTGTTTAGCCCATTCAGGCAATAGACGCTGTACGAGCAAGATATTCGGGCGCCTCATAGCACGCAAATTTAACAAGTGATGCAAACAGATTTGGCAATATAGCTGATGGATACTGTTTGTTTGGTTCGTGACAGTATGTAGACTTAAATCCATATCAGCTACTTTTTTCTGATGGGCCAGATAATATAACTGATTGACTCTAGACCACAGGTAATCTGATGGCTTTCGATAGCACAGTGTTTCTTCTGCTAATAGCTTTTGATATCTTAATAGTGATTGATAAATCGCAATAGCAAGCGTGCTATCAGGTTTAGTTTCAGCGCCGAAAAAACGCTGCCAACCTTTACCAGAAGAGTTATTTAAGGAGGCTTCTGACAACTGCGTCTCACGACGTATGACTTTGTCGTAAACCATGATAATTAAATAATGCAGCGACTGCATTTGAGCGATATAAGACATCTGATCCTGACTAAGCGCGCCTGTCTCATAAATGTAGTGCTGCCTAAAAGCTGCAATCAGTCGGTCTGAGGTATCAATGACTGTTGTCATTAATTTAAGACGCTGTTGTTCATCCATATTGGATTCACGTAAGACTGTCAGTAAACTCTCTAAATGCTCTGTTTGCTGCTCTTGGGTAAGCGTAGGTAGCGTTGCCAACATCTTTAACAAGTAACGCTCTTGACCATTTACTGAGCGATTAGATAGCGGAGGTAATAGCTCTGTAGAATCCAAATGCTCTTGAAACATTGATAACGTTATCATCAGTATCTTTACTCTCTCTTAGTCACTCTGAGGCAATCAGTAATATGCAACAGTACAAATACACGCATTGCATAAAAAATGTTTGTTAAGCTCGACTATAGAAAAGTGATGATATCTATTTATTGTGAGCCTGAATCTAGTAGTACGCTCTGACAATACCTGCACATTTTTAAAGTCTTGTATTTAACGTTATATGCTTTTTAGTTAGATTACATACTAACAGTTTATATTCTGTTCCAATCATATATCTATTTATACTTATAAAAAAGCATAAATCCTAGATTTTAGTTTCTAAAGATACTATCCGCATCTTTTTTAAAAGCCGCTCTTTGTTTACTAATTCTCCTAAATTGATATAGTGCCCTACATTAGCTATTGCTGTAAATATCAATAGGCACTTTAAAGGGCCTATTAGGCAATTCTCTGACCAACTTAGGAACGAGATAACCCGGCAATGATGCTAACAATGACCAATACAGCTCAATCGCTGCTTGCTCACTACTATCGAAATGCGCAGCACCAGCCACCTTGTCCAACACATGTAAATAATATGGTAGCACGCCAGAAGCAAACAAACGCTGACTGAGCTGCACTTGCGCGTCAAGAGTATCGTTGACACCTTTTAACAACACGGCTTGGTTTAATAGTGTAATTCCAGCTGCTCTCGCACGTTGCAAATACTCAGCGGTTGTTGCATCTAGCTCATTGGCATGATTACAGTGAATGACCAGTACAATATGGCAGCGGCTTTGAGATAGCCTTTCTAGCAATGCAGTGTCCAAGCGTGCAGGTATCACTAATGGCAAGCGCGTATGCAATCGAACCGTAGTAATCTGCGGAAGATACTCCAAAGTATCTAACCATGAAAACAAACGTCGATTAGTCACATTTAGTGGGTCACCACCACTCAAAATTACCTCATTGACCTCAGGATTTGCATTAATATAGTTGATGATATTTTCTTTAGCATCGGCAGTTGGCATGTTGGCACTATAGTCAAAATGCTGGCGAAAGCAGTAACGGCAATGAATAGCGCACGCACCCGTAATCGTTAACAACACTCTCGACTGATATTTATGGAGCAAGCCTTTCACAGGGTTTTGAGTGTTTTCGCTTAGCGGATCTGCTACGTAGCCTGTGACGTTGATGTGCTCTTGCTGATCTGGCAACACTTGTTTAAGCAAGGGATCATTACGGTCGCCAATAGCCATTTTTGCCACAAAGCCACGCGGCACACGCAGTACAAAATGCTTAGGTACGTAAACTTCTGCACGCATTGATTCAAGCTGTAGGACACTCAATAGCTCATCAACAGATGTAATAGCTTCCGATAATTGCGTTTGCCAGTTTTTTTGTGTGATTAAATGGTTTATCATGACAGCCTATTACCTGTGCCCAAAATCCGATATTATACGCCCTTAGTGTCTAGCCTATCAAAGTATCCTCGTTAATCCGTAAATACTTGGCATAACAGAAAATTTTGGTACAGTCAGCCCTATGTCTTACTATTATATTTACAACCCCTAGGAGTTTCTTGTGGCAAGTTTTTCTACTAATGAATTTAAAGCTGGTCTAAAAGTGATGCTTGATGGCAACCCTTGTGCCATTCTTGAAAACGAGTTTGTTAAGCCTGGTAAAGGTCAAGCCTTTAACCGTGTTAAGTTGCGCAATCTTCGTAGTGGCAAAGTACTGGAACAAACTTTCAAATCAGGTGACAGCTTAGAAGCTGCTGATGTGATGGATACTGAAATGAACTATCTATACAACGATGGCGAGTTTTGGCATTTTATGCATCCTGAGAGCTTTGAGCAGATTCAAGCGGACAAAAACGCAATGAGTGACTCAATCAAGTGGTTAAAAGAAAACAGCAATGCTCTATGTACCATTACGTTATTTAATGGCGCTCCTCTGTCAGTCACGCCGCCCAACTTCGTTGAGTTAGAAATTGTAGAAACAGATCCTGGCGTACGCGGCGATACTTCAGGCGGTGGCGGTAAACCTGCTAAATTGGAGACAGGTGCCGTTGTACGTGTACCATTATTTGTGCAACAAGGTGAAGTCGTACGTGTCGATACGCGTACTGGCGACTACCAAACTCGCGTAAACTAATATCGCTCTAAACATGACTGGTAGTTGATATTTACTAATACCTCTATCATCAAGAAAAAAGCTTAACCACCATATAGGCGGTTAAGCTTTTTTTATATTTATCAATCATAGTTTTATCGAAATGCTAATCAAGGGCGCTAATGCTAATATCTAGTAATTTACTCTTCTTCCAATGATTGCTTCTGTATCAGCCAATACTGTACCAAGGCATTTAACTGCTCTTGCTTAAAAGGTTTGGTGCAGTAGTCCTGCATACCAACTTTTAGGTATTTCTCACGCTCGCCGTCCATTGCATTGGCAGTCAGGGCAATAATAGGCGGCAACGCTTGAGGATCATATAATTCATGCAGTTTAATAGTTGCCTGTACACCGTCCATAATCGGCATATGATGATCCATCAATATCACATCATAACGGTCCGGGAATAAAGCGAAAGCCTCAATTGCTTGCTGGCCATCCGTAACATGAGTGACGGTATGACCACTGCTGGTTAATGATTTTTTGGCTATGATCGCATTGACAGCATCATCCTCGACCAACAAGATATGGCCAGACCGCTCATGCGTAGGTTCAATCATGGTCGTATCGTTAGAGTCTTGCCATGTCTCATACTTATCTTCATCAATAGTAGTCAACGGCAATAAAACACTAAATGTCGTACCAACCCCTACTTCACTATTTACATGAATGTAACCACCCATTAAGTCGACTAGAGACTTACAAACAGACAGTCCGAGTCCAGTACCACCATAAATACGATGAGTAAATTTATTCGCTTGGTCATAAGCGTCAAATATCGCCTCTAACGACTCTTCTTTGATACCAACACCCGTATCTTTCACTTCTATACACAAAGTCATATTCTGACCAGTTTCATCGCATTCTATTTTGCTTGCTTCTTTTTCTTGACTCGTACTCACGAATTTTTCGTCAATGTTATTTGGACAGTAGCAATTGTCCATATGTTTAACATCGATACTTACTTGACCACCTTCACGCGTGAACTTAATCGCGTTATTGACCAAGTTTGCAATAATCTGCTTCAGACGTACAGGATCGCCGTTTACATAAGGTGATAGTGTTTCAGTATAATGATACTCTAAGGTTACGCCTCTTTGACGTGCCTTAATCGCAAATAAACTGACGACCTCATTGCATAAACTAGATAAATTCAATGGAATAGAGTCAATCGTCATTTTTCCAGACTCAACCTTCGATAAGTCTAAAATCCCATTAATAATGACCATCAAATGTTCATTAGAGACTTTGATATTATCAACATAATCACGCTGTTCGCTACTGAGTTCGGTATCGCCTAACATCTCTACCATACCGATAATGCCATTCATCGGTGTACGAATCTCATGACTCATATTAGCCAAAAAGCTCGATTTCATCTCATTAGCACGCTTAGCATCGCGTTGTTTATCTTGTAATTTCAACGCATCTGCCGCCATCATTGCAAACTGCGCCAATATCTTTTCTTGTTGATTGCTAAAACTCTGATGTGGCTCAGTATCCATGAGACATAAGGTGCCTAGACGATACCTTTTGTTGTCTTCATTCAAGATAATAGGTGCACCAACATAAAATCGTAAATACGGAGCACCTGTGACCATCGGACTTTGGCTAAAACGACTATCCTTAAAAGTGTCTAGCACGATTAATACATCATCAGACAATATTGTATAGTTACAAAAAGCCGTGTTACGTGGCCCTTTGCTTACAGCCTCATCTTCACTATCGAATTGACAGGCTGGCTTTAAATATTGGGTTTCCTCATCCATAAAAGTAATGGTAACCACAGGCACATCAAAAAATAGCTTTACGAGTTCAACTAGCCGATCAAATGCAGGCTCCTCATCTTCATTGAGTACCTGATACTTTCTGAGCTTATTGATACGCTCTATTTCATCTACCGCGACAGGGTAGCTCTGCTGAGGTGAGTTAGATATAGACAAGGTAAACTCCGTTAAATAATATCAGACGTATTAGTTACGACTCGTCTGTCTTATTAATAATTGTAATGCTTCACTCACCATAATCATCGCCACCACTGACGTAACGACCACTGCTGAGCCATAACCACCGCACTGTAGACCACCTGTCTGACAGCTCTTATCTACAATTGGCGGCTCTGTCGAATAGACACATTTGATACCAAATTTTTCTTTTAAAGCACTATTAATGCCTTTCTCGTGGCGTAACTTGTTGCGTAACTTGGCAAGTAGTGGATCTTGATAACAGTCACGCAAATCACTTACTCTAATCTGACTTGGATCTATCTTACCACCTGCACCGCCCGCACAGACCAACTTTAGTTTATTAAAACGACAGTGTAAAGCGATTGCTAATTTAGCATTCATATCGTCTACACAGTCTAAAATAACAATCGGTTTACCCTGAGCATTGGCAAATTTGACTGCTTCACGACTTGGTAAGAGTGTGGCGACATTATCTACTGTCAAAAAATCATCGACTAAATTTAACGTTACTGTGGGATTAATTTCTCTAATACGAGTTGCCATTGCTTCAATTTTACTTTGACCAAATGTGCTGTCCAATGCAGGCAGTTGGCGATTGACATTAGAAGCAACCAATACATCCAAATCAATCAACGTAATCGTTCCCACCGCTGTCCGAGCCAACGCCTCTGCTGCCCAAGAGCCAACCCCTCCTACACCAATAATGTAGACATGAGCTGCCGAAAAAGTATCAACCGCAGAAGTACCATATAGTGTCCGTGTACCTTGAAAACGACGATCGTACTGCTCATCTTGTTGGCGCGATTCGTCTTGTCCAAGACTGTCTTCGACGGATTTTGGTTGTTCAAATTGTCGCGTGTCACTCATAACAGATCAAATTCTCTTTTCAAATATTTTGGTTGTCATTTATTTGGCTAGTACTTCTTAGCTTCTAATTACAGCTATGCTTTTCTTATAAATAGCACAGTTACATTGAATAAGCCCAGTCTACTTTCAGAGCATCACAGCTATTTTGCCATAATTGCTTAGCAAGTTTATCATGTGGTATTTCTAATAGCTCACTCAAGCTTGCTAATACCCACGGCAGGTTGGCTGGTATATTTCTATCATGTGAATGGGCGTCATCCGATACCTGACACATAATAGGTGTCATATCTGGACAATCCGTTTCAATGACCAAGCATTCGATGCCATGACTCTCAACTGCTACTTGAATAGCACGGCGCAGTTTTTTAGCATTCGGATTGGTTATCTGACCCGTAACACCAAGCTTAAACCCTAATTTCACAAAAGCCTTTGCCTCTTGCTCACCACCGCTAAAGCTATGGGCAATACCGCCTAATTTATGCGCATCGTATTTATGCGCTTTTAATATTGCAAGCGCTTCAGCATGTGCCTTACGAATATGCAGCATCACTGGCAGACTATGAGCCACGGCTATATCCAACTGCGCCGCAAAGAATCTTTTTTGTTGACCAAACACATCAGGCTGCTTCATTGCATCGGTAAAGGTATCTAATCCAATCTCACCAATGGCTAATGGACGACGCTTTATCACCATTTGCTCAAGTTGTATTAAATGGTCATCGGTATGCTGCTTAATATAAAAAGGATGCAAGCCAAGCGCGATATGGGCTTGAACATTGCACTTATCTTGGTTGTTTGCCTTCGTCGCAGACGATTGCGATAGTTCATTGATGAAGTCTTGAGTATCATACATTCGATCAAAATACTCATATAGATAACCTACTAGCACTAAGTGACGGATACCTTGACTATAAGCCTGCTCTACCTGTTGTCTGCGATCATTGTCGAATACTGGAGCATCAAAATGTGTATGCGTATCTATAAGAGGATAGACATTTTTTAAAACTTCTCTAGCGTTTGTTCTCTCAGCCGTGGTCGCTGATTTGTTGCCACACATCAATAAACTCCAAAACTGACTTTTCAGAACATAGAATTGAGTAATAAACACTAAGCAATTTTTACTATACAAGCATTTTTATATAAGAATATTGCTATAGACGCATTATTGAGCTTCTATTTTTCAATTACTAGCTTCTATTTACTAACTACATTCTCACGAGCATCATCAATATTATTACCCTTAGATACGGTATTATGATTATTTACTGTCTTCGTATTGTCCTTTCGACTACTGCGTCTAGGAATAAGCAATAGCGCAGTTGCAGCCACACTTAGTAAAAGCCATTTTTTCGTATTTTTATAGTTTGTCATTTTAGCTTCTGATTTACTGTGGTGGAAAGTAAGATGCGTAATTCATTATTCTATTAGTAACTAATATACTTAAATATAAAAGCGGCTATGTTTATCTGTGTTATGAATACGCAAGCTAATGTACGATGTAACTAGTATCTATTACATCGTACATTAATTTATGCCAGTTGAATTACATTAACCGTTATATATAGAGCTAATATTTTAACGATTAAGAGGATAGGTCGTGATACCGCTATTAGGACTATCTACTCTCGTAAAACCTTGCGAGGTAGATTTCGGCGCTTGATCACGTTTAGGGATAAGGGGATTTAGCGGCATGAGCTCGTAATCTGCACTGACATTACCATTCCAACCTTCAGTGCCGCTCAATGGTAATTGCTTAATCGTACCGTTTTTATCAATGACCAACTGCAACACTCGCATTTGATTGAATTTGCGTTCAGTCACACTCGCTACCGCACCGCCATCACGTAAAATAGTCGGCTGTAAAAAGATAATCAAATTACTCTTTTGGGTACTGTCGTTGTCAGAACGAAAGAGTCTACCGATAACAGGAACATTGCCCAGCCCAGGAACTTTCTGCTGACGTGTAGTAGTGTTGTCACGCATCAGTCCACCCAAGGCAATCGTCTGCTGATCATCCGCTAGGATGGTCGTGTTAATAAGGCTTTTATTGGTAATTAGCCCACTGGCATTACCCGTACTACCTGGTACCACTGACGAGACTTCTTGCGATACCTCTAATCGTACTGTGCCATTGTCACCAATATGAGGAATGACATTCAGATTAATACCAATGTCTTGACGATCAATTGTCTGAAATGGGTTGTTTGAATTATTGCCACTGGTGGTAAAAGAGCCCGTGACAAAGGGTACGTTTTGACCAACCAAGATACTGGCTTTTTCATTATCCAATGTCAAAATCGATGGCATGGACAATAGATTAGCGCTGGTAGATGAGTCAAGCGCCTGTAGAATAGCGCCATAAAACTCTGTATTGCCCTGACTGTCTTTGCGACTGTCTCCAATGCCTATCAGTGCACCAGCAATAGAGCTGGCTGCAGCGCTAATACCTGCCGTACTCGTCCCTGCTAAAGCAGCCGCCGCAAGTGTCGTAGCGCTGGCCCCCACATTGTTAAAGTTGACTACTCCATAGCCACTGTTGGCGTTACCTAGTGCCCACTGAACGCCTAGCTGAGTGGCATCATCGCCTGACACTTCAACAATAGCGGCTTGAATCAATACTTGTGCGCGGCGACTGTCTAATTGGTTGACCGCATCTTCAATCTCAAACATTAGCTCAGGTGCGGCATTGACGATAACGGCATTTTGAGTTTCGTCAGCGATAATACTAAACGGACGACCGCCCACTCCTGTGTTTGTTCCACTTGTGCTGCTAGTCGACACAGCGGCCGCACTGCTACCTAGGCTATCGCTGGCTGCATTATTAATTGCAGCGCCTGTGTTACTTGCATCATTTAGCGAAGCTGATTCTAGTGTCGAGGTCGCGCCAGCACTATTGATAGATTGATTAGCGAGCAAGCCGCGTAACATATCGGCGATATGACCAGCACTAGCATACTTTAAACGAAAGACACGGAGACCACTTAAACGTCTGGTCGGCGTAGTATCCAATTGATTGACCATTTCTTGGACTTTAGCAATCATTTCAGGACTGCCCTTGACCAACAGTCTATCGCTTGACGTATCAGCAATCACCTTTAACTGATTGTTGCCACCTTGTGCTTGTCCACTACCTGCACTTGAGACTAAAGCGCTAATCAACTCCATCATACGTTCGGCATCGACGTGGCGCAGTGGTATCACTTGCAAACTATCATTTACATTACTATCTAAATCACGGATAAGGGCCGTCAGTTGATTAAGGCTGTCTGCTCGATCGGACAATACTAGCGCATTGACACCAGGTACAGCGGCTGCGTGAGCCGACTGCGGCATCAATGGACGAATAACACCTAATACTTCTGCAGCTTGGGTATTAGTCAAATAAATAACTCGAGTGGCGAGCGATTCGCCAACACTATCACCGCGTAAATCAACCGCCACACCAGATTGCTTAGCGATATTATCTGGCACCAGTTTTGTCGTCGTTCCCGATTCAATCGCAGCAATACCATTCACCTGCATCACGCTCAGAAATAACTGATAAATCTCATCACGGGACAGGGCTTTGTTGGAAATAACTGTGACATTACCATTGATACGTGGATCAAGCACAAAGTTTTGATCTGTAATGGTCGCAACTTCATTGATAAAAGCTTTGATATCAGCATCTTGCAAATTGACTTTCCAGCTCTCAGCATTGGCAAGACCAATACCAGCAGCCCATAATGGCACTGCTAGACAAAGTGGACGACACAGGCGCATCAAACCCTGCAGGCTACAGTACAAAGGCGTGGCTGAAAAATTCTGAAAACTTACCATATTGATGATTACCTACAGTGATATTGCTTACTATGTGCTGAGTGTTTAGGGAGCAATTTTGCTAAAAACCTACCTTGCTAGAACTGCTGGCGAATCGTAATAACTTGCTCACCACGTTGAACCTCTATCTGCGCTTCACCTGCTTGCTGTACTTGCTGAAGTACACCAGCATCTTGCGCTGGGTTATTACCCACGCTCTGTCCATTGACAGTTAGTACCTTATCGCCTGGCTCAAGCCCTAAACGATTACGTAGGCCAGCAGGCATCGCCGCTGTGACTTGGTAGCTCTCGCCCGATGCCATCACCCCCATCCTACTTAGATAACTGGCAGGGTTTTCTTGCAAGGCCGTAACCGCTTCTTCGATAGCCGACTGTGGACTACTTGGAGTGTCTGCGCCAGTTGTCCCTTCTGCCTCAGGAACAGCGTTTTGTACTGGCTGGGGCGCTGTAGGCAACATGCTATTGTTTGGCAAACGCTGATTACTTATTCCGCTTGCTAGCATATCACTTTGGTCTAATGGCATCGCCTCTGGCATTTTAATAACGGTTTCTTTATCGTTAGCATCAGCGATGATGACTGAATTCCAATCAACAGCCACGAGCGTATAATCACTGTCCTTTAGTCCATCACCGATGCGGTAATTTTTGACTTCGCCATTGACATTCAATAAGGCGGAAGACATGCTCTCAGGTATGGCTAGTAGTACGCCCTTGAGCTCAATGTTGGGAGGTGGTTGCACGGCTGCGGTAACAGGATCGGGATCAGCAAAGATTGCAAACAAGCCACTATAATCGTTGGTGGATTTGGCATTACTCTGTAGAGGCGCTAAAGGTAATGCAGGTGCTAAAGGCGCTGCTAGCAGTAGCCATAAAAGACGAGCGGCTGTCCAGCATAGCCAAGCAATGGCTAACAATAATAGCCAAGCTGAAAAGCGATTGAGAGTATTGATAACAGGTTTTAGGCTTGCGGCGATATTAAGCATTTAGTTCGCCCCCAAACCAGCTAACAATGGCTGGCGCACACTGACAACTGGCGTATCTTGAGGGGCTTGTCCTTTATACTCAGGCATATTCTCTAGCAAACGCTGCGTCAAACTGACATCGAGCATATTATCGCTGTCGAGATACAGATCTCCCAAACGCTTATCTTGATTGTTCAATAAATTAATATGCAGCAAATCTCTATTGTTTTTTTGCTCTGTACTAAGCTCAGCTCTTAGAGCGGGCATCGTAATATAAAAAACTTTGCCACCACTAGGATAGCCTACCTCGCCGCCAACCCAAGTCAATTGACCATCCGCGGCACTAAATCCGCCAGTGTCTTCAGCAGGCTCACTACTAGATGCGTCATTTTTATCAGCCTGACGCGTTAGCGATACATTGTTTACTTGAATAGGGGTATTTGGCAGTTGCCAGTTGACCACACTCGCTAGCGTCTCAGGTGCAATTTTCCCACTCATGTTGTCAACTTGCCATGAGTTTAACCCAAGTTTAATTTGCCCATTCAGACGTGTCTGTGCTGAGTGGATATTAACATCCGCACCTAGCTTACCTATGAGTAACTGCCAAGGCTGCCATGACCATTCTGCCATACCTGTAAGCGACGTTGATGACATAGGCAACTGCCAAATAGCAGCACCTTGCCATACATTGCCAGATACATGCTGGACATAAGGCGTATCCGGCGCGTATTTCTCAAGTAACCATGCTGCTGGCATTTGCAACACAGCAAATAGCGCAAACAACACAAACCCCACTAGCCACCAGAGCTTACGGGGACGTTTATGAGAAAACTCAGATACTTGGGCCACAGTCGTACAACTCTTATATAGGACAAAAACGTCATTATCATAACAAACAATGGCATATAGATGACAGAAAAAAAGCCAGTATCTTTACTGCCATTATTTTGGCAAAAAGATACTGGCTTTTATTTTCTCGAAAGCAGCTATGTCTGTCGCTAAATGGTTGTAAATACACCATTATAAATAGCAACTTCAAACTGGTTCACAGAAAGGAATTTTATAAGAAAACAGCTAATTAAATAGCAAAATCTTCGATATCACGACCTGCTGCTAGCGCTTCGACTAACCACGTTGGCTTACGGCCACGGCCAGTCCAAGTTTCACTATGGTCATCAGTATTGCGATATTTAATACTGCGTTTTTTCTCTAATTTTTCACCAGCTTTCAGTATCTCTTCGATCGTTGCATTGCTATCTTCTGCAATCTGCTCGAACTGCATATAGGCATCATACAAACGTTGATGTTGTTTTTTGGCGATAAGTTGTTGAGCGTTTTCAGTGATAGCACGTAACTCATCCACGTTCAAATTTTCTAAATCAATTGCGTTATTTTTGCTCATAATAAATCCAACTATAAAATAAGAGTGTGGCCTCTATTGAGGTATGGTTTTTCGTGAAATAATGCAGTGAACAAATCGTTCATTGGCCATTAAATCTATGTATAAAATATCATTAACTCTAAAGAGTATATAATTTCTAATAACAGCCCGAACAATCTATTATAAATAGAAGATACATAGCAACAGATGCTCATTGTATCCATTTTAAATAAAATTAGTTTTAGATAAATCTAAACACATAAGTCACTATTCTTTATATATTGCTATTATAGCTTCGAAAGCATTTTCTAATAATAAAACAAAATTCTAGTACTTTGACTACTGCTAGAATTTCACAATAATATTTCGACAAAAACCTACTGTTAAAATAATAGAGTAGTAAGTCAATGCACTATACTCTCAAATACTGCTAATCTTGGAGATAGTTTTGCATTAGCTCTGTAACTTACTATATCGTTCCTATGGTGTTTTTTAAAGAAGTTAACCATTTCATACAAATATCTATTATCCAAATAGCTTTCGATTTATTAATAAGAAACAAGTAAAACTTTGGCTATTTTCATCGAAATTTATTTTGTTTATAGAAAATCAGTATATTAACTATATGCCATATAAAGTTAGTATAGCAATTTTTAAAACCAAACGTCACTAATCATAATTATTTTTTGGTATAAACGGTCAATATAGAGTATGGAAGGTAGTAAGCATACTAGCTAATGTGAAAACCAATAGTGTTAAACCAATAATAAATAAACTTAAGTTTATTCGATTAAAAATTAAGAGCATATTAAATAAATTAAAAAATTCTTTAATAAAAATTTAGTTTAACTATGCTAAAAAGCATCAACTGAATTATATTTCTGGATATAGTTAATCCTCTATAAAAGAGCTACAGCGTTAACCTCGCTTGAAGTATTGCCTATACATCTGCAATCGGTTGCCTTGTCTTTCTTTTAAACTGAATCAACTATAGCAAGCATTAAAAAAGCCCCGCAGTTGCAGGGCTTTTTCAACATTGAGTCTAAGGTGTATCCTCAAAAGGGAATATCATCATCTACAGGGCCATCTGGCATTGCTGTAGGCTTAGATTGTGCAGGTTTCTGTGCTGGTTGATTGAACTGGTTTTGCTGAGCAGGCGCCTGATTGTTAAAGCTATTCTGACCACCTTGAGCCGCTGGTTGGTTGTAGCCGCCTTGATGTGCCATTTGATTATTTGCTTGCTGACCAAAGTTATTCTGGTTATTTTGGCCACCTTGATTATTATAGCCGCCACTTTGACCTTGGTTTTGTCCACCAAAGCTATCTCCACCCTGACCACCGCCAGTTTGACCATCAAGCATCTGCATTTGTTCAGCACGAATCTCAGTAATATAACGGTCTTGACCACTTTGGTCTTGGTATTTACGTGTACGTAAACTACCTTCGATATAGACTTTGCTGCCTTTGCGCAGGTATTGCGCTGCGATTTCACCTAGACGGTTAAAAAGTGCGATACGATGCCACTCTGTCGCTTCTCTTTTTTCGCCGCTTTGTTTGTCTGTCCACTGCTCTGATGTCGCAACCGAGATATTGGTTACGCTACCGCCATTGCTGAATTGGCGTGCCTCAGGATCTGCTCCGAGGTTACCGATGATGATAACTTTATTGACTCCGCGCATGATACCGTCCTTTTACTTATGAATAATTTAATAAACTGTTTTAATCATTATCTGATAGCGTCAGTTGGCACTATCAATTGTATAATTTTACTTTAACCAATTTTTATCGAAATATCTATAGGCTACCTATGGTGCACGTCAGTCTATGTCGCTTAGATAGTCTATCTTGATATACTAGTCAATATTGTAGAGTCCAATAAATAACAGGTAATAGATAAATATGCTGCTATTTTGCCATTTTAAGACGCTGAAGAACACCGTCCACCTTTATCGATATTGCATAGCACCTAACTTATTATCAAGTGATTTATATATTCTTAGTTAGCATCAGAAGGCTTGCGATGCATGCTTAACGTCACGCTACCCAACTCTACGCCAAATTTTTTCATCACTGAGCGATTGAGCATGACATTCTCATTGATAAGATACATCCAATCATCGAACGTTACTTTGTAGGTTTTGTCCTCGACAGGTAACTCTAATAAGTAATTCCAGTGCAACGTATTGCCAACCACTTTCCCTGCTGCCTCACCAATAACATCACCTGCCACACCTTTCCAGCTGCCATCTGTCTGCTCAGTCAGACGCCATATACGCTGCGATTTCGTGCCATCTGCCCACGAGAACTTCTCGTTTAAGATAATGACATCATCTCCCTCATGGGTTGCATCAATATCAACATAAAAGCGTTTTTTGACCTCACCATTTCGACCTTGGAACATACCCCAACCATCGATTTGACCCGAAAAAAACTTATGCATGTCGAGCGTCGGTGTGGTGTTCTGATACGCCTGAATATTTTGCGTAGCACAACCAGAAGTTAGTAGCATGGCTGATAAACCAAGACCTGCTGTTAACTTGGCTATTGAGCGATGCGCCTTCTTTTTACCCTCAATGACATTACCAGACAACATCTTAAATTTACTCATATTAATTCCTTTTAAATAGAGATAAATAGTTAGTTTCTATTGATTGATATTGGTGGTTTATAAGATTGCTGTCTGTGCATTTTTTGCTATTTGGCTTTTTTTCTATATAAAACTATGAGCATAAAGCTGTTATATATTTCATTAAATATCTAGCGGACTCTGCGCCAAACTCGATAGCTGCTGACGTGAATCGTCCGTCAACTGTGTCTTATCTAACTTTAAATAGGCGACTTGCTCTTTTGCCATGACGACCAGCTCGTCAACGCCATCTACTGCCAGCATTTGTCGTGACCAGTCTTGGATATTGATGTCTTTGGGAATAGTAACGGTCGTGCTCGATAGATAAGGTGGCTGAGAAATGGGAATAATGATAAGTAGTGCGGCACCCATAATAATAGCCAGTATGCCCCACGCCAACAAATTAGGCTGGCTTAATAACAGGCCGCCCATTGCCCCACCTACAAATGCACCAAAGAACTGACTAGAGGAATTAAGCCCCATCGCGGTCGCTTTATTGGCGACTGGTGCGCGCTTTGATATCCACGAGGGAATCGTCGCCTCAAGCAAGTTAAAGCCCATAAAGTACAGCAGCAAACCAAATATGATACCAACACCGACCTGACTACCAAGCGCGAGTATTGCTAAAGCGGCAGTCATCAGTGCAATTGCACCCAAAAACACCTGACGCATTTTGCGTTTCTTTTCAGCGATGATAATAAAAGGTATTGCGATGGCGAACCCGATAAACAGTAGTGGCAGATAAACCATGCCTTGCTGACGTACTGACAAGCCAAGTACGTCACTGAGCTGGTGCGGCAATATCACAAATATCGCCGTCATCGTTAGGTGTAGCGCAAAGATGCCGATATGTAAGCGGTTAAGATCGCCAATCTTAAGGACAGTAGCCAACTGTTGACCGATGGTCTTATTATCCAGATTGTGCTTGAGCACGCGCATAGGCGTCGGTACCACCACCAATAGCAGCATCGCCAATATAGCAAATCCTGAAGTTAGCCAAAACAGTCCAGAGATTCCGAGCGATCCGACTAACAATGGACCAAAAGCAAAGGCGAGCATAATAGAGGTCGCAATCGTCAGACCCATCGTGGCCATCGCTTTGGTACGCATTTCCTCACGAGTCACATCAGCCAATAGTGCCATAAGCACAGCAGAGACCGCTCCACTACCTGCCAGCGCCCGACCAATGATTACTTCGTAAATATCCGTTGCATTTGCTGCAATCATGCCGCCGACAGCGAATAGTATCAATCCCAAAAAGATAATAGGCTTACGCGGGAATTTATCAGCAGCCAAACTCATCGGTATCTGAAAGATGGCCTGCCCTAAGCCATAAATACCAACGGCCAAACCAATTAAAAACGGCGTCGCGTGTGCATAATTGTCACCATAAACAGAAAATACCGGCACAATCATAAACAAGCCAATCATACGTAAGGCAAAGATGCCACCGACTCCGAGGATTGCCCGTTTCTCTACGCTATTCATACTTGCCTCACTGGTTGATCATTGCTGGTTGCTCATTGCTATCTTTCATGACTAACACTTGCGCCATACCATGATTTATCACTACTGGTTTATCAAGGCATTGGCCTATAAATCAAGCCCCCTAGTATAAGACATTCGCCGTTTGGTTGCCGAGACTTTTGTCTTACTGGTGCAGCAATGTATGCGCTCTCAACCCAAGCCATTCATATTACGAGATTATTTTGTTACCAAGTGCATCAGATGCTCAGTGACACCTTGAATAATGCTATCACCATGACAATAAAGTAAAACGTTGTCAGCACAATTAATGGCTCACTCACCCCATCTACGTAACGACGAACGCTTCCATAAAACGACATTTTGGTCAAAACCATAACAAACGATGCCTGTTACTTAACACTGATTTGATTTAGATTTGCTTAGTCCTATAAAAAATAGTCATAGGAACGACAAGCAATACAAAGCCAAACAACAATAGAAAGTGAATAACTAGGCTGGCTTAATTTTTACCTTATCAATATATGTACCCTTTATAACGACACTGTTAATAATGACTGCTTTGTTTATAACGATATCTTTTATAACGACACTACTTATAACAACATCATAAATTTAGAATTATTCACGTTTTAACCAACCACTTTACTGATCTGTATTTACTTTTTAGCTTGAGATATTTCCCAATCCCCTTTTAGCAAATAGGAAACCTGTAACCGATGGCACATGACCATATCGCAATACGCGGCGCACGTACTCATAATTTAAAAAACATCGATTTAGACATTCCACGAGATAAATTTGTGGTAATCACTGGCCTATCTGGCTCTGGTAAATCTTCATTGGCATTTGACACCTTGTATGCCGAAGGGCAACGTCGTTATGTCGAAAGCTTATCGGCATATGCTCGTCAGTTCCTCTCGCAAATGGAGAAGCCTGATGTCGATAGTATCGAGGGTCTATCCCCTGCGATTGCTATCGAGCAAAAATCAACCAACCATAACCCACGCTCGACCGTCGGTACGATTACCGAGATTTATGACTATCTGCGTCTGCTCTATGCACGCATCGGTACGCCATATTGCCCTGAGCATGGTGAGCCAATGGTTGCGCAGTCAGTCACTGAGATGGTCGATCAGGTCATGGCATTGCCAGATGACACTAAGATTATGATCTTGGCACCGGTGATTCGCGAGCGTAAAGGTGAGCATACCGTCTTGCTTGAGCAGCTGATTGGTCAAGGTTTTGTCCGTGTGCGCGTTGACGGTGATGTCTATGATACCGATGAGCTACCGACGTTAGATAAAAAGAAAAAACATACCATCGAAGTGGTGGTCGATCGCTTTAAAGTCCGTGATGATTTAGGCAACCGTGTCGCTGAGAGCTTAGAGACAGCGTTACGTCTAGGCCAAGGGCTGGTCACGCTACACTTTATGGATGGTAATCCAAAAGAAGGCGGTGACGAAAACCAAGTGATGTCAGCCAAGCATTCATGCCCTGTCTGTGATCGGGCGGTGCCTGAGCTTGAACCACGCATGTTCAGTTTCAACAATCCATATGGCGCATGCCCAAGCTGTGACGGTCTCGGGAAACGTCAATATTTCGCCGCTGAAAAACTGATTACTCATCATGAGAAGTCACTTAACCAAGGCGCAATCAATGGTTGGGACAAACGTCATGCGTACTATTTTGGCTTGCTTAGCACGGTCTGTAAGCATTTCAAAATCGATATGGATGCGCCGTGGCAAGATCTGTCAAAAGAGCAGCAAGACCTAATCATGCATGGCTCTGGTAAAGAAAAGCTGACCTTTAACTTTACCGATGAGCGCGGTCGCAAGACGAACAAAACTGTACCATTTGAAGGTGTGCTTCCCTACCTAGAGCGTCGTTATGCTAAGACGCAAAGCAACCTCGTCCGTGATGAGCTGGCCAAATATCTAGCAGATACCACTTGTAATGTCTGTGATGGCGCGCGTCTGAATGAAATCTCACGCAATGTCCGTGTTGATGATCAGACCATTGCAGAAATCGTTAAGCTGTCTATCGGTGATGCGGCGGACTATTATAAAACGCTAAAGATTGGCGGTCATAAAGGTGAAGTCGCGGAAAAAATCTTTAAAGAGATTAATGAGCGTTTAAACTTTCTTGTGAGCGTCGGGCTTGATTATTTGACCCTTGCTCGCTCTGCCGAGACACTATCGGGCGGTGAAGCGCAGCGTATTCGTCTGGCTAGTCAAATCGGTGCTGGTCTGATGGGTGTGATGTACGTACTTGATGAGCCGTCCATCGGTCTGCATCAACGTGACAACGATCGCCTGCTAAAAACCCTAACGCGTTTGCGTGACTTGGGTAATACGGTGCTGGTCGTTGAACATGATGAAGATGCGATTCGCCAAGCGGATCACGTCATTGATATCGGTATCGGTGCCGGTGTACACGGCGGTCATATTATCGCTCAAGGTACGGTCGATGACATCATGGCAAACAAAGAATCGCTGACTGGACAATATATGTCTGGTAAGAAAAAAATTGAGATTCCAACTGTCCGTCATAAAGCCAAAACCATCGATGTCGAAGTCAAAGGTAAGGCCAAAGCCAAAAAAGTACCAATGACCATCGAGCTAAAAGGCGCATCAGGTAATAACCTACATGATGTAGATTTGACCATTCCTGTTGGTATCATGACTTGTGTGACGGGTGTCTCAGGTTCAGGTAAGTCAACTTTGATTAACCGTACGCTTATGCCATTGGCAGCAACTCAATTAAACAACGCCTCAACGCTGATTGCCGATAAGTTTGAAAGCATCAGTGGGCTTGAGCATTTGGACAAAATGGTCGATATCGATCAAAGCCCAATCGGCCGTACGCCGCGTTCAAACCCAGCGACTTATACGGGCGTGTTTACCCCGGTGCGTGAGATGTTTGCCCAGACCCAAGAAGCGCGTGCCCGTGGCTATAAGCCTGGTCGCTTTAGCTTCAACGTAAAAGGCGGACGCTGTGAGATGTGCCAAGGTGATGGTCTGATCAAAGTTGAGATGCATTTCTTACCAGATATGTATGTGCCATGTGATACCTGTGAAGGCAAGCGCTACAACCGCGAGACCTTAGAGATTCACTACAAAGGCAAAACCATCGCTGACGTGCTTGATATGACGGTGGAAGATGCCGTTGAGTTCTTCTCAGCGATACCAGCCATCTATCGTCGTTTGCAAGCATTGATGGATGTCGGTCTGAGCTATATTCGCTTGGGCCAGTCTGCGCCCACGCTATCAGGTGGTGAGGCGCAACGTGTCAAACTGGCGCGTGAGCTTGCCAAACGTGATACGGGACAGACGCTGTATATCTTGGATGAGCCAACTACTGGTTTGCATTTCCATGATATCGATAAGCTGCTCAATATCCTGCATGCCCTACGCGATAAAGGTAATACCATCGTGGTCATCGAGCATAACTTGGATGTTATCAAAACGGCAGACTGGGTGATTGACCTAGGCCCTGAAGGCGGTAAAGGTGGTGGTATGATCATCGCTGAGGGTACGCCTGAGGAAGTGGCTGAAGTCAAAGAGTCATATACGGGTATATTCTTAAAGACGATGCTTGAGCAAGGTATGAAAGAAGTCAGCTAATATCGTTAGTCATAATTAATGAAAGGCCACTCTTTATAGGGTGGCCTTTTTTATTGACTGGCATAAGGAAAAGCGCAAACTATAAGCTATGAACGGAAATCGATATATAAACTAAGACTTAAGTTACTTCGCTACGTTACCTTTCTTAATATTTATTAAAGATACTTAAAAGTTAAATATATTAATATTTAAATGGTTAGATATGACGCATAAACGCATACGATATGGAAACAACTGGTTAATAACGATATAACCCACACAAATTGATGTTACTCACTCTTGTATGACCTCTGAAACTCTTAAGGAATCTCCATGAAAAAATTACTATTTATTGTCTTAGCATCTACTGTTGGCGTTAGCGCCTGCGCGTCAAGCGGCACATCAAATGGTGCAAGCGATCGCAATCATCAAAGACCTGCGATGTCAGCGGATATGAAGCAAGCCATGGATGATTGTGCTCAACGAGCTGGCGTGAAAATGTCTAAAGAAAGTCGTCCAAGCAAAAGTGATATGAAGAAGCTAGAAGCATGTATGACGGCTAAAGGCTATAAAAAACCTGAAGGACATGGTCAAGGCCGTCCGCAATAATTAATAATTTTTAGATATACATTGATAAAAGGCCACTCTTTAGGGAGTGGCCTTTTTTGTTGAGTAATTCAAACTGTCAAAGTAGCTAATGGACGCGAAACGTTTGGCATGAAGGCCTATTCTACAAATTTAATACCATTCGTAGGTGGACTCTTGAGCTATTTTTTTCTGGAAGAGAGTTGTAGTATTTATCATAATTATGCATTGTTATATGATTGAGACACGTTAATACACTTTGTCAGTTTTTACCAATAAATCAATGGGAATAACTATGTCTCAGTCGGAAATCTCAAGATCACATGAAACAACTCAGAACTTTATCATAAAAGTTATTTTACCAATAGATAAGTGTCCCAAAGTCAAGAATCGCTATATTAACGATGAAGGTAAAGCAGAGGTTTATATAACTAGCAAAACAACACAGAAAGATGCTTTAGAAGGATACAATGTGTATGTTCTATCAGGTTATAAAGGTCTGATAGTTTCAAATTATGCGAAATCTTACATAAAGAATGAAATCGAAAGCTATTTGAATAATCAATTTGGCGACGATTGGGAAGTTAAACTAAAACCAATATAAACTAATTTCATTAAAGACTATTTAAAGTGAAATAGGTGTTTCACCTAGTATAAAAACAGTAGTTCAACGACAAGATATAATTCCTTTAATGAGCAACTTTCAAACCGTATATTGATTACATCATATCTAATATAAAGTATATTTTTAGAAAAAAACTGGATTTCATTATGGATAAACATACTCGCACTCGATTGAATAACCTCGCTATTAGAAACTTTAGAGATACGGCAGATTTAGACTATATTCACGCTAGACTAGCTTTTAGGCACAAGCTTATTCCACAATTTTTATGGTCTTCACTGCAGGCTTTAGAGAAATATGGTAAAAGTATGTTATTACAAAACCTTATCAATGGTAAAAAAATAAGACATGAAATTTTTCCATCAGTTCAAAGATTTGAGAAAGAAATGGCTGTTTCTTTAAACTTGTCTGAAGATGTTCTTAGCTTCATAAAACGCTTGGACGCAAGGGCAAGACATAGATATTTAGATGTGTCAGATTACTCTCTTAACAAAGATATTGTGACTCTCGATAGAAGTGTCCATCAAGTTCGAAGATTCTGCCAATATTTTGACCACTTTCATCAGTTCGATATTGACCCTCAAGCAAAGATAAAAGAATTAGCCTCTATGATAGAAGGTGAAGATAGATTTGAAGACGTTACACCTATAAAAATACGTGGAGGACAACTTGAGAAAATTTTAGACAATAAAAACCATCCAGCTAGAGGCGCTTTAATATATAACAACCCTTTTTTCTACACGCGTAAAAGGAAAAAGATACCAATTGATTTAGGTGGAAGCTATTCATATATTTCTCAATATGAAATTGAACCAGATATAATTGATATTGCTAGGGAATATATTTTTATAGGCAAAGACTCATAAGACCGCTTCGCTCATAGTATTTATTTTTGGCAATGCGGAGAGATTCAAAAGATTTTCTCTAGAGCAATGCTACAAAGCTAAACAAACTCTCTCTCAACATTCATCACCCACGCATCTACTGTACGCTCTATCTTCTCCTCAATCTGACTACATTGCGACTCGACCTCACGTTTAGACAGTCCAACGATCACAAACGTCCACTCGCTGGTATCATGTCGATCGCGCTCACCACTCTCACAAACTGCGACGCTTGGCGTATTGCCAAAACGCGCGTGCAAGCCGCCCATACGTTGGCGCTTTTCTTTTAGCGAGCCACAGCCGGGCAATGAAAACGTCAATGTCAAAATAGCGATATGCATTTTATGCTCCTTGCCAAAAATTTTTATAATAGCAGCCAACATAATATTCGATAATGACTGATATTGTCTGCGCGTCAGCACTTATACCCTTTATAATAGTGTATCAAGACCAACCAACATGCGTATCTAACTCATGACCTCTATCAGCTACGTAAAGCAGCAGCGCATTACCCGACTATGCGTGCGCTGCGGATTACTCCTTATGCAGTATGGCGCTGAGTCTGCCGTGGTGGTGGACTTGTCCAAACGCTTGGGGCTTGCCTTGGGGATGAACAGCGTCGAATGTTCGCTAAACTTTAATGCCATTACCTTGACGACTATCTGTGACGAGCGCTGTATCACTACTACCAGAGACACGATCAATCAGAGCATCAACGTCAATTTATTGGTCCAAATCCAGCAAATCGTTAATAAAACTGAAGCCACTGTCGATAGTACCGATTTGATTGACCGCACTACCCTTGCCTTTGATGAGTTGGATAAGACCGTATATCCAACATGGTTAGTAAGCGTGTTTGTTGGCGCATCTTGTGCCGCATTTGCTTATCTAAATGGCGGTAGTTGGTCGATTACGGCGGTGACATTTATCGCTGGCATGGTAGCGATGTTTACCCGTATCTATTTGTCCAAGCACCACTTTAACCCTTTTATCACCGTCATTGTGACGGCTTTTATTGCCTCGCTCATTGGCGCGACGACCTATTACTTTGATATTGGTAATAATGCGGATATCGCTGTTGCCTCTAGTGTACTGCTATTGGTGCCTAGCTTTCCGTTGATTAACTCTTTGTCCGATATACTCAAAGGCTATGTCAATATTGGCGTTGGGCGTGCGGTCTTTACCTATATGCTCACCTTATCCGCGTGCGTCGGTATCGTGATGGCACTGGTTTTACTTCGCATACAGCATTGGGGGTTTTAAGATGTGGTTTATCAAAACCGTCATACTGTCTTGTATCATCACCCTTGGTTGGACGCTGATGTTTAGCGTACCCAAACGCTATATATTGCCGTGTTTGCTGATGACGGCTTTTGGCTTTGGATTAAAAACCGCCCTTGTCCATCAGAACATACATATCGTGCTTGCCAGCTTTTTTGGGGCAATGCTTGCCAGCTTTTTGGGTGTGTATTTTTCTAAGAAATATACCTTACCGCCCAAAGCGCTCATCTCGCCCAGTGTCATCTGTATGATGCCTGGTATCGCCGCGTATAAGGCGATGGTCAGTATGGTGCAGATCGGTTATTTCGGCTTTTCAGACGAGTTATTTAGCCAAATGATGGTGTACTTGTTTGAGGCACTATTTGTGACTTCAGGATTGGTATTGGGCTTATCCATTCCGGGGCTGTTATTTTATAGACGTCGTCCTATTGTATAGATGGGTTTGAGTGGGTTTAAATATCTAAATGCTAGGCTTTTCTTAATCAACCACCGTTTATACTCAAGCGATTCAACACATCTTAACCATAAAAAACTTGTAAGATGGATGATAAGACCCATTACAGTAGAGTCAGTAGCAGCACCAATAACAACTTAATAAAGAGACCGTATTATGACCAAACATTATGACTATATCTCTATTGGCGGCGGCAGCGGCGGCATTGCCTCACTCAACCGTGCAGCAAACTATGGTAAAAAATGCGCCATTATCGAAGCCAACCAATTGGGCGGCACTTGTGTGAATTTGGGCTGTGTGCCCAAAAAAGTCATGTGGTATGGCGCGCAAGTGGCTGAAGCCATCCATAAATATGCGCCAGATTATGGTTTTGATGTTGAGTTAAAAGGTTTTGACTTCCAAAAGCTGGTACAAAGCCGTCAACAATATATCGAAAACATTCACCGCGCTTATGACAATAACTTGGCAAAAAATGGCGTAGAAGTGATCAAAGGCTTTGCTAAATTTGTCGATACCAATACCGTAGAAGTAAATGGCGAGCTGATTACCGCTGACCATATTTTGATTGCTACGGGCGGTCATCCTATTCAGCCAGATATCAAAGGCGCAGAATACGGCATCGACTCTGATGGCTTTTTTGCCTTAAACCATCTGCCAAAACGCGTGGCGATTGTGGGTGCAGGCTATATCGCTGTCGAAATCGCAGGCGTGTTAAACAGTCTGGGTGCCGAAGTGCATTTGTATGTGCGCAAACACTCGCCACTACGTACGTTTGACCATACTATCGTAGAGACTTTGCTGATAGAAATGGAACAAGCTGGCATCAAGTTACACACCAATACGGTAATCAGTGAAGTCAACAAAAATGACGATGACAGCCTGGATTTGACCACCAACGATGGCGGTGAAGACTGTATCGATACTGTCGATTGCTTGATCTGGGCGATTGGTCGCGCGCCATCGACTGATGGAATCAATCTGCAAGTGACAGGGGTCGAGACAACCGAGACGGGTAAAATCAAAGTTGATAAATTCCAAAACACCAACGTCGATGGTATTTATGCGGTTGGCGATATTATCGAAAACAGCGTAGATCTAACGCCCGTAGCGATTGCCGCTGGTCGCCGTTTATCTGAGCGTTTGTTTAACAACAAACCTAATGAGCACTTAGACTATACGTTGATACCGACCGTGATTTTTACCCATCCAGCTATCGGTACGATTGGCCTGTCTGAAATCGACGCGGTGGAACGCTATGGCAAAGAAAATATTAAGTGTTATACCTCAAGCTTTACCGATATGTATAGCGCGGTCACTCAACATCGTCAAAAATGCACCATGAAGCTAGTATGCTTGGGCGATGACGAAAAAGTCATTGGCCTACATGGCATTGGTTTTGGCGTCGATGAGATGATTCAAGGCTTTGCCGTTGCGATTAAAATGGGCGCGACCAAGGCTGACTTCGATAATACGGTTGCCATCCATCCAACTGGCTCAGAAGAGTTTGTGACAATGCGTTAAGCTCACTGTTTAACGTTTCTCTTATTCTTAGCTATTATAAAAAAGGATGCCATTTGAGCGTCCTTTTTTATTGTCAGTCATGACGTAAGCATATAGCTCCGTAGGTTTAAAACTGACTCATTACTTTTATATCGCACTGATGACTACTGTATTTTTCTAATCATTATTTACATTAAGAAATTTAAAGCAAGGCATACTGACAGCGCAATCTCGATGCTGTTATGATGCGATTAATACTGACCGTTGAGAGATGACTGTGTGGCAGGTGTATCTATTTATATTACCAATTGGGCTTGGCATCATGACCTTGGCAGCAAGCCTATTGTTTTTGTTCGCTTATCTAATGTCGGATGATAATGCCACGCGCTTGCCAGCATTTAACTGGTTCAAGCGCCTAATCATTGTGGCATTTATGCTGCTGAGTATTGGTCTGTTTATGACCTTTGGACATTTTTGGGGTTGAGCTAGATAGAATATTTTTTAATGCTTTTTACTGGGCCAAGTTGATTAGCTAACGATTTTTTCAAGTTCTAATAGCTCCAAATCATCACGCTTTGGCTCGCCATTATTGCCATCGTTTGGAAACGGCATTTTATTACCATTGAACTGATAACCACGGCGCTGATAGTAAGCCAAAAGCTCAGGACGATGACTTAGTATAGACATAGTCAGACGGCCAGGCTGATTCAGTGACTGTAAGTGGCGATCTGCAAAAGTCTCAGCTGCTTGTAAAATCACGTTGCCGACACCCTTCCCTTGTAGCACAGGGTGTACCGCAAACATGCCGATATAGGCTTTTTTGTTCGAGGAAGCATCCGTTTTGATATCGACAGCGATACAGCCAAGTATCTCACACGTCTCATCTCCCTCACGATTGCCCGTTGTGGTTTTCGGATAAACAAAGTAATAGTGGTTAGGGTCATTGATAACAGCAGCGAGCTCCGCTGATGTAGTCCTGATACCACCTATCAAATCGGCCTCATTGGTCCAGCCTGCTGTCTCCCGATAGCAGCAATTCAATAACTGCTCAAGTGCGCCAATATCCTCTAATGTCGCTTCACGCAAAAATACCGACTCTTTATCAAAATGGTCTGTTTTTATATTGCTGTTATTTATATTGTTTTCGCTCATATTATAATTTTTCCTTTTCTATCTATGTATAGTTGCATTCAAATAATTTCGATACAAGAAAACCGAGTGCAAGTTATACATTAGTATACTTAATAAGGGTGACGATGTAGCGGATTTATGTGGATTTAGTCATATAAAAAACTGACTTAGATCACTAAGCCAGTCTAGGGTATGTCATTAATTAGATTGTGCGGCTTAAAATGAGAAAAATTGTAGATAAACGAGGAAAAAATTGCCGTTAATATAAATATATTTGCAAGATTTCTGACAATGTTTAGCAAAATTTAGCCATTTTAAGACCACTAAATGTATTCATATGCTAATTGTGACATGCCCCAGATACTAATAATTATTGCTTGATAGTACTAGGGCGATAATGCATGGGCTTGCTCAATAATATCAAGACCTGCATTAAGCTGCGCGCGCGTCGGTGCATGACCACGGCGTAATAGCTCGGAGAAGGCAACCAACTCTTTATCACGTCCAAGCGTACTTGCTGCACTAGCCCGTGTGTCTTCGCCTTCATCATCGAAGTAGTATTCGATATAATCATGCGTATCTGGCGTACCAAATAGGATATTGTGATCTGGTGTCGCGGCATGACCGCTATAGCGTAGGCTCTTGCCATATTGCATGGTCCAAAAGAACGGAATACGCGACTCTAATGAATCGACACTGTCGTCACTTAGGATTGCAGCAGCTGTGACCATGCCATGCTGCAGCGCCACGCGCCAATGCTCGATACGCATGCGACCCATTTTATTGCTAGCTTTTGCAATATCACCTAGCGCGTAGACGCCATCGCGCAGCTGTAGATGCGCATCGACTTGTACACCATCTGGATCGTTAACTTCGCTCAATATCTCTGTACGTGGAGACACGCCAGTACCCAATATCACGATATCGGCATCAATATGCTCACCATTCGCCAGCGTGACACCGCCTACATTTGAGAAAGCCTGATTATTGTTATCTTCATCCTTGTCCACTTGACGGTCAACCTTAGTAATTTCATTGACGGTTGCGTCAAACACAAAATTGATGCCCTTCTCTTTATGTAACTTAATTAAGGCGTTACTCACCGTTTCAGAGACAATATTGCCCATCACACGGCTACCTTGCCCAATCACTGTAATAGAAGCTGTCGTGCCTGCTTGCGCTAATGCCGAAGCGGTCTCCATACCGATAAAACCTGTACCGATGATCACCACACGCTGGTCATGACTGGCCGCTTTAATTAATTTGGCATCACTCATGCTACGTAGCGTATATACGCCATCTATCTCAGCACCTTTGATAGGTGGTAAGTTTGGTTTAGCACCAGTGGCGACGACCAAGAAGTCTGCGGTTTGTCGCTCGCTGTTGCCATCATCATCTCCGATGACGACAGTCGCTTCATTGGGTAGCACTTCGCTAACCGTTTGGTTGAGGCGTAACTCAATATTGTTATTATCCGCCCAATTGGCACCGCCCAATAGCAGCTTATCCTCGTCCATCTTACCTGCCAAAAACGCTTTGGATAATAAAGGTCGGTTGTAAGGAGCTTTATCATCTTTACTAATCAACGTAATCTTGCCGCCATAGCCACCCTGACGCAACTGGTCGGCTGTCATAAATCCTGCACCGCCACCACCAACGATAATAGTATGGGTATCAGTCAATTTATCACTTTCGATCTGCCCCGTTATCTGAGCTGAGGTATCGACTGTCAGACTATCACCATCATGAGTCAGCTCATACTGGGTCAAGCCTTTTGTCGCTATCGGCTCTAATAGTGAGCCATCGCGACTATCAAAAGTTGCATGATGCCAAGGACAAACTACCCGATTGCCACAGCGTAATCCATTACCTAAGTCTGCACCAGCATGTGGGCACTTACCATCGAATGCACGGAACTCATCGTCATCGCGAGTGATTAAAATGATACTATCGTCTTCTTGCTTATACGACTTCATACCTCCGCTTGGGATATCCGTTTTACTGATGGTGACTGTGTTGATCGTTGCGTCGGTCATAATGCTTCCTTAACAGTTATAATGGTGTCTAATGACAGCAGGTTGAAAATGACCGTAATCAACCAGACAAATTCAACTTATCCTATTATTTTTAATATGCTATGCATTGATAGTAGCAAGTGCGCCTCGCACACGATGTTTTTTTGTATGTTTACTGCGTTGCAAAACGTAATTATGCGACTTTATTTTCCGCACTCCTTTTACTTCTAATCATTATTAATAAACAAAATAAAAGACGATCTTATGACTTCTCAAGACAACCAAAACGAAATCACTACTATTTCTCAAGATAGTTTAGATAGCCAAGCTGCTACTATAAATCCAACAGCTAATGATCAAAACGTTAATGAACGAACAGCCAGTGAGAAAACAGCTAGTGAGCAAATTGATATGGCTCATATGGATATTGCTGCTATTACAGATACTGCAAATTTGCCACAGCCAAATTTGCAGCCAATACAGCAAGCGACTTATAAAGCTCATGCAACAGGTTTCATCGTCAATGAGTTATTGCCATTAGATTTCACTGGTGAAGGTGAGCATTTATGGTTGCATATCGAAAAATCAGGCATGAATACTGCTTATCTGGCAAAACTACTATCAGAGTGGGCAGACATTCCATTGCGTGATGTCGGCTACTCAGGGTTGAAGGATCGTCATGCGTTGACGACCCAGTGGTTCAGTTTGCGTATACCAAAGAAGCAATTGCCGCCTACTGAGTTTGCACCAGTGGACATCGGCGAAAATGAGACTGTCACTATCCTTGCACAGCACTGGCACAATAAAAAACTCAATCGCGGTACGCACCGTGCCAATCAGTTTGTTATTACTTTACGTAATATTCAGTTTGCGAGCGCTAGTGACGAAAATGTTGATGACGGAAGTAACGCATCACCCGAGCAACTACTATCTGCAAAAGAGGCCGTCGAGCAGCACCTAACGCGCATTGGCAAAAACGGCGTACCCAATTATTTTGGTCCACAGCGTTTTGGTCGTCAGGGTAATAACGTCAGAGAGGCTTTATCACTGTTTGCTCGTCCACCGCGAGAGCCACGCCCGCAGCCAAAAAAGAGCAAACGCAAACGTGCCCCGCGCGAGCAAAATACGATGGAATTGTCTGCTGCACGTAGCTTGATATTTAATGAGATATTGGCAGCGCGAGTGCGTAATGGCAGCTGGAACACTGGCCTAGCAGGCGAAGTGTTTAATTTGGACGGTTCAGGATCGATATTCACTAGTGAAACACTAGATGATACGTTGCATGCTCGTATTGACAGTGGCGATATTCATCCAACTGCTGTGCTATGGGGCACGGGTAACGATAAAGTTACCGGTAGCGCTGCAGATTTGGAGACCACGGTAGTACAACACAGTCCACTACTCATGCAACTAGCAACTGGATTAGAGCAGCGTGACATTAAGGCGCAAAGACGAGCACTGCGCCTACCGATTGAGGCGTTAAGCTGGGAATGGTCGGACGATCAGACGCTAGTATTAAACTTTACTTTGACTACAGGTAGCTTTGCCACAAGTGTGCTCGCAAGTTTAGTGCAGGAATTAGCGTCTTGATTGGATTAAATCGAAGCCTCAATTGGACCAATCAATAGAATATCAGCCATACCGATAATACTTATATAGTGTTAGCGGTATGGTTGTTTATTAATGGCTGATCGTTAATAAATTAATGGCTAGCGACTTTTGTAAAGCGATTGCTTACCGCCTTCTTTTTCAGCCCACATCTCGTTTGCACTGACAACTTGATTGCGACCACGGTGCTTGGCTTCATACAGGGCTTTATCCGCTATGCTAATAAGTCGTTGGCAGATATCACTAGGCAGCTTTTGCATTGAGGCGATTTTGCTTTCCGCGCGCTGAGTAGCAATTGGCTTGATAAGAGGTGACGTTTGAGCGACAGTCTTTTGCTGTGTGATCGTTTTGTAGCCTTGCGCGATACAATCTCGCTCTTCATGGGTTAAGGTATATAACCCAAAGCTTGCTGTCACATTAAAATCAGCCAGACCTTCAATCTTCATGACATGCTCAGCAATATTTAGCCGTAATTGCTCAGCTATCACCATAGCACTATCATGCTTCGTGTCTGGTAGTACAACCAAAAACTCTTCGCCGCCGTAACGACTGATGATTGACTCATCTGTTAACGACTGCGATAGCGTCTGCGATATTTCAATCAGAACCTGATCACCTACGTCGTGACCATAATTATCGTTAATCTGTTTGAACCAATCCAAATCTAACAGCATGACGCTTAAGTCTTGATATTCTCTCACCGTTGCCAAGGCATACTTCATCTTTTTCAGACCGTAACGGCGATTTTTAAGCTGAGTAAGCTCGTCCTGATTGGCATGTAGAAGGGTCTCAAACCGACTATCATCTAACACCAATAGCAAAGCACGAAACATATAAACAATAAAAATCGCTTTTGGCAGCGCTAAATATAAATGCGTCGACCGCCAAAAAAATGCGGATGAACGCTGTAGCTCGCTGATATTATCCCAATTTAAGACATTATTTTCAAAAGCCAACGCAGCAACCGCATTTTCAGCGGCCATAATCTCGTTGTAAGTTAGATAGTTATGACTTTCAAGCATGGGATGAATGACGGTCAATTGGCGTAAATTAGGCAGACTGATACCAAAGTAAGGTGACATGATCGCTAATAGCATCAAGATAATATGCAGCCAAAACATACGCCAAGCATAGCGGCGCTTAATCAGCATCATGCCAAGCATAGCGCCGCCGACGAGCGATACGCCTGCAAACAGACTGCTGTACCCTATCATCACAATAACAGTAGAAATGTAGGCGGTGTAAACCAAAACCAAAGCTATCTGCCACCTGCTTAAGACAATGTCGTTGTCATTGCTTGAGTGAAATAAGCCTTTGACCATGCATAAAAAGAACAGCCCGACAAAGCTAATCCCAAGCCATAATGGATATAGATAATGCATATTTACATAGGTGTTTAATGCATCTTGCTGCCACCAGACATACAGGCACCAGAACCAATGCAATGACACTTCTAACACGATAAATAAGGCCATCAGCGATGTTCGGTCAGCAGCCTGCCACTCAAAAATCATTTGAGAGATTTTGTTGTAACCTAGATGGGATATCGATACAGCCATAGAAGGGCTACCGCAGAGAGTGTAAATACATTAAAAGGTATAAATGCGTTGAATATATAAGCGCTAAAATCAGAGTGAAAGCATATTATCCGCTCTGAAACTTTCATATCAAGTGTTACAAGTTCTTGCCTTATTATCAATCTATTTTACGCATTTATTTCCCAATAATTTCTCTATGAATGCAATTTTGTTTACTTACCCATTCTTAGCCTTATTCATCATGATAAATAAGCCCCTATCGCTATTGAAAACAACCTTATTAGAAGTAACTGTAACAAGGTAAATCCTACTCACTAAGCAAGCGTTGCAAAAGACTCCCAAATCCCTTGCTGATCATCATTCAAAATAGGAACATCGCCCAAACGTCGCCAAGGCATGTTACTACCGTGAAAGTCACTACCAATAGAAGCCGCAAGACCATGCTCAGCAAGGCTACGGTCGACCATTCTACGGGTACTAATTGGCTCACTAGTGGCTGGCAGTTCACAAGCATCTCCGCCAAGCTGCGCAAACTCTTCGATCAGTTTACGCACGCGTGTCGCTGATAGTTGATATCGCGTGGGATGTGCGAGCACCGCTTTGCCGCCGCAAGCATGAATCAGCTCGATACCATGCTGCATCGTCAACGCCTCGATCGCTACATAAGCAGGTTTATTATCTGCTAGGTACTTATCAAAGGCTTTTTGAACGGTTTTGACTTCACCGCGCTCAAACAATACCTGTCCAATATGGGCGCGCCCGACTGCTTGTGGGTTGCCGCCTGCTTTATCGAGCACTGCTTGCCATAGCTCATCATAATTAATATCTAATAGCTCACTCAATTTTTCGGCGATACGCTGACCACGAGTGGCTCGACTGTCTTGCAGTTGCTGCAGCGTTGCGTGCATTTTTTCGCGATCAGTAAAGTCCAGTCCAAGTACATGAATAATTTTATTGGTAGACTTATTCTTTCCGTAACCACCGCTTAATGTATGTTCACAGCTGATTTCAACGCCATTAATAATCTGCATATCGCAGGCACTGGCAGCGACCCTTGCCTCGTCAATCCCTGCCAGCGTGTCATGGTCAGTCAATGCCAATACGTTGATGCCCGCTGAATGAGCACGTTGTATGACCTCGGTCGGTGCATAGGTACCATCTGAACAAGTACTATGGCAATGTAAGTCAATTTTCATAAGCTGAGCCTTAAAGTGTTAAATAAAATGAAAGTAGAATAAAAGTTAGGTAGCAGACAGTCATTGTTACGATTATGAGTATTGTGATTTGTCTTGCTCATTCTGTAGATTTAGCAGTTATCGTTACTGTATTCGTGTTTATATTTGGCCAGTGGCATGGTCATCAGGCGCAATAAGAAAGTATTACTCTGTAGGTCGCGTATATCGCATGTTTATCGTGTTGATTGCTTTTTTTTGGTGCGGTAGACGTGTAAACTACCCCATACGTTTTTGTTGGATACACCCTTTGCTATGAAAGCATTATTAGACTTTATTCCCTTAATTGCCTTTTTTATCGCGGCGCGTTATAACGGTATTTTAGCAGCGGCAGGGGCTTTGCTCGTCGCCACTATTATCGTTTACGCCATTCATTTTATTCGTCAAAAAGGTAAGTTTGATAAGCAGCAATGGGTTGTCTTATTATTAACGATTTTATTCTGCGGCGGCACATTACTGCTGCGTGATGATATTTATTTGCGCTGGAAGTCGCCTATTATCAATGGTATTTTTGCATTGACGCTATTCGTCAGTGCCGCTATTAATAAGCCATTGATGCAGTTTGCTATGAGAGAGGTATTTACCCTGACGCTTAGCGGCTGGAAAAAGCTGACCGTTGCTTGGGCATTGTTTTTTGCCCTAATGGCTGTACTACATTATATCACAGCGTTCACAATGTCAGATGAAGCATGGATCAACTTTAAGACCTATGGTTGGATTCCAATTATGCTGGTGTTTGTCGTGGCTCAATTTGCCGTGTTGAAAAAGCATCTCAACCCTGCCCTAACAGACAAAGCCACTAAATAGTTTCTGTTGCCTTGTCATGGCAGCAATCACAATTTTATTGCTATGACGTTTATACTAAGCTCACCATTACTTTTTTATTATTCACTAAGGAAGTCTCATGTCTTTATTTGCAATCATTGGTCATGACGTGGCTAATAGCAGTGCACAACGTCTGATCACTCGTACTGAACATATTGAACGCTTAAAAGCGCTGCACCAAGAGGGACGCCTCGTTATCGCAGGTCCAACGCCTATCGAGCATGGCAAAAGTGATATGTCAGGCAGCTTAATCATTGCAGATTTTGACTCTATCGAAGCGGCTCAAGCATGGGCAAACGATGAGCCTTACTTACGTGATGGCGTGTATAGTCATGTCGATATCAAACCATTTGTTCAAGCATTGCCAGCACCAACTGATAGCAACAATCAAGTAGCTGCATCGTGATCCAGAGAGTCTCTTTTTCACCTACTTGCTTCTACAAAAGTGCCCTGATTGGTCTCATGTTAGTGACAGCCGTTTCGGCACAGGCTGCACCTGCTGCGCTCGTAACACCTGCTGTCGAGGCAACCGATCCGACAGCAGTGCTGCCGCTGACTGGGCCAGTAGCGGCGCGCGCTTTGCCAACGAAAAACTCAGCTTTAGATATCAATGATACCTTGGCGGCACAGTTGCAACCATCTACTAAAGCATTGTCAGCTGCCAATCAAGAGCTGCTCAGCCGTAATGCTCAACTGCAGCGCCAAGTGAACGATTTACAGACTCAAGTAAATGTCTTGGTTTACGAAAGTAAAGGACAGCTGTTTCTATACGGTGCGTTTACCGTTTTGATCAGTCTATTAGTCGGTATTTTTGTCTCGTGGTTAGTATTTGTCCGCCGTGAGCGCTGGTAGCATATACTGTGCTCGCACTGAATTGCATTACTTTACTTCGCTGCGTCTGACCAAATGTCGATATCATTGATCCGTCATAATTGACCGTTGAGCTACCGTTCCTGATATTCCTAAGAAGTGTCTCATGTCTACCGCTAATCATCAAAACCCTGAACATTTAAACGTTATCACGCCTGCCAAGATTGACTGGCAAACGGATGATACTGGCAATATGGTGCCAGTATCAGGTGAGTTTGGGGATGTTTACTTTTCTCATGCAGATGGTTTGGCAGAGACGCGTCACGTGTTTCTAGAGCACAATCAGTTACCAGAGCGTTTGTTACACCTTGCACCAAAGCAATGCTTTACGATTGCTGAGCTAGGCTTTGGAACTGGGCTTAATCTACTAGCGACGTGGCAATTGTGGCGACAACTACGTGAAACCAATCCGCAATTAGCAACAGCTCACCTGCACTTTATTACTACTGAAAAGTTCCCTATACCGCTAGCAGATTTGACGCAGATACTTATGCTATGGGGTGAGCGCGCGCCTGAGCTAATGGCATTTATTAAGCCACTTTTGGCTGAATATCCGCCCCTGATTGCAGGCTGTCATCGTTTGAGTTTTTCTTATGATAACTTAACCATCGATATATGGCTTGGTGATGCAGCAGAAAGTCTAAGCAAACTGGCATTAGACCACTTTAACCAGCATACGCCTTATATTGATGCTTGGTTTTTAGATGGTTTTGCGCCTTCTTGCAACAGCACCTTGTGGGCTGACAGTATCTTTGCTCAAATGCAGCGCCTATCACGCCCTCATACGACTGCCGCTACTTATAGCTGTGCAGGTATCGTCAAGCGTGGACTAAGAGAGCATGGCTTTCACATTAAGAAAGTCAGAGGTTTTGGTCGAAAACGAGAAATGCTAATGGCCATTATGACCAATGCAGAAAGTAGTGACCTTACTGACGATAACAATAGTCACAATGCGAAGAAGGAAAAGACTTACAGCACATTCGATAATACTGTCGTCATTGGTGCAGGCGTCTCAGGGTTGCTCACAGCTTGGTCGCTTGCCAATCGCGGTATCAACGTCACCTTATTAGATAAATCAGCGCCCTTAGCAGGCGCATCAGGCAATCCTAGAGCGTTACTTGCGCCCAAAATGACGCCGATTCACCATGTTGACGAGCATCTGCATACCATAGGCTATCTCCATAGCAGCAGGCTATATCGAGACCTCAATCAAACAGCCGTACAGCTTAATACAGCACCGGCACTCGAACTGACTGGCGCCCTTGATTTACTCATAAAAGCCAATATCGGTACAGAACAAATTGCCGACTATCCTGATGAGATGGCGACCACCCTATCGCATGAGCAAGCACAGATTACTAGTGGCCTAAAAGAGCAGAACTTATCAGAGAACTTGTACTTACCGCAGTCTGGTCTGGTCAATCCGCAAGCATTAAAAAACATCATACTGACTCATCCACTCATTTGCTTTCAACAGTTAGAAGTGAATGAAATCACCGAGACTGAGCAGCAAGTTCGTATTGAAGGTATTGATGAAAATCGTAATACTGCCACTATAACTACTGATAACGTCGTCATTTGCGCGGCTTTTGAAAGTCATCAATTGGATCAGCGTATTTTTGATTGTCGTAAAATTCGTGGGCAGCTGTCTTGGTTTACGCCTACGGTTGAGCAACTTGCAAAACTGCCAAAAATACCGCTTAAATATAGTGGTTACTGTGCGCGGTTCAACGCGCAGACTGGAGATGATGAGTTAAATACAGTCGTCGCTGACGAGCCCTATTTATTACTTGGCGCAAGTTTTATCCGCAATGACACAAGTACTGACATACGTGATGAGGAACATCAGATTAGCCGAGACAAGCTCATCAATGCTATTCCTGAGATGGCATCTGTCATTCCGGCAGATACGAGTCTATGGCAGGGACGAGCTGGCATTCGCACCCAAACGCCTGATTACCATCCTATCGTTGGACAATTGGCAAATAGTCAGCGGATATGGACAATGAGTGCGATGGGCGCAAAAGGTTATGCATTGGCACCTATTTGCGCTGAAGCATTAGCAGATACGATGCTAGGGTCATTCGCACCACTGTCAGAGACAATGCTCGCACGCCTATCACCCAATCGTACACGTTTACAGACGCCGCTTGTTTAAGAATAAATGGCTCTTGTGTAAATAACAGCAACGATTTCCATAGTTCATCCTGTCTTATGATATCTTAATTTAATGTCGACTCGAATAATGAGATATACCCTATGAGCTATCACCAAACCACCCTTACTCTACCCGCCTATGCGCGCGGCATTCATATCATTACTCCGAAGGTTGAAGAAGCGATTTCTCAGCTGTTACCTCACTCTGCCAAGGTAGGGTTGGTCCATCTGTTTTTGCTGCATACGTCAGCCAGTCTTGCGATCAATGAGAATGCTGATCCGGATGTCCGACTAGATACAGAGGATTGGCTTAATAAAATCGCACCAGAAGACCAGCCAGAGGATTGGCTTAATAAAATCGCACCAGAAGACCAGCCAGAGTATCGCCATACCTTAGAAGGATCAGACGACTTGCCAGCGCATCTCAAAAGCATGATGCTTGGAGTAAGCTTGACTATACCGCTTGTCGATGGTGAGTTAGGACTGGGCATGTGGCAAGGTATTTACTTATGTGAGCATAGAAACCTGCAAGAATATGGTGGACAGCGTAAGCTGGTGATTACGGTAAATACGTAATAATATACTGTCAATAAATAGCAGGTTAGCCCTTGCCAATTGCCCCATTTACGTAGAGCGCCATTAACGGATAAAGCTGATTATGAATACTTCTCTCTCAAAAGCACTAAACTTACGAAAATCTAAACTGCTTTATCGTACGGCTCCTGCTACTTTCTTGAGCCTGTTGCTACTGACTGCTTGTCAAAAAGATCCAGAACCTGAAGCAATTGATACAACTACAGCTGAGACCTCAACGCAAACTACGCCAGTAACGACCAATATCAATGTAGATGCAGCTGAAGATAGCAATGCAGATGACGCTAAAAATGTAGCGCAGACCGATACTGATTCAGAACGTGATATGAGCTTAACGGAGTTAGATAAAGATCTTGGTGTTACTACATCTACGGCAAATGATAGCGCTGAAAAACCTAATCCAGAACAAGCTATCAAAGGCGCACAAATCACTGATGTCCGTTATAAAAGTGCAGCAGGTGAGAGTCTATCTGTGGTCTTTGAGACGTCGGCAGCTGGTATGCTTAACGCTATCATTACTCGTCCCAATCAACCAAAAATGACATTGAGCGCACCAGAAGGCCAAGGCAATAATCCTACCTATCAATCAGCTGACGGTAGTATCCAACTGGTCAGTCATGCTGGTGGTGGTACTATTGATCTTATCCGAAACAATAAAGTCACTAGCTTTGATGCCGTCAGTGCTGAAGCAGAAGTCATCACTGAATAAAACCTAATCCACCTTCTGTTTCAATACGCGATTTAAAACCATAAAAAGGCGGCAAACGTTATTATCGTTGCCGCTTTTTTCGTTTCTGTGTATTACTCTCCACTGACTTGTCTCTACTGAGCTTTCTGACAAGTAATTGTATTTAACCAAACCCAGTCGATTGACCAAACATCCCAACCAACCAACTTATCACTGTCCACAGCCCCCAACCGACAAATACAATGACCAGCAGGCCAAGAAAATCAGGGATGTGCAGATATAACCAAGCAACGATTGGATTGCGCCAAAAAAACCCAAAGCGGCTTTGTTGCTGCTTATCTTCTAATGACTGGTGCAAAAACGGGCGATCCATATGCATGGTTTCGGTAATACCATACTCATGATGTAGATGCTCGTGCACGATACCTAGTGTCTTACGGCTAGGACGAATGAAAATATCTAATAGCGTACCAATACCAGGTACGATACCAACGACCATATCAATAAGTGCCAATCTCACCGCTGGCGTCATTTTATGAGCGGGCACACCCAACTGACGTCCTAATATAAATGCATAACTGGTCAATGCCAATCCTGCTACATCTCCTGCGAGTGGAATGGTCGAAAGCGCCGCATCCGCACCCATTCCTTGCTTGGTAAAAGGCACTCGTACTAGTGAATCCATGGTATTGGCAAATTTTGCCAGTTTACGCTCAGTTGCGATAACTTGCTCACGAGTCAGCCCATGTTCGGCAAGTTTAGCTTGATAGTCTACGCCTGAGCCATTTGTATCAGACAGTTTCTTTGTTTTGAACCTCGACAACTTATCGAACTTATCCATTTAGCGTCGTCCATAGGCAAGTAACCGCGATGAGCGCAAAGACATAGCGCCCTACCCAGATATTGGCCAAGAACGCCTGAAAACAAGCCAAAGGGTTACGGCTGGCACAAGCGCTGTTTTGTTTGGCAAACATCATCGCAACTAGTGCCAATCCAAATACTGGCGTTACGCCTAATGTAGTCGGGGCAAAGTAATGCCACATAACCACGCCCATCACTAGCAAAAAGAGCATCTGTAATATCGAGATGATAATCACATCATAACGACCGAATAGTATCGCTGTTGATTTCACGCCAATCTTTAAATCATCCTCACGGTCAGCCATGGCGTACTGGGTATCGTAGGCCACTGTCCAACACATATAAGCTAGGAATAACAGCCAACACCAAACATCGGGAGCGCCTTGCACTGCCACATAGGACATCGGTATCGCCCACCCAAAAGCAGCTGCTAAAAATACTTGCGGCAGGTGGGTATAGCGTTTCATAAATGGATAAATAAACGCCAATACAACAGCACCAAGCGACCAGTAGAATACGGCTATAGACAAGAAAAATAGCAGACTGGCACTTAACAGTACCAGTACTAAGAATGCAGCGACGGCTTCTTTGCCAGATAAGCGTCCATCTGCTAATGGGCGGCCTTTAGTGCGAGTCACATGACCATCTACTTTTCGATCAGCAAAGTCATTAATCGCACAACCAGCCGCTCTCATAAATACTGCACCAAGGGCAAATATCGCAAATACCTTGATACTTGGCAACGCTGCCGTCATTCCTTGCTGCTGCGCTTGACCCATTGCAGCGAGTAGTACGCCCCAAAGCGTTGGCCATAAGAGCAGCTCAATGCCGACTGGCTTATCAAAGCGGGTTAGCTGGATGTAGGCTTGTAGCTTGTCTTTAAATGTCATGGCTTTTTATTATCATTGTTTGAATAATTTTTTATGTACGCTTATATACTTCGCTCAGAACAACTAAATTAATTTTTGAAAGGGCTGGTTACTGAGTTTTATTAGACTAATTACTAAGTTTAATGGACTGGTTACTGAACTTGTTGCCATAATTTATTCGCTTCGATCAGTGATAGCTCAGGATATTGCTTGCGTAATTCTTTCAGCGCTGGGACTTTGTCTTTCTGTTTCGCTTGTTGACGTAAAAATGCCAGTTGCTCTTGTGGATTGCTCAGCTCTTTTAACCGTGCCTCAAGCCGAAGAATGCGAGTACGCAGCATGATATTAATCAACAATAAAATTGCACCCATGACCCAAATGATTAACGCTGACATTCCTTGCTCCTAAATCCATTAATTCTGCACATATAAGCTGATTAATTGCGTACATTTATACTCGTACATTCATTATCACAAACAGCAGCTATCAGACAAAATACCCATCAAAGCGTACGGCTTCATTATGCCAGCTTTCACTAGCAGGCTCATCAGCAAGCAGCGGTGCATACTGTGGGCGCTTCACGACCACGCGACCTTGGCCTTGCGTACTTTGTTTAACAACGGCCTGTGCACTATTTAGCAGTTGTCGCTCTTCATCTAATGTTGGTGGACGAGCCAATTGATGCAGTGCTTGCATATGCTTACCGACTTTTGCCCCTTTGCCTGTTTTGCTATCTTGATAGCTATCCTCTGGAAACATCGGATCCAAATAGACGACATCGATTGTGGTAGCGTTATCGGCTACGGTACCAGCCTCTAGATTCGCAAAATAACTGAGCGCATCAGTGTTAATAATCTGTAGACGGCTCATGAGCTTTTGCCAATTGGGTAGCGCACTCATACGCTGCTGCTCTGCAAGTAACAGCAATGCCATCAAAGGCTGCTGCTCAAGCATAGTAACTTGGGCACCAGTACTGGCCAATATCAAACTATCATTCCCAAAGCCAGCAGTGGCATCAATAATGTGACTATCTGATGTGATTTTGGCGGCTTGTAATAGCAGCTCAGACTTACGACCAGCACTCACTACACGGCGCTGCAACTTGTCCCACTCAGGTGCCACACTAAGCCCATCACTTAACCATGATAACTTATCTTTATCATCTAATAATAAAATAGGTTGAGTAGATGCTTGACTCAACTGCTGACGGCGCTTTTGAGTGAGTTTCTCTGTAGCGACCTCTACATCTAAGATAATTGGTAATGTATGCTCAGCTATCAATGACTGTAGGCTCTCAATCTGTGCTTGCTGGCTGTCATTGACATAGAATAACTGACAATGTACAACAGCACCTGTCTCGTCATACGTTTGGGGCACATCGGTCATAACCATCATCCTATTTGCTGCTTATTTTCACTATAAATTACTGGCGTGTTAAATCATAACGTAAATCTAGCCAGCCATTTGATAACCAAAGCCCCAAGCGGCGACCAGCACGATAACACCCGTGATAATGCGCAACCAAGCAAAAATAGTAAAGTCGCGGCGACTTACCCATGCCACGAGCAAGCGGATACAAAGTAGCGCCACTACAAATGATACGATGGTTCCGATACCTAGCACTAGCCAGTCTTCACTGTTGGTCAGTACGTCACCATGTTTGACTAAGTCCAACAGTGCCGCGCCTACAATGACAGGAATACCTAGAAAGAAAGAAAACTCAGCAGAAGCCTTACGTGAGACACCTAACCACAGCGCACCAATAATAGTGGCACCTGAGCGTGACGTCCCGGGTATAAGAGCTAAGCATTGAAATAGTCCAATCATCAACGCAGTTTTTATGCTGACATCTTCTGCTTCTTCTGCAATAACCGTTTTAGGACGTTTTTCCACGTAAAATATCAGCAGGCCACCGATGATGAGCATAATGGCAACGACGATAGGATTAAACAGATAAGCTTTGATTTCATCGGCAAAGGTAAAGCCAACAATCATCACAGGGATAGTAGAGACAATCAGACTCAGTCCCAGCTGTCTAGGATTGGTCATGCCTTCTGCTTTGCCAGTCAGTAAGCCCATCAGCGCTTGCCACAATCTACCCCAATAGTCATAAATCACTGCCAAAATAGCGCCAAGCTGTACCACCACGACAAATAAATCAACTTTTTCTTTAGTCCAAAAACCCATCACATCTGCTGATAAAATCAAATATCCCGTACTAGAGATGGGTAAAAATTCAGTGATACCTTCAACAATACCCATGATGACAGCTTGAACGAATAAAATGATATCCACAGTGACTTTCCTAGAAACAGACTGGCCTAAAAAAACTGGCCTAAAAATAGACCGATTGGCTGTCCTATATTAACGTTGATTTTATATCGATATGCGCTTACTAAACACTAAAAAGCTGGCTGCAAAAAGCATATTTTATAAAGCTATGCTTTGCCTTGCTCTTTAAGTGTTTTCCAAGCTTGGTTGCGTAGATATTTTGGCAATGCCTGCGATGCTTCCGTACCACCATCATTTGCAAACTGAGCAATACCAAGCTGCCCAATGACAACAGCATCTGGCCAAACATCTTCATGGCAGTCTTGCTGATCATGTCGTGCCAATAGCGGCGCGCCATTACCCGCGATAGGCAGGTTTAGTACTGTTTGGCTATCATAATCTAATAGCTGCTCTGTACTATCACCACCATCAGCCAAGACTGGCTGCATAATGCTATAACCTAACTGGTCGTCAGTTACCAATTCATACTGCCCAAAGTAAACTTGCTGCATACGAGCGTCAAGGGCACTATATAGATGTGTTAGACCATACTTCTGATACGCACACTGTGCGATTGCTTGCAGGCTTGAGACGCCAACACAAGGCAAATCACGCGCTACAGACAGAGCCTGTACCACTGCCGTATTGATGCGGATACCACTAAACGCACCTGGCCCGCGATTGAATATTAGAGCCTGTATATCAGCAAGACGTAGCTGCGCCTCAGACAATGCAGCATCAATCATCGGTAAAATCTGTTGAGTCTGCTGACGTTTACCTGTTTCGGTATGGCTCGACAATACCTGTCCGCTCGAATCTAAAATCGCGATCGAACACTGGTCGAACACGGTATCCATTGCTAAAAACATCACAACCTCGGCTTTTACTTTTGGCGTTCTAAATTGATTTGTCAGATTTTACTAATTTTTTATAACGATCTATCATTCATGCGCTATCAGAATACTGACAGAATGAAGCAGCGCCTATCATAGCATTTAGGGTACACGAATTTTATTAATTTCTATATTTTTCACACTTTATCCATCAGTGTTTATCTACAACTGCTAACGATAAAAAGCCCCAAAGCTTCATTGGCTTTGGGGCTTTTATCAAACTTCTTAAAAATAACTAATTGTTATCTAAAAGCGGGTTTTAAACTTCTTTGGCGCTTGGTTTTGCATTTCTTGCATTTGCTTTTGCATCTCTTCGGTGCTTGGCATATTGTTTGGATCAAGGCCCATCTGCTTTGCCATTTGCTCTGGATTCACGTCCTTAGCACCACCTTGCTGACCGCCACCGCCAAACAATGGACCGCCGCCACCTGCTCCACCGCCGCCGCCCATTAATCCTTGCATAGACTTCATCATTTTACTGATGCCTTCAGGCTTCGAGATCATTTTCATCATTTTTGCCATTTGCTTGTGCTGCTTGAGCAAACGGTTAACGTCTTGAATCTCACGTCCTGAACCTGCAGCGATACGGCGCTTACGACTTGGGTTAATCTTATCAGGGTTTTTGCGCTCAAACGGCGTCATTGAATTAATCAATGCTTCCATTTCACGTACTTTTTCTTCTGGTTTGGCGTCTTCGACTGCTTTTTGCATGTCTGAGCCGCCCATACCTGGCATCTTATCTAAGAAGCCTGCCATGCCGCCCATACTCTTCATCTGCTGGAACTGAGTCAATAGATCCTCAAGGTCGAAGTCACCACCCTTTTGCATCTTTTTCGCCATTTTCTCGGCTTTATCACGGTCAATCTTTTGCTCAACTTCTTCGACCAGACTCAGTACATCACCCATACCAAGGATACGCTGCGCGATACGTTCAGGGTGGAACAGCTCTAGCTCGTCTAGTTTCTCACCGCGGCCTAAGAACTTAATTGGCTTGCCGGTGATAGCACGTACAGAAAGCGCCGCACCGCCGCGAGCATCACCGTCAGTCTTGGTTAAGATAACACCCGTTAATGGCAACGCATCATTAAAGGCTTTTGCGGTATTGGCAGCATCTTGACCCGTCATTGCATCGACGACGAATAGCGTCTCAGATGGGTTAACCGCAGCAGTTAGTGCCTTAATCTCATCCATCATGGTATCGTCGATATGTAGACGACCAGCGGTATCAATGATCAGAATATCTTGATATTGGATTTTGGCTTCTTCAATCGCACGCTTTGCGATATCAATTGGATTCTCATCTGTGCTTGAGTTCACAAACTTAGCATTCACCTGACCGGCTACTTGCTCAAGCTGTTTGATAGCTGCTGGACGATAAACGTCGGCAGAGACTAGCATGACTTTTTTCTTTTGACGCTCTTGTAAATATTTGGCCAACTTACCAGCTGTAGTAGTTTTACCCGCACCTTGTAGACCTGCTAGCAAATAGACAACCGGCGGTTTGCCTGTCATCTCTAACTGCTGATTGGCGCTGCCCATCATTTCGGTCAGCTCGTCGTGTACGATTTTGACAAAGGCTTGACCTGGCGCTAACTCTTTTAGCACCTCAGCACCAAGCGCTTGTTCTTTTACGCGTTTGACGAAATCACGAGTGACAGGTAGTGCTACATCGGCTTCTAACAACGCCATACGCACTTCACGTAGCGTGTCTTTGATATTGTCTTCGGTCAACTGTCCGGTACCGACGATGTTACGTAGGCTCGACGATAAACGTTCTGTTAAGGTATCAAACATAAATAACTCTCAATTAAAATGGTTTTCAATTAAATAATACGCAATTAAAATAACTCTAAATCAAACCATTAAAATGGTTCATAAATAATATTAGGATACGCTATAAGATATTAGGATATTGCATGACAAGGGACATGATAAAAGAATTATATTATCAATACTATAGCATTAACATGGCTCAAAACTTATAGTCGTTTCGCAAAGGACACAGCGCTTATAATTGTAGTCAACTTTTTATAGATGATATATTTTATGTTTGGCGCTATGCAGCACTGCCGATCATTTATAAGTTATAAGCAAGATGGTGCTCAATTGGCACCCATTTTATGATAAATTGGACGATTATTCTAATCATTCTGATAATACCACTTTAGCGACACATTGAGCGGCAGTTTATGCTCAGTATAAGATGAGGCTTTTTATCTGTGCACTTTGCATTCTTACTTGCTAGCATGGCTTATATCTTAGTCAGCATCCACATTGGTTGGGCGTTGGTTCAGGACAAACCTATCCACAAAAGTCTCAGTTTGGGCTTGTTGCTGGTCGGCATGGCTGCACATGCAGCACTACTATATCCATACGTTGTGACGCTGTATGGTTTAAATTTCAACTTATTCAATATCATCAGTCTGACCAGTTTATTTTTCTTATTCTTTTATCTGTTGTTCTGTTTATACCGCCCTATTCTTAGTCTTGGTATTTTGGCAGCACCCACTGCGCTAATAGGTATGACTGTCGGTTATGTCGGCCGCGCCCCTTATCAACCGCTTACTGACGTTAGTGTCGGGCTTGAAATTCATATCATACTATCATTAGCTGCCTATTGTGTGCTGTTGATGGCGGCGGTACAAGCGCTATTTCTACGTCTACAAATACGTGAGCTCAAGCATCATACCATTCACCGCTTTTGGGTCAATAAGCTACCCTCCCTGCAAAGTATGGAGAGTTTATTATTTGATATGCTCTTGGTAGGCTTTGTATTGCTCAGTATCGCACTGGGGATTGGACTTATCTATGTGCAAGACTTGATGGCGCAGCACATCGTGCATAAGACTGTTTTTAGTCTACTGTCATGGTTGTTATTTGGTACTCTACTATTCGGTAATTGGCGTGCTGGCTGGCGAGGCAAACGTGCGGCCAATATCACTATTTATGCCTTTATCCTATTAGCCATTGGCTTTGTTGGTAGCAAGTTCGTCTTAGAAATGCTCTTATAAAATATATGTTCAGAAAAAGGCGGTCAGCAACAATAGTTACTGACCGCCTTTTTTACATTCTTAGCAGACTCACTACTCATTTTTCTTAGTTAAATACAACTGTCTTATTGCCCGCTACAATCACACGGTTTTGCACATGCCAGTTTACGGCACGTGCTAATACGTTGCGTTCGATATCACGGCCGATAGCACGCAACTCTGTCACCCCTTGGCGATGCGTCACACGGTGTACATCTTGCTCGATGATAGGCCCTTGATCAAGCTCTGCTGTGACATAGTGCGCAGTTGCACCGATAAGCTTAACGCCTTTATCATAAGCTTGACGATAAGGATCTGCACCCACAAACGCAGGCAAGAATGAATGATGAATATTGATAATCTGCATTGGCCAACGTTTGACAAAATCTGATGACAATATCTGCATATAGCGCGCCAATACTAGCAAGTCGTTACCTGCCATTAACTTATGAATATGCTCTTCTGCCTCTGCCTTATTGTCTTTGGTCACTGGCACATGATGAAAAGTAATGCCAAAGTTTTGTACTGCTTGCTTTAAATCAGGATGGTTGCTGACCACGCAAGTAATCTCGCAATCGAGCAGTCCACGCTGATGTCGCCATAATAGATCTAACAATGCATGATCAAACTTAGATACCAAAATACCGACTTTGGTCTTCGTTGCATTATTATGTAGACGCCAATCCATATCGTGGCGCTTAGCAACCGTATGCGCAAAGCTGGCCTCAAAATTCTCGATAATATCGCTCAATCCTGTTAAGGCAAACTCTAAACGCATAAAGTATTGACCGCCTTCATGCGCCGTTGAATACTGATCAAGCGTAATGATATTAGCACCATAACGATGAATAAATTCAGAGACTGCTTGTACGATACCTGCCTGATCTTTGCATTTGATGAGCAGCGTGGCTGTATCGATAGCACTAGGTGTCTGTTTGCTCTGAGAAGCTATGGTCGATAATGAAACCGTTTTAGTGTTGTCTGACATAATTCGCCCAATATAAAAAATGATGACTTATCGCTGAAAAATTGCTGACAGCGTAGTAAACCGGTTATTTTAATCTTTTTTGCAACACTTTGCTGAGCGAGTTGGTTGTTTTTAGTTATTTAAGGGGGTTTGATTGTTTGAAAGATAAAGCAAAAACCCCTGACACGTGGTCAGGGGTTCGAAAATCTAAAATTAAAATAATAATCTTCTATTCGACCTTGATGGCTCTGGAGAAATCAAATCCATTGCGAACAACAGTGACTGTAGACCCCATAGAAAATGCTTGATTGAAATCTACAATATAGCTATTAAAGTCTGTACTTGTCATATTGCTTGACACTCCATTAATCGAAACTGCATAAGGTGTTTGACCAGTTATATAAGGAGATAGAGTTACTTTAGTAGTATTTTTTTGATCATTAATCATAATACTCATATTATCTACACAAGTAGCTCCACCTGTACCAAACGGGCTAGCATTATCGATCCAAGGCGTTATTAAGCTGTTGCCACTGATGTTCAAATCGCTGTCTAACGACGGTAGTCTATAATTAACACTTTGAGTGCTTTCGCTTCCGTTTAAGGAAGTAGAGGCATCAAAACGAACTTTCACCCAGTTGGAATAGCGTAGAGGGTAGCGAATCTCAAAGTCTGCCCGTCCTTCTGCATTAGTAATAAAGGTATAACCGTCATCTGACACTGTGCCGCCGATAATAGCTACTGGATTAATAGCTTCCAGAATACCATTATTATTTCTATCCTCATCCAAGATGGGATCACTGTCTAAAGTAAAGTTGTAATTTGAATCTTCAGTAGGTAAGAATCCAAATTCCTGTGGTATTGATACAGCAACTTTTTCAGACTTTGTAAGTGGCTTTGGTGTTGTCGTGCCAATAATATCACCTTGCTCATTGCGCTCTATTTCGTCCGCTTTTTGATAAGTGACTGTGCTATCAAGTAAGCAGTATCTACCTTGAGCATATTCTGTAGCATAAGACTGAATAGACACTTCTTTGTTAGGAACCGCACGCCCTGAGCCGTCGACTACAGATATTGATACGCGTTTTGTATAATAAATAGTATCGGAAGATACGACGTTGCTAAAGGCTAGTGTTGTGTACACCGCATCTTGTGAAACTGTGATAGTCGTAGTTTTATCCGGTACGTTAAAAGTAGCATCTAGTAGACTGGCATTAATAACGACACCGCCGATAGGAGAACTTGCATTAGCTTGGTATACAACGCGTGCTTGACCTTTACTATCAGTTATTGCTGTAGCAGCCGATAAGCGACCTGCTGAAGAGTCTGACGTACGGCTAAATACTACAGTTTGACCTTCGACTGGTATATCATTTATGTCTTTTACCGTTGCAATGACTTCAGTACTGCTACCTGGAGTAATGACAGACCTTATAGCTTGAAAGATGATTTTTGCAGGTGTAGTTGCCCTAAATCGAGTATCAACTGTTGTCTGATATTTAAGACTACCCGTAGTACCTGTAGCAAATATACCAAGTACCTTAGCTTTGAGTACTGCTGTACCTGCTAACTCAGACGTTAGTTTCACAGGGACTGTAATTATATAGCCATTTGCAGCTATATCAGTAGCTCTGATTTTTCTTGTGAAGATGACACTATTGTTGCCACTGCCATTATTAAACTTCCCAATAGTCGTTTGCACTTCAATAGTTTCACCAATCAGACTTTGTGCTAATTCTGGACTATCAGCACGAATTTGGACATTGATAGTTTGCTGCTCATTTACATCATAGACATCTTCAATATCAATAAAGCTTATACCTGCTTGAGAAACTTTGATCAGATCTAGACTGTTTAAACTACGTTGAGTATTTACTCTATTTTCTCCGAAGGCAAGGGCATATATACGTAAGTTACCGTTATCGTCAAATGACAGTGCACTTTCACTAAGAGTAAAGCTAGCGTTGCCATCTGCATCAGTTGTCGTAGGGGCGCTAGTAATAACATCACCATTCTCGTTTACTAGTTCGATACCAGCATTGGCAATAGAACGTCCTGCCCCGTCTATTAAAGTAGCACTAATGACTGTTGAAGCATTGTCCTTCAAGTTAGTCTCTGTAGCCGTAAGGGTCATTGCTGTACCAATTGCTGATAAGCTCAAAGACTTCTCTTCGCGCACTTGCATACTGACATTACCATCTACGTCATATTGTGGCGTGACGATTTTGGCATTGATTACAACACTATGATTGAGGCGTGCATTTGTAGAATTGGCAGCTAGGATGATACCAACATCTATCTGACCACTAGCGTCAGTTGTTACCATGCTTGGCGTGGTCAAGGCTGCACCACTTGCTTCTAAGTTTTCAATACTCAGCTGTATTGGCACTCCTGATAAAACACCACCATTACTATCTGTCACTCGGAAGGTCGCATTAGTCTGATCACCACCAGTATTCAAAGTAGACTTATCAGAAGACGCTATTAGCTGATAGCTATCGATCGTAGCGGTATCTACTGCAACGATATAGTTTTGTACTAATGAAGTGTTTTCAGCAGTGGTCGTGGTCGCTGTTAATCGAATCCCAGCTTCTAGCGTTGCTTGATTAACATTAGCACCATCTTCAAGAGTTAAGTTAAAGGTAGCTACGCCATCACTGTTGGTAGTAGCAGTACCATTCGAGATACTGACACCCGTTTTTATAGGATCATCAACGTTCAAAGTAACTTGACGATTGGCAATAGCACCGTCTGTATTTTCTAAACGAACAAATACTTTGAAGGTATCACCTTTGGTATTGACGACTTTATTTGCACCAATAGTAAGACTTTCAGTCGTACCAGTTGGCACAGTAGTACGGACAGTACTCGTCTGCGTTACAATATTTCCACTACTATCAGCTGCCGATAATGCCACCACAAAGCTTTTGCCTAACGCGGTCTTTTGAGCATCAGTTAAGCTATTCGGTACTGCCAAAGTAAATACTGCTTTGCCTGAATCATCAGTAGTTTGATTGCCACCTGACACTAAGGTAACCCCTTGACTTGCAATAGAGGCTGGTAATGCAAGAAACACTTTTTGTCCAGCAACGATATTACCTTTACTGTCTCTTGCTGTTACCTCAACCTGTGTTTCGCCGCCATTCAAGTTCAAGGCATTTACTGGATTAGCGATTAGAGAAATGGCCGATGTCATCGATTGGACTTTAAGTTTGACTTGCTGCTGTTTGCTAGTTAATGTTTCTGTCAGAGTAGCTGTCAATACTTGTTTGCTGAGCGCTTCTTTTTGCTTATCACTTAAGTTGTTTGGAACTACAACGTTAAAGCTAACCAAACCATTAGTATCTGTACTAGCAGTGATATTTGATGACCCAAGCTGACCATTTATTATTAACAGACTTGCTAGTTCAGGGTTGTTAAATACCAATTTCACTGTTTGATTGGCGACTTGCTCACCAGATGACTGATTATTTAACTGTGCTTGGATAGTAGCCGTACTACCCACATTGTTTAAGATATATCCTGCTTGATTATCAATGTTATTGGTAGCATTCAAGATACTTAAACTAACGCTAGGCGTAGTTATTTTTACTTTCTGTATTTCTGACTTATAAGAAACATTGTTTTCAGCATAAGTTAGCTGATAGTTGATACCAGTGCTCTTTAAATCTGCTCGTTGCGCCGATGTCAAACCTTCAGGCACATTAATAGCAAAAATCGCCTCACCATTAAAATCTGTAGTCGCTGTAGTTTGAGTGGCTGTGACACCGTACTCTAATGCTTTTGCACCTAGCTGGATAGTGACCGCTTTGTCTCTGACTGGCTGAGCACTACTCGCTTTAGTAGTTAATTTCACACCGATGTTGCCGCTGCCGCCCAATTCGCTAACTTCTGGAGTTGTGATAGAAGCAAACTGTATACTCGTTGCTGGCTGTTCAACTTTTACTGTCTGAATAATTTTGGATTGAGTACCATCTTCATCAGTCAATACTGCCGTGTAGGCAATACCTGTTTTTATTAGTTGATCACGCTGTGCTTGTGTTAGGTTTTGACTGATACGAACTGTAAACTCTGCCACACCACTGCTGTTTGTGGTTTGTTCGTTACCTTGAATAGTAATACCTGTAGCAAATCCTTCATTAATGACAAGCTTGACTGTACGACCGACTGCAGCACTACCATCTTTACGCTTACCTAAGATTTGTAATTTGAACTCTTCATCTAAGACACTCGCAACTGCAGGTACACTTTGCGCAGTTAATGTAATATCGCTTTGTCCGATGTCGGAGCCGATACGAATACTTTCACTACTGGTAGTGCTTGGCACTCCTGATACTTCTGTTATATTTGCAGACAATGCAAAACTACCTGCCTTTTCGATCTGTGCTTTTTGTGACACAGTTAAATTATTAGGTACTCGCACCGTATAGCTGACTTCACCTTTCGCATTAGTGGTTTGTTCTGAGTTATTTTCTAAAGTTAATAGACCTGCAGCAGCCAGACTTGCTGGTAAACTTGCTATTACTTTTTGTCCTTCCACTACACCACCGCGGCTATCATTAACGCGGAAGCTAATGACTGCACTGCCACCTGAGCTTGATAGCTCTTTCTTATTGCTTTCATTAAAGTTTATTTTGTATTTCGCAGTTGGAACAATGACTACGCTAGAAGGACTTGCTGTTGACGTAGAACGGTTTGGTTCTGTGAGTAAAATAGTATAGCTAATACCTTTTTCTGCAAGCTCTTGACGTTCAGTAGCGCTCAATGTTGGCGATATAGTTAATGCCACAGTCGCTTGACCATTAGTATCTAATGTCAACTGTTTACTCGCTAGGCTAACCCCTTTAGAGGCATTATTTAGCTTGATTGTTGCCTTTGCACCAGCAATCTGAGTAGACACATTCGTATTTTTAGGTGAAGCAGTGATGGTCAGCTGCTGTGTATCCCCATAAGCACTAAGCTGCGTTGAGTTTCCTGAAACTTTTAGATCGTAGTCTTGAACAGGTAATGCAACAGCTAGCTTGCCAGATACAAGCTTAGTAGCTCCACTGCTTTCTTGGATATTGATAGCATAAACAATACCTTGTAGCAATTTATTACGAGTCGCTTCAGGTAAGTTACTATCGATCTTGAGATTAAAAGTAGCGATGCCTTTCGAATCAGTTGTTTGACTAGCAGCGTCGACAGAGACACCGTCTGTCTGATCCAGACCAAGACCGACCTCGACATCAGGAACCAGTGCACCTTTTTCATTTTTCAGCTGTACACTTATAACTGCTGTATCGCCATAAGGGTTAAGTTTATTATTGGAGACAGAGCTCGTATCAAGACTTTGAGTAACGCTCAGTTTACTTTCAACAACTTGAGTGCCATCTCCACTACCTTGTCTACTAACGGAGACTTTCAGCTCCTGCGGTGCAACAGCTGTCCCATCTGCTTTATTAGCAGTGGCCATTAAGGTAAAGCCGTTTGCGATTAACGCCTCTTTGTCTGCGACTGCCTGTGGGTTTAGCTTTAGTGTATATACTGCATTACCATCACTATCAGTCACTTGAGTGCTCTGACCTTCGATAGTGATACCGTTGGTTTCGGAGCTCACTACCTTTAATGTAACTGCTTTGCCAACCATCGCACCACCTGAGCCTACTTCGGCAGCTTTGACTGTAACATTAAAGATAGCCTGCTCATCAGATAACTCGATGATAGTAGGTGATGTACTGAGTTTCTGTAAGAAAAAATCAGGCTCAGCATCTGGTACTTGTTCACCGCCGTCACTCCCACTACCATCCGTTCCAGGCTGCGTAACTCCCAAATCAGGTGCCGGTGCAACAGAGTCTACGGTGTCACCATCACCGCCTCCACCACAACCTGCTAATGCTAATGCGCAAGTCAAAGAAGTGAGCTGAAACAACTTAGAAGTAAGGGGTAGAGAGCTGTATGACATGTTTTGACTCCGCATGAGCAGTAATTTATCTGAGCAAATAAGCAAAAAATCATTACCCAGAATCAAAAGAGATTGGTAATGATACATAGATTTACAGTAATACTGGTGTATTAACAGATTGTATTAAATATATAACAGCAACTTTACTGACTTTTGTTATAACTTACAACTAAAAATTAATCTTTACTATTAAACAATCAACAACATAGAGCGCTCATTTCAGGGTATAATAGCCCTCCTTTAATTCGACAGTTATTATAAAAATATTTGAGTATTCATCTGTTTTATGGTATAAATGTCGGCTTTAAAATTTTCTGAATTGGTCAGCCTGTTATTTGCCTTTAGATAGCAGCAAAACCAGCTCAACCTTCATATAGTTTTGTTTGGTGCAAAGCTGCCGCTTGCTGTGTCCATGCCGCAAAAACGTGCAACTTGCCCAGACTGGTATGAGAAAAACTCATACCTCATAGATTAGGAGTTCGCCATGTCTCGAGTTTGCCAAGTGACTGGAAAGCGCCCTATGGTGGGTAATAATGTTTCGCATGCAAACAACAAAACCCGTCGTCGCTTTCTACCAAACCTTCACAACCATCGTTTTTGGGTAGAGTCTGAAAACCGCTTTGTACGTCTACGTGTGTCTACCAAAGGTATGCGCATCATTGACAAACTTGGTATCGATAAAGTGTTAGCGGATCTACGCGCACAAGGTCAAAAAGTTTAAGTTAAAAATAGCAGCTGGGTGATGACTCTCATCATTTAGGCTGCTGTTTTGCTACATTAATTGTGGCAACTCATTCTTTGAGACACATACCTATCGTTTGAAGACCCCTCATTTACAGGAAAGCTATCATGAGAGATAAAATTAAATTAGTATCAACAGCTGGTACTGGGTATTACTACACCACTACTAAAAACAAGCGCACTATGCCTGGCAAAATGGAAATCAAAAAGTTTGATCCAAAAGTACGCCAGCATGTGATCTTTAAAGAAGCTAAAATCAAATAATCTCCATCATTTGTAGAAGGCATTTTTATAAATACTTTCTATAAAGAAGTTGTTTGAACAAAAAAAGGGTTTATCAATTGATAAACCCTTTTTTTATGGCTGTAGCTTCATGTTGCTAAGCTATATCTTCAAGTATTCGCTTTGACTGGTATTCGCTTTAACTGGAGCTCAAAAATAACCAAAGATTAGCTGTAGTGCGTTGGTTCTTTATCATATACATGCGCATGCCACTTGCTCATTTGCTTTTGCATAATGACCTGAATCGCAGCATGAATCATGTGTTGACCAATGACTTGAGTGTCGCTACCAAGTAGCTCTTTTAGCTTGTCAGAAAAATCGATAGTCATCAGCGGCGCTTCGTCTTGGTCAGCATCACGCAACAACAGTCTACCATCATCTGCTTCCACCAACTCTAACGTGGTTTCTTTGGCAAATCCTGCAAACTGATCGCTACTCTCGTTATCTACTTCTATATCATTATCGATATCGTATGGCATTAATGTGTTCCTTATTATCCCGTTTAGTACTGGTAGAGAAACTGGTCATTGCAAAGCAGTCATTTCTTAAAAATAAACTCATTCGGCAAATCTATCGTCTTACAGTAACGCGGGTAAATCTGTCTTACTCATACAATGGACGCTTTAACACTCGAATTCAAGGGCTGTCACATAAGTCTTCGCTATAAAAGCAAACTTGAATGCCATATCGTTTGTATACATTAGTGCCAATAACGCAACTTTCCTAATGTAAATAAGAAGGCCACAAACATTCCAAGGTAATAAACCAGCTTTAGCTCAAGGCTAGGATCACGATACTTAAATGGCAGTGCAACGGTGGCCGTCGCAGTGGGCAATATCAGCAGCATAAGCAACCAATTCTCAATGACATTTAGCCAACCTTGCAAGTCGGTTCCGTGACGTAATGACGCCAATCCCATTAATAAACAAGCGATAATTAAGCTGGTAAATAAGCCATTTGGTAAGTCTTTAGGATAGATAATTTTAGCAATACTGGCTGGTACGATTCTCATATAAAATTCCAGTCATGCTTGTAGAACATGGCTTAATGATTAAAAATATAAAATATTACGATACTGTATAGGCGTGAATAAACAATATAGATGCGAATAAACGATACAGGCGCGGAAAAGCATTATATCTGCAGCTAAACAACTTAACTGTAAGTGCCCATCAGCCATAGCATCGATATACAAGAAGTCAAATAGCCCAAACTAATCGCATTCCAACTCTCAATATGCAGACCTTTAACTTTATTAAGTATGCGAGAACCTACCCAAAAGAACAGCGGAATGCCTAGCATAAATGCAGGCACAATGACTGCAGCATGACGCAGCACGGTTTCAACATCATCACCTACCATCAGGCGAAAGCCATAACCTGCCAAACTAAGTACAAGTGCAAACATCGCTAAGCCAATGGTAATACCTCTAGGCACCAAGCTGCGCTGCGGTGTTTCACTTTCAAGTGATTGCTTAGCCTGCTGATTCAACGTCTCATGAGAACTTGCCTGCACAGAAGGTTCTGTTGAACTGCTAGAATTGTGTGTGTCCATATTTCACCTTTACGTGACTGACCGTTATATAGTCATAAGTTATACAGCACATCTTAATATTATTATTGTATGGCTAATAGCGTTTATTAACCATACAACACTCGCTAGCTGTTGTTGGCTAATAGCAACTCTGCGCGCATCTCATCAATAGCCGCTTTATAGTCTTTTTGGTTGAATATCGCAGAACCCGCAACGAACATATCAGCGCCCGCTTCAGCAATCGCACGTATATTACTGGCTTTGATACCACCATCAACTTCCAATCGAATATCTCGACCACTAGTAATAATACGCTGACGTACCTGACGGACTTTATCTAAAGTACTATCGATAAACGATTGTCCACCATAGCCTGGGTTTACACTCATTAATAAAATCTGATCTACTTTGTCCATGACGTAATCAAGATAGTGTAATGGTGTCGCTGGATTCAATACCAAGCCACACTCCGCACCGCCATCTTTGATCAACTGAAGTGAGCGATCGATATGAGCGCTGGCTTCTGGATGAAAGGTAATGATACTAGCACCCGCTTCCAAAAACTGCTCAATCATACTATCGACAGGTGAAACCATCAGATGCACATCAATTGGCGCTTCAACACCATAGTCACGCAGTGCCTTACAAATCATGCTACCAAACGTCAAATTGGGTACGTAATGGTTGTCCATTACATCAAAATGAATGACATCGGCACCTGACTCTAGTACCTTCTCCACTTCTTCGCCCAACCGCGCGAAATCAGCTGAGAGTATCGACGGTGCAATAAGATAAGGTTTAGCAGGACTATTCATAATTGAGCTACCTAATTCATGTTTATATAAGATATTGATAAATTAAAAAGAAAATTTCAAGCGGCTCACATATGCTGAGAGCCTTTTATATAATGATGTTAAATACTTAATGGTTTAGCGCTGCTTATATTGAGTTTTACAATAAGCACGGCCAACTTCGAAAGAGCGCTTTGCATCATGTTTGGTGGCGCGATTGCTTACTCTCTGACGCCATAAGCGAAAAGATGACGGCTTTAGCTCTTGGCGCATGAGTTTGATAACCCCAGTCTCATCGAGACCATAGCTATGCTCTATAGCCCCAAATGGCGTTCTATCTTCCCATGCCATCTCTATCACGCGAGATATTTGCACATCATCAAGTACTCTATCGCCAGCGTCGTTGACAGTTTTTGCAATCAGCTCGTCTGACTTAGCTTGAGAAACTTCACCATTATAATCATTGCTACGTTGTTTGTTTTGTAGAGCAGCATCCATATCAGCTTGCATAGTCGCTTTTGTAGAGCTCGTATCTGCTGACTTATTCTTTGAATTAGAAGCTGTCAAATCCTGATAACTTGCCATAAAAATCACCTTCTGAGCATGAATGGAATAGCGAAAAATGTATCACGGTCGTCTAAAAGACATCTTAGCTCATTTGAGCCATATGCCAATGATGTTCGATATGATCATTAATCACCGTTTGGATAAAATAATAGCTGTGGTCATGCCCCGCTTGGTAGCGTAATGTTAAGGGCTGTTTGGCTTTTGCACAAGCGTCTTGTAGTTTAGAAGTCTGTAGCTGACCTTCTGCTAAGAAGTTATCAGCCGCGCCTTGATCAACCAAAATGCTCGAATACTGCTGACCGACCTTTTCAATCATCTGTGAGGCATCCGCTTGCGCCCATAGAGCCTTATCATCACCGAAGTACTCTGTATAGGCAGCTTGCCCCCATGCAGACTCACTCGCCGCACATACTGGCGATAAAGCCGATACGCTGACAAACTTGCTTGGGAACTTAAACCCTAGCAATAACGCACCATGACCACCCATTGAGTGTCCTGTGACACCGATGCTGTGAATGGGAAACTCTGAACGTAGTAAGTCATATAGCTCATCGACGATGTAGCTTTGCATGTTAAAGTTGTCTGACCACGGCGCTTGGGTCGCGTCAACGTAATAGCTTGCACCTTGACCGACAAAATAGCGATCGTCGTTTGGTACATCACTGTCTTCACTACTTCTAGGCGAAGTATCAGGTGCGATAAGTATCATACCAAGCTCGCTGCATTTTTGCTGAAAATGCGCTTTATGAGTGACGTTATCGGCATTACATGTCAAACCTGATAAATACAATATCGCAGGACAACGTCGTCCAGCCAAAGCTTCATCAGGTAGATAAATACTAAACGTCATAGAGGTTTTGGTAGATGTCGACTCGTGACTATAATAATGCTGCTCACCGTTAAAGCAACGATTCACACTTTTTTGGGTAAGCTGTTTATTGGTAGATAAACTATGACTATAGGAATTTTGCATGAGTGATATCCTTTTATTCAAAATAGAACCAATGACGATGTTTAATAAATACTCATCATCTAATAGTAAATCTGATATTGGCATTTATTAAATGCTAAATCATACTTTGTATGTATTCAGCTATTTAGCAGCTATCTCTACTTCGTCTACCGACAGATTAGTAGCGCTGTCAGGTAAAATATTAACTGTTGTAGAAGTAGCATTATTTGTAATACTAGCAACAGATGGGCGTGCCTTATCAAACAATACTTGCTCAAATGCAGGCAATGCCGTCTCCATTAAGCTACCAATCACCATTTGCGGCTCTGATGGCTCAAAGCCCATGGCGCTCTCACGCTCATTGACTCGTATACTGGCATCCTTAAAAGCCGACTCAAAACTGGTATTCCCTCGTAGACTTTCAGCAAAAAACGCTTGGCCAAAATAGGTCATCTCAGCTGTGTTGGTGCAGCCAAACGATGCTTTGTCAGCAGCTGATGCAGTAATCACTACCGTGGTTGGCGATGCCAATTCGTCAATAAACGAACCTGAGTAACAGGCAGACACCACAATCACACGCCAGCGGATACCAGATGCGTCTAGCGCGTCACGCAACCATGTAGCATCTAAATTATCCATCGCAAGCGGTGGATTTGCCAACTGAACGATATCTTGGTTACCATGTGAAGACAACGTCAGGAACAATACATCTTCATCAGCGTTCATCTGCTGACCGATTTTCTTTAAGCCGCGCAAAATACTGGTCTTAGTAGCAATTGGTTCGTCTAACCAACTATAAGTATTGTTAATCAGCGATAGTGAATGCCCGCTAGTACCAAAGCGTACATCAAACAGCTCGCGCACCTTGTTAATCTCAGAGCGAAAGACGTTTTGATCAGAGAATCCTGCGACTCCCATAAAGTACCAGTCGGTTTTGCCATCGATACTTGGGTCTATACTATCCAATGCTTGCTGTAATAGACGTGGCTGCTGATACAGTGCCGCCTCTTCTAATACAGGCTCTACAGGTATTTGCTTAAAGATCGGCTGATCTGCAACATTACGCTGCCAAATGGTCAGCAACGCTACCGCGCCAACCAATACAATGATTCGCTCCCACCATGGTATACGCAGACGTCGGGAAAATATCCAAAGTAACGCTAGCGTTTGCCATAAGAACAATACTAAAAACAGTACTGGTAAGAACGAATAACTCCAATTTGGCAACCAACCATAGCTACCAAAAAACTGCACCAAGCTCTGTAATAGGGCTGACAATGTATCAGCGACCAACCATAGTACTACTGGTACAAATACCAAGGCTTGGTTACTGGCTCGCCGAGCCAAAATGATACCACCAAGCAAAATGATCATCGGCCAGATCAAATAACTGACCAATCCTTGCTCATTAAATATGCTGCCACTTTCAGCAGCTAACCATGAAAACAAGACATTACTACCAAGCGCCAATAGTGCAAATACGGCAAACTGTACAAAAGTGGGTTTAACCCAAGAAAAAGCCCGTGTTGAGCCAACCAGCATCCACAAAGTTGCAATAATATTGGCAGCGAAATTGAGCGAAAAACGCTGAAGCGAGACGGTTTTTAACGACGTAAGTGACAAAGACTTAGACCTCTAGCCAGTCGAGAAAAATAAAATGACTCAATGATAATTATCTTAATGTAACAGCCGCGCGGTGCAATCAATTGACGATTTTTTGTACAGCATGCAGACATCGATTTATATTGAATTCACGATGGAGTGATTATAGAAGACGACTAGCATTGCCTAATATTTTAGCTCGCTAATCTATCGCGATTGTAACGGATTGTCGGTTAAGAGGATAAGGCTGATTTGTAAAATTCACTCAAATTTGGCTAAAAATTCAAATAAAAAAGGAGGCCTCTTATATAAAGCCTCCCTTTTTTACTCATTACTAGACATTATCTCATCAATAGTTCATTGACGCGTTTTAGATAAGCGGCTGGATCGTCTAGCTGACCACCATCTGCCAATAACGCTTGATCAAAGATCACTTGCGCCAGATCATCAAACTGCTCACTGCTCTCAAGCTTTTTGATGAGTGGATGTTCAGGGTTTACTTCTAGCGTTGGCTTACTTGCTGGTACGTCCTGACCCATTTGCTGTAGCATCTGAATCATTTGTGGTGATAGCTCACCTTCACCAACAACCAAGCAAGCTGGACTATCGACTAAACGCGTCGATACTTTGACGTCTTTAGCACGTTCGCCCAATGCAGCCTTTAGTTTATCAACAACAGGCTTTAGCGTTTCTTGGGCTTTCTCTGCTTCCGCTTTTTCTGCTTCATCTTGCAAGTCGCCTAGGTCTACTGCGCCTTTGGCGATGTTTTGCAGCGGTGTCTCATCGAATGAGGTCAAGAAGTTCATTGCCCATTCATCCACACGGCTAGTCATCAAGATAACTTCGATGCCTTTTTTCTTGAATAGCTCAAGTTGCGGGCTGTTTTTCGCAGCGGCTAGATTATCAGCTGTAAGGTAGTAGATGGCTTTTTGGCCATCTTTCATACGGCCTTTATAGTCTTCAAAGCTCGTCACTAGACCGTCTTGCGTGCTGGTGGCATAACGTAATAGCTTAGCAATACGTTCTTGATTACCTGCGTCTTCGCCTAGACCTTCCTTGATAACATCACCAAACTCTGCATAGAACTGGGCAAACTTCTCTTGCTTATCATTGTCTTCGCTATTAGCAAGGCTTGCGAGTAAGGTTAAGATACGGCGAGCGTTACCATCACGGATAGATTTTACATCACGTGACTCTTGTAGTAGCTCACGGCTCACGTTCAATGGCAGGTCTGCTGAATCGATCACACCTTTCACAAAACGCAAATACATCGGTAGCAATTGCTCAGCTTCGTCCATGATAAAGACGCGCTTCACATAAAGCTTTAGACCATGCTGCTGCTCACGAGTGTATAGATCGACTGGCGCTTTTTTAGGGATATATAGTAGCTGCGTATACTGTACGCGACCCTCTACACGGTTATGCGTCCAAGTAAGCGGCGCATCCATGTCATAAGAAATATTCTTATAAAAATCGACATACTCATCATCTTCAATTTCAGAGCTAGAACGCGTCCATAGTGCACTGGCTTTATTTATTGTTTCCCACTCATCAGTGAGTACCATCTCGCCACTAGCAGGCGTGTCGTCGTTCTCGTCTTCTTTTACATCTTCTTGCCAAATCTCTTTACGCATCTGAATCGGCAAGCTGATATGGTCAGAGTACTTATTAACCAAGCGCTTGATTTTGCTGCGATCTAAGTAGTTATCTTCGCCTTCGCTATATTCTTCTTTTAGATGCAAAGTAATCGCCGTACCACGCGTGTCTTTGGTAATAGGCTCAACAGTAAAACTACCAGTACCATCTGATACCCAGCGCACGCCTTTATCAGCAGGCTCGCCCGCTTTACGTGATTCGACACTGATGGTATCAGCCACGATAAAACCTGAGTAAAAACCAACACCGAACTGACCAATCAATTGACCGTCTTGTTTCTGTGATTCAGACAATTTGTCTAAAAATGCTTTGGTGCCTGATTTAGCAATCGTACCTAAGTTTTCGATTGCATCGGCTTCGTTCATACCAATACCATTGTCGGTAAAGGTAATAGTTTTGGCAGCTTCATCGACGGCGATGCGGATTTTTAATTCGCCATCATCTTCATAAAGGCTATCATCATTTGTGCCTTCAAAGCGCAACTTATCACAAGCATCCGACGCATTAGATACCAACTCGCGGACAAAAATATCAGCGTTAGAATATAGTGAATGCGTTACCAAATGCAGTAACTGCGCCACTTCCGCTTCAAACGTATGTTTTTTTAATTCTGGATTCAGACCTTCAGCTTGAGTTGCTTCACTCATAAAAACTCCTTTAAATTCTATGAAAGACCTATTATCAGATAACGATACACTCACTAAAGCCGCTCTCATAATGTTAGAGAACTTGCCGTATGCAATATCGTTAAACTGTCTATACTAATAGGGGCAACGAAAAAAAATTCAAGCTCAAAAGCCCTATTCAATAAAAAACACCGCGCTTGTTTATCAAGGCGGTGTTCTGGTATCAGTTATTTGTTTGCTTAGTTTTTACTTACTTCGTCATTTAATTGCTCAGTTATTTTCTGATATAGCAATCAACGCGCAAACGATAGCGACTATTCTGAATATGCTTCTATCAATATATCCCAGAGAGTCGTCAGCTTTTTTGAAAATTGCGTATGGGTTTTCATAGTAACCTCTATGTCGATTAACATCGGCTTGTTAGTAATATTATCTTTTTAGTAATATTGTCTTGTTAGCTACTATTAAAACTATTCCCCTACTATTTGTATAATTAATTGATTACAACGTACCGTTTTATTTTTCAAAACTATAAAATGATTAACTCTTAGCTTTTTAACGTGGCATCGGACGAATAGTAAGGATTTGCTCACTACGACCAAAAGGCCCGTATACATCGTGCAATACCGCACTGGTCAATCCGATACCATCATCGCCATATTGTTGTACAGCCTCGATACCTAGCCAGCGACCTTTTGGCGAGCGATGCATATGGATTTGCAAATCAGTATTGGGAAACATCCATTCTAACTTAGACAAACCAAGACCCAATCTTGGTACAACACCGTTGGCAGTATCGACCATACCTAACAGATGCACCAAATCATCAGTCGGCTCGCCTTCAATCATGTCGAGATCATTGGTAATCCATACCATACCGCGACCAGCACGACGGTCTTCTGTTGCTACTAGACGTACGCTCTCAATAAAACCGCCCGGCCAGCCTTTCATGCCTTCCCAAACTGGCAACTCTTCAGGTTTGTATTCTGCTGGTTGATCTTCAAGTCCGGCAATCTCGCTGGTATCTTGGGTAATCAGTCGCCACGCTCTTGCAATGATAGCATCGCGACCACGGCTACTCATGACCGCTTCGACCAGCTCAATAGTCTTGCCTGGTCGGATACAGCGAGTAGTAATAGTAAAATTGTCAAGCGGTATTAGCCCCAAGATATCGAGGCTCACACGTGCGATACGGGTATTAGGTTGTGGCGCGAAGCTGTTAATCTCGGCTGTTAATAGGCCTGTTGCTGGCGCCATGTGCTGCTCATGCTCATTCCAAGCACCTTGAGCATGCTTGGTTGGCTGATAATGCGCCACACTGACACCGTCTTCTTGTAATTCTCGTTTAATAAATTTGTAATAAGCAGTCATAGCTATCCTATATTTGGTACTTTCATCTGTATTTTTTATTTAGGCTTGTACTTTCTATTTATGGATAAGCTCTTGTTTTCTTAGCGTGAGAATCCGGCGAGCTTTTTGTATGAAAAATAATAAACAGATCATGACTACTGCGAGCATTGCGTAGAAAAAGCTTTTATCTGCCATAAACTTCATAATATTCATAAACAATACGAAAACCACTGCTGCCATCACTAGCATATTGAGTTTTAGTTGCTTGTTGACTTCAGCGAGCGTGGCCTCTGCCAATACAAATCTGGCTTTTGGTTCTTTCATGCGACCTTATCCATATCAATGATTGTTCATACAAATATAAATACAAACACGAATATTAGTTACTTACCAACCTGAGTGACAGGAATCCGCAATGCTTTCGGCAGACTAAACGTCACATTTTCTTCAATACCAGATAGCTCACTAGGTAGATCGCCACCCCAGTCTTGCAGCTGTTGCAATACTTCTTGGATCAACACTTCGGGCGCGGATGCGCCAGCGGTCACGCCTATACTCTGCACACCATCTAACCAACGCTTATCCATCTCACTGGCGTTATCGATGAGATAAGCTCGGCAATTCATACGCTCAGCCAGCTCACGTAAGCGATTGGAGTTTGATGAGTTTGGCGAACCAACTACCAAGACTACTTCACAGCGACTGGCCAAATCTTTTACCGCATCTTGGCGGTTTTGAGTGGCGTAGCAAATGTCGTCTTTGCGAGGGCCTTGGATACTAGGAAATTTTTCACGCAGCGCATCGATGACGCGCGCAGTATCATCCATCGACAAGGTTGTCTGAGTCACAAATGCCAAGCGTTCGGCATCTTGGACAGTCAATGCGGCCACATCACCTTCATCTTCGACCAGATGAATCTGCCCACCATGGCGACGATTGAAGCGCCCCATAGTGCCTTCGACTTCTGGATGTCCTGCATGTCCTATTAACACTGCATCCATCCCATCTTGCGCAAACTTTGCCACTTCGATATGTACTTTAGTCACTAACGGGCATGTTGCATCAAACACCGTCAAATCTCGGCGCTCAGCTTCATCTTCGACTGCTTTAGAAACCCCATGAGCGGAGAAAATAACGATAGAGCCGTCTGGTACTTCATGAAGCTCTTCAACGAATACCGCACCACGATTGGCCAAGTCTGACACCACAAACTTATTATGCACAACTTCATGACGGACATAAATGGGCGGCTCAAAACGTGTCAATGCTTCATTAACAATCGCAATTGCACGGTCCACACCAGCACAAAATCCACGGGGATTGGCAAGATAAATTTGCATAAAAAGGCCTATCATTGGATAATTTATAGTTAAAACGTATTTTTGAATTTTTTATTCAAAAGTTAGGGTGAAATCAATGCTCTACTTTAGCATAATTTGCTTTTATCGCTCTCTAAAATAGCTGTCTACTCATAGCAATATTTTGTGGGCAAATCTCAGCATACTTACGACAGATTGCAAAACCAGCTTTAACTTGTATAAAAGCAGTTTATAATAATGCATCTATTATAATTTCTATCGCCATACATGATGGCGTTTTTTATTTTTTCCAGTCTTTGTTTTTGACTGAGGCACTGCTTAACTTTTTATCAACACGCATTTATTACGATACATTTTACGAGTTACTAAGACACTTTCTATTAGGATAAATTGTATGACAGGTTCATTATTCATTGTTACCGCCGCTTCAGGTACTGGCAAGACCTCACTGGTCAAGCAGTTGCTTGCTACCACCAATGACTTAACGGTCAGTGTCTCACATACGACTCGCACACCGCGTCCAGGTGAGATTGATGGTCAGCACTATCATTTCACGGATACTGATAGTTTTACCAATGGTATCAATGCGGGTCTATTTCTAGAGCATGCTGAAGTATTTGGTAACTATTATGGCACATCAGAGGAAAGTGTCCGTACCCAGCTAGCGGCGGGTATCGACGTTATTTTGGAGATTGACTGGCAAGGCGCGACGCAAATCAGAAATATCTTTCCAGATGCCGTTATGGTTTTTATTCTACCACCCAGCATTGCGACATTACGTCAACGCCTCTCAACCCGCGCGCAGGATTCTGTAGAAGTTATAGAGCGCCGTCTAGCTGGCGCGGTCACCGAAATGGCACAATATGTGAATGCTGACTATGTAGTGATCAATGATAATTTTGACGTAGCCTTAGCTGAGCTAAAAGCCATCATCGTGGCCGACAGGCAGACACTTAGTCGTCAGCAGCAGCGCTATCATCGCACGATTAGCAACTTGCTAAACACTCAGGTAGAAGAGTAAACTACGCACAAGCAGCTAATCTCGTAAGTAGATATAAAAAGCAACTACGCGACTTGGCAAAAAATGCTATAATATTTAGCTATCCCCCTTTATATTTTTGATATTATTTTTATTGAGTGGCGGGCAAGGTCCGTTACTAATAAAAACAACCGAGGTAGCTATTTATGGCACGAGTGACGATTGAAGATTGTTTGGATAATGTTGATAATCGCTTTGAGCTAATTTTGGTCGCAAGCAAACGCGCCCGTCAATTGGCCAAAGGTATTGCCGAGCCGTTGGTTGACGTTGATAACGACAAGCCTACAGTATTGGCACTACGTGAAATTGCCGCTGGCAAAATCACACGCGACATCCTAAATCAGCCAGAGCATAATTTTGCTACTAGCTCATTAGATTTAGCATTGTCAGGCGACCACAGCTTCTAATAGGCTGTTTTGATAAGATGTATTTTATAGAGCCAATAGCGTTTTTGTAAAATAAATACACATCTTGATCAACTATAGAGACCACAGCATAGGCTGTGGTTTTTTGGTTGTGATAATAATGTATTGGCTATTTTGGTCACCATTTATCCCCAAAATAGACCACTGAGTAAAATTTTTTCATCGCCCACACGCTTATCAGTTGACATTGAAAGCGATTTGCGATTAATTAGATAATGGCGTACTCATCCTTAAGTTTTATATGGTAGGTCATTATTTAGCCTCCATTTGCTTCGGCAAATGGCCCAACAAGTAGGTCATGGAAAATAGGATCATCATTTTATGAGTCAAACCCTACCCAAACTCAGTCATCACCTTGTCGATGATGCTCAATATAATTTACTACGTTCGGTAGGTTATCTCACTGCTGCTGAGCGCCGTGATATTGTTGATGCTTGTGAGTTCGGAGATATTGCGCACATTAAAGACAAGCGCAAATCAGGGGAACCTTATATCACGCATCCAATCGCTGTCGCCGAGATACTAGCGGGCTTTCGCTTAGATCGAGATACCATCATTGCAGCAATTCTGCATGATACGGTCGAAGATACCGAAGTCAGTGATGAGCAAATCAAGCAGCGTTATGGTGAAATTGTATCAAGACTGGTCGATGGTGTGACCAAACTAAAGTCATCTTCACATAACAAGCAGCAGAATAAAGCGGCCACCTTTCATAAAATTCTGACCGCAACCCTCGCTGACCCACGTGTACTTATTATCAAGCTTGCTGACCGTCTACATAATATGTCTACGCTTGATGCGGTACGGCCTGAGAAGCAGCGCACCACAGCTCAAGAAACCTTAGATTTTTATGTGCCATTTGCCCGATTAATGGGTCTGAATGATATTGCTGACTATATCGAAGTATTGTGTTATCGCAATTTAGACTCTGATATGTACAACAAGCTGTCCGATAAACTGCTACAGCATGGGCTTGGACGTAACTTTCAAAGAGAGTCCATTCATCGTTATTTAAGCATCGTGCTAAACAACTTGGATCTCAATGGTCTGGTCAAAGTATTAGACAATCGCGTGGTGATATATCGTCAGTTTTTCCGCAATCGCGGTGAGATTAATGCGCTATTGCGTCACTACGCGTTTGAAATCGTCCTCGACAATATCGAAGCATGTGACAAGCTGGCCTATTATTTGATCAAAAAATATCAGATTGATGATACCCATATTGCGGATAATATTCGTCGTCCGCTACCAGGCGGTAACCAATCCCTGACTCTCATCTATGAGCGTGACAATGATGTGGTAAAAGTCACTATATTGACTAAGCAAATGCAGAGCGCTGCAAGACTTGGTGTTATTGGCGCTGAACATGCGTCTGATGTTAGTCAGTCAGTTATCCAAGCGTCATTACGCAATATGAAAGATTTGGTCGATGAAGACAACCTGAATGAAAACAGTCCTGATTTCTCAGCAGCAGTCTCTACCATTAATGAGCTGATGGATTATCTGCACTCTAGTAAAATTATTTGCTACAGTCCCCAAGGGCGTGCTTACGAGCTTCCACAGGGTGCAACAGCGCTAGATTTTGCCTACGCGGTCGGGCCTATGATTGGTAACGTTGCCGTTGGTGCAAATATCGATGGTAAAGCTGCAAAGCTTGGCACCGTGGTAAAAAATGGACAGTCCGTTGAGATAGAAGTGAATAGCCACTCAGAACCAAAAGCGGAGTGGTTAGGATTTGTAGTGACTAACAAAGCTCGTGAAGAGATTTTACGTTGGTTTAAAGATTTATCTGTCGCTGACAAACAACACCATGGCAGGCAAGCATTGGATCGTGCGCTCAGAACGCATCAGAAAAGTTTTGATGATTTGACGGATGCTGATTGGAAAGACCTGACTGAATGGCGCGGTCTGACAGAAAAAGATGCGTTATTTGAACAAATAAGCTCAGGTACGCTACTTCCTCAGTTAGTTGTGACACGTTTGTTTAGCGATGAGCTGAGCGATCTACAGGCAAAAGTACATAGCGACGACATGACCCAACCGCAACAGCTGATTGCAAATGCTGCTGGCGTCGAGCTTGATTTTGCCAATTGCTGTCATCCGATATATGGCGATCCTATCGTAGGCCATTTATCACGTCATGGTTTGGTCGTTCATCGTCATAAGTGCTTCTCACTGGACGATATCCGCAAAGACAATCCTTATCAGGTGATCCAGTTACGTTGGCGCAATGACAATGCGGTCAAACAAGGTGATATAGGCGAGCATGACCTAAAAAACAGCGGCAAGATTCGTTTTCCTGCTTATTTAAAGCTCTCTATTGCGCTTAGTGACGAGCAAATCAGTGAAGTTATTTATCACTTACGCCAGCTCAATATGGGTGTTGAAACCGTTGATGTTCGTAATACTGACACTATCATTCATATCGTGGTACGTAGCCGCAACCACTTAGCACAGGGTATCCGTGAACTACGCTCGCTGCTAGGTTTCCCTAACATTATACGGTTATATCAATTATAATAAGCGCATTTGCTGATTTGCATTACTGATACAGTCGTGTATGCAAATAGCTAAAATAGAACTGCTATTCTAGTAGCAATGAATCACTCACATAAAATATAAAAGGGACATCCTATGACTCGTCAAACCATCCAAACTGATAAAGCACCTGCAGCAGTCGGCACCTATTCTCAAGCCGTAAAAGTCGGCAATACTGTCTATATCTCAGGTCAGCTTGGTTTTGATCCTGACACGATGGAGCTAAGAGAAGGTTTTAAAGCACAGGCTGAGCAAGTATTTGAAAATATCAAAGCTATCTGTGAAGCAGCTGGTGGCAGTCTAAATGACGTGGTCAAATTCAACGTATCTTTGACTGACTTGAGTGATTTTGCTGTCTTGAACGAAGTGTTTGTTGCCAATCTAAGCGAGCCATACCCTGCCCGTGCTGCCGTCCAAGTAGCTGCTCTACCTAAAGGTGGTGTGGTAGAAATTGAGTCTATTCTTTATATAGAATAAGATAATATTTGATGCTTAGTATTAGGTGCTAGTTGTTAAGCGCTCATTATTAAGTGCTAATTTTAGCAACAGCCTATAAGTCATATCACCATAAGCTTAGCGTCATGCTAAGCTTATTGGTCTCCGTTCTATTATTCTGATTTTATATTCACCTAATAAGACTGCGAAGCCGTTTATGTTGGTACAAGTTGCTCTGCCCGTTCCCCTTTATCGGGTGTTTGACTATAGCTTACCAGCTGATATGCTTGCTTTGCCAGACAGTGCGATACCGCAAATCGGCAGCCGTGTCGAGGTTCCATTTGGTCGTCAGACTCTGATTGGTATTGTGATTGCTCATATTTCACAAGCCGATAGCAGCGTACCTGCTAACAAGATCAAACCTATTAATAAATGTCTAGATGCTGAGCCTATTTTGGACTCGGACATGCTCAAGCTTGCCTACTGGTTGGCACGCTATTACCACTATCCACTTGGCGATGTGTTAGCAGTTATCCTGCCAAGCCTTGTTCGTCAAGGCAAACCGTTAGACTTGCTGATTACCCATTGGCGAATTTTGCCTCATATCACTGATGATGATTTTCGAGCCAATGCTAAGAAACAAAAGCAGCAGTTCGATATGCTAAAGCTACATGGTCAGCACGGCGCCAGTGAAGATGTATTGCTACTAGAAGGGATGCAACGAGCCTTTTTAAAGACGCTAGAAGATAAAGGGCTAGTCGAGCGCTATATTCAGCCAAAACAAGCACCTACTCCAGTCAAACTGGCAAAAATGCCACTTGATCTCAATGATGAGCAGAAACTTGCTGTCGACGCTATTCTTGCTGCACACGAATCCGATACTTATACTGGTTTTTTGCTCAATGGTATTACTGGTAGTGGTAAAACCGAAGTCTATCTGCAAGCGATGCAAGCTGTACTAGAGGCTGGTAAACAGGTTCTTATTTTAGTACCAGAGATTGGACTAACGCCGCAAACGCGGGCAAGATTTGCCAGTCGGTTTGCTGCCCATATTGTGCTATTGCACTCTGGTATGACCAACACTCATCGCTTACAAGGTTGGCAAGACTGCCGCACGGGGCATGCACAAATCGTAATCGGTACACGTTCGGCTGTGCTATATCCTTTTGCAAACTTAGGCTTGATTGTTGTTGATGAGGCGCATGATGGCTCGTATAAGCAACAAGACACATTGCGTTATCATGCTGCTGATGTCGCTCTCTATCGAGGTTTGCAGTACAAAATCCCAGTGATACTTGGTACTGCCACACCTTCTCTTGAGCATTTAAAACTGGTCGATGATGGCAAGCTATCAGAATACCAACTGCTTACTCGTCCGGGTAATGCCAAGCCTGCAACCATGCAGCTGATCGATGCTCGCTTGCAAAGTACCCATCAACAAGCCCAAGATGACGGTGCGCGCTATGATACAGGGCTGACGGATGCCATGATCGGGGCGATACGGCAAACGCTAGAAGCTGGTGATCAAGTACTAATATTTTTGAATCGTCGTGGCTATGCGCCTGTTCTCTTATGCGAGGCTTGTGGCTGGCAAGCAGATTGTCCGCGCTGTGACGCGCACCTGACCGTTCACTATAACGGCCAATCCCAGCGAAACAGTTATTCAAGCAACTCTTATTTGAAATGCCATCATTGCGATTGGCAAGCCTATATCCCTACCGTATGCCCTGATTGTGGCAGTCAAAATCTAGACGCCAAAGGCATGGGAACGACAAGGCTCAGCGAAAATCTACACGCAATCTTTGCTAATCCTCAAACCAGCAAAGAGCTCTATCCGATTATTCAAATAGACCGTGATACCACAAGACGTAAAGACAGCTGGGAAAATATTTACGAGCAAATTAATAAAGGCAACCCTGCTATCTTGGTCGGTACGCAGATGGTCGCCAAAGGACATCACTTCCCCAACGTTACATTGGTTTGCTTACCCAATGCTGATCGCGGATTTTTATCAGCAGACTTTCGCTCACCAGAGCATACCGCACAGCTTATGATTCAGGTAGCTGGCCGTGCTGGTCGAGGTGACAAAGCTGGCCGCGTATTGATTCAAACGTTGCAACCTGATAACGAGTTACTATTAAAACTGGTCAAAGACGGCTACTTGTCATTTGCACGCGAGCTACTGCAAGAGCGTCAAATGATGGGCTTGCCTCCTCATCGACATGCTGCATTGATACGCTGTGAAGGCAAAACATTAGCAGCTACTACTCAAGCGCTCAAGGATGCTATTGCGCATTTGCCGAATGCTCATAACCTCGCTGTTCTCGGTCCTATTGATGCGCCCATGAGTAAAAAGAACAGCCGCTACCATGCACAGCTTTTGCTACTGGCTAAAGATCGTCGTCAATTGCATCATGTGTTAGAACAGTGGTGGCAACCAGTGCTTGCCCTGCCAAGCGCTAAATACCTTAAGCTTACTTTGGACATTGATCCTGTCGGTTGGTAGTTCTCACGCAGCTCTCAACAAATGGGTGCATATCTTTCTACTCATCTCCTCATCTCCTCATCATGTTTACTTCGTCGTTACAGCTTCTCATGCTTGGCTATGTTAAATTTATAACCATCAAATGGTATGCGGAAAAGGCTCTACGCCTACTCTCTCTGTCCATAGTCATAGCAAGCATCACTTATTAGTAAACGTCACTTATCAGTCAGCATTATCTATCGAACGCAACTATCAGCGAATTTGAGTATTATTATGAATCCAAATAATCCAAACTCTGCCGAGCACAATCATAGCCAACAGCATGATAATAAGGATGTGCCTAAGTACGTTCGCGAAGATGAAGAAAATAACTACACTCAGGGAAATCAAGGCCGTCACGATCATGATGAGCATTTAGAACAAACAACCATAGCACGAGATACCAAGGGCTATCAGCGCACCTTGCTGTTCAGCTTTATTATCATTACTGGTTATATGTTTATCGAAGCCATTGGTGGCTGGCTTACCGGTAGTTTAGCCTTGCTGTCCGATGCAGGGCATATGTTAAGCGATGCGATAGCGCTTGGCGCCACTTTGGTCGCATTTAAAATCGGCGAAAAAGCAGCCACTCACCAGAAAACCTTCGGTTACAAGCGTTTCGAGATATTAGTCGCTACGGTAAATGGCGCGACACTTGTCATAATCGCTTTGATGATTTTTTATGAAGCGATTAAACGCTTTAACTCACCGCCAGAGATTGCGACCCAAGGTATGCTTATCGTGGCCACTATCGGTATGCTGATCAATATTTTGGTCGCTTGGCTAATGCACCGAGGTAGTCAAGGTGGCGAGTCACACGGTCATAATCATGGTACATATGATAACAAGGTCACAGAGCAGAAACCTAATAGTGCAGAACCCGTTAACCTTAATATGCAAAGTGCTTATTTGCACGTATTGAGCGATTTATTAGGGTCAGTGGCTGCGATTATCGCTGCGCTACTGATGATGGGATTTGGTTGGGTATGGGCAGACGCAGTAGCATCAGTAATCGTTGCCGTACTTATTTTAATCAGTGGCTACCGCGTTGTACGTGATTCTGTGCATATATTGATGGAAGGAACGCCTGCCAATATATCGCTCGTCGATGTGGAACAAAAATTACTCGAAGACTCTCAAGTACAAAAAGTACATGATCTACATGTTTGGAGTATTACTAGCGGTCTCAATGCACTCTCTTGTCACGTGGTGGTCGATGGTGAGATGAGTATCCATGAGTCAAATATTCTGATTGTCAGTCTCGAGCAAAGACTGCTAGAGCTTGGTATTCACCATGCTACTATTCAGGTCGAAAGCTCTTCTCATCCGCAGAATATCGCACATAGCGATGCATTGATCTGTGATATTTCGGGACAGCCACCTGATGGTAATAGTCATATTGGTCATAATCATTAATGATACATTTTCAGCTCAATGATTGAATAAAGAAGTCAGTAACTTGAAACACGACCTAGAAAATACAAGTATAGGCATCTGATACTGGCTCATACTAAAAGTTACGTAGAATTAGAACTAGAATCCAGATCACATTAAAGCAGTCATGATTTGCGACAATCTTTTACTTTATTCAACTTAAAAAAATTAAGTCCGAATCGGCTTATGTGGTTATAATAACTATTATAAAGTTTTGTTTAGCACCCCAGTTAATTTTTATAATCATACTTTTTGGTATTTTCACTCTATCTATTGATGATACAACACTATGTCTAGACGCTCAGCACCCTTTGTCGCCCCAGACTATATCGATGATCCTGCATCAAAAGATGGCAAAAAACACGCCAAAGTTTTGTTATCAACGCTGCAAGAAGACATTGCAAACTTTCGTAATGAACAGTTTCCACCTGATATTTTGCGCCAAATTCGTGATATGCCTATTTATGAAGGCAACTTAGCCGAAGTCCAAACCTATCAACAACGTTGGCAAAATCTGCTTGAGCGTGCCAAGGATTTTTATCCAGCGGCCAATATGCCACCTGATTACTTGCCACTTCCTGCCAGCCTTGAAATACCACAATTCATCTATCATGTTCAGCGTCTACACTTGACTAAGACGCGCGCTAAAGAATCTAAAAGCTTTGGATCAGTAGGCGCCCTGACTGATAAATGTGGTCAATATACGGATGATGAAATTGAGCGCATGACAGCGGTGCTAGATAACGACGAGGAAGCGCGACTGGTAGCGCATCGTGAATTTATCGATCTGCGTGCTTATGTTTTTTGTCGTGATAGTAAGGGCGAGATGCTAGAGCCTGAGCGGGTACGCTTTTATCGTACTGGTCTTATTGTACATGCTCTGCCTGACTTTAAGATTGTCGATAGCAGGCAAACACCGCGCAAACGCCGTAACGATGCTTATAATAATCCGCTCGCAGACAATGGGGTGTGGAAAATTTATCGCAAAAAATAATAGATACTAGCGCGATATCGTTTTAGCCATACTGATTTTAGTCACGTTCATTTCATATTGTATATTTTATTCAAATTTTAAGGAGCCCAGATGTTTGCTGCCGCCGCAGGCTCACCAAATCTCATGTTGCAAGCCACTATTTTTTTGGGAGCAGCATTGCTCTTTGTCCCTCTCGGTAAACGCTTCGGCATTGCAACGGTTTTAGGCTACCTCATCACTGGACTCATATTGGGCCCCAGTGGGTTGGATGTGGCAGGCGACGCTGAAAGTTTATTGCACTTTTCAGAGTTTGGCGTGGTCATGCTGCTGTTCATTATCGGGCTCGAGCTCCAGCCTTCGCGGCTCTGGGCATTGCGCCGCTCTATATTCGTATTGGGCGGTTTGCAGGTCGGTTTGACTGGTACGCTACTGATGTGGCTCCTACACCAGTTTTTCTCCTTGCAACTAGATACTGCCTTTATCGTTGGTTTTGGTTTAGCCCTGTCTTCTACTGCGTTTGTACTACAGATACTGACTGAAAAACAGCAGCTTTCGAGCACACATGGTCGAGAAGCTTTTACTATCTTGTTATTCCAAGATATTGCGGTCATTCCATTGTTAGCAGTCATTCCCTTTTTATCAGGAGTGCGTGAACAAAGCTACGATTTGATTTATTTTGGTAAAGTGTTTGCTGTCTTTGCCGGTCTGATTTTTGCCAGCCGTTATGTGGTTCGACCCTTCTTTAAATTTGTGGCTTCAAGTGGTGCATCAGAACTACTGACAGCGGTCGCGCTATTTATTGTGATGGGCGTGTCTATTTTGATGGGTCAAATCGGTCTATCAATGGCGTTAGGTGCATTTTTGACAGGTGTGTTGTTAGCAGATTCTGAGTATCGTCACGAATTAGAAGCCAGTATCGAACCTTTTAAAGGGTTGCTATTAGGTCTGTTCTTTATGTCGGTCGGTATGCTTACCGACGTCAAACTCATTTTGGCAGAGCCCATCTTTATTATTGGCTGCGCGCTTGCATTGATGTTTATCAAGTTTGCAGTGATTGCAGGGATTGCCAAAGTATCGGGCAATCGGTGGCCGACCAGTATTAGATTAGGCGTGACCTTAGCCCAAGGTGGTGAGTTTGCCTTTGTCCTATTCAGTGTTGCCACTGCCCAAAATGTCTTACGCCCTGAGCTTGCCAATACTCTTAACCTTGTCGTCACTATTTCAATGGCACTGACACCTTTGGCATTCTTATTGTTAGAGAAAGTGGGCGAACCGTTATTTGCCAAGAGTAAACCAAGTCGCGAATACGATACCATTCCTGATCATGAGCATCAGGTCATTATTGCAGGCTTCGGCCGTGTCGGTCAGATTATTGGCCGTGTACTGCGCATGCATAATATCGAATTTACCGCCATCGAACGCTCTGCAAACCGAGTAGATTTCGTAAGAAAATTCGGTAACCAAGTCTATTATGGCGATCCGAAAAACCCCGAGATTTTACGAGCTGCGGGCATTCAGAAAGCGCGAGTGTTTATTCTTGCTATCGATGACTTAGAACGCTCCATCACGACCGCTCAATACTTACGTAAAAATTATCCTGAACTGATTGTATTGGCAAGAGCACGCGACCGTCAGCACTATTATCGATTGCGTGAAGTTGGGGTACGTCATATTTGGCGTGAGACTTATTTGTCGTCTTTGGACATGTCACGCGAATCACTACAGTTATTAGGTATCTCACCAGAAAAAGCGCGAGAAACAGTAAAAACATTCCGTGACTATGATGATGACTTGATCGAACGCCAACAAGCTATCTACGATGATGAAGCCAGCATGATTGAATCCGCACAATCAGCAATGGCTGAGCTTGAAAGCTTGTTTGATGAAGATATTGGTAAAGCACGTAAAATGGATTTGACCGATTTTTATGAGGCGTTAAAGAGCCAAGCAACACCAGTTGAGGAAAAGGATGATACTGCAACGGACTCTAAGCATTAGCTCTAAGAATCAGCTCTCAGCACTAGCAGCATCTACAAGTACTCGTGAAATACAGCCCCTAATCAGCTATGCAGTTTTTAGGGGCTTGTTTTTTATTCAGTGAGCTGGTGCAATCCCAATTATCACTGTCTGGTATATGATAAAAGACCAGCGTCTGCTCGTTTAAATAGCGTATTGGAAACGTCACGTTCTGAATCGTTGCCACTACCGCACAGTCAGTTTCTGTCACGCCAGCAGCCTGAGTATCGACATGCATGCGTATTTGCTGCTGCTCGGTACTCAGGGGCAGATTTACTGGGCACTGCCCTGTCTGTTGATAAATCAACGCCACTCGATTTTGGGCATTCTTTGCAATATCATAAGCGTCAAACAACACTTCGTTTGCTTTTGGCTTGGCAATAATCGGTAAGAACTGCACCTTAATCACCAATAGCGAAAATGCAAAAAAACCAAACCCTAATGCCAGCCCAAATAAGCTAACACCACCTTCTCTTTGCAGATGTGCCTTCTGTGCTGCCTCATCTCGCGGATGGTCATTTATCGCATCAGCGATCTCACGCCTTGCCATGCGGTAGTAATACGCATCTGTCCAGCGTGCCACCATAAACGACCAAAATAGCCAAATAACAGCGGCAATACTGATACGTGTTGCCATCTGATAAGCATCTGGTACATAGGACATCGCTATAAATTCAAAGGCGACTAGCACTAATGCCACATTAAGCTGGATAAAAGACCACCCTGCGACACTATAAACAATCGCATCCATATAGCGCTTGCGATATAGCAGCCAAGGAAAAGTGATAAAAAACGCAGCCCAATGCCATTTTGGTGACAGATAACCTTGCTGATCAAACTGCTCAAAACGTTTGAGATAATAACGCTGGGTACGATTACCGATGAACCACTTGTCTAACTGCTTACGTTTAGTAGGTGTTAACGACTCTTGATAAAACGGTGGCGGTGAATCTGTCTCAATAAATAACATGGCAACACGCTCTACTTACTGACTCTTAGGAAAAGCACTTGAAAGATACCATTATATGATAACGCTAAAACCCATGTGTAACATAGAGAAACCACAGCACCGATCAGCCAATACGCGAAAATAGGATTGTCCGTTCACAGTTGTATGGATTTAACTTATAATAAGCAAACATCACCCACCTAATTAAGCCTTACGAATCCTATGAGTCAACATTCTGATATCAATGACAACGTCAATAGTACCGATACTACTGATGAGCAAACCCTTAATAGCACAAGCGAGTCTATCGATATCGATAACAGCACTAGCCAAGAGATAGAACCGACCTCTGACAAGCATATCCGCATCGTCAATACGTTTATGAAGCGCCGTACGCACATGAACAAAAACGCCGAGCTTGCACTAACTGCTCCAGAATTTTCTGAGTATTTGGTCAATAACAGTTTTGGTGATGGCGATCTTACCGGTATTGACAACCTACGTACGTTATTCGCCGATAGCCCTAACGGCCCAGATGCGCCGCTTACGGTAGAGATTGGTTTTGGCTTGGGCGATTCGTTTATTGAAATGGCGGCCGCTGACCCTACTCGTAATTTTGTCGGTGTAGAAGTGCATGAGCCTGGTATTGGTAAATGTGCGTATATGGCTGGCACCCAAGATTTGAGCAACGTAAAAATCATCAATGGTGATGCCATTCAATTGCTCAAGCAGCTACCAGAAAACCATATCGACCGTATTCAGCTATACTTCCCTGACCCATGGCAAAAGAAGCGTCACTATAAGCGTCGTTTTGTCAGTCCTGAACGTATGACCATCGTTACGCGCAGCTTAAAACAAGGCGGCTGGTTCCATACAGCAACTGACTGGGAGCATTATGCATTTTGGATGGTTGAAGTATTGGATGGTTTCGCTGGATTGACCAACAAAGCAGGTACAGGTAATTTCACTGAGCGTCCTGACTTTCGTCCAATGACTAAGTTCGAGCGTCGTGGCCTCGATCGTGGGCATGGCGTCTGGGATTTGATCTATATCAAAGACTGATCAATACAGCTCTACTTTTAAGTGTTTTGACAAAGCGGCTATCTGATGTAGCCGCTTTTTTTTGGCCTTCTATAGGCTGTAGAAAATATCTCTAAAAATACTAGACATCCTATGCATAACTATGTCTACTGACATCTTAGATATATATCTCGAGTCATACTCCTGACTTTTAATGCCTATAGTATGATTATGCATAAAAAAAGATAAATTTATAATTTGTGAAACATAGCGCTCATAGCGTTGTTTGTAGACAAAACTGCTTCTCTAAAGTGATTGAAAACGAAATATAAAATCCGTTCCTCATACTAATAATCTACGTAAACTTATGTATTATAAGGCTTTACAGAGTTCTCCCCATAAGCTGTGGATAACCCTGTGCATAAGTCGCTACTTGACAACTTTATAGCTAAGCAACTTAAAGGATAAGGTAAAATCGTTCATTTTTTGTACAATTTATAAAACCTTTATAATCAATAACTTATATTAAATTCACACACATAAAAAATTATTTTAAATAATTTCTAAAATAATTTAATTCTTCATAATGTTTCACAATTAGCGAAAATAAGCCTTTTATTTGTTGTGGACAACTCCTAAATCTATTGACAAGCACAGTCATTATCAGGTTCAAAACAAGAGCGACCTATCGCATCATTTCTATAAGTTTTCAGCCTCATACCATACGACAGATAGTGTCGTTTAGCCTCCCTCAACGCTCATTATCGTGCTTTGCTTTTGTTATAATTACCTTATCAAATCAACAGTGTTAAGAAGTTGAGTCGAGTAATTAGCACGCCAAGTCTGACTTAAAAACAACGATAACGACAATATAGTACGGACTTATTTTTACTTCTCTCGCTATTTAATTTTACTGTATAGTAGAACGATACCTTCGATACTACTACCTATACCAGTCAGGTGACAACCTATTTTTCGATAAAACAGCCAAACAATAATTGCCGACTTCATAACAGTCAGTATGCGTTTGCCAAAGGTTTTAACCGTACCAATATTTTATTTATAGCATCAACTTAACTACCGAAAACAAGGAATCCAATATGGACGACAATAAAGCCAAAGCCCTCAAAGCGGCATTAGGTCAAATCGAAAAGCAATTTGGTAAAAATACCATCATGCATCTAGGCGATGACTCAGCCATCCTTGACGCCGATGTGGTTTCTACAGGCTCTCTAGGATTAGACATCGCGCTTGGCATTGGTGGTCTACCAAAAGGCCGTATCGTTGAAATTTACGGCCCAGAAAGCTCAGGTAAGACGACGATGACTCTGCAAGCTATTGCAGAATGTCAAAAGCAAGGCGGCACTTGTGCCTTTATCGATGCTGAGCATGCGCTTGACCCTGTTTATGCGCGCAAGCTTGGGGTAAACACTGATGACTTATTGCTCTCGCAGCCTGATAATGGTGAGCAAGCTCTTGAAATTACCGATATGTTGGTACGCTCAGGCGCAATCGACATGATCGTGATTGACTCAGTAGCTGCGTTGACACCACGTGCTGAAATTGAAGGCGAAATGGGCGACTCACACATGGGTCTGCAAGCGCGTCTGATGAGCCAAGCCCTACGTAAAATCACTGGTAACGCCAAACGCTCTAACTGTATGGTAGTGTTTATTAACCAGATTCGTATGAAAATCGGTGTTATGTTCGGTAGCCCTGAGACTACGACTGGTGGTAACGCGCTGAAATTCTATGCCTCTGTACGTATGGATATCCGCCGTATTGGTGCGGTCAAAAATGGTGATGAAATCATCGGTAACCAAACCCGTGTCAAAGTCATTAAAAATAAAATGGCACCACCTTTCCGCCAAGCTGAGTTCGAAATTACTTACGGTGAAGGTACGAACCACTTAGCCGAAGTTATTGACTTAGGTGTAGAGATTGGAGCGGTTGGTAAAGCAGGATCTTGGTATAGCTATGGCGACGAAAAAATTGGCCAAGGTAAAGCCAACTCTGTGCTTTTCTTAAAAGAGAACCCTGCCATTGCTCAAGAAATCGAAGATAAGATTCGTGACGAAAAGCTTGGTACAAAGAAAAATAGCAAAGCCGACGAAACTAAAGAAGCAGAACAGGCTTCTGAACCTGTACAATAATGGTTTAATGATTAACCGTTGTCAGTCACTATGATTCATTATGAAAATTAAAACCTTAGCTGAAATTCTAGCTGAGTCGGGTGCCGACTCAGCTAGTTCTGTTGATAATAAACCAAAAAAACCGTTCAAGAACTCTCATACGAAAGAGTCTAAAAAACCAGAGAAATCCAGTAAACGGACTACCCGTTCAAATAAAGATGATTCAGTCAAGAATGACGCTACTATTGATACAGCGTTTTTTGAAGACTCCTCTCCTAAGTCAAAGAAAACTTCTAAATCTAAAAAACGTAAAAAGCGTTTCCACCCAGCGGCCAATTTTACCGCTGAGCCTAGTGACACCCCTATATATCAACCCCCTGAAGCGCAAACCATCAAAGAGATGCTAGCAGAAGTCAAACTCGACATTTATAATGACGAAATTGACAACAGCTTAGCAACAGGTAATGGTCGTAGCACTGAGCCGCTATCCAGAAACTCAGAACATGAAGCTGAGCTTTTTTCTATCAATGATAGTGAAACAGACAGCCAAAACGATAATATACCAGCCGCGCTCAAAGCCTACTTACGAACCCCTGAACAAAAACAAGCAGAAATCGATGCGATTAAAGCAGAAAGTCGATTGCGTTGGCTTGCATTTTATTATTTATCACGCCGTGAATACGGTAAGGCTGAGCTAAAGCAAAAGCTGATCGACAAAGAACAAGACCCAGAGAAAATTGATGCCCTGCTCGATGAGTTTGAAGAAAAAGGTTATCAGAGTGATTACCGCACTACTCTGATGCTGATACGTGAAAATATTCGCAAAGGTCGCGGACGTGGTCGGATCAAACAAGAATTCTATCGTAAGAAGATTGCTATGCCAGGTAACATCGATGAGCTAATCGATATGGCAAACACTGAGTCTGATGAATTTAGTGAGTTTGTAGATGATGATGCAGACAACTTAGTCGATGGTGTAGATTGGCTAAAACTGGCGGTGATAGCTCGTACCAAAAAATACGGTAATGAGATACCAGTTGAACAAAAGGAAAAAGCCAAGCAGCTACGTTTTTTACAGTATAGAGGGTTTAATACCGATATCTGCTTTGCAGCACTTAACCATACAACAGAGACGCTAGACGAGCGATTTTAAGGGCTTACTATCGCTATCACTGTCCCTGCCGAACGGTATTTACCGACAGTCATGCTCTTGTGATAGACATAAAAAAGAGCATGTTATATAACGTGCTCTTTAATCAATACTGCCAGTTATTTTAATCGAGGCGGCTTTAAAGTATACAATCAGAAGTCTTCGAATTTTAAGCTATCAAACTACTTGAACAAACTATTTAAAATTACCAAGACGACTAGATAGCTGGCTAATGATTTGATCTATCTCTTCATTGGCTTCAGACTCATTATCCAGATTGCCATTAGGCGTTAGCTGATTCATTACCTCAGGCAACAGCTCAGCAAGTCCCTGTCTTACCTCAGTTTCATTAGCACCAGTATGAGCGGCTACTTGCTGAATTTCGTTTTCATCAAACAAACGATTAATTTCGTTTGGATCTAAATTATCATTTGCTTCGTTATTACTCATCCAAGAGCGTGCTTGACCTTCATAGCCCATACCAGTGATTTTCGACAATGCCCCACTCAAACCACCATTACGTTTGATCCAGCTAAGTACCATAGGCATCAATGCAGCGACGAGCATACCTTTACCACCAAACCCACTATTAGTTCGCTGACCACCTAATACACTACCTAAAATATCACCTAGTCCGCCAGCACCTGAGCTCATACCGCCGCGCTGACTGCCGCCCGTGAGTCCACCAATGATGTCGTCTAAGCCAAAACCATTATCTGCTTGACGACTATTTTGTTGAGGGCTATAACCACCTGCCTGACTGCCACCGCCCAGTACACTACCTAAGATATCACCTAGTCCACCAGTCTGCCGTGTTTCAGTACGTTGGTTAACTGCATTGCGCTGAGCGTCGTCTGGATTCATTGCACTACGTGCCACTTGGCTCACTAAATTCCCTAATAAGCTCATTATCTATTCCTCTTTTTATCGTATTGTTTACTACAAAAATACTGCTAAAAATTGCAAAACGTCATACCTGCCTACGTGTTATTTAATAAAAGGACAGCAGACTTACGAGTTTTATTTTCTATTTTTAATATAACCGATTTTAATATAACAGACCTCTTTGTCCTTTGAGATAGCTATTTTGTTATGATGTGTAGGGATTTCTCATCGTAAAAGGAAAAACCTAAGCTCCATAAATACTCAATTATCTAGCATTACCCTTACTGGTATTGGCTAAAATATTTAATTGTCGCCATTGCTCGTGATTTACTTGATCGCGGAATATAGTGGTTGAAAACGTTCTTTGATAAGGCTCAACAATGTTGAACTCGACACTCATCGCCCATTGATAGCGATTTATATCAACTAACTCTGCTTGCCATAACTCATCACCGCGACCCGTTCGTATCAGTAATTGCCATTCTTTATCGACACGCTGACTGAGCGATGGCTGACTAATATGTAATAGGATCGGTCTCGATATAATCAGATAACTTGCAACCGCTGCCGAGACTATTAAGATCAGTAGATACTGCCACAAAGTCAAAGATGCAAACCATGCCAATATCATCATAACGCCAGTCAAGCCTACATATAGCAGCGCGCGTAAATAACTGGCAGGCTTGATAGCTGTATCAATACGTAGCGAGGTTACTGGCGTCATATAAGCGTACCATGGAAAACATTAGATATTGTGCCGACCCATTCTTTAAGACCTAAACCAAGTCTTTGGTATGGCGCCATGTTTTTATCTTATTAACCAATGCCCAGATGTCATCCTCTTCTGGACGATTTTGATTGGTAAAGTAATCAAGCAAGTCTGGGTCTTCATGAGTCAGCATTTCTGCAAATGCTGCTTGTTCAGTAGCATCTGCTGTCAGATATAGCTCTTTAACATAAGGATCAATATAAAAATCCAATTCTTTTAATCCGCGGCGAGCTTGATAGATAATACGGCGTTGCTCATTGGTTGGTTCTGGCTGAGTTGTACTTGTCATAGATTTACTCTTATTAATTGAGACAGTTTTATTGGTTTAGATAGTTTAAAAATAGACGTTAAGCATAGCGTATAGAATATTTATAAGCCTAAGAATATTTATTGCGCATTTGCGTTTATAAAGTGATATTAACAACGATATTCTGACAGTTGACTCCATAAGGCCACTGCTTGCTGCATCATTGCCACATTATGCGTACGAATGATACTTGCGCCTTGCTGTAAGGCAAATAGTCCAGCAGCGGTTCCTGCCGGATCACGCTCTATCGCTTGCGTCGTATTTACTGCTGGAACATCGCTTCTGGTCAATACTTCTGCTAAAAAACGCTTGCGAGAAATGCCAAACATCATTGGCAGCCCTAATGTCTGCAAGCTGCTCAGCTGACTTAATAATGCGCAGTGATGCTCATAGTTCTTAGCAAAACCAAAACCTGGGTCGATAATGATATTACTTTGTTTGACGCCGATGCTGACTACTTCGTTAATACGGTCAATCAGCTCCGTACGCACCTCATCAATCACATCATCATACTGTGCCAGATTATTCATTGTCGTTGGCTCACCGCGCATATGCATTAGCATCACAGGTATATTAAGCTTAGCCGCCAGCTCTGCCGCACCAGTACGTTTCAATGCTCGTACATCGTTCCAAATGTCAGCACCTTCATTAAACGCTGCCTGCATGACTTCAGGGCTGCTAGTATCAATCGATAACCAAATAGCATCACCACAATGCTGACGAATGGCTCTAACCACTGGTACAACTCGTTGTATCTCATCATCAGTCGCCACAGTTTGCGCATTTGGACGAGTAGATTCACCACCGATATCAATAATAGTGGCACCTTCCTTTATCATCTGCTGACAGTGCGCAACGGCTTTATCTATTGCGTTAAATTGCCCGCCGTCCGAAAATGAATCTGGCGTTACGTTCAGGATACCCATGATATGCGGCTGCGACAAATCTAAGGTTTTATCACGGCTAGACACTTGATAGTTGGGCAAAGGTTGAAATAATGACATGAATAATCCATCACAAGTAAAATTTATAATGCAGCTTTAGGGCGTATTGAACATTCGACCATGGCACTGACAGAGACTATTTTTTTAGACAGTTCGACGTTAAAAATAGTAAGTTTAGTCATTCTAAGTATGTATTTTTAACAATGAAATGGCAAAAAAGAGTCCTGTCTTCTTCTGTTAATATTAGAGCTGAGCCTAAAATTGCCCCCAGATCCATACAAGCAGTACGTTGCAAACCTAGTTAAGGCTGGAGCATTACCGTCACTTTATGCCTTGTCTGGAACAGTTTTAGCGATTAGCAGTGCCTATTTGTGAATGTTCAACACGCCCTATTTATTATTATCTATGCTTATAATACCAGTAAATCTTATGGGGTTCTAAACCCTTCATAAAATGATGACAATAAAAAAGCCCTCTATCATAAAGGGCTTTTTATAAAACATGAATACGCTAGCACTTACATCGCTGGTAATGGTGGCGGTGTGGCACCAGTTGTTTTCACATCATTTTTCGACAAGTTTACTTCGTTATGCTGGTAGATTCTTGGTGGACGCGGTGCTTCACCCGCTAAGATATCTTGCAGTTGGTCACGATCGATGGTTTCCCAATTCATGAGAGCCTCAACCATCGCATGCATTTTGTCTTGATTGGCTTCAATCAATTCACGAGCGATATCGTACTGCTCTTCTAGCATACGACGCACTTCTTCATCGACCTTCTGCTGCGTGGCTTCAGAGATAGTACGACCACCACCACCGAAATATCCTTGCGAGTTGTCGTCATCTTCGTACACCATGATACCGAGTGCATCAGACATACCGTACTTTGTGACCATTGCACGTGCCATTTTGGTAGCACGTTCAAAGTCGTTCGAAGCACCCGTTGACATCTGATTGATAAACACTTCTTCAGCGATACGACCACCGAACAAAATAGCAATATCGCTCAGCATTTTCGACTTATACATACTGGTCTGATCATGCTCAGGCAACTGCCAAGTGACACCAAGGGCAAAGCCACGCGGCATAATAGTAACCTTATGCACCGGATCTGTACCTGGTAATAGCTCAGCTACTAACGCATGACCCGCTTCGTGATATGCAGTTGCACGGCGTTCTTCTTCGCGTATGACCATGGATTTGCGTTCAGGACCCATATATAGCTTGTCTTTTGCATCTTCAAAGTCATTCATATCGACGCTGGTCTTGTTGCGACGCGCGGCAAATAATGCAGCTTCGTTTACAAGGTTAGCAAGCTGTGCACCACTAAATCCAGGCGTACCACGAGCAAGAGAACTGGCATCTACACTAATTGTGTTCGGCAATTTCTTCAAATGGACTTTTAGGATTTGTTCACGGCCTTTGATATCCGGCAAGCCTACTTGTACCTGACGGTCAAAACGACCTGGACGCAGTAATGCTTTATCGAGCACGTCAGCACGGTTGGTTGCGGCAATAACGATAACGCCTTCATTGCCTTCAAAACCATCCATCTCAACCAATAGTTGGTTCAATGTCTGCTCACGCTCATCATTACCGCCGCCCATACCGGAACCACGATGACGACCGACTGCATCAATCTCATCAATAAAGATGATACAAGGAGCGCTTTTCTTTGCCTGTTCGAACATATCGCGTACGCGTGATGCACCAACACCGACAAACATTTCAACAAAATCAGAACCTGAAATTGAGAAGAACGGCACTTTAGCTTCACCAGCAATGGCTCTCGCTAGCAACGTTTTACCCGTACCTGGAGGACCTACCATCAAGATACCACGAGGAATCGTTGCACCCAGTTTGGTAAATTTATCTGGATCACGTAAGAACTCAACCACTTCAACGACTTCTTCTTTGGCTTCTTCACAACCAGCCACATCTTCGAAGTTAACGTTGATTTGATCTTCGGTCAGCATCTTCGCTTTTGACTTACCAAAGCTCATTGGGCCGCCGCCTTTACCGCCAGCGCCGCCCTGCATGTTACGCATAAAGAATAAGAACAGACCAATAATCAATAAAATTGGGAAGCTGGCTATCAGTAGTTGCATTAGTACGCTTTGACGCTTTGGTGCAGTTCCTTGAACTTCGACTTGGTTCTCACGTAGCATTGGCATGAGCTGGTCATCTGACACAGCTGGTCTAATGGTCTCAAAAGATGAGCCATTTTTCTTTTCGCCGGTGATCTGTTCGCCGTCGATCTCGACACTGGCTACTTGGTTTTCTGACACTGCGGTCACAAACTCAGAGTAGTTAAGGTTATCCGGCTCAGAAGATTGATCAAAGCCGCTAAACACCAGCACCAAAACGCCGATTACCACCAGCCACAATAAGGTATTTTTTACCATGTCGCTCACTAGTTATTCCCATCCCTTACTTATTGGTGTGTTTATTAAACACGTGACGTCTATAAACGTATTGCTCATTTTTAACGAATATCCCGATAATAAAAAACTGCTAAATTAAACTTATATGATTTATAGGTAACCTAAAAATTGTTTTTATAAATAATCAGTATGAGATAAACATAGATATACGATCATTGAGCTTGTAAAACGCTTATTATCAGACGACTTTGCCTAAAACGTATGCTAAAAACAAAGGTAATATACCATGATATGTGGTGCTAACCCGCATAATTCAAGCAGGTTTCACGATTATTCATTTAACAATTGACGCAGCTTTTATATCGCGATAATAACACTTTATGGTGTTTTACCCTCACGCTTACAAGAGCAGCAACCTATTGATGTTAAAACTATTTAATCGCTATCCAAAACATCTCTTTTGAGCGTGGTCGTGACGCACCTGGCTTTATACTACGAATCTTACTAAAATCCTGCTGCATCTGCTTGCGTAATTCTTGTGTACCCTCGCCTTGAAACACTTTCATAATAAGTGCGCCACCTTCTGGTAAGGTTGCAAGCGCGAAGTCTACTGCTAACTCACATAAGTACATCATACGTGGCTGATCGATAGCACTGTTTCCAGCGGTATTGGGTGCCATGTCAGACAATACGACATCGACTTGCCTATCACCTACTTCTGCCATAATGGCATCAAACACTTCAGCTTCACGAAAATCACCCTGAATAAAGGTCACATCAGGCAAGGTATCCATCGCCAAAATATCAGAGGCAATCAAGATACCATCATCACCTACCAATCGACCAGCGACTTGTGACCAACTACCAGGCGCACTGCCCAAATCTACGACCGTCATGCCTTTTTTGATCAGGTTGGTTTTTTCATTAATCTCTAATAATTTATAAGCGGCACGGGCACGGTAGCCATCTTTTTGAGCTTTCTGTACATAATGATCGTCAATATGCTCTTTCATCCAAGCACTGCTGCTCTTTGATAGTTTTTTGTTTTCGATACGCGTGGCCAAAATACCTGCTCCTATTGCTTTACTAAATCTAGCTGCTTTAATTGTTCTATCACTTACAAACTGATATTAATCCGTTGCGGATTATTCTAAATACAGTGTTAATCAAATTTTTTATTCATGGTTGGTTGCAAACTGACCAAATTCTATTGGTTAAATAACTGTTTTATAAGGCAGTAGCGTTTATAATGTACCAAACATTCAGTTTAACATTTTCGTCACGTAAAATCGTGCAAAATCCTGCTGATCTCATGCAAGATGGTCACAGATTATCTATAATGATCAATAACTGTTTTTGACAGTACCATTTTTATTTTTACCAACACCTAGGAATTCTATGCAACTCGATAACGCTACCATCAAACGTCTAAAAGGCATCGGTCACGAGCTAAAGCCTATCGTTATGATCGGCAACAAAGGTATCACCCCAACCATTACTGAAGAAATTGATCGCGCGCTAACAGATCATGAGCTTATCAAAGTGAAACTGCCTGCTGGCACGAAAGAAGAGCGTGACATCGTTGGCGCTGAACTTGCTAAAGCGGCTAATGCATCTTTGGTTCACTCTATTGGTCGTATGGCATTATTACTACGCAAAAACCCAAATGCCAACCCAAAACTGTCTAACCTAGCACGTCACGCACAGTAATATGTCATGACCGACTAGACTTAAGTGACTGGGTTTTATGTTCACTTATATCATAGCCAAACGATAATGAAATACAAAGGCCGCGACGCATCTTGCTCGCGGCTTTTATGTTTTCCGATAGTCTCGGTTATACTTACCATATAGTATTAGTGCCCTGAATTAGTATGATTTCTCTTGTCACTATCACCTCTTTATTATTACCGTCGAGATGTACTTATAATGAACCAATCTTTTAACCTCTGTATAGCCACCGAGACGATAGCGAAAGACGCTCAGCAATTAGGTGTATCTATAGAAGCGCTTGAGAATATATCTATCAAAGTAAGTGCAGAAATCATCCAGCAACCAGCTTTGCAACTAATGCTGACCTATCAAGTGACTCTGCCTAGCCAAATTCTATCCAATCAACTCAATTGGCCGATATGGCAACAAACTCAAGTAAATTTCACTGATTATCTATGGGAAGAAACCTGCCTTGAATGTTTTATTGCTGGCAGCAAGATTGTGCGCTGTAAGACTGATGGTGAAGATGTCGTAGCATCTGACCAGACCGAACCTCACAAGATACCACTTCAGCAAGCAACCGCTTATATAGAGATCAATACTAGCCCTGACGGCCGCTATGCACTCTATCAATTTGAGAACTATCGTAACCCTGTGACACTACCGCCAGTACCGTTGTACGAGACCGACGGAACCACACGCGTATCTATTAATTGGCGTAACTGTAAAGAGCTAGCAGATAGATCAGGGCAGAACGCGTTATCTAGCACTCCAACGGTAGTACAGACACCTGCTCATTATAAGCGTAGCTTTAGCCTGCCTATAACTCAACTACCGAATCAACAATACGCTATTGCAAACATGAGGATCGAACAAATACATCCTTGTGTCATCTTATGGTTTGGCAAAACTGACTTATACTTTGCCTCGGGTCATGCCTCTCCGCCTGATTTTCACAATCGTGACTATTGGCCAAATTTTGAGCTTTGATTTGGTTATATGAGCTGAACTCATTTAAATACAGCTATTCTTAGATATAATTATTTAAAGCACAAAAAAAACCCAGTAATGTCATAAAGAGCATTACTGAGTTTGGAGAAAACTTTAGTCTTACTTAACTGACGCTTATTTCATTTAACCGATCTTTATTTGTCAGCCATCGCAAGGTAGATACCACGATCTGATGCATCATCAACATACTGCGAATCACGCCATGTCGTATAGCTGTATGTACCGCTATACGGGCTGATGCTGTTTTGACGGAAATCAGATACCCAGTCATTGCCATCAAAAATCTGAATATGACCATGTGGACGGCTTGACGTGCGGTTATAGACAACGACATCACCAACTTGTGGTGCCATGTCGTTACTGATCTTGGTAAAGCCAGCTTGGGCTAGCGTGCCACGAGAGGCGTACTGATAGGCCGAAGGGTTAGGTGTAAATTCGTAACCTGCTGATTGTAACGCTTTACGCACATAGCGAGCACAGTAGCCAGAGCTTCTAGATAGAGCGACGCGAGAGGCATTTGCTGCTGCAATAGCAGGAGCAGAGTTGCGGTCAGGTACGCGGCTTGCTTGCTGCTGACGCTGCTCGTAAGATAAACGACTGGTCAGTGAAGCGAGCTGATACTCTTTTTGCTTAGCATGAGCGCTTAGGTTGTCAATTGCTTGACTGATCTCATCGTTGCTATATACATGTGCACCACTGTTAGTGCTATAGATATTGCGACTAGAACCATAGTTCGCAGAAGTAGAAATATTTGTGATGGTATGACTCAAGGTATTATTTGGTTGAAAGGTTGTCTCGGCAGCACCACTCGTCTGTGCGATACCCATTCCCAATACTGACAAAATTAATAAAGCTTGTTTCATAAATTTACTACCTATTGTTAATACAAGTCTGCTCGTCATCCGTAACGAAGCATCAATTAATTTAGAGGATATAATCATCAAATAGACGTGATAAAATCCCTATTACAACGGTTCATTCTTTTCAAATAGTGACTAGTGCCAGTAGTACTTCCCACCTAGTCAACTATCTTATAAGCCATCTGCTATATATTGCTTTTAGCATGTCTATTATGAGTATCGAGTTTGTCACCTATTAGATGAGTACTTACGATGTCAAAAAAACAGCCTAATCGGCTTGCCCAGCTTATAGATCATCAAGCATTTGCTGGTAGCGCGCTACCTCAAACACTTGCTAACAACATGCGACTATATATAGAAGCAACCAACGAGATAAAAGAACTATTGGTAGACTGTCTACCTGAAGAAATACTCAATACCTGTTGGGTTGTAGGCTTAACACCTGAGCAGTTGATATTAAGTGTTAGCTCAATGACAGCAGCAAATCATATTCGCTATTTACATAGCTCGTATTTGCAAATACTAACAGAGCAGTCAATTACATTTAAACAACTCAAGCAAATCCGTGTCGTTGTGGCTAAAAGCTCTGCCGATAATTATTCATCTAAACAATCGTCAACATCATCACTGCATTTGCCAAATTCTCGTAAAGCCAATGAAAATCAGGCGCTTAGCCAGAACACAAAACGGACTATATCACAGGCCGCAGAGCATGTCACCACTGATGAAAATCTCAAAAAAGCCCTTTTGCGTTTGATTAATCATTAAAAATACTGACCGTTAAATGTAAAGTTATGTAAATAAGAGCAGGTGATGGCATTGATAAAGATGGATTTTTGTAATGTATCAGATAAAAAAAATCCTTCGTTAGTTACATCCAGATTATGGATATAGCTAACGAAGGATTTAAAAACCATCTACAGCTTTTGTATTATGTGCCTTAACGGAAAATTCATATATTCATATAGACAATATATTCAAAATAAAGCATATTATATAAATGTAATTATGAGCCGTCTATGTAATATTGCGTAAATGTTTCGATATTTCCTGTATTCATCCTTCAATAACCAAATCGTTAAGTGGTAAATACTCGATAGGACAGGTTACATTGTCATCAAAAGTTACAATTTCAAAGTTATCTTCGTCAGACAGTATTTCACGTACTAATAGATTATTTAGAGCATGACCAGACTTATAGGCATTGAAACGACCTAAAATCGGGTAGCCAATCAGATGCAAATCTCCCAAAGCATCTAAAATTTTATGACGGACAAACTCATCGTTAAAACGTAAGCCTTCTGCATTAAGTATGTTGGCATCATCGATAACGATGGCGTTTTCCATACTGCCACCTAATGCTAGATTATTTTGACGTAGTGCTTCTATATCACGTAAAAATCCAAAAGTACGCGCAGTGCTTAATTGTTCGATGAAGTTCTGTGTAGAGAACTGCAACTGTGCATGCTGAAAGTTCTTATCAAATGCAGGATGATCAAAATCAATTTCGAAATTTAATTCATACCCTTCATAAGGACGTAGCTCTGCCCATTTATCTTCTAGCTTTACTCGTACTGGACGTATAATTTTAATAAATTTCTTGGCCGCTTCTTGCTCACAAAATCCTGCATCTAGTAAGAGCGCAACAAAAGGCGCAGCGCTACCATCCATAATTGGTATCTCTGAAGCAGAAACACGAATCAACAGGTTGTCTACTCCTAGACCAGCGATGGCACTAAGCAGATGCTCAACCGTGCCCACTCGCGTACCCCCAAACACTAAGTTCGATGACATCATCGTGTCTTGTACTAAAAAAGCACTCGCTGGAATTGGTTGACTACCTTCTATATCAGAGCGCTCGAAAACAATACCAGTGTCAATCGGCTGTGGATGAAACTCCAAGTCAACAGGCTGACCACTATGTAGACCAGTACCCGTAACGGCTATTGCTGTTTTTATGGTTCTTTGGTTCATGGTTGTCTTCTCACATATTTTGTTACAATTGACATAGTGTACCATTACCGACCCCTTATTCGCTATATATAAAAAGCGCTAATTTTCTTATCTCCTTGATTGATAACACTTATCGTCAATATTCTATTGCTGATTTTTACTTTATATGACCTACCTAATGCTATAAAACAACGAGGCTCATATACGTTTCGATAATCATATACATATAGATTACATAGAAAATTGTCATAATTTTCCTTATCGCAAATGCTTCATCTTTCCTTAAACACAAAAAAGCCAGCGTCAAAACGCTGGCCTTTTCTTACTCACAGTAAATTAGAAGTACTATTTATTCTGTTGACGCTTTAAATAGTCTTGAATACTGTTTGTTTTAGTCTTAGGCTGCTCTTGAGGTGCACTTGCACTAGGACGTGCAACGCTATCTTGATACTGCTGAGCTTGAGACTGCTTCTGACTGTTTAAAGCGCTGGTATGCACATTAGGATCGACAGGTTGCGTGCTATTAACAGAAGGTACTGGCTGCTCTACTACTTCTGGCTCTTGACCTGCGTTTTCATCTAACGTTAAGCCAGTTGCGATGACGGTTACATGTAAGTCGTCACCCATTTTTTCATCAATCACAGAACCGTAGAAAATGTGAGCGTCGTCGATATCAGTAATTTCTTCGACTATTGCACTGATTTTGCTCATCTCATCTAGTGACAATGACTCTGAAGAAATAACGTTAACCAGTAGACCTTTTGCATTTTCTAAACGCAAATCATCAAGTAGTGGTGATCTGATGGCTTTTTCAGTCGCTTGACGCGCACGATCATCACCGCTGGCACGACCAATACCCATCATCGCATGACCTTTCGCAGTCATTGCCGTACGGATATCGTTAAAGTCAATGTTGATCATACCTTCGCTAGCGATGGTCTCGGCAATACCTTGAACGGCATGCAGCAATACATCATCCGCTTTTTTGAAAGCATCTTGCATAGAGATATTGCCGTATACACTCATCAACTTATCATTTGGAATCGTGATAATTGAATCAACAAAGTTAGTCAGCTGCTCAATACCTGCTTTAGCAGCTTTGATACGCTTACCACCTTCGAATTTAAATGGCGTAGTCACAACCGCAACTGTTAGTACTTCCATTTCTTTCGCAATACGAGCAACAACTGGCGCTGCGCCTGTACCAGTACCGCCGCCCATACCAGCAGTGATAAATACCATATCTGAGTGCTCAAGCAATGCGCGAATCGCTTCTTCTTCGCTCTCTGCTGCTTCACGACCCACTTCTGGATTTGCGCCTGCCCCTAGACCACGGTTCGTTTTTGCACCCAGTTGCAGTTTGTGCGGTGCAGTAAGACGATCTAGCGCTTGTTTATCTGTATTGGCACAAACGAACGTTACACCTCTGATGCCTTGTTGTACCATATGTTCAACTGCATTACCGCCGCCGCCACCAACACCGAATACAGTGAAGCTTGCTTGGCCATTGTTTTGAAGCTGATTATCATCTGGCATGGTGTATTTTGACATAAAAAAGATTCTCCAGTTGCAGATAGCGTGTAAGTCGATACATAGTAACGCACTCATGTGGCGCGCTATCGACATACTATATATAAATGTATTTAAATAAAACAGGGTATGGCTAAAATCGATCAGTATAGACAATAATATGTCATTATCACTTAATACTTTATTTTTAAAACTAATTTATTCGCAATGTTACTTTATTTTCTTGCTTAACCAACTTAGAGACATTCCATAATGTACGGATGCTCTAGATATGAGGTTAAACAGATCTATAATATTTTCTTTAAAACATTTGCAAACCGTTGACCCGCACTCCGAAATACACCTGATACTCGATTGTTTTGAATCGCTTCAGGTTCGCTTTTTTCGCTACGGCGGAATTGCTCACTTTGACTATATAGCAATGTGCCAAAAGCTGTCTGATAAGCACGGTCATTCACTTGACTATTTAGTAGCTTAAACGACTCATCATTATCAAAATGATTATAAGCACTGATAGCAGGATGAGTATTGGTCAGTACGACAGGCATTTTTAGTAGCTTCTTGGCAAAGGGTATCATACCTTTAATCGTACTACCGCCGCCAGTCAACACAATCCCTTTATCGATATAGCCTATCAAACCTGCTTCGTGTAATTGACGCGCTACTTCAGTGAATATCTGAACGTAACGAGCCTCAATGATTCGTGCCAAGTTATAGATGCCAATATTGATTTCGTCGCCCGATCCTTGAGGCTTGAATAAAAAGAAGGCGCTTGGGTCGACACTATTAACATCAGCTGTACCATGAGACTTCTTCAGTTTTTCAGCTTCAATCATAGAGATACCAAAATCAGCTGAAATATCCATCGTCACTTCATGACTGCCTGTTGCTATACAATGTGTAAAAATCAGCTTATTTTCTTTATACACACAGATGCTGGTCGTACTAGCGCCGATATCGACCAAGCAAACCCCTTGCTGGCGTTCCTCAGTCATCAAACTATACTCAGCACTGGTCACTGCATCGAAAACAATATGATCAATGCCGACGTCACAACTTTGCAATAGTTTTTGGATATTCTGACGGCTGGCAACAGGCATCATCATCATGTGGTACATCACAGTGATATTGTGTGCCATCATCTCGATGACATCATCCACCATAAAATCTTGCTCATCAACATAGATACCTTGCTGACAGCAATGCATCAAATAATAGTCAGATGACAAATCACGCGATTTTGCATTGGCCAATGCTTGTACCATGTCTTTGGCACGTACCACTTCATCTTCTACTTTGACTTCTCCAGCACTATTTTTGCTAGATAATTCAGGAGTCGCAAGCGTTAACCAAACACTATGCACACGGCAGTTAGCGGTGTCTTCTGCTTCTTGAATGGCTTGCTTGATAGCACCTTGCAGACGTTCACGATGCTTTATTTGACCTTGATAAAAATCGCTGTTTTTAACTTGTCCTACGCCCAAAATACGAATGTCTTTTGCAGAGACAACATTGCCTATGACGACATATACTGCCGTGGCACTTAGATGGACAACAACCAGATTTTCATTATTTTTCATGGTACCAGACAAATTATCGCTAAATAGAAGAGCAAGTGATGATCTTCTATTAAATCATTAAAAAAAGCGTTACTAATACGCTATGATGTTGTACATATTTTCTTCAAACTAAATAAACCGTATTAACTTACATCGGTTATGCATAGATGTAATACTTACTTAGGCTATTCTGATTCAGCACTCTGTGTCACGTTCCAAGCGATGGTAAAGCCATTTTTATATCGTAAATCTACAGACTGCATGTCATCTCGACGCGTACTTAACTGATTACCAAGCAGCTGGCTTAAATTCAGTAGTTTTTGTGCCGTATTTTCATTGTCTACAATCACACGTAGCCCATTGTCAAAGCGGATTAACCAAGTCATTCTCGGTGACAGAATGATATCTTCGACCTGCATACCAAGCGGTGCATACCAATCATTGACCTGCTGCATTTGTTGCATAATAACTGGTGCTTGAGACATCTCACCCTGTAAGGTTGCAAAACGCTCTTGTGTTAAATCCCTACTATCAGCAGGAACAAATACCGCCCCTTTTGCATCGACCAAACGTTCTGTACCAAAATTAGCAACTGCTTGCTTGGGTAATGCATTGACGACGATGCCGCGTTGCCAATCACGAGAGATACTCACTTGGTCTACCCAAGCTAAGCCCATCGTAATGTCGCGCAATGCTTGCAAATCAGAAGTAAAAAAGCTGCTTACTTGTTGTTGTTCCATCACGTCTTGTAATGAGCGATATTGATCAGCAGACAAACCTTGATTACTGACATAAATATTTGCTGGCGGTGCATCACGCAGCGCTTTGCCGCCCATCATTAATATTAGCACTAGCAAACCTAAGACCAGTACCATAAATAGATACTTTACCGTTGCCGGTATTTGGAGCTTAGATTTTGGGCGACCGGCTTTATCACTCATTAAGTCAGTTACCTCGTTGACAGTTTGAGCCATAACGACCTTTGTCCCTATATTTGCATAAAACTGATCATGCTATTTATTGATATAAATCTGCGTATTTTTGGCAGAAGCTTATTAAGTCGATATGTTATCAAATTTTGTTAAAAATATAGCTTATATACAACGATTACGTTGATTTAAACGTAACATTTTTCTTAAATTATGAATAAGTTATCAGTTGTATTCACAAAACAACATAAATATCACCGAAATAGACCTATTCTTACAATATTAACGTATTTTATGGTTAAACAATAGCCAAACACCAACCAACAGCAGCGAATTTACACAAGTTTACATGAAGCTGTGGTATAGCAGCTCTAGTGACACAAAGAGTCATCACTATCTGCTCAGTCTAGTTGATTTGACAGTTATAGCGTTTGTGCCAAAATATGCCAGCATAGTGCATCAAAATCTAGTCCACGAGCTTTGGCCGACATCGGAACCAAACTATGACTTGTCATACCTGGTACGGTATTGATTTCAAGCAACCAAAAATTGCCTGCTTCGTCTTGCATGGCATCGATACGCCCCCACCCTTTTGCATCTACTGCACGAAATGCTGCAAGGCTTAAATCTTGCAAGTGCTTTTCATCAGCAGCACTCAGTCCACAGGGGATATAGTAACTGGTATCGTTACGATTATACTTAGCTTCAAAATCATAGAAGTTAGTAATGTCAGCAGGCTCAAGGCGAATAACTGGATAGGCTTCGTCATCGATAATCACAATCGTAAATTCGCGACCTGTAATCCAGCGCTCAGCCATCACCGCATCACCACATTCCACTGCAGTTGCATAAGCAGCAGGCAGTTCGTCAAGGTGGTTGACCTTGGTCATGCCAATACTTGAACCTTCATGAACTGGTTTAATAATAAGTGGCAAACCTAGCATGTTAACCACTTGCTGCCAGTCAGTATCAGCCGTCAATAATGAAAATGGTGCAGTTGATAAGCCGCAGCCTTGCCACAATTGCTTGGTACGTACTTTGTCCATGCCTAATGCAGAAGCTAGAATCCCTGAACCAGTTTGCGGTATATCAAACCACTGTAATACGCCTTGCAACAAGCCATCTTCGCCGCCTCGACCATGCAGCACATTAAACACGCGGTCATATTTGCGTAGCTCAATGATGTCTTGGTGCTTTGGATCAAAATGAGTGGCATCAACGCCTTGGTTTTGGAGCGCTTGCAATACTGCCGCACCACTGTCCAAAGACACGCTACGCTCATTGCTACTGCCACCATAAATAACGGCTACTTTGCCAAACTGACTGGCGTTTTTTGTATGAGTCGTCGTGTCTAAAGATGTATCATTGATAGCTGCATTTTGAGTGCTATTATTGTCTTTATTATCAGTTGTCATGAGGATCGTCCCTAAATTTTAGCTTACTTAATATAAAGGTTATTGGCAGCCAAATCGATAGCAATCTGCCCGACATTACCAGCGCCTTGGGTAATCAGCATGTCGTTGGCTTTTAACAAACGCTGCATAACAGGGGCTAGATTGTCTTTATCAATAATAGTCGGTTCAACTTCACCGCGCAAACGGATACTGCGCGCTAGTGACTTTGTATCAGCGCCCGTAATCGGACTCTCACCTGCTGAATAAACATCTAATAATAATAGCTCATCAACACTCGATAGCACTTCTACAAAATCATCGTAGCAATCACGGGTACGGCTATAACGATGCGGCTGAAATAGCATCACTAAACGACGATCAGGGAAGCTTTGACGAGCCGCTTTGATGGTCGCATCGACTTCTTTTGGATGATGACCATAATCATCAATTAATAAGACATTGCCATCATCGATGTCGACAGAGGCATGCTGCTCAAAACGACGACCCACACCTTCAAACTTTTGCAGAGCACGCTCAATCGCTGCATCATCAACGCCTTCATCGGTTGCCATCGTGATGGCAGCAAGGGCGTTATAGACATTATGTGTACCAGGGATGTTCAACGTCAGGCGTAATGGCTCACGGTCACGGCGCAATACGGTAAAGTGTGTCTTGGTTCCTTCCGTTACCAAGTCTACAGCTTGTACATCATTGAACGGCTCAAGACCAAAGGTCAATACTGGACGACCGATATCATCAATCATTGCATATAGTTCAGGGTCATCACCGCAGACCACTGCCAAACCGTAAAACGGCATGTTTTGTAGAAACTGGATATAAGCAGCTTTTAATTTATCAAAGCTGTTTTCGTAGGTTTCCATATGGTCTTGGTCGATGTTGGTCACAATCGCGGCCATCGGATGCAATGACAAAAACGATGCATCAGACTCATCAGCTTCTGCTACCAAGAAACGGCTGCTACCCAATGCCGCATTTTTTCCTGACGCATTTAACTTACCGCCAATAACATAGGTAGGATCTAGCTGTCCCTCTGCCATCATCGTGGTGAGCAAACTCGTCGTTGTCGTTTTGCCATGCGCGCCAGCAACTGCGATACCATGACGATAGCGCATTAGCTCGCCAAGCATATCGGCGCGGCGTACTACCGGCAGACGAGCTTCAAGCGCTGCTTTTACCTCAGGGTTGCTACGATCAATCGCTGATGAGACAACGATAACATCAGCATTGGCAATGTTTTTGGAGTCATGGCCAATCGATATCTCAATACCGATTTGCTGTAGACGTTTAGTCACCAAGCTTTCTACGATGTCAGAACCACTGACCTGATAGCCTTGATTGTTCATTACCTCAGCGATACCGCACATGCCTGAGCCACCAATACCGATAAAATGCAAATGCTGAATGCGGCGCATTTCTGGTATTTCAATCAAACGCTTAGGTAGAGCTTTCGCAGAGGTAGGCATAAGGATCTCTCTTTATTAAAGGTCAATAAAATTTGGTAAATTAAAAATGATGAGGTATAGATTACAGACTATAGCGCTTGCCAAATGATATCAGCAACTTGCTTACTCGCACTACGGTTGGCCAATGCGTGGCCTTTTTTTGCCATCGTTAAGCACTTCTCTCGATTGAGTACGCCAAGCTCATCACTTAGACTTTTGGCAGTTAGCTCTGACTGCGGCAATAGAATTGCCGCATCATGCGAGGTCAGCGTGCGCGCATTAGCCGTCTGATGATCATCCACTGCATGCGGTAGTGGTACAAAAATAGCGGCGATGCCGACGTTTTGAATCTCGGTCACAGTCAACGCACCTGCGCGGCAAACAATAATGTCTGCCCAGTTATAAGCTGCAGCCATATCATTGATAAAAGGCTGTACAGTAAACTGATGGTTGTTTAGGTCTTGTGCGCTATAAGCCGCTTGCGTGGCTGCTTCATTGTTGCGTCCGCACTGGTGTAGGACTTCAAATGGCTGATTTAGTAATGCTAATGCTTTTGGTACTGTATCATTTAATACCTGAGCACCGAGTGAACCGCCTACTACCAACAGTTTAAGCGGTGAACTGTCATTTACATCGTAGCGTACCGTTGGCTCTGCGACACCAGTAATGGCGTTACGCACAGGATTGCCCACTGTCTCAAGCTTGGCATCTTGCTGACTATTAGCAAAGGTATTCTCGAACGCTTGTAACGTTTTGGTCGACAGTTTAGATAGGTAGCGGTTACTCATGCCAGCGATGGCATTTTGCTCATGGATGATCAAAGGCGTATTAGTCATACGCGCAGCGATACCGCCAGGTGCAGTGACATAACCACCGAACCCAACGACCACATCAATCTGATTACTGCGAATCACTTTTACGGCTGCCATCGTCGCGGATAGCAGAGTCATTGGTAACTTTAATAGTCGACCAACGCCTTTACCACGAAGCCCTTGCATATTAATAGCATGAAAAGGATAGCCCGTCGGCTCAACCAAGCCGTTTTCCATACCGTTTGGCGTTCCCAGCCAATGAATTACCGCACCGCGCTGGGTCAACTCGTCGCTCACTGCAAGCGCTGGAAAAACATGCCCGCCAGTACCAGCTGCCATCATCAATATATGCGGTGTTTTCATGAACGCCTGCCTATCTTTACTTTATTTATATGAAGGGTTTATCTCACTGCTGCGGTAGCAATTATGAAAAATAATGACCTAGCAAAAGCCCGCATAGTATAGAGGAAATCATTGTCTTATATACAGTACTTTATGCAGCAAAAATAACAAAAATCCAAGCCATGATTGGTCACAGCTTGGCGTCGTGTAATACTAGTAAACGGTAAGAAAACCCAATGACTAACAATACCTCAAAATATGGGTTTTACGTAGTCAAAATATTCCTGAACTCAAAACTTTCCTGAGTATAGCTAAAGCTACGCAGTAAATTTATTCTCAATCGCCATGATAAAATCGGTTGCGATATCTGTACCGCATTGGTCATCAATCTCACGTACGCATGTTGGGCTAGTAACGTTAATCTCAGTAATACGTCCACCGATCAAGTCTAGACCAACGAACATTAGGCCTTTTTCTTTGACGATTGGTGCCACAACTTCTGCTACTTGACGTTCAATATCAGTCAATGGCATGGCAACACCGCTACCACCAGCTGCTAGATTACCACGGGTCTCGCCTTTGGTTGGAATACGAGCCAAACTATAATCTACCACGACTCCATCGACGATCAATACGCGTTTATCGCCCTCTTTGATTTCTGGCAAATAACGCTGCGCCATGATGGGCAGAGTCTCAAGCTCAGTCAGTATCTCTAACGTCACTCCGATGTTTGGGCTATCAGCAGTTAAACGAAAGATGCCAGTGCCGCCCATACCATCTAATGGCTTGACGATGACGTCCTGCTGTTCAGCGATGAATTTACGAATGTGTGCTTGTTTGCTAGTCACAATCGTTGGGCTCATATAATCGCTAAACCACGTCGCAAATAACTTTTCATTGCATTCGCGAATCGCTTGTGGATCATTGACCACGAGCACGCCTGCTGCTTTGGCATGGTCTAGCATATAAGTGGCATAGATAAAGCGCATATCAAACGGTGGATCTTTGCGCATCAAAATCACGTCATAGGCGCTGACTGGCCCTGTGCTTTTATCACCCAACGTATAGAAATCTGCAGGATCACGCTTTACTGTCAGTGGCTGCGTATCGACCATCAACTGACCACGGTCCAACCACAAGTCATGAATCTGACAATAACCAAGCTGATGACCACGGTCTTGAGCGGCCCACATCATAGCGAGACTGGTGTCTTTTTTATAATTGACACGCTCGATAGGATCCATAATAACGAGTATTTTTAGCGGTTTTTCTTGTTTTTGTTGGCTCATGATAAGACTCACTTACGTTATATTATTAGTATGAAACAAACTTATTAAACAACGTCGTTGCCCAACTATACGCCGTACTGCTCACGGTAGTGTTGCATTTTAGCTAACTGGGTCGCGTCTTTATGCTGGCCGTTTTGTGCACCATGGTCATCGGCCAAATAACTGATCAAATCATCGATATCGACCAATGCACGTACAGGCACTTTTAGTGTCGCGGCAAGCTCTTGGATAGCAGAGTGCTCGGCTTGACCTTTTTCTTTACGATCGAGTGCAACAATAATACCAGCAACGCGTGCGCCTGCTTGCTCTAGAATCTCGACCACTTCGCGCATGGCTGTACCCGCTGTAATGACGTCATCAAGTACCCAAACTGCTTTGCCGGTTACGTCAGCACCGACCAAATTGCCGCCTTCGCCGTGAGTTTTTGCCTCTTTACGGTTATAGCCCCACTTGGCGTTAATACCATGATGTAACCATAACGCTTGCGCTGTCGCTGCGACAAAAGGAATACCTTTGTAAGCCGCACCAAAGATGACCAGCTCTTGCTCATTATCGCCGTTATGTGCACTCATTTGTTCAGCCAAGGCATCTGCATAACCACGTGCTAGTAACGACAACATCTCACCAGTCGCAAGCAAGCCTGCATTAAAAAAGTACGGACTGATACGACCAGACTTTAGGACAAACTCACCGAATTTGAGCACTTGGTTGTCTAGAGCCAGTTGGATAAATTGATGAGATGAAAATGTAGGGTCTTGAGGGCGTGTTACATGAGACATTATGACATTCCTATCAGCAAAAAGAGGGGACAAAAAATTTGCATTATTGTACGCATTATTGATCAGCTTGACCAACCATTGATCTCATAATCCTGCATATTGGCATAGCGAGTCAACAAACCACTCCGCGACGAGATATTAAAATAGCTCTGTCCATCTGCTCGGACTTGTATCTCCCAGCCCAAATGATAAGCGGCAACAATAATGTGACCAACAAATAGTCGAATCTGACGATATGCGTGGCGCTGCGATGGCTCACAAACGATCTGACTGAGCAAATAGCTACGCACATGCTGGCAGATTTCTGCGGCGCTATAGCTATGATTGATACTCTTACGGGTACTACACTGCTTTAGCGCATGGACGGCCACGCTACATGCCATAATATCTGTGGCCAAACTGCCCTCGCCTGTTTCAAACTGCTGCGGTTGTAGTATCACTTGCCAATCGTCGGCATACAGACTGTTAAGCAGCTCATCAGGATTATAACGTTTGGTCAATGCGCGCATAGACAATGCAGAATTTTGAGCCTTGCTGTCATTATTTGAGTCATTGTCTGAATCGTTATCTGATTCAACCCCTGTAGCGCTATCGGTAGGCAAGAACCCATAACGGTTCAATTTTGGATAAGCGCGAATCGCCTGTTGAATATCTGACATATCTAATAATGTCATATCTGATAATGTCGATATTAGTGGCTGCTCACTGTGATTCTGATAAAAGCTATCCGGCAATTCGATAAGCTGTGCCGCATTCAGCAATGATAAATGCTCAGCCAACGCTTCTGAGGCTATCAGCGACCATTTCGATAAGCTGTCTGCATTGGGCTGATAGAACCGACTCGAGTTACCGTAGAGCCTGCGCAGTTGACCATTTAGGCGACGAGCAGGCTCAGGAATATCACTTAATGGTCTGGCAGGGTCAAGAGGAGATTGTTTGGGATCAAAGTTAGGATGTACGATCGCAGGTTGCTGCGAATCAGCTAATATAGACGATTGCTCAGCCTTTTTTTGGACGTGACCTTCTGCTAGCTGCCCGCCCTCTGTTGCCAGATTAGCATGAGACAAACGGTCATCAGAAGTAGAAGGCTGGGACATGAAATCTCCATAGACTATAAAATATGAAACAAATAAAAACGATTATACCGAGGGCTATTTTATTCTTTAGAAATTAACTCTAAAGGCTTACTCTTGATGATTTAAAATATCTTGGTAGCCTGTCTGCCAATCAGCATAATCAAGCCAAGCTAACGGAATGTTGCTGTGCAAGCGTTTTCCTGTCACTGAGGTTTTTGTATTATCAATAGTAGGAAGTGTCTCGCCAACCTGCTCACTAAGCCAAACCCCTAGCTCAAACGTAGTAACAGGTCGATAGTCCGTCGCTAGATAGACAGACTTTGGTGTCTCTATCGTCAACACTTTGGCGATGATATTGACCAAGTCGCGATCCATAATGCGATTGCTCCAATGCTCAGCTGGCACTGGATCTTTATTTGGCTCACGAGCCTTACGTAGTCGCATTAAGCGCTCGCGCCCATAGATACCACTAGGGCGAATAATAATGGCTTTATCACCAAAGCCTTGTTGCAGCGATTGTTCTGCTTGCAATATAAATTTCGAGGCTTCACGCGCAGGCGTAACAGGTGCAGTATGCTCATCAATCCATTCGCCATTATCCTGACCATAGATACCAGTAGAAGAAATGAATACCACACGCTCAAGTTTGGTGATCTGTGGAGCAAGCGTTGCTAAATGCTGACTAATCGCTAGATAACTGTCGTGATAACCGCTGGTCGAATACTCATCAGGGGTGACGATAATCGCAATATGAGTAAATGCTTGTAGCTGCTCAGCCGTCAAAGTCAACGCATCAGCCTGCAAAAAATCTGCACTATCTATCAAATCATAATGGTGGCGCTCACTACGAGCCAGCCCAGTCACACAATAGCCATCTTGGGCAAGTTTATTGGTCACTGGCAGGCCGATATCACCTTGTCCAATAATTAGTAAATTTTGCGTACTCATAAAGCATGTTTTCCTTTATACAACTTCTGTTATACAAACATGACAGCGCTTAGAAGCCATTTTGTTTAAATTAATGCCTGAATCCGTGATTAAAAATACCGTCTGTACGATAGCTGTATATCATCATTGGCGTCGATACGATCTTGCCATTCGTAATTAGCATTGATACGTAGTGCTTGTTTTTTATCAATGTCGTATTGCAGACCTAGGCTTGAGATGGGTTGCCAATAATAACCACGGACGTTGGTATCATCGCTGCTGCCATGATACCAATATGGCAATTGCAATTCAGCTTGCGCGCGTAACTGATTGTTAATCTGGTAACGGCAGCCTGCATTGATACCTGCGCCTAGACGAAAGCCTTTATTGATACCACGTCCTACTTGCCCCGTACCTGCCAAAAAGGTATAGCACAGTTGCGGCGGCATCTCACCAGTACCTGCAGCTGGTGTACCAAATGCCCATGACCAGCCTTTTTCGTAACCCACGCTACCGACCAAATGATCCGTACCTACCTCTTGCGATCCATCGTTTACTCGCGTCGCCTCAATACTGGCGCCCCAAGTATTGCCTTTGTTGGCTGCATTGACTGGATTAAAAGAGCGGCCTCGAATCAAAGTAACATTTTGCAAGACCACACTATCTGGCTGATTGGGATTATTATCATCTGTGTCATACAGTCGTAATGTCGCAGCCAGCCCTTCTAAGTTGAAAAACTGTGGATACCCTGAGGCGTGGTCAAGCGTATCATGAAACCCCGCTCGAAACCCAATATCTATATAGTCATCGTCACTACGCTGCCCTATACCTATCGTGCCCAATTGTAGCGGATGCCTGTCTATCGGATTATTATCCGATACGTCGATTTGACGCTTGAGTAGTGTTTGCCCATCAGCTGACATGCTCGATACAGGGTTGAGCTGCGCAGACTTAATCTCATTCACGGTTTGTTTGGCGCTATTATGATAGCCCAACTGCGCGCGCTGTTGTTTTTCCTCATTTAGCTGATTTTGACGTAAGGTATTATCAGCAGGCGTATAAGTTTTACTTGCCAGCAACTGCTCGTCATTTAATAACTGAATCACGTCAGAAGGCACGACGGCGTAAGACAGTTGGCTCAGTAAGTTTTGCTGCGGACGGACCACATCAATAAGACGCAGAATCTCAGAAGCACAATTGTCCGTGGTAAAGTAATACGGCATCTTTAATGCTTTGGTTTCCCAAACGTGACGCATAATCTGCTGCACTTCCGCTGGCGTCAGACTCAACTGATATGTCCACGTATCACGTTCATCATCTTGCAGGTATTTCGCTAGCATCTCTGGATAAGGATCAATTTCGATAGCGCTGTTGTAACTACCAATCATTGACTTAGTAGCATAGACTGGAAAACTGTCGTTTGGATCACCGTCTACCGTATAGTTCAGCGCATAAGCCTTATCAATTTGGTTTGGATCGGCGATACTCGCTTTTGAGTCAATGCGTAACAGCGTATGAGCAAACGCAGAGAGCGGATTGTCCAAATATTCCTGCGCAAACATGATAGATAGCTGCTCAGGCGCTAATGTCGACATCCACTCATCCAGCTCTGGACAATCAACTTGTATCGTTGTGTCGTCAATATTCAACGTATCAGTCAGCCATTGTACTCGCGCTGGGAAACGGCATAAGACAGAATTATCATTGGTAACAGTTCTTGCTTCGTCGTTATCAGTCGCTGATGATGATGCCAACTCTTTTGCGAGTGCCACAAGCATCGCATCTAACTCTGCACCTGAATCTCGTTGACCATTTTTACTTAAAAAAAAGCTCGGATCATCAACCAAACTCTCGGTTTTCTTTTTGCTGAATACACTGTTTTTATCATCGTAAAAATATAATAAACGTCGCCATGTTGTATGCTGTGCCAACTTGCCTGTTTTTACTTGTTGACGCCATCTCGATAATAGCTGTTCTGTCGCTAAGCCTGATTCAGATAAAGTACTATTTTGAATATTAGGTTCAGCACTATTAATATTATCCGGCTCGGATAATGCATTTGAATTAGAATAAGTAGGTGCTGTGCTAGTAGGTGCTATGCTAGATGCCTCAGGTGACAATGTATCTGATTCAAGGACAGAGAGCGGCGTTGGTAAAAACGCCTGTGTTTGAGCCGAGAGCAATAACCCTGCTACAGCTAATGGCAGACGTGCTCGCAGGCCAATGGTCATTAGCGTACAATCGATAGGTATGGACGTCAGTTTTATAGACATGAGTTAAAATCTCGCACGTTATTATTCATACGCTATCAGCGTTATTAAAGTTTCTGGGTCAAAAAACCAAACACGTCGCCCACTATCGTTTAGCTATTTAGATAGATTATCTATCACACCATTATCAATACTAGTATAAAAAGAGAGTATTATGCCCGTATTATCACCAAACTCAGCATCTACCTCACCAATGTCCATCAAAGATGGTCTACTATCAGCAGCCACTTGGCTAGCCTCACCCAATTACAATGTAAGGCCAAAAGGTTTAAGTATTGACGCCATCGTCGTACACAATATCAGCCTACCACCGAATGAATTTGGTGCCTGCGACACTAACGGTACGCATTACGTGAAAGCATTATTTACCAATCAATTGGACTGGGATGCTCATCCTTATTTTCAAACAATCAAAGGCGCAGAAGTATCAGCGCATTTACTTATCGAACGTGATGGTGCTATCACTCAGTTTGTCAATTTCAACGAACGGGCGTGGCATGCTGGACGGTCTAGCTACTTAGGTCGACCTGAATGTAATGATTATAGCATTGGCATTGAGCTTGAAGGGTCGGATTTTGTGTCCTTCACTTCTGCTCAATATGAGCAGCTAGCCAACGTAATTGCCGCCATCTATAAGGCCTATCCCAAAACACGTCGCCACTTGACAGGCCATAGCGATATCGCGCCTGGGCGTAAAACTGACCCTGGTGAGTATTTTGAATGGGCAAGGTTGCGCCAGTTAGTCGCTGATGCAACGAAAAATGGTGTACCGCCACATAAGTGATTTCCACACTCAATCCATTTATCTCAATGGTGAAAGTGATATAATTCGTCAGTTTTTTATCCATATCACATCAGCACATAACTCCATATACAACTTGGCAAGATAGGTTCTCATGGCAAAAAGTCGGTTATTTCGTTCAACCATGGTGGTCAGTAGTATGACCATGTTATCGCGTATTTTAGGTTTGGTACGTGATGTTGTATTGCTAGGGGTTTTTGGCGCAGGTGGTTTGATGGATGCCTTTTTGGTCGCTTTCAAAATCCCAAACTTCTTACGACGACTGTTTGCAGAAGGTGCGTTTAGCCAAGCTTTCGTGCCAGTACTGTCCGAATACAAAGAAAAGTACAGCTTACAACAAGTGCAGATTTTGGTCAGTCGAACCTCAGGTGCATTATTGCTAGTGTTATCGATGCTGACGGTGGTGGTTATCTTAATCGCACCTTGGGTAGTGACGTTGTTTGCCCCTGGGTTTGCCGATCAACCCAACAAATTTGCCATTACCGCTGAGCTGCTACGTCTTACTTTTCCATATTTGCTATTCATCTCTATGACAGCCTTTGCCAGTGGTATTCTGCAAAGCTACGGTCGTTTCGCCGCACCTGCTTTTGCACCAGTTCTATTGAACCTATGTATGATTGGTGGTGCGCTGATTTTTGCGCCGATGTTTGATACGCCCATTATGGCGCTTGGCTATGCCGTTGCTATCGCAGGTTTGCTACAATTCTTGATTCAACTGCCGCAGCTTTGGCAACAAAAGCTGCTTGTCGCACCAAAGATTGATTTTCAGCACGAAGGCGTTCGTCGAATTTTAAAGTTGATGTTACCTGCTATCTTTGGTGTTTCTGTCACTCAGATCAATTTACTATTGAACACTATCTTTGCCTCGTTAATGATTGGCGGTTCCGTCTCTTGGCTCTATGCAGCTGAACGTATGAGCGAGCTGCCATTAGGTCTAATTGGCGTGGCGATTGGTACCGTCATATTACCAAGTCTGTCAAAAAGCGAAGCTCAAAAAGATGATGTCAGTTTCAAAAAAACCATCGACTGGGCAGCACGTCTTATCATCTTAGTCGGTGTGCCCGCCTCGGCTGCCCTATTCGTACTGGCAGATGTATTGATGCAAGCGCTGTTTTTACGCGGTGAGTTTACCTTACGTGATGCCCAAATGAGCTCACTGGCCCTACGTAGTATGGCAGGTGGTATCTTAGGATTTATGCTTATTAAGATATTTGCCCCTGCGTTTTTTGCGCGTCAAGATACCAGAACCCCTGTCAAAATCGGCATCATCTCTGTCATCGCCAATATGATCTTTAGTGTTATTTTTATCGGGATATTTTACTTCTTAGAGATACCGCTACATGGTGGTCTGGCATTGGCTACGACTGGCGCGGCTTTTGTAAACGCAGGCTTGCTATATTACTTCTTGCACAAGCGTGATATTTTCCGTTTCGGTCCGCATTGGAAAAAGCTGTTTACGCAGTTTGCTATCTCGACTGGCTCTATGATTAGCGTGCTTTATTTTATGCTGCCTTACTTCCCTACCGATCAGGCTCAGTGGCAACGTATCGTCGCACTGATTATTATGTGTGCCGTCGGAGCGCTAGTTTACGGTGTGGTATTGCTAGCGACTGGGTTCCGTCCGCGTCAGCTAAAGCACGGCTAGGATAAAATATAAGCAAACTCATGGCAGGCTTACGAAACCAAAACAAGCCTGTTATGAGAAATGACAATGCTCGCTGCTGATAATTGTCATAATAGATCATTAATGAATAAATGACATTTGAGGTTTGATATGACAACGAAACAGCCAATCTTCCAGCGCTTACCAATTTTGCTAGCAACTGGTGTACTAAGCACTGGATTATTTATTAGCGGTTGTAGCAATAATGAGTCGGAAACTGCTACCGATAATGAAGATGTGGTAGCGACTGTGGATACCTCAGAAGACATCACATTAGACAATGATACGACTGACCAAGCAATGACCGATGACAGTGCTAGCGAAACAGGCAAAATTACAGATGGCACTGAAGATAAGACAGCGATTGATAGCAACAATATTAATCCAGTTACCGATGCGCCTAAACAGAAAAGCCTAGTGACCAATCCGACTCAAGCCGGTACGCCAGAGGATACTGTCAAGCAAGCCCTAAACAGTTTATATTACGGTGACGTGAAGGATGCAGCATCATACTACCAAGTCGATATGGCAAACTTCGAAGAAGAGCTTGCCAATACCCAGACTGCGTTTCAGCAAACGGTGGATGGCGTTACGATTACTGATACCAAATATAATGATGATAAAACTCGTGCCACCATCACTGGCGAGCTGATGCTAAAAGGACAGAGCGAACCTGCATCACTGACCTACCAGCTACAGAAGATAGAAGGTCAATGGAAGATTTTAGGTTAGAGCGTTTTAAGCTAAATTGTTTCAGACGCTTTATCTGAGATATCGTCTGATGTCACTGATTTACCAAGCATCACAACATCAGCGATAAACCCTTCCATATCGCAAACTTTGGGCATATAACCCCATTGTTCAAAGCCAAGCTTACGGAACAGTCCTAAGCTTGGATGATTATGAGCAAAGACAAGGGCGATGATATTTCGAATACCTAGGTTTGGTGCTTGCGTCAACATCCAACGGGTCAGCAAACTGCCCAATCCTTTGCCCTGATAATCTTGATTTAGATAGATACTAATCTCGGTACTGATATGATAGGCCGTACGTGCGTACAAATCGCTAAAGCTGCCCCATGCGACTATCGGCGCCTTGGTTTGATCTACATCATCTGATGGTAGTACTTTAACCACATATATTGGTCTGGTTGCACTATCCAAATGCTCCTCAAACCAAGCGGCACGCTCCTCTAGCGTAACCAATGCAAGATTGGCTGTTGCTTGTTTACCCGGTATGCTTTGATTATAAATGGCTAAGACTTCTGCTAAATCTTCTTTATTTGCACGCTGCACAACGAACTGATCGGTGAGCTGATATGTCGATAGTTCGGTTGGTATAGTATTTAAGGCAGCAGCAGACATAAGATCTCCATCGTTGTCGAGATTGTTGTTAGGGTTGGTGTTAGCATCATTGGCAATAAAGAATAGCCACCCTATGCGCCATAGTTGCATTACACGTAGACTATAGGATGTTAGTGTGGCTATTTTACTTTATAATGGCTGGTTTTAGACACATCAATTTTAAGCATAGATGTGTTTTTTCGTTTTTTATTTGGTCTCATCATAGCTGAAAACTTATGAAAACCTATTTTCTTGAGCAACTGATTTCGTCGCCACACGCTTCATCTACGGACACTGTCCCAGTAGAGTTGGCAGCTTGCGTGCTCACTATTGGTAATTTCGACGGTGTGCACCTTGGTCACCAAGCCATGCTAGCCCAGGTTCGTGAAATTGCGCATACCCAAAACTTGGGTGCGGCGGTCATGATATTTGAGCCGCAGCCACGCGAGTTTTTTGCACCTGCTAAAGCGCCTGCACGTTTGACCAATCTGGCAGAAAAACAAGCACTGCTGGCAGAATATGGCGTTGAAACATTGATCGTAGCAGGTTTTGATACAGAGTTTCGCTCGCTATCAGCACAAGCATTTGCCGATATATTAGCCAAGCGTTTGAACGTCAAAGCATTGGTGCTGGGCGATGACTTTCGCTTTGGCCATGATCGTACTGGCGACAGTCAGTTTTTGCGTAGTTATGGTTTGGATGTGACCAACCTGCATACGGTCACTGATAATAGTAATGATAGCGACAGTGTTGATACTATCGATAACGACGCTGCCCGTATCAGCTCTACTCGTGTTCGTGATTTACTATTAGCAGGTGATCTTCAAGCAGCCAACAGGTTACTTGGTCGTGACTATGCAATCACTGGAGTGGTTGTGCGCGGCGATCAGATAGGTCGTACGATAGACTTCCCTACCGCAAATATCGATTTGCAACGTATAAATCCTGCCCTGTATGGTATTTTTGCAGTCGATGTGGTGAGCTTAGATGACAATGGTAATGTGATCGCTGATGGTTTGACTGCGCTTGCCACCGACGGTCATACAGGTGTTGCCGGCTTGCGTCCGCATAGTGTGTTCGGCACGGCTAATATTGGCAAAAGACCTTCTGTTGATAAAGGTGATGACTGGCGACTAGAAGTCCACTTTCCACAGTTGCAAGCTGATTTATACGGACTGAACTTACACGTACGTTTCCTACACTTCTTGCATGGTGAGCGTCGCTATGATGGATTAGAAGCATTAAAAGCCGGTATTCATCAAGACGTCGCAGACTTACTTGAGTGGCGCGACAAGCAAATTTAAAATTCAGTGTTAGTCCAGACATAAAAAACCCCGCGTTATTAAGACTATCGCGGGGTTTTTTATGTCTATAAGTCTTTATGCGTCAGGATGCAAACGAACATTTAACTCATCAATGGTTTCTACCCATGCTGCATCTTTTTGCCATTCTTCTTGTAAGAACATACGCTGATTATCTGTCCAAATGCTAGCCTCTGTCAGTTTTTCTTCGCTAGCTAGTTGGTTTTCTGCGATAAAATTATCGATTGCTTCATCAGAGCTGTCTAGGCCTAACTGAGCAAATAACTCATTCATACTATATTCTGGTTCACCCAACATAACTTTCTCCTTAAATGGTACGAATAGGATCGTACTTATTGTTTAATGTGCTTATTATTCAAATTGACATATTCATTGTAGCAAGCTTTATTTTAATAGCTGTTAATCAACGTTTATCTAACGTTATCAATTGTATTGACGCTAAACTGCTTTTATCCATTTAAAATAGTGAAATAAATTATTTTCGCTCACTCATTTCTTATATTTCTTATAGACACAAAAAAGCCCTCATATTCCAGAGGGCTTTTCATACTACTTATCTCTACTACTTGAATCATAGCTTACTGGATAGCAGCTTAGATTTACGGTAGTAAATGTGCTACTGCATCACGCTCTTCACTAAGTTCTTGCTCAGTGGCAGCCATTTTCTCTTTCGAGAAATCTGATGATACATCAACGCCGTCTACGATAGACCAGTCGCCGTTAGCGCATGTGCATGGGAATGAGTAGATCAAACCTTCAGCAATACCGTATTCACCGTTTGAGTAAACGCCCATAGATACCCAATCGTTTTCATCAGTACCTAGCGCCCACGTACGCATGTGTGCGATAGCAGCGTTGGCAGCAGAAGCCGCAGATGATGCACCGCGAGCTTTAATAATCGCAGCACCGCGCTGTTGTACTTCTGGGATATAAGTCGCTTCGTACCATTCACGATCAACTAAATCTAGCGCAGGCTTGCCGTTTACCGTACAAGCAGTTAGATCTGGATACTGAGTTGACGAATGGTTGCCCCAGATGATCATTTTTTTCACGTCATTTACAGTGCTGTCAGTTTTACCAGCCAACTGTGCCATAGCACGGTTGTGGTCTAGACGAGTCATTGCAGTGAAGTTGCGTGGATCAAGATCTGGTGCATTGCGCTGAGCGATAAGTGCGTTGGTGTTGGCAGGGTTACCGACTACCAATACTTTTACATCACGGCTAGCGACTTCGTTCAATGCTTTACCTTGTGCTGAGAAAATCGCAGCGTTGGCTTCTAGCAAATCTTTACGCTCCATACCTGGGCCACGAGGACGTGCACCAACCAGTAAAGCATAATCGATATCTTTGAATGCGACATTAGCATCGTCAGTTTGGACGATACCAGCCAACAATGGGAATGCACAGTCTTCTAGTTCCATGACCACACCCTTTAGGGCGTCAAGAGCTGGCGTAATTTCAAGTAATTGCAAAATAACTGGCTGATCTTTACCTAGCATCTCGCCAGATGCAATACGAAATAGCATCGCGTAGCTGATATTACCAGCGGCACCAGTGACGGCAACACGTAAAGGCTGTTTCATTGACATTGAATACTCCCTAATTAATTATTAGATAATTCTAATGAACGATTATCATTTTAGATATCGACTTGTTTGCCGCATAGCAGCATGTATAAACCGAGAGCTAGTGTAGCACTTCATCGCAGTGACCGTCTAGATACAGTCATAGACCCGTCAGGGATTATATTGTTACATTTTATACGAGAGGATTTTTGTAGAGGCTAAGCGCTTACGAATAAAGCGCTAGAGGATTCTAGCACGCGATAACTAAAGCACATTTTCACTGTGCTATACGTAGATACAATGGTCAAAATAGGCAATTTGCACTATTAAATTCGATTAAGTGAAATGAAAAATGGTATCAAAAAAGAGGTTTAAGCAGATAACTAAGTAAAGGCTATCGCCCACCTGAAATGATAAATTTACTGCCACAGCTGTCTACAACGTCATGACAAGTCCCAAAATCACTACCCTCATAACACACATGTATATCAGTGAGTATCGATTGGCGACGGCTGCCTTCTTGACAAATGAGGTCCACACTATTCGAAGACATACCACTATTGAGACGGGTCATTTGACTGATAAAACGTGATTTGGAAACGGTATAACTATTACCCGTATTTAACTCGTTCGGTAGTTTTAATCCACCTGCATAGTTAGTAATCTGTCGAAAGTAACTGCTGGCGCTAAGCGGACTACAAGCTCCATAACGTTGCCACGTTTGGCTACGTACCGTTGTGTCAGGCATGATGCGGTTAACGACTTTTAGTTGTAGCGGGGTAAGGCGTGGCTCACTACCACGACCGCAGCGTTCGCCATATCCCATATCTAGACCAGATACGGTTAACGAGTATCCTTCTAAACACTGACGCATACGTGCCCGCGTTGGCTGCATATTACATAATGCTGGGGTCATCTCAATCATCAATACGCGCTGACCAGTCTTAACCGTGTTAGCCGCCTGTGCTGGTAGCAGTACAACACCTTGTATAAGCAGTAAAGCGCCGAAGCTCATCGTTGCTTTAATACTACCTACATTGTGTTTGCTAGACAACTCTGCACGCAATTGCACCATAGCATTAGCGACCTTATTACTCAGGTTTGTATCTGTCTTTGTATTTGCCTTCGATAAAAAACATATCCGATTAGATAACGAATATCTGGTTTTTGGCGACGTAGACTGACTAAAATATTTTTTGATCATAGGACTGAAGGCAGTTAGTTAGCAATGATAAGACATAGGCTATAACTTAAATCATTAGACGCGATACATAAAACACGCATTGACCTAAGAACAAGACTGAAAAATAGGGTTTCCCATTAAGGCAATGGTAACAAAACGTTTTTTTTAATCTATAGCAAAAACGTAAACGTTGACGACATCGTCAGTAAGCTCGATAAGTGTTGATAAAGCACTGAAGGATAACGGCTGTGAAATTTACCTTGGCCAGATTAGTGCAGCTTTGGCAAATCAAATTTAACCAATTGACAATTAGCAAAGCAAATCAGCAGATAAAAATAAACCACTAACAATAAATCATTAGTGGTTTATCAAATACAAGTTCAGTGATTAAAAGCCAGCTGGCACTGTGCCCATACGCTGAGTAATCGGCTGACCACGACCCAACAGACTGCTATAAATAGTGGCGTTTTCCATTACGTGTTTGACATAATTACGTGTCTCAGGAAATGCAATCGACTCTACATATTGGTCTGCGGCGAGCGAACCATAAACTGGCTGCCAGCGTTTAGCGTTATTAGGACCAGCATTATAGCCTGCGGTTGCCAATACTGGTTGATAATTGAGTTTGCCCAAGATATCACCCATATACCACGTACCATAGCGGATATTGGTATCACCGCTATTGGCACGGCTCGCACTATACGTCTCGCCTAGGTTGCGAGCGATATATTTTGCGGTATCAGGCATAACTTGCATTAATCCACTCGCGCCTACGTTTGAGCGTGCAGAGGATACAAAACGGCTTTCTTGACGCATAATACCGTACGCCCATGCTGGATCAATACCCGCAGCCTCACTATAACGTACGACTGCGCTTTGATGCGGCATTGGATGCGAAAGTGCAAGACTATCCACTCTATCAGTATTATCAACCGCATAAATCGCTCGATCGAGCCAGCCCATATCATAGGCTTGACGAGCAGCGGCAATGATTAAATTGTCATCACGATTGTCACGAGCTTGTTTCACTGCCCAGTTCCACTCGCGGTTGGCATAAGCACGACTGGCCTCAGAGTTGTATAACGCAAACGCACGAGCGAAGTTAGCATCTTGCATGACGCGCGCGCGGTCAGCAGTACTGACATTGGGCAAATTACTACCGCCTAGGCGGCTAGCATCAAAACGCTGCCCTATTTTATCTTTTGCCATCAAACCATAGTAGTCATTACTCTTTGCTAAGTTCTGATACATTTTTTTGGACGTATTGCGCTTGCTACTATCGCTTGACTGCTCATACGCACGAGCTAGCCAATACTGCCACTGGGCTTCTTTTTGCGTTTCGCCGTCCATTTTTGAGATAGCTTCTACCACATCATCCCAACGACTGAAGCGAATCGCTGCCATAGCATAGTCTTCTGCTTCTTCAAAATTAAAGTCATTGTCCAAACTGTTGCGGAACCAATCCACTGCTTCAGCGTTAAAGCCGTCATCAGTGTTGTGATTCATACGCTGCACGCCAAGCGTACGATAAGCATAGCGTCGGGTTTCGTCATTCAACAATTTGACAGCGCGCTGATTGTCTTGTTTGATATCAAACTCTAACTGTAACGCTGCCTCACGATAAGACTTGTCAGCCATACGGCCGATTGCGTACATATATAGGTATTGATTGGTTTGGCTTGCAGGCTCACGACCAAAACGGCTAAAGAAAGAAGACGGATTTAGTTGAATTTCACTGAGCGCAGAATAAGCAATTGGCGTACCAAGGCGTGATGACAATGCCATAATATCGCCGGTCTTGCCTTTACGTAACATACGCTTAAGACGAGCCGCACGATCTTGATTACTAATCAGCGCGTTGTTGTTCATCTCCATCGCTAGCTGATCGCACAATGCTGGTTGCTTTTGGGTGGTCAGCCACACATCAGATTTGGCTGCCATAGCACGCATGGTGTCACCGCCATTATTAAACCCAAGCGCAACGGCACAGCGCTCACTGGCATCGGCATTGGTGATTAAATTCGCGACTTGACGTACTGATGCATAATCATTTGACCCCGCTTTGGTCTCCGCAAAATCCGCAACCAATTTCTCAGCCATAACCGTATCTGGATACTGACGCACAAACTGCGAGACCGCTGTTGAACTCTGTGAATTGAGATCTAAATTCATACGCCAATAGGTCGGATACATCGCAAACAAGCCACCGCTCATGACTTGCTCATAGTTATAGAGCGCGCTTACATCACCGCGATCTGCGGCGATAGCGGCTGCCATAAATGAGTCGATACTATTGTCTTGCTGATAATCTTGTTGGTAGTTACTTTCTTGTTGGTAGCTTTCCTCATCGCCCCATGTCAACTCGGCACAAGCGACTTGTGACACACCAAGCGCACTGACCGCTGTTGCCACGCTCAACGCGCTCAACCGTAGCGTATCTACTGTGATTCGCTTTGACGCGTGTTTTTGACTGATAGACTCTTCATCCTTGATGCTATGCGCAACACGCAACTTTGTCATACTGACTCTCTTTATGATATCTCTACAAATATGTGAATAACGGTTCGCTAAGTACCGCCAAGGGTATAGCAATCATCATACTATACTCATTGTGCTTTCAACTATCTCCTTTACCTTTTGTTAATAAATAGGACAGCACGGTGTAACATAGAAGTGATAACGAGCCGCAGTTTTTATGAATAGTAATATGAACGACAGTAAATAATTGATACTGCTATGAATTATTTATCATGTTGATACCCCATCGCTCGTGCTAATTTTTCACATTGGCACAGGGTTGTGATAAAATACGCCACCTGTTAATCGGCTACTCCGCTATATTTTTGGTCAATCATGGACTTATCCTTATGAGTGTTACTGTATTCAATCCCCGCATCGATGACGATGCTGTTGCTGAGACGACTGTCACCGCACGTGCTGTCACTGCACTCAAAGAAGCAAGTTCAGCCCAAGCGCCCGTCGAAAAAGCAGCGACAAAAAAGGTCTTTGTCACGACTCAAGGCTGTCAGATGAATGTCTATGACTCTGGCAAAATGCTAGACGTGCTAGGCGACTCACATGGTATGGAAGTGACTCATGATATCGATGAGGCCGATGTACTACTGATGAACACCTGCTCTATCCGCGAAAAAGCGCAAGAAAAAGTCTTTTCAGAATTGGGCCGCTGGCGCAAACTAAAAGAAAAACGCCCTGACCTCGTTATTGGCGTCGGTGGTTGCGTCGCTTCACAAGAAGGCGATAATATTCAAAAGCGTGCGCCTTATGTCGACATGGTATTTGGCCCACAAACCTTGCATCGCCTGCCAGAGCTATACGATCAATCAAATGAGCAACGTGAAATCGCGCCTAAAAATCGTATCGGTACGATTGATGTGTCATTCCCTAGCATTGAGAAGTTTGACTTTTTGCCAGAGCCAAGAGTAGAAGGCTACAAAGCCTTTGTCTCTATCATGGAAGGTTGCTCCAAGTATTGCTCATTCTGTGTGGTGCCTTATACGCGTGGTGAAGAATTATCGCGTCCACTTGATGACGTATTGGCAGAGATTGACAGCCTTGCCGCTCAAGGTATCCGTGAAATCAACCTGTTGGGTCAAAACGTCAACGGCTATCGCGGCGAAAAAGACGATGGCAGCATTTGCCGTTTCGCTGAGCTATTGCACTATGTCTCGCATGTCGATGGTGTCGAGCGTATTCGCTATACGACTAGCCATCCGCTAGAGTTCACTGATGATATCATTGACGCATATGCCCAATTGCCAGAGCTAGTATCACACTTACATCTACCGGTTCAGAGTGGCTCAAATGCTATCTTGGCAGCGATGAAGCGCAACCATACGATTGATGTGTATATTAATCAGATTAATAAGCTAAAAGCCATTCGTCCAGATATTCACTTGTCGAGCGACTTTATCATTGGCTTCCCTGGTGAAACTGAACAAGACTTCCAAGATACCTTGAACTTGGCAAAAGAATTGAACTTTGATCACTCTTACAGCTTTATCTACTCTAAACGTCCTGGTACGCCAGCGGCAGAGCTTCCGGATGATGTGAGCTTCACGACCAAAAAAGCCCGCTTAGCTGAATTCCAAAAAGTTATTATCGACTCAACGCTTGCGAAAACGCATGAAATGGTCGGCACCACGACTCGCGTCTTGGTTGAACAAGTGGCCAATCGCCATCCTGATTGCTTAATCGGCACGGCGGATAATACCCGTACCGTTATGTTCCCTCATGATGTTGAGAAAATGGATGAGATGTTGGGTAAACTCGTGAGCGTGCGTATTACTGATTTCGTCAGCCCGCATATGGTAAAAGGTGAGCTAATCGAAATATTGGCTTAGTGGTTAAGGTAACAGTAGTTAAGTTATAAGTTTGAGTAAAAATAAAAAAAGCCGTTCACTATAATAGCGAATGGCTTTTTTGTTGTTTAAATTTAAGATTAAGATGAACGGTTGCTACTCCGATAACCAATCTGTCCGTCGCAATTGTTGCTTGGTCTCGCGGCGACGTTTTTTTCGGATGATATCGATATCTTCTTTCTCATGAATACCACCTTTTCTTAACAGTGGATCCAGTGCCAAGTAGTTGCGCGGTTTGACAGTACCTAGCGATTGCTGTGTACCTGTTATATTTTGACGTTCTAACTGCGCTTGCTGTTCTAACTGCCGTTCAATTTGTTTGGCCTTTTTTAAAGTTTGTTTTAAGCTCATATTGTTACCTATATTTTTAATAGCTCTAAGTCTGTTTTATATATTCGAGTAACAGCATAGTGAGGTCACGACTAGGAAATCGAGCGCAAATAGTACACTTAGCTCGATTGACACCGTCGTGACTCGCTATGGTTTTACTCATTAGCCTTTAATGCACATGACCTGTTTAAGCGTATGCACCACCTTAACCAAATCCGTTTGATTGGCCATCACTTCATCGATGTCTTTATACGCGCCAGGTATTTCATCGATGACGCCTTTGTCTTTGCGACACTCGACGCCATCCGTCTGCGCTTTTAGCTCGTCGATGGTGAACGCTCGCATAGCTTTACCTCGGCTCATCTGTCGTCCTGCCCCATGTGAACATGAGCAAAACGATTCCGCTGCGCCCAGACCACGTACGATAAAGGATTTTGCGCCCATAGATCCTGGAATAATACCAAGCTCACCTTCATAAGCACTGATCGCACCTTTACGCGTCACATAGACTTGCTCACCAAAATGCACCTCTTCATTGACATAGTTATGATGACAATTGATGGCTTCTTTGGTCAACTGAAATCGTGGCAATCCCGCTTGTGGCGACTGCAATGACTTAATGACCAAGCGCATCATCTCACGGCGATTTTCTAGCGCGTAGTCCTGCGCCCAGCCCACTGCTTCGACATAATCAGCAAAACTATCAGACCCTTCGGCAAAGTAAGACAAATCACGATCTGATACATGGCCGAAGCGCGATTGACGCTCTTTTTTGGCAAGGTTAATAAAGTACTGGCCGATACAATTACCGATGCCGCGACTGCCAGAATGCAGCATGACCCAGACATCCTTGTTTTCATCCAAGCACAGCTCAATGAAATGATTGCCACCGCCCAATGTCCCCAACTGTTTCGCCCACGTACGCTCAAAACCTTTAAGCATTTTGAGTAAACCTGGATGCTTATCAGTAATCGGTTTGAGGCGTTTGCCCAACGGATCAAGCGTTGAGTTCTTAGCTTGGATTTGCTTGTGCATGTTAAAGCCGACTGGCACTTGCTGCTCAACGATCGATCGCAATGACTTCAAACTGTCAGGCAAATCACTCGCTGTCAGAGACAAACGTACCGCATTCATACCGCAGCCAATGTCCACACCGACTGCCGCAGGAATAATGGCAGACTTGGTCGGAATCACACTGCCAACTGTTGCGCCTTTGCCAACGTGCACATCGGGCATCACCGCAATGTGTGAGTGTACAAACTCTAGCTGAGCTAAATTGCGTAGTTGCTGCATCGCACCTTGCTCAACATCTGAGGTGTAAATCTTGACGGGTACGCCGTGTTTGCGGTTTTCATTTAATATTAATTGAATGCTCATGATTTATTATTTCCGTTTTATTATTTTTATAACCATACATATTTTTTAATTTACTAATTTTTAGACATTACTTACCCGTCTCCATTAAACGATACGTTTAATAAGCACATAAGTTAATAAATCATAAAATAAAGACAATAAAATACCGTATTTTTATTAATTAAAAAATCAATAAAAATGCATGGTTAATTTATGATGGACGTTTTAAAGAAAGATAATATAGATCAGCACCGTCGGCCACAGCGTAAATAGTATACGCATAGAAAAGCTTTAGCTAAATCATAGCCTGAGTCGCTTTATTAGCAATAACGGTAAAGAAAAATGTTAGGTAAACAGATAACAGCAAGCGCAATATGGCTTAGCACAATCGCAGAGCAAATTTGGCACAGTAGACTTAAACGAAGGATAGAGCGAGTAAATACAGAACGCTATTCGTTGATATCAATAGATAGGATATCACTCAATAGCTTATATATAGATTCAGCCAAACCTGTTCGAAGTCGTCATTGCTGTCATGTGGTTTACACATTCAATCTTTAAAAACGTCTTGGTAGTTATATAGGACACGATGATTCCTCCATAGGTTGTGGCTAATGTCAGGGCGACAATAGCAGATTAATTAAAACGATTTATCGCTTATGAAAGATAAACGATATAAATCAATGAGCCAATAATAACGGTTTAAAAATTAAAGTCAATAATTAATTTGGCTTGTATAGAAAATAATTTAATAAATGTGTTTTTAATTAATCACTTTAATTTGAAATCTTATCGGTATTTTTTAAACCATAAAACTATTTATCACTTCAGCCAATAAAGCAGCAGCGATAATTATAAATATCACCCCACAACCACGATTGAGCCATGCTAAACGATTACCAACATCGAGCCAGCTTGCTAGCTTTTTGCCACCTAGCGTATATACGATTTGCCAAATCGTTTCACTCAAAAACAAGCCGATAGTCAATAGAACATATTGTGGCCATAGTGGCGCACTGAAATTGATAAATTTAGGAAAAAAAGCAGCAAAGAACAAGATAGCTTTCGGATTAGATAATGATACCCAAACACCAGTACGAAACAAGGTAGTATTACTCGGCGCTATTTTAGTAGCGGCACTAGATAGTGAACGCGGCTGCGGTTTACTAGGTGCGCCATCAGTGGCAGCATAGTCTGCTGCTGCCTCGGCACTCAACTCTTTAGCATCGCTCATCAAGCTACCGTCGCCAGCATTGCGCCAAGAGCTGATACCCAAATAGACTAAATATGCTGCCCCCACGGCTTTGATAATGGTCAGTAGCCACGGTGACTGGCGACTGATTACATCCAATCCAAGCAGTGTTGATAGCAGTAATACAAACAAGCCAAGGCTCAGACCTGCCAGTGTCCATAAGGTTCGTTTAACGCCATAGTTCATGCCGTACTGAAATGCTAGCAGCATATTAGGACCAGGGGTCGCTGAGATAAAAAACGTACTTGCGAAAAACACTGCAAACAGATGCCAAGACATCAACCCACCCCTACTTTGTCATGTGTAAATGGTTCTAATACAAACGGCTATACGACTTAAATATGCGACTAAAAAATAAACACCGCCATCAAGACGGTGTCATTTATACTTATATATCAAAAAGTCTCGCAGAAATTATTAAAGGAACGTCACGCCTTCTACTGAATAATTATGATTGCATGGACGGCTGAATCGTACAGCTATCTAACAGCTTCTTTAAAAACGCATCGCAGCGTTCAATTTCGCTAAGCTCCACATACTCATCCGCTTTGTGCGCCTGCTCAATACTACCAGGGCCACAGATAATCGTTGGGATACCTGCATTGGTAAACTGACCGCCTTCAGTCGCGTAAGCCACTTTATGACGCTCATCATCTCCTGTCAGCGCAGCGATTAGTGATTGCAACTCAGCGCTATCATTATCAGTCATTGCTGGGACGCTTTCTTCTTGCATCAGCTCAATACCAGTCTCTGGCGCGCGCGCTTGCATTTGCGCGTTTAGCTCAGCGACTTTTGCCTGAATGGGCTCTAGTATATCGTCTTGCGTCATATGCGGCAGGTTACGATAGTCAAAAGTAAACTCGCATAGGTTGGGCACGATATTAGTCGCTGTACCACCATGTATGGTACCTACTGACAATGTCGAATAAGGCACTGTAAATAATGCATCGTTATCATCACGAGCGCTCAGCTCTTCAGCAAGCGTATCTACATAGCCAACCAATCTGCTAGCGTAGCTAATAGCATTGACACCTTGTGCAATCAGTGACGAATGCGCCGACTTGCCATGTACACGGCAACGATAAACCGCGATGCCTTTATGTGCAACTACCATAGCCATGTTAGTGGGCTCACCAACGATACAGTAATCAGGCGTGATGCCGCGTGCTTTTAGGTCTGCCAAAATCAATGGCGCACCCAAGCAGCCAACCTCTTCATCGAACGACAATGCTAAATGTAATGGACGACGTAGCTGACCGCTGTTCGATAACTGCACGGCTTGCGGCAATATCGTTAGCGCACAAGCGATAAAGCCCTTCATATCACACGCACCGCGACCATATAGCTTATCACCACGTATCGTCGCGGTAAATGGCTCTGAAGACCACGCTTGCCCATCAACTGGCACAACGTCGGTATGACCTGATAAGACCAGACCGTTATTGATAATATCAGCGTTTTCACCAGCTGGTACAGTCACAAACAAGTTAGCTTTGGTCTTAGCTTCATTAAAGGTCAAATCTACCGTCAAACCCAACTGCTCACAATAAGACTTTACATCGTTAATCAAAGCCAAATTAGAATGGCGACTGACCGTATCAAAGGCGATGAGACGTGTTAGCCAATCGAGACTCTGAGTAGGATGCTCGATACTTTTCAGCTGGACATCGCTGCTACTGCTAACGTTATCGCTATTACTGACGTTGTCGCTATTACTACTGTTATTTTGGATCATAAAATATCCTTACTACAATTTTCAGAACTATGATGTGTCAGAGCTGCCTTACGATGGATTGTTATGATTCATCACATCAACCACTGGCGGCATTGGTTTTGGTAGCTTGCCTTCTGCCTGTAGCTCTTTGGTTGTTTTGGCATCGATAGACAAACCAGCGATGAGCGCGATATCTTTGACAGCCTTGCGTTTACGCGTAGCAAAGCTTACGGGTACCATACGAGCAAATTCATAGATATAAAGATAAGACTCTTCGCCACCTTCAAAATCTTCATCATCTTCGAGACGAATTGCGCCGATCTTAGCCAAATCCGATAGCATCTCGTTTTCTTCACTGGTCAAACCACAATCGGTAATACCAAAACCAGTCATAAAACCGTTTGCCCACTGTTTCAACGCCATCACGCGCTCGTATAAATCATGTTCATCATCTGGGATGAGCGGCATGTACGCGTAGGCATCATCTTTGTCTTTTAGCTGAAAAACGATGTCTTCCGCTTCTTCTGTCAGCAAGGTCAATGCAGGCTCTGGTAATGGGGCAAAGCTGAGCTCTTCAAACACCTTGGCCCAAGTTGCTTCGTCAGGCGCATTACAAGCCGTCATAAGCCCTGTCATCATGCCATGCACTTCGCTGATAGACACGTCCGTCCAATCATCAAACGCAGTCAGCCAAGTATTCCAGCCAGAGATATTATCATTCATAATAGATGTCCTAGTAATTGATTACTGCTCATAAAATAAAAATAGTCGCGATAAAATGTCATAGACAAATCATCGATAAATAAAAGTGAAAAGACAAAGCCTGATGCTTGTAATTACTTTGTTGATATAGATATTATGCGGTCACCTATGGCATTATTAAATGCAGCGAACAAAATTCATTCACGCTTACTTGTTAAGGATAAAAACTGACTATGTATGATCAACTTAGAATATTAGAAAAAATGGTACTCGACATCAAAAAACAGTATCAGCTTGTCAGTGCTGAACTTAGCAGCTTAAAACAACACCCTGTTACTGATTCAAAAGAATTTGCCGCTCTAAAAACCAAATTAGATAACAGTCATAACGAACGTGACGGTGCCAAAAAACAACTGAACGATCTCGACAAGCGCTATCAGAGTCTTGCAGAAGCGCACCATATGATCGGTGAAGAACAAGACAAACTGCAAAAACAGATCAGCCAATTACAACAACAAAACAGCGAGCTGCAACAACACAATAATGAGCTAAAGCAGCAGTATAGCGATATCAAACAACAAAACAGTGAACTGCAAAAGAAGAACCAATTGGCAGCCGAGCGTACGCAAGTCGTATTACAGCGCCTAACTCGTATTGATCAGGCAGAAGGCTAACGCGTTCTTGCAGTAGATAATTAAGACGTAGTGCTTATTAAACTGCTAAATGCTATTTGTAAAATCTGATATCACTCATTTCACTGACCAGACATTGTAGGATTTATCATGACCGATGACCAAAGCAAATCGATAGAAAAACAACCAAAAAATACTCAAGCGCCAAGTGCGCCAGTAACAAGTGTGCCAGCGCCAGCGCAAAAAACGACACCAGCAGCATCAAATATAACAAGCGCCATGGCACAATCTAATACCAAGACACCTAAAGCGCCAGAACCACAAATCAAAAAAGTCGATATTGCGATTGCTGGGGTTACTTATCCAATATTTTGTCCAGTACATGAGCAAGAAGAGCTACTGTCAGCGGTTTCGTATATCAACAACTATGCGCTCGATCTAAAAAGAGATGCGCCAAGCCTCAGCCAAGAAAGCATACTGGTACTGTGCTGCTTAAACTTGTATGAAAAAATCCATGCCAATCAAAGAAGTGATGAAGATCGTTTGCAGAAAGACAAACAGTCCGAGGCATTGCTCAATAAAATTATGAAGGATGCTCATTCTATTCTGTAGATGCATCGTACTGTATTAAACATATAAGCGCCTAGCCAATAAAGTTAGGCGCTTTTTTATGGTCAATCATTTATCTATTTATGCATAAGGTGTGTAGGTCTTGCCTGCGTGAAAGTCTGCCTGATGCTCATAATTGCAAAAGAATAACTCTTGGTTCGCTTCAACATTGCCATCGGTAGCTGTACTTGGTTTGGTTTCAAGTACACCGCGATATTCAGCCAAGCTGTTGCCACAGAAATTGCACTGACGCGGAGTGGTCACATCCCCTTCTTTTGGCATCATACTCTTAGGTGCACGCGGGTACATAAACTTATAAAAAGCCCACATTGAAGCCCAGATAATAAGGATGACGATAATAACAGCAAACACGGCAGTGCTCCTTCGATTACGGGTAAACGTGAGAAATAACGAAATCTACTAAATAAGATTATTTAATACGTTTTGATAGCATAAATTTTACCGTCAATAATAGCGATAATACAATGCCTTTACCGTTTAATTACTGATTGCGCTAACGGACGAGTTATATCCACTAGATAAACCTACCAACAAATCCGTCAACTGTACAACAAAAAACCTGGCCACGATAAGCCAGGTTTTTTTATCAGAAGTAACCGTCAAGTTAAAAGGACAGTCAAGTTAAAGTAACTATCAGCTTTTAGCAGGGTTACAGCTGTAGCTCGCTGATATCAGCTACTGTCAAGAACAAGGCGCGAAGCTGCTTTAGCAATGCCAAACGATTGTTTTTAAGCGCAGCATCTTCACTGTTGACCATTACTTGATCAAAGAACTGGGTCAACGGCTCATCTAAGCTAGCCAGCGTTTGCAATACTTGCGTATAGTCCGCTTGCTCAAGCAATGGTTGTACCACTGTCTGTGCTTGCTGCACATCTGCATATAGGTTTTGCTCAGCAGATTCAGACAGTAGTGCTTCATCGACTGTATCAGCCACGCTCACTTCTGACTTGGCCAATATATTAGCAACACGTTTGTTTGAGTCAGCCAACATCGACGCTTGTGATAGCTCGCTAAATGCTTGCACTGCACGGATACGCTGATCAAAATCAAGCGGCATATGCGGGTTAATCGCTTGCACTGCTTGAATCGTATCGACACTAACGCCCTGCTCCGTATACATCGCACGGTAGCGCGAGTTTAGGAATGCCATGACTTGGGTAAAAGTATCACCCATTTTGGCAATCTTGCTACCTTCAGCATCGCTATAGCCTTTAATCGCTTGCTCAACGAGCGCTACCAGATTAATCGGCAACTGCTTTTCGATCAAAATACGCAAGATACCAATAGCAGAACGACGTAAGCTAAACGGATCCTTTGAACCCGTTGGTGCTTGGTCAATCGCAAAAATACCAACCAATGTGTCCAAACGGTCAGCCAATGCTAGGCAAATACCAATCGGTGTTTGTGGTAATACATCACCGCTGAATTTCGGCAGATACTGCTCTTCTAAACTGGCAGCGACCGCTTCTGGCTCATTATTTAGGCGCGCATAATACGTACCTGCGATACCTTGTAATTCAGGGTATTCGCCGACGAGCGAGCTGGCCAAATCCGCTTTAGACAAAATGCCTGCACGTACGGTTTCATCAACATTGATATCGTGGCCTTGCTGCTGCATCAACGTAGCGATAAACGCAGCAAGTTTAGCAATACGCTCAGACTTCTCCCAAATCGTACCCAATTTGTCTTGGAATACGCGATTTTTTAGGCTTTCTGTGAGCGCAAACAACGGCTGCTTTTGATCTTGCAAGAAGAAAAACTCTGCATCAGCCAAACGTGGACGCACAACTTTTTCATTACCTTCGATAATCTGGTTAGGATCTTTTGATTCAATATTGGTAATAAAGATAAAGTAAGGCTGTAATTTGCCAGTTTTATCGGTTAAGCAGAAATACTTTTGATCCGCTTGCATGGTCGAGATAAGCGCTTCTTGCGGTACTTGTAAAAAGCGTGCTTCAAAGCTCGCTCGTAGCGCAATTGGGAAATCAACCAATGCGGTGACTTCATCCAACAAATCTTGCGGTACGATGGCATCAGAATTAACTTCATCTGCCAAAGCTTTGACTTGGTTTTTGATCAGCATTTGACGCTTATCAAAATCTGCCACTACTTTTAGATCGTCTAGCAACTGTTCGTAATCATTGGCATGAGCAATGTTATGGTAGTCAGGGCTGTGGAAGCGATGACCACGCGTTTGCGTACCAGTCTGATGACCTTGGATAGTGGCATCAATGACAGTATCATCCTGCATTAATACTGCCCACTGTACTGGACGCACAAACTCGTTACGGCTAGCACCTGAGCGCATACGCTTAGCAATCGGCAGATTATCTAGTGCAGTTTGGAAAATAGCAGGTAGTAGCTCAGTAGTCGCTTGACCACGGATAGTCTGCTCAAAACCAACATAGTCACCTTTATCGGTATTAATCGTCGTAAGCTCGCTGGCTTCAATACCCAAGCCTTTGGCAAAACCCATGGCCGCACGTGTTGGATTACCCTCTGCGTCAAACGCCGCTTTAATCGCTGGTCCGCGTTTTTGTTCAGTACGATCCGGCTGCTTATCGCTAATACCTTGAATCTGAATTGCCAAACGGCGCGGAGCAGCAAAAGCCTTGATGCTATCAAAGGTAATATCTGCTGCAGTTAATTGCTCAGTGACACTGGTTTGTAGCGCATCACGTAATGGTTTTAGGCTCTTTGGAGGTAGCTCTTCACACCCCAGTTCAAATAGAATAGTACTCATGGGATGCTCCTATTTATCGTTAGTAGATTGGTTAGTATCAGTAGTTTCTTTTGCTGAGTTGTCTGCTGCTAAGCTGTCCTTTGACACGTCTTCTTTTGGCAAATACTTATCAAGCGCGGCTTGGCGATGTTCTTCATCAGCCAATGGGAAGCCCAATTTGGCACGAGCTTCGACATAACCAAAGGCAACCTTACGAGCAAGCGTACGCACACGCAGGATAAAACGCTGACGCTCAGTCACTGAAATAGCGCCGCGTGCATCAAGCAAGTTAAACGCATGAGATGCTTTTAATACCATCTCATAAGCGGGTAACGGCAATCCTGCATCGACCAATTTGTCGGCTTGTTGCTCATAAAAGTCAAACATCTCGCCCATCATCGGCACATCAGCGTGCTCAAAGTTGTAGGTAGACTGCTCGACCTCGTTTTGATGAAAAACATCACCATAAGTCACACGACCAAACTCACCGTCTGCCCAGACCAAATCATAAACGCTATCAACGCCTTGTACATACATGGCCAAACGCTCAAGCCCGTAAGTGATTTCGCCAGTGACTGGGAAGCACTCGATACCGCCGACTTGCTGGAAGTAGGTGAACTGCGTGACTTCCATACCGTTTAGCCAAATCTCCCAACCAAGTCCCCACGCACCAAGCGTTGGCGACTCCCAGTTGTCTTCTACAAAGCGCACATCATGCACTAATGGATCGATACCAATGGCTCGTAGTGAATCCAAATACAACTCTTGGATGTTCGGTGGATTTGGCTTTAGTACAACTTGGAACTGATAATAATGCTGCAGGCGGTTCGGGTTATCACCATAGCGCCCGTCAGTAGGACGACGTGATGGCTGTACATAGGCCGCATTCCAGCGCTCAGGACCTAATGAGCGCAAAAACGTCGCGGTATGAAAAGTACCTGCACCGACTTCCATGTCATAAGGCTGCAATACAACGCAGCCTTTGTCGGCCCAATAATTTTGCAAAGTTAAGATTAAATCTTGAAAAGTCATCGGTTGAGAGTCTTTATCTTGTGTCATCGGGGTTATCGCTTGGGATGTCATAGTTTCGGTTTTCATAGTAAAGCCACTGTGAAATGAGTATTATTAAATAAATCTCTGATAGCGCACGCGCGACCTATTCGGCAACGACTCTATCTGCCTGCTCACCTTACTAAAAATTGACTATTTTATCCATATTTACATCAACTAAATTTGCATAGTGGGCACAAAACCTCGGTTGTATAGCGTATTTTCAGGCAAATCATCATGGAAGTAGTACTAATACAATAAATAAAAAAATACCCAAATGCGCTAGCATTCGGGCAGGAGGAAAATTGTGTCTTGGGCATCCTGATTGGTCAGGCTTTTTATTTTTTGGAGGTTTACTGTTTTTAGCAATTACGTCTAACTTAAACTTGACTCTTTAACTGGTTCAGAAAACATAATTTTAAAAAAGCTAATTTTGAAAATAACTATCAGGCTTCTATTATTGATAAGACTGACTGTTGGCTTTTGGCATAATTATCCATAGGATAATATAAATCAAAATGCCTGGTACTGCTGCGCTTAACGATGAGATGATTACGAATAATACTCTCACCCATGTTGGCGACCAACCAGCATATTCTGCAATGCCACCCATCACGCCTGCTATCATGCGATTGTTTGGTGAGCGATGTAATTTTGCTAACTTAGCCAAATCAAATACCTCTCTATTTTCTATTCTTGTTTATTTTTTATTCTATTTTTCTGATTGTCTTACGTATTTAGCTAAAACATTATCTTGCTTTGCTAACTTACGAATCAGTATATCAATAATTCAGGATTTATCTGTTGAAGGTATAGCAGTACTTTGTGAGTTTATGCTACTCAAGCTTACCCTAATCTGTCATAGCACCATGCAAGCCCCTGATTTTAAATAGTTATTTCAAAATGTTTCAAAATCATCTTTGTTGCTATAACCTTGCAATCTCGCTTCACGTATCTTGTTATTTTTAATTTAATCAAAGAGATAGGCTCGCTTCATAACGCTAAAATCGAGTGAAAATTTTAATAGCCTGAATAATCTTTTAGCTAACCAAGTTTACCCAGTTAAAAAAACCTCAATTAAAAATCCGCGATTCCGTGTACGTGCGATATACCTCATTTTTACAATAACCCACCTGCAAATCCTCCAAAAGCTTTATACCATGCTGATAAGTATACTATGCTGATAAGCAACTTAGGTTTTCAGACGTTCTATGATGAAAGTTAGAACCCTGCTCAACTGTTAGATAAAAATACCTTTACGAAGAAGATTGAAAGTAAATAACGTGGTTGGTATTACGATTCTTAATAGATTTCTGCTTTGGATCTTGATAGATATCTAGTTTGGATTATCTAACTTAGACAGCATTAGACATATTTTTTGGAATAGACATGGAACACTGAGATTAAAATAAAAAAATAATAAGGATAACTATGTACGACACTGGATTGATGATTGGTCATTTTGAACCCCTACATTTAGGACAGATGCGCAGCATATTGAATGCAGCAGGACAAGCCAAAACCTTGCATATCGTTATTATGGCGCATCCATTGCCGCATCCTGATTTTACTATTACCTTACAAGACAAAGCGCGTTGGCTACAGATGGCCTGTGCCGACTTGCCATTTATTCATATTCATACTACTCATGAGAGCGAACTACCGCTGCACGAAAATCTGTATAGTGCCAGTGATGATGTCAGTATTGATGTCGCTGCTAGTAATGCCAAATTGCAACGCTTAATGGACGCACTATCACTATCAGCAGAGACTGTATTGTTTATGGCGGAAAACCATCCGCTCACTCGCAATGACATACAAGAGCAGCTGCTTTTGCCAGTCGTTACTACGCCGCTACAGCCGGAATTTGACTCTTATGCGATTGCGCGTGATCCCGTTGCCCATTGGTCAGCACTTCATCCGCAAGCCCGCGCCGACTATACCAAGACTGTCGCTATCGTCGGCGGTGAAAGCTCAGGTAAAACAACGCTGGTACATAAGCTTGCCAATTATTATGGTGCCAGCTTTGCCCTAGAAATGGGGCGTCTGTATGTCGGTACAGATTTGGGTGGTAGCGAGGTTGGATTACAGTACAGTGATTATGGCCCTATTTGTCTCGACCATGCTGAGGCAATCCGAGAAGCTAAAGCCAATGCAACGGCCCCTATCACCATCGTTGATACTGACTTTGTCACTACGCAAGCATTTTGTGAAGAGTATGAGGGTCGAACACATCCCTTTGTGGCTGCTTGTATCGATGAATTTCGTTTAGACCACACCATTATGTTAGATAACAATACGCCATGGGTTGATGATGGTATGCGATCTTTGGGTACGCCTGAAGCGCGTGGACGCTTTGAGCAGCGTTTGATAGATATTTTTGCGCGTCACGATATTACGCCGCATATGATTGATCAGCCTGACTATGATGCTCGCTATCAGCAAGCACTACTATTGATTAATCAATATATCTATGGCAAAAAATCATAAACTGTACTGAGCATATTTATAATAATTTATTCACTAGCATATGTTATTCAACTAGCACATGGTAGTTAGCACTATGTTGATATCAGTATTTACTTGAGGGGAAAAGCGATGCGTATTCAGCTATTGGACAACATCACCGGAAAATGGGCGATGCAATGGATTATCATTTGGTTTATTTGCGGTGTTATTGCTTTGTCCGCAGGTTTTTGGCTCACGACAGACCATACCACGCTTGATTGGTTTTATTTAGCGGTCTCGTTCATTGGTTTGGTTTGCGTGGTCTCGCTATCATTCCGCAAAAACGTTATGGGCAATGGCTTTGGTATGGGGGCAACGGCTGGCGAAGTCATTGTGCAGGCAACGTCTGGCGCAGTTGGTTTGATGCTTGCTCCACTATTTAACTTTTTTACCCATGTTTACGGTATCTTTTATTGGTCGAAGCACACCGATCCTGATGGCGACATGATACCTAAATCAGCAAGTAAAGCTGTTTGGTTGATTACCGCTGCCTTCATCATCGTTGGACTTGCACTGTTCCCTACGGTAAATGACTTATTAGCGAGCTACGGCTATGCGGTCGTAGAGGATGATAGTAGTCTGTTTTTGGGATTTATCTCTTTCTTTTGGATTAATGTGATTGCCTTTGTGCTTTCTATTACCGCTCAGGCAGCTATGATTCTGCGTTATTCATTTAATTGGTGGTTGTGGATTATCGTCAACTTCGTCTGGCTCATTGTGAATCTGATGTCTGGTAACTATATCTTTGCTATTCAGACTATGGTGTATCAAGTAAACGCCTTTATCGGCCTGTATGAATGGCATCGTAGCGAGCAAAGATAATGCGTCTCTTATAGAAAAACCCCTTAGAAGTTTGAATAAAATCTTGCTGATATAGTATCAATAGTACGAGTAAACTTGACTGTGCCGTCTATCAGATAACATGGTAGACAGGCGCAATTAGTGCTACAACTGATGTTAACAATCATCTTCATACCGAGATCAGTAGCAAGTCCATTAGCTAGTATAAGTTACTTATCTTATTTACTAACAGGGAGGTTAGTATGTCTCGTCAACCAAAAATGTCCAAACGTACGCTAGAGCAATGGCTTAGTGAGTACTCTGTCAGTCACCAAAACTTGGTCAATAAAAAAATCCATTGGCTATGTGTGCCGACGATCTTTGTCAGTCTGTTAGGTATGGGCATGTCACTATCTGTGTGGTTTACCTTGGTACTAAGCGCATTAGTATTATTGTTTTATATACGCTTATCTACGCCACTGTTTTTAGCGATGGGAATGTTTATTCTTATCTGTCTATCAGTGATGGCAGCGATGCCATGGGGCTTTAAAGCGTGGGCAGCGGTATTTGTCGTCGCTTGGATTGGCCAGTTCATTGGTCATAAAATCGAAGGCAAAAAGCCTTCTTTCTTTAAAGATTTACAGTTTTTGTTAATCGGTCCAGCATGGGTGGCTAACAGTTTGATGCAGCGTAAATAGTCGTTAATCTCTGCGTAATTTTCTCAGGAACCTAGCTTAGCTGTAGGCTATTCGATAAAATCTATAATTCTCACCCTCAACAAAAGAATGTCACCAACAAAAAATCGCCACCCAGAGATTACTGAGTGGCGTTTTTTGTTTTACGTAAGCTTTTAGGACTATTTATTTTTGGGGACTATATAAAATAGACTACACTATCTTACGCACCAAACACTTTCATACGCTCTTCGACTGGCTTGAACGCTTTTTCGCCTGCTGGCTGCTCAATCGTTCCAAATACCAACTGTGCATTTAGCGTCCAGTCTTTGTCGATATCCCAAGCGCTAGCTACTTTTTGATCGATTACTGGATTGTAGTGCTGTAAGTTTGCGCCAACACCGATACTGGCTAGTGCCGTCCAGATAACATACTGATGCATGGCGCTGGTTTGGCTTGCCCAGATTGGGAAGTTATCAGCATATAGTGGCGCTGCTTCTTGCATGCCTCTAACGACTGCTTGATCTTCAAAAAACAATACAGTACCAGCACCGTTACGGAAACCATTGACACGCTCTTTGGTCGATTTGAACTTCTCTTCGTCACCAACGATTTCGCGTAATGTATCTTCGGTCATATCCCACAATTTACGATGATCATCGCCGAACAATACAACGATGCGCGTTGATTGCGAGTTAAACGACGATGGCGTGTGCAAAATAGCATGCTCAACTATTTTTACGATTTCGTCGTTAGCTACTGGCAGTTGGTTGCTTAGCGCATAGATAGAACGACGTTTCTCTGCTAGCTGCTGTAATGTTGTTAAATCTGACATAGTGTTTCTCCATGTTGTTGGTAAAATAGTTGTTAATAAAAATAATTTTTAGCGTTAATATTTATTGGTATGAGTACTTTAATTGATAAATTGCTTTGCTTCTCAATGACTACATAAATAGCGGTACTTCCATCACTAGCACACGGCTAGCTACTGTTGCATCCATCGTAAAGCTCTGAGTATCCCAAATGCAAAGGCCGTCACGAGTAGACAGGACTTGGCCATGTATCACGACCTCACCGCTGAGGACAAATACGTAGACACCGTTGTTAGGATCATTTAACTGGTAAGTTTGCGATATGCCTTCGTCAAAATCACCCATGCTAAACCAAGCATCTTGATGAATCCAAACCCCTGCATCATCAGCATTAGGTGATAGCACTTGGCTAAACTCGTTAGGTCGCATGATATCGCCCATATGCACTTGCTGATAACGCGGTGCGACATCCATTTTGTTTGGTTTCACCCAAATTTGCAAAAACCTCACAGCCTCTGCATCGTCACCGTTCATTTCACTATGGGTAATGCCTGTACCCGCTGACATTACTTGAATTTCACCAGTTTCTATGACGCCCTCGTTGCCGATACTGTCGCCATGAGCGAGCTTGCCGGATAGAGGAATACTAATAATTTCCATGTTAAGGTGCGAGTGATTGCCAAACCCCTGACCGCCAATGACGAAATCATCATTAATAACGCGTAAGACACCAAAGCCCATACGCTCAGGATTATGGTAATTAGCAAAGCTAAAGGTATGACTGCTTTTAAGCCAGCCATGATTGGCATCGCCACGTGAGTCTGCTGCATGATAGATTGTTTTCATAATTTGTCCTTAGCTATCAACAGATTAATCCTCTATATACTTATTATCGATTAATCTATTTAAACAATGGGCTTATTATAATTATTAATACTACATAGATAAACAACACTAAATGCAATTAACTATTCTGTTTTATAGAACAATTAGAGCAGTTCTAATGTACTACAGATTTTTTACATATATTAGCACAGCTAACTTTATATAAATTACTTTAAGTTATGCTTATATAGAAAACTGTCTGCTGTTGAGGTTTTCTGTGAAAATTTCATGACGCTCTTTATTTGAAAGTACCCCTTTATGATTATTCTTCGTAAACGTATAAGAGGTAACTCAGCCACTTATTGTTTATCGCTTATTGTCTATTGAGTAAGCACCCGCACCATGAGCAAAAATCATCAAAAACCCACCTGCGATTGAAATGTTTTTCATAAATGAGATCATCTGTGATTCGTCAGTCCAGAACTGATGAAAAATAATAGCTGACACGATGCTAAACCCAGCAAACAAAAAAGCGATTGGGCGAGCTTTATACCCTAGCAAGATAGCGATACCACCTAGTACCTCAAACGCAATTACCAATGGTAATAACATACCAGGCACACCTACTGACTCCATATAGCCTTGAGTAGTCGCATAATCTGTGATTTTACCAATGCCTGCAAAGATGAAAATGATTGATAATAATAGACGACCGAGCGGTGCGCTAAATTGCTGTGATTTGTCCATAATGATACTCCAAAAGTGTGTTTAATCATGTCTCTGAATAGAGAATAGCGCGATTATAGGCGTTGACTAGCATGGGATAAACAGCAATAATCACAAATATAAGTTCTTGGTGTAAGAACAATCATGAGGCATCAATAATGGGTCAATTAGAAGACATGGCGATGTTTGTACGCATTGTTGAGGCAGGTAGTATTACCAAGGCTGCTGAGCAGTTAAATATTGCAAAATCAGCCGTCAGTCGCCGACTTAAAGAGTTGGAAGAGCGTTTAGGCAGTCAATTAATCAGCCGTACTACCCGCCAATCTAAATTGACGCAAGCTGGTGAGCAATATTATCAGCAAGTGAACCATATCTTGCGTGCAGTTGACGCTATCAATGAGCATACTACTGACGCTCCTATGCGTATTGAAGGTACGCTAAAAATGACAGCGCCGTTGTCCTTTGGACTCATGCATCTGAACGATGTGATTGATAAATACGCCAATAAACATCCCAATCTGAGATTCGATCTGGATTTTTCTGACCGACGTATCGATTTGATTGAAGAAGGCTATGAGTTGGCCATTCGAATCGGCGAGCTACAAGATTCTAGCTATCAAGCAAAAAAGTTGGCATTGATTCGTTGTGTGATTTGCGCCAGTCCCGATTATTTGGCAAGAATGGGCATGCCTGAGACGCTAGACGATTTAGACAACCATGCGCTTTTGCAATACAGTCTTGGTCAAACCAATAGTATAAACTTGGTGGATACTGAAGGCAGAAGTCATCATCGTACGATAGATGCCAAAATCAAAGCCACCAATGGTGAGTTCTTAGTGGATTTGGCAGTCAAAGGGCATGGGATTACTTTTGTACCGACTTTTATTGCTTATAAACAACTGGCGCTGGGCGAGCTTGTACCTGTCTTTCAACACTATCAACTGCCAACCCTAACGGCTTATGCTGTTTATCCAAAGAACCGTTTTTTGTCGCAGCGTTGTCGCTACTTGATTGATTTCATTGCAGAGCAATTCGGTGATAATCCGTACTGGGATCAATATTAGCGCATGTTTCTGTTATCCCTAATGATATCAATTGTTACTAGTGTTGAGTCATATTATCCTCTTTAACCCGACTAATCGTCAGCCCCGTGAACCCGAATAGCAGTGTCAGCAGTAATGACAAATAACAGAAGAATGCATAAGGCAGATAATCTAACACCGGTACCCCTAATGCCTGACTGATAAACACCCCGCACACACTCCAAGGCACCAATGGATTAATCACCGTTCCTGCATCCTCAATCGTCCGAGATAAATTCTTAGGATGCAAGTGTAAGCGCTCAAACGTCGACCGAAATGCCGTACCTGACAATAGAATACTCAAATACTGCTCACCAATCAGCACGTTAATGCTTAGTGCCGACATCGCTGCGGCAAATATCGCTCGTCCTGATGTCGTCAATGTATCCTTAATACCAGATAGCAGTGCTGGCAGAATCCCTAGTGCGGTTAGTAACCCACCTAAGCTTAATGCTAGTATCACAATCGCCTGAGTAAAGAACATACTCTGTACACCGCCACGCGACAGCATACCACCTACCTCACCCAGCTCTAATGACTCAGCAGGGGCATAGCCTGCAAACAAGTAACCACCCAATTGACCAAAGCTTGGTGAGCTGTGGATATAAGTAATGATAAGTGCCGCAGCAATAGTACAGATAATCGTATAAATCGCATTGACCCGAAACAGTGCTAGTCCGACTAATACGACAAAGGGTAATACTGAATACCCATGTACCAAACCACTGTCTATCAGCTGACCTTGTAATATAGTCACTTGACTCAGATCAGCACTGGTCGTCTGTCCTGAGAACATCCAAAACAATATCACCGTCAGTATCCACGCAGGTACGGTTGTATACATCATATTGCGAATGTGCTCAAACAGATCGATACCCACTACAGAAGAGGCAATCGTACAAGTATCAGATAATGGCGACATCTTATCACCAAAGAACGCCCCTGATACTACCGCCCCCGCTGCTATCGCCACATTGGCATCAAACGCATTACTCATACCAATAAAGGCCACGCCAAGCGTTGCTGCAGTCGTCAAACTACTGCCTAGAGCAATACCAATAATAGAGGTCAAGATAAAGGCGGAAATATAATAGTACTCAGGTGAGATCAGCTGAAAGCCCATATACATAAGCGTTGGAATCGCTCCTGACATCATCAGAGCCGCAACCATCAGTCCGATAAAGAAGAACAAATAGATGGCACCAATACCACGCATGACACCTGAGGCCATTTGAGCTTGCATGTCATCAAAGCTGAGTCCTTTATACATACCGATAGCCAGTAGTACACAGATGGCCAATATAAGAGACAAGTGCGGCACCCAGCCAAAGCCAATCATGGTGACGCCCATGATGCCGATGACAATGGCGGAGATGATAAAGGCGAGCTTGGCACTGATTAATGTAAGCGGTTTTGGTGGCATTGGATGCCCTTATGTTGCTATAGGTTTAATTCGTTCAGGTATTCGGGGGTGCGCATCTATTCTTCAATATCGATAATCTCTGTCTTGCTGATAGTTAGCTTTAGTTTTTGATTTCTATGTTTTCGCTATTAGCTGACTTAGGACAGATTTTACACATAAAAAAAAGCCTCACTGTGAAGTGAGGCTTTTTGCGCTTTTTCAAGCCATATTTGGAGCGGGAAAAGAGATTCGAACTCTCGACCCCAACCTTGGCAAGGTTATGCTCTACCACTGAGCTATTCCCGCTTAGTATCAATCCGTAGCGTTGTTAACAACTACTCCGTCTCGATAGGCTGGCTATTTTAGCAAATATTCTGTGGGTGTCAACACCTTTTTTAGAATTTATTTCTAATATTTTTAGATAAATGCCTTTCTTATCGGATAAACAAACATAAGCAATTGATTTAAAAACAGGAATTAATTTTGATAATATAAAAAATATCTCACATTAATTGTAGAAATTTAATTCTGGAATTCACTTCCCTTAGCTTTATAACGGTCATAAGACAATCGATAAAAGAAAAACTCACTATTTTCACTCTAATAAAAAGATATCGCACTTACAATCATACGCTTTATTGTTACTTTTCCTATCTTGGTTTTAGGTGGTTAACATTATTATACTTATGTCCAATGGCAGTTAAGGTAAACTTTTACTGTTTAAGCGGATGAATGAGCACTACTAAAAGATTAATAAACACGACTCCCACATCTGCTGCACTATTTTTTAACTTGTTTGACTTTACGTTTTTCCATCTTATAGAGAGGATATTTTATGAAGAAGTTATTAACCACGACAGTGATGGCCGCTTCGTTGTCAGCACTCACCTTAACTGGTTGTACCAGCACTACCAATTCTGGCGCAGTTGGTGTTGATCGTCAGCAGTTGCTATTGGTGTCTAGTGAGCAAGTATTGGCACTATCTGCTCAAAGCTATGCCAAGACAATACAAGACGCAAAATCAAAAGGTGTGCTAGATACCAACACCGCTCAGCTAAACCGCTTAAAAAATATTGCGAATCGCTTGGTTGGTCAAGTTGGCGTCTACCGCGCAGATGCAGCCAAATGGCAATGGGAAGTCCACACTATCAAGTCTAACGATTTAAATGCGTTTGTGGTGCCGGGTGGTAAGATCATGTTTTATTCAGGCATCATCGATCGCTTGAATCTCACTGATGATGAGATTGCTGCCATTATGGGTCATGAAATCTCTCATGCATTACGTGAGCATTCACGTGAGCGTCTATCACGCGAGTATGCAACCCAAACTGGTATCGGTCTGGCTGCTAGTATATTTGGCTTATCACAAGGACAGGCTGAGCTAGCAGGTACTGCGGGTAATTTAGGCTTGAGCCTACCCCATAGCCGCACTCAAGAAAGTGAAGCTGATCAGATCGGTCTTGAGCTGATGGCACGTGCAGGTTATAACCCTCAGGCGGCTGTTACGCTTTGGCAAAAAATGCAAAAAGCAAGCCAGGGTGAGCCACCACAATTCCTCAGCACTCACCCAACGAGTAGCAGCCGTATCGCAGAGTTACAGTCATTGATGCCAAAAGTTACGCCTCTATATCAACAGTCGCGCCGCTAATAAGTAGATAACTAGCGACTTTTAGGTTTTAGCAGTGCATGTTTAGATATCATAGAAGCAAAGTACAGCCAAAGCGTTGTGCTTTGCTTTTTTAATTATAGCCGTACATGACAGGTTTTATAATTGACAAGTATTGCAGTTGATAAGCATTGTAATGGGCAGGGTTTGCAATTGTTCGATTTGGCAATCACACTCTATCCCGCCTACCGTGTCTGTTATAATGTCGACAAATATTATTTGCAGATTGCTCAATCAAATTATACAAAATACACTGAAGGATTGTTATGAGTACCACACCTACTGCCGACGCACTTCATGCCGAATTACAGGCGCTTGCGCCGCAGCATATCGAACTGATCAATGAGTCAATATCGCATGCCGGTTACTTTGAAGGTAAAGAAAGCCACTTTAAACTCACTATCGTTAGCGATGCATTTGAAGGCAAACGACTGGTCGGGCGTCATCAGCTTATATACGGCTTAGTCACGCCTTTGCTCACTTCACAAGGCGGCCAAGTACATGCCCTCGCTATCCATGCCTATACTCCGACAGAATGGCAAGGTCAAAGCCCTGCGAGCCCATTATGTGCTGGTCAAAACAAATAGACGATTATGTTTGAATCGCAACTACATATTTTAAATTAGCCTATATACTGCAGTTTTAGAGGGAGCAATATTCAATGAAACATCTACATATGCTGATGGCAGCGCTGACTGTTGTGCTATTTTTATATCAAAGCTACTTAGTACTCAGCGCAGATAGACGCGCACCACGAGCAGTCAAAATAGCCACGCATATTATCTATGCCCTGCTTATCTTGTCAGGTGCGATGATGCTAATGCAATTGATGGGTGCCAACGCTCCTGTACAGTGGGTGTTTGCCAAAATCATCTTACTTATCGCTGCTATTAGCTCAAGCATTAAAGCGTTTAAGGTTGATGCGACACCTGTGCAAAGAAAAACAGGTATTCTTATCGCTGCCGTTGCCTATATCGGTATTGTGATACTTGCCTTTGCCAAGCCAGCAAACTTATTTTAATAAGCGATTTTCTGTTTTAATAAGCAACCGTTTTAGAAAGCTATCCTTATGTTGATGATACGATTCGAAAATTTTTCATCATCGATGGATTTTCAATATCTTAATCGCGCTATTTTTGCTATCTTAAATAGATATAAATACAATCACTTAGCCACTGGAGCCATTATGAAAACGTTTACGACAGCGACACTACTAGCTGGCATTTTTGCGCTCTCAGGCTGTGCCTCTACTGGTAACATCACCCCGCAATATGTACCGCCAAGTACTTATCAAAATTATAATTGCCAAGCACTTAGCCAAGAGTACATTCGCGTCAACCGCTATGTCGAAGCGGCTCGCAATGAGCAATCTACCCTATCGGCATCAGGCGTCGGTGTTGGCGTCTCTGCGGGACGCTGGGGTATCTCGCCGAATATCAGCTTTGGTCTAGGCAAGAGCAACAATACCAAAGCACGCGACGCAAAATTATCGCGTCTCTATGGTGAGCGTGATGCAATTGTCCAGTCGGCACGTATTCAGCGTTGCAGTTTTGCCAATGGCATTAAAATTTATGGTGAATAAGTTTAAGAAAATGCAAGGCTATCTGCACCACTAAGATAGTGTGTGACACCGTAAAATAGTACATGAAATAGCAAAAAGCCAATATGCAGATCGCATATTGGCTTTTTTATTGCTGCGGTTTTTTATAAGAAAACATAAGTATTTGGATAAATAGCTTGGATGATAAACAGTCTTATCTGGCTCATATTACGACTATAAGCTTTGTACCCACTGAATGATTTGATGACTTGGTAGCGCGCCTGATTGTCGCGCGACTTCTTTACCATTTCTAAAAGCAACCATCGTTGGCAAGCTGCGAATGTTGTAAGGAGCGGCTGCCTGCTCGTATTTATCCGTTTGTACCTTAGCGAAGACCACCTGCGGTAATTGGCTAGCAGCGCTCTTGAACTCTGGCGCCATCATGATGCAAGGCTGACACCAACTCGCCCAAAAATCCACGATAGTCAGTACATCATTTTTTTGGATAACCTTATTGGCTGTTTGCGTATTTAACTCATGTGGACTGGCAGTCAATAATGGCTGGCCACATTTACCGCATTTTGGCGCAGCGCTCAATCGTGCAGCGGGTACACGGTTGGTTGCTTGGCAATGTGGGCATACTAGATGAAAACTTTGCTCACTCATTATTTAATTCCTATTCTAATTATTTTGTTGTTTCAAATACTGTTCATGAACGCTCTTATCTAAAGGCTATTTACGTTGATTATTGTAGTTATAGCGTAGTCTCGTCGCGTTGATTGGTAAATAATTTTAGCATATTTAATTGGGCTTATCCTTTATGCGATTTGCTGTGCCACACCGCTATACACATAGCTCATTGGTCTTGGGCCGGGCAAGTACGCTTCGCTCAACTCGTCAATGACAAAACCACCTTCTCTGATAAGCGCTGGAATATCGCGATCTAAATGACACCCACCTGCTATAGGTTTCCAAAAAGGTGTCAATCGATGCTGCCAGCGTTCAACAGAAGAGTCTGGTGCCAGTCCATGCTCACAAAATAGTAAGCGACCGCTAGGTTTTAGCACGCGCGCCATTTCTCGAAGCGCCACTACTGGGTCATCAATACTGCACAAGGTAAAAGTCATTACAATCGTATCAAATTGATCTGTATCAGCATGAATACCTTGTACATCGACGGCTATCACTTCAACCGGAATGCCAATGTCAGCTGCACGCTCACGAGCCAACGACTGCATTTGAGCCGCTGGATCCACACCGATAATAGAAGAGACTTTATTAATATCATAAAACTGTAAATTCAGACCGCTGCCAATGCCAATCTCCAACACCTTACCGAGCGCTTGCGGAACAATTTTAGAACGCGCTTTCATCACATTACCCGTACTACAGGCAATATCTATCATCTTTGGCAACACATAGCGCTCGTAAGGGTTCATTGCTCTCTCCAGTTATTGCCGCACTTAGCGCTTGCAGTTGGTCATACACAGTATCTAAAAATGGACAGTCTACAGGTTAGCATTCTTATAGATATCAATCATACGATACTTACGTAGAGCTGCATCAGGTAATGATCTTCAGTTATTAAACTGTTTAACTTATCCACCAAGGATATTGATCGGTACTTTTAGATAGCGCGTACCATTGTCCTCTGGTTCGGGAAAATGTCCTGCATCGATATTGATTTGTACAGCGGGAATGATAAGGCGAGGCATATCTAAAGTCGCATCACGGCGTTCACGCATCTGCACAAACTCTGCTTCGTTTATACTGTCTTTGACATGGATATTTTCTAATTTTTGCGCGGTTACTGTCGTCGTTGGACAATGCTGACGACCTTTGCTTGGATAATCATGACACAGATACATGACCGTATCTTCAGGAAGTGCTAGTAGCTTCTGAATAGACTGATAGAGTGTTTTGGCATCGCCGCCAGGGAAATCACAGCGCGCTGTACCGACATCAGGTGCGAACAATGTATCTCCAACGAATACTACTGTTTTCTCATCATCAGCGGCTAGATAAGCCATATCGGCACGTGTGTGACCGGGTACATACATCGCAGTGATAGTAATGTTGCCAATCTCTAAGGTCTCGCCTTCGTCTGTCAAAATATCAAACTGGCTGGCATCAGTGCGGAAACTGGTATCAAAGTTAAAAATTTTCTTAAAGATTTTTTGTACTTCGGTGATATGCTGACCAATGACTAACTGTCCGCCAAGGCTTTCTTTTACATGGATGGCCGCTGATAAATGATCTGCATGCGCATGGGTCTCGATAATATACTTGAGCGTCCAATCTTGCTCACGTACAAACTCAATCACTTCATCGACACTACTGGTATTGGTTCGGCCTGATTTAGCATCGAAGTTCAATACAGGATCGACAATGGCGCATAATTTTTGCTCAGTATCAGCAAGTACGTGGGTATAGGTTTCTGTATCGCTATCTAAAAAAGAATGAACTTGCATGGCGGCCTCTTTAATTATTTATACATAAGTTATTCATACATATTTTGGACATAGGAGTTTTTATCTTTAATTAACCCCTAAGTATGATATTCAGTCGTATATAATGCGTTCCTACGACTTATCTGATGCCCCCAATATAACAACCACTATACAATTTATCAATTTATATAATGTAATTAATGATAACTTGCTATGTGGCGTGATATCATTGATAATCAACTATATATTGTTCAAAACATCATGGCATTTGTTACCATCTAATGTAAGGAATTTGTTCTGACTACTTCTATTTCAGCCGAAGGTACACCTACTCGCAGTACCACTGACGATGTGTCATCTGATACTGCAGATTTAGTACCTGCCGATCTTGCCAAGCAAATGCAGCAAGCATCGCTACAAGCCAGCCAACTATTAAAGTCGCTATCGCACCCTGATCGCCTACTTCTTCTTTGTCAATTGACCCAAGGTGAATACTGTGTCGGTGAGCTCGAAGATTTAGTCGGGGTTGGACAGCCGAGCTTATCGCAGCAATTGGGTATATTGCGTAAAGATGAGCTGGTCGCCACACGCCGCGAAGGTAAGCAAATTTACTATAGTATCGCAAGCGAGGATGCGCTAGCTGTACTTGATCTACTGTATCAACGTTTTTGTGCCAAAGCAGAATAACGCCGCCCTCGCCTAATTATTTGTACTATCTACTGTGGTGATTGATATGTCCTCTATCGTCGCTCGTCTGATTCCAGCTTGGCTGCGTCAATACCAGCTCTCAGCGTTACCGACTGATCTCGTCGCAGGCATAGTCGTGGGCGTGTTGGTCATACCGCAGAGCCTAGGTTACGCGGTGCTTGCAGGACTGCCACCTGTCTATGGCCTATATGCAGCGATCGTACCTGTCCTCGTTTATGCGTGGCTCGGCTCTAGCAACGTGCAAGCCGTAGGACCAGTTGCCATTACCGCCATCATGACCGCCAGTGGTCTACTGCCTTATGCTGAGCAAGGCACTGAACAGTACGCACTGATGGCTAGCCTATTGGCACTGATGGTAGGTGCACTGCTGTGGATAGCAGGCAGATTAAAACTTGGCTGGATCATGCAGTTTATCAGTCGCGGGGTGTCTGCAGGGTTTGTAAGCGGTGCAGCGGTCCTTATATTTGTCAGTCAGCTCAAATATCTGACAGACATTCCGGTCACTGGCAATAGTTTGATTGGGTATTTGACTACTATGCAACGCTATGCCAGCCAGCTGCATCCATTAACCTTAGCTATCGGTATTACCGCATTTGCGCTATTGGTTGCTAATCGCTATGCAAGTGAGTGGATATGGCAGACGTGGCTATCATCGTCATATGCCAAATGGGCAGAGCGCTTATTTCCGCTTATTTTACTTGGCGTCGCTATCGTACTTAGTATGGCACTGCATTGGAGCACGTATGGTGTGGCGACCATCGGTCGTATTCCACAGGGGCTACCGAGCTTTACGTTACCGCATATCTCTGACCTACAAGAGGCGCTGAAGCTTTTGCCAACAGCAGGATTGATGGCACTAATCGTATTTGTGTCGAGCAGTTCAGTTGCCAGTACTTATGCTCGCTTGCGTGGTGAGAGTTTTGATGCCAATCGTGAGCTGACTGGACTTGGGCTGGCCAACCTGTCTGGTGGACTGTTCCAAAGTTTTGCGGTTGCTGGTGGTTTTTCGCGTACGGCTATCAATGCCGATTCAGGTGCGAAGACACCACTTGCCAGTCTCGTCACCGTACTGGTAATGATTGCCGCACTCATAGCCTTTAGCAATGCACTTGCCCCACTACCCTATGCACTACTGGGCGCAACCATCATGGCCTCTATCATTGGCCTGATAGATATTGCGACGTTGAAATCTGCATGGCAGCGCGATCGCTTAGATGGTGCTAGCTTTTTGGCCGCGTTCGTCGGTGTTCTGATATTTGGTCTAAACACAGGGCTGGTCATTGGTCTCATGGTGTCCTTCGCCAGTCTCATCTGGCAGTCGAGTAAGCCGCACGTGGCTGTCGTTGGGCAGTTGGGCGGCACAGGACATTTTCGTAATATCAATCGCCATGACGTCGTAACTTTTAGCAATTTATTGATGTTGCGTATCGATGAGAGTCTGTTCTTTGGTAATAGTGAATCTGTACATCGACGCATCCTCAATGCCATGCAGCAATATCCCGCTGCCAATGAAATCATATTGATTATGGCGGCCGTCAACCATATAGATCTGACCGCTCAAGAAATGCTTTGCACCCTAAACCACGAATTGGCGTTACAAAACAAGCGCTTACACTTTAGCTTTATCAAAGGTCCTGTGATGGACATCATCGGTCACACCCCATTGATTAGCGAGCTATCAGGGCAAGTCTATCTGAGTACCTTAGATGCTGTCGATGCGTTAAAATAATTTATAGTTTGCTCATAACAAAATCGCTGCGACATTAATTTCACTCAATCTCAATTACTATTGTCGCCTACAACACAATATCGCTATGATAGCGCCTGTGTTATGCTAGACGCACTAAATAGGGAGTCAATTAACCTAGAAATCGGTCTAAAAAATTGCTGATTTATAGTCCTTTGATATTCTTAGCCCAACCCTCAATAATAAATATACTTTAACAAATATAACTGAACCTATTTTATGACTGATGATTTAACGATTTATAAGCAAATATACCCAAGCCAATGCGTTAAGATTGCTGAGCTTGGTTATCGCTCAGTGCTTAATATTCGCCCAGATGCCGAAATTGAAACACAGCCTAATAGCTGCGATTTGGCAACGGCTACCGAACAGGCAAACCTAGCGTATCAGCATTTGCCGTTTGATGATGAGCGCCTAAGTATGCTAACGGTCGAGCAGTTTGCCGATTTTTATCACTCAATGCCCAAGCCTATATTAATGTTTTGCGGTACTGGTGCACGCGCCAAGCTACTGTACCAAAGCGCATTGATGCAAGGTCTGTTATAACAACAACCGTCGCTCGAACTAACACGTTTTATAAACCCAACAACACCAATAAAAAAAGGAGCTCTTATGAGCCATGAAGTTAGCTTTACCGGACAAATCACGCCTGACCAAGTGCCTATGATTGCCGAAAATGGTTTCAAAACCATTATCAACAACCGTCCTGATGGTGAAGAGCCAAATCAGCCAACCAGTGCCGAAATCGAAGCAGCCGCCAAAGAAGCTGGACTTGCTTATAAAGAGATTTCTTTTGCAGGTAATGAGCTAAATCAAACTCATGTTGAAACGTTTGCAGATTTCTTTAATCAAGCTGAGCAGCCAATGCTGATTTTTTGCCGCACAGGTAACCGCTCAAACGGTATCTATGAAGCCGCTAAGCAAATGGACTTACTAGATGACTAGTGCAGCATAAATAGACTAGACAGTTAGCGTATTTAGCCCACAGAATCTTGTGGGCTTTTTATTATGCGTATCATTATGTTCAAAGTTTCATTAACTACAAACAGCCCAATCACTACTTAGTCACTGCCTAATCATTTCCCGATAGCTTCCAACAACCTCGACCAACCTCAATAGTCACGATAAGTGGGTTACTATACGAGCGTAATACCGCTATTATCATTTGATAGGCTTGATCTAGCTTAGTGGTTGAGGCACCTAAATAGCTAGACGATTAAATACCAAAACACATGGAATGTGAGCAGCTGCCTGATGACAAGGTTGCCCCGCTGCTATTTACTTTCAAAACGCCATCTTGATGTGGCATTTTAGTTTTACAAGGAATGTTTGATGAATAATACCGCGCTAGCATTACTGCCACTAGCCCTTGCCTACATTATGTTCACTCTAGGAGCAGGGCTAAAACTTAGTGATTTTAAGGTCATTGCCAAATATCCAAAATCGTTCTTTGTCGGCTTAATCAATCAAGTTGTGTTGGTACCGTTGGTTGCGCTAGCAGTCGTGTTAGTAACGGCTCCGCCACCAGCGATTGCTTTTGGGATTATGCTGATTAGTTTTTGCCCCGGCGGCGTCACTAGCAACATGCTAACCTACTATGCCAAAGGAAATGTCGCTCTCTCTATCGCGTTGACCGGTGTAGTCAGCATATTGTCGGTCATTACATTGCCCATTTTAATTACGTTGGCTTTTGATCATTTTATGAAAGATCAGGCAAACTCTATTAGCGCGATAAAGATTGGCCTAGTCATGTTCTTATTGACCACATTGCCCGTATCTCTTGGTATGCTTGCTCGCCACAAATTTACTGACTTTATGGTACGTCGTAGTAGTCTTCTAAACGGCTTGGCTAGCGTGTTTTTTGTACTAATTGTCTTTGCTGCTATTGCCTCCAACTGGCAACTACTACAATCACAGTTCACTCAAATTGGTTTAGAACTTATCTTTATCATTGCTATTTTATTTGCTATTAGTATCTTAATCTCTAGAGTCTTAAAGCTTAGTTGGTTTGATACCAAAACCATCTCGATAGAAACCAGTATCCAAAATAGCACGACGGCTATTACCTTAGCCCCTATCATCATGGGTGTGAGCACACTACCCGTCATCGCGCTGCCTGCTGCTTTGTACGGTGTGCTGATGTATGTCGTTGCGCTGCCCGTTATTTTCCTAATCAAAAACAAGAACTGATGATAGCGAATGTAAGAAATAAAAAGCGTCCTTCTAAATAAGTGCCCGTCTAAATAAGCGCCCTTCCAAACATTGGATGGGCGTTTTTTTTGAAATAGGATTTACATGATAGAGACATGGCTCGGGTTATAGACTGGTCAATACTCAACATTGAGTACATAATAAAATGCTACTGTTATCGCCTAATAGGACTCTATGATGCAAAAACCGCTATTAATTATTGGGAATAGAAACTACTCATCTTGGTCGCTACGAGCATGGCTATTGCTCAAAGCATTCAATGTTGATTTTGATGAGCAGCTTATTGAGTTGTTTCATCCATCAGCACGTCCAACGCTCGAAGCACATTCGCCAACGGGTAAAGTGCCTATTTTAGTCTACGGTGAAAAAGATAATAAAGTAACCGTTTGGGACACATTAGCGATTGCTATGCATATTAATGAGCACTTTACGGATATTGATATTTGGACAAGTATTGATAAATCTAACGCTGAAAAACGCAATAGTAATCAAAGTAGGATAAATAGCGCCTATTGCCAAAGCATCGTGGCTGAGATGCATTCGGGATTGACAGGCATTCGTAACGAGATGCCGATGAATATACGAGCAACGGCTAAGATACAGCCAAGCGACGCTTGCTTAGCGGATATCGCTCGTATCGAAGACATCTTTGCCGATTGTTTAAAAACTCGCTCAGCAGACAGTTTCTTATTCGGAGATTTCACAGCATCTGATGTGTTTTTTGCTCCAGTGGTGCTGCGATTACAGACTTATGCTGATGCGTCTGATATTGCTTTGCAGCCACTGACTAAGCAATATTGCCAAACTATGCTAAATCATCCGTACATACAGGCATGGCAACAATCAGCACTGACAGAGACTCGTATTATTGAAGAAGATGAAGCAGGCGAGATACTGTCTGTCGTTGGCGTATTGGCGAATAAACATTCATTTTAGGCATAAATAGTATCTTGCATAAAAAAACCACTTCAGCTTAGCTAAAGTGGTTTTTTGTTTGATAAGACTTCGAGCATAACGTTTTACTGCTTTTGCTCTAATGCCTCTTTTACTGCTTTTTTACCCCATGCGCTCAGATCGAGATCTAATTTTTCATACTCTTTTGCATCAAATAGCGGCTCTTTAACCCCTGATTTTAATTGACTTGCAAAGTCGTCAAGTAGACGCTTAGCTCGTGGAAACAACATAATCAAGGCCAATAAGTTTGCTAGCGCTAGCACGCCCATCAACGGATCAGCGAAGAAGAATACTGTAGTAGCGGCAGGAGCCACTGCGCCCAAGAATAATATCGCCATCACGACAATTCGTAAAACCAAAGTCGCTTTTTTAATATTCTTTTTGATCAAGAAATTAATGGCGTTTTCGCCCATGTAGTAGTTATACATGATAGAACTTAGTGTAAATAACAATAGCGATATGGTCAGAATATACTGTGCCCAATTCCCAAGCTGAGTCGTTAACGCTTGCTGTGCCAGTACAATACCATCGACTTCAGCACCTGGTTGATATACGCCGCTCAGTAAAATCATAAATGCGGTAGCACTACATACGATTATCGTATCAATAAATACAGACAGTGACTGCGAGATACCTTGACTCACAGGATGAGTGGCATAAGCGGTAGCAGCAATATTAGGCGCAGAACCCAAACCTGCTTCATTAGAGAATAAACCACGCTTCATACCTTGCTCAATCGCCACACCAATACCACCGCCCACGACCGACTCAATACCAAATGCATTTTTGACAATCATTACCATCAACGTAGGCAGCTCTGTGACATTGAGCAATATAACAACAAGTGCCATACCAATATAGATTAATGCCATAACAGGAATGACAACGTCAGCTACTTTTGCAATGCGCTGAATACCGCCAAAGACAATAAATCCACCTGCAATGACCAATACCACACCCGATATCCAGCGATCAATCCCAAAGCTTTCAAGCGCAGAACCTGCCACCGTATTACCTTGGAACGCGATAAACCCGATAGAGAAGGATAGTAGTAAAGCGATAGCATAAATGACGGCAAGCCAGCGATAGTCTTTACCTAACCCATGTAAAATATAGGTCGCAGGGCCACCGCGAAAGTTACCATCAGTGTCTCTACGCTTATAAAGCTGGGCTAAGCTACACTCGACAATGCTGGTCATCATGCCAATTAAAGCCACAACCCACATCCAGAATACCGCTCCCGGTCCTCCTAAAGAGATGGCAACAGCAACGCCAGCAATGTTACCGCCGCCTACACGTCCACCGATAGAAACGAGCAACGCCTGACGAGCAGAAATTCCGTCGTCTCCTACTTCATCCGTTTTGAACACACGGAACATACGTTTAAAATATTTAAACTGAGCGAACCTACCTACGATGGTAAATAATAAACCAAAAATAATTAGCATAGGCACGAGCGCCCAGCCCCACGTTAGATCCCCGACTAGGGCAAAAAAAGCTTCAATGTATTCCATGCCTATTTTCCTTATAGTTCATGACGCTATGATAGGTTTTATTGCATACATTATTGCATCAACAACACGAGTTTGTAATGCAAATGTCGAATTTGTAACGTAAATACTGATATTTTCTGAGTGAAATCGCGTTATTTGTTTACTTAAGAGTCTATTTTATAAATATCAGGATTTTTTTTATATAGACGTATTTATGCGATAGCATAAAAAAACCACCTCAACCGAGGTGGCCTTTTATACTGAAACTAAACTGAACAGCTTACTGCATGACCAAGTATTCAAAGGCTGACAATGCCGCTTTGCTACCTTCACCCATCGCAATGTTAATTTGCTTAAATGGCACGGTGGTTACATCACCACAAGCGAAGATACCTTTACGATCTGTACGGCAGCGCTCATCGATTTCGATCTCACCAAAGCGGTTTAGATCAACGAAGCCTTTGATGAATCCAGTATTTGGTACTAAACCAATCTGTACAAACACCCCTGATAAATCACGCTCATGAGTCTCACCTGTGCTGCGATCTTGGTAGACGATAGAAGATACTTTGCCGTCAGTCGCTTTAATCTCTTGTGTTGCTGCACCGGTAATAAACTCAATGTTGGTCTTCTCTTTCGCTTTGTTGATCAGTACTTGGTCAGCTTTTAACTCATCAGCGAACTCGAGTACAGTAACGTGATTAACGATACCTGCCAGGTCCAATGCTGCCTCAACGCCTGAGTTACCACCGCCGATTACTGAAATGTCTTTACCCTTGAAGAATGGGCCATCACAATGTGCACAGAAAGCCACACCTTTACCGATATTCTCTTCTTCACCCGGTACACCAAGCTTTCTCCACTGAGCACCTGTCGCTAAGATAATACTACGAGTATTAAAAGTTTCACCAGTGTTTAGGTGGATACTGTAGTTCTCTTCTTCAGTCTCGCCGATTTCTTTAACGCTCACATGCTCTTTTAGCGTGATGTTGTATTCAGCCAAGTGCTTAACAAAGTTAGTCGATAAATCTGTACCATTGGTTAGCGGTACTGAAATCAAGTTCTCAATGTCTTGCGTATCTTTTACCTGTCCACCGATACGGTCAGCGACCATTGTAACTTTCAAGCCTTTACGCGCTGTATAAATAGCAGCAGCCACACCTGCAGGGCCAGCACCGATGATAGTAACGTCTTGCTGCTCTAATTGCTCAGCATCATCTTCTACTTCTGACAATAAGTCAGGGAACTGCTCTTGCAATTTTCCAATCAATTTAGCAGTGTCGATTAGGCCGTTAGCAAATGGCTTACCGTTCAAAAATACAGCTGGTACACCTTGGATTTTGTTCGTTTCTACTTGCTCTTGGAACAATGCACCATCAATCATTTCATTACTGATACCATCGTTTAGTAGCGCAAACTGGTTCAATGCCTGAACGACTTCTGGGCAGCTATGGCATGACAATGACACGTAGGTCTGGAACTGTAGTGGCTTATTAAAGCGCTTAACTAACTTTTGGATGCCTTCATCCAACTTTAGCGTATGACCACCCGCTTGCAGAATCGCCAAAATTAATGACGTAAACTCATGACCACCTGGGATACCGCTGAACACGATACCAGTGTCGTCTGATGCGCCATCAATGTGACTGACTACTTTGAAACTAATCGCACTAGGCAAACTATCGTCAGTTGCTTCTGCATCGAAGTTGATTTTGTCTGTCGTTCCAGCAATCTTGGTCAAAAAATCTACCAATTCTGCACGTTTTGCATGCGTACCATTACCCAATACAAAGGTAATTGGACGTGTCATGTTTTCGCTATAGCTCTTAACGGCATCTAATAAATTCTGATCTATCATGTTTGTTCCTCATTATGACTGAATATGTAACGGCAGCTGTCATGCCACGCGTCTAAATATGAAATAGTTGGTGTTAATAATTTTGTATAAAAGATTATATGTAGTGGGCTCTTGCCCTTTGATGTGTCTATTATCAAGCGTTTAGCGAATTTCGGCAAGCTGAGAAACTCAAACTTTATGTTTTATAAAACCAATCGTTTATTGATTTAAATAATTAAATATAAATACATAAGCAAATGATAGTGATGGTACATGGTCTATTTTTTCGCTACAATCGAATGGTATTGATAGCAATATGCATTATCAATATCGTGAAGTAACTATCTTTATTACCATTAAAATTTCACCCCTTCCAAACAAAGTCTCACCATCATAAGCGTCTTAACCATAACGTGCTTACGCTTATTCTAAGCCTGCACTAAATAACAAGGATGACAACATGACAATGACAGACACATGGCAAGATCACAGTGATATTATCGATGAGTTAAAGCAAAAGGACACGCATTTTGCGAGTATCTTTGACGAGCATACGACTCTAGATAGGCAAATTAATAAGCTTGAAAACGATGTGGTCAAGCATGCCAGTCGCGACGAAGAAATCGAACAGATGAAACGACGAAAGCTACAGCTTAAAGACGAGATTTATAAAACCATTGATAAAAATAAAGCACAGTCTCGCGCTTAATATTGCGTCTATACTTAGAGATATGCTGAAAAATAATACTAACAATATCTATGCTTAAGACGTAAAAAGACCCCATCAACTTATGTTAATGGGGTCTTTGTTTGTAGCACTACCTTAAATCAGATGTTTAAGATACGGCGCTACTTTTATCTAAGTATAAAATAACTACTTAGATTTTACCAACTAGATCAAGACTTGGCTTCAATGTGTCGCCGCCTTGTTCCCAAGCTGCTGGGCAAACTTCACCGTCGTTTTCACGAACATACTGTGCTGCTTTCACTTTACGTAGCATATCTTTTGCACTACGGCCGATACCGCCAGCATGGATTTCAGCTACTTGGATCAAGCCATCAGGATCTACTAAGAACGTACCGCGCTCAGCCAAACCTGCTTCTTCAATCATGACGTTAAAGCCACGAGTGATTTTACCAGTAGGATCGCCGATCATTGGGTATTGTACTTTACCGATAGCTTCTGAAGAATCATGCCATGCTTTATGCGTGAAATGCGTGTCAGTAGATACTGAGTATACTTCAACACCAAGGCCTTTTAGCTCGTCGTAATGAGCGGCCATGTCTTCTAGCTCAGTTGGGCAAACAAATGTGAAATCAGCTGGGTAAAATAGGAAAATCGCCCAGTTGCCTTTTACGTCTTCTGAAGTGATGGTTTTGAACTCACCGTTTACGTATGCATCTGCTGAAAATTCTGGGATTTCTTGATTGATAATAGACGCCATGGTTGGCTCCTCTATAGTTAAGTAAATTGGAAATTATTTATATGGTTTTTTCAATTAGCCCTCTAGCTCTCTGGGCTACCTGACAAACTATACGCGAATTCTATAGTTAATCCAGTTAAAAGTTTTTAATGTGATGTTTTGTTTTATTAAACTTGTTAAACTATTATCTCTACATTTTATCATTGGTGCTTAATTGGTAATTTGCTACCTTATAAAGGTTGACCAAACATAATAAATTGCATTAAAAACCCACTAATAGAGAGGTTTTATGATTACTTTACGACAACTTGAGTTTGCCCTAGCCGTGGCTAAACATCGTCATTTTAAACGTGCGGCTGAAGATTGCAATATCTCGCAGTCTGCACTGAGTTTGGGTATCGCAGAGTTAGAAAAACAACTAGATACTCAGATTTTTGAACGTAATAATAAGCAGGTATTGATTACCCCTATCGGTCAAGACATCCTCACGCGTGCGCAGCGAGTGTTTTCTGAGGTAAGCGATTTGACCACACGTGCCCATAGTCATCAGACGCCGCTCGCCTATCCTATGACTGTCGGTATCATTCCGACGATTGCGCCTTATTTGCTGCCAAAAGTACTGCCTGCGCTGCGTGCACAATATCCAGAGTTCCGTATGACCATCGTCGAACAACAGACAGAGCGTCTGCTTGAGCAAGTACGCTACGGTCATATCGATACGGCTATCATTGCACTACCGTATGCGGTAGATGGGCTACACAGTTTTGAGTTCTGGAGTGAAGACTTCTTCGCTGTATTTCCAAAAGATGACATACATGCCAAGCTTGATACCATCAATGCTGATGAACTGGCGACTGCCAACCTCATGTTACTTGGCGAAGGACACTGCCTAACCGATCAGACCCTGTCTGTCTGTCATTTCGACCGTGCACAAATGAAATCAAGCTTCTCAGATGCCAGTTTAAATACTTTGATTCAAATGGCACTTGCCAATATGGGCACAACGCTAGTGCCTGAAATGGCACTCGATCAGCTACACCTGCAAAACCAAAATGCCGTCGCCATACCATTGGCTGAAGACGGGCCGCATCGCCATATTGCCTTTGTCACCCGTTTGAACTATGCGCGTGTCGATGATGTTAGCTTGCTTGGAGATGTATTCAACAAAGCATTTAAAGATGCGGTAGCTAATAAAGAATAATCAAACCATTTTTACCACGGTCATAGTGAAAAAATGACATATGAAAACTGTCTCAAATAAGCATGATGAGCTTGGCAAGTGCTGTGCAAAGTACTTGTCAGCTATGACCAGCGATATCTCGCCAAAGCAAATAGATAGGCTTTGGCAAGATATCGTAACGCGCTATGGCGAACCACAACGTGCTTATCATACACTCAATCATATTAAGCAGCTATTGGTAGAGTTTGAAAGCACTAAACACCATCTGTCTGAGCCGCATATCATTGCATTGGCACTGTACTATCATGATGTGATATACGACCCAACACGCTCCGATAACGAGCTAAAAAGTGCAGAATTTGCGATGGATGCTTTGAGGCCTTATCTCAATCAAAAGCAATGCCGACAGATCCACGCTCTCATTATGATGACGGCTAATCATCAGATAGATACTTTGGTAGACAGTGACAAATACAACGATGCTGCGTATCTGTTAGATATGGATTTGAGTATCTTAGGTGCGCCTTGGCCTACCTACAAACAGTATGCAAAGGCAATACGTCAAGAATATAAGCATGTCGCAGATGATACCTACCGTGATGGGCGCACTGCAGTGTTACAAGGATTACTAGCGCATCCCAAACTCTATCTGACTGACCATTACTATAATCAGTTAGAAACGCAAGCTCGAGATAATATCAAGCGCGAGCTTACTTCGCTCGCAGCTTTATAAATAGCTCACTACCCTGCCGTGCTGGATGTGAATTATAGCTGGGCTCCATAATATCGATATCAAAGTGACTTTGAAAACGCTGTTGGTACTCTTCCTTGCTGCCGCCGAATGGTGGCTCTTGGCGTCCAAAATCCGTGTCAAACAACAACCCAACCAGTTTACCTTGTGGCTTTAACAGCATTGCCATCTGTTGCACGTATTCATCACGTCGCGATGGATTGATCGCACAAAAAAACGTCTGCTCAAGTATCCAATCAAATTGACACTGCTCAGCTGACAAACTAAAAAAGTCCGCACAGATCAGATATTCAGATGGAAAATCAGGATAGCGCTCTGCAAACGCTTCAATCGGTGCAGGGGCAAAGTCAACCAGCGTGACATTGGTAAAACCTTGCTCATATAAATAACCCACTTCATAGGCGTTACCTGCACCTGGCACTAATATCGCTTGACCTTTCGCACTCTCAGGTAACTGGTCAATATAAGCTTTTAGCGGTGGCGATACCTGCCCCATATCCCAACCGATGCTGTTCTTCTCATAACGCTGCTGCCAAAACTCCGCTTGGTTGACGTTTTTCATATGACATCCCTGTATATAAACCTGCTGATTAAACGAAACGATTTGTACCGTTATTCCTTATCATATCAGGCTTGTTCAGGCATGTCCCTATTTTAAAGGCGTGTCCTTATTTTAAAAATGATGACGGAAATAGGGTAAGGTGACTTTGCATAATGAAAGTTACATAGATGATATCGAGGTGCTTACTAGGGCTATTTATATGGGTAGATAGTTAGATGATAGGTTTAGTCCAGCTGTCCTGTCTTGCCCGCTAGGATATTATGCCATTGCTGGTAATCTGGCATCGCTGTGGCAACGGTTTGCCAAAACGCTCGGCTATGGTTGGCATGATGCAAGTGGCACAGCTCATGAACAATTACGTATTCGGTGCATTCGATAGGATAGGCAGGAAGATAAACCGACAGCCAAATTCGTTTTGCGCGCGTGTTGCAGCTGCCCCAACGCGTGTGCATTTTTTTCAAACGTATTTCATTGGCATAAGCGCCAACGATTGGCTGCCACTTATCAAATAGTGCAGGTGCGACTTCGGAGAGTTGTTGCCGATAGTAGGTGATTTTTTCATCAGGACTGAGCGTAAATGATTGCTCTGCACCCCATAATAGAACTGAGTTATTAGCAGTTGGAAAGTCTGACGACCTGCTCTGTCTACGTTTGTATTGCTCTAATACTTGCGGGTGATTTGCAATAGCCCACGGCACCCGCTTAGCCACAGCATGCAACATTTGTGGTGCTCTGACATGCATCGGTGCAGAGACCATCAACATATAAGGCTTTAAGCGAAAATTGATATTTTTAACACGCTTTTGACTGATATGTAGCTCGATGCCTGCCTGTGCAAGCTGCTGTCTGACAGTATCTAAATTGGTGTCTAAGCTAATGCTCTACCTCCTTGGCTGACTATTACTACTGTTCTAGTAATAGTCATTATTAATCACCATGCCTGTTCGTCTGTCGCTCTTGTTGAGCGTCATGGATCACAGTGCTTGCAAATGGTTGTCAAACGACATCATATGCAGTTGATTGTCTTTGATAATACGCTCAGAGTGTTCAGCATCATTTGCCTCCAGTGTTACCTTTGGTAAAGCATTTACTCTTAACGTGGTTAACTGACCTTGACCGTCACTGACAATAAATCCTGTCGGCTCAGTATGTTTATCAATTTTACTCATTGAAGCACTAGAATTGGCTAAAACTGAAGCCCCTGCACAATCTGGCAAGCTTACATCATCAATTAGCTTGCGAGTATGTAAATCATAAATTGCCGCACAGCCACCAATCGGCGTGGTCACACACAGTAAGTTGCGCTTACTATCCACCGCCACGCTAGCGATATATTGGTGGAAACGTTGCCATTGATTGTTTGGCATAGTGAGTGGTGTAAAGCTGGCGTCACCACGTTTATGAGTCAGCACTAACGGTACATTGATATGTTTTTCACCTTGGAACTGAATACCGATCATCACTGTGCCGTCATCGTGCATAGCTAAGTGGCGCACACTCATCTGATTATGCTCTGGAGTCACTTGCTCAAGCAATGTGCCATCATGACGATTCAGATAAACCAGTGATGGTCGCATGGTATCTAGATTTAGCTCTTCGCGTGAGGCCTGCTCGGTTTTGATACCACCATTTGCAATGACGAGCGTTTCGCTATCAGGATGCATAATCAGTTCATGCGGGCCGATACCATATGAATCAAACTCTGCTACTTTTTGATAAGCATCATGGGCATCATAGATACCAATTTTGCCTGCCAAACTCACCGTGTCATTCTCAGTTACGTAGAGCAAGCTGCCATCTAAGCTATAACAAGCATGACCATAAAAGTGACGGTCTACATCGGCTGTAAACGCATGTTGTACTTGCCCATTTGACGTATTAAGCACCCAGAATCTTTCGCTTGGACGACGACCCATGACGACGACATCACGTCCTTGATCCACATTGCTATGCTGAGTTTGAGCTTCAGATACATTGATAGGCAGAGGCTGAACAACGATGTCATGGACGCGCTCAGGCATAGTCGTCTGCCAAACAATTTGTCTGTCAGCATCAATACCTACTACGCCAAAGTCATGCTCATTTTGGCTTGATGTGGCATGATCTTTTGGCAGTGATGCGACACCACTGACCCAGCTGACTGGTCGCGCCAGCATCGTTGTCGTATGCACAGCAGCAAAGTCAGGCGTGTTACTTTTATCATCACCTATAGCATGATAAGCCTGCTTCCATGTTGCCGCTGCTTGCTCGCAAGCATAACGTAAGCGCGAAAGCTTCGGCGTTGAAACAGGTGCCGCACTTAATGCTTGCAACTGCGTACGAATACCATCTACATAATCTTGTAAACTGGCATCTGGATGCTGCTGCTTACGATGACGATGATGAATACCGACCAACGCCGCCGTGCCAACTGCTGTCAACACTGAAGTCGCCAAAAGCTCATGAGCTGACGAAGTTCTCCCAGACCGATTAGACCTGTTCATCTGGTCATGAGTCTGGGCTGTTGACACTGCTGTACTCGCTTCGATAGTAGACATTGTCTAATCGCCATCAGTGCTGTTAAAACCCACACGGATACCAAGTGCTGGGATTAACTGACGTTTAATCAGACGAGTGACATCAGTCAGATGATCGTATAACGCTTGTTGATCGTCCTTATTCGCTTTTGACAAATCTTCTGGCATTTGCGCCAATAATGCGGTTGTGTCAGCCAATGCGGTCGATAGATTATCTGAAACTTTGTTTTCATCATTGCTACCAAGAATAGCCGTCAATACTGGGTCAGTCATGGCTTTATTAATCGTATCTAACTTAGCATTGATGATAGCGCGGCTTTGACCAGCAGTAGCAGCAGGCAAATGGCCTTTTGCCTTACCTGTCAGACCGAGTGGCTGATCAATGGCGTTAGATTTCATGGTCTCAATCAATGATAGTAGAGAATTAATCCACTGATTTAGGCCTCTATCGCTTTCTGCTGTTTTGTCTATCGCCAATAGATCAGTCGCATTTTGCTGCCAGTTTTTCTCGATGTCTTTTAGACGCGTGCTCAACGCACTACTGGCGCTAATCACATAAGCACACTGACTAGCGTCTAGACTTTCATTAGCAAACAAAGCCTCTTCCAACCCTGGCACACCTTGTACGATAGCACTCTCACCAGCAAGCTGCTCTGGCGTTAGTTTTGGATTGGCAGCGATTAAATCAGCCACGCCACTGTGTACGAGTCCGCGCTCGTCAGGATAGTAGTTAATGTATAGATTGCTCATACTAGCAGTCGCAGGACCAAAGTTGACCATCTCAGCACTTGACCATGCTTGTGCCAACACTAGCCACTGTGCACGTAATGCTTGTAGCTCATCGCCACTTACGGGTGCTTGGGTACAATGCTTCTGCGCCAATTCGTTCAATAGATCGCTTTGCTTGGCTGCATCAGCATACGCAGGAATCACGATATCGTCTGCCACATGCGTCAAGTACGTTTTTGCAGTCTCAGGGCTGATATCTACTGCAACGATTTGCTCAGTAATTTCTTCGCTGTTTTCTACTGAGCTGTCGGTAGCTGTACTGTCTTGCACAACTTTTTGGCTGTCTACATCTGCAGCTTTGTTGTCATCGGCAGGTTTGACACAACTGATCAGCAGTCCAGCACTCAATGCAGATAGCGCCATTGCCAAAGCGTGGTTTATTTTCATAGGTTTCTCGGTAATGTTATAGGTAGTAATTTATAGCGTTTTTATGCTGACTTTATAATAGCGACTTTATTACAGTAATTTTATTATAGCGACTTTAGGAACGCATTAAGCTCTGCGCGACCTTGTTTGTCCAACTTCAATACTTGTTGCTTTTGCTTTTCGGCTTCTCCGCCATGCCACAAAACCGCTTCCATCAACGTACGGGCACGGCCATCATGTAAAAACGTTGCTTGAGGATCAACCGTTTGTGCAAGTCCTACGCCCCAAAGTGCTGGCGTACGCCACTCATAAGAATTGGCTAAAAACTCAACTTGGGCACTTTTCGGTGGTAGCTTACCAGCAATCGTACGATCAGCGAGATCATCGCCCATATCGTGCAACAGCAAATCTGTGTAAGGATAAATCACTTGGCCATGCTGCTCAAGATGATCATCGTCGGTTTTTGGCAACTGATATCTTGGCGTATGACAACTTTGACAACCCATATCATAAAAACGCTTTTTGCCAGCCAGCACAAGCTTATCATCTGCATTACGGCGATGCGGCACTGCTAAATTGCGAGTATAAAACTCTACAAATTTCGCGACCTCATCGTTTACTTCCACAGGTGATTTACCATTGCCCTGCTCATCAGCACCTGTCGCTGCATTTAGACAAGCGGTCTGCGTTGGCATACAGGATTCGTTCGGACGGATGTTCGACGTCAGACCCATGTCTTCGTTAAAGGCACTTTGGTTCTGAGTAATAAGTTTGGTTTGACCCGCTTTCCACCCAAATCGTCCAAGTGCACGCTTGCCCGTTTGTGGATCCATGACCCAGTTAAATTTACCACTGATATCACCATTGCTACTGTCGCTGGCTTGTTTTTTAATGTCATCGTCAGGTATTTGCTCTAGTAGCCCAAGCCCAATCATTGGTAGCGCCACACGGGGTGATACCATCATGTCATCGTCAAAAGCGCCGTAACCAGGTTTAGTCAAATTAAACGTTGGCGCACGTAGTGTCTCAACATATCCGTCAGCAAAGGTAACTGGTTTGTCTGTCCACTGCACTGCGATTCTTGCTTCAGCAGGCACGCCCTGAATACCGCGATCTTGTAGCTGGCCACCATACATAGGATGAGCCACCTTTTCAATCAGCGAATCCTGTAGCTGCTGGCGTTGCTCATCGGTCGTCGCTGGCATAGACAGACGAATTAACAAACTATCAGCATCGTCATCGGCAGTCATCGGCGCATGACCGCGCCCATCTTTGACATGACAAGACTGGCAAGCGGCCACATTAAATAATGCGCCCAGTCCATCACGACTATCAGTACTAGCAGGAGCAACGACCCATGGCTGCTTAAAGAACGCGTTACCAATAAAGAACGATCCTTTTCGAGAAGCTGCTAGGTTTGATGAAGGCTTCGAGTAGCTCTCAGCACTGCTAATGCTAATACCAGAATCACCGCCCTGCTTGATCTCTTGTGGGTCAAAGCTTACCAGTTGCTGCATTGGCACGCCTGCTAGTGTTTCTATATTTTTGACGTGTTCGGACGACAGCGATTGGCTGCTTTGATTACTTGAGGCCTGCTCTGAAGTATCATCAGTAACATCGTCAGAAGTATCGTCAGAAACGCTATCAGATGGTTGACACGCACTGATAGCCATTGCACTGGCGATAATTAGCGCAAGCTTAGAAGGTATATGTCGTAGGATTTGAGTAGCAAGAGGAGAATCAGAGGGGTTAACATAATTGGCGTTCATAGAAATTAATTGCCTTAGCGCTAGAGTAGAACCATGAAAATTTTGTCATACCATTTCATTATATGTCGTCACAATCATTGCTTATCGACATATAATGAGACGGTACACCAGCCAATTGGCTCATTTAATGCTCGTAAAAATGCGTTGCCAACGGTGGCTGACAACGCACGTATTATATCTAATCTAAGTATCTAATAAACAGCGGCTACTGACCTATAACGACTAATAAAACGTCGCAAAGCCAATGAAAGGCTTTTAAATAAGCGCCGCTAGCTTATAGATAAGGGCCGCTAGCTTAAATTTTTCTTAAAACTGTGACCCTGCATCTGCGTCTAGATTATCGATTCCAACTGCTTTTGCAGCGTTCTCGATACTGGCTGTGAGCTCTTGTAAGCTAGTGATGCCCGCTTCAACCCATCCACGACGGACGTTTTGTTCTTCAGCAGAGATACCTTCTTGGCTAGCTTGACCGACAGTTGCAATCATCTGGTCAATCTTGATGCCGTCTTTTTCGCCTTTTTCAACGATAACGTTGAACGCGCCTTCTACTTTGTTGAACTCAGCAGCCAATTTATCAGCAGCTTCTGTATGTCCGTTATCCGTCAGATAATCTTTGATACCGTAGCCGCCCACTGTCTTACCAGCGACTGTTGTATAGCTACCATTAAAGACGTTTTGGATACCGCGCGCATTATTGGCATAGCTTAAATGAGTCAAATCACTAAAGCATTCGTGCTCATCTTCGGTAGAACCAGTAACAAAAGCGACCTGCATACGCTCAGACGCAAGCTCACCTAATGCTAGGCTGCCCATTTGATACATAATTTGGCGCAGACCATTATCATATTTACGCGCTATCAAATCACTACGCAAGGTATTCTCAGTGTCAGGCTGCCACTGGGCTTCCATCGCGGTCAGATCATCAACCAATAGTTGAGTTGCAGCAGTTAAGAATTCCCCGCGGCGCTCACAGATACTGGTATCTTCATTGACGGTCTCACCACTAGTACACTGTCCGGCTTCAGTCGCATAGTCAGTGACTGGGCGATTACCTGCGCCTTCTTTTACGCCATTGTTGTCTTGACCCCATAGCATAAACTCAATCGCATGATAGCCAGTCGTTACATTGGCTTCACTACCACCGATTTCATTCATTTCTGCGAGTAGCTCAGGTGTGATTGTACTGGTATCTTGCTTGATACTACCGACAGTAATGCTGTCGCTATTGATAATGTTCTCTTGGCTGTTATATTCGCCTTCGTAGTCGTCACCGACATAATCAATTAATGCTTCATCAAGTGGCCAAGCATTGATCTGCCCTTCCCAGCTATCAATACTGTTGATAGCACGTTTATCATTGGCAGTCACAAAGCCTTCATCAAAACGGAAAATCTCAGTTTGTGAATATGGTTGACGTGCTGCTTTATAGGCAGCTTTTGCAGCATCAAGGTTTTTTTGTGTTGGAGTGGCTACGTAAGTTTCTACCGCAGTTTGTAGTGTTTTAGCCGTTTCCAACGAATCTTTATAAGCGGCGTGTGCCATATTTGCATAACTGATAATCAATCTATCAATATGTGCTTTTTCGGCAGCAGTCATCTCTGAATTATCCGCTGTCTCTGTGTTTGCTACTTCTGTTTGCGTTTCTGTCGCAGCATTGGTGTCTTCATCGGCTTGCTTTGTACAGCCCGACACCATTAACAATCCTGCAAGTGCAACAGCTAAAGTAGTTGGTAAAAGCTTACGGCTCGTTACTGTGGTAATCGTCATACATATCCTCAAGAAATATAGCAAAAAATTCGTTTTGGTTAAGTAGCCTCAATTATTTTGATAATCAAGCCATGTTACAGCAGGCTATCTTAGCCATGCACATTGACTCTCAGTGCGCACGATAAGACGTTTAATATTGCATTGATAGCAAACACTGACAAATTATAGTGTTATTGATAATCATTATCAATATTTAATTTAATATTAACTATATCTATCAATCATCACTGTTTTATTCAAACTGAAAACACAAAAAAAGAGCCAGCATATTGCTGACTCTTTTTAAAATATATGTGCTCAAATATCTAGCACATACTTAATAGCTATATAGCTATTTATTAGTTATAGCTATTGATTAGTTTACGCTCTGTGGTGCGTTAACTGTTAGCTCAACACGGCGGTTTTGACCACGGCCATATTCAGTGTTGTTGTCTGCGATTGGACGTGACTCACCGTAAGCAACAACGTTTACACGGTTTGAAGCAACACCGCGAGCTGTTAAGTAGTTAGCAACTGAGTAAGCACGATCACGTGACAGACCCATGTTATAAGATGCAGAACCTTTGCTATCAGTGTGGCCAGCGATAGTGATTGTGTTTTGGTTGTACTGGTTCATTGTTGAAGCAAGCTTATCAAGCGTTGGCTTGAATGATGAGCTAAGGGTTGCATCATCAAATGAGAACGTGATGCTACCTGGCATAACCAAATCAATGTTACCAGTAGTTGGATTTTGCTCAACAGTTACGCCTGTACCAGCCATTTGCTGCTCAAGCTGACGAGCTTGACGCTCCATGTAGTAACCAACGCCTGCACCTAGTGCTGCGCCGATAGCTGCATCACGACCAGTTTTGTCGCCGCCTGTTGCTTTTGAAATAGTTGCACCACCTGCTGCACCAACTAGACCACCTAGAGCAGCTTTGTTTAGACGCTGTTGTCCAGTGTTTGGATCTGTTGTACAACCACTAAGTGCTAAACCTGATGCTACTGCTGCAATCATTAAAGTATTACGCATAATATTTCCTCTTAAGTTTAAAAAATCGTGCTTTTTATAAAGATTGTCCATTAATCTTTTTTAAGTACTTATCTACATTCCCCATTATTATGGCAACTACAACCTATCTCTGTGTAATATTTTGTCATGCCTATGTATGAGAAGTGCAGGTTATACTTCAATGATTTTATAGGTCAAATCTTCGCGCCTTGCTACCACTAGTCACGTTTACAACCGTACACTACAACATGTTTCTGCTAAAATTATATTGCTGAGTTTGTCGGCTTTAAATAGTCATAAATAGTTAACATTATTGTGCTTTCGAAATAACTTGGCTATCAAATATTGGCTATTGAAAGCCTAGCTACGATAAATTCAGCGACATACAGCTTATTATTAATCAGATAGACTGAAAAGGATTGAGCATGCGATTGACATCTACCATTCGAAAAATGCATAAACGTTCGCCTACATTGGGTAAAGCTGTGTCGCTGGCAACAGCCACTGGTGTCATCGCCGCCAATAGCTTCGGTGGTAGTATTCCTTTATGGCTAATGGGCGTTGGTAAAGTCATTACTGGCGCTTCTATTGCAGATAAAGCCGTCATCAAAATTGCTACTCACTGGATCAGTAGCAACAGTGCCTTGATCGATAACATGTTGCCTCGCAAAGATTGGCGTATCAACTTACCCGACGATATTCATACCAATGGTAAATACCTGCTAGTGAGCAATCACCAATCATGGGTCGATACCAGCATCGTGCAGTATATTGGCGAAAAACGCTTGCCACTCACGCGATTTTTTACCAAGTTTGAGCTGATTTACATCCCTATCGTTGGTCAAGCTTTTTACTTTTTAGATTTTCCAATGATGCGCCGACACTCAAAAGAAGCCATTGCCAAAAACCCTGCGTTAAAAGGCAAAGACATCGAAGAAGCCAAACGTGCCTGCGCCCTACTAAAAGACAAACCTTTTACCTTATTAAATTATTTGGAAGGTACTCGTTTTACCAAAGCCAAACAAGCTCAGCAAAAATCGCCTTATAAGCACTTATTGAAACCTCGTGCAGGCGGATTATCATTGGCTATCAGTGCATTAGGTGAAGATATCGATGGCATATTAGACATGACCATCGTATATCCTGATGGTGTGCCAAGCTACGGCGATCTTTGGAAAGGTAATATCAAACGCTTGGGCGTTGATTTGCGCTACATCGATATACCAGATACGTTGTTCGAAAGTATCAAGCAAGGTGGCTACGAAAATGATGAAGACACAAAAGCTCAAATGTTCGACTGGGTTGAACAAGTGTGGCGTCAAAAAGATGAACGTATTAGCACTATGTTGGCAGACTTTGAAACCAACCCTAAAATGCAAGATGCCTAATGAGGATGCTCAGTAATACTAAACTGGCTGAGCGTTAAATTTTATCAAATACCAAGCACAGTCTATGCAAGCGTACTAAGTAGTAAATGTCGATGTAATAAATATCGAGCACGAGTTGAAAAGTTATTGAGGAACAAAGCTACGGGTACGAGTGTCACAATAGTCATATCTTACTTATGATGCTTACTCTTAAAACAGCCATGCATCATAAGTAAATTTTAATCAAAGATGGGTTGTGTTTTAGCCTTATTCATTGATAATGTGACTAAACATGAACTCATAGAGTTTCGATGTCTACTTTCATAGTAATTGGTAGTAAATATCGATTTCTGACCCATTTTTTGTGCCACTTATTACTTATAAGGTATGACTGTGCCCACCTCTACTACTAGCTCGCCGTTAGCTACCGAATCTATTTTGAGTCAGCCTCCTTATCCAATAAGTGATGAGCCACCAAAACCTAACCATCCAAAGCCGAGTCGCTTTAAGCTCACTTACGATATTGTCATGGTTATTGCGATCAGTATTGATCTGCTATTGATCAGTATCGATGCTATTTTGATGAGCAATTTTAGTAGTAATGCTGCAGAATGGCTAACCATCAGTGAAGCGCTCAATTGGTATCAGAGCACTCTACATGATCCTCTACGCAATGCTGGAGGGTTTTTTACTATCTTTTTGATCATTGAGTTGCTATTGCGCTGGGCAATTGCCATCAAACAAAAAGTCTATTATCGCTGGTTCTTTTTTCCCTTTGTTCATTGGTATGAAGTATTAGGCTGTTTTCCGCAGCTACGTGCTTTGCGACTGCTGCGAGCGGTCGTTATTGGACGACGTCTATATCAGCTTGGCTATCAAGTACTGCCGCAGACGTGGATCAACCGAATCAAGTTCTACATTGACCTACTGTTAGAAGAGCTCTCCGATCGCGTTATTTTGACAGCGATACAAAACTTTCGACAAGAGCTAACCAGTTCAGACACGCATAAATCATTCATCGAGTCGACGATTGCAAAAAATCGAAATGAAATTGAAGCGGCCGTACTATCGGTGCTGCGTACAGAGCTTGCACCGAAGCTGCAGAAACTGACTGCCTCATCAGGTGGTGGCAGTATATTGGCGAGCGAAATGGGCAATGCTATTGAAGAAGGGTTGGCCAATACACCTGAGTTGCGCCGCTATCTACGCATGATACCTATTGCGGGCAGCCTGATTGAATCACAGCTACATCACGTCGGGCACAATATCGGTGAGAACGTCGTAAATGCATTAAACAAGCGACTTTTAGACCCTAAGCGCTTGGATATATTAATGATGGAAATTGCTAGCAGTATTGCGCAAATAGATACCAATAATACAGCGCTAGATACTTTAATTTCTAGTATCATTGATGACAGTTTGACTGCGTTTGAAGCGCAAGTAAAAGTGCAGCAATGGAAACACCAAGATATGCTAAATCTATAGTTTAGCTATCTAATAGCATGATGTAATAAGAGACATAATACCGTGACAGAATTATTTTTAAGGGTTTGTATATGACAGTTTCAGCTAACGATAACCAGACTGCACCAGCGCTAGCTTTCTACGGCAAGATGCTGACGTTTTCACGCGTACAGTTTAGTACAAGCGATCTAGCAGCTATAGAAGCTCAGCTAACTGAAACGCTCAGTAATAAATCGAGCAATATCCCTATCCTTATTGATAGTGACGTTGAGCAGGATTTATCAGCACTAGTAGAGCTGTTATGGGCATGGGGATTGCAGCCTATTGGCGTGGTGACAGGTATGCTTGATGCGCAAGCACGTGAGCAGCGCTTAGCGATATTTCCAGCAGATGGTAAGCGTATTGAACGTATATTACCAAGTAAAAAAGCCTCTATCCCTACCCAACTATCAGCAGAGAATGACAACGCTGAAGCAGTTAGTGCTAACAACGTCGATAATGCTTCTACCACGAGCGAACCTGCCACTGAAACCACACTATCTAGTCTGCCAACCGAGACATTGGTAAGCACTCAGCATATTACTAGCTTAATCTATGATCAAATGCTGCGTTCAGGACAAAGCCTCAATCATGTTGGCGGCGACTTAATTTTGACCAGTAGTATCAATAGCGGCGCTGAAGCGATTACTGACAATAGCTTACATGTATATGGCCGTGCACAAGGGCGTTTGGTAGCAGGCGCAACAGGGGATAAAGATGCCCGTATATTCTGCCAAGTCTTTAATCCGTCATTGGTATCAGTAGCAGGAACTTACTGCTTGCGAGATAACTTACCTGAGCATGTTATCGACAAGTCAGTGCAAGTAAAATTTGTAGAAGGCGAAGGCTTAGTATTTACCGTGATGGATGAAGCTTAAGACGCCATTAAAAATAATACACCGTGAAGTGACTTTATAGAAAACTAAGGTAGTTAAGCTGCTCTATTCGACAAGCCAAAAACCATATTTATGACCCTACCAATACCACGCAAAGAGGCTAATGGAGCGATACATAGGTTGTTTTTCTGCTTTAGTATCGACCTGCTATAAATTTTTGTTTATTTATGCTAGGCTAGCTTCGAAGATAGTGTATATATGTTAGGTAAATAACATGTAATTTTGCTATTTATATAAAAGATATCCCATTGATTCATAGGAGTGTGCCATTGTGGCGAAGATAGTTGTAATCACTTCAGGTAAAGGCGGTGTGGGTAAAACCACGACAAGTGCTTCTTTTGCCGCTGGTTTGGCGTTACGTGGCTATAAAACAGTTGTTATCGACTTTGATGTAGGTCTACGTAATCTAGACTTAATCATGGGTTGCGAAAACAGAATTGTTTATGACTTCGTAGATGTCATCACTGGAAACGCGCGCTTGTCGCAAGCACTTGTCAAAGACAAACAGCTTGAAAACCTATATATCCTGCCAGCCAGTCAGACGCGTGATAAAGACGCATTGACCGACGAAGGGGTATCAGAGGTGATGGCTGAACTCTCAAAGCAGTTTGACTACATCATTTGTGACTCACCTGCCGGTATTGAGCGCGGTGCACAGCTAGCGATGTATCATGCGGATGAAGCTATTATTGTCACTAACCCTGAGATTTCTTCAGTGCGTGACTCAGATAGAATCATCGGTATTCTGCAAAGTCAGACGAAGAAAGTAGAAGAGAACCAAGGCACTGTTCGCGAGCATTTAATTATCACTCGTTATAATCCTGAACGTGCGGCTGCCAATGAGATGATGGATATTGATACTATCTCAAATGATATCCTAAAAGTTCCACTACTTGGGGTTGTTCCTGAGAGCCATTCAGTGCTCGAAGCGTCCAACCATGGCGAACCAGTTATTCATTATACCGACTCTGTTGCTGGTCAATGTTATGAAGACATTGTCGCCCGTTTCTTGGGTGAAGAGCGTCCATTACGTCATATTGACGTGAAGAAAAAGAGTCTATTACAGCGCTGGTTTGGAGGATAATGATGACTAAGAAAAAAGGATTTTGGAGTAGCCTATTTGGTACTGACGACAACAGTAACGCAGGTAGCGCAAATTTAGCAACTGAGCGTTTAAAAGTTATCGTTGCTAGCGAAAACAGATTGAACAATCGCTTAACGGTTGATCGTATCGAAAAAATGAAACGTGAAATCTTAGAGGTTGTGAACAAATACGTTAACGGTGTGCAGATTGATGATGTCAATATTAACCATCGTTCTGAAGACAGCTTAGATGTGTTAGAGATGAATATTAATTTGCCTGAGCATAAAAAATAACGTTCTAACAGTACGTATTTCTACAATGAATAAAAAAAAGCCCCAAGTTTGATACTTGGGGCTTTTTAATGTTGATCGATTATAGATTATTTCATACGGGCAATAAGATTGTCTTTTTTGACAAACTGATGGTATAACGCGGCTGCTATATGCAAGACCGTAAAACCAATAATCAGTGGCCAGATAATCTCAGTATGCAAGTTATTATAAAAACGAGCCAAACTTCTATCTGGGGTCACAAATACAGGGATTTGAAAGATACCAAAAATATCAACCGGACGACCGCCATATACTGCCATCAGTAAGCCAACCATTGGCATAGCAATCAGTATGGCATAGAGAGCAAAATGTGACAGCTGAGATACGAGCATTTGCCATTTTGGCATAGCTAACGGTGGTGGCGCCTTAGTAAAAATGCGGTTGATGACTCGGGCAATCATCCAAAATAATAGGCTCACGCCGAACGCTTTATGATATCCAATAAACAGATTGCTATCTAAATTCTCATATAGCAGTATCATTATCCATGTGGTTAACAGTAAGGCTGCACTAATCCAATGAAAAATACGGCTACTAACCGACCACTTTGATACATTCGAGTTGGCATTATTCATGAGTGACTCTACTACCTTTATCAGGAATTATCTCTAATCAGTTTTATAAGCCAGCTAATGCTCTTCAACAGATGAAGTCATTAACATTACTGGCTTACTATTTATAGAATGGAGAATACCTTAAATACAGGTGAGAATCTAGCCATCCGAATCAATCAGGTGGTGGGCTATTTTATCCAAATCTGGCACTAAGTAGATTTCGTCATCAATCATCACTGTTTGGTATAGGTAGGATGAGACGTCATTTTTATCAAAATACTCTTCCCTACCTTCGATATTAGCACCACTAAATTGTTCCGGTGTTTCTACATCTTTCACTTCAGAAATTCGTGCTTGCAGCTGACGCAAATCACCTGCCGCCTGTAAGGCAAAACGGTGATCAGTCGTATTACCTTCCAAAACAACCATTTTATCTGGAGTTTGATCTTGCAGTAGCAAATGAAATACAGCCAAATCTTGCTGTTGCCAGTCGTATCTAGAAACCTGCTGCTGAGACTCATCCACACTCAAAATTAGGCTGCTTGGAATGATCCAGTCCGGCTGGTTAACTGCTGGAACAATAGTGACGTCAAGCATACCGTTGTTGGTAGTCAACAGACTCACAGCCTCAAACGAATGTTTTAAAATTTGTGTCATACGTCACTCGCAATAAGTTAATGTGAATGGCTATCTGCCCTTTCACCAATGTAATCGGTTAGTTTTTTTGCTAAATCGGTAGGGCTACCAACAAAATTGCAATACCCTGAGTCAATGATAGCCTGAGGCTGACTTGGACATGCACTCAAGCTCGGATCTTGTGCCCATAATTGACTGTTATTGTCTTGGATTAAGTCTAGATACTGAGAGCCATCATTACCCATACCTGAAAATATAATATTAATAAGCTCGCTACCATGAACATCACTGGTATTTTTGAGCAGCTGCCCGATTGCAGGCTTATATTCACCATGCCAATCTTGATCCAATAGTATCACGCGACCTGTTGAATCACAGACAACCTGCTTATCAATAGGTACTATCAGACACTCTCCTGCTCGTAGCCGCTGTGAAGAAGCGATAATCTTACAGCGCCAGTCATTATGACGATTAAGTATGCGGGGCAACGTACCAATCATAGCCTGATTAAAATGATGTGCCAATAAAATACAAATTGGCAGTGTGGCTGGTACGTTATCTAAAAACTCTTTGACAGCACTAGGACCACCCATAGAAGCACCTAAAAATACGACATAATGCCAGTCAGTAGCGGTACTCTTGTAAGCTGGGGCATCTACTAGTGTTGGTAAATCAAGCAACTGGGCAAATTTACGCTTTAACTTACGTTGCCATTTTGCATATTCTTGCGATTCGTTTAGATACGGTGCTTGACTGAAGCCTACTAGTACTGCTGCTGGTTTGGATGCCACCGTCGCTATTGCCACACTGTCATCATAATCACTGTCTATCAGCCAAATATCGATAGTTGAGTTAGAAAGCTCACCTGTTTCCTGCCACTGTGCTCGTGACACACAGCCGACTAGCATAAAGCCGAAACCACGTACCGTATCTGAAAAAGCCATGCGCTGGCGGTGGTCTTCTGCCACCACCATCACTTTAATATCGTTTCTATTTTTTTTTCGCAGCGCTAAAACACGTGCATTATCCTTCATTAGTCAGGCTGACCCCTTCACCTAGTAATTTTTGCATTTTATCAAGCAGCTCTTTTTCTTGGAATGGTTTACCCATATAGTCATTCACACCAATCTCTAAGGCACGCTCACGATGCTTTTCACCAGTACGTGACGTTATCATAATAATTGGAATTTGCTTTAGACGGTTATTATGTCTGACTTGAGTGGCGACCTCGAAACCGTCCATACGAGGCATTTCGATATCAAGCAATATCATGTCTGGTGTCATATCTTGCAATATCTCAATTGCGTCAATACCATCTTTAGCGACTACCACATTGAACCCTTGGCGCTCTAAGAAACGTGAGGTTACTTTACGCACTGTCACTGAATCATCAACCACTAGAATGGTAGATTTAGACTCTATACGTCCTCTTTTAGCATCAGCAGCTTTCGTAATATTCTTGACCAATTGCGCATTACGCATAAGAGCAATTAGATCTAAGATGAGCATGACCGAGCCATCACCCATGATAGTAGCAGCTGAAACCCCTGGAATATTTGACAATTGTTGACCTAAAGGTTTGACAACAACTTCTATGCGCGAACCTGCAATCTGATCCACTTGCAAAGCAATATTCTGTCCGGTACGGTTTTTAATAATGATAAGCGGTAAGCTGGTATTGGTATTTACGACCAACTCATTTAATTTATTGCCTGATAAGATTTCATTTAGATAGCGTACTCGATACTCAGTGTCTTCAAAATTCAATGTGGCATCATTTGATTGATAATAGTCATAAAGCTTCTCTGGATTCACTCGAACCACGCGCTCAATCTGTACCAATGGAATTGCATAGTAGCGATCTGCAGCACGAACAACCAATGCGTCAGACACGGCTACCGTCAATGGTAGGCGCATTGTGAAACTTGAGCCTTTACCCAACTCTGAAACGACGGATACTGAGCCACCTAGTTGACGAATTTCACTAATAACAACATCCATACCAACGCCGCGTCCAGAAATCTGAGTCACTTGCTGACTCGTACTCAATCCAGCGTTGAAAATATATTGCATAATATCAAGGTCTGACAAACTATTATCGTCTGCATCAATTAGCCCCTGAGAAATGGCTTTGCTACGTACTGCTTCAACATCAATGCCTCGCCCATCATCTGTTAATTGAATGACGATTTCACTACCTTCACGATGCACTTCAAGGGTGATACGGCCGCTACGCTCTTTGCCTGACTTCAAACGGGTCGATGTGGTTTCAATACCATGGTCGACAGCATTACGCAACATATGCTCAAGCGGTGACGTAATGCGCTCTAGGATGGTTCTATCCATCTCGTCATCAGCATTAATGATGGTCAGCTCAACAGACTTATTAAGCTCGTTAGCTGTTTGACGTACGATACGTTCAAGACGTGGTGTCAAGCGCGTAAATGGCACCATACGTGAATTCATCAAACCATCTTGCAGTTCAGTCTGAGTACGAGACAACTGTAACAGCAGACTTTCACTATCACGTGTCTTTTCTAATAATGTATGGTTAATATCAACCAAATCCGAGGCCGACTCTGTTAAAGATTTAGACAGCTGATTTAAAGATGAGTATTGATCCATTTCTAGAGGGTCAAAGTCTTCATTATCGATGAGATCCTCATCTATCTGAGACAAAATTTGTGCTTCTAGCTCGATCTCCATACGACGTAGCTGATCTGCCAAGCGTTGTACTGTCGTACCCATCTCTTCAATACTGTTTGTTAGACTACTGATACCCATATCGATACGAGCACGGTTAATCGCTGACTCACCAGACAAATTAATCATGTGCTCAATCAAACCACCTGAGATACGAATCATCTCATTACTACTAGCGCTCTGATCTTCCTCATGAGTATCTCTAAGCATAGACGGCATTTCACTGATATCTTTTGCAAGATACTGTGAATCTTGGTTTTCTTTGGCAATTAGGATTGCTTCACGCTGGGCTTGTAGAGACTCTTTAGGTATCGTTTTTAGGCTATCAGGGTTTCTACCAAACTGCTCCAATGCTTCAATCAACAACGTAGGCGTTGGTGGATTAACATGTTGTTGGAGAATAAATACTGCATCAGCCAGCCAGTCATGACTTGCAACCAGTAATTCTAATACTTTTTTGGTGGCTGGACGTCGATTACTGACGAAGTCTGTATAAACTGATTCCATTTCGTGAGCTAAGTCAGCGATACCAGCGGCAGTGACCATTCGTGCGCCACCCTTTATGGTATGCAAGTCACGTTGGAGTGCTTGTAACGCTGTGGTATTACTCGTGTCTTTTAAAAACAAATGCAGATACTTATTACGATTGGTAAGCTCTTCTGCTTCTTCTAAAAATACCGCTAATATATCAGGATCAGGGAGTCCGTTAGCCCATGATTGTTTAATCATGCTATCTAAACTTAGGGTACTCAATGCCTCATTATCACTGTCAACAACATTGGCAGCAATGCTACGCTCTGTAGGTTCAAAATGATTTTTTGGCACTGGTATGACTAGATCGACTACCTCTGGTAACACTTTTGCTTTTTCAAGCTGGCGCAACTGTTCAATCAGCTCTGGAGTAAAGAAAGATTTCTTATGACTCACAATATGCATCACTTGTAGTGACATCGTGTCTTGCACCATTTGCATGATTTCAAGCCACTGCGCGGTTGGCGCTCTTCGGTTCTCTACAAACGACTCATAGACACTTTCTGCTTCATGGGTCAAATCGCCAATACTACGGATACCAGCCATCCGTGCACCGCCTTTAATCGTATGCAAATGACGCTGTAGAACCTTTAGCGCATTGACATTGGTGATATCGGCACGCCACTTATTGAAGCTTTCATCTAGTGCAGTATCAAGCTCTTGTGCTTCTTCTAAAAATATTTCTAATAGCTCAATATCAGTGTCAATGGTTTCGAACTGTAGGTCAGTTGCTGGAACAACTCTAACGGTGAAGCCAACGTCCTCGTTCTCATCCCTTTCTTGATAAATACTCTGTAGATCATCAATGACTTGTTTATCTATTTTTAAAGATGTACTTCCAGCTAAAGCATCAAACAAGCCTATCAGCTGAGCATGACCTGCGTGCAATATTGCTTGAATGTCTTGATTTTGAGCTTTATCGATATGATTACTCAAATAACGATACGCATTACCTAGCTCATCTAAAATTATGACGAATTTTGGGAATGCTTGTGCTTTTTTCATTAGAGAAGCTATTTGAGAGACTTGCTGCTCTATATAACCTTGAATATACTCTATCTCAGTATGATTCAACGCATCATCTAATTCCCACTCAGCATCGAGTAACGTATCAATATTACTGTCTAATAACTCTTCTATCGTCGGTTTCTTATTGATCATGACAGTAGTGTCATTAGCCACGTATTGCTCACCAAGCATGGCTTGCAATGACGCTATATCATGCTGACTCTGCGACCCATCGTCCTCTGTTGATACATCGTGCTGCTCTATATTTTGCTTATAGTTATTTAGATAACCCTCTATTAATGTGGCTGACTGGGCTAATGCTGCTAAGTGCTGAGCATTCATGCCTATATCTTGTTGTTGTAGTGACTCCAAGCTATGCTCGATGGTCGCACTGACTTCACTGATAGCGGCCAAAGCACTAGAGCCCGAAGCGCCGCGCAAAGTATGAAATGCGCGTACGATTTCATCTGTGATTTCTATATGACGCTGTTCTCTATTGTCTTTGACAAACTGTTCGATACAGTCAAGCAGCTCTTCTGCTTCATCAATAAATATCTTACAAAATGCTTTTTCTTCCTCAGTTTGAGGAGTAAGGACAATTGCTGCCTCTGCCATTTTTTCATTGACCGAACGAAAGGTCTGTAATGTAGAGTCTATAGCTTCATTACTGTCGTCATCATAAGCATTGTCAGTCTCAGTTGTATCAGACAATGGCATTGTTTTTTCAATCTTATCTATAGAACTATCTATTGACTGTGCAAACAACGCAGAATAACTAAATTCATTACCCTGCTGTTTGCTATACGCATCAGCACACGCAATCCACACTGGAACTACAGCTGGATAGTCTTGAGTACCCTGTTCAAGTGCTATGAGCATATCAGGATAAGCTGCCAATACATCTGTAATTAACTGCCTCATATCAGCTGAGATAGCGACACTATTATCTAAAACACGGTTAAGCATGTTTTCTATAGACCATGCCAGCTCCGCTGTATAGTTAGCGCCTACCATGCGGCCCGAACCTTTCAAGGTATGGAAACCACGGCGAATATCTTTCAAGCCCTCTAGATCGGTCGATGTCTTCTGCCAGCTTTCATACAATGGCACAATTTCCGCCAATACTTCATTGGCCTCTTCTATAAATATCTCTTTGATATCAGGATCTGCATCGTCGGCATCGGCTGGTAGTTGATTAGTCTCTCTAATAAAAGGTACAAGACTTTCTGGAATATCCAACGTAGATAGATATTCGTTGGTATTTGCTTCCTTGTTATTCGAGTCAGTAACCAACTCGGTACTATCGTTATTAGAATCGTTATCAGCATCATCGATTTCTAGTAGCGATTTTTCTAATTCTGCCTCATCTGATATAAACTCTTTAGGAGCAAGTTCAGCTAGCGTCAATCCAGTGTTGACCGGCTGCTGACTCATAAGATTACTACTTTGTAAAATAGTAATCGCAGGGTCGAAGCTTGGTGGGCGCTGCGCTGAAAAATCTGCTACCAACGCTGGTAGAATTTTTGTAGTTTCAACCACTAGATTCACAACATCATCTGTTACTGGCAATGTTTTATCTAATAAACGATTTAGTAGGTTTTCAATTGACCATGCTATCTCACTGATACTAAAGGCACCAACCATACGGCCTGAGCCTTTTAGAGTGTGAAAACCTCTACGCACTTCAGTCAACGGTGTTAGATCTTGTGAGTCTTGCGCCCAGATAGAAAGAAAATCTTCAAGATCAGTAATAATTTCAGTCACTTCTTCAATAAAGATATCGTGGACATCTTCATCTGTTTCGAAGTTATCAGGCTTCACATGTTCACGAGCCTGCTTTAGTGCATCACTTTCAGTATTGTTGGACAGACTCACACTATTTTGTTCAACTACATTTGCATCGTCTATATTGATAACAGGGTTAATTTCACCACTATCATCATAACGTACAACATTCGTCGCAGCTGACTCTTGAGCGAATACAGTCTTGTTAATCGTTGCTGGTGATTCGATATCAGTATCAAGAAGCTGTGTTGCTCTGGCCGTATGTTCATTTGCTAAAGTGAGCAGCTGCTGATCAAAAACCTGCTGTGCAAGATAATCAAGTAATAGCTCAATAGACGTTAAGCTTTCAGCCAACGCCTGCACCAAACTCCAGCTCGGGGTAGTAATATTACGAGTAGTTAACTGTGTAAATAGACTACCGATATCATCCATAGTATGACGAATTTCTGGCAATTCCATATCGTCAAAAGCTTGACCAATACTGGTAAAAGCCGTAGACGCTGGTAATAACCCAATATCTTGATGTTGTATATAATCGTTGAAATTTTGCTTTATCTCTTCTACTGCAATTCGAAGCTCACGTAGGCCATCATCGGTAGGAATAGAGTCATGTTTACTTGTTAATTCTGTCTCATTACTATTCATCACTTCAGGCAAAGTAGCAAAAGAGGTCGCATCACCAATCTTAAGAGAAATAGTTTGTTCAGTACTATAAATAGCGTTGTATAACTCTTGCAGCTTGCGTTCAATTTGCCATTGCTCTTGCGCAAAACTTGTTTCTGATACGAGAGACTGTTTCAAATCTACAAGAATTGATTCCACCTGAGACACATAGTAAGTCCAGCCTCGGTTTTTGAGCTGTTCTCTGATATGTTGTAAAGGAGCTACCAAGCTATCTGGATCATCCAGTTTGAAAATAAGCGCATCGAGCTGAGTTAATAATTGCGGTAAAAAACGAGACGCTGTCGTGCTACTTTGAGGTACTTTATCCAAAATAGACTGAGTACGTTTGCTACTGTGCGCTAGATAACTCAATTCGACATAGATTGCGGTGGTCAATCTTACAACTATAGTTGAAGGTACTTCATTTGATTGGGCACAAGATTCTATGACTTGATCAAGCTGACCTAATAATGGAGCATAACGCTCAGGAAGTGGTTTCTCGTTTTGGGCCAGATCGCTTAGCAGTAATTCGGTTAAACACCATAGTCTTTGTAAACCACTATCTTGTGTTGTCTGCCTGAGATACTGGCTAGCTTTTTCTAAGGTACTGAGTGCTGACGACTGATTTGTATTAGTGATCAGTAATGCTTGTACTTGCTGACGCCATACGAGTAGCAACTGCTGACACTGTTCACTTGTCAAGCTAGCAGTAGCTTGTTCTGTAGGTAGGGCGGCTTCAATATTATTGATAATATTTTCGTTATTCGCATGATCGTTTGCGTATTCATGCTGAACGTCACTAACATTTACAAGAATGTCAGTTTCTATATCTCGTTGAGACAAAGCTTGGGTCAGCTCATCAATTGCTCTACTTATTAGACCTCTATGATAGATTCCTGTACGCGCATACTGATTAATCTCTCGTTGTAATAATCGATGAGAGAACTGACCTATACGGCGCTCTTTAATAGAAAAATCGTCACAACTTTGTAATCCTGCGAGTTGACTCAACTTGCTAGCAACACCTGCTAGTAAAGGTAGTTTAAGTATGATGAGCGCACCATTAACCTGATGATAACTTGATATTAGTTGCTCATGGTCGATGCTAGATTCACCTAATTGCCAACCGTCAGATATCTGTGTTAACTGCTGATTGAATAATGGTAGCAACCACTGAAACGTCACTATGTCATTGGGCTGGTTTTTCATAGGTTTATCCTAACTCGTCTATGCACTAATTTAGGCACTAATTTTTTGCCACACATTAACCTGTGGGTGCGCAATGCGGCGCATATTTGAAGGACGCCAGAACAACGCCTCACCTGGAGCCAATATAATATATCCCTCTAACGCGCACTGCTCTGATAACCGTGCCAAAATATCACGCTGATCAAATTTACGAAAATATAGCAGCATGTTTTGGCAAATAATCACATTCTGAAGATGCGTAGTGGGTGGTTTTTGTTCAATAATATTGTGTACAGAAAAATTGACATGTGGCTGCAATACAGGCGCTACCTGCCAATTCTCCTGCATACTATTAGCCGCTTCTGGTGTGTCAGGCTTCGATCTGTTTAATGTACTCTTAGAAGGCAGCGGCTGAACGAACGGCTGACACGATTGCGGGATTAAAGTTTGTTGCCTGTTATCGTATTGTCCCAACCGTGCGCTTTTAATAGCCTCTTCGCTGATGTCCGTCCCTAATATTTCATAGTCTTGACATCGCTGTGCGGCCAAGCTCATGGCCAGTGACCAAGCTTCTTGTCCACTTGCGCAGCCAACACTCCAAATACGAAACAAACTATCAATGTTGCCTGCTTTACGATGCTGCAGTGCATACTCTGTGACAAAGTCGATAGAGGGTCTATGTCGAAAGAAGCGACTCTCATGAATGAGTACTTTATCTAGCAACTGCTGACGCAACTCATTATTTCTCGATAGTTGATACCATAATTGTTGAACACTCAATCCGTTCGACATCGCCGTACAGTCGATTGCATTAGCCAGCCACTGTAGCTGTATGTCTGGCAGCACAAATCCAGTCTCTTGCTCTATGTACTTCTGCCATCGCTGCACATCCAAACTGTCGACTTTCATCAAAGTATTACCCAATGTCAGATCAACTGTATTAAGCAGATGATTTGGCTTATTAACGTTATTTAAGCTAGATAAATCATCTACTATAATTACGGCTTCTTTTTATCATTCTTGGTACAGCAACTTTGTTCAATATACAGAAAAATAAAATGCTATCAATCTTGCTCTAAAAGAATAATTAATCACTAAACACTTTCTTTCAAGGCGCCTTCCGTATCCAACACTTCATAATCTACTAGCTCGTCGTCATTCGTTACCTTAAAGCCTGTTACCGATTCTTGTAGTGCTGCTGCCATTTCACTTAGTTCACCAATAGAACGGGCTGTTGCCATCGTTCCAGAAGAAGTTTGTGAGGTGATATCTTGAATGATGTTCATGGTATGAGAAATATGACCCGCAGACTCAGCCTGTTGTAATGCAGCGTTTGAGATGTTTTGAATCAAGTCAGCCAAAGTGTTAGAAACGCTCTGTACCTCTTCTAGCGCCTCACCTGCATCTTTTGCTAAGCGTGCACCGCGTACAACTTCAGAAGTTGTTGATTCCATTGACATAACCGCTTCGTTGGTATCAGCCTGAATGGTTTTTACCAATGTTTCAATCTGTTTAGTAGCGTTTGCTGAACGCTCAGCCAGACGCTGTACCTCATCAGCAACAACCGCGAAGCCTCGGCCCGCTTCCCCTGCCATCGATGCCTGAATAGCGGCGTTCAATGCCAAAACGTTGGTCTGGTCAGCAATATCGTTAATTAGTCCAACGATATCACCAATCTCTTGCGAAGACTCACCAAGGCGCTTAATACGTTTTGACGTTTCTTGAATCTGATCACGAATAACGTTCATACCCTCAATAGAGCGTTGTACAACTTCTGCCCCGTTATGAGAAATAGCAACTGAACGCTGGGCAACCGTTGCAGACTCTGCAGCGTTGTTTGAAACCTGATCAATTGAAACAGTCATCTCATTAATAGCGGCCGATACACCAGCAATTTCTTGTGCTTGGTGTTCAGAAGCTTCGGCCAGTTCAACAGCATTCATCTGCGTTTGCTCTGAAGACTGTGAGACTCGGTCAGCAGTGCTGTTAATAACCAAAACCAACTGTCGTAATTGGTCAATTGCAAAGTTGACTGAATCGGCAATCGCCCCTGTAAAGTCTTCTGATACAGTCGCATTAACGGTCAAATCACCTTCTGCCAAATCGCCCAACTCATCAAGCAGACGTAAAATAGCGATCTGGTTACGTTCGTTTTCTTCTTGGATTTGACGCGCTCGCTCAGACTCAGCTTCTGCTTCTTGACGACGACGCAAGGTTTCTTTTTCAATAAGCGATCGCTCTGATCCACCACGGTTTTTCAGTAGCTGGTACAAAGCAAACAGAATCCCTAATGCGCCGATTGCAAATACAGCCGCTGGCAAGATAACGGATTGATTGAAACTATCGAAATATTGACTTACCGATGATAGCGAGTTAACTAGCCAAATCAGACAAGCCAAACTTAATAGAACAAAAAATCCTAACAATAGCTTCCAAGTACTATCAGCGTCTCTGCCATCTGCTGATGTTTTGGACATACCAGCTACAGGTTTTTTTATCACATCACTCATCTTGCGTTTTCCTTTCAAACAGTCATCAAAGTCTAATTGTGGCTGACTTTGACAATCGTATTGTTATCTAAACAATGATTAGCAAAGCCTGTATAAATGCTGACATCGAACCCTATTATGTCAGTCGCTATTCCTCTATCATTACTCAATAGACAGGTATTTTATAAGTAATAGCTATATCGCAGCATCTGAATACTGAGGATCCTGTGCGAGCAAACTTGGCATAAATACATACCAGTCTTGGTCGTTTTTGAAAAACTTGCCATGGTTATAAGGCGCAAATGGCGACTCTGGATCTATGGCTTCTGGACGATACTGTTCTTGTGTGAACTGTTCGATACCAAGCACTTGATCCACCAGCAGTCCTGAAAAGTTATTGTCATAATCAATAACGATAACTTTTCGTTGGCTCATTTGTGTCAAGCGACTAGGTACTTGCAAAAAATGCGACAAATCCGTCAAAGGTAATAGTCGCCCACGAATGTTGGCAATACCTAGCATCCATGGCTTTACTAGAGGTAGGCTAGTATATTCTGGCATAGATAATACTTCTGATACCTGACCCATAGGGGCAACTAAGCGCTGTCCACCAATTTCAAATACCACACCTTGCCAATCAAACTCTTGGCCACCGCGGCGACCGCTTTTGCGCGCGCGTGCCAAATCTGCTAAACGCAGAAGCTCGATAAATCCTCTAGAAGCCACAAGTTACTCCATCACTTTGCGAATCATATTGACCAATCCACTTTCATCAACTGGCTTGTTCATATATTCTTTGGCGCCTTGACGCTTGCCCCAAACTCTATCTGTTTCTTGGTTTTTGGTACTAATCATAATAACAGGGATATGAGCAGTGGTTTTACCGCGAGTAATCTTGCGCGTGGCTTGAAAACCATTCATTTCAGGCATGACCACATCCATCAAAATCACATCTGGTAAATGTTCAGCTGCCATCTGGCAACCCTGCTCACCATTGGTCGCTTCCAACACTTGGAAGTTGTTTTTGGCAAGCATATCGCGAAATTTCGCCATTTCTGATGGCGAGTCGTCAATGACTAAAACGGTAGTCATAGGAGGTTCCTTTATGTTCTAAAATATCTGTGAAGATATATTGATATATGGTTCAGATAAAATGATTAAAAATAGCACTTATAAATCGACTGGTAGCGATTCTTTAATCATAACTATTCAGTATTGAATAATCTGGAGCGATAATATCAATCACTCCCTGTAAGTCTATATTTATTCGATTAACGGTACTGATTAATGGCATCAAAAAGCTCATCTTTACTAAATGGCTTAGTCAGATATTCATCAGAACCCACAATACGACCACGTGCCTTATCAAATAGACCATCTTTAGATGACAACATGATTACAGGTTTATCAGCATAATCGGGGTTGTTTTTTATTAGCGCACAAGTCTGATATCCATCTAGACGTGGCATCATAATATCGACAAAAATAATATCTGGATTGTTATCTACAATCTTCGCTAACGCATCAAAACCATCGATAGCGGTCACTACTTCACAGCCCGCTTTTTGTAATAAAGTTTCTGCAGTACGGCGAATGGTTTTTGAATCATCAATTACCATTACTTTTAAACCTTCAAAATTATTTTCCATTCTCATTGTCCTGTAAACGACTATTTGTTCGTAACGCTATATAACAATACAAAATTTTCTTGGCTATTTTAAACTTTTATATCATCTCTTGTCAGATCGATATAAGTACCTACATTTGCATTGTCTGCGTTGAAATTTGTTATAACAGCGAATCTTCTGCAATTGATGCCTACTGACTAATCGCGGTATCAATATAGCGTACTATACGCACTTTATTATTATTAATCTTACAAAATCTAGCGTTATTTGAGTGCCTCGAATAAGATAACTTACCCCGCGAATATCTAATAGAAGAGTCAAATATAACAACGATTCCAATTAACCATAAATCCATTTTCCAACATATAAATAGATTGAAATTTGAATTGAAGGCAACGCTATTATATTTTTGTATTGTATATAACTGGCAATGATATTACTGAATAATTTTCATTTGTAATAAAAATGTATCAATGCATTTTATAATGTTTGTTTTAGCACAGTTATTATTGCTTTTCCAGTAATTAGTAAAATTATGTTCGAACTCATTAGTATCACAAATAGCTGTTCTTATTTATTAAAGGTATAACTTCAACTTTACTTAATACTTGAATTATCAACTTTCTTAAGTTTAGTAAATATTTTACAGGCGTTCCACCGAGTTACAATTCACTATATAATGATATGACGATTACAATGGTGACTGCTATGACAGCTTCTAGACATTTAAGAAAAAGCCTCTATTTATTCAGCATGCTATTTATCGCTGCTTGTCAGCCGTCATCTATAAATAAATCAGCCGTTACTGACACTGAAGCAGAGACCGCAGACACGCCACTTATCATCACAAGCGACAGTGTCACAATGACACCAGAACATATCTTGAGTATCAAACCTTCAAGATATCAGCCGAGTCTCGGATTACAAGGTAATATCGAACCTATCAAGCAGACCACATTTGTTGCGGTACATCCGATTCGTATAGAAAAGACACTGGTTAGTGAAGGTCAATGGGTTGAAAAAGGCACGCCATTGCTTGTCTTTAGGCGTGTGGGTACGGCTAGCAAAACTGAAGATTTAAAGAAGCCTGAGCAAGTTAATTCAGAATCAGAGGATGCTAATCAGAACACTCCAGAAAATACGCAAAACTCCGATGCTGAATCTGCACAAGCTGCGCCAGACGCAGACATTGCTGTTGCAAGAAAGACTAATAATGATAAAACGTTAGAAGCAAATTCTGCGATAGATACTGATAGCAACATCACTAATCAAAATGCAGACATTAATACGGCTAAACAAGATACCCCGTATAATTCGATTACCATTCATGCTAGTTTCTCAGGGCGAGTAGAAAGCTTATCTGCTGATGCAGGACAACAGCTAGCGGCGCGCGCGTCTCTACTACAGATCAGTGACGAAACCAAGCTGCACTTTATGGCTACCCTGCCTATACAAGCAAAACCACAGCTCTCAGTTGGCCAAACGGTCAATTTTACCGCCGAAGGTATCTCAGACAAGTTTACGGGACAGGTCAGCAAACTGGTATCGACCAGTCAGCCCAAAAAGCTCTTGGTCTATGTTAATGTCATCGACAATGAAGTTAGTCGTGATAAGTTACTGCCAAATATGAAAGTCACAGGGCGCGTCAATTATGGTCAAATAGATGTAGGCACTATCGTACCTAGGCGCGCGCTACATGACGTCGACCTGACAGAGTTACAAACTCCTCCTTATATGCCGCTACAACCATTGACTGCAAACGTTTGGATTATAGGCCAAGATCAGCGTTTAACACGCCAACCTATTGAAGTAGTTGAATACGATCCTACTACGCAGCAGTATTTGATAGCAGGGGTTAGCAATGATAGCTTAATTTGTTTGGCTGACTTACCTGTTGATTCTAAAGGTAAAAAAGTCATTGTGTCGTAATAGCTTATGCTGACAGTTACATTGCGTAGAAACATTAACAAAGCTTCTCTTGTTTTGTAACAGCATAATTAGGCAATATGACCCTACTATATATAGCGTTATCCGAGTATTGAAATACGACTCATATTTAATTATTCGCTATTCTGTATATTTTAAAACGTAGAGGCTTAATAGTTTAACTATTTATTATTACCAACAGTCATCATTACCGAAAATGTTATATTTTTATAAATCACAATAACAATTAGAGGACATCCCATGAGTAAGCAGATTTTATTGATTGAAGACGATCCAGATTTGGCTGAGCTGATCAGCGATTATTTGACCATGAACTATTATGATGTGCATCATGCTGGTCTTGGTCAAGAAGGTCTCGACTTATTAGACACCAAAGAGCGCGATATTGATTTGGTTGTATTGGATCTCATGCTACCTGATATGGACGGTATGCAAGTATGTCAGAAGATTCGTGGCAACAAGAACAACATGACCAATAAAGTACCTATTATCATGCTGACCGCAAAAGGCGATACAACCGATCGCGTGTTGGGGCTAGAGATGGGTGCTGACGATTATATCGCCAAGCCTTTTGAGCCACGTGAGCTTTTAGCTCGTATTCGTGCGGTTATTCGTCGTCATGAGCAACCAAATCAAGCCGATAGCCAATCAGACAGCTTAACCTTTGGTCGTTTAAGCGTGTTCCCTGATAGTCATGAAGTCACGATCGATGACCAACCGGTACGCCTAACCACGCATCAGTTTCAGTTGTTACACTACTTTGCCACTCATTCTGGCAAAGTGTTGAATCGTGAGCAGCTCTGGCAAGCGATGCCAAATGATGACAGCTCAGATAACATTGACCGTGCAATTGATGTACATATTTCGCGTTTACGTGCTTTGATCGAAGACAATCCACGCCAGCCAAAACGTATTATTACCGTACGTGGCGTCGGCTATCAATTTGCCACTGATCAGGTGTAATCATAAAGGATGCCTAATTAGCTGACTCATGGTGTAAACTCTATACCATGAGTCAGTATAAGCGTTTAATAATAGAGATCGTTTAATGCAGCAATTGGGTTTTCGTTCCGTATTTGCCAAACTATTTGCCAGCGTTATGCTGGCACTTACTTTATTTGCTGTGGCAATGGTGCTGTTGACCCAACTTGTTCATGACAAAGACGCTGGCATTCGATCAGAGATATTAGCCACACAGATTCTGGGTCAAATCGATCCATTCTTGCACGAATTGAATATTTCCATCAGCAAAGACAATCGTTTGCAATCTCGTTTTATGCTGGCTGTCGTTAAGAAAAGCTTTGATATTTTTGATGAGTCACTGCAAGCAAAAATGGGACTGTATGACAGTGAAGGTCGACTGCTTATGCAAACTGACAATAGTGACCTACCCCTAGAGCTTCCCCCTACTCCTTCTTTATTTTCACGCGTTTTTCCATCACTTGCAGACACATCACCTACCAAGCAAGCCCAAGTGTATAGCAGTACGGGTTATACCTTACTGTATGAATCACGTTTAACGCCTAAAAAACCTGTCCTTTCGGCAGCCTTGAACTTGTTCACTGGTACGCTACTACTCTTGCTTATTATGGCAGGTGTACTATGGTTAATTGCTCGGACGATGACATGGCGTATTGACCAGTTAAGCCAGCAAATGACTCAATTGGGTGACGGTGATTTTACGGTGCGAGTGAATGCGCGTGGTAATGATGAAATCGCTGCACTAGCACGCGGATTCAACCAAGCAGCACAAAAAATTGAACACTTAATTGATGCCAATAATTTACTATTAGCACATGCTTCTCATGAGCTGCGCACACCGATTACACGTATCCGTCTACAGATTGAAATGATGGATATGTTAGCTGGTGCGCTGCCAACTGATACCAAAGCAAAATTCGATAAACGGGCACAAGCGATCAATAGAGACTTGTCAGGTCTTAATGACTTAGTAGAAAGTATATTACTGGTTAGTCGTTTGGATGCAGGTCATGCTTTACAGCAAGTTGAAAACTTAGATTTATACGATTTGGTAAATCAAGAGCGTCAGCACTATCCTGAAGCCACGCTGATTGGTGAGCACATCGTGATAGATGGTCAATCATCAATGTTGACTCATCTGATTCGTAATTTACTTACCAACGCTATGCTACATGGCAAGCCGCCTGTTACGGTATTGCTATATGGTGTTCAGAGCATAGAAGAAGCCGGAACTGTGCCTGACTATCTATTACAAACAGTGCTATGCAGCAGCTTTGTCGATTACAACAGTTTAGACTTTGACGATTATGAAGAAAACGCTGATGCCAAGGAAATTGAACACCATACCGCTAAACATGAAGCTACTAGTTCGGTTGATAAAAACAAATCAGACACAACTGACTCAATAGCAGAGCTACCGACGCCTATCATCTACAAAAACGGTGAGGATATAGCTGCTCGCAATGAAAACAACGAGAGCAACGATGACGCTAGTGTTGATAACGACCTTTCAGATGCAAGCTTGATAGACAGTGCTAGCAAACCCCAACCTACTACTGGCGAATCATCTTTACTTGCTGACTACTATAGCTTTACCAGTGAGTTGACCGACAGAATTAAGAAAGTTATTTGGAAGGCTGTTCCGGATTCTACTGAACCTACTAACGACACTGATACTACTAACAACGCTGGTTTGGTTGAAGTAGCATCCACAAACTCTATAAGCAACGTAGAAAGCGAGAATACTGACACTCTCATCGAGAACAGTGCTCAAAAATCAGATAAATCTATTACTGATACCGCTACTAAAAATAACGGCCCAAACAATACGAAAGATGATGCTAAATCTAACAGTTTAAGCAATGAGAACTCAGGCGCAGTCGTGCGTAAAGAAGGCTTATTTGCTAAGCATATGAAAAAAGCCAAAACTGAACCTGAACGTCCTTTGCCAAAATATGCTGTGCTGGCGGTAATTGACGAAGGCACTGGTATCCCTGAAGGTAAGCGAGAAGAAGTCTTTAGTCCATTTGTACGTTTGCAGCAGAAAAACAAAGGCTCTGGATTAGGGTTATCTTTAGTCTCACAAATCGTTACCGCCCATCAAGGACGCATTATTACAGATACGTTAAATGGTCATACTAGATTTTTGGTGACTATCCCCATTCATCACGATCCTCATTACAACTATCACGAGTAATCAATTCCCATCATTATATAGATAGCTATCACGCTGTCGCCTTCACACTTGCCATTTTAACTGCTTATTCTTAATAGCTATTAATCATAAGCCGGACACGTATGTGCATATCCAAAGTGCCTGATAATATGCTATATTACCGCCCCTTATTATACGGTTATTGACTGTTGTCGTTTTGACAAGCTTCTTACATATTGAAAGAGGCCTGATGACGCGTTTTTAACCATTAAAAAATTTATTAAATTTTGAGCCCTCCATGAATGACATGATTGTCTTAAACGATGTGACCAAAAGTTTTTTAAGCGACCGATCAATCAAAGACAAAGACGGCAAACCACATTGGTTTACCGCTGTTGAGCCGACATCTCTGACTATCAAACAAGGCGAAATCTTTGGTCTAATGGGTTATTCAGGTGCAGGTAAATCTACCTTATTGCGCCTAATTAATATGCTTGAACGTCCAGATTCGGGTCAAGTCGTGATAGACGGTACTGACCTAACCACGCTGTCTGCCAGTGAGCTGCGTATTGCTCGTCATAATATCGGTATGATTTTTCAGCAGTTTAATCTGATGTCTAATCAAACGGTCTTTGACAACGTGGCATTTAACTTAAAAATCTCAGGTTATCCAAGTCGCGACATACATAAGCGCGTTATGGATTGTCTTGCGATTGTTGATTTGACCGATCGTGCTGGTCACTATCCTGCGCAGCTATCAGGTGGACAAAAACAGCGTGTGGGTATTGCTCGCGCGATTGCCCCTAGTCCAAAAGTATTGTTGGCCGATGAGCCAACCAGTGCGCTTGACCCTGCAACGACCCGTAGTTTGCTGACTTGTCTACGCGATATCAATGAGCAGCTTGGCGTGACTATCGTCATCGTGACCCATGAGATGAGTGTTATTCGTAGACTTTGTGATCGCGCAGCATTATTGCATCAAGGACAACTATTAGAAGTTGCGGATGTGCGAGACGGTCTGATTCAAGCAACCACCCCGATTGGCAAAGGCCTAGTCGTCGAGGACTAATGAGGCAGGAGAAATAGATATGTTAACTGGTACTGAATTATCCGCCTCTATAGACAAGTTACTTGTGTTACGCAAAGAGATCGTGAGCGCGTTTATTGATACGTTTGTGATGCTCGGTATTTCGACCACGGTCGCAATCGTCATCGGTGGACTGTTTGGCGTATTCTTGTTTTTGTCTAGTGATCGACAGTTTTTGCAAAACAAGACGTTGTACGGTGTGCTTGGCGGTATTACCAACTTTATGCGTGCATTCCCTTTCGTAATTTTGATGATTGCGATGAGTCCGTTTACCAAGGCCATCGTTGGCACGGGTATCGGACCAATTGCTGCATCACTGGTACTTGCTATCGCTGGTTCATTTTATTTTGCGCGTTTGGTCGAGCAAAATTTGCGTGAAGTGCCGCGCGGTATTATCGAAGCAACTGAATCAATGGGTGCCAGGCCTTTTACCATTATTAAAGTACTACTTAATGAAGCGCGCTCAGGTTTAGTATTGTCAGTCACTATTCTTTGTATCAGCTTGCTCTCTTATTCAGCGGCGGCTGGTATGATCGGTGGTGGCGGTTTGGGTGATTTGGCTATTCGTTATGGCTATTATCGCTATCAAACCGAGGTAATGATTTTTATCGTGATTGTATTATCAATCATGGTCGTCTCGATTCAAGCCTCTGGTAACTGGCTCGCCAATCGTTTAGACAAACGTTAAACCGCTTTAGAGAATACTTGACTTTACGAGCGACTAGGTTTATTTTTGGCAACACTCAACCCTTATCTCAGCTCTTACAACAAAAGCAGCATTACTATTTATAATGTTGCTTTTTTAATGTTCAGACGATAAACGTTTTACTCAACCCCATTCATTATTAAGGACATATTATGAAATTAACAGATATCAGCCGTCAGTTAGCTACCGCATTTGCCGCTGTTGGTGTATCAGGTCTAGTTTTAGTTGGTTGCAGCAATTCATCAGCGCCAGAAGCGACTAAAGAGCCAGTAACCGAAGGTACCACTGCAGAAACTGCCGCTAGCGATATCGATCCTGACCATACCAAAATCGTTATCGGTACGACTGAAGGCGATTTTGCTGATATGGTTCGTAACCAAGTAAAGAGCACGCTTGAAGCTCAAGGTTATGAAGTTGAGTTGATTGCTTTTACTGACTATGTCCGTCCTAACCTTGCATTGGCTGAAGGCGATTTGGATATCAACATCTTCCAGCACAAGCCTTATCTTGATAATTTCAAAAAAGAAAACAATCTTGATCTAGTAGAAGCATTCCAAGTACCAACGGCTCCGCTTGGCATTTACTCAGGTAAAAAGACTAGCCTTGACGCTGCATTCAAAGGTATGAGTGTTTCTGCACCAAACGATCCAAGTAACTTTGCACGTGCTTTGGTTATGATGAACGATCTTGGCTGGATCAAACTGAAAGACAACATCGATCCATTGACAGCATCAAAAGCAGATATCGCTGACAACAGCAAATACGATATCGAAATCGTTGAACTAGAAGCTGCTCAATTACCACGCGCACGTGATGAAGTTGACTTCGCAGTTATCAACGGTAACTATGCTACTGACTCTGGTATCAAATTGACCGAAGCATTGTTCCAAGAGCCAAGCTTTGCTTATGTAAACTGGTCAGCGATCAAATCTGCTGATACTGGTAAAAAATGGGTTGAAGATGTGACCAACGCTTATAACTCAGAAGCTTTCAAAAAGTATGCTCATGAAACGTTCCCTGGCTACAAGTACCCAAAAATCTGGGGTACTGATCATAGCGCACATACGGACACTGCTGCTAAAACTGAAAGTGCTGACGCTCCAGAAACTACAGAAGCTGCTGCTCAGTAAGACTTTAAATCAAAAGTACCTAGTTTTTTAGGTGTTATGATTAATAGAAACGCCCATTACTTAGAGTGATGGGCGTTTTTTTGTCTTTGATTTTGGGAGAGCTGTTTTCCAATAGGTTATCAAAATACTAACTATGCATTAAATAACTATCAAATAACTATCAAAAATCACGTTACAGCCTGTTTGCCCTTTGTAGGAAACCGTCACTCACTCTTCCACTTGTCCTTGGTTTTTCTTATAGTGGACGGGCTCAATAGTAATCTACTCGTTAAACCATACTATTGATGACATTTAAAACTAATGAAAATTATAAGACACACATAATAAGGATAACAATATGAGCGTTAAAAACTATAATATTCGTACCGCTGGACAAGCAAATATCCCAATTCTAGGGCTAGGTACTTGGCAGTCAACTGGGCAAGATTGCGTAGACGTGGTCAAAAAAGCGTTAGAAATGGGGTATGAGCATATCGATACCGCTCAAGCTTATGGCAATGAAAAAGAAGTTGGCGAAGGCATCAGACAGTCAGGCGTGGCTCGTGATAAGTTCTTTTTGACTACCAAAATTTTTCCAGATGATATGAAGTTTGAGCCAGAAAAACTGGTCGCAGCAGCCAAGCGTTCTTTGGAAGATTTGGGTACAGATTATGTCGATCTGTTGCTGTTGCACTGGCCTGATGACCGCGTGCCGTTATCTGAGACCATTCCTGCGCTGTGTGAACTACAAAAGCAAGGCTTGACGCGTCATATTGGTGTTTCAAACTTCAATATTGCTAATATCATTGAAGCCAAGAAATATGCTGATGTGCCTATCGTCGTCAACCAAGTAGAGTTTCATCCGTTCATTAAACAAAACACATTGCAGACCTTCTTAAATAATCATCATATTCTACTAGAAGCCTACTCGCCATTAGCGCGTGGTGATGTATTTGATAACGAAGTAATTAAAGAGATTGCAGATAAGCACAACGTAACGCCAGCACAGATTTCACTAGCATGGATCTTATCAGACAAGTATCGTGTGGCTATTCCGAAAACGTCTAACCCTGATCACCTGCAAGGCAATCTAGATGCCATCAAGGTTGAGTTAAGTGCAGATGAGTTAGAAAAAATCGGTAACCTAGCCAGCTCTGACGGTCGTAAAATTGAACATCCTGACTATAGCCCAGTATGGGATGACTAACAGGATTAATAAGTACGATTAATTGATTAACCAAACAAAGCTCAATAAAAAGCCACCGATAATCGGTGGCTTTTTTATATGGTATGAAAACTCACAATCATTACTGTTGTAGCGTTTCGGTCTCATGAATCTTCTCAGCAGGATTGTACTGTTCAGAAGTAGGTATCGCTCCGCTGCGATTATTTTCTTTCATAGATTTAGCAACTTCTGGTGGCATATAGTTTTCGTCATGCTTAGCCAGTACTTCACCAGCGACGAAAGTATCGCCTTGCATTTTACCCGTAGCCACGACACCTGAATTTTCAGCAAATAAATCTGGCAGAATACCTTGGTAAGTCACTGGCACGGTTGATTGAAAATCAGTAATCGCAAACTCAACATTTAATGGATTGTCTGCTGCACGCTGCACACTACCTGCAACCACCATACCACCAGCACGAATACGTTTGTCTTGAGGCGCTTCACCTTGGGCAATCGCAGTTGCATCAAAGTAGTAGTCAGTTTGCTGCCCGATGGCATAGATAACCAACATAACTGCTACTGCCGCACCTACCAGCGTAAACATAACCCACGTCAGTTTTTTCCGACGAACTGCATTCATACCACTACCCCATTAATGAGTCACTGTTTTATAAACCATAATCAATCTATAAAACAGAAAAATTTGAAGAAACTACCATTAGAAAAACGTTCTGAAAATGTCTTTCTAATCGTACTCTTCTAATCGCTATATGGTAGCATTTTTCGGCCGAATCAATAAGCCTCATCACTGCCTATAAGGTCATATTTTTGTCAGTGTAAGGATACGGTTTCTTACGCTAAAACCCTGATATTAAGATGATTTTTATTCAGCTTGTTTGGTTACAGGCGTTGAGGTTTTGGTCGTTCGTTGTGCTTGTCGCGCTTGCTGGATGGTCAGCTGTTTGATAAGTGACTGTCGCTGTCTGCGGCTATAGATAATAAATGCCAACATCACGCCGATCGCTATCGCCCAGCACGACCACACAAAAACCCCATGCTTACCCATGGCGAAAAACTCAGATACGCTATAAAAGTAAGGCTGCATAGTATTTTCCTAGCCGTTATTTGTGTTGACCACGAATGTATTCTTTAACCCACGCTTTGCCTTGATCACGGTATAAAATCAGCGTGTTAGTACGATAAATCGCTAATGTCGCAACCAGTAAATAGCTGCCGATAATCATCAGTAATAAGGGCATCCACATATCTGCCGACATCTTCGGTGCGGCGGTCAAGCTAAAGGTCGCGCCTTGATGCAAGGTATTCCACCACTCTACTGAGTACTTGATAATAGGCAGATTCACTGCGCCCACGATAGATAAAATAGCAGCCGCTTTACCGCGATTGGCCGTATGTTCAAAAGCGGCAAACAGTGCCATCACGCCCGCATATAGAAACGCTAATATCAGCATTGATGTAAGGCGTGCATCCCACACCCAATAAGTACCCCATGTTGGCTTTGCCCAGATAGAGCCTGTAAGCAAACTGATGACGCATAGTAAAAACCCCATCGGGGCAAGTGCCTGCGCAACCAGACTGGCTGTTTTAATCTTCCATACCAAATAAATTACCCCCAAGACCGCAAGGGAAAAATAGATAGAAATGGCAAGACTGGCCGCTGGAACATGGATAAAGATAATGCGATAGCTATTGCCCTGAAGATAATCAGGCGGCGCAAAAGCAAGGCCCCATACGCTACCAATGAGCAAACAGAGACTGGCCAATATTGCTAACCACTTGACCCAAGGGCTAAAGATACGAAAAAACTGCTTGGTACCCACAGTGGTCAAGAAACCCTGCCAAATGCGCTGCCACAAGCTAGGGGATGAGACGTTATTCAGGTTGGGCATGGGAAGAAACCTATTACACAGCTTACTGGCGATAAAGGATGCGGTCTATAAAAGCACCACTATCAACTCACCTGCTGGCGTTAAACACTGGATAGAATCTACAAAGAGCTGTTTACGTATTCAATTGACTATTATAGCAAAATTGCCAGTTTTCACCACGATGTTAATACATGTGATGCAGATAACTAAATTTCGATAACTGGATTTAGATGGCTAGGTTTAGATAACTGGGCTTAAATAATCAAATTTCGACAACTGGACTTTAGGATTACAAAACGCAAATCGTTTAATTAAGCCATGACATTTTTAAAGTTGTAGCAATCACCCATGGCATGACCAAGACAGAAACAATACTTCCTGCTAGTAATAAGGCTAAAATAGGTAAACCATTCAGCCCAGAGGCAAATAAATCAACCGCACCCGTAGCAAAAATCAATACTGGCAACTGCATCGGTAAAGCAATCAAAGGCACCAATACTGCCCCATTCTTTAACGATAGCGTCAAGCTACTGGCAATCGCGGATAGCATTAGGAGCATCGGGCTACCTGTCACGATAGACGCCATCAAGATCCACGCTTCAAACCAACTGAGCTGAAATAAAGGCACGGCAAGCAAGCTAAGCGCTGCCACAATACCACTACTAAAAATCCAATGAATGACCAGTCTAATAAGAACCCATAGCGGTAATGACGCTTTGGCCACGACCAATTGCGCAAGCGTACCATTATCAAGCGCTGGCTTGAACAATCCATCAACGCCCATTACCAGTGACAGCAATGCAGCAATCCACACTGCTGATACGCCCAGACGCTGCAATAGCGCAGGTTCACTACCGACTGCCAGCGGAAACAAAGTAATAATCACTAAGAACAGTACCAATGGATACAACCATTGTACTGCTCCTTGCTGCTTGACTTGCCATTCGCGTCGCCATAGCTGCAGGAAGCCAATACTGCGAGGCACTGCGACAATAGCATTTGGACTTTTATTCATGGCTGCTACTGATCCTACTTGTATTGGACGGTCTGTCATTATTTGTCCTTGCACGTATACTGATGGTACTGATATCAATCAAACTTATACCATGTAATTTGACAAATCGAGCACTTGATTGGCGACACCGACTGCCTGATGGCTGGTCATTAGTATCGATCCGCCAGCCTGTGCAAAGTCGCATAACCGCTCTTCCATACGTGCCACCATATCGACATCCAGCGCCGTGAAAGGCTCATCAAGTAACCAGAGCGGTGTCACGTCAGGAGTTAACAAGTACAATCGTGCCAGCGTGATGCGCCGCGTTTGCCCAGCGGACAAATGACTTGAGCTGATCGTTTCAAACCCTTGTAGTCCAACCCATGTGAGCGCATCATCAATATCAGCAGCGCTTGGCGTAATACCATATAGGTTCAGTAGAAATGTCAGATTCTGGGCTACTGTCAAATTCGGATGAATGCCCAACTGGTGCGAGACATATAAAGGCTGAACTGGCAGACTCGACTGTCCTTGATAAGTAACTTCACCTGACGAAACAGGTAACAATCCAGCCAACTGCATGAGTAACGTGGTCTTTCCCGTTCCATTTGCCCCGATGAGATGGCAAATACTGCCAGCAGATAGCTGCAACGTAACGCCTTCGCACAGCGGTATCTCACCGCGCTGAACCGTCAGCTCCTCAAGTGCAAGTAAAGGCGTATCCAAAACCGTCATCAAAACCTCTGGTTATTTATCAAGCAGCAGTCAATATTCATCACAAACAAAGGCAATGTTCGTGGCATAATACCCTATGCTCGCTACAAACACACAGTATAACAAATTGTCGATTACTCTGACTTCAAAAAGTACGACCTCAAAAAAATACGACTTTAAAATATGACTTCAAAACCTATGCCGACTTCACAAGATAGCCAAAAACCTAATACTGCTGCAGAGACTAAAGATGACAATGACAATGCGGACACTAGATTGTCAAAAGAGCCATCAGCCAGCCGTTTGACAGTAGATAGCTTGATTGATGCTCAAGTCAACTTTATGCAGCAGTGGTTGCACAATCAAGCTGAGCCACTAGCGATGGAAGCTTGGCAATGGTTTGGTGCGCAGCCTTTAAGCAAATATATTACCTGCGATCATTTACAACAGCTGATGAAAGACTGGCTGTTAAATCAGCAGATGACTGAGGTGATGCGTACCGATATCCGTGATATTTTGCACACTATTATTTATCATCCAGTCAATGACAATGTGCCTTTATCTGAGCTGGTCGATGATGCCCAAGTTGAAACGCTGGCCAACTATATCGGTAGTCACGAGCAGCAGCGTAATATATTGATTCATACGCTGGTCGGTAACGAAACCTTTGCAGATTTATTGACCCAAACACTCTATCACGCTATCAATGATTTTATGGAAAGCACCCTCAATAAAGCAGGTGGCGTTGGTAAATTGATGAAGCTTGGACGCAGCTCTTTTGAAAAGGCGACCAACAGAAACCTCGATGAAAAACTGCAAACGTACCTGCATCGCAATATCAAAGATTTGACGCGCAAAGCCGAAGCCAATGCCCAAGAACACTTATCAAACGAAGAGGTGGCGCGTCTGATGGTCATGGGCTGGGATCGCATCAAGGACCAACCGATCAGCGAGATACAAACCTACTTAAGCGATGAACCCGGTAATAGTAGCATTGACCATATCGAAGCCAGTATCCAACAAAGCTATAACCGCCTGCGACTGTCACCGTATTTGCACAGCTTGGTCTCGGCAAGCATTGACACTTGGTATGCCAATCATCAGTCTGACACGATAGCGACCATTGCGGCGAGTTTGCACATTGATGAAGCGGCCATGAAGCAATGTAGCACTACACTACTGCCTATCGTGTACGATGCTCTTGAGATGCCTTGGTTAACGGCTCATATTCGTGAAATGCTAGCAGCGTTTTATGCACAACCTGCTATTAAAGAAGGCTTGGCATTCACTCACAATTAATTTACAACCCTTACTTGTCAGCATACTATTATGAGTCAACGCAATAAACTCAGCTTGTGGCAAAAAATCAAACGGTTACTGACTGCTGCCGCACCGCAGTCAGTCATTGATGGTGCAAGCAAGCAAGGGCGTGCATCACTTGCTGATAGCGAGATTAATAATACAAAAAATATATCAGCTGATATTTCTGATATCTCCCATGAGTTAGAGGCGAATCAGGACAGCGAACAGGATAACACTCAAGCTCAAGCAAATACATCTCAAATCAAAACCGATAACTTGAAAACCGATAGCGCAAGTGCAGAATCTCAAAACCAAAGTGACACGCCTATCGTCGACTGCTTAAAACAATACTTCAATGACAAGCAGTGGCACTACACGCATTATCGACCCAAAACCAACGACAGCCAAAAATCGCATCACTTATCCTTGAGAATGCGTCATAAGCAAATAAACTGTGGCTATCTGTTTCGGGTGCAAGAAAAAAACAAACTATTGGCCATCTACGGCATCTTGCCATTTTTGATACCAGAAACTCATCAAAGTGCCGCGATGCTACTCATCACCCAAATCAACTATGACATGCTAGTCGGTAATCTAGAGATGGATGTTAACGATGGTGAGATACGCTACAAAAATGCTATCGATGTCGAAGCGGTTGGTCTAGATAATGAGATCATTGAGCATTTACTACAAAGCGTGGTTGCGATGACCACGGTCGCTAACGAGCTATTTGGCAACTTGGTTAATAATCAAGACCCTGCTGAAGACATGCAAACGCTACTTGTCGAGCTACGTCAACAGTCAGACGCGCGCACGTTCTTTTTGCCGACTCAGTTTGTTCAATAGCTCAGTTCATTCGATAATTAAGTTCATTCGATAAACTGGCTTTTCAATCAAGCCATAACCAACGATAGCTGATACTTGTCCCTTTATTTTTCTATCCAAAAAACCATCAATACTAAGCTAAAAATCTTATGCTAAAAATTGCCTACTCTGACGTCTTTCGCTACTCCGTGCCAGAAAAACATCGCTTCCCCATGCAAAAGTACATTATGATTCCTGAGCGTCTACTGGCAGAAGGCACTATCAGCCAAGATAACTTCTTTGCCCCTGCTCGCTTAAGCGAAGATGAGATTTTGACCACCCATACCGCAGAGTACTGGTATCAGCTTAAAACCCAAACACTGCCGCGCAAGGCTGCTCGTGCTATCGGATTTGAGATGACACCGCAGCTGGTAGAGCGTGGTCGTTATATTGCTCATGCAACGTATGAGTGCGCGCTATATGCTCAGCAATATGGCGTAGCTATGAATGTTGCAGGCGGCACCCATCACTCTTTTGCTGGTCATGGAGAAGGTTTTTGCGTATTTAATGACGTCTGTATCGCTAGCAATTTATTGCTAAATCGTGGACAGGCAAAGAAGATTTTAGTGATCGATTTGGATGTTCATCAAGGTAATGGCAACGCCAGTATCATGGCAGATGAGCCACGCGTTTTTGTCTTTAGCATGCATGGTGCAAAGAACTACCCGTTTCGTAAGCAAGTATCAGACTTAGATATTGAGCTAGACAACGATACCGGTGATGCTGAGTATTTACAGATATTAGAAGATACGCTGCCACGCTTAATCGCTGAGGTTGCACCAGATATGATTTTTTATCAGTCTGCTGTCGACGTGCTCGCTACCGATAAGCTCGGCAAACTTAGTTTGACACAAGCAGGATGCAAGGCGCGTGATGAATATGTTCTGCAGCAAGCAAAAGCCGCCAATATCCCTGTCGCTATCGTGATGGGTGGCGGCTATTCAGAAGATATCGAAGATGTGGTCGAAGCGCATTGTAATACCTTTCGTTTAGCACAGCAGATATTTTTTGAAGAATTGGTCTAATAAAATATCGCTGAAAAGGCTTATATACTTTAGTTATAACAATGCGGTAATGCCTTGCCAACCGACACGTATTCCAAGCACGATTAAGATTAATAAAATAAGCTGACGAAAACGCGCTTGCGGTAAATAGCGACGCAAACGGATTCCAACCAAAAGAGTCACTATAGACAGCACACTCAAAAAAGTAATCAGCTGCCACTCACCACTGCTCAGTGCCATGATAGGCTCACGCAACACGATAATTTGAGCAATCTTTCCTAAGAAATAGCACATGTTACCGACTTTGGCGATGGTGTTTTTATCGTCACTGGCAGACAACAAATACATCATCAGTATGGTCGACATTGCATTGGTCGAGCCGCCGATGACGCCTGCACCAAAGCCAACGGCAATTAACATAGGCTTGGTGTTTGGTAGACGGATTTGTTTGCCGAGTAAGCTACTCACGACGTAGAAAGCAATGACCGCGGCCAACAATAAGAGAATATAAGCGCTATCGACCCATAGCAAGAGTTTCGCACCTAAAATGCTACCTAGTAAGCTAGTAAGCGCAAGTAACCAATAGCGTCTGCCGTAGTAGATAAAGTTTTGCCAAATAGTGCGCTCACCGCCTACTAGCCACGTCATCACATTAACGACTAGCGAGGGGAAAATCACTAACACAATGGCGTGTTGCAATGGGTACATACTAGCAAGCGCAGTGGTCGTCACTAGCGTTGCGCCAAGTCCGCTAATACCATGTAGCAGTGAGGCAAGCGCAAAAATGATCGTCAGCACTAGCATCTGAGTGCTATCGTTACCAGCTATATTCATCATATCGGTCACACCATTTGAGGCTCAACGTCCATACCTACATGCTATCTACACGCTTTGAGCCTGTAGCTCTAACTATCTTTACGTTGACCGATTGCTTGACCAATAATGCTAGCCAGTTGCTCAGCAATTTTATCTTTACTGGTCTTCTCAAGTGTTACCACGTCACGCTCATAGCGCTCAGAGAAAAACACCTGCATCGCATTGTCATCACTGGCAAAACCAATATCTGCACGTGAGACATCATTACAGGCAATCATATCCAAATTTTTTGCGACCAATTTACCACGGGCATAACGCTCAACATCTTGCGTCTCTGCTGCAAAACCAACGACAAATAGCTCTGGATGTGCCAAAGAAATCGTCGCTAGAATATCAGGATTTTTAACCAAACTGAGCGTCATGGCATCTTGTGTCTTTTTAATTTTTTGCGGTGCAGCTTCTTCCGTACGATAATCTGCCACGGCGGCGGTCGCGATAAAGATATCTGCTTTTACAAATTGGTTGTCATCATAAGACTGTAGCGAGTCACTATTGTCATTATGGCCGCTTACATCATCATCACCGCAACCACAGTCGCCATGATGGTGTTCGTGAGAATGGTTATGAGAGTGATCGTGCTCATGAGAATGGTCATGCTCATCTTCAAGGACAAATTGAAGCTCGCTATGCGTACCTTCCACACATTGCTGCGCGGCTATCAGCATATCTTCGGCAGACAGCACATCGATTCGTGTGACATTGAGCGGCGTGGGCAATGCCACTTTACCACCAGCTATTAAGACAACGTCTGCACCAGCAGCCACGCAGGCACGTGCCAATGCAAAGCCCATTTTTCCTGAAGAGTGATTAGACAAATAACGCACAGGGTCAATCGCTTCTACGGTTGGACCTGCAGTAATGACTACTCTTTTTCCCGCTAGTAATTGCGGCGTTGTATTCATCGCTATGAACAGTAACACCTCATCCAATAATTGCTCAGGCTCAGGCAATCGTCCTGCTCCGACATCACCGCATGCTTGCTCACCGCTAGCTGGCTGGATAATTTGATAATTCATATCGCGCAATGTTTGCACGTTTAGATTGACTGCTGGATGCGCCCACATCTGCTGATTCATGGCAGGAGCAATAATGACGGGCGCTGTAGTGGCCAGACACACTGTGGTCAATAGATCATCAGCCATACCCATGGCCAGACGCGCCAATGTATTGGCTGAAGCTGGTGCAATCACGATTAAGTCGGCCCACTTGGCCAGCTCAATATGCCCCATGCCTGCCTCGGCTTGCTCATCGAGCAACGAGACATGCACCTCGTTACCCGTCAACGCTTGTAGAGTCAGCGGCGTGATAAATGCTTGTGCACCCGTCGTCATGATAACGCGCACATCAAAGCCTGCCTTGACTAACAAGCGAGCAAATATAGCAGATTTATAAGCGGCGATACCGCCAGTAATAGCAAGCACAATATTGGACATAAGCGTGGCATCAACAAAAAAGTGAAAAGATAAAATTGCGCTTATAGTAACAATTATGAGATAAATTGGGTAAGATTTTCCGTATCTATCTCAGATAACGAGTATCAACCCATTTTCAAGGAGTGACAATGGCGATCAAAGACTGGCATGAGGATGACAGGCCACGCGAAAAACTTTTAAAGTTTGGTGCAGCTCATTTGTCTGATGCCGAGATACTGGCCATATTTTTGCGCACCGGTACTCAGTCTCAATCAGCGATTGAGTTAGCGCGGCATTTGATTGATCAGTTTGGTAGCTTAGCCGAGCTATTAGCCGCCCCTCAAAAGACGGTTCTTGCCTGCCATGGTATGGGACCTGCAAAGTACGCCCAAATATTAGCTTCACTTGAGATGGGTACGCGCTATCTGGACAGCCAACTCAAAACTGGGCAAGCACTAGGACGTTCACAAGCAGTCAAAGACTATATCAGCACCCAGTTGCGCGGCGAGCACCGTGAAGTATTTGCCGTTCTTTGTCTGGACAATGCCCTAAACCTTTTAAACTTCGAGATACTATTTACGGGTGGCATCTCATCATGCTCGGTCTGCATCAAGCACGTACTTCGACATGCGCTAAGCCACGCTGCTAGCCAACTTATTATCGCGCATAATCATCCTCATACCGATGCCAAACCATCGACGGCAGATAACTTACTGACCTATGAGCTAAAAAAAGCCTGTGACCTGTTAGATATCTCGCTTGTCGATCACATCATCGTCGGACGTAACGACACTTTGTCTTATGCCGAAAGCTGCCTTGCCCCTTTTGGCTAACTTTTTAGCTAGTTTTCGATAATGGCTAGCTATGTAGCCCACGTGTCTGTTTGGAAAACCTGCAAACAATTATGTTTGATACATATCATCGACAGAGCGTAGCATTTTGGCTCTTGATAGTTATCGACAACTGTTTCATATTAGTAGCCATTCTTGTCATTTATTTGTCAATTACTTACTAGACCGTTAATACTAATACTTAAGAGACTTAGAACCAAGGATTTAGTAATTAAAGAATCATTCGATTTACTTGTAAGACAGTGAATGGCAAGACGAAAAATAATTATAGTTAGCTCTTTCACTCACGTACTTTTCGCATTTTTTATTCAGCGCTTTAAAGGAGATAGTCATGGCAATTGGCTTGTTTATTTTGGCAGTCATCATTCAGTTAGCCGTGGTCTTGGCCATCTTTTTGTTGTCCTTATCACGGGTCACCGGTAGCATCGTCGCCCTGATTACGGTTATCGTCACCGCAATTATCAGCCCATGGTCGCTCATTTTGGGTATACCAATGGCACTACTGTGCTTGGTCTTACTCGTTGCACCGCTTCGCCAATCGTTAATCACTAAGCCTGTTTATAAGACGCTAGGCGGTGCGATGCCGAGTATGAGTGATACGGAGCGTGAAGCGCTTGATGCAGGTACTAGTTGGTGGGAAAAAGAGCTGTTTATGGGTGCGCCAAACTGGGATACCTTTGCCAATTATCCTTATCCGCAGCTCTCAGAAGAAGAGCAGAGTTTCATCGATAATGAAGTAGAGACCTTATGTGCCATGCTCGATGAATGGCAAATCCAACATAAAGATAAAGATTTATCACCTGAAGCATGGCAATTCATCAAAAGTAATGGTTTCTTAGGTTTAATCATTCCAAAAGAATTTGGCGGCTTAGAATTTAGCTCTTATGCGCAAAGCCGTGTAATGAGTAAAATCGCTTCGCGCTCGCCAACTGCCGCTGTGACCTGTATGGTTCCCAACTCGCTCGGCCCTGGTGAGCTACTGATGCATTATGGTACGGACGAGCAAAAGCAGCGCTGGTTGCCAGGTCTTGCGAAAGGTGATGAAGTGCCTTGCTTTGGTTTAACTGGGCCCGAAGCGGGCTCTGATGCAGGTGCCATTCCTGATACAGGTGTAGTCTGCTACGGTATGCACGAAGGCGAGCAAGTGCTTGGCTTACGCATGAACTTCTCTAAGCGCTGGATTACCCTAGCACCTGTTGCCACTGTTGTTGGTTTAGCATTCAAAATGCACGATCCTGAAGGTCTGCTTGGTAATCCTGAAAAGACCGATTACGGCATTACCTGTGCCCTCGTTCCAGCTAACCACGAAGGTGTCGTAACAGGACCACGTCACAATCCAATCGGCTCACCGTTTATGAATGGTACGGTCGATGGTAAAGACGTCTTTATCCCATTGGATTACATCATTGGTGGCGTCGAAAATGCTGGTCGCGGCTGGCGTATGCTAATGGAATGCTTGGGCGTTGGACGTGGTATCTCTCTGCCAGCTCTATCGACATCGGCCAGTGAAATGACTTACCTATCTGTCGGCGCATTTGCAAAAGTTCGCGAACAGTTCAAGATATCAGTAGGTAAATTCGAAGGTGTACAGGATGCTACTAGCCGTATGGCGAGTAACACTTATATGTTAGAAGCGTTCCGACATTTGGTCACTTGCGGATTAAACCAAGGTGGCACGCCCTCAGTCATGACGGCCATGGCAAAATACTATGCAACTGAAACCATGCGTAGTGTCGTCAACGACGGTATGGATGTGGTCGGTGGTCGTGCTGTGCAAATGGGTCCGCGTAATTTCTTAGCGACACCTTATCAGGCGATTCCTGTCTCTATCACGGTAGAAGGCGCCAACATTTTGACCCGCTCACTCATGATCTTTGGTCAAGGTGCGATGCGTTGCCATCCTTATTTATTCGACGAGCTTCAATTACTACAAAGCGAAGATAAAGCGGCTGCCACTGAAAAATTTGATACCCTTTTCTTCAAGCATTTAGGTTACACGTTTAACCGTGGCGCCAAAGCTTTTGTCGCAGGTTATATCGGTGGTAGCGATAAGGCTCCGAGTTTCGCAGATGCCTTTACCCGCCCCTATTACAAACATATTAACCGTTTAAGTGCGAGCTTTGCCCTAACTGCTGATATGGCATTAGGACTACTAGCAGGGGACTTAAAGCGTAAAGAGATGCTCTCTGGTCGTTTAGCAGATATTCATAGTCATCTATTTATTGCGACTGCTATTTTGCAGTTCTATGAACATGGTAGTAAATCAGAGTCTGAGCGCTTACATGCCGAAGTTGCGCTACAAAACAGCTTGTATACAATTCAAGAAGCCTTTGTGTCATTCTTCGCTAACTTCCCGAATCGTATGGCAGCAAATGTGGTTAGCTTTGTGACTTTCCCAAGTGGACGTATCTTCACCCTAGCAAGCGATGAGCTAAAACGCCAATTAGGTGATACTTTCATGGATGATTTTGCAGCCAACCCGTTCCGCGATTATCTAAAAACCATGGTTTATTACAATACCGATGCAGACGATGTAACTGGTCGTATGGAACATGCTTATCAGACGTTGGTCGAAATCGAACCGTTGTGGCAGAAGTTCAAAAAGGCAGAGCATCAAGACAGCTTTGAAGGTCTAACCTTTGAAGACCATGTGGTACACGCTAGTCAAAATGGTGGCATTACCGAAGAAGAGGCAGAAGTTCTGATTCAATATAACGCCATGCGTTTTGATTCATTATTGACTGATACGTTTGACGAGCATCTATCGGAAGCGCTAGAACGTGACAATCCGCATGCGCTTGAAAATGCAGTTCACCAACTGACTGATTACGCACAGCTAAAAAGACAAGCGCAGAGTAAAAATGGTATCGCTGTGGATACCGATGCATCTGCCGTTGATGAGCTAGCCACTAACGAACCAACTATTAACGATCTAGACAGTCCTGCAAACACAGACAATCATACTGGCGATGCCAATCCTAATCATGGTTATGAAAGTGATGGCGATGTAGAGTTGGTCAGTGAGCAAGATACTGTCAAAGAAGTAAATTCGCAGACAGATTTTGAAGAGTCAAAGCCTGAGATAAAGGCACTCGATCATCGACATCGTGATGCTGAATCACATCTTAACGAGCGTATGGGTAATAATCATAATCGTCATATTGCACCACCTGACGAGATCAACAATGAAGTAAGTGATAATGATATCAAACCTTTAGAGCGCCAATCTCCTTTGTCACGCGAAGAAAACGATAAGGTTTAATGGTCTATTCTGTTTTTAATATTGCTATTAGAAACTCAGTATTATTAGATTTTATAGTAAAACTTTCACTTTTTATTAGCCAGACTATCTATAAACGATAGTCTGGCTTTTTTTGGTCTATTGGAAATTCTGAGCTTAATTAATCATATGAGTCTTATCCTCTTGTTTCCATTTCGATAACTTGAAATCAATGGTTCAATATCAATAGTTTGACATATTCGCTTACCCTAAAAACTCTTTCATGAATATTTTGTTTCATATGGGAAACAAACCGTTTAGAATAAATATTGACTATATTATGGGCACATAGTTGTAACGAGGAATGTACATTTAGAATAAAATCAGAAAAAAATCTTGCAGTGCCCTTAGCTATTCTTTTATATTGTCCACGAAAATGTGACATCGAGCGACAATCACGGGAACTTAATAGTCATAACAAGCTTTGTAGTAAGGCTGATAAGTACAATCATGTTGGCTAACGAACCCTTACTATAAAGCTGTTATGCACACAAAGGATATGAATTATGTGGAAGAATTTGGGACTGACGGGCAAGATCATTGTTGCCATGGTGCTCGGTATTGGACTGGGCCTATTTCTAAACTACTCAGGATTGAACGGCGAAGGTGGCTTTGTTAATACTTATATTACCAATGGCTTCCTTGCCATTGTTGGTAAACTATTTGTCAACTCGCTAAAAATGTTGGTCGTACCTTTGGTGCTTATCTCACTGATTTGCGGTGTATGCGGTATTGGTGATATTCGCCTACTTGGACGTATTGGTACCAAAACGTTCATTATTTATATGATAACCACTGCACTCGCTATTGCGACTGCGATTGGTCTTGGCTCGCTATTCGGTATCGGTAAAGGCATGAATATCGGAACGGAAGCCGAGTTTGAAGCAGCGTCAGCGCCGCCTCTACTTGATGTGTTCTCTAACATTATCCCATCGAACCCCATCAGCGCGATGGCAAATGGCGATATGTTATCGATCATCTTCTTTGCTATTTTGATCGGTGTCAGTATCTTGATGGTCGGTAAACCTGCCAAAGGCTTAGTGCAGAGCCTAGAGCTGATCAACGAAGTTATCTTAAAGATGGTCACGATCATTATGAACCTTGCACCATATGGTGTATTTGCGCTATTGACCAAAGCAATGGCAGAGCTAGGTTTAGACTTGATTTGGTCACTACTGGGTTATGTCGCGGTATTGGTCGGTTCATTGGCCTTCCACTTCTTTGTCACTATGATGATTGTACTTAAGGTCTCTTCAGGCTTGTCTATCAAGACGTTCTTGGCAAAAATGCGTGAAGTACAGATCTTTGCTTTTAGTACCTCAAGCTCGAACGCGACGATTCCTATTACCTTGCGTACGGTTACCAAGCGTATGGGTGTAAACAACTCAGTTGCGTCGTTCACTGTTCCTTTTGGTGCTACCATCAATATGGATGGTACGGCTATCATGCAGGGTACTGCGACCATCTTTATTGCCAACATTTACGGCATTGATTTGGGCGTGACCGAATATTTAACCGTCATCTTGATGTCAGTACTGGCATCTGTTGGTACGGCTGGTGTACCTGGTGTTGGTCTAATCATGCTGTCTATGGTATTTGCTCAAGTGGGTCTGCCAATCGAAGGTATCGGTCTAATCTTGGGTGTGGATCGTATCCTTGATATGTTACGTACTGCTGTAAACGTCGGTGGTGACGCTGCTGTTACTACTATCGTGGCAAAATCAGAAGGCAAAATGGATCTGGCTATTTACAACGATCCTAACGCTGGTGCAAAAGACGTATTTGATGGTCATATCGATGAAGACAATGAGCGTGAGTTCTCTGAAGTCTTTAGCGATGGCATCATGGGTAGTGAATACGATGATGTTGATCGTCGCCGCTAACCCACGCTTGCGAGAGAGAAGTGCATAAAATAAAAAACCTCAGTCAAGTTGGCTGAGGTTTTTTTATGATCAATAACCAGTAAATAATAATGGTTGATACGGTTCTATCAACAACTAATTAGCCAAACACGTACTTGGTCAACATCGCCAGACAGACCAATACAATTACTGGACGAATCAATTTGCTACCGCCTTTAACCACCATATGTGAGCCGAAATAGGCACCGATGGTTTGTCCGACCATCATCGCTAGCCCCACTTTCCACAGTACGTTGCCACCCAAAATAAAGAAAATTAGCGAGCCAATATTGGTCGATAAGTTCAATACTTTTGCCGCGCCTGTTGCTTCGATAATTTGACGACCACGTAATGCTACATTGCCAAGCGCAAAAAACATCCCAGTACCTGGACCGATATAACCATCATAAAAACCAATCAACGGTGCCACGACTTTTTGCCATTTGCCCTCTGAGATACGCGGTGCAGCTTCTACTTCACCCAATCTAGGGGCAAATAATGTATAGATACCGATAGCCGCGATTAAAAATGGAATTATCTTTTCGAGCAAGTCAGGTGGTGACATCTGTACAGCGATGGTGCCAATAACAGAACCAATAAAAGCAGCGATGATAGCTACTTTGATACGTTGTGGTTTGACGACCCCTTTTCTAATCATAGTAATAGACGCCGCTAGGGCGCCTGATGCCGCTTGCAGTTTGTTGGTACCAAGCGTCAATACTGGTGGGATGTTGGCCAGTAGCATGGCAGGGATGGTCAATAATCCACCGCCGCCAGCGATAGCATCAATAAATCCTGCCAATGCGGCCACCGCAGTAAGCATTAAAATAATCTCTAACGAGAAAGTTAAGTCCATGACACTGACCTGCAAAATATGATAAGAAGAGAAAAGGAGTTTTGAGATAAGGCTAAAATATCGTTATCGATAAGCTGACAGCTTACCAGTGCTAGCAAAAGAAATAATGACACATCGCACAGCGCTGCTCATTATAAAGATAAAACCGTAAAAAAAGCCAAAAACGTAACAAAGTCTGCTAAATTTGTCTAATAACGTTCCGAATATGCTCAGCCAAATAGCGACTTATTAAAAAGATGTAACGACTTACAACTATTGTGCTCGTCAAATCCTCTTTATAATATTGCTATTGTGAATATAAAAAAGTAGACCGTTGGCACTGGCTCAACGTATTTTGTTGTCTATATTGATAAGAGTATGAGAAACTGTTTCTGTCTATTTGCTACCTCCACATTATAGGTAGCGCAGACATTGATAGATATTTGAGGTTATTTAGTAAATTGTATTTAGCGAATGAGGATGATATGGCAATACGAAGGATTAAAGCATTTTTTGAATTTGAGGCAGCAGGCGGTATCGTCTTAGCATTGGCTGCCATTGCTGCAATGATCATTGCCAACTCCCCTCTTAATGTTTGGTATGAAGGTTTTATTCATGCACCAGTTGCCATTCAGATTGGCGAGTTTGCGATTGCCAAAGACGCTCATCACTGGATCAACGATGGTCTGATGGCGGTTTTCTTTTTCTTGGTTGGACTGGAGCTTAAGCGTGAAGTACTGATTGGCGAGCTGTCCAACGTCAAGCAGATAATACTGCCAGCAGGTGCTGCACTTGGCGGCATGATTATGCCAGCGATTGTCTATCTGCTCTTTAACTACAATGAGCCTGAGTTTTGGAAAGGTTGGGCCATTCCTGCGGCTACAGATATTGCCTTTGCACTCGGTATTTTGAGTCTCTTAGGTAATCGTGTACCCAACTCTTTAAAAGTCTTTTTGGTATCTATTGCTATCTTTGATGACATTGGTGCGATTCTGATTATCGCTTTATTTTACACCAGTGAGTTGTCGCTAGAATCATTGGCAGTAGCTGGTCTATGTTTGCCGTTCTTATATGTTCTTAATCGCCGTAACGTCACCAATATCACACCATATCTACTCATCGGTCTGATCATGTGGATTGCCGTACTCAAGTCCGGTATCCATGCAACATTGGCAGGTGTGGTACTAGCACTGTTTATCCCAATGTTCGACCGTACTGATCCTGAGCACTCTCCGCTTGAAGAGCTAGAGCATGATCTACACAATACCGTCGCTTTTGGTATTTTGCCAATCTTTGCTTTTGCCAACTCGGGTATCTCGCTCGAAGGCGCAGGTTTTGCTGAGTTATTCCACTCAGTACCGCTAGGTATTGCCGCTGGTTTGTTTATTGGTAAGCAGTTAGGCGTCATGTTTATGTGCTGGTTAATCTTTAAGCTTGGTATCTCAACCATGCCAAAAGGTATGGACTATAAGCAAATTTACGGCGCAGCTCTATTGTGCGGTGTTGGTTTTACCATGAGCTTGTTCATCGGTGGTTTGGCGTTCGCTGGCGACACCACTATGTTTGATGAGCGCTTAGGTATTATCATGGGTTCAATCGTCTCTGGTATCGCAGGTTATATCATGCTGAAAATAAGCTTGAAAGACAATGCTAGCGGTACATCGGTCGATTTGACTCGCCCGCATTAATGATTGATGAATGCTGTGGGATGTAGAGCAGTTTATAATGGTACTACTAAGACACACCACCACTTATAAGATGCTCTATTTTATTTATATATGCGTTATCGAGATATTTATAAGTGACCTAGCAATCAATGACAAGACTATATAACGTGATTGATTGCATCATTTATTTGTGTTTATAGTTATTATCGTTATCACAGCTATCGGAGCTAACCATGTACCGACCTATACACCGCGTTGTACGTCAACTGGCATTAGGGTTATCTGTGTTCGGTAGTATCTACCTGCTAGCAGGCTGTGCAACACTCTCCAAGCAAGAATGTCTCGTCGGTGACTGGCAGGCTATCGGCTATAACGATGGCGTGGCAGGTTACCATTCAGATCGCTTAGCATCTCATACAAAAGCCTGTGCCAAAGCTAGCGTCGCCCCTGACTACCAAGCATGGGAGCGCGGTCGTAAACTTGGTCTGCAACAATACTGCACCATCAATAATGCCTATAACATTGGCAGACGTGGTCGTCATTTAAACAATGTTTGCCCTATTACTATGGCCAATACGTTGCAAGTGGCTAATCAAAAAGGGCTAGATTATTACGCCTTAGACAGTCAATTAGACAAAGACAATCACCTCTTAGGTACTTACCAATCAGAATTCGATAAGCTAGAAAATGGTGACATGCTAGACTTTGCTAATGAAAAAGAAGCCCGTGCACGGCTGCTATCTCTATCTGATGAGATTCGTGATATCAAACGCCGTATCCGAACAACACAGCAGCAATTGGATTCATTGAACCAATCCAGTAATTTTTATGAATAACTGGGGTGCGAAGCTAACGCAATGCAAGTTTTACGCTCTAAGGCACGCTTTAACTCTGAAAATGGTACTTGATAACTATGGATAAGAAAATCATCAATACGGCAAGTACTCCAACTGACAAACCTGACTTTCAATCATCGAATGCTCAATCATCGAACGCTTATCAGCGTCATGGGCGTACCACTGCTATCGATGACCATAGCGATTTGCAGGTTTTAAAACGCATTAAACGTTATCTATTACCAAAAGACTTTACGATCTCGCCTGCTCTACTTGATGAGATAGTGACAGGTTATGATATTGGCGATCCACTCGCAGACGCGTTAGCCGCTCAGAACATAAAATTTGCAAAGCCCTTACAGCATATTATTCTTGGCGATAGTTCAAACAATAATTCTGCAAGCAATTATCTTGTAAACAAAGACCTTGCAACCAATCCATCATTTAGCGCGCTCACTGAGCAATTTAGCAGCCATCCTGATTGGTTCGACCCGAAGCTTGCTCAGATAGGCGCGGTTGCCTATCGGCGCTATCCACTCATGCTCATTTGGCTACTGCGTAATGTTGCTCTGATGGCAGGCTATAGCATTCCTGCTCTCTCGTTACCGCTTATTCAGACGGGCGCACTGATGCATGATGCGCTACCGCGACTGATGCGTACTTATGCCTATATCTTGGCTGTGTCTGAACATCCCTCATCTAATATGAGTGCAGTTAATCAAAATAAACCTATCGAGCAAGTATTGGCTATTGGCTCTGAGGGCTGGCGACAATCGATCCAAGTACGTCAGATACATACCTTGGTACGGCAAAACTTACTCAAAGGGAAAGGCAGTGCTGCTACAGGTGTGATACCAAACGCCGAGCAACATCATAACCCTGACGGCAGTTGGAATACTGATTATTGGGGCATCCCTATCAATCAAACCGATATGATTGCCACCCATTTACAGTTCTCGTTACTGATTATGCGCGGTCTACGACTACTGGGCGCACGTATTAGTACAGAAGAAGCCGAAGGTATCTTGCATCTATGGAATCTTGCCAGTTATTGGATGGGTGTTGATCTAGACCGTTTACCAAAAGATGAGGCCGCGTGTTGGGAATGGCTCTATACCTATCTATCGATACAGCAGCTAGACTTTAAGATGGGTCAGCCACTGGCAAAAGCATTGCATGATTTGCCGCGTCAGCTGATGGGTGAAGACAATCGCCGTGGACGTTTCGTTGAAATGGTCAACGCAAGTGTCACCCGTACCTTAGTTGGTGATGATATAGGCGATGGGCTGGACTTACCAAAATCGAAGATACGCTTTGGCGTGTTGTCTTCAGTACCGATTCTTTTTGCGCTCGATACTGCACGGCAGCATAATGTGTCCGTAGCCCATAAGCTAGAAGCATTCCGTGCCAAGCGCCAAGATAATATGAACTGGTGGCTGAAAAAGAACGATGATTATTATAAATAGATGATCCTAGTCATTCCACTATAAAAGCATTACTGCGTTAACCTCCCTTGAAGTATTACATATACATCTACACTCGGTTGCCTTGTACTACTTTTAAATTGCATCGACTATATTATAAGTAGATGACATTTCTCAGCGTTTGTTTTCTACGCGGTAATACCATTCGAGCTGTCGATCAAACCCTGTTTCTAATAGGTTAGCAATTACCCGTCCTGTTAGCCCCCATACTGTCTCACCATCGACCTGCCAGCTAGGTGTTAGTATGGTAGCCATTTGCTCTTGCATTTTATACTCAATTTCATACTCTACCGTTGGTTGAGTGACTAATGACTCTAAATCTGCCCAAAAGATACGTGATATTTCTCCCGCTTCAGGTACGAGTACCAGGCCTGGGGCAATAAGCGCCACGATTGGGCGTACGCTCATACCACTTTTTGAAGTTTGGATCGGTAACTGACCAAGCAACTGGACTTTATTAGGTGGTAGTGCTGTTTCTTCGCAGGCTTCACGCAATGCGGTAACGACATTATTGCCATCGCCTCGATCATGTTTACCACCCACACAAGACACTTCACCCGCATGACTGTTCATGTGGGCGGCGCGGCGTGTTAATAATAATTTAGGCCTGCGCTCATGAGTAATAGCGACCAGTATTGATGCATCAGCAATTGGTGTCTGATATAGGCTGTCTAACACACGGCTACTATAAGAGGCATTATGAGCCTCGTACATCGCCGGACTTGTCAGTGCATTTAAGGTCTCATGTTGCACTCGCTCGGCTAATTGACGAAGCGTCGGATGACGAATAAAAGTAGGTACAGCAACTGACAGGTTATCGAAGCTCACAGCCTCCGGTGGGAATAACATTATAATTGCCCTATATTTTTATCGTTATTAAGCGGTATCACCAACATCTTTCTTATTTTCTATTATTAAAATCGTGACTAGTAAATAAAACCAACAATCTATCTATCTATTGTTTTCGACCGCTCGATTTATTAGCGGCTTTAACATTAATAATTACTGAACACTCACTAGACTAGCGCAATATAATAGTTGCTGCATGCTATTTATGTGACTGATTCATTGCTTACCAATGCTCAATAAATGCCCTGTTAACCAATAACAGTCAGCCTATATGCGAAATGATGCGTTACTGTTATCGTGATTCTGTCCGTCGATAATATGTGCTATCTTAAGACGATAGCTGCTCTTTAGAATAATATCTTATATAGTCGATCTTCTATAAGTCAGATGCATTTAAGTTAGATGCATTTAAGTTAGATTTATTGTCAGGTCTACGGATCGTAGTACTTGTCTCATCATCCTTATGTCTAACTTATCTCGAAACGATGACAGCAGCACTTCAGAATATAGGTCTTATAACCTATAAAAAACATCATACACAATAACTTTTATAACAAGGTAGTTGATATGCGCTATTGCCTCCAATGCGGTCATGAAGCAGAACGAAAAATCCCACCTACGGACAATATGCCGCGTTTGGTATGCCCCAATTGCCACTATATCCACTACGAAAACCCAAAAGTTATCTGTGGTTCTCTGGTGGTACATGAAAATAGAGTACTACTCTGCCGCCGTGCCATTGAGCCACAGTATGGGCTATGGACGATACCTGCAGGTTTTATGGAAAATGGCGAGACCATGGCTGAAGGCGCAGCACGCGAGAGCTATGAAGAGGCTGATGCCATCGTACTGAATCCGCATCTATACTGCATTTATGACTTGCCAGATATTGGGCAGATCTACTCTATTTATCTAGCCGATCTAAAAGATGGCGCGTATGGTATTGGCTCAGAAAGTCTCGACTGTGCACTGTTTAGCGAAGAAGATATCCCATGGGATACACTGGCGTTTGAAGCCATTCGCCGTACTCTAAAAAGTTACTTTGCTGATCGTAAGCAGTATAACGAGTTGTCAGAATTTCCGATTCATCAAGACAAAATTGGCAAAGATTTGAGTATCAAGCGATATTAGTCAATTACCTAACCGCAAAAAGCCAAGCATGATGCTTGGCTTTTTTGTGCTTAACTTTTAATCAATAACAAACCTAATCGTCTTAGCTCTTAATTCTACAAACCTCAAAACCAAGACCTTTTACCGTCTCTTCTTTGTCGTAAGGCGCTAGCACCGCGCGTACATGCTTTTGCCCTTGCAGATATTGTTTGGCAACGCGCTGCAAATCAGCAACCGTGACGGCTAATATCGACGCACGCATTTTACGCTGCCAGTCAACACCGCGATGATGCAGGTTTGCAAAGCAGGCTTTGATTGCTTCGCCTGCAGGAGAGCCCGGCTTATCCATACCCGAGATAATACCTAAGATAGCTTCTTCCAATTGCTCATCGGTCTGTGGCTCGTTTAATAACCACTCAATACTGGCGTCAAAGTGAGCAAAGGTCTCAGCGCACTGTGGATCACGATAGCTAAAGAATTTAAAGGCACAAGCGTTGGCATCGTAACCTGCACCGCCACCATAGGCACCGCCGCGCTCACGAATCGCACTGTGCAAATAACCGTTACGTAAGTAAGGCGCTAATACCATTAATGCAGCGGTATCAGGATGGTCAGCAGCTGGCACGGTATAAGCACTGGCATTATGATAGACATTGGTTGGTACTAACCATGCTAAATCTGCAACATCTAGCACGTCGTTTTTAACATCGTCGCCACTCTCTAACGTTTTACCCGCATCAGTCGCACCATTTAACGCAGTATCTAATTGCAGGTTTGCAAACTCACTTGGGATATTTGCTGCTGCGTTCGTTAGATCATTAGAAGCGGTCGTCGCTTGGCTGTCTTTCCAGCTATCAACGATTAAGCTACTCAAGCGTTTGGTTTGCTCTGCTTCACAGATAATAACGGCATGCTTAGGCAAACTGATCAGACGTTGATGTAAATCCATCAAGCTCGTAGCCAACTGATCCCACTGAGTATCATCTGTACTAGCATGTGCTAAGAAGTCTTTAAGTGCGTTCAATGCCGGTAGACCGCTGCGCACATATTCCAACTGCGCTTGGCGACTCATACCACGACTGGCCGTTTGCATCGCGTATGAATGACCAGATCCTGCTAGATTTGACTGCCAACCTGCTTGACGCTGCTGCAAGATTTCTTTGATACGGTCATGCTCAGAGAAGATACTGTGTTCCATCACTTCCTTGAGCAAATCAATCGCTTCAGGCTTACGATTTAGCGCACGCGTTGCCACCACAAAGTAGCTGCTAATTGCTTGGCTATCATCGACGTTGGTACGCTGGCTAATACGAGCGGTCACACCAGAAGAATGCGCTGCTTGCTTAGCTTGCATCTCATGAGCACTAAGCGAGTCAGTACCTAGCTCAGACAATAGACTTAAATAAATAGGCAACAATGGATGATTGATTACATCATTGACTGGTAGCTCATCTGCGCTCGCATTACCAATTGCTTCAGTGAGTGGGACAATCACTTGATAGTAATAAATACCATTAGTGCCCGCTTCATACTCAAATAGCGTGCTGTCTTGCCCGCTCAAACGCACCTGCTTTTGCGTGCCTTCTTTAAAGCTGATATCCGTTGGTACGTCTTCTAGACCTACTTTTGGTAATAAGCTTAAATCATCTGGCGCAGCTTGACGTGCAGCCAAATCTAAGGCTTGTTGCTTCAAGATAGCTTTGTCATCAGCAGTCAAATCCATCGCGATAGTATCCAAACGAGTCCGCTCAGCTGCTGCCAAACGGGCTGTTTTTTCGCTATCAGGCGTCATCGTTACGCGTACACGATGCTGATTGTCCAATAGATGCGTTTTAATCAAGTTCGGTAGCCACTGCGGATCGACGACTTGCTCACGTAGCCACTGTAGATGCTCGTCTACTTCCCACACGTCGATAGGATTGCCGTCATGAATAGCGGTACTAAAGCCCTCCAGCATGAGGTTCAGACCATAAGGAATGCTATCACCGCCAATGTGACGCTGATCAATCTCGATCTGGTGCAGAATAGTTTCGATGGTTTCGTCATCGACTGGTGAATTGGCCACTTCGGTCAGCAAGTCGATAATACCCTGCTCTACCGCTTCGGCGTGCTCAGGGTTGGAGCCGCGCAGTCCCGTATAAAAGACCATTTCGTAATGACTGTCATCAAGTCCCAATAGCGGACTTGGTGCTTTACCCAGTGGATGACTATCAAGATAAGCACGCAATGGCGAGCCTGCATGCTCAATCAGCACGCCTTCTAATAGACGCAATGCTAAGCGCTGCTTAGGATCGGTGATCGATGGTAGCAACCAAGCAACCACGTGATGCGTCTGATCTGGGCCCGCTTCGTCAGCCGTATAAGTATCTACCGCACTGATTGGTGCAGATAAGCGCTGCTCTGGACGCGATACGTGCTTTTTGCCCGCTTCAAATTGAGTCAATGCATCGTCATGAATTTTGGCTTGTGTTTCAGCAACAGGAATATTACCGAAGCTCATGATGACACTGTTTGACGGATGATAATGGCTTTGATGAAACTCGGTCAGCTCAGTGTGCGTCAAGTCAGGAATATCGGCAGGATCGCCACCTGAATTATAATGATAGGTCGTCGTTGGGAACAGATGATGAGCAACCGTATGATATAGCTGATCAATCTCGCCACTCATCGCGCCTTTCATTTCATTAAAAACGATACCTTTAAACTGCGGCTTATCATTTTCGTCAAGCTCCACGCGAATGCCTTCTTGAGCAAAATCGAGCGGATGGATATTTGGGAAAAACGACGCATCAAGATACACAGCGAGCAAGTTAAAATAGTCGTTTTTGTTTTGCGTCGCATACGGATAGGCCGTCCAATCAGCGGCGGTCATCGCATTCATAAAGGTATTGAGCGAACGTTTAATCATTGAGAAAAACGGATCACGTACTGGAAACTTGTTCGAACCACATAATGCCACGTGCTCTAAGACATGCGCCTCGCCTTTTGAGTCCATTGGCTGGGTGCGAAAACCGACCAAAAACGCATTTTCATCACTTGGGTGTACCAAATGATAATGCATCGCTCCTGTTTTTACATGCTGACTGATCAGCACATCCATCGATAGCGCCTCAATATGGCGATGCTCAATCAGCTCAAATGCTGGATGCAAGGTTAAATCAGCAGTAAATGGCGTGTCCGTCATAGTTATCCTTATCGCTTATCATGCGTATAGTGCCCTGACTGTCAGGGAAAATAGAGTAATAAATTGGCTAAAAAAGAGTTGGCTTAGCGCTATTAGTGGGGCTACGACATGGATAAGTCAAGGCAGCAGCTATGCAATAATCCACCACATAATCTACGCGGCTATCAACTTTAACTATTAAAGCCTTATAGTTGCAATTTCATTAATATCCACAATTTTATTATGGATTTATCGCTTAACAAAGGTGATTTGCACTGCTACTATAAAGTTAACTATTAACAGGAGTGGAGTATCTTATGAGCTACCAACACGTTTTACTGGTCACTGACTTACTATCCGATGCGGACAAAGTGGCGCTAAAAACCAAGCGTATCCTCGCAGGCTCTCCTGAAGCCAGACTGTCCGTCTTGCATATAGTCAAGGATGACATGGTGCGCTTCGGTTACGAGCTCGTGCCTGCCTCTAGCCTCTCGGGTGATGTCGATAGTGAAAAGTGGCAAGAAGCACGGGCTAAGCTGGCGCAATTTTTGGCACGTAATGAGCTGGAAGCAATCAACTCTGAGGTTACCGCTGCCATCTCTAATAGCAAAGGTATCATTAATTACTGCCGTGAAAAAGACGTCGATTTACTTATCATTGGACGTCATGAGCGCCATGGTATCGCCGCTTGGTTGGTTGGAGCTACTGCCGATAGTATCTTGCCAAATGTCCCTTGCGACAGCTTAGTGGTGAAGCTTGATCAGCCTGTCTCGGAATAATTGGCATTGCTCCAATTCGCTGCTAAAGACGACAAGCTTTACTTAACAGCGCCCTAGAGTAGTGCTATAGTAAATACTATCTGACATGAGGAAGACGCTATGAGTTACGAACATATTTTACTGGTCACCGACTTACTCTCTGATGCAGATATAGTCGCACAAAAGGCCAAGCGCATCGTCGAAAACCGTCCAGGCTCTAAGCTATCTGTTTTGCATATTGTCAAAGACACCATGGTTGGCTTCGGCTATGAGCTGGTGCCTGCCTCTAGCCTATACGATGAGATTGATGATGAACGCTGCCAAGAAGCACGTGCAAAACTGGCGCAATTTCTTGAACGCAATCAGCTAAATGCAGCAACGTCGGAAGTCACAACTGCCATCTCTAGCAGTGAAGGTATCGTTAGCTACTGTCATAAACACGATGTCGATCTATTGGTCATCGGTCGTCATAAGCGTACTGGTATCGCTGCATGGATCAGTGGCGCAACTGCGGATAATATCTTACCTAATGTACCTTGCGACAGCTTTGTCGTGAGACTGGACAAGCCCGTTTCAGCATAAAATATGCTTTGATTGTCTTATGTTATCTAGAGCATAACCTAAACAGAAAAGCGCAGCGTAACTTTCAACGCTGCGCTTTTTTATGGCTAATAATTTGAAAGTTATCTCAATTAGTCCTGTTGAATGATATCTATAAAGGTTTGCCAAATGGGGCTTTGATGACGGGCTTTATGCCAGACCAGCCACCATGTGCGTGATAGATCAATCCCCGCTACATTTACTTGTATCAACTCACCTGTCGCGAGTTCCGTCTCAATCACATGCTGTGATAGGCAACCAAGACCAATATCTGCACTCACCATGTGCTTAATGGCCTCTGATTGGTGTATCGCCTTTACCACTTCTGCATTGGGTAGATACTTAAGCAGTTGCTCATCGATAATCTGCCGTGTGCCTGACCCTGCCTCACGCACCAGTAACGGCAACTGCGCTAGCTGATTAATACTCAGCTGAGAGCAGTCCTCGTCTTCGCTATAGGTAGCCACATTCTTTAGCCACTTGCTATCACGCTTGGCAAATATCATCAGCGTATCAGTGCGCCACTCACGCTGCTCAATGGCTTTCATATCTACCGGACGCGGCATTCCTTCTACCAGCGCGATATCAATATTTAGTTGCTCAATTTCGCTCACCACTTCTTGCGTATTGGCAATATACATATCGACATTGGCATCGGGTAGCACCTCATATAGCTTGCCAAGCAATGACGGCAGCACATAGTTGCCGATAGTGGTACTGGCACCGATATGAATCTGTCCCGCTTGATACTGATGATAATGCTCAAGCGTGAGCGACTGACCCAAGATAGACTGTGCCTGTATATAAATCGGATGGGCATTAGGGTGTTGATTAAGCCTGCGACCGACGCGCTCAAATAGCGGCATCTGTAGTCTAGACTCCAGCTCTGTCAGTGCGCTACTGACCGCTGATTGCGATAAATGCAGCTCCTCACTGGCGCGACTGGTGCTGCCTGTCTGATAAATACTGACAAAAACAGCAAGCTGTTTAAGCGTAATCTTTGGCACTGCCTGCACAGATTTTTTCATAATATTGATGTTGCCTTATGTCAGTTTTTGCGCTGTTTTATTCGTGATGTTTGTCTTTTTTGCTGCTCATGCGCGGTATATCGACTTCTATCATAAACTCTAACCTAAAAAATCGATAGTTTATATCTTATTAATCTGTTTTTATTATAAATATAGCGGGCATATACTGTCTATTCATAAGCTTATACTTATCTTAATATAAGTAATAGGATGCCGCGTCATGCACACACTCGTCCAATCAGTCAGCAACTCCGTTCACAACTATACCCCCAATCACCGTCACTTAACGGGATTGGTAGTTGTTCTGATCGGCAGTCTATTTTGTTTATGGCTCAATACTGGTCTAGACACTTGGTCAAACGGCCGTATCGTTGGACTATCCTCTTTAACGCTAGCGATTTTGCTAGGTATGATCTTGGGCAATACCATCTATCCTAAATTCGCTGAACGTTTAAACGGTGGCGTTTGCTTTGCAAAAGGTCAGATATTGCGACTCGCGATTATGTTTTATGGGTTTAAGCTGACCATGACGCAAGTTGCGAGCGTCGGTATGCCAGCGATTATGACTGACGCACTGGTATTGTCGTCAACTTTTTTACTGACCTATTGGTTGGGTACTAGATGGTTAAAAGTCGATAAAGAAACGGTGATTTTGATTGGCTCAGGGGCAAGTATTTGCGGTGCTGCTGCCGTTATTGCTGCAGAGCCAGTGGTCAACGCGCAAGCTCATAAAGTCACTATCGCCGTGGCAACTGTGGTGGTGTTTGGCACTATCGCAATGCTACTTTATCCTTTTTTATATCATCTCGGTTGGTTACAGCCTTGGCTAAGCGCCCAGCAGTACGGCATGTACACTGGCTCAACCGTCCATGAAGTAGCGCAAGTCGTAGTCGCGGGTAATGCAATCAATACCGAGATTGGTGATACCGCGGTCGTGACCAAGATGATACGCGTCATGATGCTCGCGCCTTTCCTGCTTGTGTTATCGTTTGCGCTAACCAAAGAGCGTACCGTAGATAGTGCCACTATAGAAGATAAGAGCAATAAAAACGAGACAGCGTCATTTATGACTCGGGTCAAACAAGTCAAAGTGCCATGGTTCGCGTTTATCTTTATCGGCATTGTGTTGATACATACATGGGTGCCGATGTCTGAGAGTATCGTACGCAGTATGGTGATGCTAGATGATGTGTTACTGACGATGGCTATGTTTGCACTAGGTTTGACCACGCATCTAAGCGCGATCAAGCAAGCTGGCGTTAGACCGCTTATCTTAGGTGCTATTATGTTTGCCTGGTTAATACTAGGCGGTGGTCTGATTAATATCGGCATTAGCTTTATATAATAATTCGACTGTTGATTTTTAGCTTTTTACTTCACTGCACAATATAAAAGGCCTCCAACTATCTATAGTCGGAGGCCTTTTTGCATCTGTCATTTGATTTAATATGATTGGCTAAAACCTTTAATCTTGGACTAGTACTAACTTTAATACCAATCTCTTAAATACCAATCTCTTAAGTACTAATGCTCTAAACACTAATGCTGTAAATACCAAGTCTCTAAATGCTAAATCGTAGACGAAAAAAAACGAACCCGAAGGTTCGCTTTTCTACATCTATTCATCTATCTGTCTATAAAGACAAATTAGATAGCAACGATGTTATGTGCTTGTGGGCCTTTTTGGCCTTGAGTTACAGTGAACTCAACTTCTTGGCCTTCAGCCAAAGTTTTGAAACCTGAACCTGTGATTTCGCTGTAATGAGCAAAAACGTCTGCGCCAGTTTCTGGAGCGATAAAACCAAAGCCTTTAGCTTCGTTGAACCACTTAACTGTACCTTTTTGAACGTCTGACATAGTATAATCCTACTTTTAAATTTATTAATGGTCTAGTGACCGGTAACGCTTGCAAATAGCTACTGAACGATAAATATTAAAACGAAGGATTATAACTAATACTACGAGGTAATGATTTGGTGCAGAACTGCTCTTAAGCTTGGGCGTATTATAAGGGGTACATCCTAGTATCGCAAGTCTTATCTCATGTTTCGTGTAACCAGAGCCGTTTATTGGCTGATTTTGGCGCAAATTGCAGCGGATTTAAGCATTTGGTAAACGGAACAAATATATCGCTACCCCACTACAGACAGCGGCTACCGCCCATGCCATCCACATCATATCGGCAGGCAAACGATAAAATAACATAATTGTTGATGCTGCCATCATAACCGTCGCTAAACACTTGGCATAAAGCGGAACGGCATGATTCTCCTCCCAGTCACGGACGAATTTGCCAAAGTATTTATGATTAATCAACCAAAAATGAAAACGTCGAGAACTGCGCGCCCAGCAACCTGCTGCTAGCAAGATAAAGGGCGCGGTGGGCATCACCGGCAACAATATACCGATAATACCTAAGATAAAAAACAGCCAACCAAGCGTCACAAAGGTCCAACGCAGCATTGGGCTGTTGGATTGATCAGTCTTAGGTCGGTAATAGAACGCTTTTTTATTATCGGTCATATAAGTTGTCGGTCGTGTAAGTTGTCAGTTATGCCAAATGTCGATTGTCTAGAGTAGCGCCTATTATGTAAGCAGCGGCATAGAAGGCTAATCATGCAATATCGCCCGTCTGCGCACAAGACTATTTATATAAGGTTTTTGCTATTGATAGGTATGTTTGGTTAGTAATTGGGTAAGTACCAATGATAAATGCTGTACTCTTCTATTAACACGTCGATTGAAAGCACTTATAAAAACCCGTCACAAATGAGAACTGTTATAAAGAGCGGTTAACGAACACCAGTCATCACCTGCCATCGTCTTTCCCGATATGCTTGCATCACGTCTCGTAAGTCGTCTATGATGACGCAGTATCTATCGATAATAGCCATTAGCAGTACGGATTCATTAGCAGTACTGATCGAAAATAATGCAATACCAATCAATCTTGTCGGGGTGCTTTGATTTAACGCTGTAGACACAGCTCACATCATCGCTGAGACACACCCGTGAACCTGAAGCAGTTAGCACTGACGTAGGAAACAAGCATGACACGCCCTCAGAGGTCTATAAATAAGAGCAGTCTGTAGATGATGTACTGGTGATGATAACCATATCAAACGCCGAGCATCTGACAGTTAGCATCGAGGCTTCACTTTTCTTATTTGGCCTTTCTTGTTTTACTTAATCGTATCAGTCTGATTGTTTTCTATACTTAAAAAGGAAACAACCATGCAACCGACCACCAAACTTACTCTGACCCTCGAATGGTTTTTAAACCCTGATCATCTGCCCTTTATCGCTGGTGTGACCACGGGCGCATATGAGCAAGCAGGGCTTGATATCACCATTATCGAGCCAGACGACCATTATGATGGCTTTACCGAATTACAGAACCAAAGTATCGATCTGCATGTCAATGAGCCTATCCATCTGTTTGAGCATTACGCGCCTAATCTACGCGCACTAGGCTGCTTTTTTGAGACCGATGGCGGCATATTGATGCAGCGCGCTAGCATGGATAAGTTCAAAAACAATCAGCCTATCCGCATCTGTACCCCTGCTGCTGAGGAAAAAACCAATCGTATTGGCTTTGAGATATTGGCTCGCTATGCAAAGAAAAACGGCTTTAGTATCAGCCGTGATAATGTGAGCTTTGTACAAAAAGACTTTTATCATATAAAAAATCTGCAAGAAGACCCAAGCCTAGATGCTGCATGGCTATGCTTTTATAACTTTGAGGGCGTTGAGGCAACTCATGAAGGGTTGGACTTTGAATTTATCGATCAGCATCTGTCACCTTATCCGAACTTTTCAGCGTTAGAGATTCTGACGACTGAGGATATCTATAGTGCAAAAAAAGACGCGATAGATACCTTTATTCAAGTGACCAACCAGATGACTGAGCTGTGTAAAAATGATCCAGACGCTGCCCACCGTATGTATTATGACTATAGTAAAACTGAAGCAGATACGCTGATGGATGCCATCATTGATAACACGCTAGGTAGATTGATCATGCCAATCAAACCTGATGCAAGTAAGTGGGAAGAACTGCGCGAGATGCTGGCCGAGATCGATATCGTGACCTTAACCGATGAGCAGTATCAATCGCTGTGGGCGCTGTAGGCACTTTAGCAGTTAAGATATTTTGAATAATAAAAAACCGCCATCGTATTTGCTGTGGCGGTTTTTTATTTAGCTGTAATCGAATATTGAGGTTAGCGCAGTCATACTTTTATAATGAAGTGACTATACCAAGTTGCTTGGCTTCTTTAAGCCACATTGGAAACTCTTCTAGCATGTTTTCATACAACGCTTCTTCGCTGATATCATCCAAGTCATCGAGTTCAAAAAAGTCGCAATTATCAATCACGCGCCCTGTCATGTCGTCTAGTTTTTTTAGGATGCCATAACCACGACCACCCAAGCCCACAAATTGCCAGAATATCGGCAGTTTCGCGGCTTCCGTCATGACTCTCGTGATACCGCGATTGTCATTCACCCCGCCATCACTGATAAATAGCACGTAGATAGGCACGTCTAAACCGTCCTTTTGGTAAAACTCCGTCACGGCTTTCATGACCTCTGCTTCGTTATTGATGCGCGGGCCAAGTGCCCATTTGCGCCAGCCGCCATGAGCGTTGTTGATAAAACCGTCATAATTGCTCAGTCCAATCTCGCCCAAATACTGCGGATCTCGGGCAAACGCCCAGCAGTCTAGCGCTTGGTCGTCATCGAAGTTCACTGCCAATGGCAATATGCGGTTGACTACCTCTTGCACGCGGCCTTTTTTGTACTGTCTATTCATTGAGCCTGAGGCATCTAACACCAACGCTACTTTTGCGGTTAATTGTTGTAATTGGCGTTTCTCAAGCGATATCGTGGCTTTTTTGGCTAGATTGACCAGTTTTGGCGCTTTGTCTAGCATGACCTTTTCTAACGACGGTTTTGCTTGCACTGGCGTTGCGGTCGTCTCGAGTACTTGCGGGCTACTCTCTTCTACGTCACCACCGAAATGCTGCACGATGGCGGCAAGTCCACCATTAAAGCCTTGCGTGACGTTGGAGACTCGCCAAACGCCACCCTTACGATAAAGCTGCATGAGCATACTGGCTTGCTGCTGGGCAAAGTCTGCTGCTTGATACGCTGCTAGTGCTTTTTGCGATTGTTGCCAAATACCAATCTCTAACGATTGAATTTGATTGAGCGGCGTGTCGGCTGATAACACAAAAAACAAGCTGTCTATATTAGTAGCCAGTTTGGATAAACTCACCTCAAACTCGGCTTGGATGCCTTTACTTGCCGTTGGCTGTGACTCGTAATGGGTGAGCTTGATTTGTCCGCATGGTGAGGTCGGCTGATTATAAAAAACCATGTAATCATCATTGATCAGCTTGCCCACTGCGTCTAAGGCAAAGCAGCTGATGTCCATTTCTATTGGGCTTTGGCGAGTGAATTTGAGCGTGATGGGTGCGGTATCGTCAATAGCAAGGTTGCTTAGAGGCGCGCGTTGTCCGACGGTAAGATGGTTCATGGTGTTCCTTACGTTAGCGTGTTACTCCTTTGAAGATAATAGACTAATTACTGGCAATAAAAAACCGCTAAAGCATGAGCTGGAGCAGTTTTTTAATTTAACTAAGCTGAGAACTCAATGTTCTCTATTAAGAATAAATTGCCATCTAATCAAAATTACTTTACATATACTATGCAAATTTGCACAACGCTTTATTCATGCATTAAATAACTAATTAGCTCGGCTGTTTCTTTTTCAACCAATAATGACCTATTCCAAACCTAACTTCATGAGCATGACAGACATAAACAGTCTGACATAGCGTACATCGACATTCATAGTCAGTTTCAGGATAAGAAACATGCTGGACTTTCTGTAATATCTCTATCAGTCCCAGACTTTCTTGCCCTTCTGGTGTAGGTTTAACATATCGATATTTTGAACATCGACAAACACCTTCAGCAATATCATTTAGAAAAGTATTAAGCTTATCCATTGAACCTAAGATGTATTGCCTTGAACTGTCTTCTGGCCACGTTTCAGTCTTTTTGAGAGCCTCAAATTTATCAATATGTTTTACTATCTCTTTTAGAATACTCATATCTGAAATATTCATTATTTCATAAGTATTTATTTCACTAGGAATAAGTACTTTATCATCAAATGTCTTATTTTTTATAAACTTTATGATGTCATCAGTTTTCATGGTTATCTCTACTTTTTTTATAGCTACTTAATTATTTATACATATTAAATAAATTTTAATAATGTTATCTATATAAATACTTTTAAGAACTCTTCTACAGATACAACCTGAGCTTTAGAGCCTCTAAAATAGTAGCAAGCTAGCGCCTTCTTTCTGAACTTTTCATCAGTAGATATAATGAAATCGAAATGCCAAGCTAATGAGGCATGTTTAGCGTCCAGCATAGAGGCATTATGCAAACCTTTTTTATTAGTTATATTTTGAAACCTATCAGGAAAATAAGCTACCCAATTTAAAAGTAGAAATAGAAATTCAATTTTGTTCTCGATACCCGCCACATTATGAGACAGTAAAATCGGAAGGTTAGGATCATGATTGAACAATCGGCGTTCAACCTCTTTAAAGACCTCTTTAGGTGAGTATGATTCAATACTCTCATAACTTGAATCATTTATAATTTCTCGTAAATCGGGAATTAGATTTAAGACTGAATAACCTTCGATTTCATTCAAGGGATTAAGTTTTTTACTGGCATACTGAGAAACCTTTTCACCAATTTTATCTATAGGTCTTTTTAGAATAGGTAACTTCTTTGATAACAAAGAAAACGGTGTTGAAACAAGCTCATCAATGAGCGAATCAAATCTTTCTTGAGCCGTAACTCCTGTATCGATGCCATTCAAGCTCTGAATAAGCTTTTTATTTTTGTAATCAAGCCTTTGAGATAAAGAAGAATTCTTCGATTCAAAATAATCCTTATAGACTCTTTTTGAATCAGGGGATTTATGTAGAAACTGATTATTCCAATATATTGCGTTGAGCATATTTAAAACATTCAAATGCTCAACAACAAACTCTTCGCTTTTTACTTTACTGATTTCTATAAGTGTATATTCAGAGTAAATAACTTGGAATTCTGGTCTCTTCAATACTTCAAGTAAACTTGCGAAATTAGAACCTATTTCTCTTATCTTAGAGACTCGCAGTTCAGTCAGAACGTTTTGGTCTAGATAAACGGTGCAAACCTTCATAAGACTATCTCGTTTTAAGTAAGTTCAACTTTATTATATTATTACAAGAAACAATCGGCACTTATATATAAAATGAGCTTACATATAAAAAAATACACCACCATAAAAATGGCAGTGTATTTTTTGTTATTTACTTTTGCGCTAGGTACGAGCGCTGAGCTATTAAAGAGCACCGTCCCATGCATCGCATATTTGCCCCTTATTAAAGGACTCCGATGCTGAGGCCATGCTCTTTAAGTTTTTGCTTTAGTTACAACGCCTTTAACTGCTCCATCTGCGCCGTCATCGCGGTCAACTGCCCTTCTAACTCAGCCAGTTTCGCCTTCTCAGCATCGACCACTTCCGCAGGTGCTTTACTGACAAAGCCTTCATTGCCTAGCTTACGCGCGATACCTTCGGATTGACCTTTCAACTTATCATATGACTTGCCCAGACGTGCTAGCTCAGCCGTTGGATCGATTAGCCCTTTCATCGGTACGAGTACCCGTAGCTGACCGACCATACTTGATGACGATAGTGGCACTTCATCGCCTTCTTTGACGATCTCTAAGCTCTCAACTTTGGCAAGCGCTTTGAACTGGTTTTTGATACGTGAGAGACGCGCATCTTCATCGGCAGAGACGTTTTGTAGTAGCACTGGCAGACGTACCGCATTGCCCAGTTTCATCTCACCACGGATGTTACGGACGCTCGCGATTAGCTCTTGTAGCCACGCCATATCCGCCTCAACTTGCTCACTGATTTGGCTGGCATCAGTCTGTGGATAGTCAGCAACCACGATACTGTCGGTGTTTTTGCGACCCAGTAGCGGCGCGATGGTCTGCCAGATCTGCTCAGTCAGATACGGCATGATTGGATGGGTGAAGCGTAGCGCAGTCTCTAGTACGTGCAGTAGTACATAGCGGATTTGTGCTTTGCGCTCGTCTGATACCGAGTCATCATTTAGGCTGGCTTTGGCAAGCTCAACATACCAATCACAGTACTCATTCCAGATAAACTCATAGATATCTTGGCTGACCATATCGAGACGATACTGAGCGAAATGCTGATGAATGTCTTTGATGCTAGAGTTCAGACGACTCATGATCCATTTTTCTGGTAATTCCCAAACGTCAGGGTTTGCCGCTTGGTCGATAGGCTTAGCACTGCCTTCGCCATCAACACAGTTCATCAGTACAAAACGGCTGGCGTTCCAGATTTTATTACAGAAGTTGCGATAGCCCTCGACACGCTTTAGATCAAAGTTAATATCGCGACCAGTACTGGCTAACGAGGTAAAGGTAAAGCGCAATGCATCGGTACCATACGCTGGGATGCCCTCTGGGAACTCTTTACGCGTTTGCTTTTCGATTTTGGCCGCGTCTTTTGGGTTCATCATATTGCTGGTGCGTTTTTCGACCAGTGCTTCTAGCTCAATACCGTCGATAAGGTCGATAGGATCTAAGACGTTACCCTTTGATTTTGACATCTTTTGACCGTTGCCATCACGTACCAGACCATGCACATAGACGGTCTTAAACGGTACTTGCGGCGTGCCATCTTCGTTTTTCACGAAGTGCATGGTCATCATGATCATGCGCGCAACCCAAAAGAAGATAATGTCAAAACCTGTCACGAGCACGCTGGTTGGGTGAAAGGTGTCCATCACGCGTGGATCGGCGTTGACGTCTGCCCAATCAAGCGTACTGAACGTCCATAGACCAGAGCTGAACCACGTATCGAGCACGTCATTATCTTGGCGTAATACGACGTCATCGCTGAGACTATATTTACTACGCACTTCCGCTTCGTCACGGGCGACATAGATTTCACCTGTCGCATCGTCATACCATGCAGGGATACGATGACCCCACCACAGCTGACGACTGATACACCAGTCTTGTAGATCGGTCATCCACGCCATATACATGTTTTTGTACTGCGCAGGGACGAACTCGATGCTGCCGTCTTCTACGGCGTCAATCGCAGGCTTGGCAAGCTCTTTGACCGCGACATACCACTGATCGGTCAACCATGGCTCAACGATCGTACCGCCACGCTCAGCACGCGGGGCTTTTAGCGCATAGTCTTCGATATCTTCTAGCCAGCCCTGCTCGCCTGCTTGCTCTACAAGGAATTTACGCGCCGCAAAACGCTCAAGTCCTGCATAATCGCTCGGCGTAGTCTCTAACTCTGGCTCACGCGTTTGCAAATCAGGATAGACTTCCATCGCTGGCAAAATATTAGCGCGCTCATCTAGGATGTTGATCAGCGGCAAGCTATGGCGGCGACCCAATTCATAATCGTTAAAATCATGAGCAGGGGTGATTTTCACACAGCCTGTACCGAAGTCTTTTTCGACATAATCATCAGCGACGATAGGCACGACGCGACCTGTAATTGGTAAGGTAATGGTTTTGCCGACTAAATGTGCATAACGCTCATCGCTCGGATTGACCGCGACAGCGGTATCACCAAGCAAAGTCTCAGGACGCGTAGTAGCAACGACCAGATAGTTTTTACCATCTTGAGTGGTTAGGTCTGTATCCGTGAAATGATAGCGGAAATGCCACAAGCTGCCTTTTTCGTCGTGGTTTTCTACTTCGAGGTCAGATAGCGCGGTTTGGAACTTTGGATCCCAGTTGACCAAACGCTTACCACGATAAATAAGGCCATCGTCAAACAGGCGTACGAATACTTCTTTTACCGCGTTAGACAGACCATCATCCATGGTAAAACGCTCACGCGACCAGTCAACCGAGCTACCCAAACGGCGAATTTGGCTAGTGATGTTACCGCCCGACTCTTCTTTCCACTCCCATACTTTATCGATGAAATCTTCGCGCGTCATGTCACGGCGCTTGAGTCCTTGCGCCTCCAGACGACGCTCCACAACCATCTGGGTTGCGATACCGGCATGATCCGTACCTGGCTGCCAAAGCGTATTATCACCATCCATGCGGTGATAACGGGTGAGCGCATCCATAATAGCGTTGTTAAAACCATGTCCCATATGTAGCGAACCGGTGACATTTGGCGGTGGCAGCGCGATAGAGAATGACTCGTCTTTATCAAACGTCGGCTGAAAATAGCCGCTTTCTTCCCAGCCTTGATACATGCCTGCTTCGACTTGTGCAGGGTTATAGGCGCTCTCTAATTGATTTAGTGCCGCTTGGATAGAGGCGGTTAGGTTGTGGTTACTCATAATGGCATTATCTTTTATTGATTGAATGTGATCAAAGTTAATTGAATTAAAGAGAATATAAAAATTAGGAAAATAATGAATAGAGTGATTTTAACGCAGATAGGCAGATTTTGTTAGATGGTAAGGCAATTTATAAAGCCTGAAGGCGATTTATTACTCAAATTGTTAATCAATTAACAACAGCAATCAAAAGAATGAGAAATATAATAGAGATTACTTATGTAACAAAATCATTAGCCTATAACCAGCGAGCCAACCGTGTCCCAAGATACCGAGCATGACCATGATTCTCAGGCTAATCTATCAGACAGCGAGCGTCTGAGCGTGAACACCACTTCTCCTATGCCTAAAGATAATCATACGCTAGAAGAAAACAGCGATTCTTCTAAAGACATTGAGGTAGATAAGGATGCAGACGGCACTACAGATAGTGACGTAGATGAAACTACAGACAACGATGCAGACGAACCTATCAAAGCCACTGAAGACTTAGAAAACGATGATCTGCCAGAAGAAATCAGCGACGAAGACAAAGAAACCATCAAAAAGGTCGCCAGTGATGACAATTTAAGCCAAGCAAAAAGCTACGCCAGCATTTTAGTCGAGCAAGTTATCCACGCAAAAGAAACCTTTGAGCGTTCACTTGGCTCGCTATTTACCAGCGCCTTTACGGCTGGGCTAGAGATTGGCATCAGCTTTTTTATGATTTTATCAGCGTTTGCCTTGCTCAATGACGTGATACCAAGTCGCTATGCCATGGTGCTGTCGTCATTGCTGTATCCGATCGGCTTTATTATCGTGGTGATTGGTCAATCGTTATTATTTACGGAGCAGACTTCCCTCTTGAGCTTGCCTGTCTTAAATAAAATTGAACCGCTGCATAAGCTGTTACGGCTGTGGGGTATCGTTATCGCTGGTAATATCGTTGGCGGTTGTATCTTTGCAGCGTTAATGATTGGTCTGGGGCTACATATGCACCTGTTTACAGACCATGCTATCGATGTCTATGCCGAGCATATCTTAGGTTTTGAGTGGTGGGTTATCTTTGGTAGCGCGGTGTTGGCAGGCTGGATGATGGGCGTGGCTGCATGGCTAGTGACCTCTGCACGGGACACACTTAGCCGTATCGTACTGGTGACGCTTATTACTGGTAGCATTGGATTTTTAGGCTTGCATCATAGTATCGTGGGCAATATCGAGGTATTTTCAGCACTGCTATATGGCAATACCGTCAGTCTCTGGCGCTACTTGGTATTTTTAGTTGTGGTACTGGTGGGCAATACGGTCGGCGGTGTGGTATTCGTCGCGGTACTCAAAAACCGCACATTCTTATTTGAAATTGAAAAAGTCAAAGAGCAAGCCGCCGAGGCAAGAGCGAAAATGGACAGACGAAGATTTTAGACTTGAGATAAACTGGTTTGAGCTAAACTGATTTGAGTTAAAACGAGCACTAAACACAAAAGCCCATAACCTGCTTCATTATAAAAAGCGGATTATGGGCTTTTTTACTAAACCATACACTTTTGATTTTTGCCAAGTACTGTCTCAACGGGCGCAACAATGCGTTACTACGGTTATCTTAAACCTCTTACATTCTACGTGCTGCCAATACACTGTTTTCTATCTCGGTTCTTTTGGCTTTATTGTGCTGGGCAGTAAATACTCTGACCATGATACCAGCGGTCAAGAACATGATTAGCGTATAAATGGCTGGCGTCATCGACATCTTATAGTTAGCCAACAGCGTCAGTGCCATAAACATTGAAAGCGTACTGTTTTGTAGGCCGACTTCCATAGTAATCGAGCGTCTTTGTGCAGGATTTAGACCGAACCATTTACTGATGTAATAACCAAGCGCCATCGTCGATACGTTCAATATCAATGCCACAGGGCCAGTAGCGATTAACGCTTCAACGATAATGTCTCGTTGCACATAGCTTAAGAAAAGTACCAAGAAGCTCAAAAATATCACGCCAAAGCGAGACACCATCACCTGTCCCTTGTCTGCAGCATTAGGGGCGTAGCGTTTGATCAACATACCAATACTGACGGGTAAGATAGTCAGAGAAATTAGGCTGATCATGGTCTTGACCACTGGCAGCTGGAACTCACTACCCGCACCCATAAAGTATACGAGCGAAAAACTAAGAACGATAGGAATGGTAAATACGGTAATGACACTGGCAATAGCGGTCATGGTGACCGAAAGTGCGACGTCACCTTTGGCTAAATAGGTAAATAGATTCGATGTCGTGCCACCAGGACACAGTACTAGCAACATAACCCCAACGGCATACTCTGGCTCGAGAGACATGGTGGTTGCCAAAGCAAAACCTACGAGCGGCAAAAATATTAGCTGATTGGTCAAGCCTATGGCGACTGCTTTAGGGTATTTGACGACTCTCTTAAAATCATTGGTAACTAAGGACAATCCCATCCCCATCATAATCAAAAAGATACTAATGGGAATGACTTTTGCATTTATAAACGTGACTAACTCAACACCTTCCATAACTACATCCTTGTAGATAGAGCCCTTACACGGGCAGGTTTATGACAATCTCGTCATGCTCAATCAGCCAATCCTGCTGATATCTTGGGTAAAAGCCACCGACGTTGTCAGCTCTTTATATGACACTTTTTCATACAGTCGTGTTTTTAAACCGACAATTTTTGATAAAACTGGTTACTACGAACCGAAATAATAACGGAACGGCAAAATTCAGTATATCGTTGTAAAAGTGTATGGTTTTGATTTTTCTGACTACTCGTCAGTCAATTATAGGTTTTTACACTTGATAAAAAAGTAGAAATGATTTAGGCGGGGATTTTATGATTTATAGCAGATGTAGAGTGAATATGGTTAATACTGATAACAGCTGTACCGTAGGCGATGGCTTCGACCATACTGCCTAATTGGTTGACATTGGTTACCTCAAGGCGTAACCCATAGATATGCGTGTAGCCTTTGGCTTTTGCCTCAGTCCGCATACGAACAATGGCTTCGCGGCGCGCACGATCTAGCAAAGTCTCATAGGTGGTTAAATTTTTGCCAAAGACACTTAATACGCGAGCGATGATCATTTTGAAATAATCTTGAGCGATGACGACACTACCAAGTACCAGCTCGCCTTCACTGCCCGCTGCTAACTTGGGACGATATAGACGTTCGCTTGAGACAGTGATATCGCCCAATGCTTGCTCTGCTACTGTTAGCTGTGCCAAATGCTGACGCTCATGGCGTGACCCGAAGAACCAGCCAGCCGCGAATAAGAAGACAAACGGCCCATAGTTGATGAGCACTTGCGTGAGTGAATCATTCATAGCACGTTTCTCATCGTAAAAAGCATCGGTGCTTTTAGCATTATAGGATTCGGTATTGTAGTTTTTAGTATTGTAGTTTTTAGTATTGTAGCTTTCAGTATTATAGGATTAACCAAAAGGATTGAAACGCGGTAAATCATCGGGTGCGACTTGGGTCTGAGTATTTGTGTTTTGACTAGAATGGTTGTAACCATCGCTTGGTGGGTTTTGATATTGCTGCTGTGATATCGGCGCGACCTTGACCGCCGTACCATAGACAAACAGCTCTGATGCACCTTGGGCGATACTAGAAGTCGAAAAACGCAGACCGACCACCGCATCAGCACCTAGCGCCTCTGCTTTGACAATCATGCGATCGATTGCTTCTTGGCGTGACTCTTCTAATAGCTCGGTATAAGCCGTCAGCTCGCCGCCAACGATGTTTTTTAACCCAGCAAACAAATCCTTACCCACGTGCTTTGAGCGCACGGTACTACCGTACACCACGTCTAGGCGTTCAGTGATTTGATAATTAGGTAAGTGTTCAAGGTTAGAGAGTTGCACAGTCATAGGATGACCTTATCGGTGACTTATAAAATACATGGTAAACCAAAGCGCTGCGATACAGCATAGACAAGACAGAAACAGCACTGCTAGCGGCGCTGCTTCTAAGCTTTATTAATCGTTGGTATGGAACAATAAGAACAATTCAGTCAAATTGCCTTCGATGCTATTGGCCATCTGTACCATTTTGTCTTCGTCTTTACGCATCTCAGACAGCTCTGGATCTTCATCATCGATACCGCTTAGTACGATCATTGGCAAGGTCAATACTGCCACGTCTTCTGCCGTTTCTTGATCTTCAAACCAATCGCTTGCTTCGTCACCATACATGGCATCGACAAAACCAATTGACCAAGCAACGATGTCTGATTCGTCAGAGAAATCAACCGCCACTTCTTCGTTGCCAGCATCTTCACCAAATGGTAATTCAATAGGCGTCTCGTTTTTTAGCTCAGCCATAATCGAATCGCGCCAGCGTTTTATGCCGTCGATGACGTTGTCTGGAATCTCACTCACGTGACCTTCAAAGAGGGCATCCATCCAGTTAGGCAATGGACGACCGATGACTGTCGCCGTCAAAAAACCATGCGCTGCGACACTATCTAGCACGAACTGGCTTTCTTGATTGTCCAAATAGTCTAGTAATTCATCAAAACTTAGTTGGTTACTCATAATTTGGTTTTCCTTAGCAGATAGATGTCATCAATCGCAGTGGGCGATCGGTTAAATAAAAGAGGACGAGTACTTGGTTTAAGATTAAAGGCTGCTTAATTAACCAAACTCAAGCAACCTCTACCAGGCAAGTATTATCGAGATGAACTGGTTGCAAGCAACCATAGAAAAGTAGCAAACAGCAGACAACCAATTGGACTGTTTAAATGATTTCAATCATTAAAGTAGCCACTGCTGTAAAAGTAGCCACTAGAGCACTTTAGTCCACTGAAACGACTGATGCCAACAAATTAAAAATCATCATCATCCCAATCATCGCCGTCTTCATCGAAGTTGTCTATGTCGTCTAGATCGTCTTTTAACTCTTTAGCCAAACGCTTTTCTTCTAGCAAATTATCGATTAGCCGACGTTTTTCAAGACTACTTAAACGTGTACGTACGCTCGTCTCAGCTTCTTCAACCATCTTTGCATCATCATCGTCGACAAAATCATCATCAAAATCGTCGTCAATATCAGCGTCACTCATGACAAACTCCTATCATTTTTAGGCAAGGGTATTAAGAATACATCAATATATATATGCCTTATAAAGTCTCTATTGAATGTTGTCAATCCTTTTTCGCAATATGGTACATTTCAACTCTACGATTAAGATAGTCCAGTAGGCTATATAACAGACAATTGTAATATAAATGACCAAATACAGTGGGCATTAAATGTGTAGCTCATCCTCATCTTCAATCATCAGAACTGCGTTGCGCACATCAGCCAAACGCTGAATCAATGAGTCGTTAGCCCCATCAAATATCGCACACTCGCGCTCATAGACAGTGGTTGGACGCATAATGTTATGTACTTGTACATGATTGCTGATTTGCTTGAGACCGGCATTTGGCAATAGTATTAATAGCTGCTCTTTTTTGCCGATACTCTGGAGCAAATGGGTCATTGGCTCTGACTGCGCGTCATCACTCACGCCCGCTTTCGCTGGCAAAGCAAAGCGCGACAGCTCAATATGCTTGTCGTGGATGATTTTGTTGAGCATTAAGTATAGCTTGGCAAGCATCACGCCTGCGAGCGCTACTTTTGCATGGCTATTATCAGCCTTTAGTACCACACTTGCGCCATTATCTTCAAAGTGCGCTTCATTCATCGCACTCACGCCCAGTAGCAATGGCTGTCTTAGTAGCTCAGTCACGGCTTGATTCAGCAGCTGGGTGCAGAGCGCCAGATAAGGTAGACGCTGCGCAGGTGCAAGGCGTTCAAGCATATTGAACTCATCATGGAATACCACTTGAACTTTGACGCTATCAACAGACCGTGTGGCAGATAGCTTAGACGTATGGCTGGTAACTTGAGAAGCAACACCGTCTGTATCTGCTATTTCGCTTTCGCTACCTTCACCCGCACTCGCTAGATTGTCAGTATCACTACCTGTTTCTTGGTTTTGCTGAGTTCTAAGATACTCGTTCACTTCATTATGCACATTGAATTTGCGTGCATTAGTCACTTCGTCATCTGTAGCATTAGCCGTATTATCCGTCGCTACTTGACTGTCTGCTAAATGAGACGCTGATTGATCCATTGATTGGCGCTCAAGTTCACGGTCGTAGCCGCGTTGATCGACTGGTCTGTATTGGTCACGATACAGCTCTTGGATATCTCGACTCAATGCATTGATTTGCTCTTTGGTCGGACGAGCGAGGTAACCATAAATCAACCACAGCAGTAAATGTAGCAGCATAGTGCCAATAACAAACGGCCATTGCATGGCGATAATCTCGCCTTTGCTGACGTCTTTCAAAGTCAGTGCAACGCTACCGATGACTGCATCGCCATTAGTGGCGATTTGACGAATGGTGTCACCTTGCTGCATTGGCGCATTGCCTACTGGCACCAAGATATCGTCGTTGTTGTCCTTAATCAGTATCCGTGTGACGTCTTGCTCGCTGGTATAGCGATTGGCAATAACGCTTAAGCTCACACGGTCTTTATTTTCTAAAGACAACCTTGCTTCATCAATCAGCTGGGCGACCATCTGCTCACCTTTTAACGCACGACTATTGCTCAGCTGTTGGTCAGTACTAATGACCAATAACAGCGTCTGCAAACAAAAACTAACCAGAAGAATAATGGCAAACAACCCTTGCCGCGGCGCTAAATACGTCATGATATGTTAAACTTTTTTGGAGAGAAGAAATTAAAAAACGAGGCTACTGCTCATTTTTTGGCTAATTTTTAAACAATTGTGATGTGCGCCAACTGTAATGCGCACATAGTTATAAAGCAGTATTGATTATTAACGACTATCGACACCATCAATATTGTTGCCAGCTTCGCAATCTTTTGCGAAGGCATCATTAATAAGAAAGCACCGTCGGTAAACAAGCCAGCTTATCTCATCTACTATATCACCATAATAAGCCTTATAGCGTGAGCGCTTTATAAATTTATCATAATAACTTTATTGCATTTTCTATGGCTTCTTACGCCATAAAATCTGTTTTTTAGCATCATTGTTACTTTGCGCGTCATCTATAGGCGCTGCCCAGTAAAACTGTTATTATTCCTAATCTTATATGAGCATACAAGGGACAATTGAGCCATGCCAAAAAATACATCTTATTCGTTACCAAAAGACAGCAAAGCATGGCAACAAGCCGTTGATTCTATTGCGGCATTATTACCCGAAGATACCAATTTGCAAGACTTTGATGCGCTACAGTCGCTACCTGTTTTTGCGCTCATCGTAGTACTACCGACTCAGGTGTCCGCATTAGATATTCATCAGTACGTTCAGTCGTGGGTCGACGAACAGCCAAGTTGGCATCTAGTGACCGTTGCCGAAGATACTGACGCTAGCTTCGTCAATATCACGGTATCTGATACAGAGCCCACAGCAGCGGACGCACAGCGCCTACCCTTTACCCATACTCAGGTCTACCGTTATCTGTTAGTGCCAGTCACTGACACACTAATGCATCCTGGCAAAAAAACAGCAGCCGCTCACATTATTGATGATCAGCTGACCGCTCGCCTGCGTCGTGACCTAACTGAAGAATATAACAATACACGCAGTGCAGATAGCACAGGCAACATAAACGTCGTGGACTGTCATATTCTGTCTGTTGGTCATATGCTGCGGACACACAAGCTTGCCTGCTTTGACATGGATTCAACCTTGATCGAGCAAGAAGTCATCGTAGAGCTGGCAAAAACGGCTGGAATTGGTGAAGAAGTGGAAGCCATCACTGAAGCCGCAATGCGCGGTGAGATTGACTTTGATGAATCATTTGCTCAGCGTGTGGCCTTGCTAAAAGGCACTTCTACTGATGTGCTGGATGATATCTGTAGTCGTCTAACGTTATCGACTGGTGCGCGCACGACGATCAGTGCGCTAAAAGCACTGGGTTATCATACGGTGCTAGTATCAGGCGGCTTCACTTATTTTGCTCGTTACATCGCTGAGCAGCTTGGTATCGATGAAGTGCATGCCAATGCTCTAGATATCGAGGAAGGTGAAGTCACTGGTCATGTACAGTGGCCTATTGTCAATGGTGCCAAAAAAGCCGCTATCGTTGAGCATACCGCTGAGCGCTTGGGCATTGAGATGTCACAAGTGGTCTGTGTCGGTGACGGTGCTAATGACTTACCGATGATGGCGCTGGCCGATTTGGGTGTGGCCTATCATGCCAAACCAATCGTTCAAGCACGTGCTGATGCCGCTATCAACGTGACAGGGCTTGAAGGTACATTGTACGCTCTTGGCTATCCAACACTGGCGCCTACTGAGTAATTGCAGGACGCTTTATGCCATTTCATAAGCTAGGTTAATGTTTTGTCATTAATCTGGCTTTTATGCTTTAGGGCGTGGCTTAAAAAATAAAAGTAGCGTAGATAATATCGATATATTAACCAGCTATTCGACGATGTCTGACAAGATTTAGCCATTTTTAGACCAGTTAGATGCTTATCGAGTAAATGGAAGAAACTCCCTAGTACGTGATAATAATTAATAAAATCTGCTATGTACGCTGATGTTTAGCTCACGCCTGTTTTCATCTAATGCTTATTTTCAGATAACATTTATTTTTAAACGATAAAGGAATGCCCATGATGGCACCACAATCTCCACGGCCAACTCAGCCGTCAGCGCCAACACCATTAGAGCCAGATACGGTACCTGTACGTACCGATAGCCCAAAACAGCTGGTAGGTATCTATGTCAGAGGTATGGCCATGGGAGCAGCTGATATCGTACCTGGCGTCTCTGGCGGCACCATTGCGTTGATTGCAGGGATCTACGAGCGCTTGATTAACGCACTTGGCAGTATCGGCCCCAATCTTTGGACGATATTTCGTCAAGAAGGTGGCATCAAAGGATTCGCGGCGATTTGGCGACAAGTAGACGCGACATTTCTATTGTGTTTGCTACTAGGCATTGCCACTAGCTTTGCGACGTTGGCCGGTATCATTAAGCATTTATTGGACAACCAACCATTGCTTATTTGGTCGTTCTTTTTTGGACTGGTCGTCGCAACGGTGTTTATCTTACTTAGTGAAATTAAGCGCTGGAATATAGGACGTGTCGCACTGTTTGCGACTGGGCTTATTGTCGCTGTGGTTATCAGTAGTATGCCGTTACTCACGACCACACCAAGCTTACCGTATCTGTTTTTTGCAGGGGCAATTGCTATTTGTGCCATGATCCTACCGGGGATATCAGGGTCGTTTATTTTACTATTGCTAGGTGCTTACGATGCGGTATTAGAAGCAGTCGACACGATGAATCTGAGTGCCATTTTCACAGTCATTGCGGGCATGGCAACTGGGCTACTGCTATTCACGCGCGCACTTAAATGGCTACTGTCGCATTATTACCAAGCTACTTTGGCATTGCTGACAGGCTTTATTGCAGGCTCTCTAATAAAAGTATGGCCATGGAAAGTAGATGCGCTAGGCTCTCTCAACACTGAAGCTGTCCATAATGTCATGCCGTGGCAATACCCGACTGGCGCACAGTGGTCAACGACAGTAGGACTTATGCTACTCGGTGCCATCTTAGTTTCGCTATTATCGTGGTGGGGTAATCGTACCAATCGAGTCTAAGTATTCGACGAACTGTCAGTCCTGTTTGCTAGTTTGGCTCGGTCTGCTAGCTAATAAACGTCTTCCTAGACTAGCAAAACCATTTCCGTATTACTCAAAATAAGCGCCACTCCTCACGGCGCTTAGCCTAAAACCTAGCCATCAAATATCGCAAAAACAAGCCAAAAAACCAAACGTCAACGGTTGTCGCAAAGTCGCCTGTACCCTCTTCAGCTTTACTCAATAACCTCTCATAATAGTCTCATTGGAATTCACCTTATGAATAGCGAGATGAATGATGTTAATGACTATATTTTCTTTTATCGGTGTAGAGGCATGGAGCGGCGCGGCATGGCTGGGTTATGGACTGCTAGCCAGTTTAGTAGTGGTGCTCGCCTTGTCGTCATATCGTTGGCTACTGCTCTATCTGTTTGGCGGTATGGCTTACTGGTTCACCGTTGAGTTGATTCAAAATATATTAGCAGGTCGTCCTATGTTGATGGAGCTATCGTCATGGCATCGCTATATCATCGCTATGGGCATCAGTTGGTTACCGTTAGCAGCTTGGGTACTGTATCGAGCATTACGCTATGATGACGTGAGTCAGACAGTTAGTCAGCAACGTGAGCTAGAAGCCGCACGCTATATCGAACACACTCCTGTCTACGATGATAATTATCAGCCACGTTTCCGTTAAAACTGTCCTATTTATACCTCTGTTTTTTTATATCAACACCTTACTTACGTCAGTGACATCGAATGTTACAAGATACTTAACGCTCTCTACTTAACTCCTAAAGAGTTGACACCCTGTGATAGTTTATAATCCAGTTATATATTTGTCATGAAAACTGGTATAAAGTACGATTTATTTTTATGCCTCATTTCTTTAGGAGTTCTGCTATGTTTACTGTTCCTGTATTAGATATCAAATCTGATCCATTAGATGCTTTATTGGCTGTTGTTGGCTATCGTCTGTCTATGTTAGCTGATAGCGATAACGAAGACGTCAAAGCGTTATTCGCTGATCGTCAAGTTACGATTGAGTTTGCTAGTACTGAGTCTGATATCGCCCGTTCTTTTAGCTTTGACAATGGACAGTTTAGTCAACAAAGCGGTCATGCAAAAGAAGCCGATTTGACCATCACTTTCAAAGACTCTATGACTGGCGTTAGACTGCTAACCAAAGGTAGCTTGCCTGCCTTTATGACTGCTGTACAAGAAGGTAACTTGAGCATTGAAGGCGACTATAGCCTAATGATGTGGTTCAACAAACTTGCTAAGCATATCGTCCCAGCTATCCCAGAAGAGTGCAAACCATATATCCAAAAAGCCAAACCTTACGCTTATAAAGCACAGAAATTTGCTGAGCATTGGGTTGGTATCGCTAAGCACAAACTTGGTAAATAAAAAGAATGGTGCACTGAGCGGTAGTCATTGGTAGAATGGATGATATAGAACTAAGTAGCCAAACGTATAGTTACTATTTATGTGCGCTACTGTGACAATTATACATACTGTCTAGCAGTGTTCTGATTTTCTAAAAAGGTTGCGGTATACTATACGGCAACCTTTTTTGTTACCTTATAAATGACAATAGATAAAAACATTGGTTTTATTTAATACCCTCTCATTCTTATAAAAGGACTTACCTTATGGCAGGATTGCTTAGCATCTCCGAACCTGACGCCACCCAGCCAACTGATCTAGCTACTCAGCCAGATGCGACCAACAGTGATTTTTTGGCCAATCTAGCTACAGACGCGACTCAAACTGATAATAAAGTTGCCACCACGTATAGCCGTGAAGAAATCGCGCAACTGTTTGACTTACCTCTAATGGACTTGCTATTACAAGCACAGACCATCCATAGAAAGCACTTTACTGCTAATGAAGTACAAATCAGCACGCTACTCTCTATAAAAACGGGCAACTGCCCTGAAGATTGCGGCTACTGCTCACAGTCAGGTCATCATCGCGACACCACCAAACTACAAGCAGAAAAGCGCATAGAAGTTGATAAAGTCATCGCAGCTGCCAAGCGTGCCAAAAACAGTGGCTCATCGCGCTTCTGCATGGGTGCCGCGTGGAAACATCCAAGTGCCAAAGACATGCCTTATGTGGTTGAGCTAATCAAAGAAGTAAAAGCACTGGGACTCGAAACTTGTATGACACTGGGTATGCTCGATACCAATCAAGCAACGCAGTTGGCCGATGCAGGATTGGATTACTACAACCATAACCTAGATACTTCGCGCAGCTACTATGAACAAGTCGTCAGCACGCGTAGCTATGATGAGCGTTTAGATACAATAGAAAACGTGCGTAACTCTGGCATTAATGTCTGTAGTGGTAATATCGTTGGTATGGGTGAAAGCCGTGATGATCGCATCGATTGGGTACTTGAGCTGCTAAAAATGCCAAAAGCGCCTGAGTCAATTCCAGTCAACTTACTGGTGCCTATTGCAGGGACACCGATTGGTGACAAAGTATTGGCTGAAGGTCAGCTGTCTGTACTTGAGTGGATTCGTACTATTGCGGTCGCCCGTATTTGCTGCCCGACTAGCTACGTGCGTCTATCTGCTGGCCGCGAAAGTCTGTCAGATTCTGAGCAAGCCTTGGCATTTATGGCAGGTGCTAACTCATTCTTTTATGGTGACAAGCTTCTTACCACCGGTAACGCAAGTCAATCAGGTGACGACAGACTCATGCGTGAGCTTGGTCTAACCAAACAGTTTGCCGCACCAAGAGCGCCTAAAGTACTGCCTGTTATGGATGCGATGAATGGTCATCAAACACAAGTTGTATTGGCAGAGTAAGCCCACGCTAAAAAATACAAGCTAAGCAAGAGAAACTATGATGGCAGATTATTTTAACTGGATTAAAGCGGCACACATTATCTCTATGGTCTGCTGGTTTGCAGCGATATTTTATTTGCCGCGCCTGTTTGTCTATCACGCGATGAGCGACGATAGCATCAGTCATGAGCGCTTTGCCATTATGGAGCGCAAGCTGTATCGCGGCATCATGACCCCATCGATGATAGCGACATGGATCTTTGGTCTATGGATGTTAGGACTGGGCTGGGATGTCTATAAAACCCAAGGCTGGCTACACGTCAAATTGCTATTAGTAGTGCTACTGTCAGGCTATCATGGTGCTTGCGGCTTTTATCGTAAGAAGCTAATTGATAATCCACATTATAAAACGCATAAATTCTGGCGCTGGTTTAACGAAGTGCCTGTCTTTGCCTTAGTGATTATCGTCATTCTAGTCGTGGTAAAACCGTTTTAGCATAAGAAAACCAATTAGACATGCAAAATAAAAGCGTCCGTAACTTCAATGAGTTGCGGACGCTTTTTTATTCACTTATAGAACAGGTTGTCAAACTGGAAATATCAAACACTAAACACTAGGGCGCATAATTTGATAAACATTGCTTAAGTCATAAACGCGGTAACGAGCTGGTTCACGGCGATTTTCGCCAGCATAGCTCAGTATCAATGCCTGCTTGGCACGCTCATCGACCCAACCGACAAACAGTCCACTATGCTCGACGCCATTGTAGCCATGATTGATATAATAGAGCCAGTCGCCTGCTTCAATCTCACTGCTACTAGCATAGGGCCCTTGCGCATAAGTGCCTTTGTGTATGGTATTACGCGATACCCCTGCCCGATTAAATACAGCATTTAAATAGTCCCAGCAGCCACCTTGAATAATCGTGCGCTCGTTAAGTGCCATCTTGCGGGCGGTACTGACCACCTCACGTGCTGCCACACTACTCTGCGTCTCTGCATTGCTTAATAGCGGTAGATACTCGCTATCGACATTGTCATAGTTGCCTGATAAAAACGCTGGTAAGACTGTAGGTGCTGAACGCTGTACCTCAGGATAACGATAGGACGTATTCGTCGTTGATTGAATAGATTTTTGGGCGATAAGCATACTCATACTATCTGCATGAGCTTGTCCTACCATGCCGCAGGTAAATAGTAAAAAACCGCATGACGCGGCGACTGACGGTATAGACAAACGCAGCATGACTAACTCCTTGTCAACTAGATCTCAATGACAGTATCAATAATAAGAAGATAAATTTTATAATCCTACTTATAAACCATTTGCGCACAAATCTGCAAGCACTATTCGCCTGCGATAGGTGATAGACGGTATAAATATACTGATAGATGACGATATTGGAGAGGCACGTCAAGTGAAATTTAAAATGACACTTAAATTAGAAGTTTAGATAATATGAAGACAATAGCTATGCTTTAGTACAGTATGAAATGGAGAAAATATACTAATTACTCTTCATTTTAATATTTACATGGCGTTTCGTTAGCGCTTGCCCTTCTAAGATAGCTTTCGCAGCTTTTGCTTCTTGAACACTCTCAAAACCGGTAATATGATATTTATGAACGTCACTGCTATCGACAATCTGTAATTGCTCGCCAATCAGCGTTATCTTATCGCCATCTGTTAAATGAATATGCTCACGCTTACCTAGATTGTCATGGACCAGCTCGCCAGCCCTTACCCATAATGTACCGCTGCTAATCATACCGCTCATGGCTTTCTTATGCTGTTGACGCTTTTTATTGAAAATAAAGCTACCAATGATAAGCAGTGCAAGCGCACCAATGGCTAGACGCTCAGGCAACAAGCTCATCGCCATGGCAACTGCGACAGCCCCTACCAATAATGCAGAACCAAACCAAAACATGCCATTATCAGCAGCATTTGCTTGCCCTTGTAAGGTGATTTTGGCGCCATCATCAGTCAGCTTGAGCATGTGTTGTTACCTATTACATAATGTACGAATATTTTCTATTAAAAAACTGCCTATTAGCAGCTAACAGGCAGTTATTGACACTAAAAACAAAGACAGCATGCTTTATATAAACGCTAGTCTACCAACCAAGCGCCGTCTGTTGCATTTTTATCAATTCAGCAATGCCTTTTTCAGCTAATGACAGCATAGCATCTGCTTGAGCACGAGTGAACGGCTTTTCTTCAGCAGTGCCCTGCAGCTCAATGTACTCGCCTTTTTGGGTCATCACGACGTTCAAGTCGGTATCGCAGCTAGAGTCTTCTTCATAGTTTAGATCAAGATACGCTTCGCCATCTTTCATACCAACGGAAACTGCAGCAACTAATCCGATTAGCGGATCTGCTTTGAGTTTCTTGGCTTTTTGGATACTCTCTAGCGCATCGATAAGCGCAATCGCAGCACCAGTGATACTAGCCGTACGAGTACCACCATCCGCTTGCAACACATCGCAATCAAGATAGATGGTGTTTTCACCAAGTTTACTCAGATCAATCATGGCACGTAAGCTACGACCGATCAAACGCTGAATCTCTTGCGTACGACCTGACTGCTTACCGCGAGCCGCTTCACGCTGATTGCGCGTGTTGGTCGCACGTGGCAACATACCATACTCAGCTGTGATCCAACCTTTGCCTTTACCTTTGAGCCAGCGCGGCACACCAGATTCTACACTGGCAGTACATAGTACCTTGGTATCGCCAAAACTTACCAATACTGACCCTTCAGCATGCTTCGTATAATGGCGCTCAAAGCTGATCGAGCGAAGTTGGTCAAGCTCACGATTGTCAATACGCATAAAAATTCCTAGTACAATGTTATAAAAGCAGTGTCATAAAAATACCTATCAGTCGTTAGTAAACACATTGATAGGTATGTAGTCGACTAAAATCTTAAGATATCCTAACGTGACAACGGCGCAATAGCAAGATTCGCACCTGCCATTACGCCATCGTTATCAACAGAATATCAGATATAAACTATTCTAACCCTTCCATCTTACGCAATTCCTTACGTAGGATTTTGCCAACGTTCGACTTTGGTAATTCGTCAACGAACTGTATATGACGTGGGCGCTTATAGCCAGTCAGTTGTTTTTTGCCATACTCCAATAGCTCTTTTTCAGTCACGTCGCCTTTTTTGACCACAAACAGCTTTGGCTCTTCGCCGCGATCATCGTTCGGTACACCAATAGCACCGCATTCTACGACTGCTGGATGCTCACTCATCGCCTCTTCGATTTCGTTTGGATAGACGTTGAAACCAGATACCAAAATCATGTCTTTTTTGCGATCAACAATTTTGATAAAGCCTTTTTCGTCCATGATGCCGATATCGCCCGTTTTTAAGTAACCACTGGCTGTAAAGGATTCAGCAGTTTCTTTCGGACGATTCTGATAACCAATCATGACCTGTGGACCTTTTACGCAGATCTCACCGCGATCGCCCATGGCTACTATATTTTCTTCATCATCAATGAGTACGATATCGGTGCTAGGCGCGGGAATACCGATTTTTCCAGTAAATTCCGCAATAGTCATCGGATTAAATGCTACGACAGGTGAGGTCTCAGACAAGCCGTAACCTTCAACGATAGGCAGACCAGTGATTTTATGCCACTCTTTCGCTACGCTAGGCAATACTGACATACCACCGCCGATAGACGCTTTGAGATTAGAAAAGTCCAAATCAGCAAAGTTATCTTTGTGTACTAACCCATTAAACAAGGTATTTACAGCAGGGATAAACGCTGGCTTGTATTTAGCCATCTCTTTGATAAGCCCATCAAGATCGCGCGGATTCGGAATGAGTAGCGAGGCATAGCCTTGATACATACTACACATACCGCAGACCATAAATGAGAATACGTGATATAGCGGCAGTGCGGTCAAAATCACATCTCTACCATCTATATCATCATCAAATGCACTGTTCATCAGTGCGCTGACCTGTAACATGTTGGCGACTAGATTGCCGTGAGACAGCATCGCGCCTTTCGCTACTCCTGTCGTACCACCAGTATATTGTAGCAAGGCCACATCACTCAAGTTCAACTCAGGTCGTTGGTACTTACTGGCTGATTCAGCATTTAAGGCATGCTTGAAGCTCACGCTGTTCGGTATGCTATAAGCAGGAATCATCTTTTTGACATGACGAGCCACGAGGTTGACCACAGCTCCTTTAATCGTACCTAGCATATCACCAATGGTACACACGACTACATGCTCTACCTGACCTTTGTCTTCGGCCTCTTGATACGTTTTGGCAAAGTTTTCAACAATAAATAGTGCTTTAGCACCACTGTCATGCAACTGATGTGACAGCTCACGGCTGGTGTATAGAGGGTTTACATTGACCAAGACCATCCCTGCACGAATGATACCCAAAGCAACCACTGGGTACTGCAAGACGTTGGGCATCATTACCCCAACTTTATCGCCTTCGACCAGTCCTATTGATTGCAAATAACTGGCAATCTGTCGACTATATAGGTCTAATTGCTTAAAAGTAATCGATGAGCCCATGCAGATATAGGCAGGTTTTTGGCCATAACGGCTAAAATTACGCTCGAACACATCAAGTAAAGAGGTATTATCTTCTGGCATCTCGATGGTAGCATCGATGCTATAGCGCTCATATGCGCTCAGCCACGGACTATCACTGTCGATGGTCGGCATAGTAGGAAACGCATTGCTTTGATAAACGTCGTTGGTAGTATTGGCTTTATCATCAGTTGCAGCGCTATTATCTGTCGTTTTTTTATTAATATTATCCGTCATAATTTTCCCTAAATGTTACTGTTAAAAACATTGAATATGCTAATGGAAACACCATTTTTTATGATTATTGCTGACAGCAGAAGCTTATGAATAAGAAATAGATAAGTATGATCGGGTTTGTCATTCATAAGCTTTGCAAATTAAAGTGTGTTACTGGGTCTATGATAAATAATACTACCACTCAGCACGACCAAGTCGAGAACAATATTCACCACCATGATTTCACTAGTCACCTTAAGCAAAACCAGTACGATTTTTTGGACAAAAACAAAAATACGTCGATGGTCACTATAGCAGTTTTAATAGATATTCTCTATTAATAGTAGCTGTCATCCACAAATGTCAAAAGCGATAAAGACAAAAAAATGATAAGACAGCATGGTTGCAGCCTTATCATTTTTGGTTACTACTTTGGTTACTACAGTATCTAATCGTGCGTTACTTTCACATGTATCTTTGGTTGATACACGCATCTATCAAACAATTATATAGGTGCGTGTATCAGCAAATTAACCGTGGTTTTTTTCTTCAAGTACGCGTAGATCTTTACGCAAAATCTTACCAACGTTCGATTTTGGTAGCTCATCAATAAACTCAACACGACGAGGACGCTTATAACCTGTTAGGTTCTCTTTACCGTACTCAAGAACTTCTTCGGTGGTCAGACTTGAATCGTTACGGACAACATAGATCTTAGGAATCTCACCGCTTTTCTCATCTTCGATACCGATGACGCCACATTCCAAAATCTTAGGATGGCCAGCCATGACTTCTTCGACTTCATTCGGATAAACGTTAAAACCAGACACCAAAATCATGTCTTTTTTGCGGTCAACGATGGTCACATATCCGTTGTCAGCCATGATACCGATATCACCAGTACGGAAGAATCCATCTGCTGTCATGACTTCGGCAGTAGCATCTTCGCGGTTCCAGTAACCTTTCATGACCTGTGCACCACGAACACTAATCTCACCGCGCTCACCAAGTGCCACTTCATTACCAGCATCATCTAAGATCGCCACATCGGTTGCTGGCATAGGGACACCAATAGTGCCAGTGAATGTCTTGCTGTTGCTAGGGTTAGCGGTCGCGACTGGTGATGTTTCAGACAAGCCATAACCTTGAATAATAATATTACCTGTCACTTGGCGCCATTTTTCGGCTGTTGGGCTCAGTACCGCCATGCCACCACCCATCGACTGACGCAGCTTGCTATGATCCATCGCGATAAATTCTTCGTTATTGGCAAGTGCGTTAAACAACGTGTTTACCGCTGGGAAGAACGCTGGTGGGTTGGCTTTATATGCTTTTAACAAGCTATCAAGATCGCGTGGATTTGGTACTAATAATACAACACAACCGCGATACAGACCGAACATACCACATACGGTGAATGAGAAAATATGATACATCGGCAATGCCGTCATAATCACAGGTTGCTCACCTCTTTGATCGAAATCATCAAAAGCGGTGCCCAAAAAGGTATTAGACTGAATTAAGTTTGCCACCAAGTTTTTGTGCGTTAGCATTGCACCTTTCGCCACACCTGTCGTACCACCGGTATATTGTAGGACGGCGATATCATCAAGCGTGATATTGGTTGGGCGCTTATATTTGCTAGCCGTGACTTGCTTTAATGCACTTTTGAAACTAACGCTATTAGAAATACTATAGTCTGGCACCATTTTTTTGACATGGCGGACGACCGTATTGACCATAAAGCCTTTGAGCGTACCCATCAAATCGCCCATACCTGTAATCACGACTTTATCGACCACATTGCGACCGATGTCTTGATAGGTTTTGGCAAAGTTTTCGACCATGATCAGCACTTTGGCTTCTGAATCAGTCAACTGATGCTCAAGCTCTCTGGTAGTGTACAGAGGGTTGACGTTAACTAAGGTAAAGCCTGCACGTAGTACAGCGATGACAGAGATTGGTAACTGCAAAATGTTGGGCATCATGACCGCAACTTTATCGCCTTTGACCAATCCTAATGACTGTAGATAAGCGGCCATTTGACGGCTGTATAAATCTACTTCTTGGAAGCTTAACGATGAACCCATGCAGATATAGGCAGTTTTATCAGCATTTTCAGCGAAGCTTTTTTCGAAAATATCGATAAGTGACGTATTGTCGGCTGGCAACTCAATGTCATACTCCAGACCAAGTTCTTCATACGTTTTTAGCCAAACTTTATCGTCACGACGGGTTAAGTTTCCTTGATTTTCCATAATCTTTTCTCTCCTAGTAATAATACATTACCGTCAACCCACGCCAATCACAGTGTGATAAATATACAAAACGTCAGAGTCTTGCCTATCGTTATGATAAAAAGCAAGGCTGCGACATATTTGTATAGTGCTGAGCGAACAATATAGCGGTAAATAGCCCTTTGTTCATTAACATACACACTTTATACATAGTACTCAATACAAAAGATTGCTACACCAGTTCTCAAATAGGCTTGACGCTAAATATCCCTATAAATATCAATATATTAGACTAAAAATCTCAGTCAAGCTATTAGAAAATATGACCCTTAACTTCTGCTTCATAATGACCATCCCGACACGATATCTGTTCACTATTGGCTATTTTTTAGCGCACTCGCCAGCTCAGTTAACGTCACAAAGTTGCGACGAGTACCATCAGTATCGCTACTTAGTCTATCTGCGATACTACTTTTGGCAAGCTTAGTGCTATCACTGTACTGCCAGTCATTAATATAATCGCTTTGAGTCAAGCGTTGACCGAACCCTGCTACTGCCATCGCAAACTGAGTATCGATACTGGCTTTATTTAAAGCGTGGCTAGCTTTATTAATCGGTTGGCTAATCAGTTTAGAGCTACCACCTGTCGGTGCTTTATAACGAATTTTTAGATAGCCAAGCTCATTAGAGTTCTTTTTATTATTCGAACTAGTACTGGCATTGCTATTAGCATAACGGCGATCGCTGTATAACCCTTTTTGACCTTTTGGTGTCACCTCAAACAAAGCGATAACCGCCTTACCTGCCCCAAGCTCACCTGCATCAATTTTGTCATTATTGAAGTCTTCTTCAGCCAGTACGCGATTTTCATAACCAATCAAGCGCCACTCACTCACCACATCAGGATTAAACTCAACTTGGACTTTTACGTCTTTAGCGACGGTGTTAAATGTCGCAGCTAACTCATCACCAAAGACTTTTTTGGCTTCAGTTAGACTGTCAATATAGCTGTAATTACCATTGCCGTTGTCCGCCATCTGTTCCATCATGTGATCATTCAGATTACCGCGACCAAAGCCAACGGTAGACAAAGAGATACCGCGATCGCGATTGGCTTTGACCAAATCAAGCATATCATCGACATCACTAATACCAACGTTAAAATCGCCATCCGTCAGCATCATGATTCGATTGATACCGTTCTTTTTCAGTCCCTGTTCAGCTTGTCTGTAGGCCAATTTCAGAGCGTCTTCCCCATTGGTTGAGCCTGAGGCATTTAACCCCTCGATCGCAGCCAATATTTTTGCTTTTTGGTCACCACTGGTCGCAGGCAACGCCACACTAGTACTACCTGAATAGGTCACGATACTGATGCTGTCTTGAGCACGCATTTGCTCTGTCAACAGCTTAAGCGACGACTGTGCCAATGGCAGCTTATCGCGCGACGACATAGAGCCTGACACATCTACTAAAAATACGAGATTGGCAGGTGGCATAGATTGCTTGTCCGTTTTTTGCGACCAGCTACCATCAACGGCTTTGATACCGACCTTGACGATTTTATTATCCTGATCCGCTCTATCCCAAGGTGAGTCCACTACTTCAGTTGATACAACAAATGGGGCACTACCTAAGCGTTTGCCATCATCAAATTGATAGTTGAAATAATTAATCAATTCATCTACCCGTACGGCATCAACAGGTGGTAGTTGACCCTCGTTTAAATAGCGGCGCACATTGGCGTAGCTGCCCGTATCGGTATCGATAGACAAGGTTGATACCGCCATATCCGTAGTTCGATGTACAGGATTGGCTGCGTTTTTTTGATAGTTGTCTTTTGCCTCTGGCGTGACTATGATGCTCGGTGATGGGCGTACGATACCTGTCTGTGCCGCAGAACGTATCATCATCTGTTGGCTGATGACTGATGGCTTAACACTGGGTGACGCCATGATAGACTCTGACATCACTGCTGCATCTTGATTGACTGTACTGCTTGTCTCGGCTGGTAGCGTTTTGCTCATTTGTGAAGGGCTACAGGCTATCAATCCTAGACTGGTTATAGCAGTAATCAATAGTACATTTCTAGTAGTGTTTTTCCCTAGGTGCTTACTTTCTTTTTTTAGCATTGTAGAGGCAGAAACTTGAGATAAAGGATCAAATGACATAACAGAAATTCCTTATTGTAAGATAATTCAGTAGCGACTTGTCCGTGTCAATATATGGTTAATGCTATCTAAATAGGCAAAGCAGCCGCCTTATTCAGTCTATTAACTGTCATACTTTCAGTTATTAATTTTGCATTAAAACTATTTTGAACCTACTGTTTTTGGATTGATGATAGACAAAATATCTTAAATAAAAAGGATTCAACCTTAAGACATTTATTAACCATATAAAAAACAAATATTAGATTTACTATACTTAACTTAATCTATAAAAGCTATGAATCACCATACTATAAAAGACCCTTATAAGTACTTGTCTTAAGCACGTCACGAGATGTCGTATATTCTGACATACGTCTTTTTAATTGGTGCAATATCCTTTACGATAGCACTATCCTATTTGTATGCTTGAACCAATTATCTATACCTATTAAAACTGATAAGTGAATCCTATTTTATGTCTGATGTTATTGATCATACGATCGCCCCAATTATTCCTAATGAGCCGATGGATACTCGTTCAGTCGCAGAGTTCACTGAGCAGGCCTACCTCAACTATGCCATGTACGTCATCATGGATCGGGCGTTGCCAAATATCGCTGACGGTCTAAAACCTGTCCAGCGTCGCATCGTCTATGCCATGAGCGAGCTTGGGCTAAAGTCATCTGCTAAGGCCAAGAAATCCGCGCGTACGGTTGGTGACGTATTGGGTAAATACCATCCGCATGGTGATAGCGCTTGTTACGAAGCGATGGTACTGATGGCACAGCCGTTCAGCTATCGCTATCCGCTTATCACTGGACAAGGTAACTGGGGTAGCCCAGATGATCCGAAATCCTTTGCCGCAATGCGTTATACCGAAGCCAAAATGTCAGCTTATGCCAATACTTTGCTCGCAGAACTGGGACAAGGTACAGTCGATTGGCAAGATAACTTTGATGGCACGATGCAAGAACCAACTACCCTACCTGCCCGCTTACCTAATATTTTATTGAACGGTACGACAGGTATCGCGGTTGGTATGGCAACAGATATTCCGCCACATAACCTTAATGAAGTGGTACGCGCGGCCATTCGTTTGCTCAAAAACCCAGAGCTGTCGGTGAAGCAGCTCACGCAATCGATACCAGCACCTGACTTACCAACGCCAGCTGAAATCATCACTAGCAAAAAAGACTTGCAGGCGATGTACGAGACTGGTCGTGGCAGCTATAAGATGCGCGCCACGTTCCATATCGATACTAAAGAGAAGAATCTCGTCATCATTGATGCATTGCCCTACCAAGTCTCAGGCAATAAAATCCAAGAGCAAATAGCCAAGCTCATGACGGATAAAAAGCTGCCTTGGATCACTGATATTCATGATGAATCAGATCACGAGAATGCCTGCCGTATTGTATTAGAGCTACGCTCGACGCGGGTCGATGTCGAGCGTGTTATGAGTCATCTATTCGCCAGTACAGACCTAGAGAGTAATTACCGCGTCAATATGAATATGATCGGTCTAAATGGTAAGCCGCAGGTCAAAAACCTAAAAGAAGTATTGGAAGAATGGCTCATCTGTCGCCGTTCAGTAGTCACGCGCCGCTTGCAATACCGCCTTGATAAAATCGATAAGCGCTTGCACATTCTGGCAGGTTTGCTGATCGCCTATCTCAATATCGATGAAGTGATTCGCATCATTCGTGAAGAGGATGATCCAAAAGCAACCTTGATGCAGGATTATGACCTGACTGACATTCAAGCCAATGCTATCTTAGATATTCGTTTGCGTCAGTTGGCAAAATTAGAGGAAATTGAGCTGCGCCGCGAGCAAGATGAACTCGCTGCCGAACGTGCCATCATTCAAGAGTACTTAGACAATCCAGACAGTCTAACCAATCTGATGATCGATGAGCTTACCGCCGATATGAAAGAACACGGTAATGAGCGTGTGTCGCCATTAGCAGAACGCGAAGAAGCTCAGGCACTAAAAGAGTCAGACCTCGTACCGAGTGAGCCGGTCACTGCTATCTTATCAAAGGCAGGTTGGATTCGTGCCGCTAAGGGCCATGATGTCGATGCTGCTGGTATGAGTTACCGCTCAGGTGACAGCTATCAAGCGCACGTGCGCGGCAAATCAAACGAAAGGATTTACGTACTCGATAGTACGGGACGCAGTTACAGTATCGATGCGCACAACTTAGCGTCTGCGCGTGGTCAAGGTGATCCATTGACCAGTGTATTAAAGCCGCCAGCAGGCGCTAGCTTTGAGCAGCTACTAACGGGTGATAACGATCAACGCATTATCCTTGCTAGTTCAGCAGGTTATGGTTTTATCAATACCATTGGCAACCTCGATAGCAATCAAAAAGCTGGTAAAAACGTCATTAACCTAGCAACTGACAGTCGACTGCTCCCTGTTGCACGTATCGATGCGCCAGTAGAGACGGCCGCTAATACCGAAGGTGAAAATAGCAATGTGCGTGTGACACCTGATCATGTTGCTGTCGCGACCAATGCAGGGTATCTACTGATATTTGCTCTTGATGATTTGCCTGAACAGGCTCGCGGTAAAGGGAACAAACTTATTAAGTTGAAAGACGGTGAAGAGGTACTCGCTATCACACCACTTAGTCAGCAAGACAGCCTTGTTATCACTGCTGGCAAACGCCATGTGACACTCAAGCCAAATGATTTGGCTAACTATACGGGTGTTCGCGGTAATCGTGGTGGTCAGTTGCCAAGAGGCTTTCAGAATGTGACGAGTGTTGAAGTTGGGTGATTTTAGCTTGAGTAAGCTCGATTAATAGCCTAGTTGACGTATGGTGCGCCCCGTGCACCATTTTTAGAGATTATTATTATTTTAGTGTGTTGGGAGCACCATATAGCTAACCTATCCATGCTTATATTTTCTAAAATATATTATTGTAGATTAGTTAAATTTTGACATAATCAGTATATTTAAAATCGAATTGAAATTAATTAAGTTTCAAGTAACTAAAATAAATTTATTTAACTTTTTGGGAGTATATTGTGAGTGAGCAACATGTTTACATTTATGTTAGAGAACGAGACCATGTAATAAGCGACGAACAAAAAGAAAAAGCGTTTTCGCTTTTTGACGAAAATATTATTGAGTGTGAACATGAACCCTATTTTGACGCAGTTGAAAATTTAGAACTAACCCATTCAAATGTTGTTATTACTAGCCCATTTATTATGACCGCTGGAGATTTTGTAGCAACCAATAGATTTTGGCAATTAGATGACAATGACAACGAAGAATTTGAAAGCGATATTAATGAAACCATATCTATTCGCCCAAAAATATTACAAGAATTAGAAAACATACTAGGTACTAAAGTTGCTGTTGTATGGGAGCATCGAGATTAGCAACCGTAGGCTGGGCTTTTACCATGCAACAACAAGAACTTTACCTCTTCACTACGTCAACACAACTTACTTTCATCAAAAAGCCGCCCATACACAGTATAGGCGGCTTTTCTACGCTACTCAAAATAGAGAAATTATTTAAGACTTATTAGATACAGCATCCTCAAAGATCGCTTTCAGGAAGCTTGTAATCTGAGTGCTTTTCATTAGATACGGATTAAAGTCAGCACCTGCTGAAACGCTTTTTAGGGTATATGCTTCGTCTTCTGCACTTGATGTTAAATATTTTATTAAAAACCCATCCCACCTACGTTCTTCTATTTCCTCAATCTCACTGAGGTGGGGTACTAGGTAAGAGTACTCATTGATCAATTTTACTAGTATTTCATTGATAAGAGGTCTTGGACCTTCAATATTTTGAATAAAGTAATTGTCATTCACGACAAGCGCTGAGGTTACACCACTTTTTTCATTATTCCTCCGCCATTGCTCAAGCAGACGAGCCAACCCTACTCCATTATTACTGTCACTATTTCTGCCAATATACGTTAGGCTTAGCGTAATATGCTCACCCTGTCTTTTTCTATTTTCTAAAGGTTGGCTGGTAGTGATCTGCATGAGAAACCTTATTTGTAAAAAATTATCTAAATCAAAAGACACTTTATAGACGGCTTTTTTGTGCCAATTGAAATAGATGACTCTTATGATATGTAAATGCTACTCATCTAAAACCTATCGGATTCAGCACCTTCAAATATCGCTGTTAGAAAATTTTCAATCTGAGTACTGTTCATTAGATAAGGATTAAAATCAAAACCTGCTGAGAAACTTTTTAAGGCATATTCTTCATCTTCGGCACTTTCCGTCAGATGCTTGGTTACGAATCCATCCCATCGAAGCGCTTCTATCTCTTCCACCTTGACAACATTAGGAACAACCTTGAAATGCTCATCAATTATCTTCGCTAGAGCAGCGTTGACCGCCGGTCTTGAGCCTTGAATGTTTTGAACAAAATAACCGTCATTGATCACAAGCGCTGCAACTAACCCACTTTCCTCAAAGTATCTTCGCCACTGTTCAAGAGCACGAGTCAACTCTATACCTGTTTTCATTTCGATGTTTTTACCGATATACGTTAGGCTAATCAGCAGATGCTCGCCATGTCTTCTCCTATTTTCTGAAGTTTGACTGGTCGTTATTTGCATAAGAAAATCCATTTATATAATAGGTATATAAATTAATATACACTCTATCATAAAGTATAATCAATAAAACTCTTGCGAATTGACCAGCTTCTTATCATCCATACTTTAAAATAACATGACAAAAACAGGTATCACTAAGGCATTTCTAGTAGTTAAATCCTGCAAGAGTCAGGTATGAATAGTCACCTATGAACATCCGCCAATATTCTGTCCAATTGCTAAGAAAACATCCTGTACCGATACTGCTAACTTGCTTTCAACAAAAAGCCGCCTATACATAGGTATGGACGGCTTTTCTATTCTAGCTAGGGCAAGTGCTACTAACTACTCTAAGAGGTAAATGCTTAAAAACTAAATGCTACTCATTAAAAATTAATTGGATTCAGCATCTTCAAATATCGCTTTCAAAAAGCTTTCAATCTGAGAGCTTTTCATTAGATAAGGATTGTAGTCAGAGCCTGCTGAGAAGTTCTTTAGGGCATGCTCTTCATCTTCAACGCTTGAGGTTAAATGCTTAACTAAAAACCCATTCCAGTGGCGCGATTCTATTTCCTCTATATTCACAATATTAGGGACAATAGTTGAATGTTCGTCAAATATTTTTTCCAAGGCAGTATTGATAGCAGGTCTTGTTCCTTGAAAACTTTGAACGAAATAACCTTCACTAATGACTAAAGCTGAAACGATATCGTTTTCTTCAAAATATCTGCGCCAGTACTCAAGTGCGCGAGTCAGCTCAATCCCAGAATCTAGATCGACATTTTTGGCGATATATGTCATATGGATAAGAATATGCTCGCCATGCCTTTTTCTATCTTCTGAAGGTTGGCTTGTCGTTATGTTCATAAGAAACCTTATTTATAAAAAATTCATTTAAATCAAGGTATACTTTAAGATAAAGTATAATTAATAACGTTTTTTATCATTTGCTATGATTTTTTAGATTTATAACATAGAAGTTTCAATGATATAGCATACCGATATCCATAGTAGTAAAATTATACTACAAAGTTGTCACGTTCAGTATCTTGGCATTATTCCAATAGTTAACAAGCCTAATCTATATTCTCCTATAGCCCTGCCTCAACGCCCTTATATGACTGAGCCACGTTTACTGATTAACTAAATATTATAAACATCAATCAGATTCTTTAATGTCTATTAAGCTAGCCCGTTTATAGGTATATGAAACATAACCTACCCTCAATAAAAAGCCGTCTATGCTATGTATAAACAGTTTTGTATAGACGGCTCTGTTGCATGCTAATTGTTGCATATTAATTGAATAGCTAACGTATTAATACCGACCCATCTCAACGGTTGTTTCAGCAAGTACCGAGTCGCCTTGCCATGCTTGTACATCTACCGTATACAGATGGTTTTTTCCACCAGAGCAAGGCGGCTTATATGCACCGCCCGCCTCACCTTTGCGGTTACGGTATTCTGCGACCATCTCAATACCTACTGGCACTTCGTAAGTATGACCAAATACTCGTGGCACTTCTGCGCTCGTAGCACCCTCTGGTAGTGCGAACTCGACAATGCCATGGCCGCCATGCTGCATACGTTTATTGCTTACATCGTTGTAGACGAATACCAAGCTTTCAGCTCCTGTAGGAATGTTTGAGACAGTCATGCTAGGCGTGGCTGGACTTTTGCCATCATAATGTAGACATTGCTGCCCCTCAGGTATTTTTTTGCCATCCCAAGCAGCATCATTAAATTTAACATCCATTGCAAAAGCGTTGGCAGATAAAGCCACTGTTGCCAAAACTGTAACCGATTTTAAGGTGAAAAATTTCATACTTGTTCCTTTAGGTAGCTGATGCATTAATAATGATAGTCATCTTATTTCGTAGATTAGTTTTGATAATTGAATATAACTTTATAATAAATAGACACGATTAAGTTAATCATGTCGTTTAGCATTTTTGTTAATCCTTTGGACAAGCAATGAACGGTTCTACAGGCTACATGCAAATACTGTCTCAATAAGCATACTTGTAGCATCATAGGTTACTCGATAGGTATTTATCTGATTGGGTATGTTGTAGTAGTATCTGAATCATTGTATCTACACGACTAAAAATAATAGGATCATCATGTTTATCGAAGATAAGATTGCCAAAGAAAGTATGACTACTAAGATTTCGACCCCCAAAATCATCTTTTTTGACATCGATGATACCTTAAGCCGTAACGGCATTATCGCTGAACACAATAAATCGACGCTTGAGCAGCTTGCAGATACCGATATTAAACTAGTGATTTCGACTGGTCGTTCTAAAGCCATATTGCCTGAGGACATTCTAGCGTTGCTTGATGCAGATATATTGGACGCCATTATTTGTATGAATGGACAATACAGTTTTGATAAAAGCGGCCGAATCAGCCACTACCCGTTAACTGCTGAACAGACAGATAAAATCGTACGCCTGTGCCAACAGAGTGATTTGATTCATAAGTTTGACTCTGCCACTCATATCGCGTGGTCAGGTGAAAATGAACGTTTACGCGAGTTCAATGCTGTCACACCCAATTCGATCCTTGACCCTGAGTACTACAAAATAAATACCGTCTATCAATGCTCGGTATTTTTTAATAATCAGCAAGAAAAAATGCAGGATATCGACTTTGCTCAGTATGATTTAAAGTTGGTACATTGGCATCAGATTGGTGCCGATATCTTGCCAGCAGAGGCATCAAAAGCTCGCGGTATCAAAGATATGTGCGAGTACTATGCGGTAGATGCAAGCGAGTGTATGGCATTTGGTGATGGTATGAATGACTTAGAAATGTTCGACTTAGTTGGGTTTGCTGTGGCCATGGGAGATGCACAGCCAGCTTTAATAGAACGCGCTGACTTTGTCACTGGGACGATCGAAGAGTATGGTATTCAAACCGTGCTCAATCAGTTAGCAATAAAGTCGTAAGATTGTTCAGGCACATAAAGCCATTAATGTTTATTTAAAACAAGCCCTTACTAGCTGACTAGTATGGGCTTTTTGTTATGGGCTAGTTTTATATAGAAAATACAAATGAAAACTGTAGCGGTGATGATTTCATTACGTCGACGATCGTTTCTTTTCTTCTACAAATTTAATAGAACGTTAAGGCATTAGCTAAAGCCTCAATTAAGGCATAGTCAATCCACCATCGACGGCGATAGATTGTCCAGTAATAGCCATACTCAAATCAGATGCCATGAGCAATACTGAATTGGCAAAATCAGCTACCGAGGTTGCTTGGCGCAGCGGCGTCGTAGTCGCGATATAGTCAAATACCTCCTCAGTGGTTAAGCTACTTGCGTCGGTAGTTTTTAATAAGCCACCTGCCAGCAAATTAACCCGAATACCATACTGTCCAAGCTCGCTTGCTAGGTTGCGAGTCAGTCCAATCAACGCTGACTTGGCTGTGGTGTAATCGTAATAGGTCACCACTGGGTTGTAGACAAGATTGGTTGATATATTGATAATTTTGCCTACTTGCTGCGCTTTCATTTGCGGCAACACCGCTTGCACCGTATTGACTGCGCCTTTAACGATACCGTCCATTTGCTGCGAAAAATGCGTCCACTTTACTGTTTCAATACTGGTGTACGCAGCGCTTGGATTGAACTGATAATTCGGCAAAGCATTATTGACCAATATATCGATACGACCATGACGAGTGATGACTTCAGCTGCCATGGCTTGTACTTGCTCAAGCTCAGTGACATCCGCCTGATAAGCAAATGCTTGGCCACCTGTCGCGATGATATCAGCCACTACCGCCTCAGCAGCCTGTTTACTATTGAGGTAGTTGACGCAAACGATAGCGCCTGCTGCTGCCATTTGCTGTGCAATCTGTGCACCAAGCCCACGACTGGCACCAGTGACTATGGCGACTTTATCCGTAAGCAATGCTGGTATAACTGGGTGGCTTTTATTCAAGGTGTTTTGAGTTGAGGTACTTTCGGTCATTGTGCTGTATCCTTTATTATTATGGTATGGTTGGTGTCTTAGAGCCAAAGGCTGATATCTGCTTAAATGATGTTCGTCATACTTCGGCCTGCGCCAATCATAGCATGGTTATATGCTATCTTTTTTCGATTCGAGGTTAGCAGCTCGCTAGCAATTCTACTCAGAATTAGCTGTCATTCAGTTAGTCTTGCTACTCATCTCATTAGCCCAACTGGCTATTTTTATTAGTATTGTTAAGTATTACCTTAATAACAACCCTTTAAATTGTACAAATTAATGACCATAATAGTTTTATTGGCCATGTCAGGCTTTTATCTTTTTGGCTTTTTTATTGAATTTTTCTGATTTGCATTATCTTTATTTAGGAGAGATATTTTGACCCATTTATCATCGTCCCATCCAACTACTCACACCTCGGCTAGTGTCAGTCGCATAGTTCCAAAAGCATTGTTAGCAGCGGCTGTCGGCTTGGTACTTGCCAGTTGTAGCAACTCTGACGATGCAGCGGATGGCAGCGCTGCGGCGAGCAATGAGACGCTGAACCTTTACAACTGGTCAGAATATATGCCGCAAGAAATTTTAGATGGCTTTGAAGAAGAGACTGGCATCTCAGTTAATTACACCACATTTGACTCTAACGAAGCGATGTATGCCAAGCTCAAACTATTGGATGATTCTAGTCAGTATGACTTAGCGATTCCATCGACTTATTACGTCGAAAAAATGGCGAAAGAAGGACTGCTACAAGAGCTAGACAAATCAAAACTGAGCAATTTCAAAAACCTTGATACCTCATTTACCAATACCAAAGTTGATCCTGACAACAAATACTCTATCCCTTATATGTGGGGCAGCACCGGTCTCGCTATTAACGGTGACAGTGTCGATCCGAAAACTGTCAATAGCTGGAATGACCTATGGGATCCTAAGTATAAAGGTCAGGTGATGCTGACTAACGACGTGCGTGAAGTATTCGGTATGGCACTGCTGACTCTTGGCTACTCAGGTAATAGTAGCAATCCTGACGAAATCGAAGCCGCTTACGATAAGCTCACCACGTTGATGCCAAACGTCAAAACTTTTAACTCTGATGCGACACGTATGCCGTATATTGAAGGTGAGACGGCACTTGGTATGACATGGAATGGTGAAGCAGTCATGGCCAATGACGAAGGTTTGACTAGCTTGGTTTATAAGTATCCAACCGAAGGCGCTATCTTATGGATGGACAATTTTGTCATTCCAAAAAATGCTAAGCAAGTTGATGCAGCACATAAGTTTATTGATTATTTATTACGTCCTGAAAATGCAAAAATCGTCAGCGAAGAGATTGGCTACGCATCACCAAACATAGCAGCGCGTGAGCTGATGGATGAGAGCGTCCAAAACAATCCAACGATTTATCCTTCTAAAGAAGTATTAGCAAAAGCTGAGTTCCAAGAAGATGTAGGCGATGAAGCGTTGCAAGTGTATCAACAGTACTGGGATAAGCTAAAGACTGGTCGATAATAGTTTTGATGTAGCACTTTAAAATAAAGTAGTCTTTGAAAAATAAAAACGCTGATCCTAAATGGTCAGCGTTTTTTTGCGTTATAAATGTAAATCTGTCTCGCCGCCCTGCTCTTTCATTCGGCGCTGCTCACGGCGCTGATAGCCCAGACCAGATGCAGCAAACCAATGCGGCTTCGATGTTTGTAGTAAATCACTCAGCTGCTGTAATTGAGTTTGCAAGGTTTGGGTCAACCAGAAATACCCCTGCCACTCAAATGCTAGGTGCTGTACGCTTGGGTACTCTGAGACGGCAATACGGGTAATGGGTCGAAATACCTCATCGCTTGGACTACGTAACACTGCCGCCATATGCTGCATCGCTTGGGTTAGCTCATGCTGATAATGTACCAATAGAACATGGTTTTCTTCATCAATCTCAATATTCGCTAAGCGCGGTGCCGCACTTAACAGTAAATCAATCGTCCCGATAATATTACGGTGGGTACGTTGGATCGTCTCTAGCGTTTCTTTTTTGATTCCTGACTCACTGGCTGTCGCCGCGATATGTGGTCGCACAGCCAGCAGACGTTTATTAATCTGCTGTAACGCTGTGACCAACGCTCTATCAACGGGTACTTCCTTAACAGGAAAAGCCACTGGGTTTAATTTTTGAACAGAGTCATCTACTACTCCGTCTGTCGCGTCAATATGATGACCTACGCCAGCGTAGAGGCTACTACAAGCGTCAAGGTTGCTACTCAATAAGAATCGCCACATCAACGTTGATTTGAGCGGCAAAATCAGCGTCACTGCTACCGAAACGCCTGTCCCCAGTAAGATATTTAGCGCGCGGTAGATACCATCTTGACCAATGCTATTATTGCCTAAATCAGAGACAATCATCAACATAGTGATACCTGTTAACAGTCCTGTATACCCAAGCTGTCTAACGGCTAGATAGCCAATAATGCCACTTAGCAGACCAATGAGCGCATAGTCCACCCACAACCATGCACCCGCATTTTGATTAAACCATAACACCCCAAGCGCAGTACCAATACCTAATAAAGTACCGATTACGCGCTCTTTCGCCTTAGTATAAATAGCACCTTGGTATTGCAATAACCCTAAAATAATAAATACGGTAATGGTCGTCCATTCACCGTGCGGAAGATTGGTGATTTTATTGACCAATAGGGCCAAGATCACAGCTGTACCTAGGCGTGTGGCATGTAGGATATCTGCATGTTGGTAGCGAACATAGGGTTCGACAAATGGAGCAGTAATACGCTGATAAAGGGTGGGTTTCACGCAAGGCTACTCTTTTTGGGTGGAATGTTTAGGTGAGACATTCTAATAAAGTATTATTAAAATATCTCAATAACTAGCGGTAAGTATAAGTTAATATTCTATCAGCAAAATGACGGGCAAAAAATAACGCCTTTTACCTATTATTCACAGGTAAAAGGCGTTATAAAAAATATCCTAGCACACTATATTGATATCTACACTATTGAAGACTATTCACCAAATGACTCATCGAATTACTTATCAAGATCTGCATTAGTGTTAATGAATAATAGTCTATTGCGCTAGCGTATTACACTTCTAGGTAGTCTAGAATACCTTCCGCAGCTTCGCGGCCTTCCCAAATCGCCGTCACAACCAAGTCAGAACCGCGCACCATATCGCCACCAGCGAAGATTTTAGGATTTTGGGTCTGGAATTTGAAGGTTTGCTTTTCGGCTGCTAGTACGCGACCAGAGCTGTCCATCCCCACTTGCTGAGACTCAAACCAATCAGCAGGACTTGGTCTAAAACCAAATGCCATGATGACTGCATCACATGGGATGATCTCTTCAGAATTAGGAATTGGTTCAGGGCGTTGACGACCACGGTTGTCTGGTGCACCCAGCTGAGTAGTAACAACTTTCACGCCATTAACTTTACCGTTTAAGCCGATGATTTCTGTTGGCTGACGATTAAATAAGAACTCGACGCCTTCCTCGCGAGCATTGACCACTTCGCGGCGTGAACCTGGCATGTTTTCTTCGTCACGGCGATAGGCACAAACTACTTTTTCGGCGCCTTGACGGATACTGGTACGGTTACAGTCCATTGCTGTATCGCCACCACCAAGTACCACCACCTTTTTACCTTTAAAGTCGATGTACTCTTCAGCGTCTTTTTCCCAGTCATTGCAACGGTTCACGTTGGCAATCAGGTAATCTAACGCATCGTAGACGCCTGTCAGCTCTTCACCAGCGAAGCCGCCACGCATATAGGTGTATGTACCCATACCCATAAATACCGCGTCATACTCAGCCAATAGTTCATCAATGGTGACGTCTGTACCAATCTCTGTCTCTAAACGGAATTCGATACCCATGTCTTCAAAGATTACACGGCGATTGCGCATGACATCTTTTTCCATTTTGAACTCAGGGATGCCAAATGTCAGTAAGCCGCCAATCTCAGGGCGCTTATCAAAGACAACTGGTTTGACACCATTTCTGACCAAAATATCCGCGCAACCCAGACCCGCTGGTCCTGCGCCAATGATAGCGACTTTTTTATCTGTCCAAACGACTTCTGACATATCTGGACGCCAGCCAAGTGCAAACGCGGTATCGTTGATATACTTTTCAACATTACCAATGGTCACTGCGCCAAAACCATCATTTAACGTACAAGCGCCTTCACATAGACGATCCTGTGGGCAAACTCGTCCGCATACTTCAGGCAAGGTATTGGTACGGTGGCACAATTCAGCTGCCTGAAATATCTGACCTTCGGTGGCCAGTTTTAGCCAGTTAGGGATATAGTTGTGTACTGGACATTTCCACTCGCAGTACGGGTTACCACACTCAAGACAACGATGCGCTTGCTGAGCAACGGCTTCGTTTTCGAAAGGCTTATAAATTTCAACAAACTCTGTTGAACGCGTTGCAATGTCTTTTTTGGTTGGATCAAATCTTGGTACATCTAAAAACTGGAAGTTATTTTCTAAGCGTTTTGCCATGGTGCTATCTCTTTTATATAAGGCTCTTTTGCAGTGGGTGGCGACAGTCAGCGATGTTTGGTTTGTCTAAAATCTAAGACATATATCGCTGCTGTTACGTACCTGCTGAAAACCTGTGAGTTAAAACGTCTCTAAAAACGGAACGCTGGCTAACCTGATTAAAGCGACTGCCGATCCATCAATGCATTCCATTGATACGATAGGCAGTTACGTATCGGCTATTGTGGGTCGGCCATGGTAGTTTTAAGAAGGCTTGCAATGTTCGCCGCTTTTGGCTTAACCAAATAGAACTTACGAACATAGTGCTCAAAGTCATTCAGAATTGTCTGACCCCATGCACTGCCTGTTTTATCTACATGAGCTTCAATCACTTGTTGCAAATGAATGCGATGCTCTTCTGTTTGCTCGCTTGAAATACGGTTTAGATCGATTAGCTCATGGTTGCAACGGTCAAAGAAGTCGCCTTCCATATCGAGTACATACGCAAAACCACCCGTCATACCAGCACCGAAGTTAAGTCCAGTACGGCCCAAAATCGTGACGATACCGCCCGTCATATATTCACAGCAATGGTCGCCTGTGCCTTCGATGACTGCGTGTGCGCCAGAGTTACGGACGCCAAAACGCTCACCTGCTGTACCAGCAGCATATAGCTTACCGCCAGTTGCACCATAGAGACAGGTGTTGCCGATAATGGCCGTTTCTTGTGCTACAAAGTTTGAGTCTTTCGGCGGATAAATCACAATCTCACCGCCTGCCATACCTTTACCCACATAGTCATTGGCATCGCCTTCAAGCTCGATATTTAGGCCACCAGCATTCCACACGCCTAGGCTTTGCCCTGCGGTACCAGTTAGACGAAGCTTAATTGGCATATCGCTCATGCCAAGGTTGCCCCAGACTTGCGCAATCTCACCAGAAATACGAGCACCGATAGAGCGGTCACAGTTACCAACGAAATAGCTATAGTCGCCGCCCGCCCCTTTGCGAATGTTCACAAGCATATCGCTAATCATCTGCTCAGCAAGCAAGCCTTTATCAAACGGCTCATTACGCTCAACCTGACAAGTTTGTGCTTTGCCCACGCTGGCTGGGTGACTAAATAGCAATGGTGTTAAATCAAGATGACGCTGCTTGTCCGTATTACCTTCTAGAATATCAAGCAAGTCAGTACGACCGACCAGCTCTTCCATACTACGAACCCCTAGCGCTGCCAACCACTCGCGCGTCTCAGTTGCGACAAACTTAAAGAAGTTAATCAGCATTTCTGCTTCGCCAATGAAATGCTCATCACGCAGCTTGGCTTTTTGAGTAGCAACACCTGTCGGGCAATTATTTAAATGACAGATACGTAGGTACTTACAACCAACTGCAATCATCGGCGTGGTACCAAAGCCAAAGCTCTCTGCACCCAAGATAGCAGCTTTTACTACATCTAGCCCTGTTTTTAGACCACCGTCAGTCTGGACACGTACCTTATCACGTAACCCATTCACTCGTAGAGACTGGTGAGTCTCAGCCAAACCTAGCTCCCATGGCGAACCTGCATGATGGATAGACGATAGCGGAGACGCTGCCGTACCACCATCATAGCCCGAGATAGTAATCAGATCGGCATAGGCTTTTGCAACGCCTGTCGCGATCGTACCAACACCTGGACGTGAGACCAATTTAACGGATACCAGTGCATCTGGATTGACTTGTTTTAAATCAAAAATCAGCTGTGCCAAATCTTCGATAGAATAAATATCATGATGCGGCGGCGGTGAAATCAAGGTCACACCTGGCACTGAATAACGCAAACGTGCAATCAGCGCGTTGACTTTACCACCAGGTAGCTGTCCACCTTCACCAGGCTTGGCACCTTGAGCTACTTTAATCTGCATGACTTCAGCGGAACGAAGGTAGGCAGGTGTGACCCCAAAACGACCAGAGGCAACCTGCTTGATCTTTGAGTTGCGCAATGTGCCATAACGCGCAGGATCTTCACCGCCCTCACCAGAGTTTGAGCGACCACCGATGGTATTCATAGCCATCGCAATCGACTCATGCGCTTCAGGAGATAGCGCGCCTAGTGACATGCCAGCTGAGTCAAAACGCGTCAAGATTTTAGAGATATCTTCTACTTCATTGACATCGATACTGTTGTCGGTTTTCAGTTGCAACAAATCACGTAAGGTCGCGACCGGACGGCTATTAACTAAATCCGCATAATTACGGTAATTATCGTAATCACCTGTACGTACCGCGGTATGTAGGCTGTTAATCACATCAGGGTTAAAGGCATGGTACTCTTTGTTGAAGACGAACTTAAGCAGACCGCCTTGATCTAGAGGGGCACGACGCTTAAACGCATTGGCAGCCAATTGTGCTTGATCAGCAGCAAGGTCTGCAAAGGTAGCGCCTTTGATACGACTTTGTACGCCTTTAAAGCATAAATTGACGACTTCTTCTGATAGGCCGACTGCTTCAAACAACTGCGCACCGCGATAAGAAACAATGGTAGAGATACCCATTTTTGACAAGATTTTTAGCAAACCTTTATCTAAGCCTTTGCGGAAATTAACACGGGCCTGAATCGGATCACCAAGTAGCTCACCAGTCGCGACCAAATCATCAATGACATCATATGCTAGATATGGATATACACAAGTTGCACCGAAGCCAATCAATACCGCTATTTGATGCGAGTCACGTGCCAGACCCGTCTCAATGATTAAGTTAGCATCAGTACGGATACCTTGCGCGATTAGATAATGATGCACAGCACCAGTAACCATAATGGCGTTAGCGGGTACTTTGTCTGCATCGATATCTTTATCAGACAAGACAATCAATGTATTACCTGAGCGAATGTTATCTGCCACTTGCTCACAAATAGCCACGATAGCATCAGATAACTCTAAAGTACGGTCATAGTTCAGATCAATGCGAGCCATCTTGAACGCTGGATCATCCAAGGTTTCAAGCTGCTGCATTTTGCTGGCTGACAATACTGGCGATGACAAAATAATACGATGCGCATCTCTCGCAGATGGCGCAAATACGTTAGTCTCAGCGCCTAAACAGGTCTGCAACGACATTACGATTGATTCACGTAATGGATCGATTGGCGGATTGGTCACCTGTGCAAACTGTTGGCGGAAGAAATCACCGACATGGCGAATTTGCTGCGACAGTACAGCCATTGGCGTATCGTCACCCATTGAGCCGACTGGTTCTTGACCATTTTCAGCATTAGGGCGAATGATTTCTGTACGCTCTTCATTAGTGATGTGATACATCTTTTGTAGTGCTTTGAGTTTATCACCTCGGCACGCTTGCGTCGCCAACGTCTCTTCTAGACGCTCATCATCACGGACACGCGTCGCTTCTTCACGCAACCATTTACGATATGGATGCGCCGTTTTTAGTAAAGTTGCAATAGCCGTCGTATCTAAAATCTGACCTGTCAACGTATCAATGACTAGCATTTGACCAGGTCCAACGCGACCTTTGGCTAACACGTCTTGTGGCTCATAATCCCAAACGCCAACTTCTGATGCAACAGTAATATAACCATTCTTGGTGGTTACCCAACGTGACGGGCGCAAACCGTTTCTATCGAGCATACAGACCGCATAGCGTCCATCTTGAATGACTAGACCTGCTGGACCGTCCCACGCTTCCATATGCTGTGAGTAAAACTCATAAAACGCACGCAGATCCATATCCATGCTATCAACATTCTGCCACGCTGGCGGTACCAAGATAGACATCGCATGGAACAGGTTCATACCACCAGACATAAGCACTTCGAGCATGTTATCTAAGCTAGATGAATCTGAACCGGTACTATTTACAAGTGGTGTCAGCTCATTCAAGTTAGGCAGTTTGTCTGATTTTAGCTTTGGCGTACGGGCTTTAGACCAGTTGCGGTTACCTGTAATGGTATTTAACTCACCATTGTGCGCAAGATAACGGAATGGCTGTGCCAGTGGCCAGCGCGGTAAGGTATTGGTTGAGAAACGCTGATGGAATACTACGATATGTGACGCCAAACGCTCATCTTGCAAATCCAAGAAAAACGCTGGTAAATCTGAAGGCATTACCAAGCCTTTGTAAATAATGGTCTGACAACTCAATGAACAGATATAAAATAGCTCATCATCCGTCAAACGCTGCTCTGCTTTTTTGCGTGCAATAAACAGCTTACGGTTGAAGTCATCAGCTGCTAGGTCATCTGGCGCATTAACGAACACTTGCTTAAAGTCTGGCAATGTCTCACGACCAATCTCACCAACAATACTCAAGTCAAGTGGTACATCACGCCAGCCAGCCACTTCTAATCCTTGGGCGGTAATCTCATCACTTAATACTTGCTGGCTATGCTTGGCTTTATCGCTATCTAAATTAACGAACACCATACCGACAGCAAAGTTGTCCGTAATGGCAAATTGCTGCTCGTCAGCAATCTGTTTAAAGAAATCGGTAGGCGTCGCTAATAGTAAGCCACAACCATCACCAGTTCTACCGTCAGCAGCAACACCGCCGCGATGTGTCATACAACTTAAACTATGAATGGCAGTTTTTACCAAATCATGGCTCGCTTCACCCTCAATATGGGCAATTAGGCCAAAACCGCAATTATCAGAAAAATCATCTGGCGTGGCCAGGTGTGTTTGTGAGGAAATCATTGACATAGCTTGTCCTTTTAAGTAGACGGGCAACTTACATTTCCAATGCGGAGTATAAGTTGGTACCCGTAAGCAGAACGGGCTGATAGTGGATATTCTTGTGTTCGAATTGGCAAATAGTGCAATGCTCGATAGACATCATACTCTAAGAGAAAGTAAAACCCTTGACCCTCCTGGTCATTAGCTGATGTCTTGACATATGGTCCGTGTATCAAAAGATAGTAAGTAGCAGCCCTTGGCAACGGGAGAATCTACGCCCTTAAATGCCAGTTACTCAATCAGTGATATCTAATGCCATCCATTTAAGCATCATTTGTTATATTGTCATGTCTAGCATTTAGAGCTAAGCATACAATGACTTAATAACGGTGCACTTGTTTATCTTGAATATCTGACGCTCTGTATTCAAGCACTTTGTTTACCCTAAAAAGAGTGACAATAAGAGAGGTTGCGTCACTTACGATAACCTTATTATAGATAGTAAGTAACCGCGCTTGAGACAATAATATTTAGTAAAGAACTCTAAAAACTAAGAAAAAACCACTAAATAGTTGTTAAATAGACATTTTTTACGATAACTATACAGAACGTCGCCCACAGTTATATTAGTTAATGATTGTCGAAAAATCTAGTCTTTTCTATCGATTCATCAGCCATAAATTGTAAGAGGACTTATTACTATTGGTTATAAGACAAATAAAACTGCTATTAAAATTTTAATGTAAACCATATAAATGACAGTTAGCAAAAGGCTTGGATAATACTAAGCAATAGTAGCTTGCCGCTTATTGTGACGATAAAACTATTTTGTATAGCGCTAAAAAAACCCACTGACCAGATAGCTAGTGGGTTAAATTAATCAGACAAAAACTAATTACTCTTGTCTTCTATTAGCGCTTTTATACTGTCGCTATTATTTTTGGGAGGATTTACGTTAGCACTTTTGCCATTAGCATTTGAATTATTGTTCGTGCTGCTAGGGGGCTTAGGCGTTGGCACGACTGGTGGCTTCTTACTAGTAGAGTTCTCCGCTGGTGCCGCAGGCTTTTTGTTTTCTGGCGCGGGCTTATTTGCGTTGTTTTCGTCTTTTGGCGATGCTTCAGATATTGTCTGCGTCTCACCACCAACCGTACGCTCTTCACTAACAGATAACGTGGCAGAGGTATCTACCGACTGACGAATACTCTCTTGAGTGCTGCTACTATTAGCGCTTTCTTGGTTACCTCGATTACTGTTAGCACTGGCTGCTTGAGCGGCGGCATCATCAGCTTCTTCTTGCAAACGAGCTGGCACTTCGCGCTTAGTAGGTTTTAAATCGACGGCACGTGTACGTTTTGTACTTAGATCTTTTACTGGATCAGGACGCTCATAATTATCAATAATACTGACATACCGATTAATCTCTTCTGGCAATACACGTACGTTTGTAGGTAGCTTAAAGTCTATTAGCTTTGCGGCTCCTACCGCTTCTTGCGGGCTACTCATGATCCCATAAGTCAGCATATAACGGACTTGTTTTTCATCATCAAGATAACGGAAATAAGCAAATTTATCGCGATCTTGACGGCCTTCTAAGTAACTAACAATCACATCGTTTTCAGCGACATTCATTACTTGAACAGTCCACTTGCCTTTGTTAGCCAGCAGATAACGCTTGTCTTTGAACTCATCAGGATAATCGCGCAAATCTCGAATCGTTGCATCAAAGTTAATCGGTTGTACATCCGTATCTAACTCATGTAGCGATTCGACTTTTAATGGTTGCTCAAACTCTTCATTCAAAATCTCTGGCGCTGATATTGGTGCATTTTCAATTTTGGCACCCATGGCTGGCGTTTGACTAAACATCCATACTAACGCTGTGACCACCCCTAAAAGCAGGGTCACTATTAGCCAAATCAGTGCTTGACGACTGTATGATTGGCTAGCAGTACGCGTTTTTGTTTTTGATGTTGCCATGAGGCGGTCCTTGGTAAACACATGTTTTACAGCATGATATAAATGCTTATTTAAACAAAGGTACAGCCAACCAGTCGGCTATAAGTACGAGATTTTAGTATAAATATATAAGCGATAATTTTTAAGACGTTACGCGCTATGTTTTGACAAAACTTCATGCAATAGTTCGCCGTCAAACTCATTAGTCATTACCGCATCGCCAATTGATTTTAACAAAATTAGGCGGATTTGTCCGTGTTTCACTTTTTTATCGTGTCCCATTAAATCTAAAGCAGTGTCTACATCGATAGCTGGTGGCGTAATAGGTAAGTTTGCCAATTCTAAAACACGCTTAATACGTACAACTTCATCATCAGTTAGCCAACCAATTTTTTGCGATAGCTCGGCTGCTTGTACCATGCCAGCCGCTACTGCTTCGCCATGTAACCAATTGCCATAGCCTTCATGTGTTTCAATCACATGACCAAAAGTATGACCAAAGTTCAATAGCGCGCGCACACCTGACTCTCTTTCGTCTTGTGCCACTACATCAGCTTTGTATTGACAGCAGCGCTTCACTGCTTCACCAAGTACTGCCAAATCAAGCGCCATCATTGCAGGCAAGTTTGCCTCAAGCCACGTTAAAAACTCCTCATCCATGATAAGGGCATATTTAATAATCTCAGCTACTCCAGCCGATAGCTCACGTGCAGGTAGTGTCTTAAGCGTACTCATATCAGCAAGCACCATTTGCGGCTGCCAAAAAGCACCAATCATATTTTTACCTTGCGGATGATTGATACCCGTTTTACCACCAACACTAGAATCTACTTGTGACAGTAGCGTCGTTGGAATCTGAATAAAATTGACACCGCGCATAAAGCTAGCAGCAGCAAAACCAGTCATATCTCCGACTACACCGCCTCCAAGGGCAATAAGTGTCACATCACGATTGAAGTGTTCTGTCATTAGCGCATCATAAATCTGATCAATACTTGCCTGATTTTTGTATTGTTCGCCATCTGGCAGTACGCACACCTTTACCACAAACTGCTCTGCTAACTCATCTTCTAATGCTTTTAAGTATAAAGGTGCCACAGTATCATTAGTGACGATTAAAACCTGACGGCCACTGATATAAGGCGTGATTTGCTTCGCCATACTACTATGTTCAGTCGTAGATTGTTCAGTAATGACAATAGGATAATCATGACTTTGCGTATGAACTATTAGGCCATCATGAAACGGCATTACCATGTGATACTCCTAAAGCATTTCTAATGAGGTAAAAGTAATTGAGTCTGCATATCAATCGTAGTAGCCAGTCTATTACTAGTCTTCTTGGTGCGCTGATGCGTCGGTAGTGCAGTCGACGAATGATTCTAGCTGCTGCATCAATTGATTGACCATGTGGCGTGGGTACGTGTGACCAGTAGGCATAATAATATGGGCGACTTGGCGATAGAGCGGATCGCGAGCACTGTATAACTCTTGCAGTATTTTTCTAGGATTAGGCTGCTGCAATAATGGTCGAGACTTGTCTTTAGAGGTACGTGCCAGCTGCACCTCGACAGGTGCATTAAGATAAACGACGATGCCACGCTGTTTTAGGAACTCTCGGTTTTCAGCACACATGACTGCACCGCCACCGGTCGCTAATACGATTTGAGAGTTTTGGGTCAATTCATCAATGGCACGCGTTTCACGCTCACGGAAACCTGCTTCACCTTCTTTGGCAAATATCCAAGCAATGTCGGCACCCGTCTGCGATTCAATATACCAATCGCTGTCTACAAAAGTGCGACCTAACTGCTTGGCAAGCAGTTTTCCGATTGTCGTCTTCCCTGCTCCCATCGGACCCACTAAAAACACCGACGGTAATTCCTGCCCCATAATACTTACTCAGCTAAATTAGGTATGATACAACGTCATTGTTATTCTGGCTAGTAATGAGCTGTGATTATTGTGAGTAAAATTTAGAGCACACCATTCATCGGTACATACATAGATATCGCAATACTAAAATCCCTAATTGCGCGCATAAAAAAAGCAAGCTCTATGGCTTACTTTTTTTAACAATTAGTTAATCGCTTTATGACTAGTTCAGACGACTAGTACCGTCATTAATAAGCTTTGGAGTTACGAAAATCAGCAGCTCTTCTTTGTTATTACTACGTACATCACGACGGAAGGCACGGCCGATATAAGGCAAGTCTCCTAAGAAAGGCACCTTATCTACACCGTTATTGGTACGGTTTTTGAAGACGCCGCCTAATACCACTGTCTGACCATCTTCAATAATAACATTGGTTGATATAGAGTCCTCGGAGATGGCAACCTGATTATTGATAATAGTCGGCGTTCCGTTAGTAATGACCAATTGCAAACCAATTTTACCATCAGGTGTGATGTTTGGTGTCGCTTCCAGACTTAATGCAGCCTCTCTAAAGCTGGTTGTTGTCGCACCACTGGCTGATGCTTCTTGATACGGAATCTGAGTACCAGAAGAGACCTTTGCTGTCTGCTTGTCCGCTGTCAAAATCTTAGGTGTAGAAATAACTTCACCACGGTTGTCCGCCTGTAGTGCTGACAACTCAAGATCGAGCATCACATCAGACATACTGAGCAAACCAAAGGCGATACTACCTGCTGGATTAGAAACGCCTAAATCAACGTTTAGGTTATCAGGACGAGTAATATCATAAGAAGGATAAGAAACGGTTTGACCATTGACGGTCGTCGTCTCTACATCAAAATCTTTTAAATCCCATAAGGTTTGATCACTACCGCCAACCAGTAAACTACGGTTGTTGGCCGCACCGTTTGACAAGATACCCCAACGAACACCAATCTCTTTACTGAAGCTATCAGTTGCACTGACGATACGTGCTTCGATCATGACTTGGCGAACAGGAATATCAATTTTGCTGATTAGTTTATGAATGTTTTCGATACTGTCAGCAACGTCTTTGATAATCAAAGTATTGGTACGTTCATCAACCGTTACCGTACCACGATTGGATAACAACGTATTATTATCCTCACGATTTGCTAGGCCACTACTATTACCAGTCGCGCCGCTACCTTGCGAAATAAGCGTTAAGACATCTTGTGCTTTTGCATAACTTAAACGAATGTACTCAGTACGCAAAGGTGCATAAGATTGAACAGCTTGCTGCGCTTCTAGTTCACGTGCTTCTTGCTCAGCGAGCTCAGTAGAAGGCGCAACCAAAATCACATTACCATTCTCACGCTTACCCAAGTTTTTGCTTTTCAAAATAATATCGAGGGCTTGATCCCAAGGAACATTGATTAAACGCAAAGTGATGTTGCCAGCAACGGAATCACTTGCCACGATATTCATCTCAGTAAACTGCGCCAAAATATCTAAGACACTACGAACCTCAACATCTTGGAATTCCATAGATAGCGGTTCGCCACTATAGACTCTTTCTTCCAGCGTCGGCTCACGTAACAGCTCAGGCTTTTTAATACCAATATTCAACTGGTTACCTGATTGGTAAGCTTGATACTCATAATCGTCATTCATGTTAATGGTAACGACGCCATTCTGTCCTTGGTTTTTGGTATCAATACTACCAACAAGACCACTGTTAATATTCAATCGGCGTAGTAAGTTTCTCGGAACCGTACTACCAGTCAAGCGTACGACAAGTTTATTACCTTGGCGTTGCACATCTACTGGAATAGCTTCGTTGGCAAGTACCATACTGACATTACCGCCACCGTCGTTACCTGCTGAAAAATTGACTGCGCTTAGCCCATCATAGCTATACTGCTTGCTTACTTGTGAAGCTGCCAATTGCGGGTTCAAAAGTGGATTGACTCTGACCACCATCGTATCAGCTGGTACTTCGTTCTTCACGACTACCTTGCTCGTGGTACGTACAGGTGCCACTGGTACGGTAGAACTCTCAACGATAGGCGTAACGACCGCGGTCGTTGTCATACTATTATTGTTATTAAGTACATCTTGAATCGGGTCGCTAGTAATGACGGGACGATTAGGATCAGTGATGGTTAGCAATAAATCATTGCCTTCAATCGCTGTCGTATAATTTCCTGATTCTTTTAAACCAACGATGAGGCGCGTGGTACTGTCACTACTTAGCGTAGTAACGTCATTAATCGCACCGATGTTGTATTCGTTAAAACGGCTAGCAAGCCCATTCTGTACTTGTTCGAAATCTAGAACTAAGCGACTAGGATCATCAAGCTGATAGGCTGCAGGCAATACTGGCAATCCTGTAAAACCCAAACGCATTTGCGTCACTGCAGGTGCGGTCTGTACTACAGAGACATTATCGATGCGCTGTGCAGCATGAGCACTATTAGTTACAGCCACCATACTGACTGCCAGTGCTGAAATGGCAAAAGCAGAAGACATGCGGTTGCTCATCATCATTACCTTGTTATTGCGTACTGTCATTATTTATTCCTCAAAAAATCTGCCGACTTAGCTTATAGGGGATACCAGCGACTGGGGTTTTTCTACAAACCCGGCGCGGCTATCTGGCACAATTTCAATCAAGTTAACCTGGGTCGGCGTGATTTCAACAATACGGCCGTCATTCAATCCAAGATAATCGCCTACTTTAACACTCGCAACCGAACCATCAGGACGTTGTATCAATGCATATCGCTGACCTTCAGGCGAAATCACCACGCCTCGGAAGACCAATTGCGACAGTTCATACTGCTCAAGCGGTTCTTTGATTCTGTTGATATCTGGTCGCACACCATCTATAGGAGTGGTCGGGCCTTGTACATTGACCAAACTCGGTGGTAAAAATGGACTACGCTGCGAGCTAGCGCTATACACAAAATCCTCTACCAGTTCGGCTTTAGGCGGCGGCTCAATAGGTTGTGCAGGCTGATTGCGGATATCGGTCATTGCCTGCTCTGCCATACCTATACGGTCACTACACCCAGTCATAGATAAAACAGCGACACTTAAAACCAATAGCATGGGCATTTTTTGAATACTCATTAGTTGCCTCCTGCATTTGCATCAGTAGCAGCGGCTGTATCACCTTCAGGAGCCGCTTCTTTAGAGCGATAGGTCTTAGTTTGCAAGACTAGATTAAGCTCTGGCAAAACATCCAATGTAGGCTGCGGATTGCTGACTTCAAAATCATGCATCGTAATAATTCGAGGCAGTGCAGCAAGACCACTGATAAAGCTACCAAACTGATGGTATTCACCCAAAGCTGCAATACGTATTGGCTGCTCAATAAAGAATTCATTTTCAATTTCAGGCTCTACTGAAATATCCTGAAAACGGATATTGCTACCAACGCCTGTCATATTTATGCCTTCTACCAGTTCCGACACACGTGTATCTTTCGGCAGCTGATCTAACAAAGTATTAAATTCAGTTTCCATTTGGACCACTTGCGCCTGATACGCTTTTAAATGACGAGCGCGAGATTCTTTTTCACGGTAGCTATCGAGTAAGGTCTGTTGTTGGCTTTCAGCCGCATTGATCTCATCAATTTTGCTGCTGATGGGTAATGCCCATGACAATGCTGCGATGAAGGTAATGATAAGTCCAATGACTGTCACTTTTACAGGTAATGGCCAACTGCCATAGTTTTCTGAATCTAGCGACTCAAAACTACGGCGAAACTCATTTAGATCAAATTGCTTTTTTGGCTTTAAAGCAGATTTTTTGGTTTTAGAGAGGCTCTTTTTGCGGATAAGCTTCATAACGCACCTCCTAGACCAGTATCGGTATCAGCAGCAGTCGGAGTTTCCGATTGTACTCTAGTCGTTACTACAAACTGTACGTAACTGTCTTCAGGATAAACGGGGCGCGCCTGCTCACCAGTATTCACCGTATTATTGAGGACTGGAGCAGCCTCATAAGCGCTAATATTCTGTTGAATATTACTTACTGCTGAGTTGCCCATCCATTTACTGTTATCAAGGTTACGAATCAGACTAGACACAATGTTTGGATTGTCCGCTAAGCCTGTCAAAGTTAGGACATCGCCTTCACGTTTAAGGTTATTTAGATAAAGTGCTGGTGGAATAGCTTTAGCGAGATCGTCCCATAAACGTACAGGCACAGGACGTCGTCCTTGCAAGTCTTGAATGACTTGCATGCGTGAAATAATGTCTTCACGGCGCTGCTCTAAACTGTCAATCTCGGTCAATGCGGTGTCTAAGCGAGTGTTTTCTTGTTCGATCAATGCGTTGGCATCAAGCTGCTCATCAAGCTCATTATTAAAATAACTCCATGAAGCAAAAGCTGCTAATAGCGTCAGTAATGTCACCGCCACTATCAATGTCATAAACTCTTTGTTACGACGTTCACGTTCTTCTTGTCGCCAAGGTAAAAGGTTAATACGAGCCATTAGTCAAAGCTCCTTAACGCAAGACCGCATGCAGCCATTAAGCTTGGCGCATCGACCGCCAATTGCTCATTATCGATATTTGGTGCAATAGTCATATTGGTGAAAGGGTTGGCAACACTGACAGTTACACCCAGCTTTTGTTGTGCCATACCAGCGAGACCTGCAATGGAGCTACTGCCTCCTGCAAGCACCACATGATCGATACTGCTATATTGACTTGATGAGAAATAAAACTGTAAAGAGCGAGTGATCTGTTGAATGGTATTTTCTATAAAAGGGGTCAGTACTTCAGGATAATAATCATCAGGTAAGGTACGTTCGCGTTTACTCAATGTCGCTTCTTCTGCTGATAGGCCATAGCGATTTTGTATTGCCTCGGTCAGCTGAGCACCGCCAAACAACTGCTCACGACTATAAATAAACTCGCCATTCTTAGCGATATATAATGTGGTCTGATTATGGCCAATATCTACCAATGCTACTAGTTCTGGTACATTTGGCAGACTGTCTACCATCAATCCAAACGCACGCTCGATTGCATGAGATTCGATATCCATGACTTTTGTTTGTAGGCCACCAAAGGCTAGAGCATCGACACGCTGGTCGACGTTTTCTGAACGAGAAGCAGCAAGCAATACCTGAACCATATCTTCACTAACCAAAGACGGTCCTAATACTTCAAAATCTAGATTGACGTCTTCTAATGGATAAGGCACATATTGGTCAGCATCCAAACGTATTTGCGCCTCACGCTCTACATCGCTGAGTGTCATATCCATATCAATGATTTTAGTAATCACTGCGGAGCCAGAAACCGCTGTCGCAGCATTGCTACCCGCGACTTGGCAGCGTCTTGCCAAGCTCGTTATAATATTACCGGCAGCTTCTGTATCTACTAGAATCTTATCAACCACGATACCTTCCGGTAGTCTTTCAATACCATAAGATTTTAGGTGAAACATGCCTTGCTGACGCTGTATGTCAACCAACTTTACTGAAGTGGCACAAATATCCACGCCAATCAAATGTCGACTTTTGGAAGTAAATAGCCTCACTAGCTCTATACCTTATATTAAGTGTACAATCTGGTAGTTATTTGTAATAATTCAATACAATACTTTACTTAATTGATAGATTCAAGCATTTAAAAATATATTAAGGCCAACTTACACATTTATTATGACCTGCCTATTTTGTTCAATGTATAATAATATTGTCTGCTACAAATTCTAACTAATAAGTCTTATTATGGCCAAAACAAATGCTACCGCTCGTCTCATTCGCTTTTTGGTGGGACTCTTTATCGCTTGCCTAGCATTGGCAGTTGTTCTAGCACTTGCTGTACCTATTGGTTTTTATGGGATGGCCATGTATCTATCGCCGACCCTACCTAGTACGCAAGAAATTAAAACAGCCAAACTAGAAATGCCATTACAGATTTATAGTAGTGATGATAAATTAATTGGCCAATACGGCAATCGTTTATCTTTACCAGTTAGTTTTGATGAGATTCCTGAAGATTTAACTCATGCCTTTTTAGCAGCCGAAGATGCTTCTTTCTTTCAGCATAGCGGAATTAGCATTAAAGGTCTTGGTCGCGCTGTCACCGAAGCAGTCACTGATGACGATGGTCAAACCGGTGGCTCTACCATTACGATGCAGGTCGCTAAAAACTATTTTTTAAGTCCAGAACGTACTTTAAACCGCAAACTAACAGAGTTGTTTTTGGCCCGTAAGATCGAAGACGAACTGAGCAAAAATGACATCTTGACGTTATATGTCAATAAAATCTATCTAGGCGAAGGCGCCTATGGCATCCGCGCTGCGGCCAAAAAATACTATAGTAAGTCATTAGACCATCTAACCATTGCTGAAATGGCCATGTTAGCAGGTCTACCAAAAGCCCCTTCTAAATACAATCCTGTTGCCAATCCTAGCCGCGCATTGACTCGCCGTAACTGGATCGTTGGACGCATGCATGAGCTTGGCTATATTAACAAAGCTCAGTATGATGAAGCAGTCAACTCCCCTATCGGTATCAACCTATATAAAGAAAAGCTCGATGTAAACATGCCTTATTTGGCGGAAATGACGCGAGCTTCTTTAGTCGAACGTTATGGCGATCAAGTCATGCATGGTGGCTGGCGCGTACGTCTCACAGTAGATAGTAAAGCGCAAACAGATGCCGAAGCAGCAGTAGTAACAGGATTGATTGCCTACGAGCATCGCCATGGTTGGCGTGGGGCTGAAGCAAATGATGAGCCTCTCGAAAACTTCCGACGCTACAGCAATATGTCTCCTGCCAAAGTGACTAAAGTCAATTCTCGTAGTTTTAATGCAGTTCTACAATCTGGTGAAGAAGTGACCGTTAATTGGTCTGGTATGAAATGGGCACGCAAATATATTTCTGCCGACCGTATTGGTTATTACCCTAGCAATGCCAGTCAAGTTGTTAAGAAAAACGATATCGTTCGTGTGATACCTACTTCAAATGGCAACTGGCAATTAGGTCAAATACCTAAAATCCAAGGCAGCTTGGTTTCGTTGAATCCAGAGACTGGTGCTGTCAATGCATTGGTTGGTGGCTTTGATTTTAACCACAGTAAGTTCAACCGCGCTCTACAAGGCTGGCGTCAACCTGGCTCAACCATCAAACCTCTTGTTTATACCGCCGCTTTAGAAAAAGGTTATCGTCCAGATACCATAGTGTCTGATAAAGCTATCCAAGTAGGTGACTGGAAACCCAAAAACTCTGATGAACGTTTCTTAGGTGATATCACTTTACGTCGTGGTTTATATTTATCTCGTAACCTTGTATCTATTCGCTTGTTACAAGCTATCGGTATCTCAAGTACGCGCAACCTATTAGATGAATTCGGTCTTGATAAAGAAAAGCTGCCGACAACCTTGTCATTAGCACTTGGAGCAGGGCAAGCCACCCCTTTACAAATGGCCACGGCTTACTCAACTTTCGCGAATGGTGGTCATCGTGTCCAACCTTACTTTATTGAACAAATTTACAATTATAAGAACGAGCTGTTGTTTCAGGCAAATCCACGTCAAGCATGTGCACTATGCTTTAACGAAAAACTTGAAAAAGTTAATAGCAGCTTAGTTGAAGAGTATGAGAAGTCAATTGAAGCGCTTGATGATAGCACTAACGAAACAACGGCCGATAATTCATCATCAGAAAGCAATGATAATAGCGAAACAGCAGATAAAGAGCTTGATTTAACGGTATATAACGCAGGTCCACAGTCAGACCGCCTGAAAGCACCTGCCGTACAATATGTAAGAGCCAAACAAGCACCGCGTATACTGCAACCTAGAGTCGCTTTTGAGATGGCCGATATACTACGCGATGTAGTCCAACGCGGTACAGCAGTAAGAGCAAAGGCATTAGGTCGCAATGATATCGGTGGCAAAACTGGTACCACCAATCAGGCCAAAGATGCGTGGTTTGCAGGATTTCATCCTACCAACGCAACCGTAGTATGGATGGGATTTGATCAACCATCTACTATGGGCCGTCGTGAATACGGTGGTGTGGCAGCGCTGCCTGTATGGATGGACTTTATGAAAGCACAGCTCAAAGACACGCCAAGCCAATGGGTATCTATCAATAACCGCTCAAAATCCAGAAAGCAACAGCAAAGCATCATAGAGATGACTGATGATGGCGTCCTAGTTAACGATGACGCTAATAAATCAGCGAAACCAGTCAAGACTCAAACTCAGCAGCGTAAGCCTTCGGTTCCAGAGCCTACTGAAGATACCAGCACTCCACCATCAACAAAACCAAGCAGCAATCGTAGTGATGACAGCGTACCGGAGAATCCATTAACGGTGACACCCGTTAAAAGTATGCCACCGATGCCAGAGTAATAAACAAGACAATTCTTAATTAATAATAAAAGGCTTATTCAGTAATGACTGAATAAGCCTTTTTTATGCGCTGTAGACTATGATCTACCCTACTTAATCATACTTTCAAATGGTTCAATAAATAGCGATCAAAGAATAAATTTTCTAGTGTGCTTCCTATTAGAACTCGACCATACCTGCACGCAGTTGTTCAATCAGCTCTAAAAGCTGATTGCGCCATTCTCGTATTGTGGTCTCATCAGGCAGCCATTGATTGGATAAGGTGACAACATTGACAATCAAGTCTGGCGACGCTGATTGGCTACTTGGTGCTTCATCGACGATAGTATCTGGCGGTACTGCATACAGACAACGCTGATAAGCACGTTCTATATTGGCGATAAAGCCTTGCTGTTGCAGTTGCTGCAAACGCTGAATCTCAGGAGATACTTGGGTACGCTCGCTCAATGCTTGTTCAATATCAAGCAAGGTTGGCGCCGTCATATTTAGGCTATAGAAATGACCGAGCTCCTGAATAAATGCCAATAAAGCACCATGTAAATGAAAAATAGCAGTCTCACAATGGGCTTGGTATAACTGTTTGTCATTGGTACTTCCTGCAGATTGGCAAGATAAACGACAGAAATATAACTTTTGATTGGTTCGATCTGCTTGATATTTGGCGACGCGAGTTTTACCTGCCATTTGCTAACTATCCTTCTATGAGTAGTGAATTAGAGCGTATTTCCAGTGTACTATTTTTTTAGATAATAGCACCATGCCTTTCTCAGTTTTTTATACGCACAAAAAAGCCAGCAACTTAGGCTGGCTTTTTTATCAAATTAAGAATGAATCAAAATACTTAATGCGATTAATTATCTTGATTTAACTCTTGAGCAAATGCTTCGTCGAAGCTTGCAAAGTCTTTGCTATCAGTGCTTGCAGTCATATCAAACGCTGCATTCAAATCTTTATCTTGTAGCTTCTGATCTGCTTTTTCTTTGCGTGCTTTATGATAAGCAAGACCAGTACCTGCAGGAATCAAGCGACCCACAACCACGTTTTCTTTCAGACCACGTAGCTCATCTACTTTACCAGTCACAGCAGCCGCAGTTAGTACACGGGTTGTTTCCTGGAAAGAAGCTGCTGAGATAAAGCTTTCAGTTGCCAGACTTGCTTTGGTGATACCTAATAATTGACGCTCAAACTGTACTGGGAATTTATCTTCCGCTTCTAGCTTTGCATTCAACGCTTTGATATCTGCATACTCGACCTGATCACCTTTGAAGTGACTTGAATCGCCGCCGTCAGTGATTTCAACTTTACGCAACATCTGACGAATGATAACTTCGATGTGCTTATCGTTAATTTTTACACCCTGTAAGCGATAAACGTCCTGTACTTCGTTGACGATATAATCAGCAAGTGCAGTCTGACCTTTCAAACGCAAGATATCATGTGGGTTCTGTGGACCATCAGCGATCACTTCACCACGTGCTACCGTCTCGTTTTCAAAGACGTTGATTTGACGCCATTTCGGGATTAGCTCTTCATGTACTTCACCATCTTCATTAGTAATAATGAAGCGGTTCTTACCTTTAGTCTCTTTACCAAAGCTTACCACACCAGTCATTTCTGCCATAATGGCGTGATCTTTTGGACGACGTGCTTCGAACAAGTCAGCAACACGTGGTAGACCACCGGTAATATCTTTCGTACCAGAAGACGCTTGTGGTACACGGCCTAGAATCGAACCTGCTGCTACTTTCTCACCATCGCTTACGCGGATGATAGTTTCAGCTGGTAAGAAGTAAACCACTTCTTTGCCTTCGTCAGTGTTCAAGATAATCGCAGGACGTAAGTCTTTTGCTGAGCTTGAACGGTCACGAGTGGCTAAAATCTCAAATGAGCTCATACCAGTCGCATCATCAACTTTTACTGTTGCAGTCATACCGTCAGTGATGTCACTGAAGCGTGCTGTACCAGCAAATTCTGTAATGATTGGATGCGTATGCGGATCCCATTTAGCGATAGTTTGACCGCCTTCAACCTGCTCTTCGTCTTTCACAAGTACGCTTGAACCGTACGGTACTTTATAGCGCTCACGCTCACGGCCAAGCTCATCGGTCAATGCGATTTCAGCTGAACGCGATACGATGACTAAGTGACCATCGGTATGCTGTACTGTTTTCATGTTTTCAAAGTGCGCTTGACCAGCATTACGTACAGAGATGCTGTTGTCTACAGAGGCTGAACTCGCTGCCCCGCCTACGTGGAACGTACGCATGGTTAACTGAGTACCCGGCTCACCAATAGACTGAGCTGCCATAACACCGACTGATTCGCCGATATTCACTTTATGACCACGTGCAAGGTCACGACCATAACACTGTGAACATACGCCATGTTCGATATCACACGTAATTACTGAACGTACCCAGATATCATCGATTGCGTTATTATCAAGGACGTTAACCCAGTACTCATCGATCAATGTGCCAGCTGGAATCAATACTTTATCAGCATCGTCATTATAAGTAACGTCACGAGCAGTCACACGACCCAGTACTAGCTCACCTAGCTTCTCAATGATTTCACCACCTTGGATATGTGGTTTCATGAGTAGGCCTTCTTCAGTACCACAATCATCGCTAGTGATAACCAAATCTTGTGCCACATCAACTAGACGACGAGTTAGGTAACCCGAGTTAGCTGTTTTCAGTGCTGTATCCGCTAGACCTTTACGTGCACCGTGAGTTGAGATGAAGTACTGTAGTACGGTCAAACCTTCACGGAAGTTAGCTTTAATCGGTGTCTCAATAATTGAGCCATCTGGTTTCGCCATCAAACCACGCATACCTGCCAACTGACGAATCTGTGCCGCACTACCACGAGCACCAGAATCTGACATGATAAAGATAGAGTTGAATGACTTCTGCTCGTCTTCTTCACCTTGTGCATTGATAACTTTATCTGTTGCCAAGTTGTCCATCATCGCCTTAGCGACTTTGTCATTGGTACGTGACCAGATATCAACTACTTTGTTATAGCGCTCACCAGCAGTTACAAAGCCTTGCTCGAACTGATCTTCGATTTCGCGAACTTCGCCTTCTGCCACTTCGATGATTTGCTTCTTAAGTGGTGGAATGACCATGTCATCGATACCGATAGACACGCCAGATAGTGTTGCTTGAGCAAAACCAAGATACATCAATTGGTCAGCAAACATAACACTTTCTTTTACGCCAACTTTACGGTAGCAAGAGTTGATCAAACGAGAGATGTTTTTCTTCGTCATCTCTTGGTTACACTCATCAAACGTCATACCTTTAGGCATGATGTTCCAGATAAGTAGACGACCAGCAACCGTATCTTTGATACTGATTTCTTTAGTCTCGTTACCGTCTTCGTCAATTTGCGTCTCAGTAACACGCACTTTGATCTTGGCGTTTACATGTAGATCGTTTGAACCAATCGCACGCAATGCTTCATTAACGGTAGCAAAAATCATGCTCTCGCCTTTGGCATTGATAGACGAGCGACTGATGTAATATAGACCTAGTACAACATCCTGAGATGGTACGATGATCGGATCACCGTTTGCAGGTGACAAGATGTTGTTGGTAGACATCATCAAGGCACGTGATTCAAGCTGTGCTTCTAGCGTCAATGGCACGTGAACGGCCATTTGGTCACCATCGAAATCGGCGTTGAATGCAGTACAAACAAGTGGATGCAGCTGGATGGCTTTACCTTCGATCAATACTGGCTCAAATGCCTGCAGACCCAAACGGTGAAGTGTTGGCGCACGGTTAAGCAATACTGGATGCTCACGGATAACCATGGCCAGCATATCCCACACTTGTGGCTCTTCACGCTCTACCATCTTTTTGGCAGCTTTAATTGTAGTCGCTAAACCATGAGACAATAGTTTGTTATAAGTAAATGGCTTGAATAGTTCTAGTGCCATTTTCTTAGGTAGACCACACTGATGTAGACGTAGTGTTGGACCTACAACGATAACCGAACGACCAGAGTAATCGACACGCTTACCAAGTAAGTTCTGACGGAAACGACCTTGCTTACCTTTGATCATATCTGCCAAAGATTTCAATGGACGCTTGTTACTACCAGTGATGGCACGACCGCGACGACCGTTATCAAGCAACGCATCTACTGACTCTTGCAACATACGTTTTTCGTTACGTACGATGATGTCAGGTGCGCTTAGCTCAAGCAGACGCTTAAGACGGTTGTTACGGTTGATCACACGGCGATATAGATCGTTTAGATCTGACGTCGCAAAACGGCCGCCTTCTAGCGGTACTAGAGGACGCAAATCTGGTGGTAGTACTGGCAAGATGTTCATTACCATCCACTCAGGCTTGTTATTAGAATCACGGAATGCTTCTAATAATTTGAGACGCTTAGACATCTTCTTAAGCTTAGTCTCAGAACCTGTTTGTGGAATCGCTTCGCGTAGCTCATCAATTTCAAGATCGATATCGATATCTTTTAATAGGTCTTGAACTGCTTCAGCACCCATTTTGGCTGTGAATTCGTCACCAAACTCTTCAAGCGCTTTGTAATAATCTTCATCATCAAGCAACTGGTACTTTTCTAAGCTAGTTAGACCAGGCTCAGTAACAATGTAGCTTTCGAAATATAGAACGCGCTCGATATCACGTAGCGTCATGTCTAGCAATAGACCAATGCGGCTTGGTAATGATTTTAGGAACCAAATATGCGCCACAGGACTGGCTAGGTCGATATGACCCATGCGGTCACGACGGACTTTAGCAGTGGTAACTTCAACACCACATTTTTCACAGATAACGCCTTGGAACTTACGGCGCTTATATTTACCACATAAACATTCGAAATCTTTTACTGGACCAAAGATTTTGGCACAAAAAAGACCATCACGCTCAGGCTTGAACGTGCGATAGTTGATGGTTTCAGGCTTTTTTACTTCGCCGTGCGACCATGACTTAATAACATCAGGTGAGGCTAAAGTAATTTGAATGCTATCAAACTCTTGGTTACCGTTGCCGGTAGGGCTTTGCATGATATCGAGTAAATCTTTCAAGTTGCTTCTCCGTTATCTTTATAATCATCTGACAGCGTACCATTGACGCAGATAAGATGAATGAAGGCAATGAATAGGGTTGAGACAAATCACTAAAAGCAGCAGCAATAAAGCAGACTGCCTTTAGTGGACAACTAAGTTAAACAACGGGCTAGTTACTTTGTTTTAACTCAATATTAATACCCAGTGATTTGATTTCTTTGGTCAGTACGTTAAACGACTCAGGCATGCCTGGATCCATATACTGCTCACCATCAACGATGTTTTTGTACATACGAGTACGGCCTTCAACGTCATCCGACTTCACCGTTAGCATTTCTTGCAACGTGTAAGTCGCGCCGTATGCTTCTAGTGCCCATACTTCCATCTCACCGAAGCGCTGACCACCAAACTGAGCTTTACCGCCCAATGGCTGTTGCGTCACTAGAGAATAAGAACCCGTTGAACGCGCATGCATTTTGTCATCAACCAAATGGTTAAGCTTGAGCATGTACATATAGCCAACAGTTACTTTACGGTCAAACTTCTGACCTGTACGACCATCATATAACGTCTGCTGACCATCGCGATCCATACCAGCAAGCTCGAGCAAGTCTTTAACTTGGCTTTCTCTTGCGCCGTCAAATACTGCTGTGCCCATCGGCACACCGCCACGTAAGTTGTCTGCTAGCGCCATGATGTCATCATCACTTAAGCTATCAAGATCAACTTGCTCACCGCCTACTTGGTTATAGATTTTATCCAAGAAGTCACGTAGCTCTTTGATCGCTGCTTGAGATTTGAGCATACCGTCAATCTTCTCGCCCAACCCTTTCGCTGCCATACCCAAATGCGTCTCTAGAACCTGACCGATGTTCATACGAGATGGTACACCAAGTGGGTTCAATACGATGTCAACGGTATTACCATTTTCATCATAAGGCATGTCTTCAACTGGCATGATGCGCGATACAACACCTTTGTTACCATGACGACCAGCCATCTTATCACCAGGCTGAATACGACGCTTAACCGCTAGATATACTTTAACGATTTTTTGTACGCCATGTTGCAGGTCATCACCAGCAGTCAATTTGCGTTTTTTCTCAGCAAACTTCACATCGATGTCTTTTTGCTTATCAACCAAGTAATCAGCGATTTGCGTTAGACGCTCAGAGATTTCTTCTTCTACTGGCTGAATATCAAGCAACGTCTCAAGGCTCATATCTTTCATATCAGCCAATGCCATAACTGTCCCAGCTTTTAGACCAGCACCGCCGCTGACTTTTTGGCCATCTAGTAGATTACCAATACGACCACGTGCTGCTTCTTCAAAGATACGTAGCTCTTCTTTCAAATCTTTGCGATAGCTATCAAGCTGCGATTTTTCAATCGCTCTTGCGCGTGCGTCTTTTTCAACGCCATCACGGGTAAAGACCTGTACATCAATAACCGTACCTTTACTTGAAGTTGGTACGCGTAGTGAAGTGTCTTTCACGTCAGCCGCTTTTTCGCCAAAGATAGCCCGTAGTAGTTTCTCTTCTGGCGTTAGTTGCGTTTCACCTTTTGGCGTCACTTTACCAACTAGAATATCACCAGCGTCAACTTCAGCACCGATATAGACGATACCTGCTTCATCAAGACTTGATAATGCCGCTTCACCAACGTTTGGAATATCAGCAGTGATCTCTTCTGTACCTAGCTTGGTATCACGAGCCACACAAGTCAATTCTTGGATATGAATAGTAGTGAAACGATCTTCTTTAACTACTTTTTCAGATAGCAAGATTGAATCTTCGAAGTTGTAACCATTCCACGGCATAAATGCGATGCGGATGTTCTGACCTAGTGCTAGCTCACCAAGATCCGTTGATGGACCATCTGCCAAGATATCACCCAAAGCAATCTCGTCACCTTGGTTAACAATGATACGTTGGTTGATACAAGTGTTTTGGTTAGAGCGCGTGTATTTGATCAAGTTATAGATATCGATACCTGCTTCACCAGCAGTCATCTCGTCTTCGTTTACACGAACAACGATACGTGATGCATCAACATCTTCAATCACACCGCCACGCTTAGCGATAACACAAACACCAGAGTCACGAGCAACGTGACGCTCCATACCCGTACCTACTAACGGCTTATCAGCACGTAGCGTAGGAACAGCCTGACGCTGCATGTTCGAGCCCATCAAGGCACGGTTAGCATCATCATGCTCTAGGAACGGAATCAAACCTGCTGCAACCGATACTACCTGACTTGGTGATACATCCATATGCGTCACTTTTTCTGGCGGCATACGAACAAATTCACCATAGCTACGTACACTGACCATCTCGTCAGACAACGCACCATCTTCAGTCATCGGAGAATCAGCCTGTGCAATGACAGTACCTACTTCTTCGATTGCTGATAGATACTCAATAACATCAGTAACTTTACCATCAACCACACGGCGATAAGGCGTTTCTAAGAAGCCAAAGCTGTTGGTTTTAGCAAATGTTGCTAGTGAGTTGATCAGACCAATGTTTGGACCTTCAGGAGTCTCAATAGGACATACACGGCCATAATGGGTATCATGTACGTCACGTACTTCAAAGCCTGCACGTTCACGAGTTAGACCACCAGGTCCTAACGCTGATACACGGCGCTTATGGGTAACTTCAGACAACGGGTTGTTCTGATCCATAAACTGTGACAACTGGCTTGAACCAAAGAATTCCTTAACCGCAGCCGCTACTGGCTTAGAGTTAATCAAATCTTGTGGTGACAAGTTATCAGATTCCGCTGAGCTCAAACGCTCTTTGACCGCACGCTCTACACGTACTAGACCAACACGGAACTGGTTTTCTGCCATTTCGCCGACTGAACGAATACGACGGTTACCTAAGTGATCGATATCATCGACATCGCCGCGACCATTACGAATCTCGATAAGTTCTTTTAGAACGTTAACGATATCATCGTTGGTCAATACACTGCGTTCGCGCTGGATATCAGGATCATCAGTATTGTCAAATTCTAAACCAAGACGACGGTTGAACTTCATACGACCGACGTTTGATAAGTCATAACGATCTGCGTTGAAGAACATGCTCTCAAACAGTTTCTCAGCAGTTTCGACCGTTGGTGGCTCACCTGGACGCATTACTTTATAGATTTCGATCAACGCTTCTTCACGGCTTGAGGTACTATCAGCACGTAGCGTATCAGCAATATAACTACCTTGGTCGATATCGTTAGTGAACAGAATGCTGAACTCTTTGATGGCACCACTGGCTTCAAATGAGTTCAATTTAACCAATAACTCGTGGTCGATTGGCGTGTTTGCTTTAGCGATGATTTCGTCGTTAACGACAATATCTTCTGCTAAAATACGCTCATATAGATACTCATCAGGCACAGCAATCTTCGTCATACCTGCTTCTTCAAGCTGACGGATACGGCGTGCGTTGATGCGTTTGCCCTGCTCGACGATAACGTCACCTTCAGGTGATACGATATCGAACTGAGCCATTTCGCCACGTAGACGATCAGCAACTAAATCAATCTCAAACGTCTCTTCGCCTTTATAAACAGCAACTTTATCAAAGAATAAATCTAGGATTTCAGAAGTTGTTAGACCAAGTGCGCGTAGAATGATTGAAGCAAGTAGCTTACGGCGACGGTCAATACGAGCAAATACTAAATCTTTTGCATCAAATTCAAAGTCTAACCATGAACCACGGTAAGGGATAATACGTGCGTTATAAAGCACTTTACCACTTGAATGCGACTTACCTTTATCATGGTCAAAGAACACACCAGGTGAACGATGTAGCTGAGATACGATAACACGCTCAGTACCATTGATAATAAAAGTACCGTTAGCAGTCATCAAAGGCATCTCGCCCATGTAAACGCTTTGCTCACGGATATCTTTGATAGCAGCTTTGCTATCTTTGTCTTTGCTGTCTTTGTCTTTGATGATCAAACGGATTTTGACACGCATAGGCGCAGCAAACGTTGAACCACGTAAGATACACTCACGCTCATCAAATTCAGGCGTGCCTAAATAGTACTCAACAAATTGTAGCTCTGCGTTACCAGAGTGACTCTCAATTGGGAAAATAGAGGAATACGCAGCTTGCAAACCAGTATTCTCACGAGCTTTCGGCTTTTTGTGTTCTTGCAAAAATTGCTCGTAAGAATCTACTTGAATAGACAGTAAATAGGGAATGTCCATTACAGTGGGCAATTCAGCAAAACTTTTGCGAATACGCTTTTTTTCAGTATAAGAATATGCCATCGAGAGTCCTTACAGTAAACGTGGAAACAAATTAAAAGCGTGGCCAGTATGCATAAATACGATGCAAACGTGGCGACGTAAACGATAATATAAAACGGGTCTTCGTGTTCAGTTCATGTCTTTTCTGTCAATTACTACTTTACTCTTCAGTGCTTACCTAGCACACTTCACTTAATCTCGTCATTGCTTGCTAAATTCATGGTAAGTGAATCAGTCTATATGACTGTTGCAACCAAAAAATTCAATATTATATAATCTATAACGCATTGCCTATCAGGCTTACTTTACAAATACATTGCTGGAAAATAATGTCTACTAAGATTGCATCCATACCACTTGCCATCTAGACTATTTATTACCGAACCATGTTCCCTACACATACAAACTGTCTATGAGACTGAATATCGACAGTCATGCCACACCAAGTAGGCAACTTATGATCAACAGCTTTTTTAAGAATACCGCTTTTTTCAGGATTAATAATCGGGGTAACTATAACTTTTAGAATCAGTATAAACTATAGTGTTGATAGGAAAGCATGCAGACACAAAAAAATGCCAAACATCTACAGACGTTTAGCTCATATTAACTGATTTCAAAAACTGGCATGTGTGCTTGCATGTATATCGTCTGTCCTTTTGATGGGTATCCACCGTGATGTTGCATACGTATGTTGGCAGACACAAAAGGTCAAGCTACGAATTATAGTAAAAAAAAGCTGGCAATGCAAGGCATTACCAGCTTTTTTTTCGTACAGTGTTAAACTTATTTTAGCTCAACAGTTGCACCAGCTTCTTCAAGTTTCTTTTTCAACTCTTCAGCTTCAGCTTTAGATGCGCCTTCTTTGATTGGAGCTGGAGCGCTTTCAACCAAATCTTTCGCTTCTTTTAGGCCAAGACCAGTAGCTTCACGTACGGCTTTAATTACGCCAACTTTCTTCTCGCCAAAGCTGGCAAGAACTACGTCAAACTCGTCTTTTTCTTCAGCAGCAGCAGCAGCAGGACCAGCAGCAGCAGGTGCAGCAGCAACAGCAGCTGTTACACCGAATTTTTCTTCCATGTCGCTGATTAACTCAACGATATCCATTACTGACATTTCAGCGATTGCATTTAACACGTCATCTTTAGATAGTGCCATGAGAACTCTCCGTTATCTGATAAAAATTAATTGATTCTAATATCGCCTTGATTGCTTGCCTAATGTGACAATAAAATGCAACCAAAATTAGCGATGTTAAAGTTACGTTAAAACAAGCAATTAAGCAGCTTCTTTTGCGTCTTTGATTGCCGCTACAGTGCGAACGAACTTGCCAGGAACAGCGTTCATAGTCTGGACAAGCTTGGTCACTGGTGCATTCATAGTAGCCATCAAGATAGAGATTGCTTCGTCGCGAGTTGGTAGCTTCGATACGCGCTCTAGCTCTTCTGGACCATAAACTTCACCACCGACTGATACTAATTTGGTCTCTAAAGCTTTGTTATCTTTGCTGAAGTCAAAAACGACTCGAGCAGCAGATCCCAAATCTTCCATAGAGAAAGCCAAAAGTAGTGGACCAGTCATACGGTCTGACATGCTCTCAAACTTAGTGCCTTCAAAAGCGCGTTTTGCTAGTGTATTTTTTACCACTTTCAAAACAACGCCTTTATCACGAGCTTGTTCGCGCAGCTTAGTAAGCTGTGCAACACCAATACCGTGATATTCGGCAGCTACTGCTGAGTAAGCATTAGCAGCAACTTCAGACACTTCAGCCACAACTTGTTGTTTTTGTTCTAGCGTTAATGCCATAAGTTGACTCCTTTAATCTTATCAATCGACTTATAATAAAAGTGCCAAAAACAAGGTTTTTATGCGCTCAAACTGTAAGCTAAGACTGACTTGATACGACACATTACCAGCGGATTCAATTAATAAAAAAAGCATCTACTGGTAACGACTGATTACGGCACCGTTATCAGAATGACGTTGAGTAATAGTTTGAAGGTTATAAATAACCTTATCGCCCTATTCGCTCGTGTCTTAAACTGTGTGGGCCACCGTCTGCGTAGGACAACTAAGATTTTCATCTGTCGTCGATTAACAAAAGTGACTTATTATCATAAGCAACTATCCGAAGATCGCTAACTATGACTCTAAACTACTCTCTACCTACGGTCTTAGACAGCGTAGCAAATACTACGCTGACCTAATTCTTTAAAAACTGTTTGTGTTTATCATTCAAAATATTTGAAGATAAAAACTTTAATTATTTAGCAGTACGATAAGGAACAGCGTCGATCGTTAGACCTGGACCCATCGTGCTAGACAAGGTAATTTTCTTAATGAAAGTACCTTTAGAAGTAGCAGGCTTAGCACGCTTTAGATCAGAAAGAATCGCTTGCGCGTTTTGCTCGATTTGATCAGCAGTGAAACCAACTTGGCCAATAGTTGCATGGATGATACCAGCTTTATCAACACGGTACTGAGCCTGACCAGCTTTCGCATTAGTCACAGCTTCAGCAACGTTTGGCGTTACCGTACCAACTTTAGGGTTAGGCATTAGACCACGTGGGCCTAGGATAGTACCTAACTGACCAACAACACGCATTGCATCTGGAGCTGCGATAACAACATCAAAGTCCATGTTACCGGCTTTGATTTGCTCTGCTAGGTCTTCAAAACCAACAATGTCTGCACCAGCTTCTTTAGCGGCTTCAGCAGCAGCGCCTTGAGCAAATACAGCAACGCGTTTGGTTTTACCAGTACCAGCAGGTAGGTTAGTTGCACCACGAACTACTTGATCAGATTTACGTGGGTCAACGCCCAAGTTTACTGCGATATCGATAGACTCTTTGAATTTTAGCGCTGGCAAATCGTTTAGGATTTGAACCGCTTCTTCAATAGTGTACTGTTTTTCGTTATCAATACGGCTTTGAATTTCTTTTTGACGTTTGGTTAGCTTAGACATTATACACCCTCCACGGTAATACCCATTGAACGTGCAGTACCAGCGATGGTACGGACAGCAGCGTCAAGATCAGCTGCAGTTAAATCTGCATTCTTAGTCTTAACGATGTCTTCTAGTTGTGCACGGTCAACTTTACCAACTTTAGCAGTGTTCGGTGTACCTGAACCTTTAGCAATACCAGCAGCCTTACGTAGTAAGTATGCAGCTGGTGGTGACTTCATGATGAAGGTAAAAGATTTGTCGCTGTATACTGTGATCTCAGTTGGGATCGGTAGACCTGGCTCTTGGCCTGAGGTCGCAGCGTTAAATTCTTTACAGAACGCCATGATATTCACGCCTTTTTGACCCAAAGCTGGACCAATAGGTGGTGAAGGATTTGCTTTGCCTGCAGGCACTTGCAGTTTGATGTAACCATCAATCTTCTTAGCCATGATACTCTCCTAAATGGGTAATAGCGCCAAATCAACGTGGTATATACCTAATTGACTAACAGCTCCCCGGTTGATGAATTTTTTGCTAATTTAGTCTAGTTTTTCAACTTTACTAAATTCAAGCTCAACCTGTGTAGGTCGATTAAATACGTTTACCGTTAGATGTAGCTTAGACTTCTCATAATCCACTTTTTCTACCAACCCTTTAAAGTCAGTAAATGGACCATCGATAACCAACAACTCTTCGCCTGGCTCAAATAGAGTTTTAGGACGTGGGTCAGTTTCAGTCTGGTTCAAACGGTTTAAAATGCGATCAGCTTCTACTTGCGTAATCGGTGCAGGCATCTCAGGCGTACCACCGATAAAGCCCATAATACGTGGACAGTCTTTTACGATGTGCCAAGTATTATCATTCATTTCCATTTGGATCAATACATATCCAGGAAAGAACTTGCGCTCACTCTTACGTTTCTTGCCGTCTTTCATTTCGACGACTTCTTCAGTAGGAACCAATACATCACCGAATGACTCAGCAAAGTCACTACGATTAATACGATCAGTTAATGAACGTTGTACTTGTTTTTCATATCCTGAAAACGCTTGGACAATATACCAACGCATATCACGCTCCTGATCATTATAAATAAGTCGTTATGAGTAAATGTCTCGCTAATAGTCACTAATACGTGCTATTAACCGATAAAAATACCAACGAACCAATTAAAAAAGTTATCCAATAACCAAATAAAGAAACCAGCAATCGCAATCACGACAATCACTTGCCATGTATATTGAAAGGTTTCGTCTTTACCTGGCCATGTCACTCGGCGAAGCTCAACGGCAGCGTCTTTTAATAATATTTTAAAAGCACGGCCTTGATGCGTTAGCGCCAAACAGACTAATGCAAATACAACAAGTGCGACAATAATACCAATACGTACCCAGACATCGTTGGCAGGTTGCCAATAGCCTGGTAAATATTGATTTACTAGAGTCGCACCAATTAATACAGCTGCGGCAAGTAGCCACAAAATCAAATCTTTTATTGAGCCAGTCTTAGCCACTTCAACAGCAGTAGTACCGCTAGCTGAAACATGCTTATTTTTAGACAGCATTCCACCAGCAACCGCCTTGGCATCAGATAACTTAGTCTCGAGGTTATCTTGATCATTGCTCATAAAGAACTCGCTTCGGAGATGGTGGGGTACAACAAAGATGTGATAAGAAGATGGCAGGCGATGTAGGACTCGAACCTACAACCCTCGGTTTTGGAGACCGATGCTCTACCAATTGAGCCAATCGCCTATGGGTGTAAAGGACAGCATTATACAATATTTAGCATAGAATGCAAGCCCTTGACGGTAAAATTATTAATTTTACCTGATTTTGCACTGCCGCAATCTAAAATAACTGTTAGCGTTAAGTGCAGCGATAATATAACAAGCTATGCCGTAGATTACAATATGCTATCTAACAAATAATTGTCTCTGTCACACATATAGCTAATTCATTAATACACGCTAGGCATAATTCTATTTTCGAACATGCTTCAACTTTCTCCAATAAAAAAAGGCCACCCTAGATAGGATGGCCTTTTTTATGACTAATTCAAAAGCTCATTACTGAGACTTATATTAGTTCAATACGTTAGCAACAACACCAGCGCCTACAGTACGGCCGCCTTCACGAATTGCGAAGCGAAGACCTTTGTCCATAGCGATTGGGTGGATAAGCTCTACGCCCATCTCAACGTTATCACCAGGCATTACCATTTCAGTACCGTCTTGTAATTGGATTGCGCCAGTTACGTCAGTAGTACGGAAGTAGAACTGTGGACGATAGCCGTTTAGGAATGGTGTGTGACGACCACCCTCTTCTTTTGACAATACATATACTTCAGCGTCAAACTTGGTGTGAGGAGTGATTGAACCTGGCTTAGCTAGTACTTGGCCACGTTGTACGTCTTCACGCTTAGTACCACGTAGTAGTACGCCACAGTTTTCGCCTGCACGACCTTCGTCAAGCAGTTTACGGAACATCTCTACACCAGTACAGGTGGTTTTTTGAGTGTCACGGATACCAACGATTTCGATCTCGTCGCCAACTTTAACGATACCAGATTCAACACGGCCTGTTACTACAGTACCACGACCTGAGATTGAGAATACGTCTTCGATTGGCATTAGGAATGCTTTGTCGATGTCACGCTCTGGCTCTGGGATATAAGTGTCTAGTACGTTTAGTAGCTCTACAACAGCTGGTTGGCCGTATTTTTCTTCTGAGCCTTTTAGGGCTTCAGTAGCAGAACCTTTAACGATAGGAGTGTCATCGCCTGGGAAGTCATAGTCGTTCAATAGTTCACGAACTTCCATTTCTACTAGTTCTAACAATTCTTCGTCATCAACCATGTCACATTTGTTCATGAATACGATGATGTACGGTACGCCAACCTGACGTGAAAGCAAGATGTGCTCACGAGTCTGTGGCATTGGGCCGTCAGTTGCAGATACTACTAGGATTGCGCCGTCCATCTGGGCAGCACCAGTGATCATGTTTTTAACATAATCGGCGTGACCTGGGCAATCTACGTGTGCGTAGTGACGGCTGTCTGTGTCATATTCTACGTGTGAGGTATTGATTGTGATACCACGTGCTTTTTCTTCTGGTGCTGAGTCAATAGACGCGTAGTCTTTGGCTTCGCCACCAGAGGTGATTGCAGCTACGGTTGCGATTGCAGCGGTAAGGGTTGTTTTACCATGGTCAACGTGTCCGATTGTACCGACGTTGACGTGTGGCTTGTTACGTTCAAACTTGGCCTTTGCCATGGGTATTTCCTCTTTTTTTGGGGTTCAAGACTTAACTCATATAAATATGATTATTAAGACGATTTTGACCACATTAAGATAATTGTTAAAAGGTTGCACATACTAATGTGCAGATATTATAAGAAAATCGCGGCCAATAACAAGTCTTTTAACAAGTTATTGGCGTATTCTTCGGTGACAATACACAGACATACTCTATATTGTCACTTTCAGTAAGTTTTATTTACTCGTCATCATCTTTAGAGTTGAACTTAGAGATGATTTCAGCAGCAACTGATTTTGGAATTTCAGCGTACTTTTGGAATTCCATTGAGTAAGTTGCACGGCCTTGTGACATAGAGCGCATTTGAGTGGCATAACCAAACATTTCCGCTAATGGTACTTCAGCACGAATCTGTTTAGTACCGCCAGGTAGATCTTCCATACCCTGGACCAAACCACGACGGCGGTTAAGATCGCCCATGATGTCGCCCATGTAGTCTTCAGGTGTTTCAACTTCTACTTTCATTACTGGCTCAAGTAGCGCTGGATCAGCTGCTAAGAAACCTTTTCTGAAGGCCATAGAACCAGCCATCTTAAATGACAATTCATCAGAGTCAACGTCATGATAAGAACCATCATACAAGGTCGCTTTTACGCCAACTACTGGATAGCCTGCAAGTACGCCGTTTTTCATGCGCTCTTGGATACCTTTATCAACAGCACCGTGGAATTCTTTTGGTACAGTACCACCAACAACTTCTTCAGCGAATTCATATTCAGTGTCGCCAGCTGGATCAAGTGGCTCAAGACGTAACCATACGTGACCAAACTTACCACGACCACCTGTTTGACGTACGAATTTGCCTTCTTGTTCAACAGTGTTACGAATCGTCTCACGATAAGCAACCTGAGGTGCACCGATGTTTGCTTCAACGTTGAATTCACGCTTCATACGGTCAACAAGAATCTCTAGATGTAGCTCACCCATACCACTGATGATTGTCTGACCAGATTCTTCGTCAGTGTGTACACGGAACGATGGATCTTCTTTTGCCAAACGGCCAAGAGCGATTGACATTTTTTCTTGGTCAGCTTTGGTCTTTGGCTCAACAGCTAGAGAGATAACTGGATCTGGGAATTCCATACGCTCAAGAGTGATCACGTTGTCTTCATCACATAGCGTATCACCAGTAGTCACATCTTTCATGCCGACTAGAGCTGCGATATCACCAGTACGAATCTCTGCAAGCTCTTCTTGAGAGTTTGCCATCATCTGTACGATACGGCCAACACGCTCACGCTTCATCTTAACTGGGTTATAAACACTGCTACCCTGCTTCATTACACCAGAATAAACACGTACGAAGGTTAAGTTACCAACGAATTTGTCATTCATGATTTTGAACGCTAGTGCTGAGAAAGGTGCTTCATCCGATGCTTCACGGCTGCCTTCGCTTTCGTCTTTGTCATCAAGAATACCTTTAATAGCAGGTACGTCGATTGGTGCAGGTAGATACTGAATAACGGCATCTAGCATCTTCTGTACACCTTTGTTCTTAAAGGCAGTACCACAAAGAAGCGGGATGATTTCGTTATCGATAGTTAACTGACGAATAGCACCGTGAATTTGTTCTACAGTCAATTCACCGTTTTCTAGGTATTCGTTCATCAACTCTTCGTTTGCTTCAGCAGCGCTTTCTACAAGGTGCTCGCGGTATTCTGCTGCTTTTTCTTGTAGTTCAGTTGGGATTTCGCGCTCATCATACTGCATACCTTGAGACGCTTCGTCCCAATAGATAGCTTTCATGGTCACTAGATCAACAACGCCTTCGAAGTCATCTTCTTTACCGATTGGGATAACCAATGGTACAGGGTTACCACCCAAACGAGTTTTGATCTGTTCGATAACACGATAGAAATCAGCACCAACACGATCCATTTTGTTTACAAATGCAAGACGTGGTACTTTATATTTGTTCGCCTGACGCCATACGGTCTCAGACTGTGGCTGAACGCCGCCTACTGCACAGTAAACCATGCAAGCGCCATCAAGTACACGCATAGAACGTTCAACTTCGATCGTGAAGTCAACGTGACCTGGGGTATCGATGATGTTGATACGGTGTTCGTCAAACTGTTTAGCCATACCTGACCAAAAACAAGTTGTTGCCGCTGAGGTAATAGTAATACCACGCTCTTGTTCTTGCTCCATCCAGTCCATAGTGGCTGCGCCATCATGTACTTCGCCAATTTTGTGGCTAACACCGGTATAGAATAAAACACGCTCTGTAGTGGTTGTCTTACCAGCATCGATGTGCGCTGAGATACCAATATTGCGATAGCGTTTTAGGGGAGTTTTACGAGCCATAGTGTTTTCCTAGGAAAAGTCGTGTATATAATAATGTATTGTGTCTCTACCTCATACTCTATGACAAAGCGTTCAGCTTCGTAATATTACTTACTGATTATTGAGCCTAATACGGACAAAAAAAGAGCAAATACTAAGAATAGTGCGGCATCAAATTTGGGATGCTCTCCAGCAAAAAACTGTATTTGTTAAGAGAGACATCTGGATAGATGTCCGCCACCTCAGTCATCAATAAATAACATTTATATATGACCGAATGATGATGGCGGCAATCAATAGAATAAACAACAATGTAAGATTAAATGGCATGAGCCTCTAATCTTAAGCTACTATTAAAAAGTAGCTTAGAAACGGTAATGAGAGAATGCTTTGTTAGCATCTGCCATGCGGTGAACTTCGTCACGCTTTTTCATAGCAGCGCCTTTGCCATCAGCAGCATCATTCAATTCGCCAGCTAAACGCAAAGCCATTGATTTTTCAGAACGCTTAGCAGCAGCTTCAGCTAACCAACGCATAGCCAATGCAGTACGACGGGAGGGGCGTACTTCCATTGGTACTTGATAGGTTGCACCGCCAACGCGGCGAGCTTTTACTTCTACCATTGGGCGTACATTTTCTAGCACTTCTTCGAAGAAAGATACTGGATCTTCAACTTTGCGCTTCTCACTTACTGTCTCAAGTGCACCGTAAACGATACGCTCAGCAGTAGATTTTTTACCATCACTCATTACATGGTTGATGAATTTTGCAACAGTTTGGCTACCAAACTTAGGATCCGGTAGGATCTCACGGGCAGCAACGACGCGACGTCTTGGCATAATAAATTTCCTTATCTTCAGGAGTGTCTAACATTCACAACATCGACTACTTATCATTAGGATATAGCAGTGAGTTATCAGTTAGCCTTACTGCATGGTGGTATGTTTTGAGAGCAAATCACAGATATATATTTATATAAAAGCGATATTGCTACTGACACCAAACCCATGCACAGTTATTGGGTAGTGCAAAAAGCTTAGTTAATAACGTTTAGTTATTAAACTTTAGGCTTCTTAGCACCGTACTTAGAGCGACCTTGCTTACGGTCTTTAACGCCTGCGCAATCTAATGCACCGCGAACAGTGTGATAACGTACACCTGGTAGATCTTTTACACGACCACCACGGATTAGAACAACACTGTGCTCTTGTAGGTTATGACCTTCGCCGCCGATGTAACTTGATACTTCATAGCCTGAAGTCAAACGTACACGACATACTTTACGCATGGCAGAGTTAGGTTTTTTTGGCGTGGTAGTATATACACGAGTACATACACCGCGACGCTGTGGGCACGCTTCCAACGCAGGAACTTTTGACTTTTCCTTGATGGTTTTGCGACCTTTACGAATCAATTGGTTAGTTGTTGCCATAAGGCATCCTTCTCCCGTTTGGTATAAAACAAAAAAATGGGCCAATGCACCATCTATCTGACAATAATTGCAGATTTCGGGGCACCCATTTTTAGGACAGTGTATTATAAAGAGTTGTTGCTGCTATTTCAACCACTTATGAATGGTTTCGCTTTACAACATTTGATAGATATGCATTCAGCCTCTCATTGTATCACTTTATAGATTTTTCGCCGAAAAATAGCGTAATAAATAAAGTAAACAAAGCGAGCTCAAGCATCATTAAGAAAAGATGTTTAACATTGAAATGGTACTTGATAGTAACTAAGTGGTGGTATTTATCCTAATTTTCAAGTCGTGTTGCTCAATCAAACTAAGATAAATACCATTGCGCTTATAAAGCTATAACCCAACTAGCAAATAATATCTTTATTACTTGGCTTTTTTATCAGACGTTTGCTTGTCTGCGTCTTTTTTACTGCTAGTTTCTTCCTTATCAGTAACTTTTTCTGGATCACTGCTTTTTTCTTTGGGCTCTGTGTCTTTTTTCGCCTCATCAGTATTAGCCTTTTCTACTTTAGCCTCACTGCTGCTGTCATCAGTAATGGCACGATTGGCTAGTTTTGCCTCTGGTGCAAAAGTCGCTTGCGCAACGCCAATAACTTCGTCAATCAATTGGCTGTTATAGTGCATGCCGATCGCTACGGCGGTGACAGGAATAAAACGACGAACCCATGATAAATTGATCTGATCTAAATCTACACCTACTTGGCTTGCGACTTTGTCTATTTGCGCAGCATAGAAATTTACATTTTTATTTTTTAGACCGAGATTTTTAAGTTCACTATGTAATCCGTTGCTTTGAGCATTATCAAGCAAACCTTTACCAATACCTAGACCAGCTAGTAGCGCTTGTTTTTCTTGCATTTTGCTCAAATCAGCGTTTGATAGTAGTTCGTACGCCATCTTGACGCCTTGCTTACCTGTCAGCGGCTTATTATATACAGCAGCAATCTGATAAACTGTACGTAATGAAACCAATAATAGCCACAATGTATCAGCTAGCAAACCTGGTAGACCTGCCAAACCTGTCAAACCACCCATCATTGCAAGCGCGCGGTTTTGATTAGCAATATCAGTAGCTAGCGCATAACGCTCTTCGTCATCTAAGGTAGCAATGTTAGCAAAGCGATGTTCATTAGGTAAGTCGAGTTGACTCCAGTTGGCAGCGAGATTGGCAACTTGGGCAAATGCGCCATCAACTGTCGATTGAAAAAAGCTATTCGGCACGACTTTCTTGGCATATTTACCATAAGTAGCAAAACGTGGTCCTAAAAGTTGCTGCGTCGCCTTCAACGTTTGCTCACGAAACAAGTCTTGTTGGTAGTCTTCATCGCCTAGGTCTACGGCTTTGTATTGACGCGGTTTGCCTGTTTTAGCGTTTACGCTATCAATCATAGCCCCTACACGCTCTAGATTGTTTCGAGTAAAAGAGCCAATGGTATTGATACTTTTAGAAAGAGTACTACGCTTTGCCATCGTGATGTCCTTAATATGATGAGTTGGTTTTTAATATAGTTGTATTTTAATATGATAGTTAATTATTAATAATAACGAATCTATTATTTTAGCCAGTTATCGTAACCGGTGTCAGTGCGAACAATGTTATTAGAATCACAAATTTTGTATCTAAAGTATAATTCCGTCCATAGTCAGTAGCTAGTCTTACTTCTCATCTCTTTACTCAAAACTCAGTCATAAGTGTTATTTTGTCGTTATTTTACACTTGTCCAAAGATTTCCAGTGCTTGATACGTTATCATGTGCCATAACTGAGAGCATAATTGTACACTGAATCTATCTTGCCTCTGATAGACCGTTAACAGAATTTCGTTACCTAAATTCATGCTATCGTTATCTACATAGACTATTTTTTCATTATAATGCTCGAATTAACTCATAGTTAAACATCATATATAGATTTACCACGATTATTGCAACCAACTGCTAGCAAGTCGTTACTTATAAGGAATAGCATATGCGCCGCGTCGTTATTACTGGAGCAGGGATTGTCTCTTGTATTGGACATGATTTAGATACTGTCACCACTGCCCTTAAAGAAGGTCAGTCTGGCATCACATTTAACGATTCTTATGCTGAGCACGAGTTTAAATCACACGTGAGCGGTAGTATCAATCAATCAGAACTGGATACCAGTGGTATCGATCGTAAGCTGAAACGGTTCTTTAGTGACGCCAGTCTTTATGCTTATGTTAGTGCGCTAAATGCGATTGAGCACTCTGGCCTGTCACTTGATACTATCAATAACAACCCACGAGTGGGTGTAGTGGCAAGTTCGGGCGGCGCATCAACAGAAAACATTGTTAATGCTATCGATGCTATGCGCGAAAAAGGTCTACGCGGTGTCGGCGCAATGGCAGTACCAAAGACAATGGGCAGCTCAGTATCAGCTGCTTTAGCAACCGGCCTCAAAATCCAAGGCGTCTCCTACTCGCTCGCCTCTGCTTGTGCGACTTCGACACACTGTATCGGTCATGCTGCTGAGCTTATCCAATTGGGTAAAGCCGATGTGATATTGGCTGGTGGTAGTGAAGCTGAGCATTGGACACAGTCTTGTATGTTTGATGCCATGGGCGCAGTTAGTACTCAGTATAACGACACACCAAAACTTGCCTCAAGAGCCTATGACAAAGACCGTGACGGTTTTGTGATTGCTGCTGGTGGCGCGATGGTGGTTGTAGAGAGTCTAGAGCATGCTCAAGCACGCGGTGCCAATATTTTGGCTGAAATCGTTGGCTATGGTGCCAGCTCTGATGGTGCAGAAATGGTTGCGCCAAGCGGTGAAGGTGCTGTTCGCTGTATGCAACAAGCCTTGGCCGAAGCGGGTCTAGAAAGTGTCGATTACATCAATAGTCATGGTACTAGTACACCACTAGGCGATATTACTGAGCTTAAAGCGATTGCTAAAGTATTTGATAATGACGTCAGTAAAGTACCTGCTATCAGCTCAACTAAATCAATGACAGGCCATAGCTTGGGCGCTGTTGGTGCACAAGAGCTTATTTATTGTCTACTAATGCTACAGGACGGCTTTATCGCTCCGAGTATCAATGTTGACAACTTAGATCCTGCTGCTGAAGGTTTCGATATCGTCACCGAAATGCGTGAAGCAAATCTTGAAACCTTGATGAGTAATAGCTTTGGCTTTGGTGGTACTAACGCTACACTAATTATCAAAAAGTTTGACGCTTAACCCATGCTTGTATCAAATCACAATACAACTGAGCAGACAGATTCTGCGCCATCGCCAGCTAGCAAACCTAGCTGGCGTTTTGGTGATTTGTCTGCTGCAGAGCTGATGCCGCAGCTACAGCGTCACTTGCTCGCTCAAGATATTAGAGCAAACTGGCAACTTATTTGGCTTAATAATAATGGTCGACCCGTGATTGGTTTACTCCCAAAAGTCAGTTGGTCTCTATATCCCAATGATGAGCAAGATTCTAGTGATTTACACAATATTTACAAGGTGATTAAGAGTTTTCGTAGTACTGGCGTGCGTCGCGATACCGATGTAAATAGCGATGATCATAGTTATGCTGGCACGACAGCTTATATGAGCTATCTAGAGTGGCAAGAGGAGCTGATTGCTTATAGCAATGCTCAAGAAGTTAATCATGACACCTCATATATCAATAACGAAGAAAGCCCGAAACCCAGCTATCATCACGGGCTAATCGGTTTTATTGGTTATGATACTGCGGCCCATGAGCTAAGCCCTGCCGATAAGATTGAATTGGCAATGCAGCCGTGTGCTTCATTAGGACATTATGATATTTATCTAACGCCCACAACACATGCTGATACAGGTTGGGCGTTAAAGACTCATCTGACTGATGCTGACGTTTCTGAGAATATTGGTCATAAGACAAACGATAACCTCGTAACCACTCTTACCTCTTACCTAGACGAACTGGATCGAAAACTGTCTGATAAATATCTCAATCAACCACAGTTTAAAGATACATCAAACATCACTCCCCTAGTTTTAAGTCCGCGATGGAGCAAGCTTGATTATCAACAAGCATTTAATCGCACACAAGATTATCTACAGCAAGGCGACTGCTATCAGATAAACCTGACACAAAAATGGTCTGGCAGTTTAGCGCGTGAAAATAACGATGTTCAATCAGCCTTTTCGCTTATTGACTATTTGCCTGCGCTATATCGCAATACAAAAGCGCCTTTTGCAGGATATGTGAGCGTTGATCGTAATGATGGTGATTACCTAAATAAAAGCAGCAGCTTCAACGCAGACAGCAATCATTTTGAATTGTTAAGCTGCTCACCTGAGTTGTTTTTTACATTCACTAGAGAAATCGACACTGGCAAACACTCTATTCGCACCAAGCCTATCAAGGGAACCATGCCGCGAGGTGCGACTGACGAGCAAGATGAACTGTATAAGCAGAAATTAGTTAATAGCGAAAAAGACCGTGCCGAAAATGTCATGATTGTAGATTTACTGCGTAATGATTTGGGCAAATACGCCAAAATTGGCAGTGTGAAAGTACCACAGTTATTTGCAATTGAGAGCTTTAGCAACGTGCATCATATGGTCAGTACTATCACCGCTGAGCTAAAATCTGATACTCATCCGTTGGCTGTATTGTTTGGTAGTCTGCCTGCTGGTTCTATCACTGGCACACCAAAAAAACGCGCTGTTGAGATCATCGCTGAGTTGGAGTCTACGCCACGCGGTGCCTACTGTGGCACTATGGGTTATATGAACTTTGATGGTAGTGGTCAATGGAATGTACTCATTCGTACATTGCAAGCCAACGCTTTATCAAATGATAACTGTAATAAAGAAAGACACGTTAACCTGTGGGCAGGTGGCGGTATTACGGTCGCGTCTGATTGTGATGCTGAATACCAAGAATGCTTAGATAAAGTAGGTAATTTATTATCAGTACTGGCTCAAAAAACCTAAGATAGCGTACTCAAACATTATTACTAATTTAAAATTAAAAAAGCCTGCCAACGTTACGTTAGCAGGCTTTATTTTTAAGACTTATCGATAGTGCTTTACGTGATGAGTAAAGGGACTAACCTATTCACATTCTACATTAAGCTATCAATATAATTTTATTCAGCAACAACGCTAGCATCGACTTGCAAGGCTTTTAGCGCATCAATCAAACGGTTGTTCTGCTCTGCTGTACCGATAGTAATACGCAAGTACTCTGCAATACGCGGCTTATCAAAATGGCGAACGATAATGCCCTGCTCGCGTAACGCACTCGCTACAGCACTTGCATCGCCATCTTTTGAACGAGCAAAAACGAAGTTGGCATGTGACGGTAGGACCTTATAGCCTAATGTCGTCAGTTCTGCTGTTAGCGACGTACGTAAATCAATGACTTGCTGACGGGTTTGCTCAAAATACTCAGTATCTAACACACTCGCAGTCGCACCAGCTTGAGCCAACTTATCCAGCGGATAGCTGTTAAAGCTATTTTTCATCCGTGTCAGTGCTTCAATCAATGATGCATTACCAAAGGCCATACCAACGCGCAATCCAGCAAGTGAACGTGATTTTGAGAAGGTTTGGGTCACGATAACGTTATCACACTCATTGATTAAGCTCACCGCTGAGACTGGCACGTCTGCATTGCTTTCATCCATCTGAGCAAAATCGATATACGCTTCGTCAATAACAATGACCGCATTAGAATGCTCACTTGCAAGTTTACGGATATCAGCAAGTGATAATAGTAAGCCCGTTGGCGCATTAGGGTTGGCGATGATGATACCGCTACAAGGCTGACGATAAGCATCAGGGTCAATGCTAAAGTCTTCCTCTAAAGGAATCTGTATAAGCTCTACACCGAACGTCTGTGCATATACAGGATAGAAACTATAACCAATATCAGGTGATAACAGCGGACGCTCTTTTAAAAAGAAGCTCGCAAATACTAACGCCAAGACTTCATCGGAACCATTACCAACGAATACTTGATTCATATCAAGGTTGTATGACTCTGCCAATGCAGCACGCAAGTCATTAGATTCAGGAGCAGGATACAAACGTAGTTCATCAGCTTGCTGCTCTAAAACCTTGGCAATAGCCTCCCCTACTTTTGGTGAGGGTGGGAATGGGTTTTCATTGGTATTTAGTTTGCATAGATTGTCGTGTTGCGGCTGCTCACCTGGAACATAAGGTGACAAGTTGCGCGCTTTAGACGACCACAGTCTGGTGTCTATCTTTGACTCACTCATAAATTATCCTACTATTAGCCACAAAGACTATTAAAAATAAATATCAAAAGTAAAAGCTAAAAACTCAAAATCAATTACTGATAACGATAACGAGCTGAACGCGCATGGGCTTCTAAGTCCTCACGCTGCGCTAAAATATCAGCTGTCTCAGCCAAAGGTTTACTACCAGATTCACTACAATAAATGATGGATGATTTCTTTTGAAAATCGTAAACACCTAACGGCGAAGAAAAGCGTGCAGTGCCCGATGTTGGCAGTACATGGTTCGGCCCTGCACAGTAATCCCCAATAGCTTCAGGCGTATGACGACCCATAAAGATAGCGCCGGCATGACGAATATCGTTTAACAGTGCGTCAGGATTATCAACAGATAACTCTAAATGTTCAGGAGCGATACGATTGATAAGCGCCATACCTTCGCTACGATCTTTTACCAGTATCAGTGCACCGCGATTTTGCAGCGAGTCACGCGCGATATCTGCTTTTGGCAGCTCAGCCAGTGCTTTTTCTATCTCAAGTGCTACTTCGTTGAGCTGCTCTTCGCTAGTCGTCACAAAGATAGCTTGTGCAATACGGTCATGCTCAGCTTGAGACAATAGATCCATCGCTAGCCAGTCCGCTCTATCTTGTGCTTCGCCTTCTGCATATACCAATACTTCTGAAGGTCCAGCAATCATATCGATACCAACTTGACCAAATACCGCGCGTTTGGCTGCGGCGACATATTTGTTGCCTGGTCCTGTGATTTTGTCCACGGCTGGAATCGTCTCAGTGCCGTAAGCTAAAGCTGCTACTGCTTGAGCGCCACCAATAGTGAAGACGCGATCGACTTGGGCCAAATGAGCCGCTGCCAATACTAACGGATTGAGCACGCCTTTAGGCGCTGGTACGACCATGATAACTTCAGTGACGCCAGCTACCTTAGCAGGAATGGCATTCATCAATACTGAAGAAGGATAAGAAGCCAAACCGCCTGGTACATAAATCCCAACGCGATCAAGTGGCGTGACTTTTTGACCCAATCGGTTGCCTAGCTCGTCTTCATACTGCCATGTTTCTTGTACTTGGCGCTCATGGAATGTCTGTACCCGAGTTGCGGCTGTGGTCAACGCTGTCTTTACTTTTTCATCAAGATTGGCAAATGCTTCAGCAAGTGCTTCTTTAGACAACTCTAACTCTTGCATCGACGTTGCTGGATGTTGGTCAAACTGCTGAGTCAATGCCAACACGACGCTATTACCATCAGCTCGTACTTGGGCGATGATATCATCGACGGTATGTAATAGTTCAGCATCATTGACTGTTTCAAAGGCAAGCAACTGTGTCAATTGACTATCAAAATCGGCATCTTGGGTACTTAACTGGCGCATGACCTAATCCTATATCTGAGCATAAAGTAGTGCTAAAAATGAACGGTTTGGAACTGAGTAAAGTAGATTTGCACGGTAAGAGTATTGTGACTTATTCTATGTCTTCTTGTCTGAATTTTACGATGATTTTATGTTTTCGCAAGCTAAGACAACAAAACCAGTTTAGCACGCTACGTCACTCATAGCCTGCTAAACTGGTTTAAAAATTTGTATAACCGTGCTTTATATTACCAATGACTTGCACTGGATCATTAGCTGTTGGCGATACTATTTTTAAAGCTATCTAAGATTGGTTCTAGTAGTGCAAATTTGCGCTTATAGCTCACTTGATTGACGATCAGACGGGATGAAACATCGCAAATATGATCGCGGGCTTCAAGTCCATTAGCGCGCAGTGTGTTACCTGTGTCGACCACATCGACGATTAAATCACCTAGACCGACCAATGGCGCAAGCTCCATCGAGCCGTAAAGCTTGATGACATCAACCTGCTGACCTTGGCTTGCAAAATAAGCACGAGCGACATTGACATATTTGGTCGCAATACGCAGGCGACGATTTGGCAACGGTGCATCTTTCACACCCGCAGTCATCAGTTTGCACTGAGCAATCTGCAAATCAAGCAATTCATAAACATGATTGGCACCATGCTCAAGCAGCACATCTTTACCCGCCACCCCAAAGTCAGCAGCGCCATGTTCGACATAGGTCGGTACGTCGCTGGCACGCAAAATCAATACACGCACATTTGGATTTGAGGTTGGAAAAATCAGTTTACGTGAGGCTTCAGGATCTTCTAAAAGATCAACGCCAGCAGCACGTAGCAGTGGCATGGTCTCTTCTAGAATGCGGCCTTTTGATAAAGCCAAGGTTAGACCTGAAAACTCATCGTTTACTTCGTTTAATAAACCGCTGGCTGGTAAAGATTTGCTTGTCTCAGTCATAATGACATCGTGTCCATGTGCAGTCCCCTATTGAAAGGGGAGTTTTTAATTTATAACGTAATATAGGTAACAGTCGATATTGAGTCAATCAATATTAAGCGTTGGTATTAATACGCTCGATGTTCACGCCTAAGCTACGCAGCTTGTCTTCAACATGCTCATAACCACGATCGATGTGGTAGATACGGTCAATCAGGCTCTCGCCTTCAGCAGTCGCCGCTGCCATTACCAACGACATAGATGCACGTAAATCCGTCGCCATGACTGGGGCTGCAGTAAAGTTTTCGACACCTCGTACTACCGCAGTGTGACCATCAACCTGAATAGACGCGCCCAAACGATTGAGCTCTGGTACGTGCATATAGCGGTTTTCGAAGATGTTTTCGATAAAAGTACTTGTACCGTCAGCTAAGCAAGCAATCGCCATTAGCTGAGCTTGCATATCCGTTGGGAAACCAGGATGTGGCTGTGTACGAATATCAACCGCTTTTGGACGGCCTTTCATTTGTGCGCGAATCCAGTCATCACCGCTCGTGATAGTTGCACCCATGTCTTCGAACTTCTCTAGCACTGGCGTCAATAATAGAGCAGATGTTTTTTTGGTCAATACATCGCCGCGTGTCATCAAGGCACCAGCAAGGTATGAGCCTGTTTCGATACGGTCAGGGACAACTGAGTACTCACAGCCGTGTAGACGCTCTACCCCTTCGATGGTCATCGTTGATGTACCGATACCGCTTATTTTGGCACCCATCGCAACCAACATATTAGCCAAATCAACCACTTCTGGCTCTAACGCACAGTTGCCTAAGACAGTTGTACCTTTGGCCAATGCTGCTGCCATGATGACGTTTTCAGTACCGCCAACGGTAATCATATCAAATGAGAAATTACAGCCTAATAGCTTGCCACCTTTTGGTGCTTGGGCCTTTACATAGCCATTTTCTACGCTAATTTCGGCACCCATCGCTTCAAACGCTTTTAGATGCTGGTCAACAGGGCGTGAACCAATCGCACAACCGCCCGGCAATGAGACTTCGGCTTCGCCAAAACGTGCCAGTAACGGCCCTAGCACCAAGATTGAAGCTCGCATGGTTTTGACCAAATCATACGGGGCATAAAAGTTATCGATACTCTTGGTATCGCAAGTGACCGTATCATCTTGCTTTTGGATTTTGATACCCATACCACCGATCAATTCAATCAACGTTCGCACGTCTTGTAGTGACGGCACGTTATGCAGTGTCGTTGGAGTCTCAGCCAATATCATAGCTGCGAGTAACGGCAAAGCGGCATTTTTGGCGCCTGAGATGGTGACTTCCCCTGCGATACGACTACTACCAGTGATTAAAAATTGATCCATAAAGGTGACAACCTAGCGATGAGTATAGAAAATTATGAAAACCAGAATTACAGTCCTCAACCATACATATGGCCGATTCAGTAATATCTAGTCATATAGACAGCTATTTGATTAGCCTTTTGATTGAACGTCCCACTCAGCAGGCGTCAGCGCCTGGATATTGAGTGCGTGAATATCGCCACTCGCAATCTTATCATTGACTAACGCATACACTGCTTGCTGACGTTGAACCGCGCGTTTGCCTTCAAAGCTGGCATCGACCACGCGTACGTCAAACTTATTACCTTGGTTGGCAGCTTGAATAAAAGCGTCTGGGAAGTGAGTCTGTAAAAATGCGATCAAATCGTCAGCGTTCATGCTCATAGAATAGTCTGCCTTAAAGTTTAGAATAGGGTATAGATTTAAAGTGATGACATTATAACAAGAGTTTGCATATCTTACAGTACTGTCTTACTCAAGTGTGTTTAAGCATTGAGACAACGCTATCAATTAAACGGTAAAAAGTCGTCGATATGCATAGTGATAAGCTATTTGAGCGTTTTATCCAAGTAGGTCAAAACTTGCGCACGCACATCATTGACCCAGCGCAGCGGCGGTGCCATCGCGCCAATACTGGTTGCATGACTGGCCCCTTCGATTTCGCCCGTTTCAACGGTTACGCCTGCTTTTTTAAACGCTTCTGTCATTTTTATCGTATTCGTAACATGTACAATTTTGTCTTTTTCCGCCGTCAATAATAAATACGGTGGCTGCGCACCTTTAATCTGACGATCTGGCATCACCTCATCAGGTGTGGCATTAGGACCAAACGCTGTTGCACTACTGAACTTGCGGAAATCATAGCTATAAGGACCTGCAATCCCAATAACCGCTGCAATATCTGTTGGCTTAATACCATAAGGTGCCAAAAAGTCTTCGTTGGCAACGGCTGCAACGGCATTAAACGCGCCAGCAGAATGCCCCATCACCGCTAAGCGTGACGGATCTGCATGGAGGCTGGTCGCATTTTCAATACTCCAAGCAATCGCTTGAGCCGCATCTTTGACATAGTCAGGATAGACGTGCTCAGGCGCTTTACGGTAATTAATCACTGCGGTGACATACCCTGCTTTGGCTAAGCTCTGACCGACAAATGCATATTGTTCTTTATTGCCGCTCTCCCATGAACCACCATGGACAAATACCACCATAGGATAGCTAGTGTTGATAGTACTCTGAGATTTCATTGCTTGTGCTAGCGGTTTTGGATAATAGATATCTAGGTCTTGTGAAGGCTGATCACCATATAAGATATCCTTACTCACCCCAACGCCGCCACTAGAAGTAATCCCATTGACGATAGCCAACGGCGATAGTGCCTGTGCGTTTTGCGTGGCTAACGCGATACTGCCCAATGCCAATATTGCCGCACCACCAAATCTCAACGTTCGTGTTTTCTTATGAGCAGGTTTATTGTGTATGCCTATATTACCAATGACACTTGTTTCTTTATTTGGTTGTATATTTGCCTGTGAATCCTTCATGACCAGTATCCTATTATATTTATTTATCAATCAGTAGTAACAGGCTAACAGCGATAATGGTTCATCCATTAGCCAATGAGGTTTTTGATATTGGTATCATTGGCTAATGCGCTGACTCTGCTACGTTTTACTATTGATATAGTACTCACTGGCTGAAGATTTCTCGTGCCTTTACTGTTATCACTATTTAGGCTTATTGTGATTAATGTCATTTATCGCTTGGCGAACTAGAGTGCCTACTGGTTCTGATAAAGGTCAATATAAGGGCTTGATGACGGCTGCGTAGTATTGGTCTCTTCTTCCGTTATGACAATAGGCGTTGCCGTGCTGATAGTAGTATCTTGGGCAGCTGGCGCTACTGCAGGATTGGCCAAATTATTCTCATACATGATGTCATCATTATTTATTTTGACACCTCTATCGTCAACGACAGTCGTCAGCAATACCAACTCAGTGACCCCAACGGTGCCATTAGCGATATCAATCAGATGACTTTGCTGAGTAGGTGTAATACGACCCATAATATAGACCACGCCATTATTGGTAACGGCTTTAATTTGTGAAGCACTCACACCATCGCTAGCGGCTATTTTCGCCAGTAGCTTTGAAGTGATATAACCATCATGAACCGTTGAGCTATACCCTTTTGAAGCACTCACTTCCATCTCATTATAGACACGGCGTACATCTGGCATAGAGCTAACAACTTTTTCTACTTCTGCTTTGAGCGTTTCAGTTGGTACTTCACCTGTGAGCAATACTTCGCTGTTGAAGCTATCGATACCCATACGGCTGGTTTGCTGCAAGTCTTCTTTTAGCCCGTATATATTGATTTTGGCAGTATGTTCAATACTACGATCGAGCAGACGCTGCGGAATCGTGCGCTCAGTCATTGGCACGCCGTACGTTCCTTCTGTACTGTTGGTCAGATAGTTGGTGGCACAACCTGTACTGACAACGCAGGCAGCAATCATAATGCCAGTCGTAATACGGCGTGATGAACCAAAAATAGCAGTGCGCAAATGCATCGGTGTCATTATTTACCTCTTAGAACATGGTTGTGACAATTTTATAAATTGAACAAATCTTAATCTAGGCCGTGTTTTTATTTTGGAGAAAACACGCTCTAGTAGTGACGAGCTAAACGTAGCTGTAAGCTAATACTGTATCTAATTTATAGGAACTTGACTATAACCACTACTTTACTTAATTTTGGCCATCAGCGGTTAGCTTTTTAGTAACGAACCTTACTTGTCAGATGTGGTTAGATGCTTCATTTGGCAGCATCTATCTTATTTACCTTATTACCATGCACTGGCTATAAAAGCATTTTGAATCCATTCTGGTTGATGGTCTAACTGCCCATTTTTTGAATTTGACTTACTCATCGTGTTGTAAGCAATGACATCAAACCGGCAATCACAATGAGCATATTCAGGATACTGCTGCAAAAAGGACTGTGCTGTCTTAATCACTTTGCGTTGCTTGCTTGTCGTCACGCTGAGTGCTGCATCGCCATAATTCGAGAACTTGCGCTGGCGAACTTCAACAAATACTAATGTTGACCATGCTGAACCTGTCTCAATCATGACCAGATCCAACTCACCTACTTTTGGCTGTTGCCAATTTTGCGCGACTAACCTTAACCCTTGAGCTTGTAAATACTCACACGCCTGCTGCTCAAACCGACTACCTTGGCGTTGTTTTGGTGAGGTTAAGATTAAGGGCTTATGGTTCGGCATAGGTCGATTGGTCTGATTAACATTTGAGAATTATCATAGCACAACATGCTAAACTAGCCACTTCTGCGCATTCTACTCTCGCAATCTATCGATTTCTTCACTCATTATTTGATTGAAAAACCATAGACAAAGACTGTACATACTAGCGCACTATTATTTTTTAACGTCTTTTTAACGACCCGAGGTTTTCATGTCTACCCCTACTGCGATGCCAGCTTGTCTCTATATCGTTGCCACGCCAATTGGCAATATGTCCGACATGACATCGCACGCAATTGATGTCTTAAAGCAGGTCGCCATTATTGCCTGCGAAGACACCCGCACCTCAGGTAAATTACTGTCACATTTTGGCATCGATACCAAAGGCAGTAAGGCTGACGAGACAAAAGACTCAGAGACTCGTCCTACCAAAAGCAGTATCGAAAATGATGACACGACGACAAAGCAAAAAGGTCACAATAAGCTATGGGCCTATCATGAACACAATAGTGCCATTCAAACACCTAAAATTATTGAAATGATTGAGCAAGGTCATTCGGTAGCACTGATTAGTGATGCAGGTACACCTCTGGTCAGTGATCCAGGTTATCAACTGGTACAAGCCGCGCACGAAGCTGGCGTGACCGTATCACCTATCGTTGGGGCTTCTGCTGCCATTGGCGCATTGTCAGTAGCAGGGTTGCCTTCTGATCGATTTAGTTTTATTGGGTTTTTGCCAGCCAAAACGCATGGTCGTCAAAAACAGCTGAGCGATCTAATCGCACGTACCGAAACTTTAATCTTTTATGAAGCGCCGCATCGCATCATAGCTAGTTTAGAAGACATGGCAGCGATATTTGGTGCAGATCGCGCAGTGACTTTTTGCCGTGAATTAACTAAGACGTTTGAGACGGTACATAAGAGCACCCTTGGCGAGTTGGTCGAGTTTGTCAAAGCAGATGATAATCAGCAACGTGGTGAGATAGTCGTGGTCGTCGCTGGCGTCGGTGTGGCAAAAGATACTGACGACATCAGTACGCATGATAAATTGCTACAGCGTTTGCTAGAGGATTTATCGGTCAAAAAAGCAGCTGCACTGGCCTCTGATATCACTGGCGTAAAGAAAAATGCGCTTTATCAGCGTCTACTAGAGTTACAAGCTGACTAGTTTTTAATAATAAGAAAGACAATCGTTTATAGATGAATTTAGGAGAAATAAGCAATGTACGATGTAATGGCAATAGGCAATGCGTTGGTTGATCACGAGTATGTGCTGTCAGATGCAGCATTAGAAGAGACCGAGCTGACCAAAGGTAATATGACGCTGGCTGGTATTGAAGAGCAGCAGCAACTACTGGCTTACTTTAAACTGGCTGAGATTGAGCCATCAAAACAAGCAGGCGGCGGATCCGCAGCCAACACCATGTTTACCTTTGCTAGCTTAGGCGGTAAGCCTTTTTATGCTTGCCGCGTCGGTGATGATGATCAAGGGGCATTTTATCTCAGAGACTTACACGAAGCAGGTGTCGCGACCTCAGACAAATCTATTCATGCAGGCGGTGTGACCGGCTCATGTGTGGTTGCCGTTACCGAAGATGGCGAGCGTACCATGCAGACTTATCTTGGCACCTCAAGTGAGATTGTCGCTGACAATGTTGATTTTGACGCATTGACTCAAGCAGATTGGCTATATATCGAAGGCTATCTAGCGATGTCTGAGAGCATCCAACCAGCAATGACTCAATTACGTCAGCAAGCCGGCATTCATAATGCAAAAATCGCGGTGAGCTTTGCTGATCCTGCGGTAGTAAAATTTGCCAAAGATGGCTTGCTCAATATGCTCGGTAACAAAGTCGCAGTGATATTCTGCAATAGCGAAGAAGCCAAGCTATTCACCGATAAAAAACAAGTCAAAGCAGCGGCGCGTGCCCTGCTTGAATACTGCCAAATTGCCGTCGTCACTGATGGTGCCAATGGTGCGGTAATCGCTCACCAGCCTAATGACGAGGCAGAAGTTGAGGTGTATGACGTTGCAACGCCAGCAGTGGCTAACGTCATCGATACCAACGGTGCAGGCGATAACTACGCTGGTGCTTTCTTATACGCATTATCACAGCAGTATAGTCTGCCAGAATGCGGTCGTCTTGCCAGCGAAATATCAGCACAAGTTATTCGGCAGTTTGGACCGCGTCTTGCCTCGCAGGATTATCGAGATATTGCGCAGCGTGTACTGTCTGCTTAATGGTTAAACACATCTGTTGGACGCAAAACAAAAAGCCCATATCGATTTGATATGGGCTTTTTTTATATTAGACTTGCTTAAACAGTTGGCTCAATTTAATAAGCTCTTTGTATTAAGCAGTAGCTAATGCTTGCGCGAGATCGGCTTTGATGTCTTCGATATGTTCGATACCAATCGACAGTCTTACCATATCCGTACTAACGCCTGCATTTTCTAGCTCTTGCTCATTTAACTGACGATGGGTCGTCGTCGCTGGATGACAGGCCAATGATTTTGCATCACCGATGTTTACCAAACGAGTAATCAGTTGCAGCGCATCGATAAAGCGCGCACCAGCTTCTAGTCCACCTTTGACGCCAAAGGTCAAGATAGCAGAAGGCGTGCCTTTCATATATTTTTTGGCAAGCTCGTGCTCAGGATGGTCAGACAGACCTGCGTATTTCACCCAAGCAACTTTATCATGGTCACGCAGATATTCTGCGACGGCTTGTGCATTTTGCACGTGACGCTCCATACGCAGACTTAGCGTCTCCATACCTTGCAAGATACCAAAGGCATTTAGCGGGCTAAGCGCTGCGCCAGTATTACGTAATGGCGCAACGCGGGCACGGGCAATAAAGGCTGGTGCGCCTACATCTTTGACGAAGTTTACTCCATGATAGCTGTGATCTGGCGTATTCAACAGTGGAAAACGCTCAGGATAATCACCCCAAGCAAACTTACCGCTATCAACAATCGCACCACCGATTGAAGTACCGGTTCCGCTCATATATTTGGTCAATGAGTGAATCACAATATCTGCACCAAACTCAAACGGACGGCATATCGCCGGCGTCGCCACGGTATTATCAATCACGACAGGCACACCGTATTCATGAGCGACATCACTAAGCGCTTGAATATCCACAATATTACCGAGTGGGTTACCGATACTCTCGGCAAACACCATTTTGGTCTTGTCATCAATCAAGTCACGAATGGCTTCTGGGTCTTTATGATCAAAGAAGCGCACTTCGATACCTTGACGCGGCAATGCATGGGCAAACAAATTGTAAGTACCACCATATAGCGTTGATACAGCGACGATATTGTCGCCTGCTTCGCAAATGGTCTGAATTGCATAAGTGATGGCAGCCATACCAGAGGCTACGGCAAGCGCACCGATACCGCCTTCTAACGCAGCCACACGCTCCTCTAGCACTGCGTTGGTTGGATTCATGATACGAGTATAGATATTGCCTGCAACCTTTAAATCAAACAGATCTGCACCATGCTGAGTATTATCAAACGCATATGAACTGGTATGATAAATAGGCACGGCGACTGCTTTGGTCGTTGGCTCTACACTATAGCCAGCATGAATCGCTAAGGTCTCAAGACGTTGAGGGGTTTTTGATTGAGGAGTTTCTGATTGCTGGGCTGTTTGCTGGTCTGCTGATCCGTCACTCATAGTACATTCCTTTATTTTGATAAAAGATGATTTGTTGACGACATATTGCTCAAAGTCACCTTAAAAAACTGTCTGCTAAATCATAGCAATAAAAAAAGCTGAGTTCATCATAACTCAGCTTCTTTATTAAAAGAATAGCAAAATACTCATCTCTTCATGACAAATATTCATAAGCAGCAAACCAAACAGGCATATCTATACTAGAGATGATGGCCACCTTTGTAGCAGCCACTTTGCTTTTAACTATTTTTTATTTTATTTGTAGTAAGCATTCTCTGTACGAGTATGGTCAGTTTCATCAACCACTTGGGTCAATTCTGGAATTTGCTGTTTTAGCTGCACTTCAACGCCTTGACGTAGAGTCATATCAACCGCTGAGCACCCTTGGCAACCACCACCAAATTTCAATACAGCGGTTAGACCAATGCCTTCTTCATCAATCAGCTCAAGCAACTGTACGTCACCGCCATGCGCTGCCAAGCCAGGGTTAATCTCTGACTGCAATACATAGTTGATACGCTCTTCGACACTGGCATCAGCGCCTACTTTAGGCACTTTAGAGTTTGGTGCGCGGAAAGTCAACTGACCACCGAAACGGTCTTTATTATAGTCGATGACCGCGTCTTCTAGATAAGGTACCGACGCCGCCTCAATAAAGGCAGAGAAGTTTTCATACGTAAAACGCAAATCAGCGCTATCTTCTTCGCCCGGCTGGTTATAAGCCATGCAACACTCTGCACGCGGCGTACCAGGATGCTCAACGAAGATACGCACACCGATACCATCGGTATCTTGCTTAGACAACAAATCTGCTAAGTAGCCTTGAGCTGACTCAGTGATAGTGATGTTACTTTTTGCTTCGACTTGCTCGGTATCTAGGGCTGATTCATAGCCAGCAGTTTGGTCTAGTTGGTTATCAGCTTGGTTTTGCTCACTCATAATGTTTCCTATGGCGTTATGACACAAACGCTATATCTATTATTGCTACTGTGTCGTGAATTTGGATTTTTAAAATGTTTACGATTTATATAAGGCATGCAGACTGGCAATGATTGGTATTTATTATTGTATGACATTGGTCGACATGAGTATAAAGTTTAATCCGTCTATAGCAGTCATTATACCTGAATCACACATCAATTCCGACCACGCTACTGTGAATTGAACTGAGGCTATTGTAAATGGTTGTCATTGGTTTTTTTAATGATGCTAACAGGCGGCAAAGTAACTCAATATGTAAACCATGACGGATAAACACGCTGAATGACTATGTTGGCTGCCAAGTTATTCTCTATATAAAGACAGCGGTACCATTTATCAAGCGCACTCAGCTTTTTCGATATGCCATACCGTTCACATCTAGTCCGAGCAAGTCATCTGGTTTTGACGTAGTATTGTTAATTTGAATGATTGTGCGCAGTAGCGTTATTAGCATGGTAGCTTTTAATTGCCTTGTATAAATATCAGCTTGTATAAAGATTATGTATTTTTTGGATAGGATCATTTTATGATGACACGGACGTTGCACCTAGTAACTACCAAGGATGATGAGAAAATTGCCATTTGGAAAGTAGTCGATAATCCAGACAAAGATACGATAGCTAACACGTCAGAAAACAGCCTGCCTAACATCACACCGCAAAACATATTTTTGACGCATGGTACGTTTTCTGACAAGCAAACTTGCCTCAAAATCGCCGAATATTTTGCAGGGCTTGGTCATCATTGCTACATTATGGAATGGCGCGGACATGGTGATAGCTCGCTACCGAAAGAAAAATTCAACTTTGAGACCGTCGCCACTTACGACTATGAAGCGACTTTTCGTTATTTCTTTGAAGAATTAAAATTCAATAACCTGCACTGCGTTACTCATAGTGGTGGCGGTGTTGGTTTGACCATGTTTCTTGTCCAAAACCCAAGCTATATCGATAAGGTCAATAGCATCAGTATGTTTGCCTGCCAAGCTTTTGGCGCAGTAAAGGACTCGACCAGCCACGCGAAAATCTTTATGGCCAAGATAGTTACTCGACTGGTCGGCTTTATACCCGCTAAGCAATTAAAGGTAGGCCCTTTTAACGAAAGCTACTATACGATGACCCAGTGGTACGATTGGAATTTGCGTAAAAACTTTAAAAGTAGTTTTTTGAAAAAGGCTAATTTTGATAAAGGTAGAGCGAATACAGATGAAATAAACGAAATCACTTACCAGCAAAAGAATGCTGGCGATGACTTTATTGACTATCGACATCATATGGCTCAGATTACCATTCCCGTTTATTCTATTAGCGCAAAAGGCGATAAGTTTATCTCCCCTACTTGCGGCTGTCGTTTGTTTTTTGATGGCTTTAACAATTCAACCAATGTCTTTCGAGAGTACTCGCTCAGTAACGGCGATTTAGATGATTATACGCACAGTCGTATTATGATTAGCCGCAATGCTGCAACAGAGATTTGGCCAACGGTGACGGCATGGATAGAGAAGCATGCCAGTTAAAGTAGAGATATCGTTTGGACAATTTCGATAATGACACACCCCTAAACATCTTTATACTTGTCAGAAAGTCATAGGCTGTGTCAGTATTAGCGTCATTAATTTTTAATCAATAAAAATAAGTCGTAGGAAGTTGGCGTCTATGAGTGAATTATCAGAGCAACAGTCAGATAAGCAAAACCTAGATCAGAAAAGCAGTAAACACTATCGCTATCTAGTCTTTATCGGTCGCTTTCAGCCGTTTCATGCTGGTCACAAAGCCGTCATCGATGAGGCATTAAAACGCTCAGACGAAGTGATTATGCTCATTGGCTCAGCCAACTTGCCACGTAGCTTACGCAATCCTTTTAGCGTCGCTGAGCGTGCCGCAATGATTAAAGGTGCCTACGCTGAAAAAGAAGCCGCACGCATTCACTGTGTTGGCTTAGATGACGCACTCTACAATGACACCCGCTGGCTACAGTATGTGCAGGCAGGTGTAAAATCTGTCACTGGCGACTTGCAGACGGATATTGGTTTGATTGGTCATTCAAAAGACAGCTCATCGTACTATTTATCACTGTTCCCCAACTGGGACTCTGTGTCAGTGCCCAATTATCATAACTTATCAGCCACGCCTATTCGCGACAGCTATTTGATGGGTGCCACGCCAACACCTGAGCGTACGCCTGAGTCTACGCGCAATGTCCTCGATGCATTCAAAAAAACTGACGATTATCATCAGCTGCATGAAGAAGCAGACTTCATCGATAAATATAAAAGACAGTGGGAATCAGCACCATATCCACCGACCTTTATGACTGCCGATGCATTGATTGTACAGTCAGGCCATATCTTACTGGTTGAGCGACGCAGTATGCCAGGTCGTGGACTCTGGGCGCTGCCAGGTGGATTTCTAAATCCAAAAGAGACGCTGTTTGATGCTTGTATCCGTGAACTGCGTGAAGAAACTCGCCTCAAGGTGCCTGAGCCAGTACTGCGCGGCTCTTGCCATAGCCAACATACCTTTGATGACCCGTATCGCTCAGCGCGTGGTCGCACCATTACTCAAGCGTTTTATTTTCAACTCAAAAATGATCCAAAAGGTCTGCCAAAAGTAAAAGGCGGCGATGATGCGACCAAGGCATTTTGGCTACCCTTGGCAGAGCTTGATGCAAAAATGATGTTTGAAGATCACTACGCGATTATTACTAAAATGGTTGGCTTGTAGTTCGCTGCTAATCGTTTTTTCTAGTAGCTTTTTTTAGTAGTCTTTTTCTAATAGCTACTTGAGCAAATTATTATCAAAACAACTATCACTAAATATCGCACTAATAATTTGATATCAACGCCGATAGACGGCAATCAACCGCCGCCACTGCTCTTTCAGTAAAGCAGCTGCGGCATTTCAAAGCAGAGGAGTTCTGTGATGTATACCAGCAATCTAAACAACTTAATCTTAAATAGCGACAGCTATAAGACTTCACATTGGGTGCAATACCCAAGCGGTAGTGAATATCTGTCAAGCTACATTGAGGCGCGCAAGGGCGACTACGATGTGGTGTTCTTTGGTTTACAAGCCTTTATCAAAGAGTACTTAAGTACACCTATTACTCATCAAGATATCGATGAAGCCGAAAAAGTTATTCAGGCGCATGGCCTAACCTTCAATCGTGCTGGTTGGGAGCACTTGATCGAAAAACACGACGGCTATTTGCCATTGCGTATCCAAGCCGTACCCGAAGGCAGTATCGTGCCTGTGTCCAATGTAGTCTGCCAAGTGATCAATACTGATCCTGAGTTTTACTGGCTACCCAGCTATATCGAAACAGCGCTATTGCGTGCGATTTGGTATCCATCCACGGTCGCTAGTGTTTCTCACTATTGCAAAGACATTATCCGTCAAGCGTTAGAGAAATCAGCGGACAATACAGAGTCCTTGCCTTTTCGCTTGCATGACTTTGGCGCGCGCGGTGCATCGAGCCAAGAAACGGTTGCACTCGGTAGCTTAGCGCATTTGGTCAACTTTGCTGGTACTGACTCGATGACAGCGCTTATCGCTGCTAGTCGCTGGTATCAGATGAGCGATGATATGCCTGCATTCTCTATTCCAGCGGCCGAGCACAGTACGATGACAGCTTGGGGACGTGATGGCGAGACTGCTGCTTTTCATAATATGATCGAGCAGTTTGGCGGCGAAGACAAAGCCTTTTCGGTCGTCTCAGATAGTTATGATTTATGGAATGCCATTGACAATATCTGGGGCGACGCCTTAAAAGACGAAGTCAAAAATATGGGCGGCACCTTAGTCATTCGTCCAGACAGTGGCGAGCCTACCAAAGTCGTCCGTGAAGCGTTAGAGCGCTTGGCAGTGAAGTTTGGCACTACGGTAAACAGCAAGGGCTATAAAGTGCTGCCCGACTACGTACGCATCATCCAAGGTGATGGCATTAGCTCGCAAAGCTTAAGCAAAATTATTGATGTGGTAATCAAAGCAGGCTTTAGCATAGAAAACGTGACGTTTGGTATGGGCGGTGGTCTATTGCAGCAAGTCAACCGCGACACCATGAGTTGGGCAATGAAATCTAGCGCTATCTCTATCGATGGCGTATGGAAGGATATTTATAAAGATCCTGTCACCAGCCGCTCAAAACGCTCGAAAAAAGGACGATTGGCACTGGTAAAAGACGACAGCGGCCAGTTAGCAACCATAAAAGAAAATGAGATGAGCGACCCAACTGACGATCTATTACGTGATGTCTACGTCGATGGTAAATTGTTAATTGAAGACAGTCTTACGACTATTAGGGAACGTGCAGGATGGTAGACACTAGTAAACTGACATCGGTCGCAAAGGACGTTTTACTTGCCCCTGTCTACCTCTATCAAGGTCGAAAAATCAAGCGTGGTACAGTCCGCTTGCCTGAACCACATGGTGAAAGGCACGGCATGATTGAGCTGCCTCAAGCGGATAATAAGGTATCAACGCAAGACGCTAAGACATTTAACCTCATGGTCGTTGGCGATTCGGCAGCAGCAGGCGTGGGTAGCCAGACCCAGCAAGAAGCGTTGGTCGGTAAGCTCATACCGATACTGGAGCAAAACAAAGCTATCCAATCGAACTTTGCTCGACTCAATTGGTCATTGCAAGCGACAACAGGTCATACTAGCTTTGATATTCTACGCAGGTTATATGTCTTACCCGCTCCTGAGCAGCCTATTGATGTGATGTTGCTAAGCGTAGGAGTTAATGACACGACGTCCAACGTCTCTGTGCATAAGTGGCAACAGCAAATTGAAGACATTATCAATATCGCACAGCGCAAATTTGGCGTACGAGAATTGGTTTTTTTAAGTTTGCCGCCGATGGCGCAAATGCCTGCAATCCCTGCCCCGCTCAATAACTTTGTGGGTGCAAAAGCATCGGTGCTTGATGGGATATTGCAGCAGGTCTGTGCGGCTCATGCTGGTGTTACGTATATGGCAACCGACTTTACACGGATGCTAGAAGAGCATGCGAATGGCTCGGCTATCGATATCAATGTGATGTTTGCCAGTGATGGATTTCATCCTAGCAGTCTGATGTACGGCTATTGGGCACAGCAGATCGTAGAGACTATTATTCAGTTACTAGATTCTGTTCAGTTATTAGACTTATCTACCACTGAGTTTGAGCGCTAAATAGCCTGATAGCCTGATTTTTAGATAATAGAAAATTAAGCAATAAAAAACCGCTGAATAATCAGCGGTTTTTTATTGCTTAGCAAAATATATTTACACCATAAGTGCAAATTATTCAGCAGCGTCTGCAGCTTTCTTGCTACGGCCGCCAAATGCGCCAAAGCGTTTGTTGAAGCTTGCAACACGACCTTCAGTAGAAGTTTTACGTTGCTCACCAGTATAGAATGGATGCGACGCACTTGAGATATCAAGTGGGTAGTATGGGTATTCTTTACCTTCGTATTCACGAGTCGCTTTAGTCTTAGCAGTTGAGCGAGTCAAAAAGAACACGTCAGCGTTAGTGTCGTGGAATAAAACTTCTTGGTAATTAGGATGGATATCTTTACGCATAATATACTCTCTAGGTCCGATGTATGTACGACGTCTAAATACAGCATCATCGATGATGTATCAGACAAATAATGACATACGTAACTGAGGCACTAAGGACATTACAAGTATGGCAACTGCGTCACTGGCTTATTCCAGCACCCAACACCACCCTTCTGTTCGCTTAGCCTTTCCCCAGCGGGAAAATTAAACCGCGATTTTAACGGTTTTTGATTCAAGACGCAAGGAGCAGTTGTGATAGAGATATGTGATAAGTTGTCACTGAAAGCTCGAGAGTATTGAGATAGATGATTGATTTTAGTACAGTAATAAAGTTAGTTAAATTAATCAATTATATCTACTATTGTAGATAATCTAACTAAATACAACCTTAGCTCTTAATTGTACATACTATGCTTAAAGGGTACAGCTACGCGATACAAACTCCATTTAAACATCGCTACTAACAACTAATTTACTTCTCAATCACTCATAACTTAATTAGATTAAATAAGGATCATTTAATGATAAATACTAAAATAAGCACGGCCACCAAAGCACTATTTATTGGCTCAGCATTAGCAGTTACTACCATAGCAAGCGCCGCCCTACCGACCCAATGGCAGCTAGATGACTCACATACTCGCGTCGGATTTTCTGTGAGTCATATGGGATTCTCGACCACCATGGGTCACTTCAGTGATGTCGAGGGCATGGTGAATTATGATATGAAAGCACCAAATCAAACTAGCATGAACTTTACCATTGCGACCGATAGTATCGATACCAATTGGGATGCCCGTGACAAGCATTTAAAGACTGATGAGTTTTTTAATGTTGCAAAGTATCCAAACATGACTTTTAAATCTACTCAGGTCACATTCATCAATCCACAACAGGCTAAAGTAACCGGTGACTTCACTTTGCTTGGTCAAACCAAACCACTAACCTTAAATGTCACGTTAAACAAAATCGCTAATAGCCCTCTTACCAAAGAGCCAGTCGTTGGTTTCCGTGCCACTGGTACACTTGATCGCGCTGCTTATGGTATGACCGCTTACGCTGACGGTATCACGACCAACGTCCCTATCCAAATTGATGGTGAGCTAGTAGAAAAAAAATAATTGTAAGCTTATAGCTCTCTAACGGCTTTCTACAAAAACAAGAAAGGCAGCACTACCCTCGTTTATAGAGGCAGGCTGCTTTTTTATTTCCTATAGACTCTTCTACGCTCTTATCACGTATATTCATTATTTTACATAAAAGATTTTTATATACTTGAAGGCTTCATACTTTGTTGTTATATTCGTATATACGGATTTACGAATATATAACGCAACACTGAGGGAGCAGCAACGTGGATACAGTACAAGTTGATTACATAGCGATAGATGCTGAGTGGGATAAGAAGGTATCAAGTCATCATTTTGATATATACCACTTGTCTGGTTGGATTGCGGCCTCAGCTGTCATCGATAAGGGCAAGCCTCAAGGCATCATCGCTCACTATAAAAACAAGGAAGTATTGTTACCCATTATAATTAGAGACATTGACTCAGAGCACTGGGATGCTACTTCCACTTATGGTTACGGGGGGCCGTTGATGGACAAAACCCTCACTGATGCCGAGTTAGACGTCGTACTAGATGAGATAAGAGCTTTTCTTTGCGAAAGAGGCTGCGTGTCTTTGTTTATGCGGTTGCACCCGATTATTAATAAAGAATGGATACCCACAGTTGGCAAAGCACTGACTCACGGACTGACCTTGATGTCTGATTTGAGTAAGTCAGAAGAAGAGCATTGGAGCGAAACACAAAATCGACATCGCCGTGGTATCAAAAAAGCCATAAAAATGGATGTCGTGACAAAAACAGAATTCTTGACTAGGCAAAACGCGATGGTGTTCTCAGACATTTATAAAGAGACGATGCGACACGTCAATGCCAGTGATTACTACTTCTTTGATGATGATTATTTTTTTAATTTGCTTGAGAACCTTCAAGAAAAAATACTGTTGATAACCGCCTATCAAGACGATAAACCAATCGGGTCCTCTATATATACGCTCTGCCAAGAGTCTGGCATTATGCAGTTCCACCTTGGCGGCACGCTGAACGCCTATACGCATCTGCAACCTTCTAAACTTATCACTCATGTCGCTCGCAATTGGGGACGAGAGAACCGTTATGAGGTGCTACATCTTGGTGGCGGCGTTGGCTCCAATTTAGATTCTTTATATGAGTATAAGAAAGGCTTTAGCTCGCAAGAGTTACTATTTAAGACTTATAGACTCGTTGTTAATGCAGTGAAATATACAGAATTAGTAGCTGATATCTGGTTCATGGAAAGTGATCTGCTCTCAGACTTTTTTCCTTTATATAGAAAAGAGCCTAGCAAAGAAGAAGTGTTAGAGACCATTCAGGTTGAGCCTTTAGCAAATGTGACATAGTACAGGTCACATCTATTATTAGAGAATATACGCACGGTAGTATTCTCGATAGCGGAAAATAGAACCAAACAAACAAAAAGCAGCCTGCTTCTATGATTGAAAACAGGCTGCTTTTTTATCTTAACGTTTTCGAGTCAGTCTATATCTAATGCGTACTATTTACTTGGGATAACGTGCCAAACGCCAAGTTTATCATCACCGTCTTTGTCACCAACTTTTGTATCGTTAGCATAGAAGTATAAAGGCTTACCGTTCATTGCCCATTGATATTTGCCATCTTCACGCTTGAATGCAGCGAACTGACCTGAGGCTTTGGCATCACTGGGTGCTTTGAAAATTGGCCACACAACTTGGCAGGCTGCACCGCAATCTGACTTGTTCATAGAGTCTTTATCAAACGTATATAACGTCATATGGTTAGTAGCATCTACCAATACCCCATTCTTGCTAGTGACTGGTGCGGTATTATTGCTCGCTGCCTGTACTTCATGCGTACCCGACATATCATTACCGACTACGTTTTTTAAAGTAGTACAGCCAGTTAGTGCCAATACACCTGTTAGTGCCGATAACATCATTATATTTTTCATCATAACTTCCTTGTAATTTTAGTCGTATTTTTTATAGCGATAAGCCTGTGGTTGTTTACTTTGTCGACTGTCCCTATTGTTAATTTTGACCTTTGTAATTCTGAACAGTCATCAAAACAGAACCTACGCTTCTTGTTAAGCAAAATGAATATAGCATATGCATTTAAGTTATCTCGGCTACCAATATATATACTTACAAAAGCGATCGAATTTTACAAAACAATAAAACGAGCTTATTTTCGATTTCACAAGTTTGCCACTTCTCTCGTTTACTCTATTTTTAGACAGGCTCGTTTGTCTGAAAAAATTCACACATATAGCGACTCGTTGACAAAACTCATGCATCTTCTTACGTATTTCCCATCATATTGTCTGTAGTTCTTCGTAAAATAAACCTATAGAGATGAAGAGTGGCTAAACAATAGAAAAGATGACTATTGAAGTTCAGATTTGTGTGTTGAACTTAATTACCTTCGCACTCATATCAAGAAATATAGAACATTTGATACATATACCGAGCACGGCCTAATACAGATGCTATTAAGGATACAACGACGACAATGACTCAGTCTTTTGATAAAAAATACGCTCAATCCTTTAATCGTGATGCTCATTCTGGGGTGTTATCTTATGGGGCACAAAACACTCAACCTAAAAAGCGTGTTGGCATTTTGGGCGGCGGTACTGCGGGATCGACGATTGCGATTCGACTTGCTGCGTTAGGATTAGAGACCTATTTGTTTGAAAAGAAAAAATCCCTCATTGATGGTCCACCTATGTGTCATTTGCACGCAGGTGGTAATTTATATCGTGAAATACCGGATGAGGATTGCGTAGCGCTGCTTAAGCAATGTATCGATATTTTACGCTTATATCCGCATACTATTGACGTTCGTCCTACTGTGTTTGCCGTACCGACACGTGACGAGGGGCTGCCTGAAGACTTACTACCGCGTTTAGATATTCTGACTGATGCTTATCAAGAACTGATCGAGCAAGATGCTAATAATAAAGTATTGGGTGAGCCTGAAGATTACTACCAACTTTATAGCCATGAGCAATTGATTGAGTTGTCTGAACGTGAGCAAGTCGCTGTACCAAGTACAGTTGATGAATGGATGATTCCAGTCGCTAGATACTTAGATTTGAACAAAGTTAAATTTCCGTTAATTGTTGTTCAAGAATATGGCTGGAACATTTTTCGTTTAGCCGCTTCTGCCAAGCTTGCGCTCGAAGAGTACGACAATGCGCACGTGTTTACCGAAAATGCTGTACAAAAAGTCGTGCCGGTAGATTGTGAAAACTGTACCAACGCTGACCATCATGTCACCAAATGGCGTATCGACTATCAACAAATCCATAGTCAAGAACATGACTCTCAGCCTGAGTCTATCGAAGTTGATTATCTAGTCAATGCTTGCGGATTCCGTACAGGTGTTATTGATGATATGGTCGGTGTGGAAGTTACGCGTATGGTTGAGTTTAAATCGTCTTATGTGACCCATTGGGGCGATGCTGGTGGACAGATACCAGAGATTATCGTCTACGGTCAACGAGGCACGCCAGAAGGCATGGCGCAGCTTACGCCCTACCCTGGCGGATACTTTCAGATTCATGGTATGAGTAAAGCCATTACTCTGTTTGATGATGGTCTTGTCGCATCAAGTGAAGACAGTGCGCAGCCAAAACTGCCACAGCAATATGTGCACTATATTGAAGATGGTTGGGATAAAGCGCCCCTGCAAGCACGTAGCCAACAAGCGATTGAATATGTGGCTGAGTTTGTACCGACATTTAACAGCGCACGTACTGTTGGTAACGCGCTATACGGTGGACAGCAGATTCCTGGACAAGATGATACGCTGCGAGTAGCTGACGTGAGCTTGTACTCTAATATACGCTATGCCCGTGCAGAAAACGTCAAAGCATCTTCGACCTTGATTGCCGCTGATCAAATCGTTAATGAGCTGACAGATCTAGGCTTGATAGAGAACGATACACCTCTGAATCGTAGTCGCTATGCTCATGAGTGGTCGTACCTTGTCCATAACGATAGCCTCGCTGTCGATGAGGTTGCACGTGAGCTCGCTGAGCAGCGTGGATTCCCAATCGCGATGGCTGATGTTAATCATAGTATTCGTGAAGTAGCATTGGATGATCTCACGCCTGCTGATGCCTAATAGGCATGTTTCATTGATAGGTTGTTAACACATATAAAAAAGGAGCAGATAACCGAGGTTTGGTTGTCTGCTCCTTTTTTGCAATAGCTTTTGATATTTAAGCATTTGCTGTGTATGAATAGCTATACGGCTTAACTATTACTACCAGCCATTTTCTCTGTATCCACAGCATCATCTATGGTCACTACTGTCTGTAGCATATCGATCGCTTCGCTGATGGTATTACACACCACTAGACGGTCTAAATCTTCCTGCTTCATAAAGCCTTGCTCAGTGGTATATTTCAAATGCTCAATCATACGGTCATAAAAACCATTGATATTCAGAATGATCATTGGTTTTTCGTGCTGGTACAATTGACGCCACGTGGCGATTTCCATAATCTCTTCTAACGTTCCTAGCCCCCCTGGTAGCGTAATAAAGGCATCGGCATACTCTGCCATGACGGTCTTACGCGTGTGCATAGTGTCAGTCAAATGCAAGCGAGTCAGCTGCTCATGAGCGATTTCGTGTTTGAGCATAAAGGTTGGAATCACGCCCACTGCTTGCGCGCCGCCATTGATTACTTCATCCGCAACTGCGCCCATCAGACCGATACTAGCGCCACCATATACTAGCCCCATGCCATTGTTTGCCAAGGCGCTGCCGAGCTCGCGCGCCGCCTGTTCGTATACGTCACCATTACCCAAGCGTGAGCCGCAATACACAGCCACGAGCGGCATTGATAGGGCAGACTTGTCGACTGCTTTTTCAATATTTGTAATGTCTTTGCTCGTGATTACGTCATAAGTGTCATCGTTGATTTTCATTTGCATATAGCTTCCTTAATTACCTGTCAGTTTTTATTGAGTGCTTGTTATTAGTGAAGGCTGCATACCGACACCTATCATTTATATTGTCATGCACATGATTCATAAGACAAACTCAACCAAGCTATATAAAACTTGGAAGTCATATTTGAGCAACTGTCTTGCAAGCATTTATCTTAACATAAGCAATGCTACCACATAGTCACAACGATTTATCACTACGCAACAACTACACTTTCAAGATGCGCATTTATTGTTCATCATAGTTCGATATTCATTATCTACTAATAAAAATACTAAGGTATACCCATGGATAATCATAACGCCTCTCATACTGCCGAGCCATCAAGCTCTATGGTTAATAACAATCTCACTCATAAAAGTAATGTGCATGACGCGAGCAATATTGACACTTACTCATTAAGCATCATGACCGATCGCAACCAAGCATTGGCAGCCACTGTCTATCGCCCTAAAGATGCGACAAAAAAAGCTATCATGATGGCACCCGCCACAGGTATTAAGCGCCACTTTTATCATAATTTTGCGACCTACCTAGCAGAAAGCGGCTTCGGGGTGCTGACCTTTGATAATGAAGGAATCGGTGAGTCACTATCGACCGATCTGGCAAAATGTAGCGCTTCCTTGATCAGTTGGGGTCGCCACGACATGCCAGCTGTACTTGACGCCTTACAAGATGAGTTTCCTGATGCCTCTTATCATCTTATCGGTCATAGCGCAGGTGGTCAGCTCATCGGCTTGATGCCCAACTATCAGGCGATTGGCTCAGTGTTCAATGTCGCTTGCTCGTCAGGGCGTATCAAAAATATGGGCATGCCCTATAAACTCAAAGCCATGGGTTTTATGGATGCGTTTATTCCATTCACTAATTTAACACTAGGCTATACGCCGTCAGACAAAATCGGTATGGGTGAGCCACTGCCACGCGGCGTGGCTCGTCAATGGCGTGAATGGTGCAATGGCGCGGGCTATATCAAAACCGCATTTGGCAAAAGCATACATACGCATTTCTATGATGAGCTCAGCATGCCAGCACTATGGCTTGGCTTTAGCGATGATGATATCGCCAACAGTGAAAATATGGACGATATGATAAGGGTATTTACAAAAATGCCCGTCGAAAAGCGATTCTTAGACCCTGAAGATTTTGGACTAAATCATATCGGTCATATGCGCTATTTTAGCAGTAAGACCAATATCAAAGCACCGCAGCTATGGCAGATGGCGGTGACATGGTTGCACGAACAGCCATAAGCTTATCGTCATGTAGCCCCTTATATATTAGCTACGTAACAACTCAGATTACTTTTCTGCGTTTTCTGCTTCATCTAGTTTTAAGCGTTTAGTCAGTGCCGAATACAGGGATGGCTGCATATTATGAATATTGCCTATCATCCATTTAACATAGCTGATAGGCACGTCCTTGATCGGCTTGCCTTTATGCTTACCAAACGGCATTTTGCTCACAGGAGTCGCTTTATTGGAGATAGCATGTGCTGCTGCAAAATCTGTCGGCGCAATTTCTAGACGCTCGCAGCATGCTTGATACAGCAGATAGCACATTCGAGCATCGCCAAGCGCGTCATGAGCGGCAATTGTCATTGCACTCGCCTCACCTTTGCCCAATAACTTCTCGATACACTTGGACTGACCGTAAGCACGCCATTCTGGAAAGGCTGCCCGCGCAAGTCTCACCGTACAAATCAGCTTAGCAGAAGGACTGCCAATCACTCGCCAATCAAAACGTACGTTATGACCAATCAAGTACTCCGGTAATTCAAACTGCTCCAACTCAAAACGCTCAAGTCCAGCCACATCATCATCGGTAATACCATGCACCTTTATGACAATGGGTGAAATAGATCGACCACTGTTAAAGTATTTCATCCACTCAAAACCAGTTGCTACATTGATAGTTGCAACTTGGATAGGTCTGGGGTCACTACCCTGATCTGTTTCGGTATCGATAACCAACGCCGTTTCGCGCGTGGCAGAAATATCAGCAGGCTTAAAAGCATCATTCATAAAGTATTAACCATCAGTAGCAACTGTCTATGCTCAGCAGAAATGTTAAGTAGATAAAACTGTATTTGCTGTCTACATCCTTAACCATAAGAATATCTATGGGGGTAAAAACGATAGATAACAATGCGATACATACGTTATCAGACGAAGCTTTTATAATAAAAACTCAAATGACATAAAATATATATGAGACATCAATGCTAGCAGATGGAAATAACCAACCTCCCAGACCTTCTTTTTTCAGTCGTCTAATAAGCCTATTGATTAAGGCTGTCGTATTGCTAGCACTGTTATTTGTCTTCGATAAGCTACTACCTAGTATTAGCCAACAGACGCAGTCATTTGTGGTTGCCAAATGGCAACAATTAAGTCTATTGCAACAAGAGCTGCCGACCGAAAACAGCTTGCCCAATCCACTACCAGAACGAGACCTGACAGACACTTGGGGCGCGGCACGTAGCCAAGGCCGCTCCCACGAAGGCATCGATATCTTTGCACCGCGCAATACTCCCGTGCAGTCGACTACGCAAGGTGTGGTAAGCAAGGTTGGTGAAAACACATTGGGTGGGCGCGTGGTCGTGGTGGTAGGGCCTGGTGGTGCAGGACATTACTATGCTCATCTAGAAGACTATGCTGACATCTCTCCCAATGACTGGGTCAATCAGGGCGATGTAATAGGTTATGTGGGTGATAGCGGTAATGCAAAAGGGACACCGACACACGTACATTATGGTATCTATATTAATGGCAGTGCGGTCAATCCTTATCCGCTTTTGCAAAAGGATTAACGAATACAGAAAAGTATGTCGTTAACCTAATTTGAAATAATGATAGGTTTAGATTAATCAAAAAACTTAAGCCGAAAAAACAACGCTAATATAAGCCAGAAATTGTATTAATTGGCTGTGACAGATCTGACATAATTTGAAGGGAATACCACACTAAATGTCGACCCTTCCCCTTCTACTGAATCGATTTGCAATTGCGCTTCGTGTTGGTGCAGTACGTGTTTTACAATCGCTAACCCCAATCCTGTACCACCTGTTGCACGGCTACGACCTTTGTCGATACGATAGAAACGCTCTGTCAAACGGGCGATATGCTCTGACGCAATACCGATCCCATCATCTTCGACCGCGAAACGGCAGCCATCAGACGTCCTTGTCCAACTGATAGTGATATTGCCACCCTTTGGCGTATATTTGATCGCATTGATTACTAGATTGGATAGCGCACTATTCAAGTACATCTCTGACCCATACAGCCCATCATACGTATCTATATGCAAATGAATGATATGTTTGTACGCTTGGTTGTAGGCCTGTGCATCGTCATAGATATTGGTTAGTAGCTTAGTCATATCTATATAATGCAGCTCGTGTGACTCTTCGATTTCAATCTTAGAGAGTAGCAGTAAGTCGTTCACGATTCTGTTCATACGGGCTGTTTGCTGCGTCATCAGCTCAAAACCGCGACGCCATTGCGGCGGCATATCTGGCTGATCGGAGAAATTTTCCAGATAGCCCATCATCACAGTTAACGGTGTTCTAAGCTCATGCGAGACATTCGCCACAAAATCCTGACGCATTTGCTCTAAGTGCCGCAGGCGAGTCACGTCATATACAAACAGCAATTTTTCATCGCCAAAAGGGGTCAATTCGCACTTTAAGTAGCGACTAGGATCTCGCCATGATTCTATATGGACGCCATCGTTAGGTATCGTTGTACCTTCATAGTACTGGCGGAACTCAGGTACAGTAATAAAGTCAAAAATGTTCTGACCTTTATCTTCTGGCTGTAGCAGCAATAAGTCTTGTGCCGCCTGATTCCACCATTCTAGACCATCATTGTTGTTGAGCAAAATCACTGCATCGCGCAGGGCTCGTAGTGCACTGCCGATTTTTTTGAGTTGCTCTGCTGTACTTTGAGTAGATATTTGCTCTAGTAGAGCTGATTGCTCACGTTGTGCTGGCGCTATCTTGTCCATTTTTTATCCTTACCACTATCCGCGGCCTTTATATCGCTGCGGCATTATTTGTACAAGATTAACTTGGCTCAATCAGGCTAGAAAAACGGTAGCCTGTTCCACGTACCGTCTGTATCAATGTATCACAGTCATAAGGTCGCAGTAATTTACGTAGACGTTTGATATGCACATCGATGGTTCGGTCTTCGATATATACATTGCCGCCCCATACCTGATCGAGCAGCTGCGTTCGTGTATAGGCGCGCTCAGGGTGACTCATAAAAAATGCTAATAGGCGATACTCTGTGGGCCCAACATCAACGATTTTACCTGCAGCTGTCACGCGCTGACTCTTAGTATCTAGACTTAACTGTCCAATTTCGATAGGTTTATCGCTACTCATAGCACTACTGCGGCGTAGTACGGCTTTGATTCTGGAGATCAATTCACGAGTCGAAAAAGGCTTGGTCATATAATCATCTGCACCTGCATCAAGACCATGCACCTTACTGTCCTCTTCACTTTTTGCCGTTAGCATAATGACTGGTATTTCAGAGAGCAGCTCATCATTTTTTAGCATGCGACAAAAATCCACACCGCTCTTGTCACCCGGCAACATCCAGTCTAACAGTATCAGTGATGGTCTATGATCGACCACCTGCTGATGCGCCTCTGATACGTCAGCCGCTTGTAAGCTATCAAACCCAGCCATCTCTAGCGTCATGACAACCATTTCACGAATCGCAGGCTCATCTTCAACAATCAAAATTTGCTCATTATACATAGGACATTCTCGGTGTTAGAGGACAAAATCTAGCATGTAAAAAGGCGATATATACTCACCAGTCTCTACCTATTAAACGGATTAATTATGACAGCTTGATGACACTCTAAAATCAGATTTCTAGTAAAAAATTGAGCGGCCCATCATTGACGCTCGACACTTGCATATCAGCACCAAACTGACCAGTTGCCACATTTGGATGCTTAGTTTTGGCATAGTCGACCAGTTGTTCAAATAATGCTTGTGCCGCAGCTGGTGCCATCGCACCACCAAAGTCTGGTCGGCGACCTTTGTCTGTTTTTGCCATCAAGGTAAATTGTGAAACTAATAATAGCCCACCAGCAACCTGCTGAACGTTTTTATCCAGTTTACCAAATTTGGCCGGATCATCGTCATTTTCAAAAATGCGATAGGTCAATATTTTGTCAATCATACGCTGGGCAGCGGCGAAATCGTCTTCATGCCCTAAGCCAATATATGCCAACACCCCATGTTCAATCTCGCCAATACACTGCTGATCGACGACCACACTAGCGTGCTTCACCCGTTGTATGAGTGCTTTCATTTACTGATTCCTTAACAGATTATGGCCATACAATAATATGCTGTCCATGATAAAATACCGTCATTAACTTAACTATTATTAGGGCGTGTTTGATATTCACAAATAGGTACTGCGGATCGCTAAAACTGTTCCAGACAAGGCGTAAAACGACGATAATGCTCATGCCCTATCTAGATTTACAACGTAGTATGGCGCAATTTTAGCCACTGTCAGTGCCATGGTCGAATTTCCAACACGCCCCTATTACATTACACCTTATTTTGGTAGCCTTATTATGAATGTATTTACCACCTTACAACAGCTTGTGCCGCAGCAAAAGCTCAGTAAAGTCGCTGGACGTTTGGCCGCCAGTCGCCATCCTTATGTCAAACGCACCTTTATCCGTAGCTTTGCCAAAGCTTATAATATCAGCTTAGACGAGTACGAACGCCAAAGCCTTAACGCTTATGAAAGTTTTAATGACTTTTTTACCCGCGAGTTAAAAGAAGACGCTCGTACTATCGACGCCACTGCAAACGGTATCGTGAGTCCTGCGGACGGTATTATCTCTCAGCTAGGACAAATCGAAGACCACAAACTACTACAGGCAAAAGGTCGTCACTATGATGTCGGCCAACTACTTGCTGATAGTGAAGATGGCAGTTATTTCGCTGATGGTAGTTTTGCGACTATCTACTTGGCGCCTAGCAATTATCACCGTGTGCATATGCCATTTACTGGTACATTGACCAAGACTCGCTATGTACCTGGCACCCTGTTTTCGGTAAATAATACTACGGCTGCTAACGTGCCAGACTTGTTTGCACGTAATGAGCGTCTGGTCTGTATGTTTGATACCAAGTACGGCAAAGCAGCCGTTGTGATGGTTGGTGCTATGATCGTCGCTGGTATTGAAACTGTCGCCACTGGCAAGATTGCTCGTACTGACGACATATTCGAGTCTGATCATGACATGCAGTTTGCAGCAGGCGAAGAGCTTGGACGCTTCTATCTAGGCTCAACGGCTATCGTGGTATTACCAAAAGCAGCAAAGGCTGACTGGCTAGATAGTATGCAAGCCAACAGCATCGTGCAAATGGGTCAGTTGCTAGGAATGGCAAACGCTCAATAACATGTTTGTATAAAAGCACTTAAAATATCAGCCCAATTAAGCGTAAATCATCATGCTTAATTGGGCTTTTTTTATGCCTGCTACTTATGCAGATTTATGCGTCAATCAGCCAACCTTGCTGAGTTGCGTATGCAATATTATGTGAGAGCCAATCATGGATAGGAGGGAAGCTATCTTTGATAAATGCATGCGCACCTGCCACTTGCGAACGCGTGACACCAAGCTCAATCCACGTTTTACCATCGGTATTTAGATTGAGTAAAAACGGCAATAAGCGATCGACCACTCTGAGCAACTGGCTCTCTTTGCTACTTCCTGTTTCCTGCGCTTCCCAAACCTCGCTTAAATCACTAATACCATTGCCTCGCTCACGTTGCAATCTGGCAATGCCTGCACGCTCTTCGACGTGTGCATCAGTACGCGTATCGGCATATAAAAAAGTATCGCCCGCATCAATCTCGCCCAAATCATGAACCAATGCCATCTTCAGCAATTTTTCATAATTGACGTCTAGCGCAAATAATTCAGCAATCGACCAACAGGCCATCGCTAAATGCCAAGAGTGTTCGGCGGAGTTTTCTTTACGAGTGGTCTGTGTCACATAGCTGCGGCGATTCACGCGTTTGAGCGCATCTAACTCTAATAAGAAATGAGTGACATCGTCGATGTCGATATGTGAAGTAGATTCGGAATTAGTTAATGATATAGAGCTGACTTGCGACATTGATTTTCTCTGATTTTCTCTAGTTATTGGTTTTAACGCTTATAAGTTCTAGCGACTTTAAGTTTCATTGCTCAAGGTATTATAGTTAGTTTGATATCTAGCAATGGTCAAAAGACTATTACCGTTATCAAAAAAATAGCGCTTATTTTACCAAGCGCTATCTATTATAAGTTAGAAGATAAATGGTTAAATTGAATCTCTATTTATCCAAGTCTTTGAGCAACTAAGGCTTAAACCACCTACTTGATCAAATTAATAATGGTTTTAAACGCAGGATCTTCACTGCTACGGCATAGTTCAAACAAGATTGATTCGACAGTGCTGATTACCCCACCTGCACGGCGAATACGGCGAATTGCTTGCTTTTTGTCATAAGGAAAACGAGAACCCACTGCATCCCCAATAATGACAGGCTGCATACCATTATCCAATAAATCTAGTGCCGTTTGCATAATACAGACATGTGCCTCAGCACCAAAAAGCAACACGGTACTACGGTTCTGCTGCGCTAGATGGTGCCATGAATCATTGTTATCGCAGGCACTAAAGGTAACCTTTTCAAAGCTCTTGGCATTGTCTCCTTCGAGTACATCGCGCAGCTCTGGTAAGGTATCGCCCAATCCTTTTTTATATTGTTCATTGAGCATGATTGGAATATTGAGCGCTTGCAGCCCTTTAATCAAGGTAACGGTTTTTTTGACAATATTTTCGTGATCGTAGATATGCGGCGTTAAGCGCTCTTGCACATCGACAATCATTGCTTGGGTATTCTCACGAGCGATTCGATAGGTGCGATCATTAATCATAGTAGACATAGTACACTCCTTGTACGGCTGACAGTTGCAACTAAAAACTATTTTAGAATTATCATAAACAGTGCCATGGTTCATCTTTCTCTTATTTAGTCATAGTTTCATGAATGCGTCAATGGAGATAATTTTTAATCGCCGTAATACTCTATTTTTCGACTCCGTGATTTATTAGCTTACCAAACATTAATTTGATCCATAAAAAAACCTCCAGCCGTTATGACTAGAGGTTCTTCGTTAGCGAGTAGCTACTTATTGAATGTTCAAATAATCTTGTTTATATAAATAAGATTAAACACGCTCAATAATAGTAGCAATACCTTGGCCAAGACCAATACACATTGTCGCTAGACCGATTTCAGTATCTGACTGCTCCATTGCATTTAGCAATGTCACTGTGATACGAGCACCTGAACATCCTAGTGGATGACCTAGGGCAATGGCACCGCCGTTGATGTTAACGATGTCTTGCTTGTCAGATAGGTTCAGACCTTTTAATACTGATAGACCTTGAGCAGCAAACGCTTCGTTTAGCTCGATGGTTTGCATGTCATCGATACTCATGCCAGCACGCTTCAATGCTTTTTGGGTCGCAGGTACAGGACCATAACCCATGATAGCTGCATCACAACCAGCCACAGCCATACTACGGATACGGGCACGTGGCTTTAGACCTAGATCTTTGGCTTTTTGTGCGCTCATTACTAGCATTGCTGACGCACCGTCAGATAATGCAGATGACGTTGCCGCTGTTACTGTACCGCCTTTTGGATCAAACGCTGGACGTAGCTTTTGCATTTGCTCCATCGTTGCATCTGGACGAATCACTTCATCGACCGTACATAGTTGCAGACGGCCAGCAGCATCATGACCTTCGATACCGATGATTTCATTGTCAAAACGACCTTCAGTAGTTGCAGCCCATGCGCGGCGATGTGACTCAAGACCAAACGCGTCTTGCTCTTCGCGCGTGATGTTGTTCATACGACCTAACATTTCAGCAGTCAAGCCCATCATGTTTGATGCTTTTGCATAATGCTTAGAAGCAGCAGGGTTCAAATCAACACCGTGCATCATGCCAACGTGACCCATGTGCTCGACACCACCGATGATGAATACATCACCTTGGTTGGTCATGATTTGTGCAGCAGCAGTATGTAGTGCCTGCATAGAAGAACCACATAGACGGTTAACCGTTTGGCCACCAGCAGTCTTTGGGATACCAGCTAGCAAACCGATGTTACGACCGATGTTCAAGCCTTGCTCTAGTGTCTGGTTGACACAACCCCAGATAATGTCTTCGATATCATTGGTATCAAAGTCATTACGTTCTACTAGCGCACGTACTAGTTCCGCTGACATGCTATCAGCACGTACATGACGGAACATACCGTTTTTGGTTTTGCCCATTGCCGAGCGCACGCCATCTACGATGACCACATCTTTTGGACTTAAAGTTGTCATACCATATTCCTTTTCAATTTTTATTGTCAGTGTAGTCAGCTCAATTTATGACTATTACCTCATTAATCTCGCTCAAAGTACAATAGGTACATTTGCGCTTGATTTACTCGTACTAGCATTAAACCGAACCAACTATAATCGTACGTTCGCTATTGGAGACGATTCATGTCTCAATTGCTTTCATGCAAAATAGCAAACGTACTGCACTTCATCCTAGTAATGACTGACTATTACGCTGTTGCGTAAAAAGTCTCGCCTGCGGCTGCCATGTCGCGAATCTTTTGTGGCGCTTCATAAGCTTTGCCAAGATGTGCGTATTTTTCACATAGTGCCAAGTAGTTATCTAGACCCATTTGGTCGACATAACGGCATGGGCCACCACGGAATGGAGGGAAACCTACGCCCATAATCATCGCCATATCGGCCTCGCTTGGTGTGCTTACGATGTTGTCTTCTAGGCAGCGAACGGTTTCGTTGCAGAAGGCAATCATAGTGCGATCGATGATTGCTTGATCGTCAAACGTTTGCTTTTCGCTGTCAGTCGTGGCTTTTAGCAGCTCGTAAGTGGCTTCATCAGCAACTTTCTTTGGCTTGCCGCGCTTGTCCATTTCGTACTTATAGAAACCGATACCGTTTTTCTGACCTAGACGCTCATTGTCATATAGATGTTGGATAGCACCTTTATAATCCGGCTTCATGCGATCAGGGAAACCATCAGCCATCACTGCTGCGCCATGTACACCTGTATCTAGACCGACTACGTCGATTAGGTATGCAGGGCCCATTGGCCAGCCGAATTTTTCCATAACTTTATCGACATGAGCAAAGTCAGCACCTTGCTTCAGTAGCAAGTCAAACGCGCCAAAGTATGGGAACAATACACGGTTTACCAAGAAACCTGGGCAGTCGTTAACCACTACTGGCACTTTACCCATTTTAGAAGCAAGGGCAACAGTAGTCGCGATAGCTTCTTCAGATGATTTCTCACCGCGGATAACTTCTACCAATGGCATACGATGTACTGGGTTGAAGAAATGCATACCGACGAAGTTTTCTGGACGCTCAAGCGCTTCTGCTAGGAACGTAATAGAGATAGTCGAGGTGTTTGACGCTAGGATACAGTCGTTTTTTACCAAGCCTTCTACTTCTTTTAGTACCGCACGCTTCACGTTTGGATTTTCTACGACCGCTTCGATAACGATATCAGTCTCAGCAAAATCACCGTAGTTCAAAGTAGGACGGATACGGCTTAAGGTTTCACCCATTTTTGCTGGGGTCATCTTGCCGCGTTCTACCATTTTGCCAAGCAGTTTGCTCGCTTCACCCATACCAAGGTCTAATTGCTCAGACTTGATATCTTTCATGATGATTGGCAAGCCTTTGCTGGCTGCTTGATAAGCAATACCGCCACCCATGATACCAGCGCCTAGTACAGCGGCTTCACTGATGTCATGTGCTTGTTTGCTGTGTTTTTTGGCCAGTTTTTTGACTAGCTGATCATTTAAGAATAGACCAACCAAGCTCTCTGCTTGTGGCGTCTTAGCCGCTTTAGCAAAACCAGCAGCTTCTACTTCGATCGCTTTGTCACGTGATAAATTAACGTGCTTTTCAATCGTTTCGATAGCGATTGCTGGTGCTGGGTATTGCTTAGGATTCGCTTTAGCGAAAATAGCACCTTTGGCACTGTTGAACGCCATTGCTTGCTCAAGCTGGTTTAGCTTAACTGGAGCCAGTTTTTCTTCACGTTTTGCTTTCCAATCAAGCTCACCTGAGATACATTTTTTGACTAGGTCAATTGCGGCATCTTGCAAGTCATCAGCAGGTACAGTCGCGTCAACCAAGCCTAGCTTCAATGCTGCCAATGCTTTCTTTGGGCTACCAGTCGCGATCAGCTCAAGTGCGTTATCGATACCGATGATACGCGTACTACGAACTGTACCGCCGAAACCTGGGAAGATGCCTAGCTGAGTTTCTGGCAGACCGATGATCGCTTTGTCACTCATGACACGGTATTCACAAACCAAAGTCATTTCACAACCGCCGCCCATCGCCGCGCCATTGATAGCCGCAACTTTAGGGAATGGTAGGTCTTCAAAACGATTGAAAGCGTCATTAACATGAACGACCCAATCTTTGATCTCGCTTTCTGATTTTTTGAAAGAACCGACGAATTCTGTGATATCAGCACCAGCGATAAACACGCCTTTGGCTGAAGTAACGATAAGACCTTTTACGTTGTCGGCTTTTTCTAACGCACTAACTGCTTCACCAAACTGTTTGTTGGTTTCGGCATCAAATTTGTTCACGCTCTCATTTTCGGCGTTGTACTGCATGTTGGCGATGCCATCCTCTAGCATTGTCACCGTGATGCGATTTCCTTGGTATACCATTTGAAACTCCTTTCTATATAACGAAAGCTACGTTTTGAATTAAAATAAATAGCCAGTTACTGTTAGTAAAATGGGTAATAGCACTGTGCGCTTGTCATGTTATAAAGACAAACATATAACCAGCTCACAAGTGAAGATGTCTTTATTATCCAGCGCTCATCATGATGCACGTATTTTGCGTCTCTTGCATGACATCATATGACGCTTCATTTATATACTGCTGTTGCAAGTACTGATGTTCAAAATATTGACTGAGACTTGGTCTAACACTCGGTATCGACGATTGAACATCCTGAGAAAAAACCCAGTAGGGTCACCATCAGACCATTTTCACGTCAATTAGTGTAGGGGATTATGCACCTAACTGTCACAAGCTAATACCATACTCGCAAGTCACTCTTAAATCACTTGCAGGCATTTACCTTACGATAAAAGTGTTTTAGTGAATAAATGTATACTGAATTGTTAATTTAGATTTATTTCGTGTTGTTGGCTCAACGAATGCCATCTTTGGAACGATAGTCCGTTGGTGCTATCTAATAAGTGCCAATTGATCGATGCTACTTGGTCAGTGCTAACTATTCAGTGTCAGCATTCAGTACCACTTTTCTACGGTAATAAGATTAACGTGCCAGCCTAGCTTGCTCTTTTATCAGAACATATTCAACCAGAGAGTGACATCATCCATCGGTAACGAAATCTTGTCGTTATATTGCAGCTAAAACTGCTCTATTTTCGAATAGACTTCGGCAGAAAAACGCAAAAAACAATCAATTGATACCGTGTGTCACATAAGCGATATGACCTATCATGCTACACTAATAGCGTTTTTACCTTATCCCTAATAAGTTTTACTGTATCCCTGATAAATGGTTGGATTATGACTGTTTCCCTTACTTCTAGCACTACCTGTACTGGCGTTATCCCTTTTGACTTTGTTTCCTTTCAAAGCACTGAGCAGTTTCATGGTGCTGTGCGCGAGCAATTGGCGCAAGATATCGAAGTCTTGTTTGCTTATGCCAAGCTCCCTAGCCCGCTAGTAGATGCCTGCCGTTATGTGATGACAGGTCAAGGCAAACTGGTACGCCCACTGATGGTTGCCAGCGCTTTTGCCAGTATTAATAGCAGTGATAATGAACGTATAGACGAACCTAATGATGACATTGATACTCTCGATGCTGATCTAGACACGCTACTAGAAAACGACTCAGACTATGATATGTCGCGCCGTGCTGCATTGGCGGTAGAACTGCTGCATACTTATTCGTTGGTACATGATGATTTGCCGTGTATGGACGATGATGAGCTGCGCCGTGGGCAGCCGACCGCGCATATAGCCTTTGATGAAGCGACGGCTCTGCTAGCAGGAGATGTATTGCAGACGCTAGCCTTTGAAGTATTGACCGCGGAGATGCCAACCTTTGCACCATTCGATGCAGCCATCGCAAGTCAGCTTATGGCAATATTTGCGCCGCGCGCCAGACGCATGGTGTCAGGTCAAATGCTAGACCTCAATGCCGAAGCCAGTGCCAATATCGCGCAGGATGATTTAGAAGCCATTCACCGTGACAAGACAGGGGCGTTGATAGAAGCGGCGATGCTCATGGGCGGCGTCTGTGCTGGTGCAACGGCTCCACAGCGCATGGCACTACAAGAGTGCGCGCAACATATCGGTCTTGCCTTTCAAGTCCAAGACGATGTGCTAGACGTCACCATGACGACTGATACACTTGGTAAGCCTGCAGGTAGCGATGAAAAACTCGACAAATCTACCTATGTAAAACTAATGGGTGTCGATGACGCGACTAGCTATGCGCAATCACTATTTAATGACGGACGTGCAGCTATTTCTCATGAACTATATAGTCGTGAGCTTAGCGACAATGAATATGCCGTTGGTACAGACAATGATGCGCTACTTGCACTGATTGAATGGCTCTGGTCACGTAAAAAATAGCTTGTCGAATAGCAGCTGATAACAGATATCGTAGTAAATTTCATTACCCAAAACGGCAGTGAGTGGTCAACATGGACAGTTCCCCTACCCCGCGCATTTACCTTGGCACTGGTGGCTATAGCGATACCGACTTGCTCGGTACACTGTATCCCACCGGTACCAAAAAGACCGATTTCTTACGTGAATACGCCAAGCAATACGGCGCAGTCGAAATCAATAGTACCTTTTATGCGCCCATCGGACAAAAAGCCTTTGCTGGGATGGTTGATAAAGCTTATGTACAAGCTGAAAGCGAGTTGAAGTTCGCCGTCAAACTGCATCAAGACTTTACTCATGCACGCAAAGGCACTGCCGAACATGCACAAGCATTTCTAAACGCCTTATCTCCACTTATCGAAGCAAATGCTTTAGCACCTTTATTACTGCAGTTCCCACACGGCTTTGATCGTACTCGTGAGCATCGACTCTATTTAGCCAATCTCGTCAGTTGGTTTCAAGACTATCCACTCGCCATTGAGTTTCGTCATAACGGCTGGCACACACCGCAAGTGGTTGATAGCTTTCGGCAGCAAGGACTCATTTGGTGTAGCGTCGATTACCCCAAGGTTAGCGGATTACCGCCGTCACGATTGATATTCACTGAACGCACTGGCTATCTACGTATGCATGGCAATAACCTAAACTGGTGGGATGCGATGAGTGCGGCTGATCGCCATGATTATCGCTATAGCGAAGCTGAGATGCAGGACTGGGCACAAGCGATTGCCAATCAGCGTCAACATTTTGATACGCTCTATATTTTCTTTCAAAACACTGTAAATGCACACGCCTATTATAATATCGTGATGCTGCGAGAAGCGTTGGGTAAGTTTGGGTTTGAGGTTTCGTGAATGTACGGTGAATATATAGGAGTAACATTATTGACAGAGCTCAAAAACATCTAAGGAGAATGTGAATATTTACTGCTCTTGTTTAACGTTGCATAAAAAAATCAAAAACTTTTATCTATTTTTACAAAGGCTATGCTGTTACTACGCTCATAAAGTGACAAATTACTATCAATTTTCTGGTACTCATAGTTTAATTTTGGTGTGAACCCTTTCCAACTAAGTTTTCTATGTCCTAGGGTTGTACTAAATTGGTATTCATCATCTTTACGTTTTTCACCATAAAAGAAATTATCTGCTTTAAAATCTCGCTGAGCGTAACGCAAACTACTTCTCAAACTAATTTCATTCCCAGAGAATGCCATTCCGCCACGTATACCGTAACGATCTGACGACTCAGCCTGATCCTTCAAATCATCGCGCATCAAATCTGCACCCACATAAATTAGCCATCTAGGTTTTGGTTGGTAAAGCAAAATCCATGCGGTACTGTTAGTATGACCATTGTAATAATTGGCTAAGTCATCCCCTTCATAACGTTTTTGCAAGTGTGTGAAGCTACTAGATACTTGCCATTGGTCTGATATTTGTCGACTGTATTCTAAAGTCGCAGCATAGTTCTTATTATATCGACTCCCACCTAGCAAGTTTTGCTCGACCGTCGTTATAACACCCCATGATTGCTTGATATCTTTATAACGATAGCCTAAATTTGATTGCAATGTTAATTCACTATAGTCACTATTATCCCAATAGCTTACGCCGCCTAAGTCTACGTTTTTATAAATATAATGATTACCTTCAAGGTTTTTTTCTTGCGTAGCACCGATTTCATAACGTATACCGTGTGCGTCTTGCGGGAATGAGTCATCACTACGAATAAATGTAGCTTCACCAATCACTAATTCTTTTAAATCAGATGCCTGATTGACGTTGTCAGTGGATTCATAACTTAAGTTTAGCGTGGGCTGCCACTCTTGAGACTTTTTGATACTGCTTAATATCTGGCTAACCAGAGCTTGTAGCGCTGGTGCAAGATAGGGTTCAGCGGTCTCTAATTGTACCTTTGCTTCAGCATAACGCTTATCTTCATATAACATCATTGCCAAATCAAATCTTGGATAATATAGATCTGGTTGACGCTCTAGTAGTCTCTGATATAACGTAATGGCTTCTTTTTGGCGACCATAATGTCGATATAGTGCTCCTAATCCATAGTTGTATAAAATTGAATCGAAGTTTACAGTCGTACGATATTTAGCTAATAATTTTTCTAGTTTTTGCCAATCTTTACTGACAATAGCGAAATTAATGCTTTCTTCTAGACTGCTACCTTCTGCTAGTGGTGTAACATTTGGCGTATTAAGACTAGGTTGGTTAAGTAATAATTCTGGTTGTATTTGTGGTGTCTTTTCGAAGAACACAGTTTGGGTTGGTGGTGATTCTTGGGCTATGGCTGTGGTAGATAATGCGATGCAGCAGGCTGCATAGAGCTTTATTTTCATTATATTTTACCAATATGACGAAAAAACCGTTTGAAATATAGAATAATACTTCAAACGGTTTTATTTATTTAAGAATAAGTTTTCTATTATTTAGAAATTTCACCACGAGTGCCACCGAAGCCAATCGTGTCTTTACCATCAAATACAACCTTACCAGAAATCTCTTCAGCTTTTTTACCATAGAAATCTAGCAGGTAGTTTCCGTCTTTGAAACCTTGTTGAGCTACTGCAGATATTCCAGTTCCTGAAATTGCACCTTGCTGTAAATTAACGGTATCGCCTAATCCAGTGATTGATCCAGTGCCAGTACGATCAGCAAAATTAATATTGTAAGATAAAGTACCTTCCTTGATACTGTTCGTAGTTTCAAAAGTGCTTGAATTAAAAGAGTTTTGATAAGTACCGTTAAAAGCTTTACCTTTGTAAGTAGCACTTCCCAGCATTGGGATGGCATCTGCCGTAGTTTTTAAACCTCTGATAGAAATATCTGATTCTCTACTGTCTGTGATTATAGCGCCTGTCTGATTGTTATATGAAATTTGACCTGAATAATCACCCATAACAACAGAATACGGCTGGTTGTAGACTACAGATTGGATTCTAGATTCTTGCGTAAGCGCGTTTCTTATACTACTACTAGATGCTCTTGTACTGGCCGTAATAGCACCAACTGGATACCTAGCATCTGAAATACCTTTTGCTGCACTCGCTTCTGCTAATAGGGCTTTCTTAGCATTATCTGCGACGATAGAATCTAACACAATTTGCGCATCTGTTGCATTAGCTGTTTTATTAGCCTCGGCATAAGCCGCAGCTTGCTGGTCAGTTAATCCAGACTTTTTAGCTGCGGCTAATAATGCGACACGGTTAGTTTCAATTTTCTGTAAGCGTTCCGCTTCAGCCTTCTCAGCAGCAGCCTTCTCAGCAGCAGCCTTCTCAGCAGCAGCCTTCTCAGCAGCAGCCTTCTCAGCAGCAGCCTCTTCAGCAGCAGCCTCTTCAGCAGCAGCCTTCTCAGCAGCAGCCTTCTCAGCAGCGGCCTTCTCAGCAGCAGCCTTTTCAGCAGCGGCCTTCTCAGCAGCAGCCTTCTCAGCAGCAGCCTTCTCAGCAGCAGCCTTTTCAGCAGCAGCCTTCTCAGCAGCAGCCTTTTCAGCAGCAGCCTTTTCAGCAGCGGCCTTTTCAGCAGCGGCCTTTTCAGCAGTGGCCTTTTCAGCAGCGGCCTTTTCAGCAGCGGCCTTTTCAGCAGTGGCCTTTTCAGCTTCAGCCTTCTCAGCTTCAGTTTGTTCTATTGGTGGATTTACATTTGTAGATAAGTTTGAAGAACCATTACCAGTGCTGCTGCATGCAACAATGCCTACTGCTAGAACGGTAAGAACACTTATTTTTGATAGATATATTAAAGACACTTTGCTGCTCCATTGAATATTAAATTATCTTTCAGCTTAGAAAGCTGAACTCGACATATGTATGTAAATTATATTACAGCATTGTGTTTGATTTGTATAATATATTGTTAATAATAAATCTTTAAATTGAATGAACGGTAATATTTAGAATGAAAAGAAATAATAATGTAAAGTTAATGAGTAGCTCTAATTACATTACAAAATGAAGTACTTATTGAACGCAGAAACAAGCAAAAGTAGACATTTTATCAGATTTAAGAAACTATCTTATAACGCCTTTCCCCTTCATCTAAACCTTCAGCAAATAAAGAATGCTTTTCAACGCTAACCTCTTAAACTCTATGCTTTACATCCGCATAGACACAATAGATAAATTTATCCAAAACAAGCATACAGAATCGCTCTACTTATTCGTTTTGCACACTGGTAACTTATAATCCTATAAATCAAGAGACATCAGTCAAAACGCAATATAAGCGTACTGATATTCACTTATACTATTGGAGAAAGTATCGATGACAACACTACAAAATAAAGTCGCGATTGTAACCGGTTCATCAAAAGGTATCGGCGCGCAAATAGCCTTATCACTTGCAGAATCAGGGGCTAAAACCGTCATTAATTATGCAAATGATGATTCAGCAGCCAATGATATCGTAAGTCAGATTAAATCAGCAGGCGGTGAAGCCATTGCCGTTCAAGCTGATGTTAGCAATACCAAACAAGTCGAAGCAATGTTTGATGCCACTATCAGCGCGTTTGGTAAGCCAGATATCTTGGTCAATAGCGCAGGTATAATGATTAATAAACCCATTGCCGAGACCACCGATGAAGACTTTGACCGTATATTTGCTATCAATGTAAAAGGCACGTTCAATACGTTGCGTGAAGCTGCGACTAAACTCAATGACGGTGGCCGCGTTGTAAACCTCTCAAGTACGACCACTCGTATGCTACTACCTAGTTACGGCACCTACTGTGCGACCAAAGGCGCGGTCGATCAGCTAACCCGTATATTTGCCAAAGAAATTGGCGAGCGCAATATCACGGTCAATGCAGTATCTCCCGGCCCTACTGACACTGAGCTATTTCATCAAGGTAAAGCAGATGAAACGGTAGAGAGACTTGCCAGTATGTCACCGTTTAATCGTATCGGTGAACCAGTCGATATTGCTCATGTGGTAGCATTTTTGGTCAGTGAAGAAGCCGCTTGGGTTACTGGACAAAATATCGGCGCAAACGGCGGTATCGCCTAATAGCGATGCTCTATCAAAAATATGTTTTGAACAGATATCAAAATAGAGAGCTATATAGAAAGCTAGCACATAAAAAAGGACACCTCGCGGTGTCCTTTTTTTCAATCAAATACTTAATCGTTAAAAATTATTCTTCAACGCCAGCATCTTGACCTTTATATTTTGCGTTTGCGTAGTCCCAGTTCACTAACTTGTCTAGGAACGTGTCAACATAGTCAGGACGACGGTTACGATAATCTACATAGTACGCGTGTTCCCATACATCACAAGTCAATACAGCTACTTGGTCGTGTGCAAGTGGGGTGTCAGCGTTAGCCGTTTTGGCGATTGACAGTTTGCCACCGACTTTATCAGCAACTAGCCATGCCCAACCTGAACCAAACTGAGTCAATGCTGCGTTTTTGAACTCTTCACGGAATTTATCGTAGCTACCGAAATCTTCTTCGATTTTTGCTTTTAGATCGCCAGTAGGTTCGCCGCCGCCGTTCGTTGGCGTCATGCAGTTCCAATAGAACGTGTGGTTCCATACTTGAGCTGCTTGGTTAAACATACCTTGCTTGCTGTCATCTTTAGCAGTCGCTACGATGATTTCTGGCAATGTTTTGTCTTCTAGACCAGAACCTGGCAACATGTCTTTTAGCTTGTTTACATAAGCAGCATGGTGCTTGTCATGATGATACTCTAGCGTTTCGGCACTGATATGTGGCTCTAGTGCATCTTTTGCATATGGTAGGTCTGGTAAAGTAATGTTTGACATAATTATTTTATCCTTGCTGTTTAGCCGTTAGTTTATAAAAACTTGCTTATAGAAACTGAATTTTACGCTATTTTTACACCGCAAAAAACACTATAAAATAGCGGACTAAATTGGCTGAGTTTATTGTTTGAAATGAACTTTATCGCTTGATACACGGTACTGCTCAATACAATATCACGTATCATTATGAATCCAAAATTAACCTAGCGGTTACTGCTTGCTATTATTCTTTGCTTAAAAGCCAAGTGTTTGACTTCATAAGCATTTATTAATTAAATATTCAAAAGTTACAGGATATAACTCGCTGTAGCTTAGTATCTATTATAGCAATAGTGACCAATAATATCAGTTACCAAATGTTATAGCCCGTACAATCTGTATAGCGATTGGTTATTTATTAAGCGGTAACTGCATTCACTCTAAACTCATGCGTTATCATAATTAGTATAACTACTTCAACCGACAAACAATTTACCGATTAACGCTATAGAAGGTAAATAAAGCCTACTCGAATAATAATGTTTCATCATTTTCATATAACGGACTGACTCTATGAGCACCACTGATACCTCGTTAACTGCTACCCATCCGACATCTGGCAACCAATGGGTACTGGCCAGCAACAACAAAGGCAAATTGGCTGAGTTTAAACGGCTATTTGCCGAAGCGAACTTGGACGTGACGATTGTCCCACAAGGTCAGCTTGATATTGAAGACGCCATCGAGGATGGCTTGAGCTTTGTAGAAAACGCCATTATCAAAGCCCGTCATGCGAGCCGTATCAGTGGGCTGCCTGCGATTGCGGATGATTCAGGACTGTGCGTGCCTGTACTAGGTAATGCGCCAGGTATCTACTCTGCTCGCTACGCTGGTGAGCACGGTAACGATAGTAAAAATAACGCCAAGCTTATCGCTGACTTGCAGCCTATCCGCGCAGCAGAGCCAGATACTCCGATCAAAGGTATGTTCGTTTGCGTACTGGCAATAGTGCGTCATGCTGATGATCCGCTACCGATTGTCGCCCAAGGATTATGGCATGGCGAAATCTTGGATACGCTACATGGTGACGGCGGTTTTGGCTATGATCCATTATTTTGGTTACCTGATTTGCAAGCCAGTGCGGCTAGTCTAAGCGCTGCTGATAAAAACAGCATCAGCCATCGTGGTCAGGCAATCCAGCAGCTATTGGCGCAGCTACCTTTATAAGTACTTTATAGCTGTTCTATTTATAACTATCCATAACTATCCGTAAGTGCGCTCAATGCTCATAGTGCGCTCACAACCTTATCGCTGTTTTTTATCCGTTATCTTATTTATTGACTATGAATATGGCTAAATTTTTATATAAAATTAAGCCATATAAGAGCAAGCAACATAAGGAAACATGCTGTCAAAGAGATAATTTTTACTTTAATAAACAGATAGATTATACTGTTCTACTTTTAAAATTTTGTTGAAATCCGTTATTTGGCTGTATAATTCACCAAAAAGCGTTATTATGCGGTGCATTAACGGTTTATTATCGATATTTGATAGCATGGACAACCTCAGCAGGTTCACCTTTTGGTATCAGCGGCGATTGCTACTGACACTGAATTTGACGTTGTGCGCTATCGCTATCCCCTATTTATTTCAACGGCAGCCCGTTGTACATGCCCGTAATTTGAGGCGCGGTCTGTCTATTACAATTTAACCCTAAGTACTATTTCATTAATCAAACGTACTACTTAATCCTAAAGGTGTAATTAACATGGCTACAGATTTACAAGTCACAACCAACAAGCTATCTAATAAAGAAACCCAGCTAACGGTTAAAGTGCCCGTTGAAAAAATTCAAAACAAAGTTGAAGGCCGTATTCGCCAAGTTGCGAAAACTGCCAAGATTGACGGTTTCCGTAAAGGTAACGTCCCTATGTCACACATCCGCTCTCAGTACGGTGCTGGCATTCAACAAGAAGTTATCAACGATGTCATCCGTGATACTGTATTTGAAGCGATCAAATCTGAAGACATCCGCGCTGTTGGCATGCCTAACATCGACGACGTAAAACTTGAAGACGATTTCTTGGTATATCAAGCCACTGTTGAAATCTTCCCAGAAGTTGACGTACAAGGTATCGATGAGATCGAAGTTGAGCGTCACACTGCACAAGTGAGTGAAGAAGACGTTGACACCATGATCGAAAACCTACAAAAGCAACGTGAAGAGTTCGTTGAGAAAAAGGGCATGGCTGCAAAAGACAACCAAGTGACTTTTGACTTTGAAGGTTCTATCGACGGCGAAAAATTCGAAGGCGGCTCTGCTGAAGACTTTAAACTAGTTATCGGTAGCAATCAGATGATTCCTGGCTTTGAAGCTGGTATCAAAGGCATGAAAGCTGGCGAAGAAAAAACTATCGACGTGACTTTCCCAGAAGATTACCAAGCTGAAAACTTAGCTGGTAAAGAAGCTCAGTTCAAAATCAACGTAAAATTGGTTGAAAAATCTAAGCTACCTGAAATTGATGATGCGTTCCTAGAGCTATTCGGCGTAAAAGAAGGCGGCGTTGAGAAATTGAAAGAAGACGTACGCAAAAACATGGAACGTGAAATCAAAAATGCTGCGCGTAGCCAAGTTAAGCAAGCGACTTTTGACGCATTGCTAGAAAAGAACGAGTTTGACGTACCAAACGCTATGCTAGAGCAAGAAATCGAGCGTCAACGTAACATGATGATGCAACGTTTCTCTCAGCAGTTCGGTGCCAATGCTGATAGCTTCGATAAAGACATGCTGCCAAATGAACTATTTGAAGAGCAAGCGCTACGTGCTGCCCGTCTTGGCATCATCGTTGCCCGTGTTATCGATACTAAAGGCTTAGAAGTAGATCAAGAGCGTGTAGAAACCTTCATCAAAGAAGCCGCTGAAAACTACGAAGATCCAGCAGAAGTTATCGAGTACTACACCAATGACAAGCAGCAGCGCGCTAACATTGAGTCTGTAGTACTAGAAGACCAAGTAGTAGATTACTTGATTGCTCAAGGTAAAGTAACTGATAAAGAAGTTAGCTACCAAGACTTGCTAGCGGCTCAGCAACAACAGCAGCAAGCAATGTAATTGATACGACCAGCTGTCTTTTTAGATATGCTGTAGTCGGTTATCAAAACTAAAATGCGCCCCCGACCTTTTGATCGGGGGCGCATTTTTTATGGCTTTCGTTAACTAGATAAAATCAGCCATAACTATCGACTTTACAAACATCGAACCTACAAACATCGAATCTACAAGCATCGTACTTGTAATATGAAGCGCGTTTTACACCAAAACAGGCGCAAATACAGCGCTCAATCCTAGCAGCACCAGCCCACGCTGTAACCACAAGCTATCACTAAAGCGTTGCTGCAACTGCTGGCTAACCAGCGTACCAACTGCATATAGCGCTAGCATCGTAATCATCATTCCTGCATAAAAACCCAGCTGTCCACTTATACCGACATTCGCTGGTACTTCCATCGCGTGTGCCATGCCATGAAACACCGCCAGACCACCAAAGCCAAATAGTGACACCTGCTGAATACTTGGCGTGCGTGCTGTATGGGTCTGAGCAGAGAATACCTCTTGTCTACTTTTTTGGCTCATCAAGACCATAGCCAATACAACCACCGACAGTGATATCGCCACTTCAATTAGCCCAGATGATGCAGCAAACGCGATACCGCCAATCAGCACACCAGCTGTGCCCAATATCGCACCTAAAGACAACCCTGCCGTCAATGACATCATGCCTAAGCGCTGCTTTTGTAGACCATAAAACAACATGCCCATGCCTACTGCCAAAAATAGATGATCAAGGCCAGTTACTGGATGCATCAGTCCTGCTTGCAACGTACCTAAAAATGACGGCGCTTGCGCGGTAGTTGAGTGAATATGACCTGAATGCGCCTGCGCCAGTGACGGTAGCATTAGCGATGTCATCATCACAGCTGAACCAGACACGATATGACGAGCTGAGAGCGCTTGTGAAAAGCGAGAGTTTTTTAAAGTCTTTATCATGCGATTTTTCCTTATTATTACTATTCTAATTGTCGGTGTGGGCGACTAGCTAAGCAAGCATGCCATGTTCTTTAATAAAGGCGATAATCTCATTTAGCCCATCGCCTGTTTTCATGTTGCTAAAGACAAAAGGTTTGTCGCCACGCATTTTTTTGGCATCGCGTTCCATCACTTCAAGCGAAGCACCAACCATTGGTGCAAGGTCGGTCTTATTGATAATCAATAAATCAGACTTGGTAATGCCAGGGCCACCTTTACGAGGTATCTTATCGCCTGCAGAAACATCAATAACGTACAAGGTCAAATCAGACAACTCTGGGCTAAACGTTGCGGCTAGATTGTCGCCACCTGATTCAATAATAATTAACTCCAACCCTTCAAAAGTCGCTTGTAGCTCAGCAATCGCAGTCAGATTAATAGAAGCATCTTCGCGAATAGCTGTATGCGGACAGCCGCCCGTCTCTACACCGCGGATACGCTCAGCGGGCATAGCATCATTGCGGGTCAAAAACTCTGAATCTTCTTTGGTATAGATGTCATTGGTCACGACTGCCATATTGATCGTATCGCGCAGGTTTTGGCATAGTCTTAATGTCAAAGCGGTCTTACCACTACCAACTGGCCCACCAATACCAAGGCGTAAGCACGATAAAGTAGAAGACGGTTTCTGGCTATCGCTATCAGTCTGTACGTCTAATGCAGCGTGAGAATTTTTTGATTTGAGCGGAGTTAGAGACATATTAATTTCCTAAAATAGTGTGTATATTAATAAGTATAAATAGAAATAAAGGTACAATTATGAGCGGAACAACCGACTGTATTGCTTCTCATGCATACTCGAGAGAATAGCCAAATTGGGCAAGTTATTAGAGATATTAAGCGATTCATAGAGGTCTTGGCATAACTGCTGACAGTCCGACTCTTCACTATTACCTACAGTATTGGCCGTGTTTGTCGACATAACTAGAGCATCAAAGACATGCTGTACATCATCGCTTAGAGCATCAACCTGAGCACCCAAATCGCTTTGTAATTGCCACAGAATACGCTGACCTGCCATCTGTCCTAGCGGCACTGTCTTGACAGCGGCGAGCACCATATTCTCTAGTTGCGCAAATCCATAGGTAGTCATCGACTGCGCTAATGGCAGCTGCCAATGCTGAGAAATATGAGCAAATAGCGGCAAAAATCCATCTTCAGGTATTTCGGCCGGTATGCCAAGACTCAATACTTCGTTGAGCCAAGATACCATCGCCTGTGCTAGCTGCTGCGACTCCAGTACAAACTCTTTACTCTCTAGGCCAGCGTGATAATCATGTGCTAAATTTGCTGCTAGCGCTTCATGACCTTGGCTGAGTGCGCACATTATCAGCCCTAATACAGGCAGCTCGTAGCCAATCACCGCAAGCGCTAGATAGTCCTGCATAAATGTAAGCGTACTGGCTTCATCAGAGACAACCCCTGACTCAATCGCTGACTCCACACCTTGCGAATAGGTATAGCTACCAATCGGCAAATTGCTCGATGCCAGCATCAGTAGCTGTCCAAGTTGGGCAGATTGAGCAGGCTGAGCACTGGTATCAACCATCATTCGAACGACCTACAAGCGCATCATGATGACTATGGCTATGTCCGTGGCTGTGGCTTTCATCATGGCTATGGTCATGGCTTTCCTTATGACTATGAGAGTCACTATGCGAATGTGCATGGGAGTGAGAGTGGCCATGCGCATGCCCTTGGCCCGTTTGATAAGCGCCGGTTTCAGGCTCAAATGGCACTGAGGTAGACTCGATATGTAAGCCAAGATTTTCTAACATTTGTGCCAGCACATGATCGTTTTCAAAATATAGCGCATAGCCTCTATTACCCTGATCAAAACTGTGGTCAAACATCAATGGCACATGACGATTGCCCAAATGATAAGCGCCTTTCATTAGTAGAAAGTCATTGTCAGCAGTCACTTTGGTCACAGCTTGTGGCTTAGCGATCACTTGCATCAGCTCACCTGACGCATTGATAAGGACATCATCTCCTTTTAAGACGCCTGTACGAGGTAGGTCAACACCAACTGCCTCACCTGAAACAGTAATGGCTCTAAAGCGAGAATGCTGACGAGTATCAAAGTCTAACAGTAGATAATCATCGGCTTTATACTGTTCTGCCAATTGCGCTTTTTGGGTATCGCTAAGCGTACTTAAACGGGTATTAAATATTTTCATTATTCTTCTCTGACTGTTGTTGCTCAAACTATTGGTCAATAGTATTGATGGTAAAAGTGTTGGGAATAAAGACACGATCTCACTCAAGAAACCAACTGACTATTGGCATACATGGTTTATGGCTCCCTGTCTGTCGTAGAGATCCTATAAACGTGCATCATAAGCTCTAAAATAAAAAGTAACGCTGTGCCATGGGTAATACATCAGCTGGCTCACAGGTGAGTGTCTTACCATCCGCACGTACTTCATAGGTCTCAGGATTGATATCCATATCTGGACAGTAGCTGTTAAAGCGCATATCGCTTTTACGAATTTTACGGATGCCGTGTACTGGCTGAATAACTTTGGTCAGCCCGAGCTGCTTATCTACTTGTTTGTCGATAGCTGCTTGCGACATAAAGGTAATGCTAGTTTGGGCAACCGATTTTGGATATGTAGCAAACATAGGACGATAATGGACAGGCTGAGGAGTAGGAATAGAGGCATTAATATCGCCCATCGGTACCGCAGCGATGAGTCCACCTTTGATAATGCATTCAGGCTTTACCCCAAAAAACTTGGGCGACCATAGCACCATATCTGCCCATTTACCCACTTCGATTGAGCCGACCATATCGCTAATACCGTGAGTAATCGCAGGGTTTATTGTATATTTTGCGATATAACGTTTGATACGGAAGTTATCGTTGTCCGCGCTTTGGTCATAATCTGTCAAATTGATGTACTCTTGCTCATCTTCAATAGTCGCTGTTGGATCTGGCGCTAGATGGCCACGTTGCACTTTCATTTTGTGCGCGGTTTGCCATGTACGGATGACTACTTCACCCACCCGCCCCATAGCTTGAGAATCACTACTCATCATCGAAATCGCACCTAAGTCATGCAAGATGTCTTCTGCGGCGATGGTTTCTTGACGAATACGGCTTTCAGCAAAGGCCACATCTTCAGCGATAGCAGGGCTCAAGTGATGACAAACCATCAGCATATCGAGATGCTCATCAATAGTATTGACAGTGTATGGTCGTGTTGGGTTTGTTGAAGATGGCAAAACATGCGGTTCTCCAATAGCCTTTAGAATATCGGGCGCATGGCCACCGCCTGCCCCTTCAGTATGAAAAGTATGAATACAGCGGTTTTTAAAAGCAGCAAGCGTACTTTCGAGATAGCCGCTTTCATTTAAAGTATCGGTATGAATGGCCACTTGCACATCATAGTCATCAGCGACGCTCAAGCAGTTATCAATAGCTTGCGGCGTTGTACCCCAGTCTTCATGTAGCTTTAGCCCCACGGCACCTGCTTCGATCTGCTCAGCAATGGGTTCTGGTACACTCACATTGCCTTTACCTAGTAGTCCAATATTTATAGGGATACTATCGGTAGACTTTAGCATCGAGGCAATATGATATGCCCCTGGTGTACAGGTGGTGGCAAGCGTACCTTGAGCTGGCCCTGTACCGCCGCCTAGCATCGTCGTTACCCCTGACATAAGCGCTGTCTCACACTGCTGGGGTGCGATAAAGTGGATATGACTATCGACACCACCTGCTGTCAGGATTTTGCCTTCGCCAGAGATTATTTCGGTAGCACCGCCAATAGGAATATCAATAGCAGGCTGGATATCAGGATTGCCCGCTTTGCCAATAGCACTGATACGACCATCCTTGATACCGATATCTGCTTTATAGATACCTGTATAGTCAACAACCAATGCATTGGTAATAACCGTATCGGCAACTTCCGCGCCTAGTAACTGTCCTTGTCCCATGCCATCACGGATGACTTTACCACCACCAAATTTGACTTCTTCACCTTTGATTTCAATAGGCTTACTACTCTCACCACTTTGCGACGTATCTGCTTGATCAACAGCAGTCTCTGTATGACTGGTTAAATCCGCCTCAACCTGTAGCCAAAGCTCGGTATCGGCTAAACGGACTTTATCACCTGTGGTAGGGCCAAAATGCTCAGCATAAATACGACGACTGACTCGCTTTTGCGAAGTAGCGGTTACCTTTTTATTAGTAGTACTCTCTGATATTTTGTCTGTATGAGCGGCGCCCATGACACGCCCCGCAAAACCATATACATCTTGCTTGCCAGCGTATGCTACCAATTCGACTTCCCGCGATTGGCCAGGCTCAAAACGTACGGCGGTCCCAGAGATAATATTGAGACGAAAACCTCGAGTCTGCTCTCTCTCAAAACTCAATGCATCATTGACTTCATAAAAGTGATAATGCGAGCCGATTTGGATAGGTCTATCGCCAGTATTACTGACACTGATCGTCTGCACCTGTCGACCTTGGTTTAAGATAATATCGCCATCTTGGATATGGTATTCACCTGCTTGCATGGTAGCCGCCTTATTTTATAGTGAGCATTTCAGTGCTATAACAATGGTATACAGCGTTACACGATGGGATTATGTACCGTGACCAATTTGGTGCCATCAGGAAAAGTCGCCTCGATTTGCACTTCATCTACCATCTCTGCGACACCTTCCATGACATCATCAGCAGACAAATACGTAGCACCTTCACTCATCAATTCGGCAACTCTTTTACCATCTCGTGCGCCTTCCATCAGCAGCATACTGATATAAGCGATGGCTTCGGGATAGTTGAGTTTAACACCGCGACTTTTGCGACGCTCAGCCACCATACCAGCCGTAAATAGCATGAGTTTATCTTTTTCTGTTGGGGTCAGGTGCATGATAATTCCTTGTTGTACTTATCGTTATATTTATAGCAGATTAGGGGGTTTCAAAGCATATGATATCGATTAAAAACAGTCGCAATTTGTCTTAGTGTCATTATTTAGAGTGACCGTATTAAGTGTCCCAAATACGTGGACGACAAGGCTCAAGTTGCCACCAATGATCTCGCAAGACTTCTCTCAGCTGATAAAACGCTTCAAAACAACCACGTACATCTGAGCCAATATAGCGGATATTGATCGCTTGGCAATTATGCGTGCAGTAGACAGGCAGTTGTGCTTGAGCAATGACTTGGCGTAATGCTACGACAGTATTATCTAGATAGCGAGTTAATGACTGCTTGATAGTTGCTTGGGCCGTTTCGGTCGATTGCGTAGTTTGCGATGCGGAGAGTGCAAGATTGTCATGGACATCGCTTAAGCTAGGTACTGCCCAAAACGATCCATAAATATGCTGGTTCGCTAATCCTAAATTTGAGGTAAACCAGCGACTTTGTGCTGCCTGCGCCACTCGCTCAGCAACGATAACCTTACCATCTCGGTAGATACTCAATCCAGTATGATAACGCCCTTGCAGAAACTGCTCGTCGTAAGCTTGCCGCCCAAATACGCTAATCTCCCATGTCAGTAGGCTAGATGAATCTGTCAAATCGAAGCGGCTCACTGCATGCATATTGGCTTCGTTATAAATGATACTCTCTTGCGGTAGCCATTCTAAACGGGTATGTGCCACGAGGTTGGCCTGTACATGTTGGCTTGCATAGGCAGCTATTTCATTTTGACCCATACTTTGGTGAGCATCGTCGCTGCCCAACGGAACTTTATGTTTTTGACTGACGCTGTCTTTGCCATACCATTTACCTGCACCTGGTGTGGTGATAACAGCGTGGCTACCACTATCCAAATTTAGGTCTATAGTCAGCGTATCGCCACCTGCAATACCTGCTGGCGGGTACAACATCAGTATGTGACAAATACCCTGCTGTACGCTTGGCTCAGGATACAGAGCACGCTGTACCATTAAGGCACCCGTGTGCTTACGATGATAAAGCCGCGTTTTTGAGTTATCAGCCGTACCTTCTTTGGCCGTACTTGTACTGCTAACAGTGTCAAAGCTTAATGCTAAAGAAGAGGCCCAACTCATTTTATATACTCATTTACCAATTAAATATGTTTCAGTATTTTATATGACAGCTATCATTTGCTATCCGTTAAGACTCTATTGCCAATCGTTAACTACAGTTCATCAACTACAGTAATGTCAAAATAACAGCGAAGAAATACAGCGTACATCATTTATCGTGCCCAGCGCACCATGATAAATCAAAGCGTCAATGTTTTTATTGATACAAGCATTATGCCAACCCTTGATAGCAGGTAATCAAATAAGAAACCTTAGCAACTCAAAACTTTGATTTGTCTGCGCTTTTTTTTATTTAACTTAAATGATAAAAGTAACACTATATTCCCAGCTATTTTCTAAACGTTTTTTGAGCCTTAGTTATTTATAAAATTAGCAGATATTTGCACCAAAATAGTACATTTTGTCCATAACAGTGCATTTTTTAGCGTTATTGTTAGCGCAATATTTTATGATGATGTTAGATAAGCAAAAATACTAAACACATAACTATTTGCAGACTTAGTCAGTAAGATAGGTGGATTGTAGGGCTATTAATCAGGTATTCTATGTTAAAAAGTCAGGTTAGACATGATTTACGCTATTTGTATCGATATAGACACTGTCGATACAGGTACTATCAATATCTGTACGACTTGATAATAGATAAGATAGTATTTATCTACTTCTAGACGTATTTTTAGTATAAGTTTCAATATAAGCAATGAGTCCTAGACATATCGGAGGGTCACTTTTTCAGCTATTTTATGCACAAACCCGTTTTATAGGCTTGAATAGTGAGCGCAGCCCCCTTATAAACAACCCATTAGTCAAAAACTACTAGACAATAAAATCATTCAATTCATTTTTATTTTATACATTTATCGATAGGACTTTTCTATGACAGATTATGATCGCATCACTGCCAACCCGCATTTTGATATGCTGATGAGTGCGCACAAAGAAGTACAGACCACACAAGCGGCTTTAGTACCTATGGTGGTTGAACAGTCCTCACGCGGTGAACGCTCGTTTGATATCTTTTCACGTCTATTACGTGAGCGCGTTATCTTTTTGACCGGTCAGGTCGAAGACAACATGGCTAACCTTATCGTTGCCCAGTTACTATTCTTAGAAGCTGAAAACCCTGACAAAGATATCCATTTGTATATCAACTCACCAGGCGGCTCAGTAAGCGCTGGCTTGGCTATTTTTGATACCATGAACTTCATCAAACCTGAAGTGTCTACTATCTGTATGGGCGGTGCTTACAGCATGGGTTCATTCCTGTTGGCTGCTGGTCAAAAAGGCAAGCGCTATTCACTTGCTAATGCTCGCGTTATGATTCACCAACCATCAGGCGGCGCGCAGGGCCAAGCAACTGATATCGAAATTAACGCTCGTGAAATCCTTAAAACTCGTGCACGTCTAAATAGTATCTTAGCTGAGCGCACTGGGCAGCCAGTAGAGAAAATCGAAAAAGACGTTGAGCGTGATTATTGGTTAGATGCACAAGAAGCCAAAGAGTATGGTTTGGTTGACGAAGTATTAGAGCGTCGTCCTGAATCTTTGTAATCTAAGCATTAACGTGATGCCTCTTTATTGAGAGTGCAGTCATAAGACCTTTTATAGTTTATTTGCCGTACAGTAAACCGTTATCAATGTCATACCTGACCATTAGAAGGTATGACCATTGAATGAATACGATAAACGACATACTACAAATAAACTAACCAGTTTTAAATTTTAGGAGCGCCTTTTATGGCAGAAGATAATACCCCGCAGTGTTCGTTTTGCGGTAAAGCCAAAAGCGATGTACAGCAACTGATTGCTGCTGATGATGCCAACATCTGTAATGAATGTATCGAGCTATGTACTGACTTAATCGCAGACAGCGCAGAGCACGGTGATGACGATAGCGAAGTAGACACTTCTTGGGTCAATAAAAAACTACCAACGCCAAAAGAGCTGCGTGCCAAGCTTGATGAATATGTCATCGGTCAGGACGCTGCCAAAAAAGCATTGGCTGTGGCCGTCTATAACCATTACAAACGTCTAAAAGTTAGCCAGACGCTAGCCAACGACAGCAAAAAAGCCAAGATCGGCGCTGACGATGCAATGGTAGAATTGGCTAAGAGTAATATCTTGCTAATCGGTCCGACTGGTTCTGGTAAGACATTGCTTGCGCAAACCTTGGCTCGTCTGTTAGATGTACCTTTTGCGATGGCTGATGCCACGACCTTAACCGAAGCTGGTTATGTTGGTGAAGACGTTGAAAACATCGTACAAAAGCTACTTCAAGCTTCTGACTATGATGTAGCCAAAGCTGAGCAAGGTATCATCTATATTGATGAAATCGACAAAATCAGTAAAAAAGGCGACAACCCATCTATCACGCGTGATGTGTCAGGTGAAGGCGTGCAGCAAGCGTTGCTAAAGCTAATCGAAGGTACTGTGGCTGCTATTCCGCCGCACGGTGGTCGTAAGCATCCACAGCAAGAGCTGATCCAAGTTGATACTAGCAACATTCTAATCATCGTTGGTGGTGCATTTGCTGGACTTGATAAAGTCATTCAGCAACGTACCGAAAAAGGCGGTATTGGCTTTAACGCTGATGTTAGCTCAAAAGATGACAGCCGTCGAAGCTCAGACTTGCTACAAGAAGTCGAGCCAGAAGATTTGATCAAGTTTGGTCTGATTCCTGAGCTGATCGGTCGTCTGCCAGTACTTGCGGCACTGCAAGAGCTTGATGAAGAAGCACTGGTACAAATCTTGACGGAACCTAAGAACGCACTGGTAAAACAGTACAAGTACTTGTTCGATATGGAAGGTGCTGAGATTAGCTTTACTCAAGAAGCCCTAGATGCCATTGCCAAAAAAGCAATGGAGCGCAAGACAGGTGCACGTGGTCTACGTTCAATTGTAGAAAACGCCCTGCTTGAGACCATGTATGAGCTACCTTCTATGGAAAATGCTAAAACTGTAATGGTTGATGCGGACGTTATCAATGAAGGCAAAGTACCTAAAATTGCTTAAGTTATAGTTAGTTTAAATAGTCCGTTATCATTAACGGACTACTAAAAAGCGTCTGGCTAAATAAGCTAAGACGCTTTTTTTATGCCTATTATTTAACCAATTTGTTTGTTAAATAGCTTGCCTGTTAGATAACTTGATACTAGATAACTTGCCTACTGAAAATTGGCGACTTTCATTACACCTGCTCTGAAATGACAGCAGCGTTTATCAATCGCGAGTAAGCATCAGCACAAACCATGCTAATGTAGATAGACTGTTTTGGCCTTTATACTTTATTTCTATATACCGCAAGATATAGCCCGTACAACCCATATGATTAATAAGACAAAGGATTGTTTATTATGCTCAACCATGTGACCGCTATGGCGACTTCATTGCGCCAACATTTACCGTTTTCCTCTAACCGTACCTCGTTGGATGACTCGGATGTTGCATCCTACTATCGCAACCATGTCGCTGCTATCACAGGCGCAGGCTCTGGTATGGGACGTGAGCTAGCCATTCATTTAGCAAAAATGGGCTGTCATGTTGCATTATCAGATATCGATCCTGAACAGCTGGCAGCGACCAAACAGTTACTTGCCAATTATGATGTCAACGTCACTATTACCGTACTCGATGTATCAGACAATAAAGCCGTGGAAGCATGGGCTGATAACGTAATTGCAGAGCATGGCAAAGTAAATTTCATCTTTAACAATGCAGGTGTCGCACTCTACTCTACCGTCGAAGGCAGTAGTATTAGTGAGCTTGAATGGGTGATGAATATCAACTTTTGGGGCGTGGTTTACGGCACCAAGGCGTTTTTACCGTTAATCAAAAACAGCGTTAAACAGAGCCAGTTTAGTGAGCATGGTCATATTATCAATATCTCAAGTCTTTTTGGCCTAACCGCTCAGCCATCACAGTCAGCCTACAACTCTAGCAAATTTGCCGTACGCGGCTTCACAGAGAGCTTACGCCAAGAGCTAAACATCCAGAACTGCGGGGTATCAGCAACTTGTATCCATCCGGGCGGGATCAAAACCAATATTGCCAATAGCGCACGCGGTAATGAGAGTATCCATGATATTGGCATGAGTACTGGGCCCAAAGCCATCAGAAGTTTTAATAAATTCTTAAAATTCGATGCCAATGAAGCGGCTTGGATTATCCTACAGGCAGCAGCGACCAACCAACAGCGCTGCCTGATTGGTAACGATGCCAAGATGATTGATGCCATCCAACGTGTATTTCCTTCACATTATAGCCAAGTGCTGAACGACTTCCATCAACTGTCCCGCAAACTAAAACCACGTCGTCATAAGAAGCTAAAGACCGTTAAATAGTATGTTATCAACATTCCCTATATCATGAGGAATTGATTAATTTATATATAAAAAGCCCAGCTATAGTCGTAGCTGGGCTTTTTGAAAGTTGCCATTATTGATGAAGGATAAGACTGAATTTTGAGACTGTTGATGATATTTTAACTCAATACTCCAAGCATTAAGGCAGTTTCATATCACCAGCGACTAACCAGCCCATACGGCGCATGATATAAGCCACCAACCCTGCAACCACCGCAGGCAATATAAACATTAATAGAATAATCGCTGTCCATAATTGTCCAGTGCTCATAATCTCTTGTGACGCTTCAATCACTCCAAACACACCAACCAAACCAGCGGTACCCATACCCGCGCCTGTCGCGGTACAAGCTAATCCAAAACCGACAGTCGCGATAGGCCCAACGATAGCGCTAGCGATGACAGCAGGCAGTAAAACGATAGGCTTTTTAAGCACGTTAGGGATTTGCAGCATACTGGTACCCAAGCCTTGAGAGATGACGCCACTAACGCCATTGTCTTTAAAACTTGCGACAGCAAAGCCAATCATATGCGCTGCACATCCTACCACTGCTGCACCGCCAGCCAAGCCACCAAGCCCAATAGCAATACAAATAGCTGCACTCGACGTTGGTAGGGTCAATAAAATACCAACCACTACGGCGATGACGATACCCATTAGAAGTGGCTGTAATTCAGTAGCGGCATGAATACCCTGACCAATAGCTGCGACCCCCGCTACGATAGGCGGATTAAGAAGTGCGCAAACTAAAAGAGCAATACCGCATACAATTAAGGGCACCAATAAAATATCAAGCTTCGTTTTACCAGCGATCCAAGTGCCAGCACGATAAGCAAACACAGAGGTCAGATAAGCACCGATTGGATTACCCGGCAGTGCTACAAAGGTTGCAGGCCCACCCACTTGCGGCGTAAAAAGCGTGCCTGCCATTAGTGCTTCAGAATGGGCACCAAGCATACCTGCTACAAGGCAGCTAAGCATCACTAGCGTTGGTGCTTTGAGATAATAAGCGATACCTACGCCGATACCAGCACCCATTAATATCGAGGCAAGTTTCCCGACCGCGACCAATGCCGGCAAATCTAACCAACCACCGATTTGCGAGATAATCAGACCTGCGATCAACGTGACAAATAGCCCTAAAGCCATACCAGTAAAAGCATCGATAAAGTATTTTTGAAAGAACGCTTTAATGATGCCTGCTTGCGGTGTTACTGAGTTAGATACTGTCATAGCCATACTCTTAATGGACGTTTAATAGGATAAAACAGCTAGAAAGCTTTTGATAAAATGAAGAGATAAAAAAAGCGTCATTACGACGCTTTTTTTTAATAAATACAATAACTGTAACCTGCCTCATCTAGCGACGCTGCTCAACGATAATAGAGTCTATACCATTGTTCTGTAGGCGCTGCTGTGCCGTCGTCACTGCTTGACGGTTATTCAAAGGACGCGAGATGACTTGATAAATTGGCAAGCCATTACCCGTCGTGTTTTTGACCACGCGAGCATCGACACCCGCCATCAGTACTTGCGCACGGCGACGATCCGCTTCATCTGCATCACTAAAGCTATTGATCTGCAAGATGTAGGTCGCCGCGGGTTTGGCAGCTTGGATACTCGCCGTACCTGCTGCTGCATTATTATTGCGGGTTGTAGCGTTGCTAGTAGCAGGCGGCGTACCATCATAAGTTGCATCTTCTTCAACGACAACGATATCCTCACTAGACCCAGCATTATTACTACCAGCAGGCTCGACAGTCGCATTTTCCGAACCACCGAAGCTGCCCGCTTCTGTACTGCCTGCTGCATCGCTCTCTGGTTGAGTCACGACGACGTCTGGTTCAAACGCACCGATATCACCTATTTGATCATTATCAATATCAGCGATATCTTCATCAGGGATGGTTGCCATCTCTTGATTTGGCAAAATATCGTAGAACTCATAATCGCCATTGTCGGTATCAGTATCCACACGTGGCTGTACTTGGCGATCAGGGTCATTCTCAGCACTACCATCAGCGGGGCTGAAATTGAATAATGGTGAGAGGTAGATAAACACCCCGATCATAAGGGTCAATACGGCCCCAACAAACATCCACAATAAGCCTGATACGCTACTTGATTTGCGCTTTTCTGTTGCGCCTTTAGGTTTTTTGGCTAGCATGGATCTCGTTCTCCCTACTGGATTTAACTATCATCATCGAATTAATGCTATCAGCTGTCTATACTCATGTCACATATTAGAAAAGCACTACATGCTAGACGGTGCAGACAAGCCTAGCAGACTAAGGCCATTTGCTAATACCTGTCTAACGGCTTTTGACAGACGCAAACGTGCTTGCATTAAGTCTAGCTCATCCTGACTTGGCGGTTCACCTGACGTCAAGCTCATTGGCAAGATACGATTGGTGTCATACCAACCATGGAACAATGCCGCCAGCTCTTTTAGGTAGTTGGTTAAGACGTGTGGCTCGTAACCAGTCGCTGCACGAAGTAACGTCGCTGGATATCCTGCTAACAGTTTAATCAGCTCGTCTTCGTTTGGCGCACTTAGCAAGTCTTGATGTGCCAAACCAATGGCATCATCTACGGTCAAATCGTAGGTTGCCAGTTTTTCTAACACGCGGCAAACGCGCGCATGAGCATACTGAATATAATACACTTGATTGTCTTTGCTTTGTGATTTGGCAAGTTCTAAGTCAAAATCAACATGCACTTCAGGCTTACGCGCTACATAGTAGAATCGTGCAGCATCGTTACCCACTTCTGCACGTAGCTCACGTAAGGTCACAAACTGACCAGAACGCGAAGACATTTGTACCTTTTCACTACCGCGCCATAATGCCACAAACTGTACAAGTACCACATCAAGGCGTTCGGCATCGATACCAAGAGCTAGTAGAGCAGCTTTTACGCGTGGGACATAACCATGGTGGTCTGCGCCCCAAACGTTAATGACTTTATCAAAGCCGCGATCAAACTTGTTCTTATGATAAGCGATGTCAGAAGCAAAATACGTCGATTGACCATTTGCACGGCGTACCACACGGTCTTTCTCATCGCCGAAATCAGTCGATTTAAACCAGATGTTGCCATCTTTTTCGTATAAGTAGCCTTTGTCATCTAGTATCTGTAGGACAGGCTCAATCTCGCTATCGATAGATCTTTCGCTAAACCAGCACTCGTAGCTCACGCCAAAGTCATTTAAGTCGTCTTTGATATCTGCCAAAATACTGCTCAATGCCGCGTCTAAAAATAACGCGTAGCTGTCACCTAGCAAAGACTTACTATTGGCAATCAAGCCATCAATGTGCGCTTCTTTATCACCTGAGATAACGGTTTTTTCGCCATCAGCATTAATCTCAAACTGAGCATCTTCTGGCACATCTTTGGCAACGTCTGCAAAGCTATGTACATAGCTATCGCCATGTTGTGTTTTTAGCGTCTGTGCGATGTCACTAACATAATCACCTTGATAGGCGTTAACTGGGAAAGTTATCTCTTCACCATTTAGCTGTAGATAACGTAAATATGTACTGGTGGCCAAGATATCCATTTGACGACCAGCGTCATTGACATAATATTCACGCGTGACGTCATAGCCGATGGCCTCTAGCAAGTTAGCAACGCTCATGCCAAATGCAGCACCGCGACCGTGACCGACGTGCAGACTTGACGTTGGATTGGCAGAAACGAATTCAACCTGGACTTTTTGCCCATCAAACTGATTACTTAAGCCAAAGCGATCTTGCAATGTGAAGATATCGTCCAATACAGAAAACTTAGCTTCCGAGTTTAAAAATACGTTGATAAATCCTGGGCCTGCGATTTCTACTTGGCGAATATCTTGATTGTCAGGCAATGCGCTGACGATTTTTTCAGCAAGTTGACGCGGATTAGCCTTGGCCGCTTTCGCTGCCGTTAGCGCGATATTACTGGCAAAATCACCGTGACTTAAATCTTTTGTACGGGTGATTTGACTGTTGTTTTGCCAATCGCTTGGTAGCGTACCATCTGCTTGTAGGGTTTGAATTGCATCATTAAATAGGGATGCAAGCGTATCAATTTGGGCTTGTGACATAGGAATTTGAACTCAATTAAATAAACAACAAAAACGGTGCGAATGCGAGCAATCGATAACGGCTTATTATAATAGCGGCCGACATTGCAGGGATAGAATAATGTAAAAAGATAAGTAACCTGTAAATATAACAATCTTTGCGCTTTATTGCACCATTTGCGCCAAAATTAGCACTAAAATCTTACCGTTATCAGGATTTGGGCTGACTAATATCAATGATGCAAAACTGATAAATAACTCATAACGTGAATTGTAGCGTTACTGTTGCTCAATACTGGGCAGTCGTTTATACCTGACTGCTTCCACGTTATAATGATGGTTTGTACGGCTCTTCTGAAATATAGAAGACGCGTTACTACTCTATTATAGGATTACGCCATGTTTGCTATTGCCGCCAGTACTGTCACCAGTTGGGGACTGTACGTCTTGTTGCCGATATTCATCGCTTTCTTGTTTTTTATTATGTGGGATATCTCTAAAACATCTGAAGCTGGACGCGCTGGTACTTTTTGGATATTTCTAGCCCTAGGCGCAGGTTCTGTTGGTTTTATCCTTAAGATAGTCATGGAAGTCGCTTTCAAAAAATGGTTAATCTAATTGGCCATTTTTATCACTATCCTTTGATATCGCTTAGGACATAAGTATCAAAACTAAAAATGTAATGTATGGCTTGTGACTGCTGCGCTTGATAAGGTGTCAGTCATTTAAATCAAAGTCTTTTGAATCAAAGCCCCTCAAATCAAAGTCTTCTAAATCAAAAAGCTACTGAGCCTTAGCATTATTCTCTATAACCTGACTCACATACGTTGGTAGGTCCCACGCTCCACCAGCAAAACCTCGGCACATGCCCGTACTAGACTCTTCGCTCTTAGCAAACGTTTCACCATTCCACGTCCATGCAGTACGATTCCAGCAATCACCAATGCCTCGGTCTTTGTGAGTGGCAGAAATCTCACCATCAAAATAATCATTTCCTGCTGTCGTGATAAGCGTAGGTTTGCTAGGTTTTGCATTATCAATGAGCCAATAGCCGTTACTTGAGTTATAAGCGCCTAGCCAGCACGTATGCGTGGCTAAAGTATAGCTATCATCAACCGGTATAAAGTCCCAACCAAGCATCGTAGAGCCATACTCTGACATTCGCTGATATGTTTCAGTCTTTGGGTTAATCAGCTCACAATCGCCCATCACGTCCTTGGACCCTATAAGCTGCTCGGCATTAATATCGACCCACTTATCAATATTTCTCTGAAAATACGCCAGCTTTGATGGAGCAAGTGTTTTATTGTCTTTTGCTGAATACGCAAATGCTTTTTTAATGATTGGTTTTGGCAAGGTTGCTTTAGGACGTTGACGATTTGGATTATTCTTACTGACCAATGCTATCGGCGTCCCTACTCGACCTTGTACATCGTCTAGTTTGAGCAATACTGACGACATACCTTTATCGCTAATCTGCCATTGATTGTCGCCCACTCTAATCTCTATCTTAGTCACTATACGAGCATGATCAACCAGGGCCTGAGTCTGCTTGGCTGATAAGTCGTATAATAGACTGTCTTCTTTGTTGGCTTGCAGCAGTCCATATTTTTTATTACTCAGCCAAAGCTCAGCATGCTTAAGATCATCTAGCGGCACTTCTGATATAAACTGAATTTGCGCTTTTGGCAGAGCTACTTTTGGCAATGCTGTGAACAATATTGAAGCAGGCTCATCTATGAGCGCTTCACTTGCGTATCCAGCCGCTCGACAAGTCCGCGTATTATCACAAACCACTTGCCAGTCGTCTTGTACAAAGCCCCAGCCTTCGGATACAGTCCCATAACCTGCCGTAGCAGGTAGCGATAGCAAGCTGATGGTAGCTACAATCAAAGTCTTTGATGTCTTCATAATGCTTTCCTTATATTAGCTACCGCCATCAATGCTACTTTTTGGCAATCAAAGTCGCGCGCATGGGAGCAGGATATCCTTCGACGGTCTTAGTAGAATCATTAGGATCCAAGAAATCTGCTAACGAATGATAAGTCATCCATTCGGTTTGTCGTTGTTCTTCAGTCGAGGTGACTGCCACATCGACGCAGCGCACATCTGAAAACCCTGCTTTCTCTAACCAGCCAATTAATGCCGCAACCGATGGTAAGAAATAGACGTTATTCATCTGCGCGTAGCGGTCGTGCGGTACCAGTACAGTATTGGCATCACCTTCAATCACTAGCGTCTCAAGTACCAGCTCACCACCTTTGACCAACTGTCCTTTAAGCTGTTGTAAATGCTCAAACGGTGACTGACGATGATAAAGTACGCCCATGCTAAATACGGTATCAAACAGCTGACTGTGCTCAGGTAACGCTTCAAGCGGTACAGGGATATAATGCGTACGGTAGCGGCCTGTATCATGAGCATGAATATGAGCATCTGCGGCACCAACGAAATGACGAATCGCCATAAACTGATGATAAAACAAGCATGATGGATCAATAATAATAACCGTATCCGCGCCAGCCCCTGCCATGCGCCAGCCGTGATAACCAGAGCCACCGCCCACATCCAATACGCGGCGACCGTCTAATCTACTTAAATGCGGCGCAACGCGTTTCCATTTCCAATCACTATGCCACTCAGTATCGATCTTAATACCTGACCCATCATTGCCGATTTGACCGCCAATCTGAAATGGCCCTTTACGCCACGGCATTAACTGCTTTAATAGTGCCATTGTTTGCTTGCGCTGAGACTCATTTAGACTTGCCTCAATCGTCAAAGTATCGCTGTTTAGATCGACATGATTGACAGCTAAGTTTGGCAAACGAGCGACTGACGCTTGGTAGGCAGGCGCATGCGCATAGTTAGCTTTGTCTTTTATATCACCTAGCCATGTTGGTAATCGTTTGAGCCATTCATAAGCGTTTGGCTGCTGCTGTGCCAACTCTAGTAGAGTTAGATATAATTCGCGTTCGGCGTTGATGATAGTGTCATTGAGCATAAAAGCAGGTTACCGTATTGATTGTTATTTAAATGAATAAAATTAAAAGGGTTAAAATAAAGAAAGATAAGTTTTAATATGTAAACTCTTTGAAATTCGTGAACTACGCATTTCCTTGCAGAATTTCTGTTTCACTACGAAGATCGTCGTATTCAAAAACACCATAACCATTGTCCTGACTTTTGAAAACAACTTTGCCTTCTTCTAACCAGTTCCATACATTTTTAGCATCATCAATAATCTCGGGATACAACTTATCTAAGATAGTATCTATATTATGGTTAGATTCCGAAGTTTCGTAGTCTACTAGGCAGAACCCGTATATAACTCCTAGCTTGCCGAGAAAACCATAACCCTTACAATATAACTCATACATCATCCAAATCGCATTACTACAATTTCCATCTCTATCAATAATTGAGTTTAGATATTCTTTTATTCGGTCAGCTTCAAATTTATAAAAATGGACGTATTTCGCAAAACTATCATAAAAATCATCTTCAAAACTATAATCAAATGAAATCAGTTCAAGATATAAATCAGGGTTGCTAGACTCTAATACATCGTCTTTATACAACCATTGCTCAAATGATTGTACGCTCATTTTTTTTATTAACACTTGATGAATATTTTGTTCAACTATAGACGGAATCATATGAACACCTTGTTCGCTCCCAAAGTAAATCCTATTTAAACGCCACAATAGAGACGAAGTTCAAAAACTGAAACCATGTCAGATGACGCGCAAACCCAACTTGATCTAACCGTGCATGATGCTCATCTAAGGTATCAGTAATGAGGACATTTTCTAACGCATTACGCTTGCCGCTAATCTCCATCTCGGTGTAGCCATTGGCACGTTTAAAGTCATAATAACGCTCTACTAACCATGCATCATATTGCTCATCAAACGCATGGGTTTTTTCAGTCAGTACCAATATGCCGCCTTCGCTCAATGCCGCATAAATCTTCTCTAGCACTGCTATCCTATCAGCAGCTGGCAAAAACTGTAGCGTCAAGTTCAAAATCACCATGTCGCACGGCTCAAGCTCAATATCGCGGATATCTGCTGTGATCACTTCGATGTCATGCTTAGGATAATTCTCACTCAGTAGCGTGGTCGCCTCGGTCGTCATCGCTGGCGATATATCAATTGCTTTAATCTGTAAGTCTTGTGGGTCGAACTCACCCGCTAGCGTCATACTGGCGGCACCCAATGAACAGCCCAAGTCATAAACACGACTAACGCGTTGACCACTATCGCTCTGCTGGCGATACTTACAATGACGACGGGCAAATATGGGTAGCATCGCTAGTACCTGTCCATAACCGGGTACACTGCGGCGAATCATGTCAGGAAAACAAGCCACCACTTGCTCATCAAATGAAAAGCGTGCGGCCTTATCCAGTGGCGTGGTAAACGGTTTATCAAATAAGGTGTCATGTTTGATAATAGGCTGGGATTGGCTCATGGGGCGACTCGTTTTTTAGAATAGAACTGAAATTAAGAATTACTGGGTGACTATTGCTTGGTAGTTTTGCTTGTCATTGTCAGTTGAAAACTAAGCAACGTAGCAAAAGCCCATTATAACATTACTGTTTGTTACTTATCGCCTTTGGCTTGCCTGCTAAGCTGAATAAATAGTGCCAAGGGTAATGAAGCGTTTGAAAGAAGCATTGAAAAACGAGAGCATCACTACCAAATATAGCGCTTAACCCATATTTATAATAATAGGAAAAAATTATGCAAACGATCGTATTAGGTGGCGGCTGCTTCTGGTGCACTGAATCTGTATTTTTATCGGTAAAAGGTGTGCAATCTGTCGTCTCAGGCTACATGGGCGGCGATGCTGTCTCTGCTAACTATGAAGCTGTCTGTAGTGGAACGACTGGCCATGTCGAAGTCATCAAAGTCGAATTTGATGAGTCTATCGTCCCGTTAGAAGTAATACTCGATGTCTTCTTTGCCACGCATGATCCCACCACGATGGATCGTCAAGGCAATGATGTTGGTAGTCAGTATCGCAGCGTAGTCTTTTACACCGAAGACAGTCAAAAACCGACCGTTGACCGTACCATCAATAAGTTACGCGATATGGGTGTCAATGTGGTGACGGAAGTACATCCTGCCGTTGAGTTCTACCAAGCAGAAGACTCACATCAAGATTTCTTCAACAGAAATCCAGGACAAGCTTACTGCAACTTTGCAATTCCACCAAAGCTCGCCAAACTGCGTAAAGAATTTAGCAAATATATGGTTAGTTAAATGAGGGTTCGCTAAATTGAATAAGACATTATTTATTCAAAAATTTCCTTAGCCTAATGTTAGATACCAGCCAAACACTTATACTATAGGTGTTTGGCTTTTTACTATTTATACATTTGACATAACCAATCAATATTATTAAAGCTAAATCTATATATAAAAACTTGCAAATAGAGGTCACAGCATGAACCCTGAGTTTTGGCAAAAACGTTGGCAAAAAGGTCGCATTGGATTCAATCAATCTATGGTCAATCCATTACTGATTGAGTATTTCAACCGCCTCAATCTAACTGCGGGTAGCCGAATTTTCGTTCCATTGTGTGGTAAATCTATTGATATGGTTTGGCTAGCGACGCAAGGCTATGACGTAGTGGGCGTTGAGTTGGTCGAAACAGCCGTACAAGAATTCTTTGCTGAGCAAAACATCGAACCTACCGTCTATCAACAGGCAGACAATCCAACGATTAAATACTATCAAGGTCAGTTGTCAGGACAGACCATCACTTTATGGGTCGCTGATATTTTTGCACTGACCGCTAAAGATATTGGCTCTATTGATGCAGTATATGATAAAGCGGCATTAATCGCCCTGCCAGCTGACATGCATGTGAAATATAGTGAGCAAGTGCGGAAACTTAGTAGCGTTACCAGTAAAGTTGATGGTGCTAACAATAAAATAACACCGCAGCTTTTACTCACGCTAAATTACGATCAGCGTAAAAAGAATGGACCACCCTTCTCTATTAATGGCGAACAATTAGAGCAGTATTATAGCGCTCACTACCAAATCAGTGAGCTAGCAAGCGTGCCTTCTTCTATAGGTTCTGCACCTGATATCACCGTCACAGAACAGGTTTGGCTATTGAGCAATAAATAAAAACTCATATAACCTTTAACAAGCTGCTAAATCGCAACGGAGAAAATGAATGAAAATGATAGTCGGTCTAATGAGTGTAATTGCTATTCTGTTAGTTGCTCTGGCAGGCCCATTGTATAAGTTTGGCGTTGTAGAATTAGGTACCGCGTTTGCAGGGTTTAAATTTGGGTTATTTGCTGGTATCGCAGCATTGGTATTGTTGGCTATACAGCTATTATTTAAACGTAATACAGCCAGTATTGGAAGCGCACTAGCCTCAGCCGTACTTGCTGTCACTGCAATCGCTATTCCGCTCAGCATGATGAGTAAAGCCAAAGATGTACCACCTATTCACGATATTTCTACCGATCTGGTGAATCCGCCTGAGTTTGTCGCGACTGCTCCACTACGTGCAGATGCGCCAAATCCCGTAGAGTACGCAGGTGCAGGAGTGGCTGAACAACAACGTACTGCCTACCCTGACTTGCAGACATTGACCTATGCTCAGTCAAAGCCTGAATTGGTTAAGGCATCCAAACAAGCCATTGAGAATTTAGGATGGGAGCTGGTCAATACTGATGCCGATAAAGGCATCGTTGAAGCAACAGAGACGACTGCTTGGTTTGGCTTTAAAGATGATGTGATCATTCGTGTGACTGACAACGATAGCGAGTGCTTAGTTGATATTCGTAGTAAATCACGAGTTGGACAGAGCGATTTGGGCAAAAATGCAGCGCGTATTCATAGCTTTATAGAAGAACTAAATAGTGTGCTAGCCAAATAAACAAGTTCTACCTTCTAAGGAATAGTCCTCGAGTTGAAATACTGTTTAACGCTTTGCATTTTCAGCTCTATGAAATCCTCTTCTAATCTCACGGCAGCGTCAATTTATCGTAACCATTTATAACCTTGGTACTTCGACAGCTTTTCTTTACTGTTTAGATTGGTTACTCTACGTTAATATCACTTCTTGCCTTTCGATAACTATTTTAACGTTTATAGGATATTTTCATGCGTTTGATTCCTTTTTCTACTTTGTCGCTGCTTAGTGTTGCTGTCGGCATCAGCCTTGCTACCACTGCTCAAGCCGCGCAGCCGCCAGCACCTGATTTATCCAATAGCGAGTTTCAACAGTGCTTAGACAATCTAAAAAACTCTAGCAAATTTAGCGGTGTTGATAGCTATACTTTTAATAACTATCGCCCAAGCCAGCCTGATCCTAGTGTCATTCAGTCACTCAACTACCAGCCAGAGTTTCAAAAAGACGTCTGGGACTACTTATCAGCATTGGTAGACAAAGAGCGTGTCGAGGACGGTATCCGAGCCAAGCGTCAATGGGGCTCGACGCTACGTCAAATCGAATCGCGTTATGGCGTAAAAGCTGAACACGTGCTCGGTGTCTGGGGCGTAGAATCTAACTTTGGTCAAACGCTAGGTAAAAAACCATTATTTGAGTCTTTAGCGACCTTGTCTTGTTTCGATCGTCGTCAAAGCTATTTCCAAGGTGAGTACGCCAATGCGCTAAAAATCGTGCAAAACGGTGATATCGCACCAAATGATATGACAGGATCATGGGCAGGTGCTTTTGGACAGACACAGTTTATGCCGAGTACTTTCTTAGAATTGGCCGTGGATTTTGACGGTGACGGTCGCCGTGATTTGGTCAATAGCGTCCCTGATGCACTCGCTTCTACCGCAAACTTCTTGGACAATCGCGGCTATCGTACTGGTGAGCCTTGGGGCTATGAAGTCAAACTACCTGATGGATTTTGGGCCGCTTCGAATCGTAAAGACAAAAAGTCAATAAGCCACTGGCGTGACCAAGGTCTGACATTGGCTAATGGCAGTCCGCTACCATATGATTTGAGCAGTGCAGGCTTATTGTTACCCGCTGGTATGGAAGGCCCTGCTTTCTTAGTTGGTAAAAACTTCGATACTTTCTACTCTTATAATGCCTCAGAAAACTACGCACTGGCTATCGCACACTTATCAGATCTAATCACTCGCGAAGACAGCAGCAAAACAGACTTTATCACTGCGTGGCCGACAGATGATCCTGGTATCAGCCGCCAGCAGGCCAAAGACATTCAGCAAGCGTTGTTAAACGCAGGTTATGATATCGGCGGTGTAGATGGCATCATCGGAGACAATACTCGTACCGCTATCCAGCAATACCAGACTAGTCGCGGTATTTTCCCAGCTGACGGACGCGCAGGTCAAAAGTTCTATCGCGCCATCGTTGGTAATGCAGCGCCGAGTCAAACTCAATACGGCCAGCCTGCAAACAGCCAGCCCCTGAATCCTGCACCTGCCGATCGCATGGGACAATTAATTCAGCAGCAAACGACTGCTCCTAGTAGCTACTCATCTCAGCCATCAGTGAGCTCCTCAACTTCTAGCAATACACGTTATCGCCGCGTTACTGATGCCGATGGCACTATCAAGCTTGTTCGTATAGACCAAGGTTCATAGTAGCAAGATAAGTAATGCTATTTAGACGCACCAAAAAAGCCACGCTAACGATAGCGTGGCTTTTTTATTTATAGATAGTAATTAGAAGAACTTATCCAATTGACTCAAAATATGTGTCTAGACAATAGGTGGTGGCTTAGGTTGACCATTGTCGCCATTCCAGTTTTCACGAGCTTTGTCGTCTAAATCGGCAGCCGTTTTTGGCTCCCACTTACCATTTTCTTTCCAAGTCGCATCGCCCCAATCTTCATCTTCTGCTTTACTGTCTAAATCTTTGTAGGCCTTGCTAGGATCTATACCGCGGCGTTTCATATCTGCTACTTGCTCTTCTAACGTATGAAACTGATCAGCATCATGCATAGACTTTTCTAGACCATCAATCTCTCTTTTTAACTCGTCATTTTTAGCATTGCTCATCGTACGCTCTCCCTAATTATTAATATTATAGTTGTCATTCTCAAACAGCTAACGTTGTTAGCATAGTTAACTGACTGACTTCATTATTACGGGTCTGAGGAATATTCACAAGCATTGCACGTATGCTTTGTATTACAAAACGTAGTCGTGATGCCAGAGTGGACGTTTTAGATAGCTATTTTTGAACGCGCTAGCGAATAATTACTCGTCTTGTTTATTCGTGTTTTAGGTATGATTTTGCAGTAGGTTTTTTGCGTAGAAGGTAAGCTTCCATAGCTCTTGTGATACCCGCGTGCCATAAGTCATTAGTTGCATCCAATTTGCACCGACTAGCTTACGTTGCAAATTATTGATATCAGCTTGAGAGATTTGGCAGCGTGAGACAGCATGAACGTTTGGCATCTCTTTTTTGATGTCTACTTCTGCTTTGGCGGTAATCAAACGATTGATGGCATTTTGCAAGCCATAGCTCGAAAAAGTAGACGGTATTCTCATGAGTGTCATGAGTATCTCGTGCCACGAGAGTGTTAGCGATCTGGTTACGTCCGTTAGATTACCACCCTCATAAGCCTGAGCACTATATTGAATTTCAAAAAACTCCGTTAACACAATTGGCTCACTAACCTTATCCGATATAAAGTCTTCGTCATCAGGACCGTTGTTCTCTACCTCGGTAGTACTAGGTAATATATCGACTGGCTTCTCATACGCGACCTTTTTACTAGTCGTATTCTCTTCGTCATTCGCTCTGACCCAGCCACCTACCATTTTATTATTGGCGACTGCATTATAATGAGCCTGTACCAGTAATGGCTCGATATCTTCTTCCGTATCATAGTAATGTAGTTGATTATCTTGCTTGGTGACTAACTTAATAAACTCTTGAAGTTGTCGGCTAATGACGGCGTCTGGAGAGTGGTTTTTAACCAGCACAATTAGCGGCTTAAGCTTCGCTTTGGCATTGAGATAACTCAAATGCATTTGGCTAACGCCGTTTTTTTGCACAGTCCCGTAGCTGTCGCCAACGATCATGACTGCGTAATCACAAGAGTCAATACACTGACGCCCATAAAAAGAGGCTTTAGATAATTTACTAGAAACATCATAGGTCAGAAATGCGCGCGCCTGAAAAAATATCGCTAAGCTGTCTAGAACCAACAACTGGTCATTGTCAGCGCATATAATATGAATATGATAGCGACGATTCGGCACAATTACCTCTAAGCGTAGGTCGTGACATAAAAAGGATAGGATGTAAAATAGAACACAAAAATCTTGTCTTGCTCAGCCTAGCATACTCTTAGCTTAAAAAGATGCACTCAATTTATTTTAACTGAGTCAACGTTGCATACAGCGTATTGATATCACTAGCTTTGATAATAACTAGTGAGAGTAGTATTGCAATGCCATTTCTGTACCGAGTAAGCGCTCAACTAAAGCGCATAGTCTATCACTATATTTAGTGGCGTGAAAAGTTAATGGCGGTCTAGTAATGGTATTTTTATTACTGGTTTTTTGTGACAGATTTTCTCGTTTTTCACTCATCAATGATGCAGATAAGTTGTTTGCAATCAATAGCTGTCCAACCCGTTCAGCAATCGCTTGACCAGAATCAATGACTTGTATTGATAGCTGCTGCTGTGCAATCTCATCCAATAAAAATGTCTTAAAAAACGGATAATGCGTACATCCCAGCACCAACTGATCGACACCTTCATTAGCAAATACTCGTATCTGTTGACGTAATCTTTCGGCTGTCTCGTCTTGTTCTGACATACCTGCTTCTACCCAAGGTACCAATTGCGGATCAAAATACTTAGTGACTACTGTGTTATTAGGTTGAGCAAAATTGATGATAACATCATCTAATAAGGTGCCATTCAAAGTCGCTTTGGTTGCTAGCACCGCTACATGACCACTCTTACTCGCCAATACCGCAGGCTTCAATGCAGGGACAAGACCCACAATAGGTATATGTGGATAGCAGCGTCGGGCGGTATCTAGCGCATATGCTGAAGCACTGTTGCAAGCAATAACTATTAGCTTACAGCCTTGCTGATGTAACCACTCTACAGCCTTTAGCGTTAGCCCTTCAATATCTTCGCTGTCGCGATTACCATAAGGTACATTTAGCGTATCGGCATAATATACATAACGCTCAGTAGGCAGCTGCTGTGCTAAATGCAAATAAACAGACAAACCGCCAACACCAGAATCAAACACGCCAATGGGCGCGCTACGGTTTCTATCGCTTACAACTGTATTACTAGCATGTTTATTGACATCTGCTAGATCCATAGTTCTGAGACTCTGGTCAACAGATATATCGACACACGGTCTGAGTTTTTCGACTGTCTGGTTTTTGATATCCATCTTTATGCTAATGCCATTATCATATTATTCATCAATTTTATTACCCAGTTAAATGCGCTATATATATGTTACATGTATGACATTACTCTAAGTCGGCTCTCTATCAACTACCTTTATACGATAGGAATTTTTTAAACCAATAGAATCAGGTGACATTATAAAATTATAGCACTCATCGGTATACAGCAATTAATAGATAAACATAATACCTAATCAGTAGGCATCGATAATGAATAAGACTGGCCACCACTCTGTAGCGTCAATATCGTCTTGCCATTTTCTTCTGATAATACTCCAATTTCAGTCAGGTGATAAAAAGTATTGCGGCCAATAAGCGCAGTCAAGCCATTTCTAACCATCATGTAAGGGCGTACCTGTTCTGTAGATGCTAATTCCTGAGAATCTGCAACATCGTCAGCGGTACTCACTTGATTCACTTGATCGCTTTCACTAAAGTCGCTGTCATTAGAATCGCTCTTATTAGAGTTATACGCCTTTAATACGATCGAATGCTCATCGTCTAAGCGAACCACATCTCCTGTCGTCGTTGTAAACTCCAACCAACTCATATCATCTTCATGGACAATACCAACATCATTGATCAGAAGTGGTGCATCTTCAACTTGGATACGGATTTTCTGTACAGGGGTCTTCAGAAAGTACTCAGTATTGCCATTATTTTCTTCTTTCCATAGTATTGTAGCAAACAAGCTGACCAATGACTCACGGGTCATTTGCCCGCCTTCATGCCACCACTCTCCGTTTGCCTTGATAGTCAAATCCATATCAGCAATATCTTCAGGATGCCATTTTTCAAGTGGTGGTATCGCACGCCCTTCGCGAGTCCCTTTCGTAGACTTAATATACTGGCTTAGTGCATCTAAATTATCTAAGCTATCTAGGCTAGAAGGCTTACTGGTTGGTGCTTCCACTATTCTCTCATGGCTGTCTTCAGTGCTATTATTATCGTTATTCATTATTAATCCCTTTATTTAGTATTCAAAGTTTGGCTTATCTATTATTACTATAAATTTTTGTTTCAGGTATGATGAAACTTTATCGTTATAACAACCTCATTTTCTTAACATTACCTTAGCATCGATACTCATAAATGCGTATCGTGTTTGTAGGACTTTTCTTTTATAATGAGTAACGATTTTTTATTGAAATGGTCAAGTGGGTGTTGTATTGATGACACATCTTACGTTATGCGTTGATATCCTTAGATAAATTGGTATTAACCATGACGGGTCAATTGATGCCGCAAAGACAGTTTTATCGGGCAGCCATATGTCTGAGTGACGTTAGCGCCGCAAGTCTATTATTCAGTTGTTAAGCTAATGATGCCCTGAGATAAGCCACTAAAAGTTTAGGAGTAGGTATGCAAGAGCAAGACAATCAAACGCCAGTTATCGATGGTAATACTGTGAATGCTGACGCACCAGTAGCGACAGAGACCGCAACGCTAGATAAAGCAGAACCAGTCGTAGCGCCAGTTGCCGCGGAACCTGAAGTCGAACGCGAATCAATGGAGTTCGATGTCATCATCGTTGGTGGTGGACCTGCAGGTCTGTCTGCTGCCATCCGTTTGCGCCAGCTCGCTATTGAAGCTGGTAATGATGAGTTTATGGTTTGTGTGGTCGAAAAAGGTTCTGAGTTTGGTGCCCATACGTTGTCTGGTGCAGTCATCGAGCCACGCGCTCTAAATGAGCTAATCCCTGACTGGAAAGAGAAAGGTGCGCCGCTTAACGTGCCAGCGACAGAAGATCGTTTTTATTATCTAAACTCTGCCACACGCTCAACTAAAGTGCCTGACTCTTTGATTCCAGGTCCAATGCACAACGATGGCAACTATATTGTCTCGCTAGGTAATGTCGTTCGTTGGTTGGCCGTACAGGCAGAAGAGCTTGAAGTTATGATGTTCCCAGGCTTCCCTGCCGATGACATCTTATACAACGACGACGGTTCGGTCAGAGGTGTGTTAACGGGTGATATGGGTGTGGCCGCCAATGGTGAAGCCAAGCCGAGCTTTGAGCCTGGTTATGAGCTTCTTGCCAAATACACTATTTTTGCCGAAGGTAGCCGTGGGCATTTAGGCAAACGCTTAATCAGCCGTTTTGATCTAGATAAAGACTCTGATCCTCAGCATTATGGTATCGGTCTAAAAGAACTATGGGAAGTTGAGCCTGAAAAGCATGAGCAAGGCGTTGTCATGCATGGTCTTGGCTGGCCATTGACTGAAACTGGCTCTACTGGTGGCTGGTGGTTATACTTTGATGAAAACAACCAAGTAAGCTTTGGTCTTGTGGCGGATTTGTCTTACCACAACCCTTATATGTCTCCATTTGATGAAATGCAGCGCTTGAAAACGCACCCTGTTATCAAAAATGTTTTAGAAGGCGGTAAGCGTATTTCTTATGGCGCCCGTGCGTTGACCAAAGGTGGTCTAAACTCACTACCGAAGTTCACCTTCCCAGGTGGCGTGTTGGTAGGTGATGATGCTGGTTTCTTAAACCCAGCAAAAATCAAAGGCACGCATACCTCGATGAAGTCAGGCATGCTCGCAGCCGAAGCTATTTTTGAGGCGCTGCAAGCTGACCGTCAGCATGATGAAGTGGTTGCTTATAGCACAATGTACAAAGAGTCATGGTTGTATCAAGATAACTATGAGTCGCGCAACTTCTCACCTGCGATTCACCGTATGGGTCTGTTCATGGGCGGCGCTTTCACCTTTATCGAGCACAACTTGCTAAAAGGTAAAATGCCATTTACTTTACATGACAATATCCCAGATTATGATCAGTTGGAGCGGGCTAACCATGCTTATCAACCAACTTATCTTAAGCCTGATGGTAAGTTGGTATTTGATAAATTGTCGTCGGTATTTATCTCTAATACCAACCATGCAGAAGATCAGCCAACGCATCTAAAACTTACTGATCCAACGGTACCTATTTCAATCAACTTACCGTTGTACGCTGAGCCTGCACGTTTATACTGCCCAGCGGGTGTATACGAAGTGGTTAAAGATGCTGAGGGTGCTAAGTTTGTCATCAATGCACAGAACTGCGTGCATTGTAAGACCTGTGATATCAAAGACCCTTCACAGAACATCACTTGGGTAACGCCAGAAGGTGGCGGTGGTCCTAACTACCCAAACATGTAAATCAGGATAATTCTGGTTTGAGCTGGTATATTTAATATCATTAAAACTGCGCTCCAATAAAAACCGCCCTTCTCTTCATAAGAGTCGGGCGGTTTTTTAATACTTAGAACAAGCTATTTTTACCAATCAATGCTACTTAGTCTGTCCAAGCATCACGATTGGCTTCATCTCTGAGTTTTACAAAGTTATCAGGATCAAACTTTATCTGATCGCCTGTTTTACCCTCTTTTACCTGACGCTCATAGTCACGTAGTATTCTTAGCGCTACAGGAGACAACAGCAAGATAGCCACTAAGTTGACCAAGGCCATCAGACCCATAGATAAGTCAGCGAAGTTCCATATAGCAGGTAAACTGGCAACAGAGCCAATAAATACCATACCTAATACTAGGAAGCGGAAAATCATAATCATCACTTTGGCATTTTTGGCACCAGAGATAAACTCAAGATTTGACTCACCGTAGCTATAGTTGGCGATGATAGACGTAAATGAGAAGAAGAAAATCGCAATCGCCACGAACACCACACCTAGGTCACCCACATACTGTGATAAGGCTAGCTGAGTTAACTGAATACCTTCTTGCTCAACATTAGGATCGACCACACCAGACAAGATAATAATCGATGCCGTCGCGGTACAAATGATAAGGGTATCCATAAATACGCCAAGCATTTGCATAAAACCTTGCACCGCTGGGTGATCAGGATGACTCTTTGCCGTTGCTGCAGCATTCGGCGCTGAACCCATACCTGCTTCGTTAGAGAACAATCCGCGTTTAATACCGTTAATCATTGCTTGCGCAATACCATAACCGATGACACCGCCTGCCGCCTGCTCAAAACCAAATGCTGATTTTACAATCAACGCGATCGCTGCTGGGAACTGGCTGAAGTTAGTCACGATAATGAATAGCGCTAGCAAGATGTACAAGATAGCCATCACTGGTACAATTTTACCCGCGATACGAGCTACTGAGCGCAAACCACCGAATACCACTGGCGCTACCAGTACTACCAATACCAAACCTGTCATCCATGTTGGCACACCGAAGGCTTCATTGGTCGCTTGAGCGATGGTATTGGACTGTACGCCATTGAACGCCAAGCCAAAGGCCACTAACAAACATAATGAGAAAAACACGGCAAGCCAGCGTTTGCCTAGACCTTTTTCGATGTAATAAGCAGGGCCACCGCGGTACACATTATCGTTGTGCGGTACTTTATATGCCTGTGCTAAGGTTGACTCGATAAAGCTGGTCGACATACCGACCAGTGCCGTCATCCACATCCAGAATACAGCACCTGGTCCACCCAAATAGATGGCAATTGCCACACCTGCCAAGTTACCAGTACCAACACGCGCGGCCAGCGACGTCATCAATGCTTCAAATGAGCTAATACCACCATCTTTGCGTCCTTGGTTGGACACGCGTAGCAACTTCCACATATGACCAAAATGACGAAACTGAATAAAACGTGTCACGACGGTAAAGTAAAGACCCGCACCAATTAGTAAGAACATCAGTAATCCATACCAAGGGTTACTAGCAATCAGCCAATCATTGTTACCCCAGATAATACCGACACCATAATTTACGATGTTATTAAACCAACCTACTATCCCTTCGTTCATATGGGCTCCTTATTTATTCTTTATACGCGTTACTTAAGTTTCATATCGATATCATATTTTGATTGCCATGGACTATATAAGCCTCTGTTCAAAATACCTGATACCAAAAAGACACGTGCATGATATAGATATTAAGCGACATGCGACCATCACGTTTACTTATCGACTTCACATAATTATTTTCAAAATAAATAATGCTTATGTTTCATCTTATATAGAATAGATTAAGTGATAATTTAATCGCACAAATTACACGGTTGCCGTACCGTTTCCGTAACGTCGGGTTTTTCAATGAAGGCTAAGCAAACTAATTTTTAGTAATTTAATTATTATTCATGCGCAGTAGTTTGCAATTATCTATATTAAACCGTGCTAATATGAATTCTATATCCGTTTAGACTGTTTTACGGTTATCGAAGCTATCAAGCAGCACAACAGGTTAGCGTGTTAAAAAGATTAAAACTCTTGTCAGGAAGACGAGATTGTTAAAAAGACACTGGATAGTCCACCCTTCTGTCTTCCTCAAGAAACGTTATTTTTGCCATTCGATGGTTTAAGTCAATGCGATGCTTAAATAGTTAATTACTTTTATTTGAAGTAGAGAACTACTGAGCATTAAACGTACTATCACGCATCATCGTTTTCACTATATAAAGCAGTACCTGACTATTTTTTATACTTTTCGTGGTAAGAAATAATCGCAGTTCTTTTTATATGGTTGATATTTTTTAGGTAAGACAAAAGGAGTTGTCCTATGGAAAACCAAAACGATCCATCTGGATATTGGCGCGCCAATATTCGTCTCATTCTCGGCAGCTTGGTTGTTTGGGCGCTATGCTCATATGGCTTTGGTATCTTGTTTCGTCCATTGTTAGCTGGTATCAAAATCGGTGGTACTGATCTGGGCTTTTGGTTTGCTCAGCAAGGATCCATTGGTATATTTATCATCCTAATTTTCTTTTACGCTTGGCGTATGAATAAGTTAGATAAACAATATGGCGTAGACGAGGAATAGCCCCATGAGTCAATTTGTAATTAATCTTATTTTTGTGGGTCTATCCTTCGCTCTCTATTTCGGTATCGCGATTTGGGCTCGTGCTGGTTCAACCAGTGAATTTTATGTTGCTGGTGGTGGTGTCCATCCGGTCGTTAACGGTATGGCAACAGCTGCTGACTGGATGAGTGCGGCGTCATTTATCTCAATGGCAGGTCTTATTGCTGCTAGTGGTTATGGCGCTTCTACCTATTTGATGGGTTGGACTGGCGGTTATGTTCTGCTAGCGATGCTTTTAGCGCCTTATTTACGTAAGTTCGGTAAGTTCACGGTTCCTGATTTTATCGGCGATCGTTTTTACTCAAAAACGGCTGCTATGATTGCTGTGGTCTGTTTGATTACCGCATCGACCACTTACGTTATCGGTCAGATGACCGGTGCTGGTGTTGCATTCTCGCGCTTCTTAGAAGTTGAGAGCAGTACTGGTCTTATCATTGCGGCTATTGTTGTCTTCTTCTATGCCGTACTTGGTGGTATGAAAGGGATTACCTATACGCAGGTTGCACAGTATGTGGTTCTGATGATTGCCTATACTATTCCTGCTGTCTTTATTTCACTTGAGTTGACAGGTAACCCGATTCCAGGCCTTGGTTTGTTTTCAAACCATGTCGAATCAGGTGTCCCTATTTTGACTAAGCTTAACCAAGTTGTGACTGACTTAGGATTTGCCTCTTATACGGCTGATGTTCCTAACAAGCTAAACATGGTGCTATTTACCTTGACGCTAATGATCGGTACAGCAGGTCTACCACACGTTATCATTCGTTTTTTCACTGTACCTAAAGTGGCTGATGCACGTTGGACAGCAGGTTGGACACTGGTATTTATCTCGCTACTATACTTTACTGCTCCAGCAGTAGGTGCTATGGCTCGTCTAAACCTAATTGACACCGTTTACCCACAAGGGGTTGCAGAAGCGCCTCTAGAATATGATCAACGTCCAGACTGGATGATGACATGGGAAGAAACAGGTCTTATCAAGTATAACGATCTAAACAATGATGGTCGTATTCAGTTGTACAGTGATAGTGGGTTAGGTGCTGCTCAGATCGCCCTTAATACTGCTCAAACTGACGGTGGCGATGTTGCTGCAGCAACTGCAGCGGTAGAAACCGCTCGTATTGCACATGACCTCGAACTTGATGGTCGTTTTGCTAACGCTGGATGGGCAGGTAACGAGCTCGACGTCAATGCTGATATCTTGGTATTGGCTAACCCAGAGATTGCACAACTGCCATCTTGGGTAATTGGTTTGATCGCCGCAGGTGGTCTCGCTGCTGCACTATCAACTGCTGCTGGCCTATTGCTCGCTATCTCATCAGCCATCAGTCATGACTTGATCAAACGTAACTTAAACCCAAATATCACTGATAAACAAGAGCTAAAATATGCTCGTATCACTATGGGTATTGCGATTGTAGTAGCAACTTACTTAGGTATGAATCCGCCAGGGTTTGCCGCACAGGTCGTAGCACTGGCCTTCGGTATTGCTGCCTCTTCATTGTTCCCTGTGTTAATGATGGGTATTTTCTCTAAACGCATCAACAATCTTGGCGCGATCGCCGGTATGTTGACTGGTTTAATAGTCGTTCTTGTCTATATCTTTATGTTCAAAGGTTGGTTCTTCATCAGTGGTACTGCTAACTTCCCTGATACAGCAGAGTACTGGTTATTTGGTATCTCACCACTATCATTTGGTGCAGTTGGTGCATTGCTTAACTTCATCGTAGCATTCGCTGTATCTTATGCTACTGCGCCACCACCAGCACATATTCAAGAGCTGGTTGAGAGCGTACGTTCTCCACGTGGCGCTGGCGGTGCAGTCGACCACTAAGCTCACAACTGATGATATATCTTCTGTTACTATATATCACTCACAGGCAGTAGCTGCTTGTGGGTGATTTTTTTATCCTATAGCTATAATAACTAAATTTTAGATTTTTACTTTATCTAATAGGTTCAATTAGACACATCAAACGCATTAAGGAATATTTTATGCTTTTTGAGTTTATCGCTACCATCGCTGCCGCATTTGGTATGGCTGGACTAGCACTTATCATAACTCACCTCAGCAAACTGGCAGGCAAACGTGCACCTAAATGGCTGATTCCCTTATTTGCTGCTATTGGGATGTTTGCATTTCAGATAAACCAGGAATACAGCTGGTATGGTCAACAAGTGCGAGATCTGCCAGAAGGCGTAGAAGTTGTCAAAACAGCAGAAAGCACGGAATGGTTCCGTCCATGGTCTTATGCTAAACCACAAACATTACGTTTTATCGCTGCCGATACTGGAAATGCTAGTGTGCAAGTAGACAACCCAAATATATATTTATTCAATTTATATTTATTTGAAAGACGAAGAAGTGTAGAGAAAGTTCCACAAGTTATCGATTGCAGTGTTCCTGCGCGTGCAGATTACGTTATACCAGAAAAAGACAGCAAGCTTACGGTTGATGAACACGTAAAGCAAACCACTGCATGGCGAGAGCTGACTACAGATGATCCTTTATTTATCAAAATCTGTACTGATACAAACGTCTAATCCAATAACGCTTAGTACAACGATGCTGGTTTATTAAACACTGATAGTACTTCGCTTTTAATAGCGTTGAGAAGCAGCTGAATAAGTATGCTTTGAATTGGCGCCCAGCAATAGCCCAGCACACAAACCACCAAAATGTGCCGCAAACGAGATGCCTTGTTGCGGCATCAACCCTTGCTTGATAGTCAACCAATAGCCAGTTCCCATGACAATACAAGCAATCAGATAACCCCAACGCCGCGCAAATATTGCCCCGCCTATCATATAACCTAACATTGCAAAGCAAAGCCCTGATGCACCAATATGAATAGAAGATGGCGACCCAATAATCCAAGTGACCAGTCCTGAGGCGACCACCAGTTTAATTACCGTGCGATAAGCATTCTTCTCAAACAGTCCAAACAAAAACAAAATCTGTAATAGCGTCACTGTATTGCCAGTCAAATGCGACAAATTGCCATGCATGGTCCATGAAGCAAACACCCCTATCATACTACCCACATCTAAAGCACGCGGTACGATACCAAAGATGTTCCACATACCAAATAAGGCCACTTCATTTAGAAAAAACATGCCCCACATCGGTATAAGTACAAAAGCATAAAGTCCGATGACCTGCTTTATCCGTACGACAATTAAGTGAAGCAACTGCTGCCAATTCATATACCGTCCTATCCTTATTACCTAGATTTTTTATGCCTACTTAATGATTTACAGCAAATAGTGGGTGCACAGCAGGTTTGAACGATAATAATGATGCGTCTTCATCAACAGTGAGATAGTTGTCACCATGTAATAACGATGTCGAATGATACGGAACCAAGGCTGTAGGAATAAAGCGACGTGCTGCATCAATGTGCTTGATTGAATCATCAAAGAAGATATGCGGCGCAAATGTTCTGAGTACCGCTGTTTTCTCCAACCCTCCCAAAAAAAACGCCATATCAACGTTCACGCCCCACTCTCGCAACGTCTTGATAGCACGTAAGTCAGCTGGTGCATTGCGCGCCGTCACCAGCGCAATTTTTATTGGCGAGTATTTTAAACCAGCAGGTAGGCGCTCTTGCAAATTTGATAATTTAATCAACAATTCAGCATAAGGACCTTTTTCAATCGGCAAATCACGCATTTGTACTTCACGATCATGAAAGGCTCGCAGCCCTTTTTGTTTGTATAGCAATTCACCTGAGTCATCAAAAAGCACCGCATCCCCATCAAAGGCAATGCGCAGCTGCTCAGTATCCAGCTCATAAGTATTCACAGGCGTCGCATCTAATATGGCACAGGCACAGATATTAGCATCCGTAACTTGCTGAGCATCCTCACGATTAGTGGTCAAGAACAGATCAACGTTGAAGTCTTTAATATAAGGCGCTACTGGGCTACCTGAAACAAAAGCAGAACGGGAGATATTGATACCATGTTCTAGAATTGCATTAAGCACCTGAATACCAGTGTCTGGACTACTTTTTGACACGATAACGACTTCGACCAATGGTGTTTCAATATCTGAATCTTGTCCGTCACTATTATCAGAATACTTATTTAGGTTTAGTAACGCTTTAATTAGCGGATAACCTGCACCAATATTCAAGGGATCATTTTCACGCTCGGTCATGTACTCCCTAAATTCTTTTATAGCACTTGTAGGTCGTTGCTCTAGCAGCTCTAGCAAATAGTTTTCCGATTCAGTCAAATCAAAAAGTGCCGTCGCAGAAATTGCGACGATAAGCGTATTACTAAAATCGACAGCCATGACTATCTCTACTTATAAAGTTATATAGGAAAATGAATGAAAACCAGTTTACTACATTCACAGGCCTTTATAACACTAAGAAAAGTTATCATCATCCAGCGTCACAGATTGTTAGTTTCTAAAATATCCTTCTCTTAATTCTTAGTCAAAATATCAGCCAATAAAAAAGCCATACTGCTTTATTAGCAATATGGCTTCATACAATAACTCTATAAGCTAAGGTTTAGATTCAGCCTACCCGAGCAGCACAAGCGAGATGGCAGGGAACATCACCAAGATAACCAAACGAATCACATCAGAGACAATGAATGGTGCCACCCCTCGGAACATATCACTCAGCTTAATGTGCGGTGCCATCGCCTTAATCACAAAGATATTCATCCCCATCGGCGGCGTAATCAAACCAAGCTCCACCGTCAATACCGCAATGATGCCAAACCAGACCGGATCAAATCCTAACGCTAGAATGATGGGATATACCACAGGTATGGTGATTACTAGCATCGCTAAGGCATCCATGAACAATCCCAATAGGAAGTACATGAACAGAATACAGATCAGCACTATCATTGGACTGACCGCCAGCCCACCGATCCAAGATGCCAAGGTATAAGACAAGCGTGAGACTGAGATAAAATAACCTAGTGCCTCTGCACCCAGTAGCATAAAGAACACCACTGCAGAGAGTGCTAGTGTCTCAATCAGTGACTGCTTAAGACCATCTAAACGCATGCCTTTAGCAAAGGCATAAGCCCATGAGACAAACGCCCCTACTGCCGCGCCCTCTGTTGGGGTAAATAACCCAAAGAAGATACCGGCAATAATCACAATAAAGATAAAGCTAAATGGTATTAGGCCAGTTAATGACAGTAGCTTGGCTTTCCACGTGGTTTTCTCACCACGTTTTGCCAAGTGCGGTTTCCAGCGTACCATCACCATGACCGTGAGTGAGTACATCACCATACCGAGCATACCCGGTAAGAAACCAGCGATGAACATGTCACCTACCGACTGCTGGGTTAAGATGGCATAGACCAGTAAGGCAATACTGGGCGGAATCATAATACCAAGCGTACCACCAGCGGCTAAGATACCGCAGGCAAAGCCTGGCTGATAACCGTACTTCTCCATTTGCGGTAAGGCCACTTTGGTCATGGTAGAGGCAGTAGCAAGTGATGAGCCTGAGATAGAGGCAAAGATACCGGATGAACCAATACCAGCAATACCAAGACTCCCCCTTACCCCGCCAAATATGGTTCGGGTGGCTTCAAAGAGTTTACCTGCCATACCTGAGTGAGTAGCAAACACGCCCATGAGAATAAATAAGGGAATCGCACTAAAGTCATACTTTGCTAAGACATCAACGGGAATGTCTTTGAGCATTTGCAGAGCACCACTAGGCGCGGTGACCGCACCAAAACCGACTAAGCCTACCCCTAACATGGCAAGTGCGACGGGTACTCGTAAGACGACAAGCAGGATCATGACAACTAGGCCAATCGCACCGATAATTTCTGGACTCATGCGCCTGTCTCCTCAGCGTCAAAGAATTCGCCTGTCTTAAAGATGTTGATGGATTCGATCAATGAGCGAATGGCGAGTAGGATGCTTAAGAAAGCACTAACCATATAGATAGGCATCATAGATATTCGAAGATCTTGGGTAACTTTGCCATACTCTAAGGCGTCAATGGCGCTCTCGTAGAGTCCCCATGAGAAGACGATGCCGATAATAAAGAAGCCCATCATAAAGATACCCATAAGGTAGCCTTTGATAGACTGGGGTATTTTCTGGGTGAAGACGTCGACGATGATTTGTGAGCGTTCGACAAACGCGGCAAAGGCAGCGAGTAATGCAAATAGCATGAAGTAGGAGACAATCTCTACACTGCCTTTGACAGTAAAGCCAAACTCACCGCCGGTGAGTTTGAATATGTAGCGTGCGACGACGTCGAGCATGGTGGTTAGTACGATGATGATGAGACTGACCCCACCGATAAACTGGCATAATCTAGAGATTAAGACGCTGAGCTTGACTAAAAATGCCATGTGACACCTCCAATTAGGTTAGACCTTACAGGCAGCACTGGCAGCTTTTGCTTTTTCATAGACACTATCAGCATCCAAACCCAAAGTATTAACATCCTTTAGATATTTTTGTGTTCCTCTTTCAAGTGGCCCTTTCCAGTCTGGATCATTTAATGGATCAGGAATCTCGACAATTTCATCACCTTTATCTTTAGCAGCTTGAATTGCCATTTGGTCATGTTTATCAAACACTTCACCGACCTTATTAGCTAATGCCATCCCTGAGTTTTTATCCAAAACTTGTTTTAGATCATCAGGTAAATTGTCATATTTGTCCTTATTCATCGTGACCATAAGCGCTGAGCTATAGAAAGGAATATTGGTATGATACTTGGTAATCTCATCAATTTTAAATGCTGTTACTGCTTCCCAAGGGAAACTCAAACCATCAACAACGCCGCGCTGTAACGAGGTATACATATCATTAGCAGGTAAACCTACTGGCGAAGCACCAGCGCTTTCAATAATATCACCAGCAACAGCTGAAGGACGGCGAATACGCATACCTTTCATGTCTTCAGGTGTTCGAATTAGCTTATCAGTTGTATGAAGCGCCCCAGGTCCAGCCCCGTACATAAATAATAAATGAGTATCTTCATATTCACTAGCTAGCGTACCATCATCATAAAGAGTCTGGAGCATACAACCCATTTGAGTGGCTGAATTTGATAAACCTGGAAGCTCAGTAATCTGAGTCAAAGGAAAGCGACCATTGGTATAACCATGCGCTTGTGAACCGATATCGATCGTACCTTTAGCAGCAGATTCATAAGTAACGTCTGCTTTAGCAAGGCCTGCTGATGGATACAGTTCAACTTTTAGACGGCCGTCAGAATCTGTTTCTATCTGTTTCGCCCAAGGCTCAAAGACTTCTTTACTGATAGATGAGGTTGCAGGCCAAAAATGCGAAAACCGTAGCACGGTAGTTTCTTGAGAAGTCGCTGATGAGCTATCAGTCGTATCAGCAGATTGGTTAGAACAGCCAAGAAGACTAATAGCGGCTAAAGCACCAATTGAAAAAAGAGGAGCTAATTTCATTATCAATTCCTTTTGATAATTATGAGAATAGGAGTAAGGTATTACGAGCAGACAATTTGATTCATCCTAGATTAAATTGTCTACAAGGTTTAGATATATTTTTTACACACCTGTAATAAAAGTACTGTTTAAAATTAGCAGCTATAATGATAGAAGTCAAATCATTTTGAGCAGATTATGAAGGATATATTCATATTATAGATATATTTCTAATACTTGAATTGTCTACATAAATAATAATAGAAAGTAAGCAGAATAAAATAATTCCTCATAAAAAAGCTCTCAGACTGTTATCCAGTTGAGAGCTCTTTTATATAGATACTATATGAATTCATAGAAGCTGCTCTAGGCAGTTATACAAATCATAATAGTGGTGAAGCACTATTCTTCCATCTGCCACTTATCATCTACCCATACAGCATCGTTATCATCTAGATGCACATGCCATTCTGCATCAGTTACCGCAAGGCGAATCTTAGTCAAACACTGTAGCCAATGCTCTAAGGTATATATAAGATCTTCTACATCTAGACTAACAGGTAACTTTGTAGCTCCTGCTAATATGACCTCTGACTCACTATCATCGTATGCATAGAGATCAAAAGTCTCTGCATCATCTGCATGCTCAAAATTTTCATTATATTTATCGACTATTGATGCAACCTTTTCTTGCTCCTGTTGAGTCAAGAGAGTAGAACGTTCAGCAGTATAGTAGAGTGAAACGCCCATAATGTGCTCCAAAATAAATGAGAGATTGTAGATTCTAGATTCTAGATTCTAGATTCTAGATTCTAGATTCTAGAAGTGAATAAATAATATCACATCAAAATGGTACATAGGAAAGTTTGAGTTCTTGACCGAAGCATCTAGCGCTAAAATTTCTTACATCAAGCACTGTCACCAAACTGCGCGCAAAGAAAATCCCCCGGCTAGATAACTAGTCGGGGGATAATCAGGAATAGAGAGCTGACGATGACCTACTCTCACATGGGCGAACCACACTACCATTGGCGCTACGATGTTTCACTTCTGAGTTCGGGAAGGGATCAGGTGGGGCCATCGCGCTATTGTCGTCAGCAAAGGGGGTTAGATATGAGTCTGTTATTGTTTTTATTGACATCAAGTTTGAGCTTGTTGTCGATCAACTTGTAACCTAACTGAATCAAGGTTAAAGGTGATATCGAAATATTCTTTCTTATTCTATAGCCTGAGCTATACAAGATAGATTAATTAGACTTGTATACAAACCACTTGGGTGTTGTATGGTCAAGCCAAACGAGCAATTAGTACAGGTTAGCTACACGCATCGCTGCGCTTCCACACCCTGCCTATCAACGTCCTAGTCTTGAACGGCTCTTTAGGGAAATCTAATCTTGAGGTGGGCTTCCCGCTTAGATGCTTTCAGCGGTTATCCCATCCGAACGTAGCTACCGGGCAATGCCACTGGCGTGACAACCCGAACACCAGAGGTTCGTCCACTCTGGTCCTCTCGTACTAGGAGCAGATCCTCTCAAATTTCCAACGCCCACGGTAGATAGGGACCGAACTGTCTCACGACGTTCTAAACCCAGCTCGCGTACCTCTTTAAATGGCGAACAGCCATACCCTTAGGACCTGCTTCAGCCCTAGGATGAGATGAGCCGACATCGAGGTGCCAAACACCGCCGTCGATATGAACTCTTGGGCGGTATCAGCCTGTTATCCCCAGAGTACCTTTTATCCGTTGAGCGATGGCCCTTCCATACAGAACCACCGGATCACTAAGACCTACTTTCGTACCTGCTCGACTTGTGGGTCTCGCAGTTAAGCGCGCTTTTGCCTTTATACTCTACGACCGATTTCCGACCGGTCTGAGCGCACCTTCGTACTCCTCCGTTACTCTTTAGGAGGAGACCGCCCCAGTCAAACTACCCACCATACATTGTCCTCGGTATTGTTATACCTGAGTTAGAACCCCAACATGACCAGGGTGGTATTTCAAGATTGGCTCCACCGAGACTAGCGTCTCGGCTTCAAAGCCTCCCACCTATCCTGCACAAGTCAGGTCAAAGTTCAATGTAAAGCTGTAGTAAAGGTTCACGGGGTCTTTCCGTCTAGCCGCGGGTACACAGCATCTTCACTGCGATTTCGATTTCACTGAGTCTCTGCTGGAGACAGCGCTGCCATCATTATGTCATTCGTGCAGGTCGGAACTTACCCGACAAGGAATTTCGCTACCTTAGGACCGTTATAGTTACGGCCGCCGTTTACTGGGGCTTCGATCAAGAGCTTCGCTTACGCTAACCCCATCAATTAACCTTCCAGCACCGGGCAGACATCACACCCTATACGTCCACTTTCGTGTTTGCAGAGTGCTGTGTTTTTAATAAACAGTTGCAGCAGCCTGGTATCTGCGACTGCCAACAGCTCAAGGAGCAAGTCCTATCACCATCAACAGCGTACCTTCTCCCGAAGTTACGGTACCATTTTGCCTAGTTCCTTCAGCAGAGTTCTCTCAAGCGCCTTGGTATTCTCTACCTGATCACCTGTGTCGGTTTAGGGTACGATTCGTTTATAACTATTGCTTAGAAGCTTTTCCTGGAAGCATGGTATTTGCCACTTCGCTGTACAAGTACAGCTTGCTATCAGATCTCGGTATAGAATAGCCCGGATTTACCTAAGCTATAAACCTACATCCTTTCACCTGGACAACCAACGCCAGGCTGACATAACCTTCTCCGTCCCTCCATCGCATTATAAACAAGTATCGGAATATTAACCGATTTCCCATCGACTACGCCTTTCGGCCTCGCCTTAGGGGTCGACTCACCCAGCCCCGATTAACGTTGGACTGGAACCCTTGATCTTCCGGCGTGCGAGCTTTTCACTCGCATTATCGTTACTCACGTCAGCATTCGCTCTTGTGATACCTCCAGCATGCTTTACAACACACCTTCACAGGCTTACACAACGCTCCCCTACCACTTGAAAACAAATTCAAATCCGCAGCTTCGGCTCCTAGTTTGAGCCCCGTTACATCTTCCGCGCGGGCCGACTCGACTAGTGAGCTATTACGCTTTCTTTAAAGGATGGCTGCTTCTAAGCCAACCTCCTAGCTGTCTATGCCTTCCCACCTCGTTTCCCACTTAACTAGGAATTTGGGGCCTTAGCTGGCGGTCTGGGTTGTTTCCCTCTCCACGATGGACGTTAGCACCCACCGTGTGTCTCCCGGATATCACTCATCGGTATTCGGAGTTTGCATCGGTTTGGTAAGTCGGTATGACCCCCTAGCCGAAACAGTGCTCTACCCCCAATGGTGTTCGTCCGAGGCGCTACCTAAATAGCTTTCGGGGAGAACCAGCTATCACCGAGTTTGATTAGCCTTTCACCCCTATCCACAAGTCATCCCCTGGCTTTTCAACGACAGTGGGTTCGGTCCTCCGGTGCCTGTTACGGCACTTTCAACCTGCTCATGGATAGATCACTCGGTTTCGGGTCTATACCCTGCAACTAAACGCCCTATTAAGACTCGGTTTCCCTACGGCTCCCCTAAACGGTTAACCTTGCTACAGAATATAAGTCGCTGACCCATTATACAAAAGGTACGCGGTCACCCAACAAGTGGGCTCCCACTGCTTGTACGCACACGGTTTCAGGTTCTATTTCACTCCCCTCACAGGGGTTCTTTTCGCCTTTCCCTCACGGTACTGGTTCACTATCGGTCAGTCAGGAGTATTTAGCCTTGGAGGATGGTCCCCCCATCTTCAAACAGGATTTCTCGTGCCCCGCTCTACTTAATATGTTAACTCTAATGTTTCGAATACAGGACTATCACCTACTACGGTCAGCTTTCCCACGCTGTTCTTCTACATTAGAATTAATCGGCTTCTCCCCGTTCGCTCGCCGCTACTAGGGGAATCTCAATTGATGTCTATTCCTAAGGGTACTGAGATGTTTCACTTCCCCTCGTTCGCTTCCTAATAAATTAGGATACCTACCTTATGGTAAGTGGGTTTCCCCATTCAGAAATCTCCGGATCACAGGATATTGCCGCCTCCCCGAAGCTTATCGCAGGCTGTCACGTCTTTCATCGCCTCTGACTGCCAAGGCATCCACCATGTGCGCTTCATTACTTGACCATACAACCCCAAGTAGTCTTTCGACTTCTAAGTGTCATACAATCTAATTATGATAACGATATCACCTATGTTTATACGCTTGATTCAGTTCTCTTTACTTTTTTTAATAACTCACCCCTGGGATAACAACTGATGTCGTTAAGAGGTGAGTTATTAAGGTTAAGAAGTGCGCGTGAACACGCTCTTCTTAACCCAGACTCATATCTATGTTTTTAAATAGTCTCTATGCTCTCGTCGAGTCACAGATTCTGTATAAAACAGAAAGAAGTAATCATTAACAATCACTTGTTTCTATTTAATACCTATTTATTTATTGGCATCTAAAGCTTACTTAACCGTCTTAGTAGTGGTGGAGCCAAACGGAGTCGAACCGTTGACCTCCTGCGTGCAAGGCAGGCGCTCTACCAACTGAGCTATGGCCCCATTGTAAAATGGTGGGTCTAGGTGGACTTGAACCACCGACCCCCGCGTTATCAACACGGTGCTCTAACCAGCTGAGCTACAGACCCTAATACGTTTGTTAAAAACGTAAGCTTAAACTAAAGAACAACTTGTTGTGAATTCTTGCTGACCGAATGCGTCTATAAGGAGGTGATCCAGCCGCAGGTTCCCCTACGGCTACCTTGTTACGACTTCACCCCAGTCATCAACCACACCGTGGTGAACGCCTCCCCGAAGGTTAAGCTATCCACTTCTGGTGCAATCAACTCCCATGGTGTGACGGGCGGTGTGTACAAGGCCCGGGAACGTATTCACCGCGGCATTCTGATCCGCGATTACTAGCGATTCCTACTTCATGGAGTCGAGTTGCAGACTCCAATCTGGACTACGATAGGCTTTTTGAGATTCGCATCACATCGCTGTGTAGCTGCCCTCTGTACCTACCATTGTAGCACGTGTGTAGCCCTGGTCGTAAGGGCCATGATGACTTGACGTCGTCCCCGCCTTCCTCCAGTTTGTCACTGGCAGTATCCTTAGAGTTCCCGGCTTAACCCGCTGGTAACTAAGGACAAGGGTTGCGCTCGTTGCGGGACTTAACCCAACATCTCACGACACGAGCTGACGACAGCCATGCAGCACCTGTATTCTAATTCCCGAAGGCACTCCCGCATCTCTGCAGGATTCTAGATATGTCAAGACCAGGTAAGGTTCTTCGCGTTGCATCGAATTAAACCACATGCTCCACCGCTTGTGCGGGCCCCCGTCAATTCATTTGAGTTTTAACCTTGCGGCCGTACTCCCCAGGCGGTCTACTTATTGCGTTAGCTGCGTCACTAAGTCCTCAAGGGACCCAACGACTAGTAGACATCGTTTACGGCGTGGACTACCAGGGTATCTAATCCTGTTTGCTACCCACGCTTTCGAGCCTCAGTGTCAGTATGATGCCAGGAAGCTGCCTTCGCCATCGGTATTCCTTCAGATCTCTACGCATTTCACCGCTACACCTGAAATTCTACTTCCCTCTCACCTACTCTAGCCTAACAGTTTCAGATGCAGTTCCCAGGTTAAGCCCGGGGATTTCACATCTGACTTATCAAGCCACCTACGCTCGCTTTACGCCCAGTAATTCCGATTAACGCTTGCACCCTCTGTATTACCGCGGCTGCTGGCACAGAGTTAGCCGGTGCTTATTCTGCAGCTAATGTCATCGTCTCCGGGTATTAACCGAAGAGTCTTCTTCACTGCTTAAAGTGCTTTACAACCAAAAGGCCTTCTTCACACACGCGGCATGGCTGGATCAGGGTTTCCCCCATTGTCCAATATTCCCCACTGCTGCCTCCCGTAGGAGTCCGGGCCGTGTCTCAGTCCCGGTGTGGCTGATCATCCTCTCAGACCAGCTACAGATCGTCGCCATGGTAGGCCTTTACCCCACCATCTAGCTAATCCGACTTAGGCTCATCTAATAGCGAGAGCAGTAAACTGCCCCCTTTCTCCCGTAGGTCGTATGCGGTATTAATACGAGTTTCCCCGTGCTATCCCCCACTACTAGGTAGATTCCTAAGTATTACTCACCCGTCCGCCGCTCGACGCCTGGTAGCAAGCTACCATCGTTTCCGCTCGACTTGCATGTGTTAAGCCTGCCGCCAGCGTTCAATCTGAGCCATGATCAAACTCTTCAGTTTAATCTTGCTATGAAGCTCTTTAAAGAAGCTTCTAAACTTGGCTCATCTAATCTGGCAAAATCGCTAAAAATTATGTTCGTAATGAATTAACTTTGAGTTTTTCTGCTGTCTTAAATGATAATTTTTATAGTTAATAATCTTCCCGAAAAGAAAAGATAGTCAACTTTATTTTTTAGCATTCTGAATCAGCAAAAATCCACACAAGTTGTTCTTTAGTTATGCTTTTAAATAATGTCTGACACTGTCGTCCAGTGCTAGTATTTCAAACTAAACAAGTCAACCAATGTGGCTTATCCTATTTAGCGAGCTGACCATCATATCATGTTTTAATAGTCTGTCAACTTCTTTTTTTAATTTGTTTCAACAAGTTGACTGGGTTATTAATGTGTAATCACACACTAGCTACTTCCAGCTCGTCTTGATGAGGTGCGTATTATAGACGGTTTATCTTTTGTGTCAACCCGTTTTATTAATGTTTTTAATCTTATTTTAGTAGATGAATAAATCTGTATTTTTTTCAATGGGTTATGATTTAACTAATTTTAATAGGTGTAGAAACTGATTATAAATGTGCTATTTACTGTACTTTCTAACATCAAAAACGTTCAGCTTTACTAGATAAATACCTTTTACTATCTCTGAGCTTTATCGTCTATTAGTGCAACCACTTCTCTAGTTGCACTTTATAACTTACCCATTTTTTCAAAAAACGCTTTATACGCCGCTACTTTCTTATCCAACGATAACGGATAGGCACGTGAGGTCGACGGTAACCTATATAGGGTTAGATTATTCACATCAGCTTTCTGATTATCTGTACTTTGCCATTGATAAGGGTAATCCATACTTTGATTGGTTTTTGGATGTTTTGATTTGGCAATTGGCTCGTCTAATAACCCAAGCAGTACCTCGGTCGCCTTGCCTCCTGTCGTAAATAATGACTTTACCTTTGGCACTTGCGGTAAGATAACATCTAGATCAACAGGTGTGACTACTGTTAGATTTTTATCTGAAGCGTTACCCGTCTCACGAATGGCCTGCTTTACTGTCGGACAAGAAGCAATGCCACGTTCAAACATAAAATCTCGAATGCGCTCAGGGTCAAAGCGCTTCTCATCGCCTATTCTAAAGTAGTCAGCATCGTCAAAAAACACTCGGCCATATATCCGCCACATATCATTATAAAAATTAGGATAATGAAAGCTCATTGCCCATTTATCAGCAGTCGGTGGAAACGTACCCATCATCATGACCGTTGAATTGGGCGGTAAGACAGGCTCAAAGGGGTGAGTTTCAAGCTCTGTGGCTTTGTCATTAGACAATTTCGATTCAGTATCAGTGGTTTTTTGAGTGCTTGGTGTTTTTATAGTCATGATATTCTTCATCAGAAAAGCGGTTTTTTTGGTATCATAGCAAGTCTAAACACTACCTCACTTATAATCACGTTATATAGTCAAAATTAGTCGGTTCAATCAGTTGACTTAAATAGCCTGATATCATTTTACTTAGCCTGAATTGCTTAGGCTTTGATGGCAGCTGTGAACGCAAATATTGTCATTGCGATAAATGAGCACTGTCGTAAAGTAGTTTATTAGCTTGATTGTGAAGGATTTAACTTTACTATTTATAAGCTGAAGATATGGTTAAAGTGCGGTAAGTGTTTGTATCTTTTATACTAATAGCAACCGCAGTAACTGCGCAAGCATCAGACAAGAAACCAAGAGAGTACTTATGAGTGACTTAAACAGCGATTTAAAAATTACGGTAATCGATCATCCACTAGTCCGTCATAAACTCAGCCTTATGCGCGAAAAAGACTGTAGTACTTATAAATTTCGTACATTGACCAAAGAGCTTGCACGCTTGATGGCTTATGAAGCAAGCCGTGATTTTGAAATCGAAACTTTCCCAATGGAAGGCTGGTGTGGCGAAATCACTGGTGAGCAAATCATCGGTAAGACGGCGACGATCGTACCGATTTTACGCGCAGGTATCGGTATGCTTGATGGGGTGCTCGACTTGATCCCTACTGCTAAGATTTCTGTGGTCGGCCTACAACGTGATGAAGAAACGTTGCAGCCAGTACCGTTCTTTGAAAAATTTGTCAGTCACATGGACAAACGTCCTGCGCTGATCATTGATCCAATGCTAGCCACAGGCGGATCAATGGTTGCGACCATCGAGATGCTAAAGAAAAATGGCTGTACTAATATTAAAGCATTGGTATTGGTGGCTGCACCTGAAGGTGTACGTTTAGTAAACGAAGCGCATCCTGACGTGACTATCTATACCGCTGCATTAGACAGCCATTTGGATGAGCACGGCTACATCATCCCAGGTCTAGGCGATGCTGGTGATAAAATCTTTGGTAAGCAGTTATCCAATAGATAAGTCGCATTAGGGTAAACAAAGCCATCATCAAAACTATGGCAACAGCAGACAGTATCAATAATAAGGACAGATCATGAATGTATTGATTACAGGAGCAAGCGCGGGGTTTGGTAAAGCGTTGGCAGAGCGTTTGGTTGCTAACGGTCATCGCGTGATTGGTTGCGCCAGACGCCTTGATAAACTGAATGCTTTGGCAGAAATTTTAGGTGAGGCTTTTTTACCCGTGGTTATGGATGTGAGTGATACAGCTTCTATCCCACAAATCATTGCTGACTTGCCTGATGACTTTAAACAAATCGATGTCTTGGTCAATAATGCAGGATTGGCACTGGGTACAGAGCCTGCTCACAAGGCCAGTCTTGATGACTGGATGCGTATGACTGATACCAATGTTAAGGGCTTGATGGCGTTAACCCATGCGGTCTTGCCAGCGATGGTTGAGCGTGACAGTGGTTATGTCATCAATGTCGGTTCGATTGCTGGTAGCTGGCCTTACTTTGGTGGCAATGTTTACGGCGCAACTAAAGCATTTGTAAAACAGTTCAGCTTAAACTTGCGAGCGGATCTGATTGGTACTCAAGTGCGTGTGACCAATCTTGAACCTGGCAACGTTGCTGGCACTGAGTTTTCAAACGTGCGCTATCACGGTGACGATGACAAAGCGGCAAAGGTGTATGATGGCTTTAAAACCATGACAGGTGAAGATATCGGTGATATTTTGTTATGGTTAATCGAATCACCTGCTCATATTAACGTCAACCGTTTAGAAGTAATGCCAGTTGCCCAGACTTATAATGGACTGACGATTGCCAAGCAAAGTTAATATTAACTGCTCGGCTAGTTATAGTATCGATATTGATTATCGATATATCACTTATCAATACCGAACCTGTTAGCGTATCTCATACGATCGAAGCAATATAGAGTCATCTATATTGCTTTTTTTTATGTCTTCAATAGCTTGCTCATTGACCAAACGCAAATTCTGAAAGTCCAAAATCAGCACTTCGTTACGCAGACGTTCACTAGTGCGCTTATTATGACGTATGGCAAACCCCAATACTTGCTTACCAGTGATGGTTATCTGATTAATGATTAACCTTGAATTACTCACGGACAGCTTTTGTGCCAGATTATGGGATATTGTCTGAGCATTTATGATTGCAGTCGCTGGATTTACCGTCGTGGTTAACGTCTTAGTCTGTCGTACATTTTTGAGTATATCTCCTGCAAAAAACAATACCTGACCTAATGGTAAATACTGCGCATGGCGTACTAGTTCTTGTCGGAACAATGCGGGCATGTCTGTGTTAAAACTGTCTTCTGTCTGCTGATAAAATGCGGTAAAGTTACGATGCAAATAACGCCCAAACACCGTGGTGTTAATCCATTCTTGATAGACATCGTCTGCCAATAACTGCTTGGTAAAAGCACTAGCATCAATTGTGACATCCTTACTCAAAGTAGCAGATAACATCGACAGTAAAAGCGCTTGCGGACTGGCAAATGTCTGCTGCTGCCACACTTGTGGATATAGGCTACTATCGAGTAATGGTAATGTTGATCTACTCATGCACTTGTATCCTCAACGATAATTTTCAGCCCCTACATAGCACTGGTATAGTCTCACTGTTAACTTTTACCCTTAGCCAAATTCTATGCTATGGTCAGGTGATAGCTTTAATATAGCAGTCTTTTATTCGCGGTATAACTGTTTTGTAGCGGTGTACTCTACCGCAATATTCTCTTAGCTAAATTGACCGAGACAGCTTAAAAATCAAAGAGATATCACTCTATGAAAAAAGACCTCATACCCTTTCTTCCTCCCTACCAGCTAAAGACCATTACTGTCCAAACAGCTGATGGAACGTTGCTGCCAGTCTCTGTCATCGGCAAAGGTAAACCTGTCCTATTAATGCACGCTTTTGGTATGGATGCGAGGCAATTTTTGCCATTTATTTTACCGCTCATTCAGCACTACTGCTTTTACTTGCCGCATTTTAGAGGTTTTGGTTTGGCCAGTCATCTGACTTTACCAACGTTTGATTTTATTGAGCAATATGCACAGGATACCCAAGGTGTGTTTGAATACGTGAGCAAAGAAACTGGTGTTGAGGCTTTTCCTGTGGCCGCGATATCGATGGGGGCATTGGTCATGTGGGCATATTTTCAGCGCTTTGGTACTCAGCGCGTGAGTCACTATCTGAACATTGATCAAGCACCGATTATTCATAATCAGCCAGACTGGCAAGGTGGCGGTGTATTTGGTACCCGACAAACCGAATTGTTTGCGCAATTTACACAGCTAATTACCGATACTGCTCCTTATCTACAAGCCGAGCAAGTGGTTGACTTCCGTCACCTGCCCTATCAATTAAAAGTAAGCTTATTAGACATGGAGCGCTCTTTTTCTCTGCTCTCTGTCAGTCGCAAACCTTCGCAATTATTAGTAAAAGCCCTCAGTTATCGGGCACCGCACAAAATCTCATTAATGGAACACGCGACTTGGCAACATAAACTGCGTTGCCTATCTGCTTATGTTGCGCTGCCCTACGATTATCGAGACGTTTTGCCAACGGTCAATATTCCGACTACCTTACTGATTGGTGCGCGCTCGCAGTTATATAATGCAGAGTGGCAACAGCGTTTGACCACTCTGCTGCCCAATGCGCACAGTATTATTTTGCCAACATCGGGCCATGCTGTACCGATGGATGCACCAGTTAGTTTTTATAAAGTATTGAAAGAGTTTCTGAACGCTTAATGATGGGTTTTTAATAATGCACAAAAAAAACGACCTCAACGGGTCGTTTTTTTGCGCTAAATTCAATCTAAATCATTGGCTAAGTATTAATCATTCAATAGTTTAATCAATTCAAAGCGTGGTATTTCCTTACCATCAACCGTGACTGTCTCAGCGAACATGTCTAATGGGCGAACCCACACGCCATACTCACCATATAAGCAACGATATACCACTAGCGATTCTTCGGTTTCTGAATGCTGCGCCGTATGCAATACTTGATACAAGCTACCTTTATAATGGCGGTAAATGCCTTGGTGGATGGTTTTAGTCATAGCAAACTCCTACTATTAAAAATGGCTACTAATTATCGCTTCATAAAAAAGGTCGACAATGACTGCCGACCTCACTTTTAATCATTTTTATAGATTATCTAACCGACTGTCACTTTCGCATAAGCCTTTTTGCCTGCTTGAATTACGACCGTTTGACCTGAGGTCAAGCTAAAGCCAGCATTGACCTCTTCGCCATCGACTTTGACTGCGTTGCGCTTAATCATGTCTTTTGCCGCTGCACTATTTTTAGTCAAACCTGCTTGGTTTAATACCTGTGTGATAAACAAGGCCTCTTGACCTTCTTCAAGCGTTAATGTCACTTCTGGCAAATCAACTGGTAGCTCGCCATCTGCTAAGACGTTACCGGCAGATTTATGCGCATTTGCCGCTGCATCAACATCATGGAAACGTTCGATTAATTCTTCAGCTAAGATACGTTTGATTTCTTGTGGGTTACGACCCTCTTTCATCTCCGCCAATAAAGCTTCGACTTCTTCCATTGGCTTAAAGCTTAAGAACTCAAAGTAACGATGGATTAGTGTGTCCGGCATAGACAGGATTTTTTGATACATGGTGCCTGGTGCATCATAGATAGCGACATAGTTGCCCAGTGATTTGGACATTTTATTGACACCATCCAGCCCCTCTAAGATTGGCACGGTGATACAAACTTGCGGCTCTTGGCCATAGCGTCCTTGCAACGTGCGACCCATTAGCAAGTTAAAGGTCTGATCAGTACCACCAAGCTCAACATCGGCTTTTAGGGCGATAGAGTCGTAGCCTTGTACTAACGGATAAAGAAACTCATGGATTGAGATGGGCGTTTGTGATGCATAGCGTTTTGAAAAATCATCACGCTCAAGCATACGCGAGACGGTTTGCTGACTGGCTAGCTGAATCATATCAGCGGCGCTCATGTCATTGAACCACTCAGAGTTAAAGACTACGTGAGTCTTTTCTTTGTCCAATATTTTGAATACTTGCTCAGCATAAGTCGTTGCGTTGGCTTTGATTTGCTCATCGGTCAACGGTGGACGTGTGCTGTTTTTGCCAGAAGGGTCACCAATCTTGGCGGTATAATCGCCGATTAAAAAATAAATCTCATGACCCAAATCTTGAAAATGCTTAAGCTTATTGATCAATACTGTGTGACCCAAATGCAGATCTGGTGCGGTAGGATCAAAGCCAGCCTTGATACGTAATGGACGATTGAGCTTTAGCTTAGCCACTAAGTCATCTTCAGATAATATCTCTTGCGTACCGCGCTGAATAAGGGCCAGTTGTTCTTCTAGGGTGTAAGTTTGATTGGTCATGATGCTCTCTATATATCACTTTAATTGGGATTTTTATGAATGACGGTTACTGGCTCAACACCTTAGGAAGTTTAGAACCTCAAAAGGTCAGAAAAAATGCTAGAATTTGACGGATATACTAGCGTTTTTTAAGGTAAATTGCCATGACCAACCCCGCATCGATTGCTGATACTGACCATAATGCTCTCGCAGACTTGCTTATGAATAATGGTTTGGATAACAGTTCAGACGATATTGATGATTTGACCTCTGATAATTCGAACTATGCCACCCTAACGGATGCCCTTGAGCAAACCGTATTTGAAAGCTTCGATGATGGCTTATATATCGGTATGATGTCTGGCACCAGTTTGGACGGTATGGATGCGGTTCTTTGTCAGTTTAATCCTGAGATAAGCAACGAAGATAACACTCAACCGCCGATGCGACTGCTTGCAACCTATAGCCAAGATTTTCCGCCACGTCTGCGTGAAGTACTATTGGCATTGTGTCAGCCGAATGGTGTGAATCAACTCGTACTAGAGGCTGATGAACCAAGCAGTGAGTTGGATTGGTTCGGCTGGGCAAGTCGCGCGTATGCTGAGTTCGCGAGTGAAGTGGTCAATACGCTATTGCAGCAATCAAATACCGATCCCGAGTCAGTGTTAGCGATTGGCTGTCATGGACAAACCGTACGCCATCGCCCGCAGATGGGTTTTAGCTTACAACTGGTCGATGCCAATATCATCGCTGAGCGCACAGGCATCAGCGTGGTCAATGATTTCCGACGTCGTGACATGGCAGTTGGTGGTCAAGGTGCGCCGTTGGTACCTGCGTTTCATCAGGCACTATTTGCCAATCCTGATAGTACCCGTGTGCTATTAAACTTAGGCGGCATTGCCAATATAACCGTCTTGCCAGCCAATGAAGAAGTTCAAGTTGTTGGTTACGATACTGGGCCTGCCAACTTATTATTGGATGCGTGGACCTCATTGCATACCGACAATACCTATGACGCAAGTGGCACTTGGGCGCAGTCTGGAACCCTCATTGAACCATTATTACAGCAACTTTTGGCACATCCATTTTTTGCTCAGTCTCATCCAAAAAGCACAGGTCGTGAGGACTTTAATTTAACTTGGCTGCAAGATGAGCTACAGGCTTTTGAACAAGCCAATGCTAACATCAGTTATTCAGCCGCCGATGTGCAAGCAACTTTAACTGAGTTAACCGCTATCAGTGCCAGTACGCAAATCAATATGTTTGTCAGCCCTGCCAAAAACAGCTCGGTCTATGTTTGCGGTGGCGGCGCATTGAATGACTATTTAATGACACGCTTGCAAGCACATCTACCCTATTGCACAGTAAAAACCACTGAACATTTAGGGCTTGCGCCAACATGGGTAGAGGCCGTTGCTTTTGCATGGTTGGCTAGACAAACATTGATGGGTGAAACTGGTAATTTATCAGCGGTAACTGGTGCAAATAAAGGCGTGGTATTGGGTCAAGTATGTTTTGCCTGACCAGTTAAATTTTAGTTTACATACGTGCACCTATGTGTTTTATAATGACTTTTGAAACGCCATCCTCTTAGGACCTGTAAGTATAGGATATATCGCATGAGCCAGAATAGTAGTTCACCTATCGACCAAGCCACCACTGATGACACAAATAATATGACTGCAGCACCTGTACATAAATCGCGTCAAAAACCACCTCACTACGAGCGTTCTGATGATACGCGTGTGGTAGTCACAGGTATGGGCGCCATTACGCCGCTCGGTCTAGACGTCGATAGCTCATGGACCAAATTGCTCAATGGCGAGAGTGGTATCTCACCGATTACGCATTTCGATGCCACAGGCTACCGTGCGCAAATCGCAGGCGTGATCAAAGATTTTGATGCCAAGCAATATATGAATGCTAAAGATGCGCGTCGCTATGATGAGTTCATGCATTATGGGGTTGCCGCTTCTGCCATGGCCCTAAAGCACGCTGGTTTTATCGAGGAAATCAGTGCTGCTGATGCGCCTGTACAAGGTGTTGACCAAGATCGCTTTGGTATCATTTTAGGTTCAGGTATTGGCGGTATCCAAACAATCGAAAACAGCCGTGATACCCTACACGAAAAAGGCGCGGGCAAAGTCTCACCTTTTATTATCCCAGGCTCTATCGTCAATATGGCCGCTGGACTAGTAGCGATTAAGCATAAGTTAAAAGGCCCAAACCTTGCGACATCAACGGCTTGTACCACGGCGACTCATGCTATGGGTCTTGCTGCTCGTTTGATTGCTTACGGTGATGCTGACGTTATGTTGGCAGGCGGTAGTGAAAAGGGTTCTAGCCCACTTGGTATAGCTGGATTTAGTGCTATGCATGCACTATCTACGCGCAATGACGAGCCAACCAAAGCCTCACGTCCATTTGATAAAGGTCGTGACGGGTTTGTCCTTGGTGATGGTGCTGGTGTGGTGGTATTAGAAAGCCTTGCTCATGCTAAAGCACGTGGTGCAACGATATTGGCAGAATTAGTCGGGTTTGGTATGAGTGATGATGCCAGTCATATTACTGCACCACCAGAAGACGGTAGCGGTGCGGCAAGAGCGATGCAAAATGCACTCAACGATGCTGGTATCGAGTCATCAAGCGTCGGTTATGTCAACGCTCATGGTACCAGTACCCCTGCGGGTGACGTGGCTGAGTCTATTGCTATCGAAACTGTGTTCTCTCCTGTAAAAGACAGCATCTTAGTCAGCTCAACCAAGTCGATGACCGGTCACTTACTTGGTGCCGCTGGTGGAGTTGAAGCTATCTTTACAGTATTAGCCCTACAGCATCAGCATGTACCACCTACGATCAATCTAGAGGATGTCGAAGACAACTGTAACCTTGATTATGTGGCTAATCAATCACGCAAAGTTGATAACTTGCAGTATGCAGTATCCAACAGCTTTGGCTTTGGTGGTACCAATGGCTCATTGGTATTTGCTCGCTGGCCTGTCAGTCAATAACAGCCACCCAACTACCTCGCAGCGCATGGTAATGAATGCGTTGTAACGTTGGTGTCAGATTTGCTACGTTTGTCCACTTGCAGCCCCTTATCGTACTTGCGTATGATAAGGGGTAATTTTTGGAACATTTATGGAAGATACCATGTCAAGCTACTCATTTTCCCATCAGTTTTATCAACGCTGGACGTGTGCACCTGAGCCAGTACGCGCAGCGATTACCCAAGAACTAAAAGACATCACTACTCTGCTGCAATCTGACACCTCATTTGAAGACTTCACTTTTAATACCCATGACTTAGATGCGCATGTAGACGAGCTATACGACAACTACAATGCTGAGCAAGCCATTGCTAAAGCAATCACGGACAAACAAGAGCAAGAAGACGCGGCCGCTGCAAAACAAAAGCTAAAAGAAGAGCAGAAGCAAAAAGAAACAGAAGAAGCCACACGCAAGGCAGAAGCGACTCAAAAAGAACAAGAAAAAAATAAGCAACCCGTGTTAGAGACAGACAACGACAAAGAAATAGCTGCTACCGACGTAGCCAAATCAAACACAGATAAAGTCGTGACAGATAGCGCTGTTACTGATAATTCTAGTGCAAAGACTGAAAAAGCGGCATTAGAAGTCGTAAATACTGAAGGCAATACTAGCGATAGTAAAAATGCTGATCACAAAACCATTAGCGAACAGGCACATACGCTTAGCGATAACCACATTAAAGATATTAATAATAAAGCCAGTGCAGCGATTAATTTGGCCTTAAAAGACGCGAAGCTAGATGCAACACATCAACAGCTAATCCGAGAGCTAGAAACACAGGTCGATGACTATTTAAGCGAGCAAATGATGCTGATGTCTGAAAACCTAAAGTCTTGGCTACGTGCTGAGGTCACTCAACACTTTAGCGAGCAGAGTGATTCAACTACTAATAATGAAGCTGCTAAGAAAAGCATCCACTAATAGTGATTATTTTTCAGTGTTAGACGTATATTTAGAAACAGCTGCTCAGTAGTAAGTAGTAAGTAATAAATAACGAGCACTAAAAAGCCCCGTAAATTATTTACGGGGCTTTTTAGTGCTTTTAGTTAATGTTTTGAGCTTAGTATTAAATGGCTTTGGTACGTTCAGTCAACCACTCAAGCGCTGCACCTTCGACACGATCTTTTAGCTCTGCGAAGACTTGGCTATGATAGTCATTTAACCAATCAATCTCGGTTTGGTCCAACAACGATGGCTCAATCAGACGCGTATCGATTGGGCAGTAAGTGATGGTCTCAAAGTTCAAGAAACCACCAAACTCTGTCTCAGTAAGCTTAGCAACTGGCGTATTTACTACCAAGTTCTCGATACGAATACCCCATTTACCTTCGCGGTATAGACCTGGCTCATTACTAGAAATCATACCTTCTTTCATCGCGCGCTCTTTTGGTGTGCTTGCGCTATAGGCGATGACTTGTGGGCCTTCGTGTACATTCAAGAAATACCCAACACCGTGACCCGTACCATGACCATAGTCCATCTGTGCTTGCCACAATGGCGCACGGCAAATAGCATCGATCAACGGTGAGGCGATACCATCAGGGAAATGGGCACGAGCCAGCGCAATGTGGGCTTTTAGCACAATCGTAAAGTCGCGTTTATGCTCAGCAGTAACTTGTCCAATACCGACGACACGGGTGATATCAGTCGTACCGTTTTGATATTGTGCGCCTGAGTCAATCAGTAGCAATCCGCCTTCGCCCTCGGTCACATCAAGGTAGCTGAATTTTTCTGGTGTCGCACGGTAATGTGGCAATGCGCCATTTTCATTAAAGCCTGCAATGGTTGGGAAGCTTGGCGAGACATAATGCGGCTGACGACTGCGCACGTCTATCAGCATGCTATCAACATCTAGTTCACTTAGACGCTCGCCTTTTGCTAGACGCTGCTCAAATGTCGCAAAAAACTCAGCCAAAGCAGCGCCATCTTGACGCATCGCTTCACGCACATGATCGATATCTGCATCTGACTTTACAGATTTGAGTAATGTACTAGGTGCCATTTGCTCAATAAAGCCAACATCATCTGCCATTTTTGAGAGCGTACCTACTGCGACTTTGCTCGGATCTAACAATAATAAATCGTCTGGCGTTAATGCACTCAATGCCTCTTGCACAGCAGAATAATCAGCCAATGTGATACCACTGTCTTTTAGACTTTGTGCAATATCTTCGCTTACTTTATTAATATCAACAAACAACGTTGCTTTATCGGCATCAATCAACATATGTGACAAGAATACCGGATTATAATCAACATCAGCGCCGCGTAAGTTTGTCAACCAAGCGATATCGTCTAGACTTGAGAGTAAATGATGGGTCGCACCTGCTTCTGCCATGCCTTCGCGTACTGCAGCCAGCTTTGATGTGGCAGACTGAGCAAGGAACTGCTCATCATGAGCGTATAATTTGGCCGCTGGTAGTGCTGGACGATCTGTCCAAATCTCTGTCAGCACATCACGCTCAGTGATCAAAGTAATATCATTAGCATCAAAAGCATTTAACAGGCGATCTTGCTCAGCGATAGATAACACATTGCCATCCACTGCTACGCTATCCCCTTCTTGCAAATGCTCGGCTAGCCAGTCGATATGATTTGGCTGACCTGGCGCAAGCTTTTCTAAAGTAATACCTGTGCCTTCTAGCTGTTCGGCAGCATGTACCCAATAACGGCTATCCGTCCATAGACCTGCAAAATCAGCAGTCACAACCAGCGTGCCGACAGAACCGGTAAACCCTGACAGCCATAAGCGTGCTTGCCAGTATTCTGGTAGATATTCAGATAAATGTGGATCAGCAGACGGTACGATGATTGCGGTGAGATCTTGCGCGGCTAAGGTGCTGCGTAAGTTAGCAATACGTTCGTGAATGGCTTGTTTATTCATTGAATGTGTCCTTATAGAGGTTATAAAAATATGATGACGGCGCGATTATTTACAATCGTCTTGTTCTAATAGTCGTCTTGTTTGAGTTGTTGATACCGCTTTAGTTTTAATAAGATATCTATCATTGATAGCAATTGTTCAAGCAAACAGTCTACTTATTTAGCTATCTAATTATGTTTGTTTGGGTAATTACTTCTACTTATTGAGAATAAAAAATTGAGATTAATATTGCGTCACTGGGGTTCACAGTGCCCTATCATTAGATGTTTGGGCAGATAGTAAGCTTTCAATGGCTTGTGCCAAATATCTCATTAACTAAAATAATAAAACGTGCTACCAGTAATGGTAACACGTCTCATCATATGTCACTTGTGCTGTTGTTAATCACAAATGTACATCAGACTATCTTATTGCTTGGCCAGTTGTTTCTCACGCTCGCTTTCTTTAAGCATTTTATTGATAGGTTTTGCTAGTATCAATAATAGTACAGCGGTCACTACCAAGAAGATGGTCATGGTGGTAAATAGACTTGGTAAGCCTTCGATTTTATCAGCTGATACATGCCCACCGAAGAAGGCGGCAACCAAGTTACCCATAGCGATAGAAGCGAAGAACAGCCCCATCATTTGCCCTTGCATACCCTCTGGCGCTAGCTTAGTCATGGCAGACAACCCAACTGGGCTTAATGCTAACTCACCTAGCGTCAATAATAATAAACTACCCACCAACCATAGTGGTGATGCCAAGCCAGCACCAGGCGCTAAAATGCTTTTAGAGGCAAAAATCATCAAGGCAAAACCTGCGGCTGCCAGTAGCATACCGAGTGCAAACTTAGCCATACTACTAGGCTCAAGACCGCGGTTACCAAGCTTGACCCAGATGATGCTAATGATAGGTGCCAATATCAAAATAAATAGTGGGTTCAATGACTGGAACCAAATACTTGGTATCTCAAACCCTAAAACATTCAGATCGGTATAACGATCGGCAAATAAGTTAAAAGACGTTGGCTGCTGCTCAAAGCTTGACCAAAACAGCGTCGAGCCAATGATTAAGACAAAACAAATTAACAAACGTAGTTTATCCGTCTTATCTAATCGCGGTGAGATAAACATAATAGCGAAATACAAGATGACCACTGCAGCAATGATATACGTCATATACTCTGCAACCATCTCAGGATTGAACGATATCATGCCAGTAGATACTAATAGCACTGCGGCTACTAGCAAGGCGACAAAACCACCAACCCAGCGACCGATGTTTTTGTAATGGTCGTTAGATTTTTCCCACTCAGCAGAAATACCTTTAGCGCGTGCATAACGCGTTAAGTTCTTTTGCGCGACAAAACGATAGATCAGTAATGAAACCAGCATACCCAGACCACCAACGCCAAAGCCGACATGCCACATGCCTTTTTCTTTGAATACGCCAACGATAAGTGCCGCTAGTAACGCACCGATGTTAATACCCATGTAAAACAAGGTGAAACCGCCATCACGGCGAGAGTCGCCTTTAGGATACAAGGCACCGACCATCACTGAGATACAGGTCTTAAATAACCCTGAACCTAAGACAATACAGATTAAACCAACGAAGAACAGCGTCATACCAAACATCGCTGAAAGCGCGATACACAAGTGACCAAGGGCAATAATAATACTGCCCCACCACAACGCCCGCTCTTGACCTAGCCAGTTATCTGCTAGCCAACCACCTGGTACTGCTGCTAAGTATAACGAACCCGCAAAGATACCATAAATAGCAGAAGCGGTGACTTCATCGAAGCCAAAACCGCCACTGCTCACTGTTGCCACCATAAATAAAACTAATAGTGGACGAATACTATAATAGGAGAATCGCTCCCACATTTCGGTAAAAAACAATGAGCGTAAGGGCGCAGGATGTCCCATAAAGCCATTGTCTAGTGCTTCTAGCTCTGCTGCACTAGCCCCCGAATTTGTTTCTGTGCCCATAACTTTATTCCTTTAAAGATCATATTTGTAATGACCAACCCCCTGATTATCCAGATGGACGGTCATATAGGCGGAACATTGTTTCACTTGGCTATAATCAAGTAAAGAAAAAATTGGTCAAAAATTACACAAATACCTATAAAAAAAGCCCGCTCTCAATAGTTGAGAACGGACTCTTTTTATGGGTATCTAAGACAGTAATATTATGCTTATAGCACTGTTGATACAGACTTCATAATGCAGCTCATTTAACAATCGAGTAGCACTATTTTAGATCATTTACATAGTCATACTACAGCTTACTGTGCTGCGGTCTCATCAGTAGCGTCGCCAGCATTCCCAGCATCTACATCACCATCCGCTTGCTCAGCTGTCAAATCAGCATCAGCAACAGCGGCTTGACTTACAGTACCAGAGGCCGTTGCTGTACCAGCTTCTGCGGTAACAACTGCACTATCCGCATCTGACGCTGGTGTTACGGTTGCATCTGCTGCAGTATCAGGTGCTGTAGCATCTGACGCTTCTTCTGTTGTTGCAGCTTCTGCATCGGCTGGAGCCGCTTCTTCTTCAGTAGCAGTAGCTTCTGCTTCATCTGCCGCAGCTGATGCTTCAGTTGTCTCAGCAGTGATATGCTCGCCTGCTGGACGCAAAAATGCAGAAACACCAATAAGTAAGACAATACCTAAGAACATGGCAATGCCACCTAAAGCGAATAACAGCTCTTTTTTTGGATTGTTATTAACGATACCTTCTGACATACCTTATCCACCTTGCACAAAATATTTGAAATATTGACCTATTATATCGCAATTTATACTGATTTGTGAAAACCCTTAAGTATTTAAAGGGTTTATTATCCACAATTTAAATATTCATTTTTGACACTTGTGACAGCTAACTACCTAATCAGTTATCTATTATTCGCTATCGTCACATCTTACTTAACAATACTACTTAACCAAACGTACTGGAGTCTTCGGACGCTTACCCAAATAGCTAAGTATCAGCAACAGTGCCATGATAAATAAAATAGGATATTGACCAAAGCGCATGAACGGCGTATTGCCAACTCGCGCCTGAATATTACCGCGCAATACAGTACGTTCAAACTGCGGTGCACGTTCTACGATACGACCTTTATGATCGATAATAGCTGTCACCCCTGTGTTGGTCGCACGCATAAACCAGCGACCATTTTCTAACGCGCGCATCTGTACCATCTGTAGATGCTGTAGCGGGCCTGCCGACGTACCAAACCAAGCATCGTTTGAGATGGTTAATAAGAAGTCCGTGCCAATCGCGTTTTTGCGCGTGGTATCTGGATACGCGACTTCATAGCAAATAGCCGCACCCAAGTTATGGCCTCGCACACGCAGCGGCGACTGCTGATCACTGCCGCGACTATAGCTCATAATGTCTTGGCTACCTGCCAGATTAGGCAGAATATCGAGCACGCCTTGGAATGGAATATATTCTCCAAATGGCACCAGACGTTGCTTTTTATAAAGCCCTTCTGCCTGTGCCCCTAGCGCTACCACGCTATTGTAGAACGGCGGATATTTATCTGTACTGGCATCAAACGCTGCTTCATCCTTATAAGGAATACCTGTCACCCATGTCGTGTCAGTCTCTTTGGCCATCGCGACCATTTCACTGATAAACCCAACAGCTTCTGTCTGAAACATAGGAATCGACGATTCAGGCCACAGCACGATGTCACGTCCCCACTCATCACGAGTCAACGTTGCATAGATTTTTAGCGTCTCAATCTGATACTCAGTGAGCCATTTTAGGTCTTGCGGGATATTACCCTGAATCAAAGATACTGATAAATCAGGAGTGCCTTTTGGTTTGGTCCACTGCGGGTTGATCAACCATAGCGTGCTACTAATGATTAGCAAGGCTATCGATGGAATCATATAGCCACCGCGGCGACGCAATAGCTCAACGATACTGGCAGCTAATAGTACGGCTACGAAAGAAACCGCAAAGACACCAGCCACAGGCGCGAGCGAAGACAGCCAATACTGTTCAGTAAACGCGTAACCGACGAATAGCCAAGGAAAACCAGTAAACAGCCAAGTTTTCATCCACTCTTGAAGTATCCACAGGGCAGCAAAAGATAACGGCTGCTTGCCGACCACACGATTAAAAATTAGCGCCAAAAAGCCGTGGAACAGTCCCATGCCTAGACCCATGAGCGCAATCATAATCAGCGCAAGCCATGCAGGCGTATCGCCATAAACGTGTATCGAGGTATATAGCCAAAACGCGCCAACACACCACAGTCCCGTACCGTAGGCTTGACCAATTAGAAAGGCGCGGCGACCTGTCATCGCTGGTACCAATAACGCATATAAGATGGCAGGTGATACCAAGGCAACTGGCCAAATACCATAAGGCGCGAGCGCGAGTATGAAAGCTGCCCCTGCCAGCCAAGCTATTAGTACCGTCAACCCCATGTGTAAACCTTTTGGCTTATCGGGATTCAGACGTTTTTGTAAATCAACAGTAGACAGACGCATAGCAGTTATCCAAAACCATATTTTCTAAAATTTCTCAGCTAAGCGATGAGATAACACTCACGCAAAACCTGACTGCACAATGCTTTATGCAGGGCCACAAATAAAACCCACCCATGATACCAGTCAAAACCTACAAGTGGGTAAATTTGCGTAGCTAAAACCTCATTCTAAGGTTCAAAAGGCAGAAAGCAAAAAACACGATTTTTCATCGTGTTTTTTATTGAATTTGCTAACAAGTTTTATTCATTGACCAACTATCGTGACACTATAAGCAAGCTAGTGGCTGCCTATCAATATCTGTTGCTCAGCATTGGTTTTGGTCAGCTCTAGATTTTGGATAAATCGCCCTTCTACATCGGTAATGGTAATTTTCCAATCATCTATCACGACGCTCTCGCCTTCTAGATCACCAACGAAGCCAAGTGCTTGCATGACCAGACCGCCCATCGTATCGACATCGGTATCGTCAAAACGGCTACCCAGCTCATCATTACAGTCTTCAATCACCGTAGACGCTTGGACACGCCATGTGTTTGGCTTTTCTGGATCAGGGACAATGTTATTTATATCGCTGTCTTCATCAAAGTCATCATGCTCATCGACGATGTCGCCAACGATTTCTTCCAACAAATCTTCCATGGTGACCACACCACCGAAGTTACCAAACTCATCCACGACAATCGCCATATGTACTTGAGTGCGCTGCAATGAGCGTAGCAAGGTATCAGAACGAGCCGTCTCACTGATATATAACGGCTGGCGCACCAAGTCTCTGAGACGCTTACTGTCAATTTTGTCTTCTTGGTTGCGGACCATATGTACCAGAATCGGAATCAAGTCTTTTGCCAATAAGATACCGATGACGGCATCATCATCTTGACTGTCAAAAACAGGATAGCGCGAGTGAGTGGTCTCAAGAATGATGTCCATAACTTCGGCAAGGCTGGTGCTCTCGTGCAGACCAATCACTTGCGGACGCGGTGTCATGATTTCGCGGACTTGTGTCGCAGGCAAATCTAGCACGCCTTCTAACATATCGACAGTATCAGGCTCTAAAAACTGGCGCGAGTCTTGTACCAGACGAATCAATTCATCACGGGTTTCGGGGGCGGTCGATAGCCAGCGTTTTAAGCCGCGCATCGACCAACTACTCGGGCTGGGAGTGTCGTCAGACATGGTGGTGTGATTTAACCTCTTTAGTTAATAAAAATTAGAATAGTATTCAATAGAAAAACGAACAATACTCAATAAAAAAACAATTAGAGCCTAGATGGGGATAAAAGTAGCAAATAAAACAGCTAGTTTGTTATTAATTAATGCATGAATAACAAATTTGCTAGTACAAATTAGCTTCACTTTATCGCAAGGCTCACCGACATTCAACGACAAATTCACTCAAATTGTATTGTCAGCGTGTTATAAACTTTGCTATGGTCAAAGCCTTTATTTATCAAAGCAAACCCTATGTCGCTACGTTCCGTTTTTTCTCGCTTACTCTCGTCGCGTTCACGCAGTCGACTGTCAGACAGTCGTGGCTTAGAGAGCCGTGGTTTAGAAAGTGTTGACTTAAAACGCGAAATATCAAAAAACAGCCTATCAGATAGTAAACATCCAAAGCCTACATGGCGCCAGCGTCTTGTGACTTTTTTAATTGCTGTTACGTTGTTGTTATCAGCGCTATGGTTGTTACTCGCGATTTGGTATCAATACGGCGTCAGCTCAGTATTGACTTGGCTTGCGACAATAGCGATTGTAGGTATATTAGCTGCGCTGCTAAGTACGCGTTATTGGGATACTGTCACAAAAATATTGCACAGTGACTCGCTATCTAATAAGAAATCAATTAGCAAAGGCACAGCAACTAAGCTGCTTATCGGCGTATATGGCGCTGTTTGGCTGGTAGGTCTAGGTTGGTTCTTTTCTATCGAACCGAAACAAAATCGAGAATGGATGGCTGAGGTCGACCAACGGGTCTCCTATGAGCGCGATGCGACTAACCCTGACTTGATTACTTTAACCAATGTTCGTAACTTTGATTGGCAAACTGAAGAAGACGCCATTGAACACTGGGATACCCGTACGATTGATTTGTCTAAGTTATCCGGCGTTGATGTGACCAACTCTTATTGGATGGGACCGCTAATCGCTCATACTTTAGTTAGCTTTCGATTTGAAGATGATAGACCACTTGCCTTCTCATTTGAAATTCGTAAAGAAGACGGCGAGTCTTTTTCAGCGCTGGCTGGGTTTTTTCGACGTTATGAGCTGAGCCTGATTGCCGCAGAAGAGCGCGATATTATCTACACCCGCAGCAATGCGCGCGGCGAGCAGGTTTATCTGTTTCCTATTAGCAATTTGCAACAGCATGAGGTGAGGTCGCTGTTTGAGTCTTATCTAACGGCGGCTGATGATTTGAACGCTAAACCTGCTTGGTACAATACATTGCTCAGCAACTGTACCAATATTATCTTTTATATGGCGCGTATCGTCAGTGGCGATCGTTTGCCATGGGATTATCGGATTTGGGTCTCTGGTTGGTTACCGAACTATCTATATGATGTAGGCATGTTGGATGCGGCACCCGAAAAAGACAACCAGCCTTGGTCAATGAACACGTGGTATGAGCGCACTCATATCAACCCAAAAGCAAAAGGCTTTGAGAATCAAGTCAACTCACATTCTGATATCGATAGAGATAAAAACAGCCGTAAATTCTCACAGCAGATTCGTCAAGATATTCCGATACCAGCATTGGCTAACTCGCAAGCCAGTGCTGAAGCAAAGGCCAAATCTACTGCTCAAGCATCTAACTAACTGTAGACTAAGGATTAACCCAGTTAACCACCCGCGTTTCCATCTCTTCATCAGACATACCGATTTCCGTGACACAGCGACCAGCGACGCCTACGTTGGCAGCGCGCATTTGTTGTTGTGTCACCACCGCATCCCCAGTCAATAATAAATGCCAACTTGGTAAGCTTTGACCTTTATACAAACGCTTATAAGCGCAGTGCGATGGTAACCACATCATCTTGGGCAAGTTGTCCATAGTCAGCTGAATACAGTCTGGCACATGCTCTTGACGCGTCGCATAGTGACTGCAATATCCTGTCGCGCAGTCCATCAACTGGCAGGTGACATCGGTATATTCGACCATCTCTTCATCCACATTACCGCATTCATCTTCATCGATGTACTTAATCAAGCAGCAACTGCCGCAACCATCGCACAGCGCTTCCCACTCGCTATGGTTTAGTTCTGTTAACGCAAATCGCGACCAGAACTGCGGACGTAGTGGCTCAGACTGAGAACTAGCATTAGAATCGACATCGGTACTATCAGGGAACAAACTTACCGATTGCGCAGGCGTGGGCGCTGCATCGAGACCTAAGTTCAAGTTTGATTGGTCATTATTTTTGTTTAACAAATTTATAGTCATAAAGTCGCAGTAGCATTTTGATAAAGAGCGTTACAGTATTATAGCTGTTTTTGCTAGACATGGGCGTTAAGGTAGTACGAGTTAGAAAAACGAACCATCACAATGACGAATAATTAAAACTCACAACATAAAAAAGGACAATAATATGTCAATTAAGACTTTTGAATTAATCAGTACTACCGAGAATGGTGTAGAACTTATCAGCTATGTAGCACTACCAGAAAACGCTTCAGATGAAAATCCAGCAGCAGGTATCTTGGTTGCACCAGAATGGTGGGGCGTGGTCGATCATCCAAAATCAGTGGTTGAGCGTTTGGCAGAAGCGGGCTATGCGGCAGTCGCTATGGACGTTTACGGTGAAGGCAAACTAACTACCGATGCGGCAATGGCAAACATGTGGATGGAGCAAGTACTGGCCGATCAAGACATGCTAATGGCACGCTGCCGCTTGATTTTGAATGACTTTAGCGATCAGTTATCAGTCGATGGTGACAACCTAGGCGCAATCGGTTACTGCTTCGGTGGTAAAGTTGTACTAGATATGGCTCGCGAAGGCATGCCGCTAAAAGCGGTTGCGACGTTCCATGGTAACCCAACGCCAAAACAGCCAGCAGACAAAAACTTTGCAGCAAAAGTGTTGGTTGCTCACGGCCGTGATGACTCAATGGTATCAATGGATGCTATCGAGGGTCTAAAATCTGAGCTAGACGCTGCCGATGTTGACTACACTATCGACGTTTATGACAACGCCAAACATGGCTTTACCAATCCGCATGCTGATGAGCGTGCAGCCAAAAATGAAGTAGATCTTGGCTACAATGAAGCTGCTGCTAAACAAAGCTGGGAAAACATGCTTGAGTTTATGAAAGCCAATTTAGCATAAGAAACGATTTGATATAAAGATCATCAAAAAGGGTAGCTTAATTATTAAGCTACCCTTTTATTTTGAATGTCATTCTAGCATTTGTCTTTTAGTCCAGTAATCAGAGTAGTCTTGTGCTTCTTATCAAATCACGTCATTATCACTTTACTATAAACTGGATTGAGTGACGAAGATGTTGTATCTAATGGTGACCCAGTTGGGCTGGCTGGCTTTTACGATTTTATTGATCGTAGTGGTCGCGTTATATACTAGGATAGCTCGAAAAATCGAGCATCTACGCCGCGATGTGACGACGCTGCAAGCTGAGCTTGAGCAGCAAAGACATCGTAGTATGACGCCTCCGTCTGCACCTTTCGTCGATGGAAGCAATTATGCGCGCAACACTGCTACTGACGATCACGATCTTAAAGACAATATTCCTAAAGACAGTGACGCTAAAGACCATGATGATAAAGAAATAGCTTTTGACTCACAATCATCCTCTCCAGATAATCGGCTGCCTGTATCACCACCACCGCTTCCTACCGTTGCTTCAAACTCAACTATAAATGCAGCATCAAACATCTATGACGATAAATCTATAGACAGTAATACCCTTATCAATACTGAAAACACAGCGCCTACCGCACCGATTGAGCCTGATGAACGCTCATTGCCTATTGTGACCTCGCTCATTCATTCAATCAAAAACTGGTTTTTCGGTGGCAACTTAATCGTGCGAGTCGGCGTATTGGTTCTGCTAGTAGGTGTGGTGCTCCTGCTTCGCTTATTAAGCGAATATATCGAGATTTCGATTGCCACGAAGTTGATAGCAGTTGGCGTTACAGGGTTAGCATTGGCAGCGCTTGGATTAAAGCTGACCGCAAAACGTTTCTCATATGGGATTACGCTACAGGGCGCAGGCTTAGCAATTGCCTATCTAAGCACCTTTTTTGCTTACAGTGTTTATGAAATCATTCCTAGCATCCCAAGCTTTATCGGACTTGGGTTATTGTCTGCCATTACCATTGCTCTCGCCGTACGTCAAAACGCATTTCCATTAGCATTACTGGCATTATCGGGTGGATTTTTTGCACCAATTTTGACCAGTGAAGATACTGGTAGCTTGGTCACGTTATTTAGCTATTACCTACTGCTAAACGTCACCATTGCCGTCATTGCTCACTATCGACCGTGGAAAATATTAAATCTATTCGGTGTGACTGTGACATTTGGCTTGGCATACTATTGGGGTATCAGCGAAAACCTGAGCGCTGTTATTGAAACGCAGCGTTGGTCATTGGTGGCATTAGTAGCCTTACACTGGCTGCTTTACTTGTTTGTCGTCATTCGTTATGCACAGCAAATCATCACCTATAATGCGCTAAACGAGAAAAACCTCAGTCATGCTGATAATACAGATAACACAAAACACTTGGACAAAGCCTATGTAGGCAGCTCCTATGTATTCCCTATTGATACAGGCTTACTATTTTCAGTACCGCTACTGGCTTTTGGTTTATTTTCCGCCTTACTAAACGACATCTCTAACGCCCTCACGATTACCAGTGGCATTTTGGCTACGGTTTATCTTGGGATAGGCTGGTTGTTCATCCAGCGCAGTAGACGCTATGCTTTAATCACCGAAGGGATGCTGGCGTTAGGATTAGGATTTTTTGCGCTCGTTATTCCGTTGGCGCTAGATGCTGAATGGATTGCTTTTGGTTGGTCTGTACAAGGATTGGCGCTAGTATGGTTTGGACGACGCTCACTACGCTCATGGTCGGTATTATTCGGCTTACTATTACAGCTCGTCAGTATTGGTATGCTAGTGACGACAGCGATATTCTCTATCGAAGACTATCCCGTTTTAGCCTTTAGTATTTCAGCGCTCAGTTATCTAGCGACCGTCTTTATATTACGCGCTAGCAACTCCCCTGCCGCGCTGATTAATAGCTTAGATAGTAGTAACAAACTTAATAGCCTTAACAATAAAGGCGCTACAACATCCTCGGTCATACAATCACAATCCTCAGTAATAAAAACACAAACATTGGACGGCACATCAGATGTATTGACCAGATATGCGCGTGCGCTGGGTGTCAGTACTCAAGCTGCGCATCAATGGCTGACCTCCATCGATAGTCAGAGCCGCGTATTCAAATTCGTTTGGCACAGCCCTAGATTCATCAAATTTTTGACACTGACCGCGATGGCTTGGATGCTACAAGTACTAATGCTTGATTTGCATCATTGGTTTGATATCTGGCAATCAAGCACGACGGTAATTGCACTGGCAGCACTCATCAGCTTGATCGCTTATTGGGTCATCAATCGCTATCGTCCGTGGGCGGAAATCAGACAGCTTAGTCATGGATTATTAGCCCTGTTCTACTTCATGCTAATACTACAACTGCCACAAAAATTTGAGCGAAATTTAACATGGGCAACAGCAGAATGGTTGGTGTTTGTAGGCTTAATAATCGGTTGGTTAGTCATGGGTCAGCTATGGCTAAAAACATGGTCTGATACATGGTCTGATAATAACAATACCTCACGTTATACTGCTGCAAGTTGGCTAGGTACGGGTATCTTACTTATTGCTGCCGCGGCGCATTATGGCCTACCAGCCTCTGATGGCGTAATGGCTTTCTTGTTTTCAGCGATACTTATATTATTTGGACTATGGTTCAATCGTCGTTATATGAGACAAAATGAAGAAAACGCCTCAACTAATAAAGTTTCAAGACATGGTCTACTGTATTGGTTTGATTGGCAACAGGCACTATTAGGATGCGCTGCCATTTTTGCTCCCATTGCTTTACTGTGGGTTGTTCTTACCAATTGGTCTTATGATGGTGTGATTTGGGGACTGTCTTATTTTCCATTGTTCAACCTATATGACATCACATCGTGGCTGACGCTATCGGTTGGTTTTAGTCTGTATTACATCAGCCAACGTCGCCACAATGAAACCGTTATCGATTCGAGTGTAGCTGCCAAATCTAAGCGCGTATTCACCGCTGAGAATTTGCTAATTATATTGGGTCTGATCAGTTTTTGGTTGATTTCCAGCATGTTGGTCAGAACGCTACACGCCTTTATCGGCACACCACTTTGGGACGGTGCTCAGGGCGGTGCATGGCAGAGCGAGCAGGTACAAACTGGACTGACGATTCTATGGACGCTCTTGGCATTGGTTGCCACCATCATGGCAAGTCGCTACTGGCAACGCGCGCTTTGGTTTATGGGTATTGGGTTGTTAGGTATTGTCGTACTTAAGCTGGTTTTGGTAGATTTATCACAGACTGAGGCGATTTGGCGAGTGATATCCTTCCTTGGCGCAGGTAGTTTGATTCTGCTCATTGGCTATCTCGCCCCATTACCACCAGCGCACGAGGAAACAGAAAACCAAAATTAGGCGTAATGACAAATCTGGTTAAGTGAAATTGTGCCGTGAACAAGGTGATTCTGTAGTAAACTGGACACCATTAGAAAGTAAACGTTGATTGTTTTACTTTTAGTATTTTTTATAAAAGGTTATGAAATCAGATGGATAAGAGAGCAAGTATTCAGTGGTTCCCTGGGCATATGAACAAAGCCCGTAACGAAATCAAAGAAGTCATGCCGCAGATGGATTTGGTCATCGAGGTCATCGATGCGCGTATTCCTTACAGCAGTGAAAACCCAATGGTCGCAGCACTGCGCGGCGAAAAGCCTGTTATCAAAATTCTGAACAAAGCTGACCTTGCCGATCCTGAGTTGACTCAAGCATGGATGGATTATCTCGAGCAGCAAGATGGGGTCAAAGCCATCGCTTGCGATACTGAAAAAGCCAATGATGTAAAACGTATCATCGCCATCTGTAAGCATCTAGTACCCAATAAAGTCGGGACTGGTCGTCAAATCAAAGCAATGATTATGGGTATTCCAAACGTTGGTAAATCAACGCTGATCAATACGCTAGCAGGACGCGCTGTGGCAAAGACAGGCGACGAGCCAGCCGTGACCAAGTCACAACAACTGATTAAGCTCGACGATGACATCATGCTCTATGACACACCTGGTATGCTATGGCCAAAAGTCGAAAACGAAAACTCAGGCTATCGTTTAGCAGCGACAGGCGGTATTCGTGATACGGCTTTTGACTTCGCTGATGTGGCAAGCTATACCGCTGAGTACCTAATGCAAGCCTATCCTGAGCTGCTAAAAACCCGCTATAAAATTGAAGAGCTGCCAAAGACTGATTGGGAGTTTTTTGAAGTGGCTGGACGTAATCGCGGCTGTGTACGCGCGGGCAACCAAGTCGATACATACCGTATGTCTGAGATTCTCATCAACGAGCTGCGTAGCGCGAAGATTGGTCGCATCACGCTAGAAACACCAGCAATGACTGAAGCTGAAGAAATCGTCGTCGCAGAGCAACGACTCGCTGCTGAAGAGAAGAAAAAGGCAAAAGAGGAAGAAAAACGCTTACGTCGTTTGAAGACTCGGAAGAATAGGAAGTAGCATTTATTTAAAAGATCATTGCTCAAAAAGCTACTACCTATATAAAAGCCCTCATGGGCTTTTTTTATGTCTGTATTATCTGTATAACATAAGTATCGTATATCAGAATTATAAATATAAAGAGTGCTTAATGACAGATTACAGCGTAATGAAAGAGTTAACTTTTTCTAACAGAGATGAGTTCACACGTAAGCCTATCGCTGAAAAAATCATTAAACTCTTGGACTCAGATATTGATGTCTCACCACTTATCATCGACGGTAAATGGGGTACAGGTAAAACTGAGTTTTGCTTCAAGCTTAAAAATCTAATTCAAGCACATAATCCCAATAACTATAAAGTTGGCTACGTGAACGCCTTTCAAGCTGATCATGCCAATGAGCCACTGTTAACACTTATAGCTGAGGTGGCTAGTTTCTATGATGAAAAAGATGAAAAGCGCAAGAATTTTGTAAAAAATGCAGTTCCTTACTTAAGGCTGATTTCTGGTATAGGTCTCAAAGCAGGGTTAGGATTTGCATTCGGTAGATATGCGGCAGATATTCCTGATGCACTAGTAGATGGAGTAGAAGAAATAAAGGACGGGTCAAAATCTCTTATCGACCAATCACTTGAGTCTATGATTAAAGACCAAGTGGAAGCTGAAAAGAATTTATCGACATTGCGTGATGCTCTATCAGATATTGCTTCCACAAACCCTATCATTTTACTGATTGACGAGCTTGACCGTTGTCGTCCAGACTTTGCAGTAATGATGTTAGAGACCATCAAGCATGTGTTTGATGTAGATAATGTACAAATTATCTTAATTACTAATGCGGAACAGCTGAAAGCCACTATAAAACATAGTTATGGTAGTGAAACCAACTCCCACGACTACCTATATAAATTTTTTAAGTATCAGATCAATTTACCAACTTCTACAAAAGATATCGAAGGAAGGTCTATTGAAAACAACGTTACTTATTTTAAAACCATAGTACAGGCAAGCAAAGTCATTCCACAAGAATTTAAAGATAATAAATTTATCTATGAGATTCCAACTTTCTTGAATCTCAGTAAATTATCACTTCGTAATATTGAACAAATTGCACGTTGTATCGAAACCTTGATTATTTTTGAAGATAAAGATAAAAGCAAATCTCTAAATCCCGAGCGATTAATTATGGTGTTTTTATCGTTTATTTATATTTCTGACAAAGATTTGCTGATGCGCTTAGCGAACAAAGAGCTCATGGCTACAGAATTTCTTGGTGTCGTAAGCTCTAGTGTTCTAGATATACCAAGCGATAATATCTTAGATAATGCTACAAAAAGCTTTGTATTAATCCTCTTTAGCAAACTAGTCAAAAATCAAGTTATTAGGATTCAGGATGGTAGTGGGTCAGAAATACAGAAATTAGTGAAGAAAATATTAGATAGATCAGACATTAACCTTTCTATCGACTATAGAGGCATAAGTGACGAATCTTATCTTTACAAATACATCGATCATACTATTAACAACCTCTTACTATTCGATATCGTTAAGTAGTTATTTTTATTATGTTGTTCAATAATATCAGGTCAAAGTTGGGTCGTAGCAAATACGTATATCAGGTATAATTGGTCACTTTTAAAAGACTAAATATAAGAGCCTATGACCCAGCCAACTGCTAACTCTAAAGCTTCTGACACTACCTTCAATCACTCCCCCAAAACCCTAAACTCCTTCGCCCCACGCCTACTCGATTGGTTTGCCGAAAACGGTCGCCATGATTTGCCTTGGCAACAGCATCAAACCGATACGCCCAACCCTTATATCGTTTGGTTATCCGAAGTCATGCTCCAGCAAACGCAAGTGACCACTGTACTGCCCTACTTTTCACGTTTTATGGCGTCGTTTCCGACCGTGCAGGATTTGGCCACAGCAGAATGGGATTTGGTTGCTGAGCACTGGGCAGGTCTTGGCTACTATGCGCGCGCCCGTAATTTGCATAAAGGTGCTAAGCAGTTGGTTGAGATCGTCGATGAAACGGGCGAGTTTCCACAGACACTAGCAGGATGGGAAGCGATTTCAGGCGTTGGGCCATCGACTGCTGGTGCAATTATGGCGATGGGATTACATCGTTATGGTGTCATCTGTGATGGCAATGTCAAACGGGTATTGACGCGCTGGGCAGCGAATGACGGTGACATCACTAAGTCTGCTACCACCAAAGATTTATGGGCATTGGCAGAGCGACTGACACCGACAGAGAACTCAGGACTATTTGCGCAAGCCATGATGGATATGGGGGCGACATTATGTACCCGTAGCAAGCCTGCCTGTCTATTATGTCCATTGAAAGAAGACTGCCTAGCCCATGCGCAAGGGCGCGAGACTGATTACCCCGTCAAAGCAAAAAAGCAGCCCAAACCTAGTAAATTCAGTGATGCACTGCTGCTCGAAAGTGCAGATGGTGAGATATTATGGCTACAACGCCCTGACAACGGCATCTGGGGTGGATTATGGAGTTTGCCTTTACAGTTTGTGGAAAAAATTGACGGTAAAACGAACACTAAGGCTACTGTTAAAAAGACGCTAGCTAGTGATGATAAGCCATCAAACACAGTAAACGATATCCGTAGTAATGAAAAAGTATACGAAGCAGAATTTACCACTGCTGAGCAAATCATTAATGAGTGGCTCATAAAAAATGAACTGGTGGCAAAATCAGTTAGCAATACCTTGCTCGATGACGCCCCTATTAAGCATTCGCTGACGCACTTTCACTGGTATTTGACCCCGCGTAAATTGACGATTGACGCAACGCAGGTAACTGAACTAAATCAAAAATTAGCAGCGGCTGAAATCGACTTTAAGTGGTTAACCGAACAAAAAGCGCAAGACAGCCTAGGACTGCCTCGCGCGATGGTTAAGATCTTAGAGTAAAAAGTTGCAATAAAAAAGCAACTCACTATTAATAGTGAGTCGCTTTTTTTATTCAAACATAAAGATAACTGGGTTTAAAGCACCCTAAGATTTTGGCACACGTAAACGCATGAGGCCTTCTTGTTGCACGGTGGCGACCAGTTTGCCATCTTGCCAAAACTGACCATGATTCAAGCCTTTCGCATTAGACGTGGTATCACTCCACATGTCATACAGCATCCATTTATTCAAATCAAAATCACGATGGAAATGCATCGAGTGATCGATACTGGCAGCTTGTAAACCACTGGTCATAAAGCTAACACCATGTGACATTAGCCCTGTACCAACCAAATAAAAGTCCGACGAAAATGCCAATAGCGCTTGCTGAATAGCCACTGGCTGATTGCCCAATTCACGAATGCGTAGCCAGTTTGCTTGCTTAGGCTTCATTGGTTCTGGGCTAATCGGATTACGCGGCTTCACTGGCTTAATCTCGACATGACGGCGGCGCATAAATCTTGCTTTTAGCGCTTCTGGCACTTTTCCGACATTCTCTTCTTTTAAATCTTGCTCTGTCAGCAAGTCTTCTGGCGGTGGATAGACAGGCATGTCTTCTTGATACTCAAGCCCATCTTCCATCGGTGAAAACGAGGCAATCATTGAAAATATCACTTGCTCAACAGGCGGCTTACCACGTACTTCTTTGTACTGAATAGCCGTGACTTCACGTGCAGACAAGCTACGACCATCACGCAAACGACGAACTTGGTATATCACCGGTTGGTTGATATCGCCACCACGCAAAAAATATCCATGCAGTGAGTGACAAGGTTTGTCTTTATCTAATGTATGCGCCGCTGCCATAATTGCTTGAGCGAGCACTTGCCCACCAAATATACGACTGCCCACATAGTCATGGCTTTTACCCTCAAACACATCAGGGGTAACTTCAATAAGCGCGATAGTAGCCAGCAGCTCATCAATCAGTTGTAGATTATCGGACATGACGATATGTTTCCTTATTTTTATCAAAAACGCTCAGCATCTGATGATATTGATGCCATATAGCCATCATATTTGAATGTAAAATAATGCGAGATCACTTGTTAAGATCTGTCGAAGGAGACCTTAAAATAAACATACAGACATCGTTAGCGATGTTATCACCGAATATTTATTTTCTATAGAAAAGGTAAACATCTTACCCAATATTGGTGGCTTTGACTAGTTGAGTATTGGGGATACAAGTCATATTAAATATATAATAAATACTCAGTCAAGGAGCTAAGATTTAAATACCAACAAACTATAACTTTAGTTGACTTTCTACTAAAGTTATAGTGTAATGCTATTACTTCTGGATAAGAAGTCGTAAGTTTCATGAGAAACTGGCAACGCTGGATAGCGTTTAAACTTAAAATTCTCGGATGAGGATTGGATATAAACTAATGAGTTATTATGGTTAATAACCTCTCCTCTCCTAATATTCCATTTAGGAGATATACAATGTTGAACTCAAACACCGCAATCATCAAACTTAGTAGCTTTAGTGAAACCGATACAAGTAAATCTGATTACGTCGGCTCTGTTCGTGGCTATTTGAAAGCTATCGACCTTCCAAAAGTAACAAGCATACTAAACATAGACTCTAATCCTAGAAAACCTAAGGAAAGTAAGGTAACTAAAGATATTGCTGCGTCTATAGAAGACTCTCCAGGCATATTTCATCTAATGTCTAAAGGTTTACTACTTTCATGTTCAGAAGCTACTCTTTTAGATAGAGGCCGTATTCGTATCGACACTAGAAATACTGACTACTCTAAGTCTGGTATTCTAGATGGTGGTCATAATATGTTTGCTATTCTAAAACATTTTCTACTTACTTTAAATTACGATGTTTCTAAACTAAAGAAATGGGACGATATCATTTTAATATGGCGCGAAAATCAAGATGAAATTATTCAAGCTACCTCGAATAATGAAGATAAAATCCTTCAAAACTCATTAGATTTTTTAATACCTATTGAAGTTATATACCCTAAAGATCCAGGAGATGAACACTCTCTTAATGAATGGGGTATTACGCATAGTAATATTACGCATGCTCGTAATAACAATGCAGAATTAGTTAACGCTACAAAAGATAATCAACAAGGCTATTACGAATATCTGAAAGATGTTTTGCCTACAGAAATTCGGGACTCTATCCAGTGGAAAACAAATGGCGAAGGTACAATTAGAGTTGCAGATGTTTTAGCTTTAGCTCTCATTCCATTAAGTATTGTACCACAAGAGATAACTGGGGTTAATTTACCCGCTAACTTGGTAAAAATATATAATAGTAAAGCTTACTGCGTAGATACTTTTAAAGAGATATTAGATAGGAACGGTAGTAAGATTGGCGGAAATGAGTTTGAATTAGAAAACCCAGCAATTAAGAGTGCACTTGGTTTGATACCTGAGATCCTTCGAATTTACGACTATATTTATGCTGAATACCCCAAGGCTTACAACAAAGACGGCAGTTTCGGAAAAATGGAAGTTGTTAAGATTTATGATACTGAAAAATCGAAGGACGGTGGTAGTAAATACTTGAAAAGACAGCCTAAGACTAAGTTCCTAAGTGAAGACTGTAAATATAGCTATGCCGATGGATTAATTATTCCTCTCGTAGTAGCTATCAAAGAATTGATATATTTTGACCCTCAATCTCAGTCTCTAAAATGGAAGGTCACAGACCCTATCAATTTTCTAAAAGAGAACCTTGATCCTATTTCAAAGATTTACGGTATGGTAATTAGAATGGCTAACTATAACCCGCAAAAAATCGGAAAAGATTCTGGTAGTTATGAGTTAGCTGCTAGTGCGCTCAGTAGTAGAATTTAGCAGCACTAATACGTTGACTGTAAAAAAAGCATACTACTTTAAAGTAGTATGCTTTTTTTGTTTTTATTACAATGGATTTATGGCTTAACTGCTACGAGTACGCGAATAGAATCCGGTACTAATGACAAGTTACCAAGTGCTTGCTCACCTTGAGCTTTAAGCTGCTCTAGACGCTCAATCTCTTCAGGACGTACGTTTGGATTGATCGTCTGTAGATGTTTTAGACGCTTGATTTCACGTGACCACTGCTGGCTAAAGCGGCTACTTGCTTGCTCACCAATCTCAGCAATCTGCTGACGAGCAATGTCTTCAGCTTCGTAATAACGCTGCTCAATCACATCGCCGCGTACTTTAATGACTTGGCGAGCACGGTTTTTATCCAATCGCTCAACGTGCGGCATAATCATCTCAGCACTGATACGAGCCGATAAATCACTGCCCTGCTCACTGATAAAGACACGGATATTTTGTGTGGACAAAGTCGCTGGCAGATTGAGCACTTTTGGCGCGATTGCTTCAACACGGAAGTTCACCTCTAGCAGTACCATACCTTGCGGAACCGCGGCACTTTTTAGCATGGCAACCGTGGTGTTACCAAAGGTACTAGTGCTCGCTAGCTCATAAATCGCACGCATCAATGGATGCTCGTGAGTGATAAACTCGATGTCTTCACGTTGAAGCGCTTGCTCACGCTCAAAAGTCAACGTCATACCGTCTTCATCACCAAGTGGCAAACCATCAATATAGTCGCTAATTTCGGTGCTATCGATTGGTGCGATCACCCACGAGCCATCACGTTGAATGTTGTGATCGATATTGGCAGACGCAAAGAAACGCTCGATAAAGTGTGGCAGCAAATTATTACCATCAAAGTCACGCATAGCATCGGCGATACGACCTGCGACACGCGGACGGCATGAGTTGTACTCTAGCAGACGGTCACGACCAGCTTGTAGCTGTGCTTCTAGCCCCAAACGTGTCTGTAGCGCCTCGTCAATGATGTCTTGCAAGATGACATTATTTTCAGCGGTATCAGCACCCTCAAGCATTGGCTTGAGCTCTTGGATATATTGCTCTTGCACGCTTTGGGCAGTTGGCGATATCTGATTGAACATGTTCAGCGCATCGTTATACCACTGATACAGACGCTCTTGCGCTGTACCTTGTACATAAGGCACATGTAGCATGATTTGCTGAGTCTGACCGATACGATCTAGACGACCGATACGTTGCTCTAACGTATCTGGATTAGCAGGTAGATCCCATAGTATCAACTGGCTTGCAAACTGGAAGTTACGACCTTCTGAACCAATCTCTGAGCATAGTAGTATCTGCGCGCCTTCACTATCTGCAAAGAATGCGGCCGCTTGGTCACGCTCAAGCAAAGTCATTTGCTCAGTAAATATAGCTGTCTTAATGCCCGCATGCAGACGCAATACCGCTTCTAAACTCTCTACCGTCGCACCACTACGAGCGATTAATAGCACTTTTTGATGCTTAAGCTCACCGCGCAAAATATCAATCAACCAAGAAACACGTGGGTCATCTTCTAGCCAGCCACCATCTGGTTGGTTTTCTTCGCCCCATAGCTGCTCACGCAACTTACCATTGGTTTGATAGCTGTCTTTCCATGCCTCAGGAAGTGGCAATGGATATGGCTGGCTACTGCGGCCATAGAAACCTTTCACACTCTCACGAGTATTACGGAACAAAATACGACCTGTACCATGACGATCTAATAGCTCGTTTAGCGCATGTGTACGCAGTTTTTCATCTTCATTGATTGAAGATAGTTCTTCAATACTAATGTCTAGCAAGCTACTCAAGGCAGCGATTTGGCCTTCATTCAATGGCTTTTCTTCTATCAAGACACCAGCAACTGCTGCTGTCTCTGCAAAAGCTTCTTGCCCATCGATAAATTCATCCAAATCATCAAAACGATCTGGATCAAGCAAACGCAAACGGGCAAAGTGACTTTGCGCACCAAGCTGCTCCGGCGTTGCTGTCAATAGCATCACACCCGGCGTTTCTTCTGCGAAATCTGCAATCAAGTCATACTTATCATTGCCGCCCTGTGCTTCATCCCAATGCAGATGATGCGCTTCATCAACAACCAATAAATCAAACCCTGCATCCATCGCTTGGTCATATAAGTCTGGGTGATCGAGTAACAGATCCATGCCACCAATGATACATTGCTCAGTGGCAAAGACGTTTTGTTCAGGGTCGTGTTCTTTAATAGCTGCAGTACGCACCAAGTCAAACAAGGCAAAATTCAGATTAAAGCGACGACGTAACTCAATCATCCATTGATACTGCAAACTATCTGGCACCAAAATCAACACACGTTCAGCTTTGCCTGTTAGCAACTGCTGATGAATAATCATGCCCGCTTCGATAGTTTTACCAAGGCCAACCTCATCAGCCAGTAGTACACGCGGCGCGATACGCTTGCCGACTTCATGTGCGATATATAGCTGATGCTCGATGATATCGACACGTGCACCCATTAGGCCTTTTAGTGGATGACCTGCCAGCGCCGACTGCATGCGCAAGATATCTTGACGCAGCTCATACCAGTCACCACGTTCAATACGGCCAGCAAGCAAACGCTCAAGCGGCTTGGCCAACGTGATATTGGCAGCAAGGCGGGTTTCCATGATGCCGCGCTCGTGCTCATCGACGCCATATTTCAGTACGCCCATTACTTCATCAACAGCATTGACCGTATAGCTTTTGCCATCTTGATCGTAGATGCTATCGCCTACTTTAAATACCACGCGCGATAATGGCGCAGAGTTTTTTGCGTAGACGCGTGTCTCTTCACTTTGCGGAAATAAAATATGCACACATCGGTCGTCAACATCGATGACCACACCTAAGCCAAGCTCAGACTCCGTATCAGATAAATAACGTTGACCAACGGCGAATTCAGTACTGTGCAATGAAGCAATAGAGATAGTCATAAGGCGATGTCTTTTGTACTCAGATAATGAAATTTAGATAGCAATGGTAGATTGTGTTAGCGGTAAGATTACAAAGAACTTAAATCGTCAATAGACGCAAAATAAATGTCGTAATCTTAGTAGAGCCAGCAGCTCAGTCACACCATTATATAACGTTAGCGGGTAGATGAGTGCGTTAAGTTGAATTTTCAAGAGGCAGCTTGCGATAGCTATGATTTTATCAGCTATTTGATCGTTACTATGTCAGACAAATACACGATTGTTAAATAATACAGATTATCCTATTTTATCAGCAGCTTATATCTATTCGATCGATATTTGGCCGATTCGTTTTTGACTAAAAATACCAACGTGCTACATTAAGCCGATAAGGATTCATGCAATAGCCGTTTATTCGCTAACTATCTATAAGACAACAATAAGTAAGGACTAGCCATGCAAGCCGTTTTTTTAGATAAAGGTACGTTTTCTGAAGGTATTGACCTGCCAGCGCCAATAGGTGTGAGCGATTACATCACTTATAACGACACGCCAAAAGACACGTCTGTCATCATTGAGCGTTGCAAAGATGCTGATATTATTATCACTAATAAAGTACAAATCGGTGCGGAAGTGATAGAGCAACTACCGAAACTTAAGCTGATCCAGCTGACTGCTACTGGCATGAACAACGTCGATCAAGAGGCTTGCGATAAGCACTGTGTTGCGCTGTCCAATGTCGCTGGTTATGCGGTCAAAAGCGTACCCGAGCATACCTTTATGCTCATGCTGACAGCGATGCGTGCTGGTATTCATTATCATCAGAAAGTCGCTGATGGCACATGGCTGGCAAACGGCAATTTTTGCCTGCTAGATATTCCGCTGATTGATTTGGAGGATAAGACGCTAGGTATTATTGGTATTGGCACTATCGGCAAGCGCGTGACCGAGATTGCTCGTGCCTTTGGTATGACCGTACTATGGGCAGAACACCAAGGACGCGAACCACGCAGCGACGACTATACTGCGTTTGATGAAGTGCTAGCACGTGCGGATGTGATCAGTCTGCACTGTCCATTAAATGAAAAAACTGAGCATCTTATTAACAAAGATGCTCTGGCGAAAATGGTTAAACAGCCGCTCATCGTCAACGTCGCACGTGGCGGCATCGTTGATAGCCAAGCATTAACTGACGCGATCAATAGTGAGCAAATCATCGGCTATGCTAGCGATGTGTTTGAACAAGAACCGATCGCTGACGATGACCCATTGCTCAGTATCAGCGACCATCCGCGAGTTATCTTTAGTCCGCACAATGCATGGGGCAGCAAAAGCGCCCAAGAGACCTTGTGGCAGATGTTAAGCAAGCAAGTGGCCGATTTCATCGACAACCATCATCAATAATTACCAAGATACTAACGACTAAACCGTAACCAGTCGTCTTTTATCTTACGATACTTAAGCATGATTCGATCGCTTAGATAGTTGTTGGTCACGAACCAAGGATAGCGCTCGCCTTGCTTAGGTAGCTCGTCTTTGCCGCGTCTGACATAACCAGACGATAGCGAACCCATTACGGTATCTGCTTGAGCACAGGCTGTCATATCGTCAGTCTGTGCTTGTGGCATGGCGACTTGATAACGGTTTTTATGCATATATCCCAGCAGCCTCACTACATACTGACAAGCCAAGTCAATTTTAAGCGTCCACGAGGCATTGGTATAGCCAAACAGTGCCGCCAGATTAGGTATGCCTTCTATCATAACCGCTTTGTAGGTCATACGCGTGCCAATATCGACAGCTTGACCATCGATATATACCGCTGCCCCGCCCAACATCTGTAGCTTTAAGCCAGTCGCGGTAACGATGATATCAGCGTCGAGATGCTGGCCAGATTGCAGCATAACTCCTGTTTCAGTAAAGTGGCTGATTTGATCGGTTACCACTGTTGCACGTTTGTCCTGCAGGGCTTTGAATAAATCACCGTCAGGTACCGCGCATACTCGTTGATCCCACGGATTATAGTCAGGCATAAAATGGTTGCTATCAACGCCGCTACCCTTTAACTCTTTTTTTACTCCATTTTTTAAGACTGCCTTCATCACCTTGGGTGCATGAGTCGCAACTTTGTACAGGCCTTGTTGCCGTAACACATTGCGCGCGCGTAATACCGTATAGGCCTGCTCTTTTGATAATGGTGAAAACTTGCCAGATAGCCAATCAATAGCATGATCATCACCCGGCACGCTTGCCACATAGGTCGGCGTACGCTGCAGCATCGTGACATGACGCGCACACTGAGCACCGTCCTGATCTACTAGCGCAGGTAGCAACGTCATCGCCGTGGCACCACTACCAATAACGACGACTTTTTTATCATTATAGTCTAGATTATTCCAGTGCTGTGGATGGACGATTTGACCGTGAAAATCCTCCTCTCCTTCAAAATGAGGACGATAGCCTTGCTCATAATCATAATAACCAGTGGCACCTACGATAAACTTGGCAGTCTTAACAAACCTCTCACCGTTTGCATGATTTTTGATGGTTGCTGACCACTGTTGATCCTCACTAGACCATGATATCTGCTGAACTTCATGCTGATAGTGGATATTTTCGGTCACCCCAAACTCGCGTGCCGTATCGGCGATATAGCGCTTGATATCATCGCCTGCTGCAAGCATTCTATAATCAAGCCACGGCCTAAAGTTATAGCCAAAGGTCAAGGCGTCAGAGTCAGAGCGAATCCCGGGATAGGTAAATAAATCCCATGTACCACCCAAATCAGCACGCTTTTCTAAGATAGCAAAGCGCTGTAGAGGTTTTTGCTTATTAGTCGAACTTACCTGCTTTGGCTTTTGGGGAGCTTTATGGCCGAACAGGCCTTTGTGCTGCTGTTGCTGTAAACGGCAAGCCATACCAATACCTGCGATACCCGCACCGATAATCAATACCTCATAGTCGGCTACCTTATCCGTCTTTGACTTTTTACCTTTAAAGCGGTTTTTGATGGCCTGTTTGGTAGTGGTGATATCAAGCATACTTTCATCCTTGTATTTGCATGACTGGCATTTTATAGCTGGCTTTATAGCCGTTGTTTATCGCATCTATTGACAGCAAGTGGCAAAATCTAACGATTTAAAACGGGCAGGGACTTTCCCAGTCCATCCAAGCACCCAGTACTGGATGCTTTAAACGCAATTGCTGTGCATGTAAGTTGAGCCTTGGTGCTATCTCTAGTGCGGCACCTTCAGCATAAATCGGATCGCCAATCATCACATGATCGACATGGACCATATGTACGCGTAGCTGATGGCTACGACCCGTGACTGGCTTTAGCATGACACGAGTGACTGCCTCACCATTACAGGTTTCGTGAGCCACAACTTCGTATAGCGTCAGCGCATGCTTTGACCAGTCGTGATCGACGATATGGCGCGGTTTGGTACTTGGCTCATAGCGTACTGGCACTGATATCTCACCAGTTGCGCCGACCTGCTCCCACTTACCAAAAACACGTGCTTGGTATTTCTTTTGCGGTAGACGCTCGATGAATTGCTTACTGATATTGGTTTGCGCTGCTGCATTTTTTGCAAAAATAAGCAGTCCCGACGTGTCCATATCTAAGCGGTGAATTAATTTGACGGCTGGATTGGCACGCTCAAGACGAGCAAGTAGGCTAACTTTGAGTGTTTTACCATCGACGCTTAATAGGCCTGCAGGTTTATCTACCACCCAAATATCATCGTCTTCATAAACCGTAATTTCTTGCGCAAAATTTTTAAAGAACTCAAGTGGATAAGCGCTTTCTTGGGCATTGAGGGCGTTTACTTCTTCATCGGTAAAAGGCATAAAATTAACTACTTATGTAAATTGGTTTTAAGATAAGGATTTTTGGTGGCTAATCTTTTGGACACGATAGCTATATTTGGCACGATAGCCATTTTAAGAACAATGGTTATTTGGACAAAAGGGCAAAAATTTGGCTGATTTTTAACGTTATTAATATCGCTAGATGTAATCACTAGCTACTAATCAATAACTACTATATAAATGAGGTAAACATAAGACTTCTATCTGGCTGAGATACATACTTTGATAAGGATAATCGTATTAAATAACAGATTAGACACTCTTGTGCTGCACCGTTTCGATTTATTGTGCTAATACTAGTTGTTAAACAATTTAACCAGCCTGTATCTGTCAAATTAGGGCAAACATGTTAATATAATGGCACATTTTCACCCCTTCTAAACAATTCTTTGACCACCAACTGATTTATTATTAAACCAATATATAGGTTGATGAGTGGTGATAGAAGTAATAAAACAAGAGAGATAAAATTATGTCAGACCTTATTGTACATACTACCGACACAGACTTTGATCAAGACGTTCTACAATCAGACGTACCTGTATTAGTAGACTTCTGGGCGCCATGGTGTGGTCCTTGTAAAGCCATCGCTCCTATTTTAGAAGATCTAGCGACTGAGTACCAAGGTAAAGTTAAAATCGTGAAAGTAGACGTAGACAACAACCCACAAGCGGCCAGCCGTTTTGGTATTCGTAACATCCCAACACTATTTGTATTCAAAGATGGCGAAAAAGTTGATTCAGTAATGGGCCTACAACCAAAAGCTGAATTGGCTAAAGTACTAGACAAGCATTTATAAGTTAAATTTGCTCGCTTTAGATTATCTTGAGCGAGTAAAATAGAATAACCGAGAAAGCCATTATCTAACCAAGATAGTGGCTTTTTTGCTTGTTTTTTGTGCAAAAAACTCGATAATGTGACTTTTTTGGCAAAATTTATTGACAACGCTATTGTGAAGACCGTATAGTCTGCTGACAAGAGAAAACCAACTGTTTTCCTAAGTATCTTGTCGCTATTCTCCTCGTGTTTATCAACAAAAACACAATCGTCATTATAAACACCATTGCTGAACAAAATGACTAAACGCAATTACTGATATTGAGTTTTTGACGCAGACTCTTATGTAGCCTTTTTTATCCTTATTTCTTATTACCTTGCATCCAATCATGGCAATGCGTACATAAGCAGACATATAAAACCAAAACTACATAAACTACAGCGCTGTGCACACACCCATATCATCATATTACCGTTATTTTAATCACTGTCGTGACTTGTGCTGCTAATGGCATCTCTCATCTGATCAATTGCTAATGACCTATCTATGAATCTTACTGAATTAAAGAAAAAATCAATCGCTGAGCTATTGGCTATCGCCAAAGAAATGGGTCTTGATAATATGGCGCGTAGCCGTAAACAGGACATTATCTTTGCTATTCTAAAAACCCATGCGCGTAACGGTGAAGCCATCTATGGTGACGGCGTACTTGAGGTTCTTCCTGATGGTTTTGGATTTTTGCGCTCATCAGAAGGCTCATATTTAGCCGGTCCTGATGATATTTATGTCAGCCCTAGCCAAATTCGCCGTTTCAGTCTAAAAACTGGTGACAGTATCGCTGGTACGATTCGTCCACCAAAAGATTCTGAGCGTTATTTTGCATTATTAAAAGTTGGCGAAATTAACTTTGATACGCCAGATCGCTCACGTCATAAGCTTATCTTCGAGAACCTGACGCCCCTATTCCCAACTGAGCATTTAAAACTTGAGCTTGGTAACGGAACCACTGAAGATTTGACTGGTCGTATCATCGACTTGATTGCACCGATTGGTAAAGGTCAGCGTTCTATCATCGTCGCACCGCCAAAAGCGGGTAAAACGATGTTGCTACAGACCATCGCGCAATCAATCACTCGTAATAATCCTGAATGCTATTTGATCGTACTATTGATTGATGAGCGTCCAGAAGAAGTCACCGAAATGGTACGTACAGTACGCGGTGAAGTGGTTGCTTCTACTTTTGATGAGCCGCCACAGCGTCACGTACAAGTTGCTGAAATGGTCATCGAAAAAGCCAAACGTTTGGTTGAACACAAGCAAGACGTAGTGATTTTACTTGATTCAATTACGCGTTTAGCGCGTGCTTATAACACGGTTATCCCATCATCAGGCAAAGTATTGACGGGTGGTCTAGATGCCAATGCTCTAGAACGTCCAAAACGTTTCTTTGGTGCTGCGCGTAACGTGGAAGAAGGTGGTAGTTTGACCATTATTGCCAGTGCATTGATTGATACTGGTAGTAAGATGGATAGCGTTATTTTTGAAGAATTTAAGGGAACGGGTAACCAAGAGATTACGCTTGAGCGTGACTTGGCTGAGAAACGTGTATTCCCTGCGATTAATATCAAAAAATCTGGTACACGCCGCGAAGAGCGTCTATTGGACGAAGACAAGCTGCGTAAAGTATGGATTTTACGCAAACTACTTCAACCGATGGATGGCGTACAAGCTACTGAGTTCTTATTGGATCGCCTAAAAGAAGCGAAAACCAACGATGAATTTTTTGAGCAAATGAAGCGTAAATCACAAAACTAATTCTTGATTAGTTTGCTAGCCATATTTAGCTTCGATTTGATATTAAGACTACCTATAGGTAGTCTTTTTTATGGCAGCATCAAAATATTAATAGTTAAGCCAACTAAACTATGCTGCTCTGTCGTTCACAGCCATTGCCGATGATACAGTACGGCAACATCGCTTACATCTCATTTGCAAAGTTTAGCGTTTTTACTACGACTATATTATTAGTAACCGACTATTATGACAGGCAGTAGGAATATACTTGAAAATATCATGGACACAATATTTTGAAGGTATTGTATTTTAAACTTGATGACTTAATAGGTGATAATATGAAATTTGCTAAAACGATCGCAATGACTGCAATTACTAGCTCAGCACTAATCATGACTGGTTGTAACTCTTATAGCGGTATGAGCAACACAGCTAAAGGTGCTACCGCTGGCGCAGCCGCTGGTGCTCTTATTAGAAGCAAAGGCGACAGCAAAGATATCGCTCGTGGCGCATTGGCTGGTGCAGCGATTGGCGGTGCTGGTGGTTATGTTCTTGACAACAACTAAATCTTTCTACGCTGATATTATTTGACAATTGATTGAGTAATATCAGATAAAAGATGATAAAAAAGCCTGCAATTCGTTGCAGACTTTTTTATGTCTTAATTTTGATTATAAGTCCATGCGCTAGACTTATAATCAAAAACATTAGTATTAGAAATACATCATTAGTCAAATACACAGTTATTAATACATATGGCCATTAAAGTGCACCGCTGAACGTATCGCAAGATTGTACATTACCGCTTTCTAGACCACGGGTGAACCATTCGACACGTTGTTGACTGGTACCATGAGTAAAGTTATCGGGCACTACTGCACCACCACTCGCTTTCGCTAGACGATCATCACCAATTTGACTAGCTGCATTCACCGCTTCATCAAGATCTCCAGCTTCTAAAAACTGTACACGCTCTTGATTGCGCTGTGCCCATACACCAGCAAAACAATCCGCTTGCAACTCTTGCAATACTGATAGCTTATTGGACTGTGCTTGGGTCACTTGCTGACGAGCTTCATTGACCTGTTGGCTAATGCCCAGTAGCGTCTGAACATGATGACCGACCTCATGCGCTATCACGTAGGCCTGTGCGAAATCGCCAGCCTTGCCTTGGTTCTCTTCACCACCAGAGCCTTGCTGATCGCCTGAAATACCAAGATTCTGACGCATCTCTACAAAGAATGACGTATCCAAATAAACAGTCTGATCCCCTGGACAATAAAATGGACCGGTTGCAGAGCTAGCACTACCACATGCTGAGCTGACCTGACCATTAAACAAAATCAATGACGGTTCTTGATAAGTACTACCAGCTTCATTAAAGATTTGATGCCAGACTTCTTCTGTATCTGCTAGTACAACTTTTACAAACTGTGTGTCTCGGTCTGTGCTGGTTGCAAGCTCGGTAGATGACTCACTGCCACCACCTGTAACCGCTTGACCTGTCTGTAATGCGGTCATTGGGTTTACCCCAAATACCAACCACAAGATACCAGCGATAATAATACCACCGATACCACCGCCGATCATCTTACTGCCACCTGTGCTAGAGCGCACATTCGAGCTGCCTCGTCTACCTTGCCATTTCATAATTCTATTCCTCAAATATAGATTGATTCATTATTTCTATTAACCACTATCTCTATTAGCCACTACTTCTATTAATCATTAATCATTACTTATGTTATATATTATTTAGCCAGTCAATTTACGCTATGACCTAGTCTACTATCCTAAAAGCAAGTAGAAACCTATAAAATTGCTAACTTAACTAGGATTTATGTAATATAGGACGATAATCAGACTATTTAATTCAATTCTTACCCATAAAAACGGGGCTAATATCGACTATTTCAGATAAGAAACAGGAACCAGAAAAGCTCTCCACCCTTCTCATGTCTTTGATTATACGTCGATTAATTTGGCTTCTTGTATTAAAAAGTATATCGGATAGCCAAAGTAAAATGTTATTTTAAATTTTATTGTTACTTAATTGTACAGGCTATTTCTATTTACTTAGAAAACCTATAGAATGCGTGGAAGCTGAGTAGCTGTGACTAAGACTAGCTGAATTCTGAGAAATCTCGGATTTCGACCTTTGTTGCTGCTACTGCTCATTTCATTTTTCCGGAGAAAACCATATGAAACTTAAATTACTTGCTCTAGCTGGTATCATGACTGCAACTATGGGCCTTACTGCCTGTGATAGCAGCAAAGAAAACGCTGCTGAAGATTTATCTGACGCGCAAGAAGAAGTGCAAGACGCTTCTGAAGAGCTAAACGAAGCTGCTGCTGAAGGCGAAATGACTGCTGATGCTGACGCTGCTGTTGCTGGCGCTGAAGCTGACATCGCTGATGCACAAGCTGCAACTGCTACTGACGAAATGGACGCTGAAGTTCCTGTAGACGGCGACACCACTAGCGTAGACGTAGCTAGCGAAACTGATACTGCTGCTGTTGAAGCTTCTGACGAAGTAGTAGTTGAAGAAGCTCAGTAATTTATTGTTCATACAATAGATAAACTGTAGTAAAAAAAAGAGAGCCTAGGCTCTCTTTTTTTATGTCTATCATTTATGATCTTAGTAGGACTCTACTTTATAGATAACCCTAATATACGATGCATGCTGCAATATCGAAATATATAGATGTACGCAAAAATAACTAAGTGCAAATACGCACTAGCATTCTTATAAACTCACGATAAAACAGACACACTATCGTTCAGCGCAGTGCCAAACTAGGTATTAGCTATCAAACAAACGCTCGTCAACCTTCTGACGAAATTTCTGCCCTGTCTTGAAAGTAACCACACGGCGCGCGGATACTGCCACAGGCTCTCCTGTTTTCGGGTTACGGCCTGGACGGCTATTTTTGTCTTTAAGCTCAAAGTTGCCAAAGCCTGAAAGCTTGACCTCTTTGCCATCAATCAAACTCTCTGACAGCTCATCAAAAAAGTTCTCCACCAGACAGCGGCCTTCTTGGCGTGTTAGGTTTAGGTGACTCATCAAATGCTCAATCATGTCAGATTTGGTTAAGGTGCTCACAGTACGACTCCTATGCTATGTCGTGATGTCGAATATCATGGTTTAGCGGTATGAGGGTTAAGGCTAGCTATTATAAAGGTTTTTTGACCGTTTTTTAACAAAGTCTTTATTAAAATCCTTTATTAATAACCACTTAACTTATTCTATGAATAGCAATGCTCCGTAGCTTCATGGTAAAAAGACTACAGAGCATTGGGTGTAATACTTACTAAATGTTAGCTGTCGCGCAGCTGTACAGAATGCTGGTCAGTTAGCGCTTGTACCACTTTATTTGTGACAGTCTTGACGGCTTCGTCAGACAACGTTTGCGTACTATCTTGCCATATCAGTGCAAACGCTAGTGAGCGCTGGCCTGCTGGTACTTTGTCACCTTGATAGACATCAAATAACCAAAGATCAATCAGCATATTACCTGCTGCAGCTCGCACGGTTGTCTCTAGCGTCTGCAAACTGATGTCACTGTCTACCAAGATAGCAATATCGCGGCGTACTTGCGGGAACTTGCTTGGTGTCGTGATGGCATGCTGCTCACGTGCAACCATCAATAACGGTGCCAGTGACAATTGAGCGACCCATGTAGTAGGCAAGTCCAATTGCTTAGCAGTATTTGGGTGCAACTGACCCAACCAACCAACATATATATCATCGATATATAACTCAGCGCTTTGTCCTGGATGCAGGAAGCTTAGCGTACTACGCTCGTAGCGGATACGTGCGCTATCGATTTGAGCTGGTAATAGCTGCTCAATATCATGCTTTAGGTCATAAAAATCTAAGGCGCGGTTTTGATAAGCTTGCTCGCTCCATATATCACCAACTGCGACTAAAGCAATGCTTGGGGTCTGTACTAAGTCACTAATACTTTGTCCAACAAAGCTAAGACCCGTCTCAAAGAAACGTACGCGTGGCTGTTGACGATTTAAGTTATATTGCACACAAGGCAATAGGCTCGATAGCAAGGTACGACGCATAACCGCCAAATCACTAGAGATAGGGTTTGCCAGTGCCAATACCTCCCCTAGCGCTTCGTCATCAAGCAATGCTTCTAGTTTTGCATCACTAAAGCTAAAGCTGATCGCTTCCATATAGCCGTTGTCGACTAATGATAGCTTCATCTCATGCGTCAAATCTGCAGTATCATCATAATCCATGCTGACTTGCAAATGTGGCAGGACACTTGGAATATTGTCATAGCCATAGATACGAGCAATTTCTTCGATTAAATCCTCGCGGATACTCATATCAAAACGATAAGATGGCGGCTTGCAAATCAGTGAATCGCTCTGCTGCTCTACGTCAAAACCCAATTGGGTCAAGATACGTACCATCTCAGATGGTTCAATATCAATCCCAATGACATCACGAACTTTCGCGATTGGCAATATAATTGGCGCGCGTGCTGGCAAATTCTCAAGGTTTTCGGCCGTGACTATTTGTCCTGCCTCCCCGCCAGTAATACTGGTGATTAAATCACAGGCTCGTGCCAACGCCAATGCTGGCAATTCAAAGTCGACGCCACGCTCAAAACGCTGTGATGCGTCCGTATGTAGCCCGAAACGACGTGCGCGCGCAGCAATGGCTAACTGATTAAAGAAAGCGCTTTCTACAACGATATTGGTAGTGCTATCAGTGACACTGCTACGCTGACCACCCATGATACCAGCCAGTGCCAAGGCACCTTTGTCATCAGCAATCACAAGCTCATCACCGGTCAAGGTAACGGTTTGCTCATTCAGCAAAGTAATGGTTTCATCAGGCTGTGCCAAACGTACAACGATATCACCTTCGATCGTGTCTGCGTCAAACGCATGTAACGGTTGACCCAATTCCATCAATACATAGTTGGTCACATCGACCAAGAAATTGTGTGAACGTAGACCAGACTGTACCAGCGCATCTTGCATCCATTTTGGAGTATCGATGCTACGATCAATATTACGAATCGATTGCAACAGATAGCGAGGGCACGCTTCCTTTGCATCGACTGTCACAGCTGGTGTTGCGGCAGTGCCAGCGGTATTGGCCGAGATTTCTGGCATTTGTACAGGTAAGTCGTTAATGACAGATATTTCGCGAGCGATACCACGTACGCTAAAGCAATCACCACGGTTTGGGGTGATTGAGATATCCAATATTTGATTATCTAGACCTAGATATTCACGGATATCCGTACCAACTGGTGCATCTTCTGGTAATTCAAGCAAGCCATCTATATCATCGACTAAATCAATTTCAGAAGCGCCGCATAGCATGCCGTTTGAGGCCACACCGCGTAGCTTACTCTTTTTGATTTTAAACCCTTTCTTATCATCGCTTGGCAATACCGCACCAACGGTAGCAACCGGTGCTTTCATACCGACGGTCACATTAGGCGCGCCGCAGACAATTTGTAGCGGCTCAGCGTCACCGATATTTACCTGAGTAACACGCAATTTATCTGCATCAGGATGCTGCTCAACGCTGATGACTTCACCGACAACCACACCGCTAAAAGCACGGGCGACTGCATAGCGATCATCAATCTCAAGACCTGCCATAGTCAACTGTTCGGCTAACTGTTCGCTAGTATTTGTAGGGTTTACCCACTGACGTAGCCACTGTTCGCTAATTTTCATAAATATCTCGGATCAGAATTTTATAATAAAGATGTTGGAGTAAAGCTTGGCGAATTCACTTGCTATAGTCAATCCTATATAAATTAGATACAGCGTCAGGCTCGCTCAGTCTACGACTTGTAGCACTTTCACTCACCTTTCTTGGATCTAAATTATCTTGAACTGACTATATAGATATAAGGAACACTCTAGCCAAATTGCTTTAAGAAGCGCACGTCATTTTGGAAAAATAAGCGCAAGTCATCAATACCGTAATACAGCATCGCAAAGCGCTCGATACCCATACCAAAAGCAAAGCCAGTGTATTTATCGCTATCGATACCGCAATTGGTCAATACTTGTGGATGCACCATGCCGCAGCCCATCACTTCAAGCCACTTGCCATTGTCATCTAAGATATCCACTTCTGCAGACGGCTCAGTGAATGGGAAAAACGACGGACGGAAACGTACGGTCAGCTCTTTGGCAAAAAATGCTTCTAGAAACTCACTGATTAAACCTTTTAGCTCAGCAAAAGTGCTCGACTCAGTGACCATAAGGCCTTCTAGCTGATGGAACATCGGCGAATGAGTTTGATCTGAGTCGTTACGATAAACACGACCTGGGCAAATGATGCGAATCGGCGGCTCATTTTTTTCCATGGTACGAATCTGGACAGGACTGGTATGCGTACGCAATAGATAATGCGCATCGAAATAAAAAGTATCATGCATCGCGCGCGCAGGATGGTGCGACGGGATATTCAACGCTTCAAAATTATAGTAGTCACTCTCGACTTCAGGGCCAGTTGCGACATTGAAACCCGCTTGAATAAAGTACTGCTGCATACGCTGAGTAATCATAGTTACTGGATGCAGATGACCTTTTTGACCACCGCGAGCAGGCAAAGTAATATCAATGCTCTCGGCCTCTAACTTGGCATTGAGCGCTGCGACTTCTAGTTGTTGCTGTTGGTCTGTCAGTGCTTGCTGAATGCGACTACGCACTTGATGCAACCAGCCGCCATAAGTTTTTTTATCGTCAGAATCAAGCTTACCCATCTGCTTTGACCAGCCCGTTAACGGACTCTTTTTACCAGTCAATTGCACACGTAAATCTTGTAGTGTACGCGCATCAGTTACTTGTAGGATTAGAGCTTCAGCAGCATTTGCAAATTCGGTAAGCTGAGCTTCATTAAGCTCATTAAGCTCTGAAGACAAGGTCGGTAGCGCCGACAAGTCGTTGGTGGCAGCAGGGTTAGTCATAAGACGCATTATTCCTGATTTGAACGGACTATTAATTGTAGGGATTTGACCAAATATTGCAAACCATTTATCCAGCTATGTTTATATAAAAGATTAATACAAAGGCTGGTTATAAGAATGGCTTGAATATTTAGACAATAATAAGCGTATTTTTGCTCAACAAAGTTCAATATAGAGCACGCTTAAAATAATTTAATATAAAAAAAGCCACCGACCAGCGGTAGCTTTTATTAATATCATACTATTAATCAATATTAGTCCTATCCATTTAGACAATTGCTTATAAATAATTATTTAAAAGCATCATACCCAAAGGACGGTTAATATTTAGGCCAATTCCGCTTTTGCTTTTTCGACCAATGCTGTGAAAGTCGCTGCATCATGCATAGCGATGTCTGCTAGAACGCGACGATCGATTGCAATGTTTGCTTTTTTCATGCCATTGATGAAGCGGCTATAGCTTAAGCCGTTTAAGCGTGCACCAGCATTGATACGTGCGATCCAAAGACGACGGAAAGTACGTTTCTTGTTGCGACGGTCACGATAAGCATATTGACCAGCTTTGGTCACTGCCTGTACCGCTACGCGGTAAACACGTGAACGGGCACCGTAGTAGCCTTTTGCGCGCTTTAAGATTTTTTTGTGACGGCGATTTGCCTGTACACCACGTTTTACACGGGCCATAATTTACTCCAAGATTTTTTAATCACTGTTAAGCGAGTGATGATGCCGTTAAATAACAAACATCATTGTCAGATTGCAAAGTCAAATATTTTCAATCAAAGATAGATGACGGTAGGCTATTAAATGTATGGGCACATACGACGAACTGCTGCTTCGTCAGACTTGTGCACCAACTTAAGACCACGCAATTGGCGAATACGCTTAGCTGATTTCTTGGTCAAAATATGGCTTTTGAATGCTTGCTTACGCTTGAAGCCATTCGCTGTTTTTTTGAAGCGTTTAGCTGCGCCGCTTCTGGTTTTCATCTTAACTTTCATGATGATTTGCCTCTTTTTCTGTTTTAGAACCTGGTCGTCAAATAGTCACACTGAATAATCGTTATATAAATAACCACTAAACCTCTATTTGCCTCGAGGTGGGAGGCGCTATTTTAGCAGATAGTGCCTTGTTTTGCCAAGTAAAGTTTTGGCGAGGTTTTAGTAGACAATATATACAAGTAATCAGCATCAAATAAGCGATAGCAGCTCTCTTAAAAGCCTTAATAAAACGGCTGATTTTTATTCAAATAGATTGAATGTCAGCCTAAGCTGTGCTTAAGTAGAGACTGAGCTATATCTTCATATAAACACTATTAAAACCACCTTATCTTCATATAAACACTATTAAAACCACCTTATCCACCATAAGTATTTACGCTGTAATGTATAGCTATAACGATAACAGTGCTACTAACCTACAGCACGATAAATAGAACAATCTTTGGCCATCACTCTAGGAGATAGTGTGTCAAAACAAGAGTTAGTATTTGACGACGACTTGTTTGTTTTTGAGACAGTGATGCGTGTGCGTCATACTGAAGCCGACGCAGTACAGCATATGACGGTCGAATCTCTGACAGCGCTATTGTCCGAAGCACGGCTAAGGTTTCTATATGCTAAAGGTGTTAAAGAAATCAATGCAGACCATCAAGGCTTGATTATTGATAAATTGCAGCTAGATATTGTAAGCCGTATCCGCGTACGAGAAGAGCTGTTATTTGAAGTTGGTGTCGAGCCAATATATGATAATGGCGGTAATATAATTCTAAAGGTCACGCGAATGCACACGGGCGAGATAGTAGCAAAAGCGTGCCAGCATTTTAGAGGTTACGACTTTAACCTCAATAAAGTGACCAAGCTTGATAACACGATCAAAGAAGCGTTGTATCCGCATTTATTTAGACTGTAGAATCGCTTGAATACAAGTAGTATGCTGTCATTTAGCATAGTTGCACTCTATAGCGCATTTAGCTGACATCATATTGCTAGCTGTTAGTATATTGCAGAGCATTTCAGATAATCTCCCCGCTTTAATCATAAGTAGTATAATTGCTTATCACTCTTTTCCACTTTCTACCTATAAGACGACGAATACATTATGACTTTACCTGCTTGGCTGACTGCCGTAACTTTTAATGATGATGGTTTGATTCCTGCAATTGCTCAAGATCATCAGACAGGTCGTATTTTGATGATGGCGTGGATGAATGCAGAGGCATTACAGCTCACTGCGCAAACCCAAACAGCGGTTTATTTTTCGCGCTCGCGTGCTAAGCTGTGGCACAAAGGTGAGTCATCAGGTCATACGCAAACTGTGCATGATATTCGTCTAGACTGTGATGCAGATGTGATTGTGCTTAGTGTGACTCAGGCTGGCGGCATTGCTTGCCATACGGGACGTGAGTCGTGCTTTTATCAGCGGTTGGATTTATCAGGTCAAACGCCTGAATGGCAAACCGTCGATAAAGTACTAAAAGACCCTGTGGATATTTATCATTCTCATGAATCTACTAGCGACACTCATGAAACTGAAAACACTGGCGCGAATACTAATTCTACTGATATGTCTCAATCGCAATCTGATACTGCTCAAGCACAAGTCGATAAAGCCTCTGTACTACAGCAGCTTGATAGCGTATTAGCAGAGCGCAAACAAGCCGATGCCGACAGCTCTTATGTGGCCAGCCTGTACGCCAAAGGATTAAATAAAATATTAGAAAAAGTTGGTGAAGAAAGTACAGAGAGCATCATTGCTGCCAAAGATTTTGCTAACTGCGATGAGAGTATAGATAAAGCAAGCTATGATGAAGCGCGTCATGAGCTGATCTATGAAGTCGCAGATGTCTGGTTCCACACTTTGGTCGGACTGGCCTGGTTTGATATAGAGTCGGATGCCGTGTTAAACGAGCTAGGCAGACGTTTTGGGTTATCCGGTATCGATGAAAAAGCCGCTAGATAAGCCTAAATAAAAAATAACGTCTATTTTATTTGATTATTGTTGCTTTCACCTATTTGTAATAAGTGCAGGTTATAATATAGCTCTGTTTTATCTCGCATTATATGTCGATGCTTTTTGTTTGATAGTTGGACCTTTTTGCAAACTAAAAGTAGGCATATAAATACTGAAAACCAGGTCACAAGGATACCATTATGGGTAGTTTTTCTATTACACATTGGCTGATACTATTGGTCGTTGTCGTTGTCGTGTTTGGCACCTCAAAACTCAGAAATGCTGGTAAAGATTTGGGCGGTGCTGTGAAAGGCTTTAAAGAAGCTGTTAAAGATGAAAATACAGAGCATGCCAAAAAACACGCGGTTCTTGACCACGATGCGACGGCACACACTGAAGAGCGCTCAACCACTAAGGTTGATGATAAGCATAACGTATAGCATCTAAACAGTGACATCGGACCATTATGTTTGATATCGGGTTTTCTGAACTACTTCTCTTTGGCGTTATCGCCCTAATCGTACTGGGCCCAGAAAAACTGCCGCAGGCAGCGCGCACGGCTGGGCAATGGTACGCCAAAATTCGCCGTACAGTCTCAACATTGCAGTCTGAAATAGAGGCTGAGCTTGACTTGGCTGAGACACGCCAGCAAATGCAAAAAGAGCTTGCAAAAATTCGCCAGACTGAAGCTGAAATGAGGCGTGAGATGGCTGAGATGCGCGGCAATATGAAAGCTTTTGAAAGCTCACATAGTCCTGCTTCGATAGATTCTGTAACTGCTACGAATGCTGCAAACAGCAAAGGCGACGAAGCTGATGAAAATAACCGCACACAAAAGCAGCAATCAGCCATACCAAAAGCATTCGACTATGCTTATGCCACTGACGAGCAGTCAGATTCAATAGAAAACGGTCAATTATCGAAGCGCGGTCACAGCGGTGACGATATAAATGATTCAAATGTAGATGATATAAATGTGAGTGACAACGCCAAGGCAGCACCAGTTGTTCAGACCATCACTACCCGACCGTGGGAAAACATGTGGTTTCGACTTGGCGCTTATGACAAAGCACGTCGGCTTCCAATGCCACCATATGTGCCAAACTATAAAGCTGATGCCCTACTCAACAGTCCTGCCAACATGCAGACTTCTGACCATAAGCAGGAGACTGATTGATGTCATTATTCAAGCGCAAAAAAAGTCGTCAAGAGAAAATCGCTGTTTCAGATAATCCTGCTTTAGATGGCATTGATCAAGACAATAAAGCAACAACTGATAGCACTCAAAACGAATCATCAGACGATGTTTTAAGCTCTTTGGCTGATATGCCTATTACCGAGCATTTGATTGAGCTGCGTCGGCATTTGATCAAGATATGTGTGGCGATACTGATAATATTTTTAGGTTTGGTCGGCTATTCGCGCGAGCTATACAACTTTTTATCTGACCCACTGGTTGCACAGTTACCTGCCAACTCGACCATGATTGCCACCGATATCACGTCAAACTTTATGGCACCGATACGTTTGACCGTATTTGTAGCCGCGTTTTTGGCGATGCCCTATATCCTTTATCAAATTTGGTCATTTGTAGCGCCCGGTCTGTATAAAAAAGAAAAGAAAATTGCTATTCCAGTGCTGCTATCCTCTATATTTCTGTTTTATGCAGGTGTGGCTTTTTCTTACTTTATTGTGCTCAAAGGGGTCTTAAAGTTCTTTATCATGTTTGCCCCGCAAAACGTACTACCCATGACAGATATCGACAGCTATCTTAGTTTTGCCTTAAAACTATTTATGGTATTTGGCTTAACGTTTGAAATTCCAGTCGTTACTTTGCTATTGATATTGGCAGGTATTGTCTCCATTCAGAGCTTAGAAGAAAAACGTCGTTATATCATTGTGGGCTGTTTTGCTGTGGCTGCCGTTGTCACGCCGCCAGATGGCGTATCGATGCTCATGCTAGCGATTCCGATGTGGTTGTTGTTTGAGCTTGGTTTGTTTTTGGCGAAGATTTTAATCAAAGAAGAGCCCAGTCCTACTCTCGTATCGACAGACAAAGAATAAAACACTTACCAGTCTAATCCAGACTAAAATAAAGTTATTGATTACATATAGCTATGCGTTAAACTACCATTACACCGTTTTATTCTTGCCTCATTAGTAAGCTGATTGCTTACTATCACGCTTTAGCATCACCATCATCTATAAGCCATTGTTTACCCAGTGGCTTTTTTTGCCCCTTTTGTTTTTAATCAATTTTTGTATTTAGGTAGCTTTATTATGTCCGCATCTATGCCAGCTTATATGAGCGATCCCACTGACGAGCAGTTGAGCGCGTTGAATATGGCGATGGATCACAAGTCGTTTAAAGTGGTTGCTTATGCGGGCGCCGGTAAGACAACGACGCTCAAGCTAATCGGTGAGCGCTTACGTGGCCGCGGACTGTATCTGGCTTTTAACAAAGCGATTGCCAATGATGCTCGGTCAAAGTTTCCGCCGCATGTAGAGTGCCGTACTTTTCATTCATTAGCTTATCGTCATGTTGCTCGTGATATTACCGCCAAGCTATCTTTGCCGCGCTTTTCACCTAAGCGTCTCGGTGATGATTTGGGACTACAGCCTGTGCAAGTGCGTCGGCAGATGGATGGGGTTAATAAATACATTAGGCTGACACCCGCACGATTGTCTCGGTTCGTCAGCGATGCAGTAAGTAATTTTTGCAGCACGCATGCCAGCTATCCTGCGCCAAGGCACATACTATTCCCAAGCTGGCTCGATGACTCAGATGCAGAGCAGCTGCGCGAGATGCTCTACCCTGCTGTTGAGCAGCGCTGGTTACAGTCGATTGATGCGCGTCACCCTGCTGGTATTGGCCATGATATTTATCTCAAGCTCTGGGCGTTGTCTAAGCCTAGTATTCCAGCGGACTTTATCTTGTTCGATGAAGCACAGGATGCCGATCCCTTGATGATGGGTATCTTGACCCAGCAGTCGAGACAAGTCATCTATGTGGGCGACGCGCATCAGCAGATTTATGAATGGCGCGGCGCGGTCAATGCGATGAAAAAGCTACCATTACCGCAGACGTTATTGACACAGTCTTTCAGATTCGGTGAGCCGATTGCAGAAGTGGCCAATACCTTATTAAAAGCACTACAAGAGGACGTACCGTTAAAAGGCAATCCAAACAAGCAATCCTCTACCGATAAGGGCATGGTACATAGTAAGAAAGATGCTATTTTGTGCCGTACCAATGCTGCTGCCATGTCGCAGCTGTTGACAGGTTTAAAGCACGGGCATCGCGTGGCGCTACAGGCAGATACCGACCGTATGCTCAAATTCTGTCAGGCAGCCGAAAACTTAAAAAATGGTAAATCAGCTTACGGTGTACCTGAGCTGGCGTATTTTTATAACTGGGGTGATGTGCAAGAATATGCCGAAACCAATGAGGGTAGCGATCTCAAAACACTGGTTAAACTGGTCGATGACCATGGGACCAACGTCTTGAGCCAAGCGGTCAATAGTCTGACTAGCATTGAAAATGCTGATTATGTCATCTCTACCGCTCATAAAGCCAAAGGGCTAGAATGGGGCAAAGTACAACTAGATGATGATTTTTACTACGATGTGACCACCAATGCGGTCAAAATAAGCCCAGAAGAGTTGCGTTTGCTCTACGTTGCTTGCACGCGCGCGCAAAGCAATTTGGATATTCATAATATTAAAGACTTGATATCAGGATTACAGACGGGCAAAAAAGTGATTTTTGGTAATACTTAATCACCCTACACCTCTGTCAGTCTCAAGTTTTATTCAATCTCTCTTATAACGACCCTTTAGCAGTGAATCACCAGCATGAATAATAGCCAGCAACTTCAAGAACGTCAAAATACTATTAATCAGTTATTTGCAGCTCCCGTGCGTTTACTCGCACCTATGGAGGGCTTGACCGATCCATTAATGCGGCAAATTTTAACGCAGATTGCCTCAGATTTGGGCCGTCCTTATGATTGGTCAGTCAGTGAGTTTATTCGCATCACTCAGCACGTCTTGCCTGCGCATGTGTTTTATAAATATGTGCCTGAGCTACAACATGATGCCAAAACGGCCTCTAGTACACCCATTCATGTACAGATTTTGGGTAGCGAAGCGCAGCTGATGGCAGAAAACGCCGCGTACGCTTGTGAGCTTGGTGCGCCTGCTATTGACATCAACTTTGGCTGTCCGGCAAAAACGGTCAATAGCCATCGCGGTGGTTCTGTATTGTTAGATGAACCTGAAACCATGTATCAGATTATCAATGCCGTACGCCAAGCCGTTCCCGCTCATATACCAGTATCAGCTAAGATTCGTCTGGGCTATACCGACACCAGTCGAATGGATGATATTCGCGGCGCAATTGCCGCAAGTGGTGCCGACTGGCTAACCATTCATGCACGCACTAAGACCCAAGGCTATAAGCCGCCCGCCTATTGGGACAAAATCCAGAGCTTTAATGCGCTCGATATTCCAGTCATTGCCAATGGAGAAATTTGGAACTTTGAGCATGCGCAAAACTGTATGACGCAAGCAGGTACACAGCATTTAATGTTAGGTCGCGGCGCAGTAACGCGTCCTGATTTAGTGGCACAGGTTGATAATTGTACTGAAAAAAGTACTGACAGCGGAGAGAATACGGCTACATTGTTATGGCAAGATTTGATTGCCCATCAGATTAAGTTTTTGGAAGGTGAGGCAAAGAACGATGTGGTATTGGTCGGACGCTATAAGCAATGGTTAGGAATGCTTACCAAAGGCTATGTTGAGGCACAAACAGTGTGGGAAAGTCTCAAACGAGAAAAAAATAAAGCGGTGATTATTAGCGCCCTACAAGCAAGCGTACGAGATTAATCACTTGCTTGTATTTGAGCGTTTTGGCGGTTACGGGTATTTTTACTAGACGCTGACTCGTATCGCTAAATAAAATAGCATCAGACAGCAGGCCATTGATAGTACCCAGAGGATAGAGCGGAACATTGCCAAGTTAGTAATATACGCCACACAAAAACCAATTCGTATCATCACATACAGCCAAGCCAATACGTTGATAATCGACTGCGGTACAAAGAAAAGCATCGCTACCAATACTGCTGCCAAGAATACTGGCAAGGTTTCATAACTGTTTTGTTGTGCTGCATTAGCACGTGCTGCCATGCCTGTTGCATTTTGAAAAAATTCGCGAGGATGTGCATTATTTCTGATTCTAAAGCCACCAGATACTTTTGCAACGACTGACACCGCCCATGGTAGTAGGCTTGCTACCACCATGGCTAAAATGGCAGACGCCACTTTATCAGTTACCAACTCAAAGAATGCACTTATCATTATATAAGTCCCTAGCCTGCAACCACTTCGAAATCATGGGTGATATTGACCCCACCTGCTACTAACATACGGCTGGCAGAACAGTATTTTTCTGCTGATAACTGGATAGCTTTTTCGACTTGTTTTTCTTTAACATCTTGACCAGTGACAACGAAATGCATATGAATATCAGTATAGACCGCTGGTACAGTTTCAGCGCGCTGGGCGGTTAGCTCACAACGTACATCCGTCACTGCTTGGCGTGATTTCTGTAAAATCTCTACGACATCATAACTAGCGCAGCCGCCAAGTCCTAGCAAAATCAGCTCCATTGGGCTTGAGCCTTTTTCTTTATCAGCATCGATTTGTACATTATGTCTTGATGGTGATACGCCCATAAAGGCTTTGTTCTCTTGCCATATGACGCTTGCTTTTGATTCTGACATTGCAGATGTTCCTTATTTTAAATGGCGTATTGCCTATTATTATTGTGTGAATGATATATTGCCCAGCTAGTGTAGCATAAGCCAAAGCAAGATTTTATAGGCTCATTGTTTTGCTGTTAACTCACCAGTGAAATCTGTGCTTTTATCACTTTATACATATCGAAATAGTGGAGTTCGATAGTTTATTAAATAATCGTATGTCCATACGCCTATTACTACTCTTCAACACTTGCCTAAAAATGCCATATAAAAACCTACAAAAGTTTGCTTATAAATAGTTGATTTTAAAAGGTAAAACTCGTGAAACATTTTATAGCAAAATACTGTTACACATTTTGCTTGTTTCTTGGTTTAATAACGGTAATGAATCTTGTTTTGAGCGGATATCGATAACAATCACCTTATAATAATTACGATTGCTATCACGGTTTCAAGTCAAAACAAGCTATTTTTAAACAAATTAAAAGGTTTAGTCATGATAGATGCAGACGGCTTTCGCGCCAACGTCGGCATCATCTTGGCAAATACACAAGGGCAGGTTCTGTGGGCAAAACGTATTGGTCACAACGCTTGGCAATTTCCGCAGGGTGGTATCGACCGCGGGGAGACGCCGATGGATGCAATGTATCGCGAGCTCTGGGAAGAGGTCGGCTTACATCCGCGTCACGTAGACTTATTGGCAGTCACGCAAGACTGGTTGCGCTATCGTTTGCCAAAACGTTATGTACGTCATGGTCAGCATCCCTTATGTATTGGGCAAAAACAAAAATGGTTTTTGCTACGCTTAGATGAGCCAAATACTCAACATATCCGCTTTGATGAAGGGAAACCTGAATTTGACCATTGGCAATGGGTCAGCTACTGGTATCCACTCGGACAAGTGATTCACTTTAAACGAGGCGTTTATCGTCGTGCCTTACAAGAATTGGTACGCGAACTCCCCCTAAAGCAAGAGCTGATCATTCCTGAGCAAAATAATCATCTGCTTATGTAATGAATCACTTAATAGTACAATGCAAAACACCCACGATAGTAGCTAGAATGTTAGCAATTACCGTGGGTGTTTTTTATTATCTACTAACAGTCATTGTTAGTGACTATCAAACTCTCGGCTAACAATGTCAGCCGTGTAGTTTGCTCCCGTATCTCTCTCTTTGCGCAACGTTAAGATGCTTTGAGTGCGGGTACCATAAGTAGGTTTGCTAGTTTCAGTGTCGCCAAAAGCGACGGGTTCAATATAAACAGACGATAACATCTGCTCCACTTCAAATGCCACGCCAGTAATAGGCAGTTTGTCTTCTGGTGCTTTGATACTATCTGACAAGACATTAAAAGCCGCCGCTTGCCAGTACGCAGGCGAACTATCCTCCGCAATCAATGGCAGCACTTCTTGACGTAGTCGCCCGCGCAACCGCTCTGTCTTAAACCAACTGTCCTCTGGTTGACCATTAGAGATAACATGTAGACCTGAATATAATGGCGTGGGTGCATGGCCACGATTATTGACGATCACAGCTTGCGCAGCGTCACCAATGATCAGATTAAAGCCCGCATAATCCTGCAAATCAATCTGCCGTGCAAAATCCATCGGACTTAGAGTCCCTGTTAAGAACTCAGTGACCAGCGCACCACGTGAGCACTCATCACTGCTTGCCTGCACACCATCACGAAAATTCAATACTGCAGCCCAACGACCATTTTGTTGATGATACTCTGCACTCTGCGCTGGTGACACTTGCTGATGAATGCCTAACCACGTACCACCGCTTTGTTTATCGCGTCCAGCATAAATAGGTTGGTCAGACCACTGGTGGAGCGGCTCAGTTGGGCGCTGCAAAAACTCATCACGGTTAGACAGTAGTACCAGCGGTAACTCATCAAATAATTGCCAAGCAATAGCGACAATACACATAGCTTTCCTTTTATAATAATTTTCGTTATGCGGGTAATTCTTAATAGAGGCAAAGATATTATTTCAGACTTTACCTATTAATAAGGTAGCCTTTATAGATAGTACTTATTAATTGCCAGTTAGCAATTTATTGGCAGGATAACTAATTTGGGAGGTTGAACGTATTACTTGTGATTGTTTACTTGGTAAGTTAAATTCCCACGCCACCATACCTTGATTATTATTCCAATCTCGCTCAGTCACAGGCGGCGTATGCGTCACCGCAACCTTTAAACTATCGTCACGACTGATAGGTTCACTGCCCAGTACTTGTAAGCGTACGCTACGATTGTGCTGATTGGTAAACTGATAGGCCTTGGTAGTCGTCAGTGTTTGCGTACGGTTTAGCACGCCTTTCTCACCTTGCTTATCTTCATTAGTCAGCTCTTTTACGAGCATATTTGAGTCACGACCAAATCCAATCCCCTGCTCTTTTAGCACTTGATAATTATAACGCGACTGACCTACATAGTTGTCATCACGGTACAACTGTAGTGAACCATCGACCCAGTCCGGCGTCAAAAACGGCGCTGACGCATACCAGTAGGCAGCAGTCTCAACACTTGGCGTACTGCGAATCCAGAGCTTACTATTACCTGTCTGCTCGCCAATCACTGTGCGTACCCGTCTCCCATCACTCGGAATACTGACCAACTGCGGTAAACGATACTCGATGATGCCATTCTTGTTTTGGCTACTGACCGTAAAATTAGGTAGCGGTGCCATAGCTGCCCCTGCTCCTTTGTTATAAGCAGGCTCTTCCATCATAACAGGGGACGCATCCATCATAGGTAGCTCACGTCTTACTCGAGCATCTTCGCTCTCCTCATACAATGACAGACGCTGCACATACGGCAGTTGCCCTGTCGTACTTTGATTGGGGTTCACGGTGCTGAGTGTCAGTGGTACGTTTGTCCAGTTCTCGCCAGTTTGCTGAGCGATAATCGCAGAAGCTGTGATACTTAACTGCTCACTATTTGTGTTTAGGCGAGCTTGATACGCAGGCTCCCAACCTGCACCTTGCACTTGATAATGCAACTTAATGCTACTTGGCGAGCGACTTGCCGTACGTACACTTACCTGTGTCACCTTGTTAAAGGTCGATGTCGCGCTGCCTGCCATCAGTTGATTCAGTGCGTCTTGGGCACGCGCTTGTCGCAGTTGAATCTCTAAAATCCTTTGGTTAATACTGGTCGCTTGAGTTTCTATATCGCGGGCATTATTGGCAATCGTACTATCCGTATTGACTTGCGTGGCTTTGGTCAAATTCTGCAAGTAAGCCTTTGCTAACCGTGCTGCTTCTAATTCAGCATTGATATTGGCTAGAGTATTTTGCTGCGTCTGTACTTTGACGTCACCTTGATATTGGCACTGGGCTGCCTGCTCACCTGTCAGCTCTTCGATACTGACTTCTCCAACGTTGACACTACCTGTCGCTTGTACGCTTAGGCTTTCTTTATCCATATAAGGTGACAGGCACGAAAATACAACGGTTTGCTCACCGCTACCTGTTATTGGTAATGCGCGCGTCACGCTCGCTAGCCCCTGATAAATGGTCACTCGCTCGACGCTACTGGTTGCTGCTTGTGCCGAAGACAATCCCAAGATGCCACTACTACCAAGTACAAATGGCAAGATAGCAAATCTAGTCATTTGGTTAAGCGGCGGCAATACGTTGCCATGCCCTGTTGAGACAGATGACTCTATTAATTGTGCGTTCATACATCATTCCTTAGCAGTAAAGTCCATCATGGCAGCCACGCATTGGCTCAACGCGCAAAATAGTAACTATCTTAGAGATATTACCGTAGCCGTTTTACACATCTTTGGCAATAAATGCTTTTAGCAAGCAGCATTTTTATTAAGAAGCACTTTTAACGATAAATCTACTCATGTGGCAGCTATTCAGTTTTAAAAATTTGGTTTTAATATTGCACCATTTTTTGTTCATCTCCCCTTTATGGTGCAATTTATTAACCATCCTGCACTAAATTAATGAATATATTAATCAGAACTTAATTATTGCTCAATTATTACTCGATTATTGGCTTTTTTAACTTGGCACGGAACTTGAACTCTTAATAGGTGTTCAGGAACATTATTTTACCTTTTGTATGTATTAGGAGATGTCCATGTTTTCGTTACCAATTTTAGCCAATACTCAAGTAGTAGACCCTCAATCACACGGAAAAATAAAATCACGTTTTTCGTTACTAGCAGTGGCCGTCGTTGGCAGCTTAACTCTTATTGGTTGTCAAAAACCTGCCGAAACTGCTGCATCAACAGAGACCACAACTGAAACCAGCACAGAAACAACGACCGAGCCTGCTGCTGATGGCGACACTATCAAAGTCGGCATACTACATTCGCTGTCTGGCACCATGGCCATCTCTGAAACCTCTCTAAAAGATACCGCGTTGATGACGATTGATGAAATCAATGCCAATGGTGGCGTGCTTGGTAAGCAACTAGAACCAGTCGTCGTCGACCCTGCTTCTGATTGGCCATTATTCGCTGAAAAAGCACGTCAGCTACTCACTCAAGACAAAGTAGATGTTATCTTTGGCGGTTGGACATCAGTATCACGCAAATCGGTATTACCTGTGGTTGAAGAGTTGAACGGGTTGATGTTCTATCCAGTACAGTACGAAGGACAAGAGCAGTCAGAAAACATCTTTTACACGGGTGCGGCGCCAAATCAGCAAGCCATTCCGGCGGTAGAGTACTTGATGAGTGAAGAAGGCGGCGGTGCAGAGCGCTTTGTATTGTTAGGTACTGATTACGTCTATCCACGCACCACCAACCAGATTTTAAAGGCATTTTTGAAATCAAAAGGCGTGGCTGATGCAGACATCATGGAAGAGTACACACCATTTGGTTTCAGCAATTATCAAACCATTGTATCTAACGTCAAAAAATTCTCAACGGGCAAAAAGACCGCGGTTATCTCGACCATTAATGGCGACTCAAACGTTCCGTTCTATCGTGAGCTTGCCAACCAAGGTATCAAAGCGTCAGACATTCCAGTCATGGCATTCTCAGTCGGTGAAGAAGAGCTACGCGGTATCGATACCAGTCTGCTACAAGGGCATTTAGCGGCATGGAACTACTTTATGTCGATCAAAAACCCGACCAATAGTGCCTTCACCAAACGCTATAAGCAGTATGCATTGGACCAAAAACTACCAAACGCTGAAAAAGTCGTGACCAATGATCCAATGGAAGCTACTTATGTCGGTATCAACATGTGGAAGCAAGCTGTCGAAAAAGCAGGTACGACTGATGTAGACAAAGTGCGTATCAGCATGGCGGGACAAACGTTCGATGCACCTTCTGGCTACACGCTAAAAATGGATGAAGAAAACCATCATCTATGGAAGCCTGTCATGATTGGTCAAATTCGTGCCGACGGACAGTTTGATACGATTTTCAAAACGCCAGAAGTTATCCAAGCCCAGCCATGGAGCGAGTACATTCCTAAATAGGCTACTCCCTAAATAAGACAGTACTGAAAAAAAACATGGATAGTAATTGAACAGTAGGCGGATGGATAAACGATATAAATAAGCGACCCACCGCCTACTCTCCACATTTATTTTTAACACTTATTCTCAACTTTTAAATAACGTCAAACCTTATCAACTCTTCTATCGCTTAATCCGTTAAGTAGTAGTGGCTAAGGGTTTGTTGTCTGTGAAAAACAGGGAGCCGCACATGCAGCACCATACTTTACGCCCGTTTGTAGGGCCAACATCGTCCAAAAATGGTAATAACCCACAAGCATCAGCCAGTGAAGTCATGCAGTATGCGGCTCGTTTTTCAATTTATGCGCCTCTGCGATTACTTGCATTGATGGCATTATGCATAACAACCTTCACCACCACAGCATATGCGGATCATGATGGTCAGGTACATGACCACGATACGGATATCGCTCATAGTGAGCAATCGTTGCTCACGCCTGTCAACGTAGCCACTTCTACTCAAGCCAGCACCTCAAATATTTCGACAGCAACTACAGGCTCAGGTGATGCCATTCAACAATTCGTGGCGGGTGATTTTAGTAAACGCCAAGCCATGCTAAGTGATTGGCCAGGATCCGTTGAGAGTTTAGATAGTTTGGTTGAATTTATTGCCAATGATGAGCTATATCAAGGCAACGGTGGGCAAACGTATTTATTGAATAAAGAAGATCAGCTGTTTACTTATCCTGATAAAAAAGAGACTGACGATTGGCCAAGTGATTTATCACAAATCACCCTGACTAATGCCCTTCGCTCAGCGCTCATCTTTGGTCAAGCCAAGGTGAAACTAGCATCTGACAAGCCAGCACAGCGCCTACAAGCTGTAGAGATTTTGGCTGACAATATTAACCAAGTAGACCCAGCCATTATTACGACAGCAGCGGCAAATGAAGACAATACTAAAGTCAAAAAGGCACTAACTGCACTACAAGCTCGTATTGATTTCAAAAACGGTGACCTGCCCACTCAGATTGCAGCGGTCAATCTACTTGCAGATAGTGATAACCCACAAGTTTTGGTCGATATTGAATCTGCCCTGGCGGCTGATGGCTTAGATGCCTCGCTCAAAGCTGCACTTATCGATGCTGAATCTAGCGTGTCACGGCGTATCGAAATCAGTACATGGACGGGTCATATCTTCACCGGTATGAGTACCGCCAGTATTTTACTGCTAGCGGCGCTTGGTCTCGCCATTACCTTTGGCTTGCTTGGCGTGATTAACATGGCGCACGGTGAGCTAATTATGATCGGGGCTTATACCACTTATATGGTTCAAAATTTCTTTCAAGCTTATATGCCAGATATGGCAGGTTGGTATTTGCTTGCTGCTATTCCAGCTGCTTTTTTAGTCAGCGCTGTCATCGGTATGATAATCGAGCGCATTGTCATTCGTCCATTATATGGTCGTGAACTAGAGACGTTATTGGCGACATTTGGGGTGAGCTTAATATTGATGCAACTGGTGCGGATGATTTTTGGTGCGCAGAACGTTGAAGTTAGCAACGTGGCATGGCTCAGCGGTGCATATCAAGTGTCATCAAGCTTGGTACTTCCTTACAATCGCATCGCCATTATCGTATTTACGGTCATCATCGTGGCGCTACTGGTGTACTTACTTAATAAAACCCGATTTGGGTTATTTATACGCGCAGTCACCCAAAACCGCCAAATGGCAAAAGCAGTTGGTATTCCTTCTGCACGTATCGATATGATGGCCTTTGGTTTGGGCTCTGGACTTGCAGGCATGGCAGGCTGCGCGCTTGCTCAAGTAGGCAATGTGGGTCCTGACTTGGGTCAAACCTATATCATTGATACGTTTTTAGTCGTCGTGGTGGGCGGTGTCGGTCAAGTATGGGGTGCAGTACTAGCAGCCTTAGGACTAGGTGTGAGTGGTACAGTACTTGAGATTGGTATCGGTGCGGTATTGGCAAAGATTGTGTTGTTGGTTCTTGTGATTCTGTTTATTCAGAAACGGCCACAAGGTTTATTTGCACTCAAAGGCCGCTTTGTCGAATAAGGAGACTTCTATGATACTGACCAAATTACTGTCTGATACGCCGCGTAGTGCTATTTTAATTGGCTTATGTTTTGTCGTACTACTGATACTGCCTTGGCTACATCTTATGCCAGAGACGTCGCCCTTTCACCTTTCAGCCTACTGGATTACCCTAATTGGCAAAATCATGGCACTAGCGATGGTGGCTTTGGCACTAGATCTCGTCTGGGGCTATGCCGGTATTTTGAGCTTGGGACATGGCCTGTACTTTGCTTTGGGTGGTTATGCGTTTGGCATGTACCTAACACGTGAGACAGCAGGCGATGCGCTTCCTGATTTTATGCGTTTCTTGAGCTGGACCGAAATGCCATGGTACTGGGCGGGCACGCAGCATTTTTGGTGGGCCATGGCCCTCGTTGTACTGGTACCCGGCTTAGTCGCTTTCATCTTTGGTTTTTTTGCTTTTCGCTCCAAAATCAAAGGCGTTTATTTTTCTATCATCACTCAAGCCATGGTCTATGCAGCAGCCTTGCTATTCTTCCGTAATGAGACAGGCTTCGGTGGCAACAATGGCTTTACTGGTTTTACCACCCTACTCGGCTACGACATTACCGCTGCCTCTACGCGCTCTATGCTGTGCTTTGTCACGGCCGTAGCATTGTTAGTCTCTTATATGGGTTTGCGTCATTTAATGAACCAACCTTATGGGCGAGTGCTTGGTGCCATTCGTGACAGCGAAAACCGCTTGCAGTATTTGGGCTACCGTACGCTGTGGTACAAGCTATCCGCTTGGGTCTTATCCGCTGTCATCGCTGGTATCGCAGGTGCGCTATACGTACCGCAAGTAGGCATTATCAATCCGAGTGAAATGAATCCTGTGAACTCGATTGAGATAGCCGTCTGGGTAGCGACTGGTGGTAGAGGAAGCTTAATTGGTGCGATTCTAGGTACTGGTGTAGTGAACGCTGTAAAAACCTACTTTACGGTCGCCTACCCTGAGTTTTGGCTATTGATATTAGGTGGACTGTTCGTCGTCGTGACGTTGTTTTTACCCAATGGCATTATGGGCTTGTTCGATCGATTCAAAAAGGAGAAGCAATAATGCTAAATGATAAACCGTCAACGACTGAGCAAATTATTAACGAGTATGGACGTAATCATGGCGGTACTGGCCGCAGTCACCCAAAGCCATCAGGCGTCGATTTTAGCCATGGTATTGCATTATATTTAGAAGATGTGAGCGTCTGGTTCGATTCGTTTCGCGCACTTAACAATCTATCGCTCTATATCGAAGAAGGCGAGCTACGCTGTATCATCGGCCCCAACGGCGCTGGTAAAACCACGCTAATGGATGTCATTACGGGTAAAACCCGCCCTACGGAAGGCAGCGTGTTTTTTGGTCAGACTCATAACCTTGCCAGCTTATCTACCGAACAAATCGCTGAAGCGGGTATCGGCCGTAAGTTTCAAAAACCTACTGTCTTTGAAAATTTTACGGTAATGGATAATCTGTTACTTGCTGCACCAAAAGACAAACGTGTGGTCAAAAGCTTATTCAATAAACTCAATGCCGATACTCGCGATACCCTCGACGCGACCCTACAACAAATTCGCCTGACCGACAAAATCAACAAGCCAGCTGGTTTGCTCTCACATGGGCAAAAACAATGGTTAGAGATTGGCATGCTGTTAATGCAAAGCCCAAAGCTTATTCTGCTTGATGAGCCAGTGGCCGGTATGACTGATGCAGAAACTGAACATACCGCTGAGCTGTGTCTACGGCTTAAAAAGAACCATACATTAGTAGTAGTCGAACATGACATGACCTTTATCGATGCCATTAGTGAAAAAGTCACAGTATTAGCACAAGGGGCAATTTTAGCCGAAGGTACGCTAGCGGAAGTGCAAGCCAATGAAGCAGTGATTGAGTCCTACTTAGGTCGATAGCCGAACGAATCATCTAGACGAGCCAAACGAATATTCCCTTTAAAATATTAGAAAAGTTTTAGAGTTTAGGAGACAGCCATGTTACAAGTGAACGATATCAATCAATATTACGGCGGCAGTCATATTTTACGAGACGTCTCGTTTACAGCGCCTGTAGGCGCGTGCAGCGTGGTACTTGGACGTAACGGCGTGGGCAAAACCACACTACTTAAATGCCTGATGGGAATACTACCGATTAAATCAGGAGAGATTTTGCTTAATGATAAAGACATTAGTAAAATGTCTCCAGAGCAACGTGTCCGAGCAGGTTTGGCTTATGTACCACAAGGACGCGATATTTTTTCGACACTGACGGTAGAAGAGAACATATTAATTGGTATGGCAAAGTTTTCACGCAGTAAGGCCAAACATGTACCTAAGCATTTATACGATATTTTTCCCGTACTAGATGAGATGAAACATCGCCGCGGTGGTGATCTGTCTGGTGGTCAGCAGCAGCAGCTTGCTATCGCCCGTGCCCTAGCCTCCGAGCCGACTGTGTTAATTTTAGACGAACCAACTGAAGGTATTCAGCCCTCTATCATTAAAGACATTGGCCGAGTCCTACGTGACTTGGCTGACAAAGGTGACATGGCCATTGTACTGGTTGAGCAGTTCTATGAATTCGCCGAAGAGCTTGCTGACAATTACACGGTACTATCACGTGGTAAAGTAGTCTCACAAGGTGCAGGCGACACAATGGTCGAAAATAACGTACAAGATCTGGTCGCCATCTAATTCCTTTTAATAATAGATGTAATAATACAACTTGGTAGCGAACGCTTGATAACGCTAAAAATGGCACTTTTATCTCAAGCTGCTAGCTACCAAGATTACATATCATCACGAAAACACTCCTTAATCAAAGTCATTTTTTCACCTCACGTCTTATCTTTTTTGACTCTTAGCCTATACATTCTGTACCATCTCAAAAACTCAAATTACTCATACACTCTGATTAGCACCAGAGCAATTATGTATGCCCAGCGAACGAAATTTGCTATTATAGTCAGCATTTTATTATCAATATTATGACACCCTTATGATGATTCATCCTCAGTACGATCCTGTAGCATTAGCAGTTGGACCTGTCGAAGTCCATTGGTATGGGCTGATGTATTTGTTGGCATTTGCCGCCGCCTACGGACTGGCGTGGTATCGCAGTACCAAGCGTGAAGGCTGGACGACCGATATGGTCTCAGACCTAGTGTTTTTTGGCGCACTTGGTGTGATATTAGGTGGCCGTGTTGGCTATGTATTGTTTTATCAGTTCGGTGAGCTACTCCAAAACCCTGCCTACCTCTTCAAAGTCTGGGAAGGCGGTATGTCATTCCATGGCGGCCTGATTGGTGTCATGTTGGGTATGCTGTATTTTGCCCGCAAATATAAAAAGACACCTTTCCAAGTGCTCGATTTTGTCGTTCCCTGTGTACCAACTGGTTTATTGTTCGGACGTATTGGTAACTATATCAATGCCGAGCTATGGGGCCGCGTTTCTGACGGTGGCTATAACTGGTTGACCTACTTTCCGCAGGCCGCTAGTGTTGATATGCAGCAGCTACAAGCCAATCCTGCGCTGCAAGACCTTATGACTGAAGTCAATGGTCAGTACCTGTTGCCTCGTCACCCGTCGCAACTGTATGAAGCCCTTGCAGAAGGTCTCCTGTTGTTTCTATTCTTGTGGTGGTACTCATCGAAGCCCCGTCCTCGGATGGCAGTGACCGGTGTCTTTATGCTTGGTTATGGCTTTAGCCGCTTTATCATTGAGTTTTTCCGCCAGCCAGACATCGACCAAGGATTCATCTTGTTGGGTTGGATGACCAAAGGACAGATACTAAGCGCCCCAATGATAATTATCGGTCTGTTCTTGATCGGTTACGCTTACAAACGTGGCATCTACGACTGGGGTAAGCAAGCTGCTTATTAAGCCTACCTTTTTGTGATAAAGGTTGAGGACTTAAAATAGGGTAAGCTGTCAAAACACCTACCCTAGCAATACTTTCAATAATGACAGTGTATATATCGACTACCCATCTAGCCTGTATGCACTGTCGGCAGTAACTAAAGAGCATTTTATGATCAATGGCACCCAAAGTAATAACGAGCAAGGCTATTTAGATTTGCTACGCCACGTTCTCGACAATGGCACCGAAAAAGGCGATCGTACTGGTACTGGTACGCTTAGCCATTTTGGCGCGCAGCTACGCTTTGACTTAGCAGAAGGCTTTCCACTGCTAACAACCAAAAAGGTTCACTTTAAATCTATCGCTTATGAGCTATTATGGTTTTTAAGTGGCAGTACTCATGTTGACTATCTACAACAGAATAACGTTCGTATTTGGAATGAGTGGGCAACAGCAGAACAGACCGCGCGCTTTAACAGATCTGCTGGCGATTTGGGTCCTATCTATGGTCATCAATGGCGTAACTATGGCGCGACCAAAAATGAAGATGCCAGTTATAACGCTGATGGCGTCGATCAAATCGCACAAGTCGTTGAACAGATAAAGAACAATCCGAATTCGCGCCGTTTGATTGTCTCAGGCTGGAATCCAGGTGAGGCAGAGCAAGTAGCCCTACCACCATGTCATACGTTATTTCAGTTCTTTGTCGCAGACAACAAACTGTCGTGCCAGCTGTATCAACGTTCTGCTGACTTATTCCTAGGCGTGCCTTTTAACATTGCGAGCTATGCGCTATTGACTCATATGATCGCGCAGGTGTGTGGTCTAGAAGTTGGAGAATTTGTTTGGACAGGTGGTGATTGTCATATTTATCAAAACCATCGTGAACAGGCCGAGCTACAGTTGACTCGCTCGCTATATAATTTGCCGACGTTGTCTTTGAACCCTGAAGTAAAAGACATATTTGCGTTTGAATACGAAGACATTAGTGTCAATGACTATGAGTCGCACCCTGCTATTAAAGCCAAAGTTGCTGTATAAAGTTAGTCTGGTTAACTACGCTAAATAAGAGCAAAATTTAAGAATATAATAAAAAGGATATATTATGAGCTATGCCCATACCGAAGTTGCCCAAATCGCTGCTATTAGTAGCAATCGATGTATCGGCAAAAACAATGAGCTACCGTGGCATATCTCAGCAGATTTGCAACATTTCAAAAGCATGACGACCAAAGAAAACGATAGCAAGATTCAAGGTATCGTGATCATGGGTCGTAAGACATTCGAGTCAATGGGTAGCAAACCATTACCAAAGCGTGTGAGCTTCATTGTCACGACACAGATGGACTATGCTGAGACAAAAGGTCTTGCAGATAGCAGCAATGCTTATGTGGTACACAACTTAGATGACGCACTGACACAAGCAGCTAGCCTTGCTCATGGCGCGCATCTCGATACGATTTGGGTGATTGGCGGTGAGCGCGTATTTAGTGACGCTCTGATGTATACCGACCGTATTGAGCTGACTCATGTAGATACTGATATTGCAGACGGCGATGCCTTTTACCCTGAGTTGCCAGAACGATTTAAAGTAGCAGACCAATCTGAGCAAATGCACGATGAAAAAAGCGATTTAAACTTTAAATTTACCACTTATAAAGTAACAACTGATAAGCAGTAAAAGCCTATTAAAAAAGGGGCAGTCTTGGATAATTTTACTTATCCAAGACTGCCCCTTTTTCGTTTACTCTTCACAAAGTCTTATTTCTATACAATCAATAAAAACTGCTGCTTGATAATATCTAATCCGTTACTCGTGCAATACTTTATAAACCGTTTTTGCGAGTACTGGTCCGATACCTTGTACGCCTGCCAACTCTTGCTGTGAAGCACCAAGCAGCTGCTGCATACCACCAAAGTGATTGAGCAAGTCACGACGACGTTTTTCACCCAGTCCCGGTATCACCTCTAGCACTGATGATGAGCGACGCTTATCGCGTTTTTTACGGTGAGCAGTAATCGCAAAACGATGCGCCTCATCACGAATATGCATCAGCAAATGCAATGCTTTGCTATCCATCGGTAGATCTAACGGTTCGTGATCGATAAAGTGCAATACCTCAAGCCCAGCCTTGCGCCCTTCCCCTTTTGCCACACTAACGAGCAAGGTGTCGCCAAGAATACCTAATTCAGTTAATACTTCTTTGGCAATGCCAAGCTGACCTTTACCACCATCAACCAATAGCAAGTCTGGCAATGGCTGCTTTTTATAACGTCGGGACAGCACTTGTTTCATCGCGGCATAATCATCGCCGCCTTGGATATCATGGATAGCATACTGACGGTAATCGCGACGGCGCGAGCCACCTTGATCAAATACCACGCAGCTCCCAATGGTCGCCTCACCCATCGTATGTGAGATATCAAAACATTCAATACGATCAATCGTCCGATCGGTGACAGTCGCCAATACGTCTTTTAGTGCGCCAAAGCGCGCATGCAGCTCTAGATAATCGCCAAGCTTGGTTTTTAGTGCATTACTAGTATTTAGTGTTGCTAAGTCTAGCCACTCTGAACGGTGCTCGCGTACATTGGTCTTCATGACTACTTTATTACCAAAGTGCGTTGCCAATGCTTCGCTTACTGCCACCTGATCCGGTATCTGATGGCTCAATATGATTTCTGCGGGCAAATCATCGGTCACTTGGAAATAAAATGACGTAATAAAAGCCGATAAATTGTCTGCTAGCGACTCACTACTATCCACATCTGGGAAATAATTTTTTCCACCCAATACACGGCCGCCACGTACCGTTAGAACGTTCACACAGGTCATGCCAGCCTGACTAGCAATGGCAATCACATCTGCCTCACCTTGCACGGTATAGACTGCTTGCCTTGCTTGTACTTCACGTAACATAGACAGTTGATCGCGATAAAATACTGCTTTCTCAAAATCTAGTGCTTCAGCTGATGCTTCCATCTTTTCAATCAACGTACTATGGATATCGCTAGAGTCGCCCTTTAAAAAACGAATGGTATTATTCACATCCTCTGCGTACTCTTCTGGCGATACCAAACCGACACAAGGCGCACGGCAACGTTTGATCTGATACTCCAGACAAGGACGCTGACGCTGCTTAAAAAAGGTATTGGTACATTGACGCATTTGAAACATCTTCTGCATCAAGACCAACGTTTCTTTTGCCGCATGTGCAGAGGGAAACGGGCCAAAGAATCGACCTTTTTGGTGATTGCCTTTGCCACGACCATAAGCCAAGCGTGGATAAGGCTTATCGGCTGAGATAAACACATAAAGATAGGATTTATCATCACGCAGCAGCACATTATAAGGTGGACGATGCTCTTTAATTAGATTCTGTTCAAGCAACAGCGCTTCGGTCTCACTACGCGTGATAATAGTCTCAATATTATGAATCCGCGCCACTAGCGCACGTGTCTTTGGATGATCTATCGTTTTGGCAAAATAGCTATTTACTCGGCTTTTTAGCGACTTAGCTTTACCAACGTATAATATATCGCCGTTCTTGCCCAACATCTTATACACCCCTGGTAAATTAGGCAGGCGTTTAATCAGATGCTTAAGACGGGCTTTTTTATCATCGATAGGACTCGATTCTGAGACATTAACCATAGAATTTATTGCTCTTAAAAATCTTAGTAATACTGCTAGTTATGGGGCGGGAGTCATTGTTTTACAAGCCAATTATTATCGCAGCGCTACCCATAAAAAAGCCAGCTTTCGCCGGCTTAGTTTGTTCTATTATCGTGTATGTAACAACATACTATTAATGACGAAAGTTTGCCATCAATGCTGGGATACCCGGCAGCATACCGACGATAGCCATGACGCCTGTCAGTACCACAAACATAATACCCGGTATGATCCAGCGGCTCATCTTAGTCAAATTAGCACTACGTTCTTTAGAGCCAATCAAGCCCAAGTTATCAAGCAGCAACGTGAGTGACCAACCAAAGGCTGGGTTAACCAATGCTGAAGCAAATACTACGATAGCAGCAGACTGCGTGGTTTTACCTTCACGCGTCATCTCCATACCAGCTTCTAGCAATGGAATAAACACCCCAACGATCAAGGCCACACACATCACTGGCTGCCAAATGGCCAAATCCATCGGATAGCCCCAAACCCCTGCGATAATACAGAATAGAGCTGTCAATAAAGCACCGGCAGGAATCGGACGTTTAGCAATCGCTGCAGGAACAATATACGTTCCCCACGATGACGCAAAGTTGGCACCGCCCAATACAGAGCCAACTACCTGACGAAATGAAGCACTGGTCATCGTGTCATCAATATCCATAAGCACTTTTTCAGTACGCTTAGGATAGCTGATTTTTTGGAATACCTGATGGCCCAAGAAATCTGGTGACCACATCGCCACAGCCAAAATAGCAAACGGCAATACTACAATGAAGCTTTCAATCGTCGGCAGACCTAGCATCCAACCTGTATTTTCGCCCCACCAATACATTGGATTCATGTTTGGTAGACCTGGTGCTGTTTTGAACTCAAAAGGTGCTCCCAATGCAAAGGCAAGACCACCACCCAACACACAGCTTAGCGGAACCGCGAGCCAGCGTTTTTGCCAATGCTCAAGCAATGCATACAGCAGGATAGTCGCCAGAATAATAAAGAAAGCGATATGCGACATGCCAATCCCTTCTGCCCAAGCAAAGAGATTTTTGACCTGCGAGGTGGTTCCGATAAAGCCCAAGTAAATCAAGAGGCCACCGCACACACCTTTACTGGTTAAGTTGGCTAGTAGACTTCCTCCTTTACTAATCGCAAGGAGCAGACCAAAAGCACCGATAAGCAAACCAAAGGCCATCGGGTGCCCACCAGCTGCTACCACAATAGGAATCAGAGGGATTAATGGGCCGTGAGTACCAGCAAGGTTGGCAGTCGGCAATAAAAAGCCCGAAAATAAAATAATAAAGAAGGAGACAATCAATAGCTCGTAGCGCACGTTTTCTAAGACAAACGCATCACCTAAGCCGAGTGGACCTGCAAAGGTTGCTGCAATGGCGCCCACCATAACAACTTTACCGATGGTCGCGGCCATTGCTGGAATAGTATCTTCGTATTCAAAACGGTAATCACGGAATGGTAAATTAGGACGCCAGCGTTTCGGCTGCATGATTTGTAATTCATGGTTTAAATAAGCATCACGACTGTCAAAACTAGAACTGGGCTTATGCAAATCTACATAACTGCCTTGTACTTGACTGTCGTGGTTTACGTTCGAGGTCGGCGTATTAGACCCTGAAGAGGGGGTCTGAGGGTTACTCATCACATTTCCTTGTGTCGATTACGTCTTTGATTGACTACACACGCTCTGCTCTAATGTCATAGACCAAAGCGCCTATTACAAACTGCGAACTATTGTATGCCAAGACTTGATGAAATGCGAACCTAAAACCATTTAAAGATACTATGTATCTCATTATAATATATAAACTAAAGTTTCTATTTGAGACAAAACTGACCTTAATAGAAAACCATGAGGAAAAAATCTCTCTTTTATAGACTTTGAATTAGAATAAGCGACCGTTTTATTGATAATGATTTACATCTAGATGATTTTTTATCACATAGATGAATAGCAAAGATAGTTATAATAAATAACGATCGTTACCTATAAGCGAGCATAAATATGTCATTTCGGTTACGCTTTAGAGCTAGCAGGCTGAGTACTTTTTAATTATGATAAATACTTTTTATCGATTTATTTCTCAGTAATACTGTGTAAAACCGCATTATTGATACAATCAAAAAATTGAGAAAAGGCAATAGGACAAGTTTATGAGTGTATTACCTACCAACCTTGAGACTTTGAAACGTCGGGCCAAGCAAAGCATCATGCCATTGCTGACACCGCATTTATTAAAGCTGCGCCTTAATACTTATGCACCATATATTGGCGCAGGTATCAAAATCGATCACATCAGTCTCGATCAGGGTTTGTGCGTAGTAAGCATGGGACTAAACACTCTGAACAAAAATATCGTCGGTACTCAGTTCGGTGGTAGCTTATATTCGATGGTTGACCCTTTTTATATGCTCATGCTGATGCATCAACTGGGTAGCAATTACGTAGTGTGGGACAAAAGCTCACATATTGATTTTGTTGCGCCTGGCAACAGCAAAGTAACTGCACGCATGAAAATACCTAGCTCTGAAATTATTACTATTCAAGAACTGGCAAAAAAGGGCGAAGCGGTATTTCGTGAATATAAAGTCGACATTGTGGATGAGCAGCAAAAGCTCATTGCGACCGTTACCAAGACTTTATACATTAGACTGCGCAAATACAGTAAGTCCAAAGAGCAAGTCAACCGCATCGATACGTTTGATGCTCAATAAGCTTTAGCTTATAACTAATAACTGATAACTGATAACTGATAACTGATAACTGATAGTATTAGAGCTGATAAAACTTAAATTATTAATGCTATACATACAAAAACCCCAATCTAGCTTTCGCATAGATTGGGGTTTCGTCTTTTTTGGTATGGCCCGCTTATTTATAAATAAACCTATGAATAAGGGCTTGTATCTACTATTACCTTGTCTTGAGCCAATCCTAACATTATAGGACTAACTCAAAACGGCAAACTTGTGCTTAGATACCAGGTGCAGTATCAACTGCATCAGGTACGCCAGCGTCAGTTTTTTTCTTAGCAACTGGACGAGCACCAAGTTTTTCGCGGATACGTGCTGATTTACCAGAGCGCTCACGTAAGTAGTATAGTTTCGCACGGCGAACAGCACCGCGACGCTTCACTTCGATGCTCTCGATGATTGGTGAATGCAATTGGAATGCACGCTCAACGCCAACGCCGCTTGAGATTTTACGTACGGTAAACGCTGAGTTTAAACCGCGGTTACGCTTAGCAATTACAACGCCTTCAAAAGCCTGTAAACGCTCACGCTCACCTTCACGTACTTTTACTTGTACCACAACGGTATCGCCGGGTGCAAAGCTTGGGCGCTCAAGCAATTGAGCGTTTTCGATGACCTGAACCAATGGATGCTTGTTGCTCATGAGAGTTATCTCCTCACATTAGATAATAGAGGCTTGACGCATATCACCTGTTTGTAATAATTAATCGCATCTCTTTATAGTGAGACACAACGTAAATGGGTTATAACCAACGGCCACTATGCTATGACTCGTTTTATTATTGCTCAAAATTCTGTTTCTTAACTGTTTATCAAACTTGCTAACGATAAAATTAGATTTTAAAAATCTACTTTTTATCTGCTTTGGCCAATGCTTTCAACCACTTTGCTTGCTCTACCGTTGGGGTAAACGCTTGCCATAAGTCTGGACGACGCGTTTGCGTACGACTGACTTGCTGACTAAAACGCCACTTGGCGATATTGGCATGGTGACCTGAGAGTAATACCTCAGGAACTGCCATACCCGCAAACTCATGCGGCTTAGTATAGTGTGGACAGTCAAGCAAGCCATCGACAAAAGAGTCTTGCTCCGCTGACTTGTCATCACCCATGATATCGGGCAGACGACGTATCACACTATCCATCAGCACCATTGCTGGCAACTCGCCACCAGTCAACACGTAATCACCTAACGATACTTCCATATCGACATATTGTGATAGTAAACGCTCGTCAATACCTTCATAACGACCGCATAATAAAATCATGCCATCGTAATCAGTCATATTGACTACGCTACTCTCACTAAGCGTCTGTCCTTGCGGCGACATATAAATCACCGGACAGTGCTCACTATCGACACGGCAACCATGCTGACTGGCACGCAATCGTGCATCCTCAATGGCTTTCGATAATGGCTCAGCCATCATCACCATCCCAGGACCACCCCCATAAGGGCGCTCATCAATACGGCGATAGTTATCGGTGGTATAATCACGTGGATTAATGCATTCAATCGTAACTTGCTCTTGAGTCACTGCTCGGCCCGTGATTCCAAATTCACGAATCGTGGCAAACATCTCAGGAAAAATACTAATTACGGCAAAATACATCTGATGTCTACTTGCGTTAAGGCTAAAACAATCGGTGTAAGTACTAACAACGTCTGACTAAAAAGCCAGAAACGCTATCAGTAATCACTCGGCCATGCCACAAGCACTGTTTTTTCAGTCATATTGACCTCTATCACAGTCTGCTTATGCCATGGAATCAGGCGTTCTTCATTGTCTAAACTGTCTGAATTTGCCGTTACGCGCATGATGTCATGGGCACCGGTTTCAAACATTTCAGTGATATTACCTAGATACTCATCCTGCTCGTTCATCACGCGCAGACTGACCAAATCCGACCAATAATATTCGTCTTCAGCTGTTTCAGGTAGGACGTTTTCTTCGACCCAAACGGTAACACCGTTCATCGTCTCAGCAACATTACGATCAGGAATCTGCTCAAATTGAGCCACAATTCCTGTTCCTTGCTCACGCCAAGCCTTCACAGTCAAAGGTTTCATGCCAGTGGCAGTTTTCATCCACCATGGCTTCATGTCGAATATCGCTGTACGGTCATCTGTATCACTGAATACCCAAAGCCAGCCTTTAATGCCGTAAGGCTTCTTAAGCTGACCAATTTTCATAAGGGCACTAGCGTTTGGAACAGATGACATAGCAGCTAACCTAACAATGATTAAAACAGCAATTGCAAAAACAATTGCGTCAAAAGCGATAAACAGTTAATGGCGCACCCTGGTCAGACCAGTTACGCTATGTATTCTAAAGTCTACTGAGTCATGTCATAGTTTTGCTACGAACGTCTCAGTAACAACCAAAACTTAAGCAGTTGCTTCAGTTTGAGCTGCAGACTTGTTGTAAGCTTTTGCTAATGAAGCAACGCGATCTGAAGGTTGTGCACCTTTTGCGATCCACGCATTGTACGCTTCCATGTTTAGGCGTACTGCTTCTTCAGACTCTTTAGCGAGTGGGTTAAAAAAGCCGATGTTTTCAATATAGCGACCGTCACGCGCGCGGCGTTGATCAGCAACAACTACTTGATAAAATGGGCGTTTCTTGGCACCGCCCCGTGCTAAACGAATAACAACCATGTGAATTCTCTCTTTCGCAGGTATACCAAAAAGGGCATAATTATATCACAGTCTTTATTTGTTGAAAACATAAACTGTGCATGTTTAATTATTTATTAACAATAGCTTAAATGACGACCTAAGTAAAATATAACTGATGATAATGGCTTATTTTTAAAGTTTTTTTTTAGATTCTATAGATTACTATCGCTCTCTCTGAAAAACAGATGATTGCTAAATATATTTATCCTTAAGCTTAACTTTATATCTATTCCAATAACTATCTCGCTCGCTCGTCGATTGCATACTGTATCAGTACTATTTATTGATTATGCTATTCTATGATATACCGCTATAAATTGATGCACGGACTAGCTTTAAGGCAATCGCAATTAGAGAGCTACACGCTATATCACACTAACTTTTCTTTTACTCTGTTGGACACATATGATCTCTCCGAACCCAAAGCCGCGTCGTAAAGGTTGGCTGCCACGCTCTTATTCCAACACTTGGCTAACGACCTTGATGGTTGCCTTTATCGTGCTTATCAGTGTGAGCTTATCAATTTTGTTCTTTTGGCGTAGTCTGTATCTGCCAGAGTTAAAAAACCATGCGCGCTATTTAACGAGTGAATTGCAGCTGATCAATAGTGTCAATAAAGACTGGCAAGGTCGTCCCGAAGTACGCCAATGGATCTACCAACACTCTCATGTCGTCGTGGTAAATAATCCGAGTGATTTCCCAGAGGTCGCTGATAAGCCATTCGTAAGCTTTTTTACTGACGTACTACAGCGTGAAATCGGTGCGCAGCTTGGTCGTCCTGTAGAGGTCTATTTTAAATTTAAGCCAACGCCGCAGCTATGGGTACAAGATAGCCGTGATGACAGTTTTTGGGTGCGTGAGCCTGTAGTTTACTATTCACAATATAGCCCAACGTTATTGGTGCTATTTTTGATCGGACTGCCTATCCTATCGCTACTCACAATTATTCTATTAGCGCGTCAGTTAAATCGCCCACTACGCTACCTACAACGTGCAGCTACTAACTATATTCGTCTTGGTCATGCAACCACACTGCCAACTCAGAAAGGCCCCACAGAAATACGTCAAGTTAATATGGCGTTTAACCGACTGTTTACGACCTTAAACCAAGCGCAAAAAGAGCGGACCATCATGCTCGCAGGCATTTCACACGATCTGCGGACACCGTTGACCCGTATGCGTTTGACCGCAGAAATGCTACCAGATGATTTTTTCCGTGAAGGGCTGATTTACGATATTGAGGATATGGATGCTATTTTGGAGCAGTTCATCTCATTTATGAAAGACGGTTCTGATGAGCCAGTCAGCTTGACCAACCTAGACACTATATTTAATGAAATTATGGTGCAGTTTGCGCCAATGAAGTTTGTATATGAGTCAGAATGCGACAAGGTCGTTCCCGTACGTCCATTATCCATCAAACGTCTGATTATCAACTTGGTCAATAATGCCAATCGTTATGGAAAACCACCTATTTATTTATCGGCAACGGTTGTACCGACATTTATAGAAACTGTCGAAGACGAAGATACGGATGTGGTCAGCGAAAATGTGGTGAACAAAGAAGCTCAAGAACAGCTAGTGATTTGTGTACGAGACTGCGGTGATGGCGTCGCTGACGATCAATTAGAGCGAATTATGCAACCGTTTGAACGTGGAGAGACGGCACGGACTACTCAAGGTAGCGGACTAGGTCTTGCGATTGTTGATCGTATTGCACGATTACATCATGGTACTGTTGAAGCCATCAACCACCCTGAAGGTGGGCTACAAGTATGCGTACGTATTCCCCTACTCTCTAAAGTCGCTGGAGATACTACGTTAGCGGCTGACGTAAAAGAGGTATCTGAGGTAGACAGTACAGCGCCAAATTTAAAATAGTGATAAGACTTCAATCTGAATAAGCAAAGATATCAAAGCTAGTCTTTGCTACCAATAGCCGGCGGGATATACTCAGCACTGTTAGTAAAAGCTAATGGCTGGGTAATTTCAGCCTGAGCTGCTTGTAGTGTTTGGGTCGTTGACGGCTGTTTTAAAAATAAATAATAGCCTAGTGTAATCGCATTCAACACTACCAAGCCACCAAATAAATATGGCATCCTATGCCCTCCTATGACATTGTCCAACTGTCTTAAAAATAGCGACAAGCGCGTCACCTAGCTATAAAGCGCTATCGTGTTATACCGTTAAGATGACGCCGATTATCTTTAGTATCATAACTAATAATTATGGCTTAGCCCTATAACTTGGTTTAGTCTGACAACTTAGTATCGAAGTCGCGCTCGCTTTTCTCTTGCGTCAATTCATCAGCAGCAAGAATCTGAGTCAATGGTTTGATAGGCCATGTCATCACAAACCTTGCGCCGCCTAACTCACGACTCTCATCTACTTTCATACTACCATTAAACCAAAAGGCAATGCGCGATACAATAGACAAGCCTAAACCATAGCCACCTGACGCGCGTGTACGACTATCATCTAAGCGTGAGAATGGAATGAATACTTTTTCGCGATCTGCCTCAGGAATACCATGTCCATCATCTTCAACACTAACGAAGGCATTACCTTTTTTGACACCTGCACTAATAATAATGGTTGTTTCTGCATAGCGTAACGCATTACCTGCAAGGTTCTGAATCACACGGTGTAAGTAGCGTCTATCTGCAACTGCCGTTACTTTGGCATTTGGCAAACTGGTTACTATTTTGATGGGTTTACCTAGCGCATTGGTTTCGCGCTCGATCTGCTCTAACAGCTCTCTTAAGTTTACTGGCTCTAAGTCTAACTTTGGTGACCCTTCCTCAAGCTTAGCATAGGTCAAAATCTCATCAATCAAACCATTAAGCGATTCAATATCTTCATCAATATAGTCACGCTGCATAAAACGTGAGTCTTCGTCATCCGTATCAGCAAGCATATCTACCGCAAATCGAATACGAGCCACTGGCGTACGCAGCTCATGTGAGACCGCTCGGGTAAGCTCTCGCTGTGATTCAATCAAACGCTTAATATGCGAGGTCATGGCATTAAAAGTCGCTGATAAACGCGCTATTTCATCTTGACCAATAACCTGTACTTGAATATCAAGGTTACCTTGGCTGACCTCATTTACACCTACCTGAATCAGTTGTAGCTTACGTTCAAGCGGGAAGATGAGCGCATACACACCCAAGCTAATTAAGAACATGCTGATAAGAATCATACTAATAATTAAGTTAAGCGGGAACCAGTTAAATAACGGTATAGGCCCAATCAAAATTGCCATATCATTGATTTCAGAGGGTACTATTACCCTAATCGCAGAGTTACTCGTACTACTGTTAGTATCTTGCAACGATATGACGACTTCGTCACGGCGCAGACGAGCCATCTGATCTGAATCTAACTCAAGCGTATTAACTGCTTTAAACGCTAAAGGAAAAGAAAACTTTTTCTCCAATTCAGCCAAACGTGCGCGCTTGTCCGATAGCGTCATGTGATAAGACAAATCATCTAATAAAAAGACCGCAATTGCTCGTACTTGCTGCTCGGTAACTTGAGAGATTCTCGCTGTTAACACACTCTTGTTGTCCGGCAAACGATAGTAAACATCTGCATATACAGGCTGGTTGAAATAACGTACAACGGTATTATCATTTTTAAAGCGTCGTAGCTCACTGGCACTAAAGTCTACTTCGTCAATAGGCAAGACTTTAAAAGTAGTACCAAACAAACTACTCGCATCTGATAACCAATATTCACGCTCTTCCTCGCTATTTTGGTGAGCAATTCCTTCACTCACCAAATGGAACGCCCCCATTGCCATATTTTCACGATAGGACTGCACACGCTCCTTATTAATGGTATCCATCAATAACTGCGCAAACAATGCCACACACAAGCAGACTATAAGTAGCCCGGCATAGATACGAACAAAAATACTGTGTTTTAAAGAAGAGACTAATGACATACGTGCCGTGACCAACTTAATAAATAGAGATTGTTAATATCATCAAACATATAGATAGTGCTATGTGTTTGATGGTATCGAGCATGATCGAATAGAGATAGACTTTAACTTTGAATTTTAATTACCGCATTTTAATTCATATGTGGCAATCATCCAAAGACTTATATGTATGACATATATTTAGTCAGCGTCTATAATAATGGGTTAATTAAACCACATAACACTGCATTTAAGTTTAAAAATTAGAATTTAGCCACAAAAAAACCAGCATCATTGCTGGTTTTTTCGAATAGTGATTAATAATTAATCAACCTATAGAAGCAACAATATTAGTTGCCTTCTTTTACGAATAGATAGCCTTTACTACGTACTGTCTTGATACGTTTTGGATTTTCTGGATCATCACCGATTTTTGGACGAATACGTGAGATACGCACATCGATTGAACGATCTTGACCATCATATTCGATACCACGTAGACGCTCAAAGATATCTTCACGAGATAGGATACGACCTGCATTAGAAGCAAGCAACCATAGTAAATCGTATTCAGCACTGGTGAAATCAACCAACTCATCACCTAGGTTAACTGAACGACCACCGTTATCAATTACTAACTCGCCAAACTCTAGACGTTGTGGCACATCTTCTGATGGTGCATTTTCTGAGCGGCGCAGTAGCGCACGAATACGGGCAAGCAATACACGTGGCTGAGCAGGCTTGGCAACATAATCGTCAGCACCCATCTCAAGACCCAATACCTGATCCATGTCTTCAGTACGTGCAGTCAACATCAAAATTGGATTTTGATAATGCGGGCGTACTTCACGGCATACGGTCAAACCATCGCTACCAGGTAGCATAACATCAAGTACAACCATATCTGGCTGCTCATTGACGATACGGCGAATAGCACGATTACCATCAGTTTCAATTGCCACTTCTAAACCATTTTTGACCAAGTAATCTTGAGTCAGCATGGCCAGACGCTCATCATCTTCAACAATCAAGATTCGGGGGGTGTTGTCTTCTTCATTCGTTGTCATTGTTATATCCTCTAATACATCTAATTTAAAAGCAGTAAAAGTAAGAGCGGTAAAATTAATAGCACCATATAGTGGCACAATTGATGTTCGTATAGCTGTTACAAACTTGGTAGCACAGTATACTATTAAATTATCAGCTTCCTATACTATAGCTGATAGTCGGTAACAAAACCTATAAACTACCCCTGTCAAAACTTTAGTTTGCGTCCAGAAATTACGTCAATTACTTCGTTAGTACATCGCAATTTGTATTATCTATCGGTTGCTAATTACCCAAACCATCGAGCCAACGTTATCGCGTACAGTTACTGCTCGTTGCTTCTAATACGTTATGTCTAATATAACCATATATTAACGTTGTCGCCAGTGTCTTTTTAAGAAAATTCCAATAGGCGATGATTCATTGATAATAAAAGATTTTTCTTGAGAATAGATTGAACTGCCATAAATAATAGACAAGTCATAACTATGCGTATTTACTGCAGAACAGTTAATTTCATAATGAATAGACATAAAAAAACAGCCCATATAATGGACTGTCTTTTTATTATTACTTTTAGCGATAACCCTAAATGATTAGCTAGAGCTATCAGTAATAAACTATGCGCGGTTTTTGTACTTACGAATAGTCTGTAATTGTCCTACTGACTCTGCAAGTGAGGCCAAAGCCGCATTGGTTTGTAGCGTATCAGACTGGTTAACTAGCATTTGCTCAGCTTTTTTACGTGCTTCGACGATTTTACTTTCGTCAAGATTGTGTGCACGCATAGCTGTATCAGCCAATACCGTAACCATCTTAGGCTGTACTTCTAATACACCACCTGAGACGTAAATTACTTCTTCTTCACCGTTTGGTGTTTGCACTCGCATTGCACCTGGCTTTAGCAAAGTAATAAGCGGTGTGTGACCTGGCAATACACCAATCTCGCCTTCGGTACCAGTAGCTATTAACATGCTAATTTCGCCTGAATACAACTCTTCACGAGCACTTACGACGCGACATTGTAACGTTGCCATACTTAATTCCTTACCATCAAAGCGCGATCAAAAAACAGTAAAACTGCGATGCGTTACTGAAGAGTAGATACAAGATTTATATTATATCTACTCGTTAGCTTATGCTCATACAACTTACGCTGACTTAGACTTCATTTTTTCAGCTTTAGCGACTACTTCATCGATGCTACCAGCCATGTAGAACGCCTGCTCTGGTAGGTCATCGTATTCACCAGCGATGATTGCTTTAAAGCTAGCAATAGTATCGCGTAATGGTACGTATTTACCAGGTGCACCAGTGAAGACTTCAGCTACGTGGAATGGCTGAGACAAGAAGCGCTGAATCTTACGAGCACGATAAACAACCAGTTTATCTTCTTCTGATAACTCATCCATGCCCAAGATAGCGATGATGTCTTTAAGCTCTTTATAACGCTGTAGAACTTCCTGAACACCACGAGCAACATTGTAATGATCTTCGCCGATTACTTGTGGATCTAACTGACGCGACGTTGAATCCAATGGATCAACCGCAGGATAGATACCTTGTGATGCGATATCACGGCTTAGTACAACTGTTGCATCCAAATGAGCAAACGTCGTAGCAGGTGATGGATCGGTCAAATCATCCGCAGGTACGTATACCGCCTGAACTGAAGTAATAGAGCCTGACTGAGTTGACGTAATACGTTCTTGTAGTAAGCCCATCTCTTCAGCTAGTGTTGGCTGATAACCAACCGCTGACGGCATACGACCAAGTAGTGCTGATACTTCTGTACCCGCTAGCGTATAACGGTAGATGTTATCGACAAACAATAGTACGTCACGACCTTTACCAGTAACAGGATCTTTGGTATCACGGAAGTACTCAGCCATGGTCAAACCAGACAGTGCAACACGTAAACGGTTACCCGGTGGCTCATTCATCTGGCCATATACCATTGCTACTTTAGACTTACTGAAGTCTTCAGTGTTTACAACGCCAGCTTCCTGCATTTCGTGATAGAAATCGTTACCTTCACGAGTACGCTCACCAACACCAGCAAATACTGACAAACCTTCATGTTTTAGAGCGATGTTGTTAATCAGCTCCATCATGTTAACGGTTTTACCAACACCAGCACCGCCAAACAGACCAACTTTACCACCTTTAGCGAACGGGCAAAGTAGATCGATAACTTTAATACCAGTTTCTAGTAGCTCAGTGCTGTTTGACTGATCCGCGTAGCTTGGCGCTTCACGGTGGATAGACCATTTTTCGTCAGCAACAACAGGACCTTCTTCATCGATAGGACGACCAAGAACATCCATGATGCGACCTAGCGTACCAGTACCAACAGGCACAGAGATAGGTGCGCCAGTATTAGTAACAGGTAGGTTACGCTTTAAACCTTCAGTTGAACCCATTGCAATAGTACGTACAATACCGTCACCCAGCTGTTGCTGTACTTCTAGGGTAGTTTCGGTACCGTCTACTTGCAAGGCATCAAAAATTTGAGGAACTTCATTACGGTTGAACTCAACGTCAAGAACCGCGCCAATAATCTGTACAATACGACCGCTACTCATTGCGTTCTCCTTGAACTTCTATATATAGGTGTAGTCAATTATGAAACAGCAGCAGCACCGCCAACGATTTCCGAGATTTCTCGGGTAATCGCCGCTTGACGCAGCTTGTTATAAACCAACTGTAAATCGTTAATAAGGTCACCAGCATTATCTGTTGCCGCTTTCATCGCAACCATACGTGAAGACTGCTCAGAGGCAATGTTTTCCATTACCGCTTGATAAACAATCGACTCAATATAGCGACCAAGCAATTCATCAATTAACGTCTTGATGTCAGGCTCGTAGATATAATCCCAGCTAAGTTCTGTCTGTAGACCACTGTCTTCATCATCAAATGACTGCTCTGGTAGAGGAACCAACTGATTGACTGTTGGTTTCTGAGTCATCGCATTGACGAATCGGTTATAGACCACATAGATACGGTCAATATTACCGTTACTATAGTCTTCAAGCATCGCTTGAACCGGTGCATTTAATTGTTCAAACGTTGGTTTGTCGCCATAATCGGTCACAGCCGATGTAACTTTACCACCAAAGTTTTTGAAGAAACTCACACCTTTGGCACCGATGACTGCAAACTCAGCTTGTACAGACTGATCTTGATAATCTTGGATACTTTTAGTTAGGGCTTTGAATAAGTTAATATTCAAACCACCCGCTAGGCCACGGTCAGAGGTAATGACAATATAGCCAACCTTATTGACTGGACGCGATACCATATACGGATGTTTGTAGTCTGATGAGGCATGCACCAAATGTGAAATAACCCGGCGCATACTATCAGCATACGGGCGACCCACTTCCATGCGCTCTTGTGCACGACGCATTTTACTTGCCGCTACCATTTGCATAGCACGAGTAATTTTCTGGGTGCTTTTAATACTGGTGACTTTGGCACGTATCTCTTTTAAGCTTGCCATAATGATTCCAATATAAGAGGGTTAAAAAGCATTGGCGCATGCGACAATCGTTTGATATACAACATCAATCCTACAGAATAACATTTTATATCTTGTGGCATTACGCGATCTAATACCGGTAATGGTTAAAACAGTGGCGCAAATATCTGGTCAGACAACGCGCCACTTTATCAGCTCTAAGCTACAGTTATAACCAATTCGGCTTAACCCGTTAAATTAATAACTGTGATTTTGTTTAAAGGTCTCTAGAGATGACTTTAAACGACCTGCGATATCATCATTGTAGTTCGCAGTGTCATCAATCTCACGCATCAATTCACTTTGCTCATCATGCATATAACGTAGGTACGCTTCTTCGAAAGAACCAATCTTTTCGACAGGTACGTCAGCTAAGAAGCCTTCGTTTGAAGCATAGATAACGGCTGCTTGCTCAGAGATTGACATCGGCTGATACTGCTTCTGCTTCATCAATTCAGTCACACGCTCACCATGATCAAGCTGCTCGCGAGTTGCGTCATCAAGATCTGATGCAAACTGAGCGAATGCTGCTAGTTCACGATACTGAGCTAGAGCGGTACGAATACCACCAGATAGCTTTTTGATGATCTTAGTCTGAGCGGCACCACCAACACGAGATACCGAGATACCAGCGTTTACTGCTGGACGGATACCTGAGGCGAATAAGCTAGACTCTAGGAAGATCTGACCATCCGTGATCGAAATCACGTTAGTTGGTACGAATGCAGATACGTCACCAGCTTGTGTTTCAATGATTGGTAGAGCGGTTAAAGAACCAGTTTTACCTTTCACTTCACCATTAGTGAACTTTTCTACATAATCAGCATTTACACGTGATGCACGCTCAAGTAGGCGTGAATGTAAATAGAATACGTCACCAGGATAAGCTTCACGACCTGGCGGACGACGTAATAGTAGTGAAATCTGACGATAAGCGACTGCTTGCTTTGATAAGTCATCAAATACAATCAGTGCATCTTCGCCGCGGTCACGGAAGTATTCGCCCATCGTACAACCTGAGTACGGTGCGATATACTGAAGTGCTGCAGGCTCTGATGCTGAAGCAACCACAACAGTGGTATATTCTAGTGCGCCAGTTTGCTCAAGCTTACGTACGACGTTAGCGATAGTCGAACGTTTTTGTCCGATAGCCACGTATACACATTTAATACCTGACGCTTTCTGTGCGATGATCGCATCGATAGCCATCGCTGTTTTACCAGTCTGACGGTCACCAATGATAAGCTCGCGCTGACCACGACCGATTGGAATCATGGTATCAACGGCTTTATAACCAGTCATTACTGGTTGATCTACTGATTGACGGTCGATAACGCCTGGAGCGATCTTTTCGACTTTATCAGTCATCTTGGCATCGATAGGACCTTTGCCATCAATAGGATTACCCAAAGCATCAACAACACGGCCTAACAGCTCAGGACCTACTGGTACTTCAAGAATACGACCAGTACAATAGGCTTTTTGACCTTCTTGCAGCTTTAGGTAATCACCAAGTACTACCGCGCCAACAGAATCACGCTCTAAGTTTAGAGCCATTCCGTAGATTTCGCCTTCAAACTCAATCATTTCGCCGTACATGGCATCTTCAAGACCATGAATCTGCACGATACCGTCAGATACTTTGACAATCGTGCCTTCATTCTTTGCAGTTGCACCCGCATCAAGGTCTTGAATACGCTGCTTAATCAGGTTACTGATTTCCGCTGGATTCAATTGTTGCATTGCCTTGTTTCCTTTAATTTATGATAACCCGCCCACTGACTTAATTGCTCTTATAATCATACAGTCAATATTTGACTGTATTGATGATTGGCATTAGGCAGTTAGCTGTGTTTTTAACTGTTGTAACTTGCCGCGCATCGAATCATCAATGACTTTGTCACCGACTTTGATTGTAGCGCCTGCCAATAGACTTGGATCAACTGATTCGTGAATCACTACACTAGCATTTAGCGAGGCAGCAAGACGCGTTTGTAGCGTTTGACGCTGTTCATCAGTCAATGGGTAGGCAGAGGTCACATATGCGTCAAGCTGCTTTAAGCTTATTGCCTTGTGACGGCGATAATGCTCATAAACTTCAGGAAGCAGCGCCAGACGCTCTTGTTCTGATAACTGTTTAACGAAGTTACTAAGTGCTACTGATACTTTTGGATAGCTTACGTTACTGTCAAGGCTAGTCCCTTGAGCTTCGCTTAATAACTGCTTAAAAGCAGAATCATTAGCGCTAGCTACTTGCGTATCATAAAGATCGACCAAAGCAGCTGACTTATGCTCAGCAGAAACAGCTGGATTGTCTAGCCAAGTACTGAACGACTTGTCATTGACAACAGTGCTAGCAACAAGTAAGAAGTTTTCCCACTCGTTGACTGCGCCGTTTTCGTTGGCATAGTCAAACGCGGCTTTAGCGTACGGTCGTGCTAAGGTTGATAAGTCAGCCATTATATCCTCACAATTACAGCTTCGCCGCCAGTTGGTCTAACATACTGGCATGTTTTTGCACATCGACTTTGTCTTGCAAAATCTTCTCTGCACCAAGTACAGCCAGTTCAGCAACTTGGGCACGCAATGATTCACGCGCTTGATTGATTTCTTGATCGATAGATGCTTGCGCTTGTTGACGAATGCGCTCGCCTTCCGCTTGGGCTTGCGATTTTGCATCTTCGACGAGCTGATTGGCACTCTTGTTCGCTTGCTCGATTAAAGCGGCAGCCTTGGTCTTTGCAAGATCAAGTTCCTGCTGGACATTTTGCTCCGCGGTCGCCAAATCTGCTTTTGCTTTTTCTGCGGCATTCAGACCTTCAGCAATTTTACGCTGACGCTCATTGATGGCACCGATAAGTGGTGGCCACACGAATTTCATGCAAAAAATCACAAATATTGCAAAAGCAATGGCTTGACCGACGAGGGTAAAATTGATATTCACGTGATCACCTCTTTGTTAATGAAAAATCAGTTTCATTGATCATGTTTGGTAGTCAAATCTTGACTATATTTGATAGAAAGTCTCCGAATACCAAACATTTACAACTGAGCTTTCGGATTAACCTGCTAGAGGGTTAGCGAACAACAATAGCATAGCAATACCAACACCGATCATCGGAATAGCATCAAGAAGACCTGCTACGATGAACATACGAGTTTGCAATTGTGAGCCAAGCTCTGGTTGACGCGCAACGCCTTCTAAGAATTTTCCACCTAGAATAGCAAAACCAATACCTGTGCCAAGTGCGCCAAGACCGATAAGTAGTGCTACTGCGATAACTGTGTAACCACCTAATACTGGATCCATTGATGTATCCTCATTTACCTATTGAATGTCTAATTAATGTTCAGTTGATGATGCAAGCGACATGTAAACTATCGTCAGCATCATGAATACGAACGCTTGAAGTGTAATAACTAAGATGTGGAAGATAGCCCACGGTACCGATAACGCCCATTGAATCCAAAACGGCATTAGAGCAATCAGTATGAAAATCAATTCCCCAGCATACATGTTGCCGAATAGACGCAAACCAAGTGATACAGGTTTGGCTATTAGAGTAACTGCTTCTAGGATGAAGTTGATGGGAATCAAAATCGCTTGTACGATTGGGTTTTTGGCGCCAAACGGATGCAGTGTTAACTCACCGATAAAGCCGCCCAAACCTTTTTCTTTAATGCTATAAAAGATAATCAGTGCAAAGACAGAGAACGACATGCCAAGCGTGATGTTAGGATCAGTCGTTGGAACAATCTTAAAGAAAACATGATGTGGATCATGGCCCATAGCGGCACCGATTTGCCCAGCAATACCTGGAATGAAATCAACAGGTATCAAATCCATCAAGTTCATCAAAAAGATCCAGACAAAAATGGTCAACGCCAATGGCGCAATCAGTTTTGATGTACCACTGTATGAATCACGAACGTTGTTATCAACAAACTCAACGATCATCTCAACTGCTGCCTGAGTTTTTCCTGGCACGCCTGAAGTGACTTTTTTGGCAACCATCCAAAAGACGGCGCAAAATAAGATACCTAGACCAATCGACCATAGCATAGAATCAAGATGGATAGCGTTAAAGCCCATTGCCCCTGCTTCTTCAGCAGTATGAGCAACTTTCCAACCTTCGCCCGGCAGATAGCCATACGTCCAATTCGTTAAGTGGTGAGAGATATATTCTGATGATGTTTGCTCGGATGCCATAATGTAAGCTTCTTATTAATCAACGATTTAATCAACTACCAAAAATATGGTTGTCATCTGATGAGGTGTAGTATGGATATCTATCTTGCTATTAAGCAGACAAATAAACCGTACTAAATCACTCATGTAACCAACAACATCCAACCCATAGTTCTATTACTAATATGCAATATTTGATAGCGTGAGATAAATTTTAGCTATCAAAAAAGGGCTTATGATAACTCAGTAATAGCCCTTGCATTTTTATACGCAAAATTATTATATATGTGCTTGCCCACTGACCGTTTTTTTACGATCGGCGCTTAATGTAGCGCTTATAAGCAAAATATTTAGCCGCCTATATTAATGCAGCGTTGTATTCGTGTAAAGTCAATTGTGATTTTTTTATCCACTGTATGAATAAGTTAGCCACCAGTTTTACTTGCTAATATAGCCACTAACCATAATCAGATAACAATACTCTAATTATCAGCAATACAGATAGTTGAATAACCCCTACCCTCTCACTGCATACTACGTCTAACATTGAGACTCATAGTGCGGTCTTTACAATCACTGGTGCTATCCTAAGACAGCGTTGTGCTTCGACTTTTCGAACTAGTCATAGAGAAGCTGGACGGCAGGGTGACTTGCCAGTACTATTAATAAACCATCTGTTTAGCGATCATTTATTAGCGCTAGCGTATATGCCACAACATCCAACTGTGACTAATTTGCATTACCATAAAACCGATAAACAGCGCTGGCGCAGATAGGGGTTGTACGGTAATAAAAATTAGTGCAAAACCAAACACGGTCAATAACCATTTTGACATTTGACCCCGATATAGCTGGCTAACGATGTGTTGGCGCGCGCGATATCCGGTGTACCAAAAAATAAAAAACGCAAATACTGCTTGAGTGATAAAACTTAGTAGCGCACCAATTGCAGCGCTTTTTGCTATCGTAAGCTCACTATGTAGCCAAATAGTATCTACTAACCAAGCAATGATAATAAGGATAAATAGTATCCATGCTTGTCGTTTAATATAGATGCCAATCTTGTCTTTTTGCGTGCGTTTGGCAGGCTTGGTCATCGGTATTCCTATAGCCCTTACAGCATTGGGACAATATATCATACTTATGATAATTTTATCCGTGAATGACTTACTCTACAGGCATTACCTTTCGGCCAAAATAAAACGCTACTTATTATAGGTAGAGCGTAACTATTAAGCAAGTAAAATATGACTTTTATCAGTCACCTAACGCATTTTGCTAAGATTATTATATTATTTAGTCTGTAATAAATGCTTGAAGCGAAGCTATACAACCAACTTAAACAATCCTAGCAAATTGCTGTTTTTGACTACATTAAGAGATACATTGATATATCTGTTTGGCCATACTCTGCCAACCGCTGATAAAATCATCGCTACTACTCATATCTTCTGGCTGTACCGTACTTTCCACTGGTTGTAACTTCGCAAGTAAGCCTTTCGCTGGCTCACTTGGACTAATCAAACACATTTGCTTGGCTGGGCGCTGCTCATTCAACCAACGGAGTTGGCTTGCTTTGGGTGATAGATGATGATCCACGCTAAGGCTACCGACGAGCGTTAAGTGTAAACTATCTTCGATATATTGATACGCATCATGATAAGCCCAATAAGGTCGTGTTTTTGAGGCACTCTGAATAGAGCTTTGCTCAAATGCAGTAACTTCTTTGTCTAGTTGCTGTGCAAAATTTTTCGCGTTGGCTTGGTATAGATCTTTATATTGTGGATTGGCATGGCTATGAATCACAGCCAATGCACGGGTAATGGCTTTGGCATTTTCAGGGTCTAACCAAATATGTGGATCTAGTGTACCCGCGATAGTATCGCCCTTTACGTCACGCAATGGATGGCGATTGAATGCATCAAACTCAAATAAAGCAATGGCATTTGGGGCTGTTTTTAGACTTGCTGCTAGATTGTTTTCTAGCGGCTCACCGAACCATACGACGAACTTGCTGTCTTTGATTGCCTTGATATCACCTGGGCTGATACTACCATGATGACCCACCTCCCCCGCTTGCAATAGTCGATTGGCTGATGGCGCACCTTCCGTTACCGCTTCACTTAACAAGAATAGCGGATAATTACTAACACTGACCGTTGCAGCTTGTGCATTCAGTGTGAAAGACCCTAGAACTATCAGTCCTGTCATTAGCAAGCGCTGTAATGTGATAAGCGAACGTACGGAGTAAGTAAAAACAGCGTTCATAGTAAGCTCTTTTATTGTTAGATAGCAATGTTGGATAACGAACGTATAAGTAATAGTGTCCTGCCCCACTCCTATGAAAAAGGTAGATATACAAGACTACTATAAGACAATTCACTCAGTTCTTATTTTAGTATGTTATACTATAACAATAAAAAACGCTATCATAAAAAACGTCATGCGATTACCATGCTATTTTTAGGAGCTTGTACCATGTCTATTACTTCATCGATCTGCGAACATTTGCATGATGTGCAAGATCTGACTCCGCATGATGTTCATGAACGCTTAGCAGCAGCTAAAGAGCATTGCCGTCTAAATGGCGCGCGCTTTACTCCTTTGCGTCAGCAGATATACCAATTGGTCTTAGAGGCAGATCAGCCGGTCGGCGCTTACGACCTAATCACTCAGTTGCAGCAAATGCGATTGTCTATACCTGATGATAGCGATACTCAAAAAGTAGCGAGCTCACCGACACTGTCAGTGGACACTAAGACAACCAAAAAACGCGCGCCGAAAAATGTCGCGCCACCGACGGTTTATCGCAGTTTAGAATTTTTGCTAAGTGAAGGGTTGATTCATCAATTAACCTCTATTAATGCTTATGTTCCTTGTTGTCATCCTCGCGCCCAGCATACAGCCGCCTTCTTGATCTGCGATCAGTGTCAACGAGTGCAAGAATGCAGCAGCCTGCCCGTTCAGGAAATGATGAGCTTCGCCGAGCAAGATGTGGGGTTTGTGGTTGAGCGTAGTGTCATTGAGCTTAGCGGTCGTTGCCAAGCTTGCCAGTAAAATTAAAGCTACTATGGTTTTTGTGAGCGTTTTAAGCATGTCTCGTCGATTGTCTATTTACCTATACGTTGTCATATTATGAATACCTCTACCCTACCTTCTAATCAGTCAAATACTGCTGTTGCGAATAGCAGTACTGTGAGTAATGCTGACAAATTATTGAGCTTAAACAATATCAGTTACCATATCGGGCCTCAACGCCTGATCTCTCACATAGATATCGACATTGCTGTTAATGAGACGGTCAGCCTTATCGGTCCCAATGGCGCTGGTAAGTCAACACTAGTCAAACTCATCTTAGGTTTGATTGAGTCAACTGATGGCTCTATGACAGCACATCAGCCGCTACAGCTTGGCTACGTACCGCAGCGATTTGCTGTGCCACCGATATTGCCATTGCGCGTTTGCGACTTGTTGGCGCAAGCAGATAAAAAACGTTTAACCCCTGAACAACGACAGTTTATCTTCGATAATTTATCATTAACGCATTTACTGTCACGGCAAATGTTGCATTTATCAGGTGGTGAGACGCAGCGCGTACTATTGGCCAGAGCGCTATTAGACAAACCCAACTTGCTTATTTTAGATGAGCCGATGCAGGGTCTCGATCCTGATACTGAAGTTTGGCTATATCAGTTTATTGATGAGCTGCCTGATTTCTTACGTTGCGCCATGCTAGTGGTGTCTCATGATTTACACTGGGTCATGAAAGGCAGCCGCCGCGTCATTTGTTTGAATAAGCATATTTGCTGTGAAGGACAACCAAGCGAGCTAGCTATTAGTACTGAATTTCAAAAGCTATTTGGTCATCATTATGAGCAGCCATACGTGCATCAGCCTCATGCCTGTGAACACCATGCTCCAAGCGAGCTATAGAATTAGTAATCAAAGCTCGAAATCGTCGAAATCCAGCTCATTAAAGCCGAAACTATTAAACATATAAATAATACGGCTCTACTCTATTTATAAAATTTTTACGGACATTCATTATGACTGCTTGGTTAGCCATCATTGCGCCTGCTTGGATCGCTGGCAGTATATTAGCATTATTATCAGCGCCGTTAGGTTGCTTGGTATTGTGGCGGCGCATGGCATTTTTCGCCGATGCCTTAGCCCATGGCACGTTATTAGGTGTAGCTTTGGCTGTATGGTGGCAATTGCCAATGGGTATCGGCATTGCATTAGTCAGTGTCATGGTCGTGCTAGGACTGGTCTTGATTGATGATGAGCGTTTGCCAGTGGATGCTGTATTGGCAGTCGTGTCGGTTTCACTCTTGTGCCTAGGCTTACTGGCTTTGACCCAATTGACTGACCAACAGGCCAATGTGCTCGGATTTTTATTTGGCAACTTGCTAGACCTTGATTGGGCAGATTTGCCTTTGCTTGCTGGTAGCGTATTAGCTGGCTTGGGACTGCTTATCTATATTTGGCCTGCGCAAATCAAGCTTGCAACACATGAAGCATTGGCACGTATTCAAGGTATCAACCCAACACGGCAACGACTGTTCTTTATGGGTGTACTGGCAGGGTTTTGTGCGATTGCACTACAAGCGGTTGGAAGTCTATTAATTAGCGGATTATTAGTGCTACCTGCACTGACCGCACGTCTATGGTCAGCATCGCCAAAACAAATGGTGATTATAGCGTTGATAATCGCTCAACTGGGTGTGACACTTGGTGTGTGGGGTAGTATCTGGCTAGATATTCAAACAGGTCTTTCTATCGTCTTGATATTAGCTGCTTTATTTTTTGCTGCACTCATTTTTTCAAAGCTAATAAAGATAAAACTTTAGTTAGCGTCACTGTAAATACGTTATAATAAATAAAACATGACTGTTTTTCGCTATCTTTTTGTTCGACTTTATTTTATTAATATAATGAATACTTTAGCTCAATAATACTATAAGTCGGCTCTAACTTTAAATTTGCTATTGCTAGTTGATAGTATAAATATCGTTGATTAGAATCAAAGTAAGCTCTAGGCAAACACTGTGCTCTTCTATAGTAGATTCATGATAATTATAAATACCCAGTGAAAAATAGTAGCTCATTTATCCATACTCGCGCTAACAATACTTATTGTTGTGATTCGATAAGGGACTGAACCAATGCCAAACTATCCTGCCAATAAGTTAAGCACCTCTGACCAAACGATAAATATCTTACAAATTACTGATTTGCATTTATCGACGCCTGTCTTTGTTGATGAGAATAATATCTATAGTGATGACGTGAATTGTCAGCGTAGCTTTGAAGCCGTACTTCAGCAGGCACTTAGTGAAGATATTCGCTGTGATTTGATTATTGTGACCGGCGACTTGGTTAATCGAGTAAAGTCCTCAATTTATGATCATATTTTTGATGTATTACAAGCGACTCAGATTCCTTTTGCTTGTATTGCTGGTAATCATGATGTGACGGACGAGAATGATAAAGACTTGCCGTTTTTTCAACGAGAGCTTGTCGCTCAGCCTGCTGACTCACGTTTGTTAAGTCGTCATGTCATTGAGACTGAATACTGGCAGCTGTTGTTATTAGACTCCTCCATTTCTGGTAAGGTCGCAGGCGAGATCACGCCCACTGATATCAATTGGTTATGTGAGAGACTCAGCACCTGTGATAAGCCCGCACTAATCGCCCTACACCACCATATTGTTCCAGTTGATTCTGACTGGATTGATACCCATATGGCAGAAAACACTGAGAGTTTTTGGCAGCATATGGCACCATTTGAACAGCTACAAGTGGTGATCAGTGGACATACTCACCAAGAGCAAGTTCGACTGCGCCAAGGCGTCACGGTATATAGCACGCCATCTACCTGCTATCAGTTCAAACCTTATGAAGATGATTTTTCTTATGATGAGCATGCTTTACCAGGATATCGCTGGTTGCAATTAGCCAACAATGGAACAGTTGCAAGCTGGGTTGAAAGACTGGATACTTGATGCCCAGAATTATTGGGAATAGTATAACCCTTAGCCCTTTATACTTATAGCTTTCGTCAATAATTCCTAATGAAAAATTCAGTGATGAACAAATAAAATATGCATTCAATATAAAAAATCACTTCATTATTATTACAAACAATGATACAACTTATGAAATAAAGCAAGGGTGGCCCAATATCTAATATGAAGCCACTGCACGATAGCTAGGATGGCCCATTAACCACAAGCTCAGTTTTCACAATCAATGACCTACGGCATGCTTTAGACAGTATTATTAAAACCGAAGTTTATATAACAACCTATCTAACAATCGGTATATAACTGTCAAAATATTAAGTCTACGATATTATTTGATCAGCTGTGTTACTTGTATTACCAAGTGGTGAAACGTTTGATAAAAGGACAAATTGTAGCGTTTGTAGCATTAATAACGTCTTGTCTTTTGATACGTCGTTTTATTGAATTAATTTGAAAAAGTAGGATACCCATATGAGCACCCTGACCACGAATCCGAGTGAAGTTAAATTTACTCCTTATGTGCCGGCCGAAGACGAAGAGTATATGTCTGATGCGCAGTTGGAGCACTTTAAGGCTATTTTATTGGATTGGAAAAACCAACTGATTGGCGAAGCGGATCGTACCAAAAACTACATCCAAGATGAGTCAAGCGCCATGCCAGACATCAATGACCGTGCCACTCAAGAAGAAGAGTTTGCATTGGCATTACGTACTCGTGACCGTGAGCGCAAACTTATCCGTAAAATCGACAAATCTATGTTAGAAATCGAAAATGATGACTATGGATTTTGCGAGACTTGTGGTGTAGAGATTGGATTACGTCGCCTTGAGGCACGTCCAACCGCTACCCAATGTATCGACTGCAAAACCTTATCTGAAATCAAAGAACGTCAAAACCAAGGCGCTTAGATCAGATATTGCAGATATAAATGTAAGCATAAGCGACCTTATAATAGGTCGCTTTTTGTATTTTAGACTGTCACTATTTTGCTGTATTACTAATTTTGCTCTGTAAAACACAATCGCTTGAATAATGACATGACTAACAAAACAATCTCATTTAATGAATATCTTTTGATACTTATATTTATTATTCTATCTTTATTACCTTTTATAGACAGCCATTTATTTTGAAAACAATGCCTACCGTCATGCCAACTCAAACGTTACCATCACAGCCCATTGGCCGCTTTGCGCCCTCACCAACGGGTGAGTTACATCTTGGCTCTCTAACCACTGCGCTTGCCAGCTTTTGCCATATCAAATCAATCGGTGGTAAATGGCTGTTGCGTATGGAAGATACCGATACTGAACGCTGTGACAGGCAGTTCACTGAGCAAATTTTGATGGATCTTGAGGCACTTGGATTGCATTGGGATGGTGATGTCATTTATCAGTCTGAGCGCATTGATATCTATAACGATTATCTATCATCATATCTGCGGCCGTTGACCTATGGCTGCCAATGCTCTCGTAAAGACTTAGAACAGTACTGGGCGCAAGAAGAGATAAGTAGAAATCATAGTCTTGCTAGCTTAGCTGCGCTGACCGACCAGACATCGTTAGACGAACAAATTTCACCAATTGATCAAGTACATTCAAATCGGCAGCGCTATCCGCGTCGCTGTGTGGCAACTAACCTTGATAGACAGCAGCATAAGCTACGTATTCAACTACCAGACTATCGGATTGGGTTCAATGATGGTATCCAAGGACTACAATGGGATAATCCGCAGCAGACATTAGGCGATATGGTCGCTCGTCGCCAAGATGGTATGATCAATTACATACTGGCAGCCAGTCTCGATGATGGTCTACAGCAGGTTACTCATATCATGCGTGGCCTTGATATTCTACCTATGACGACTGCACAGATCGGCATTATGCAAGCCGCCCGCCTACCCACTATTGACCAATGGTATCATTTGCCATTGATTAATAATGCTGACGGTCAAAAACTCTCTAAACAAAACCTTGCTCAACCAATCGACACATCAGATCCGAGTCAACTTATTGCTGAAGCCTTATCGCTATTACATCAAGCAAAGGTCGATGTCGATACCCCAGAAAACATGCTCAAACAAGCCATTGCTCAATGGGACAATACCCCACTACAAGGCAAGCAACAGTTAAACCTGTCCTATTAATAGGAGTTCAAAAGCTATAAGTAGACAATAAAAAGCGCCACTATGAGTGACGCTTTTATTGCAATAATGCTAGACACTATTTACCGAAACTCTGAATCTATGCAGAGACTGTTATATATAGAGCCTATTAGTAATAACGGCATTGGCTTTTTTCTATTTCAGGGCTTTCTTTATATATCTTCAATAATAGCGCGACCATAACCAAGCTAATCAACATAGACGAACCGCCATAACTAAAGAACGGCATAGTCAGACCTTTGGTTGGAATGGCGCCCATATTCATTGCAGCGTTAATAATCGTCTGGGCAATAAATACTACACCGATTCCGAAAGCGGTATAGCTCATACGCATTTGACGGCGTTTCAGCGCGTTGTAACTGATACGCATCGCACTACCGATGATCAACGCTTCAAGTATCAGCACCATGCTGACACCGACGAACCCTAACTCTTCACCCGTAATGGCTAATAAGAAATCCGTATGCGCCTCAGGCAAATGCGACAGTTTCTGTACACTTTCGCCATAGCCAACACCCGTGAACTGCCCACGACCAAAGGCGATCAAACTACGTGCCAGCTGATAATCAGTATCCTGCACATCGTCAAATGGATCCATAAACGACATCACACGCACCAGTCGGTACTCTGCCGTAGTCACCATCAATACAGCTCCGCCAACAGCAGCAGCACCCAATGCTAAGAAATGCTTATAAGGTGCCCCAGCGATATAAAAAATCGCGAACAGCGTACCAATAATGACGACAAAAGAACCAAAATCCGGCTGCGACAATAACAGTATCGTTATCAGTGCCACTACCAGCATAATTCGTAAGAAACCGTCTAGGCCATTACGAACTTCAAAAGATCGGCGCACCACAAAGTCAGATACAAACACAATCATGACCAGTTTGGCTAACTCGGCTACCTGAAAGTTAAAACCACCTACCGTAAGCCAGCGTTTGGAACCATTGATTGGTGTGCTAAACAACGTGGCAACAAGCAGTAGCCCTGTGATGCCTAACAAAGCAAACTGGGTCTCGGTCTTATATAGGGTGCGTAAAGACACGCCATAATAAGGAATGACCGCAACGATTAAACCAATCGTCATATACAACAGCTGATTTTTGAAAAAATACAGCTCTGTCATACCGCGGCTAAGCGCAAAAGGAATAGAAGCAGAAGCAACCATCAGCAGACTAAGCACCATCATACAGCCGACGCTTGATAATAAAATTGCGCGCGCTGATGGCATAGACAGAACACCATCTGAGCCAGAGGCTTGCTTGGTTTGGGGCGAGGAACGAAAAAAAGAAGAGAGCGCCATAATTTTATATACACTAACAAACGAAAAAACACGGCGTCTATGAAACGCCACCGTTTAAAAAATCATAAAATAAATCGTACTAAATAGATGGTGATAGAAAACCTGTAACCATCGGCAAACGCCTTAGCTAGCACCTATTTCAGTAATCAGGATTATATGCTTGACAGTAGCAGCAATCTATAAGCAAAACAATCATTTATCCAGAAAATACTGGCTGTTGCTAGAGAAGAGACATCTGCTATGCCAATCTATATAGCTGCTTAATATATTCGACTACCTATCGAGCTTCTGATTGTGCGGTATCTAATTGATTGACCAGTTGGCTAAAGTGGTCACCGCGAGCCGCATAACCACTATATTGGTCAAAGCTGGCACAGGCAGGTGACAACAATACAGCCTGCACTTGCGATAAGCTACTGGTAGTGACTTGTTGGATAGTCGCAAAGGCATTCTCTAACGTCTGACACTGATGTAGTGCGACATCATCACTCAATTTTGCAGCTCTGAGATGTTGTTCAATCTGCTGACCATCTTCACCAATAAACAAGACTTGGCTCACATATTGATTGATAAAAGGAGTCAATTCACCAAACTGTTGCCCTTTGCCTTGCCCACCTAAGATCAATAATAGCTTACCGTCTTTTGGCGCATAGACTGCACCCAAGCCTTCGATAGCGGCCATGGTCGAACCAATATTGGTGCCTTTAGAATCATTGAAATAATCAATACCAGCAGCATTAGCCACATATTGGCAACGGTGTTCAAGGCCTGAGAACTGCTGCAAAGTGGTCAGCATACTCTCTAGCGGTAATCCTGCCAGCTCACCAAGTGCCAGAGCCGCTTGCGCATTCAGTAGATTATGACGACCTTTAATCAACAGTTTGTCTGCCGACAGTAATCGTTCTGTACCACGAGCAAGATAAGTTTGGCCTTCTGTGTCGGTAATAAGACCATACTGACCTTTATCAGGAGCATGAATACCTGTACTAATTCTCGGTAGATTGTCCGCGACCAATGGACGAGTGAGCGCATCTTCACGGTTAATCATCACCGACTTGGCACCTTGGAATATACGGTGTTTGGCTTGATGGTAGCCAAGCATGTCTCCATGACGATCTAAATGATCAGGCGACATATTGAGCACAGTCGCTACTTTTGCGCCCAAGTTAGTGACGGTTTCTAATTGGAAACTAGACAGCTCAAGCACTGCAAGCTCCATATCAGAATTATCTAGCAATGTTAAAGCTGGCACACCGATATTGCCGCCGACACCCACATTAACGCCAGCATCAACCGCCATTTGGCCGACTAACGTAGTGACCGTACTTTTAGCGTTAGAACCTGTAATCGCTACGATGGGTGCGGTACACGCTTCGCAGAACAGTTGAATATCACTAACTACAGGAATATTGGCTTGGCGAGCAGCAGCCACAGCGGCAGTCTCAAGAGAAATACCTGGGCTAATAATAATACGTGCCGCTTGCTGCAATAAATCGGCATCTATCGCACCAAACTGACGAATCTCTATCTCGGCTGGCAACTGATCGGCCAATTTAGGGGTAACTTGAGCATCAGTGACTGCGACTTGATAGCCTTGCTTAGCCAGATAATGCGCGACGGACAATCCAGACTGCCCCAAACCGACCACGACTTGTAGACCACTACCCTTATGAAGTAAGGCTTCTGTTGCTGTATTAGTGGTCATATCTATTCCTTCTATTAAACGAGAAAAATTGCATCAAATAAGTATGCTATATAGCGACTCTAATCGACACCGCTAAGATGTCCAGCATCTTAACGCCATCGTTCAGATTTCGGTACTGATTTTTTATGACTTTATGCTATTATTCGCCTGTTTTTATATTAAGTGGCTAATGCTATAATAGTCAGCTTGATTAATATTTATCAGTATTTTGCTGAGCACATTGCTCAAGCATTTTAGTTTAGCATGTTGTCACATTTATCGCGCTATTGTCACGCCTCCTCATCAACGATTATTGTTGTAATAAGGGTGTATCAGACAATTTTGATAATTTGACGTGTGATATATCACCTTCTACTGCAGCAAGTGATTGCTGACTCTATATATTATTGTAGGTACATCTATCTAGTTGCCTATTTTAAGCAATCTTTTAAAAAATATTTTTAGGTAATTTACTGCCCTTATCATCGTATTGATTATTGATGAGCGTATTTTTGATACCAAAAAAATCAGTAGATACCTCGGTTGTTAGTTAGATATCTTGATTATTAGTTTCTCACAATCCAACACAGCAACATGACCTAGTGCATGTTGAAGTAAAAGAAAAATGAATAGCTATTATTAGCAACGCGATCATTTTATAAATGAGTAATGATTACTTTTTTTGCCTCTAACCCTATGTAGTTTACTTATGACATCTTTTATTGATAACTTGCGTGACGAGTGGTTTTCCAATGTTCGCGGTGACGTTTTATCGGGTTTGGTTGTAGCCCTAGCCCTTATACCAGAAGCCATTGCCTTTTCTATTATCGCTGGTGTTGATCCAAAAGTTGGCTTATACGCCTCATTTTGTATCGCGGTAGTGATCAGTTTTGTCGGTGGTCGTCCAGGTATGATTTCGGCGGCGACTGGCGCTATGGCACTGGTCATGGTCGACTTGGTTGCTGACCATGGTCTGCAATATTTGCTTGCCGCAACTTTGCTTTGCGGTGCCATTCAGGTCGTGATGGGCATTCTAAAGCTTGGTAATCTGATGCGCTTTGTCTCTCGCTCAGTGGTTATCGGTTTCGTCAACGCTCTAGCAATATTAATTTTTGCCGCGCAATTACCAGAATTGAACCCGATGACTGAGCGTGTTGGCATGACCGTTTATATCATGACGGCAGCTGGTTTGGCGATTATTTATCTGTTTCCACTTATTCCTAAAATCGGTCGCATCGTTCCTTCACCGCTTATTTGTATTGTAGGTTTGACCGCTGTTGCAATGTATATGAATCTCGATATTCGCAATGTTGGCAGCATGGGTGATTTGCCAGATTCATTGCCAGTATTCTTGTTACCTGATATTCCGTTAAACCTAAATACCTTGCTGATTATTGCGCCATACTCTATCGCGCTTGCCATCGTCGGTCTTTTAGAATCTATGATGACAGCGACGATCGTCGATGAATTGACCGATACACCAAGTGATAAAAACAAAGAGTGTCGTGGTCAAGGTATGGCCAACGTTGTGTCAGGTTTCTTTGGTGGTATGGCAGGCTGTGCGATGATTGGCCAATCAATGATCAACGTCAAATCGGGTGGTCGTACGCGCTTGTCTACTTTGATGGCCGGTGTCGTCCTTCTGATTATGGTCGTGTTCTTAAGTGAATGGGTCAGTCAAATTCCAATGGCAGCCTTGGTTGCAGTCATGATTATGGTATCGATTGGTACGTTTAACTGGCAATCTATTCGCGAATTTAAGACACACCCAATGTCGTTCAATATCGTCATGCTAGCGACTGTATTGACTACCGTCTTTACTCACAACTTAGCTTACGGTGTCGGCGTAGGTGTCTTACTATCTGCTTTGGCATTTGCCAATAAAATTGGTCAGTTCCTAACCATCTTTAGTGAATATGATGACAGCAGCAACACTCGCTACTATTATGTTCAAGGACAGGTATTCTTTGCCTCTACTACCCAGTTCTTACATAGTTTTGATACCAAAGAGGCTGTAGATAGTATTCAGATTGATGTAAGCCAAGCACATTTTTGGGATGTTAGCGCTGTTGATACCTTGGACAAACTAGTGATGCGCTTGCAACGTGAAGGCATTGATGTCAAAGTGGTAGGACTCAACAATGCGAGTCGAACACTGATTGATCGCTTCTCTGTTCATGACCGCCGAGACATTGGCTTGTTAGACTAAGCGAAACTGCTAAGCGAATCTACGCGGTTGCCATGTGGCTATATTATTAGTCTATGGCTAATATATCGGATATTAATAGACAGTTATATTGGTAAAAGGGTTGGATGTATTTTGCATACGCCAACCCTAAACTGAGATAGCCGATTTTTATTATTAAAATGATGTGGTCGTTTTATGAGTAATTTAAAACCAGATAGTGTGATTGCTTGCTTGGACTGTCCTGATCATGTTCAAGCGGTACTAGAAGCTAGTATGTGGGCTTCTATTCGCCTGCGCGCGCCTGTTGGCTTATTGCACTCGATGCCAAGCTTGCAGCAAAAAGCCGCTATTAATTATTCTGGTTGCCTCAATATTGATGACGAAAACGCTTTGCTCGAACAGTTCACATCCAAAGAGCATCTGAGTAACTGTGAGCTAAAAGCACAGGGCCGACTGTTACTATCTCAAGCGACCTCGTATTGTGAGCAACAACGCCATAAGCTAAAGACATATACACTACATCGTCATGAGAACCTCAACCAAAGCATTGATTACGTCGATGACCAAGCACAATTGATTGTTATAGGTCATCATGTCACCTGTAAATCAACGCTGAGCCAACTCATTCGAGTCAGTCACTGCCCCATTTTGGTGACACATGCACCATTTTTGCCCCCTACTACCGCTTTATTTGCGTTTGATAACAGTCCAACGTGCCATAAACTACTAAATTGGCTGTGTAAAACGCCACTGGTGCGTGCACTAACAGTTCATATTGTGATGGTTGGCAAGGAAACTTCTGATAACTGTGATGCGTTGCGTGAAGCCTATGCCAAGCTCAAACAGGCGGGTATCAAATCCAAAAAGACATTGCTTGACTGCCGTGATGTCGCGGCAGCTTTGAACTACTATCAAAACCAACATGATATCGGTTTACTTATGACTGGGGCTTTTGGCCAATCTCGTCTACGCGAATTACTACAAGGTAGCGACACTAAAAAGCTATTGGTCAGCACAAAAACCCCTTATCTACTATTTCCTAAAGCCTAACGACATATATATAAACAAGCCCAAACCCTTTATCTACCTAAGCGCCGGGGTCTGACTACTATGTTAGGCTCTGCCGCTTATCTCTATTTTCTCTCTACCTTTCCGCCATTCATCTTTGATACGCTTGCATGAAACGGCCAAGCTAACGACCAAACTCAAGTTAGCAAATCGTCACATGAAATAAAGGGATAGCTTCCCCAAGCACTCAAAAAGTTGGTTATAATAAAGTTTTCGTTAACCAAACGCTAAAGATTGATTCACCTTTATTATGCTTGTAGCAATGGCTCTAATCGTTGCATCGTAGCCCATACTCTATATTACTACTGTCATTACTTTTTAATGAACAACGCCAATTCTACCTCCCCCCTTGAGTAGGTTGGCACGGTTCTTGAATAACTTATAGTAAGCAAGGCAGAGATATGATGATGCACCATAGTACTTCTATCAATCTGCGGCATCACACAAATAAGGAATTTTTTATGAAGCTAATCACTGCGATCTTAAAACCGTTTAAGCTCGACGACGTGCGTGAAGCGCTTTCCGACATCGGTGTTAAAGGTGTCACTGTCACTGAAGTCAAAGGTTTCGGTCGTCAAAAAGGTCATACAGAGCTCTATCGCGGCGCAGAATACGTGGTGGACTTTTTACCTAAAGTAAAAGTCGAAGTCGCTGTGATCGACGAGATGGTTGAGCCCGCTATCGAGGCAATCACTCGTATCGCTAGCACTGGTAAGATTGGTGATGGCAAGATTTTCGTCACTGCACTTGAGCAAGTTATCCGCATCCGTACGGGTGAAACAGGACCTGACGCTATCTAAATTTGAAGACCTACCTACGGGCATAAACTTATAGGTACAGACTCTTACAGCATTTTTATCTATCGGTAATGCCGATATCTATATTATAAATTCAAGGGGGAATTTAAATGGAAAGTCAAATCTTTGAGCTCCAATATGCGCTCGATACGTTTTACTTTTTGATATGTGGTGCGTTGGTCATGTGGATGGCAGCAGGCTTCACTATGTTAGAGGCCGGACTGGTCCGATCAAAAAATACAGTCGAAATCTTAACCAAAAACGTCGCACTATTTGCAACGGCTAGTATCATGTATATGGTATGCGGCTATGCGATTATGTATGGTGGCGATTTATTCTTAAGCGGAATTGCAGGCGGTGATACGTTAGTAGAAGACGCCTTAGCAGCCTCTGCTGAAAATGGCTTCGGTGGCGACTCCGTCTACTCTGCCGCATCAGACTTTTTCTTCCAAGTGGTCTTCGTAGCGACCTGTATGTCAATCGTATCAGGTGCTGTTGCTGAGCGTATGAAACTGTGGTCATTCTTGTTGTTTGCTGTGGTCATGACTGGTGTTATCTACCCACTAGAAGGTAGCTGGACATGGGGCGGCAACGATGTCTTTGGCCTATTCAACCTAGGCGACATGGGCTTCTCTGACTTTGCAGGCTCTGGCATCGTGCATATGGCAGGTGCAGCAGCAGCTCTAGCAGGTGTATTGCTCTTAGGCTCACGTAAAGGTAAATATGGCCCTAATGGAGAGATACGCGCTATTCCTGGTGCTAACCTACCGTTGGCAGCACTCGGTACACTAATCTTGTGGATGGGTTGGTTCGGTTTCAACGGTGGTTCAGTGCTTAAATTAGGCGACATCGCTAGTGCTAATGCTGTTGCAATGGTATTTTTGAACACTAATGCTGCTGCTGCTGGTGGTGCTGTCGGTGCCTTAATCTTAGCTCGCATCATCTTTGGTAAAGCGGATCTAACCATGCTCCTAAACGGTGCATTAGCAGGTCTAGTTGCCATTACGGCTGAGCCTTCAACCCCTTCTGCATTACAAGCTACTATCTTTGGTGTTATTGCCGGTATCATTGTAGTGTTATCAATCTTAGCCTTAGACAAAATCAAGATTGATGATCCAGTGGGTGCAATCTCAGTTCATGGTGTGGTCGGTCTATTTGGTCTGCTAATTGTACCTATCACTAACCCAGCATCTACCTTTATCGGTCAGATTGTGGGCGCTGCAACCATCTTTGCTTGGGTATTCATTGCCAGCCTAGTGGTTTGGTCTATCATCAAGCTGGTTATCGGTCTACGTATCTCTGAAGAAGACGAGTACGAAGGTGCTGATATTGCAGAATGTGGTATGGAAGCTTACCCAGAATTTATAAGATAAGCTCCTTTTAAGTAAGCTAAAGATTGCTGTTAAATGCGCTGATACTACCTCCTGTAGTATCGGCGCTTATAATTTTAGTGTTTAGAAATCTCCCCTGTTGAAGCCATAAGCTTAAATCTAAAACGTAAAAAACCCGCGAGACCTTTCGGTAACGCGGGTTTTTTATGTATTACGCTGAAACTAGTCTTTTAGTTTATTTCTTTTTCCACTCTTGGCTACGAGAGAATGGGCCGATATAGCCTTTTAGCTTCAATGTGTTGCCACTTAAGCTTGCAGTCATACGATAGTCTTTACCTTTTGCTGGATCAGTAATCGTACCACCACTATATTTACCACCACCGTCAGCTTTTAGACCTCTAATAATAGTCGTACCAACGTGCTTTTTGCCTTTTGCAGTATTGGCAGCAATAAGAGTACCGGTCAGAACACCGTTTGACTCAGTGATTTTTACCGTACCTTTTGGTTCACCATCATCATATGTCTGCCAAGTAGTGTTGGCTAATGGGTCAGCGGCGAATGCCATGCTAGCAATACCAATACCAGCAACTGCTAAAGTGGTCTTTGTAAATAATTTCATAGATTGACTCCCTTCATACAATGATTACTCGAAACGTTATGTTTCTGTTGTCCTATGCTTATCCTTTGCTAGAACCTTTCATTACGAGCTTTACGGTTTCGACCTTTTTAAATGATAGTTACCATTACAACTTATAAGCTTTTGGTTAAAGATTCGAGCGACACAAGCGATGTCTTAACTCATTATAAGCAATTTTTAGGTTTTGCCTAGTAATTTTTTTACAGTTTCTTATTTCTGTAAAAATAAAACCATATCAAAGACTTATAGGAAAGGATTGTCGATATCTTTATCTAATTGGTCATCATTTTCCTTTGACTTAGCGTCATTCTTACTATATAGATTTTTATCTGCAAATGCTTGTACGATTTTCTCCGACAGCTCATGTAGCTGTTGGGCTTGCTCGTATCCTAACTCGTCAAAAGTGAGATCAATATCACCATATATAATAATCTTGTCTTTTTGATTTTCAATAACAAGATCACCAATCTGCATGCTTTGATGGTCGTTGGCGAATGGCTCAATCATTTAATTATCCTTATTATCAGTAACATTTATTTTTTTCAAAATGAGGTTATTTTTGGGTCTTACTGTCAAATTAAGCCTGCAACTGTGCAATTAACCATTCTAAAATAGCCCACACAAACAGCATCCACTCTGGCTCTTCTACTGGTGCCTCAGGGGTATCTGAGCTCTCACCTGCCTTCAATGGTAAATCAAACGCTTGAGATTTGGACTGACTATCTAGCATAGGCAATACATCGATACCAATCTCAGTGGTTAGCTCATCGATACTAATCACATCGATGCGTTCCGACTCATCATTTGGTGCGTAATACACGCCTGCTTGATTGGTTGCTGGGATATATACAGCTTTGAAGAAATGGCTAGGCACAAAGACACGATTAGCGAGCTGCTTGGTTTTTTTATCAGTAAATGCTACACCTGTGATGGTATACACCTCACCGTATTGCTGCGTTAAATACCGAGTGGCAGATTCGATATTACGCCAGATATAGCGATTGTTACGTGGTGACTGCGGGGCAATATTGGCTAAACTAAAACTATCATACTGCTGGCTGCGATTGGCCATATTGGCATTGGGTGCCAAATGCCCTCGATCATAGCCAGAACCTGAATAATCAGACAATGAGGCTCGTGCTGACTTTGGTAGCTTACTTTCTTCATGAAAGCTATCTTCACGATCAATCTGCTTAGCTTGTTGCAGACGTGTGCGATCGAGATATTCTGCTGACCATAGCGGTGTACGCGATACCCCTGAGTACATAACCGCAAAGCCATCCATGCATAATGCTTGTGTGTCTTTTTTTAGCTTGGTATTGGTAAATTCAGGATAAACACCACCATAAAAAGACTGGCTACACTGGGTTAGATCATCAGCGTGCGCTTGGGTAATACCCGTCGCGACAAGCAATACTGCCATCATCGCACTATTCTTACATCCGTACTTAAGCCTACTAAAACTTATCATTCAACTTTCAACCATTTATACTTGCCGTTACATACTTGCTATCCTAGCAGGCGCTTGCCAATAAAGAAAGATAGCGCGCAAGTCGTGACATTTTAAATGGTATCCGCTATACTTAGGCGTTCAAAAAACGGTGAAGTGGGTGAGTGGCTGAAACCGCACGCCTGGAAAGTGTGTATACGTTCATAGCGTATCGAGGGTTCGAATCCCTCCTTCACCGCCAATCTTATTCTGCTTAAGCAAAACCTCAGTTTTCTATCTTGTTCTACCCTTTTATACATACTCTTTATATTTTTTAACAGCTTAACAGTAAGACTTTCAGTCTATACTCATCCTCTGCTGCTGTCTGAAACATTCCTTTTGAGCCTCAATTTCATATGTCGTATGAGATCTAATAACTATATATCTAATTGAATAACACATTGATTGACCAAGCTAAAAATTTCTTACCGTGGGTTGAGAGTGACTCATAAAATGAGTAGATACTCTATTACGATTCGTTTTATTATCAGCTTAATTTTATCTCTAGACCCTTATACGAAAAGGCTTTGAGTTTTCCTGTGGCATTCAATCTAGCTTTGTATCTATATTTACCATCATTGCTATTCCGTACAAAAATGTAATCACAATAGGGTCTCTGACACTCGGCAGATGCCATTATCCAAAAATTGGATTATAGTAGATATCGGTAGTATTTATTTAAATAAACTAAAGGATACAACGATGAAAACACTAGGAATGTGTATCGCAGCAGGACTCGGATTGAGTGCTTGCGCTACTGGCATAGGCGGCACGGCAACAGGTAATACCAATCAAAATAACAACTCTGCTAACGTAGTCACTAAATACCCAGTTGAGACTGCCTTACTCAATATCTATACCAAACAACGTAGTGAAAAACTGGTCGCTACTGTGGGCGGCCAAAACGTAGCCGCAGATATTCAAATCACCCCTAAAGGCAGCATGCGCTTTAATAATAAAATGGTACAAGGCGCAGAAGTCAGCACAATCAACACAGTGAATCAGCAGATTACGGATCAGTCCGTCGCTATCAATTACTTTACGCTAAATCCATTGGTGTTCCATGGTTTTACGGATAGTACGGGTGAGTATTCAATCGCTAAACAAACGACTAGTATCCCTCAAATGGCTACTGTAGGCGACTCAAATCAGCTCATCACTGAAAACGTATATGCTGACAGCAGTATGCGTCAGAAAACCGCCACTTATAAGCAGGACTGGTCGCTCACACAAGATACAAATAACACGGCGTGGCTCTGTATAAAAACTTCAGGCAATCTACTTTTGACTTCTGATGCTGCAGGTACGTCTTCAGAGTGCTATAAAATCAATGCCAAAGGCGATGTTTTAAGTAGTAAAGTCACACTCACTCAGCCTAATAAAAGCGGCATATCCAAATCAATGACGTTTATCAGTCAGTAGCATTTGCTCAATTAGTAACGATCAATAGTGTCATATAAGAACAAAAAAAATAGCGCCTCATTAAGGCGCTATTTTTGGATAGTAAAATCGGGTTTTTACGAGCGACGGTCATGGTTATTTTTGTCATGATTGTTTTTGTCGTGGCTGTTTTTAGCATGAACATTTTTGGCTATTGCTTTGTGCTTAGCAGCCACTACGTTCGCTTTGTGATGTGACTTTGCTGCCTTAGCTTTGGCATGCTTATAGTTATTACTCGCTTTATTGCTGCTGTGTTTTTGTTGCTGTACTTGAGCTGAATGATGCTTATCAAAATTAGGTGCAGCATTGGCTTGACCCACCATCGACAAACAAGCAGTAGCGGCTAAAATCGAACTAACTAGTATCTTTTTCATCATTTTATTCCTTTGAATTCATATTTAGAGTCGTTATAGATAATTCACTTAGTGTTAAATGAACTATCGTGATAAAGCTTTACTCTATCGACAAAGAGAATGATAAATGGTTCTAGTATTAAGTAGATTTATGAAACTTGAAGAAAGGTTGCGATTGTTACGAGGGCATGCGTGCTCAAAGGCCTGTTAGGTATTGGCGTAATATTTGGTTAAATGATAGCGTATTTACGATTCATCGGTAAGCATCGTAGACAGGATATTTATAAAAACGCGAATGACTAGCTGATTGTTGAAGAATGCAAATACGGACACGGTGAAGTTGCTGCCTAATGTTTAAAACGAGCATAGCAATACCCCATACTGCTATGCTCTAAATGTGCTAAACAGACGTTTTCTGCAAAATATAAACCACAAACTTTGCATCTGTGCTAAATGCTGCTGTTTCTACAGCTGCCAGTAGTGCTTGCCTTTTTTCGCTGCGGGCACGGTACGCATAAGGTGTCATCGTCATCAAATCAGCCAAATCATCTGCGGATAATGTCAGATCCGTACTGACACGGCAGGTCTCAACCAACATAAAATATGGTGCCAATTCTTGCAAGAATTTGTCAGAATCATGCTCACGCACATCATCAAATAGCGCATCACGCATCGTTGCCAAATGCCCAACATCAGGTTTGGCAATAATCAGATAGCCACCATCCATCAATACATTATCAAATGCCTCGGGCAAAATGGGGCTAAAGATACTACTAATACCCGTCATACTGTGCGGGCGTAATGGTAGATGTGCAGCACTGGTCACTAATGGATAGACCGCTGTCGTCTTGGCAGTATCTTCTTTACGCGGCTGATACCATAGACGACCTGCTAGTTTACTGACTTTAGCCAGCTCAACCACTGCAGGCTTACTGATGTCAGCAGCTATCAGCGTATCTATAACATCCGAGCCCGTTTGCGCCATTGCCTGTGTGTAATAGCCTTCTCCGCAGCCAATATCGAGCCAATTGACCGGCTTGCTATCTTGCTTATCTATTAACTCATCGTTAGACAGCAACTCTGTCATTTTTTGGCTAATTAGTTTCTGGAGCGCTGCATAATGACCATGATTCAAAAACCGTTTACGCGCATCGATAGACTCTTGGCTATCACCGGGGGCTTTGGACTTTTTCTGTTGTACTGGCAGCAGGTTGACATAGCCTTGACGCGCCACATCAAAGGGATGTGAAGTCTGTTTGGGATGCAAACTACCATCACAGCGCCAAGTATCTGCGGCGGGCTGTAGCGGTGACTGACAAAGTGGACAAATAAATAAAGACACGGGCATCTCAAAGTGATAGCAATATGCTTCGCATTTTAACAAAATTCATGGGTCTTGAGCGACAAAAAGCCATCTCAATCATGATTGAAACGGCTTTTTGGATTTTTGCAAATTGATATCTATATAGATATTTGGCGGTTATAGCTTAACGCAGTTTTAGCGTCATTAACCCAAGGATGACAAGAATAATGGCAATAATCCAAAATCTCGCCACCACTTGCGTTTCTTTCCAGCCAATTTCTTCGAAATGATGATGCAGCGGTGCCATACGGAAGACGCGTTTTTTGCGCAGTTTGTACGAGCCAACTTGCAACATCACCGATAGCGCTTCTGCGACAAACAAACCGCCCATAATCGCGAAGGCAATCTCTTGACGGGTCATCACAGCGATAGTACCTAACATTGCACCCAATGCTAGCGCGCCAACATCACCCATAAAGACTTGTGCTGGATGCGCGTTGAACCATAAGAAACCAAGACCTGCTCCGACCATTGAGCCACAGACGATGATGACTTCGGAGTTATAAGGAATATAAGGCACATGCAAGTAGTCAGCAAAGCGTACATCGCCTGATACATAGGCCATCGCGCCCAAACCTGCAGCGACGAGAACAACTGGCAAAATCGCCAAACCATCCAAACCGTCGGTTAGGTTGACTGCGTTAGAAGCACCATTAATCACAAAATAGGTAAAGATGATAAAGCCAATACCAAATGGCACCGCTGAAAATGGAATCATCCAGTCTTTGAATACTGGCAATAGCAAATCCTGCATCTCGCGCGTGGTATTGATATCGGGTTGTAGCGTGGCGATATAATACAAAGACACACCGACAAACAGTGCGCCCATAGATAACCAAAAATACTTTTTGCGAGCGATTAAGCCTTTTGGATCTTTGTACTTAATTTTTAGCCAATCATCAGCCCAACCTACGGCACCGAAGATAACCATAACCACGAGCAAAATCCAAACATAAGGATTGTTTAATCGTGCCCATAGTAGCGTCGATATGCCAATGGCGCTTAGGATCAATACCCCGCCCATGGTTGGCGTACCAGTCTTAGCCAAATGCGATTGAGGCCCATCATTACGAATGGCCTGACCATATTTGAGCGAACGTAGGTGCCGAATGACACGGCCACCAAACATCATGCTAAACATAAGGGCGGTAACAACGGCAAGCAATGCTCGCAGTGTCAACGAAGAAACCGCAGAAAACGGCGTATAATACTGGCCAAGCCAGCCGAACAACCAAACTAACACCGCCTACTCCTCTACTAGCGCATGAATAAGTGTTTCCATTCCCATGGAACGAGAGCCTTTGAACAACACAGTACAAGGCTTAGCTTGTTGCGCTTGCAAATACGGCTGTAAATACTGTAATAAACTGTCTTTGTCGGCAAAAGCATGAGCACTGATATCAGATACCTCTTGTGCACCCGCAACGGTATAAGGGGCATATTCGCCAACACAAAGCAGCACGTTGATACCTGTAGTCGCAATAGTACGGCCCAAGCTCTGATGCTCACTAATAGCCGCCTCTCCTAGCTCACCGATATCGCCCAATACCATAACTTGCGTACCTGTTTGCGCAGCCAATACTTTGGCGGCGGCACGTACTGAATGAGGGTTGGCATTATAAGTATCATCAATAAGACGATGCATACCAAGTATCTGACTATTTAGACGACCTTTAGCAGGACGCGCATTTTCGAGCCCAATGACAATGTCGCTCACCTCAATATTCAGCGCATGTGCACAGGCAGCAGCGGCCAAGGCATTATTGACATTGTGCTCACCTGCCAATGGCAAGTTGATATCATGGACTTGGTTACCGATATGTAGCTTAAATTCACTACGCTCAGGCTCTACGTCTAAATGGCTTGCGCTTACATCCGTATTACCAAAGCCAATCACATGTGAGGTATGCTTTTCAGCGATACGACGCAACTGATTGGTAAAATCATCCTTATCGGGAACGATTGCAAACTGTGCGTCCGTCAACGTATGGTAAATCTCAGCCTTGGTTTGGCAGATGCCTTCACGGCTACCAAACTCACCCAAATGTGCTGTACCGATGTTTAAGATACAGGCCACATCAGGCTGAACAATTTCAGTCGTATAAGCAATCTCACCAATATGGTTTGCGCCCAACTCCAAAATAGCATAACGATGATGATCTGATAGCTCAAGCAACATCATTGGTACACCCAAATCGTTATTGAGGTTACCACGAGTGATCAAGGTCGGTGCCAATCTACCAAAAATACTGCCTAGCATTTCTTTGCAAGTAGTCTTACCACTAGAACCCGTAATAGCAATCACGGTTAAATCTGTATGCTGCTGACGACGATACGCTGCCAATTGACCTAGCGCCAAACGGGTATCGCTGACCACCAATTGCGGAATAGCATTTGGGCCGGACAACGAGATAGGACGCGAGACAACAGCGGCAACAGCGCCTTTTGATATTGCTGTCTCGATATAATCGTGACCATCGAAATTATCGCCGCTTAACGCCAAAAATATATCACCTGGCTTTATCGTGCGGGTATCAGTGGCTATACGCTTACTGGACAAGGCAGTCTGCTCTGCTGTATGGCCTTGTGGTAGTTGCCACTGCCCATCGAGCGATGCGGTCGCTGCGAGCATATTGTCCATTTGCCAGACGTAGAGCCCTTGCGTCTGGGCAGTATTATCGGTGTCGGCTGTCATAATGATTACCTTATATGATGACTACTTAATTTTTATATTTAATGATCAATTTTTACTAATGCATGTATCGCGAGTCAATCAACTATACACGGCCAGCTTGACTCAATGCCTGCTGCAAAATAACACTGTCATCGAAATCATAACGAACGTTGTTAATCTCTTGATAGGTCTCATGACCTTTGCCTGCGATGACCACGATATCATCCACACCTGAGTGACTAACTGCATATTCAACGGCTTTTTGGCGGGCAGGTTCAATATAGGTTCGTTGATATTGCTCAGCGGTCATACCAGCCTGCATATCTTGCAAAATTACATTTGGGTCTTCGGTGCGTGGATTATCCGCGGTCAAAACAACTTGATCGGCACCTGCCAGACCTGCTTGCGCCATCAATGGTCGCTTGCCTGCATCACGATCTCCGCCGCAACCAAATACTGCCCATAGCTGACCTTTACAGTGGGTTTTTAAGCTTGCCAGCACTTGGCTTAGCGCATCTGGAGTATGCGCATAATCAACGATAAAGCAGCCATCATTTGACGGTACACGCTGCATACGCCCAACCGCACCTTGCAACTGTGCAACAGCAGGCGCAATACGCTCGATATTCATAGCCAAGTCAGTATCAAGTGCTACGACGGCTGCTATCGCTGCGAGCAAATTGGCTACATTGAAGCGACCTAATAATGGACTGACAATCTCTATGTTGTCAGCTTTCTCATCACCAAAATCAGTACGCAGATTTATTTTGACGCCTTGCAGACTCGGCGTAATATCAGCGGCAACAAAAGTAGCAGCTTTTAATGAATCCAAACTGTATGTCCATACCGTCAAACCGCTAGCGTTTGCCGTATCTAACATAACCTGAGCGTGCTCATCATCGATGTTGATAATGGCATGGGTCAAATCTGGGAAATGCGCTTTATCAAATAGCTTGGCTTTGGCAGCGGCATATTCTGCCATATCAGCATGATAGTCTAAATGGTCACGACTCAAATTGGTATAAAGCGCTACAGTGACTGGCATCCCTTGTAGACGTTGCTGATCCAACCCATGAGAGCTAGCCTCTAATGCCAATATCTCAGCCTTTTCTGCTCCCATTTGATATAAGAACTGTTGGACAGCTAACGCATCGCCCGTGGTATGACTGGCTTGCACCAGAGCGCCAAGTCTACCATTACCTGCCGTACCCATCACCGCGCTACTCTGACCCATCATCTGAATAAGCTGTGCTACTAACTGGCTGATGGTTGTTTTACCATTCGTACCAGTCACCGCAACCACGGTCGGTAGGGTCACTGGCTGCTGATATTGCAGGCGCGCTTGAATTAAGCTACCCAAAAAGTCGCGAATATTAGGAACGTACAATACAGGGCATGGTAATGCTGCTAGTTGCTGAGGTGCATTAGCAATACTATCTGTCTGCGGTTCACTACTGGTATTTGAGTGATTGTTTGCTTCGCTAAGCAAAACGCTAGGGTCAATCTCTGAGAGAATAAACGCGGCTTGTTCAGCGGCTTGCAATAAATAATCGCGACTTTTTTCAGAATTGGCTGTTTGACTTTTTAACAGGACAAATACGTCATTCGCTTCCAATTGGCGATTATCCAAGCGAAACTGTTGAAAAGGAATATGGGCAATAGATTGAGCTTGATCTAAACTCGCTTGATTGGATGCTTCCTGAATCGATGTTGCTATCATCGCTGTAAGCTGCTCAGCCAGTTTTTGCTGCTGGCTTTTATTGGCATTTATAAGCTGTTGTAAAGTAACAGTAGCGCTATCTAGCGATGATATAGTCATAGATAAATCCTAAACAGTTAAAACGTGTCAGCTCAGTAGAACTGAACATTTAAAATAATTGAACGCTTACTGCGCTTCCGTTTTTAGTGGCTTATCCAAAGGCACATTATACAATCGCAATGCTTCTTTCATCACATTATGGAAGACAGGGGCGACTGTTAGACCAGCATAAATCTGACCACGTGGGTCTTCGATAAGCATTACGCCTACCAGCTTTGGATTGGATGCAGGTGCCATGCCAGCAAAGACATTACGATACTGATCAGTATAGTAACCACCATCTGGATTGATACGGCGTGACGTACCTGTCTTACCTGCCACGCGATATCCATCAATAGCAGCGGCTTTCGCCGTACCACCGGGCTCAGTCACGCTCTCAAGCATCTGTACAATCGACATTGCCTGCTCATGCGCCATAATACGTTTGCTTGGCTGCGACTTGTCATCTTTAATTAAAGTTAATGGATGCATGACCCCACCTGCTGCTAGGGCTGAATACGCCTGTGCAACCTGTGCCAATGTCACTTGTAGACCATAACCATAACTGACCGTCGCGCGGCGCGAGGTTTCTTTTTCCTTCGGCGTAACGATTAGACCACTGCCCTCACCTGGGAACTGCAAAGGTGTTTTTGAGCCAAAGCCAAACTGTCGTTGCATATTACTAATAGCATCGGCTGGCAGTGATAGCGCAATCTTGGTAGAGGCAACGTTACTAGATTTCTGTAGTAGCGTGGCCATGTTAATCATGCCCAAATTATTATGATCTCGAATGGTATAGCCACGTACGCGAATCGAACCGGGATTGGTATCAATCAAAGTCGTTGGCGTATATTTGCCCGAGTCTAGCGCTGCAGCCACGGTAAACGGTTTCATCACCGAACCTGGCTCAAACACATCTAACAATGCGCGGTTACGCTGGTTTTCACCCGTCATCTCGTTGAGGTTATTTGAGTTAAACGATGGCCATGTCGATAGTGCTAATACTTCACCAGTCTGTACATCAACGATCATACCCGTGGACCAACGTGCTTTTTGCAAACGCCCAGCTTTTTCTAACTCTTTATATAGCAAATACTGTAAGCGTGAATCGATCGTCAATGCCACATCTTTACCGGGTACTTCTGGCTCGATTTGTTTGATTTCTTTTAGGCTGTTTTGTTTGGCGTCTTTTAGAACTAGAACTTTTCCATCATCACCTGCCAGATCTTTTTCGTACTGACGCTCAATACCAGCACGGCCTCCGTAACCGCCTTCAGGATCTTTGGCGTTTTGACCCATAAATCCTAGCAATTGTGCATTAGACTGTGGCTGCGGGTAATAACGCTGAAAGAAATTCTTTTCGTAGACGCCAGGGAAATCAAGCGAGCTGACGCTTTGGGCAATCTCAGGCGTGACCTTATTAAGTAGTGGCAAATAGTGTGAGCCCGCACCAGATGGCAAAGCAGCTTTTACGGCTTTCTCATCGGTCACATCGATACTGTCATCAATGGCCGTGACTTTTTTCAACTCATCGACTGAGATATTGGCAGCAGCGGCTAGCTTTGTCAGGTCCATATTATCCAGACGCTTTTGCATACGCGCCTGTAATTGGGGACTGCTAGGATTGGTAATGATAATGCGCTTTAGCTCGTAATATTCACGCGAATAATCATGCGGACTAAACGAAACCGTTGCGAGCGGTGCGCTGACCGCAAGCGGTAGATTATTGCGATCGGTAATCATACCGCGATAAGACTTTTGGGTGCGCTCACTGGTAATGAGCTCATTGCCTTTGTCTTGATAAAACTGTGCGTTGGCAACCTGAATATAATAAGCGCGGCTAATCAGTAGCGCTAATATAACCAGCGCTAGACCCCAGACCATACGAAAACGGTTTTTGTCTTGTTCGAAACCACCGAGAGCTGACGCACCTGACGCTTTGCTCGAAAAAACCATTTTACTTTTGCGATTTTTTACACTGGTATAAGCGCCTTGGGTGTCACTTTTTTTGATGCGACCAAACAATTTGGCCTTACGATTACTTGCAGCTTTATCAGGCTTACTGCTCGTCTGTCCAGATTTAGCAGCACTGGCTCGGCGGAGAGGTTTGGTTACCTTGCCGCTGGCTGGTTTCTTGCTGGTATTTTTTGCGGTGGATTTAGGCTTTTTCTCACTCATTGTCCTGCCTCCGTCGCTGGCTCTTCAGGAGAGATGTCCGTAGAGGCACGTGGCCCAATCACGTCAGACATATCTTCCTCTGAGTCTTCCGTAACCACTGGCACCAATGCAGTAGCGACACCAGGTTGGATAATCAGCTTATCCTTTAATGTTGGCGAATACATGCCCAATTCAGCAACCGCTCGACTGGCAATCTGCGGCGTGGCGCTAAATGTTTGTTGCTCAATCAATAGACGCTGATGCTCTACTTGCAGCTTACGTTCTTGTTTTTTCATGTCTTGCAAGGTTTTGTAGTCCTGATGATATTGCTGAACTTCTTCGGCAGTTTTGATACCACTCCATACAATCGTGGCTGCCAATAGCAGTAGCACGACTACATAAATGCTCACCACATTAAACCGGCGCACGAACAGCTCGCCGACATCGGTATTATAAGGTGTAGCAGTGCGGCGATTCGCAGGTTTGTCAGATATTGCCATGACGATCTCAAAAAGGTGAACGTAAACGATAGAGTAGATAACGGATTGCGAAAGATGAACGTGTCATTATTCGGTCATACCATCGATAAATATAAAACCAAAGACACTTATAAATGTAAAAACTAAACCTAAAAAACCGAACATAGAAAATATATTCGATAGCTAATATATTTAGGAGCCATAAATCATTACAACTTATGGCTATCAATATGTCATACCAAAACCAAACACGTTGCATGGCTATACTACATATAAAGCCATACAACTATCATGCAGATAAAAACCAACTGCTGAGCCTAACAGACAATATTTACAGATTTTTAACAGTGGCGTAGCCATTAGGACATTTGCGCATCATTTAGACAAGTATTAGCAATCTTAGACTACTCAATAATCATATTCGACTATGACTTGCGGCGTCATGTTGTTCTATGATGTTGTTGTCTGCTCATAAGTTGTGTCAGTACGCGTTGCCATACGCAGCCATGCACTACGCGCGCGCGGATTCTGACTCGTCTCAGCTTTACTTGGGCCAACACGTTTTGGCTTGCTAAAATAGCGCGGGCGATTCGGCGGCATTGGCAGGTTTTCGTCTTCTGGATACTGCCCTTTACTATGTCGCTGCAAAAACTGCTTGATACGGCGATCTTCTAATGAGTGAAAACTAATGACCGCTAACTGCCCACCTGACTTTAAGATAGGAATGCTTTGCGCTAAAAAGTCGTCAACATCGCCCAGCTCATTATTAATAAAAATACGCATGGCCTGAAAGCTTTGTGTGGCTGGATGTTTACCGCGTTGCCAGTTGGGATGCGCTACTTTAATTACTTCTGCCAACTCAAGCGTAGACTTGTAGCTTTCCATCTGTTTGATAGCGCGCGCAATACGGCGACTGTGACGCTCTTCGCCAAAATCGTAAAGCACATTGGCCAACGTTTCATCATCGACTTTCTCAAGCCATTCGGCCACTGATTGGCCTCGACTGGTGTCCATACGCATGTCTACTGCCCCGTCACGCATAAAGCTAAAGCCGCGACTACCGTCGTCGATCTGCGGTGATGAGATGCCCAAATCCGCCATTAAGCCATCAACTTCAGTGATGCCCATAGTAGCCAGACTGTCGGTCAACGTCGCAAAACTATCGTGAACCACACGCACACGGCTGTCTTTGCTTGCCAGCTCTTGCGCCACGCTGATGGCTGTCGGATCTTTGTCGAAGACAATCAGTGTGGCGTCATCGGCGAGTTGACTTAATAGTAGCCTGCTATGGCCACCACGGCCAAAGGTCGCATCAACATAGATACCACTTATACTTAAGCTATTTTGGTCGCCTTCTTTTTGCTTGGGCAAGGATTTTACACCTAGTACTGCAGCGACAGTCTCTTGCAGCAGCACTGCATCATGGACAAAACTTAATTCATCAGACGTGATATCGCCCTCATGACTGGCGTGAGTAACATCCAGATCGACATCTTGCGTAGACGCATCCTTTACAGCAGAAGGATTAGACGTTGACTCAGAGAGATCAGCGGCGGCAGAAGGACTGGCTTTCGATTTTGGCTTAGACTTTGATAGGGACACAAACAACTCAATAGATGACGACCATACTGGCCAGTAATTAGATGAAAATAAACAAGTTATGACTTGCTTAGCATTATTATCGCAAGGATACACCTGTAGTCAAGCACTAGAAGGGCTTTTCATTAAAAATATCACATGTCTCTGTTATACTAGCGCTATATTTTACGCTATTTCTTAACATCGACTTCATATCTTTCATCGCTATTTATACTGATAGCTTATATCGATAGCAAACTTTGAGACTTTTATCATGCAAACCTCTACTGACAGCACGCGCCCTGTACGTACGCGTATCGCCCCATCACCAACTGGCTTCCCACACGTAGGTACTGCCTATATTGCACTATTTAACTTGGCTTTTGCCAAAGCGCATGGCGGCGAATTCATCTTACGTATCGAAGACACTGATCAGACTCGCTCGACTGAACAATCGGAACAAATGATTTTGGATGCCCTACGCTGGGTTGGTCTGGATTGGAGCGAGGGCCCAGATATTGGCGGCCCACACGCCCCTTATCGTCAGAGCGAGCGTAGCGATATCTACAAAAAACATGCCGAGATACTCATAGAAAAAGATCATGCGTTCCGCTGTTTTTGTACCAGTGAAGAGTTGGATGCCATGCGCGCTGAACAAATGGCCAATGGCGAGACCCCTCGTTATGATGGTCGCTGCGCCCATCTTGCTCCAGAAAAAACCGAGCAATTGGTAAGCGAGGGAAAGCCGCACGTGATTCGTATGCGTGTACCGACCGAAGGCACTTGTCAGGTACAAGACATGCTACGTGGCACCGTTGAGTTCCCTTGGACTCAAGTCGATATGCAAGTACTGCTAAAAACAGACGGCATGCCAACCTATCATTTAGCCAACGTCGTCGATGACCACTTGATGGAAATCACTCATGTGATGCGCGGTGAAGAGTGGTTGAACTCTGCGCCTAAGCATCAACTGCTATATGATTATTTTGGTTGGGAAATGCCGACCCTTTGCCATATGCCGCTATTGCGTAACCCTGATAAGTCAAAGCTGTCTAAGCGTAAAAACCCAACCTCTATCACCTACTATCGTGATGCAGGCGTGCTACCTGAAGCATTGTTAAACTATCTCGGTCGTATGGGCTACTCAATGCCTAATGATGCCGAGCAGTTTACGCTAGAAGAAATGATTGCCAGCTTTGATATTCAGCGTGTGTCGCTTGGTGGCCCTATCTTCGATATCGAAAAATTAAACTGGCTCAATGCAGAATGGCTACGTGCGCTTAGCCCTGAAGAGCTAAAGAATAAAATCCTTGAGTGGGCTAGTAACAGTGATAAGCTAACGGCTATCGCAGCGGCGATTCAGCCACGTATCGAGCTATTGTCTGATGCGGTTAATTGGGGTGGTTTCTACTTCCAAAACCTACCTGATATCAATGCTGAAAGCTTCACTCATAAATCGCTCAACCCTGAGCAAATTATCGAGATGCTGCAATTAGCGCTTTGGCAATTAGAAGTCTTGCCGACGTGGTCAGAAGAAAACATTTATGCCACGCTAAAAGGCCTTGCCGCTCATCTTGATATCAAGATGCGTGACTTTATGGCGCCGTTCTTTATCGCTATCGCTGGTAGCACCTCATCGACGCCAGTCATGAACTCTATGGCGATTATAGGTGCTGACATGACATTGACTCGCTTGCGTCATGCCGTTGATGTATTAGGCGGCCTTGGCAAAAAGAAACTGAAAAAACTTGAGAAACAAGCGGCAGAATTGCCAGATTTCTTAGCTGCTGCTGAATAGTTTAGAAGCTGAATAACTTATCTGCTGAATGGTCAGCTGGCTAAACTTGTCGAATGTAAAAGGGTCAGGCCATCTCTGACCCTTTTTTCGTTGTTAATAAGTACTACTACTCTCAGAATATAAAAACCTCTTAATCAATATTTTAATTGGAAACAAACATGGCCACCAAAACCGTCACAATAGAAAGCAAAGATTATGTCTTTAACACACTAAAAGAAGCACAGAAATATTATGATGCCATCGTAAAGGAGCTGTTTGATGCAACTTTGACCCTGACCAAGGGCCAAGACTTCGAAGATTTAAAATGGATATACAGCACTTACTGTGGTTACACCAAGCATAATCTAGATAAATTGGGCGAATATGACATCATTGGCGTCAAAGGCATAAGAACAATCAGAGAAAAAGGCGGTCAATATATACCAACTGAATGCTGTGCGATCATTTTTTTTGATGGTAGCGAAGAAGAGTTTTATACCGATAAAGCTATTAAAGAGATCGCGCTTAAGCAAAATCCACGCTAATTTGGGCTTGTTGAGCCTTTAAAATAGGCTAAATCACTTTTTTTTGCATATTTATGCATTATTTTTAAAATAGTTGTTGACAAGACTGCCGCTCTTACATAAAATACGCACACTCTTAGCGAGGGGCTATAGCTCAGTTGGTAGAGCACTTGCATGGCATGCAAGGGGTCAACGGTTCGACTCCGTTTAGCTCCACCATACTTATTTATAGCAACGCTCAGTATTACTGAAACGTAATAATAAATACTCGCTAGTAGGACGATATCAGCACCTAGGCAATGCTTATTTAATAAGCTATCTGATATTGTGAAGTACCGTTGTAACCACTGGTTATAACACTCTATGCGTCCCCATCGTCTAGAGGCCTAGGACACCGCCCTTTCACGGCGGTAACGGGGGTTCGAATCCCCCTGGGGACGCCACTATTCGGCGTCACTTATTAGCACTTTTGCTTAGCATCAGGTTAGACTAATAAGCGAACAATAAAAAAGCCCAGTCATCATCCGGTGACTGGGCTTTTTTATGTCTGTCATTTCTCAACATCCTCTATTCTATTGTCGTTAGCTTATTATTAATCGCTGCTAGCTTACTGTTGATAGCACTATTGCCAACCTATCTAATACTCGTTAATATCGACCCAACGAGCGTATTTATAAAGTGCAGCCACATACTATAAATGATGGGGCTTAGCGTGATTAAAGGGAAGTGATTACGATGTTTGGTATCGAGAATTATCTAGGGTTTATCTTGGCGGCTATTTTGTTAAACCTAACGCCAGGTACGGATAGCATGTACATCATCACCCGTAGTATTTCACAAGGACAAACAGCAGGGTTTTATTCTGTTCTTGGCATTACTTCGGGTATTTTGGTACATACGTTATTGGCGGCGCTAGGATTGTCCGTATTACTTGCCAACTCCCCTATCGCTTTCATGATTGTTAAATATATTGGGGCCAGCTATTTGTGTTATTTAGGCTTTAAGATGCTGACGAGTAAAAACTCTAACTCGATAGCAAACAATTTATCCAAAGATCAGAACGTGACTAGCCAAAAGGCTGTAGATGGTTGGCAAATATATAAGCAAGGTGTGTTAACCAATACTTTCAACCCAAAAGTCGCTTTATTCTTCTTGGCGTTCTTCCCGCAGTTTATCGATACTAGTTATGCTTATGGCATGCTGTCATTTTTGATATTGGGGCTGACTTTTGCCACCACAGGCTTTATATGGTGCTTGAGTTTGGCGATGTTGGCGTCAAAGTTCAGCAAAAAGTTAAGAGAGAATCCAAAGATTGAATCCATGATGAATAAAATAAGTGGTGTCGTATTTATGGGGCTAGGAATTAAGCTGTTGACTGAAAAAGCGTAGAGTAAAGTAACAAGAAGAAAAAACGTCTTCCATAGAAAAGCCCAATCCCCTACTTTGAAGGAGATTGGGCTTTTTGTCATATAAAACTTAACTAACTACTAGCCAGCTTCTTTGCTCTCAGCTGCCAGTTGACGTAGTACATAGTGCAATACGCCGCCATGACGCACATATTCGCGCTCTTTTGGCGTTTGTAGACCGACATTTACCTCAAAGGTTTCTGCCGTTCCGTCAGCACGCGTAGCCGTAACCGTGGCTGTTTTACTCTCGCCATTGTCCAGACCTGTGATGCTCAGCACTTCAGAACCATCTAGTTTGTAGGTCTCTGCATTTTGACCATCTTTAAACGTCAATGGCAACACGCCCATACCGACTAGGTTTGAACGGTGAATACGCTCGAACGAGCTGGTCAACACCGCTTTTACGCCGAGTAGGATGGTACCTTTAGCTGCCCAGTCACGGCTCGAACCAGAACCATACTCTGCCCCGCCCAGTACCACTAGCGGACGCTTATCTTCTTTATACTTCATTGCTGCATTGTAGATGGGCATTTCTTCGCCGTCTTGTAACGTAGCGCTGTCATCTTTGAAGTAATAGGTATAGCCGCCCTCTTTGCCACCCATCATGGTATTTTTGATACGGATATTGGCAAAAGTACCTCGGGTCATAACCGCATCATTACCACGGCGTGAGCCATAGCTGTTGAAGTCCACCTCCATCACACCACGCTCTTGCAAGTACTTACCTGCTGGTGAGTCTGGATCGATATTACCTGCTGGTGAGATATGATCGGTCGTGATTGAATCACCGAACAGACCTAAGATACGTGCGCCTTCGATATCAGGGATACCTTCTGGCTCCATGGTCATGCCATCAAAGAACGGTGGGTTTTTGATATACGTCGATTCTTCATCCCATGGATATAGCTGGCTATCCGCTGAGCTAATGGCGTTCCATGCGGCACTACCGTCGAAAACTTCGCCGTAGTTTTTGCGGAACATGTCAGCATCGATATTGTTGGCAATTAACTCGTTAATTTCTTCTGAAGTTGGCCAGATATCTTTTAGGAATACATCATTGCCATCTTGATCCTGTCCGAGCGGATGAGTCGTCAAGTCAATATCAACAGTACCTGCCAGCGCATAAGCAACGACCAATGGTGGTGAGGCTAAGTAACTGGCTTTGACATGCGAGTGAATCCGACCTTCAAAGTTACGGTTACCAGACAGTACAGCCGCTGCGACTAAGTCGTTTTCCTCAATGCCTTTTTCGATCTCTTCTGATAATGGCCCTGAGTTACCGATACAAGTCGTACAACCATACCCTACTAGATAGAAGCCTGTTTTTTCTAGCTCATCCATTAGATGGGTTTTCTCAAGATAGTCGGTGACCACTTTAGAACCCGGTGCAAGCGATGTCTTAACCCAAGGCTTGGCTTTAAGACCTTTGGCAGCCGCTTTTTTGGCCACTAGACCTGCACCAATCATTACCGCTGGATTGGAAGTGTTAGTACAAGAAGTAATGGCAGCAATAACTACCGATCCGTCTCGTAGTTTGTGTTGTTTGTCATCGATGCTGACATTTGAGAAGACATTGTTTGCTGGCGCATAACTTGCATTGTCATCACTGGTATCAACTTCGATATTCGGCTCAGCAGCTAAGTGTTCAGCTTGCTCTTGCTCACCGCCTTCTTGATCAAAGCGTACTTTGCCTTCTACTTCTGACTTGCGATCTTTGGTCATTTTTTCTAGCGTTTCGCCAAACTTCTCATGCATATCAGACAAATTAATACGCTGCTGTGGCAAGTTCGGACCAGCAAGTGCTGGCTGTACTGACGACAGATCTAGTTCTAATTTGCTTGAATAAGTCGCCGCAGGTGTATCGGTATCGTGCCATAAGCCTTGCGCCTTAGCATACTTTTCAACCAGCTCAATCTGCTCTTCATCACGGCCTGATAGACGCAGGTAATCAATCGCCATTTGGTCAATTGGGAAAATACCACAAGTCGCACCGTACTCTGGTGACATGTTAGCAATGGTAGCGCGATCCGCTAGCGGCATACTGTGTAAGCCTTCGCCATAAAACTCGACGAACTTGCCTACTACGCCATGTGCACGCAGCATTTCAACGACACGTAGTACCAAATCGGTCGCCGTGACGCCTTCGGTTAGCTTGCCTTTTAGCTCAAAGCCGACCACTTGTGGAATCAGCATCGAAGACGGTTGGCCTAGCATCGCGGCTTCAGCTTCGATACCGCCCACACCCCAACCAAGCACGCCAATACCGTTAATCATCGTAGTATGGCTATCTGTACCAAATACTGTATCTGGATAAGCCGTCAGCTCGCCATCGACGTCTGCTGCCATCACGACACGGGCTAAATACTCAAGGTTGACCTGATGCACGATACCTGTCGCTGGCGGTACGACGACGAAGTTTTCAAAGGCTTGCTTGCCCCAATGCAAAAACTCATAGCGCTCATTGTTACGCTTAAATTCAATTTTTTCGTTCAAATCTAGCGCATCTTCGCGACCATAAGCATCGACCTGTACAGAGTGATCGACGACCAGCTCACTAGGGATAAACGGATTGATCTGCTCAGCCTTTCCGCCAAGCTCGACCACTGCATCACGCATCGCAGCCAAATCAACCACCGAAGGTACGCCAGTGAAATCCTGCAATACCACACGCGCTGGCATAAAGGCGATTTCTTTTGACGCTTCAGCGCCTGCATCCCAGTTAGCAACCGCTTCGATATGGTTTTTACCAACTGACTGGCCGCCGTCTTCGTTACGCAATAGGTTTTCTAATACCACTTTCATACAAAATGGTAGTGTCTTGATATGCTCATAAGTTTCGGTCAGCTTTGGCAGGCTGTAGTAGGCATGCTCCTTGCCAGCAACCGAAAGGGTGTCTTTTACATCAAAAATATCACTCATGATAGCTTCCTTATCGTTGTTATAAATCCTGGACATAAATTATTATAAGTTTATGTATGACTGGTGGCTCAATAAATGATTGATCTGTTTTGAATCAATATCGCAGTTTCGCAAAACTGTCTGATATAAGTCCGTGTTAACAAAAGAGATAATCATATCTGTAGTGATTAACAGAAACTCCCTTTTACCATAACAAACATACAAGGCTTTGTTAACGTCTGGACGTTGTCGAATCGTGGCACAATCGTAAACGTAACAACGGTTTAGCGAGCTATTTTTAACCAATCCCTTCCTATTTATTTTTTGTCTTTTTTACGTCGCCCACTGCGGAATACATAGCTGTCTTCATAAAAGCCAGTATCGGCATTTTCTGCCCAAAAATGCGGTACACCTAAAATTGGTAAAGGCGCAAGCTGGCGCGGTTTGACATCATTATTTGATAATAATGTATCCATATATTCGGCAACTTTGTCATCCAAATAGCTCATACGTCCAGCTAACGATAAGGTAAAGAATTCTTGTGCAACGTGAATGACAATGCTGTGAGCGCATAGAGGTTTGCGTGGGTGTACCAACTGCTCAAGCAAGGCATGCCCAAAGATATAGACTGCGGCTTGAGCGCTGTTATCAGGCTGGGTTGGGTTGTCCCATTTAGCACGTGGTTTCACCAAACTTGCCTGCCAGTCAAAATCAACCAACGCCTCACCGATACTAGCATCAGAAGTCACTAGCACTGCGCCATTCTCATCAAAGACAGTAATAGTGTCGCGCACACGCCCTCGACGCTCATTAATGCCTTGTTTGGCGATTTCTAGCATATGGTAGTAATTGAGCATAGCTTTAGTCTTCGGAAAGGTCAGCCAAATACTGCCATTAAACAAGTCATGTAAGTTATCACGCGTCGGGATATTGCCAGTTGTGCCGATAAATTGCTCGTAAGCTTCCCCTTCAGGCAATGCATTCTGAGAGACGAACTGTAGTGTCTGCGGCTTGTTATCATGAGCTGGTATGGTCTGTGGTAACGGCTGCTCTAGATGATTTGCCTGCTGCATCATCGCCGTTTTTAAGACTTTAGTAATCGTGTCAGGCGTATTGATGTCAGAAGCATTTATATCGTGCTCATCTAGGCTTTTTGCATTATCCAAATTATCTAAGCTATTTCTCTGTGATTTCGAGCGACTAAGCCATTCAATCGTGTTGCTGATATAACTCAATTGAGTAATATGCGATAACCAAGGCACTTGCCAGTCAATGGCAGCAAAGATGTTATCAAGCTGACCTTCTACTACAGGCAGCTGCTTAGTATGAGTATCAGAGTTAAGTATGGCGGGTAAATCACTGGCAGGCATAGAAGCTCTCTCTTACAGGCTATCTCTATTAGACGTATGGACGGTCTATGGTATCATGGTGCGCTTTTTTACTGCTAGATACGCCGCTCGAAAGGACTTTTTGAGCGCTATGGATGAATGAGTTTTATGGCAAATTTTAATACCCACTTAAATGTCGCATTTATGGTCAGCGGCACACTGAGTTTGACGGTTTATAAAGCGGGATTGATTGATGATTCAGGATTTTTGGTGTGCGTAGCGCTTGGTACTATTGGTGGGTTGCTGCCAGACTTAGATTCTGATAATTCAACACCGATTAAGCTCGGTTTTAATATCACCTCGTTTATCTTTGCCTTTGGGCTGGTCATGCATTGGCGTAGTGATTTGAGCTTACTGGCACTGATAGTATTGTGGCTGGCTGGCTACGGTTTTATGCGTTATGTGGTTTTTCATATTTTTACTACTATGACGGTGCATCGCGGCGTCATCCACTCTGTGCCGTATATGGCGATACTGGGATTGGGTCTGACGTGCCTAAGTTATTATGGCTTGCACCTACCACTGACGACCAGTTGGTTTTATGGTCTGTTTTTATTTGGTGGCGCAATGGTGCACTTATCATTGGATGAGCTATATAGCGTCAACTTGTCCAATATGAAAATGAAACGTTCATCGGGCACGGCAATGAAGTTTTATCAGCCAAAAGACAAATGGTGGTATTTGCTCTTATATACTATCCTTGCACTACTGGTATACGCCGCCCCACCTTTTGAGATGTTTTGGTCACGATTAAGTGATCCTTCCGCATGGGCGCAGCTCAAAGTCGGTATATTGCCAGAATTAATAAAAAGCATGCTGCAATAAAATTATCATAAGACCATTAAGCCTAAACGAATGAGTCCAAACAAAAATTAGAGTAAAACATGCAATCTTACCCAGATACTTGCCCTTGCCAAATCAATCCAACAGCAGAGACGACAGACGCGCAGCTATCCTATCAAAACTGCTGCCAGCCTTATCATGATGCTTTTTATAATGATGAGGTTGACAAAGCAGATGGTATAAAAGCGGAGACAGCCGAACGGCTTATGCGCACGCGCTATAGTGCCTTTGTGCTCATAAAACCAGAGTATATCGTCAAGACCACAGTGCCTGCTCAGCAAGCATTACTTGATGTTGTAGCGATTGACAGTTGGGCAAAAGAGACAGATTGGGCAGGACTAGAGATTGTAGAGCACACGCCAAAACTGGGTAAACGTCATGCACAGGTTGAATTTAAGGCTTACTTTAATGCCAAAGATAATGCAGTTGATTTAGCAGAAAAAATACAGGCGCATCATGAACTGTCTACTTTCGTAAAGGTAAAAAGCAAAGCTAATCAAGATGCACTTTGGTACTTTTTAGACCCGACGGTTGCGATGACTATGACGCAAAAGCAACCATGTACTTGTGGTTCTGGAGAAAAGTTTAAGCGGTGTTGTGGGGGTTATATTTAAACAGTATTGGATATTCATTAACCTTTAAACACTCGCTCCAACGGCTCGTGCAATCGCAATACCTTCATCAATCGTTAAAAACTTGCGCTGGCTTGGGCTGTCTTTATAAATGACCTCACCATCTTGAAAGATTAAGCATTCATTGACAGCCAGTTGTTGCCATTTTTCATTTTCAGTCAATGGCACAGTGACTAAAATAGTGACTTTATCCGTGTCCGTGGTCACATCACCAAAGTTAATCGCCATATCATCATCAGCGAGCTTCGCTTCACCAAATGGCGCTTTGCGCGTGAGATAAAACAGTAAGCTACCTGCATAAGCCAGCTGCCATCTGCCATTCGATATTAAGCAATTAAATAACCCATTGGCAGATAGATAACGACATTGCGTAGTCAAAAAATTAAACAGCGTCTTGTCATCAGGACGCGATTTAAAGCTACTTTTTAGACGATTGACCAGATAGCAAAATGCCATTTCTGAGTCAGTATTGCCAACTGGCTGACAGTGTGAGGCATTGCCATTGTCTTGTAAGCGCTGACAGCGTTTGATAAATTCGCTATTCATCTGTCCATTGTGCGCAAACACCCACTGCTCGCCCCATACTTCACGGACGAATGGATGGGTATTGGCCAAACAGTTCTGCCCTTGCGTCGCTTTACGGATATGTGCAATGACATTCATGGCTTTGATTGGATAGTTATTGACCAAATCGGCGACTGGCGACAGATGACTGGGACGATTATCATGGAACAGACGCAGACCCGTTGAGTCATTTGCCGTCTCATCGTTGGTTTTGTCATTATTACTGCATTCGCTGCGCTCAAAAAAGGCAATACCAAAGCCATCTTCATGACTGTCCGTCATCCCGCCGCGCTTGCGAAACCCTGCAAAGCTAAAGCCAATATCCGTTGGGGTATTACAGTTCATTCCTAAGAGTTGACACATTTAATCATTACCGCCGTTATTGTCGTCTATTATCGAGTTACCTTGAGTAGGATTGCTTTGAGCAGCAGATAGCGCCTCAAAGTCAGCATCACTCATCTCATCCAGCAAGGCCGCACCATCGGTTGGAATGGTCGCTAAGATACGCTGAGCTTCTACCAAATCCGTATCCTCTACCCAAAGAACAATACCAGAATTCATACCTGGGATAGCGCTAAGCGGCTGCAAGGACACGGTAATGCCGTTATTACGTAGTAGGTTGGCGTGCAGCTCACCCTGCATATTGGTATCGTAGCGCGCCAGTTTGTGCCAGTTATCAATTTGATCGGTCATGGGGTCGCCTCTAAGGTTTCGGTACTAAAATTAGTACTAGCATTGGTACTAGCATAAATGAATAAGCAATGCTTAAGACAATTGATCTAGCGTATATTCTTTAATTGCAAACTCACTACTACTTAATGTTTCCTGCGCTTGTTCGGCTTGGGTGATACTGCTAAATACGCCGACTATTTGATTGTCTGGTTTGCTTAATAGTACAAATACGGTATTTTGCGACTTTTCAACATGCGCCCAATGATAAGCAGCCAGACGTTTCATCAAGTCAGGATTCTTAACCATGATGTTATCACCCGTACGACCTTCGGTACGATTGTAGTGAATCACGTTTAGTCGTAATAACCAGAATATCACCGCGGCTTTTGCCAGCATAACAGGTAGTGCACGGTTTTCGTCGTTATTTAACGGGCGGATCGATTCATAACCTTGTAAGAACGCTGCCATTTTACTGCGATCAAAGTTAACGGATTCGCCTTGTTCTGCAACGCCCCACGTGGTACAAAAATCATTGATAGTAATGGCAATATCCATCACGTAATGCTCGACACTGACTTCGGTGAAGTCCAATAAACCTGTCAAACGCGCTTCGCCTTTTTGTAGATTCCATAAGGTATTGTCGGCGAACATGTCTAAATGGCACAGACCTTTTGGCAAGGTTGCCAGTGGCAATTCTGAATAAGAGCGCCAGATATCGCTCATCAGCTTGGCTTCGTCACCTGGCATGAACTGCATTTCACGGTCGCGCACATCTGCCCATGGGTACAAAGGCACGCCGTACTGCTCACTTGGCTGCAATGCTTGTAATGTCTCATGCAGCATTGCTAATGCCGCGCCAATGTCATGACACATCGCTTGCGTGGTTTGATCCGGATGTGAGCCCGCTAAGCATGGCACTAGCGTAATCGCTTTGTCTTCATAGTGGATGACATAGCGCTTATCGTCGCCATCCGTTTGCGAACCATTTGATTCAATAACGGCTAGCGGCGCGGCGACTGGTAGCTTGCCATTTAATTGATTAAGAATAACGGCCATTTTTTCGATATCAGCAGGCGGACGCTCTTCAAATAAAGTGAATACGTAAGAGTATGTACCATCTACATCGTCAGTCGTTTGAATAAACCAGTTTGAGTTTTTAATGCCTTGAGTGATCGGTATCGCGCGGGCAAACGACACACCAAAGCTTTGGCAAAAGGCGGCAAACTGATCATCGGTTAACTGGGTATAGACGGACATGACATCTCACTTTTGGCAATTGAATAACAAGTTAAATAGAATAGATTTAGGCGGTAATCACAGCAATTGTACCGCGCATGATAAAACTATGGTGAAAAGCGTAATAATCTTGCGAAAACCTGCCTGAAATAGCAGTGATTTTGCTAGACTAGCGCCTATGAATTGATTATAAGGTGAAAGACCCTATGTTAGCAAAGCGTATCATTCCTTGCTTGGACGTTGACAATGGCCGCGTGGTCAAAGGCGTGCAATTTTTAAATATCAAAGACGCAGGCGATCCTGTCGAAGTAGCCAAACGCTACAACGAACAGGGCGCTGATGAGATTACTTTTTTGGATATTACTGCGACCAATGATGAGCGCGATACCACTTATCATACTGTTGAGCGCATGGCAGAAACGGTATTCGTTCCGCTGACTGTTGGTGGCGGCGTGCGTAAAATCGCTGATATCCGCAATTTGCTCAATGCTGGCGCGGATAAAGTGGCGATTAACTCAGCAGCCGTATTTACGCCGGAGTTCGTTGGTGAAGCCGCGCAGAAATTTGGCAACCAGTGTATCGTCGTTGCCATCGATGCCAAACGCGTCGCTGATATCAACGTCGATGGTATTATCGTACCACGTTGGGAGATTTTCACCCATGGTGGCCGTAAGCCAACGGGTATCGATGCCGTTGCTTGGGCGAGCAAAATGGCAGAGCTGGGCGCTGGTGAATTACTGGTCACCTCGATGGACGGTGATGGCACCAAAAAGGGCTACGACTTGGCGCTCATGCAGCAAATTACGAGCCGTGTTAATGTACCAGTTATCGCCTCAGGCGGCGTCGGTAACCTGCAACATTTAGCAGAAGGCGTACTAGAAGGCGGCGTAGATGCCGTACTTGCCGCCAGTATTTTTCACTTCGGCGAATACACGGTATTGGAGGCCAAAGAGTATATGGCAGCGCAAGGAATACAGATGCGTCTTTAGCACGCTCGTAATATACAAATAAAACCTAAAAAAATGCTATCATAGCGCTAACCATTTATTTTCGTTCAATTAACTAGAGCAACGCCAAAATAATAGGCGACCGAGTCGATTGAACGCATCAGACTATTTAGCTACTTATTGACGCCTATATTTCAATTGAACGCTTATTAAGCAAAGGATTTTTTATGTCGAATTTACAACAGCAGCGTAACGACGTGACTCATATCGATGGTAACCTACATCAAAACGCTGATGCTCGCATTGGTATCGTTGTCGGTCGTTTTAACGGTTTTGTCGTTGAGTCATTGGTTGATGGTGCAATCGACGCCCTACTCCGTCATGGTGTATTGGGTAGCAACATTACTGTTATTCGTGTGCCTGGCGCATTTGAGCTACCACTTGTGGCCCAACGTGCTGCTGAATCAGATCGTTTTGATGCAATTGTGGCATTGGGTGCAATCATCCGTGGCAGCACGCCGCATTTTGATATTGTAGCTAGCGAGTCGGCCAAAGGTTTGAGCGCTGTGGCAATGGATTATAATATCCCTGTTGCTAACGGTATCATCACCACTGACAGCATCGAGCAAGCTATCGAGCGCTCTGGTACTAAAGCGGGCAACAAAGGCTCTGAAGCTGCGATGGTCGTACTAGAAATGATCGCTGTTTTGTCACAGCTAGATATTGATGATAGCATCGATGAAGCGTAAGCTTTAAAGCTCAAGTTTATTAGTTTACCTTGTGCTGCTATCTAGTAATAACAGCACCTCATAGCACTAGCCAGCTATCGAAACAATTGGCTACTTTTTGAATTTTCGCCGTATTTCTATACCCTTTAAAGCTTTGAATCAGCAAAGTTAAAAAGCTACTTTGTTAATTTATATTTTGACTGGGTATCATCTCAAAAATTTAGGTACAGACCCCCTATGACTGACCAACTCAAGCGCGCTATTAGCGCTGCGAAAACCGCACAAGCCAACGATGGACAAGCTGAAGCTACCCGTATAGCGAGCAGTAGTGCGGGTGATCAAACATTCGATATGAGTGAGTCTTCTTACAAGACCAGTCACACTGCTATCCGTAAGGCACGTCGCTTTGCGATGCAGGGCCTATACGAATGGCTCGTTACTGATCGCCGCTTTGATGTAGATGGTAAGCTTGGCTGGAAAGCCAATGCTCCGCATGATATTGCTGCTCGCACGCGTGCAACCAATGCCATGCATACCGTCCATATCGGTTATTATCATGAAATGATGCGCGACATCCCAGAGCAGATTGAAGCACTCGACGCGCTTATCAGTCAGCATCTCGATCGTGAGGTTGATAAGTTAGATACGGTTGAGCACGCTATCTTGTTGATTGGCGCGTATGAGCTGCAAAACCGTGTAGAGATTCCTTATAAAGTCGTGCTTGATGAAGCAATGAAGCTAAATAATCACTTTGGGGCGACTGATGCTCACAAATTGATTAATGCGGTACTGGATAAAATGGCCGGTGATCTGCGCGCAGTCGAAGTGCAAGCAGACACTAATGCCAATCTACGTACGTCACAAAAAGCGGCGGCTAAACAGTCTGAAGCAAATCCAGTGGATAGCATCGAAACTGCTGCTGAAACAGAAAGCGCGATCGTCGATGAGCCGACTGTATCAAACAAGCCGCGCATCAGTGCTAACAAAGCTAACGTTAAACGCAGTAGTGCCAGTAAAGCCAGTGCAAATATTAGTGACTTTAAGGCGAGCAAGAAAAACGCTAGCGATACTAAAGACTAAGATTAACCATGAACGAGTTTGAGCTGATTGAGCGTATATTCTCACAGATGCAGGCCACGCATGCACCATCAACTGGTATCGAAAAAGGTATCGGTGACGACGCGGCTGTGATGGCATTGCCAGCAGGATCATGCTTGGTTAGCTGTATTGACACACTGGTTCAAGGTCGTCACTTTCATGCTGACTGGCAAAGAGTTAACGAATTAGCATTTGCGATTGGTTATAAAGCCGTGGCTGTTAATGTCTCAGACATTGCAGCTATGGGTGCGACGCCGCATAGCATTATGCTAGCGCTAGCATTACCTGAACGTTTGGCAAATCACGAATGGCTCACTGAATTTGCCAAAGGGCTGTTTCATGCGTGCCAGCTGTTTGGCGTGACGCTGGTCGGTGGTGATACGACACGCAGCGAGCGCTTAGTACTCAGTATCAGTGCTCAGGGATTGCTGTCCGCAGATACACCTGCCATTTATCGCTCAGGTGCACAAGTGGGTGATAAGGTTTATGTCTCAGGCACACTTGGTGATGCCGCTTTCGCCTTGCAACATCCTGACAGCGCACAAGGTATCGAGTTGGCACATCGTCTACATATGCCAACGCCGCGTATTGCGCTAGGTGCAGCATTGGCAAAGATGGGTGCCACAGCGATGATAGATATCTCCGACGGTCTTTACCAAGATCTTGGGCATATCTGTCAGCAAAGCTCTGTCGGCATACGAATCCATTTAGATAAGCTACCGAGTAGCGAGTCATTATCTACTGTCGATTTGTCTGATCGCTTATTAGGTCAGCTAGCGGGCGGCGATGATTATGAACTGGCATTTACTTTGCCTTCACATATCAAACCGCCTACTGGCAACACACCTGTCACTTGTATCGGCGAGGTAATTGCACTAGCAGATCCGATAGCGACAGATACCAAGCCTTCTGATAACTCACGTCTTGAACTGTTTTATAAAAATCAGCCAGTGACACCTACTCAGCCCGCACCGTTTTTAACGTGGCCCAATCTTACTGGCTACCAACACTTTACAGGCTAATCCATGACTGATCACGACTTATCTAAGCCTGACATCCGTAAAGCAAATGACTGTCCACCCTTACCGGTCGGTGCTAGCATGCTTGACCGTGTGGTTTATTGGCTCGGTATCGGTTTAGGGAGCGGTCTTCCGCGCCGTGCACCTGGCACTTGGGGTACCGTTGGTGGGTTAATCATTGCCATACCATTGTTGAGTTTGGGTTTTATACCTTTTCTCATTCTGACAGTTTTATCTTGTATTTTTGGTGTTTGGATTTGCGGACACACTGCTGATCTGATGCAAGGTCATGACGATCCGCATATCGTTTGGGATGAGTGGGCAGGTATTTGGATTACCCTACTACCATTGTCTTATATGGGGATTGCTGACGATAACTTCTGGCAAAATGTGTCTCAAGAGCTTTCTATTTTCGCCATTGTTTTCGCTTTTATCTTATTTCGATTTTTTGATATCGTTAAGCCGCCACCGATTGGATGGGCTGATAAAAGGGTTGCTGGTGGGTTAGGCATTATGCTTGACGACATCATCGCCGGTATCATGGCAGCAGTAGCATGGGTAGCTGTTATGTTTGGTGTGCTGTTATAAGCTACCTTAACTACTTCGATACTGAATTGGCTACTCTACAACCGCTAATCCCAGCAACGTTATCAATTTGAACGCTACTCTCCTGCATAGACAATTGATTTATTGTTAGCAGGTTGTATTACAAAGCCTGCACATCACAGCATTTTTATAAATGAACATTTGCGCTATAATCAAATATTATATTTTGTTACATTTGTGAGCCTATTATGACATCTCCTCTTTCTGTAATTATTTTAGCTGCCGGTAAAGGCACACGTATGCAATCGGCAAAGCCAAAGGTATTGCAGACCCTAGCTGGGAAGTCTTTGTTAGGCCATGTACTAGATACTTGTCATCAGTTAACTGTTGATGAAACTATTATTGTTCATGGCTTTGGTGGTGATCAAGTAAAGTCAGAGATTACCAATCAATATACACAAGCATCGATTACTTGGGTTGCTCAAACTGAGCAATTGGGAACTGGCCATGCGGTCAAAGTGACATTATCTGATTTACCCAAATCAGGACAAAGTCTTATTCTTTACGGTGATGTGCCATTGGTAAGCTGTCAGACATTGACAGCATTAAAAACTGCCAATACTGATGGTATGTCGATGCTGACATTGACTGTCGATAATCCATTTGGCTTGGGTCGTATTAAACGCGACCAAGTAGGTAATATTGAAGCCATCGTTGAGCAAAAAGATGCTGATGCTGAAGAGCAAAGTATTAAAGAAATTAACAGCGGCATTTACTGTGTCGATAATGCGCTACTACACAAATACTTGCCTGAGCTCTCTAACGATAATGCACAGCAAGAATATTATCTGACGGATATCGTCAAAATGGCTGTTGCCGATGGTATTACTATCGCGGCGATTGAGCCTGAGCATACGTTTGAGATTGAAGGGGTTAATAACCGTCAACAGCTTGCTAGTCTAGAGCGCACTTGGCAACGTAAGCTAGTTGCTGACTTACAAGAAGCTGGCGTACAGTTCGCCGACCCTACTCGTGTCGATATTCGTGGTACGTTAACCGCTGGTCAAGATGTGTTTATTGACGTTAATGTAGTGTTTGAAGGTGACTGTGCCTTGGGTGATAACGTCTATATCGAAGCGGGATGTGTCATCAAAAATGCTAAGATTGGTAATGCCTGCTACATCAAACCGTATTGCGTGATCGATCGCGCTGATATTGGTGCTGGTGTTGATATCGGGCCTTTTGCGCATCTGCGTCCTGATACCGTACTATCTGATAACAGCAAAGTTGGTAATTTTGTCGAAATTAAAAAATCGACTATTGGTCAAGGCAGTAAAGTAAATCACTTAAGCTACGTCGGCGATGCGACTGTCGGTACAGGCGTGAATATCGGTGCTGGTGTCATTACTTGTAACTATGACGGTGCTAATAAGTCGCAAACCATCATTAAAGACAATGCATTTATCGGCTCTAATGCCAGTCTAGTTGCACCAGTGACGATTGGCAATACTGCTACTGTGGCCGCTGGTTCTGTGATTACCAAAGACGTTGACAGTAGTGCGTTGGCATTCGGTCGTGCGCGTCAGGTACAAAAAAATGACTTTCAACGACCCACTAAAAAATAATTGCTCATTGATGGTTTAGCCAACTTCAGTCATTTTTGAACCAATTTAAGCAGTACAGCAATCTTTGTGGTACTGCTTCATTATATTTGTCGTTTGATGACTCATCATTAATGTCCGACCAGATTATTTGATCTTGCACTATTATATATTGAACTACTAAAATTTGAATCTAAGGAATAGCCATGTGTGGAATTGTAGGCGCCGTTGCTGAGCGAAATATCGCTAATATCTTACTTGAAGGCCTAAAGCGTTTAGAATATCGCGGCTATGACTCAGCTGGTCTGACTGTTATTCGTGATGGTGAACTACATCGTGAGCGCCAAGTAGGTAAAGTACAGGCACTGGTTAATGCCGTCGCTATCAACCCAGAGTTTTTTGATGGTCATATTGGTATTGCTCATACGCGCTGGGCAACTCATGGTGAGCCAGCACAACGTAATGCGCATCCACACGTGTCAGGCAAAATTGCGGTCGTTCATAACGGTATCGTCGAAAACTACGCTGAACTAAAAGAAGAGCTAATAGCCAAAGGCTACGTGTTTACTTCACAGACAGATACAGAAGTTGTGGCGCATCTAATCCATGATATTTACAAAAAAACGCCTGACTTGTTGGAAGCAGTACGCACCATCATTCCGTTACTGCATGGTGCTTTTGCATTGGGTATCGTACACGTAGATTGCCCTGATGAGCTCATTACTGTACGTCTAGGCTCACCTTTGGTTATTGGTGTCGGTATCGGTGAGAACTTTATCGCATCAGATCAGTTGGCTTTGCTACCGGTGACTAACCGCTTTATGTATCTAGAAGAAGGTGATATCGCCAAATTAACTCGCAATAGCATTCAAGTTTATGCAGATGGTGTTGAAGTCCAACGTCAGATACATGAAATTGATGCAACCCAGCACAATGCCGATAAAGGCGAGTTCAAACATTATATGCTCAAAGAAATTTATGAGCAGCCAGATGCCGTCGCTCGTACGATAGAGATGGCTTTGGATAATGGTGAAACGACTAAACTACGCGACGATTTTTTACAGCGTCATGAGACACTGTTGTCAGGTATTCGTCATGTACAAGTGATTGCTTGTGGTACCAGTTATCACGCTGGTATGGTCGCAAAATACTGGTTTGAGAGCCTTATCCGTATACCTTGCTCGGTCGAGGTTGCCAGCGAATTCCGCTATCGCAATCCTGTCGTCGTCGATAATACTTTGGTCATCTGTATTTCTCAATCTGGTGAAACGGCTGATACCTTATCAGCGTTACGTGATATCCAGAAGCAAATGCCAGCAGGCTTAGTCAGCTTGGCACTATGTAATGTACCGACGTCATCGCTGGTACGCGAAACAGATATTTTCTTGCCGACATTGGCAGGACCTGAGATTGGCGTCGCCTCTACCAAAGCATTTACCACTCAGCTTGTGGCATTGATATTGTTAATATTAAAAGTTGGCGTCACGCAGAAGCGCATGACTGACGAACACTTAAATACGTTATTAAGTGAGTTACATCAATTACCAGGACAACTCTACGCCAGCTTAAACCTTGATGGTCCTATTAAGACCATGAGTGAAAGCTTTGAAGATAAGAAAAGCTGTCTATTTTTAGGTCGCGGGCTACAGTTCCCGATTGCGCTAGAAGGCGCGTTAAAGCTAAAAGAAATCTCTTACATTCATGCAGAAGGTTATGCGGCAGGCGAGCTTAAACACGGTCCATTGGCATTGGTCGATAAAGACATGCCCATCGTCGTACTAGCGCCCAAAGACAGTTTGTTTGATAAATTAAAAGCCAATATGCAAGAAGTGCATGCGCGTCATGGCGAGCTATTTGTATTCGCTAGCGAAGCCAGTCAAATGGTCGCGGAAGATAGACTACACTTAGTATATGTACCCGATGTTTGCGAGACGCTTGCCCCTATCGTCTACAGCGTGCCTGTGCAGCTGTTGTCATACCATGTAGCAGTGATGCGTGGCACAGACGTCGACCAGCCACGCAATTTGGCAAAATCAGTCACGGTAGAATAAGAAAAACTACTCTACACTAATCTGAAAAAGACAAGTATTTACCCCTGCTATTGTGAACTCAATAGCAGGGGTTTTTTATAATTTTAAAACGACCTACTAGCAGTTTAGAAAAAATTAGTAAGAACTACATCAGTAAATGATCAAATAAAAATACTTAAACCCAGTTCCAAATAATCCGCATATTTTAAAAACTGATGAAAAGTAGAATTACAATACAAAAGAATAGTGACACTCTATCTATTAATTGGAGTATCACTACTATTGTGCTTATTTAGTGGCTACATTTAGTCGCCTATAGAGACGTTTAGTCTCTCTCTAGCACCACTCTATAACGAGCATTACCACTCTCTAATCGCTCAAACGCTTCATTAATCTCAGACATTTTGTATGTTTCAGTGACTGGCTGAATATTATGTCGCGCAGCAAAATCTAACATTTTACGCAGCGTCGCTGGTGAGCCAACTGGCGAGCCTGATAGACTGTTCTGAGCCATAATCATTGGCGCAGCCGATATCTCTAGTGGCGCTTCTAACAGTCCAACAAAATGCAGCTTACCTTTTGGTCTTAGCGTCTTGATCACGACATCCCAGTTCATATCAACGTTCACTGTTGAAATGATTAGATCAAAAGAACCTGCAGCTTTTTCAATTTCGCTATCGTCTCTTGAGTTTAGTGAATGGTGAGCGCCCATCTCTTTTGCTTCTTCCATTTTTGATTCACTGGTAAATGCCGTCACTTCACAGCCCCACGCATTGGCAAACTGCAATGCCAAATGACCCAAACCACCAATGCCAATTACAGCCACTCTAGAAGTTGGTTTGATTTCATACTGCATAAGTGGGTTAAACACTGTGACACCGCCACATAACAGTGGTCCTACCGCGTTAAAATCAAGCCCTTCAGGTATCTTGATGACGCTAGTATCTTTTGCGCGTACTTTATCTGCAAAGCCGCCATGATTACCAATGATAGTACCTTCTTGCTCAGGGCATAGGTTGTGGTCTCCATCGATGCATAGATCGCAGACGTTACAGTATCCTTTATGCCAGCCAAGTCCGACTTTATCGCCCAACTCTAAATGCTTGACGTGCTTGCCTTTATTGAGGACTTTACCTGCAACCTCATGACCACCGACAAACGGATATTGAGTCATACCCCATTCGTTTTGCCACATCGATAAATCACTATGGCAGATGCCGCAGCTATGTACTTCGATTTCTACTTCGTGATCGCCTAAAGCACCTGGGTCATATTCATAAGGCTCAAACTTGCCACCTTTCTCTTTTGCTGCATATGCGTTAATCATAGTTATTCCTTATTTTTTAGTTCTTTAGGGATTAGTTTGTAGAGATTGGTTTATCGTTCTAGTATCTATTAATATGTTAGTAAAATTAAAATAGTGCTGTAAGAGATAAACAATTTCTTCAATTAATTTGATTGGACAGACTATAGCAAAGACTGGCCCAACTAATCCATTCAACTTACCAGTTTTAGACTAACGTCATACAAAGAGTCATACTTAATAGGCAGTCACTCATCAAAAATACTGCTCGTTATCAGCAATATTGTTTTGCTAATTGTTTGATTACTTATATAGTGCACGTCTTCTTCGATAACCTGTCAGTTTTGGCGTCTTTATTACTTGCAGTAAGAGACAGATTATCATGAGTGACATGCCTAGCCAGCCGATAGGAGAGAATGTTTCACCGATTATAATGATAGCCAATATAGTGGCCACAATAGGTTCTAGTAACGTGATAAGCGTCGCTTTGCTCGCCTCAATTACTCTCAACGCTTGACCAAAAAGTAAATAACCAAAGAACATCGGCGCAATTGCCAGATATAGGGCAACGCTTATATGTTTTGCATCTAAAAACAGGTTTTCCCCTGTTAATAATAATGATGGCAACAATAAAATCGCCGACAGACCAAACATACTTGCCATCGCTGATTTCGAGTTTACCCCGTTCTCTATCATCTGACGTGCTGTCCATGAGTATGTGGCATAGGTCAATCCTGCAACTAACCCTAACAGCACGCCTAGTATTCGATTATTTGCTTGTGCGTTTATATCCAAATATTGGGTTTTCCCTAAAGTCAGCAAAATAACGCCAACCACACCAAATATAAAACTTACCACCCATCGACTAGTGACTCTTTTATTGCTAATCAGACGCTCCATGATAATAGTGAAAAATGGCGCGCTAGCAATTGAGATCACTGTACCAATAGCGACACCTGCCAATCTCATAGAGGAATAAAAAGCTAAAGGATAGATAGCAACGCATAGGCTACCGATGAATAAGAGACTGGGTTTAGAAAGTAGTTTCTGTCTATCGCTTAATAAATTATTCTTAGCATTCAATACTAGCAATACACCGCCTACCCCCATGGAAAATGCACCAACGGTTAATGGACTAACGTCAGGTATAAAAGCCGAGGCTGTACCTGTCGTTCCCCAAAGGATACTGGCAGCTATCACACATAAAATAGCACTTAGACTAGATTTATTCTGCAGCATAGTAGCTACTTCTAACGTTATAATGAATAACATTATTATAGAGAATTACAGAATATAATTTTTGCAGATTAGACGGTTTGCATGTCTGGTTAGACGTGTTTTAATTTGGAAGGGGCAATACCGAAATATTTAGAAAAGCGGCGGCTAAAAGCACTAACATCCGTGTAACCAACCAATTCGGCTATGATAGCGATAGGTGAATCAGTATGTAGTAACAAAGCTTGCGCCTTTTGCATTCTGATCCTTGTGATGTATTCAGTGACGGTTTGGCTTGTTTGCGATTTGAAGTTCTTTTTAAACTGTGTGGCACTGAGGCAAGAGATATCCGCCAATACTTCAACAGAAAGGTTGTTAGAAAAATTGTGGTGAATATATGCTACGACTTCTCTAATTCGAGCGTCGTATTGCACAAATAGATTTTGTTGTTCTAGAATTTTATAAAAGGTATCAAACATCAGTCTCTCGACTTCAGGATTGATTTGATACCTTAACTGACTTTCTGAAAACTCCAAAAATGCCAACAATGGCGAACTGATAGAAAAGACAATTTGTGATGAATGAAGCACATCTTCTGGCAATAAATCTGTATCCACAACGATAAACTTTGCATTCTCCTCAGCGCTGAAATAGTGCTTTTCATTTGCCTTGACCACAACACATTCGCTCGGGATAACTTTTCCAGTATAGCTCCCAACTTCAATATTGATTGCACCTCGCAAAGGCAAAACAATCTGATGAAAGTCATGAGAATGTCCTCTAGTCTGACGAGTGTATGACCTAATTGAGAGCGTGTTAATCATACAGCGTTTTCCAGATTGCTATTATTGTGTCGTGTCTTGGCCAACTGTTTGGTTAGCTATTTGGCTCTCTATGAGAAGTGACTATTAGAGGTCACTAGGCTTACCATGTGGAGCCAGCCATTTAGCAAACCATCCAGATAAATCATCCATCAAGGTATAGACGACAGGAATGACAACCAAGCTCAATAGCGTAGAAGTTACCAGACCACCCAACACCGCTGCTGCCATCGGTCGCCTAAAAGTAGGATCTGCATCGCCCCAACCAAATACCAATGGCAACATACCTGCACCCATCGCAATGGTCGTCATGATAATAGGCCGTGCACGCTTGCGGCATGCATCTACGATAGCTTCAAAGCGTGCCAGACCTCGGCGCTGGGCAATCAACGCGTAATCGACCAGCAGGATTGAGTTTTTGGTCGCAATACCCATGAGCATAATAAAACCAATCATCGAAGGCATCGATAAGCTGCTATTAGTAATAACCAAGCCAACAAAGGCACCACCAATAGATAATGGCAACGCCATCAAAATAGTAAAAGGCTGCAATAAACGCCCAAACAGTAAAATCAGTACGCCTAAAATACAAACCACACCGACTGACATCGCAATGATAAAGCCACTAAAAAGGTCTGCCATGTTTTCAGCTTGGCCCTGATCGATGATGGTAATCGAAGGCGGCAGTTGCTGCATGGTCGGCACTGCTTTGACCGCTTGTACCAAATCGCCAAGCTCGCCACTCGCAGGTTGTACCGTGATACTAATGGCACGCTCTCGATCCAGTCTACTAATCTGCGCAGGCCCAGTGCCAAAGTCTAGCGTAGCTACCTCACCGACGCGCACGCCTTGACCAGCAGGCATAGTACTCGGCACGTACAAACCTTCTAGTTGGCTAACATTTTGCTTAGCTACATCTGGTAGACGTACCACGATTGGTACTTGGCGCGTATCAAGATTGAGCTTGGACAATTGCTGCTCGTAGTCGCCTACAGTCGCCACACGTAGGGTCGTAGCGATATCTTGCGTAGTCACCCCTTTGTCAGCCATTGCCAATCTATCTGGCGTTACCGTTAGCTCTTGGCGTGGTAGACTGCGATCACTCGTCACAGCGCCTGCACTTGGTAGCCCTCGAATCTCAGACATGATTTTTTGTGCAGTTTGTTCAAGCAATTGCGGATTGGTACTGGTTAATGAAAAGTTATAGCCACTCTCACCACCACTCGATAGACCGACAGTAAACCGTGCTCCTGGCACTTCTGTCATTAGCTTACTAATTTTGCGCTCTATCTCTTGCTTGGTGCCTCGTTCTGCACGCGGAGCAAGCACGATATCCAAACCGGCAATGTTTTCAGCCTTACCGCCGCCACCATCTGACGCACCCATCGACGCCTGCGCCTCTCCCACTGAGGTAAAGATATTGGTCACCTCAGGCATGGCCAAGATACGTGCACTTGCTAACGCCGCCACGCGCTCAGTATCTGCCAATGACACGTCAGGTGTCAGCTCAATAGCCACTCGCGTTTGATCGATATCATTATCAGGGATAAATGACGTGGGTAGCAGCTTAACCAGAGCTAATGAGGCTACAAATAAAACAAGTGTTGCACCCATGGTTATCCAGCGATGATGTAGAGTCCAAGACACAATCTTAAGATAGTATTTCATCATCGCGCTTTGTTTTTCGACGTGCTTTTTCTCAGGTCGCAAGATATAAGCTGCCATCATAGGGGTAATCAGGCGCGCTACCATCAGCGAGGCAAAAATTGATAAGGCAGCCGTCCAACCAAACTGACGGAAAAACTGTCCAACGATACCGCCCATAAAGGCCGTTGGTAAAAACACCGCAATCAAAGTAAAAGTGGTGGCGACAACGGCGAGACCGATTTCATCAGCGGCTTCCATCGCCGCTTCATAGGGCGTCTTACCCATGCGTAGATGGCGTATGATGTTTTCGACCTCAACGATTGCATCATCGACCAGCACCCCAATGACCAATGATAATGCCAGTAGCGAGATGATATTAAGACTAAAGCCAAACAGATACATACCCAAAAAGGTTGGAATCACTGATAACGGCAAAGCGACCGCGGCAACGATAGTCGCTCGAATATTGCGCAAAAACAGGAAGACTACCACTACAGCCAACAGCCCACCTTCGATGAGCATTCTCAATGAGGCTTCATAATCTTCTGCAATGGGTGTCGCTCGGTCATAGACTTTCTCAATACTGATATTACCGACATCAGCGGTCAGCTTAGCAAGCTCCTCATCAACCAGCTCCATCACATCGACTTCACTGGCACCGCGCGAGCGAGTGATGTTAAATGCCACTACGGTTTGTCCGTCTAGCTTGGCAATCGAGCTTGGATCTGCTGCGCCGTCAGTGATTTCTGCCATCCGACCTAAAGCCTGTGCACCCCCTGTAGGGACAGCCACTTGCAAGTCGTTTAGCTCATTTGCTCGCTCAACGGCACCGAGAACACGGATGGTCTGAGTCGTATTGCCAACTTCCGCTTCCCCGCCAGAACTGTCTTGTTGGATACCAGCGATTTGCTGCGATAATTGCGAAATAGAAAACTTTAGACCACTTAACGCAATCGGGTCGGCAGCAACCGTGATTTCACGCTGCAACCCGCCAACACGGCTCACGGTACTAACGCCTGGTATATCAGATAGCCGCTTAGTAACGGTATCATCAACAAACCAAGATAAATCCTCCACGCTCATATTTTCAGCAGCGACAGAGTACGTAACCACTGGAAACCCAGCAGTAGATACTTTGGTAATAATAGGATCGTTAGCTGCAGCTGGCAGATCACCACGTACTTCGCCGACTGCTGACCGCACATCGTCTACCGCTTCTTGAATGTCTTTTTCTAAGGTAAATTCAGTGGCAATAGTCGCCGCACCCGTTTGTAGCGTGGTGCGAATATGACTCACGCCTTCGATACTGGTCAGTTTGTTTTCAATCTTTTTGGCGATATCGTTTTCAAGCTGTGAAGGCGCAGCACCCGGTAGCGTGACCGTGACTACCACCGCTGGCAAATCTATGTCCGGAAACTGCTGGACTTTCATTTTCATGAAACCGTAAATGCCGCCCAACGTCAGCAGTACAAACAGCAAGATAGCAACGAGCGGGTTCTTTATCGAATAAGCGGAGACGTTTAAGCTCATGGTTGTGCCTGCACTGGCTTACTGGTTTGAGTTACACCATTAACAACACGCACTAGGTCACCGTCATTTAAGAAGCTACCGCCCTGTTTTACGATACGACTGTCACTTGGCAAGGGCTCTAACACTGCTACGCTCTCACCCAATCGCTCACCCAATGTCACTCGCTGCTGCTTGATACGTCCCATCGACCGATCATCTCGAGTAGTCGATTCGGTAACGAGCATCACATAATCATAACCATCATTACTGACTACTGCGCTATTAGGAATCGTTTGCGTACTGGTACTTCCTAATAGGAATTCGCCTGTTTGATACATGCCTGCACGTATCTTTGAGTTGGCAGCTAGGCTAGCATAAATCGTAATTTGACGGTTGTTGTCTGCGGTTGGTGCGATGCGGTTTACTTGCCCCATCACTGTATCACCACCCGGCAGACTGACTTGTACAGGCGTACCGACATTTATATCACCGACAAGCTTAGGATCTATATCTGCTCGCCATTCCAAAACCCCGCCTTTGATAATCGTAAATAGTGGATCCCCGCCTGCCACTTGACCGACTTCTACCAATTTTTCACTGATAATGCCGCTGACAGGAGCGACGACTTTTGCGTTCTCTAATGTCAAACGCTGATTGCTCAAACGGGCTTTGGATGCTTGCAAAGAAGCTCTGGCACGGACTTCCGAGGTACGGTAGCGATCGGCCTCTTGTTTGCTGATGGCATCGATATCGATCAATGGCAGCACACGTGCAGCGTCAGCGCTGGCATTGGCAAGGGTGGCTTCCGCTTCTGCGACATCTGCTTGCGCCTGTAGCACTTGCTGTTCCATAGCATCGGTATCGAACACGGCTAAGACTTGACCTGCTCTGACGCGGTCGCCTTCTTCGACCAAGATACGCTCAATAGCCACACCATTGACTTTTGCACTGACGTTCGCAGTGTCTTTAGCATTGATGGTTCCATCGGCACTGAGCGTGCTACCGATATCATCTTGGCTTGGACTGACTGTTTCTACTGAGAGTACTGATTGCTCAATACTGGCATCACTACCAGTTACCTGATCGTTTGCGACAGAATTAGAAGTTGCTGACTCATCTGTAGCTGCATTACTATCATTGCCCCAATATTTGCCAAGCAGCACCCCAATAACTAGAACGGCTGCCAATACGGGCCATAACCATATTGGTGGTTTCGCAGATGGCCTTTGAGATAAAGTGTCAGGTTGACGATATGGCGGCAACTCAGCTTCAGCTGACGGCTTAGAATGGGTTTCTTCAAAATCGCTCATGATAACTCTCTGTAGGTACAGTCAATATTGAAATACTCGATATAGAATGACTAAAAATATCAATCATTCACAGCAATAATAAAAAGTGGCACGCAATCGAAGCAATGTTTGGATAGCCTGATATAGGGCTATGAGCGTTACTTACAGAGAGTATTACGATGTTCTCTAAAGCACTGTTTATTATTATAATAGTCCATCAAATTATCGAGAATAGCATATATTTAGTCATCATCTTATTTTTATATATAGCGTCTAGCGTTCATAAACTTAATTGAAACTTAGATCGAATACATATGCAATATTCAAGGCATATCGACCTATTTAAAGAAATAAGATCGCGTATAGCCAGTCGCTGAATATCCGATGTATTCAGTGACTGGCTATGGATGGAGTGTTGTCTATAAAAGAATTTTAACGTTGTGGCCATACTGTTTGATTATATCCAGAGCTAGGTTCAATGACGCACTGAACCCACTTGCCGATACCGATACTAAGCACTAAGCATTGATTACTAGACACTGGGTACTAAACACTGTTTACTAGGCACTAGGCATTGGTATAGCGACTTGCTTCAGGCATCCAGCGATGAATCAATTGACTAACATCTGCTTTTCGCGCAGGGTCTGCTATCAAATGCTTCGCTAACCGCTGAGCAATGGCAAATAATTGCTCATCACGGATCAGATCAGCCAGATAGTAACCAACGTTACCCGTTTGACGTTTGCCTAGCAGCTCTCCTGGCCCACGTAGCTCTAAGTCTTTTTGAGCAATGACAAATCCATCAGTACTATCGCGTAGGACATTTAGTCGCTCTGTGCCAGTCTCTGATAGCGGCTTTTGATACAACAGTACACAGAAGCTTTTGGTCGAGCCACGTCCCACTCGCCCGCGCAGCTGATGCAATTGTGATAGTCCCAAACGCTCCGCATTTTCGATAACCATGAGCGAGGCATTAGGCACATCGACTCCTACCTCGATGACAGTTGTCGCAATCAGTAAGTCCAAACTACCTGCTTTGAACTCCTGCATAATGGCTTGCTTATCAGCAGACTTCATCTTGCCATGTACCAGTCCAATACGAATATCTAGACGTTCATTTAAGTCCTCATAAGTGGCTTCAGCTGCCTGCGCATCTAAGACACTAGACGCCTCTACCAATGAGCATACCCAATATGCTTGCCTGCCCGCTTCGCAATTAATCGCAATACGTTTTATGACTTCATCGCGTCGATTGCGATCGATGGTTACCGTCGTAATTGGCGTACGCCCCGGTGGCAATTCATCAATGATTGAGGTATCCATATCGCCATAGACGCTCATCGCTAAGGTTCTTGGAATCGGTGTTGCAGTCATGATTAGCTGGTGAGGTGTGCTATTAGCCACGCCTTTATTGGTCAATGCCATACGCTGCTCAACACCGAATCGATGCTGCTCATCAATGATAACTAAGCCTAATTTAGCGAACTGAACTTGCTCTTGAAACAATGCATGAGTACCGACCACCACTTGCACGGTATTTTCTGCGACTGCTTCCAATGCTTCGCGGCGCTGTTTGGCCGTTTGCTTACCTGCGAGCCAACCGACACCAATGCCTAATGGCTCAAACCATTGCTTAAAATTCAGTAGATGCTGCTCTGCTAAAATCTCAGTCGGTGCCATTACCGCGACCTGCCAGCCACTATCGAGCGCATAACCCGCTGCCCCTGCTGCCACCAACGTCTTGCCAGCACCCACATCTCCCTGTACCAGTCGTAGCATCGGAATTGACGTTGCCATATCAGCAGTGACGTCTTTCATCACTCTCTTTTGCGCACCTGTTAGATCAAAAGGCAATGCAGAAAACAGCTTGTCAGCAAGAGGACTGTTGGTAGTGCATTTGGGCGCTTTATGCTGATGTAACTGTTGGCGACGATATAGCAGACTGAGCTGATGCGCAGTCAACTCTTCAATAATCAAGCGCTGGCAGGCGGCATGCGTACGGGCACTGAGTTGAGTGAATAGTTTGTATTGCTGAGACGCGCTGGTATAAGTAGGCGGCGTATGCAGCAGTACCAATGCTTCAAATATCGTTAAATTATAGACATTGTGCTGAGCAATACTGGCAGCGACGTTATGTATGTCATTATCTGCCTGATAGGTAGAAGGACTGGGCTTATATACGCTATTGCCAATCGCATTATCAGGCACACTGCGTGCTAACGTCGAAAAAATATCTTCGGTATATTCGGCCTCTGACACCGCTGATTTAGATGGCTCAAAAGGCACTAATGGTAAATCGGATACAACTGCAAAATCTTCAGCCGTAAACAATGTCATGGGCAGACCTTGGCTTCGAACTGTTTGCAATGCTAGCTTAATTAAAGTGCGCAGCTTGTTTTGATGTAAGCCTTTGACAGTAGGATAAATAGGCTGCAATCCCGTATCGGTCATGACTGTATTATCAGTGATAATTTGATATTCAGGATGATGTATCTGCTTACCGTAGCGGCTGACTTTGACCTCACCAAATAGCTGTAAGCGCGTTCCCAAATTCATGGTCTGTACCAGACCACGATAGACCTTAAAAAACCGTAACGATATCGTACCCGTATCATCGTCCACCGTCACAGTCATCCCACTGCGCTTAGTATCGACATGGACGATATGACCGGTAATTAGCGCTGACTGTCCATGCTCTACATCGGCGATTGATACCAGTCGACTACGATCCTCATAATCACGAGGCAAATGTAATAGCAAATCGAATATCCGCTTGATATTCAATTGCGCCAACTGCTCTGCGACTTTTACCCCTACACCTGCTAGTGCAGATACTGGCATATCTAGTGCTGATAGCGGTATGTCAGATCTAAAGTGATCTGACGAGTTGGCTGAGGCATGACTCTCCGATATTGGCATTAAAGATCCTAACAATATTATTTTTAATTTTCGTATGCTAAATCGAGCATTTTTAATAGGCTGTACATGATGACTTGTACCACAGAGTAGCGATAACGATAGTACATATAAAAATTCGACTCATTTCATTATAGCTGACAATACAATTGCTTATGCTAGGCTATTTAGTAAAATAGCATCTATACAGTCCATCTACTATAGACAAACCGCTTCTTCTCATCATACCAATAACTGATGTCTAATTTTTTGAATTCTGGCAATTTCATAAGGTGTTTTTCTATGCTTATTTCTATTTTGCCTCGTCAGTTTCGTCACAACCTAATTCGTCATAATCTAAAGCTACTGAGGTTGAGCTTAATAACCGTTCTCGGTTTGTATATTAGTGCCTGTAGCACATTACCATCGACTATTCCTGCCACACCAGAGCCTGTTATTAAGACTCCTACTGTCGCACTGGTATTGGGTGGTGGCGGTGCGAAAGGGTTTGCCCATGTGGGTGTCATTAAGGCGCTAGAAGAAAACGGTATCAAACCAACATTGGTGGTCGGGACGAGTGTGGGTAGCTTGATTGGTAGCTTATACGCCAGTGGTTACACGCCTGCACAGCTTGAGCAATTGGCATTGACCACTACTGATAGCCAGCTCACAGACTTTACCTTGTCCAATCAAGGTTTTATCGAAGGTATTAAGTTAAAAAACTTTATTAATAGCAAAGTGAATGCGCGAGTCATAGAGGATTTCCCCATTGCTTTTGCAGCAATCGCAGCAGAAAAACACACTCTGAAGAAAACAGTCTTTACCACTGGCGATGCTGGGCTTGCCGTGCAAGCGTCCTGTAGCGTGCCTAATATTTTTATTGCCCCGCGCATTCCTGAAAAGGTCGGTAAAAAATATATCGATGGCGGTGTGGTCAGTTTAGTACCCGTAGATAGCGCCTATGACTTGGGTGCTGATATTGTCATTGCTGTAGATGTGACGGGATCTCAAGGCAGTGATAGTACTAATAATCAAATACCGACTATGAACTCATTGAGTGACTTTTGGGGCTTTCTAGAAACCAATATTCTAGCTACCAACCTGACTGCTAATCGCTCCGCATCAAACCAGAGCGAACGAGATCGAGCGGATATTGTTATTACTCCCAATGTCGGTCGTAACAGTTCAATAGATACTAGGCAGCGGCGCAGTCTAATACAAGCAGGTGCTCAAGCTACAACGCCGCAAATCAATGCAATTAAACAACTTATCCAAGAGAAATCTAATAGCAAATATGCCACGCTATAATTAAGTATTATTAATTACTTATCAGTAAAATTATCAAACGCCCTAACACATCATAAAAAAAGCACCGCAGCTATAAACTGTGGTGCTTTTTTATTAGTAGCTTTCAGTACTAAATGGATAGTTTTCGGTGCTAATTGTATCAATGCTAGCTAAATTCTAATCCAAACATTCAGGACTATTTAACGCGCGCGCGATATTTTACAGCGACGGTATCATTTAGACCTACGCCTTCTAGGTCCCAACGTACCGCTTTATAGTACTTAAGCGCGACGTCTTGCAATTGATTATCTACCTTGGTACGTAATGGCATACGAGCAAAATTACTGCCATCTACACTGCCATATGGGAATTCAGGAGCAACCGTTTTTAATAGTTCTACTTGCTCTGGAATACTCATCGTAACGGTCATTTTACGTACGCGATCTGCATTAGTATTGGTAAAGTATCCTTGATACTCCAATACATTACCTGACTGCAAGCGAGTATTGGTATCTACAGGGACAAGCACTTCTTGACCATTAGCATCAACGCTGACCAGTGACGCTGTGATTCTACTATTAACGGCCTGAGCACTTGAGTTGCTGCTCTTGTTGGCATTTGCTTGAATAGCCATCGAGCTATCAACCGCTTGCTCCGGTGTTGGCAGCATCGCTGAGGCTTGTGTAACGACCATTGCACCGATGAGCGTACCGGCAACAACGTGAAATAAGCGGTGGCCGCTCCAAGCACTGAACGGGCTAGCAAACTGGTTACTTTTTTTCATGATTTTCATTATCCCTGGTTGATATATCGGTAAAACACAGATGGTGCAACTTAAGTTATTTTTATAATTTGTTCAACAGATAAAAAGCATTACGATGTACATAAGATATCGCTGTGAAATAGTTCATGCAATCTATCAAACACACGAACTCACTTATATAACCTGATTATCTTCGCTCAGCATCTGTAAAGCAATAGCGCTTAGCATAACAAAAAGCATTTGTGCGTACATTAACCCAGTGTTGAGGTTGTGTATATCAGCGATTGGCAATCAGAATGCTTGAATACAGCTGAAATAAAAGATAGCTCATAACCGCGTTTTTTGCTATGGTAAATCTTTAGCGTTAGGCATTTTTTTGCTGCGCCCCTTTTCTTATTCTAACGACTACTGCTCCCATTATGACTACTAGCTCCATGCCCCAGATCAACCCTGAATACGTCCATTGGTTCCGTAACTCTGCACCCTACATTAATACCCATCGCGGCAAAACTTTCGTGATCATGTTTGGTGGTGAAGCGGTCAATCATGCGAACTTCAGCACACTTATTCATGATTTTGCCTTGTTGCATAGCTTGGGTATCAAGCTAGTACTGGTACACGGGGCACGACCGCAAATCGAGAAGAACTTAAAAGACGCTAACATTGAATCGCCGCTACACCAAGACATCCGTATTACGCCACGTGCAGCGATGCCATCTATCTTACAAGCCGTTGGTGCCATTCGTTTACAGATTGAAGCTCAGCTATCAATGGGGCTGGCCAACTCTCCGATGTATGGTTCGCGTATCGATGCGATTTCAGGTAATTTCGTGACAGCGCGCCCATACGGTATCCGTGAAGGTATTGATTATCAAATGACGGGTGAAGTGCGTTCTATCGATGTGGAAGCCATCAAAAATAACCTACTTCATGACCATATCGTTGTACTAGGCTCGATGGGCTACTCTGCAACTGGCGAAGTATTTAACTTGTTGGCGGAAGATGTTGCCCTAAGCGCTGCCGTAGCACTGGGTGCTGACAAGCTTATATTCTTAGGTGAAGAAGCGGGTATCAACGACGATGATCGTTTATTACGTGAAATGATTCCAAACGAAGTTGATCGCTTCTTACGTGACCGTGATTTAAATTGCGAAATCAATTATTTCTTGAACTGTGCAAGTTTGGCCTGTCGTCAAGGTGTGCATCGCACGCATATTATCTCGTATGCCAAAAACGGCGCATTACTAGAAGAACTATTCACACGTGATGGTTCTGGCACGCTGATTAGCCATGATCCTTATGAAGAAATTCGCCGTGCCAATATCGATGACGTAGTCGGACTTATTGAGCTGCTGTCACCTCTAGAAGAGCAAGGTATCTTGGTCAGTCGTTCGCGCGAGCGCTTGGAGCAAGAGATTGATAATTATAGTGTGATTGAGCGTGATGGTATGATTTTGGGCTGTGCAGCATTGCATACGCTAGATTCAGAGTCAGCAGAAGTCGCCTGTGTTGCCGTACGTCCTGAGTATCGTAGTGGTAGCCGCGGTGCAGATTTACTAGCGTTTCTAGAACAGCAAGCGCGCAGTCATGGTTTGTATAAGCTTTTTGTTTTGACTACTCGTACCGCGCATTGGTTCGTTGAGCAAGGCTTCGCTGAAGTTGAAGCCAGCGCTTTACCTGAAGCACGTTTAGAGAAATACCATAATGGCCGTAACTCTAAAGTCTTTCAAAAGAATCTATAATTTATCGCCAACTTGATATTTGCTTTGTAAGCTCGATATCAATCTGAGGTAAAATATTAGTCGTAAAAAAGCCTTCATAATTATATGAAGGCTTTTTTGTAGGCTAAGCGCCTAAACTGAATAATTTTTGCTTTAGATACTTATTTTACTTTTAATAGCTCAACAGTAAAGATAAGCGTGCTGTTAGGCTCGATACCAGCGTTACCCGCTTCGCCATAAGCGATGTCTGATGGGATATAGAACTCGTATTTTCCGCCTTCTTTCATCAACTGTAGACCTTCAGTCCAGCCAGCGATTACTTGGTTTAGTGGGAACTCGATTGGCTCACCGCGCTCATAAGAGCTGTCAAATACTGTACCATCAAGCAATTTACCTTCGTAGTTCACTTCAACCACGTCAGTTGCTTTTGGTGATTTACCAGTACCTGCTTTGATAACTTTATACTGTAAACCAGACTCTGTTTGCTTCACGCCTTCTTTTTTAGCGTTTTCTGCTAAGAACGCAGTACCAGCGGCTTTATTTTCTGTCGCCTTAGTTTCCATGTCTTTAACAAACTGCTCTTCTTGCTCTTTTTGATAGTCCATCAATACTTGTTGCATTTGCTCTTGGGTCAATGCTGATTCATTGCCTTCGTAGCCATCACGGAAGCCTTTTTCAAAAGTATTTAGGTCTAAATCTTTGACAGCGTCTTTGTTGCCTTCTGCCATCATGAAGCCTAAGCTATAACCTACTTTTTCACTAGCTGAGCTTTGTTCAGTAATGGAAACGCTTTGAGCGGCTGTTTCTTGATTGCCATTGTTGGTGCTACAGCCTGTTACTAACAACATAGCGCTAGCAAGTGCACTAACGCCTAAAGTAGTGATTTTTTTCATAAAGTACTCTCTAATTGTAAGAATAGTGGCGAGATGTCACATTCCTCTATAATAACAAATCTTAGTTTTGGGAACCACGCTTTGCACGAAATTATCGGGTCAATGTATAGTCTATGTTAATATCTTCTATCATAATAACAAGTTATCACACAAATATAGTAACAGGTAAAGCTTTCTGTCTTTAAATCCATCAATACATCAGCTAAGCTGAATTAGTTAAGGAGATAAGTAACCGAGCGTTAATTTTTATCAAAAATAAGCAGATATCGATAGCGAAGTCACTGTAATATAAATAAGAGATACTGCTGATAATAATTTATGCTCAAAAACGATAATATCTCTATATAACTGATTCTAAAAATACTATTTATGACAACCATCTGTATGTCTTGCTCATTAATCGCTGTATGAACATTGTTTTTGGCGAGTTATATAAGATGCTTCAAGGAGGATAAGATGAACCCAATGTACACATCTTTTAACGGCTATCTCGGTGGACCTATCGGTTCCATCATTGGTGCTATTTTGATATTCGTTATTGGTTGGCTAGTAGCCCTTGGTATCGCAGCACTGGTACGCGGCGTACTCTCTAAAGTTAATCTCAATCAGCGTATGAACTCTTCAACTGGTAAGACCTACGACCTTGAAGGTATCATCTCCAAAATTGTTTTCTGGTTTATTTTCATCATTGCTATCTCAGGCGCACTTAGCCAATTAAACTTAAACTCTATCTCAGCACCATTCGCAAATATGGTTAATCAAGTATTGGCATTTATCCCTAATCTTATCGGCGCTATCGCACTTGGTGTGATCGGTTGGGTCGTGGCTACTGTTGCACGCACAGCGATCAACGCAGCTCTTGCGAAAACCTCTATGGATGAGCGTTTAAGTGCACAAGCTGGTGTAAAACCAATGAGCAGCACGATTGCTGATATGGTTTACTGGTTCATCTTATTGGTTGTATTGACCATGGTACTTGGTCAATTAGAGCTTGATGGTTTGTTTGCACCACTGACTAATATGGTCGACAAAATCTTTAGCTTCATCCCTAATATCTTGATTGCTGGTGTGGTCTTCGTCGTTGGTTATATCATTGCCAAAGTCGTACGCGGCATCGTTACCAACCTTGTTTCTACTTTTAATGTACAAGAATTGGCATCAAAAGCAGGTTTGAGTGAGCAAAACAGCTTACCTAACATTGCAGGTTCATTAGCATTTTTAGTGGTTATTATTCCAACCATTATTGCTGCTCTAAATGCACTAAAAATCGAAGTGATTGCTCGCCCTGCGACCAATATGCTTAACAAAATCATGGAAGCCTTGCCAAATATCTTTATGGCAGTCGCTATCCTAGTAGTAACTTTCTATGTTGTACGCATGGTTGCCAACATCATCAAAGGTTTGATTGAGAACACTCAAATCAATCAACTACCTGCGAAAGTTGGTTTACAAGAAACCATGGGTGATAAGAAAATCTCTGACCTAGTTGGTTATGCGATTATCTTCTTCGCTATGCTATTTGCCGCTATTGCAGCTGCTGACTTGTTAGGTTTCGAGCCTATCTCAGCTATTATTACGATGTTTATCGCATTCGGTGCAAATATCATCCTAGGCGCAATTATCCTATTCATCGGATTCTGGCTTGCCAATATCATTGCAGGCGTGGTTGAACGTTCTGAGCAAGGTTCACAATTCCTAGCAAACATCGTACGTGTATTAATCATGGGCCTAGTATTAGCAATGGGTCTAAAAGCAATGGGTATTGCCGATTCAATCGTTAATCTAGCATTTGGTTTAACACTAGGCGCGGTAGCCGTTGCCTTTGCTCTATCATTTGGTCTTGGTGGTCAAGAAGCTGCAGCTCGCTTCCTACGTAAAATGCAGGATAAGATGGATCATGAACGCACTGAAGCGAAGGCAAAGTCTGCGCTACAGCCAAGTTCATCAACTCAAGAAAAAGTTGCTGATTCAGTTCGTGAAAACACGCCCTCTACTGCTAGCACACCTACCACTGATTTACGTACCGATGTAGTTGATACACCACGTGTTGATACTAATGACATCTACAACAGTGATAACGTACTTCCTGGTAGCGGTCTCAATGAAGACCTCAATAAATAAGTATTTTTTGATTGTTTAGTTTAGATACGAAAAAGACAGCCTAGGCTGTCTTTTTTTATGTCAGTAATTACATTAATAAATCTGTGATTTTTATTGTCAAAGTTCATTCAAACAATTTCACGCTATAATTTACTACTTATCTTTACGTGCTGGAATCGTTAAGCTCATCTGTACTTGAGGCAATTTTTCTTTTTGCGCCTTTGTAGGTTTACCATCTTCCACGCTATTAGCAAGTGGTGTATTTTTCTTATCTAACTCTTGTTGTTTTAGCTTTTGCATTTGCTTAGTAAGTTGGCGCTCCCTTTGAGTCATCGCATCAACTGGCTGAATCCACAAATCAATATCGAAAAAATTCTCATTATTCTCAGTGATAAAGTCGATACCAAGCACAACTACATGATGTAGCTCAATAATCGGCAAACGTGTGGCAACGTCCTGTGCGATCTTTGCTAGCTTTGGTTGGACTGCGGCTTTACTATTGGGCCCTTTTGACTCTTGTCCATAAAACACCAGTACATAATGTCGTCCCAAACTTTCATAAGAATGTTGATGTACTACATAGCCATCTTTTTGCAGCGCTGCGCTCTGTTTAGGATGTCTATATAACGTACGGATAAGCTCGTGACGTGAAAACAAAGACTCATCTAGCAGTTGTTGTTGCCAGTGAGCGAGCGGTGTTTCTGTCTGTTCGTCGTTATTAGCTACGTGCTTTTTACCATGCGTATCTATCATCTGCATACTTAGCTGAGACCATATAGTGGCTGCTTGTATCATATGCTGATGGTACATCTGAGCAGTTGAACTTTGGTTCTTGTAGGCAAGCGTGATGGCGACCAATGCTGAGTTAGGTTTGTCTTGTACTTCATTTTTGATGAGCGCATTATCAACTACAATGGCAGGGGCAAATAAATCTGGACTTTGTAAGAAGCGCTCAACCAAAGCGTCTTCCGATTCAAAACTTGGAATATGGTTTACAGCCGACTGCTGTAGTTGCTCCAGATGATAAGCTAAGAAACGCCATAATTCACATGGGGTGCGTACTGCTGCTGCTATCGAGTACCAATCATCCCAGCTAAATACTTGTAGCTGCTGCATGCTTTCGCTCATGTCGACAACTAAGTCTTCTAAAAAGTAACGAACCCCAAAATTGTGTTTAAGCCGTTGTAGAGCACTGTTTGAATTATTTGCACTGTCACCGTTATCACCTTGATTAAGACTGCTACTTCCTCCGACAAGCTGAATGTCAAAGATCATAGCTTCATAACCAACTGAAGTATTGTCTTCATCTTGAGACGATAATGACTTGTACCATGTAAGTGCTGACTTGACCGCAGTCATACGCACAGACTCAATGTCAGCTGATTCTGTATCATAGGGTAAATACAGTGTCAGCTCCAACAGCTGTAGCTTGCCAAGTGGTAACTGATATTGATAGTGACGAGCGATGTACTGAGCATTGTATTCATGCTCAATCGTATGCATGCCTGCTAAAGTCACTGCCATAGCATCTGCTTGTAAATAACTGACTAGCTCGGTCGTCAGATAGCCCCAGTCGGGCATAGGAGTAATCGAATGGGACACAAGTTCCAACCTTTTATTATCGTATGGTGAATATCGCACATGCCAGCTCATGATAATAACAACATCATTATCGCGTATTACAAATATCTGAATGATGCAAAATTATGCTACATAAGCACTATCAGAGACAGTCGCTTTCAAAGCAATCACTTGTTATGATGATATCAAAGCAGTATTGCTTGCGTGCAAGTTTATGGATGACAAACTGTACTTAGTTGTATTTATCGAAACCGTAGTCATTGAAATTTTAATCATCGAATTTTTAATGACTATTATATAATAATAAGGATTAAACATTATGAAGCGTTTTAAAGAAAAGACCGTCGTGGTAACGGGTGCAGGTTCTGGTATTGGCCGTGCGACTGCCATTCGCTTTGCCGAGGAAGGCGCTAGCGTGGTTCTAGTAGGACGTACGGCAGCAACACTAGAAGAAACTGCCAAAGAGTTGCCGCAAGATCGTACTTGGATTCATACCGACAATTATCTCATTATTACATGCGATATCAGTGTCCAAAGCCAAGTACAAGAAATGATTGAGCGCGCTATCGACAAATTTGGCAAAATTGATATCTTGGTAAATAATGCTGGTAAGGCAACCCAAGGTAAAATCACCGAATTGTCTGCTGATGATTGGCGCTCTGCTATCGATGTAAATCTAAACGGGACCTTCTACGTCTCTCAAGCGGCTATGCCTCATTTGATTGCATCAAAGGGTAATATCGTCAATATTTCATCGCTCTCGGGCGTAGGTGGTGACTGGAACATGGCTGCTTACAATGCTGCTAAAGCGGGTGTGACCAATTTGACCCGTACATTAGCATTAGATCATGGTTCAGATGGTGTTCGCGTCAATGCGGTTAATCCAAGTGTCACCAAAACTGATATGACTACGGCTATTCAAGACAATGAGTCTAAGACGGATAAGTTCTTAGCTCGCTGTCCGCTTGGACGTTTGGCAACCCCAGAGGATATCGCCGCTGCCATTACCTTCTTAGCAAGCGATGATGCCTCCATGATTACTGGTGTCAATCTACCTGTCGACGGTGGTGTTAGTGCTTCTAACGGCCAACCACAGTTTTAGACTTTTTCACTGATAAACATTCAAATATTATTCAAAAAAAGCCCCTGATATCATCATATCAGGGGCTTTTTCAACATCAATTATTAGAACTTAGTTGTAGGTAGCTGTTAGCCTGCGTACCCGCAATACAACCAGTTCTGTTAACTTAACTAATTGAACTAATATTTATACCATTTGGCTTATTCAGCTGCATTATTGATGTCTTGTAGTGGCTGCGACAAACGCTCAAGGTGTCTTGGTAGCACCCCTTTATACTGAGTATATATTTTTGGTAAATCTGCTTCGATATCACCTGTAGGATAAACCAGCGACATAAACCGTATTTCTTTAGTATTGTAGTCCATCGCTACTGGCAAAATCGGTACACCAGCACCCACCGCTAAATAATAAAAACCTGTCTTCCACGACTCAGTATATTGCCGTGTACCCTCTGGCGATAATCCCAAAAATAATGGTTCGCCAGTTTTGAACTTATCAATACTGGCTTGCAGTACAGAGCCTTTGTTACCACGATCGATAGGAATAACCCCTATCCAATTTAATAATTGCGCAAACACAGGCACTTTAAATAGCGTGTGCTTGCCCATAATGCTAATTTTAATGTCTAATGCAAACAGACTTGGAATCGCATAAATACCATCCACATTAGAAGTATGTGGTAGAGCAAGCACTACAGCTTGTGAGATATTTGGAATCTCGCCTACCGTACGCCAACCTGACGCCTTTAACAGCGCGGATGCAATAACAGGCGCAAACTTGTTACCACGCTTAGGAACCTTGTCTCCCAAATGCTTTTTGCTAAGTTTTGGGAGTACTTTGGAACGCGCAGGTTTAGAAACAACAGACTTAGAACGGTTAAAAATCTTCGGTATCATGACAGCACAATATAATGAAAGGTACTGACATAATACCATTAAGCCTTTGTGGCTAGGCTAAATTTTGCGTGCTTTTATTATGTGATAGATCGTTTAGCCATAAATATAAGTAATGACCTATTTCGATATTATGCACACATATTTCTTTAAATTTACTGCTAATTCTTAAGAAATATCGGCCAAATCACCTTTGCTCTCAAGCCACGACTTACGATCAGAGGCACGCTTCTTAGCCAGTAGCATATCCATTACGCTATTGGTTAGTACCATGTCATCCATATCTAACTGTACTAGGCGGCGTGTATCACGGCTCATCGTCGTCTCACGTAATTGCTCAGCGCTCATTTCACCAAGTCCTTTAAAACGTGTAATCTGGGCTTTTTTATTACCCGGTACGTTAGCCAAGATATGTGCAAGCTCTGGCTCATCCAATGCATAATGAACTTCTTTACCTACATCTACTCGATATAATGGCGGCATGGCCACAAACAAATGACCCGCATCTACTAGCGCAGGGAAATGCTTCACAAACAGTGCGCAGATCAATGTCGCAATGTGCAACCCATCAGAATCAGCATCCGCTAAGATACATATCTTGTCGTAACGCAGCTCGGACAAATCATCAGAGGCAGGATCAACACCGATAGCAATGGCAATATCATGAATCTCTTGGCTTGATAGCACCGTATCTGAGGATACTTCCCACGTATTTAGAATTTTGCCACGTAGAGGTAATATCGCCTGATAATGACGATCTCTTGCTTGCTTAGCACTACCACCCGCAGAGTCACCCTCTACTAAGAACAACTCAGCGCCATCACGCAAATCACCACGGCAGTCTGCCAATTTACCAGGCAATGCGGGTCCCTGAGTAATCTTTTTACGAGCGACTTTTTTGGCCGATTTCAGACGACGACCTGCTTTATTAATCGCCAATTCAGCGATTTGCGTGCCCATGTCCGCCTGCTGGTTTAACCATAGGCTAAAGGCATCTTTTGCCAATGTCTGTACAGCGCCCGCAGCCTCTCGACTAGATAAGCGCTCTTTGGTCTGTCCAGAAAACTGTGGCTCAGAGAACTTCAGAGACAAGATATAGTTTACTCCGTCCCAGACGTCTTCTGCGGTTAGCTTCACACTACGTGGTAGCAAATTATGAATGTCACAGAACTCTCGCAATGCCTCTAAGATACCCGTACGCAGTCCGTTGACGTGTGTACCGCCCTGAGCTGTCGGAATAAGGTTCACATAGCTTTCTTGGATCGGCGTACCACCATCAGGCAACCAAGACAAGGCAAAGGTAATAGCCGCTCGTTCGCCTGCTTTCGCATCATAATTATAATAAAACGGTGCTTCAGGCAATGTTTCCAGACCATCTAATTGTTCGCTTAGATACTCGACTACCCCATCCGTAAACTGCCAAACGACCTTTTCATCATTGATATCATCAGTGAATTCAATCGTCAGTCCAGCGGCCAAAACAGCCTTTGCTTTTAAATTATGCTTGAGCTGTTTTACATTGAATTTGGGCGTATCGAAGAAACTACCATCCGCCCAAAAATGTACTCTGGTGCCACGTTTGCGTTTGTTTGAGCTGACTGCTTCCGTTAATGGCGTAACTGGTGCGCCATTTTCAAATGCCATATCAAACTGTGTGCTATCACGCCATACCGTAACCTCAACGCGAGTTGATAGCGCATTGACGACAGAGATACCCACTCCATGTAGACCGCCTGATACTTCATAATTAGAGGTCGAAAACTTTCCACCTGCATGTAAGCGAGTTAATATCAGCTCAATACCAGATTGACCAAACTCAGGGTGAATATCAGTTGGCATACCGCGCCCGTCATCTTCGACAGACAACGATCCATCACTATGCAATTGCACCTTGATGGTTTTCGCGTAACCAGCCAACGCTTCATCTACTGAGTTATCAATGACCTCTTGCGCCAAATGATTCGGGCGCGTGGTATCGGTATACATACCTGGACGACGACGGACTGGCTCAAGACCTTCTAAAACTTCTAACGATTGCGCATTATATTGACTCACAAATGCATCCTTAACTGTTCGCGTGCGTTTAATTCTATTAAACCATTATAACGAAAAATAGCGACGTTAACGTCAATACTCCATCGCTTACGTCATATAATGTCGTCTATTTAAGGCTGTACTAAACTCTGTAAGATATTCATCACCATGGGCAACTGCTCATCAAAGTCACTGAACCGATGATCGCCACCCTCTTGCACAGTTACCGATGCGCCCTGACCTTGATAAAAAGCTTTAGACAATTCAGAACTTAACAGCTCGTCGCCTTCTTTTAAAAGCACAGCAACTTTATTAGGATAATTTACTGATAAAAGCTGATGATCTGCAAACCACTGTAAATCTGCAGGCATAATACTCCAGCCACCCGCTGTCGTATGCAGGACTTTGCTAGTAGATGACTCATTTAAATTATCTTGACTTGATACTGGTTGATTAGAGAAACGCTGTAAGGTGATATGGGGCTGGATACTAGGGTTAAGCAATAAAACTGGGCAACCTATCTGATTGCTTATCACAGTAGAAAAATACCCACCTAGCGAGCTACCGATTAATACCGTATTTGATAACTCATTCTGCTTATCTGCTGATTTTCTATCTTTACTATTATTTAGCGCTTTGATTAAAGACAGTAATTGCTCACACACTTGTACAGGGGTTTTATTTAAATCAGGACGCAGCACATTAATATCAGGATGATGAAGCTGGCAATATTTTTCTAACAACATCCCTTTGGTCGAGTTGGCATCACTGTCCAATCCATGGATATAAATCAAGTTCACGTATCATCTCACTTATTAATTTTGTTATGATTATCTTATAAAGGCTATCAAAGCTAAGCATAGCACCCGCTAGACGAAAATAATAACAATAAAATGGCACACTATTAGTCAGTATTTGCGACATAATAATGGTGTACAGTGATTTTATGCAGGTCAAAGGAATGACGATAGTCATTATGGAGGAGTCATGAATCAACAGTTTGAGCTGTTCGAGATTGCCAACCCATGTATTGGTCTTTGTCAAAGCAATAAGAAGGGTTATTGCTTTGGTTGCCTGCGTAGTCGAACGGAGCGCCAGTTATGGCATGAGATGACGACAGAGCAGCAACGCGAGGTGCTACGGCTTATCGCAGGTCGTAAGCTGCGTATCGAGCAGATGCGGCAGCGTAAGGATGAGCAGTTAGGATTTGATTTTGAAGAGATACCTGAGATAGGTGAGTTATTTTAAGAAGCAATTGATCAGGCTAGACATGCTAACAGTATTCTTAGAATGCATTAAATTTGGCTAAAATATATGCCCAATAACTTAACAGTAGAATCAGTAGTCCCCACGATATGGCAAAGCACCAATAATATAAGTCGCTAGTAGTAAATACGTAAAAATAAACAGCCATTCCAACACTGATTACAAGTGAAGCTGCATATCCGATCAGTAAGGTAAAGAGAATATTATTCTCAATTTTGGTTAAGCTTGGGCTTCCCTCTGCACACATATAGAAAAGAAACCCGAAGGCAAAAGCCCCGCCAATAGTAATATGCATAAATGATATTAGAACTAGCAACCAAATTGACACGTATACTTCCTTATTAGTCTAATATCCATTTCAAAAGATTGTCAGAAATTTTTTATTTCTTAGGGTCGGTACTAAAATTCAATGCTTTAACGCTCTGTAACTCAATAAAATTAGAAGGAAGCTTTTCGAACACTTCATCTAAGGTATCATTGAACACTTTTAATTCAAAATTCGTTTTCATACCTTCTTGCCAATTATTCCAAGTCTTCTTACTAACTCGGTCAGACATACGTAGATAGATTTGTTCGTTGCATAAGTCCATATAATTATATATTTCATTATTAACAGCATTAGCTTCAGATAAAGGAACTTCATCACCAATTAACACTTTATAAGGTATACGCTGGCTTATATCTCGATATTCTTTGTTGATTGAATCTTCGAACATTACTCTCTGTTGTATATTACTTCGCCTTATTTGGTAAGCAGCAACACCTACACCAAAGACAGTGGCATACGGAACTAAAGTATTCAGGACTTCAATAATAAAAGTTATCAAGTTGATAATAATGAACTCCTAGAAATATAAAGAACAAAGTTAATAAAAAAATATAACTAAGCAAATTATAAGTAAAACTGTCCGTTATCATAATGATTTATTATTTAAAGGCTAGCAAACTATAAATCTAACAATACGATAGAAAAGTGCCGTTAACTATTCTTTGATTTCTATGAATAAAGCATGTGAAAGATAATATCTTTAAAAATATACTCCTAAACATAAAGGAAAATATTACGCACAAAGAAAATCCCCCGGCTAGATAACTAGTCGGGGGATAATCAGGAATAGAGAGCTGACGATGACCTACTCTCACATGGGCGAACCACACTACCATTGGCGCTACGATGTTTCACTTCTGAGTTCGGGAAGGGATCAGGTGGGGCCATCGCGCTATTGTCGTCAGCAAAGGGGGTTAGATATGAGTCTGTTATTGTTTTTATTGACATCAAGTTTGAGCTTGTTGTCGATCAACTTGTAACCTAACTGAATCAAGGTTAAAGGTGATATCGAAATGTTCTTTCTTTATTCTATAGCCTGAGCTATACAAGATAGATTAATTAGACTTGTATACAAACCACTTGGGTGTTGTATGGTCAAGCCAAACGAGCAATTAGTACAGGTTAGCTACACGCATCGCTGCGCTTCCACACCCTGCCTATCAACGTCCTAGTCTTGAACGGCTCTTTAGGGAAATCTAATCTTGAGGTGGGCTTCCCGCTTAGATGCTTTCAGCGGTTATCCCATCCGAACGTAGCTACCGGGCAATGCCACTGGCGTGACAACCCGAACACCAGAGGTTCGTCCACTCTGGTCCTCTCGTACTAGGAGCAGATCCTCTCAAATTTCCAACGCCCACGGTAGATAGGGACCGAACTGTCTCACGACGTTCTAAACCCAGCTCGCGTACCTCTTTAAATGGCGAACAGCCATACCCTTAGGACCTGCTTCAGCCCTAGGATGAGATGAGCCGACATCGAGGTGCCAAACACCGCCGTCGATATGAACTCTTGGGCGGTATCAGCCTGTTATCCCCAGAGTACCTTTTATCCGTTGAGCGATGGCCCTTCCATACAGAACCACCGGATCACTAAGACCTACTTTCGTACCTGCTCGACTTGTGGGTCTCGCAGTTAAGCGCGCTTTTGCCTTTATACTCTACGACCGATTTCCGACCGGTCTGAGCGCACCTTCGTACTCCTCCGTTACTCTTTAGGAGGAGACCGCCCCAGTCAAACTACCCACCATACATTGTCCTCGGTATTGTTATACCTGAGTTAGAACCCCAACATGACCAGGGTGGTATTTCAAGATTGGCTCCACCGAGACTAGCGTCTCGGCTTCAAAGCCTCCCACCTATCCTGCACAAGTCAGGTCAAAGTTCAATGTAAAGCTGTAGTAAAGGTTCACGGGGTCTTTCCGTCTAGCCGCGGGTACACAGCATCTTCACTGCGATTTCGATTTCACTGAGTCTCTGCTGGAGACAGCGCTGCCATCATTATGTCATTCGTGCAGGTCGGAACTTACCCGACAAGGAATTTCGCTACCTTAGGACCGTTATAGTTACGGCCGCCGTTTACTGGGGCTTCGATCAAGAGCTTCGCTTACGCTAACCCCATCAATTAACCTTCCAGCACCGGGCAGACATCACACCCTATACGTCCACTTTCGTGTTTGCAGAGTGCTGTGTTTTTAATAAACAGTTGCAGCAGCCTGGTATCTGCGACTGCCAACAGCTCAAGGAGCAAGTCCTATCACCATCAACAGCGTACCTTCTCCCGAAGTTACGGTACCATTTTGCCTAGTTCCTTCAGCAGAGTTCTCTCAAGCGCCTTGGTATTCTCTACCTGATCACCTGTGTCGGTTTAGGGTACGATTCGTTTATAACTATTGCTTAGAAGCTTTTCCTGGAAGCATGGTATTTGCCACTTCGCTGTACAAGTACAGCTTGCTATCAGATCTCGGTATAGAATAGCCCGGATTTACCTAAGCTATAAACCTACATCCTTTCACCTGGACAACCAACGCCAGGCTGACATAACCTTCTCCGTCCCTCCATCGCATTATAAACAAGTATCGGAATATTAACCGATTTCCCATCGACTACGCCTTTCGGCCTCGCCTTAGGGGTCGACTCACCCAGCCCCGATTAACGTTGGACTGGAACCCTTGATCTTCCGGCGTGCGAGCTTTTCACTCGCATTATCGTTACTCACGTCAGCATTCGCTCTTGTGATACCTCCAGCATGCTTTACAACACACCTTCACAGGCTTACACAACGCTCCCCTACCACTTGAAAACAAATTCAAATCCGCAGCTTCGGCTCCTAGTTTGAGCCCCGTTACATCTTCCGCGCGGGCCGACTCGACTAGTGAGCTATTACGCTTTCTTTAAAGGATGGCTGCTTCTAAGCCAACCTCCTAGCTGTCTATGCCTTCCCACCTCGTTTCCCACTTAACTAGGAATTTGGGGCCTTAGCTGGCGGTCTGGGTTGTTTCCCTCTCCACGATGGACGTTAGCACCCACCGTGTGTCTCCCGGATATCACTCATCGGTATTCGGAGTTTGCATCGGTTTGGTAAGTCGGTATGACCCCCTAGCCGAAACAGTGCTCTACCCCCAATGGTGTTCGTCCGAGGCGCTACCTAAATAGCTTTCGGGGAGAACCAGCTATCACCGAGTTTGATTAGCCTTTCACCCCTATCCACAAGTCATCCCCTGGCTTTTCAACGACAGTGGGTTCGGTCCTCCGGTGCCTGTTACGGCACTTTCAACCTGCTCATGGATAGATCACTCGGTTTCGGGTCTATACCCTGCAACTAAACGCCCTATTAAGACTCGGTTTCCCTACGGCTCCCCTAAACGGTTAACCTTGCTACAGAATATAAGTCGCTGACCCATTATACAAAAGGTACGCGGTCACCCAACAAGTGGGCTCCCACTGCTTGTACGCACACGGTTTCAGGTTCTATTTCACTCCCCTCACAGGGGTTCTTTTCGCCTTTCCCTCACGGTACTGGTTCACTATCGGTCAGTCAGGAGTATTTAGCCTTGGAGGATGGTCCCCCCATCTTCAAACAGGATTTCTCGTGCCCCGCTCTACTTAATATGTTAACTCTAATGTTTCGAATACAGGACTATCACCTACTACGGTCAGCTTTCCCACGCTGTTCTTCTACATTAGAATTAATCGGCTTCTCCCCGTTCGCTCGCCGCTACTAGGGGAATCTCAATTGATGTCTATTCCTAAGGGTACTGAGATGTTTCACTTCCCCTCGTTCGCTTCCTAATAAATTAGGATACCTACCTTATGGTAAGTGGGTTTCCCCATTCAGAAATCTCCGGATCACAGGATATTGCCGCCTCCCCGAAGCTTATCGCAGGCTGTCACGTCTTTCATCGCCTCTGACTGCCAAGGCATCCACCATGTGCGCTTCATTACTTGACCATACAACCCCAAGTAGTCTTTCGACTTCTAAGTGTCATACAATCTAATTATGATAACGATATCACCTATGTTTATACGCTTGATTCAGTTCTCTTTACTTTTTTTAATAACTCACCCCTGGGATAACAACTGATGTCGTTAAGAGGTGAGTTATTAAGGTTAAGAAGTGCGCGTGAACACGCTCTTCTTAACCCAGACTCATATCTATGTTTTTAAATAGTCTCTATGCTCTCGTCGAGTCACAGATTCTGTATAAAACAGAAAGAAGTAATCATTAACAATCACTTGTTTCTATTTAATACCTATTTATTTATTGGCATCTAAAGCTTACTTAACCGTCTTAGTAGTGGTGGAGCCAAACGGAGTCGAACCGTTGACCTCCTGCGTGCAAGGCAGGCGCTCTACCAACTGAGCTATGGCCCCATTGTAAAATGGTGGGTCTAGGTGGACTTGAACCACCGACCCCCGCGTTATCAACACGGTGCTCTAACCAGCTGAGCTACAGACCCTAATACGTTTGTTAAAAACGTAAGCTTAAACTAAAGAACAACTTGTTGTGAATTCTTGCTGACCGAATGCGTCTATAAGGAGGTGATCCAGCCGCAGGTTCCCCTACGGCTACCTTGTTACGACTTCACCCCAGTCATCAACCACACCGTGGTGAACGCCTCCCCGAAGGTTAAGCTATCCACTTCTGGTGCAATCAACTCCCATGGTGTGACGGGCGGTGTGTACAAGGCCCGGGAACGTATTCACCGCGGCATTCTGATCCGCGATTACTAGCGATTCCTACTTCATGGAGTCGAGTTGCAGACTCCAATCTGGACTACGATAGGCTTTTTGAGATTCGCATCACATCGCTGTGTAGCTGCCCTCTGTACCTACCATTGTAGCACGTGTGTAGCCCTGGTCGTAAGGGCCATGATGACTTGACGTCGTCCCCGCCTTCCTCCAGTTTGTCACTGGCAGTATCCTTAGAGTTCCCGGCTTAACCCGCTGGTAACTAAGGACAAGGGTTGCGCTCGTTGCGGGACTTAACCCAACATCTCACGACACGAGCTGACGACAGCCATGCAGCACCTGTATTCTAATTCCCGAAGGCACTCCCGCATCTCTGCAGGATTCTAGATATGTCAAGACCAGGTAAGGTTCTTCGCGTTGCATCGAATTAAACCACATGCTCCACCGCTTGTGCGGGCCCCCGTCAATTCATTTGAGTTTTAACCTTGCGGCCGTACTCCCCAGGCGGTCTACTTATTGCGTTAGCTGCGTCACTAAGTCCTCAAGGGACCCAACGACTAGTAGACATCGTTTACGGCGTGGACTACCAGGGTATCTAATCCTGTTTGCTACCCACGCTTTCGAGCCTCAGTGTCAGTATGATGCCAGGAAGCTGCCTTCGCCATCGGTATTCCTTCAGATCTCTACGCATTTCACCGCTACACCTGAAATTCTACTTCCCTCTCACCTACTCTAGCCTAACAGTTTCAGATGCAGTTCCCAGGTTAAGCCCGGGGATTTCACATCTGACTTATCAAGCCACCTACGCTCGCTTTACGCCCAGTAATTCCGATTAACGCTTGCACCCTCTGTATTACCGCGGCTGCTGGCACAGAGTTAGCCGGTGCTTATTCTGCAGCTAATGTCATCGTCTCCGGGTATTAACCGAAGAGTCTTCTTCACTGCTTAAAGTGCTTTACAACCAAAAGGCCTTCTTCACACACGCGGCATGGCTGGATCAGGGTTTCCCCCATTGTCCAATATTCCCCACTGCTGCCTCCCGTAGGAGTCCGGGCCGTGTCTCAGTCCCGGTGTGGCTGATCATCCTCTCAGACCAGCTACAGATCGTCGCCATGGTAGGCCTTTACCCCACCATCTAGCTAATCCGACTTAGGCTCATCTAATAGCGAGAGCAGTAAACTGCCCCCTTTCTCCCGTAGGTCGTATGCGGTATTAATACGAGTTTCCCCGTGCTATCCCCCACTACTAGGTAGATTCCTAAGTATTACTCACCCGTCCGCCGCTCGACGCCTGGTAGCAAGCTACCATCGTTTCCGCTCGACTTGCATGTGTTAAGCCTGCCGCCAGCGTTCAATCTGAGCCATGATCAAACTCTTCAGTTTAATCTTGCTATGAAGCTCTTTAAAGAAGCTTCTAAACTTGGCTCATCTAATCTGGCAAAATCGCTAAAAATTATGTTCGTAATGAATTAACTTTGAGTTTTTCTGCTGTCTTAAATGATAATTTTTATAGTTAATAATCTTCCCGAAAAGAAAAGATAGTCAACTTTATTTTTTAGCATTCTGAATCAGCAAAAATCCACACAAGTTGTTCTTTAGTTATGCTTTTAAATAATGTCTGACACTGTCGTCCAGTGCTAGTATTTCAAACTAAACAAGTCAACCAATGTGGCTTATCCTATTTAGCGAGCTGACCATCATATCATGTTTTAATAGTCTGTCAACTTCTTTTTTTAATTTGTTTCAACAAGTTAACTGGGTTATTTATATGTAAATGACATATAAGCTTTCCAGCTCGTCTTGATGAGGTGCGTATTATAGACGCTATATTTATTTAGTCAAGAAGTATTTTATATTTAATTTAAACAATTTACATCATCCAAATCAGTAATCCACTTCCCTTTCGACTGGGTGGCATTATACGCTTGTTTGAGGCTGGGTCAAGGTTAATTGAGCTTTTTTTATAATTATTTTACTGAACGAGATTGGCGGCTATTGATCGAAGAATCCGTCACCAAACTGCGCGCAAAGAAAATCCCCCGGCTAGATAACTAGTCGGGGGATAATCAGGAATAGAGAGCTGACGATGACCTACTCTCACATGGGCGAACCACACTACCATTGGCGCTACGATGTTTCACTTCTGAGTTCGGGAAGGGATCAGGTGGGGCCATCGCGCTATTGTCGTCAGCAAAGGGGGTTAGATATGAGTCTGTTATTGTTTTTATTGACATCAAGTTTGAGCTTGTTGTCGATCAACTTGTAACCTAACTGAATCAAGGTTAAAGGTGATATCGAAATATTCTTTCTTATTCTATAGCCTGAGCTATACAAGATAGATTAATTAGACTTGTATACAAACCACTTGGGTGTTGTATGGTCAAGCCAAACGAGCAATTAGTACAGGTTAGCTACACGCATCGCTGCGCTTCCACACCCTGCCTATCAACGTCCTAGTCTTGAACGGCTCTTTAGGGAAATCTAATCTTGAGGTGGGCTTCCCGCTTAGATGCTTTCAGCGGTTATCCCATCCGAACGTAGCTACCGGGCAATGCCACTGGCGTGACAACCCGAACACCAGAGGTTCGTCCACTCTGGTCCTCTCGTACTAGGAGCAGATCCTCTCAAATTTCCAACGCCCACGGTAGATAGGGACCGAACTGTCTCACGACGTTCTAAACCCAGCTCGCGTACCTCTTTAAATGGCGAACAGCCATACCCTTAGGACCTGCTTCAGCCCTAGGATGAGATGAGCCGACATCGAGGTGCCAAACACCGCCGTCGATATGAACTCTTGGGCGGTATCAGCCTGTTATCCCCAGAGTACCTTTTATCCGTTGAGCGATGGCCCTTCCATACAGAACCACCGGATCACTAAGACCTACTTTCGTACCTGCTCGACTTGTGGGTCTCGCAGTTAAGCGCGCTTTTGCCTTTATACTCTACGACCGATTTCCGACCGGTCTGAGCGCACCTTCGTACTCCTCCGTTACTCTTTAGGAGGAGACCGCCCCAGTCAAACTACCCACCATACATTGTCCTCGGTATTGTTATACCTGAGTTAGAACCCCAACATGACCAGGGTGGTATTTCAAGATTGGCTCCACCGAGACTAGCGTCTCGGCTTCAAAGCCTCCCACCTATCCTGCACAAGTCAGGTCAAAGTTCAATGTAAAGCTGTAGTAAAGGTTCACGGGGTCTTTCCGTCTAGCCGCGGGTACACAGCATCTTCACTGCGATTTCGATTTCACTGAGTCTCTGCTGGAGACAGCGCTGCCATCATTATGTCATTCGTGCAGGTCGGAACTTACCCGACAAGGAATTTCGCTACCTTAGGACCGTTATAGTTACGGCCGCCGTTTACTGGGGCTTCGATCAAGAGCTTCGCTTACGCTAACCCCATCAATTAACCTTCCAGCACCGGGCAGACATCACACCCTATACGTCCACTTTCGTGTTTGCAGAGTGCTGTGTTTTTAATAAACAGTTGCAGCAGCCTGGTATCTGCGACTGCCAACAGCTCAAGGAGCAAGTCCTATCACCATCAACAGCGTACCTTCTCCCGAAGTTACGGTACCATTTTGCCTAGTTCCTTCAGCAGAGTTCTCTCAAGCGCCTTGGTATTCTCTACCTGATCACCTGTGTCGGTTTAGGGTACGATTCGTTTATAACTATTGCTTAGAAGCTTTTCCTGGAAGCATGGTATTTGCCACTTCGCTGTACAAGTACAGCTTGCTATCAGATCTCGGTATAGAATAGCCCGGATTTACCTAAGCTATAAACCTACATCCTTTCACCTGGACAACCAACGCCAGGCTGACATAACCTTCTCCGTCCCTCCATCGCATTATAAACAAGTATCGGAATATTAACCGATTTCCCATCGACTACGCCTTTCGGCCTCGCCTTAGGGGTCGACTCACCCAGCCCCGATTAACGTTGGACTGGAACCCTTGATCTTCCGGCGTGCGAGCTTTTCACTCGCATTATCGTTACTCACGTCAGCATTCGCTCTTGTGATACCTCCAGCATGCTTTACAACACACCTTCACAGGCTTACACAACGCTCCCCTACCACTTGAAAACAAATTCAAATCCGCAGCTTCGGCTCCTAGTTTGAGCCCCGTTACATCTTCCGCGCGGGCCGACTCGACTAGTGAGCTATTACGCTTTCTTTAAAGGATGGCTGCTTCTAAGCCAACCTCCTAGCTGTCTATGCCTTCCCACCTCGTTTCCCACTTAACTAGGAATTTGGGGCCTTAGCTGGCGGTCTGGGTTGTTTCCCTCTCCACGATGGACGTTAGCACCCACCGTGTGTCTCCCGGATATCACTCATCGGTATTCGGAGTTTGCATCGGTTTGGTAAGTCGGTATGACCCCCTAGCCGAAACAGTGCTCTACCCCCAATGGTGTTCGTCCGAGGCGCTACCTAAATAGCTTTCGGGGAGAACCAGCTATCACCGAGTTTGATTAGCCTTTCACCCCTATCCACAAGTCATCCCCTGGCTTTTCAACGACAGTGGGTTCGGTCCTCCGGTGCCTGTTACGGCACTTTCAACCTGCTCATGGATAGATCACTCGGTTTCGGGTCTATACCCTGCAACTAAACGCCCTATTAAGACTCGGTTTCCCTACGGCTCCCCTAAACGGTTAACCTTGCTACAGAATATAAGTCGCTGACCCATTATACAAAAGGTACGCGGTCACCCAACAAGTGGGCTCCCACTGCTTGTACGCACACGGTTTCAGGTTCTATTTCACTCCCCTCACAGGGGTTCTTTTCGCCTTTCCCTCACGGTACTGGTTCACTATCGGTCAGTCAGGAGTATTTAGCCTTGGAGGATGGTCCCCCCATCTTCAAACAGGATTTCTCGTGCCCCGCTCTACTTAATATGTTAACTCTAATGTTTCGAATACAGGACTATCACCTACTACGGTCAGCTTTCCCACGCTGTTCTTCTACATTAGAATTAATCGGCTTCTCCCCGTTCGCTCGCCGCTACTAGGGGAATCTCAATTGATGTCTATTCCTAAGGGTACTGAGATGTTTCACTTCCCCTCGTTCGCTTCCTAATAAATTAGGATACCTACCTTATGGTAAGTGGGTTTCCCCATTCAGAAATCTCCGGATCACAGGATATTGCCGCCTCCCCGAAGCTTATCGCAGGCTGTCACGTCTTTCATCGCCTCTGACTGCCAAGGCATCCACCATGTGCGCTTCATTACTTGACCATACAACCCCAAGTAGTCTTTCGACTTCTAAGTGTCATACAATCTAATTATGATAACGATATCACCTATGTTTATACGCTTGATTCAGTTCTCTTTACTTTTTTTAATAACTCACCCCTGGGATAACAACTGATGTCGTTAAGAGGTGAGTTATTAAGGTTAAGAAGTGCGCGTGAACACGCTCTTCTTAACCCAGACTCATATCTATGTTTTTAAATAGTCTCTATGCTCTCGTCGAGTCACAGATTCTGTATAAAACAGAAAGAAGTAATCATTAACAATCACTTGTTTCTATTTAATACCTATTTATTTATTGGCATCTAAAGCTTACTTAACCGTCTTAGTAGTGGTGGAGCCAAACGGAGTCGAACCGTTGACCTCCTGCGTGCAAGGCAGGCGCTCTACCAACTGAGCTATGGCCCCATTGTAAAATGGTGGGTCTAGGTGGACTTGAACCACCGACCCCCGCGTTATCAACACGGTGCTCTAACCAGCTGAGCTACAGACCCTAATACGTTTGTTAAAAACGTAAGCTTAAACTAAAGAACAACTTGTTGTGAATTCTTGCTGACCGAATGCGTCTATAAGGAGGTGATCCAGCCGCAGGTTCCCCTACGGCTACCTTGTTACGACTTCACCCCAGTCATCAACCACACCGTGGTGAACGCCTCCCCGAAGGTTAAGCTATCCACTTCTGGTGCAATCAACTCCCATGGTGTGACGGGCGGTGTGTACAAGGCCCGGGAACGTATTCACCGCGGCATTCTGATCCGCGATTACTAGCGATTCCTACTTCATGGAGTCGAGTTGCAGACTCCAATCTGGACTACGATAGGCTTTTTGAGATTCGCATCACATCGCTGTGTAGCTGCCCTCTGTACCTACCATTGTAGCACGTGTGTAGCCCTGGTCGTAAGGGCCATGATGACTTGACGTCGTCCCCGCCTTCCTCCAGTTTGTCACTGGCAGTATCCTTAGAGTTCCCGGCTTAACCCGCTGGTAACTAAGGACAAGGGTTGCGCTCGTTGCGGGACTTAACCCAACATCTCACGACACGAGCTGACGACAGCCATGCAGCACCTGTATTCTAATTCCCGAAGGCACTCCCGCATCTCTGCAGGATTCTAGATATGTCAAGACCAGGTAAGGTTCTTCGCGTTGCATCGAATTAAACCACATGCTCCACCGCTTGTGCGGGCCCCCGTCAATTCATTTGAGTTTTAACCTTGCGGCCGTACTCCCCAGGCGGTCTACTTATTGCGTTAGCTGCGTCACTAAGTCCTCAAGGGACCCAACGACTAGTAGACATCGTTTACGGCGTGGACTACCAGGGTATCTAATCCTGTTTGCTACCCACGCTTTCGAGCCTCAGTGTCAGTATGATGCCAGGAAGCTGCCTTCGCCATCGGTATTCCTTCAGATCTCTACGCATTTCACCGCTACACCTGAAATTCTACTTCCCTCTCACCTACTCTAGCCTAACAGTTTCAGATGCAGTTCCCAGGTTAAGCCCGGGGATTTCACATCTGACTTATCAAGCCACCTACGCTCGCTTTACGCCCAGTAATTCCGATTAACGCTTGCACCCTCTGTATTACCGCGGCTGCTGGCACAGAGTTAGCCGGTGCTTATTCTGCAGCTAATGTCATCGTCTCCGGGTATTAACCGAAGAGTCTTCTTCACTGCTTAAAGTGCTTTACAACCAAAAGGCCTTCTTCACACACGCGGCATGGCTGGATCAGGGTTTCCCCCATTGTCCAATATTCCCCACTGCTGCCTCCCGTAGGAGTCCGGGCCGTGTCTCAGTCCCGGTGTGGCTGATCATCCTCTCAGACCAGCTACAGATCGTCGCCATGGTAGGCCTTTACCCCACCATCTAGCTAATCCGACTTAGGCTCATCTAATAGCGAGAGCAGTAAACTGCCCCCTTTCTCCCGTAGGTCGTATGCGGTATTAATACGAGTTTCCCCGTGCTATCCCCCACTACTAGGTAGATTCCTAAGTATTACTCACCCGTCCGCCGCTCGACGCCTGGTAGCAAGCTACCATCGTTTCCGCTCGACTTGCATGTGTTAAGCCTGCCGCCAGCGTTCAATCTGAGCCATGATCAAACTCTTCAGTTTAATCTTGCTATGAAGCTCTTTAAAGAAGCTTCTAAACTTGGCTCATCTAATCTGGCAAAATCGCTAAAAATTATGTTCGTAATGAATTAACTTTGAGTTTTTCTGCTGTCTTAAATGATAATTTTTATAGTTAATAATCTTCCCGAAAAGAAAAGATAGTCAACTTTATTTTTTAGCATTCTGAATCAGCAAAAATCCACACAAGTTGTTCTTTAGTTATGCTTTTAAATAATGTCTGACACTGTCGTCCAGTGCTAGTATTTCAAACTAAACAAGTCAGCCAATGTGGCTTATCCTATTTAGCGAGCTGACCATCATATCATGTTTTAATAGTCTGTCAACTTCTTTTTTTAATTTGTTTCAACAAGTTGACTGGGTTATTAATGTGTAATCACACACTAGCTACTTCCAGCTCGTCTTGATGAGGTGCGTATTATAGACGCTATATTTATTTAGTCAAGAAGTATTTTCTATTTAATTCAAACAATTTGCATCGTCCAAATCAGTAACCCACTTCCCTTTCGACTGGGTGGCATTATACGCTTGTTTGAGGCTGGGTCAAGGTTAATTGAGCTTTTTTTATAATTATTTTACTGAACGAGATTGGCGGCTATTGATCGAAGAATCCGTCACCAAACTGCGCGCAAAGAAAATCCCCCGGCTAGATAACTAGTCGGGGGATAATCAGGAATAGAGAGCTGACGATGACCTACTCTCACATGGGCGAACCACACTACCATTGGCGCTACGATGTTTCACTTCTGAGTTCGGGAAGGGATCAGGTGGGGCCATCGCGCTATTGTCGTCAGCAAAGGGGGTTAGATATGAGTCTGTTATTGTTTTTATTGACATCAAGTTTGAGCTTGTTGTCGATCAACTTGTAACCTAACTGAATCAAGGTTAAAGGTGATATCGAAATGTTCTTTCTTTATTCTATAGCCTGAGCTATACAAGATAGATTAATTAGACTTGTATACAAACCACTTGGGTGTTGTATGGTCAAGCCAAACGAGCAATTAGTACAGGTTAGCTACACGCATCGCTGCGCTTCCACACCCTGCCTATCAACGTCCTAGTCTTGAACGGCTCTTTAGGGAAATCTAATCTTGAGGTGGGCTTCCCGCTTAGATGCTTTCAGCGGTTATCCCATCCGAACGTAGCTACCGGGCAATGCCACTGGCGTGACAACCCGAACACCAGAGGTTCGTCCACTCTGGTCCTCTCGTACTAGGAGCAGATCCTCTCAAATTTCCAACGCCCACGGTAGATAGGGACCGAACTGTCTCACGACGTTCTAAACCCAGCTCGCGTACCTCTTTAAATGGCGAACAGCCATACCCTTAGGACCTGCTTCAGCCCTAGGATGAGATGAGCCGACATCGAGGTGCCAAACACCGCCGTCGATATGAACTCTTGGGCGGTATCAGCCTGTTATCCCCAGAGTACCTTTTATCCGTTGAGCGATGGCCCTTCCATACAGAACCACCGGATCACTAAGACCTACTTTCGTACCTGCTCGACTTGTGGGTCTCGCAGTTAAGCGCGCTTTTGCCTTTATACTCTACGACCGATTTCCGACCGGTCTGAGCGCACCTTCGTACTCCTCCGTTACTCTTTAGGAGGAGACCGCCCCAGTCAAACTACCCACCATACATTGTCCTCGGTATTGTTATACCTGAGTTAGAACCCCAACATGACCAGGGTGGTATTTCAAGATTGGCTCCACCGAGACTAGCGTCTCGGCTTCAAAGCCTCCCACCTATCCTGCACAAGTCAGGTCAAAGTTCAATGTAAAGCTGTAGTAAAGGTTCACGGGGTCTTTCCGTCTAGCCGCGGGTACACAGCATCTTCACTGCGATTTCGATTTCACTGAGTCTCTGCTGGAGACAGCGCTGCCATCATTATGTCATTCGTGCAGGTCGGAACTTACCCGACAAGGAATTTCGCTACCTTAGGACCGTTATAGTTACGGCCGCCGTTTACTGGGGCTTCGATCAAGAGCTTCGCTTACGCTAACCCCATCAATTAACCTTCCAGCACCGGGCAGACATCACACCCTATACGTCCACTTTCGTGTTTGCAGAGTGCTGTGTTTTTAATAAACAGTTGCAGCAGCCTGGTATCTGCGACTGCCAACAGCTCAAGGAGCAAGTCCTATCACCATCAACAGCGTACCTTCTCCCGAAGTTACGGTACCATTTTGCCTAGTTCCTTCAGCAGAGTTCTCTCAAGCGCCTTGGTATTCTCTACCTGATCACCTGTGTCGGTTTAGGGTACGATTCGTTTATAACTATTGCTTAGAAGCTTTTCCTGGAAGCATGGTATTTGCCACTTCGCTGTACAAGTACAGCTTGCTATCAGATCTCGGTATAGAATAGCCCGGATTTACCTAAGCTATAAACCTACATCCTTTCACCTGGACAACCAACGCCAGGCTGACATAACCTTCTCCGTCCCTCCATCGCATTATAAACAAGTATCGGAATATTAACCGATTTCCCATCGACTACGCCTTTCGGCCTCGCCTTAGGGGTCGACTCACCCAGCCCCGATTAACGTTGGACTGGAACCCTTGATCTTCCGGCGTGCGAGCTTTTCACTCGCATTATCGTTACTCACGTCAGCATTCGCTCTTGTGATACCTCCAGCATGCTTTACAACACACCTTCACAGGCTTACACAACGCTCCCCTACCACTTGAAAACAAATTCAAATCCGCAGCTTCGGCTCCTAGTTTGAGCCCCGTTACATCTTCCGCGCGGGCCGACTCGACTAGTGAGCTATTACGCTTTCTTTAAAGGATGGCTGCTTCTAAGCCAACCTCCTAGCTGTCTATGCCTTCCCACCTCGTTTCCCACTTAACTAGGAATTTGGGGCCTTAGCTGGCGGTCTGGGTTGTTTCCCTCTCCACGATGGACGTTAGCACCCACCGTGTGTCTCCCGGATATCACTCATCGGTATTCGGAGTTTGCATCGGTTTGGTAAGTCGGTATGACCCCCTAGCCGAAACAGTGCTCTACCCCCAATGGTGTTCGTCCGAGGCGCTACCTAAATAGCTTTCGGGGAGAACCAGCTATCACCGAGTTTGATTAGCCTTTCACCCCTATCCACAAGTCATCCCCTGGCTTTTCAACGACAGTGGGTTCGGTCCTCCGGTGCCTGTTACGGCACTTTCAACCTGCTCATGGATAGATCACTCGGTTTCGGGTCTATACCCTGCAACTAAACGCCCTATTAAGACTCGGTTTCCCTACGGCTCCCCTAAACGGTTAACCTTGCTACAGAATATAAGTCGCTGACCCATTATACAAAAGGTACGCGGTCACCCAACAAGTGGGCTCCCACTGCTTGTACGCACACGGTTTCAGGTTCTATTTCACTCCCCTCACAGGGGTTCTTTTCGCCTTTCCCTCACGGTACTGGTTCACTATCGGTCAGTCAGGAGTATTTAGCCTTGGAGGATGGTCCCCCCATCTTCAAACAGGATTTCTCGTGCCCCGCTCTACTTAATATGTTAACTCTAATGTTTCGAATACAGGACTATCACCTACTACGGTCAGCTTTCCCACGCTGTTCTTCTACATTAGAATTAATCGGCTTCTCCCCGTTCGCTCGCCGCTACTAGGGGAATCTCAATTGATGTCTATTCCTAAGGGTACTGAGATGTTTCACTTCCCCTCGTTCGCTTCCTAATAAATTAGGATACCTACCTTATGGTAAGTGGGTTTCCCCATTCAGAAATCTCCGGATCACAGGATATTGCCGCCTCCCCGAAGCTTATCGCAGGCTGTCACGTCTTTCATCGCCTCTGACTGCCAAGGCATCCACCATGTGCGCTTCATTACTTGACCATACAACCCCAAGTAGTCTTTCGACTTCTAAGTGTCATACAATCTAATTATGATAACGATATCACCTATGTTTATACGCTTGATTCAGTTCTCTTTACTTTTTTTAATAACTCACCCCTGGGATAACAACTGATGTCGTTAAGAGGTGAGTTATTAAGGTTAAGAAGTGCGCGTGAACACGCTCTTCTTAACCCAGACTCATATCTATGTTTTTAAATAGTCTCTATGCTCTCGTCGAGTCACAGATTCTGTATAAAACAGAAAGAAGTAATCATTAACAATCACTTGTTTCTATTTAATACCTATTTATTTATTGGCATCTAAAGCTTACTTAACCGTCTTAGTAGTGGTGGAGCCAAACGGAGTCGAACCGTTGACCTCCTGCGTGCAAGGCAGGCGCTCTACCAACTGAGCTATGGCCCCATTGTAAAATGGTGGGTCTAGGTGGACTTGAACCACCGACCCCCGCGTTATCAACACGGTGCTCTAACCAGCTGAGCTACAGACCCTAATACGTTTGTTAAAAACGTAAGCTTAAACTAAAGAACAACTTGTTGTGAATTCTTGCTGACCGAATGCGTCTATAAGGAGGTGATCCAGCCGCAGGTTCCCCTACGGCTACCTTGTTACGACTTCACCCCAGTCATCAACCACACCGTGGTGAACGCCTCCCCGAAGGTTAAGCTATCCACTTCTGGTGCAATCAACTCCCATGGTGTGACGGGCGGTGTGTACAAGGCCCGGGAACGTATTCACCGCGGCATTCTGATCCGCGATTACTAGCGATTCCTACTTCATGGAGTCGAGTTGCAGACTCCAATCTGGACTACGATAGGCTTTTTGAGATTCGCATCACATCGCTGTGTAGCTGCCCTCTGTACCTACCATTGTAGCACGTGTGTAGCCCTGGTCGTAAGGGCCATGATGACTTGACGTCGTCCCCGCCTTCCTCCAGTTTGTCACTGGCAGTATCCTTAGAGTTCCCGGCTTAACCCGCTGGTAACTAAGGACAAGGGTTGCGCTCGTTGCGGGACTTAACCCAACATCTCACGACACGAGCTGACGACAGCCATGCAGCACCTGTATTCTAATTCCCGAAGGCACTCCCGCATCTCTGCAGGATTCTAGATATGTCAAGACCAGGTAAGGTTCTTCGCGTTGCATCGAATTAAACCACATGCTCCACCGCTTGTGCGGGCCCCCGTCAATTCATTTGAGTTTTAACCTTGCGGCCGTACTCCCCAGGCGGTCTACTTATTGCGTTAGCTGCGTCACTAAGTCCTCAAGGGACCCAACGACTAGTAGACATCGTTTACGGCGTGGACTACCAGGGTATCTAATCCTGTTTGCTACCCACGCTTTCGAGCCTCAGTGTCAGTATGATGCCAGGAAGCTGCCTTCGCCATCGGTATTCCTTCAGATCTCTACGCATTTCACCGCTACACCTGAAATTCTACTTCCCTCTCACCTACTCTAGCCTAACAGTTTCAGATGCAGTTCCCAGGTTAAGCCCGGGGATTTCACATCTGACTTATCAAGCCACCTACGCTCGCTTTACGCCCAGTAATTCCGATTAACGCTTGCACCCTCTGTATTACCGCGGCTGCTGGCACAGAGTTAGCCGGTGCTTATTCTGCAGCTAATGTCATCGTCTCCGGGTATTAACCGAAGAGTCTTCTTCACTGCTTAAAGTGCTTTACAACCAAAAGGCCTTCTTCACACACGCGGCATGGCTGGATCAGGGTTTCCCCCATTGTCCAATATTCCCCACTGCTGCCTCCCGTAGGAGTCCGGGCCGTGTCTCAGTCCCGGTGTGGCTGATCATCCTCTCAGACCAGCTACAGATCGTCGCCATGGTAGGCCTTTACCCCACCATCTAGCTAATCCGACTTAGGCTCATCTAATAGCGAGAGCAGTAAACTGCCCCCTTTCTCCCGTAGGTCGTATGCGGTATTAATACGAGTTTCCCCGTGCTATCCCCCACTACTAGGTAGATTCCTAAGTATTACTCACCCGTCCGCCGCTCGACGCCTGGTAGCAAGCTACCATCGTTTCCGCTCGACTTGCATGTGTTAAGCCTGCCGCCAGCGTTCAATCTGAGCCATGATCAAACTCTTCAGTTTAATCTTGCTATGAAGCTCTTTAAAGAAGCTTCTAAACTTGGCTCATCTAATCTGGCAAAATCGCTAAAAATTATGTTCGTAATGAATTAACTTTGAGTTTTTCTGCTGTCTTAAATGATAATTTTTATAGTTAATAATCTTCCCGAAAAGAAAAGATAGTCAACTTTATTTTTTAGCATTCTGAATCAGCAAAAATCCACACAAGTTGTTCTTTAGTTATGCTTTTAAATAATGTCTGACACTGTCGTCCAGTGCTAGTATTTCAAACTAAACAAGTCAACCAATGTGGCTTATCCTATTTAGCGAGCTGACCATCATATCATGTTTTAATAGTCTGTCAACTTCTTTTTTTAATTTGTTTCAACAAGTTAACTGGGTTATTTATATGTAAATGACATATAAGCTTTCCAGCTCGTCTTGATGAGGTGCGTATTATAGACGGTTTAACTTTTGTGTCAACCCGTTTTATTAATGTTTTTAATCTTATTTTAGTAGATGAATAAATCTTTATTTTTTTCAATGGGTTATAAAATTGAGGTTCTCTACTTTCTTTAATACTAGTGCGCAATGCGATTTAATTCACCAATTTTCAATAAAGATAAGCTTGTTTGATCTTCATAACTCGACTTATTTGTCCTGTCATTCTTGAGTATTCTCCATAAGCAGATTATCTCTAATATTTCTCAATGTTGATATTCATATAATTAGCACTATATAGAAGCTAAGTTATTCGGGATTATATGACGCTTTCAATATATTGTCTTACATAGTGCAGTATCTGATACTACCTTTATCATAAGATATGGCTCTTATATTAGTCGTCGCGCAATCCCTTGATATCTAGTGTTGAGAGACGGTTTTTGCTATAATAGGTATTTTGCTGCATTACTTATATATGTTGGCTGTTATATTGCTTCTATAGCGAAATGCGTTTTACTGCAATGCTATTGATTAACTGGCTTTAGGCCTTACATTGGTCCTAGCGTATATAGTCATAGTAAGACTCTAGGTAATGCATCCCTCTCACAACATATCACGATGATTAGATATAATTGATGTGGTCTCACGGTTATATGATTGATGGTTGCAATCATCACTGCCAACGGACCCAATAATAGGCGAATAGATTATGGTAGCGATTACTTTACCCGATGGTAGTGTAAAAGACTTTGAAGGTCATACAACAGTCATGGAAGTGGCGCAAAGTATTGGGACAGGACTCGCTAAAGCGACGGTTGCTGGACGTGTAAATGGTCATCTAGTAGATGCACATGATCCTATCGTCGCTGATGCCAATGTTGAAATCGTAACGCCAAAAGATGACGACGGTGTTGATATTATTCGTCACTCATGCGCTCACCTGTTAGGTCATGCTGTTAAGCAGTTATATCCTGATGTGAAGATGGTCATTGGTCCTGTCATTGATGATGGTTTTTATTACGATATCTTTAGTGAAACGCCATTTACGCCTGAGCATATGGAAGCGATTGAAAAACGCATGATGGAGCTGATCAAGCAAGATTATGACGTTATCAAAAAAATGACGCCACGTGCCGAAGCGATTGAGATATTTGAATCACGTAATGAAGACTATAAACTAAAACTTATTAATGATATGCCAGGTGAAGAAGCGTTTGGCTTGTATCATCACCAAGAATACGTCGATATGTGCCGTGGCCCGCATGTGCCAAACACACGCTTTTTGAAAGTATTTAAACTGACCAAAATGTCAGGTGCTTATTGGCGCGGCGATGCGAAAAACGAGCAGTTACAGCGTATCTATGGTACTGCGTGGGCTGATAAGAAACAGTTAAAAGCTTATATCCAGCGCATCGAAGAAGCAGAAAAACGTGATCATCGTAAAATCGGTAAAGCGCTGAACCTATTTCATATGCAAGAGCAAGCGCCAGGTATGGTGTTCTGGCATGCCAATGGTTGGACGATTTATCAAGTACTTGAGCAATATATGCGCAAAGTACAATACGATAATGGCTACGAGGAGATTAAAACTCCTCAAATCGTTGATCGCAGTTTGTGGGAGCGCTCAGGACATTGGGGCAACTATGCAACCAATATGTTCACGACTTCTAGTGAAAATCGCGATTATGCGGTAAAACCAATGAACTGTCCTTGTCACGTGCAAGTGTTTAATCAAGGTCTAAAATCTTATCGTGACTTGCCACTGCGTATGGCTGAGTTTGGTTCTTGTCATCGTAACGAGCCATCGGGTTCACTGCATGGTTTGATGCGCGTACGTGGTTTTACTCAAGATGATGCGCATATCTTCTGTACACAGGCACAAATTCAACAAGAAGTTGCTGACTTTATTAAGCTAACGCTTGCTGTCTATGAAGATTTTGGCTTTGATAACATTATTATGAAGCTTTCTACTCGTCCTGAAAAACGTGTCGGTAGCGACGAGTCTTGGGATTTTGCAGAAAAAGCGCTAGCAGATGCGCTTGATAGCTCAGGACTAGACTGGGATTACTTACCTGGCGAAGGTGCATTCTATGGTCCAAAGATTGAGTTCAGTCTAAAGGATTCTTTAGGACGTATTTGGCAGTGCGGTACCATTCAAGTTGATCCAAACATGCCTGAACGTCTCGATGCTGAGTTCGTTAATGAGCAGAACGATCGTGAAGTACCTATTATGTTGCACCGTGCAATCTTAGGTTCATTTGAGCGCTTCATCGGTATTTTGATCGAAAACTATGCCGGTTGGATGCCAGTATGGCTAGCACCGCAGCAAGTTGTGGTCATGAATATCACCGATAAGCAAGCTGATGCATGTGAAAACGTGGTTAGCGAGCTTAAAAATGCAGGTTTGCGCGCTATTAGCGACTTGCGTAACGAAAAGATTGGATTTAAGATACGAGAGAAAACATTAGAACGTATTCCCTATATGCTAGTATTAGGGGATAAAGAAGTCGAATCGGGCAGTGTTAACGTCCGAACTCGCGAAGGTGAGAACCTTGGCGTGATGAGTGTTTCTGAATTTATTACATTAGTACAGACCGCTGTCAGTAACAAAGGCCGACAGACCCCAAAAACAGATGAGGAGTAATACCTATTAAACAGTCCAACCGTTTGAACATCAACGAAGATATCAATGTCAAAGAAGTCCGTCTCGTTAAAGAAGATGGCGAGCAAATGGGCGTGGTTGATATCGCAACCGCGATGAAAGCGGCACGTGATGAAAATCTAGATTTGGTTGAATTAGTTCCTGAAGCTAAGCCGCCAGTATGTAAGATCATGGATTATAAGCATTTCCTCTATGATCAAAAGCAAAAGGCTAAAGAAGCTAAGAAAAACCAAAAGCAGACTCAGCTTAAAGAGATGAAGCTACGTCCTAGTACCGAAGAGGCCGATTATCAGGTTAAACTGAGAAAAATCGTGAGCTTCTTGGAAGATCAAGACAAAGTTAAAATTAGCATCCGTTTCCGCGGACGTGAAATGGCGCACCAAGATATCGGTCGCAAACAACTTGATCGTATCATTGAAGATACTGCTGATATCTCAAACGTCGAACAGTACCCTAAGATGGAAGGTCGTCAGATGGGTATGCTGCTTGGACCCACTAAGAAAAAGTAATCTGTCTATTGGATTGCTTTGAGTGGTGGCTGTTAGTCTATATAGCTATTTATAACTCTAACCATCAATATGCTGCGGGATATTGATGGTTTTTTATTATGTGGACTCAAAAAATACTGTAATGAACATAAATAGCCTAGCATCATTGACTGACGCTATTTTACAAAATCCACCTTCTCAACTTTCTGATTACACGGTAATCTAAAGGTCTAGTTATATTTACTAGTTAGTATTTAGCAGTAACTAGTGATTATTTGATAGAAGTTAGTACGAGCTAAAGACAAATCTATAAGTGTGTAAAAGCTAAGTGTATAAATAAAAACAATGTATACCACGACTGTCAGAGTCGTTGACAAAAAACACTTCCCTTCTCCGATATCAGAGGATATTTCATGCAAGAATTGACACCACCAGAAAACGCTACAACTCCCAGTATCTCTCTAACAGCACCTGAACCTGTTAAAGAAATACAGAAAAGTGAAGCAGATCAGATGGTCAAATTGGATGAAAGCCAAATTCCTGAGCTCGATGCCAAGGTTGATGCTTTTGTTGATCATGTGATTACCAACTCTGTGAATAGCGATGAGTTTCGACAGAACGTGCAGTCTATTCATAATCTAGGTACCAAAGAGATTCGCGAATCTGCACAAGTATCTAACCGAATGTTAGATTTGCCCGCAAAAAGTCTTAATGACAGCTTATTTGATAATTCCCCTATCGCCAAATCGTTGACAGAACTACGCGGGATTGTCGAAGACTTAGATCCGAGCAAAAAAGAGCTGACCAGCTCGCGCAAGTTGTTCGGTCTCATTCCGTTCGGCAACAAAGTACAAGATTATTTTCGCCAATATGAATCAGCGCAATCACATATCAATGCGGTCGTTACCAGTCTCTATAATGGTAAAGATGAATTGCTCAAAGACAATGCGATGATTGAGCAAGAAAAAGTCAATATGTGGGAGCTGATGCAGTCTATTCGTCAATATGTCTACGTTGGCAAAAAGATTGATGAGCAACTTGAGCAAAAGGTCTATGCGATAGAAGCAACAGATCCAGAAAAAGTCCGCATCATTAAAGAAGAGATGTTGTTTTATGTCCGTCAAAAAAACACTGATTTTTTAACTCAGTTAGCAGTGAATGTACAAGGCTATTTGGCGCTTGATACTATTCGCCGTAATAACTTAGAGCTGATCAAAGGGGTCGATCGCGCAACCACGACTACTGTGTCTGCATTACGCACGGCTGTTGTCGTCGCACAAGCAATGACCAATCAAAAATTGGTACTAGATCAAATCACTGCATTGAATAAAACCACCAGCAGTTTGATTGAATCAACGTCAGCGATGCTTAAACGTCAGTCAGGTGAGATTCATGAGCAGGCGACTAGCAGTAGCATTGAGCTTGATAAACTGCAAAATGCCTTCAATAATGTCTATGACACTATGGATATGATTAGTAATTACAAAATTGAAGCGCTAGAGAATATGAAGCAAACGGTCAATACACTGACCACTGAAGTAGATAAAGCACAAAAATACTTGGATAAATCAAATCAGACTACGGTATTAGAAGTCTCAAAAGAGTTGGATAGTAAAAAAATCACTAACCAATCTAGCAATGTCGATATTGATATTTGATTTATCCCTATAGCGGTCGCTAGAAAACTGACCGCTTCCTGCTACCGAATACACATAAGACAATTGACGCAAGATATTGCGACGTCGTTCGTGTTAAGATAGCCACTATTAATAATTTTAAAAATAGATACGGTAATTTATGAGTTGGAATGATCCAAACGCCTCAAGTGAGGCAAAAAAATATGACAACCCGATTCCTAGTCGTGAGCTGATACTCAGCACGATTAACGAGCATGGGGAAGTCACGCATCAACAATTGGCAAAAGCCTTTAACATTGATGACCCTGATCAGTTTGATGCTTTGGGCAATCGCCTAAAAGCAATGGCGCGTGATGGCCAAGTAAATCGTGATGGTCGTCCTTATCGCTATCGCACAGTGACCAAGCAAGATATCGTCTCAGGTACAGTTTCTGCACATCCAAAAGGTTTTGGATTTGTGGTGCTAAGTGATATGCCAGATTTGTTTTTGCATGAAAAACAAATGCGCTGGGTATTCAATGGCGATACGGTAGCAGCCGTCGGCACTTCGACAGACAATCGTGGACGTACCGAAGGGCGTATCGTCGATGTTGTCGAACGTCGTCAAAACAACTTTATCGGTACACTTGCTCGTGATGAAGACGGCTATTGTGTTGAGCTTGGTAGCCCAAACAATCATCAACCGATTACGGTTACTGATGACAATGTTCAGTCGCTAAATATCAAACAAGGCGCTCCTGTTAAAGTCGATATCATTGACTGGCCAAACCAGCATGAATTTGCCACTGGTAAAATCACTGAAGTTCTGTCTGACGATAATGATCGTGAATTGATTATTGAGACTACCCTGCTCAACTATGATATTCCATCAGATTTTAGCGAAGCTGCGCTTAAACAAGCTGATGACTATCAAGAGCCAACTGAGAAAGACATAAAAGGTCGCACAGACTTACGTCATCTACCGCTTGTCACTATCGATGGTGAAGATGCTCGTGACTTTGATGATGCTGTATTTGCTGAAAAGCGCTCTGGTGGTAACTACCGTGTTGTGGTTGCGATTGCGGATGTCAGCTATTATGTGACACCGAATTCACCACTTGACCAAGATGCCTATGAGCGTGGTACTTCAGTATACTTCCCGCATCGCGTGATTCCGATGTTGCCTGAAGTGTTATCTAACGGTCTGTGTTCACTGAACCCTAATCTAGATCGCTTATGTATGGTTGCTGATATCAAGATATCACGCGCTGGTAAAGTGACTGGATATGAGTTCTATCCATCAGTGATGCACTCACAAGCCCGTCTCACCTATAATCAAGTAAATGATTATCTTGTGAACCCGAATGATAAGAGATTACCTAAATCATTAACAGGTAATAAAGACGTTAAAAAATCTGTTGATACGTTACATCAATTGTATGAGCTACTGCTTAAAAAGCGTGAAGAACGTCATGCAATGGAGTTTGAAACGGTTGAGACGTATATCAAGTTCAATGAGAAAGGCGGAATCGAAGCGATTTTACCACGCACTCGTGGCGACTCTCAGAAGCTAATCGAAGAATGTATGTTGCTTGCCAATACTTGTGCGGCAAACTTTGCGCTTAAGCATGAGTTACCAGTTTTATATCGTAACCATGATAAGCCTGATAATGAGAAGTCGATGCGTATTCATGAATATGCGAAAAACTTTGGCTTACCATTCCCAGAAGAGAATCCAACGCAAGCGGATTATCAACGCATTATCGAAGCGACTAAAGATAGACCAGATGCCATCAGTATTCATAGCATGCTGCTGCGTTCAATGATGCAAGCAAACTATGCACCTGACAATATTGGTCACTTTGGCTTAGCATATGACGAATATAGCCACTTTACCTCGCCAATTCGCCGTTATCCAGATTTGATGCTGCATCGTGCGATTAAAGCGAAAGTCACTAACAGCCAACAACCTGTTATGGACTTTTCTCTTGAAGGTGCTGGTACACAAACATCAGATACAGAGCGCCGTGCAGAAAAAGCATCACGTTATGTAGAGTCTTGGCTCAAGTGTCATTATATGACCGATCATGTCGGTGAAGAGTTCGAAGGCGTTGTGACTACAGTTACTAGCTTTGGTCTATTCGTCACATTAACTGACTTATATATCGATGGTTTGGTTCATATCTCAAACGTTGGTGATGACTTCTTTGTCTACGATGAGCAGCAACAGCAGCTTATCGGTAAAGATAAAGGCACGCTATTTGGGCTGGGCGATTCAGTTAAAGTGAAGGTTGCAGGTGTCAACATGGATCTGCTACAAATTGATTTTGATTTGAAGGCTAAATTGCAATCTAGTGCAATGAACCAAAGCAAAAAAGGTCAACCGAAGAAAGAGCAGCCTAAGAAAACTCCAGCAAAAAGAAGCAGCAACCGCAGAGGCGCTGCCAAAAAAAGCTAAGCTTAGACTGATACTTGGATACTAATGTTGTAATACAATAAAAAAGGCTAACGTAATCGTTAGCCTTTTTTATGCTGTGTACTTTTCAATCATCAATGATATAGCTATTTATTGTGATTGTGCCTATTGCGCATCGTCCAATTGCTCTATACGGTCTTGCTCGGCTTGCTGTGCTTGGTCAATTTTACTGGTAGCACTATCTACGATAGCTTTCGGCTGTTGACTAAGTGGCTGGCTAGTAATATCTGTATCAGAGGTAGCTACTGTAGAATCAGGCTGTTCATCCGCTACACTACTGGTTGCAATCTCTCTATTTTGTTCACGACTATTGCCATTGATAATGTTAAAGCCAAGCAATGCCACAATACCAATTACTGCAAAGATAATAACGTGTTTCATTTCCATAAAAAGCCCCGTATTTGAATAACCACCAAATATAGATTCTGTTGCACTTTTTATGCCTAAACCTTATTTAACGCCTAATACCTATTCTTGCGGGCTATTATTATTCAATAAATCAGTCTCATCTGAGCTTTGAGCAATCTCTTGCTCAACCTTTTCCATCAGCTTGTCGTCAGGACGGGCGTCGAGAACCTCATTAGCACTGCGACCTTGCAAAATGGTTTTGGCTCGAGCCTTGGCTTGTTTTTTATCTTGGTCATCCGTATGGCTCTCGCTGACCTGATTTGTTTCAGCAGGTTCAGGGATAGTCGGCGTAATCGTTATATCAGATTGAACATTATTAGCATTGTTGGCACTGCTTTGCATGTGTTCAAAGGCTTTTTCTAACTTGTTGTTAAAGCGCAGACGATAGATAGGCTCAGGTAAGCTAAAGCCTTTGTCTTCTAGTGCGTGCTTGGTCTCACGAATGGCGATACTGCGTGCTTTGGCAAAGTCAGTCTCTGATTGATCTACCCAAACCTGAAATTCCAAAACAATATTAGAATCACCCACATTGGTAATGACCGCAATTGCCTTTGGTTCATTCAAGACAAACGCCAGCGTATGTATCGCATCTAACCCGACTTTGATTGCTGCTAAAGGATCATCATTGGCATCAACGCCTAGCTCAAAGGTGAATCGGCGCTCAGGATTTTTGGTGTAATTTAGAATGGTACCTTTAAAGACCTCAGCATTAGGAATGCGCAGCTGATTACCATCCAGTGTCATCAGTATCGTCGCGCGCGAGGTCAAACGAACCACGATGCCCTCTTGTCCATTAATTACGATATGGTCACGGGCCCGAAAAGGTTGGCGAATGCTCAGCATTAGTGAAGCGATATAATTTTCAATGGTATCTTTGACTGCGAAACCAACCGCAATACCAATGACACCTGCACCACCAAGCAATGTACCTAAAATAGTCTCTGCACCTATCAGACTTAGTCCTAGAATCAGACCAAAGATAATAAAGATGACTTTGACCGTTTGTGACAGCAGCTCAGCGACAAATGGATTGGGCGTTAGACGTTGCCACATCTTTTTGCGATTAGATAACCAACTGCCAAACCATGCTACCAAGGCAAATATAACGATGCCGACCAATAGTAGTGGTAGCGCCTTCACAAGATTCGTCACCTGCGCTTTTAAACCTTGATAGACCGTTGAGACATTCTCTTGAACATCTAGCGTGCGGTTAATTCTGTCTTCTACAGTGACGACATCTGTTAGACGATTGGTTAAATTAATCGCTTGCTGTGCTTTTTTTTCGTTGGCTGTTTCTCCCGTTAGGGTAACGACCCCTTGGGTGACACTAACATTGACGGCTTGTAAGCCTTCGATTTCAGAGAAAATACCGCTGATACGTTGACGAATGTCGTTGTCTTTTTGCGGTGTTGGTGTGGTCTCGATTTGAGCATTATTAGTGCTTTCGCCACTGATTACTGGCGGTGGAGCAGGCGTTGGCAATGAGCTGTCAAGTTCTGTGGTTTCAACTTTTGATGTCTCATTTTCTGATGTGGCAGAATTATCGTTAGATACGCTTTCCTCTATCGTCTCTACACCTTCAGTTGTCTCTATACCTAGTGCTGCTGAGATACCAGAAATTTCTTCACTGGCAGCATGCGCTGAAAACGCAAAAAGGATGCTTAGTAGCAACACTATTTGACCCCACGCTTTTATAGAACTGCGTATTATTGGACGGTCAATGTAAGTGGCCATAAGCATCCTTTATTTTTTATGGATTTTTCTCGCTTAGCTGATTGCTGACAATTAGCTGCCTAGCTTTATTTAGCTATCCAAATAAAGCTGCGCTTCGCTCAAATTCAACGTGCCTTCATAGATAGCACGACCGGTAATAATACCTTCGATACAATCACCATACGGCTTTAACAGCTCGATATCTTTCATATCGGTAACGCCACCTGATGCAATCACAGGTAGTCCGCCTTCACGCGCCAAATTAACGGTTTGTTCAACGTTAACGCCTTGCATCATGCCATCGCGGGCGATATCAGTATAAACGATTGATGACACGCCGACATCTGCAAAGCGCTTAGCAAGTTCGGTCGCTTTAGTATCTGTCACGTTTGCCCAGCCATGAGTGGCTACCATACCGTCTTTAGCATCGATACCGACGATGATATGCCCTGCAAATTCGCGGCAAGCTTCAGCGACAAAATTAGGATCTTCAACGGCTTTTGTACCGATAATGATATACGTCAAGCCTGCGGTAATATACTGCTCGATGGTATTCATGTTGCGTACACCGCCACCCAATTGAATAGGCAAGTTAGGGTAGGCTTTAGTGATATCATTGACCACTTGTCTATGTACTGGCACGCCATCAAAAGCACCATTCAAATCAACCAAATGTAAGCGACGAGCGCCTTCATCTACCCAACGCGCTGCCATGGCAACTGGGTCATCAGAGAACACCGTATCATCTTCCATACGGCCTTGTTTTAAACGTACACACTTACCATCTTTTAAATCAATAGCCGGGATAATGACGGGCACAGCACACATATAGCATTCCTTATAAAGCACAAGATTGGCAATAAATTTAGTAAATTAAAATTTTGAGAATGAAACGTTATCGAAGCATCAAATAACGAGAGAAAACGCTGCTTAAAAGTAGCATAAATTATGGACAGATCGAAAACTAAGACATCGCTAAGTTAGCAATCTGTTTGAATACAAATAAGAAAGACAGAAACTAGAAAATCATAACCATAAGTTTTAGTACGTAGAATCACTACCAACAATCGTTAAATTCTATTACTGGCTGGCAATTTTAGGTCAATTTAGCGTATAATCCTAGGTAAATTTTTATTTGTTTCTATGTGATAGTAACCATGTGTTACGCTTTTTGTGGAGTTGTTACGACTCACTAATACAGCATGGTGATCAGGATGGATCGAGCAATCGCTCAATACGCCAATAAAATATTGGCCAAGAAATTGCTAAAAAGGACTATCTGAAAAATCTCAACCAATAGTCTCTAAACCATCGATTCTGCGGTATTTAACCTTAATTAGATGTCTTGCAAGTCCCTATCACTAGCTAACTATATTAGAACCGTTACGATTAAAACTATAGCATCTTATAATAAGTGAGGTTTGCTTATCAGTTGCTTAGCTAGTTTGTCTTTTAACCAGTATATCATCTACCTTAATAGATCGTTATTTGGCCACACTCTTATTCTATCGAATATCTGTAAACGGTATTCGTAAACGAGAGATGGTCAAACATACTGGTGTTACAAGTTTTAAATTTCAATGAAACGTGTGATAAAGCCATTTGTATTTAAACCAGTCTCTTTTAGCCATGTGCTGTAGCGATTGGTTTCGATGAAACGGTTTTAGCATACACCTTGGTAGCCAGTCGCCACTTTGGTAATTCGAATAAGACATTAACGTGTTGTTAAGGAGTCTAAGGTCAGCGTTAATACTCTTACTAGTAGTTATGATCATGTATTGTCTTCACAGAGCTTTCATCCCTATTTCACTATAAAGGAAATAGACGATTGAAGGCTTTGTTGAGTGATACAAACGTTCATGCTACCGATATACCAAACAGGACGTCTGGTATCGTTTTAGACTATGGACTAAGTTTTCGCTTATGATTACCATCAAAAAAGGTTTGGATTTGCCCATCACTGGTGAACCCTCCCGCGAGATATCTGAGCACCAACCGACACATGTAGCACTTGTTGGCTATGATTATGTGGGCATGAAGCCCACTATGAATGTCAAAGAAGGTGACATTGTAGCCAAAGGTCAGCCCGTTTATGAAGACAAAAAACGTGTTGGCGTGATCTACACTGCCCCTGCTGCCGGTAAGGTCGTCGCTGTTAAACGTGGCGAACGTCGAGTGTTTGAGAGTCTTGTGATTGCGGTCGACCCCAATGGTGAAGAAGTAGACTTTGAGCGCTATGACTCACAGCAGCTTGCTGACCTAGACTCTGAAGTCGTTGAAACCCAACTGATTGCCTCTGGCGAATGGACGGCGTTCCGTACGCGTCCTTATAGCCGCGCACCCGAAATCGGCGCTCGTCCACATGCTATCTTTGTCACAGCAATGGATACCAATCCACTTGCATTTGACCCGATGCTTGTGATCAATGAGCAGCTACAAGCGTTCAATGATGGACTTGCTGTATTATCTACGCTTAGTCCAAAGACCTTTGTCTGCCATCATGGCGATACCCAACTGACGCCAGTTGCAAAAACTGCAGCAAATAATGTCACTGAGTATCATGGTTTTGCTGGTAGGCATCCAGCTGGTCTTGCTGGTACGCATATTCATTTCTTGCACCCTATCAGCCGCGGTGTGACCGTATGGACGATTGGTTATCAAGACGTGATTGCCATCGGTAAATTGTTTACGACAGGCCGTCTATATACGCGCCGCATGGTGAGCTTAGCAGGTCCTGCTGTCACTAACCCGCATCTGGTTATGACTGAACGTGGTGCTGATGTTACTGCATTAACCAAAGGTAAACTGGCTGCTGGCGAGAACCGTATCATTTCAGGTTCAGTATTGTCTGGTCGCAAAGTGTTTGAAAACATCGCCTATCTGGGTCGTTTTCACAATCAGATCAGTGTATTGACTGAAGGCCGTGAGCGTCCTGCGTTCCATTTCTTTACTCCAGGTAAAAACCGCTTCTCAAAACTGCCTATCTATATTTCGCAGTTTTTTGGTGGCAAAAAATACAACTTTACTACGACAAGTAACGGCTCACCACGAGCGATGGTACCAATCGGTGTCTATGAAGAAGTCATGCCACAAGATTACCTACCAACTCAATTACTACGTGCATTGATTGTCGAAGACATCATTAGCGCTGTAGATTTGGGCGTGCTTGAACTGGACGAAGAAGATTTGGCACTATGCACCTTTGTATCTCCTGGCAAATATGAATTCGGTGATATTTTGCGTGATAACTTAACGCGCATTGAGCTGGAGGGCTAACCACGATGAAATTTTTACACAATATGTTCGATCGTATGGAGCCATCTTTCACCAAAGGCGGCAAACACGAAAAGTACTACGCTATTTTTGAGATGTTTGATACGTTCTTACGTCAACCAAGCTCAACCACTTATGCGTCATCGCATGTACGTGACGGGATTGACCTAAAGCGTATTATGATTACCGTATGGCTATGTACCTTCCCAGCAATGTTTTGGGGTATGTACAACATTGGTCATCAAGCACTAACCGCTATCGCTCAGCTTGGCTTACAGCCTGAAGGCTGGCGTACTGTGATCACTAGCATGGCAGGCTATAACCCAGACAGTATCTGGGCCAGCTTTGTCTATGGTGCGATGCAGTTTTTACCTATTTATATTGTGACGTTTGCGGTAGGTATTCTCTGTGAGATTATCTTTGCTGTCGTCCGTGGACACGAAGTCAACGAAGGTTTCTTTGTGACTTCAGTTCTATTTGCATTATGTCTACCACCTGATATTCCCTTATGGCAAGTTGCCCTAGGTATTATCTTTGGTGTGGTCGTCGCAAAAGAAGTGTTCGGTGGTACTGGTAAGAACTTCCTTAACCCTGCCCTATCGGGTCGTGCATTCTTATACTTTGCTTATCCAGCCTATATGTCTGGTGACTCAGTATGGACAGCAGTAGATGGTTTCTCAGGTGCAACCCCTCTTGGCCTTGCAGCACTTGGTGTGGTTCCTCAGGACTTCGTCGACGTCTATGGTAATGCGATCACGTGGAGTGATGCATTCTTAGGTAATATGCAAGGTAGTATCGGTGAAGTATCGACGCTGGCTATCCTAATGGGTGCTGCAGTGTTGCTATGGACGCGTATCGCTTCTTGGCGCATTATGGCAGGTTGTGTGGTCGGTCTGATTGCTACGTCTCTTGTGTTCAACATGATTGGTTCTGAAGACAACATGATGATGAGCTTGCCGTTCTACTGGCACTTGGTTATCGGTGGCTTTGCTTTCGGTGCTGTATTTATGGCAACCGATCCAGTATCAGCTGCGCATACAAACAAAGGCCGCTGGGCTTACGGTATCTTGATTGGTTTTATGACCGTATTGATTCGCGTCATCAACCCTGCTTTCCCAGAAGGCATCATGCTGGCCATTCTATTCGCCAACTTATTTGCTCCATTGTTTGATTACTTTGTGACTCAAGCAAATATCAAACGCCAAACCGCTCGGAGGGTTCGCTATGTCCAAGCCCAAAAGTAATAACGCGAAAACCATCAGTGTGGCTTTGACGCTATGCTTGGTGTGTTCAGTGTTGGTCTCAGCAGTGGCTGTTGGTCTAAAGCCTGCGCAAGTTGAAAACGCACGTTTAGATCGCAACAAAAACATCTTAGTCGCGGCTGATATGTATGACGCTGAGTCTGATACAGCAGATGATGTCGCCGAACGTTTTAAAGACTTTGAAGTAAAAATCATTGATCTGAACGAAGGTACTTATCTCGATGACGATGCGCTAAAAACTGCTGGTATCCCTGATCGTAATGCTTATGACGCCAGTCAAGCGACGAAAAACCAAGCTCTAAGTGAAGACTTGGGTGACAACGATCCTGCTGGTATTGGTCGTAAGCCAAAATACGCCAAAGTCTATGTCAAAAATGATGACGCAGGTCAGCCAGAAACGGTTGTATTGCCAATTCAGGGCTACGGTCTATGGGGCACTATCTATGGTTTCTTAACGCTCGAAAGTGACATGAATACCATCAAAGGTATCAGTTTCTACGAGCATAAAGAAACTCCAGGTCTTGGCGCTCGTATCGAAGAGCCAGAGTGGCGTGCAAAGTGGAGCGGTATCGAGTCTTATGACGAGAATGGTAACGTTGCCACTGGTGTAACCAAAGCTGGTAACCCAAAAGAGAACTGGGTTGATGGCATCAGCGGTGCAACATTGACTAGCCGCGGCGTCAGCAACATGATTCAGTTTTGGTTAGGCGAGCAAGGTTATAAGCCTTATCTAGATACGCTACGCGAAAAGAGCGGCCAAACGGTTGAAGGTGCAGATACGCAAGCAAATCAATCAAAGCTGGCAGCTCAACCTAAAACCGAATTGGCAGCCAAGCTACCAGTAGCAAACGGCAAGGAGGCATAACATGGCTGACACTAAAAGCATTTTAACCACGCCTATCTTTGATAATAACCCTATTGCCTTACAGATCCTTGGTATCTGTTCGGCATTGGCTGTCACCACCAGCATGGCTAACGCTATGGTCATGTGTGTGGCATTGACCTTGGTAACGGCATTTTCAAGCTTCTTTATCTCGATTATCCGTAAGCAGATTCCATCAAGCATTCGTATCATCGTACAGATGACGATTATTGCTTCGTTGGTTATCTTGGTTGATCAGGTACTAAAAGCAGTGGCTTATGACGTCAGTAAAGGTTTGTCAGTTTTCGTTGGTCTGATTATCACGAACTGTATCGTTATGGGCCGTGCTGAAGCATTTGCTATGAGCAACCCACCAGTCCCAAGCTTTTTAGACGGTATTGGTAACGGTCTTGGTTACTCAGCAGTATTACTATTCGTCGCAACTATCCGTGAGCTATTGGGCGCTGGTACTTGGTTCGGTATTACGATTCTACAGCCAGTCACTGATGGCGGTTGGTACATACCAAACGGTCTATTACTGTTACCACCATCAGCGTTCTTTATCATTGGTTTGTTCATCGCTGTTGTCCGTATCTGGAAACCAGAACAAGTTGAAGAAGCTGAGTTTGTAATGAAGCCGCAGTCTAAAGGCATGGCACATGGAGGCGGTCACTAATGGGACATTATGTTAGTTTATTTATAACCTCAGTCTTTATTGAGAACATGGCGCTTGCCTACTTCTTAGGCATGTGTACTTTTTTGGCCGTATCCAAAAAAGTCTCTACAGCGATTGGTCTAGGTGTTGCGGTTGTTGTCGTAATGGCAATTACCGTTCCACTAAATAATTTACTATTCCAGTTCATCCTAAAAGATGGTGCGCTGGCATGGGCAGGTTTCCCTGATATCGACTTGAGCTTCTTAGGATTGCTAAGTTATATCGGTTTGATTGCAGCCACCGTACAGATCCTAGAGATGTTCTTGGACAAGTTTGTACCGAGTCTATATAACGCACTTGGGGTATTCTTACCACTAATCACCGTAAACTGTGCCATCTTGGGTGGTGTACTATTTATGGTTGAGCGTGACTATAACTTTGGTGAATCTGTTGTCTATGGTGTGGGTGCAGGCTTTGGTTGGGCACTTGCTATTACAGCATTGGCGGGTATCCGTGAAAAGCTAAAATACTCAGATATTCCAGCACCGCTGCGTGGTCTTGGTATTACTTTTATCACGGTTGGTCTTATGTCGCTCGGCTTTATGTCGTTCGGTGGTATGTCCATCTAAACCGCTAAGCTCAAAGCTTTCATTAGCTATTTGACTTATTTAATTCATTTATTCGGTAGAGGTTTGGGTACAGCATAGATTATGCCCCCACACCCCTACCCCATAGATTAAGGATACCTACCATGGATTACGCTACGGCGATTGGTGGCGTTGCTATGTTTACCTTGATCATCATGGGCCTCGTCGCTATTATTTTGGCGGCGCGCTCAAGACTGGTCAGTTCAGGCGATGTCACTATCCATATTAATGATAATCCCGATAATGATGTGGTGACACCAGCTGGCGGCAAACTACTACAAACGCTAGCGGGCGAAGGTATATTTTTATCTTCAGCTTGTGGTGGTGGTGGTACTTGTGCGCAGTGTCGTTGCCGCGTTATTGAAGGTGGTGGTTCTATTTTGCCCACCGAAGAAGGCTATTTTACTCAAGGTGAAATCCGCAATCACATGCGCTTAGCTTGTCAGGTAGCTGTTAAGCAAGACATGAAAATTGAGATTGACCCTGAGTTCTTTGATGTACAGAAATGGGAATGTGAAGTTATCTCTAACGATAACGTTGCCACTTTCATTAAAGAGCTGGTACTAAAAATTCCAGAAGGCGAAGAAGTAAACTTCCGCGCTGGTGGTTATGTACAGTTGGAAGCGCCACCGCACGAAGTGCACTACAAAGACTTTGTGGTTGATGAAGAATATAGAGAAGACTGGGAAAAATTCGGTATCTTCAACTATGTCTCAAAAGTTGATGAGCCTGTTATCCGTGCTTACTCAATGGCTAACTATCCTGAAGAGAAAGGCCTCATCAAATTTAACATCCGTATCGCAAGTCCACCGCCACGTGGTCCTGACGGTATTCCACCAGGCAAAATGTCTTCATGGGTATTTAGCTTAGTACCTGGTGACAAAGTGACGGTTTCAGGTCCTTATGGTGAGTTCTTTGCCAAGAAGACCGAAGCTGAAATGATCTTTGTCGGTGGTGGTGCTGGTATGGCTCCAATGCGCTCACATATCTTTGATCAGCTCAAACGCTTGAACACTGATCGTAAGATTAGCTTCTGGTATGGTGCTCGTTCTATTCGTGAGATGTTCTACGTTGAAGACTATGATCAGCTAGAAGAAGAATTCGATAACTTTGAGTGGCATGTTGCACTGTCTGACCCATTACCAGAAGATAACTGGGAAGGTCCAACAGGCTTTATCCATAACGTACTGCTCGAAAACTATCTGAAAGATCATCCAAACCCAGAAGACTGTGAATACTACATGTGTGGGCCACCGATGATGAACGCTGCCGTAATCGACATGCTACACAGCATGGGCGTGGAAGACGAAAACATCATGCTTGATGATTTCGGTGGTTAAGTTAGATACTTTATCTAACAGCACAAATCTAAGAATAAAAAAAGAGTCTCAATTGAGGCTCTTTTTTTGTGCGATTTTTACACATAGTCGTGGCTTTGTAGGCTACAAATCTAGCTAGTAGAGTCGCTTTATTATCCTATATTATGGACTATCTAAACACTAAGAAAGGACTCTTATGAAAACGAAATACAAAGATTTGACCATTTGGATTACTGGTGCTTCTAGCGGTATTGGACAAGCATTAGCCGTTGCCTTCGCCAAGCGCGGCGCTAGGATTATTCTAAGTGGACGTGACAGTGATAAGTTAGAGGCGGTCAAAAGCAGCTGCAAACGCGCTAACAAACATATCGTCGTTCCTTTTGATATCAGTGATGCCAATCAAGCCAAAGAAGCTTATGACACTGCTAAAGCTCGGGCGGGGAAAATCGACTGGCTCATCAATAATGCTGGTATCAGTCAGCGTTCGCTCATCATGGACACGGTTGAAGAAGTTGAACGCCAAATCATGGAAATAGATTATTTTGCTCAGACGCGCCTTACTAGATTGGCATTGCCTGACATGATTGCACAAGGTGGCGGCAAAATCGTGATGGTTTCAAGTGTGGCAGGCCTATTGGGTACACAATATCGCGGAGCTTATGGAGCAGCCAAGGCAGCGCTGCATATGTGGGCAAACAGTTTGCGAGCTGAGCTACATGACCAAGGTATCGAAGTAGCCACGATATTCCCCGGGTTTATTCAGACCAACATCTCTATCAATGCGTTGACTGGCGACGGTAGCGCACAGGGTACGATGGATGAAGCGACCAATAATGGTCTAACTGCGACTGAGTTTGCCAAACAAGTCGTGAAGGCGCTCACCAAGGGAGAAGAATATATCATCGTCGCTGGTCGTAAAGAAAAACTGGCCACACGGGTCAACCGCGTCTCTCCACCAAAACTCTATAAGCTCATACGTGAGTCACAAGTGAAATAATTCGCTCAACCGAACGAATTGTCGCTGAATGGTGCCTTCGTTGGTATTTTTGGGTTCAAGGGGTGTAAAATGAGCGTGGCTTGTTTTACACCCTACTCATTTCTACGCCATACCGAAAATATTATGAAAAACACTATATCCAGCTTATCTTCCAAAAAATCTCTACACCTTACCTTAGTAAGCGTCGTCAGCCTTGCTAGTACTTTAGGTCTCAGCGCTTGCCAGCAAACCCCAGACTATAACTATCTGATCGGTGAGACGATGGGAACGAGCTACCATATTAGCTATCAATTGCCTGATGATGCGGACGAAGCTGTCATACAAGCTGCGGTAGACGAGCGCCTGAAACAAATTAACGATAGTATGTCTACTTATCAAAACGACTCAACGATATCTACGTTCAATCGGTTGGGCAAAGACAAACCTATCACTATCGATGCTGATTTTAGTCGTGTGCTAGATGTGTCAAAAATTGTCTATCAGCAATCTGGCGGCGCTTTTGATCCTACTGTTATGCCACTCGTAAACACGTGGGGCTTTGGAAGTACCATGACAGTCGAGCGTCTACAAAGTCCGCCAACTGCCGTTGAGATTGCGCAAGCAAAAGCATTGGTCGATTTTGAGAGCATCATAAAGAAAGACGACACTATCTATAAAACCAAAGACGGCGTTGGCTTAGATTTTTCTGCTGTTGCCAAAGGTTATGGCGTCGATGTCATCGCTGACGTGTTGAGAGATGATTATCAAATTCGTAACTATATGGTTGAGATCGGCGGTGAAATTGCCACCTCTGGCGTGAACAACCAGCAGCAGCCATGGCAAATTGCGATTGATGCTCCTATCGAAGGCAGCACCGTCAGCGAACGCCAAACCATATCTGCTATTCGTCAACCCAAAAACACGGCTAGCCAAATGCATCTGGCGACCTCTGGCAACTATCGCAACTCCGTCATATTCGATGGCAAACGCTATAGCCATACTATCGATCCGACAACGGGCAACCCTATTGCAGGCGGTGCACCTTCAGTTACTGTCGCAGCTGATTCGGTTGCATTGGCGGATGCGTGGGCAACTGCTCTTACCGCGATGCCTTATCACAAAGCACTAGACCTCGCTAAAACACAAAATCTAGCAGCCATGTTTGTGGTACTAGCTGACGATGTAAAAGCAAAGAGTTCTGACGATGTGTCTAACGAAGCTGCTGATGATGATATCGATGACTGGCAGGTGGTACAGACACCAGCGATGAAAGCATTACGTGCTGATAAAAAACTCTAAACGCTCTCCAAACTCTAGATGGCACACTCTAAATACCACTGGTAAGTGATAGATGTGAAACAAGAGAATACGTTAACGCACAACGAGCCGCACTAAAATTTGCTATACTATTATACAGTTGTTATTAACGGTGCTTAGCTGTCATTGACTTAGGTAATACTATTAATAACTGCCCTATTTTTTAAAATGAGGTTTCCTCTATGCTTAGCCAACTGCTTCCTATGCTTGCCATTACTTTCACCGTATTTGTCCTATTTTTCATTTTTATGGGCGTCGGTTATATGGTCAAAAAAAAGCCGCTTAGAGGGTCTTGTGGCGGTGTTGCCAAATTGATGGGTGATGAAAATTGCTCGTTTTGTGGTAATGATCCCAATAAGTGCGATTCACTAATCGCTGAACAGCAAGAGAATGCATTGAGAGCTGCTCAATTGGGTAAATCGGTTTAATAGCCTATTGGTTACCATACGCTGGTAGCATTTACCTGACATATGTTCTTATAATAGCGTCAAGTCATTCAGAAGTGACTTGGCGCTATTTTTATTGTGCGATAAGACTGCTTATTTAAGATTTGTCATTACCGCCATCTCTTATTATCACTGTTCTATAGCCGTAACTCGAAGTAACTACCCATACATTTTGACTAAGCTGCCTGCCAATTTAGCAAAGTCAGTTCAGCGAATGTATGTCTTACGCGCTACATATATTTTTCGGTCTAATTTACGATATCGATTACCGTCTAGGTACGTATCTGAGTAAATGCTTTCTGGTGTTATTTTATAAGCGGCAATTTCTTGACGCTGTTTAATAACGTGTTCTTTTTCGCTGTCATCGTTGTGCTGCTATGTCTACCTCGTCTAATCTATCTACTTCATCCAGCCTGCCCTCCTCACGCTTTACCTTTTGGTTGGTTCTGTGTGCCATGATTCTGCTAGCAACCAATATGCGTGCACCTATCGTCGCGCTAGGTTCTATCGCCCCAGTGGTAAAAGACGCGCTTGATATCTCTGAGTTTCAGATAGGCTGGCTAGGAGCAGTGCCTATGTTGAGCTTTGCCGTTGGTGCACTGATTTCCCCAACCATTGGTAAGCGATTCGGGCTAGAGAATACACTGATTGCCATGATTGGGCTATTGACGGTAGGGATGATTATCCGTACTGCTATCCCGACATGGAGTGGGTTTTTAATTGGTACTTTGTTGCTTACCCTCGCTATCGGCTTTGCTAATACTTTGGCAGCACCTGTTATTAAACAGCGTACCCCGCAACATATTCCGTTGATTACTGGTCTGTTTAGTCTAACGATGACCACAGCAGCAGGTATCGTTGCAGGCGTCGTATTACCGTTATCTGAGCAAGTTGGTTGGCAGTGGGCATTGGGTGGTTGGACGATACTAGGTGTATTTGCTTTCGTGATTTGGCTATTCTTACGTGTACGTTTGGGCTCATCTAACCATCAAGCGGTTATCCCTGCGGCCTTAGGTTCTTCTGATATCTCTATGTGGCGCACCACCTTTGCGTGGCAGATTGCTATTTTTATGGGATTACAGTCATTATTGTTTTACACCGTCGCCAGTTTTTTACCGTCGATTTGGGTCAGTAAAGGTTTATCTGCCGTTAGTGCTGGACAAATGGGCTCTGTATTTCAGTTTATGGCACCAGTCTCTATATTAAGTTTAACTTGGCTGGTCAATCGCGGTCGCCCTATTCAAGCGCTAGCAGTGTTCGCCGCTGTGCTAAACGTCGTTGGTATATTGGGCGTCAGTTACCTATCGACTGACTTGGCATGGTTATGGTCAGGCATGATGGGCATGGGCTGTTCAGCGATTTTTACCTTAAGCATGATGCTGTTCTCTATGCGTACTTATACGACCAATCAGGCAAGTGAGCTGTCTGGTATGGCTCAAGCAGTTGGTTATATCATTGCGTTTTTTGGACCATTGGGTACAGGCTGGCTGCATGAAATAACTGGTAGCTGGAGTATGCCGCTTTTTATTATGCTGATACTGATGATTGTCAACGTCGTGATTGCTTGGCTTGTTAGTCGTCCAGTGATGGTCGATGGCAAATATATTTGATTGCTATCAGCTTTCATTTCTATCAGTTTTTGTGGTCTACAAGGCTATGATTGCTAACGCGCAATAAAGCCGCCTTAAATTAACCTTAGGGCAATATAGGTCACTGTCTTATTTTGCTATAGTCAATTCAATATAATTTCAATACTTAATATAAGCTGGATACTCAATATAATCCGGATAAAAGGACGGCGTGTGAAAGTACTACCAATAGTAGACTGAGCGCGCCTGATGATTTATCTGACTGATACTGTATCTGGTTTAGATAGGATTTGACTAGACACTGGTTTGATTGCATATAGGACATAACACCCATGATGAAATTTCCCTCTCGTTTTGCTCAGCACTTGCCTGCTATTGCTATGCTCGCAGCTGTAATGGCTATCAGTGGCTGTCAAAAAGAAGCTGAAACGACACCTGCTGATGATACGCAGAGTACCAGTACCGAAGCGACCAACAGTCAAGCCAGCACTGCTCCAGTAGCAACTGAAACCGCAGCCTCAACTGAACAACAGGTCAAATCTTCATCACTTACTATTTTGGCGCTTGGTGACTCACTGACAGAAGGTCTGGGAGTGGACAAAGACGACAACTATCCTGCTCAGTTAGAAGATCGTCTGCAAGAGATGGGCTACGCTAACGCCAAAGTTATCAACTCAGGTCTAAGCGGTGAAACCAGTACGGGATTGGTCAATCGATTGGATTGGGTATCGCAGACCAAACCTGACATCACCATATTGACCATCGGTGCTAACGACGCCATACGTGGTATCGATGTGGCCACAATTGAAGCCAATATCCGTACTGCGGTTAAACATCTACAGGACAATGGCAGTGTCGTCATCTTGGGCGGTATGTCGATCTATGACAATCTAGGTAGTGAATACGTCGCGGCATTCTCAGACATTTATCCTCGTATTGCGAAAGACATGAACCTGACGCTTATTCCATTTTTCTTAGAAGGCGTCGGCGGTAACCGAGAGCTCAACCAAGCAGATGCGATTCATCCGACTAAAGAAGGCTACGAGATTATCGTTAATAATAATATCTTGCCTATTCTAGAGCCTAAGTTAAAAGAGTTAGAAACAGCTAATACCGATAACACAGCTGCAACTGCTCAAGACAATACGACAAAAAATAAGACAAACGAGACTACTTAACGAGATACTGTAATGACATCATCACCTTCGACTGCCACAGCAACGCCACAAGCAGACGCTAAGACACAAGCACTACTGACCGCCTCACAGTTAAATAAAACCGTGCAAGTCGGTGAGCAAAAACTGTCCATCATTAAAGACGTAGATATATATGTCAACGCTGGCGAGTTTGTGGTCATCATGGGCAAATCAGGCTCAGGCAAATCTACTTTGTTAGGGTTACTCGCAGCATTGGACTATCCAGATAGTGGTACGGTATCGCTGGCAGGTCAAATGCTTAGCAGCCTCGACGAAGATGCGCTGGCGGTGATACGCCAACAGGATATGGGCTTTGTCTTTCAGTCATTTCATCTACTGCCCACACTGACCGTCGCTGAAAATATCGCCTTTCCACTAGATATTGCCAGACGTCCAAACCCAACACGGGTAGACGAGCTGATAGATGCAGTCGACTTAGGTCATAGACGTAACAGCTTACCCAATCAGTTGTCAGGTGGTGAACAGCAGCGTACAGCGGTGGCGCGAGCACTGGTATCGCATCCAAAGATTGTCTTTGCTGATGAGCCAACGGGTAACTTAGATGAGCAAAATGCCGATCAAGTCATGCAGCTGCTATTGGATTTACGCCAACAGGTTGGCTCGGCATTGGTGGTTGTGACTCATGATCCTGCGCTGGCCGAGATGGCAGATCGCGTCATCACCATGCATGACGGCCACATTGTACCTACATGAATAACTGGATTGTATCTTAATGAATAGTAAGCCCACAGACAACAAATCGCCTGATACAAAAAAGACTGATACCAGTATGCATCAAGAGTCCAGTTATCCTAGCGGCATCCTTAGTCAACTATTTACTCGTACCCTAGGTTTTCAAACACTAGGCTCACAAGCACTCAGCCGTAGTTGGTGGCAACGCTGGGTGTATCCACTGCTATTCTTGCTGACATTGACCCTATCACTTGCAACCTACCTGACCCTCGACTCTGTGCAGCAGTCTGTCGATAGCTACATCAATGACAATCAGCGCGCGCTCGTTGGTGGGGATCTAATCCTAAACAGTAAGCAAGACTGGCCAAGCGAAGTACTAACGCAAGTAGAAACTGTCGCTGATACCCAGACGGTATATGACTATCAGTTTAGCGCCATGCTGGTCAATGATGAGCAAACCTTGCTTGCCAGCGTTAAAGCCGTCTCGCCGTCTTATCCCTTATACGGTACAGCGGAGCTTGCCTCAGGACAGCCGCTGTGGGATCAGCTAACATCTGACAGTGTGATCGTCGCGCCAGAAGTGCTCAGTAGTCTACAGGCCGATGTCGGCGACCGTATCACCATTGGCGATGCGCAATTTACGATCAGTGATGTACTGACCAAAGAACCTGACCGTCCGCTGACCACCTTTGGTTTTGGTGGACGGGTGTTGATGAAACAAGATGCACTCCCGTCGACCAACCTGTTGGGACAACGTAGCCGTATAAACTATCGTATCGAGATGGCAGGCGACCCAGAGCTGATAACCACGCAGCGTGACAAGCTCACAGATATCCTGACCAATTATCCTGATATCGAGCTATCTGACGCTGAGTCCGCAGACACTTCTGTCTCGCGTATCTCTGATAATGTGCTGATGTTTTTAAAACTGCTCGTCATCGCGGTGTTACTACTATCTGCGGTCGCCATGTACGGCGTCATTAGTGCGTTTGTCAGTAAGCAGCAGTCCAATAACGCCATTCGCTTGGCGCTTGGCGAGCCACTTGGCTCACTCAAACGTAGCTACTATCAGTTGCTTATCGTCACGACTGTCATTGCTTGTATCGCAGCGGTTGCCCTTAGTCTGGGCTTGCTTAAAATCGGTCAGCCGTATCTGGTGGCTATCTTGCCAGCCGACGTTGGTCTAGCCATTAATCCAATCAGCGCCATCAAAACTATTGTGATTGCCTTAGCCCTGACGTTGCTGATTGCGCAGCGTGGTTTGAGCGCGCTTAGCACGACCAAACCCGCTACCCTACTCAATCAAGGGGCGAGCACGCAGACGCAAAACTTGCCTTGGTATCGACGCGTACCGTTACTATGGTATGGCTTGGTGCTGGCAGGGCTGTATGCCTTCTTTGCTTATGAAGTTGGCTCACTGTCATTAGGCGCACAGTTATTGGGCGGCTTGATTGGCTTTGTGGCGATATTTTGGCTATTGGCGCGTGGGTGGCTGTGGCTGCTTAACAAGTTGGCAAGTAATACCAAGGTCAGTTGGATGCAGCGTATCGCCATCCATAACCTTGCGCGTAAAGGCAACCAATCAGCGTTATTCTTTGTTACCTTATCGCTATCGGTAGCAGTGCTGACGCTTATCACCACGCTCAATCACAGTATCAATGCTCAGTTTATTAATGCCTATCCTGAAGACGCGCCTAACTTATTCTTGCTTGATGTGCAGAGCGATCAACATGACGATATTGATGCGATCATTGAGGCGCCCGTTACTTATTATCCCGTCATTCGTGCGCGTGTAGAGACGGCAAATGATGTACCGGCAAAAGATATCGAGCCTGCTGATGGGTTTGATGATCCCACGCGTGTCTTTAACTTGAGCTATGCAGATACGGTCATGGACACCGAATACATCACTGAATCGCTCACAGACGATGCGCTATATACCCCTATCGATGCGACAAATGAACAAATCAAGCCCTTGTCCATCTTGGACACTGCCGCAGGTATGCTCAATGTCGGTATGGGCGATCAGGTGCGTTTTAACATTCAAGGTATCGAAATCATCGGGCAGATTACCAGTATTCGCACGCGCTATGAGCGTGGCCCAAGTCCGTATTTCTATTTCTTATTTGAGCCGTCTGTACTGTCTGCTGCCCCGCAGATTCAGTTTGCTACTGCGCACGTTTCAGAGAATGACATTCCAGAACTACAAGGCAAACTGGTACGCGAGTTCCCTGCGGTCACTACGATCGATGGTACGGCTATTGCCAAGCAAATCCAAGAGCTGGTGGTACAAATGAGCCGCTTGGTCTATGTGTTCACCTTGCTTGCCCTGCTCACTGGGGTCATGGTGCTGATCAGCTCGCTACTGTCTACTTCGCAAGATCGCATGAAAGACAGCGCGTCATTTAGACTGCTCGGTATGCAAAAGCGCGACCTGTATATGCTCAATATCTTGGAGCTGGGCGTGCTTGGTATTAGCGCGGCGACCTTTGCCGTCGTTATCGCTAGCGTTGGCGCATGGGCAGCTATCACGCAATGGTTTAATCTACAATTTAGTGTGCCGTGGACAAGCTTGGCGATTGGCGGTGCAGCGTTAGTCGTATTGCTGTTTGCCATTGCCATTATTTATGTGAGATTGGTAATTGGTCGCGGGATTATGGCAAGGGTAAGGGCAATGATTTAGGGTGAAAAGCGTTAAAAAATTGTACTATAATTTTAGCTTTGCAATAAAAAATCCCCTAACGGGGATTTTTTGATTTGCTACTGTCAGGGCTAAGTTACACCTTTAGTCAATAACTATTAAGACACTCAAAAATTTTCTTAAATAAGAAAGCATTTTGTTCTATGTAGTAGCAAGGTACTCTGCATGACTTAAAGCACCCTTTGTTATGTAATTTCTAAACTCATCTTCTGACATTTTATTATGTCTTCCGTCATAGGTATCTGATACACGATTATAAATTGAACGTGTACTAAATATAACAAACGATCCTTTAACATATCTACATATTAAGTTAGCGAACTCTGGTAAATACTCTCCATTATATTCATTTTCATCCCAATAACATCTTTGGATGTAAGAGCTTGGTTCAATTTCGACAATTTCTTCATACGAACAATTAGACGGGAAAATCTCGTATACTCCCGTATAATTTGAAGGTTCTATCTCCAGTCTAAAGTAATTCCATTGAGTATCGACACCGAATGACTCATAAGTAAGCTTTTTAGGTTTTAGAATATAGTGTAGCTTCTGGGAAATTTCTAAAGCTATAAAATCTTTTTCGTTAGCTAGCTTCGCGCTAATAAATGTATTACCTCCTCCATCAGGTAAGAACATATGATTTAAACTCGTAACTTTTGCAATCTGATTCAATATTATTAATATATTATTTTTATCTACCCAAGTTACAGATTTCGGTGTGCCAGCAGGGAATATATCATTTTGTAGATCAGACCATTCTGTTAGGTTTTGCGAATGAAAATCTCTATTTATTTCTATCCACTCCCTTAATCTATTAACAACCTCTTTCATTTTTGGACGCTTTTTTGGAGAATGTTCAGTACATTCTGTTAATAGTACATCGAGAGATTTAGAGTACAGACCTTTGCAATAATTATTGATATTAATAGTTGATAAAACATTATATTGTCCATCAAAACATTTAATATCACCAGTAATTGCTATCCAAACTGTCTTAGCGAATGAGTATACATCCGCTAATTCACCATCTGCTGTACTGGCATTACGTCTCATTTCTGGAGCCATAGTAAACTTTGGACCTAAATCGTTACCCTCTTCTGTAAAGTTATTACTCCTAGGGTATTTGACAAGACCAAAATCTGCTAAGTGTAATCTACCTTCTATAAATAGAATGTTCGCTGGTTTAATATCTCGATGATAGTAGCTCCGATCATGCAGATTTTTTAAAGTATCCCCTAAAACCAGCATTTCTTGGAGAACATATAAAACATCCTTATTTTCTCTCCACTCAGAAAAGGTTGTACCTACAGGCATAACATACCAAGGTAGGCTTTGCTGAATATCATTAGGTAAGTTATAGTCAAGAATCTTAATGACCCCTTCAATATCTTGGTTATTTACTATAGCGTTAACTTCACTTTTAAAACGTGTATATGTACTTTCTCTAATATACTTTAGGACTTTAATAGCCCCTATTTCATTATTTTTCTCCGCACACCATACTTCTGCGTTACCTCCAAAACCCAATCTTTTTCTAAAATCCCAGCCATCAACTCTTGTATTTTTTTTATACTTTGGCTTACGAGCCATATGGGTATCCTTATTTTCTCAATAAGTGAATTATATTTTGTTTAAAACCTTATTCAGTTCAATAATGAATCGTTGAGTAGGTTATACACAGCGTAATACGCTAAATTATATTTGAAATTATTGAGTATGATAGCAGAGTGTAACTAATCTAGTGGAATACGCATTGCCTTTATTTTCTATAAGGATTTATCAAGTCCTACTTCTGCACCAAGCCAAACTTTGGACGTATTCGTTCTTTTTTCAATTATCAATAGTCGCCTCGCAGAGCGGTTTAGCCTCCACAATAACGGGGTTTTTTTTATTATGCTTATACGCTTAGCCCTCATTTGCTATACTAGCCCAACTTTATCGGTTAGATACCAACTTATAACACTCTTCCAAACAGCATGGTAGTCTTATGAAATTCTCAAAGTTCGGTCAAAAATTTACCCAGCCCACTGGCATCTCACAATTAATGGATGATCTGGGTGATGCGCTAAAAAGCGATCAGCCAGTCAACATGCTGGGCGGTGGTAACCCTGCCAAAATTGATGCCGTGAATGAGTTGTTTTTGGAGACATATAAAGCACTAGGTGTTGATAATGATACAGGTGAGGCCAATAGTAGCGCGATTATCAGCATGGCGAATTACTCTAATCCACAAGGTGATGCCGCCTTTATTGATGCCTTGGTTGGCTTCTTTAACCGTCATTATGATTGGAACCTCACTTCAGAAAATATCGCCCTGACCAATGGCTCACAGAATGCATTTTTCTATCTGTTTAATCTGTTTGGCGGTGCGTTCGCTGATGAGAATAGCGAGTCTATTGACAAGTCTATTCTACTGCCATTGACCCCTGAGTATATCGGCTATAGCGATGTGCATGTGGAAGGTCAGCATTTCATCGCCGTATTACCACATATCGATGAAGTGACGCATGATGGTGAGGAAGGCTTCTTTAAATATCGTGTCGATTTTGACGCGTTAGAGAACTTGCCAGCACTAAAAGAAGGTCGTATCGGCGCGATTTGCTGTTCACGCCCGACCAACCCGACTGGCAACGTGCTGACCGATGAAGAAATGGCACATTTGGCCGAGATTGCCAAACGTTATGACATACCGCTGATTATCGATAACGCCTACGGTATGCCCTTCCCCAATATCATCTACTCTGACGCGCACCTGAATTGGGATAATAATACGATTCTGTGCTTTAGCCTATCGAAGATTGGTCTGCCTGGTATGCGTACTGGTATTATCGTTGCCGACGCCAAAGTAATCGAAGCGGTTAGCGCGATGAATGCCGTGGTCAATCTAGCACCAACACGCTTTGGTGCAGCGATTGCCACGCCATTGGTCGAAAACGACCGTATTAAGCAATTGTCAGATAACGACATCAAGCCGTTTTATCAAAAGCAGGCGACACTCGCGGTGAAGCTATTAAAAGAAGCCTTGGGTGACTATCCTCTGGTCATTCATAAGCCTGAAGGCGCGATATTCTTGTGGTTATGGTTTAAAGACTTGCCGATTAGCACGCTAGAGCTATACGAGCGTCTAAAAGAAAAAGGCACGCTTATTGTGCCAAGTGAGTACTTCTTCCCTGGTGTCGATGTTAGCGATTATCAGCATGCGCACGAGTGCATCCGCATGAGTATCGCCGCGGATGAGCAGACACTGACTGATGGTATCAAAGCGATTGGTGAAGTCGTACGTGAGCTGTATGATGAGGCTAATAGCTAATAAATATAGCTAACATATAAACCTAGAGTCTGATGGCTATGTACCCAATATTTTTACTCTATGGCATATTTATATTTTCAGCTATTTTTTTGGTGTGGATCTTAATAGCGATCATAACTGACTTTATATTTTTATCTTTTCCAAAAGTAGATTCAAAGGTTTTAAGCAAAAGAGTAGTGATTACTTCTGCCAAATTCTCTTATCTGGATGATGTGCATGAGCTTTTTATTAAGTATCAATATGAGTTCGAAGGTGTCATCTATACCAGCACATTACTGAATGCTTTTGGAGGGGTGCGTAGTTTTGGTGAAAACGGAGTTAGAAAGGCAGTAGCGAACTCGATAACTGCAGAAGACAGAATAGCTGTCTATGTCTGCCCTTTTTACCCGAAACTGGCTTATGCTTTGCCGTTTGGATGGAGTAAATTTTTGGTGTTGCCGATAATTGCTGTGATATTAGCTTTGTTCCTCTCCTCAAGCAATAAACTAAATATTTTTTGAGGTACAACAGAAAACGGACTAATTAATAGTCCGTTTTTTTATGGCGTTTGGTCAGTGAAGTCGATTTATTGGTTGGTCGAAATATAGTCGTCCACTTATTCAGCGCAAAGAGCACATACGGCAGCATACAGGTATTAATCAAATCACGGATACTCGCGAGTATTTGATCACGGCTCAAGCTTGCCAAGCCAAGCGATTCAATCGTATCTCGATTGTCCAGATACTCACCCAACAGCGCAATGCAAGTTACGACGATCAAAGCGATAAATGATCGAATACCTTGGCTTTTGATAATAGGACGCAGCGCAACCAGACACAGCAGATAAACACCGACACCGACATAGATATGTAAGGCATCTTTGGCAAGGCCAGTTGTTTCCACAACATTCATTTTAAAGGCAGTAAAATCCACTGAAATATTCCAAATATAAGCGAGTAGAAAATAACTGAGCGTATCACTAAACCATAATGGCTAAACTATAATAGCTACAGAATAGTAGCTACAAAGTGATGGCTGAGCATAAAAAAGGCAGATTATACAATTGATAATCTACCTTCTACTAAATTAAATATTCACTTCACGTTTATCGCCTACTTACACATTCCACTCTACAAAATTCTTGAGCAGTTGTAAGCCAGCAGTATGGCTCTTTTCTGGATGGAACTGGGTGGCAAATAGATTGTCTTGGATCACACTGGCACAGAACGGTTGACCATAGTCACATACCGCCGCCACTTGTGAGCTATCGGTAGGCTCACAGTAATAGCTATGCACAAAGTAAAAATGCGCGTTGTCTTCGATACCGTGCCATAGCGGATGGTCAAAATCCATACCGCTAATGGTATTCCAGCCCATATGCGGTACTTTTATCGTTGCGCCCTGTTTATCTTTCCACGTAGGGTCAAACGCTTCTACAGTGCCGTTTAAGATGCCCAAACAGTCCGTGCCACCATTTTCAGCTGACTGCTCAAACAACGCCTGCATGCCCACACAGATGGCCATAACGGGCTTATTAAATACTGCATACCGTATCACTTCATCAATGCCTGCCTCGTGCATACCAGCGATACAGTCGCGCATGGCACCGACACCTGGGAAGACGATCTTGTCTGCCGCAGCGACAACTTTGGGATCATTGGTGATAGAGACTTCTGCCCCGACTACTGATAGGGCTTTGCTAGCAGAATGCAGGTTGCCCATACCATAATCTAGTAGTGCTACTTTAGTCACTTTAGCCATTAAAAAGCCTCTTTGGTCGATGGCAAGGTGTTCAATGCACGCTCATCGTACTCACAGGCCATACGTAATGCACGAGCAAAGGCTTTAAAGGTTGATTCGATCTGATGATGGCTGTTTTTACCTTTTAGATTATCTAAGTGCACAGTCATCCATGAATGATTGACGAACCCGTAAAAGAACTCACTAAATAAATCAACATCAAAACGGCCGACGTGCGAACGCGTAAATGGGATATCCATATGCAAACCAGGACGCCCTGACAGATCGACAACGGCACGGGTCAGTGACTCATCTAGCGGCGCATAAAAGTGCCCATAACGACGAATGCCTTTTTTGTCACCCAATGCTTTGTTAAAGGCTTGGCCAAGGGTAATGCCTGTGTCTTCGACGCTATGATGGTCATCAATAAACGTATCACCCGTACATTTGATATCTAAGTCAAACAAACCGTGACGCTTAATTTGATCAATCATATGATCCAAAAATGGCACACCAGTGTCTACCGTGCCTTGACCAGTACCATCTAAATTAACGGTACAGGTAATTTGCGTCTCGGCAGTATTGCGCTCAACGGTCGCGATACGTTCAGGGCGACCATATAGATTTACGTTTTTTGACTCAGTTTGCTCAGGTGTGGCAGCAGTCGTCGTTGCATTGGCTGTCATGGCTACTCTCTATCAGTTTTTTATCAGTGAAAAGCGGTCAATAAATAAGGCAAAAACCTGCCCAAAATATTTTACTAGTGTCTGGGTCAGACCTTAGCAAAAACTATATTAGAAAATGATATATACAAAAGATATCAATATATTAGGGTTTATACATACTAAATATTATATAGCCTCATCATAGCAAACCCTAACATTTACTGCCACGACCAAGCGGTAAACCACGCACAAAATCACGTCATTCTGCTAAAATAGTGTGTTCAGTATTATCAATCATGACTCGCACCAACTTTGAAGACCCTTATTTACGGCACTACACGCTATGACATTGTGCTGTCTCATACTGCTAATTTATACTATAGAAACCCTCTATTTATAGGAACTGCTATGCCTTTAGAAGCGATCGCCATTAATAGTTTGGATGCGCCACTTATCAAAAAACCTGCTCGCGACAATGAGCTAGCAGAGCGCTTGCAAGCGTTGTACGATAGTGATGATGCACAGCCTGATGGTCTCGAGGTATTAAATATCGTTGAGCAAGGGTTTAAACGTGGACAGTATCTCTATGTCGGGATGTTCAATGATAAGCCTATCGCTGCGGTCGCCTGCTTTGATGACGGGCAGACCAATGCCAAGCGCCTGCAATATCTCACCGTGCATCCAGAGAACCGTAAACGTGCTATCGATGCCAAGTTTATTAAATTGGTCTATGATTGCGAAGTTAGAAAAGGCGTACGTGAATTTGTCCCTGCTGACGCTGATATTCACCGCATCATGAGCGAGTACGAACTATTACGTGTAAAAGACTAAATTGAGCACTAAAACGGTGAATTTTGCCAATATCTGATTATTTATCGTCTTTTATCAGATATAATGCAAAAACAGCTTGACAGAAGCGCGTATATTTAGTTTAATAGCGACCTCAACGAAGACGGCTCGATAGCTCAGTAGGTAGAGCAACGGATTGAAAATCCGTGTGTCGGCAGTTCGATCCTGCCTCGAGCCACCATTCGTTAATAGAATTCTAAAAGCCCTGAACAGCAATGTTCGGGGCTTTTTTTATGTTTAAATTTTACCGTATTCTTTAGCGCTCATTCTATTCATGCGTCGCTCTTATTCGTAGAGCCGACCACTATTCGTACAACCGACCACGCAGTAGTAAATTACAGCGCTCACGCGAATCCAAGTCGTATATAGTTGCGCGGTAATCAATACCGTGACGTCCCTCAAAAAATATCACTCGGTCGCCTACTGCCAAAAAACAAGACGTACGCGCATCATAGATAAAGCCATCTATCACGAATGCCAAATCGCGATCTATCTCGCGTACCGTATACGTTTCACCTTGCGGAATCAAACGTTCAAACCACGCGCTATGGGCAGTCGTAGTAGCTAGTATGCTTGTCGTTAGCAATAGCCACGCTACCAGTATATTTTTGGGCAATAGCAAACGGCTTAGCTCATTTACACTTATCTTATTTCTCAACATAGTATCTCTCGTGGCATTGCATTCATCATACTCATAGCCTTCATACGTCTCACAGCTGACTTTACCATAACCATTTTCACTCATCGCTTTTGATGCTAAATACCTACTGTCACGGTTGCATAACATTTTTGTGCTTTTTTCTAAACAGCTTGGCTAAGTATACTCAATAACCATATACGAGTAGATAAAAATAATAGGTTATAGATATGAGAGAGTTTGATTACGACTTGGATTATAAGAGTTTGGATTTGCGCGCTCAGCCTGAGTTGTACCGTGTCGGTCGCGGTGAGCAAGGCGTATTACTGGTAGAGCCTTATAAGTCTGAGATTTTACCCCATTGGCGCTTTGCGACTCCCGATATCGCCCGCGAGAGTAGTGAAGCTATCTATCAGATGTTTTTAGATTACTTGGCTGATGATGACTTCGTCGGTGCAGATATGGCGCGTAAGTTTATACAAATGGGCTATACCCGCGCTCGTCGCTATGCCAATCATAAAGGTGGTAAAAAATATAAAGGCGCGGTACCTGATGATAAAAAAGGTCAAAGCGGCGCCCATGGCCGCGAAGAATTGCCACGACAAGAGGAAGACCCAGTCAAAGCAGAATCCGCACGCATCTTTAAAGTTAAATGGGATGAGTGCCGAGAGAACGAAGATTATTTAAAAATGAAAAAAGAGCATCGTGAACGCTATAAAGATGTCGAATAGTTACTAATGCTCAAGACATTAAGCACAACAAGTAACTAAATTGACTGGTCTCAAAACACCACTGTGCTAAGGTATGGCCAATATAATAAATATAACGATTTCCAATAGTGAGGAACAATGAATAAGCAGCTTTTGATTTTTGATTTTGATGGAACGCTCATTGATAGCGTACCTGATTTGGCCGACGCAACCAACGCCATGCTAACCACATTGGGTAAAGACACCTACCCTATCGAGACGATACGCAATTGGATAGGAAATGGTTCGCGGTTGCTCGTAGAGCGCGCTTTGGTTGGCAAGGTAGAAGTAGCAGAAGGTGAGCTAACGGTTGAGGAAGCCGATCACGCAGAGCAAATATTTTTTGAAGCTTATCAAAACCTCAGTGGTAGTAAAACGGTTGCCTATCCAGATGTCGATAGCGGACTCAAAAAGTTGCACGCAGCAGGCTATACACTTGCTTTAGTCACCAACAAGCCCATTCGATTTGTACCGAAGATATTGCAGTCGTTTGGCTGGCAAGATTTATTTAGTGAAGTGATGGGCGGCGACAGCTTATCTGTTAAAAAACCAGACCCAGCGCCCCTACTGCATGTCTGTGAGACTCTCAACTTTAGTGTCGATCAGGCAATGATGATTGGGGACTCTAGAAACGATATGTTGGCTGGACAGAACGCCAATATGGACACGCTCGGCCTGTCTTATGGCTATAACTATGGGCAAGATATTCGCGAATTAAATCCGACTGAGGCATTTGATCACTTTGCTGACTTGGTTGCTTCGATTATGAAAGATAGATTTTAGTCTATAAAGAACCTATCAAATCATCATAATGTAACTTGCTCGAACAGAGATTACGCTTTGCTGCGATAGCTCAGCGCCTCAGATACGTGGGCGCTGTTGATATCCGTACTGTTAGCCAAATCCGCGATTGTACGCGCTACTCTTAGCACTCGATGATAACCACGAGCGGACAGATTCAAGCGCTGCTGAGCAAGTTGCAATAACTGCTTTTCATTGTCGCCTAGCTGGATGTATTCATCGATTTCGCTAGGGCTAAGCTCATTATTAACCTTTTGCTGGCGCTGCATTTGATGCTGATGCGCGACTACCACGCGAGACCGTACTTGCTTAGAGGTTTCACCTACCTGACTATTTTGCAAATCGGCAATCGGTAACGCAGGCACGGTGATATGCAAATCAATACGATCTAAGAGAGGACCAGATAACTTATCTTGATAGCGTTTGATCTGCTCAGGTCGACAGCGACAACGTCCTGATGTATCGCCATCATAGCCACATGGGCAAGGATTCATCGCGGCAACCAGTTGAAAATTCGCCGGAAAGGTCATCTGAGAGTTAGCGCGGCTAATAGTGATTTGCTTGGCTTCTAACGGCTGGCGCAATACCTCAAGCACACTGCGATCAAACTCTGGTAACTCATCTAAAAACAACACGCCTTTATTAGCTAGCGTAATCTCACCTGGTTTGGGACGTGAACCACCACCGACCAACGCCACAGCTGATATCGTATGGTGTACTTGTCTAAATGGCCGCGTCCCATAGTCATAATCGCTGTCTGCCACCGAATAGGTACTGGCAACCTCTAGCGCATCCTCATCACTTAAGTCTGGCAATATCGTTGGCAATCGTGATGCCATAAGCGTCTTGCCAGAACCTGGTGGCCCTGTAAATAACAGTGAATGACCACCAGCGGCGGCAATCTCTAACGCGCGCCGAGCATGGTGCTGTCCTTTGACATCAGCTAAATCCACTTGATAGCCGACATGCTGCTGTACAGGACTTGGCTGTACCACTGCTAAACTCTCATAGTTTGCACTTGGGTTAACGAGTGACTGTAGATGGTCACAAACTGCTTTTAGACTCTGAGCAGCTAGTATCGTTACGCCTTCAACGCGGCTGGCTTCACGACCATTATCAATCGGTACGATCAGTTGTGGTGTCATCGGTGGCGAGGTATCTAAATTATTTTGTCCTTGGTCACTCGCTGCTACTAACTTCGACAATCCTAATGCCAACTTCTCAGCTTTGATTGCTCGTGCGACTGCCAAACTACCAGTTACTTGTCGCAACTGGCCATTGAGCGCTAACTCGCCAATAAACTCAAATCCTGATAGTACCTCTGGCTCAAGCTGTCCACTTGCTGCCAGTATGCCGATAGCAATTGGTAAGTCTAAACGCGCACCATCTTTAGGTAAATCAGCAGGGGCTAAATTGATCGTGAGACGACGATTGGGAAACTGGAAACCTGAATTAAGAATAGCGGAGCGTACCCTGTCTTTACTCTCACGCACGGCGGCCTCAGGTAGGCCAACGATGGTCAATGCAGGCAGTCCTTGCGATAGATGCACCTCAATGATGACCTTAGGTGCATGTAGACCAACCACCGAACGGGTATAGACTTGTGCAAACGACATCAGCATCTTCCTAATACAGAGTGTCATTGATAATAAAGTATTATTTATCAACGCGCAAACGTCGTGTTTTATTGCTGGTATAGAGAGAATCACCACAACCTCAGCGTCGTTCTGGGGTTTTTTATGTGTAAATGATAGCTCTATTTTAATATTTAAGAATACTCACCGACCACCCCACTGCTAACAAGGATTTGTTATACTATCTACTATACATTTAGCGATACATACTGCTGCCGATGACGTATTCAAAATTTATTATCAATCAGTCATAAAATTGAAAAATAAATACCAAATCCGAAATCATAGATCATACAGAAACCAGCAGTATCTAGAGTGAAAACGAGGAATATCGCATGACAGACTATTCAGAACAGAACACTCAGCAACCCTACAACCGTGCGGACGAGCCGCCCACGACTGTGCGCCCTGTTATGCAACCTGACAATCCTTATGCCAGTACACGCGGCAGCATTACGAGTAAGCAGCTACCAGCATTCGATGAAGCAATCATCAATAAGTACAATCGCTCAGGGCCACGTTACACCTCTTATCCGACTGCTCTAGAGTTCGCGCCCATACCAGATAGCTTTGAAACAAACAGCTTTGAAGCTGTTGGTCTTGAGACAAAAATCCTGCAAAATCGTGAAGCGCGCGCTCCCTTATCGCTATATTTTCATATTCCATTCTGCCGTCACCTTTGCTACTACTGTGCTTGCAATAAGATTATTACCAAAAAAAATAGCGATTCTGGTGATTACTTGCAGTATTTAATCGCTGAAATTACGCATAAGCGCCGCCTGTTATCTACGCCAGAAGACAGCGACAAACCATTGGTCAAACAGCTACATTTGGGCGGTGGTACACCAACTTTTTTGCGTGACGAAGAGATGGTGCAGTTGTGGGAGTTTTTACAAACTCAGTTTGAGTTTTTGCCAGAAGATGAAGGTGATTATTCTATCGAAATTGACCCTCGCGAGCTGAGTGAAAACACCCTAAAGATATTGCGTAATCTCTGTTTCAACCGTATCAGCTTAGGTGTGCAAGATTTAGACGAAACGGTACAAATCGCCGTTAATCGTGTGCATTCAGCAGAGCTTATTGAAAGCGTGATAACAGAAGCACGTGAGCTTGGTTTTCGCTCTATCAATATTGATTTGATTTATGGTTTACCGCATCAAAAACCTGATACTTTGGACAAAACTGTAAATCGTATCATCGAGATGACGCCAGATCGCCTGTCAGTCTTTAACTATGCGCATTTGCCTGAACGATTTAAGGCCCAGCGTCAGATAAAAGATGAAGACTTGCCCAGCCCAGCTGCCAAACTGACGATGCTCGGCAGTACTGTTAACACATTGACTGAAGCTGGCTATCAATATATCGGTATCGATCATTTTGCCAAACCTGATGATGAATTGGCTATCGCCCAGCGTGAAGGCAAATTACATCGTAATTTTCAGGGTTACACCATTATGGGTGACTGTGACTTATTAGGCTTTGGTGTCTCATCAATCAGTCAGATTTCTAATGCCAATACGCGCTATATTTTGCAAAACGATACTGATCTACAGAGCTATCAAGCCAAGATTGATATGGCGAAAATTAATCCGACTGTCATGCCTGCGGTAAAGTACATAAAAACCTCTATCAAAGACCGCTTGCGTGAATATGTCATCATGAACCTACTGTGTCATGACTATCTCGATTTTAAAGATGTGAATCAAAAGTTTGGTATCGATGCCATCACCTATTTTATTAATGAGATTCAGCAGTTGGGCGCTATGCAAGACGATAGATTGATTGATATGGATGCAGCAGGTATTCGCGTCTTACCCAGAGGTCGCTTGCTTGGTCGTAACGTCGCCATGGTATTTGATGAATACTTGGAAAAGAAACACCAAAACCGCTTTTCGAAAGTTATTTAAGCTAGCGAAACTTTAGTCCAATTATTAGACATAAAAAAGACCTCAAGCAAGGTCTTTTTTAATATTGCTATGTTTTTTTACACTTTTAATTTATCACCCACCATACCTTTTACGGTACTTAAAATATCAGCAGGTAACACCACCATTTTGGAGTTGTCAGATTCAGCCAGCTCTCGTATCGCTTTGATATATTGCTCACCAAGCAAGTATACAATCGGCATCTCTTCTTCACCCATCGCACTAGTAATCAAACGAATCGACTCTTCAGAACCTCTGGCTAGTACCACCTGCGCTTCAGCATCACGGCGTGAAGCCTCCAAGCGACCATCTGCTTCTAAGATAGCAGCTTGCTTTTGACCATCAGCACGGGTCACGGTTGCACGGCGTAAACGCTCTGCCGCTGCTTGCTCTTCCATAGACGCTTGCATGGTCTGCGAAGGATTAATATCTTGAATTTCCACTGTCTTAAGGGTAATACCCCAATCCGCGATATCTTCTGAAATCGCATGTTTGAGCTTGGTTTTGATCTCGTCGCGACTAGACAATGCACTATCAAGATCCATTTCACCAATAATCGAACGTAGCGATGTTTGCACCAGATTACGGATACCGTATTCATAATCTTCAATACCATAGACCGCTTTGTCAGGACGCACGATATTAATATAAGCGACAGCGTTTGCAATGATAACGACGTTGTCACGAGTAATGACTTCTTGTGACGGAATATCAAGTACGATGTCCTTGGTCGTTACTTTATAAGCCACATCATCTACATAAGGGATGATGAGGTTAAGCCCAGGCTCTAGCGTTTGGCTATATTTGCCCAGTCGCTGCACAACCCATTTATAACCTTGCGGTACAATACGTACACCTTTAAACACGGTGAATACCACCAGTGCAATCAATACCACCATGACAATACTAAAGCTTTCCATAACTCATCCCTTATTATTATACCTGCATACTTTTATGCATCGCTGCCTGCGCTTTTGTACTGCTCACAATCAGCTCATTACCAACAATATCAGTCACTACTACCCTATCGCCGATTGCCACTTGCTCCCCTCTCGTACGGCACATCCATTCAGCCGCACCAACGATAGGAACACTAAACCTAACTGTGCCAGCTTTATCTAGCTGCGGTGACACGATAATCATGCCGACTTCACCAACTATGACACTACCGCCTAGCCCAGCTTTGGTACGATCTACTGACAACGGTTTAATAAACTTGAACCAAGCCAGCAAAAACACAGCAGAGAGCACTAACCAGACGATAATCTGAACAGAGACAGAAATAGGTAGCAGCCATGATAGCGCTGCAACGATGATGGCAGCGGCACCAAACCACAGACTGGCAAACGTCGGTACAAACATCTCAACGATTAGTAATAAGAAGCCCAATACTAACCAATGCCAAGGTTCAATCATCCAAAGTATCTCCATCCTTGCCACCATTCCTATCTTTATCATTCCAGTTTTTAATGTAGCACATTTTTAAGGATAACAACGCTTTAACGGTAATGATATATTATTTATTAGGTGCTTATATATTACTAACTTAAAGGCCTCATTATAAATTTTAAGCAAAAAAAAACGACCACTTAAAGTGATCGTTTCTTTATTATAGCTGTTTAGCTAAAAGCTTATTTTCTAAATAATTAGAATTTTAGCTGTGCGCCAACAGTCATAAGGTCTGCATCGCTACCTAGCATGTCATATTCAGCTTCAACGCTGAAGTCAGAGTTTACTGCGTAACCAAGACCTACACCACCAGCGATGTTAGTATCGTCGTCTGAGAAATCAGAAGCGCCAGCAAAGTTAGTATTGTTAGCTTCTACTTCAGTTTTTGCAACACCTAGCTTACCTTTTGCGTATAAGCCACTATTTGGGAATGCATAACGGTAAGTACCATAAGCGCCGTATGTCTTAGCATCGATGTCGCCGCCTCTATAGTCAGCATCATCTGAACCTACGTATTCCGCTTCGATACCGAAGTTAGGATCAAAGTTATAACCAGCAGTTACACCGTATGCAGTTGGGTCATCAGCGCCATCAACATCTAGATCGAACTGACCAACTTTAGCAGCAACATATGGCTGACCTGTATAGCCGTTGCCATAGTTAACAGCAGCTTGTGCACCTACAGAAAGTAAAGAACCAGTTGCTAGTGCAAGTATTGTTTTTTGTAGAGTTTTCATTATTAGCTCCTTGAAAGAAATTTGGACAAACAAGTTATTTATATTGGCCTTGTGGCCCTATCGCCTTGTCTGCTAACGATGAATACATAGTAACAAACTATTTCAGACACTCTGTCAGTGTTTAATGGTATGAGAGTTAAGAATTGAAAGCGTTTATCAGTGTGTGGGTTACAAAGGCTTAGATATGAAACCTTTTGTTACATCCACCTAGTTTATGCAATAATCTGTACTCATTTCACAGTTTTCTTGCTAGACAAATCAGCCAAACATGGCTGATACAACAATAATTAGAGAGAAAAAATGCAAAATTCTATCACTGAGCGTTTGCAAAGCACACTTGCAGACTTGAAAGCAAAGCAGCAGTATCGTCAATTACCAAACCTAAAGCATGACGGGCGACATGTGATTAGCGATGGTAAGGCTTTACTTAATATTGCGAGTAATGATTATTTGGGTTTAGGCGGTGACACTGAGCTGCAAGCTGAATTTCTAGCTCAAGTGGGACAGCTATCTACTACGCACACTCCTAAAATGAGTGCCACTTCCTCACGCCTACTGACAGGCAACGATATACAGTTAGAAGCTCTAGAAGAAGAACTGCAAAACTGGTATCACAGTGCCATAGAGAAACAGAGTTTAACCAATTCAAAGTCGGTGCTGGTGTTGAACAGTGGCTATCACGCCAACCTAGGTATCTTGCCAGCATTGACAGCTATGCCAGTCAAGACACTCATTTTGGCTGACAAACTAGTACATGCCAGCATTATCGATGGGATGCGCTTGAGCCAAAGTAAACTTGTCACCTATCGTCGTTACCGTCATAACGATTACGAACATTTGGCCAAGTTTATTGAACAAGCAGACGAGACGGTTGAACGCATCATTATTGTCACCGAGAGTATATTTAGTATGGATGGTGACCGTGCTGACTTGCCTCAACTAGTACAATTAAAATCCAAAGATGCTCGTATTGAGCTGTATGTCGATGAAGCACATGCTGTTGGAGTGCTTGGCGATACAGGTCTAGGATTGGCGGAAGAAACGCATACCTTGGCGGATATTGACTACTTGGTGGGTACCTTTGGTAAAGCATTTGCTTCAGTTGGTGCTTATATAATGTGTGATGAGGTCGTCAAACAATGGCTGATCAATGCCATGCGCCCACTGATTTTTAGTACCGCACTCCCTCCGATAAACCATGCATGGACAAGATTTATCTTAGCAAAAATGCCGACCTTAACTGACCAACGTGCGCATCTAGCACAGCTATCTACCACGCTTAGTCAAGCCATTGACCCACGGCACCGTGTATCGCCAACTGTAGAAGATATAGATTATCAGTCTCCTATCGTTCCTTATATATTAGGCGATAATGCGAGTACCCTTGCCAAAGCACAACAGTTACAAGCCGCTGGATTTTACGCGCTGCCTATCAGGCCACCTACTGTGCCTGCAAACACTGCTCGCATTCGTTTAGTTATGAATGCCAAACTGACTAACGAAGACTGCGAGCGACTAATACAGCAGTTGTAACCTTATCGTTTGACACAAACTTTATTTCTACTATTGATAGATAACTGGCGCACTTGGATATAATGAAGCCTATGACAACATTCGACACAGCTGACGACCTCAGTGTTAGAAAACAAACCATCGCTCGCCACTTTGCCAATGCAAGCGACTATGACCAACATGCCAGTATTCAGCAGCAGGTCTGTCAGCACTTAATCGCCAATATTGCTCAAACCAAACAAAGCAGTGTATTAGAAGTCGGTGCAGGTACAGGTCAAATGACACGACTGCTCGCTGAGCATATACAGAGCGAGCACTGGGTCATTAATGAGTTATGTACTGAGCAGACTGCTACATTGCAATCAATATTGCCAACTGCTGAAATCATTATTGGTGATGCTGAAACGATAAATTTAGCAGAAAATCATAGCTTGATAGTTAGTGCCAATGCCGTGCAATGGTTTGATAATCCGTTGAGTTTCGTCACGCAATCAGCGCAGCGTCTACAATATGGAGGACAACTGGTCTTTAGTACTTTTACGCCAAATAACTTTTTGCAAATCAAAACTCTCACGGGCCAAGGACTTTACTATCCAGATATTGATGAATGGCAATTGGCATTAGATAGTGCTGGCTTTAAGAGTATCGAACTCTCAATTCAACGCTTTGAGTTACCATTTTCTACCCCCTACGCTATCTTAAAGCATATGAAACTCACCGGCGTATCGACTAATCAAACTCAGGTTAAATCAGACGATACTCAAACCTTTATATGGACAAAATCCCGTCTACAGCAATTTGAGTCAGACTATTGGCAGCAATTCTCAGAAAAGAATGACATAGGACAGCTCGTGGTTAATTTAACCTATGAAGTGTTCATAGTAAGCGCGTTTAAACCATAAGTATGCATTTTATTAAGAAAAATAATAGCTAGCAGGAATGATGGCAAGTAGGCACGACAATAGTTAAAAATGGCAGCCATAAAAAAACGCACCCCGAAGGATGCGTTTTTTAATTTAACTACTTATCGATTTGCATCGACTATACCATTTTCAAAAACTTGAGTAGCAAGAAAAACGAGCGTAAGTACTACATTGAATAGACTAAGCGAGTTTGACGCAGCTAATCGCGTTTTTGGATTTGGTATTATTTTTTGTCTTCGTCTACTTCAGTGAACTCAGCATCAACAACGTCGTCATCAGCTTTGTTGCTACCAGCATCGTCAGCACCTTGTTGGAATTGGCTTGGATCCATACCTTCTGCACCAGCGCCGCTATCAGCGTAGATTTTTTGGCTAATTGGCAAGAATGCATTGTCTAATGCTTCAAGCTTGGCTTTGATTTCGTCATGATCATCTTCTTTCGCTGCGGCTTCAAGCTCAGTGATAGCAGATTCTACTGTTGATTTTTCTTCATCAGTGACTTTATCTTCTGCTTCTTTTAGCGCTTTTTGTACGGCATGAATACGACCATCTGCTTCGTTACGAACTTGCGCTAAATTAGCGAACTTCTCATCTTCAGCAGCATTGGCTTCTGCGTCGCGAACCATTTGTTCGACTTCTTCGTCCGACAAACCAGAATCCGCTTTGATTTGGATACTTTGTGCTTTACCAGTACCTTTATCGGTTGCAGAGATGTTCATGATACCATCAGCATTGATGTCAAAAGACACTTCGATTTGCGGTAGGCCACGTGGTGCTGGTGGAATATCCGTCAAGTCAAAACGACCAAGCATTTTGTTTTGGTTAGCGATTTTACGCTCACCTTGATATACCTGAATCGTTACAGCTGGCTGATTGTCTTCAGCCGTTGAGAATACCTGTGATTTCTTAGTAGGAATCATGGTGTTTTTCTCGATAACTGGCGTCATAACACCGCCCATCGTTTCGATACCTAGGGTCAATGGCGTTACATCAAGTAGCAATACGTCAGTTTTGTCACCAGACAATACGGCACCTTGAATCGCTGCACCAGCTGCAACTGCTTCATCAGGGTTCACGTCTTTACGTGGTTCTTGACCGAAGAAATCTTGTACTTTTTGTTGTACTAGTGGCATACGAGTCTGACCACCGACCAAGATTACATCGTTGATGTCGCCAATTTTTAGGCCAGCATCTTCAAGTGCAGTCTTACAAGGACCCATTGTACGTTGTACTAATTCTTCAGTTAGGCTCTCTAGTTTAGAGCGGCTGATAGTTACAACCAAATGCTTAGGACCGCTGCTATCAGCAGTGATGTATGGCAAGTTTACTTCAGTGCTTTGTGCACTTGATAGCTCAATCTTCGCTTTTTCAGCTGCTTCTTTTAGACGCTGCATCGCAAGAGAGTCACCTTTTAGGTTCACGTCTTGCTCTTTTTTGAATTCAGCCACTAAGAAGTCAATCAATGCTGAGTCAAAGTCTTCACCACCTAGGAAAGTATCACCATTGGTCGCTAGTACTTCGAACTGTTGTTCGCCGTCTACGTCTGCGATTTCGATGATTGAGATATCGAAAGTACCACCGCCCAAGTCATATACAGCAACAGTGCTATCGCCCTGCTTCTTGTCCATACCATAAGCAAGTGCAGCAGCGGTTGGCTCATTGATGATACGTTTTACATCAAGACCAGCGATTTTGCCCGCATCTTTAGTTGCTTGACGCTGTGAGTCATTGAAGTAAGCAGGTACAGTTACAACTGCTTCAGTCACGCTTTCACCAAGATAGTCTTCTGCTGTTTTTTTCATTTTTTTCAAGATTTCAGCAGAAACCTGTGGTGGCGCAAGCTTTTTACCGTTGATTTCTACCCACGCATCGCCGTTGTCTGCTTTAGCGATTTTGTAAGGAACCATGCCGATATCTTTTTGCACGACTTTGTCATCAAAACGACGACCGATCAAACGCTTAATCGCAAACAAAGTGTTGCTTGGATTAGTTACTGCTTGACGCTTAGCTGACTGACCAACAAGCGTTTCGTCATCTTTATAGGCGACGATCGATGGTGTTGTACGCGTACCTTCAGCATTTTCGATGACTTTAACTTTGTCACCTTCCATTACTGCTACACACGAGTTAGTAGTACCTAAATCAATACCAATTACTTTACCCATAATCAATTGCTCCTAATTTGTTTTTAACTATAAATACTTATTTATCCAGACCGTAGTCGGTCACTTGTTGCTATATATCGGTTTACCCGTCGTATTTTTCAAGGCAATAATCACGCAAAAACTATGTTTCATGTCATTTTTTGTGAAAAGCCTTCATATTAGTAGGGTTTAGCCCTAAAAATATTACTGACCAACACGAACCATGGCCGGACGCAATAGACGACCGTTTAGGCTATAGCCTTTTTGTAAGACCGTACCAACTGTATCTGCCGCTGCTTCTGGGTCAATACCCACTGCTTCATGGAAGTCAGCGTTGAATTTTTCGCCTTGTGGATCGACCACTTCTACGCCGTTTTTGGTCAATACTGCAACCAATGCTTTGTGCGTTAATTGCACACCCTCAGCGACTGGATCATTGGCATCGGCATTTTCGATAGCGCGCTCTAAGTTGTCAACGATGTCTAACAATTCTTTAGCAAATTTCTGTAGTGCAAATTTTTTGCTCTTATCCGCTTCTTGCTCCATGCGTTTTTGCGCATTATAAGCTTCAGCATTAGCACGTGCAGTACCTTCTTTGGCTTGTTTTACTTCGCCTTCTAGCTCAGCAATACGCGCTTTGAAAGTATCAAGGTTGATTTCGTTTTCGATAGTCGTTTCTTCACCTGAATTATTCTGTGGATCAAACTCTTTCATGGTTTCTTCTAAGATACTGTCATTGTGATCAATATTCTCATGTGCCACATTTTGGTCAAGATTTTCGTGGTTCGGGTTTTGCTCGCTCATGATAGCTCCTTGGAATTTCAATAATGAAGATTAAGAGACGGCACAGTAGACCGAATAATTACTGGTCCTACTATGCCATTATTAAATGCTCGATGTTTCTGAATCATTGTTTTTTTAATACGCTTCAATAGCTGCTTGATAAAGGTGATAAGGACAAATTTCAAGCCTAGAGCAAAGGAATTTTTACCATTTATGACAAATATTCGTGAAGTGTCATTAATACGATGCGTCAAACATTTTTGTTCCATGTCAATAAATCTCAATATTTACTCACAAAAAGAACAAAAAACCGCTATTTATTCCCATTGCTTTACGCTTATTAATCAAGCTATTACCAAACGATACGCTATTACTCTGCTGTCTATTTTATCATTGCTATAAATATTATCGCCCACACTCAAATGCACGCTAAAAATCATTTATGAGAGCTGTTATGTCTAATTCAAAAAATTTATCTATCAATACTTTGCTTAATAAAGCATTGATGACATTGCACTTAGCGTCAAAAGAAAATCCAGTGTCAAAAGAATCATCAAATCAAGATGCGAAAGCGTATGACTCATTAGAAAAACGTTTGAGCGTTAAAGAGAAAATACTCGCTTATAACCCTGTGGCAAACTATCAGCCGCATACATTGCATTACGCAATGAAAAGTCTCGGCTACTTACCAGACCCTATTTTAGAAGGGGTGATTGGTTACCTAAAAGGTCCTAATTCAAAACAATATTTGCATGCAAACGCTCATCTGCGTCTCATCCTTGCAGTAAATAGTTACCTTAAAACACCGTTAGAACTAACCCCGATGCCGGAATTGCGTGAGAGATTTACTGCTGATGCAGTAGCCATGCAATCACCTAGAGTATGGCAGCAAGCCAGTACTACTATGCTAAGCAATATAAAGCCCTTCACTAAAAAAAATGATTCACCTGTTAGTTGGAAAGATGAAACGATTGCCAATGCTGATGATGGCGACATGACTGTCCGTTGCTATAAAGCAGGCGGCAAAAAATCTGGTTTTAGAAGAAAACGTATCCATAATCCTGATGAAACAGTCATGCTGTTTTTTCATGGTGGCGGGTTCTGCATTGGTGATGTCGATACACATCATGAGTTCTGTCATGCGGTATGTGAGCAGACTGGCTGGTCTGTGGTTAGTGTCGATTATCGCTTAGCGCCTGAATGTCCTGCTCCAGCAGCATTAAAAGACTGTATTACTGCGTACGATTGGTTGGTTGAACACTGTCAAACATTGGGCGCATTACCCTCTCGTATCGTCTTGGCTGGTGATAGCGCAGGCGGTGGTCTATCAACTTTAATTGCGCAGCAGCTGACCGCACCAAGCAAAAGTGCATGGGCAGACCTAGGGATAGAGGGACAGAAAATGTTTAATCTATTAGAAAAACTACCCGAACCTCTAGCGCAGATGCCTTTGTATCCAGTTACTGATATTGAAACAGACTATCCAAGTTGGGAGCTATATGGTGAGGGTCTACTATTAGATCATGCTGATGTAGCAGTATTTGATGCTGCTTGTTTGGAAAATAGCCCACTGCCTCGCTTGCATATACTGAATTCACCTATGCTGGGTGATAATAGTAAAGTTTGCCCAACTTATATTGTAGCTTCTGAGCTCGACGTATTACGTGATGAGGCGTTTGCTTATGCAAAGCAGCTGAAAGGTTACGGCGTTGCTGTAGAGACCTATACTGTGCTTGGTGCACCGCATGGCTTTATTCACTTTATGAGTGTTCATCAAGGTCTTGGACAAGAGACAAACAATATTATTCATGGCTTTAGCAGCTTTGTACGTGAGATCATCAGTACACAATCCCAATTAGCGGCATAGACCATTTGCCACCTAATTAATGATTTGTATAACTGATTAATTGGTATTGCCAGATAACGTAATTAACCAAATTTCTGAGCGCGATCCCAATCGAAAGGGAATGCCCCAAAAACCATAACCAGAGGACACGACGAAGTGTCCTTTACCAATCTGCTCATAGCCATAACCTACTCGATTAATAGCATTTACGATGAAATTAGCGGGGAATACTTGACCGTTGTGAGTATGTCCCGAGACTTGTAAGTCTATAGGTAATTGACTGTGATTGTCTATATCACTCGGTCTATGATCTAGCAATATCACTGGCTGCGACGTATCTACTTGCGCAAGCAGGTCGGTAGTCGCTACACGTTGACGTTTGTGATTATCAAAACGTCCAACTAACCATACTGGTTGACCCTCGTGCTCGATACAGAGCACCTCATCGTTCAACAGTTGTATACCTGCATTTTGCAGCGCTTCGCTAATAGGTCGCTCATGACCATACAAATCATGATTACCCAATGTCGCATAGACACCACGTGGCAGACTACGGCACAATTCTGCTAAGTTTCGCTCCATATGATATTCATTAAAGGCATCTGTATTATCATCCATAATATCCCCTGGCATCAGCAGCATATCTGCACCAGAGCGAATCATAAGTTGTTGCAACCTATCTATGGCTTTTACACCAAATAATCGCCCTATGTGCAAGTCACTAGCGACTGCAATGCGTAGCGGCTTGGTTAAAGGTTTATCTATCTTAATAGACAGCTTGCGTATAACAGGGGCATAGGCACTATATAACGAATAAATAAATAGTCCGATAAATAGGAATAGTGCTAGTACTCTTAGCCCTATAGCCATCTCATTCGATTGGTGCAACGTACTGCCGGATAAAGCAACTACCAGCAGATACCCTCCGTAGAGTAGACTCACTGCCAACGCCGTCAGTATCATAAAGTGCATGATTAACATCCACCCACTAATCCAACGATAACTGTTAGCAAATGCTCTTTTTACGCTCAATACTAATAGGCCATTAGTAATAATAAATACACTGGCCCATATCATTATCTGTAATGTTGGCGTTATCCAAGGCTGGAGCCACCACTGTATGCTCAATATTGTACCTAAGCCAAACAACTGTAATAGCAAAAAGATGGTAAAGAAGAATGCGTAACGCATGGACTGCCCTCAGACATGGATATAGTTAGATAAGCAATTATCAGAAGATATTTTGTGATGTTTCACATGAAACAACTGCTATATAACTATTTTTGGTTTTCTAATGCTTGCTGGAGTGTCGAGTGTTTGAACGAATAACCTGCATCCGATAGCGCTTGTGGAAGCACCTTTTGACCATCGATAAGTAAGGTCGACATTTCACCAAACATTAGCTTGAGCAAAAACTCTGGTAAAGTAAAAAACGTGGGGCGATGTAGCCATGAGCCAAGTGCTTTGGTAAAAGTGTGATTGGTCACAGGATTCGGAGCAGTAAGGTTATATACGACTGCATTTGTATCATTTGCGGTACCGCTTGCAGTCTTTATAGTGCTGTCACTAATAGGTGTATTATCTTGGGCTAAGCTTTCAATGTGATTAACGTCTGATTCTTTAGTAAGTTTAAGTTGCTGCTCGATAATAAAGATGACCGCACTAACCCAATCTTCACGGCTAATCCAGCTCATGATTTGTTGTCCATCACCCAACTGTCCACCGACACCAAATTTGAATGGTAGCAACAGTTTAGCCACCATTCCGCCCTCAGGATGAATAACCACACCTGTTCTGACGATAGCCACAGGAACATCGTGTTCGGTCGCTTTAAGCGCTAATTGCTCCCATTCATCACATAGTGTATGAGCAAAATCTGTCTCATAATCGCTGTTTTCAGTCAGTGGCTTATCGCCTTGCGTACCATACCAACCGATTGCTGATCCGCTCACCAGTAACTTAGGCTTTGTGCTAGCACGTGCGATAAAACCCAGTATCGACTGAGTAGGTTTGATACGGCTCGCCATTAACTGTTCTTTGCGCTCATCGCTCCAACGAGAGTCGGCAATCCCCGCACCTGCTAAATTCAGTATGACATCAAAGCTCATATCAGACATCGCAAGCTCGTCATAAGTCATCATATTGATATCATCGGGATGTGGTTGACCGCTATTACGAGTTAGCCAAGTAATCGTTACGTCTTTATTTTGCGCGCGAGACCGTGCTATTAGCTCTCGACTAAAAGCACTTCCCAAAAACCCTGAACCGCCACTGATCAAAATATTCATACCCTACTCCCTATATGCTTCAAATATCGCCACTATGACTTATCGTTAAGTTGCTTATTGTTGAAGTACTTATCGTTCAATAAAAACCAGACCGTTATAACCATCGTCTGCTTTTTTGCAGTTTTTATCAAAACGACTTTTACATGCTTTTGGTAAAGGAAGGTGAGCAAATAGGCAAGCTAGCAAATGGTTAATCTATGAATGCTGAAGTAAATAAGGTACAGCGACACCCATCACTTTGCATTGCAAGCAATCGCATCTGAGAAGTTTAAGAGTTTTTATAGAGAGCGCTATCGAACGACGAAACCTGTCTTTGCGTCACGAATTTGGCTAGGTAAGGTATAACCCAATGTATCGCCCTGCAAGTAACCAATTTGCTCATCAAAATAAGCATAGGCGGCTTCAAAAGTGCTAGCAGGTATTTGACCTGATGGGTTGCAGCTTGTAGAAACCAATAGACCAAATGGATTCTGCTCACCGACCATCTGCTGGCAAAGCTGGCGAACTGTAGGGTGCGAGATGACGCGAACAGCAATAGTCTGATGCTGACCGGTAATCCAAGTAGGTATAGTGCTCGCAAGCGGCTGAGGAATCGGTAATAACCAAGTATGTGCTTGACGATTGTGCTGTTCATCTCTGCTATCGTCTGTCTGCCAGCTATCAATAACTTGCTGGCGCTGAACATCATCTAAAGAGGCTAGCAAAGGTGCTAAGCGAGAGACACTATCAGTGACGACTATCATGCCTTTGGCTTGTGGACGTTGTTTGATATCCAAAATACGCTGAACAGCTGCTTGGTCATAAGGGTCGCAACCAATACCCCAAACGCTTTCTGTAGGATACGCGAGCAGTTGTCCGTCTTTTAGCCACTTAGCAGCTTGGATGGCAGAATTAGTAATAAGAGGTGTAGGTTCGCTCATGACTTAAATGGTTCATAGAAGTAAATTCTAATAATACCACAAGAAAGATATTGTCTAGGAGAGTCTATAATTAAGTGCTATCTATGCCAGTGTCCAATAAGGAATATTTACGTTACTTTAAACGCGCAAATATCGTCCACCTTGTTCGCTGATAAGACCCATTAACTCAAGCTCCATTAGCTGTCCAATCAACTGCGGCGGTGCAAGCTTGGTTGCACTAATAAGCGCATCTAAATCTTGCCCATGCCAGTCAAGCTGCTCATAGATTGCAGCTAAATGCTCAGGCACAACGACTGTGCTACGCGCAGGCTTTATCTCAGAGGATGGTTGCTGGCTAGTAGATTTGATTGATTTTTTCTCTATCTCAAACGCATCGGAAGTCTGAGTGATATTCGAGTGATTACTATTGAAATTAGTAGCGTTCGCTGTTCTATAAGCGCCCTTATTGTAATCAAGCTGACCATTGACGTCCTCTAGTACTTGCTGAGGATGATAAACCAAGGTCGCACCTTCACGTATTAAATGATGGCAACCCTCTGCATTACTGTTATCAATATGACTAGGAATAGCAAAGACCTGTTTACCTTGCTCAGACGTGAGACGTGCTGTGATAAGAGAGCCGCTCTTGATTGTCGCTTCCGTCACGATGGTCGCAAGACTCAGCCCAGCCACCAAACGATTGCGACGCGGAAAAGTATGTTTATGCGGCTGAGTGTGTGGTAATAGCTCACTGATGATGCAGCCACCTTGCTCAACAATTTGAGTAAATAATTGATCCCGATGATTAGGATAGTTCACATCGATCCCCGTACCCATTACACCAACCGTCCGTCCCTGATAGTCAGGGTCTGCCTGCGCTAATGCACCTAAATGTGCGCGTTTATCTACACCCATAGCCAGACCGCTAGTAACGATATAACCTGCTTGCGCTAAGTACTGCGCCATATCAAACGTGATTTTTTGCGCATGCGCGGTGGGTTTGCGGCTACCTACTATAGCGATTTGTGCTTGATGCAGGCGTGCGCTATTCCCACGATAAAATAATAATGGCGGCGGGTCGTAGATTTGTGAGAGTTGGGCAGGATAATCGGCGTCATCAGCGAATAGTAAACCATAATGCCCATCTATCAATGCTTGCTGAATCTTATCGATATTGTCGAGTGTTTGCTCTGGCTGTTCATGACGTTTGAGATGGGTATGATGAATACCTAGCTGCTTCCATGCCTCTACTTTGGCTTGCCAAGCAAGCTGCGGATAACCAAAAGAAGTGATCAATTTGTGATAAGCAGATAAAGACGCATTCACCTCGTACCACAGCGCTAAGATAGCGCGCTGATCGTCGGATAAAGAAGAGGTGACTGCCGTCATTGTCATCTGTCTCGTATAGGCAAGCTTAGATTAGTATTTAGTTTAATATATTGCTTAATAAAACCTTATAGCTATTTATAAATAAGGAGGTGGTAATAACTGATCGCCAATATTAAGTGGCAGCTCAGAATCAAGTACATAAGCATAGCTGATGTGGTCAAAGGTATTAAAAACCATCACCATACCGCTAGGCTCGTTTGGTAGACGGACTGGTGTGTCATTGTCCTTAGTATCACGTACCAAAGGCCCTTTTTGATAAACCGTCAGCACATCACCTGGCTTAGCACCTTGCAAGCTACCCAAGTTAATGGCGACCACACTACCCTTCGCAGCCGAGCTGATAGAGTCCATGACACGCACGATCATACCGCCGCGACTGACACTTGCAGGCGTTGGATAAAAAACAGGAGGAATAGCGTTGTCTAACTCTACAAAGACGCGATCCCCTTCACGCACTTCTTTGCCATAGCTATCGATAAGCTGCAAGCTAGTCACACCATTACTTTCTGTAGAAGTAACGAGACCCGTCGCTACCTGCGTAACTTCTAAGCCTATCACTTCTTGCGTTTTAGGATCTACATATAGCTCACCCTCACGGTAGACGCCGTAACGCTGGCCTACGATAAGCGGTACGCCTTTAGCATAAACTTTATCACCGCGCGCAGTAATTAAGTTACGGTTTTTAGAAGCTAAAATATAAGGCGTGGTATTAAAGTCTTGGGGATTTACGATAAGCGTTTTATCAAGCCAATGCTGAATAGCTGACCACGGAATAGGAGGAATACTATTGGCCGTCGAGGTAATCGCGACCGTGCTCGTACTTACATTTCCAGTAAGCTGCTTTTCAACGCCGGCACAACCTTCACCAGTATCAACGCCAATCAGCGTTTTACCTTGAATCACACAAAGGATAAGAACGTCATTGGGGTAGATAAGGTTTGGATTTTTGATTTGCTTATTGGTTGCCCAAATTTCTTTCCAGCGCCATGGGCTATCTAGATAGCGACCTGAGATGTCCCATAAAGTATCGCCTTTTTTGACGATATAACGATTGGGCGCATCAGCTTTGATAGTTGGCGGCGGATTGTTAGCTTGAGCCGTGCTCATCAACATGGCACTACTAAACGTCGTAATTAACAGTGCTTTTGCTATCTTTTTTAAGCTCATCTTCATCGTTATATCCACAATATATACCACTGTGTTCGACACAAAGAGCTGTACTTAACTTATCACTGCAAAAAACCTCTAAAATTAATAAAAGTTTAATTATGTCAGCAACTTATCAGTAAAATTCTCATGTCGATTATAGGGTAACTGTTCAGTGTAATTGGCTAGAATAATTCCTAAAAAAGCGCCTAGCACGATGATGACTTGCTGACGCTGTTTCTAATATTACAATTATATCTACCATAACACAATCATAAACACTTTATTACAATGGTGTAACTTTTACACGGATACTTTTCTTACTTAAAGATAAGACTAAAGACCGTAATTACCTAAGCAGGATTCGGTGCGACATGTTGGCGGATTTGTTCAGCAACCAGTTCAGCCTTGTTTTCCAGTACCACTACGTGCTGCGGTAAATCTTCTAAACCTTCAGTATGCGCTGGACGAGCGATATCTATGTGACCGATAGCCTCAACGATAGTATCTGCAAATTTAACGGGTAATGCCGTCTCTGCACAAACGATAATTTCGCCATCCAGCTGTAGCTCTTTAGCGACTTTAATGCCGTCTGCAGTATGTGGATCAACCAATTCACTATGCTGTTCATAGAGCGCTTTGATAGTCTGCAAGCGATCGTTGTGAGTAGATTTACCAGCAGCAAAACCATAGCGCGTATTAACTGATTCCATCAACTCAGATAAGTCAAAGCCTCGACCTGATTTTACGCCGTCAAATAACTCATGAACGCGCGCACTGTCTTTTTCTAATAGTAAATAAACAAAACGCTCAAAGTTAGAGGCTTTTGAAATATCCATCGATGGACTAGAGGTAACATAAGTTTTTTCGGTCGGTCGCGGCTGATAAGCGCCTTGATTAAAGAAGTCATTCAACACGTCGTTTTCATTGGTTGCGACAATCAAACGGTCAATTGGCAGTCCCATTTCGCGAGCGATGTGACCAGCACAAATATTACCGAAGTTACCTGATGGTACGCTAAAGCTGACTTTTTCATCGTTGCTCGTCGTGACCGCAAAGTAAGCTTTAAAATAGTAAACAATCTGCGCTAGGATACGACCCCAGTTGATAGAGTTTACCGTGCCTAGGTTATAAGCGGCTTTAAACTCAGCATCTTGCTGTAGCGCTTTAACGATGTCCTGACAATCATCAAACATACCATCAATAGCGATATTATGAATATTAGCATCGGTCAAACTATACATCTGCGCACGCTGAAATTCACTCATTTTGCCATGTGGAGATAGCATAAAGACTTCGATATTTTCTTTGCCGCGCAATGCATACTCTGCTGCACTACCGGTGTCACCACTGGTCGCACCAATGATCGTAATACGTGCGTCTTTTTTCTTAAGCACATATTCAAAGGCATTGCCCAAAAACTGCATGGCAACATCTTTAAATGCCAATGTCGGACCGTTTGATAATCCTAGAATATATAAATTGTCTTCGAGCTTGCGGACAGGAACAATCTCGTCAGAGCCAAACACATCAGCAGTGTAAGTACGCTCAATGATATCTTGCAAATCAGCCACAGGAATATCTGTCGCAAAACGCTGCATAATCGCCATCGCAAGCTGTGGATAGCTGAGCGTACGCCATTCATCAAGCGTTGCGCTACCGATGCTTGGATAATGCTCAGGCAACATCAAACCACCGTCTGGGGCAAGACCCATCAAAAGCACATCACTAAAATCCATTGGTGCTATCTGACCACGGGTACTGATATATTTCATTAGATTGTCCTGTCTACAATAATGTTATTCAATAGTTAAAAACGGTTTATTCAGCAGTTTTTTGTAGCAACGCATAATAAAAACCATCGCCGCTTGCGCTATCAATTGGCAAGCACTGACGACCGATTGCTTGTTCGATACCCCAGTTGCAATCTTCGGTAAACTCAATCACTACTGCATCATTATGATGAGTGATAAAGTCCTGCATTTGCTCGACGTTTTCTTGTTTTAAGATGGAACATGTCACGTACAGCAAATAACCACCAGCTTTGAGTTGTGGCCATAAGTTATGCAAGATATCTGCTTGCAACAGTGCCGTTTGCTCGATATCTTCTTCAGTACGTAAGATACTGATATCTGGATGACGACGTATCACGCCAGTCGCAGTACAAGGAGAATCTAATAATATCGCATCAAATACCGGCTCATTGGTCGCCGCTTTTTTATTTTTGCCATGCTGCCATCTGGTCGCATCTGCACAGACGATATTCAGTGCGATGCTGTTATTTGCTTGCTGCAAATCATGCTGACTTAGGTTTAAACGCTGTAAATTCTCACGAATACGCTCTATACGGGGTGCTTCATTATCAATAGCTGTTACCTTGATATCAGTAATCGCAGGTGACGTTTCAGATGACATCTCATTATTGTCTTGTTTCACGTGAAACAACGATGATTCGTCGTTAGCGCTTATGAGCTCTAACCAATGAGCAAGCTTGCCACCAGGTGCCGCACAAGCATCTAGAATATGTATCTTATTATTCGTATCAGATTTTTCATTACTAAGCTTAGCCATCAACGCTTGATTAATAATCGGTGCAGCGAGCTGGGCATGCATATCTTGAACGCTAGCCGTTCCTAAAGCGAAATCAGGCAAAGCGTTAACGGCAGTGCTTTGATGTAGTCTAAGACCTTTGGTTGATAGCGTGGTAGAAGTGGCAGACTCTGATGAGTTTGCTACCTTAAATCCAGTCGTTAGCTCAACAATATCTGCATCAATTTCTGCGCCATCCAATGCATGCTGATAGTCCTCTACCGACGCAACCGCAGAGTTCACTCGTAAAAACATCGGGGCTGGTTGGCGCAAACCTTGTGTCAGCTCATCATACTGTTCGCTCCAATCTTGCTTAAGCTGGTAAGCAAGCCAATTCGGTAGACTATGCTTTTTATCGCATTTCTTACGAAATTTGCTTGGATTCTTGGCGACTTTACGCAAAATAGCATTTACTAAACCAGTCGAATGAGCGAACTCAATTTCTTTGGCAGCTTCAACGGTTTCATGAATTGCAGCATGGTCAGCCACTTCTAAGTAAAGCAACTGTACTAAGCCGACTTGAATAGTGGTACGCACTTCAACTTCGTCGATAGGATTGTCTGCTAAGCTATCGAGCAAACGTGCCAGCGCATGCCACTGGCGCAATGTCGTGAGCAGTAGCGCATGAGCAAAACCTTTGTCACCATCGTGAAGACTGTTTAGCAATGGATCAAGAACGCTTGAGAGCGACTGACCATTTTGAATAGCCAATAAGGTACGAATCACACGCACGCGTACGCTGCCATTCATAATAAGATTGCTTGATGGTTTGAGCTTATTGTTTCTAGGCACAGTACTGTTTTGTCTCATTAAATTTCATTTCCTTGACGTATCATCGATAGCGTCTTGTGCAGATAGAATTAACTATCATTAAGTTAGGTTCAGTTATTTTGATTCTGTCGTAAATTGATCGCCGTCATTTAACTGGTTACCGTGGCAAACTTGTTCGGCAGTCATTGGCTTACCACCCGCAAACTGCAAGTGAGTAATGGCTAAAGTGGTGGCTGATGATTCAGCGTTACTCTCTTTACCACAAGCGACTAAGATCGCTTTTCGTCCGACACTGATAACCGTTCCAGCAGGCTCATTGGTTTGCTGCGATGTATTTACAGGTAAGCTAGCCAACACTTTGACGCGCTGCCCTGCTAGGAAAGTATAAGCACCTGGCCATGGTGTCAGCCCACGAATTTGGCGTTCAATAGCGGCAGCAGGCTGCGACCAATCAACTTCGCCTTCGGTTTTGACCAGTTTTTCAGCGTAGTTAGCTTGACTATCATTTTGAGCAATAGCTTGAGCTTGATAAGCAGCTAAGTCTTTTAGCACCGTACTAATGGCTGTCGCACCAAGCGCTGCCATCTTATCATGTAGGCTAGCAGCGGTATCATCAGAGGCAATACTTTCGCTAACTTTATAAAGCATGTCACCTGTATCAAGACCTTTGTCCATCTGCATAATGGTAATTCCTGTCTCATCGTCTCCGGCCAAGAGTGCACGATGGATAGGTGCAGCACCGCGCCAGCGTGGTAACAGTGAAGCGTGAATATTCAAGCAACCATGAGTAGGCGTCTCTAATACACCGATAGGTAAAATCAATCCATAAGCGGCGACAATCATCACATCTGGCTGATAGGTGCGCAGAGTCTGCCTAGCAGCTAGCCCTTCTATACTAGACTTTTTAAAAGTGACTGGCTGCTCTACAGCGATATCATTTGCCAATGCAACTTCTTTTACCGCAGAGGCTGACAGTTTTTGACCACGACCTGCTTTACGATCAGGCTGCGTGTAAACAGCGACTATTTCTATATTCAGCGCTTCTTGCTGCTTAATTAACGATTCAAGGCTGATAGCAGCGAATTCAGGTGTACCCGCAAATACTACCCTTAATCGGTTAGTAGTTGGGTTATCATGGTCAGTAAGCGAGTTAGATGTATCAAAGGTAGGAGCAGTTGTAGTCATAATCATGCATTATATAAGGTTTATTTGTTCATTATAGGTGAGTTTACGGCGCAGTGCCATGATTGTAACGACCTCACTTCATGATAACCAATGACATTATTTGCCTTTATAATATCAAGGACATCGAACGTTCTATTTATAGTTTTTACAAAACAATTTGGTGTTAATAGCTACTCTCTGTAAACAGTAAGCCGTTATTCTGCTATAAATAGAAGGTAACACTAGAAATGTTAGACAATTCAACTGTCGTATAATTCATCTACTGTATGTAGAAACTTCGTTTTTATTTCACTATATTCTTTCGTGTCGAGATAGGGCCACGCTTTCATGCAACAGTTTCAGTCCTTACAGCGCTTATTGATTTTTTATGCCTTGTCTCTCACGGTTATGTTACTGCTGTACTATGTCACAATGTTTGATGGGATGAAAAAACATAGTGAGCAACATAGCATAGATACTTTTTATGCCCTACAGCACAGTATCATTGAGCATGCAGTGCCTGTAGATAGTGAAATAAAAAAAATCTTAGAACAGCCTACTTTTGAGCATCTTAGTTATCAGCTGATTTTAATGACGCCTTCTGGGCAGACCTATATTCATCATAATACTCGTCCCAATGAATCTGCTTTTTCTACCGTTGCTTTCCCTACCATCGGCACTACCACTTTTAGCAGTAATGATCATAGCGCTTATACCGTCAATAGCAATGAACTAACAGGAATCATTACTCTAAAAAGCGGACATCAGATTTATATCGTATTACGCCACGAACCTTTTGTTGTTGACTGGATATCTTACCGTTACTGGCTCCCTTTGATGGTCGCCATCGTACTATTTTTCATGGCACTGCTCTATATGCTCAATCGTCGTACTAACTGGGAGCAGTTACTGGTTTATACGGATAATTTGAGTAGCCGCGCAAAAGAATCTTATACACCGCCGCCGTTTCTACAAAAGAAATCTACTACCGAGTTCATGCTGTTAGGTCATGCGCTAAGTCGCGTTAGCTACCAACTACATAATGACTATCGGCGTATAAAAACATTGACTCATCGGTTAGAACGTTTGGTTGATCAGGCACCCTTACCAATGTTGATGAGTATACGACATGGTCAAATTAGTTTCTATAATCAGCGCTTTGAGCAAGTATTTACCCCTCCTACCCAGAGGGAACAGAGCTATGAGCTGACTGATTTCGTTGAAGGGAAAGATGAGGCCACTCAAATACTGTTAAAAACCATCTCAAGTTTGCGCGTTACTCGCACACTGATAGTTTATGGCTTGGAGAACAAACAAGCCTACCAACTACACGTAACACCATGGTTCGGTGAACATGGGCAAGTTCACGGTTTTACTGTGATTTTTAATAATGTTGATGAAATTTTCCATCAATCTGAACAACTACAGCTGCACAACCAACAACTGCAATTACAAATTGATGAATCAAACGAATCCCAAGCATCTATAGGTCGTAAGTTAAGGTTACCACTAGAGAAGATAATTGATTCGTTGGAACCCATCGACCCTTCAACATTGACGGCTCAAGGCAAAAAAACTCTAAATACATTGATTGCAACCAGTCAAAGCATGTTGACTGTGCTCAATGAGACGCTAGCAACAGAGGAAGTTGAAGTCAGAAAAACACGTCTAAGTATCGAAACGGTTGATATTTATAAGGTCAGCAAAGAGGTTAGCAATTTAGTCACACAAGAAATAAGACAACAAGGGTTAGAATTGATTTATTTCTTTGCGCCAGACTGTCCTCGTTACATCGAAACTGATTACATTCGACTGCACCATATCCTATTAAACCTGTTGAAAAACGCTATTAGTTTTACAACATCAGGCTATGTCGCGCTCACTGTTGATCGTGTATCTAAAGATGAAGTAACGCGAATAAGTAATCAGCATTTAACTCCTAACAATGACATGACAATGCCTGCGCAGACATCTTATTGGATTCGGTTTAGCGTAAAAGACACTGGAGCAACTATTACTCCTGAGAGACAAAATCAATTAGTCAATATCTTGAATCAAAACAGTGAGCAAACCAATCATAACTTAGTCGAAGACAGTAATATTGGCTTGAGTGATGCCAATAGCTTTGCTCAGTTACTGGGCGGTTTTATCGAACTAAGTAATACGGTGGATAAAGAGACGATATTTAGCCTCTACCTTCCTTATCCTCATGCCACTTATCAATCGGTATATCATCGTTGTTCGCAGCTGCCCCATATCCACCTTATCGCTATCATAAATCAGCCCCTAGTTGCTGAACATTTACAACGTTTGTGCGAGTACTTAACGATATCCATGACTATCTACAGCACTTTAGATAGAGCCACTGTACAGCAGCTAAAGAACAAATTAAAACAGGATGAGCAAACCGTCATCCCTGTCTTGTTATTAGATTATGAATACAGCGAATCCATCACCTTAACAGCTCATGCGAGCAACAAGTATAGCGAGCAACAAGAAGCGTTAAACGACCTAGTCGCTACGCCTTCACTACCGAAGATATTACTTAGCATGAAGCTTGAAAGGCATATCCCTTCTACTTTACTAGGCCAATATGATGGATTTTTGACCAAACCCTTAGACGCAAGTTTATTACTTTCTGAACTGCTACGTTTAACCTTGTCTGCAAGGAAAACACTAAACATACTGGTCAAACATCAATATGACAGCAGTCTATCTTTTGTAGAAGATATACCTAAGAAAGAAATCTTGTCTCCACTGATTTTGGTCGTAGAAGACAGTCTTACTAACCAAAAGATAGCCTGTAAGATGTTAAGTAAACTTGGTTATCGTAGTATCGTTGCAGAAGATGGACAGCAAGCACTCGAGAAACTCAAAAGCCAACGTGAAGAGATTTCTTTGATTTTGATGGACTGCCGAATGCCCATTATGGATGGCTTACAAGCCACACAAGTGATTCGTTCACAAGGTGATAAAATACCGATTGTGGCGCTAACTGCAAATAATACAGAAGAAGATCGCGAGGCTTGTATGCAAGTAGGTATGGACGAGTTTTTATCCAAACCCATTAGCAAAAAAGACTTAGAATCTGTTTTGCAGAGTTTTATACAATAAATCTCTAGTTCAAATAAAAAACACCCTATCGATATCACTTAATCAAAATAATATCGATAGGGTCAAAAACTTGGTGCGAGGATGATATTTCGGTAAGCTTAGTTGTTATTTCATAAACCCATTATCGGCCAAAAATACTTCTGTGATTTGGCTTTGCTGGCTTGATGCGTTCATACCGCCAGATTGAGATTTATTTAATAGACGCTCTAGATAACGGGCAACGATATCTACTTCAATATTAACTTTATTACCTACTAACCAATGCTTAGCAATATTCGTCACTTGAGCAGTATGCGGAATGATATTTAGAGAGACAATATTGTCACGTACTAAATTGGTCGTTAGGCTAATACCATCTACTGTGATAGAGCCTTTGGTCGCTGTATAGTGCGCTAGCTCTTGCGGTATCTCAATCTCTATATAAATAGAACGAGCATCTTGTTGTAATTTGCTAACGACCCCTACTCCATCTACATGGCCAGCGACGATATGACCACCAAAACGAGTCGTCGGTAGCATGGCTTTTTCTAGATTGACTGTATGACCTGCTTTTAACCCCTCTAATGCTGTTCTAGCAATAGTTTCACGTGAGACATCAACAGAGTAGTAATTACTTCCGAGCTCCACCACGGTTAAACAAATACCATTTGATGCAATAGAATCGCCTAGCTTCACGTCACTGAAATCTAAGTCATCAGACTCTACTGTCAAACGTATGTCACCGCCTGTAGCCTGCATAGATTTAACTTTTCCAACGCTTTCTATAATTCCAGTAAACATATTATCCTCATCTCATTACAGTATTGCCGTTATAGGCGATATGTTTTAGTTTATCAAATCATCTATCAATTCTTTATCACAACTTGTTCAAATAACTGACAGTGAAACATCGTTAGACTTGACCTTTAATAGGATAGATTGTGGATAAGTAAGGATAAATCAATAGAGGTATAGCTAGAAGTCGCTATACATACATAGTTATCCACAATAAATGAAAATTTCACATGAAACCTATTTATTTATAAATAAAATGTTAAAGTATTGATTTATATAGATATTTATTAAAATAATCGAAATAGAAACATCTTTTGTGTTTCATGTGAAACAAAGTTATACACAGTTCCATGTGAAACACGTAAATCAACAATTGATTTATCCATATTCTAAGCTTATTTTTATGATTTGTGGAAAACCTACTTATACGAAGAATATTTATAAAGGTAATAAGGTTAATTTGAGATCTGAGCCAAGCTGTTGATGACTTTCTATATCAAATCGTAACTGCTGAGCAAGGAACATAGGATTGAAATCAACCATTGGACGAGCTTGATCACCAAGTAAGCAAGGTGCTTGATATACGATTAGCTCATCTACCAACCGTTGACTCAAAAAGCTACCTGCAACACTAGCACCTGCTTCTACTAGCACGTCATAGCATTGATGCTTACTGACTAACTTTGCTAACAACGCTGGTAAATCATCTTTATGCCAATAGATAGTATCTGGATGCCGGCACAGCTGATGATCAGACTGTAGGCTGTGCTTTAAACGCTGACGCCTATCAAGTATGACTATTTTGGGATTAGGTATGTTTTCAGGTGGCACTCCCAACTGTTCTGAGCGCACATTGAGCTGCGGGTTATCAGTTATTACAGTTTCACTACCTGTAATAATCGCACCACTTTCTGCTCGTAATTTTTGTACATCCTCGCGAGCAGCAGTTGAGGTAATCCACTTTGATTCACCAGATGCCATCGCTGTACGGCCGTCTAGACTGGTCGCTATTTTTAATCGTACATAGGGCATCTGAGTGCGCATAGCTTTTAGAAAACCACGGTTTAGTGCCTCTGCCTGCTCTGTTAGGACACCGACTGTCACTTCTATGCCAGCTTGCTCTAATAGTTTCACACCGCGACCTGCGACCTGCGGATTAGGATCTAGACCTGCAATCACAACGCGCTTTACCTTAGCGGCAACAAGCGCCAACGCACATGGCGGTGTACGTCCCGTATGACTACATGGCTCTAATGTAACGTAAGCAGTTGCATCTGCTGCCTGTGTACCAGCTTCTTTCAGCGCGAATACTTCTGCATGTGGCTCACCAGCTTTAGGGTGAAACCCTTGACCAACAATCTGCTCTGCCTGAACAATAACGCAGCCCACTGCAGGATTGGGTCTAGTAGTATACAAACCGCGCTTCGCTTGTTCGATAGCAATCATCATAAAGTAGCGATCTTGTGCATCTTGAGCATGGCTTTGAATAGACATAAGGCTAGGCTTAATAAATGATTAAAAGTTCTATATAAGAAAATAAGCGTTAAAAGCTGATTGGTAATTAGAAATCACTTATCAGCTAGGGTTTACTTAAAAGCTTGCTCCGCTTATTTTTCATTTGGACGAATATTGGCAATTTCTTGATGGAATGCATCGATATCTTGAAAATCACGATACACACTAGCGAAGCGTACATAGGCGACATCATCCAAAGTTTTGAGCTCACTCATGATGATTTCACCCAAGACTTTACTACTGATTTCTCGCTCACCCATCTGCCTAACACGCTTCTCAATACGACTAATCATCGCCTCTTGTTCATCGATAGTGATAGGACGCTTTTGTAAAGGTAGTAAAATAGAACGGCGCAGCTTTTCATTGTCGTAAGGTTCAATCTTGTTACTAGACTTGATAATCCTTGGCATGACAACTTCTACCATCTCAAAAGTCGTGAAACGTTCTTGGCAGCTGTTACACGAACGGCGTCGACGCACTTGTGCCCCTTCCGCAGCAAGACGTGAGTCAATAACCTTGGTCTCTGACGCATTACAGTACGGACAGTGCATAGCATTTCCTTATTTTACGATTGAGAATAAGAGCAGTGTTTTTAAGATAGCTAATTTTGATAAATAATAAAAATATCATTTACCAGTTATTTACCAATACAAAAGCTACCGAATATCTTACCCAATAAGTCATCAGCGCTGAACTCACCCGTAATTTCACCCAGACTCTGCTGTGCCTGACGTAAGCTATCAGCAACCAATTCACCCGCTTCAAATACGGTTAATTGCTCGTGGGCTTCTGCCAAGAAATTAGCTGTCCGTCTAAGTGCGTCTAAATGTCTGATACGAGCGATTAAGCTATTCTCTGGTGGATGAAAGCCTACTTTCTCACATAGTGCTTCGACTAAATCATCAATACCAATACCTGTTTCACATGAAACATTAACTTGCTGGTAGCCTCTGTTCTTGATTTCAGCTTGGGTCATAGCAGCACTTTCTTCTCTATCATTATCGCTCAATAAATCGCTTTTATTAGCAATGATAAGTAAGCGTTTAGCTTCTGGTAATTCACCAAATAACTGTTCAGCAAGCTGCAAAGGTGTGCTTTCCTCTTCAACATCGCGAGTCACATCATAGACCATCAGTAGCATATCAGCTTGAGTGATAGCAGTACGGGCACGCTCAATTCCGATACGCTCCACAGTGTCTTCTGTCTCGCGTAGGCCTGCCGTATCGGTCAGATGTAGTGTCAAACCATTGAGCACAACTGTCTCTTGCAGCGTATCACGTGTAGTACCAGCGACATCAGTCACGATAGCACGCTCTTGCCCTGCAAGGCGGTTGAGCAAGCTAGATTTACCTGCGTTTGGCCTACCTGCTAGCACAACATGGATACCATCGCGCAAAAGCTGACCTTGCTTTGCCGTTGCTAAGACTTGTTGTATCTTATCTTGCGTTTGCTCAAGTTTGCCTTGTATGACGCCATCAGACAAAAAGTCCACGTCTTCTTCATCAGGGAAATCAATCGCAGCTTCGACATGTAAACGAAGGTGAATGAGTTGTTCTAGTAGCTGGTTAATTTTTTGTGAAAACTCACCACTTAAAGAACGAATCGCACTACTGGCGGCGGCAGCACTGGTGGCATCAATCGCATCAGCGATCGCTTCGGCCTGCACCAAGTCCAATTTATCATTATCAAAGGCACGATAAGAGAACTCTCCTGCACTTGCTTGCTTGGCACCTAGCTCAAAAACTCGCGCGAGCAATTGGTTTTGCAAAATAACGCCGCCATGCCCTTGCAGCTCAATCACATCCTCGCCTGTGAATGAATGCGGACCTTTGAAAAACAAGACCAATCCCTCATCGATGACAGTGCCATCAGCTTGATAAAAACGACAAAAGCTGGCCATCCGCGGCGTAAAAGCAGACTTACCTGTTAGAGCACATGCCATATCGTAAGCACGGCTGCCTGATAGACGTATGACACCCACACCCCCTCGCCCGAGAGGCGTTGCAATCGCAGCAATTGTGGCCAATCCAGATGTATTAGACTTTTCAGAAGAATTAGGTACGGCTAATGCTGTCTCTAAGGAATCCACAATGACTCTCAATATTTAAAAGCTCCATTATAGACGTCTGGACTCATACTGACAAAGCAAACTTTGAAAGGTAGTCGCATCAGACATATATTCGTTTCAATGTTGATAAGCTGTGGATAACATTTACTACTTATCAACCACCTATAAAAAAAACCACCGCTTGCGCGATGGTTTTTTATATTTCTGACAAAGAACTAATTAATCGACCACTTTTACCGTACGACGCTTTTGCTCTTCATCGACTTTTTTATTGACGATGTATTGCTGAGTCATACTAAACAAGTTGTTGACTGTCCAATATAAAACCAAACCTGCTGGGAAGAACAGCATGAATGCCGTAAAGATAATCGGCAAGAACTTCATTACTTTTGCTTGCATCGGATCTGCTGGCTGCGGGTTCAACTGCTGCTGTACAAACATTGATGCACCCATTAACAACGGCAAGATAAACCATGGGTCCATCGCTGACAGATCTTGAATCCACAAAATCCATGGTGCATGACGCAGCTCAACACTCTCTACCAATACCCAATATAATGCTAAGAAAATCGGCATCTGCATCAAGATTGGTAGACAACCTGCCATCGGATTGACTTTTTCTTCTTTGTAGATCGCCATCATCTCTTGCGACATTTTCATACGATCATCGCCATGCTCTTCTTTAAGCACTTTGAGTCTCGGCGCAATGGCACGCATTTTAGCCATCGAGTAGTAGCTCTTATTAGAGAACCACATCAAGGCAATTTTCACTAAGATAGTCAGTAAAATAATTGACCAACCCCAGTTACCAACAACCTTATGCACACCTTCCAAGATAGCAAACAAGACCTTTGATATTGGCCATAGCAGACCATAATCAACTGTTTTGTTAAGGCCTACCGCAACGTCTTTTAGCTCAGACTGAACTTTTGGACCTGCATACAGTGTTGCATTTAAAGTAACTTGTTTGTTTGGTGCTACGTTCACTGGTTGGCTATTAAAGCCGATAAAATAATCACTACCTGTTTCACGAGTGAAGAATTTGCCAGTAAAGTTTTCAGGCGTCCAAGCAGATACAAAGTAATGCTGTACGATACCAACCCAGCCTTTATCGCTAGTGGTCGTCAACTCACCATCACTAAAGTCACCAAATTTCAGCTTATTATAAGGATCATCCGGGGTACCCCAAGCGCCGCCTAAATAAGTCGCCATGCTCAGCGCACCTTTATCAGACATACCAGGGTCTTTACTATCATCACGCTTTAATTGCGCAAACATCTGACCTTGCCAAGCATTGGTAGACGCGTTTTGGATCTGATAACTAATATCGATTGGATATTTATTTTCAGTGAAAGTGAAAGTCTTGGTAATCGTTACACCGTCTTTTTTGTAAGTAAGCGGCACTGACAACGTTTGCTGTCCATCTTCCATCACATAATTGTTAGCAGTATGGTTATAAGTCGCTCTACCTTCTGCTGTATCAATACCGTTCTGACCGATAAGTCCAGATTGAGCCACATACACACGGTTACTGTTGTTTTCTAACAATACGAAAGGCTTATCGCTATCGAGCGTTGCGTCATACTGCTTGAGCGCAGCATAAACAATATCACCACCTTCTGGATTGATTTTTATATCATAGCGATCAGTTGTTACCGTGATTAGACCAGCGTTTTTCGCAGGAGTCGCTGTCACAGCACTATTATCCACAGGTAATGTCTGTACCGGGATATCACCTGCTGCACCAGTAGTAGAAGGAATGTCAGCACCTACCGAACTCGTAGTTTCTGGCACCGCATCTACAGCTGGAGCATCGGCATAATCATCTCGCCATGCCAAAATCAGCAGATAAGCGGTAATTAGCATCGCAATGATGATCATCACCCGAAATATCTTTTGCATAAACCTTTCCTAGATTAAAAAATTAGGGAATGAAAAATTAGGGCATGTGTCATGACTGTACTACACAGCTGTCCTGTCACATTGCAACTGCATCAGTAGTCATTTACATAAAATGTGCATCATTTTACTAAAAATCTGTCTCAAATGATACCAAGAGTGTGGATAACTTGTGGGTAACTCAACAGAGTATATCTCTGAGACTAAAGAGATCAACTTTATGTTGATTTCATCAAATAATTAAGCTGTGAAACATAGCTAGTAATGTCTCGATAGACACCCAAACCCTTAAGGTTGATATTTAGTACATCACTAAAAGATATATATTGATAACTATAGGAAGCTAATGGTAAGGGTACAAAGTCTATACCGTGCCCACCTAAAGGGTGACACCTACTAAGACGTTTTAATAACAACCAACCACCCTTACGGGCACCATGCCATGTTAAAGCTTGTTTGCCATAATTTGAGCATGTCGGATAATAGCGACAACGAGCAGGTATTACAGGACTAACTATTTTTTGATAAAAAACAATCAAATTAAAAAATACTTTATAGAAAATTTTATTTATATTTTTTATTTTTAATAAAGTATTCATTTTATTTTTTTTCTATTTTTTTAAATATATTAATTATTTGATTTTTTAGCTCTTTATTATCTATATCTTTAATAGATTTTTTGACAATAAAAACAATATCTTTATTTTCTATCTTAAAAGCTTTTGTACGGAACTCTTCACGCACATGCCTTTTGATTAGATTACGAGCGACAGCAGTAGGTACTTTACGCTTAGTAATAGCCATACCGACTCGCGGCTGTGCATGCTCGTTGGCGCGTACAAAGGCCATTAAATGACTCTGATGAATCTTGCGCTCAGGTGCGTCAAATACCTCACGGAAGGCTGCAGGGGTAAGCAGGCGTTGCTGTTTAGTGAAACTAGCTGCAGGTGTATCTGATAGAGTATTGGACATAGTACAACCTAGTAGAATAACGATAGAAGAAATAATAACAAATTATAGAGACAAAAAAAGCGCCTATGTGGGCGCTTTTAATATATGGCTAAGTGTCAGTTGTGATGATTGACTATCGCAATCTATAAGCAATAAGAACACAACAAGCACTGTTAGCCATGCTTATCGCAATCTACTGATTATACAGTAAGGCGATGACGTCCTTTAGCGCGGCGACGAGCTAAGACCTGACGGCCTTTTTTAGTTGCCATACGAGCACGGAAACCGTGAGTACGTTTACGCTTGATCACGCTTGGTTGGAATGTACGTTTCATAACTCACCTATCAAAATAATGGACTAAATTCGTAATAACGGAGGATTATACCATTCAGTATAGTTTTGGTCAATAAACTAATTTGCTTTGTACCTAAATAGGAAATACCTCATACAAATCTAGTAAAGATATTTCCTTAAAACCTATTTCTAGTTAACCAAATTTTATAGTTATATATCCTATAATTTACAAAGTTATCCACAGGTTGGCTCAAACACTATAATAATAATTAATTAATATAAATATAGTATTGTTATTATTGGGACCATGATTATCTGTGGTTAAGTCTATTTTCCTTTTTATTATCAATTTACTAGGCTATGGGTAATCCTGTGGATAAACTGTGGGTTAAATATGGATAACTAGCTTGTGAAAGTTATGCACAAAACTGTCCACAGTCTTATCCACAAAAAACAAGGTTTTATCCACAGGGTATCTGTGTTAAATTAGGCGCTACTTGATATACATTTTCGTATAGGATATCAGTACGAACTTTTTGGTTAGTTGTTACGTGTAATATCGAGGCTTAGGTAGCAATTTATATTGCTAAAAAATAACTATTATTTCAGATTACAAGGTCAGTACTTTTCATGATAGACACAGCAAATATTTGGGATAAATGTCTAAACGATTTGCGTTATAACGTCAAAGACAACGTGTTTACTATGTGGCTGAGACCTCTGTCAGCTCATCAAGAAGCACAAACTTTAATTATTCTTGCTCCCAATGATTATTTTGTGACGTATATCAAGAAGAATCATCTTCAAGATATTCAGCAATTGGTGACCAAACACAGCCAAGGTAGTATTGAAGAGGTCGTCGTACGTGTTGATAATGCTGGCCGCAATGCAGAAGATAACAGTCAATCAGGTTCTTTATTTATAGAAGACGAGGTCTCCCCTACCCCATCCGAACATAAGTTTGAATCTATTCATCATAACAACGCAAAAGCAGATATCGACGCGAACATGCGTCATAATGAGCCAGTTGAGTCTGCTGATACAAAATCATTAAGCTATCTGAACCCCGACTTTACTTTTGAAACCTTTGTTACAGGTAAGTCCAATAACTTGGCTTACAAGGCTTGTTATGAGCTTGGTAAGCGCCAATCGAAAAATCGTCACAATCCTTTATTTATATATGGCCCTTCTGGATTGGGAAAAACGCATTTAATGCATTCTGTAGCTCATCGCTATTTAAAAAATAATCAAAGTTTTTATTATTTCACTTCTGAAAAATTTATAAACCAATTAGTTTATTCATTAAGAAATAATAAAATAGAAGATTTTAAAAAGAAAATAAAAAAAGTAGATTTATTAATTGTAGATGATATTCATGTATTGGCAGGAAAGACTAAAAGTAGTAATGAGTTTCTAACATTATTTGCAGATTTTACTAGTGGTGATAAACAACTTATTTTAGCCTCTGATCGACATCCCTCCCAAATGACGGAATTTGATGAACGATTTAGATCGCGGTTTTCTTGGGGTTTGACAGTCGCTGTTGATCCTCCTGAAATTGATACTCGAGTACAAATTCTGCAGAAAAAAGCAGCCTCCTACGGGATGGTATTACCAAAGGAATGTGCGCTATTCATTGCACAAAATGTGGTGTCTAATGTCAGACGTTTAGAAGGTGCCCTAAATCAGGTGTTTGCCAATGCTAACTTAACAGGAGCACAGATTACTCTTGAGATGGTGCAATACGCACTAAAAGATATCGTTGCGATGCGTGTGCAGGCAGTGAATATGGATAACATCCGTAAGATAGTTGCTGAGTACTATGATGTCACGGTCAAAGATATCATGGGACGTAAACGTACGCGTAGTATTGCAAGACCACGTCAAATAGCGATGGCTTTGTCGCGTGAATTAACAGGCGATAGCTTCCCTGAAATTGGTCAGTCGTTTGGTGGACGCGACCATACGACGGTGATGCACGCTTGCGATAAAGTAAATGAGTTAAGAGCAGCAGATCCTGCATTTGATAAGGACTATAAAACCCTAGCTCTAATGTTACAGGCAGGATAAAAGCGCCAGATATCATTGTGTTTTAGTAACGACAGATGGTTTATAATATCGAAAATACAAGTGCACAGATGCTCTGTAGATTATCGTCAGCAGACAAGGTATTATTGAGTCATTACGACAAATTTTTATAAAAGAATCATTCAAATAAGAGTAACTAAGCATGCAATTATCGATCAATCGAGAATCGTTACTAAAAGCTATCAACTTGATCGCCAAAGCCGCTGATAAACGCCACAATATGGTTATATTGGGTAATATCAAGCTACAGCTATCAGATTCTGAGCTTATCTTAACAGCGTCAGATTTAGAGGTAGAGCTGACATCGACATTGAAATTGCCTGCTGGTGCTTGTGTAGAAGCAGGTACAACGACGCTTCCTGCAACCAAGCTAAAAGATATTTGTAAATCGCTACCTGCACAGGCGCAAGTTAATCTAGCAACTCAAGCAAATGAGCGTTGTTTGTTAACTAGTGGTAAGAGTCGTTTTACATTAGGAACATTACCAAGCGAAGACTATCCGAGTTTGGGTAACCCTGAAAATATCACCCCTCTGACTATTAGCCGTAATCGTCTAACAGATTTGATTCATAAAACACAGTTTGCAATGGCGATTCAAGATGTACGCTACTACTTAACAGGTATGTTATTTGACGTTTCACAGCAGCAACTGACAACGGTAGCAACAGATGGCCATAGATTGGCATTAGCCCGTAGTGTGATCAATGTAAGCGCAGATCTCAATATGCAGGCTATCTTGCCACGTAAGGCAGTAATCGAACTTGAGCGTTTGGCTTCTGAGCTTGGTAAAATGTTGGGTGATCAGGACAACGCAGTTACCCTAAGTTTTGGCCGAGAGTTTTTACAAGTAAGTTTACCATTTGGCGATGTAGATAGTGCAGGGCAGGTCAGCCAAGATCTAATGGTAACATTTACCGCACGTTTAATTGATGGTAAGTTCCCTGATTATCGCCGTGTGATGCCAAGCAATACTGACAAGCTGGCTTTATTCAGTCAGGAAAAAATGACAGATGTTCTACGTCGTGTTGCCATCTTGAGTAATGAAAAATCTCGTGGTGTGGTTTTTAATTTTGCTAGTGATGGTATGGTCGAAGTACGTGCTAATAATGCTGAGCAGGATGAAGCAGTCGAGATGATACAAGCTAAGTATCAAGGTGAGCCGATGGAGCTGTCGTTTAATGCTGCGTATCTGCAAGATGTATTGGGCGTTATCCAAGGCGATTTACAAATGCATATGAGCCAATCGAATGCCTCTGTATTGGTTAATCAACTAAATGATGAGTTCCATCAATATGTCATCATGCCAATGCGTATATAGTGTGTTTTTCTTTAGAGACAAACAAAATTGAATAGAAGTAGTACGTTCCAGAAAGTTTTATTCTCAGTACTAAATATTGATTTTTAATGAACTTTTGACTGCTTTATTAGCAGGCTTTAATGGGCGGCTATCGATACCATGATTGAACGTCTACAAATATCCCATCTTAGAAACCTTACTCAAATTAGTTTAGAGCCTGCTGCTTGCAACATCATTATCGGTGCAAATGGTAGTGGTAAAACCTCGTTGCTCGAAGCTATATTCTTGTTATCAAGAGGTAAGAGCTTTCGTCATCACCAGCCTAAACGTTATATCCAGCATCATCAAAATAATACGACTGTCCATGCTAAGCTCAGTGATGGTCGTACTTTAGCTATTCAAAAGCAAGCAGATGCTACGACCATCTTACGCCTCAATCAAACCACTGTTTACAACCAAAGTATCTTGACAGAGCAGCTACCTACGTTGCTGATAGATCCATCGACAATGGATATGTTGGAGCAGGGAAGTGCGAGCCGTCGACAGCTGTTAGATTGGTTAGTGTTTCACATGAAACAAGGGTTTCATCCACAATGGATGGCTTATCAACGTCTCCTAAAACAGCGCAATAGTTTACTAAAAAGTACTCGTCATTTAACCCAAGTACAGCTTGCTGAGCTGAAATCATGGGATAAAGGGTTGAGCAACCATGCTGCTTTGATTCATCATTATCGCGAGCAAGTATTTACTGAATGGCAGCCTTATTTTGCCAAGAGTATCGTACAGCTATTGCCCTCTTACGCTGAGCAACTGAGCCTGAGCTATAACGCTGGTTATGACACCAGTATCGCGCTAGATGTGCAGCTTAATGAGCGGTTAGATCAGGATTTGCAATTGGGATATACCCGTATAGGCAATCATCGTGCTGATATCCATGTGCATTGGCGTTCTGATGATTCTATAAGCGATCAAACGACAAATGCCAGAACAGAAGCTTCAGCAAATAGTATCCAAACCAAATTACCGACTTTAAAAGAGCAGGCAGCAAACGTATTGTCTCGCGGTGAAAAGAAACTGCTCATTACTGCACTGCGCTTATCGCAACTACCACTGTTGCTAAACGATGGAGAGCACAGTGACTCACTCAATGATGATTTATCATCGAGAGCGACACCTGTTGTGCTCCTAGATGATATCACTGCAGAATTGGATGATAGAGCTATAGAAATACTGCTATCGACCCTCGCTCAACTCCCTTGCCAAGTATTTATGACCAGTCTAACAGACGATATTTTACCTTTAGTTAATGAACTTTGGTCACAACCAAATATGTTTCACGTGAAACAAGGTGAAATTCTGTTTACTAACTAATATTCCATTCTTCTACTTGTACTTTTGACGATTACCCATCTACGTTCATCTCTCATTATTCAGTACACTAGCGACTACTATTTGTCCTAACCGTTACTATGTTAAGACAACCTTCCATAGACCGTAAAACTCTCAGTAAACAGTGACTTAGAAGCGAAAAAATGTTAAAATAACCCTTTATTTTTGTCCTGTGCTCAGCAATTTATCTGATAGCATCATAGAAAAGATTTCTATTTTTTAATTATTCATAAGTATTTGATAAATATGTATTTTATTTATTTCAATAGTTTTAACAATGGCTAGAAAAACAAAGACTATTACTAATAAATAATTTGCTGATTTTATCTCTGTGCGGCCTTTTTTGAGGCTAACGGTGGTTAGTAGTTTAACTGCTCATATGCACTCTAGATTATGAATAATAGACGTTAATTCTAAGATGCCATTATGTAGCGGACTGTTTATAAGTGCGCTAAGCGTAAATGGCTGATTATGGCTAGATTAAGGAATGTACATGAGTGATTCATTACCTATTGACCACGAGCAATTGATAGACGACAGTGCTACTGAAGCGGCTGTTCCTACTGTAGTTTCAGAAGTATTGCCTTCTGATTATAGTTCTAAAGATATTCGCGTATTGCGTGGGTTAGAGGCCGTACGTGTGCGTCCTGGTATGTATATCGGTGATACCGATGATGGCACAGGCTTGCATCATATGGTCTTTGAGGTAGTGGATAACTCTATCGATGAGGCGCTTGCTGGTCATTGTGATCAGATTGATATCGTTATTCACGAAGATGAGTCTGTCAGTGTGATGGATAACGGTCGCGGTGTGCCTGTTGATATCCACCCAGAAGAGGGTGTATCAGCGGCTCAGGTTATTATGACTGTATTGCATGCGGGCGGTAAGTTCGATGACAATAGCTATAAAGTGTCAGGTGGCTTGCACGGTGTAGGTGTATCAGTCGTTAACGCTCTGTCTCAAAAGCTTGAGATGAATATCTGGCGTGAAGGCTATCATTATCATCAGACTTATACTGATGGCGTACCTGATAGCGATATCCAACAGATGGAAGCAACCGATCAGACGGGTACACAAATCCGTTTTTATCCTAGCAGTGATGTGTTCACCGGTACGATCTTTGAGTACGATATCTTAGCAAAACGCTTACGTGAGCTGTCATTTTTGAACTCTGGTGTGCGTATTGTTTTGACTGATGAGCGTATTGATAAACGTCATGAGTTTGAGCATAAAGGTGGCTTGCTAGAGTTTGTTAGCTATATCAATGCTGGTAAAGACGGTATCAACGAAGTATTCCATTTTACCAGTCAGCAAGATGACGGAATCAGCGTAGAAGTCGCGCTACAGTGGACAGATACATATAACGAAAAAGTACTGTGCTTCACCAACAACATTCCGCAAAAAGATGGTGGTACTCACTTATCTGGTTTCCGTTCAGCATTGACGCGTTGCTTGAACAGTTATATGGATCGTGAAAACTTATTCAAAAAAGAGAAAGTAGCCGCAACGGGTGATGATGCTCGTGAAGGGTTGACCGCAATTGTCTCTGTAAAAGTACCAGATCCGAAGTTCTCAAGTCAGACCAAAGATAAGCTAGTATCAAGCGAAGTGAAATCTGCTGTTGAATCAGCCATGCATGATAAGTTCAATGACTACCTGCTAGAGAATCCAGGTGCTGGTAAAGCCATTGCTAACAAGATTATCGATGCAGCGCGTGCACGTGATGCGGCTCGTAAAGCGCGTGAAATGACACGTCGCAAGACTACTTTGGATATTGCAGGTCTGCCTGGTAAGTTAGCCGATTGCCAAGAAAAAGATCCAGTATTATCTGAACTATACATTGTGGAGGGTGACTCTGCAGGTGGCTCAGCTAAACAGGGTCGTAGCCGTAAAACACAAGCAATTTTGCCACTAAAAGGTAAGATTCTAAACGTCGAGCGTGCTCGTTTTGACAAGATGCTATCGTCTGCTGAAGTGGGTAACCTGATTACTGCATTAGGTTGTGGTATTGGTCCTGATGAGTATAATCCTGACAAAGTACGCTATCACAAAATCATCATCATGACCGATGCCGATGTTGATGGATCGCATATTCGTACGTTGTTATTGACGTTCTTCTTCCGTCAAACGCCTGAATTAATCGAGCGCGGGTATGTATATATTGCTCAGCCACCGCTATACAAAGTAAAAAAAGGTCGTCAAGAGTTATATCTAAAAGATGACGAAGCGCTTAAAGCGTATCTATTGTCTTCAACAATTGACAATACCAAGCTACATATCAGTGCTGATGCGCCTGCGATTACTGGTCAAGCGCTTGAGACATTGCTTAACGACTACAACCAGACACAGTTGATCAAGGCGCGTCTGCAGATTCGCTTCCCAGCGGTGATTTTGGACGCATTGACGCATACGCCAAAACTTAGCACTGATATGACTTATGATGAGTCTGCTATGCAGGATTGGAAAGCAGCAATGCAGACTAAGCTGGATTACTTCGGTAGCGATCTAAGCCCTGAGATTGAATTGGTTAATATCCATGCGCCGCAGCCGAAAAATATGGATGCAGCCGCAGCAGATTTATTGGGTATGACGCCAGTAGTAGGTACTGAAGAAGGCGAAGCGTCAGATAGTGAGGCTTTATCTACCAAGGCTCAGTGGCTGCCACGCGTCACAGTATATGTGCATCAACTAGCACACCATTATCTGTTAGATGCTAGCTTTATCAACTCGGGTGAGTATGGCAAACTGCTACGTTTATCAAGCGAGTGGAATACATTGCTTGAGAGCGATGCTTTTATCCGCCGTGAAGCGTCTGCGGGAACAACGAAAGATATCCCAGTACGTGACTTCGATTATCTATGGCAACAAATGATGCTGGATGCGCGTCGTGGTCTAGCTATCCAGCGTTACAAAGGTCTAGGCGAGATGAACGCCGACCAGCTATGGGATACAACGATGGACCCTGAAAATCGTCGTATGCTACGCGTTACTATCGAAGATGCTATCGCCGCTGACCATATGTTTACTTGCTTGATGGGTGATCACGTTGAGCCGCGTCGTATCTTTATTGAAGAGAATGCGCTAACAGTATCGAACTTAGATATCTAAATTTGAAATTGGTTACTGACAATTTATAAAAATACCGCTTTGATATTCAAGGCGGTATTTTTGTTTCACGTGAAACTCATTTGTTAGCATTGCTATTACTTAATAATTATAATCTGCGGGAATCAAATGGTTGAAGTAATTTTACTCGCTATTGCTTTAGCGATGGATGCGTTTGCAGTGTCGATAGGGTTGGGTGCTAAGGCTCAAAAATACAGTCGTCAATATGTACTGCGCTTGGCTACCTATGCTGCGCTTTACTTTGGTATCGCTCAGGGTATCATGCCTCTTATCGGATACTTATTAGGTGCGGCAATGTTGGGTTGGCTGGCCGCTGCTGCACCTTGGATTGGCGGTACTATATTGATTGCTCTAGGTGGCAAAATGCTTTACGAAGTATTTACTACTGATGAGTCAGATGATAACAGTGATGATCTGGACGTCAATGATGATGCTATTAATACTGGTAGTGACACAGTAACAGCCGCCAGTAAGCATGGACATATTAATCATCGCACCATGTTTACGTTAGCGGTTGCAACCAGTATTGATGCAATGGCGGCAGGGTTTACGCTGAATTTATTGGCACTGAATGCGTGGTTAGCATGCTTAATTATCGCTGTAGTAACTGCTATATTTGGCTGGATCGGGGTCTATTTGGGACGTCGCTCAGGCACATGGCTAGAAGATAAAGCTGAAGCATTGGGCGGTATCGTGCTTATCGCGATTGGTCTAAAAGTGATGTTTTTTAGCTAATTTATTTAGATTCTTACTGAGTACTCATAAAAAAGCACCGCTTTGAATATCAAAACGGTGCTTTTTGTTTCACGTGAAACTCAGACTAGTAATTTTACTTATCGATTATTCTTCGTCAGTATCAAAGCGCCAAGCTAGTACACGAGTGCTTTTCTGACCTTGGCTCATTTCGACAATACGCATTTGAGCGACGTTTAGCTGCTTTAATAATAATTGCAATGGCTTAACGTTTTCAGATTTTGATACTAAGGTTGTGAACCAGCCAACGTGTTCGGCAAAGCTCTGGCTTTCTTTTGCCATTTTGGTCAAGAACGCAATTTCGCCACCTTCACTCCATAGCTCTTTGTGCTGACCACCGAAGTTGAGGTTTTGCGCAGCGTTGCCTGATTTGGTTGAGCTACGGCTGATTTGCTCGCTTTCATTCTTACCACGATGGCGCTGCAAGTTATGTTGCTTTCGGCTATTGGCTTCCATCGCTTCTTCTAATGAAGCATGAAATGGAGGGTTACAAACCACGACGTCAAAATAATCTTGACGACCAATAATGTTTTTAAAGATAAATTTAGGCTCAGGCTGCAGCTTTACCTTGACCGCACTCTTTAGTTTTGGATTGGCTTCACAAATCAGCGCTGCGGTATTGACCGAAATAGGGTCAATGTCACTTGCCGTGAAGCGCCAGCCATAGCTCTGACTACCGACGATAGGGTAGATCGCACTGGCACCAGTACCGATATCAAGGGCGTGAATCTCTTTACCTGTTGGCGGTGTGTTATCGGCATTTACGTGAGTGGTTTGCGCCAATAAGTCCGCGATGTAGTGAATATAATCGGCACGTCCAGGAATAGGCGGACATAGATAACCTTCAGGAATGTCCCAAAATTTAACCCCGTAATAGTTCGCTAACAGTGCTTTATTTAGCACACGAACAGCCTGATGATCCGAGAAGTTAATCGTCGACTCACCTTTAGGATTGGTAATGGTGTGGTCAGCAAGCTCAGGTAAAGCTCGAGTCAATACCGCAAAGTCGTAACGACCTTGGTGCGGGTTGCGTGGGTGCAGCTGACCGAGTTTTTTCGCGGTCGCAGGAGATCTGTTTCTGTGTTTACTATTTGCAGGGTTACGGGTCATGGGCTTACTTGTCATAATGTCAGGCTACGATATATGGATATAAGTAACCAGTGTAGCAGATTTCGCAGGTTGCTAATGGTTTATCCGCGCTTTATCGGTCGCTTATCGGTGACGCAATATCAAGTTAAGCCCTAATACGATCATCGCAGTACCCAATACGCGGTCGATCCAATGCTCAAATCGTTGGAAGCGTCGATGTACCGCAGGGATAGAGAGTAGCATGACGACCGTACTAAACCACGCCATCTGTAACACCATCATCCATACACCATAAATAGCCAATTGCCAAAGCGGTATGTCAGGCGATAATACAAGAGTAAAAATAGCTACAAAATAGACAGGGGCTTTAGGATTAAAGACATTACAAAGGAAACCGCGACGCAATGTAGCAAAGGTAGATTCACCATTGCTAGGTAACTCTTGGGTAGAGATATCTTTGGCTACAGGTGTAGTCTGGCTAGTAAGCGCATCTTGTGAAACGTGAGCGCTTAAACCTACTTGCGGATCTGCTTTTTCCAAAGCATGTGTTTTTTCTAAAAGATGAGCTGTGTCTAAATCTGCTGGTTTTTTAGGCTTAGCTTGGATACCTTGCCAACCTAAATAAATCAGATAGCCGCCACCTAACCATTTAATAGTAGTCAATAATGGCTGCGAATGGGCGATGACGGTCGCCAGCCCTAATACCGAATAGATAATATGTACGGCAAGGCCCAAGGTGATACCGAGACTACAGATCAAGCCTGTGCGTCGACCTTTCGCCAACGTCTGCTGCGAGACTAAGACAAAATCAGGGCCAGGTGAGGCCGCAGCCAATAGATGTACGCTAGTGATGAGTAAAAAACCGTGCCAAAATTCCATAAAATACTCTGAACCATATTTAGACCTGCAACATAGTTGCACTTATCGTAAATGAGGTCAACTTTTATCGATTTTTGCACTATGCGAGTCATCTCTATTACTTGTGTTATAGAACGAGGGTGTCTATATTAAAGGTGACTTATCACTCAATCTCTACACATAAATTACCGAGATTTGACTATATAACTATTTATCACACGCCAATGATTACTTTAACAAGGATGGAACCATGACTACGGATAGTAACGCCACAGAGAACCGTATCACTTATAACACGCAAGGCCATGTTTGCCTTGTCGGGCTAAACCGTGCCAATAAGCGCAACGCCTTTGACAGTCATATGATTGCCCAACTGTCTGACGCCATGACTCGCTACGAGCAAGATGATAACTTACGCTGTGCATTAATATTTGCCCACGGAGATCACTTTACTGCTGGGCTAGATTTGGTAGAGCTACAAGACAAGCTAAACGATGGCGTATTTGAGTTTAATGACGATCAAATCGACCCATGGGGCATTAGTGGAAAACTACGTACCAAACCCGTGGTCGTCGCGGTAAAAGGTACTTGCTTCACCGTGGCTATCGAGCTAATGCTAAATAGCGACGTGGTCATTGCCAGTGATAACTGTAACTTTGCACAAATGGAAGTTCAGCGCGGCATCATGCCGTTTGGCGGGGCGACGGTACGTTTTGTAGCCGCTGCTGGCTGGCAAAAAGCTATGCCGTATCTGCTGACAGGTAAAGCATTTGATGCGCAAACGGCCGATAGGCTGAATTTGGTCAGTGAAGTGATGGCAAATGGTACTGAGTACGAGCGTGCATTGACGCTGGCGCAAGAGATCTGTAAAGCTGCGCCGTTAGGTGTAAGAGGGGCATTGTCTTCAGCACAAGACGCTAGCCGTAATGGGGCAGCGACGGCACTGGCCAATATCCATAGTTATCTCCCGCCGCTCTTTCATTCAGAAGATGCGAAAGAGGGTGTAATGGCTATGGTTGAGAGACGTGAGGCTGAGTTTAAGGGGCGTTAATATTAATACAGTTTAAGAGTGTTTCTCATACGTAAAATATAAAAGGACGATATGTGCACTTACCTTTTAAACTTCCGTAAAAATCCTATTTAATCAAACATACCACCCAAAAAAACCTCGCAATCGCGAGGTTTTTTTATTTTATCGAGTATGACTGACTACAATAGCGTCAGTGTTGACCACTCAACTATAATTATTTAGCTTTTTGGTAGTAGTCAACCATCATAGTACCCAAAGTGCCGTTGTCATCGATCGTGACGATTCTGACCGTACCTGATTGTGCTGCGGTACTCGACTGCACTTGTCCAGCGTTACCTAGGACGACTTGGTTGTCTTTGGATGCTTTCGCCTCGTTACCGATAGCGATACTGTTCATGCCGCCTGCCATAGATTTATTACCGACCGCCACCGAAGTTGCGCCTTGTGCCATAGCCGCTTCACCAACAGCGGTAGAGCGCATACCGCTTGCATTGGCTAGATGACCAAATGCTTGTGCGCGTTCAGCGGTGGCTTTTGACTGCCAGCCGATAGAGGTTGAGCCTAGACCAGCAGCATTGGCTTCACCGCCTACGGCAGTGGCTGAGTTGAGACCTGCATTGGCTTTATTACCGACAGCAACCGTATCATTATTGCCACCTGCCATGGCTGCTTCACCGACAGCAGTAGAGCGCACACCGCTAGCATTGGCTAGATGACCAAAAGCTTGTGCACGTTCGGCAGTGGCTTTTGATTGCCAACCGATAGAGGTTGAGCCTAGACCAGCAGCGTTCGCTTGACCGCCAACGGCAGTAGCTGAGTTTAGACCTGCATTGGCCTGACTACCGATGGCAACGGTATCATTGGTGCCGCTAGTTGTGGCAGTGTTGCCAAGAGTGATAGCGGTGCTGCTAGTTGCGTTTGCAGTTTGATGGTCAGTTCCTGTTGCCATAGCAGTGCAAGAAGCAGTTGCGGCAATGGCAAAAGTGAGGGCACTAATCTTTAGTACTGATTTCGGTAACAAGTCCATTTTCATTCCTTTTTGTTAGCCTTGATGGCTTATTAGATAGTTTGGGTAAATGTTGATAGATTATAATCATGGCAACATTAGCGCACTCTGGCACAAATAACTTTATGATAGATAGAGTCCGAAACCTTAATGTAGCATTAATTTTTAATCATTATTGAAATAATGTTTACTTTATATCTTTGAAGGTTATTTAAGCCGATAAATGGATAATTAAGGTCTAAAAGCACTTTAATTATTTATGAAAAATCGAACACGCCTTAATCTACTAGAGCAGATAGCGTAGCGTATATTGATAATATAGTGCACATATTGCGCTGTATTTTTGACGTTCCAAACCATTATTATTCCAAATAAGAAGAGTACCAATGCAATATAACTTTGATGAAATAATCGACAGACGCGACACCGGCTCACTCAAGTGGCACTATAACGATGACACGATTGCGCTATGGGTGGCGGACATGGATTTTAAGGCTGCCGCACCGATATTAAGCGCGGTTGAGCAAGTCATGCAGCATGGCATCTTGGGTTATACCAAACCTACTGATGCTTTATACGACTCAATTATTAACTGGCATGGCAGTCGTTATGACTTGCAGTTAGAGAAGCAAAATATCTTGTTTTCCCCAGGTGTCGTGCCAAGCCTAGCGCTGATGATGAATGTCTTTACCAAGGTAGGCGAGGCGGTAATGGTCAACGATCCTATTTATACACCCTTTATGAGCAAGGTTGAGCAAAATGGTCGCAAGCTTGTGCTCTCTGCAATGAAGGAAGTCGAAGGTAAATATCATTTAGATTTGGCTGATATAGAAGCCAAAATTATCGAGCATGAGGTTAAGCTTTATCTACTTTGCAATCCGCATAATCCTGGTGGTCGCGTATGGACGAGGGACGAGCTGGAAGCGCTACTGGCGATTTGTAAAAAGCATAATGTGGCGATTGTCAGTGATGAGATTCATCAAGATTTGACCTTGACTGGTCACACGTTTATACCGTTTTTAACACTGGCAAAAGGCTATGAGCACAATGTAGTCAGCCTGACTTCGATGACCAAAACCTTTAATATCGCAGGTATCAAAGGCTCAATGATATTTGCTAAAGATAAAGCGCTAATTAAAAAAATCGGTCAGCAGCAGCAGTTAAATGATGAGTATGAGCTGAATTTATTTGCTTATACGGCCATGCGTGTGGCTTATGAGCAAGGCGATGAGTGGTTGACGCAGGCGCTGAATTATATCGAAGCCAATATTGATTTAACGGTGCAGTTTTTAGAAGAGCATTTGCCTAAGATTAAGGTCATGCGCCCAGAGGCCTCATACTTAATCTGGGTGGATTGCTCGGCATATGCTGAAGATGATCACGTGCTTTATGACACACTTAGAGAAGCTAAGGTTGAGTTGAGTGCAGGATTTAAATATGGTGAAGAAGGGCATCTTAAAATGCGTATTAATGTCGCTTGCCCTAGAGCATTGCTATTAGAAGGGTTAAATCGTATGCATGCAGCGTTAGATAATGTTGTTGAACCCTAAGTGATAGCGTCAAGCTTTTATAAAATGGCTATATAACAAAAAATCTATATAACAAAAAAGGCTGGACTATCAAGGTAGTCCAGCCTTTTCATTGCTTTAAAACAACGTTAATGGTGATTTTTATTAGTAATAATTAATCATCATTTTTCGCGTTCTCAGCATTTTCAGTATCCTCACGCATTTGCTCCCACTCTTCATGTTGATGCATAACCGAGCCTTCGAGCGATTCTGAGGTTTTGCCTACTTCCCACGGTGCATTGTCAGGCAACTCTTCGATATGAATGGTTTTTAGACCGTAATCAGGCTGGTAAGCCAGATCATATCGAGCGGCTTTAATCACAGATATCATCATCATACACAGGATGACAATAAGCGGTGCACCAGCGATAATAGACGCGGTCTGCAAGGTTTGCAGATCTCCTAAGAACATCAAAATGGCGGGTAATAAACACAAAGTAAATGCCCAAAACAGGCGATTCCAACGATGCGGCTCATCGTCTACTTCTACCTGTACGACAGATGCCAAGATATAAGAGATTGAGTCAAAGGTTGTGGCAGTAAAGATAATGGCCAAAAAGGTAAACACAGAGATGACTAAATAAGACATCGGCAAGCTATTTAATATCGCAAAGATGGCAGCCGTTGGTGACTCATTATTAAGTACGGCAACCACATCGACCGTACCTGTTAATTGCAAATACAAGCCATAGTTGCCTAAGATAATCATAAACATGGCACAGCCAAGCGAGCCATAGAACATGGATCCTAAGACCATATTTCGTATGGTACGTCCTCTAGAGATTTTGGCAATAAACAGACCGATAGTTGGTGCAAATACTAGCCACCATGCCCAATAAAAAACAGTCCAATCTTGTGGAAAGGTTGTGTGTTCAAAGCCGAACTCTTGAAAGTCTTTAAAGGGTTCGATATACGTCATCATGAGTGGCATTTCGGTGATAGAACGCCCTAGCGCTTCTAAACCTGTATTCAAAATAAAGACAGTTGGCCCAACAATCAAAATAAATAATAAAAAGGCGACTGCTAAGTAAAAGTTAATGTTGGAGAGTTTTTGAATGCCGCCTTTTAACCCTTGATAGGCACTGTAAGCAAATATCATGGTGGTGATTAATAAGACAACAATCTGCATCGTGGTGTTACGTGGCAAACCAAACAGGTTGTGTAAGCCTTCATTGATAAGCGGAGAGGCCAGACCTAGCGTCGTCGCGCCGCCACCAACCATACCGAAGACAAATAGTACATCAAGCATCTTGGCCCAGTTACTGCCAGCCAGCTTTTCACCCAACAATGGCATGAGCGTTTGGCTAACTTTGAGTATGGGTGTCTGACGCACATAGTAAAAATAAGCGATAGGCACAGCAGGTACTAAGTAGATAGACCAAGCGACAGGACCCCAGTGAAAGATACCGTAGGTGGTTGCCCAGCGAATAGCATCAGGTGAGCCGCCCGGTAGATTAAAAGGAGGGCCTTGATAATAATAAGCCCACTCAATCAGCCCCCAATACAGGATACTGGCACCAATACCGCCACAAAATAACATGGACGCCCAAGAAGAATCTGAAAATTCAGGAGTTTCTTCTGGGCGGCCTAGTTTGATCTTACCAATGTCAGATATTACGATGTAAATGACAAACATCATGGCGAGAGCACCGAACGCTAGATAAGCGAAGCCAAAGTTATCAACCACAAAGCTACGTGCTATTCCTACCCAAGCTTTGCCTTGTTCGGGGAATAGTATCAAAGGTATGGCGATACTGAAAAGGATGGCCAATACCATAAAAAACGTGAATTTGTCGATACGGGTATCAGGTACGTGGTCGGGTCGCCATTGTGGTACTGACATCCCGACATCGAAGGTGCCTAGATGTGGAGGTTTATGGTGCTTTGATCGTGCTTTTACATAATCTGGAAGGTATTCTTTCGAAGATTTACTCGTGCCCTTAGCTGGTTTCTGACGATTTTGCTCGTTATCAAAGTTACTCATTTTATTGTCTCTTTATATTGCTCTTTGTATTTGACATTACTGTCTATCACTTATTCAGTTTTTAAGACTAGAACTCCTTTTTCTCGTGGTTGATATATTTCCTACAAATAATGTTTGGATATTCTAAAGTACTAATTAATTTTCCAAGACTACTCACTAGATAGCCTTCATCTTGATTACTACTATGTGTATCATATTTTATGGTAATGGTCAGCATGGTAGATATAAGCCTACCTTCTATGAGCATAACCACTACGACCATAATCACTATGAGCATAGTAGCGGTAAATACATGGTTTTGTTTGTTTAGTTGCAATACCCCCGTAATGAACTGGTTTTGGTTTTCTTTATTATTTACTTTAGGTCGGGTTGTTTTCGAGCACTTACCTTCTAAAAATTTAAATATTTATGCATAACTGTTAATAATCGAAAATCTAATAGCCAATAGAGGGCGTAAACTTGTTAAAATAGGGCACCAATTTATCTATTGATGGATATCGATTTATGACCACTGCTGCTGCCACTCCTGCAATCAAAGAAGATCGCATCTTAATCCTCGATTTTGGCTCGCAATATAGCCAGTTAATCGCCCGCCGTGTGCGCGATTCTGGGGTGTTTTGTGAGATGTTCCCTTATGACATCGACGCTCAGCGCATCATCGATTTTGGCGCAAAAGGCGTTATACTATCGGGCGGCCCTGAAAGCGTCCATGCTGAAAACAGCCCACGTATCAACGATGCGGTATTTGATCTAGGCGTGCCAGTACTAGGTATCTGCTACGGTATGCAAGCGATGGCAGATCGTTTTGGCGGGCAAGTTCATGCTAGTGACATTCATGAGTTTGGTGCGGCGACCATCGAAGTAAATGGTCACTCGCAGCTGACTGACGGTATCGAAGACAGCAAGACTGACGGCGCGGCTGCCAAGCTAAACGTTTGGATGAGTCATGGTGACAAGGTCATCGAAGTACCTGAAGGCTTTGACATCATCGCTAGCACGCCAAGCTGTCCAATCGCGATTATGGCCAATGATGATAAGCAATACTACGGCCTACAGTTCCACCCAGAAGTGACGCATACGCTACAAGGTCAAGAGCTGCTTGGTCGTTTCGTGCATCAAATCTGTGAATGTGCAGGTGAGTGGACGCCAGACAATATCGCTGATATGCGTATCGCACAGTTAAAAGAGCAAATCGGTGACAAGCAAGTATTGCTAGGTCTATCGGGCGGTGTGGACAGTTCAGTCGTTGCCGCGTTATTGCACAAAGCAATCGGCGATCAGCTGACTTGTGTGTTCGTTGATAACGGTCTATTGCGTCTGCACGAAGGCGACCAAGTGATGCAAATCTTTGCAGAAAACATGGGCGTAAAAGTCATCCGCGTCGATGCTGAAGATTTGTTCTTAGATGCGCTAGCAGGCGAGTCTGATCCAGAGAAGAAACGCAAAATCATCGGCAAGACGTTCATCGACGTATTCGCTGATAGCGCGCGTCAAGTGAGTGAGCAGAGCGACGGTAAAGTCGTTGAGTTCTTGGCACAGGGTACGATTTACCCAGACGTTATCGAATCTGCCAAGTCCCATCAAGGCAAAGCACACGTGATTAAGAGCCATCATAACGTAGGTGGTTTGCCAGATGATTTGGCATTTAAACTGATTGAGCCATTACGTGATTTGTTCAAAGACGAAGTGCGCAAACTGGGTATTACCTTGGGTCTGCCAGCTAAAATGATCTATCGTCATCCGTTCCCAGGTCCAGGCTTGGGCGTGCGTATCCTTGGTGAAGTTAAAAAAGAATACGCTGATATCCTGCGTTTGGCTGATGCAATCTTTATGCAAGAGCTTGAGCGTTCAGGCTGGTATGACAAGACTGCACAAGCATTTGCGGTATTCCAACCAATCAAATCTGTCGGCGTGGTCGGCGATGGCCGCCGCTATGCGTGGGTAATCGCGCTACGTGCGGTTGAGACGGTAGACTTTATGACGGCTCGCTTTGCGCATCTGCCGTATGATTTGATCGAGACGGTATCGAACCGCATCATGAATGAAATCGCTGAAGTATCACGCGTGACTTATGATGTGTCGAGTAAGCCGCCTGCAACGATTGAGTGGGAATAATCCTGTTTAAGTTGTCCATGCATAAAAAAGCCCACGATAGCGTGGGCTTTTTTTATGTCTCGCAGTATTTGGTAACTCATAGCAGCGGGAAGCACCGCTTGAGCATGGTATCGAAGGTGGTATTATCGAGTCATGAGGCCATAAGTGATAGCTGATACCATGCTGCGCAATCTTAAGTCGAGTAATAAACTCTCCAAGGTGAATGACCGGGACGGCCTCTATGTGGCTGTCACCCCTGCCAGTTCCATCTCATTTCGTTAAAACTACTCGATCAATGGCAGGCAAGAGACGATCACCTTTGGCTGCTACGGCGTTGGTGGTATCAGTATGGCAGAAGTCCGTGAGCGACTTAGTGTGGCCAAGCAGATGGTCGCTGATGGCAAGTCGCTAGCGAAGGAAGAGACTCGGACAAGGCGCGTGTAAAAGGCGCTGAAACCTTTGGTGCTTGGGCAGAAAAGTAGCTACGTGGCTACCAGATGGCCGACTCTACCCGTGATATGCGTTGCTCGGTTTATGCGAGAGATATGGAAAAAAATTCGACAATCAGAAGTTGACCGAAATCACCCACGAGGACTTGCGAGCACTGATCGACGCCATCGTAGAGCGCGGTACCTTTCTACGACGGTTCATACGCCTGAGATTGCACCCTAGCCTGTGCTCTCACATACATAAAATCAATTGTGATGAAGCTATAACTCGTTTCTAGACAAAAGTATGCCAGCGTTTTTGCTAAATTAGTTGTACAGAGATAATTTAATGTATAGCGAAGCAAGGTTATAACGTCTCTGGACGACAAGGTTGAATAAAGTAATTACCATGCTAATTGATTGTTAAGTTTCTTTTAAAAAGCGAGACAAAAAACAAATATTCATTCTCGCTCAATTATTTAATTTTTGCAGTTCTAGTTACACTGTAACGAGAGAAAAATCAATGAAGTAGGCGCTTTTTTCCTATATCCATGGGTTGCAATGGTGGTCTATCATGAATAGAGCCTGACATTAAATTTGCTTGGTTTAGTGCAAAATCGACTGCATTTGCTACAATAGAATCCATTCCTCCAGATTCTGCAATTCTAACATTTCTTGCTGCTCCACCTGAAAGATCGGGCTTACCATCTCTTTTTAATTTATTACACCATCTGTCTTTCTTTTTCATAATATCACCTATAATTGTCGGTCATGAGTATCTATTGTATGTCTCATGAGTTAAGAGTTTCCATTTCTGTTTATCGTTGGAAAGTAGTCGGTATCTAGTACCTACATTAAAGACAAATTTGATACCAAATCTTGTCTTAATTTTTCTGGGGTAACGTTTTTCCGTGACCGATGACGACAAGACTTCTGATGCTTTCTTTACTACATGGCTTGGGATACCAGTTCCGAAATCAATATTGTTGTAAAACTGCATTTCACTCTCCTTCATTATCTAGGGTTAGTGTATGTAAGAGCCGATTTCTTTATACCCCCAGTTTTATACGAGCCAGCTTTATTTGAAAATGAAGCTTAAAAGGTGCAAGATGATAATTCAATTTACTCAGAGGGTTGGTGCGCTATTATGTTGATTCCAAATACTGCTCAGACTGTTGACTTTGTGTTCGAGTTACTGGATCTGAAGCTTAGTAAAAAGAAAAAGATTGCTATCAACAGTCGCTCAGAATTTGAGAGTCAAAATGCGATATTTAAAGAAAAATGCGATCTTATAACTTCTGCTTTATCTTTAGATGATCCCGACATATGGTTATACATAGATCATACGATTGGGACGCTTTTAGAAGTAATGAAGGAACTTAATTTGCTACTAGGCCCTTTGGCTATGGATGAAGCTAATCAACAGAAAAATAGGGCGATATTCATCAGTTATTGGTGCATACCATACGTAATTTCAGCAATAGGCAAACTAGAAGGTAGGGTTGATAGAGAATCGCCATTATCTACCATGAGGACTTGGCTGATCGAGATCTTGCAAGGGAGCGATGATGTTAGAAGAGCTACAAAGTCTAAAAGCTGCGATGTTGAAGCATTCATTCGCCAAAAACTGGCTCTAGTGCTTCCAAGGACAGTCAGTGGAGATATAAAAAGTGATCTGGCTTCGAATAAGGGGTGGAAATCAATTTCATATTGTGACGATATAAATCAAAATCTGCTCGAAAAGTTTCAAGCTGATTTAGTTGGTCGTGAAAATGCTAAATTACTTCCCCAGATTAGAACGTTGGTTAGGGCTGGAGGTGTACTAAGAAAATCTTTAAAAGGCATTGATTTTGAAGAGTTGACTATTTCTGATGCTAATGAAGTAATGCTAAAAATGGATGATTTCCTTCCTTCATTTGAACAGATACAAGATAATTTTGAAAATGGTACTGAAACTGACGCCTCTGACTCACTTATTGAGGTGTCTAATTACTTAGAATCTAATTTAGTAAAAGAAACCAGCCAACATACCTTGAAAAAGATATATGCTATCAATGAGTTAGTCGAAGGGTTTCCCACGGTTGCGGCTAATAATGGCTTTGAGTATATCTTGTTGATATTACATGAACACATGGCCGATTTTGAAGGTTTTGATCCTACACTATTACAAAGTGTTATTGATAAAAGTAAGTATGTAGATGACGATATCTACAGAATTATAATATCTAATGCTCATGAGCAAGCACGGCAAGAGTTTACTGACTTTATTGAACAAGTTGATAAAAGTTCTTCTTCATCGCAGCAAGTATTGGTTTTGTCTTGCATAGTATTGGCTACCTCATTAGTGGTTTTACAAACCGTACAACACAATAAAATGACGAAGCTCATTGCTGTAATTAGAAACTGTTTGAGTTCTTCTGGAGATTTTGCCGTTTTGCTACCATTCTCTACGGCTTTTGACCGAAGTTCAAAGACTCTCATTGATTTCAATCGCTTTAATGAAGATAGTCAGCTCATTGCTTACGCTATAAAAGTCTATAATATGCAACTAATAAATAATCTTCAAGTGTCTGATTTTTCGAATAAACTCATACTACCATTTCGGCACATGGACTTTCAGTTAGAAGATTTTATTGACTCATATTGTAATGGTAAGTTTGATGAGAAAAAGGCGAAAGTGCTAACTAAACCTAACCGCTTTTGGAGAGTAGATCGCTCGTCAGTATATGAAGTATTACGAGATATCGAATTTTACATAGATATATTTGGTGTAAAACTTAAAGAGGGCAATGCGATTGTTCCACCTAGTGTTGATAAGTACCTTCGTCTACCAGATGGCATAAAAAAGAAGGCACTGAAAGTATTAAGCCCTAAAGAATATGAAAAAGATAATACTGCATCGAAAAGATCAATCAAAGCAAGGCGAGCTGGTGAAAAAAGCTATATTGGTTCTGATGGTTTACCAGTTTTTATCCTTAAAAAGTAGCATAAGAATTACAATCCACTGCTAAGATACTCCCAAAGCGTGATAACAAAAAAAGAAAAAATCAGGCCTTGCTTAATCTGGCTTGACAGTAGACTCTGCCATTGGTTCTGGCTTCAAACTCATGCTCTTATCCTTGAATCTAAATAAAAAAGTAGCACTCCTTTTGGGGGTGCTGCTTTTTTTATTAATACTGATTGTTCTAAACCTAAAACCTAACCCTTCACGTTCACCACATAACGTCCAACCACTTTGCTAGACATAAAGCGATCTAAGTATTCTGGCGTTTGCTCTAGCGTAATCTCTTCACCATAACTCTCAAGATTAGGGAGTTTCATATCAGTGGCGACACGTTTCCAAATGGCTTCTTTGTCAGCCAGTGGAATATAGACCGAGTCGATGCCCAATAGCGACACCGCACGGGTAATAAAAGGTATCACTGACATCGAAAAATCAGCGCCACTGGCTAGACCACAACTAGTCACTGCACCGCCAGCTTTAGTTTGCTTGAGCAGGTTGGGTAAGTAGTCGCCGCCAATGGTATCAATAGCATTTGCCCATAGTTCACGGCCGACAGGCTTGTTACCGATTTCATTGATGGTATCGCGATGACGTACTTCGCTTGCGCCTAGTGCCTTTAAATGCTCGCTTTGCTCTGGCTTACCTGAGAATGCAATCACCTCATAGCCGAGCTGCTTTAGGATAGCGATACTGATCGTACCCACGCCACCTGTTGCGCCAGTGACAGCGACTGGGCCATCACTTGGTTTTGCGCCCATTTTTTCTAGTTTTTGGACACTTAGCGCTGCAGTTAAGCCGCCCGTGCCATAGGTCATCGCTTCTTTTAGGGTGAGTGTTTCAGGGCAAGCCAGCGCCCAATCTGCGGGGATTGAGATCATTTGACCCAAACCGCCATCTGTATCCATACCGAGATCATAGCCGAATACCAATACTTCTTGTCCTACGGTAAACATGCCTGACTTGTCACTGACTACGACGCCTGCTGCATCGATACCAGGGGTATGCGGGTACTGTTTGGTGATTCGTTTATTACCCGATGCCGACATTGCATCTTTAAAATTTAACGACGAATAATGTACTTCGATGAGCAAGTCATTTTCTGGCAAGTCACTGACCTTGCGTTCTTGAATACTTTTTTTGAATTCGCCATCGCTGGTTTCTTCGACGACTAAGGCTTTGAAAGTTGTATCGTTTGACATAGTTATATCCTTATTAAATATTATTATTTGGGTTGATAGGCAATTGCTGATGGCTCTAATTACGTTAAAGTCATCATAACAACAGCACGGTTAAAATAAAAAAGCCCATAGTATTATCTGACAAGTAATACAAATGGACTTTTCATATTTATGATGCCTTCAATGACAATCAATGCAAGGTAGAGTTTCGCTTAAGGCTTTAGGATAACTTTACCTTTTTTGCTTGACTGTACTTTTCCAGAGACGGCAGTTGTGATGTCGTCCAGACTATAGATAGCTTCGATAGGGAGTTTTAGATCGCCATTCGAAGCACGCTCTAGTAGCTCATCGATTAGACATTGTTTGTTTTCAAGATCCATTTCTTGACTGGTTTTACTGCCCCAGAAACCTTTTACAACGGCTTGCTTAAAGATCAAGCTGCCAGCGTCTAGTGCCATTGGTTTGCCTGACATGATACCAAATGAGACCAGCGTGCCTTTGCTGCCAAGTAATGATAGTAGCTCGTTGCTCGACTCACCACCGACTGAATCGACGGCTGCTGTAATCTTATCATCACCAATGATAGCGCGAACTTGGTCTTTCCAGTCATCGTCAGCGGTGACGACATTGTTTTTGATACCGAGCGAGGTCAGCTCTTCTATCGCATCTTTACTACGTACAAGGTTGATCGTATTTACACCGCGTGCTGCTGCTAGCATCGCAAGGGTTTTACCGACAGCGCCGTTTGCCGCGTTATGAATAATCCATTGACCTTTATCTACTTCTAAAAATTCTAATAGCATTAGGGCAGACAGCGGCATAGCAATCAGTTGGGCAGCCAACTCGTCTTCGATACTATCAGGCATGTTAAATACCATGCTGGCAGGGGCGACGAAATACTCCGCCCATGTCTCGTGCACACTGGCACAAGCCACACGCTGGCCGACGCTTAGGTCTGTGACGTCATCACCCACAGCATCGATAATACCTAGCGCTTCACTACCACCGATGGCTGGCATCTCAGGCTTATAGCCGTATTGACCACTTACGGTCAGCAAGTCATGGTTATGAATAGGGGAGAGAATGGTTTTGATACGGACTTCGTTGGCCGCTGGCTGCGGCATCGGGCTGTCGCCAACGCTCAATACGTCAGAAGGTTTGCCAAAGCTGTTATGAATAGCACTACGCATGATGATTTCCTTTATATATTTATGATTTAATTTATGTATAAGTGTATTAAGAGTATGAATAACCGATGATAAACATCATGTCATTGGGATCATTCATCAATGTATTTTTTTTCTAGTAGAAACGATACCATGATAATGATGCTTAGAGGTTATCGACTAACAAAGACACTATACTTAAAAATAGACTGGTCGTCTAGGAGTTGGATACATTTGCGCTAACGGGATTTTGTTATAGAAAGCTTGGCTTACATCGGTAATATTCTTTGTGTTACTGCTCACACTGATCTAGAGCTGTTCATGTTATTTGATTTATGGGTTTCAGCAGGATTCTCTAATGAATAGAGTCTTTTAGAGAAGAGTCTTTTAGAGAGAAACTAAAAAGAAAAATCATTGATAACATTACTCAATGAATTACAGCGAATATCTTAATGAATCACCGTGCTACTCAAGGTCGCACTAGAACGTATCGCATGAATGGTCTTTCATATAATTATCTAAATTATCAAATGTCTTACACTTAATAATAGAGTGCTATTCCAAGTATTAGTTCGTAAGCACTATAAAATGTCAAACATATGTCAGATACAATTTATAACATAAGAGTAGCATTTTGACGAATGATGGGTTTTTTATAAAAAAACTGGTTAAGTCCTTGTAGAATTCCATAAATTAGTATGTTTTTTGTTCGTTTCTACTAACTAATAATATATGCAGATGTATGACTAAATTCACGTTTTTTCTGTGAACTGAAAAATTGTTGACATTAATAACTTTTTTTATTATTACTATTACCAATAGTTTTCCAACACGCATTATGAACAGATGATAGTCATTTAGACAGACACTTCAAACAATCTAGATAACTATAATCATTACAAAGTTACTGGTCAGATTATGGCCTTTAACGACGTAAACAATGCATATGAAAACGATATATTAACTGTAAATGGATTTACTACTAGATTAGTTAATCTTATCGCCACCTGCCTGCTAGGACGCCATATGACCCGCAATTCTGTCTCCCTTCGTACTGCTGTATTTTTACCGACTTCTCTTGTACTTGCCATGTTTATGACAGGGTGTAGTGATAATGCGGCCACTAATAGTACCAGCTCATCAGCCAGTATTGATCCAAACGTACTAGCAGATACTCAAGAGCTGGTCATTAATAATGGAACAGAGCCTGAATCGCTTGATCCACATAAAGTGTCTGGTGTACCTGAGTCTAATATTGGTCGTCAATTATTTGAAGGGCTAACCAATACCGATGCAGACGGTAAAACCATCCCAGGAATCGCAACTGAGTGGGAGAGTCCGGATAACAAAGTGTGGACTTTCAAATTACGTGATGCCAAGTGGTCAAATGGTGACCCAGTCACTGCGCAAGACTTTGTTTATAGCATGCGCCGCCTAGTCGATCCTAATACAGCGTCGCCTTATTCAAGCTATTTGGTTGATGCTAAAGTAGTTGGTGCTGATAAAATCGTTGAAGGTGCTGCAGGTATAGATACACTTGGAGTAAAGGCAATTGATGAAAAAACACTGCAAGTAACTTTGTCAGAGCCAGTGCCTTATTTTCCAGATATGCTTATTCATAATTCCGTCAAACCTGTGCATCAAAAAACAATCGAAGCATTCGGGGATAAATGGACAGATCCTGCCAATATCGTCGTCAACGGCCCTTACAAAGTTAGTAAATGGCAGATTAACGATGAGCTCGTTTTGACACGTAATACTTCTTATTATGATGATGCAAATACAACACTTGATACCATCACGATGCTACCTATTCCTTCTAGCACGACCGATGTAGCACGCTATCAGGCTGGTGAAGTGGATGTCACTTATAATGAGATTCCAACCGAGCAGTTTGCTTCTTTGAAAGAGAAAAATGGTGATGAACTCAGAGTTTCACCTTATCTCTGTACCTATTATTACGAGTTTAATACCGTCAAGCCTCCTTTCGACAACCCTAAAGTACGTCGTGCCTTAGCCTTGTCACTAGATCGTGACACCATTGCCGATAAGGTTATTGGACAAGGCCAAACAGCGGCTTATCAGCTCACACCTATAGCAGCTAATGGCAAGGTGGAAAATAAACCAGAATGGTCAACGTGGGATAAAGAGAAGCGTATTGCTGAAGCCAAAAAACTACTAAATGAAGCTGGCTATAACGAGAATAATCCGCTTTCCTTCGAGCTGCTTTATAACACCAATGACAATCATAAAAAGGTCGCAGTTGCTGCCACTTCGTTATGGAAACAAGCGCTCGGTTTCGTCGATGTAACCTTGACCAATAAAGAATGGAAAACCTATCTTGATACACGCCGTAACGGTAACTATCAAATCGCTCGTGCTGGTTGGTGTGCCGACTACAACGAACCTTCAGCATTTTTGAATATTGCCAAATCTGACAATAGCGGTAACTACGGTAAGTACGCCAATGCCAATTTTGATAGCTTAATGGCTCAAACGTTAAAAGCGGGCGTCACGCCTGAGCAACGTGCAAGCTTATATCAAAAAGCGGAAGCACAGTTAGATCAGGATATGGGGCTACTTAATATCTATCACTATGTCAGCCCTCGTTTGGTAAAACCTTACGTCATCGGCTTTTCAACGAAAGATCCTCTAGACAACTGGCAAGGTAAAGATATCTCTATCGCCAAGCACTGATCATTAAGCACTGATCATCAAAGAATTACCATCCAATAGTCTTATTAGCAGGCGCTATGAAAAGGAGTAATTCCGATTGATAGCGTCCGTCTGCTATGGACCAGAGAAAGTCTGAAAGTGGCGTAAATACTCAAAACGAGCATTTTGAAATCAAGCGTTGTTGTACAGGTAACCTTATAAAGAGGCATTATGCTAAAGCTTATTTTTCGGCGGATTTTAGAAGCCATTCCGACCATGTTTGTTTTGATAACCGTGTCTTTTTTTATGATGCGTTTGGCACCGGGCAGTCCTTTTACTAGTGAGCGTAGTTTGTCGCCAGCAGTATTGGCCAATATCGAAGCCAAATACAATCTCAATGATCCTATGTGGCTGCAATATGTTAATTATCTCAAGCAGCTGGCTCTAGGCGATTTCGGACCATCCTTTAAGTATAAAGACTATACGGTCAATGAATTGTTATCGCAGTCGTTTCCGGTATCAATGGAACTTGGCTTGTATGCTTTTGTATTAGCACTGGTGTTGGGGCTTATTCTTGGGGTGATAGCTGCGCTCAAGCAAAACTCTTGGATGGATTATATTCTGATGGCGTTTGCCATGACGGGTGTCGTGATTCCAAGCTTTGTAAAAGCCCCTTTATTAGTACTGGTGTTTGCGATTCTTTTACAGTGGCTGCCCGCCGGTGGCTGGAATGATGGAGCAGTGCGAAACCTAATACTGCCTGTTACAGCTTTAGCATTGGCTTATGTCGCTAGTATTGCACGTATCATGCGTGGCTCGATGATTGAGGTGATGAATAGTCAGTATATCCGTACGGCAAGGTCTAAAGGGTTGCCGATGCGTCGAATCGTGATGAAGCACGCGCTCAGACCAGCATTACTACCTGTGATCTCTTATCTGGGTCCTGCTTTTGTCGGCATTATCACTGGCTCTATCGTGATCGAGACTATTTTTGGTTTACCAGGTATCGGGCAGTTATTTGTGAATGGTGCGCTGAATCGCGATTATGGTGTTGTGCTTAGTTTGACCATTTTGGTTGGTGTATTGACGATTGCCTTCAATGCCATCGTCGATATTTTATACGCCATTATTGATCCAAAAATCCAGTATTGATATTGGTATTAATGGCCACTTAAAGCACACCGTATAAATGCCAATTATCGCTTAAAAATAAATATCAGATTCTCAATTAAATGAGTAAAAGGACGACTATGAGCCTGACCGTAGACCAGCCAACCGAGCTTATGGAACTGCCTATCAAAGAGATAAAAGGCCGTAGCCTTTGGCAAGATGCATGGCGCCGTTTTTATCAAAACAAGGCGGCAGTGACGAGCTTTTTTATCCTATTACTCGTCGGTATGTTCGTCATCTTTGTGCCCATGCTAGCACCTTTTGGTTATGCAGAGACTGATTGGAACTTTATGCAATCTGCGCCATCGATTGAAAACAAGCACTATTTCGGTACTGACTCGCTCGGTCGAGATTTACTCGTACGTACAGCAGTCGGCGGGCGAATATCACTATTGGTGGGTATCGCTGGTGCAACGGTGGCGGTATTGGTTGGTACGGTGTATGGCGCAACGTCAGGCTATCTAGGCGGCAAAGTAGATATGATTATGATGCGCTTTTTGGAGATTCTAAGCGCCTTTCCATTTATGTTCTTTGTGATTTTGCTAGTGACGATATTTGGTCGTAACCTTATTTTAATTTTCGTCGCTATCGGCTTAGTCTCTTGGCTAGATGTTGCTCGTATCGTCCGTGGTCAAACACTGAGTCTGAAGAGTAAAGAGTTTATAGAAGCAGCCCACGTCGGCGGGGTATCAGGTTTTAACATTATCCTGCGTCATATCGTGCCCAACGTGCTTGGTGTGGTTGTGGTGTATGCCTCTTTGCTAGTGCCAACGATGATTTTATTTGAGTCGTTTTTGAGCTTTTTGGGACTTGGGGTTCAAGAGCCAATGACCAGCTGGGGTGCGCTACTCCAAGAGGGCTCACAAACAATGCAAGTTGCGCCTTGGCAAATTTTGATTCCCTCGGCTTTCTTAGTCATTACTTTATTTTGTTTTAACTTTATCGGCGATGGTCTACGTGATGCGTTTGACCCTAAAGACCGCTAGACTCAAGCTCGCTAGGAGAAAAACATCATGTCAATACAAGATAGCAATAGCGCACCTGAGAAAGTAGACTCTACTGTTCGTAAAGTGGGCGCTGACTCAATGCTCAATGCCCAAGCCAATCATGCTAAACAAATTAGTCAAGAAAGCAGTTTATTAGCAGTTAAAGATTTATCTGTGCAATTTACGACCGAAGATGGACTTGTAACTGCAGTGAATGGTTTGAATTTTAATCTGCATGATGGTGAGACGTTGGGTATCGTTGGTGAGTCAGGATCTGGCAAGTCACAGACGGCGTTTGCCATCATGGGTTTGCTGGCAAAGAACGGCCGAACCAAAGGTTCCGTAAAATTTGAGGGCAATGAGTTATTAGGCTTATCTCAAAAAGCATTGAATAAAATTCGTGCTGAGCAAATCGCTATGATCTTCCAAGATCCGATGACCTCACTCAATCCATATATGAAAATAGGCGATCAGCTTGCCGAAGTGTTGATTCTGCATAAGGGTATGAGCAAAAAAGATGCGTGGGCGGAGTCGATACGTATGTTAGATGCGGTCAAAATTCCTGAGGCAAAAAAACGGATTGGTATGTATCCGCATGAGTTTTCAGGAGGGATGCGCCAACGGGTGATGATTGCGATGGCACTCCTCTGTCGTCCGAAATTATTGATTGCCGATGAGCCAACGACGGCGCTTGATGTGACCGTACAAGCACAGATTATGGTGCTGTTAAATGAGCTAAAGCGTGACTTTGGTACCACTATTATTATGATTACTCATGATTTGGGTGTGGTAGCTGGTATCTGTGATCGGGTACTCGTGATGTACGCTGGTCGTACCATGGCGTATGGGGAAACGGAAGAGATTTTCTATACGCCGACGCATCCTTATACCATCGGGCTATTAAAAGCTATTCCGCGTCTTGATGATGATAAAGGTAAGCTTGAAACCATTCCTGGCAGTCCGCCCAATTTATTGAATCTACCGACTGGCTGTCCTTTTCATGAGCGTTGTACGCATGCCATGGATATCTGCCGTGATGTACCACCACCACTTGAGTTTTTGCCGAATGAGCGTCAACGTGCTTGCCATTGGCATCCTGAGATGCAGATTGATGATTCAGCAGACGTTACCAAGGGTATGGCAACAGATACTGACCCTAAGACTAATATCAATAACCTATCGACATTGGAGGGCTAGGACATGACATTATCTAATATAGGCATAGTCAAAGAAAGCCAAGCTCCACTACTACAAGTGCAGGATGTGCATACGACGTTTAATATCAAACAAAAAGGGACGTACTTTTGGCAAAAGCCAGACACCTTAAAGGCTGTCAACGGTGTCTCGTTTGAGCTATTCGCTGGCGAGACTTTAGGCGTCGTAGGTGAGTCGGGCTGCGGTAAATCAACGTTAGCGAGAACGATTATCGGCTTAGTGAGAGCCAATGCTGGCAGCATAAAGTTTGGTGATGAAGAGATAGTAGGCGCCTCTAAGAAAACCATGAGAATAAAGCGCAAAGACATTCAAATGATATTCCAAGATCCGCTAGCGTCGCTTAACCCACGCATGACGGTAGGCGATATCATCGCAGAACCACTGCGTACCTACTATCCAGAAATGAAAAAATCTGACGTACAAGATGAAGTACGTACAATGATGAAAAAGGTTGGGCTACTATCTAATCAGATTAACCGCTATCCGCATGAGTTTTCTGGTGGTCAGTGTCAGCGTATTGGAATTGCTCGCGCCCTAATACTAAAGCCTAAAATCATCATCTGTGATGAGCCAGTATCGGCTCTTGATGTCTCGATTCAAGCGCAAGTCATTAACTTGTTGCAAGACATACAGCAAGAGATCGGGTTGGCGCTTATCTTTATCGCCCATGATCTATCAGTGATTAAACATATCGCGGATAGAGTGCTTGTTATGTATTTAGGACATGCCGTCGAGCTAGGTATAAACAAAGCTGTGTACGGAAATCCGACGCATCCCTATACACAAGCACTAATGTCAGCGGTACCATTACCTGATCCTATTGCCGAACGTAATAAGGTCATTCAGTTATTAGAGGGCGACTTACCAAGTCCAATCAATCCACCGTCAGGCTGCGTATTCCGTACTCGCTGTCCAATAGCGGATAGCGAGTGTGCACAAATCAAACCTGTGTTAGAAGGTACTTTGGACCATAGAGTGGCTTGTTTGAAGAATAAGGTTGAACTCTAATTAACCTACATCCATGATGCTATCGGTATAAAGAACACTAGTATAGATAATTCATCAGCGTAGTCAGTGATGTCCACTATGTAGTGGTTTTAGCTGCGGTAGAGTATATTTTAATAAAACTCTATCCTACTCAGTACGTGCTCTTGTACTAGATAGGCGCAGATGTACGCACTTGGCCATGCAAACATAAAAGCCAGTCCCCACGAATGCATCAACTCCATAAAGAATCCGTCGATAAAGCCTTGTTTGACCACCAACAGGGCTGTTGAGATAATCAGTGACATCATCATCGCCATCAGACCTGTAAAGATAAGGCGATAATATTTGCGGCGCGTACGTATTCTGATAGTGGGGAAGTTGGCCATAGTATTCGGTTGTCCTACATAGTGTTAGCTACGCCCAGCCTATGATGCGGGCATACGTTGTAAGTTAATAGTTAGGTGGTGAGCAGGCATAATAAATGGATAAGGTATTGGCTACCAGTGTTCATCATACTCCGTGAGGTCAAACGGGTAAAATCGTTATTATCAATGGTAGGGTTTGCGATATGTTATTAATATGATTATTGTCTTTAAGGCAGCATTTTAAAGCTTTTTGCAGAGATCATTTCTAAAACGAATATCTCTAAAAATAGCGCGTTCTCAACAGTCGATTTTGCTACGATAACTTACTATAACTAAGACCAAAAACAACTAGGAGTATAGTATGGCAGTTCAAGAACAAAGAGATTCTCAAAAAAAAACATTAGGAATCATCGGTGGTATGAGCTGGGATAGTACCGAGAGCTATTATCGTCTGATTAATGAAGGTGTCAAGCATCAGCTTGGCGGACTACATTCCGCAGATTTATTGATTCATAGTGTGGATTTTGCGTTGATCAATACGTTACAGGAGCAAGGCAGATGGGACGAGCTAGGTGTGATAATGGCTAACAGTGCTCAGCGTCTACAAGCAGCTGGCGTACAAGGAATCATGATTGCCTCTAATACGATGCACAAACTGGTCGATGACGTGCGCTCCGCCACAGACTTGCCATTGACTCACATCGCTGATGCGACTACTGATGCTATCAAAAAACAAAATCTTACCAAAATAGCCTTACTTGGTACTCAGTTTACGATGACTCAAGATTTTTATAAGCAGCGTCTTATTGATGCGGGTTTACAAGTATTGATACCAGAAAATGAGGCACGAGCAGAAGTGCACCGCATTATCAAAAAAGAGCTGTGTGTTGGTGAGTTTAAAGACAGCTCACGAGAGTATTATCGTCAAGTGATTAAAGATTTGGCAGCGCAAGGGGCAGAGGGTGTGATCTTGGGCTGCACAGAGATTGGTCTACTTATCAAACAGGCTGATAGCCCGATACCTGTATTTGATACCACAGCTATTCATGCAGCTGCGGCGGTGGATTTTTTGTTAGAGTAGTGCGAACTGATAAAAATATTTAAGCCTATAACGTTTTTACCAGTCGCTCAAGCAGTTCAAGCGTGCTTTCTTGTTTGACCAAAGTTATCCCTTGTCCTGCCCATAAAGATTGATGTTCTGCATCCATATTCTGAGACGCATGAGCTCGCATAGATTTGGATATGGCATTTAATTGCGGGTAGGGCGGTAGCTCATCAGCGCTTTCAAATTGAGCAAAATCACGTAGATAATCGTTTAATAAACCACGAGCGAGCTTACCTGAAAATAATCGAGTTAAGCGTGTCTCTGAGCTGCGTCTATTGTGACTGGCATTGAGTAAGGCTTGTTTATAAGTATCATTGATACCGCATTGGTCAGTGGTCAAAAACGCCGTCCCCATTTGTGCAAGCTCAGCACCTGCCGCTTGTACTGCTTTGATATCCTGTCCCGTCATAATGCCACCTGCTGCAACCAAAGGAATATCAGTACAGGCGCGGGTCTGGCCAATCAAAGTCAATAATCCCAATGGATCGCTTTCACTTTGCAGTAACCAACCACCGCGATGACCTCCCGCTTCGACCCCTTGTACACATACCGCATCTGCGCCAATATCCGCCCATGCTTTCGCTTCTAGTGGATGATTGGCGGTGCCGATGACGCGCGTGCCGATACCTTGCAGACGCTGAACTTGATCAGCACTGATAATGCCAAAGGTAAAACTGGCAACAGGCACAGGGTTGTCATAGAGCACTTGTAGCTGCTCTGCAAAGCTCTGTGCTGGGCGTTCAAGTAGTGTAATTTCGATATTATTGTCTTGATAGTATTGACTTAGCCAAGCGGGAATTTCGGTATCAAAGGTGCTCGACTCATACTCAGATAACACCATTAGATTAATCATAAAAGGACGGTCGGTGAGCGATTTAATAGTATCAATTTGGCTGGTCAAAACATTTGGCGCAGTCATACCAGATCCTAGTGAACCCATTCCACCAAAGTTACTCACCGTCGCTGCCAGCTCAGGTGTGGTTGCACCTGCCATGGGAGCTTGGACGATAGGGTAGGTTAAGTTTAGGGTATCAAGTAAGGTCATGACAGCTGCCTTTTTAGTAGAGTGTTTGCATGACTTACTTTAACAGAGCTGAGTAAAGAGTATGTGAGATAGTGTTTATTTAGTTGCTAAATAAGGTGATGATTTTTGACTATAAATTTGTAGTTAAAATAGTTAGCTATGGATTTGTAGTTAAGTGATACATCAAAATCTGTAACTATAAATTAGTTTAGTTTATTCGAGTATTTATAATGTAAGATACAATTATCGACTTTCCGTAACAAACTTCTAATGAGCTACAAAATGAATTCAATACTAAAAGAGTATGATAACTCAAAAATTTTATTGGAAAATCTAGATAGGACTCTTCTAAATCTAATAAACTCTCTACTTAAGCAAAAAAATATTAGAGTTCATCAAGTACAAACCAGAGTCAAAGATAGAGATAGTTTAGAAAATAAAATCATAAGAAAAAATGATAAATACAAGCATCTTAGTGATATTACAGATATAGTTGGTGTGCGTATTATTACTTATTTTGACGATGAAGTAGATCAAATTGCAACTATGATTGAAGAAGAGTTCGTTATAGATCAAGATAATTCTGTAGACAAGCGTAAAATAGATAATGATAAATTTGGTTACAGAAGCCTGCATTATGTGGCTAATTTAAAAAAAGATAGGATAAACTTACCGGAATATTCTAGCTGTGGAGAGCGTAAGTTTGAATTCCAAATTAGGACAATCTTACAGCACTCATGGGCTGAAATTGAACATGGGCTAGGCTACAAAGGTGAATTTGAGATACCTTCTTCCGCAAAACGTACTTTTTATAGAGTGGCGGCTCTTTTAGAGCAAGCAGATATTGAGTTCGTAAAGTTAAAGTCTACAATTGAAGATTATGAAAAAGATGTAAGTATAGGAGTTAGAGAAAATCCAAGTCAAATTGAAATTAATAAAGCTTCACTCATCTCATTTATTACCAAGAATGAAAATGTAATTAGAATTGAAGATAAAATAGCTAGTTATGGGAATGATATTTTTATTACTGATGATGAAATTCAGGAACTAATCAGTGACAACCTATTAGGATACATAAAATCATTAGGTGTTAAAAATATTGAACAACTTGAGCAACTATACTTAGATAATGAAGACGGTCTTATAAACCAAGAAAAAGATAAGTTCACAACAAGCAACGTTGTTGGTTTTGACAGAGGAGCTTCTATACTTTGGCTGATGAGCTTTCTTGCAAAGTTAAGTGGAGAAAAGGTAGATATATATATCTAAAGATGATTTAACTATCTATTATGTATTTTTAATTTTGATCTAATCGTTGATTAGTAATGGTTTCTATTAAAAGGTAAATAAGAAAGTCAGTCTTCTAAGTCACCAAAACGATGACTAAGAAACTGACCCATTCTTATAACTTCGATTTTTAACATTTATTATTAATTCAATTGCAACGACCCTTTCGCATTCATCAGTAGCTCAACCACATCATCACCGCTAATTACTTCAAAGCGCTTGTCGATATCTGACTCTTCTACACCGTTGTGTTTCATACAAGCACCGCAGACCAATACTTGACCACCTTTTTCGATAAAGGCTTCTAGTAACTCACCAGCTGGCTCAAACGGATCGCCGATATCTACATTGTCTAGCGCATTTGGTTTTGCCAGATGTACGGCATCCACCATGAGTATGACAGTAGCAGAATGGCCTTTTTTCAGTGCCACGCCTGCCATGGTAAACGCTAAAGTAATTTTGCTTGGGTTTGATTCACTATTATCAAATAACGTGCCGACATAATCTGTTGTATTAGCCATATTATTCTCCTTATAAGACTATATTTGTTTTGTCTGAGTATGTACTCACTACTATCCTAACATTTGTTATATGTATTTATATAATGAGTTGTTATGAAATAGTAGCTATAAGGTTGCTTGCTTGTACCGTCTGTTAAATAAGTTAAAAGTAATGGATTTCTAGCTTATAGAGTTAAATTAATCGGCTGAGTCTACGGGTGGCCACGGACGATCAGCATCACTTTTGATCCACTCAGCCACGTAACCCGTTGGCGGTAGATCCCAATCAGACTGGCCCAATGCAGCCAGTACTTGTGCCGTGTCGATCACTCTGCCACCTTTGGTTACACCGGTACGCAGTAGACCAGATGAGCAGGGCTGCCCTTTGACCCACATTGATTGCTCAATATACAGCCAGCGCGCGTCGATACCGACGATTTTGGTTTTGAGCGTGACTTTTTGAAAGGCGCGAATACGCTTACGGTATTGAATAGTGCTGCCAGCGATGACCAAACCCCAGCGTTGTTTTAACAATTGCTTGCCAAGCCCAGTCCGTACCGCAAAGTCCATACGACCCAAATCATAAAGCGTAAATACGCGGCCGTTATTCATCTCCAAAAAATTATCTATATCGGATAAGCGGCAGCGAAACTGAATCTCACTGGTGTCCTTAAACGTCAGTGTGTCGCCCTTTTTTGCTTTTAGGGCAGCATGAGCGATGGTGCTAGCATAACGGATAAATGGGTACATAAAACACTCTCAAAAGGTTATAAACGTTGGCGTTATTATTTTGTCATTGATGACAGTGATTATTTATTGTCAGAGACTACATCCTGAGAGGGTTCGCTAGTAGAAGCCACACCAATCCAATTAAAATAAGCGCTGACAGTTTCAGGTATCCAGTTAATATCGAACTTTGAAGTCTTGGACTCTTTATCATTGGTGACAGACGATTTGCTTTTGGAATGACCATTGTCTGAGCGATAACGCAGATAACCGATGTGCCCACCGTGCTCAGTATCTAAGATAGTGACACTTTCAGAGACATCATTTGGGGTAGCAGTAAAGCCAATAAAAGGGTCGTCTTTTGCACTGATTAATAGCAGAGGGTGAGTGACATTGCGCAAATACGGCATGGCGGATGCGGTATGGTAATAATCGTTTTTGGAGCGATATCCGTGACGCGGCGCAGTAAAGATATCATCGAAATCACTGATACGATTGGCAGCTTTGATAGAGTTGATTTCATCTTGAGTGAGATCGTTTGCCAATGCTTTTTTAATAATTGGGTTAAGCAGATACGGCGTATAGATACGATGACTCAAAAAGCTGTGCATAGTAATGGCAGCTGAAGACATATCGACTGGCGCAGAGATGACAACAGCACCTTTACAAAGGACTTTGTCCTCATATTCGCCCATGTATTTGGCCAGTGCATTGCCACCTAATGAGACGCCAACCGCATAGATATTGGCATACTGCTGACGCAAATTCTGTAGCGCATGATGCACCTCGTCAGTGTCGCCTGCGTTGTAGAACACCGTGCCGCTAGCAGGAATACCGCCGCAACTGCGAAAATGCGCCACCACAAAGTGCCAGCCTTGCGCGTGCATTTGGTACGCTAGTGCGCGTGCGTAATGACTGTCACTACTGCCTTCCATGCCATGGAATAGCACAATCAATGGGGTTTGCTCAAGCTCGCCATCTTTTGATACTTCTATAGGGTGCGCATCATAAAAGTCATAAGCAATATCGCTCTCATCCAGTGAGTCTTTTTCGACCACGCGGCGGTAGGTGGGTGCCTTTGGCGCAAAAAACTTGGGTAAGATGCTTTGCAAGTGTGGATTGGTCAGCCAAAATGGTGGCTTAAAAGGGGCTGGAGAAAAAGGTTTGGTTGAAGTTGACATATATTGGTCTTATTTAATGATCGTGGAAAAACAAATAGAGTAGCGTGATAAGGGTTTTTTATCATAACGCCAGTACCTGTGAAAACCAATAATTTTCAGTGAACGCATGATTACTGAAAAGCAGCTACTGGAAATTAGCTACTGGAAATTAGCTACTGGAAATTAGCTACTAAAAGCAGTTACTGAGCAGTAGGTGCTGAAAATCATTTACCGAGAAACAGTTACTGAAAACAGCTAACAAATAAGCATATTGAAAAGAAAACTATCTAAAACGGTCGATGAGAGTAGTTAGTTAGATTTTAATCTTCTGAATTGTTCAATACTCGACCATCCATTGCTAAGCGCGCTTTTAGACTTTCGACATCTGCTTCAGCAAGTGTAGCTGTTAGGGTTACTTGCTTGCTATAGGCGACATCGTCGATATGACCACCAAGGCTTTCTAACATATAGCGGCATTGAGCTTCAGTCGCAAACTCTGTCAGTATCTGAATCTGGGTCATCGGTACATATGGGCTTAATATCATCTCGTCGACGGCCGCTTGAGCAGAGCCCGCATAGGCGCGTGTAAGGCCGCCAGCACCCAATTTGATACCACCGAAGTAACGTACTACGACGATAATCACGTTGCCGATCGACTTATGCTGCAGTACATTTAATATTGGCCTGCCTGCCGTACCGCTTGGCTCACCATCATCATCGAAACCAGCACTGGTGGTATTATTAGGGTCACCAATGATGTATGCCCAGCAGAAATGGCGTGCATCGGGATATTGCTCTCGTAGTTGTTCCACGTGAAACATTGCTTGTTCACGAGAGGTTACTGGATAGGCGTAAGCGATAAACTCAGATTTTTTAATTTCGAGTCGCGTGGTAACGGCACGTTTTAGCGTTTGATAGCTCATATTTCATCAGGCTTAGGTTGGATATGTTAAACTGGTCTGACTTTCACTGGCTTTTGTATTGGGCACAGTGTTCATTTAATTTTTCATTATAGTACCATTTCTAACCATCGAAGATAACGAGCCGCTCACGGCTGAGTGCTGGCGTCGTTAGTTTCTGATTTAGGGCTGGTATAATAAAACCGATGGTAGTAAATAGTATGCGTTTAGATAAATTCATTAGTAAAGCCACCGAGCTGTCGCGTAAAGAGTCAAAAAAGATCATGCACGCCGGCGAAATCACTGTAAACGATCAAGTGGTTAAAGATCCTGGCCTACATGTCGATGTCGTCAATGATGATGTGATGTGGGCGGGCGAGCCATTATCGGTCGCTGCGGGCAATCGCTATATCTTGTTGTACAAGCCTGAAGGTTTTGAGTGCACGCTAAAAGTTAAAGAGTATCCAATCGTCACCGAACTGATTGCTGTACCAGAATTGGGCAGCTTGCGTATCGCTGGGCGTCTCGATGTCGATACTACTGGCGCATTGCTCATGAGTGATGATGGTGGCTGGCTACATCGTGTCACCAGTCCTAAGCACGAGCATGCAAAGGTGTACGAGCTGACATTGGCAGATGCAATGGACAGTGATGCACAAGAAAAAGCCGTGAAGAAAGTGGCGGAAGGCATCTTGCTTGAAGGTGACTATGAGCCAACCAAGCCTGCTGTTCTTGAGTTCATCGATGAAAAACATGCACGCCTAACATTGGAGCAGGGCAAATATCATCAGGTCAAACGTATGATGGGTTACTTTGGTAATCGAGTCACGGAGCTGCACCGCGCTAGTATCGGTCATATCAATCTAGAAGGACTAGAAAAAGGCGATAGCCGTTTCTTAACGCCAGAAGAAGTTGCCAAGTTTTAATAAATAAGCACTGAAATTACTAAGCTTTGGCCTTAGTATTTGTCTTGAAACTATCGTTTTGAACCCATTAGCAGCCGCTACCCAGTGTGCTGCTTTTTGCGGTCTGCTATATTGTATTTATTTCTACTATCTACCTGTGTTGCCTATCTCTTAAGGCTAAGTAGCAGTTTTGCGACATTAGCCATTTAGTGCTTTGTAAAACTATCCCATATGCTACAGTCTTTTTTATCTATATTTTTATGACAGACAACTCTTAAACCAATTCCAAAAATCTGACTAATCAGAAAGTGGATTGCTACCTTTCAGTTAGTAATAGATTTGGAATTGGTCTTAATATTAAAAACTGCCATTATTAAAAACCAGATAGGAATCTCTCTGTGACATTACCTGTATTAAAGTCCACTAGTCTAATCAGCGTCATACTATTAGCAACCACTGCTTGCGCTCAGCCAAGTTCAGCGGATGCTAATAGCAATAACGTAACGCAAAACACTACAAATTCGCAAGCAACTCAGACAGTGAGTGCGACTGTTGATAAGCGATTGCGCCAAATATTGACCCAAGCAGGCATCAAAACACAGATTACTTCTATTGTGCCATCTAAACTGCCCAATATGTATCAAGTCAATTTGGCTGGCCAGTTGCCGCTGCACATCACCGAAGATGGTCGTTACGTCATACAGGGTGAGCTACAGAAGAATCCAAGTAAGCAAGTTGTCACTAAAACGCCAGTACGTAGCACGAGTGCGCAAGTAGGCAAACCTCTCAATACGAGTGTCAAGTCTGACATGCTAGCAAATATGGCTGCGCTTAAGAATATGAGCACGAAAACACCATTCTTTTATACCGCAGTACCGGGTGTCATCTGGGGTGCAACGCTAGAAGGCGTGCCGTTTTTACTATCGGACGATGCGCAGTATATTACCGATGGTGAAATATCAGTCATCGAAAATGGTCAATTTATCGGCCTCGATGAGAACTTTGAAAAACGCAAAAATCAGTCTGTGTTTGCGTCATTGGACAAAAGCCAACTGATTACTTATCCAGCTACTACTACTGAGAGAGCCGTTATCTATGTGGCTGATGATGTGAATTGTCCTTATTGCCGCCGACTGCATCAGCAAGTGCCATCGCTCAATGCAAAAGGCGTGACGGTCAATGTCATCGGCTATCCGATATATGAGGCGTCACCGAAGCAAATGCGTGGTATCTGGTGCCAAGCAGATGAAGGCAGTCGTCGTCAGGCATTTGACAAGGCGATGCTACAGGGTGAAATGACACCTGCATCAGCAAGTTGTACAGTTGACCATGTGACACCCAATCGTGAAAAAGCAGCTGGACTCGCGGTAATGGCGACGCCTGCCATCTATCGTGAAGATGGCGTGCTGTATCAGGCGAGTTTTGAGAGTCCAGAATTTTTAGAATTCTTGGGTGTTGAATAATTGATTGGTATGGTTAAGTGTTTCAACAGTTCAAAAACTTAAGATATTGGACTGCTAAACAAAGTAAAAAAACCGCCTTATGAATCAGTTTATAAGGCGGTTTTTTTATGGTTCTATTCAAAAATTTTTGCGTCTCAAAAGCTGTCTTAAATAATTTATGGTAAGACGATATCAACGATTTTCCAATTGATAAGCCCTTCACGCTGCATCTCGATAGTGAGAGGATAGCCTTTCACCTGACCACTAATACTAAAGCAATTGATACCACAGTAGCTCAGCGTTGGCTTTTCGCTGTCATTGCCTTGGGCGACTTGCTGCTCAAGTTCTGCCGCTTGTTTTTTCATGACTTGCTGTATTTGGCTTTTGACCACGGCATCGACATCACCGCGCTGAATGATTAAGCTCTGAATTAGGTTTTTCAAGTCAACTTGATCGCTAGCGATGGCCCATGCTGCGGCTAGCTCTTTGGTTGCCGTGTTGGCTTGACCTTGGGTATTAATCACTTTTTCGATATTCTGCGGCGTGATGGCCCCTTCAACTGCCTGCGCGATAAAACCATTCGCGGCTTGGGTCAACGGCTCACCACCCAATTCAGAAATTAGGGGATACTTAGTCATTGTCGTCGCAAATTGGCTGGTTAGCTGATTTTGGACGCTTGGTCGCACTTGCTCATAATCAATAGCCGCTGCGATAGTGGCACCGTCTTTATCGTCATAAGCGTTTTTGAGCTGATAAGCACTGTAGTATGGCGAGCCTGCATACACTGCTACCGCAATGATGATTAATAGAATAACCAGCTTTTTCATAAGACTTGATACCTTGTCGCAATCGTCATCACTATGAGTATAAATGACCGTAGATGTGACGGTAAATATTAGCACGACTATGCACCGCTCAGGTACGAAAAGCTTTGCAGTAACCTTAATGAATCGTTTGGCTTTTGCCGCAGCGATGCCAACTGCTAATTTCATCATCTAAGAGCTTGATAAATCAGCAGACCATCTCCATAAATAGCGCAAACTTTTTATAATTGATTTGGCTAAGCAGCCTTCACCGTATTTGTTGGTTAAGTCTAAGCATTATGGTTCTATAGCCTGGTGAGTTATTATGTTTCATGTGAAACGTAATACATATCCACTAGCTAAGAACCACGAATAAGATTAAGACAATTATCAACTGAGCTGATGATTTGACGAACCGGTGTGGCTGTAAAGACGATAGGAGAGAGCATGAGTAAGCGCGATTTTTATGAAATATTAGGTGTCAGCAAGACTGCTGACAGCAAAGAAATTAAGCGAGCCTACCGTAAGCTTGCCATGAAATACCATCCAGATCGCAACTCTGATGATCCTGATTCGGAAGACAAATTCAAAGAAGCTTCAATGGCTTATGAAGTATTGAGCGACGAAGAGAAACGTTCAGCCTACGACCGTATGGGCCATGCAGCCTTTGAAAACGGCATGGGTGGCGGCGGCTTCGGCGGCGCAGGTGGCGGTAACTTCCAAGATATCTTTGGCGATATCTTTGGTAACTTCGGTGATATCTTCGGTCAGCAGCGTGGTGGCGGCGGTGGGCGTTCGCGTCGCGGCTCTGACTTGCGTTATGTGATTGAGCTGACATTAGAAGAAGCTGTACGTGGCTGCAAAAAAGAAATCAGTTTTACGGCTCCTGCGCCTTGTGATACCTGTGATGGTAAAGGGGCAAAAAATGCTTCTGATGTTGTTACCTGTCAGACGTGTCATGGCCAAGGTCAAGTACGTATGCAGCAAGGTTTCTTTGCGGTACAGCAAGCTTGTCCTCATTGTGGCGGTACTGGTAAGCAGATCAAAAACCCTTGTTCGGACTGTCATGGCAATGGCGTAAAAGACAAATCACGCACCTTAGAAGTCTCTATCCCTGCAGGCGTCGATGATGGTGATCGCGTTCGTCTAGCAGGCGAGGGCGAAGCAGGCGGCGCTGGCGTACAAAACGGCGATCTATATGTCGAAGTACGCGTCAAACAGCACAATGTCTTTACCCGTCAAGGCGCTGATCTATATATGGATGTACCCGTAAGCATCACCGATGCAGCATTGGGTAAAGAAGTCGAAATCCCAACCTTAGATGGTAAAGTAAAAATCAAAGTGGCAGAAGGTACGCAAAGCGGTAAGTTATTGCGTGTACGCGGCAAAGGCGTAACGCCAGTCCGTACTACCATGAAAGGTGACTTGATTTGCCGTGTGGTTATCGAAACGCCAGTAAATCTGACTCGTGAGCAAAAGGATTTGCTACGCCAATTCCAAGACACTTTGGATGATGACAGCAAGCATCAACAGTCGCCGCATAAAAAATCATTCTTCAAAAAAATCGGTGATTTATTCGATTAAGAAATAATCTAATTAAGTAGCTAGTATTAAACTAAGCCCAAAGGTTTCATGTGAAACTTTTGGGCTTTTTATTGATAGTATAAAAAGCCATTCTTGTGTCGATATTTGCTAAACTTACAATAAATATGGTCAAAAATAATTTCACCAAATATAAAACAGCTAAGGTAAAAGTATGAGCGAACAAGCGAATCATAAATCTATCAACGTTGGGGTAATCGGTGCAGGCGGGCGTATGGGTCGTATGCTTATCGAGGCAGTACAGAATAACCCGCAAACTACATTAAAAGCAGCGATTGAGCGTCAAGGCTCTAGCCTAGTCGGAGCAGACGCCGGTGAAGTTGCTGCTATCGGCCATTTAAATGTGCAAATCGTTGATGACTTAGCCGCTGTTATTGATGATATTGATGTACTGATTGATTTTAGCTTGCCTGACGCCACTGAAAAAAACATGCAAGTTTGTGCTGAGCATAATGTTGCTATGGTCATCGGTACGACAGGATTCAATGAACAGCAAGAACAAGTACTGGCAAAGGCAAGTGAGAAAATCACTATCGTATATGCGGGTAACTATTCGACAGGCGTTAATTTATCATTGAAGCTACTCGGTATGGCTGCCAAAGCGTTTGGTAATGATGCTGATGTAGAAATCATCGAAGCCCATCATAAGCATAAAATTGATGCGCCTTCTGGTACCGCATATATGATGGCCGAAGCCGTCGCGGAAGCGCGCGGACAAAACCTAAAAGACGTCGCTATTTATGGCCGCGAAGGACAAACTGGCGAACGCGAATCTGGCACAATTGGTATTCACGCAGTACGCGGTGGCGAAATCGTAGGCGACCATACTGTGATGTTTATCGCAGATGGCGAAGTGGTCGAGATTACCCATCGTGCACGCGCGCGCATGACATTTGCCGCTGGTGCAGTACGTGCCGCAACGTGGGTCGTTGAACAGGAAGTAGGACAGTACAATATGCAAGACGTGCTTGGATTAAGTGACTAACGACTATTTATAGTTAATGGTTGATGATTGACTATAGCGTGATGACTGATGACTTAATAGCAGCAAGGGAGCAGGTATGAATAGTATCAAACGTTATGTTAGGCATAAACTGATAAATACTTTTTGTACCACCAACCTTGCAAGCCTATCAGCCTTTGCACTGAGTCTAGCGGTTCTACCAATAACCGTACAAGCTGGTACTGCTCAAACCTATGTTATCCATACTTATGGTGGGGCTAGTCTGTTACCTGCAGTAAGGCAGCAATTAAATAGTAGCGCAGACGGTGGTACGGTGACTACGTATCAAGATAAATTGGTACTGCAAACCACTGCACGCAATTATCAGGCTGTACAGCAATTGTTGTCTCAGATTGACCGTCAGCCACAGGCATTGACGGTCGCCGTACGTGTTGGCAATAGTAGTAACGGGCAAGGTAGTATTCAGCAGGGTCAGGTCATTATTACCAATCGTGGTATCCAAGGTACAGGCGTTATTAGTCAGCGTAGCAGCCAGCAGCAGAGTAGTAATCTATATCAAGTACAAACACTATCTGGCAGTGCGGCGAGTATCAGCACAGGTACGCTCTACTCACTGTCTCAAACCTACAATGCTAATAACCATTCAATTTATCATCGTTCAGCTAACGATAACTTCAAACCACAGATTGTGATTCAGCAGCAAATACTACTGCCAACGACACAAGGGATTGCCGTCACACCAAGACTGCTGCCCAATGGGCAAATGGAAGTACAACTTTCCCAAGTGGAAGAAAGGTTAGTGCAGCCGAATTCACCTTATAATCAAATGAGTTCTACTGACAATTCCACTGGCAGTGCTAGCAATGCTATTCGGGGTCAAAGATTGAACAGTACGATGATCGTGCCACGTGGACAGTGGATGACGATTGGACAGATTTCACAAAACTCAAGCAGTAGCGCTAGTAACGGTAGCCGTAATACTAATACTAGCGTGCCTATTTCTTTGCGGATTGATTAGTTCACCAAGCAAATCATTATGCACAAAAAAGCGCGACACGGGTATTAACCGTGCCGCGCTTTTTTGTGGAACATTACAAATACTAGTCAATATAAACCACTTCTAGCGGTGGGAAACCATTGAACTCTACCGATGAGTAAGAGTTGGTATAAGCACCAGTGGTGAGCCAGTAGATTTTATCACCAATCTCAAGCTCTTCTGGTAGCTGATAGCCTGCTTCTTCATACATAATATCGGTTGAGTCACAAGTTGGACCTGCCAGTACTACTGTGCCTTCACTGGTAGACGTTTCCATCTTAGGCGTATACACAGGATACTTGATAGCTTCACCTAGCGTTTCGATTAAGCCTTGGAATAGACCAACGTCGGTATATACCCAACGAGTCAAATCAGTATCAGATTTACGAGATATCAGTACCACGTCACTGACCAATACGCCTGAACCACCAACCAACGAACGACCCGGCTCCAAAATAATCTCCGGCATTTCGTCATCATTATAGTCATCAGTCAGATAGCTGGTAATCTCTTCCGCGTAGACTTTGATAGGGTTGACTTCGCTGATGTAGTTGGTCGGGAAGCCGCCGCCCAAATTGATCATTTGCAGCTTGATACCTTCTTCGTTCTTCATCCAGTCAAACATATATTTAACTTTGGATAATGCATCATCCCATGCAGCGACGTCTTTTTGCTGGCTACCGACGTGGAATGAGATACCATAAGGAACCAAGCCCAACTCGCGTGCTTGAACCAGTAGGTCGATTGCCATATTAGGATGGCAACCAAACTTACGTGATAATGGCCATTCTGCTGTCTCTGATCCTTGAACCAAGATACGCACAAATATTTTAGAACCTGGAGCGTGTTTGGCAATGTTTTTTAGATCCGCTTCTGAATCAGTCGCATATAGATCGATGCCTTTCTCAAAAGCATATTTGACATGCTCAGCTTTTTTGATGGTGTTGCCATATGAGATACGAGATGGCTCAACGCCGCAACCAAGCACGCGATCAAGCTCATAGATAGAGGCGCAGTCAAAGTTTGAACCAAGGTTTGCTAGTAGATCGATTACTTCCACTGCAGGGCTAGCTTTCATTGCATAATGCAGTTTTGCGTTAGGAAACAGGCTTACCATCTCGTGGTATTTGGTTTCGATACGACTAAGGTCAACTACTAAGAAAGGCGTCTCGCGACCTTCAGCAGCCTTGGTAAATTTCTGCCAGCTGGCAGGTTCAAAATATTGGTCAATTTTGATCATTGTCATAGTAGTAAACCTTTTGTGGAAACTGTATCGGTTAGAAAAATTATCGCCAAACAGTGAATGCTAAATATTAACACCCACTGTAGACGTAACTATGTGAAGGATAAAGACGAAATAGAAAGATAAGAATAAAGAGTAGCGCTTTAAGAATTGACGGCTTGTGTCTGTTTTTCTGCTGATTGAGCTTCTTGCTTTTCGCGTATTTTAAGAACTTTACGGACTTTATCACGAGCACGAGTCTGTTTAAGACGAGACAAGTAATCAACGAAGATTACGCCATTTAGGTGATCCATTTCATGCTGAATACAAACAGCAAGCAGTCCTTCAACTACTTCGTCGATGACCTCACCGTTACCGTCTAACGCTTCGATACGGACTTTATTAGGACGTTCGACTTTGTCATAGACATCAGGTACAGATAAGCAGCCTTCTTCATACGGTTGCTTTTCTTCTACCAGTGGCGTAACTTTTGGATTGATAAAAACTCTAGGAGAGCTTTTGTCTTCAGACAAATCCATAACGATAAGCTGAATATGATGATCCACTTGACTGGCTGCAAGCCCAATGCCTTGAGCATCATACATCGTCTCGATCATGTCTGCGATTAAGGTTTTGATTTCAGCAGTCACTTCCTTGACAGGCTTGGCGATAGTACGCAAGCGAGGATCTGGGTAACTTAAGATAGGGAGTAGTGCCATAACGCTCACCTCAATGATAAGGACAAAATAGGGTTGATATTATAAGATAAATGGGGACAAAAGTAATGCTTATCAATACTTTCGCAGTCATATGATGCTATATGCAGATAGAAAGACTAAATTTCGATGATAAATGGCATAAAAAAGCCCTGCTTAACGCAAGGCTTTGTTTATATAGTATTTTAATTAGCTAGTAATCATTTATGACTAAACTATGCATGGCTTATGACCAATTATGCACGGCGTTTATTTACGATCATTTCATACAAGAACAATAAGATAATTGCACCAATTACTGAGAATATAAGACCAGTGAAACCGCCATCAGCGTTAATACCAATTAGGCCAGCTAGGAAACCACCTAGCATTGCACCAACGATACCCAATACAATAGTCATAATCCAACCCATAGGGTCGTTACCTGGTTTGATAGCACGTGCTAATAAACCAGCGACTAAACCTACAATAATCATCCAAATAAAACTCATGTTATTCTCCTAATATTATTAATATTTATAATGTGTTACAAGTTTTGATAAATCTATTGTAAACACTCCTCGGACGCAAAAGTAAGCATAAAATGTTACTACTGTAGGGGCTATGTGAGGAAAAAGTCCGATTTGCTATCGAGTAAGGGCAATAAGTAAACGAAAGGTTACAAAGGTAGCAGTGGTGCTAACAGCGTTTATCAATGTGGTGCCTGTAGTGCTGAACTCATATAGTGAAGACATATAAATATTAGAAATAAAAAACGCAGCCATCTATTAGATGGCTGCGTTTGTATGTAAGAGAATAAGAAGAGCTAGTTCTTTATAAGAGCTGCTTCATTATCTTAGTTAGAAGCGTTAGCCGTTATGCAATGCGGTTAATAAACGCTGATGAATCCCCTCAAAACCGCCATTTGACATGACCACAATCGCGTCACCTGCTTTTGCATGACTGCTGATATGCTCAATGATAGCATCAATGCTTGATAGCACTTGCTGGTTGCCGATAGCGTCGCTGGTAGCCTTGGCCTGTTCGATGACTTCTCTTAAGCCCCATTCTAAACCAGTAGGCTCGTACCATAATGTGTAGTCAGCAAGTGCCGCTGATTGAGCCAAGCTGTCTTGATGAATGCCCATTTTCATGGTGTTACTACGCGGCTCAATGATAGCCCAAATACGTCTATCAGCCAGCTTCTTTTTGGCACCATCCAATGTGGTTGTAATAGCTGTTGGATGATGGGCAAAATCATCAAAGACTAAGATGTCATTGACGTCGCCAATCAGCTCCATCCGGCGCTTAATACCAGCGAAGTCTGATAAAGCGGCACAGGCAGTCTCAACACTGACACCAACGTCATAGGCAGCAGCCACAGCAACTAATGCATTGTTGACGTTATGGATGCCGCTCATCGACCAGTTTACGATAGCAGTTGCCTCTTTATCAGCAGCAAAACTGACTTTGAACTTACTACCGTCTTCTTGAATCAGCTCAGCTTGCCAATCGCTACTATCTTTTAGGGCACGCGTATTTTCACTCGTATCATCTAAAGTAGAGTCGATGACAGCAGTACGCCAGATAGGTGTCCAAACCCCTTTCGCTAGCGTATCTTCTAAACTGATGGTCGCGGCTGGCATAATGATTTTGCCAGTGCTTGGAATCATGCGCACCATATGATGGAACTGAGTTTGTATCGCATTAAGATCTGCGAAGATATCTGCATGATCAAACTCAAGGTTATTCAAAATAGCAGTACGCGGACGATAGTGAACGAACTTCGAACGCTTATCAAAAAACGCAGAGTCGTACTCATCTGCTTCAATCACAAAGTAACCAGATTTATCATCAGCGCTTTTATCAGCACCTAAATAGCTGCTGTGCGCGAACACTTGCTGTAGCTGCTCGTCAGTCGTATCAACCAATGGCACACCGCCAATCAAAAACCCTGCGTCGATACCAGCATAATGTAATATCCACGCAAGCATAGTCGTGGTTGTGGTCTTACCATGTGTCCCTGCAACGGCGATTACATGGCGTGACTGCAATACTTGCTCAGATAAAAACTGCGGACCTGAGGTATAGCGCAAGCCATTATCTAGCATATACTCAATCACATCCATGCCGCGCTTCATCGCGTTCCCAACGACCACTAAGTCTGGCGTTGGTTGCAAGTGCTCTACCAGATAGCCTTCTTCGATAGTCACACCAGCATTTTCGAGCTGAGTGGACATAGGAGGATAGACATTGGCATCTGAACCCGTGACCGTATGCCCAAGCGCACGTGCTAGCAATGCCAGTGAGCCCATAAAAGTACCACAAATACCAAGGATATGAATATGCATAGACGTTCCGTACGCGCTTGAATGAAAAGAATAGAGAGCTGATAAAATAAAGTATGAGGTGCCTAGCTGTTATCAGTAAAAATAACCACTTTGATAAACAACGACCAATACATCAGCTTGGCAAACAAGCAATCATTGTAAAGTAAACCCTGTTCGATGACCAATAAAAAACGCCTAACAAGTAGGCGCTATGTAGCTAATGTAATTTGGTCGTTTTAGTATGTAGAGATACGCCAACTAACAGTCAGCATGATGACGCTTTTATTTGCGAGATAACGTATAGTCATCCTCTAAATTATCGTGCTCGTCGATCCGTATCAAGTGGTTATCTTGGATATGGTAGGTCTCGATATTTTTTCCTTCATAGACAATGGTAATTTTATCATTGTCTTGTCGGTAGATGCCCGATTCGAGTAGGGGTGTTTTTGGTTTTTCAGGATTATGATAATAACTTGCTTTTAGTACGGAACCATCGGCGAATAAGTTCAATGTGACATCAATACTGTCGCAATCTGTACAAGAGACCATGCCACCATAATCGCCCATCAATGTCGCTTGCAGCATACTGCTTTTCGCTTCTGTTCGCTCCATAGAGCTGTCTGCATAGGTATCTTTATTTGACTGAGCAGCAGCAATTAATGATTGCCCTTCCACCATTTCGCTTGTCTCATCATCACTCGCTAGCTCAGCATTGTCATCTTGCAATGATTGTGAAGCATCTTGCGACTTAGAACCAGTCGACGCGAACGTAGATACCATGTCTTTATCGGTATTGGACGAGGCACTATCACAGCCTACGAGTAGCACGCATAGTGACGCTACAAGTAACGAAGGACGCCACCGTTTTACGATAGCAAGCGTGGTAGAGCGAACGGGAGCAAAATATATCATGGTCATACCAAAAACAGTTTTTAACAAGTATTTTTCAAGCTCATCTATACTATCGACAACGTAAAGCAATTGTCAAAGATAAGGATAATAAGGCATGGGTGCGTAGTAATAATATAAATTAAGAACTTGATAGCATTATCTTATATTCAAAATACAGATAGCTTATGAGTAGAAAGCGACAAATATCTAATGCTTATCCGTTTATAAGGTAAGCTGACTAAAGATATCAAAGGCTTGAAAATATCTCTGTGGGCTTTTTGTTGTTGGCCTTATATCTAAAAGGCATAAGTTGACATTAGCGATACCTATTGGTAACGCTAATATGGGTTGTAAGGGTGGGTTAATAGTAGACAAAAAAATAGACATTGTATCGAAGATAGCAATGTCTGTTTTAAAAGCAAAACT